>JAQTUP010000004.1 GCA_028707275.1 Gallionella sp. | reverse complement strand
CCTATTTTAACCGACTCGGTGTTCCCCGACTCTCATAACCTCAACTTCTTGAACCGCCCGGTGCGGACCCGCATGCCGGGTGGTGTGGCAGGGGCGCAGCTATAATAGCTGCCCCCTATGCCGATTTGGCGTATTCAAAAAGTACGCCGCCAAGTCTCAGGCGGCGACGCACGGCGGCAACGGCTGAGCGTCGACAGTGCCGCCCCACAACACCGACATGATGCCGGATGCCTGAGCGGCATCGCCGCTGGTGAAAAATTGGGCGGAGCCCGACCCACATTTCGATATTTGCAGGTCGGGGTTTAACCCGACTTCTGATATTAATCGATGTCGCAGATGGCGCGCGACAGCCTCGCCCGTGTCGATCAGCGCGATGTGCCGACCCGCGACTTCGCGGATCAGGGGGCTCAGAAAAGGATAATGGGTGCAGCCCAATATCAGCGTGTCAGCCCCCCGGGCCAGCAACGGTGCGGTGTAGCGCTCGACAAGTTCGCGGGTGATAGCACTGTCGAGTTCCCCCAGTTCCACCTGTTCGACCAGGCCCGGGCAACCCTGGGTGACGATCTCGACATTTCCGGCATAACGTTCGAGCAATGCGGCAAAGCGCGCGCTTTTGAGCGTGCCCGTGGTCGCCAGCACCCCGACCACGCCGCTTTTGGTTGCCGCGACGGCGGGTTTGACAGCAGGTTCCATGCCAATGACAGGACAATCGAACTGGTGACGCAACACGGACGCCGCCGCAGCGGTCGCGGTATTGCAGGCGATGACGATGGCGTCCGCGCCCCGGGAAAGAAGAAAACGAGTCAGCGCGACCGAACGCTGCTCGATATAGTGTGCGGGTTTGTCGCCATAGGGAACATGGGCTGAATCGGCGACATAGATCAGGCGTGCGCGGGGGAGCGTCCGGCGGATGTGGTGCAGCACCGACAGCCCGCCGACCCCGGAATCAAAAACGCCGATTGTACTGCGAGATGCCATGAAAATTTACGCCACCACTTCCCTCCCCCTGTGAGGGGGAGGGTTAGGATGGGGGTGTAAATTTAAATCTTTCACTGCTCTATCCCTGTCCTAACCTCCCCCCCAGCAAGGGGGAAGGGTTCGAGTTAAACCGCCATGCCCTGATCGCGCAGGTATTCTTCATAGGTGCCGTGGTAATCGGTGACCCCTTTGGCGGTGATTTCGATGATGCGGGTCGCGAGGGACGACACGAATTCGCGGTCATGGCTGACGAAGATCACGGTTCCCTTGTATTCGAGCAAGGCGGTGTTGAGCGACTCGATGGACTCCATGTCCATGTGGTTGGTCGGTTCGTCCATCAGCAGCACATTGTTCCTTTGCAGCATCAGCTTGCCGAACAATAAGCGTCCCTTTTCACCACCGGAGAGCACTTGTACCGGTTTATGGGCGTCGTCGCCGGAGAACAACAAACGGCCCAAGGTTGCGCGCACGGTCTGATCGTCGTCGTTGGGGCCGCGCCAGTAGGTCATCCAGTCGGTCATGATCTTGTTGTCCGCAAATTCGGCGCTGCTGTCCTGTGCGTAGTAGCCGACTTTGGCCTTGTCCGTCCACTTGATCACGCCGTAGTCAGGGGCCAGATCTCCTGCCAGACAGCGCAGCAGTGTGGTCTTGCCGATACCGTTAGGCCCGATGATGGCGACGCGCTCGCCCGCATCGACGCGGAAATTCACGTTGGAGTACAGCACGCGGTCAAAAGCCTTGGATAAATCCTCGACTTCCACGGCGGTGCGATGCAGCTTTTCGCGGTCATCGTATTCGAAGCGAATGAACGGGTACTGGCGGCTGGACGGTTTGATGTCCTCGATCTTGATCTTGTCGATCTGGCGCGCGCGGGACGTGGCCTGCTTGGCCTTGGAGGCATTGGCCGAGAAACGCGCCACGAACGCTTTGAGTTCGGCGACTTTTTCCTTGGCCTTGGTGTTGTCCGCCGATTGCTGCTCGCGCGCCTGGGTGGAGGCCATCATGTAATCGTCGTAGGTGCCGGGATACGTGGTGATCTTACCGAAGTCCAGATCGGACATGTGGGTGCACACGCTGTTCAGGAAGTGGCGGTCATGCGAGATGATGACCATGGTGCAGGTGCGCGCGTTGAGGATATTTTCCAGCCAGCGGATGGTGTTGATGTCCAGGTTGTTGGTCGGCTCGTCCAGCAACAGGATGTCCGGGTTGGAGAACAGCGCCTGAGCCAGCAGCACGCGCAGCTTGAAGCCCGGGGCGACCGCACTCATGGGCCCCTGGTGCAACTCGATGGCAATGCCCAGTCCGAGCAGCAATTCACCGGCACGCGCTTCAGCGGTGTAACCGTCGTATTCGGCAAATTCTGCCTCCAGATCGGCGGCGCGCATGTAATCTTCCTCGCTCGCGTCCGGGTTGGCGTAGATCGCGTCCCGTTCCGACATCACCCCCCACATTTCGTCATGCCCCATCATCACCACATCGAGCACGCGATTGTCTTCATAGGCGAACTGATCCTGGCGCAGCTTACCCAGACGCTCTGTCTTGTCGAGCATCACTTCTCCCGAGGTCTGTTCCAGATCGCGCCCCAGGATCTTCATGAAGGTGGATTTGCCGCAGCCGTTCGCGCCGATCAGGCCGTAGCGGTTGCCGTTGCCGAATTTCACGGAGACGTTTTCGAACAGGGGTTTAGCCCCGAATTGCATGGTGATGTTTGCGGTGGAAAGCATGAAAAACTCAATCTTGAAAATTTCTGAAGCGCGATTTTAACACTGTGGCGGTTTCATTACGAAAATACCTTTGATTAAAATGATGAAACGCGGCGCATGTCAGAAATCGCGGGCATGAACGCTCCCTCTCTTCTAGCCTCTCCCGCAAGCGGGAGAGGACGCAAACGTATCGCTGCGCGAACTTCGCGTTAACGCGATCAAAGGCGATAGGCTAGAATGCGTGTAGTTCGTTACCGGTTGAAATTTATGGTCCCTCATCTTACTACTGCACTCAACGGCCCCCTGCTTGATCTGGAGCGGAAATTTCTGGCCGCCATGCCGACTATAGAACACTGGTTTCGCCAGCAATGGATAGAGCATGCTGCGCCATTTTATGCCTCGGTGGATTTGCGCAACAGCGGCTTTAAGTTAGCGCCCGTGGACACCAATCTGTTTCCCGGCGGATTTAATAATCTCAACCCCGATTTTCTGCCCTTATGCGTGCAGGCGATGCAAAGCGCGGTGGAGAAGATTTGCCCGGAAGCGCGCGGCGTATTGCTGATCCCGGAAAACCACACGCGCAATTTGTTTTATCTGCAAAATGTGGCTCAGATCGTCACCATTCTGAGGCAAGCGGGGATGCTGGTGCGGGTGGGCAGCCTGCTGCCGGACATTACCGCGCTCACCAGCTTTAAATTGCCCAATGGCGCCGAGTTGAAGCTCGAACCTCTGGTTCGACGCGGCAACCGGCTGGGGCTGGAGGGATTCGACCCTTGCGTGGTGCTGCTCAATAACGATTTGTCGGCAGGCGTTCCGGACATCCTTAAAAATCTCGAACAGGCCATTTTTCCGCCGCTGACCGCCGGCTGGTACACGCGGCGCAAGTCACAGCATTTCGCGGCTTATGACCGGGTCGCCGGAGAATTCGCCGGGCTGCTGGATATAGATCCGTGGCTCATCAATCCTTATTTTGCGACCTGCAGCCAGATCAATTTCCAGGAACGCGTAGGTGAGGCCTGCCTTGCCGCGAAGGTCGATGAAGTCTTGCAAAAAATGCGCGCGAAATATGCAGAATATGGCGTGAAACATGACCCGTTTGTCATCGTAAAGGCCGATGCGGGCACCTATGGCATGGGGATTATGACGGTCAAGGATGCGGGCGAAATTACCGGTCTGAACCGGCGTCAGCGCAACAAGATGGCGGTGGTCAAGGAGGGCTTGCAGGTGCATGACGTGCTGGTGCAAGAAGGCGTTTATACCTTCGAACACATCAACGATGCGGTCGCCGAACCTGTGGTGTATATGATCGATCATTCCGTGGTCGGCGGCTTTTACCGTGTACATACCGGACGCGGGGTGGACGAGAATCTGAATGCGCCGGGCATGTCTTTCGAGCCGCTGGCGTTCGAGTCCTGCTGCACCCTGCCCAATCCCGACTGCCAGCCCGATGACACCCCGAACCGTTTCTATGCCTACGGGGTGGTCGCGCGACTGGCGCTGCTCGCCGCATCCCTGGAACTCGAAGAGACAGAAAGAAAATGACAGGATTCTGGATTCGGGATTCAGGATTCAGCGCATGGTGCCGCATGTTGCCCGCGATGCGGCTGGCGGCTCGCTTCCTGTTTCCCGCATCCTGCATCCTGATGACGGCCTGTGGCAAGGAACCGTTATATCAGGAGCAGGGCTATGTGTTCGGCACGCTGGTGGAAGTGTCCATCTATGGCGAGCCCGAGCCGCAGGCCAGAGCGGCTGTATCGGATGTGCTGCATGAATTTCAGCGCCTGCACAATCAACTGCACGCCTGGCAGCCGTCCGAACTGAGCGAACTCAATGCGGCCATGAAAAAAGGCGAGGGCAGGCTCGTGTCTGTGGAACTGGCAGGCATGCTCAAAGACGCGGCGTCCGTGTCGGAACAGTCAAAAGGATTATTCAATCCGGCTATCGGCAATCTGGTGCAAGTGTGGGGTTTTCATGCGGACGAATTCAAGCCCGTTCAGCCCGATGAACAGAAAATTTCGGCGTTGCTGGCCGCCGACCCGAAGATGAGCGATCTGGTTTTTCTCCCCTCGCCCCCTGGTGGGGAGGGGACGGGGGAGAGGGTGCAGGTGCAAAGCCGCAACAAGGCGGTGCAGCTCGATCTGGGCGGGTACGCCAAGGGTTATGCGCTGGATCGTGCCGCGCAACTGCTGCGCAAGCGGGGCGTCCGTCATGCGCTGATTAATATCGGCGGGAACATCCTGGCGTTAGGCCAGCATGGAGGCCGCGACTGGCGCGTCGGCATCCAGGATCCGCGTAAATCCGGGGCGCTGGCCGCGCTCGATTTGCATGACGGTGAGGCCATCGGCACGTCGGGCGATTACCAGCGTTATTTTATGCTGGGCGACAAGCGTTACTGTCATCTGATCGACCCGCGCACAGGTCACCCCATGCAGGGTGTTCAGGCCGTGACCATCCTGACGCATGGGGCACATGCCGGGGTGTTGTCGGACGCGGCATCCAAACCCTTGTTTATCAGCGGAATTGATGGCTGGCGGGCAGCGGCGGCCACGATGAATCTGACTGAGGCGATGTTGGTCGATGAACAAGGCCGCATTCATCTGACAAGCGGCTTGCAGAAACGGCTAGAATTCACCGATAAAAAAATCAAGCTGCTGGTGGAGTAGCCGGTTCTGCCGTCTGACAGATTCAAAACGGCTTTTGCTTCGAGGATAACGGGAGGATTTCGAATTGGTTGGAATTTTATTGGTAACGCACAACGGACTGGGGGAGTGTCTGGCCGATTGCATCAAACATGTGTTAGGCGAGCTGCCCGGGAATCTGGGGGTGTTGTCGGTGTGGGCAAAAGATGACCCGCAACACAAGCTCGTCGAAGGCGAGACCCTGATCAAGCAGCTCGATGATGGCAGCGGCGTATTGATTCTTGCCGATGTGTTTGGCGCGACGCCCAGCAATATAGGGCGGCGTCTTTGTCACGCCGAGCGCGTCGAGGGGGTGGCCGGCGTGAACCTGCCCATGTTGTTGCGCGTGGTGTGTTCGACAAACAAGAGCTTGCGGGACTTGGCGTTCATCGCCGTCGAGGGCGGGCGCGAATGTATCGTTCATATGGAGCATTAGCATGCAGCAAGATGCACTGATTATCAATAAGCTGGGCTTGCATGCACGAGCCTCGGCCAAGCTCACCCAGTTGGCGTCCAGCTTCAAATGCGAGGTGATGCTGTCACGAAACAACCGCCGGGTGAACGCGAAGAGCATCATGGGGGTCATGATGCTGGCGGCGGCAAAGGGCACGACCATAGGCATCGAAACCGCCGGGGAAGACGAGCAGGCGGCGATGACAGCGTTGCTGGCGCTGATCAACGATTATTTCGGGGAAGGCGAATGATTTCCCCAAATAATCTGCTGCGCAACCCATTGGCGGTGTCGTGTGCTCGCGCGCTCCGCGCCTATCCCTTCGATATGTCTTGTCGCTCGCAGCGCTGCTCCTTGCATATCGGTTTGCTCGCGACGGTTCTTTGGGGAAATCCATGAGCTTCACCCTGCACGGCATAGCGGTCTCCAGTGGCATAGCGATAGGTCACGCGCATCTTTTGTCCCACCGCTCCCTGGAAGTGGCGCATTACGTATTGCCCAAACAATTTATAGGCGAAGAGCTTGCGCGCTTTGACGCCGCGCTGATCGCCACGCGCAACGAGTTTTTGAGCATGCGCAGCAATCGCCCGAGTTATGCGGCGGCCGAGTTTGATGCCTTTTTAGAATTGCATCAGATGATCCTGGATGATCCGCTGCTCAGTATCGGTCCGCGCGAGATGATCGTGCGCGAGTATTGCAACGCCGAATGGGCCGTCAAGGTGCAAACGGATGCGCTGGCCGCGCAGTTCGACGAGTTTGAAGACGCCTATTTGCGCGAGCGCCAGGCCGATGTGAAACAGGTGGCAGAACGATTGCTAAAACAGCTCTCCGGGCAGCCGGGCCATCAGCCCTCCCATTTGCGTCACGATGTCGAGACAATACTGGTCGCGCACGATCTGAGTCCTGCGGACATGATTTTATTCAAGCCCCAGCAATATGCGGCCTTCATCACCGATGCGGGCAGTGTGACCTCGCACACCGCGATTGTCGCGCGCAGCCTGAGTACGCCCTGTGTGGTCGGCTTGCACCATGCGCGCGAATTAATCCGCGAAGACGATGTGCTGATCCTGGACGGCGAGCAGGGCGTGCTGATCGTCAATCCGGGCAAGGCGATACTCGCCGAATACAAGCTGCTGCAAAGCGAGTGGGAGCTAGAACGCAAGAAGCTCAAACGGCTGCGCACCGCGCGCGCCAACACGCTGGACGGGGCGGCTATCGAGCTGCATGCCAACATCGAAAAGCCCGAAGACATCATCGAGGCGCAGGAAAACGGCGCGACGGGCATCGGTCTGTTTCGCAGCGAGTTCCTGTTTTTAAACCGTGACCAGTTGCCCGGCGAAGAGGAACAGTTCGAATCCTATCGCGCGGCTGCGGCCGGGATGAATGGACAGCCTGTGACGATCCGCACCTTCGACCTTGGCGCGGACAAACAAATCAAGGGCGCAGAACATGTGGCCAGCAATCCGGCGCTGGGCCTGCGCGCGATTCGTCTGTGTCTGGCCGAACCGCAATTGTTCCGCACCCAGTTGCGCGCCCTGTTGCGCGCGACTCACTATGGCAATGTCAAAATACTCATCCCCATGCTCTCCTGTGTTTCGGAGCTCAACCAGACCTTGCAGTTCATCGCGGCGACCAAACAGAGTCTGGATGAGGAGGGGGTTCCCTACGATCGCGGGGTGAAAATAGGCGGCATGATCGAGATTCCTGCGGCGGCCTTGTCGCTGAACGTCTTTGCCAGGCGTCTGGATTTTCTGTCCATCGGCACCAATGATCTGATCCAGTACACGCTGGCGATAGACAGGACCGACGAGGAGGTCGCGCATCTGTATGATCCATTGCATCCGGCCGTGCTGCATCTGTTGTCGCACGTCATCGGCACCTGCAATAAACTGGAGGTTCCGGTCTCGGTGTGCGGTGAAATGGCAGGCGAGTTAGCTTATACCCGGTTGTTTTTAGGGATGGGGCTGCGCCAGTTTTCGATGTTTTCGGCCCAGGTGCCGACCATCAAGCAGCGAATTTTGTCGACCAGTCTGCCCGAGATCGCGACCCTCACGCAGAAAATCATGCGCAGCGATGATCCGCTGAAAATCCGCGAGTTGCTCTGCAAGCTCAATGCGTGATACAGCCGGTAGCCGGTAGCCGGTAGCCGGTAGCCGGTAGCCGGTAGCCGGTAGCCGGTAGCCAATAGCCAATAGCCAATAGCCAGCAGTCTAAGGAAATATATATGGAATTGAACAACTTTTTGCAACGCCTGACGGGCGCAGCAGCGATGTCACCCCAAATGATAGAAAATCGCCGCGCCCGTTCCCCTCTCCTCAATCCTCTCCCTCAAGAGGGCGAGGAAACGAACGAATCGCTACGCGAATTTCATATTAGTGACGCGCCCGAGACGATTGCTTTCAACGATACGGTGGGTTTAATCGAATCGCTGTATGACTTCACGCCGACTGCGTTCGTAAATGGCAATTTACGGAGCGAGGCGGGGACGAATTCCGGTTCGTGCAAGATATTCTCCTTCGCGCAACTGCACGGCCTGTCACAGCAACAAACGTTGAACTGCTTCGGCGCGTATTACCGGGATGACGTCCTCAAACACCCTCAGGGAACCGATCATCAGAATATCCGCAATTTCATGGTGACAGGCTGGGCGGGGATCTCGTTCGAGGGGTGCGCGCTGAGAGCAAAATAGCCCGAAACTCCAGAAAATCAGCCTGACAGGGTGTGCGGGCAAGCTGTTTGTACCGGGCTTAAATTGACATCCTGTGCCAAAACGCACAAACTTACGCCGTGCCGATTTGACATCAGCTTGCGGGGCACAGGCGTTCGTTGAAAACCCATGATTTCAACAGGCGCTCAAACATACCAGCTAAAGCGAGGAGACCCGTTTTGGCTAAGCTAAACGGGTTTTATTTTGGAGCTGCTTTGGGTAATTCTGTAGGTATAGTCACGGCGCAACGCGCCATATTCGACACCCCGCTGGTCTTTCGCAGCGGCGCGGTGTTATCGCATTACGAACTGGTGTATGAGACCTACGGTACGCTAAACGCCGATAAGTCCAACGCCATTTTGATCTGCCATGCCCTGTCAGGTCACCACCATGTTGCAGGCGTCTACGCGGACGAGCCGAAGAATCTCGGCTGGTGGGACAACATGGTAGGGCCAGGCAAACCGATAGATACCGACAAATATTTTGTGGTGGGCCTGAACAACCTGGGCGGCTGTCACGGCTCGACCGGGCCTTCCACGATCAGCCCTGAAACCGGAAAGCCTTATGGCGCAAGCTTTCCGGTCATTACGGTGGAGGACTGGGTCGAGTCCCAGGCGCGTCTGGCCGACCGGCTGGGAATTGCCTGTTTTGCCGCCGTGATCGGCGGCAGTCTGGGCGGCATGCAGGCCTTGCAGTGGTCATTGGCCTGGCCGGACAGGGTGCGTCATGTGCTGGCGATTGCCAGTGCTCCGCGCCTGACCGCGCAAAATATCGCCTTCAATGACGTGGCGCGCAATGCCATTCTGACCGATCCTGATTTTCACGGCGGTGATTTTTATCAGCACGGCGTGGTGCCCACGCGCGGCTTGCGCCTGGCGCGCATGTTAGGCCACATCACCTACCTGTCGGACGATGCGATGGCCGACAAATTTGGCCGCAAGTTGCGCACCGAACAGTATAACTACGGCTACGACGTGGAGTTTCAGATCGAGTCCTATCTGCGTTATCAGGGGGATAAGTTTGCCGCCTACTTTGACGCCAACACCTACTTGCTGATGACCAAGGCGCTGGATTACTTTGATCCTTCCGGTGATTTTGGCGGCGACATGAATCGCGGTTTCGCGCGTGCGAAGGCTGATTTTCTGGTGATTTCGTTCACCACAGACTGGCGCTTTTCGCCGCAGCGCTCGCGTGAAATCATCCGCCCGCTGCTGCATAACCGCCGCAACGTGAGCTATGCGGAGATCACCTCCACGCACGGTCACGATTCATTCCTGATGGAGCATCCGCATTATTTCGATGTGGTGCGCAGTTATTTGAACGGGGTGTCAGTATGAGCATTGATACACTTGCCGCAGAGCGCCCGGATTTTGCGGCGATCGCCGCCTGGATACCCAAGGGCGCCTCCGTGCTGGATCTGGGGTGCGGGGATGGCAGCCTGTTGCGTTATCTCAAGGAGACTCGCGGCGTGCGCGGCTATGGCGTGGAAATCAGCGATATGGACATCGTCTCGTGCATCGCCAACGGCGTGAACGTGATTCAGAACGATCTGGAAGCGGGGCTTTCCGATTTCGAGGACAACGCGTTCGACTTTGTCATCCTCTCGCAGACCTTACAGGCGACACGCCATACCGAGCCGCTGATACAGGAGATGTTGCGCGTAGGCCGCGAGGGGATCGTCAGCTTCCCCAACTTTGGCTACTGGAAGAGCCGCCTCAACGTGTTGTCAGGACACATGCCGGTGTCAGCCGAATTGCCCTATCAGTGGTACGACACGCCTAACGTGCATCTTTGTACGCTGCATGACTTCGAGAGTTTTTGCAGGTCTTACTGCGTCAGCGTGACCGCGCGCAGCGTGATGACAGGGGGGCAGGAAGTGAGCCTGCTGCCCAACTTGCTCGGCAGCACAGCGGTGTACCGCTTCCAGCGCGGAATATGAGATGAAAATGGGCGCGGTGTGACTGAAAATCAGAACCCTGAACAAAAAGCCCGCGACGCCATTGATGCACAGCTTGTGCAGGCAGGATGGCAGGTTCAATCCGCCAAAAAAATTGATCTGAGTGTCGGCTTAGGTATCGCTGTTCGCGAATACCAGACCGATGTCGGTCCAGCGGATTATGCGTTGTTTGTGGATAAAAAAGCGCTGGGGATTGTTGAAGCCAAGAAAGCAGATTTAGGGCATAAAATCACTGAAGTGGAAGCGCAGACCGAGGGGTATGCCGCAGCTAAATTGAAGTGGGTCAATAACAAGGAACCTTTGCCGTTCCTGTATGAGAGCACCGGCATCATTACCCGCTTTACCGATGGTCGCGACCCCAGGCCGCGTTCGCGCGAGGTTTTCAGCTTTCACCGTCCCGAAACGCTCAGGGAATGGCAGGCTCAAAGTGATTCACTACGGGAGCGTTTGCAGCACATACCCGAACTCAATCCGAATAACCTTCCAGCCAAAGAACTACGTCTGCGCGATTGCCAGGAAAACGCAATCACCAAGCTGGAAGAATCGTTCAAGGCTGACCGTCCGCGCGCGCTGATCCAGATGGCGACCGGCGCGGGCAAGACTTACACGGCGATCACCTCGATTTATCGCCTGCTCAAACATGCACGCGGCAAACGCATCCTGTTTCTGGTGGACACCAAAAATCTCGGCGAACAGGCCGAGCAGGAAATGATGTCCTATGTGCCCATCGACGATAACCGTAAGTTCACCGAGCTGTATAACGTGCAGCGCCTCAAATCGTCGTTTGTTCCGAAGGACAGCCAGGTGTGCATCAGCACCATCCAGCGCCTGTATGCCATCCTGAAAGATAAGGAACTGGATGACGCGACCGAAGAAATCAACCCGGCGGAACTGACTCAGGCCAAAACGCCGATGCCGGTGGTGTATAACGAAAAAGTCCCGCCGGAATTTTTCGACTTCATCTATATCGATGAATGCCACCGCTCCATCTACAACCTGTGGCAACAGGTGATCGACTATTTCGATGCCAGCCTGATCGGGCTCACCGCCACGCCGGATAATCGCACTTACGGTTTCTTTAAGAAGAACGTGGTCAGCGACTACAGCCACGAAAAAGCCGTGGCCGATGGCGTGAATGTCGGCAATGAAATCTATGTGATCGAAACGCAAATCACCCGGCAGGGCGCACAGATCAATGCGCAGCAGCAAGTCGAGCGGCGCGAAAAACTCACGCGCAAGAAGCGTTGGGAACAGCAGGACGAGGACGAAGCTTATTCAGCCAATCAGTTGGATCGCAATATCGTAAACCCCGATCAAATCCGTACCGTGATTCGCGCCTTCCGCGACAAGCTGCCGGAGATATTCCCCGGACGCCTTGAGGTGCCCAAGACGCTGATCTTCGCCAAGACCGACAGCCACGCCGACGACATCATCCAGACCGTGCGCGAGGAATTCGGTGAGGGTAATGCCTTCTGCAAGAAGCTCACCTACAAGATCGAGGAAGACCCAAAGTCGGTGCTGGCGGATTTCCGCAATGCCTATTACCCGCGCATCGCCGTTACCGTGGACATGATCGCTACCGGCACGGACGTGAAGCCGCTGGAATGTCTGCTGTTTATGCGCGATGTGAAAAGCCGTAACTACTTCGAGCAGATGAAAGGTCGCGGTACGCGCACGCTGGATATGGATGAGCTAAGAAAAGTCACCCCCTCCGCCGTCAGTGCAAAGACCCACTATGTGATCGTCGATGCCATCGGCGTCACCAAATCGCTGAAGACCGCCAGCCAGCCGCTGATCACCAAACCCGGCGTGTCGCTCAAAGACCTGGCGATGCAGGTGATGATGGGGGTGACCGATGAAGATACCGTGTCATCGCTGGCCGGACGCTTGGCGCGCTTGAATAAGCAACTTGACACGGACGATCTGCGCCACATTCGCGATGCCACGGGTGGACTGGAACTCAACCAGCTGGTCGGGAAATTGTTTGGTGCGATCGACGCGGACAATATCGAAGCGCGCGCATTGCAATTGGCCGACCAGCCTGTCGGCACCGACCCCGGCGATGACAAGCGAGTTCAGGCGCAGGAGCAGTTGGTAGCGGAAGTCGCCAGCCTGTTGAATGGTGAACTGATTGAGCTTATCGATACCATTCGCCGCGACAAGGAACAGACCATCGACCATGAAAATATCGATATGCTTTTGCGCGCCGAATGGGACAAGAATGCCGTCGGCAATGCGCAGGCGCTGACCGATGAATTTGCCGAATACCTGAAAACCCATCAGGACAGCATTGCCGCCCTCACTATCTTTTTCAGTCAGCCTTATCGCAGGCGCGAACTCAACTTCGAGCTGATCCGTCAGGTGCTGGACAAACTCCGCGCCGACCAACCCAAACTCGCGCCGTTACGCGTCTGGCAAGCTTATCGCCAGCTGGATGACTATCAAGGCGCGCAGCCTGTCAGCGAATTGACCGCGTTGGTCGCTCTGATCCGGCGCGTATGCGGCATGGATGACAAACTTTCAGCTTTCGACGACACCGTGCGCCGCAACTTCCAGAACTGGGTGATGAAACATCATTCCGGCGGCGGCGAAAAATTCAATAAGGAACAAATGAACTGGCTACAGATGATCCGCGACCATGTCGCCAACTCCTTCCACATCGACCGCGACGATCTTGAAATGTCGCCCTTCGATAGCCAGGGCGGCTTAGGCAAAATGTATCAACTGTTCGGTGCAAAGATGGATCCGCTGTTGGATGAACTGAATGAAGTGCTGGTTGCGTGATGAGTGATGTTTCAGGTATTCCTAAAGGTTGGTGTCGTACGTCACTTGAGAAAATTGCCTCTTGGGGGTCCGGTGGTACGCCTTCACGAAATATAGAAAAATATTTTCAAGGGACAATTCCTTGGGTTAAAACAGGTGAGTTGGAAGGTAAATATCTTCGGGAAACAGAAGAACATATTTCTGAAGAGGCTCTGAAAAATTCCAGTGCTAAGATTTTCCCCAAAGGGTCTGTCGGAGTCGCCATGTATGGGGCAACTATTGGAAAACTTTCGATTTTTGGAATTGAAGCTTCAACCAATCAGGCTTGCGCCGTTGGCATTCCAACGGACGCCATCAACAACGAATTTCTTTACTACTACCTATTATCTGAAAGACGGAGCCTGATCAAAGCAGGCAAAGGTGGAGCGCAACCAAATCTTTCACAAGGCGTCATCAAAGAATGGCCGATTAACTTGCCGCCATTATGCGAACAACACCGTATCGTTGCCAAAATCGAGGAGCTGTTTTCAGAGCTGGACAAGGGCATCGAAAACCTGAAGACCGCGCAGGTACAGCTCAAGGTTTACCGTCAGGCGCAGTTGAAGCACGCCTTCGAGGGCAAGCTGACCGCACAGTGGCGCGCGGAGAATCAGGACAAACTCGAAACCGCCGATGCCTTGCTAAAGCGTATCCAGCAGGAGCGCGCAGCGCGCTACCAGCAACAACTCGCCGACTGGCAAGTCAACGGCGGCACGAAACCCAAAGCCCCGAAATATCTGCCCCCACTAACCGCCGAAGAACGGGCCGAATTGCCCGAACTGCCGGAGGGATGGGGGTGGTGCAAATTGGGCAACTTCATTGATTCAATTGATGCGGGGAAAAGTTTTAAGTGTGACGAGCGTGAGCCACGTGCCAATGAAATCGGGGTGGCGAAAGTGAGCGCGGTGACGTGGGGCGAATATGATGAATCAGAAAGTAAGACCTGCACTGATTCCTCAAAAGAAAACGAAGCCTATTTAATTCAAAGTGGTGATTTCATTTTAAGCCGAGCCAACACAATTGATCTCGTAGGTGCTTGCGTTATTGCAAGGAAGGTAACAAAAAAAATCATGCTGAGCGATAAAACGCTTCGCATCAGGTTTGATGGGTTCTCTCAGGAATATTTCCTACAGTATCTTGGCAGCCGAATTGGGCGCAAACAGATCATGTTGCTATCGACTGGTAATCAAGAGTCGATGCGTAACATTGGACAGGAAAGAATCCGATCCATAACTGTCCCCATCTGCTCAGTAGTTGAAGCAGATGCCGTTATTGAAAGTCTTGCTGCAAGACTTTCCGAAGTCGACCAACTCGAACTAACCATCACCACCTCACTGCAACAATCTGAAGCGCTGCGTCAGTCGATTCTGAAAAAAGCCTTTTCGGGGCAGCTGGTGCCGCAAGACCCGCACGACGAATCTGCCTCTGCTTTGTTGGCGCGTATCAAGGCAGAACGTGCAAAATCCCCCCAACCCCCCTTTGCCAAAGGGGGGAGGTCACGTAGTGGCGGGGAGATTCACATGACCAAGGAGACCTGACCATGCAGCCAGCCATTTTTGAAGAACATCAAATCCGCCGCGTGTATGACGAGACTACAGAGACGTGGCTGTTTTCGGTGGTGGATATTGTGCAGGTGTTGACTCAACAGCCTGATTATCAAACAGCACGCAAATATTGGAACAAGATGAAAGAGCGGCTGGGCAAGGAAGGTAGCGAGTCGGTGACAAATTGTCACCGACTGAAATTGCCTGCTGCAGACGGCAAGAATTACCTGACCGATGTCGCCACTGCCGAAACGCTGCTGCGTCTGGTGCAGTCTGTGCCCAGTCCGAAGGCAGAGCCGATCAAGCTGTGGCTGGCGAAGGTGGGATATGAGCGGATGCAGGAGATGGCCGACCCCGCACGTTCGCTGGATCGCGCCCGCGAAACCTGGCAAAAGCACGGGCGCAGCGACAAGTGGATACAGCAACGCATGACCGGGCAGGAAACGCGAAACAAGCTGACTGATTACTGGAAAGAGCACGACATCAAGGCTGGTGAGGAATACGCGATTCTCACCAATATTATTCATCAGGAGTGGACTGGTGTGGACGTGAAGGCGCACAAGGCAATGAAGGGCCTGAAGTCGCAAAACCTGCGCGATCACATGAGCGAGGCGGAGTTGATTTTTACCGCGCTGGCGGAGCTTTCTACTCGCCAAATCGCGGAGAGCATGGATGCCACTGGCATGAATGAGAATGAGGACGCGGCTAAAACAGGCGGCGGGATTGCCAAAAAAGCGCGGCTTGAGCTGGAAGGCAAGACAGGCAGGCGGGTCGTTTCGGCGGAAAATTATTTACCCCCGACTAAGAAGAAATTAACTGAAGGTTAAGCATGAACGCAACTGCATCTATCGTTTCAAAAGTCTGGAGTTTCTGTACCACGTTGCGCGATGACGGCGTGAGTTATGGCGACTATCTGGAGCAACTCACTTATCTGATCTTCCTGAAGATGGCGGATGAATACAGCCAGCCGCCGTATAGCAGAAAAGTCGGCATCCCCACCGAATACGACTGGCAAAGCCTGAAGGCAAAGCGCGGCGCGGAACTGGAAGTGCATTACGTGACGCTGCTGCGCGAATTGGGCAACAAGCCGGGCATGCTGGGCACGATCTTCACCAAGGCGCAGAACAAAATCCAGGATCCGGCCAAGCTGTATCGCTTAATTGATATGGTGAACGAGACCCAATGGGTGACGATGGGCGCGGATGTGAAGGGCGACATCTACGAAGGCTTGCTGGAACGCAACGCCGAGGATACCAAGTCGGGCGCGGGGCAATACTTCACACCGCGTGCGCTGATCCGTGCGATGGTTGAATGTATGCGCCCCGAGCCGTCCAAGACTATTGCCGATCCGGCTTGCGGCACGGGTGGTTTTTTTCTGGCAGCCTACGATTATCTGGTTGATCCGAAGAATCATAAGCTGGATAAGACGCAGAAAGCGTTTCTCAAGCATGAGACATTTTTCGGCAACGAGATCGTGGCAGGCACGCGGCGCATGGCGTTGATGAATATGTTTTTGCACAACATCGGCGAAATCGACGGGATCAGTATGGTGTCGCCGAATGATGCGCTGGTCGCGTCTTCGGCAAAAACGTTCGATTATGTGCTGGCGAATCCGCCGTTCGGCAAGAAGAGCGCGATGAGCTTCACCAACGAGGAAGGCGAACAGGAGAAGGACGACTTGACCTACAATCGCCAGGATTTCTGGGCGACTACCTCCAACAAACAGCTCAACTTTGTGCAGCATATCCGCAGCATGCTGAAAACCACCGGACGCGCGGCGGTGGTGGTGCCGGACAACGTCTTGTTTGAAGGCGGTGCAGGTGAGACGGTGCGCAAAAAGCTGCTGGAAACCACCGATTTGCACACCATATTGCGCCTGCCTACCGGCATTTTTTATGCAAATGGCGTGAAGGCGAATGTGTTGTTCTTCGACAACCATGCGGCAAGCCGTGAACCGTGGACGAAGGAAATCTGGTTTTTCGATTACCGCACCAATATTCACCATACGCTGAAAAAGAAGCCGCTGCGCTTCGAGGATTTGCAGGAATTTATCGCTTGTTACAGCCCGCTGAATCGGCATGAGCGACGGGAGGGCTGGAACGAGGCGATGAACCCGGAAGGCCGCTGGCGCAAATACAGCTATGAGCAGATCATGGCGCGCGACAAAACCAGTCTTGATATCTTCTGGCTGAAGGACAAGAGCCTGGCCGATCTGGACAATCTGCCCGAACCGGATATTCTGGCGCTGGAAATTATTGAAAACCTTGAAGCCGGGTTGAACAGTTTCAGGGAAATCGCGGCCGCGTTGTAATTTGCAGGTCGGGCTTTAGCCCGACCAATGTTAATAAAATAGCTGGGTTCCCGCCTGCGCGGGAATGACAAATTATTAAAGGTTCTTATGTCTGTCTGGCAACAACTCTTCACCCGACGCATGCTGATTTGCGTGTTTACCGGTTTCGCTTCCGGTTTGCCGCTGTATCTGCTCTTTAACCTGCTGCCCGCCTGGCTGCGCAGCGAACATGTCGATCTCAAAACCATCGGTCTGTTCGCGTTGATTCAGTTTCCCTATACCTGGAAATTCATCTGGTCGCCTTTTCTGGATCGTTATGCATTGCCGATGTTAGGGCGCCGACGCGGCTGGATGGCGCTGACCCAGGTAGGGTTGCTGGCGGTGATCGCCAGTCTGGGCGGCTTCTCGCCGCAGCATGAGCTGAGCATCATCGTCCTGCTTTGCACGCTGCTGGCTTTTTTGGGGGCGACGCAGGACATCGTGCTGGATGCTTACCGGCGCGAACTGCTGGCGGACGCCGAGCTGGGGCTGGGCAATGCGGTACATGTGAACGCCTATCGCATCGCAGGTCTGGTACCCGGTTCGCTGTCGCTGATACTCGCGGATCATCTGCCCTGGGATCTGGTGTTTATCATCACCGCGCTGTTCATGCTGCCGGGTATTGCGATGACGCTGATGGTGAAGGAGCCGACTATTGCCGCTGCCCCCAAGACCTTGCGCGACGCGGTGATCGAGCCGTTTCGCGAGTTTATCAACCGGCAGGGCTGGAAGAGTGCGGCGCTGATTCTGGCTTTTTTGCTTTTCTACAAGTTAGGCGACAGCCTGTGTACGGCGTTGGCGACGCCTTTTTATCTCGACATGGGTTTTTCCAAGTCCGACATCGGGCTGATCGCCAAGAATGCGGGGCTTTGGCCATCGGTGATCGGCGGGATGCTGGGTGGCTTGTGGATGGTGAAAATCGGTATCAACCGCGCGCTGTGGCTGTTCGGCGTGGTGCAGGTGGTGGCGATCTTCGGCTTCGCCTGGCTGGCGTCCATCGGCTATCACAGCGAGATCGGCGCGCTGGAGCGCACTCAGCTGGCGGTGGTGATAGGTCTTGAGGCGCTGGGGGTGGGGCTGGGCACGGTGGCCTTCGTCGCCTTCATCGCCCGCACCACCCATCCGGCTTATACGGCCACGCAGTTTGCGCTGTTCACCAGCCTGATGGCGATGCCGCGCACCTTCGCCAATGCCGCCACCGGCTGGCTGGTGGAGTCCATGGGCTGGAGAGGATTCTTCCTGCTGTGCGTCGTGATGGCGATCCCCGGCATGCTGCTGCTATTCAAGGTCGCACCGTGGAATGAGCCAATCCTGAATCCTGAATCCTGAATCCTGAATCCTGAATCCTGAATCCTGGCTAAATTTTCCTGACGAATACCTTGGACTTGCGCTGGTAGTTGTACAGCGATTTCTTCTGTGCGGGGAGGGCTGTGACATCGCTCTCCACAAAGCCGCGCTCTAAAAACCAGTGTGCGGTGCGCGTGGTCAGCACGAACAATTTTTTCAGGCCCTGCTGTTTGGCGAGTTCCGCCATATGATTCAGGATGGCCTCGCCATACCCTTTATCGCGGCATTGCGCGTCCACCGCCAGACAGGCCAGTTCGGCGGAGGCTTCATCCAAGAAGGGGTAGAGCGCGGCGCACCCTACGATGCGGTGGTCGTGTTCGAGTACCACGAAGCGTTCGACTTCGCGTTCGAGCAACTCGCGGCTACGCCTCACCAGTATGCCTTGCTCTTCGAGCGGGCGCAGCAATTGCAGGATGCCGCCCACATCTTCGATGGAGGCGTCGCGCAGCGTGTTCAGCGTGGATTCCACCACCATGGTGCCGATGCCCTCATCGCTGAATAACTCCTGCAAAATGGCGCCGTCCGTATGGCGGCTGACAAGATGCGCGCGCGCCACTCCGGCTTCGCAGGCGCGTATCGCGCAGGGCAAAAACAGGCTCACATCGTCCGGCCGGGTGTCCTGGGCGGATAACACAGTTCTTGCCTGACTGACGGTCAGCTCCCGGATAAGTTGCCCCTTATTGTCCTGTACGCCGTCGGTATCCATCAAAAACACCAGCTTGTCGGCATCGAGGGCGATGGCGGTGGCCGTCGCCACGTCTTCGAGCGTGAGGTTGAATACCTCGCCGGTGGGGGAATAGCCCAGCGGCGAGAGCAGCACCACTTCGCCAAATTCCATGCGGTCGTTGAGGGCTGCGACATCTACCTTGCGCACCGAGCCTGTGTGTTGCAAATCAACACCATTGATCACGCCTATCGGTTTGGCTGTGATGAAATTGCCGCCGGCTACGCGTATGTCGGCATTGGCCATCGGCGAATTGGCCAGCCCCATGGACAGCAGCGCCTCGATTTCGACACGCACCCGGCCGACGGCTTCCTTGACGCATTGCATGGTCTCGGTGTCGGTTCTGCGTATGCCCAGGTGGTAGCTGTCCTCGATATTTTTCCTGGCAAGATGCTGCTCGATCTGCGGGCGCGCACCATGCACCAGCACCAGCCGTATGCCGAGCGCGGCTAGCAGGTTAAAGTCATGCGTGAGCTCAAGGAACTTCCCATCGGCTACCATTTCACCACCGAAAGCGATGACGAAGGTCTTGCCGCGAAAGCTGTTGACATAGGGCGCGACGGAGCGGAACCAGGCAACGAAATCGGCGGGAGTGGTCTTGATAGGCATTTGGTTTTCCTTGTTTTGATAGAGAAGGGAGAAGGGAGACGGGAGAGAAGGGAGAAGGGAAAACCTCCGCACCGCTGTCGCTCTTCCCCCCTTGACCCTTCCCTGGCTTTTTACTTTTCTCAGTTAAAATCGCCCCAGAGCGTTTGCAGTACGGCCAGTCCCGCTATGGCGGCCGTTTCGGTGCGCATCACGCGTGCGCCCAGGCGTATTGGCGTGAAGCCGCAAAGCAGTGCGGAATCGCTCTCCGCCGGGGTAAAACCACCTTCCGCTCCGACTAACAGAACTACGGTGCCCGCAGGTTTTTCCTGGCTCTGTAACGAAGTTGCGCCCTGCGGCAGCAGAATATACTTGCTGGCCGTGCTCGGGCGCATTTGTTGCAGCCAGAGCATGATGTCCAGCGGCGGATGAATGACGGGTAACACATTGCGCCCGCACTGTTCGCAGGCCGAGATGACCACTTGTTGCCAGTGTTCTGTACGCTTGAGGGCGCGCTCAGGCGACAGCCGGGCTACGCTGCGTTCGGTCGCCAGCGGCTGGATCTCGGTGACCCCCAGTTCGGTGGCTTTCTGGATGACCCAGTCCATTTTTTCGCTGCTGGATAAGGCCTGTGCCAGCAGTATCGGCAAGGGTGATTCCTTATCGGCATCGACTTGCACAATCTGACCCACGAACACCTGCTTGCCGGTCATTTCCTCGATGATCCCGTGACACTCGATGCCCGTCCCGTCGAACATCTGCACGCTGTCTCCCTCGCGCAGGCGCAGTACACGACTGGCATGATGCGCGGCATCGGACGGTAAATTGAACGAACCGGTAGTGGGCAGCGGGGGGGGACAGTAAAAGCGGGGCATGATGAGCAATAGTTGAGTGATGTACGGGCATGATAATATACTGCCCGTGCGCGTCGAGGAATTGTTACGCGAAATTTAACGTGAAGCACGTACAGCGTTTTACGTTAATAATCTTTTCAGGAGAGTGATATGGTCAGTTTACAACCACCGCTGTGTGACTTCGGCTGGAAGGCGCGTGATTTTGATCTCCCGGGCGTGGACGGCGTGCGTTATAGCCTCGAAAATGCGCGGGGAAAGAACGGTTTGCTGGTGATGTTTATCTGTAACCACTGCCCCTATGTGAAGTCCATCCGTGAGCGGCTGGTCGCCGATACGCTCGAATTAAGGCAGCACGGCATCAACAGCATCGCCATCATGTCCAACGATCCTGCCGAGTATGCGGAGGATTCGTTCGATAACATGAGGCGGGTGGCCGAGCAGTACGGCTATCCTTTTCCCTATGTCTGGGATGAAACCCAGCAAGTGGCAAAGGACTATGGCGCCGTGTGCACGCCGGATTTTTTCGGTTTCAATGCCGATCTGGAGTTGCAATACCGGGGGCGCCTGGACGCTTCTCGCAAGGAGGCTGTAGCCGGTGCGCCGCGCGATTTGTATAACGCGATGCTGCAAGTGGCAAAGACCGGGCGGGGGCCGCTTGAACAAATTGCCAGTATGGGCTGTTCGATCAAATGGAAGGCTGAGTGATGAGCACGCCCGTTCTGTCAAGAACCGGTGTGGCGGGTATGAGCGCGCTGCTCAAGGCGACCATTGCGGCCGTCAAGCTGGTGGCGGCCGAAGAAATCATGCCGCGCTATATGAAGGTCGCGCACCAGCACAAGAGCGATGGCAGTCTGTGTACGGATGCGGATCTTGCAACGCAAGCCGCGCTGACACGGAAGTTGCAGTCCATTTGCAACGTTCCCGTGCTGGGCGAGGAAATGAGTGATGAGGAGCATCGGGAAATCTGGCAATCTGCGCAGGAAGGATTGTGGTGCATAGACCCGATAGATGGCACGTCCAACTTTGTGCACGGGCTGCCCTACTTTGCGGTGTCAGTCGCGCTGGTGCGGCAGGGCAGGAGCGTGCTGGGCGTGGTGTACAACCCGGTGTCAGACGAAATGTTTGCCGCAGAATCTGGTCGGGGCGCGTATCTCAACGGCGAAAAGTTATCAGGACGCGTGACACAAAGGTCATTTAAACAGGCGCTGGCCAATGTGGACTTGAAGCGACTGGATACCATGATTGCGGCGCAACTTGCGATTAACCCGCCTTGCGCGTCGCAGCGCAACTTTGGCGCCAGTTCGCTGGACTGGTGTTATACCGCTGCCGGGCGCTTCGATTTGTATTTGCATGGCGGGCAAAAGTTGTGGGATTACGCGGCCGGTGCACTGATCCTGTCAGAAACAGACGGATACGCCTGCTGCATCGAAACGGATGATTTTACAGCGGGCGACGTCTGGCAGCGCTCTGTCATTGCCGCGAGCAGTCATACTCTGTTCGAAGAGTGGAAAAACTGGATACGCACCCGTTAGGACATCGATTGAATCGCACTCCCTACTTTAAGGAAATAGCTTGAAAATACTGATATTAGGCGCAGGCCAGGTAGGCTCGACGGTCGCGGAGAGTCTGGTCAGCGAGGCTAACGACATCACGGTGGTGGATCAGGATGGCGCCAAGCTGGCCTTGTTGCAGGAGCGCCTGGATTTACGCACGCTGATCGGCAGCGCCTCCAATCCGGCCGTTCTGGAGCAGGCCGGTATTGCCGATACAGACATGTTGCTGGCGGTCACGCAAAGCGATGAAGTGAATATGGTGGCCTGCAAACTGGCCGCTAGTCTTTACAATACCCCGACGAAAATCGCCCGGATACGTTCTGTGGATTTTCTGGCGCGTCCGGAATTGTTCAACAAGGATAATTTTTGCGTGGATTTTTCCATTTGCCCGGAGCAGATTCTCACCGATTACATCACCAAGCTGATCGAATTTCCCGAAGCCTTGCAGGTGCTGCGCTTTTCGCGGGGCAAGGCATCTTTGGTCGCGGTGCGTGCCTTCGAGGGCGGTCCGCTGGTGGGACGACCGCTCAGCATCCTGCACGACAATATGCCTCACATTGATGCGCGCGTAGCGGCTATTTTTCGTAAGAATGGTCCGCTGATTCCTGAGGGCAGTACAGTGGTCGAAGACGGGGATGAAATTTTCTTCATTGCCGCCACCCATAACATCCGCAGTGTGTTGAAGGAAATGCGCCGCATGGATAAGCCGACTCGTCGCGTGATGATAGTCGGCGGCGGCAATATCGGACGCCGTCTGGCTCAGGCGCTGGAGCGTAAATACCAGGTAAAACTGATCGAATACAACAAGAAATCCTGTACGAAACTGGCCGGGGAGTTGACCAATACGCTGGTGCTCAATGGCGATGGTACGGACGAGAAGTTGATGCAGCAGGAGAATGTGGGCGAAGTGGACGTGTTTTGCGCGCTGACCAACGACGATGAGAATAACATCATGTCGTCCCTGCTGGCCAAACAGGCCGGCGCACGAAAGGTGATCGCGCTGATCAACCGCAGTGCATATGTAGACCTGGTTCAGGGTGGCAAGATCGACATCGCGCTCTCGCCGGCTCACGTCACGATAGGCTCGCTGTTAGCCTATGTGCGTCAGGGCGATGTGGCAGCGGTGCATTCCTTGCGCAGAGGAGCCGCTGAAGCCCTGGAACTGGTGGTGCACGGGGATCGCAAGTCTTCTTCCGTGGTCGGCCGACGCATCGACGAGATCGATTTGCCCAAGGGCGCGACCATAGGCGCCGTGGTGCGCGGGGATGATGTGATCATGGGGCACCACGATGTGGTCGTTGAAGCCGGGGATCATGTGATCGTCTTTGTCATCAACAAGAAGATGGTCAAAAAAGTCGAGAAGTTGTTTCAGGTTAACCTGGGTTTCTTTTAATGGGACGCACACTGACTGTCATTCATGCGTTAGGTTTGATGCTGGTGGTCTTCAGCATCGCCTATGTCATGCCGGTGGTCACGGCGCTGATCTATGCAGATTTCACCTTGCTGCTGGATTTTCTGCTGGCGATGGTGTGGACGGCGGCTTTCGGGGCGCTGATGTGGATGCTCACGCGCCGCTATAAGGGCGAGCTTTCCATCCGTCACGGTTATTTGCTGGTCGTCTTGATGTGGACGGCGATGCCGGCGGTCGCAACCTTGCCGCTGTTGCTGGTGATCCCGGGGCTGTCTTTTACGGACGCCTATTTTGAAACCATGTCCGGGTTGACCACGACAGGCGCTACCGTGCTGACAGGCCTGGATGTGTTGCCGCCGGCTATCAATCTTTGGCGGCACGAGCTCAACTGGCTGGGCGGGCTGGGGATTATCGTGCTGGCTGTCGCGGTTTTGCCGCTGCTGGGGGTCGGCGGCCGACAATTATTCAAGGCGGAAACGCCGGGGCCTATGAAGGATGCCGCGCTGACGCCGCGCATCACCGAAACAGCACGCAATCTCTGGCTGGTTTATCTGGTCATTACCCTGGCCTGCATCTTGTCGCTGAAGCTCGTCGGTATGAACTGGCTGGATGCCGTCTGCCACGCTTTTGCAGCCATGGGGCTGGGCGGCTTTTCCACGCACGACTCCAGTATCGGCTATTTTAATTCTCCGGCGATAGAAGCCGTGCTGATTGTATTCATGTTGCTGGCCGCAATGAATTTTGCCACGCATTTTCTTGTCATGCGGGCAAAGAGTCTTAAGCCTTATCTGCTGGATGTGGAGGGGCTCGCGACGCTGGGGCTTATTTTATCCAGTTGTGTGGGGATCGCGGGTTTTTTGTGGTGGCAGGGGGTCTATCCCGGTTTCTGGACGGCGTTGCGTCATGCTAGTTTTAACCTGGTGTCGCTGGCGACCGACTGTGGATTTGCCAGTGTGGATTTTAATCAGTGGCCGATTTTTGCACCGTTGTGGATGTTGTTCTTGAGCTGTATCGCAGCGAGCTCAGGATCCACCGGAGGTGGCATCAAGATGATACGAACCTTGGTGTTATTCAGGCAGGCCGGGCGCGAGTTTGTTAAGTTGCTGCATCCTGCCGCCGTTAATCCGATGAAAATTGGCGGTCATGTCATTCCGAACAGTGTGGTGTTCTCGGTGCTGGGTTTTATCTTCCTGTATTTCATGAGCGTGGTGATACTGACCTTTGCCTTGCTGATCAGCGGCCTTGATTTTATTTCGGCATTTTCCGCTATCATCGCCTGTATCAACAATGCAGGTCCCGGGCTGGGGCTGGTGGGGCCTGCCAGTAATTTCGGCGTGCTGAGCGGTTTTCAGACCTGGGTTTGCACGATAGCCATGCTGATAGGCCGACTGGAAATCTTCACCGTGCTGATTCTGTTCACTCCGCAGTTCTGGCGGCGCTAATTTCAGGATTCTTGTCAGCCGCATGGTCTGCACCGTGCGGGCTAAAATTACCAAGACACGCGGCGCTGTATGGGTTACGATTGGGGCTGTTTTTTCCAGTTTAAGATTATGGGCGCGCAAGCGCCCGCTTAGGGGGTTAAAGTTGAGCGCAGATATGCCATTGTTGGGCGTGAAAGTGGTGTTGATTGACGATAGCAACACGATTAGGCGTAGCGGCGAAATATTCCTCTCGCAAGTAGGTTGTAAGGTGGTACTTGCCGAAGACGGTTTTGACGGTTTGTCAAAGGTAGTCGATACCCAGCCCGATATTATTTTCGTGGATGTGATGATGCCGCGTCTTGATGGCTATCAGACTTGCGCGCTGATCAAAAACCACCCGCAGTTCAAAAAAATTCCCGTGGTGATGTTAACCAGCAAGGACACTTTGTTTGATCGGGCTCGGGGCAAGCTGGTGGGTTCCGATCAGTATCTCATAAAACCTTTTAACAAGAAGAGCCTGATAGAATCGGTCGTCAGGCATACACAGAAACAGGAGCAGGAATATGGCTATTAAGAAAATATTGGTGGTGGATGACTCCCCTACGGAGAGACACATTATCGGCGAGGTTTTGACCAAACAAGGTTACGAGGTTTCTTTCGCCGAAAGCGGAGAGCTGGGTGTTGTGAAGGCTAAACAGGATAAGCCTGACCTGATTGTCATGGACGTGGTGATGCCGGGTCTGAATGGTTTTCAGGCAACGCGCGCCATTACCAAGGAACCTGAGACCGCGCATATTCCGGTGATACTTTGCACAACCAAAGACCAGGAGACAGATAAAATCTGGGGTTTGCGTCAGGGAGCGAAGGATTATCTGGTCAAGCCGATCAACCCGGCTGAGTTGCTCGGAAAAATCGCAGCGCTCAGTTAACGACCAAAAATCATGTCCAAACGACTTAATCTGCGTGATTTTCAGCAAAATCTCAGCAATCGCATGCAAGACAAGAGTCGCGATGGCGGCCATTTGTCGTTGCTGGGTGTGCAGATTGCGGCTCAGAACTATCTGGTCGAGATGGTTGATATCAGCGAAGTGTTGTCCTTGCCGCCATTGACGGCGGTGCCGCTGACCAAGCACTGGTTTCGCGGCGTCGTCAACGTGCGCGGTAACTTATTTTGCGTGGCTGATATGGCCGCCTTTCTGTATCAGGTAGACGCGACAGGGGATGCCGGAAATCGCCTGTTGCTGACGGCGGAGCGTCATTCAGTCAACGCGGCTTTGCTGGTAGACAGGGTGTTTGGTTTGCGTGATTCGAGCAGCTGGCGGCGTGATGCCGTCGATGCCGATCAGTATTTTGATGAGCAGGGAGTGATGTGGCGTAAGCTGGATGTGGTCGGGCTACTGGCGCAGCCGGATTTTTTGCAGATAGGCATTTAGCGGTTTCCATCCGCCGGAGGAAATAAACATGGCGTTTAATATTAAATTACCGAATTTCAAGGCCGCGAAAAACTCTGGCACAGGGGGGGCTGATATGGAGCTTCCGCTGATAGGTCATCTGTCTTTTGCCATGAAGTTGCGAATATTGGGCGGAGGCGCAGTGCTGTCGCTTCTGGTAGCTGTCGTGGCGGCAGGTCTTGATCAGCGGACGACATCGCACGGAACGCATTATCTGGACTTGTCGGGCGACCTGGTTATGTTGACGCAGCGCATCGCAAAGGATGCGGTGTCAGCGATGCAGGGTAATCAAACCGCGATCGACGGCCTGCCCAAGGGGCGTGTCGAAGCGGAAAAAATTCTGGAAGCGCTGGACAAGGGGGATGCGCTTGCGCCGCCAAGCTCAGGGGATGCTCGCACCGCGTTGAACACGCTGCTGCCGGCCGCGCAGACGGCCTTGCAATACATCAAGGATATTGAGGATGCGCGCGCCGGTCTTCAGACGGTGGTGCGTGCAGTGGAAGCCGTGGAGGAAGTAGGCCCCCCCATCCGTGAGGCGATAGGACGTATGACCGCTTCAGGTGTGAATAACGAAAGCGCGACCAAATTCGCCTTGCTGATCGAGCGTATCGGTAAAGATGCCAACGCCATGCTGGGCGGTGCGGTGACGGATGAAATGGTCGGCGCTCTGGGGCGTGATACGGAAGAGGCCGAAGCGCTGCTGGCCAGCTTTGACAAAACCAATCCGGATGTGGCGCAGGTGGTTGATTTGTTTGAAGGGTATCGAAATTCGGTGTATGCGGTGATCAGTCAGGCTCAGTCCCTGTTCGGCGCAAAGCGCGGTCTTGCCAACTATTTTGAGAGCGTGAGCGTCACTCATAAAGGGCCGTTTATTACGAACACGGTAGCCTTGAGAGATGCTTATGATGCCGCGCTTCGCGGCCGCTTCACCCTTTATCTGATGGTGGCGGGTGCGACCCTGATGCTGTTTTTTGCGGGGTTGCTCTCCAGGCTGTATCTGGTCGAGGCGCGCCATCATGCCGCAGTGGCGGAGGCTACCAACAAGCAAAACCAGCGCGCGATTTTGCGTCTGATGAATGAATTGAGCGATCTGGCCGAAGGCGATCTGACGGTGCGCGCGACGGTGACTGAGGATATTACCGGTGCGATTGCCGATTCTGTGAACTACACGGCAGAAGAGCTGCGCAAGCTGGTATCGCGGATTACCGAAGCATCGACGCAAATGGGGCTGGCCACCCGCGACTCGGAAGGAATGGCGCAACGCCTGATGGCGTCCACGCAGTCGCAGGTGAACGAAATCAAGGGCGCCGAGGAATCGGTGCAGCTGATTGCCAGGTCCATTGCCGAGGTTGACTCGGCGGCGGTCAAGGCGGCCGAGGTAGGTCGTCATACCCTGGAAGTGACTCATCAGGGTGCGCTGGCCGTGCGCAACACCATCGCCGGTATGGACGGTATTCGTGAACACATTCAGGAAACGTCCAAGCGTATCAAGCGGCTCGGCGAAAGCTCACAGGAAATCGGTGAAATCGTGGACTTGATTTCCGATATTACCGAACAAACCAACGTGCTGGCTTTGAACGCCGCGATTCAGGCGGCTACCGCCGGTGAAGCCGGTCGGGGGTTTTCGGTGGTTGCGGAGGAGGTTCAGCGATTAGCTGAGCGTTCGGCAGATGCGACCAAGCAAATCGGTGCGCTGGTTAAAACAATTCAGAGCGATACACAGGATGCGGTCGCTGCGATGGAAAAGAGTACCCTGGGTGTGGTTGAAGGCGCGAAACTCTCAGAAGTGGCGGGTCAATCACTGAAGGAAATTGAGCAGGTGTCAAACGAGTTGGCGATGTTGCTTGACAGCATTTCGGTATCGACCCAGGTGCAAACCGAGATGGCCGTCGAAGTGTCCGGCGTGATGCATGACATTATCGACATTTCTGAACAGACTACTGAAGGGTCGCGCCTGACTTTCGATTTCGCCGCCAAATTGTCCAGTCTGGCATCGGGTCTGAAGGGTTCAGTCGCGGGCTTCAAGCTCTGAATAATGCACGAATAAAAATATGGCTAACCACACACAATTAGACCTTACGTCACTTTCCGTTGTAAAGCCCGGTATGGATGAGGCCCTGGGTGTGGTTCATGCACGTCTTGAACTTTATCTGGATGATCCGTCGAACAACGCGACAGCATTGGATGAGGCGCGCGCAGAATTACACCGGGTTGAAGGCGTGCTTAAAATGGTCGGTCTGAATGGGCTGGCCGTGTTTTGTTCGGAAATCGAGCTGGTTCTTACCGAACTGGCGGGCAACGCCAGGCTGGTGTCCCCTCTTTATCGCAGCGTACTGCAGCGCGCGCTGAGCGGTATGACGACTTATCTCGACGAGTTGATGCAAGGCGCCGATGATGCGGCGCTGCGCCTGTTTCCAGGTTATGAAGCCATGCAACATCTGCGCGGCATGGAAATGTCGTTCGAGCAGGATTTGTTCTACCCCGGTTTGAATGTACAGTTGCCCGACAGCGTGTTGCAAATCGTTCAGCCGGACAATCCGTCGGCAGGTATCAAGGCGGCTCATACCCTGTATCAGCGAGGATTGATACTTTGGCTGCAGGGAAAAGAACAGGCAGAAACTCTGGAGATGATGCAGCAGGCGCTCGATACAGTGTTGAGTTGTGTCTCGCAGGACGGCCGACGCGCATTCTGGTGGGTTGCAAACGGCTTGCTCGACTGTGTGAAGCTGGACGGTTTGGCACCCGAGATGGGCGTGCGCAAGCTGCTCGGGCGTATCGACCGCCAGATGCGGGCTGTCGAGAAAGTGAGCGACGGCAATGAGCCTCAGGTGTTGCGCGAGATGCTCTATCTGATAGGCCGCAGCGCGGCAAGCAGCGAGCGGGCGGATCAAATCAAGCAAGTGTATGTTCTGGATCGCTACTTTCCCAAACAGGCTGCGATCAACGCTGCCGAGGACAAGCAATCGCTGGATGAATTGCGGGCTCAGATGCAGGAGGCTGAAGAAAACTGGGAACAGTGCGTTGCGGGCAATGAGGGTGCGTGTTTTAAATTCGTAGAATTTGTCGAAAAGATCGCTCAGAAGAGCGATTCTCAGTCGGGTGGCGCTGACATAGCCACCAGGATCGAAGCCCTGTCGGCGTCATTGCGCAATCCGGAATATGCGCGGCTGATAGGCGAAGATGTGGCGATGGCGCTGATGCAATGGCGCAGCAGCATGTCGCAGCATGAAACCATGGGCGTACGCTTTCAGGAACAGGCGCGCATCTTGTCCGACCAGATCGATGCGGCCATGTGCCATCAGCCTGAGGACGAACAGCGCAGCGCCGAACTGATCGACCGATATAACCAGACGGAGCAGGGAAATATCGCGACGACTCTGGCCGGCGAGATGCTGGCAAATCTGCAGCTCGTCGAGCAGGGGCTGAATATATTCTTTGCCGATTCCAGCGCGCGCGCGGAGCTGGTCGGCTTGCAGCGTTTGCTGGTGCAGATGCACGGCGGGCTGCGTCTCCTGTCTTTAGATCAGGCAGAAGAATTGCTGCTTGAAATCAGGACAATTGTTCGCGACTTTGAAGCGGCGGAAACTGCGCCGAAAATAGTTGAAACCCAGGCGCTGGCAGGCGCGGTCAGCGCGCTGAACGAATATCTGCAACGGCTGGCAAAAGGGCAGATCCATCACACCAACGACCTTGTTGCGGCGAAAAATGAACTCGTCGGTCTGCGTCAACCGGCACCCGCTCCGATCCCGGTTCCCGTCCTGGCTCCATCGGCTCCGGTGACCGCCGAGGCGCCGACGCCCCAGGTTCCGCAAGGCGAGGATATGGAATTGGTGGAAATATTCCTCGAAGAGGCGACCGAGGTGTTGGACATCATGCGGGACAACATCGAGATATGTCAGTTGCATCCTGAAAGCACCGAGTCGTTGATCACGCTGCGCCGAGGCTTCCACACCCTGAAGGGAAGCGGTCGGATGGTCGGTCTGTTCGACCTGGGCGAAGTCGCCTGGGCGGCCGAGCGCGCCATGAATAAATGGTTGGAAGAAAAGAAACCATCCAATCCCGCCTTGCAGCACTTTCTTGATTCAGCAGTACGGCTTTTTTCGGAATGGGTAACACAACTCAAGCGTCAGGGATGTGCCAGCATCAATGCGGATGAACTGGTCGCACTTGCGCTGCAAATCGAAACAGGCTCAGTTGCACCCGTTATGATCGCACCGCATGCAGAAGCGCCCCCTGCTGTCGAAGCGCTGTCCGGTGAAACTGAGCAGGCAGCCGAAGCAGCCCGCGCAGCGGAAGCAGCTCGCGCCGCCGAGGAAGTCCGCGCCGCCGAACAGGCCGCCGAAGAAGCGCGTGCAGCCGAAGAAGCGCGCGCAGCCGAACAGGCAGCCGAAGAAGCTCGTGCAGCCGAACAGGCAGCCGAAGAAGCTCGTGCAGCCGAACAGGCAGCCGAAGAAGCGCGCGCAGCCGAAGAAGCTCGTGCAGCCGAACAGGCAGCCGAAGAAGCGCGCGCAGCCGAAGAAGCTCGTGCAGCCGAACAGGCAGCCGAAGAAGCGCGCGCAGCCGAAGAAGCCCGTGCAGCCGAACAGGCAGCCGAAGAAGCTCGCGCAGCCGAAGAAGCTCGCGCGACAGAGGAATTGCCTGCCGCCGAAGAGATTCATGTGGCCGAACAGGCAGCCGAAGCAGCCCGCGCAGCCAAACAGGCAGCTGCAGAAGTCGCTGCGGAAGCCGCCGAACAGGCGCGGTTGGTCGAGGAAGCCCGTGCGGCCGAAGAGGAGCGTGCCGCCGAAGAGGAGCGTGCCGCCGACGAGGCCATGGCTGCTGAGGATGCCCTGATCGCCGAACAAGTTCGAAAAGCTGAACAAGCCTATATGGCCGAGCAGGCGCGTGTAGCTGAGGCAGCACGGGCCGCCAAAGAAGCGGCTGACTCAGATCTCGACTTTGACGAACCTGACTCGGTCGTGATCGGTGACATTGCGCTCTCTCCCACTTTATTCAAGATTGCCAGTGAAGAGGCCAGTCAGAATGTGCTGGCGCTTCGCCGCCAGTATGAAGGAATGCTGGTTAATCGCCCCCCTCAGGTGGCCTACGATTTCATGCGCGCGGCGCATACGCTGGTAGGTATTTGTCGCAGTCTCGGTTTTGTTGCGGTAGTGGAGTTGGCCTCCGCTCTTGAGGGTTGGTTGCAGGCGCATATTGACAGGCCGTCGGTCATCTCTTCAGAGCATATGCAGATGCTGGATCGGGTGATCAGCTCGCTGGGCGAGATGGTGCAGAGTATCTGCGACAGGAAAATGCCGGAAAAGCGCGGCGATCTGGTCCGTAACGTTTTGGGTGACAGGGATAAATTAGTGGCTGAGCCGGAGGCCGTACCCAGGGCGCCGGTCGAAATCGTTAAAGCGCCCGTGCCGGAATCCCCTGCCCGACCCAAGGCTGCTGTGCATGCGCCGAGCGAGGAGGTCGCCGCATTGCAAGATGACGTCGACGCACAGTTGCTGCCGGTATTCATCGAAGAGGCGGACGAACTGTGCCCCAATATAGCGGCCTGTTTGCGCGCGTTACGCGCGACCCCGTCGGATGCACAGCAGCTGCAATTGTTGCATCGACTGCTGCATACTCTCAAGGGCAGCGCCCGGATGACGGGCGCGATGCGCATGGGCGATGTCGCCCATGCGATGGAAAGTCGCATGCTCGAAGGCGTGTCTGCCGGGGAAGCCGATCTTTGGGAGACGCTGGAGGGTGATTTCGATCACGTTATTGCCCTGCTGGAAGAATTGCGCTCGGGCAAGGTTCAGGCTGTCGTGCAGACGTATATTCCCGGCGCAGAACCCGTGCCTGAGCGACGCTCAGCCAAGCGTCTGGCGCATGTTGTGCCGGACAGCGCGGCGCAGGTGAGCATGTTGCGCGTGCGTGCGGATATGGTCGACCGTCTGGTCAATCAGGCGGGTGAAATCAGCGTGACGCGTTCCCGTATGGAAACCGAGTTGCGAGCCTTCAAGGAAGGGTTGCTGGAATTGACAGGCAGTGTCAACCAGTTGCGCAAACAGCTGCGAGAGGTGGAGATTCAGGCCGAGAGCCAGATGCAGGCGCGTGTCACGTTAGCCAGCGAGAGCAACGCGCAATTCGATCCGCTGGAATTTGACCGATTTACCCGTTTGCAGGAACTGACACGCTTCATGAACGAGAGTGTGCATGACGTGCAGACGGTGCAACAATCGCTGCTGAAAAATATCGATGAGACCAATCTTGCGATTTTTACGCAGGGTCGATTGAACCGCGAATTGCAACAAAACCTGATGAACGTGCGCATGGTCCCGTTCGGCAGCATGAGCGAGCGCTTATACCGCCTGGTGCGCCAGACAGCAAAAGAGCTGAACAAGCGCGCCAACCTTGAGTTGACCGGCACCAGCGTGGAGCTCGATCGGGGTGTGCTGGAAAAAATGACGGCGCCGTTCGAGCATATGTTGCGCAATTCGATCGCTCACGGCCTGGAAAATGAGAGTGAACGCACGGCCATCGGCAAGGATCCAATCGGCGAAGTCAGGCTGAGCTTGCGTCAGGAAAATAATGAAGTCGTGTTCGAATTCAGCGATGACGGACGGGGTCTTAACTATCCCGCCCTGCGCGCGAAGGGCATCGCGAAGGGTTTGCTGGATGCGTCTGATGTCGGCGTGAGCGAAGACGAGTTGGCGCAGCTGATTTTTGCGTCGGGCATTTCGACGGCGAGTGAAGTGTCGGAAGTGGCCGGGCGCGGTATCGGCATGGACGTGGTGCGCAGCGACATCACGGCGCTGGGCGGACGGATTGATGTGAGTTCCAAACCCGGCAAAGGCACGTTGTTCTCTGTGCATTTGCCGCTTACCCTGGCCGTGACGCAGGTGTTGATGGTGCGCACCGGGGAGCTTACCTACGCCATTCCTTCGGTGTTGGTCGAGCAGGTGCGCAAGGTTCAGCCTCATGTGTTGAAATCCTTGTACGAAGAGCAAAAAGTTGAATTGGATGGCAATACCTACCCGTTCTTTTATTTGCCCGCCATGCTGGGAGATGCCAAACTGTCGCCTGAGAGCCAGTCGCATAATCCTCTGATGTTGCTGCGCAGCGGTAATCAGCGCGTGGCGTTGCATGTGGATGAATTGTTGGGTAACCGGGAAGTCGTGGTCAAGAATATCGGTCCGCAACTGGCGTGGCTGCCGGGTATTGCCGGTGCGACCGTGCTGGGTAATGGCCGGGTCGTGCTGATTCTCAATCCGCTGCAAATGACTCAGCGCATCGCCAACGTTGCGCTCAAGACCCGCAAGGCGGAGCCTGTCGTGATACGCACGCAGCATGTGGTGATGGTGGTGGACGATTCGCTCACCGTACGCAAGATCACCACGCGCATTCTGACTCGTGCCGGATATCAGGTGGTGACCGCCAAGGACGGTGTGGATGCACTGGAACAGCTGACCGAAATTACGCCGTCTGTGATGCTGCTCGACGTTGAAATGCCGCGTATGGATGGCTTCGAGCTGACCAAGCTGATGCGTCGCGATTCGAAGACCAGGAATCTGCCTATTATCATGATTACTTCGCGCACGGCGGATAAACACCGCGACTTCGCGATGCAATTAGGCGTAAATGCCTATATGGGCAAGCCTTTCCAGGAGGAAGCCATGCTGGCCAAAATAGAGGAACTCATCATAGCCAGCGAGCGGGGTGCAAGTTGATCCGGATGCGATCAGCATGCATTAATGGCCGTTATCTAGCAGGCTGCTGCAAAACTATTACGCTTGCCGATACTGCGTCAAAAAGTGACTCAAAATGCTCATTTACCACATGTAAACTCCGCTTTTTCGTCGCTTTTTTCCTTGCCTGCGCATCGCTCATAATGTTTTTCAGCAGCCTGCTAGAGTCTTCAGCCCGTCCGGTTTTTGATTTTATTTCACGGCGTGCAGCACACCAGGGGCCGTCACGATATGTCTGAATTCGATTTGACCCACCATTTTTTGATTGCCATGCCTGCCATGCAGGAGGGCTTTTTCGCCGGCACGCTGACTTATATCTGTGAGCACGATGAAAATGGCGCGCTGGGACTGGTGGTGAACCGCCCCGTCAGTCTGACACTGGCCGAGATGTTCAGTCAGATCAACGCGCCGCTCGACAATCCCAGGCTTGCCAGGATGCCCGTACACGTGGGAGGCCCCGTGCAAATGGAGCGCGGCTTCGTGCTGCACGATGGCCGTCAGGACTGGCAGTCCACGCTGCGCATCAATGACAGGCTGGCACTGACGACTTCCCGAGATATTCTGGATGCGATCAGCGAGGGCAGAAGCCCCCGGAATTTTCTCGTGGCACTGGGTTATTCCGGGTGGGAACCCGGTCAGTTAGAGCACGAAATCAATGAAAATATCTGGCTGACCGTCCCGGCATCCGAGCATATCCTGTTCGCCTTGCCGCCTGAAGAGCGGCTCGGGGCTGCGATGGCGTTGCTCGGCGTGAATTACTCGATGCTGGTCGAGGATGCAGGGCATGCCTGATCAGGCAGGATGCAGGATGCAGGATGCAGGATTGAGCAGTGTCGCTGCGCAGCAGCTTTCTGTTGCCGAATCTCATTCGACGACTTTGGATTCCCGCTCTGAGCTCCTGAATCCTGAGTCCCGAATCCTGAATCCTGAGTCCCGAATCCTGAATCCTGTTATAGGTACCTTGCTGGCTTTTGATTTCGGTACCCGGCGCATCGGTGTCGCGGTGGGCAATACCTTTGCGGCGAGTTCGCGCCCGCTGACGACTCTGGCCGAAGAAAAAAATGAAATCCGCTTCGCGTTGATTGCCTCCCTGATTAAGGAATGGCAGCCCGCAGCCCTGCTGGTGGGACTCCCCTGTAACGAAGATGGCACGCCGCACGAGTTGACCGCGCTGTGCCGCCGCTTTGCCAATCGATTGCACGGGCGATTTGGCCTGACCACCCTTCTGGTCGATGAGCGCTACACCTCGCATGAAGCGAGCCTTCAGCTAAACAGGGAAGGGATAAGGGGACGCCAGCAGAAGGAATTGATCGATCAATATGCCGCGCAACAAATTTTGCAGGCCTATCTCGATGAGCCTGCCGCCTGTGTAATCGTAAATGCCGACCGAGGTCTACATGAAAAATCCGCAACTCAATAAAGACGGTGAACTCCAGCATCTGCTGACCACCGAGGGGCTGCCCGTGCGCATCATGCGCGACATTCTGGACCGTGCCGCGTCCTTTCTCGACGTTGCCGAAGGTCGTGAAATCAAAAAAGTCCCGCTGCTGCACGGCAAGTCAGTCTTCAATATCTTTTTCGAGAACAGCACCCGTACGCGGACCACCTTTGAAATTGCCGCAAAGCGGCTCTCCGCAGATGTGGTCAATCTCAATATAGGCTCCTCTTCGACCAGCAAGGGAGAGTCATTGCTCGATACGGTGGATAACCTGTGCGCGATGCATGCCGATATGTTCATCGTGCGCCACTCGCAAAGTGGTGCGGCCCATCTGATCGCCCGGCATGTGGCGCCTGAGATCCATGTGATCAATGCCGGCGACGGGCGTCATGCGCACCCGACCCAGGCCTTGCTGGACATGTTCACGATCCGGCATTACAAGAAGGAATTCCATAACTTGCGCGTCGCCATCGTGGGCGACGTGCTGCATTCGAGGGTCGCGCGTTCGCAGATTCATGCGCTGACCACGCTGGGAGTGCCGGAGGTGCGTGTCATTGCGCCCAAGACGCTGTTGCCTGCCATGGTGGAGAACCTCGGTGTGCAGGTTTATCACGATATGGCTAAGGGTTTGAAGGATGTGGATGTGGTGCTGATGCTGCGTTTGCAAAATGAGCGCATGCAGGGCGCGCTGCTCCCGTCCGGCCAGGAATACTTCAAAAATTACGGACTGACCGAAGAGAAGTTAGCTTATGCGAAGCCGGACGCGATTGTGATGCATCCGGGGCCGATGAACCGGGGCATCGAGATTGCATCCGGCGTGGCTGACGGCGCGCAATCGGTCATTCTGTCTCAGGTGACCTTCGGCATCGCCGTGCGCATGGCGGTGATGAGCACGTTGGCCGGGAGCGGTAAATGAATATACACATCAAAAACGGTCGCCTGATCGATCCGAGAAACAACATAGACGCGATGCTGGATGTGTTTATCTCCAAAAAACTCATCGTAGCTATCGGTGTGGCGCCGGAAGGTTTTATACCCCGTCAGGTCATCGATGCCACGGGACTGATCGTGGCTCCCGGCCTGATCGAGCTGGCCGCACGCCTGCGAGAGCCGGGCTATGAATATATGGCTACGCTCGAATCCGAAATGGAGGCCGCCGTGGCGGGCGGGGTGACCAGCCTTGCCTGTCCGCCCGATACCGACCCGCCGCTGGATGAGCCAGGCCTGGTGGAAATGCTCAAGCACAGAGCGAAAAATCTGCATCAGGCGAAGCTGTATCCGGTCGCGGCCCTGACCACGGCGCTCCTGGGGCTGGAGTTGACCGAGATGGCAGAGCTGGTCGATGCCGGCTGTGTCGCCTTCAGCCAGGCCGATGCGCCGCTCACCGACACCCGCGTGCTGTATCGCGCGATGCAATATGCGGCCACCTTCGGCTTCAGTGTCTGGTTGCGTCCGCAGGACAGTTTTTTAGCTCGTGACGGCGTGGCGCACGAGGGAGAGGTGGCGACGCGTTGCGGTCTGCCCGCTATTCCCGTGTGTGCCGAGACTATCGCGCTGGCGACCATGTTGTCGCTGGCGAAAGAGACCGGCGCGAAGCTGCATATTTGTCGTCTGTCCAGCGCGGCGGGAGTGGAGATGATCCGTTTGGCCAAGCGGGAGGGGTTGGCGGTGAGCTGCGATGTGTCGATCAATCACGTGCACTTGTCCGAAATGGACATCGGTTATTTCGACCCGAATTGTCGCCTGACTCCGCCGCTGCGCAGTCTGCGCGACCGGGCAGCGCTGCGTGCCGGCTTGCTGGACGGCACGATAGATGCCATCTGCACCAATCATGCGCCGGTGGATGAGGATGCGAAGCAATTGCCGTTTGCCGAAGCCGAGTCGGGCGCCACCGGGCTGGAATTGCTGTTGCCACTGGTGCTCAAATGGGCCTCGCAGGAAAAAATCAGCTTGTCCGATGCTCTGGCTCGCGCCACGCTGCGTCCTGCACAAATACTGGGACTGGATGCCGGACATCTGAGCGTCGGCGCCGCAGCTGACTTGTGTATCTTCGATCCGGCCGCTTGCTGGGTGGTGACGCCTGCCGCGTTGAAAAGCCAGGGCAAGAACACGCCGTTCATGGGGATGGAAGTGCAGGGGCGCGTGCGCTACACACTGGTCGACGGGGAAGTTGTATATGAAAAGCAGGACTGAGGAGAGCGCAGCGAGGAGTGGAGGATTGATGAATGATGAGGCAAGCTGGTTATAAGCTGGCTTGGTTAGTCGCGATGTTGTTTGTCGCGACACCATCGTTTGCGCTGGATCGGGTGGTTTTACAGCTCAAATGGGTTCATGCCTTTCAGTTTGCCGGATATTATGCGGCGAAGGAACAGGGCTATTACCGCGATGTGGGACTGGATGTGAGCCTGGTCGAGGCGTCCGGAAAAATTGATCCTGTCCGCGAGGTGCTGGACGGTCGTGCGCAATACGGCATAGGGACCAGCAGTTTGCTTTTGAGTCGTGTCCAAGGCCTCCCGGTCGTGGCGCTGGCGGTGATTTTTCAGCAATCCCCCTATGAAATTTACGCGGCGCCGGAGATCCGCAGCCTGCGTGATTTGATCGGCAAGCGCATCATGTTGGAGCCTCAGTCGGCGGAGGTGCTGGCCTATTTGAAAAAAGAGGGTATTTCATCAGATCAAATACGGCAGATCCCGCACAGCTTCGACGCCAACGGGCTGATGAAAGGCGAGGCCGAGGCGATCGCGGGCTATATTTCCGACGAGCCTTTTTATTTCAGGCAGGCCAATTATCCTTATCAGACCTTCAGCCCTCGTTCGGCGGGAATCGATTTTTATGGCGATAACCTGTTCACTTCCGGGCGGGAATTACAGGAACATCCTGCACGGGTTAAGGCTTTTCGCGCCGCCAGTTTGCGCGGCTGGCAATACGCAAAGGAGCACCGGGACGAGGTTATCGACCTGATTCTTGCTAAATATTCCACACAGCATGGCCGTGAATACCTGCGCTTCGAGTCCGATCAGATGATTCCGCTCCTGCAACCCAACTTGATCGAGATAGGCTATATGAATCCGAATCGCTGGCGCGATATAGCCGACACTTACGCGGATATAGGCATGATGCCGCGCAATTTTTCACTGGCGGGTTTTCTGTATGACCCCGGTCCAAAGCCGCAAGACCTGACGTGGCTGTATCGCGCCCTGGTGGTGATGCTTTTGCTTGTCGGCGTCTCGGTTCTGATCGCACTGCACATTTACGGACTCAACCGAAAACTGAGGGGCAGCGAGAGGCAGAATCTGATTATTCGTGAAAAGCTGCAACAAGCCTGGGGGCTTGCCGAACAGGCGCTGGCTGAAAAAGGCCAGTTCATGGATATGCTGGCGCACGAACTCAAGACGCCGCTGTCGGTGATACGCATGGTGCTGGGTTCCTTGCCCCCCGCGCAGCCGCTGTTGGCGCACGCTGAACGCGCGGTGCATGACATGAGCAACGTCATAGAACGCTGCCTGTACGCGGAAAAATTTTCCGGGCAGCAGCCGATCAATTTGAGCAGCTATCCTTTGCACGACAAGTTGCAGGAGCTGCGCGCCGGTAGTATGATGCCCGAACGACTGGTTATCCATGCGGAAATATCTCCCGTGCTCGAAACGGATGGCCAGTTGCTGCATTGCATCATTAGCAATCTGATCGATAATGCGATCAAATACAGCCCTCCTCTGAGCCCTGTTCAGATTGTTCTGATGCCGGATGACAGGCCTCAGGGGGGCGGCGTTTCTCTGGAAATCCGGAATTTGCCCGGCCTGGCAGGCCTGCCCGATCCCGACAAGGTTTTTCAAAAATACTACCGCAGCCGCGCCGCGCACCACCAGACAGGTTCGGGTCTGGGGCTTTATCTTGTCAGGAGTATGGCGGGCAGGCTGGGCGGCGAGGTGAGCTATTTGTACGATGACGAGATGGTCAAATTCAAACTATGGCTCCCGCTTTAAATATCATCGTTGTCGAGGATCACGACTTGTTGCGGCAGGTGACAGTCGAGACCTTGCGCCATTACGGACATCAGGTCGTAGGCCTTGGCTGTGCCGAAGAGCTCGACGATGTGGCAGGGGGGGCGCCCGCCGATATTTTTATCCTGGATATTAATCTGCCGGGCGAGGATGGCATCAGCCTTGCCAGACGCATCCGCCGGGCAAATCCTGAGGTGGGCATTATCATGGTCACCTCGCTCAGTCAGTCGCAGGACAAGGTGCTGGGTTTTGATGCCGGAGCGGATATTTATCTGTCCAAACCCGTGGAAACGCTGGAACTTCTGGCCGCCGTCAACGCGCTGGCGCGCCGCGTAAAACCCGTCAATTTGCAAAGTCACGACACGCTGATGCTGGATTTGGCGCGAAGGTATCTTCAGGGACCTGCCGGTGAAGTTCGTGTCACCCCGTCTGAATGTACACTGCTCAATGCGCTGGCTCGCGCACCCGGTCGGCAGCTCGAATACTGGCAGATCGCCGAAGCGCTCGGGCAGGAAATCGAGGTGTCCAGCAAAGCCCGCCTGGAAGTCAAAATTTTTCGTCTGCGCAAAAAAATCCTTCAGGCAGGCGGCGGCGAGGATGCCATCACGGCGCTGCGTCTGAAGGGTTATCAACTCTGCATTAATCTGATCGTCCGTTAATTTTCCGCCTCTCTTTGATGCTGGAAACCTTATGCACTACGCATGCTGTCAGATGCTCGCCACTCCGTTCAGCAGTTGAGTCAGCGCGCCCAGGTCGCACCGCTGTGCTGCATCCCGGATACTATCGGCGAAATCGGCGTGTTCAGGGTGATTGTTTTTAAGCGCGCTCGCCCATTCTTCGATTTCGGTGATGCAGCCGTCGGCGATCATGTCGCGCAGCGGATTTAGCAGAGCGTCGGGGATGGGGGATAATGCCTTGCCGAAGAGCCGTCGCATTGTTTGCAGCAGTGTGTCCGCGCCGACCGGTTTGAGCAGGCAGGTATTGAAATCGAGCTCCGGTGGGAAGTCATCGGGTCGTTGTGCGGGCATGGCCGAGCACAGGATGATCGGCGGCGCGTCGTTCGCTGCATGGAGTCGGCGCAGCACATCCCAGCCGTCCGCGCCGGGCATAAACTGGTCGACCAGAACGGCATCAAAACGGCGTTCTTTTGTCAGCCGCAAAGCTTCGGCGCCATCTTGCGCACAGACGATTTCAAAATCCGCCGCAGAGAGCACTTCGCGCAGGTAATCCCGGCTGGCTGCATTGTCGTCGGCCACCAGCAGCGTTTTTCCCGCGCCGAAAGGCTCCGGGAAATTAAACGCCTGCATGGGGTGCGGCACGTCGGCTTCTTCGGCGGTATCCACCGTCAGGGTAAAACCAAAGCGGCTGCCCTTGCCCGTCGCGCTGGCCAGCGTCAGTTTGCTGCCCATGGCGTTAACCAGTTTGTGGGCGATGCTCAAGCCCAGCCCGGAGCCTTCCCGCTCGGACTGGCTGCGCTCGAAGGGCAAAAAGATGCGTTCCCTGTCCTGTTGCGCGATGCCCGGGCCTGTGTCTTCCACCGCAAACTCCAGGTCCACTTTGCCGTCGGCGCTCGGTGCGGCGTGCAGGCACAAGCGAATTTGTCCGCCGCTGGTGAATTTTGCCGCATTTTGCAGCAGGTTAATCAGGATTTGCCGCAGGCGCTTGGGGTCGAACACGGCCACGGGTGGCATATCGCCGGTGACTTTCAGCTCAAAACGGTTGCCGTATTGCACGGCCAGCAATTCGGCTTGTCTGGCGATATCGTTCAGCCAGTCGTGCAGATAAGCGGGGGCGGGCACCAGTTCCAGATGCTCCAGCTTGCCACGCGCATACTCCACCAGGTCATCGATTAATTCCAGCTGGTGCGTGGCGCTGCGCTCGATGGTGGACTGGTAGCGGCGTGACTGCTCGTCACTTTGATGGCCGAGCAGTCGGACGTAATTGATGATGGTAGCCAGCGGCGCGCGCAGGTCATGGCCGATGTATGCCACCAGACGGCTTTGCGTCTGGTTGGTTTTGCGGCTTTCTGCCAGCGCCATATTGAGGTCTATGGTACGGTCGGCAATGGCTTTTTCCAGGCGTGTTTCGGATTCGCGCAGTGTTTCCACCAGCGATTGCCGCGTGACTAGAGCATCGGCCTGAGCGGCCTCGCGCGCGTTACGTTCCAGCCGGATGCGTTCTGCCAGCGCGAACGATAGCAGCAGCATTTCGGCGAACGAGCTGATCTGCACCGCGTAAACGGTCAGCGTCGTCGTCGGCAGCAGGCCGAAATTGCGCATACCCGAGACAATCGCCCCCAGCGACAGCGCGCCCCACGCCAGCAGGAATACGCGCGCGCTCCGGTTACCGGCGCGCAATGCACGGATGCCTGCGGTGATGACCTGTATGCCCGCAATAATCAGGCATAGTGAAAGCACGACTCCCGCCGCACCTGCGGAGATATTCAGCCAAGGCGCGAAAGCCGCCAGCAGCGCGCAACCCGCAGTCAGGTGCATCGCGCGATGAAGTCCCGGCAGCACTGTGCGGGTTTGCAGAAAATGCTGGGCAAAGTACAGCGCCGAGGCGGCGCCCAAGGCGTTGGTCAGAGGGACGATATGAGCGTTCCAGACGAGCCCCGTCGGCCACAGGAACTGTTGGGCGAAGCCGTTGCCGGTCAGCATGCTCAGTCCCATGCAGGCTGCGAACAGGCTGTAGAGCAAGAAGCCGCGTTCCCGCAGGGAGAAATAAATAAACAGGTTGTAGAGCAGCAGCGCCAGCAACGCACCGAAATACAAAGCCTGAAGCATATAGGTCTGTTGCGTGTCGGCGGCGAAGGCGGCAGGCTCCCACAATGTCAGCGACACGGTCACCGCACTGTCGGAGCGCACCTGCAAATAGTGGTAGCGCGGCGCCTTTGTGAGCGTTAACGGAAACACGTAAAAACGATGCGGCCACGCGCGGCTGCTGAGCGGGTAGTTCTGGCCCGTCACAACCGGAGGCAGCCCTGGCGCGTAAAACGCCACATGTCCGAGCTCATAGAACCTTACTTCCAGCAGCGGGTGCTCGGCACCATCTTTGTTTTTTGCGAGCGGGACGCGGAACCAGAAAGTGGACTTGGAATAGCCCAGATTGATGTCACCCTTTGACTTCAGCGGCTTGAAGCGGGATGCAGCCTCGCCGCTCACCTCAACAAAAGTCAGCTTGCCCCCGGCATCTTCGAGGTATTCGACGATGGGCGACATATCCACTTTGGCTGCGGGCAGGGGGGCCGCTCCCGCCATTGACGTTAACAGCGCCAGCAGGCTTGCCAGCAGATAACGCGGCATCATGCTTCTTCCTCCTTATCTTGCCACGACTGCCGGTACACAGATGGCGTCATGCCCATGCGTTTGCGGAACGTCGTGGCAAAACCGGCGCCGGTGCCGAACCCCACCTGCTCGGCAATTTGCTGGACGGGAATGTCAGTTTCCTCCAGCAGCTTGCGCGCAGCGCGAATGCGCGCCTCTCCGATAAAAGCGGAGACAGGCATGCCGAAGCGGGTGTGGAAAATCGCGCACAGTTTTTTCTCGTGTGCGCCCACCATACGCGCGAGCTCCGGCAGCGGCGGCATCTGTTCGAGTCGATCTTGAATCAGTTGTACCGCAGCCTGGGCAATCACTTCATCCGTGCGGCGTGCCGTGCCGCTCACCCAGGTCTGGTGCGACATGGGCTGCGGATGATTCAGGTGGATGCGGATACGGGCGATGACTTCTTCCGCCAGAAAAGGTTTGGAGACGTAATCCACCCCGCCCAGATGGAATCCTTGCAGGCGTTCCTCCGGCGCATTTTTTGCGGTGAGGAAAATCACCGGGATATGGCGCGTCGCAGGATCGGTCTTGAGCAGACGGCAGGCGGTAAATCCGTCCATGTCGGGCATCTCCACATCCATCAAAATCAGATCCGGCTGGCGACTTACCGCGCGCTGATAGCCCTGACGGCCATCGCTGGCGAGGATCAGTCGAAAGCCTTTCGCGCGCAGCATCTCGGAAAGCAGTCGCAGGTCATGGGGCGAATCGTCTACCAGCAAAATCTGCGGCAACATGTCAGCGGATGTGTACTTCATTCGGGGCATCAAGTCATTGTCAAAGGAAGCATTTTGACTATTTTGACAACGCAATGCCAACTAATCCGGATTTGATAAAGGATGGTCCGGCTTTGGTAAAGCGCGGCCTGAAGGTTTTTTTCATAATGCGTCAGTGCCAGAAGGAAGCTGCAAGGGGGGGCTCGGGTGGAGGCTTTCGGAGTTGGCAAACTTGAAATGCCGAATTCTCGCTTCGCAATCGAAAAATGTCTGGACATTAAAACAGCGGTCGTCAGGCGGTAATGCCGCTCCCGGCGAAGTTGATTTGTAATTACCCCGCTGTAAGTTTTGGTAAGTTTGGGTTTTTCTGTCGTGTTATAAATTTGCCATGTGTCACTGGTAGATTCGGTCGTCGTGCGGTGTAGGACTTTATGTATGAGCTTGATGCCTGATAACTTGTGGATATTTAACGGGTAAACTGAATTTTCCTGAGTCATCGGCCTGAAAAAAATGATTTTTTGCAGGATTATTCCTACAGTACGGCAGGATGATTCCAATTGATTATAAATAGGACTAGAATCCTTCCATTTATTAAAGAATACCGTCATTCTGCCGGGTCATTCCGGATTTTTTGGCAAAGAATCCAATTCTTTTTGAAACTGACCATTTTGTCCAGGAGGTAACTGAATATGTTTAAGATACGCAATCTTGCATTCGTGCTGCTGTTGTTGCAAATGAACTTTGCCCAGGCCGAGGGGCCGGTCAAGGGGGCTGCCGGTAGTCGGCTCAAGGGTGATGTTGAAGTTGTGTTGCAACAATTCAAGGTGGTCGTTCATAACGGCGCAGAGGAATTGAAACCGGTCGAGCGTATCAAGCCGGGAGAAATCATCCAGTATCAGGCAACTTACAGCAACGTCTCCGATCATGCGGTTCACCAGCTCCAGGCGAACTTGCCCATCCCACCCGAAACAGAATATCTGCCCGGCAGCGCCAAACCTGCCATCGTTGAGGCCAGCACAGACGGGGTCACTTACGCTGCCGTGCCGTTGCGCAAAAAGGTTCTGCTGGCCAACGGAAAAACTGAAGAAAGAGATGTTCCTGTTTCTGAATATCGCAGCCTGCGCTGGGCTATCGGTGACATCAACGCCGGACAGAAGGTTTCCGTTTATGCCCGGATTCGCCTCGCACCAGTGGCGTCAGCAGAGGGGGTGAAAAGATGAATGAATGTGTTTGATGGTGTTGTATGGTTTGGCGCGCAGCTCGCATAGCCGCTCGTTTTTATCATGTCTGTTTTATGCCTGCGGGCACAAAGCGTGACAGGCAGGGTGGTGCGGTTCCGTGCTGTATCCGGCAGGGTAAGGTTGTCTGGCATGCCGTTCGGTTGTCTTTCGCAATTTTGATTAATTTACACAAGGAGCAAAGGTAATGAAAAATATATTACACACGCCCGGATCAGGATGGGGTTCCGCTTTGCGGAAAACCATTGCTGTCCTGGCACTCGCAGGATTCGGCACGGGAGGCGCGTTAGCCGCTCCTCTGGCCGGAACCACTATCGGTAACCAGGCGTCTGCAACCTATACGGATGCATCCTTGATCGGACGCAACGCGACATCCAATACCGTGACGACGATTGTGCAGCAGGTCGCGGCCTTTACCCTGACAGCCTCCCAGAGCAAATCTTCCGCACCGGGTGCGCCTATCAGCTTCGCGCATACTGTTACCAACAACGGTAACGGGACAGACAGTTTCAGCCTGACGGCAGTTGTGACCGGCGGTGCGTTTGCCGTGACCTCTGCGCAATATTTCATCGACGCGAATTGCGACGGTATTGCGGATAATGCAACGCCGATTACGTCTGTGAACAATGTGGCAGCGGGCGCCTCGGCGTGCTTTATCGCGACCGGCACTGTCCCTGCGCTGGCAGCTAACGGAACCTCGGGTACGATGACGGTTGCGGCAGCCAGTGTGTTGACACCAGCTACAGTCGGGGTAACCAACCCTAATACCGATACGATTACGGTGACAGCTCAGGCAGTTGTGACGATCACCAAGTCGATCAGTATTCCCAGCGGTCCTGCAGGAACTACGCCTGTTACCTATACCCTGACCTATACCAATACCGGTAATACGGCGGCGACGGGCGTCATTCTGGCTGACTTCTTGCCGGCCAACATGGCCTATATCGCGGGAACGGCCAAGTTGAACGGCGTTGCACTTGTTGACAGTGCTACGGCGGCTGATGGTCTTACGGCGGCGACAACGTTTGACTTTGGCTTGACACTGGCAGGTCGTGCAACTGCGATTATTACCAGTCTGGCTTCAGGTCAGTCAGGCACCTTGTCCTTCAATGTGACCGTGTCGGCGGCAGCAGCTCCGGGTCAGATCAATAATCAGGCGCGTCTTTGCTACAACGATGGTGCAGCGATGCAGCCTGTCGTCGGTTGTACTTCGGCCAATACGGCAACTTCTTCGGTTGCAGGTTCCGGTACGCCCAGTAATACGGCAACTTTCACCGTATTGCAGACCGCAGGCGTTGCAGCAAACGAACTGTTGGCTAATACCACGATTGGTGGTGTGAGCGATACCGTGACTGTGGCGAGTGCTTCTCAGGGCGCGACCGTCACCTTCAATGATTACGTCCACAACAACGGCAATGGCACAGACACCTTCAACGTGACTCTGTCAGCCGGCTCTTTCCCTCTTGGTACGACCTTTGTGCTGTACAAGAGCGATGGCGTAACCCCATTGACCGACACCAATGCAATTCCTGATGGCGTCGTGGATACGGGTCCTGTCGCGGCGAACAGCGCTTACCTGGTCGTGGTCAAGGCAACACTGCCAAGTGGTGTGAGTGGCGGCGGTGCTTACGCAAACGTTCTGACTGCAAGGTCTTCGTTCAATCCGACAGGCCTGATCGGCGTCGGCTTCGATACGGTGAACAACAGTCTGACGACGATTACGGCCAATACGGTCGACTTGACCACGGGTGCGCCTGTTGCAACCGCTACAGTCGGTGCTTTGGGTCTGGGTGCGGGTGCGACAAGTACGCCATCCGTGCTCTCTTCTGTCGTGGGTGGTGTTGTTTCTCAGGCGCCTGTCGTTAATCCGGGCGCGACTGTCACCTATCCTCTGTATGTGAATAACACCAGTGCGATCGCTGATACCTACGCGGTTACTTCTACGGCCCTGCCGGCTGGCTGGTCGGTTGTGTTCGTAGCAGATGGCGGTGCGGGTAATTGTACGACACTGGGTGCAACGGTTACCAATACAGGCGTGATCAACGCAGGTGCTAACACGTTGATCTGTGCCGTGGTAACCACGGCGGCAACAGGTGCGACGGCGGCTCCAGGTGCGACGGCTATTACCTTTACTGCGACGTCTCCTACTACGGCTGCATCTGATTTCAAGCCGGAATCTGTGACGCTCAATACGGTGCGTTCCATCACGGTGACTCCCCCTAATAACGGCCAGGTATTCCCCGGCGGTTCTGTGGTGTATTCACATACGCTGACCAACACAGGTAACGTGACCGAAGGTGCAGGCGCTGCAGGCAGCGTCATTACCCTGACGGATCCGATGACAGGTGTGGTTGCCGGCTGGAACAACATCGTGTACTGGGACAGCAACAACAACGGTATCCTGGATGCAACGGATCTGGTGGTGTCGACTGTTGCGCTGAACACGCTCACAGGTAGTACCACAGGCGGTCGTGTTGTAGCGGTTAATGGCGGTTTTCTGCCAGGCGAAAGTATTCGTTTGTTTGTCAAGGTATTGGCCGCTGCCAGTGCTGCGGCAGGCGACATCAATACGTCCAGTCTGACTGCGACCACTACGGGGCTCATCAACACGATTGCAGCGCCTGGCGCTGTCGTCGCGGCCGATACCTCGACCGTTATCGTAGGTCAGGTGATACTGGCCAAGACACAGGCACTGGATGCAGCATGTGCGGGTAACTTTGCCGGTGCGGTATTTAGCAATGCACCTATCGGTGCAGGCGCTGTTCCCGGCGCGTGCATACTGTACAAAGTCACAGCAACCAACGTGGGTACGCAACCTGTAAATACAGTTGTCGTCAGTGATGCCACCCCTGCAAATACTCTGTACAAGAGTTTTGCCGGTGCGAACGGTGTCATTCCTGCGGCTGCAACTACGGTGGGTGCGCTCGCGGCCTTCCCTGTGGATGCAACGGCTGCAACGATCTCTGCAAATCTGGGTACGTTAGCACCGGGAGCATCCGCTGTTATCACCTTTGGCGTTCAAATCAATCCTTAATCTGATTAAGGAAGCATAGGAGAGGGGGGATCCCCCCCTCTTTTTTATCAGTTACCTGAGATTCAGGTAACTGATAAAAAAGATAGAGACCTGTACATCATGAGCGCATCCAACAACAGCACGCTGATCAAGCGACTGGCAAACACGGTCAGGTGTGCTGGTCGTACGCTGCTGGCTGCGCTGTTGTTTTTTGCATCATTCGCCCAAGCCATCCCGATGGTCGGTACGCTGATTACCAATCAGGCCAGTGCAAATTACATAGATTCGGTCACCAGCCTGTCGGCGCGGCTGACGTCTAACATCGTTGAAGTTCAGGTGCAGCAGGTCTCATCGTTCACCCTGACAGCGCCCCAGTCGCGTGTGGTCACTACGCCCGGCGGGACTTACTATCTGCCGCACCAGATCAGAAATACCGGCAATGGCGCGGACAGCTTTAATCTGTCTGTCGCGGTGGCGGGCGGTACATTGGGGTTGAGCAATGTTGTCATTTATGCGGATGCGAATGCCGACGGCATACCAGATAACCTGATTCCGCTGGTCAATACGGGCAGCGTTGCCGCAGGGTCGGCCTTTAATGTGGTGATTTCTGCCACAGTAGGTGTTCTGGCAGTATCAGGGGCGAGTGGGCAAGTCGTCATTTCGGCCAGTGCCACCGCCACGACCACCCCCGCGCCATCGCAAAGCAACACTGATACACTGGTCCTCTCCAACCAGGCCGTGTTATCCGTGACTAAATCGTTCAGCGTGATTTCAGGTCCATCGCCGAATACGAATGGTGCTGCGCATATTTCCGTCACCCTGTCCTTCGTCAATAACGGAAATGCCACAGCTTCCGCGATTAAATTCAGCGATGTCATTGGTGCCGGCAATATTGCACCCGCATACAACACCACAGGCATGAGTTATGTCGCGGGCAGCGGCAGTTGGAACGGAGCTCTGCTGACTGACGCTGCGGGCGCCGATCCTGCCGGAATAAGCTATAGCGCAACGACTGTTGCCGGTGTTACCACCCTCAGCGGAACGCTGGTGAGCCTTGCCGCAGGAGCGGCGACGCAGGTGACATTTTTGGTGGACGTATTGCCCGGACTGGTGTCTGGCAGTGCGCAAACCAATAATATTGTGCGCGTCAGCTACTCGGATGGCCTGGCGGCACAAACCACAGACAGCAACGCGGCAAGTTATACCGTGCAGGGCGGGGCGGGAGCTCTGAGTCCTGATTTGATCTTGAAAAAAACCCATACGGGTAATTTTACGGTAGGCCTGCCCGGAACTTTTAATTTGCTGGTGAGCAATATCGGGGGAGCCGCGACGACAGGAATGGTGACGGTCAGCGATACGCTGCCTGCAGGACTGACTTATGTTCCTGCTACCTCCGGCGGCAATGGCTGGACTTGCAATGCCGCGGCACAGGTGATTACTTGCTCCAGTGCCGCCGTCATCGCCGCCGGGGCGAACGCACTCAATTTGCCCATTACCGTGACCCCTACGACGGCCGCGCAGGCCGCCTCTCCGCTGACCAATACGGCGCAGGTTGCAGGAGGGGGCGAGCTGGCGTTGAATTCCACCAATAACGCGGCGAGCGACATTGTCATTGTCGGTTTGGCGGCAACGGTATCCGGGCGAGTCTGGCTCGATGCGAATCACAACAGAAGATACGATGCGGGAGAGACCTTTGTCTCCGGTATGCAGGTTGAATTGCTCAATTCGGCAGGCGTGGTGGTCGCCACGGCCATCACTAACGCTAACGGTTCATATACCATAGGCCCGATAGCGCCTGGAACAGGCTACCGGCTTCGTTTTCGGGATCTGGCGAGCGGCGCGCTGTTTGCATCCCCAGTGAATGGCGAATATGGCGTACAGACTTCGAGCGCTACGGTCAACTCCACCACGGGCGAGATACAAAATCTGAACCTGGTTGCGGGGAACAACATCGTGGAGCAAAGTCTGCCGCTCGATCCGAGCGGTGTGGTGTACGATTCGATTACCCGGGTGGCTGTTGCGGGCGCAAAGGTTACCTTTACAGGTCCTGCCGGATTTAATCCTGCCATACATCTGCTGGGAGGTACGGCTAATGCGGCTCAAACGGTCGGTGTAAACGGTTATTACCAGTTTTTGCTGTTAGGCGCAGCACCGGCAGGGCTTTACAAATTACAAGTCACAGCCCCCGCCAAATATACAGCCCCTTCGGTTTTAATTCCGACTCAACCTGTGGCCTTGAGCCCGCCGACAGGCGTCGGTCAGTATCCGGTGCAAACTCAGGCCGGTGCGCCACAGGTGGGCAGTCCGACCACCTACTATCTGTCGATCAATCTGGCCGCAGGGTTAAAGGATGTGGTCAATAACCATATCCCGATTGACCCGGTTTTGGTTGCCGGTTCAGGGCTCCTGGCCAGCAAGGTGGCCTCCCGTACCACTGCTGAACCGGGTGATTTTGTCGACTATACGATAGTCGTCAAGAACACGACCACCCTTACGCTGCCCTCGACCCGGATACAGGATATTTTGCCGCGCGGTTTTCGCTATGTGCCGGGCACGACCCGTTTAAATAATATTGTTCAGGCCGATCCTGCCGGAGGGGTGGGGCCGGTTCTGACCTTTGCGCTGGGGAATTTGTCGGCCAATACATCGGTGACGCTCACCTACCGTGCGGCAATTGGCATTGAGGCTGCGCTGGGTTCGGGAATTAACCGTGCCCAGGCCAGCAGTGGCGCGGCCATGTCCAATGTCGCGACCGCTGCGGTGCAAATAGTGCAGGGCGTGTTCAGCGATAAGGGCTATATTCTGGGGACGGTCTATCTTGACTGCAACCGCAATCATGTTCAGGAAACCGACGAGCCGGGCATTCCCGGTATTCGCCTGTTTTTGGAAGATGGCACGAATGTGACCAGCGACAGCGACGGTAAATATTCGCTTTACGGTATTGTCGCGCGCACGCATACCCTGAAACTGGACGACAGCACCTTGCCTGCCGGTGCCGTGCTGGAAGTGTTGGCTAATCGCAATGCGGGTGTGGCAGGAAGCCGCTTCGTTGATCTGAAAAATGGTGAACTGCATCGCGCGGATTTTGCCAGCGACACCTGTACTGCCGATGTGCTGCAAGAGATAAAGCTGCGGCATGACAAGCGCCAGAATAACGAGACGGAGCGTGCGCTCAGCTTCAAACTCAACCCGCAGGCGAGTGTTTTGCCGCTCACCGATAATCGCGCCTTGCCGGCTGCCGGGGAACTGGGCAAACCGGCAGGCGCGATCAATGCTGCGCAGAGTTTTCAGCCGGTGGCGCAGGACGCAGGGCTTAATTCCGCCAATTCGAATTTGCCGGATCTGCCTGTGGCCACTGTTCCTGTCGTCGATATGGACACGCTGTTGTCGGAAACCGATAACAGTTTCGATTTTATTGATCTCAAGGATCACGACATCATGCCCGTCGCGCAGGCCAACGTGCGTATCAAGGGCATGATCGGATCGATTTTCAGCCTGAGCGCGAATGATCAGGTCATCGGCCAGGAGCGGGTGGGCAAGAAAAGCACACTGGCTGACAAGCAGCTCGAAGCGTGGGAATATATCGGCGTGTTGCTCAAACCGGGCGAAAACCAGTTGACGATCAGGCAGATGGACCAGTTTGGCAATGAACGTGGCATCAAGCGCATCACCCTGGTCGCTCCGGATAAAATGGCGCACATCGTTGTCGAGGCGCCCAAAACAGTCGAAGCCAACGGGCGTACTCCGTTTACGGTGAAAATCAGCCTGGTCGATGAGAGCGGGGTGGTCGTCACCTCTCGCACCTATTTGACGCTGGAAGCAAACCCGGGGCGCTGGCAGACCAAAGATCTGAACCCTAAGGAGCCCGGCGTACAGGTGTTCATGGAAGGGGGGCGTGCGGAATTTTCTGTTTTGCCGCCGGCTTTGCCGGGCGAAGATGTGTTGCGGGTGTCGAGCGGTATCATCAAGGCCGAACATCGTATTGCCTATCTTCCCGAGTTGCGTCCGTTGGTCGCTGCCGGACTGATAGAAGGCGCATTCAACATGCACAGCCTCAAAGCCTCGCAATTGGTGCCCGTCGGCGTCAATGACAGTTTCGAACAGGAAATCAAGCGCATTGCGGCGACCGATGGCCGGAACAGCTTGAGCGAACGAGCCGCTCTGTTTCTCAAAGGCAAGGTTAAGGGCGAGTATCTGTTGACGGTCGCATATGACTCGGACAAGAGCGCAAAACAGCGCCTGTTCCGCGATATACAACCCGATGAGTTCTACCCCGTGTATGGCGACTCTTCCATCAAGGGCTACGATGCACAGTCGACCAGTCGCCTGTACGTGCGCGTGGACAAGGGCAAATCTTATCTGCTGTATGGCGACTATGTCACGCAAAGCATCAACCCTGCCCGTTCGTTGTCGCAATACAATCGCACGCTGACCGGCGTTAAGGAGCATTACGAGAACGACCATGTGATGGTGAATGCGTTCGCCAGTCAGGATACTTCGCGTCAGGTGATTCAGGAAATTCCTGCCAACGGCACCTCAGGCCCGTATCAGTTGAACAATAATGGCGCGCTGATCAACAGCGAAAAAATCGAAATTCTGACTCGCGATCGCAGCCAGCCGGCCTTGATCCTGAAGGCCGAGCAGCAAAGCCGTTTTGTGGATTACCAGATCGAGCAATATACCGGACGTATTCTGTTCAAGGCGCCTGTGCCCAGTCTGGATGCGAACCTCAATCCGAAGTCCATACGCATCACTTTTGAAATGGATCAGGGGGGGAAGAGCTTCTGGGTCAGCGGTGTTGACGGACAATTGAAACTCACCGAGCAGCTTGAAGTGGGCGCCGTGCTGGCGCACGACAGCAACCCCTTGCAACCTGTGAAGCTCTCGGGCGCCAACGCCAGTTTGAAACTGACGGAGAAATCGGTGCTCACAGGAGAGGTCGCGCATACCAGTACCATTATTGGTACGGGAAACGCGCAGCGGCTCGAATTGCGTCTGGATGACGGCGGATTTCAGGGGCGCATTTACACCGGGCGCTCGGATCTGGCTTTCGATAACACCGCCTCGATACTCAGTCGGGGGCGGCGGGAATCGGGCGCGCGCGGAACCTTCAAGCTCGACGCCACCACAACGCTGGGCGGCGAAATGATAGACAGCGGCGATTTGCTCTCCGGCAGCAGCAGAAAGGGCGTTTTGCTCAAGCTGGAAAAGGGGATCAGCGATACCGTGCGCGTTGAAGTCGGCGCGCGGGATACACGTGAGACGTCAACTCAGGCGGGCATTGCAGCGTCTCACATCACGTCTTTGCGTCTTAAAACCACGGCGCAGATTTCAAGGCTGGCCGGATTGTCGGTGAATGGCGAATACGAACAGGATATCCGGGACAGCGGGAAAAAAGTGGCGGCCATCGGCGTCGAATACCAGATGATGAACCGTGGCAGAATTTATGCGCGCCATGAATTTATTTCATCGCTGACCAGTCCTTTTGCGCTCAATGCCACACAACGCAGCAATACGACCGTGTTCGGCATGGACACCGACTACACGCCTGATACCCATTTGTTCAGCGAGTATCGGGCACGAGGTGCGATCGACGGCGCTCAGGCAGAAGCGGCGGTCGGTTTGCGCAACAAGTGGCAACTGGACGAAGGCTTGCGTCTGAATACCAGTGCTGAGCGTGTCGTCAACGTCGCCGGAGGCGCAGGTCGCAGTGCCCAGGCCTATACGGGCGCCGTGGAATATACGGCTGACCCGCTCTGGAAAGGCTCGGCCAGGCTGGAATATCATAATTCCGATACGGCCAGCGGCTGGTTAAACAGTCTGGACGCGGCAAGGAAGTTGTCCAACAGCTGGACGGTGATCGGCAAGCACGTGTTTGCCGAGAATGCCAGTCGAGGTGCTGCCGCCGGGGTGCGCATCCAGCAGCGCCTGCAAGGCGGTCTGGCCTGGCGCGATCTTGATGCGCATGAGTGGAATGTGTTGAGTAAACTGGAGCATCGCCGCGAAAGCGATACGACAGCCGCAGCATCTGTTAACCGTCGGGTGGATATTGTCTCGGCACATGCCAATTATCAGCCCGAATCGAACTGGCAGGCGAGTGCTCATTACGCCGCCAAATGGGTCACTGACCATAGCATGGGACTCTCCAGTAGCAGCAACACACAGCTGGTTGCAGGGCGGCTGATGTGGGATGTCACGGAGCGCTGGGATGCCGGCGTGAATGCCTCCGTGATGGGAGATCGAAATTTCCGTTCCATGCGTTACGGTATGGGCGCAGAGGTGGGTTATCTGGTGCAGGAAAATTTGTGGGTTTCTGCCGGCTATAACTTCTTCGGCTTCAAGGAACCGGATATGGTCGGACAAAACGCCACCGACAAGGGGTTTTTGATGCGCCTGAGATTCAAATTCGATGAGGATATGTTTAACGACATCCTCTCTAAATTCGACGAGAAGGCCAAGCCATGATTTACCGTTTTACCGTTTCACTGAGCGCCGCGCTGATTTTTTCACTCCCGGCGCAGGCAGAAGTTTCCATTAAACCCGGTGTCGGCGCACAAATCGACTCGCTTCGCCAGCGAGCCTCGCAGGCGGTGGATACCGGACAAATGACTTCGGTGTATATGTCCACCAAGGCGCAGGCTTGGCTGGATTTCGCTTTCGAGGAATATATCGAGCGCGATAATACAGGCCTGGTCGAAGACGCCGTGCAAAGGGCTGAGCAGCTGACAGGCTGGCTGGAACAAAAGCTGCCCGAAGGCGCGGCACGGCCGGATGTGATACGCGGTACAACGCGGGTGCGCGAAGATCTGTGGGCCGCGTTGGCCATGGGTAATCGTCAGGGCTGTGCCGCGCCTTATCTGGCGCGCGCCGAGGTGTTGCTGGTATGGGGCGGGCACGAAATTCCCGAGCTGGGCATGCGCCACGCGCGTCGCTATCTCAAGGAGGCCGAACAGTTGCTCCGCGATGCTGAACGGGTAGAGCAAGATTGCCTGCTGGATGAAATCGCCAGAAAAGCGGCGCTCGCCAAACCCGAAGAAATGGCGGCTTTGATGCTGCCGGAATCGGTGCATTTCGCGTACAAGCAGGATGACATCAGCGCAGAGACAGAGCAGGTGTTACAAGATCTGGCAGAGACATTGCGCACCCATCCGGCGTTGAGACTCGAACTGGTCGGGCACACCGACCGTATCGGCGGGGAAGAATATAACCTGAAACTCTCGCAACGTCGGGCTGCGCGCATCAAACAACGCCTGAGCGAGCTGGGTGTGCCTGATGATCGCTTCCTCTCGCGGGGGATGGGGCGACGCCAGCTGCTGAAACTGCCCGAGGGTTCTGATGCCAACGCACACGACAGGCGGGTGGAATTTGTCATCATCGACGACCCGGCGACTGAGTCTTCCGGGATAAGAATGCAGGCTCAGGATGCGGATTTGCAGCCGGGCGGAGAACGAATCGATACTGCATTTCCTCCGTCAAATTTACCTTAAGCTGTACAGTGATCAATATGCAAAAATGGCGCGGATACCGACAACACCTGAAGGTGCTGGTTTTTTGCGCGCTGCTGTCGCTGGCTCCTGCGGCCGAGGCGGTGATCGATGTCAGCAAGTCGCTCTCGCCGATTAATATCCTGACCAACCAGACTTCCACGATGACCCTGGTGCTGGTGAATTCAGCCACCACGGCAGGGCTGAATGCGGCCTTTACCGACACGCTGCCCGCCGGTATGGTCGCTGATTCGGTCTTGGGTAATGGTTGCGGCGGTACTGTATCCATTGCGCCCACTTCCCAAATAGCGTTAACGGGCGCCACGATCCCTGCGGGTACGGGTTCGACTTCCGGCACCTGCACCATCACCGTTCGGGTGATAGGGGCGGCGGTGGGAAATCTGGTGAATACCATCCCGGTCGGCGGCCTGACCACTTCCAATCAGGGCAGTAACCCGGCATCGGCCAGCGCTACCCTGACCGTATCCAACCCCGCCAACCTGACGGCCAGCAAGACCTTTAACACCACCTTTATTCACGGTGGTGGCACGACGATCAGCACCATCACGCTGACCAATCCCAATTCCCAGGCGCTGACCGGGGCAGCCTTTACCGACACGTTACCGGCAGGCCTGGCGGTCAATACAGTGCCTGCCGCCTCGACGACTTGCGCCGGGGGTGCTGTGTCAGCCGTCGCGATGGCAGGATCTTTCAGCCTGTCGGGCGGTACCATTCCCGCGAACGGCAGTTGCACCATCGTTGTCACGATAACCTCTGCCGATAAGACGGTTGCGCAGAACAACACGGTCACCAACACTCTGGCTGCGGGAGCGATCACCACCAACGAGGGCGCAACCAATGCGGTCGCCACCGGCAGCCTGGGGCTGGCGGCACAAATTGGCGGCAACCTGACCAAGGTTTTCGGCACACCGACCATCGTCGCCAACGGCCAGCAGGTTTCAACGCTCACGCTGACGCTGCAGAACCGCAATCTGACCGCATTGACCGGTGCGACACTGACCGACAATTTTCCAGCCGGGATGGTGGTGGCCGCGATACCTGCCGCTTCAAAAACTTGTGTCGGCGGCAGTATCACGGCAGTCGCCGGTGCCAGCAGCTTTTCGGTTACAGGTGTGACCATACCCGCATCTGCTAATACCAACGGAGCGGTCGGGAGTTGTACCATGCAGGTGAATGTGGTGGCCACCACCGGCGTGGCGGGTACGCTGCCAAATGCCATTCCGGCAGGAGATTTTGCTGATGCCACAGGCCCTACGACGTTTCCTGCCGTGTCCGCCAATCTGACCACTACCGCACCTGTCGTTAGTGTCTCCGCCAAGGTTTTTGCTGCGGCGACCGAAGCGCCGGGGGGTATCTCCACCATGACCATTACCCTGAGTAGCACGTGGGGTACGGCGTCCAATATCACTTCATTCACCGACCTGCTGACCACGATGGGCGCAGGCTTTACCGTCGCGGCAGCGCCGCTGCCCAGCACCACCTGTGGCGGTACGGTGACAGCACCTGCAGGCGGCACCAGCATTACCAAAACAGACGGGGCTATCCCTGCAACGGTGGCGACCAACGGGGCGGCGGCGACCTGCACTATTACTGTGCCCGTGCAACTTGCCTCGACGGGTTTAACGGCAGGCGCCAAGATCAACACCATCCAGATAAACGGCTTGCAAACCAGCAATGGCAACAATACGGCTGTCAGGACTGGTACGCTGACGGTCGCTTTTCCGACAGTCACCAAGGTATTCTCGCCAAATAATGGTGCGGTTACCCCGCTGACCACCACGCTTACCATTACGTTGCGCAACTTTTCGTCCACTGCCGCAGCCATCACCTCATTCGCCGACAATCTGGCCACCATGGGCGGTGCCCCGGGCGGATTCACCGTAGCGGCAGCGGCCAGTACCACCTGTGCGGGTGCGGTTCTGACAGCTGCGGTCGGCACTACCCCGATTTCTCTGGCGGGCGGCACTATACCGGCCAACGGCACCTGCACCATCACCGTCCCGGTTCAGGTTGCCCTGGGAACGCCCGCTGGCGTGTTTACCAACACGGTTGCCATCGGTGCGCTGGTAACAGACCGTGGCAATAATACCGCAACGGGCACGGCCACCTTTACGGTGACCACGCCCAGCGTCAGCAAAGTCTTTTCACCGTCCAATGCGGGCGCAGGGGTGGCAGGTTCAACATCGAGCACGCTGACCATTACCCTGACCAACCCTTCGGCTAATCCCGCCACGCTCATTACCAGCGCCTTCACTGACAACCTCACTAGCATGGGCGCGGGGATCACTATTGCCACGGCTCCGGCTGCGAGTACCACCTGTACCGGCGGCGCCGTTACCGCCACGCCGGGCACAACGCTGATTTCCCTGCCTGTAGGCTCAATTATTCCGGCGCTGGGCAGCTGCACCATTACCGTACCGGTTAACATTGCCAAGACGGTCGCGGCCGGCAACAAGACCAACACTGTGCCAATAGCTGCGCTCAAGACTGATCAGGGCAATAATGCGGCAACTGGAGTGGCTGTGCTGACCGTATCCGTGCCATCGGTTTCGGCCAAAACGGCCGTACCTGCAACGGTGGTGCAGGGGCAGACCACCACCTTCACCGTTACTTTGAAAACGGCAGCAGCCAACACGGCTGCGGCTACGATCACTTCGTTTACCGATGACCTGGCGGCAACGCTGGGGGCAGGCTGGACGATCGCCAGTGCGCCCGTACCCAGCAGCACTTGTGTGGGCCATAATCTGAGCGCCCCGGCCGGGGGGACGGTGGTGACCATGACAGCCGGGACGATACCTGCATCGGGCGGGACTTGCACCATTACCTTTGGTGCCGTACCGGACGCCACCGCTGTGACAGGGGTGCGTACCAATACGGTTGCGGTAGCTGGATTGCAGACTACTCAGGGCAATAACACAGCCGTTCGGAGCATCAATGTAACGGTCAACCCGGCCTTTACCTGCGGCAAGGCATATGCTCCGGCTACCGTATATGCCAGCCAGAATTCCGTCATGACGGTGACACTGACCAACGCGGTGGGCGCACCTGCCTTCAGCGGTCTGGCCTTCAGCGATACCTTGCCTCTCGGTCAGACGATAGGCGCGACCCCCGGGGTGGGCAATACCTGCGGGGGCACGGTGAGCGCGACAGCGGGCAGTTCGCTCTTGTCACTCAGTGGCGGGAATCTGCCCTCAGGATCTTCCTGCTCCATCAGTGTGAACATCACGGCTCCTGCCGCTGCGGGTGTGACTACCAATACCATTCCTGCACCTACTGCGACTGGCGGCTACACCTGCTCAACCAGTCCTTCTGCAGGCTTAACGGTCACGGCGGCCCCGGTCAACAATGTGATTGTCAACAAGTCGTTTAATCCGGCGACAGCCAATGGTGGTGCTGATTCCGAGTTACAGGTGCTGATCGATAATACTTCGGTCGGGGCATCCGCACTGAGCAATATCACGGTGACCGATAATCTTCCGGCAGGCATGATTATTTCGGCGAATCCCACTCCCCGTTTGGTCAGTGGCGCATGCTCCATGGGGACGATTACGGCTGTTCCGAGTGCGACCAGTTTTACGATCAGTGGCGCGACCATGCCAGCTGGCGCCCAATGTACCTGGGGGGTGAGAGTAGGCGCCTATCTGGATGGTAATCTGACCAATACCATACCCGCATCGAGCATGACTTCTGCTCAATTATCAACTAACACCAACTCTCCTAGCGCGACGCTGACGGTGTTGCGCAACGTTAATGTTACCAAGAATTTTTCTCCCGCCACGATTGGAACAGGCGGGACTTCAACGCTGAATATCCTGGTTTTTAACTCGGTCAATGTCAACCGTACCCAGGGCGCCTTTACCGATACTCTGCCGGCCGGCATGACGGTCGCGGCCGGTGCTGCCACTAACGCCTGTGGCGGCGTGCTGACGGCAGCTATCGGCGGCAATACGGTCAGCCTTGCGGGTGGCAGCTTTTTGGCAAATTCGACCTGTCTGATGTCGGTTCCGGTTACGGTGGCTGTGGCCGGTACGTATGTCAACAACATCGCGGTCGGAGCGGTCAGCACATTCGAGGGCAGTTCCAATCCCGATGCGGCGAGTGCGAGTCTGGTGGTGGTCAACGCGCCCACCATCGCCAAGGCTTTTACAGCGTCTACTATTTCAGCAGGCGGTTCGACTAATTTAACCTTTACGCTGAGTAATACCAACGCGGGAGCATTAACCGGTGCCAGCTTTACCGATACTCTGACCAATATGAGCATCGCAACGCCGGGAGCTGCAACCGGCACCTGCACGGGTGCTGGCAGTAACCTGTTTTCGGCCGGGCAGACCGGGTTGCTGAGTTTTACTGGCCTGACCATTCCAGCCGCAGGCAGTTGTACGGTGATCGTGCCCATCACCAGCAGCAGCGGCGGTGTGAATCCCAATACCTGCACAGGTATTATCAGTGATCAGACACCCTCGGCGGGCACAGGCTGTGCGGTGCAAAACCTGACGGTGCTGGTTCCTCCTACCATCAGCAAGGCTTTTAATCTTGCTACCATGGGTTCGGGGGAGACGGCTACGCTCACCTTTACCTTGAGTAATGCTGTCAATACCACGGTTGCCGCGACCCTGGGAAACCCATCGTTTACAGACCTGTTTCCCAATTCGCCCGGACAAATGGTGGTGGCCACACCGCTGGTCGCATCGACCACCTGTGTGGGCGCTACGGTGCGCAATTCCACCAATACGGGTGCGGCGGCCGCCGGTAACGTGGGTATTTCCTTGCAAAACGGCAGCATCGCCGCAGGGGGGAGCTGTACCGTAACGGTCAATGTCAGTGCAGCGACGGTCGGGACGTATAACAATATCTCATCTACCCTGGTCAGCACGAACGCCGGCACCAGTGCCGGTTTTGCCAGCGCTACACTGGAGGTGCTGGACAAACCCACCATCGTCAAGGATTTTTTGCCCGCCTCCATTAATCAGGGTGGCAATTCGACTTTAACCTTTACGCTTGGCAATACCAATGCCTTGCAGGCGTTTACCGGTGCCGGATTTACCGATACCTTATCGGGGATGAGTATCGCGGCCGCCGGTGCGGCTGGTGGCACCTGTACGGGGGCTGGCGGCAATTCCTTTGCAGCGGGGGCCAGTTCGCTGACCTTCAGCGGCTTGAGCATCCCGGCGGCGGGGAGTTGTACCGTCACGGTCGTCGTGACCAGCAGCACAGTGGGCGTTCATCCCAACACCAGTTCCGGGGTGATTAGCAACGAGACGGTCAGTGCTGGTTCTGCGAGTAACACGGCCAGTTTGACTGTGCTCACTACAGGTTATAGTGTCACAGGCCGGGTGTATGTTGATGTCAATCATAACGGCATACCTGACAGTGCAGAGGACTGGGCTGGTGGGCCTGCGGTTTACGCGAAGCTGTTTGCAGGCGCGTGTCCGGCGGCAGGTACGGCGGTCTCCGTGCAAACCCTGAGCGCACCGGCCGGTACTTATAGCTTTACAGGTGTGGCGGCAGGAAATTACTGCATCGTGTTGAGCAGCAACGCGACGGCTGCCGATACGGTCGCCAGTACGCCTGCCAACTGGTTCAACGGAACACCGACTTCCGGCGTACTGAGCGTGACGGTGGCGGCGACGAATGTGCCTGAGCAGAATTTCGGACTGTTTACCGGCAGTCGTCTTGCCGGACGGGTATTTCTCGACAACGGTGCGGGCGCGTTTGCAAATAATGGCGTGCAGGATAGCGGTGAAGTCGGCATTAATGGGGTGACGGTTACGGCAAATCAGGCCGGATGCGCCGCCACCCTTTGCGCTGCGGCGATCACCGATGGGAACGGCGATTATGTGATGTGGCTGCCGTCCTCCGTGACCGGCGCGATGACGGTCACCGAAGTCAATCTGTCCGGCTATCTTAGCACCGGCGGACAGGCAGGCAACACGGGGGGTACTTATACGCGCAGCACCGATACCACAGCCTTCAGTGTGGTATCGGGCACCAATTACAGCGGGGTCAATTTCGCCGATGTGCCGGACAACCAGTTTTTGACCGACGGCGCGCAGTCGGCTATGCCAGGCTCGGTGGTGTTCTATCCGCACACGTTTATTGCGGGCACGAGCGGCGCGGTGTCTTTCGCGGTCAGTAAAATATCCAGCCCTGCCATCACCGGATGGAACGAAATCATTTATGTCGATGCCAATTGCAATGCTGTCATTGATGCCGGGGAAGTTATTTTACCGGCGTCGGTCGCTGTCACCGCCGCTCAGACGGTCTGTTTGCTGGTCAAGGAGTTTATTCCGGCAGCCGCGCCTATCAATGCGCAAAATGCGCTGACGATCACGGCGACGTTCAATGCGACTTTTTCGGGGGGGGCGGTCAGTTTCAACTATCTGCGCCACGATACGACAACGGCAGGCCAGGCCACAGGCTCGGGTCTGACGCTGGTCAAAAGCGTCAGCACGGCGACCGCCTTGCCGGGAGGGGACATCACCTATACGGTCGTGTATGCCAACAAAAGCAGTGGTCTGCTGTCCAGCGTGATCATTCACGATGCGACGCCGTTTTACACTCTGTTCAGGAGCGCCAGTTGCGGCGTATTGCCGCTCAATCTCTCGGGCTGCGTGATTACAGCTCCCGCAGTCAATGCGACAGGTTCTATCGTCTACACCATGGCGGGCACACTTGCTCCGGGCAGTAGCGGTGCGGTGAACTTTGTGGTCAGGGTGCAGCCGTGACCGGGTGAGCGTTCCTCGTTTTACATGGGGGTTCCCCCTCTATTCACACTCCCTGTAGCGGGAGAGCTCATTGCATGGCAGTGAGCCTGTCAAAAGTACCTAATCGGAGTAAACGCAGTTGAGCAATACACACTTTATTCGTCGCATTCGATTCGCACTGTCCATTTTTTTGTTGAGTATCGCCAGTCTTGCCCGCGCTGACTATGTGGGCGAGGCGCAAACCACCAAGTTTCTGGACAAGCAAACCCGCGATATGATCGCGGCGCGTTACCAGGCAGGACAGGGCGGTTTGGTTGTGGGTGATGAAGTCTCATACATCATCCAGTTCACGCCGTATCCTGGTGGAACGACAGAGCAAGTGGGCGGCGGTGTCTATTTGACGGATTACATCCCCGCCGGTACGCAAGTGATCGACGCGCAATTTGTACAGTACAACGGGGGGGACGGTTCTTATACGCAAATTGCGCCGCCCCCCCCGGCGGAAGTCAGACCCATTTTCGTGTCGCAATATTCGGAAACGGGCATTTTCTATTCGACCGACCCGCGCACGGCGATGTATACCAATAACGGCAGCACGTCGATTACAGCAACCAATGGTTTAAGCCCCAATTTGCCCGCAGGAGGGCCGATTCCTTATAGCGTCCATAATGCCTGGGACGCTTCGATCTTCGCCCCTTACGTGGCAAACCCTGCTATTACCGGGACAGGCTGTGCCCAAGTCACAGGCGCTGTGCCTTCACCCGTCGCGGGGCCGGATACCCTGATCAAAGGGGATGTTGCGACAGGCCAGGGACCGTGGCAGCGTATCAGCTATCCGGGTTCTACCTATGGTACACAGGTAGGCGTACCCGGCCTGGTGGCTAATCAGTGTATTGGTGGTGTGGCGACATCGGCCGGTTGGCCGCTGTCCGGCGGCAACCCGTTACCTGCCAATACGAATGCCGTGCGTTTTGCCGGCGGGCAAACCACGGTAGGGCAACTGTTTTCGGTACGGATAAAGTTGCGCATCACGCAACCCATCCCGTTAACCGGGCTGGTCAATAACAGTGAAGTGTTTGGCGGGGACGTGTCGATATTAACGTCGGGGGCATTAGGCAGCAAGAGTAATATCTGGCGTTATATGTATCCGAGTATCGCGAATTCTGACAGCACACTGACTCTGGTTAAGAGCATCGTCGGTATGTGTACGGGTGCAGCTTGTGTACCCCAGCCCTACACGGGCGGCTCACTTCCGAGCGCTGCCAATCTCAAGGTGCGTTATGAAATCACCTTTCTTAATAGCTCGGGGGGCGCGCAGACCAACGTGCAGGTCTCGGATATTTTGCCAACGGGTGGCGCACTGGTGGCAGGTTCGGAAACCGTTGTGTCCGGCACGAACATCCTGCCGACTACCGTGGTCGCAGGCGGTTTCAACTTTAGTCCGTTGTCCACGCTGGGTTCGGGCGGCGGCGGTACGGTGCAGTTTGATGTGAATTTTGCAACGGCTCCCCCTGCCAATAAAGTTTTGGTCAATACCGCCAAGATGACGACTACATCGCTGCCCGTCGGAGTCACGTCGGTGGCGAGTGCAACCCCTATCCTGTTGGCCAGTCTGACATTGAATAAAACCACCAGTACCCCTGTTGTCGTGCCCGGTGGCGTGGCAAGTTACAGCATCACTGTCCCCAACAATGGTTTCGCGAATGCGACCTCACTCTCTGTGGTAGATACCTTGCCGAGTAACGGGATCAGCACGGCCATCGCTGACCGCTTTTCGTATCAGGGGGGCAGCGCAACTGCAACACTGACAAATGCGCTGGGGGTTGTGACGGCGGTGACGCCCGTGACGGCGGTGGTGACCGCACCAACGGTTGCCCCCTTCAAAGAAAAAGTGACGTTCACTTTTCCCGCAGGCACCGTGATCCCGACGGGTAATATACTGACCATCAATTTCAATGCAGCAGTGGGCAGCACGATGCCCGCAACGGCAACCCCTTACCTGAACGATGCCAAAGTCTCTTATCTGGGGGGGGCAACAAACGGCGCCACGTATACAGTATCCTTCGCGAACGGGGTCGCGCCCGTGACGGTAGTGGTGCCGATGACACTGAGCAAAGCCATAGATTGCGTGTATTCCGGTGTGACCTGCGTCCCTTACAGCAGTGGCGCGACTATTCCGACTGCGAGCAAGATTCGTTATCGTTTAAGCTACGCCAATACCAGTGCGTCGGCGTTAGCCAATGTGCAACTGACCGATACCCTGTATGCCAATACCAGCTTTGTCGCGGGGACGGCCGCTGAAGTCGGTACGCCCAATGGCATCGTGCCGCCCGTCGTGGCAGGTCAGCTGCTGACCTTCGCTGCCATCGCATCTCTCCCCGCAGGCGCTACCGGTGCGGTCACGTTCGACGTGCAGTTGGGGGCGGCGGCAGTCATCCCCAGCGGATCCACTATCACCAATAATGCCAAAATAGTCAGTGCGCTGTACCCCGGCGGGGTGCAGGCAAGTCTGACCACTTCGGTATTGGATTCGGCCAATCTGGTGGTCACAAAAGCGACCTCTACGCCCACTATCGCTGTGAACGGCACGGCAACTTATACCATTACCGTCACCAATACGGGCGGTGTGGCGGCAACGGGCATCAAGATCTACGACTGGCTGCCGTTTACGGGAGCCGTTGCCAACGCGAACACGCGGTTTAACTTTACTGTGGGCAGCACAGTCTTTGCGCTACAGAATCCCGGCACTTCAACGCTTGCGACGATAGCGCCTGTCACGACCGTCGGAGCCGCAAATCTGGCGCCCCACAATATCGCCCCGTATCTTAACCAGCAACAGGTTGCGTGGACTTTCACGCCCGCGCAGACACTGGCGCCTGGCGCGAGTTTTACCCTGACTTTCACCGCAGCGGCGGGTGCGGCGGGTGGTATTCCGGCAGGCAGCACGGTTTACAAGAACGATGTGCAAGCGGTGTATACATCGGGGGCGACAACGCTGTATGCCGGTGTGGTTCAGACGGCTCCCGTAATTATTCCAACCAATTTAGTCATCACCAAGAGTATAGACTGTATTTACAACGCGGCGCTTACCGCCTGTAATGCTTACAACGGCAGCGGCATTATTCCGGTGAATGCTAAGGTCAGGTACAAGATTCACTACCAGAATAACGCGGCCACTGCGCAGACGAATGTGTATATCTGCGACCAGATGAGTTCGACACAAACAGTCCCCGCACTGGCGGCAACCATCACCATGCCTGTGACGCTGGCACCCACCCCGGCAGGACTGTTTACCAATACCGCAGCACCGGATGGTCCCCCGGTCGGTGCCGTGACGAATCCTGCCAATGCGGCCTGTGGATTTGCGGCGACCGGTGTGCGCTTTAGCTACCCGGTTATTCCTGCACTGGCAGCCGGCGCCAGTGGTGATGTGTATTTCGATGCGGCGACCAACGTGGCTTCAACGGCGACGCTGAGCAATACCGGCAAGATCGTTAGTGTAGAGGCTCCTTCCGGCGAGGTCGCAAGCGTTGCCGCTGTCGCGCTCGACGTGCCGGTGCTGAGCATCAGCAAATCAACTTCGACACCTGTTTTGTCGGCGAGCGGAACAGCGAACTATACAATTACGATTGCCAACACGGGCAGCGGAGCCACCACGCTGCTCAAGATATACGATTTTCTGCCGTTCAGCGGTTTAACGCTGGATGCGACCAGGCGATTCACTTATCTGGCCACTACGGCTTACACAAAGAATGGTCTGACCTTTGTGCCGACGACCCCTGTCATCAGCAGCGTGGTGACGCCTCTGGTTCTGCCGTACAGCAGCAATCTCAACCAACAGCAGGTGCTGTGGGATTTCGGCGCCATCGCGGGCAACCAGCTGGCAGCCGGTGACACGATGACCATTACCTTTACGGCCACGGTCGGCAGCGCCATGCCAGGCGGTACATACGGTAACAGCATTCAGGCGGAATTTGACAGTGCGGGGGGGCCGGGGAGTGTGAGTGCCAATGCTCAGGCGCAGGTGAGCATCCCGCTAGGCGTTAATCTGTTCGGCCGGGTGTATGCCGACGCTAACCATAATGGCTCACCTGAGGCGTCAGAAAACTGGACAGGCGGCCCGGCTGTTTATGTCAAGCTGGCCACTTTAAGTGGCGGCGTTTGCGTCTCACCTGCGCTCAGCGTGCAAACCATCAGCGCACCGGCCGGTACTTACAGCTTCAGCGGTGTGGCGGCCGGACAATATTGCATCGTGCTGTCTGCCAATAATACACTCGCTGACGTTGCCGCTTCCATCCCCGCCGGTTGGCGAAATTCCATGCCGACCAGTGGCATTCTCTATCAGACTGTTGCCGCATGGGATGTCACCAACCAGAACTTTGGCGTATACAGCGGCAGCAGTCTTGCCGGGCGGGTATTTCTCGACAACGGTGCGGGTGCGTTTGCAAATAATGGCGTGCAAGATAGCGGTGAAGTCGGCATTAATGGGGTGACGGTCACGGCAAATCAGGCCGGATGCGCCGCCACCCTTTGCGCTGCGGCGATCACCGATGGCAATGGTGATTATGTGATGTGGTTGCCATCCTCCGTGACCGGTGCGGTCACGGTCACCGAAGTCAATCTTTCGGGTTATCTTAGCACCGGTGGACAGGCAGGCAACACGGGGGGCGCTTATACGCGCAGCACCGATACCACGGCCTTCAGTGTGGTACCGGGCACCCATTACAGCGGACTCAATTTCGCCGATGTGCCGGACAACCAGTTTTTGACCGACGGCGCGCAGTCGGCTATGCCAGGCTCGGTGGTGTTCTACCCGCACACGTTTATCGCAGGAACGAGCGGCGCGGTGTCTTTCGCGGTCAGTAAAATATCCAGCCCTGCCGTCGCCGGGTGGAGCGAAGTCATTTATGTGGACGCCAACTGCAATGCGGTCATTGATGCCGGGGAAGTTGTTTTGCCGACGTCCGTCGCTGTCACCGCCGCTCAGACGGTCTGTTTGCTGGTCAAGGAGTTTATTCCGGCCGCAGCGCCCATCAACGCGCAAAATGCGCTGACGATCACGGCGACGTTCAATGCGACTTTTTCGGGCTCGGCCGTCAGTTTCAACTATTTGCGCCACGATACGACAACGGCAGGCCAGGCCACAGGCTCGGGTCTGACGCTGGTCAAAAGCGTCAGCACGGCGAGCGCCTTGCCGGGAGGGGACATCACCTATACTGTCGCGTACACCAACAAAAGCAGTGGTTTGCTGTCCAGCGTGATCATTTACGACGCGACGCCGTTTTACACTCTGTTCAGGAGCGCCAGTTGCGGCGTGCTGCCACAAAATCTTTCTGCATGTGTCATCACGGCCCCGGCCGTTAATGCGACGGGTTCCATCGTCTACACCATGGCGGGCACACTCGCCCCGGGCAGCAGCGGTGCGGTGAGTTTTGTGGTCAGGGTGCAGCCATGAACCCACATAGGGCACACACTTTTTCCGCCTAAAAACAGGAAGATCCTGATTGTGTTGACCGCTTAACTCAGGTATTGTCTGAGTCTGGAAATGTCGCAGGCCTGATTTTGCGAGGTCGAGACAACCGATGAGAGGGGGCATCCGGCGCCCCTTCCAGCGGTGCTTCTTGCGCCGACTTATCGGTTTGCGAGAAATTCGGACAACCCTCGTGCAAGGATGTTGAAAGATGAATCCATTGCGTCCTGCTTTTACGTTTAGAGCCTTGCCACGGCAGCTCTGCGTATTGCTTGTCCTGCTGTTCATCGCCTTGTTGCAATCTGTGTCAGTGCAGGCATTCGGACTGACTCAGTGTGCGGCGTCAAGAAAAGGATCCGATTTAGGTTGTACCGCCAATGACGTTTCGATTTCAAAAATCGCCATCGCTTCAGGCGGATCCGGTTCGTGCGTAGCCGGCACCACCACCAGTTACGACTTTGATGTGACGGTTAATTTTGCCACGCCGAATCGCTGGGATGTGGGGATCTTTCTCAGCAATGACGGCATGGCGCCTTCTTTGCTGGCCGCCACCAGCTGTTCGGTAGGCGTGCTGCCCATGACCGCACCGTTCATGGATCTGGATGGCGTACCCACGGGGAATCCTGCCGATACCTGTGGCGATGGCAATGGCGCTATCAATGGCGGGCTGGGGTATGGGATCACCCGCATGAATACGGTCAACGTGCTCTGTCAGGCCAAGCCTCTGAGCAACGGCAAGCTGACCGTGCCCTTTGTGGTCTCCTGGGATAATCAGGCATCGCCATCGGGCGCGCTGTGCACCAGCAACCTTGATCCTGTGCCTAATACCGTTTCAAAATGCAACTCGCCGGACGGGACGACTGCGGCGGGCGTCGCCATGATGACCGTGGATGCGATAGTGCTTCCCACGATCTCCAAGACGGACGGCATCAGCAGCCTCTCGCTCGGGACGAATACGACTTATACGGTCGTTATCACGAATAATACCGGTGACATTTTAAGGAACGCTGTCTTTAGCGATCCGGCTGTGAATCATCTGACCGTCAGCGGCGTCAGCTGCACTACGGTCGGCGGGACTTGCCCGGCTGCGGGTATTGTCACTGTAGCCAATATGCAGGCTTCTGGGATTCCCATCCCCGATATGCCCGTCGGCGCCACCATGACATTTTCCATTGCGGCCAAGGTGACGGGCGATTTAACCGGCGTTCCCACGCTGACCAATACGGCGTCCGTCACCGTCACGGCACTCTCGGGTGCGGGTCTGCCGATCAGCGGGACCAACTCGGCCTCCGATGTTGATACGGTGACCGGCACGCCTTCTCTGACTCTGCTCAAAAGGGTCATCAACGCCAGCGGCGGCATCCAGTCTCCCAATGATTTCGTCCTGACCGCCTCAGCCATTGCGCCGGGGATAACGGTCGTGAGTGGCGCATCTGTCGGCATACCCGCGATCATCAACGCGACGACCAAGGAGGGGACGGCCGTCAATGCCGTCGTAGTGCCGGGTGGCAGCTATACGCTGACTGAAACCACGCTCTCCGGTACCCCCGTGGTGGGCTACACATCATCATTGAGCTGCACGGGGGGCGCTGCCGTATTGTCCGCATCAATCCCAATGAGTTTTAGCCTGAGCGGTGGCGCGGCGACCTGTACGCTGACTAACAGCGATGGCGTCCCGCCCAGCCTGACGATAAAAAAGATCAGCAAAGGGCCAAATGCCACACTGGGCATCGGCGGGCCATTTACCTTTAACGGTGTCAGCAATGCCGCTCAGGTTGTCAATCTTGCCGCGACCACAACGGCGGTCGGTTTTTCGGGCATATCCTCCGCGCCCTTTCTGGCCTTCAGTGGTTCGGTTCCCACCGGGAAAGTGACCCTCGGCGCGGCAGGTGTCGATACCGTCTTCAGGGAAACCGTGCCTGACAATTCATGGGTGATCACGGCAGCCAGCTGTATCGATAATAATGGCGCCACGACGGGTAACGGCACGAATCCCTTTAATATCAGCTTCGATCAGACCCCGGGCACGACCGGCACGCAAGATACGATCACCATTCCGGCAGCCTTTGTGAAATCGGGGGCTGATCTGGTGTGCACCGTCACCAACTCACGCCGGACGATCGTCTCGACGGTTATCGCGCCGACCACGACAGATACATTCAAGCTGGACTTTTACAACGCCGCAGTTCCTGTGACGGTCACGACAGACACGGTACTGCCGGGAAACGGCAGCGCCGGAAATATCACGCCCGTCGTGAATTCGGGAAGCTATGTTCTGACTGAAACCGACAACATGGGCAAAATCGTCGGTGCGGTCTTGAATTATTTTTGTCTCGATGGAAATGGCAATACGCTAGGCAGCGGTTCGGTCGCCTGGGGCGGGACGGCTTTTGTGACAGGCCCGACCCCTGTCATCTTTCCCACTCCCGCTGGCTCGACGCTCGATTATCTGAGCCTGCAGGTCAGATGCACCCTGAAAAATGCGACCACCAAACCTTTTGTCATTATCAAGTCCGCGACACCGACTGCGGCGGATGTTTTTACCTTTACCCACACGGCAACCGGTACGGATGCATTCGCGGCCCTGACGACTCTGGCAGGCTCAAATAATGGCACGAGCAATATTTTTTCCAGCACCAACATCACAGGTTCTACGGCCGGCACCTATACGGTGACAGAAACGGTCCCTGCCGGATGGATTCTGAATACGATTACCTGTTACAAAAACGGCGTTCTGCTCGCAGCCGGTACGCTTCCCACCACGCCGAATCTCGTTCTGGCAACAGGAGATGATGGTTTTTGTTTTTTTGCCAACGCCCGCCGCCCCCTGGTCACGGTCAGGAAAATATTGACGCCGACGGCGGGTAATCCTGATACCTTCAATCTTCAGCTGAAACAGAATGCTGGGGCGCTGACGACGGTTGTGACAGGCGGAAACGGCGCGACCTACACCACGCCCAATACGCAGCTATCCCCCAATGACACCATTGTCGTTGCCGAGACAGGGGCTGGTGCCGTGAATCTGGCCTATTACGACAGTACCCTGGTTTGTACGGACACCTCGGTCACCCCCAATGTCATTGTGCTCAGCACAAAGAGCTCGGGGTCGGCCAGCTTTACCTCGCCCGCCTTTACTGCAAAAGTGGGGCAGATTATCGACTGTGTGTTCAGCAATGCCCACAAACCTTTTCTGACGGTCGCCAAGCAAATTGTTGCCAACGGCAGTGTGACACGAGTGTCTCCGTCCGATGAGTTCGCTATTTCCATCAGCAACGGCGGTTACAGTACGAGCACCGTATCTCCCGCGCTGACCGCCACGACCGCCGCCACGGGAAAATATCCGGGCATTGCAGGCGTGCCCTACACCCTGAAGGAAGTGGGTGTGCTGAGCACGGATTTATCCAAATACACCAGGACGAGCAGCTGTACAAATAACGGCCTTCCCTATACTCCGGCCTCATCGACCAGCACGGCAACGGAAAGCAGCGTTACCTTTACGCCCGCCACGGGGGACGATATTGTTTGCACTTTCACCAATACGCCCAAATCACCGACGCTGACGCTGCTGCAGAAAACCACCAGCGGCGGTTTTGGCGGCAGCTTTGGCTTTACTTTAAGCAATCCTGTCACAGGCGGCATTGCGCTGTCGACCATTGCTGCCGATACGCCCGTCAATGCAGGGCCTTTTACACCCGTCATTGCCACGGCGATCACCATTACCGAGTCCGGCATCCCGGCGGGATGGACCCTGACGGATGCCGGCTGCTCGGGACTCAATGGCGCCGATACGGTAGACAAGACCAATTTATTGACGGGTCATTACATTACTATTCCGGCCACCAGCGTCATTTCAGGTGCGGACATACAGTGTAATTTCACCAATACGAAAAATCCGGCCATCATCGTCAGAAAAGTTTTGCTCGGCGGTACGGGGAGCGAAAGATTTGATCTGAAAATAAACAACGTCAGCATGGATCCTGACGGAGTCAATCTGCCCGGCAACTTCGTCAACAATGATTCCAATGCATTAACGCCTGTCTATGTGGCGCCCGGCTCTGCCGTCACGGTGAGCGAGTTTGTCACAGCCGGGCCGACTCTGGGCAATTACACGACCACGGTGGATTGCCCGGGTACCTTGATCAGCAACCAGGTTTACAACCCGGCCAGCCCGCCGACTTTCATACCCGTCTCAGGGCAGACGGTCACCTGTACCTTCAGCAATTCACTCCAGCCCAAGCTGACATTGATCAAGAATGTGGTAGGTTATGCGGCTGCAACCGACAGTTTTTCCATCAACATAGGCGGCATTACCGATCCCGTTTATTTACCCGTGACGGTCGAAGCGGTAGGCGGCTACGGCAGCACTCGGACTTATCAGGCGATCAACGCCACGACCTACACCTTCAGCGAAACCGGCATAGGCGCGACAAATTTAGCTAATTACACCAGCACCTACAGTTGTATCAATGCTAATGCAGGTGGCACGCCGAATTCGTCAGGCACGCTCACGGGCGCGCCTGTACGCAGTTTTACGGTAACGCCGGTCTATAACGATCAGATTACCTGCACCATCACCAATACCTCAGTCACCGCAACCATCAGCCTGATCAAGAAGCTGGCGACCGCGCGCTTTGCCGCAACCGACCAGTTTACGGTACAAATAAAGGAAGGTGCCGCAGTCGTCAACTCGACCACCAACAGCACAACCAGCGGCACAGGCACGGTGACGAATCTGACGAGTCCTGATTTGGGCATTACAGGCATATATACCGCCCTGGCCGGACATACTTATGCGCTCACCGAAATAGCCGCCGGCACCCCGCTGGCTGACATGACCAAATACGGTACTACCCTGAACTGCACGAATAATGGCGTGCAGATGTCCTCGCCCTTATTGAACGGCTCCAGCGCGATCGACCTTCTCAATCCACCGACCATCGTACCCGCAGCAGGGGATGCGATCGTCTGCACCATGACCAACACCACCACACTCACGGCATACAACGATTACGGCGATGCGCCGTCCGGCGGCACGGTAGTTGACACCGTGGCGCGTAACTATGGCAGTGCGGGGCATGTAAAACCGGTTACACCGACTGTTTATCTGGGAACAACCGCGCCTGACAAGGAACTGTTGTCAGTCGAGACGACATGGCACGGGCAAACGACGGCAGATGGCGATGATCTGACGGGCGCGGATGAAGGGATAGCACAATTGCTCTCGGGCGCACCGGCTGTTTTTCCGCCGCTGTCCGCTGGCGATACCAGTTACAGTCTGACGCTGGTCTGTGCGGGAAACGGTACTAATGTCGCAGGCTGGATAGACTTTGACAAAAACGGCACGTTTGAAGCAGGGGAGCGACAATCGGCTGTCTGCACCACCAACCTCGCCACCCTGAACTGGACGGGGCTGAGCAACTTGAAAACGGGGAGCACTTTTGCGCGTTTCCGTATTGCCACGGCGGCGGGCGATGTTGCCAATCCTGCGGGCGTGGTCAGCGACGGTGAAGCTGAGGATTACGCGTTTACCATCCGTCCCGGCGTTAAAATCATCAAACTACTGGTGCCGGCGCCGGACGCGGGCAAGTTCAGTCTGACAGTATCTGGGGGGGCGCCCGCCGGAGGTACGAATCCTGCCGCTAATGTCGGCAACACGGGCACTACAAATTTTGTGGCGGTCGATGCAGCAGGCGTGATCACGGTGCAGGAAGTCGCGGGCACGGCGACCAGTCTGGCAAATTACACCACGACCCTGACCTGTACCCTGGGCGATGGCACGACGGCGGTGACTTTAAGCGCTTCGGATCTGACCAATCTGACGACCCGCAGCGGAACTTTTACCGCGCCCGCCCTCAACACGGCGGGAACAGCCGCGCAGGTTATTTGTACCTTTACCAACAGCGCGCTTGTTACAGGCGTGAATGTCACAGGCCGGGTGTACAGCGACGCTAATCACAACGGCATACCTGACAGTGCAGAGGACTGGGCTGGTGGGCCTGCGGTTTACGCGAAGCTGTTTGCAGGCGCGTGTCCGGCGGCAGGTACGGCGGTCTCCGTGCAAACCCTGAGCGCACCGGCCGGTACTTATAGCTTTACAGGTGTGGCGGCAGGAAATTACTGCATCGTGTTGAGCAGCAACGCGACGGCTGCCGATACGGTCGCCAGTACGCCTGCCAACTGGTTCAACGGAACACCGACTTCCGGCGTACTGAGCGTGACGGTGGCGGCGACGAATGTGCCTGAGCAGAATTTCGGACTGTTTACCGGCAGTCGTCTTGCCGGACGGGTATTTCTCGACAACGGTGCGGGCGCGTTTGCAAATAATGGCGTGCAGGATAGCGGTGAAGTCGGCATTAATGGGGTGACGGTCACGGCAAATCAGGCCGGATGCGCGAGCACCCTTTGCGCAGCGGCGATCACCGATGGCAATGGCGATTATGTGATGTGGCTGCCATCCTCCGTGACGGGCGCGGTCACGGTCACCGAAGTCAATCTTTCGGGTTATCTTAGCACCGGCGGACAGGCAGGCAACACGGGGGGCACTTATACGCGCAGCACCGATACCACGGCCTTCAGCGTGGTGGCGGGCAGCAACTACAGCGGGGTCAATTTCGCCGATGTGCCGGACAACCAGTTTTTGACCGACGGCGCGCAGTCGGCTATGCCAGGCTCGGTGGCGTTCTACCCGCACACGTTTATTGCCGGAACGAGCGGCGCGGTGTCTTTCGCGGTCAGTAAAATATCCAGTCCTGCCATCACCGGGTGGAGTGAAGTCATTTATGTGGACGTCAACTGCAACGCGGTCATTGATGCCGGAGAAGTTGTTTTGTCGGCGTCCGTCGCCGTCACCGCCGCTCAGACGGTCTGTTTGCTGGTCAAGGAGTTTATTCCGGCAGCCGCTCCCATCAACGCGCAAAATGCGCTGACGATCACAGCTACCCTTGATGCGACTTTTTCGGGTTCGGCAGTCAGTTTTAATTATCTGCGCCACGATACGACGACGGCAGGCCAGGCCACGGGCTCGGGGCTGACGCTGGTCAAAAGCGTCAGCACGGCGACCGCCTTGCCGGGAGGGGACATCACCTATACGGTCGCGTACACCAACAAAAGCAGCGGCTTGCTGTCCAGCGTGATCATTTACGATGCAACACCGTCTTATACTTTGTTCCGGAGTGCCAGTTGCGGCGTGTTGCCGCTCAATTTTTCCGGGTGTGTCATCACAGCCCCGGCCGTCAATGCGACGGGTTCCATCGTCTACACCATGGCGGGTACACTCGCCCCGGGCAGCAGCGGCGCGGTGAATTTCGTGGTCAGGGTGCAGCCCTGAATACAGGCTTTGATAATCTGCAATTGAACCAGTGGCGTGTTTGACGTTAAACTGGCGCATCGATAGCTTATCGTCCTCCATTTTGGTAGATCATCGGCAAACCGCTTATCGCTTTGAAACTCACAATAAATACTCACATGAACCCACTACTCGATTTTACAGGTCTGCCGCGCTTTGCCGAGATCCTCCCCGAACATGTCGCGCCTGCGATTGAAAAACTGCTGGGCGAATGCCGCGAGCTGACCGCCTATTTGCTGGCGGATAAAAAACCGCCCACTTGGCAGAATTTTGTAGCACCAATGGAAGACGCGCATGAGCGCCTGTCGCGCGCCTGGGGGCCGGTCGGCCACCTGAACGCGGTGATGAATTCGCCCGAGCTGCGCGAGGCTTACAACGCGACGCTGCCTGTGATCACCCAGTATTACGCAGAGCTCGGGCAAAATCTGGCACTGTTCGAAAAATTCAAGGTGTTGCGCAACAGCCCCGAGTTTGAAACCCTGAGCGTGGCGCGCAAGAAGATCATCGAGAACGATCTGCGCGACTTCCGTTTAGGCGGCGCCGAGCTGCCCGATGACAAGAAGGCGCGTTACCTGGCCATTCAGGAGCGCCAGTCCGAACTGACCTCGCGCTTCTCCGACAATCTGCTCGATGCGACCAACGATTACACGCTGGTCATCGAAGACCGGGATGATCTGCAAGGATTGCCGGCTGACGTGTTGCAGGCAGCGCAGGAGGCCGCAGCCGCAGCGGAAAAATCAGGCTGGCTGTTTACCCTGAAAGCGCCGTCTTACATGCCGGTGATGCAGTTCGCCGATAATCGCCAGTTACGCGAAAAAATGTACCGCGCTTACGCCACCCGCGCCTCCGAGTTCGGCAAAGCGGAATGGGATAACTCGCCCCTGATGGATGAGATCGTGAAATTGCGCGGCGAAGAGGCGCGACTGCTGGGTTTCGCCAATTTTGGCGAATTATCCCTTGCCGCCAAGATGGCCGAGACTCCGAAACAGGTGGCAGATTTCATGCGTGAACTGGCGCAACGGGCGCGCCCCTTTGCCGAAAAAGATTTGACAGAAATGCGCGAGTTCGCGCGTGCTGAACTGGGGTTGGATGAGCTGCATTCCTGGGATGTCACTTATGTCAGCGAGAAACTGCGCGAGAAGCGCTATGCGTTTTCCGAACAGGAAGTCAAACAATATTTCCCTGAAGATGCGGTGTTAGCCGGACTGTTCGGTCTGATCGAAACGCTGTATGGCCTGCACATCGTGGCATCTACCGCCCCTGTTTGGCACGAGAGCGTGCGCTTCTTCGATATTCGCGACGAACAGGGCGCGCTGGTCGGCCAGTTTTACTTTGACCTGTATGCCAGGAGCAGCAAGCGGGGCGGGGCGTGGATGGATGACGTGATCACCCGCCGCAGGAAGGATTACGGCATACAGACGCCTGTGGCTTATATGAACTGCAATTTTGCGGCGCCTGTGGGCGGAAAGGCGGCCGTATTCACCCACGATGATGTCATCACCTTGTTCCACGAATTTGGTCACGGGCTGCATCATCTGCTCACCGAAGTCGAGGATTTGGGTGTGTCCGGGATCAACGGCGTGGAATGGGATGCGGTCGAATTGCCCAGCCAGTTCATGGAAAACTACTGCTGGGAATGGGAGGTGCTGTGTGACATGACCCGTCACGTCGAGACGGGGGACGCACTGCCCCGCGAGCTGTTCGACAAGATGCTGGCGGCAAAGAATTTCCAGAGCGGCTTGCAAACACTGCGCCAGATCGAATTCGCCCTGTTCGACATGCTGATGCACAGCGCCTTCGAGGCCGGTGGCGGCAAGACCATCCTCCAGTTGCTCGACGAAGTTCGCGCCGAGGTGGCGGTGATGATCCCGCCTGAATTTAACCGCTTCCCGCAAAGCTTCTCGCATATTTTTGCGGGCGGTTACGGCGCAGGTTATTACAGCTATAAATGGGCGGAGGTGTTGTCCTCTGATGCGTATAGCCTGTTCGAGGAGCATGGCGTACTCAATCCTGACGTGGGCGCGCGTTTTCGCAGCGAGATTCTCGCCGTCGGCGGCTCGCGCGGAGCGATGGAGTCTTTCGTGGCTTTCCGTGGGCGTGAACCCGGCATCGAAGCGCTGTTGCGGCACAACGGCCTGACCGCATAATGCGTCGGCAGTCGGCCTGCCTGTCGGCAGAAAGGGCTGCCCCCGGCGAAGTTGATTTGTATGCAAAACATGACCTGATTAGTCACAAAGTTCACCTGGCTACAGCTTAACGACTTGCTCCCCTCTCCCACAAGTGGGCGAGGGGATAGCTGAACTTTGTGGCTAATCAGGAAACCTGATGTTACTGCGTAACATCAGGTTTTAGTTGTTCTTTGCGCCCTGATTCACCCATTTTTTCAGTAAACTGATCTTGTCCTTGGCAAGTCCGCCCTCCATGCCGTAAGGCATCTTGATGGAGGCGTGGACGCGCCCGTCGACTACCTGGATCAGGATGCTGGTGAAACTGTCGCCGGGTTTGATGACAGAGCCGAATTTGGTGCCCTTCATCAGGCTCTGGTAGGTGCGCATATCCAGCCCGCTTTTTTCATACCCCTGCCCCCCGGGTTCGTGGCAGCTCAGGCAATAGTCGTGAATGATGGGCGCGATCTCCTTGTTGTAGCTGACTTCATGCCGGGCAGGATCTGCAATGGCCGACGCGGAAAATATCAGTGCCGCGAGTGCGACGATGCGCTGTAAACTTTTCATATTGCACCTCATAGAGTGTTGCTGCTTTGATGTTACTGCGTCACATCAGCCGTGTATCAAAATCAACTTCGCCGGGGGCAGCCCGGCTGCTGGCGACTTTCTTTTGAGTCGCCAAAAGAAAGTCGCTAAAGAAAAAGCGACCCCGGCTTGCCGCCTCCGCCTGTCTAGCCTACGCCTGCCTGTCGGCAGGCAGGGCAGGCAGGCGGAGATGCCCTCGACAGTCAGCAAACAACGGGGCTGTGGAACTCGCACGATCCGCTGCGCGGCCACGTGCTCAAACAGTCCTCGCCCAAAAGCTCCGTTGTTTGCCTACTTGTCTTCGGCGGCGCACAGGGGCTTAAGGGTAGAGCTTCAGGGTTACCACTCATCAAACCTGATTTTTGAGCTTGTGTGTAACATCCGTTACTTCAGTTTTGCCCAAACCTGCTTTTTGACCAGATAGAGTAAGGCCGTCAGTACCAGCAGGTAAGCGATCACATAATAGCCAAGTTTGTGGCGCTCTTGTTCATGCGGATCGGACGCCCAGTTCAGGAAGGAAACAATGTCGCGCGCACGCGTTTTTATATCCGTGCGCTGAGCATCACCGGTCGCCTGGCTCATGCCCAGTATGTCGGGCATCCTGGTCCCGGGATAGAAGTGGTTGGCAGCTTTTCCATCAGGCGTCGTGTAATAGCCCAGCAAATAGGAATACACGTAGTTTGCACCGCCTGTGCGTGCCTTAGTCATCAAACTCAGATCGGGCGGCGCCTTGCCGAATGCCTGTTCCGCGTCTACAGCCGACATCTGGGCCATCAGGGGGGCGTCCAGCGGCTGGTCGCCACGCCACTCATCCACCTTCAGCTTGTTTGCGCCCAGGGTAATCAGGTCGCGGTATTTGATGTATTTCATGCTGTGGCAGGAATGGCAGTCAGCCATCATCGCGTCCACGCCGCGCGTAACCGTCTGAGCATCAATCCCTGTATGAACTATTTCGAGTCTTGTTTCCGAGGCCAGTGCCGGTATGACAAAGCAGCATGCGGCCATGATGCTGATGGCTTTTTTCATCGTTTGCTCCTCTTGTTTTTCTCTTGTTCTTCGCTGGCGATCAGCGCTTCGAGTTCAGGCGGCAGTCCGCGTTTGATCAGCCATTTGTCTTCAAACCTGGACAGGAAAGGAAGCAACAGGAACAGCGTGAAATAAATCAGGGTAGCCACTTGCCCCATGACGATAGATGAACCGGTCGGCGGGACATACCCTATGTACCCCAGGACTGCCATGTCAACCGCGAAGGCGTAAAACAAGACCCGGAACATCGGGCGGTAGTGTGCGCCGCCGGGAATGCGCGAGCGGTCAAGATAGGGCATGAAGGCGAAGATCAATACCGACAATCCCATCGCAACCACCCCGCCTACCATGTTGGGCACCGAACGCAGAATCGCGTAAAAAGGCAGGAAGTACCATTCAGGCACGATATGATTGGGCGTCTGCATCGGATTGGCCGGAATGTTGTTGGCCGCTTCTATCAGCGTATCGGGCAGGAAAAATACAAAGACGCTGTACAAAATCAGGAACAGGCCCAGGCCATATAAATCCTTGGTCGTGAAATACGGGTGGAAAGGGATGTTGTCCTTGTCGGCCAGGTTGATGCCGCTGGGATTGCTGCTCTTCACCGTGTGCAGCGCGACCAGATGGACGATGACTGCGCCGATAATCAGGAACGGAAACAGGTAGTGCAGCGCAAAGAAGCGGGTGAGCGTCGCATCCCCCACGGTATAGTCGCCGCGCAACCAGATGACCACCATGTCGCCGATAAAAGGCGTGGCGCGGAACAGGTTGGTGATGACCGTGGCGCCCCAGAATGACATTTGCCCCCAGGGCAGCAAATAGCCCATGAAAGCGGTCGCCATCAGCAACAAGAGCAGGCCTTGCCCGGTCCACCACAACAGTTCGCGCGGCGCGCGATAGGAGCCGTAATACAGGGTGCGCGCCATGTGGATGTAGATCACGAAGAAGAAGGCGGACGCGCCGGTCGCATGCATGTAGCGCAACAGCCAGCCATAATTGACATCGCGCATGATGTGCTGGATGGAGTCGAAGGAGAGCGCGACATCCGCCTTGTAGTGCATCGCGAGAAAGATGCCGGTCGCCACTTGCAGCATCAGCACGAAGCCCGCCAAAAAGCCGAAATTCCACCAGTAACTCAGGTTGCGCGGCGTAGGATAGCCGGTCAGTTCATGTTTGACGAAGCTGGTGAGCGGGAAGCGCTGGTCTATCCATTTGATAATGCGTTGGGGCATGCTTGTCTCCTAAGCCTGGCCGATGACAAGTTTGTTTTCGGACACGAAGCGATACGGCGGCACTTCGAGATTTTTCGGCGCGGGTCCCTGGGTGACGCGCCCGCTGTCGTCATATTGACTGCCGTGGCAGTGACATGTCCAGCCGGGGCCTTCCTTGTTGGGCACGCAGCCCATGTGCGTGCAGACGCCGATCACCACCAGCCACTCGGGTTTTTGCACCCGCTTCTGGTCGGCCTCAGGATCCAGCACGCCGTTGGAGGCTTCAGACTCTTTAATTTGTTCGGGAGTGCGGTGCAAAATGAACACGGGCTTGCCTTGCCAGGCGATCGTGTGCATGCCGCCCGGCGGGATGTGGGCCAGATCCACTTCGGTCTCGGCTTTGGCCAGTACGTCGGAACTTGGATTCATACTGGCCACAAAGGGGACGCAGGTGGCGGCGACACCGACACCGCCGACCACCGATGTGAGTTGGATCAAAAAATTGCGGCGATTGCCATCGTTTATTGCTTCATTCCCCATTTTGCCCCCTTGAGAATATTATCGTTTACTAATTTATCTTACGCACTGACTTCTAAAGTCAGTATTTCGGGATCATTAAAATTATGTTTTAGCGGTAACCTTTGAGCTTCACCCACAACCCCTGTTTGCTGCCGAAGATAGCCGCAAACAAGCGGTGGGGTTAGGCGAGCACTGTTTGAGCACGTGGCCGCCGTGCGGATCGTGCGAGTTGCGCAGCCCCGCCTGTTTGCGGCTATCAAGGGAACGCCACCTGACTGTTGACAGTCTGGCGGCGCGGCAAGCCGGGGTCGCCTTTTCTTTAGCGACTTTCTTTTGGCGACGCAAAAGAAAGTCGCCAGCAGCCGGGCTGCCCCCGGCGAAGTTGATTCGTATGCAAAACTGATGTTACTGCGTAACATCAGTTACTAATTTATGCGGGCATCCTACGCCGCCGAATCGATGCACACAATTGGTTTGACGGGGGGGCAGCGAGGGTTATACGCAATAACCCGATTGAGCGCGTGGATTGTCAAATTGCCTGCGGTAAAACAGCGGGTTGCAGTATGATGGGGCCCGGTCGAAAACGGCTCCAAGGGCCGCTTCGTTTCAGGTCACCGCAACGCAGAAACGCACTTAACGCCTTGTCCAACCGGATACTTATTTGCGATTAAGGGCTTAGTTGCAACGCCAGAAACAAGATTCCCTGCTATAGTCTGACCCTCACGGGCATGGCGAGCAGCCACCCCTAATTATGAAACTCGCCATGCCCGTTTCCCCCTTTCCATCTTTCCCCCGCATACCCAGCAGGGGAAAGGGCAAACGAACGCTTACGCGTGTTTCACGTTAATGGGTGGGAAGAATCTATCAATCCCCTATACCGTCCCTTCACTCTTCCCGGGAGGCCGTTCAGTCCAACAAGGTTTATCTGCCGCGTATGAATTCATCGCCATTTTTAAGCCTTTCTGCGCGGCAGATAAACGCTATTCGTTAGACAGTACTTCGGGCTTGAAGCCACGATTGAATGTAATACAGGAGCAAAAAAATGTTTAAATCAGAGTTAAATCTAATTCTCCAAGACGGCAAAGAGCGCACATTCAACGAATCAGAAATTCAAGGCATTCAGCCATATATCGGAGTAACTCCAATCGATATTGGAGGAATGTCTATTGCAGGTTCGTTAAAAGAATATTTCCTGCTCACAACAAAAACTGACAAAATTGAAATTCCACGTATTCCTGAGAACGACCGAGAAATACTCGATTTTATTTTTGTCAACTGTGAAATTCGTCGGAAGCAAAGCTAATGGCACTGTCTAATTTTGCATTCAAGAAGGACGCGCCGAAGCGCTCTCCTTAATTTAACGGTATGCATCATCGCAACGCTCTTCCCTCCCACAAATTGTAAAAACAAAGGAAAAAATGGCCATCGTCGTCAGCATGATCAATTGGAAGGGAGGAGTTGGAAAGACTTCACTCACGCTCAACTTAGCGGCCGGCCTTGCCTCCAAACACTCAAAGCGAGTTCTGCTCATCGATTTAGATGCGCAGTGCAATCTTTCCTTTCTATCCGTCGGGCTCTCAGCGTACGTTGATCACACGTATAAAAATAGTGGCTCGACCCTGAAGACAGTCTTTGACGCCTACTTCGACAGAAAGCAAGCTAAGCCTGAGGATGTCATCCTAAAAAAGCGGGTTCGTGCATCGGCAGGACAGATTTTCACGCAAGTCGGGATCGTTCTTTCCCATCAGGAACTGACACTTTTGGACATGAAGCTAGCACGTGAAAAGCGTTCAGGGAAAGACCACCGGGAAGAGACTCGATTCGAGATCGAGAAGCTCTCTGTGATCAAGAGCATTATCGATGAGGTCGCCTCCGAATATGACTATGTGCTTCTAGACTGCCCACCCAACGTAAATCTCGTTACTCAGAACGCATTTTTTTCAAGTGATTACTATGTGGTGCCAGCGATTCCTGACTTCTTGTCCACCGTAGGTATATCGCAGATCACAAAATACATGGACCAGTTCAATCAAGACTATCGATCCATGTGGGCTTACGCCGGGCTACCCGGGTCGTACGTCGAAACAAAGTTTGGCGGCATTATTTTCAATATGGTCGATGAGTACGGCGGTGGACCTAAGGACGGGCACAGGCAGATCATGAAATCGACTGCCTCCCAACTGGGAGCCGGTGCACTATTCAAAAATTACGTTACTGACGGTGACGGTATGTCAGCGGCTGCACAATTTAACCTGCCCATCTTCGCATTCAACGACTTACCTCGTGCCCAGCAAAATGCTGAAAAGCAAGCAACTTACATGGAGCGAGTGGTTGATGAATTCCTCAATCGGATCGTTTAGGCCACAGTATGAAAATTCATGAATTTGCACAGCACCTTGAGCAACTGGCTCGCTTCCTCCGTCAACTTCCAGATACCGAGCTTGATCCGAAGCAATCGTTAGCCCTACAGGAGTTTCTTCCTGGCATGAGTCCTGCGAAGAAAAGTTCGTCCAAACCGCAGCGGCCACTTCCGATAGAAATTGAGGAACGACTTGCAGCGATATCACCGGCTGAAATTGAAGCTTTCTTGCTGTCAGAGGCTGAGGCGTTCACTGTGGCTAATCTGTCGGAGTTGGCGGAACGTCTGGGGCTTACATCCTCGAAGCGCCAAAATAAGAACGCCTTGGTGAATATGATTACTCGCCACTATGAAGCCTCTAAGATGCACAGCATCATGCGCGGTTCGGGCCCGAATGAGGCATAACCTTAGGGGTCCCCGGGGTGGCGGGGTCTACCATTCAGGCTCGGGGTCTACCATTGAATTGTAGATGACGACCGTTGGCAGGAGGTGTAATATTTCTGCCGACGGGGGTGTGGCTCCTGGCGACTGGGCGTCGGGGTCAGGTCTTGACATCACGGTTTTTAAAAAAACCGGGGCAACGCCGTCCGGCTGCATGAAAAAGGCGAGCATCTTAAACTCGACACTGTCTTGACGGAGTGATCCACAATAATCAGCGGGTTGCAGTATGATGGAGGCAGCTTGTGCAGAACGCCCTCTGCATGTAATAGTTCCGTTTACTTAACGTTGAGGTCTGGGGAAAATGAAATACGCCTCTGCATTCCGTTTCATTATTTTGGCTGTTGTTTGCTACCCTCAACTGGCAACAGCAGAAGGCCTTTGTGAGCCCTCAGAAGTAACCAGATTTAGCTGCGTATTGGGCAAGAGCCACAAGATTGCATCAGTTTGCAGCTCGCCAAAACTAACAAGCACGGAAGGCTATCTTCAGTACCGCTTTGGAACACCGCGCAAAATAGAATTAAGGTTTCCTCCAACGTTGGAAGGCACGCAAACTCAATTTACCTTTGAGTCACATCTTGAAAATGGCGAATTCGAATCATTAAATTTTTCTATTGGCAACCATGAATACTCCGTTATCAGGTGGGTCAGGTTGTCTTATTCAGCGGATAGTCCGAGCAGCTCGGAAATACAAGTCTCTTCGGTTCAAAATTCCGGCAGCAAGAGGATTTCAACCTTGAAGTGCAAGATCAGGCAATCATCGGGTCAGATGAACCTGGCTGAGGCCATCCCGTGGCCGCTGTAACGACATGACAAAGGCGACCATCTTAAACTCGATGCCCTCCTGACGGAGGGAGGCACCGCCGTGAGCCAAAAGCCGCCATTCATCTGCCGGTGATAAATTGGATCAGCCATAGTCGTCACAGCTTCTGATAGAATGCGCCCCCGCTGTCGTACCTGTTTTTTGTCGGCTCGCCGTAACGCCGTTTCATTTAGTGAATCGGGTCAGACGGCCTGCGTGAGGCTGACATTATCGGGAACGATGGAATGTACCGTATCAACGCGCTGCCAGTGTGCAGGTCAGCAGATCCTATGAGGTACGAGCTCTGACCGTCGCGTTTACCCGGACGGAATTCCCGAGCTTTTTTCGTCCGTGAAAAATGGGCGAAGTATTATCATTTCTGTCTTTCCCTTCTGCATAGTCTGTTCTGCGCCCACTATTTATAAAGGGTAGCCATGACTCGTATCACTCCTTCAAAATCGATCAAATCATTCATCGTAACGGCGGTCGCATCAATCGCGCTGTTGTCGGCCAATCTGTCTCAGGCTGAACCTGTTTTGCGCGTGTCGGCAATCCCGGACGAATCGCCGACCGAGTTGCAGCGCAAGTTCAAGCCTTTGGGCGAATATCTTGAGAAGAAGCTGGGCATGAAGGTGGAGTTCACACCTGTCACCGATTATGCGGCATCCGTGGAAGGCCTGGTCAACAACAGGCTGGACATGGTCTGGTTCGGCGGCTTCACGTTCGTGCAGGCAAAAGTGCGCAGCAACAACCAGGTGATCCCGCTGGTGCAGCGCGAGGAAGACGAGAAATTCAAGTCTGTGTTCATCACCACGCGCAGTGACATCGTCAAGTTGCAGGACCTGAAGGGCAAGACATTCGCTTTCGGCTCGGAATCCTCCACTTCCGGTCATTTGATGCCACGCTCCTATCTTCTGGCCGGACACATTGTTCCGGAAACCGACATGAAGCGCATCGCCTTTTCCGGCGCGCATGATGCGACGGTGGCGGCAGTGGCGGGCGGCAAGGTGGATGCGGGCGCGCTGAATATTTCCGTATGGGAAAAACTGCTGGCGCAAGGTCGGGTGGATGCCAATGTCGTTCACGTGTTCTACACCACCCCCGGCTATTACGACTATAACTGGACGGTGCGCGCCGACATGAATCCGGTATTGCGCAAGAAGCTTGCCGACGCATTCCTCGCGCTGGACAAGAACGATCCGCACGACAAGGAGATACTCGACTTGCAACGCGCCAGCAAGTTTGTTCCGACCAGAGCTGAGAATTACCGCGCGATCGAGGCGGCAGCGCGCAGCGCGGGTTTGCTGAAGTAAGCATGTCGTTCGTATTACGCGGCATCAGCGTGCGCCACGCTGCCGGGTCGCGCCAGGCTTTGGTCGATGTCAGCCTGTCGATCGAGCAGGGCGAGCAGATCGCGTTGATCGGTCCGTCCGGTGCCGGCAAAACCACTTTGCTGCACACGCTCGCCTGCGCCCGCCGGGCTGATTCCGGCGAGCTTTCCGTGTTTGGCGCAGAACCCTGGTCACTGAATCATGCCAGGCGTCACGCGCTGCGCGCGCGCCTGTTTCTCGCGCCGCAAACCCCGCCGCTTCCGCCGCGCCAGCGCGTGGTGACGGCGGTGCTCGCCGGACGTCTTCCGCAGTGGGGATTCTGGCGATCCATCGCCTCGCTGGTCAGGCCGCGTGACGCCGATGCGGCCTATGACGCGCTGGCTCGCTTCAATTTAAAGGACAAACTGTACGATCGGGTGGATCGATTGTCGGGCGGCGAACGCCAGCGCTGCGGGATGGCGCGCTTGCTGGTGTCAAACGCCGATGCTTTTTTGGTGGATGAACCGCTGTCCGCGCTCGATCCCGCGCTCTCCTTGCAAACGCTGAACACGCTGCAACAAGAGGCGACGGACCGAAACGCCACACTGGTGTGCAGTCTGCATCAGGTGGAATTGGCGCTGGGCCATTTTCCGCGCATCGTCGGCCTGCGCGAGGGCCGCATCGTGTTCGATGCCGCCCGTGAGGACGTGACGGAGGCGATGATCGCGGCTCTGTACCGGAATGCCGCTGACTCGCCGCTATTCATCGGGAAGTCAGCTGACACTTGATGAATAAGATGCCAGCCGCTGTTTTTTCACGCCATCCCGATCCCGCATGGCGAGGCCGGGTCACGGCGATGGTCATCGCCACGGCGCTGTTGTGGCCGATGCTGGTGGCCGGCGAATTCAAGCCGTGGATACTGTTCGACGCGAAGAGTCTGGCGGCGACCGGGCGCTTTCTTGCCGCATTTTTTCCGCCCGCGCATTCGGGCGAATTCCTGTGGCTGATGCTTGCCGCGACCTGGCAAACCGTGGCGATCGCCACTGCCGGACTGACGCTGGCGCTGCTGGGCGCGATCCCGCTGACGCTGCTGGCGACCGCATCGTTGTCGGTCTCGCAGCTCGAATCCGGGCGCATGCGTCTTGCCGGTGCTGTAGTCAGGCAAACCGCGCGCTGGCTGCTGGTCCTGTTGCGCAGCGTGCCTGAACTGGTCTGGGCTTTGCTGTTTGTGCGCATCGTAGGTCTTGGGCCGACCGCCGGCGTATTAGCCATCGCGCTGACTTACAGCGGCATGTTAGGCAAAGTCTATGCCGAGATTCTGGAGTCGTCGGAATCGCATGCCACCGAGTCGTTGCTGAGGAACGGCGGTGGCAGACTGGCGGCCTTGTTTTATGGCGCCTGGCCGGCGGCGGCTTCCGAACTGGTGTCCTACACCACCTTTCGTTGGGAGTGCGCGATCCGAGGTTCGGTGATCATGGGGTTTGTCGGTGCCGGTGGACTCGGTCAACGCATGGACGAGTCGATGAAAATGATGGCCGGTGACGAAGTGTCAACCATGCTGATCATCTTCGTCCTGCTGGTGGCGTGTGCCGACCTGGTCAGCACTTTCCTGCGCAGGCGTCTGGGCTGACATGAACTCTTCCCGCCGCTCCCCGCCGCCCGCTGTCGAGTTCGCCACCATCGCGTTGCTGGCCGGACTGCTGGCGCTGGTCTGCGCCAGCTTCTTTTCGCTGACGATCAGGTGGGGCGAGCTGTTCGGCGCCGATGCCCGGCGCTCCGCTCTGGAATTTTTAAGCGGCTTTGCGCCGCCGGAGCTGGCAGGATCCTTTTTGGCAGGGATTGCGAAGGGCATACTGGAGACGCTGTCCATGTCGGCATTGGGGACGGGCATCGCATTCTTGCTCGGTATCGCACTGGCATTGCCCGCCAGCGGAAGGTTCGGCGCAGCGGCTCGCCTGGGAATTCGTCTGGTTCTGAATATATTGCGCTCGATCCCCGAGCTGGTCTGGGCTGTTATCTTGCTGATTGCCGCAGGACTGGGGCCATTTGCAGGCACACTGGCCCTGGCTGTGCACACCACCGGTGTGCTCGGTCGCCTGTTCGCCGACGCGCTTGAAAATCTGCCGACAGATGCAGAAGACACTTTGCGCATTAACGGCGCGAAACCGCTGGCCGCATTCTTTTACGCGGCGTTACCGCAGATCTTGCCGCAACTGATGTCCTACACGCTGTACCGCTGGGAGAACAATATCCGTGCTGCCGCCATTCTGGGGGTGGTCGGTGCGGGCGGCCTGGGGCAGATGCTGAAATACCATCTTTCCTTGTTTCAAATGCAGCAGGCGGCCAGCGTGATTATCGCGATGCTGTTGATGATCACCCTGGTTGATGGCATCAGCTTCTGGCTGCGACGCAGACTGACAGCTAATCCGTCTGCATGGTGAGCACGGCTGTACAGGGCAGATTTACAGGATACTGGCGGCCTCTGCAAAATCAAGGCGCGGGTTGCGCGGGAATAACTGGCTCGCGTCGCCATAACCCAGGTTGATCAGAAAGTTTGATTTTATCCGGGTGCCTGAGAAAAATTCCTGATCGACTTTGTCGTTGTCGAAGCCTGACATGGGGCCGGCATCGAGGCCCAGCGCGCGGGCGGCCAGGATGAGATAAGCTCCCTGCAATGTGGCGTTGCGAAATGCGGTCGTGTCGATCAATGCCTGATTTCCGACAAACCATGAGCGCGCGTCGGCGTGCGGAAACAGGCGCGGCAGATGTTCATAAAACTCGTAATTCTGTGCAATGATCGCCGTGACCGGCGCCGTGCGCGTTTTTTCCACATTGCCCGGAATCATCGCGGGCAACAGGCGCTGTTTGGCCGATTCGCTCCTGACGAAGACGATGCGCGCAGGGCTTGAGTTGGCGCTGGTAGGCGCCCATTTCATCAAATCGTACACCTGTCGCAACAAATCATCGCTGACCGGTTTGTCCTGCCATGCGCTGTGGGTGTGTGCGTTTCTGAAGAGGATATCCAGGCTACGGTCGTCGAGTTGCATGTCGCGTCCTTTCGGGTGAGATTCAGGATTCGGGATTCGGGATTCAGGATTCAGGATTCAGGATTCAGGATTCAGGATTCAGGATTCAGGATTCAGGATTCAGGATATTATGCCAAATTGCCTGAATTGTCAGAAAAAAACCTCCATCCCTTGCAAAGGAGGAGGCCGGGGGGCTTGGATGCAGGCTTGCTTATTTGAGCTTGTCTATGCCCATCATCCTGAGGATGCTGCCCTCGTAAAACGGTTCTGACGTGCCTTTTTTCATCTTGCGGATGAAGTATTTTTCGAAGGCGATCTTGGCCAAGTGCACCCACTTGCCCTCGGAGAACCAGTTGACGTTGCGCGGCGGGATCTGCGGGATGGCCACGAACGCCACTCCGCTGTCGCCGAAGTCGGCCAGGCAGACCGCATTCCAGGTAGCTTCCGTATCGGCCGGATTGCCGGTCAAATCAGCCTGGATGTTGTGCACGGTGGCAGTCACCATGGATTCGATCATGTAGCCTGTCTTGGGTGTGCCCACCGGGACGGGCGTGGCTTCGACCGGCGGTATTGCCACGCATACGCCCACGGCGAAGATGTTCTTGTATTTCGGGTTGCGCTGGTGCTTGTCCACGATGATGAAACCGCGCGCCTGAACCAGTCCCTCGATGCCGAACACCGCATCCACTCCTTTGAAGGCGGGTAGCATCATGCTGTAGTTAAACGGCAGTTCATGCTTTTTCTTCTCCATGCCCATCTCGTCGTGTTCGGTGACGTACATCTTGCCCGCTTCGACCTTGGTGACTTTTGCGTTGCAGATCCATTTGATGTGCTTGTCGCGCATGCCCGATTCCAAGATACCCTTGGAGTCGCCCACCCCGCCCAGCCCCAGGTGGCCGATGTAGGGCTCGGATGTCACGAAAGTAATCGGCACTTTAGTGCGGATCTTGCGCCGACGCAGGTCGGTTTCCATGATGAACGCGTATTCGTAGGCAGGGCCGAAGCAGGAGGCTCCCTGCACGGCGCCGACGACGATGGGGCCGGGATTGCTGCAAAAGTGTTCCCACTCGTCATGTGACTTCATCGCGTGATCGATGTGACAGACCGAGTGGGTATGGCCGCCGTGCGGCCCCAATCCTTCTACTTCATCGAAGGCTAACTTGGGGCCGGTGGCGATGACCAGATAATCGTAATCGATGCTCGCGCCATCGTTGAGTTCGAGCTGGTTTTTTTCAGGATGGACGCGCTTGACACCGGTCGAAATGAAGTTGATGCCCTTGCGCTCCAGATAGGTGCGCACCGGGAACTCGATTTGTTTGCGGTTGCGCCATTTGACACCCACCCACGGGTTGGACGGGACAAAGTGGAAGTTCTCGGTGTTCGAGACGACGGTCACCTTGTGCTGTTTGTCCAGCATGTCCCGCATTTCGTAAGCGGCCGGCATGCCGCCGACCCCTGCTCCCATGATTACGATGTGTGCCATATTTTTCCTTCCTGATTGGGTTGATAAACGCAAACTTGCGGAGTTCTGTCTCTCCGTCTTTTATGAATACAAACAGCGCCTGCATCGGCTGCCGCCAGGCGACTCGTCGATCGTCCTGGGGTATTAGGCGCAATTGAGGGTGTTAGTGTCTATAACCATATCGGGTAAGGGTGCTTATAACTCCAACGGGTGGCCGCAGCTTTAATGTGGCGCAGTGTTGGGCAGGCCGCATGGCGGGCGCTTTTCGCCGCCGTTCAACCTCTTGACGCATCGTCAGAGGTGCCCTGTTCCTTGGTGTACAGCACGGCGGCTTTCACCCGTGAGGAGAGGTTGAGCTTGTTCAGGATGTGGCGCACATGCTGTTTCACGGTTTCATAGCTGATGTGCAGGGTCAGCGCGATGGCCTTGTTGCTCTCGCCGCGCGAGAGCAGCTGCAAGATTTCACGCTCGCGATCGGTGAGCAGTTTGAGCGAATTTTTCGCCTCCTGTCCTGGCTGTTCTCCGCGCAACATCTCGATCATCTTCACCGTCATGGCAGGCGCTACCACCAGTTCGCCCATGGCTACCCGGCGGATGGCATCGACCACGTCGTCAGGCGCCATGTCCTTGAGCAGATAGCCGCGCACCCCCGCATGGATGGCATTTCCCAGATCGACTTCGGAGTCGCTCATCGTGAGCATGATGGCCGGCGTCATATAGCCCTCTGTGCGCAGTTGCAGCAGCAAGGTGATGCCATCCATCGGCTTCATGCGCAGATCGAGGATAAGCAGATCGGGTTTTTGATCCAGTAAGGTGCGCAGCTCCTCTATGCTGCCGGTGGCGCCCAGCACGGTGAAGTCATAGCAATTGGCCAGCAGTTCGCTCAACCCCCGCCTGCACAGGCATTGGTCGTCGACCAAAACCAGTTTCAATTTATCACTCATTTACGGCTCTCCAGTCCAGCGGTGGTTCAGGGAAAAACAATTGTACCTGTGTACCCAGCCCGGCGGCGCTCTTGACCCTGATTTCGCCGCCGATGCGTTGCGCCCGCTCCTGCATAATCAGCACACCGTAATGTCCTTCTATCGGAGAAAAAGTGCAGGCGCCACGGCCATTATCTTCCATGGTAAATACGTAGTAGCCGAAATTTGCATCGACAAATAATCTGGCGTGTGTCGCTTCGGAATGTCGGGCGATATTGGTCAGCGCCTCGCGTACGATGTAATACACCTGTATTTCGTGTTCGAGCGGCAGTTCGAAATCGACCAGCCGGTTGTGATATTCCAGCACGATGGCATTGCGTTTGCGAAAATCGAAGGCCAGATCCTGCAATGCCGCCGACAAGCCTTCAGGGTTCATCTCGCAGCGAAAATCGGCGATGAGTGCGCGCGTGCTCTTTTGCCCGATTTCCAGTGCCTCGTCCAGATCGTCCGCATATTGCCCGGCTATCGCCGTCTTCCCGGTGTGGATGGCTTCTCGCAGCAGGCTCACGCGCATGCGCGAGTAGGTCAGCGTTTGAGCCAGTGAATCGTGGACATCGTTGGCGATTTCCTGGCGAGCGGCGAGCCGCTCCATGCGGCTGGTTTCGCGGTTGATGCGGGTGTGCTCTATGGTGGCGCTCATCACTTCGGCGAAAGCTGCCAGGGTATTCATGACCTGGCTTGCGGCTTTGCGCGGCACATCGAAGAAAATGGTCAGTATCCCCAGGGGCGCGCCGGACAAACTGTTCGCCTCCAGCGGAGCGGCTACCAGTGACTGGAAGCGACAGCTGGCGTAGGGGCAGTTCTGCCTCGATTCGCATGTGCTGATATCATTCGAGTGAATGATATGTCCGAGCGTGGTCTTGTCGCCCGCCTCGCAATCGAGTTCCAGAAAACTCTCCGCCTCTTCTTGCAGCTCGGCCGAGAGTCCTGCCGAACTGATGATTTGCAGGGTGCATCCGTCGGGCGAGAGCAGTCGCACCACACCGGCTGTCGCATTGACCGTGCCGATGATGCTCTCCAAAAAAGTTTCCAGCAGCGTTCTTAAGTCACCCGCACGGGGGGGCGTGAACTCATGCGCCGCGCATGCATCGACCCCGCCGTTCCGGCCGGGCGGTGTGAAGTCGGGATTACGCACCCAGACGAACGCGCTGTGGGTGGTGTCAGCTACAGGGATCGTTTTTTTTTGTATCAACTTGGCGGCCAGTGTCGAAAAACGTCCATCAGACTAAGCTTAAATACTAAAAATATCAATAAGCTAAATACAAAATCCGGGTTCAATCCCCAACAGGGTTATACCCGTCCCTACCCGATGTGGGTATAGACACCGGGTGGCGCGATTGCGCCTAATAGCGAAGCGTTGCAAAAGAGCGTGTGCCGGACGGCTGCGACAGTCGCGACGATAATCCTATAAAAGAACTGATTTTCATGCCATCTCCCATACACGACCCGATCGCATCCCCCATGCCTGACGCCTCCACCGAGATGCGCACCACCACCTGTTACATGTGCGCGTGCCGCTGCGGCATCCGTGTCCATTTACGCAATGGCGAGGTGCGTTATATCGAGGGCAACCCCGACCATCCTCTGAACAAGGGCGTGATCTGCGCCAAGGGAGGCTCGGGGATCATGAAGCAGTACTCGCCTGCCCGGCTGACTCAGCCTTTGCGCCGCAAGCCCGGATCCGAGCGCGGAGCCAACGAGTTCGAGGAGATCAGCTGGGAGGAAACCTTCGATATTCTGGAGACGCGACTGGCGCATCTGCGTGCGACCGACCCGAAGAAATTCGCGCTGTTCACAGGGCGCGATCAGATGCAGGCGCTGACCGGATTATTCGCACGCCAGTTCGGTACTCCCAATTACGCGGCGCACGGCGGCTTTTGTTCGGTCAATATGGCCGCCGGCATGATTTACACCATAGGCGGTTCGTTCTGGGAGTTCGGTGGCCCGGATCTTGAGCGCGCCAAGGTTTTCTACATGATAGGCACGGCAGAAGACCATCACTCCAACCCGCTCAAAAGCGCGATCGGCGACTTCAAGCGCAACGGCGGTCGCTTTGTCGCGATCAACCCGGTGCGCAGCGGCTATGCGGCGATTGCCGACGAATGGATTCCCATCAAACCGGGCACCGATGGCGCGCTGATCATGGCGATCATACGCGAGATCATCGCGCTGGGACTGTACGACCGCGAGTTTCTGGCTCGCTACACCAATTCCGGACAGCTGGTGAATCAGGACGAATCCAGCCAGGAGTTTGGCATGATGATGCGCAACCCGGCAGGCGATATTCTCAATCCGCTGCGCCCGCATAATTTCTACTGGTGGGACAGGTTGACCGACCAACCGGTCGAGGATCATGCAAAGGGCGCAGATCCCATGTTGTTCGGCAGCCATGTCATGCCGGACGGCACGCCGGTCAAACCGGCTTTTCAGTTGCTCAAGGAACGCGTGGCCGATTGCACGCCTGAATGGGCCGAAAAAATCACCGGCATTTCAGCCGACACCATCCGGCGCATTGCGCACGAAATGGGCATCACCGCACGCGATCAGCGTATAGAGCTGCCTATCCCCTGGACCGACTGGTGGGGTGAGGAACACGAAAGCGTGACCGGCAATCCGGTCGCCTTTCATGCCATGCGTGGCCTGGCCGCACACTCCAATGGCTTTCAGACGATACGTTCGCTGGCGATTTTGATGTCGCTGCTGGGTACCATCGACCGACCCGGCGGGTTTCGTCACAAGGCGCCGTACCCGCGCGCCATTCCGCCCAATGCCCGTCCGCCCAAAGGCCCGGAATGCGTGCAGCCGAACACGCCGTTAAATGGCGCCCCGCTGGGCTGGCCTGAAAGCCCGGACGATTTGTTCGTGGACGAAAAAGGGCAGCCGGTGCGCATCGACAAGGCCTTCTCATGGGAGCACCCGCTCTCGGCTCACGGTCTGATGCATAACGTGATTACCAACGCCTGGCGCGGCGATCCGTATCCTGTCGACACGCTGATGTTGTTCATGGCGAATATGGCGTGGAATTCGAGCATGAATACCTCGGAAGTGCGCAAGATGCTGGTCGATAAGCAGGCCGATGGCGAGTACAAGATCCCTTTCATCGTGGTCTGCGATGCCTTCCAGTCCGAGACGACGGCGTTTGCCGATCTGATCCTGCCGGATACGACTTATCTGGAACGTCATGACTGCATGTCCATGCTCGACCGGCCTATCTCCGAATTCGACGGTCCGGTGGATGCGGTGCGCATCCCGGTGGTTGCGCCCAAAGGCGAGTGTCGCCCGTTTCAGGAGGTGATTGTCGAGCTGGCAGGCAGGCTCAAATTGCCCGCGTTCACGACCCCGGCCGGCACTCGCAAGTTCAAGGGCTACACCGATTTTGTGGTCAACTACGAGACAGCTCCGGGTTCGGGCATCGGGTTGCTGGCCGGGTGGCGAGGCCGCGACGGCGAGAAGGCGATGCGCGGTGAGCCGAACCAGAACCAGTGGGAGATGTATGAAAAGAACGGCTGTTTCTTTCAGTACCATTTGCCGCCCTCCAGCCAGTACATGCGCAACTGGAACAAGGGTTACATGGACTGGGCGCAGCAGGCCGGCTTACGCCGCGACAACGACCCTATCGTGATTCATATTTATTCTGAACTGTTGCAGGGCTTTCGCCTGGCCGCAGAAGGAAAACGGCCGGGCAAGCAGCCGCCCGACGAGTTGCGCGAGCGCGTGGCCACTTATTTCGACCCGCTGCCGTTCTGGTACGCGCCGCTCGAAGACGAGCAAAGCGATCTGAAGCACTATCCGTTAAACGCGCTGACCCAGCGCCCGATGGCGATGTATCACTCGTGGGATTCGCAAAATGCCTGGCTGCGCCAGATTCATGCCTACAACCATTTATACGTCAATACGCACACGGCCGAAGCTGCGGGTATCAGCGATGGCGGCTGGATGTGGGTGGAATCGCAATGGGGGCGCGTGCGCTGTATGTGCCGTTATTCCGAGGCCGTGGAACCTGGCACGGTGTGGACCTGGAATGCGATCGGCAAATCGTCGGGAGCGTGGAATTTGTCCAAAGACGCCAACGAATCGAAACAGGGCTTCTTGCTCAATCACCTGATCTCGGAGGAGTTGCCGGCCAATGCTGACGGGCGTCGCTTCTCCAATTCAGACCCGATCACAGGGCAGGCGGCCTGGTATGACGTGCGGGTGCGCATTTATCCGGCGGATGCCGGGGAGCCTGAGCAGACTTCGCCACAGTTTGAGCCGATGGAGCCTGTACCCGGTATGGGGCAAAGAAAGATGGGCTGGCAGGCCTGGTTTGCCGGCAAGAAAGGAGAAGGCAAATGACACAACTGGCTCTGGTCATTGACCTGAATGTTTGCGTGGGCTGTCACGCCTGTGTGACCAACTGCAAGCAATGGAATACCTCCGGTGCTGCCGGCGCCTTGACCGACTGTAACCCTTACGAGGCCGAGCCGAACGGCACGTTCTTCAACCGAGTGCAGACCTTTGAAGTCGGTTCCTATCCCAATACGGAAACGGTGCATTTTCCCAAGTCATGCCTGCATTGCGAGGATCCGCCCTGTGTGCCGGTATGTCCGACGGGGGCCTCCTACAAGCGCAAGTCGGACGGCATCGTGCTGGTCGATTACGATAAATGCATAGGCTGCAAATATTGTTCCTGGGCCTGTCCTTACGGCGTGCGCGAGTTTGACGAACAACGCAAGGTGATGACCAAGTGCACGCTCTGCGTGGACAGGATTTACGACCAGAAACTGCCCGAAGCCGAGCGCAAACCTTCATGTGTGCTGGCATGTCCGCCCGGCGCACGATTGTTTGGCGACGTGCACGACCCTGATTCCGAGGTGTCGGTGGCGATTCGCGAGCGGGGCGGTTATGCGCTGATGCCCGAGGCGGGCACACGCCCTGCCAATCATTATCTGCCGCGCCGCAAGCAGACGCTGACGATACGCGACGAGGAACTCTACCGCTCAGACAATCCTCACAAGATCGACGGCGCGCCGTTCGACCTGGATCTGCCGCCGACCAACGAAGAGCTAAATTAAGGAAATATTCAATGCGTCCCGCTTTTTCGGTTTTGTTTCTGACCACTTTGATCGGTGCCGGTCAGGGTTTATTCATTGCACTGTTTTTCTGTGAGTTGTTAGCCTCCGCATCCTTGTCGCCCGGTTTTTTTGTGGGTGGCAGTGTGCTGGTGCTGATTCTGAGCAGCCTGGGCGGAATTGCCTCAGTCTTTCATCTGGGGCATCCTGAACGCGCATGGCGCGCGATGACGATGTGGCGGACCTCCTGGCTTGCCCGTGAAGGAATTGCGCTGCCCGCCTTTATGGCGGCGGTATTCGCCTATGGCTTCGCGCACTGGACGGGGTTTGGTCATACACTGGCCATCGGTATCACAGCGGTGGTCTTGTCCGTCGCCTTGTTCATCTGCACGGCGATGATTTATGCGGCAATCAAAGTGCTCAAGGAATGGGCGCATCCGCTGACTCTGGTGAATTTTGTCGTGTTAGGCTGTGCGTCGGGTACGACACTGGCTGCCGCCTGGGCCGGTTTTACCGCGCCCAATCTGATGCCGGAACTCGCCCTGGCCGCCTTCGTGCTCACCGCGCTGGGGCTGCTCACCCGCAGTATTTCCCTGTTGCGCAATGCCCGCTTAAGTCCTGCCAGTACCTTGCAAACTGCGATCGGTATCCGCCATCCGAAGATCGTGCAAAAGTCGCAAGGCGCGATGGGCGGCTCGTACAACACGCGTGAGTTTTTTCACGGCAAGAGCCCGGCCTTTGTGCGCGGGGTGTTGCTGATGCTGGTGTTTTGTACGTTCGTTTTGCCGCTGAGTCTGGTACTGACCCTGCCTTTGCTCGCATTCGTCCTGCAATATGCAGGCTTGCTGGCCGAGCGCTGGTACTTCTTCGCCGAGGCGCGTCATCCGCAAAATCTTTATTATCAGGGGAACTCCTGATGCCAAGTGGGGTGTTTGTCAGGTTGCAACATGCAGGGGGTATGCTCAAAGCCCATGTGGTGTTTTTGTCGCTTGGCCTGACGCTGTTTGCAGCGGGTGCTTATGCTGCTGACGCGCTGCCGACAGCGGCCAGCATGCCGTGGTGGGGTTGGGCGCTCGCCTTATTTGTAACCTGCTTCTTTCTGGGGATCGTTGCCGTGCCGTCGGGGGTGGGCGGCGGCGTACTGTTCGTGCCCATCGTAGGCGGCTTCTTCCCGTTCCATCTGGATTTCGTGCGAGGCGCCGGTTTGCTGGTCGCGCTAGCCAGTGCGCTGGCCGCAGGCCCTTCGCTGTTGCGCGGCGGGCTGGCCAATTTAAGGCTGGCCTTGCCGATGGCCGTGCTGGCATCGGCCAGCTCCATAGCAGGCGCGATGATAGGACTCGCGATTCCTGCGGCCATCATACAAATTGCCCTGGGGCTTACCATTCTGGGTATTGTGACGTTGATGTCGATGGCTAAAAAATCCGAATTCCCCGATGTCGGCGCGCCTGACAAATTATCCGCTGCGCTGGCGATGAATGGCATTTATCACGACGCGGCGCGCAATGAGAAGATCAGCTGGCATGTGCATCGCACGCCGCTGGGCTTGCTTCTGTTTGTCGGAATCGGTTTCCTGGCGGGGCTCTTTGGCATGGGCGCCGGGTGGGCCAATGTGCCCGTGCTCAACCTGCTGATGGGGGCGCCGCTCAAGGTGTCGGCCGGTACGTCCAGTTTTATCCTGACGCTGGTGGATTCCTCTGCGGCATGGATTTATCTCAACAAGGGCGCGGTGCTGGCGATTATCGCGGTCCCGTCGGTGATCGGCATGATGCTGGGAGCGACGATAGGTGCGCGCCTGCTGCATGTGCTCAAGGCGTCGGTCGTGCGAAAAATGGTGATTTCCCTGCTGCTGTTTGCCGGTTTGCGTGCCTTGCTCAAAGGATTGGGGATCTGGCCATGAATGATGAACATATTTCAGTCGAGCAGCAGCGCTATGCAAACTGGTTGAGCCGGGGGGCAAGATCGGGTCTGCTGATTCTGATTGTGTCTTTTTTATCCTATGTATTCGGCCTGATCCCCGCCCATATTCCCCTGGAGCAGTTGCCTGCGGTGTGGAATCTGCCCGCAGGTGAATACCTGAAACTAACCGGCTCGCCTACAGGGTGGGGATGGCTGCGCATGCTGGGTTTCGGTGATTTTGCCAGCTTGCTGGGCATCGCCTGGCTGTCGGGGTGTTCGCTGTTGTGTCTGGCCGTTGTCATGCCCGTCTATGCCGGGCGAAAAGACTGGGTTTTTGTCGGCCTGTGTGTGGTGGCGCTGCTCGTGCAAATTTTGGCCGCCTCAGGCATTCTGACGGTCGGACATTAAGGATGAAAAAATCATGAGCGATTACCCATTCAGCCGCATTCTGCTGGCGACCGAACATACCGAATTTGACACGGGCGCCGAGCGACTGGCGTTTGCCATGGCCAAACGTTGCGGCGTGCCGCTGCGGGTTGTCATGCCCTTGTTGAGCAATCCGGAGTATGAAGCACAAATGCCTGAATTTGCCCGGCGCGCGGAGCAGGAGGCGGCGGCAAAAATTGTTCAGCTGCGCGATGTTGCCGCCGCTGCGGGGGTGAAACTGGACGTACAGGTCAGGCGCGGGTCAGAGCGGCACAGGGAGATTGTCGAGGAAGCCCTTGAATCCAAATCCGATCTGATCATCATCCGCCGTCGCGGCAAACCTGGTTTCTTCTCCCGTATGCTGGTGGGTGAAATGGTCAGCCACGTGATACGCGATGCCTCATGCAGCGTATTGCTGGTGCCGCGCAAGGCCGAATTCTGGAACAGGCATATCCTGGCCGCAGTGGGAGATACGCCGTCAGCTTCCGATATCGCCCGCTCAGCGGGCATGATTGCCGCCTTGTGCGGGTTACCGCTCACCGTTTTGAGCGTATCGCCTGACCAGGAATCGTATTCGAAAACCCAAGCCCTCAATACCTTGAGCGTCGCCATGGCATCGAGTCCTGCGCTGAAGGCGCGCGGTGAAGTGCGCGTGGGGAGGCCGGTCGAGCAGACGGTCGCGGCGGTCAAAGAAAATCATGCCGATCTTGTGGTGATCGGTCGTCAGCGCTATCACCTGATACCCTTTGGCAGTCGCAGCATCATGCAGGACATCGCAGGTAACCTGGATGTGCCTACCCTGGTGATTCCGGCATAGCCCTAACGGGTTATCTGTTTTACCCGGCGTGGGTATGGACGTCGCCGCATGGCGCGTTCCTAATTGAGTGCCCGCTCCGTTGCATTTTCCGGACGGTTTTTATTGATTATTTAACAGCTTGCAGGAGATGAAAGATGAATTTTAATAAAGAGTTTGATGCCAGCGGCATGTCCTGTCCATTGCCTATCGTGAAGACCAAGAAGGCGCTTGTCGATATGGAATCAGGGCAAGTGCTCAAGGTGATCGCAACAGATTGCGGCGCACTAAAAGACATGCAGGCTTTCGCCGATCAGACGGGCAATACTTTGCTGTCCACCGAAGAGAGCGGCGGAAAGTACATATTCTTTATGCAGAAGAAGTAAGGTTTTAGCCGTCATTCCAAAGGGGAAAACATGACTACCAAAAAAATGGCGATCATCGCTACCAAAGGCACGCTGGACATGGCGTATCCGCCGTTTATCCTGGCGTCCACCGCCGCAGCTTTAGGCTACGATGTGCAGATCTTCTTCACCTTTTACGGCTTGCAACTGCTGCGCCGTGATTTATCCAGCGTGATGATCAGCCCGCTGGCGAATCCTGCTATGCCTATGCCCATACCGATGCCTGTGATGGTGCAGATGCTGCCGGGCATGGAATCGATGGCGACCATGATGATGAAGCAAAAGCTCAAAAAACATGGCGTGGCCTCCTTGCAGGAGTTGCGCGATTTGTGTCTGGAAGCCGATGTGAAATTCGTCGCCTGCCAGATGACCGTCGATCTGTTCGAGTTCGACAAGAGTGAATTCATCAAGGAAGTAGAGTACGGGGGAGCCGCGTCATTCTTCGGCTTTGCCGGAGACACCGATATCTGTCTGTTCGTTTAACAGTCTGTAGTGGCATCACCAGGCGTTCGCAATATCATTAAAAAATACTCAGGGAGAGTTGCATGAAAATGAATAGAGTCGTTGTTTCGATGTTCGCTGCGGGTATTTTGGCGGCTCCGCTGGCGCATGCCACCAATGGAGACACGATGATGGCGGTCGGGTCTGAAAATACTGCGCTGGGCGGAACGGGTGTTGCTCACTACGTGGGGGCCGAGAGTATGTTTGCCAATCCTGCCATGCTGGGTAAATCCAGGGGGCGTGAAGTCACGGGGGGGCTGGTCATTTTCAGACCGTCTGTCACGAATGATGGCATGGGAGGTGCTGCGGCCTCCAGTGCTGCGAATACCAGTTACATCCCCGATGTATCCTTCTCCAGCCGGATCAGCGATAACCTGACCTATGGCGTTGCCATGGCAGGAATAGCCGGCATGGGTGTGGACTATACCGGTGCTCCGGCTAACACGCATGTGATAGGTAAAACTGCATTGAGCATACTCAAGATTGTGCCAACGCTCGCTTATAACACCGACAGCTTCGGTCTGGGCTTCTCGCCTGTGCTGCAATATGGCTCCCTGGCAATTTCGTACAATAATGGCAATCCGGCTACCGGCGTTAATCCGGCGCAAAATGCCAGCACCAATACAGGCTATGGTTTTACTCTGGGCGGTTACTACAACACGACGCCTGAGCTGACGTTAGCTGCGGCCTATAACTCAAAGATCAAGATGTCTTATGGCGCGCAATTATCTGCAGCCGGCACGGGCTTCGGTCAGGGGACAACGCCAGGCACTTCGGTTTTTGCCGATAATCTGGATCAGCCCGCCGAATATAAGGCCGGATTTTCTTACGCGGCGGCCAATCATTTCACAGTGACGGCAGATTACCGCCTGATTCAATGGGCTAGTGCCGGCGGCTACAAGGAATTTGGCTGGAAGGATCAGTCTGTCGTCGCGCTTGGTGGTAAATACTCGGGTGAAGGCTACTGGATAGGTGTGGGCTATAACAATTCCAATAATCCGATCGGTGTGTTTGCCAACGGGGCATTGACGCCGGCCGGTAATAACGGCGGTATTGTCAATATGTTCAACAATCTGATGTTCCCCGGCATTATCAAGAGTTCCTATACCCTGGGCGGCGGTTACGCCCTGAACAAGGAGTTCGAACTTGCAGGTTCTGTCGTCTACTCACCCAAAGTCACCTCCAGAGTCGATATCAGCGATGCCTTTGGCATGATTCCTGGCCGAAGATTTAACACCACCACGCACTCACAACAGTCCTACTCGGTATCCTTGCGGTATAAATTCTGATTGACAGGCGACAGGATAATCTCCTGTCGGTCAAGAATAAAACCCGCTGCGGGTTTTATTCATTCTTGGCAGCCTGTCAACCTGTGCTCCAGGCTCTGGGGCGTTTCATGCCGGCAATCTTGCAGGCCTGGGCTACATAGCCGTAGGGAAATAGCTCGAAAAGCAGTTTGTGAGCGTGGCTGCCGTGGCGTTCTGCCAGATGTTTGATCACATGGCGCGCGTCCGCTGCGACCTGGTGTTCGGCGTAATACTCCCGCATGAAGCGGATGACATCCCAGTGATCTTCCCCGGGCGTGATATTGGCGGCACTCGCCAATTCGACGGCGAGTGATTCGCTCCATTCTGCCGGGTCGATCAGGTAGCCTTCTTCGTCAAATCGGGTTGGAGGGAGGGTTTTCATCATCATTTTCCTGAGCCGTTAAATCCGACCGGGACGTGACTGTGCGACCCGTTCAAGATAGCGTGCGCGATAGAGCAGGCGCGGCCTGGCCGGATCGTCGGTAAAGGCACGCCGGTCATGCAGCACATTGTTGCACAGCAGCCCCATGCCGGGCGCAAGCTTTAGCTGCATGATGTGGGGCGTATCTTGAGCTAACAACTGTTCGAGCCGGTTGACGGCCGCAAGCGTTGTTTCATCCTGGCGCCACAGGATGCTGCGGGTGCGCGCCGTGTAACGCATGTGCAGGCGACCGCCTGCGATGCTGAAGACGGGCCCTGTCTGCGCTGCACGCGCGACGCCCGTGTCATCGGTGCGCGCAGGGATGGTCATCGCATCCATCGCCGAGAGTGCGTGTATATCCTCTTCATGGGCATCTCTTAGCATCAAATAGGCAATCTCATGATCCATGACTCGGTTTTCGCCACCGTCTGCCGCGTTTTGCGAACAATGCAGCACCATGCCGCGTATCTGCCTGTCCATGGGATTATAGTAGCCATCGGTGTGCCATTTGATCGCCTGTTCCGTATAAGGGATGTAGGTCTGGCGCTGGCCGGGCGCGCGCGACACGGTGATGCGGGAAATGCCCTGATCGTCTGCCAGCCAGTTTGCATCGAGATGCCGCAAACCGACTTGCCCTGCCAATTTTTGCACGGTGGATTCGTCCATCCGGACATCCGTCTGGTAGACCGCCATATTGCTGCGTTCGATACGGGAAATCAGCGCTGCGTGTTCGGACGGACTCAGCGCTGCCGGATCGCTGATCCGGACGATCAATTGTGCAGGATCGGTGATGGCCTGCGCCAGTTTTTGTTCCCGCCAGCGCCGGTAGCTGGCCGTATCGTTCAGAGTGAACGGATTTTTCATCGCGCTCAGTAGCTGCTGGCAGGACGATGCGCTCGCGTCTGGCGCGGCGCGGTCTCGAACAGATCGCGCATGGTTTTTTCAACCATCTCCACCGATTGGGGGGCTTCGATACTCATCATCTGATCGACGATCCAGAAGCCGTCTTTGTCGCTCATCACCCGTTCCATGCAAAAACCCAGATAGCGGTTAAAGTGAAAGGAGGGGCCGTCCTCGCCATATTCAAAATCGGCATATTCGTCGGCGCGCAGGTTGAGCTGGTCGATGAAGCGTTGTTTGCATACGCCCAATTCACCGCCGAGCAAACGGCTATGATTCTCGGCATAAGTTTCGGCGACCCGGTTAGCCAGTGTGCTGGTGAAAATGAAGCGATCTGCGGCGCTGAGTGTGCGGCAGGCGATACGGTCGGCGACCTGGATCAGAAACAACAGATATTCGGTCAAAAAGGCGAAGTATTGCGGTCCGATGGCTACCTCGAATTTGGCGCGGCGGGTGTTTAGCAGCGCGTCAGAGGCGATCCTGGATACGGTGAACGACACTGCCGCACCCAGCTCCTCAGGTGTATGTTCGCGCCCGCTTTTGAACCAGTGGCTCTTGATACGCATGGGTTCAGTAGCCGCCCTTGCCCAGCGGTTGCGGCAGGCCTGCGATCTTGGCTGCCTGTTTTGCAGGACCCGTGGGGAATAAATCGTAAAGTGCCTTGCTGTCGGCCTCGGGCCAGAATGCGTTGACCCCTTTTAGCATATTGCGAAAATTGGGTGTGTGCCCGTGTTCGCGATATTCCTCACGCATGTAATTGATGACCTCCCAATGTTTGGGTGTCAGCTCGATATTTTCTGCTGCAGCGATCACATTGACGATCTCCTCAGAGTAGTCAGGCTCCAGCAAATACCCTTCATCGTTGGCGTCCAACTCGTTGCCGTTAACCATGTATCCCATTTTTTTCTCCTTAAGTTTAAGAAAATATCATTCAAGATCGGTGATGACTTTGTAAGGCGTGAAAATGCCACAGCCGTAGCATCGGCCCTCGCCCAGTCCTGTGCTTTGCAGCAGGACGGATGCTTCAGGTTTCAAATCGTGTACCACCAGACTAAAGCCGCTGATCGAGGCTGTGCCATCGGTCAGGGTGCGGCGTATGCCGCAAAGGGTGTTTGCCGTGATGCCTGTCGCGGCAAAGTGCTGTTGCACCGCCATCAAAAACTCTGACTCATCTTCAGCGCCCGCCGCCAGCTGTGCATGTAGTGTGGGGTGGGGCAGGATAGCCCGCCTCTTTACGCTACCCAGTCCGATGCGGGTGTCCGCTATTTCGAGGTGTGATCCGGCCAGTGTGGATGCGGCCTCTGCCAGGCTGGCAGGCACACGCAACACCAGTTTGCTGCGGCGGTTTAACAATAAACGCGCGTTGTTTTCCGAGCCTCGCAGGGGCAATACGCCGACTTGTTCGTCCTGCGCCAGGGAGGGAACTTGCCGGACTAAAGCTGCCCACAAGGCGAACGGGTAGTCTGCGGGCAGCGAATCTCCGCTTAAATCAAACACCAGATCGGAGATGTCGCTCACTTGTTTTCCTGCGCCCATTGCTGCATCGCATCAGCCCATTGAGCGGCCGTAGCAGGATCGATGTCGAAGATGGTGAAGCGGCGGCTTTCTCTGATGCGCACCCGCAGCAAACTCATGCCGCCTTCTGCATGGTCTATCTGTTGCAGCTCGATTTGCTGTCCTCCCAGCGGAACCTGAATTTTGCAGATTTCCGTAATTTTCGACATGGCAACTTTCTTATGTTGGGCGATGAGGGGATGGGAGCTGCGACTACCGTTTTAAGTGTAACGCGGGTGACGGGCTGATTGTAATACTACTGACGAGGCAGGAAGGCTACCCATTAGGGTTACGCGCGATAGCCGCTAAGGGTGATGGATGGCGACAGCATAGCCCCGTAACATGCCAGACATCAACTAAGCCGGGTGTGCAGGTAACGGCTTTCCCGATTAAATCACGCTCCTGCCTGGGACTGGCCTTGTGCAACGCGACTGAAAGGAAATGACAATGGCGAAAAAGCTGCATGATACCCCTAACCTTGATCAGCTGGAGGATGGACCCTGGCCCAGTTTCGTGACCGGATTGAAGGCTCTGGCTCAGGAGAAGGATTATGTTGTCGACCTTTTGGGGCAACTGGAGACTTCCTACAAGACCAAAAAGGGCTACTGGAAGGGCGGGACTGTCGGCGTGTTCGGCTATGGCGGCGGTGTGATTCCGCGTTTTACCGAGCTCAAAGACGAAGAGGGCAAGCCAATTTTCAAGGACGCGGCGGAGTTCCATACGCTGCGCATCATGCCGCCTCCGGGCATGCATTACGATACGGATACTCTGCGCCAGTTCTGTGATCTTTGGGAAAAGCATGGTTCAGGCCTGATCGCCTTTCACGGGCAATCAGGGGACATCATGTTCCAGGGAGCGACGACCGAGAACGTGCAAAAAGCGTTCGATGAGATCAATGAGATGGGCTTCGATATGGGCGGCGCAGGTCCTGCGGTGCGCACGTCTATGTCCTGTGTGGGGGCGGCGCGTTGTGAGCAGTCCTGTTACGACGAGGCTAAAACGCATCGCGCGGTGCTCAATACCTTTTTGGACGACATACACCGCCCTTCGCTTCCCTATAAATTCAAATTCAAGTTTTCAGGCTGCCCGAACGACTGCATGAATTCGGTGCAGCGCGCCGACATGGCGGTGATCGGTACCTGGCGCGACAACATCCGCACCGACGAGCCCCTGGCCCGCAAGTGGTTTGCCAAGCATGGCATGGACGAGCTGGTGAACGACATCGTGGCGCGTTGCCCGACCAGAACCTTTCAGCTCAAGGAAGTCGGCAAGGTCAAGAGTGGCGAGCATATTTCCAGCGTGGCCATCAGCGATACGCATGCTGTCGAGATCAACAATCAGGACTGCGTGCGCTGCATGCATTGCATCAACGTGATGACAGGCGCTCTGGCGCCGGGTGTGGACAAGGGCGCGACAATACTGGTGGGCGGCAAGAGCCACTTGAAGATAGGCGGACTGATGGGCACGGTGGTTATCCCGTTCATCAAGCTCGACAGCGACGAGAACATCGAAAAGCTGGTCGACTTTGCCCAGCGCACCATCGAATTTTTCGCCGAGAATGCGCTGGAACACGAGCGTACCGGCGAGATGATCGAGCGTATCGGACTTGCCAATTTCCTCGATGCGATGGAAATCGACGTCGATCCTGCCATGGTCAATTCGCCGCGCATGAACCCCTATGTGCGCACTGACGGTTGGGACGAGGAAGTCGCCAAGATCAACGCCAAGAAGAATGCTGCCTGAGGAGATAGAAGATGAATGCACCTGTACAGATGCGCCGCCCCAAGGAAACGGGCGTACCGGATAACAAGAAGTACCTGCATCCGATGCTGGCCAAGAATTACGGCAACTGGAAATACCATGACAGGCCAAGGCCCGGCGTGCTGCATCATGTCTCTCACAGTGGTGATGAGGTGTGGTCGGTGCGTGCTGGTACACAGCGCCAGATGGATGTTTATACCATACGCAAATTGTGCGACATTGCAGACACTTTTGCCGAGAGTCGCGTGCGTTTCACGATACGCTCCAATATCGAATTTATCGTATCCGACGAGAGTAAAGTTGCACCCTTGATCGCGGAGCTGGAGAGCTGCGGCTTCCCGGTAGGCGGCACGGGCAACTCGATTTCGATGATCGCGCATACCCAGGGCTGGTTGCACTGCGATATTCCGGGCACGGATGCCTCAGGCGTGGTCAAGGCGCTGATGGACGAGTTGTACGACGAGTTCAGGCGCGAAGAGATGCCAAATCGCGTGCATCTTTCGACTTCCTGCTGCGAGATCAACTGCGGCGGGCAGGCGGACATCGCGATTATCGTGCAGCATACCAAACCGCCTGTCATCAATCACGATCTGGTCGCCAATGTGTGCGAACGCCCGGCGGTGGTCGCGCGTTGTCCTGTGGCGGCGATTCGTCCTGCCATGGTGAACGGCAAGCCGTCGCTTGAAATCGACGAGAGCAAATGCATGTGCTGCGGCGCTTGCTACCCTCCTTGCCCGCCGATGCAGATCAATGATCCTGAAAACTCCAAGCTTGCGATCTGGGTAGGCGGCAAGAATTCAAATGCACGCGGCAAGCCTGTGTTCATGAAGATGGTCGCCTCGGGTCTGCCGAACAATGCCCCGCGCTGGCCGGAAGTGGCAGAAATGGTGAAAAATATCATTTCTGTATACAAGGCGGATGCGCGTCCATGGGAGCGCATGGCTGACTGGATAGATCGCATCGGCTGGCCGCGTTTCTTCGAAAAGACCGGGCTGCCGTTTACCAAGTATCTGATCGACGACTGGCGCGGCTCGCGTGCCAACCTGAACGCGTCAACTCACATCCGTTTCTGACAACATGCCTTCCCCCAGCAAGAGGGAAGGCGCAGGTAAGAAGAGCGCTTTGTGTAGTTGGCTTAACAATTTTTAGGATGACCAAAGATGAAGTTTGGAATCGTTGTCAATGAAGGGCCTTATCAGCACCAGGCCAGCGACTCGGCCTATCTGTTTGCCAAGGCTGCGATCGCCCAGGGCCATGAAGTATGGCGCGTGTTTTTCTATCACGATGGCGTCAATAATTCGTCGAAGCTGACCGAGCCGCCTCAGGATGACCGGAATATCGTGAACCGCTGGAGCCGTCTGGCCGAAGAGCACAAGGTCGATCTGGTCGTATGCGTCGCAGCCGCGCTGCGCCGTGGCATCAGGGATGAAAATCTGGCTCAGGGTTTTCGTATTTCAGGGCTGGGTCAGTTAGTTGAAGCCGGTACACAGACGGATCGTCTGATTACCTTCGGCGATTGAGGAGAAGCGAAATGAGTGCAATCAAGAAATTCATGTTCGTCAACCGCAAGGCGCCCTATGGCACGGTTTATGCGCTGGAGTCGCTCGAAGTGGTGCTGATTACCGCCGCCTTCGATCAGGATGTCTCGCTGGTGTTTATGGATGACGGCGTATATCAGCTGAAAAAGGGGCAGCAGACCAAGGGGATCGAAACCAAGAACTTCTCGCCGGCTTATCGTGCCCTCGAAGACTACGATGTCGAGAAGTTGTACGTCGACAGCGAATCCATGCAGGCGCGAGGACTTAGCGAGGAAGATCTTCTGGTGAGCGTCACGGTGCTCAGTCGCAGCCAGATGGGCGCGCTGATGGATGAACAAGACGTGGTCTTGAGTTTTTAAGGGGCAAGCATGTTACATATCGTCAATAAATCACCCCTGACCAGCAACACGCTGGACAGTTGTCTGAGTACTGCTGCGGGCGGGGATCTTCTGCTGATCGAGGATGCCGTCTATGCGGCCACCCGGGGTAATGCAGCAGAATCCAGGCTCAAAGCCGCGATGGAGAAATTCAGGGTGTATGTCCTGATGCCTGACCTTGCCGCGCGAGGCATGGGCGAGCGGATGAGCGACGGGGTTACACCTGTCGACTATGCCGGTTTCGTCGATCTGACTGTCAGCAACAAATCTTGCCAATCCTGGCTGTAATCACGACCCAATAGAAGGAGAAACACTATGTCGAGCATCGAAGTAGGCGGTAAAAGCTATGAAACAGACGAAGAAGGTTATTTGACCGACCTGTCCGAGTGGAATGCTGAAGTCGCGGATTACATCGCCAAGACGGAAAACATTGCCATGACAGATGCTCACTGGGAAGTGGTCAACTTCCTGCGCGAGTATTTCGAGGAATATCAGATTGCGCCGGCGGTTCGCGTGTTGACCAAGTCCATCGGCAAGAAGCTGGGCGCTGAAAAAGGCAACAGCGAATACCTGTACGGTTTGTTCCCCTATGGTCCGGGCAAACAGGCGTGCAAGATTGCCGGCCTGCCCAAGCCTACCGGTTGCGTATAAAAATCAGGAATCAGGATGCGGGATTCAGAATCGATATGGTTCTGCCCTCTGGAATCCTGCCTCTCGAATTTTGCATCCTGACTCCTGACTCCTGACTATTGAATATGAGCATCCTGTTCGCAATTCTGTTTTATCTGGCGACCTTGTTGTTCGTCGTCGGGCTGATCCATCGCATCCGGATCTATGCCGTTACACCGGCGCCCTTGAAGATTCCCACCACACCCGCGCCGAAGACGGCGACGGGGGTAATGTTGCGGATGACTCGCGAGGTGGTGTTTTTCGAGAGCCTGTTCAAGGCGAATTTGTGGACCTGGGGTCTGGGCTGGATGTTTCATGCCAGTCTGGCACTGGTGCTGTTGCGTCATCTGCGTTATTTCACCGATCCTGTCTGGGGCTGGGTTGCGTTTATCCAGCCGTTCGGCCTGTATGCCGGTATCACCTTGCTGCTGGGTTTATCCGGTTTATGGGCGCGCCGTCTGTTAGTCGAGCGCATCCGTTATATTTCGACTCCTTCCGATCACCTGATGCTGCTGCTGCTCATCTGTATCGCCGCATCCGGCCTGATGATGAAATTCGCCGTGCACACCGATGTGATCGCGGTTAAGGAATTCTTTCGGGGGCTGATGCATTTTTCCATCGGCTCATTGCCCGCAGATGCACCCCTGGTGCTGCATCTGTTTCTTGTTTTTGTACTCCTGGTGATCTTCCCCTTCAGCAAGCTCTTGCACGCACCGGGAGTCTTTTTTTCACCCACCCGTAATCAGACAGACAACCCGAGAGAAAAACGGCATCTCTCTTCATGGGCCGCCAAATCGGAGAACTAGCATGGCAGACATAACCGCTCCGGCTTATCGCATCATCCCCATTATTCCTGCGCTCAAGCCCGGGGCGATGGAGGGAAAAGGCCCGTTTGTCGCCGGCGACAAGATTAACGAGGCCATCGGCTTCCCGGCTCATCTTGTGGATGACTGGCACGATAAGGCCATCGAAAAAATGGGTGAGCTGCTGTCCAAATACCGCTCGCTCAGGGTGTTTATGGATGCCTGCGTGCATTGCGGCGCCTGTTCGGACAAGTGTCACTATTTTATCGGCACGCAGGATCCGAAAAATATGCCGGTGGCGCGTCAGGATCTGTTCCGCAGTGTCTACCGGCGTTATTTTACCCTGCCCGGCAAGCTGTTTCCGAAGCTGGTCGGCGCGCGCGATCTGACACGCGAAGTGCTGGACGAATGGTATAACTACTTTCACCAGTGTTCCGAATGTCGTCGCTGTTCGGTGTTTTGCCCCTACGGCATCGATACTGCCGAAGTGACCATGGCCGCACGCGAGATCCTCGATTCTGTAGGCTACGGTCAGAAATATTCCAACGAGATCATCGGCAAGGTACATAAAATTGGCAACAATCTGGGGCTGCCGCCTGCCGCGCTGATCAATACGTTAGAAGGACTCGAAGAGGACGTCAAGGAAGACACGGGGTTCGACGTGCGCTTTCCGATCGATGTCAAAGGCGCGGAAGTATTGCTGATTACGCCGTCCGCTGACTTTTTTGCCGAGCCGCACATCGACAGCCTGATCGGTTATGCCAAGGTGTTTCATGCCACGGGAACCAGCTGGACGCTCTCTTCTATGTCCTCTGAAGCGGGCAACTTTGGCATGTTTATCGGCAACTATGACCAGTTGCGCAAGATTGCGCTGCGCATCCGCGAGGCAGCGCTGGAGCTGGGGGTCAGGCGCATCGTCATCGGCGAATGCGGTCACGCCTGGCGGGTTGCCTACAGCTTTCTCAATACCCTGACGGGGGCGGGCGATGGCGCGGATGCCAATGATCGCTTTGCCCAGATGCTGCAAAAGCAGCTCGATCACAGGTACAAGCAGCCCTCCCATATCTGCGAATTTACCTGGGACATGATCGAAGACGAACGACTGAGTTTCGACAAGTCCAAAAACGACCAGCACATCATCACCTTTCATGATTCTTGCAATGTGGCGCGCGGCTCCGGGATGGGTAATCTGCCGGGCGGGCAATTTGAAATTCCGCGCAACATCATCAGGGCGGTGGCGAACCATTTTGTCGAGATGGCGCCCAATACCACGCGCGAGCAGACTTTCTGTTGCGGGGGGGGCGGCGGATTGCTGACCGATGATTTACTGGAGCTGCGCATCAAGGGTGCGCTGCCACGGATGGAAGTATTGCAGCAGGTGGTCGATGAGCAGGGCGTGAATTTCATGGCGACCATCTGCGCCATCTGCAAGGCGCAATTTACCAAGGTCATGCCCGTTTACGGGTTCGACAGAAGAATGGTAGGCGGCGTGCATCAACTGGTCAGCAATGCGATTGTACTAGGCAAGAATAAATAGGAGACCGAGCAAATGTCAGCAGTGATCGATACGCCCAAAAAGATTACCTTCCGCCGCTATAAAGACGGTGATAACAAGCCAGGACGCCTGAGTGAGGTCATCATGCAGGCCGGCCATACGCACAAGTGCCCGACCTATATTCAGTCCACGCCGCCCTGTCAGGGCAGTTGCCCGGCAGGCGAAGACATACGCGGCTATCTGTCCATCGTGCGCGGCACCGAAAAGCCGCCTGCGGGCGCTGACGGCAAGCCTTCCATGCCCTGGCAGGAATATGCCTGGCGCCGCCTGACCGAAGCCAACCCTTTTCCGTCGGTGATGGGGCGCGTATGCCCCGCGCCCTGCGAGACAGGCTGCAACCGCAACGAGGTGGAAGATCATGTAGGCATTAATTCGGTCGAGCATTTTCTGGGCGAATATGCGATCGCCAATCAGCTGAAATTCAAAAATACCGCTGTGCCTACCGGCAAGAAGGTGGCCATACTCGGCGGCGGACCTGCCGGTTTGTCCTGCGCCTATCAGCTGGCGTTGAAGGGGCATGAGGTCACTGTTTTCGACGAACACGAGTGTCTGGGCGGCATGATGCGCTATGGCATTCCCGGTTTCCGTACCCCGCGCGATGTGCTGGATGCCGAAATTGGGCGCATTCTCGATCTGGGCGTCAAAACCCGCCTCAAGTGCCGGGTAGGCACGGATATTTCACTCGAACAGGTGCGTGCAGAGTTTGACGCCGTCTTCCTGGGAATGGGCGCACAGGCCGGTCGCGCCTTGCCGATCGCCGATTCACAAGCCCCGAATGTGGTGACGGCGACGGCCTTCCTGAAAGCCTTTAACGACGGACGCTTGCAGCATGTGGGCAAACGCGTGGTGGTAGTGGGCGGGGGAGACACCTCGATAGACGTGGCAACCGTCGCGCGCCGTCTGGGGCATATTTCACACGCGAAACCGACCGATGCGGAGTCGGCGATTGCCGGGCGCATGGCACATGACGTGGCTGAAATTTCTGCCAAAGAAGGCGCGGAAGTCACGCTGACCTCGGTGTTCAACATCGACAAGATGCAGGCGAACAAGCATGAGATAGAACAGGCGCTCGCAGAAGGCATCCACATTCAAGGCAGCCTGGCGCCTGTCGGTATCGTTCGCGACGCAGAGGGTCGCGCAACGGCACTGCGGGTGATCCGCTGCGAGGCCAAATTTTCCGGCGGTAAGCTGGACATCAAGAATATCGAAGGCAGTGAATACGACATCGAAGCCGATCTGATCGTCTCGGCGATCGGTCAGGCGGTCGATTTTACCGGACTCGAATCCTTCAATAACGGCAAGGGCGCCGTATCAACGGATCGCAACTATCTGGTTGCAGGACAAAAGGGCGTGTTCGCAGGCGGCGACGTGATCCGCCCTCATTTGCTGACCACGGCGATCGGTCACGGTTCTATCGCGGCCGATGGCATACACCACTATATGAACGGGCAGGACCTGGAAAAGCGTCCCAAGATAGACGCGCACCAGTTTGATTTGATGCGCAAGCTGGCAGAGAAGGGAATCGAGATCAAGCCCGCGCACGAGCCTTTGCGCGGCACGGATAAATCCAGTGCGGCGGTGCATAACTTCGATAATCGCTCCGAGCGCTACGTGATTCCTCACGACAAGTTGTTTCTCGGCCATTTTGCCTATGTGCCGCGCAATCAGCGCCAGATTGTGACGCTGGATCGTGAAAGCGCGCTGGGCAATTTCGATGAGCGATTAGTCGCCCTGGTGCAGGAGCAGGCCGTCGCCGAGGCCAAACGTTGTATGAGTTGCGGCATGTGTTTCGAGTGCGACAACTGCGTGGTGTACTGCCCGCAGACTGCCGTGTCCCGGGTCAAGAAGAGCGAGGCGACGACAGGCCGCTATGTCACGACCGATTACAACAAGTGCATCGGCTGCCATATTTGCGCGGATGTGTGTCCGACAGGATATATTCAAATGGGTCTGGGCGAGTAATGAAGCTGATCGCAATTTTTCTGCTGTGTTTGTGCATCTCGTCTGCCTGGGGTGCAACGCCGTACAAGCTGGATATCGGACGGGGCGGGGAGTGTGTAAAAGACCCGCAGTGGATGCGCAAAAACCACATGCACCTGCTGCGTCACCAGCGCGATGAAGCCGTGCATCAAGGCCTGCGCGACGACAAGATCAGTCTGAAAAATTGCATCGAATGTCATGCCAGCCTCAAAGATGACAGCGCGATCGCGCGGGACGACAGTTTCTGTGTCGCGTGCCATCGCTATGAGGCGGTAGCGACAGACTGCTTCGAGTGTCATACCGGCACTCGCAAGAGCGCCTGGCAGAAGAGGAATGCAAAATGACAGATGTCGACCGCAGGGGGTTTTTGAAGACCGCGATGGGGGCGGCCGTTGTCTCTATCGCGCCCGGTATGTTTTTGTTCGACATGGCGCACGGCGGGGAGGCTGTGAGCTCCCGCGTGCGCTGGGGCATGCTGATCGACACGGCGTCCTGCACGCCGGGCTGCAATGAGTGTGTCAGCGCATGCAGCAGGGAAAACGGCTTATCTGGGGGTGTTGCGGCCACGGATTCGCAATGGATACGCAAGATCGAAATCAAGGACATCAGCACAGGACGCGCCGTATCGCTGCCGGTGATGTGTCAGCATTGCGAACATCCGCCTTGCGTCGATGTGTGCCCGACAGCCGCTTCTTTTAAACGCGCCGACGGCATCGTGCTGGTGGACCGGCATCTTTGCATCGGTTGCCGGTATTGCATGATGGCCTGCCCTTACAAGGCGCGCTCGTTTGTGCATGAGCCGCTGCAAGACCAGAACCCTGACGTGCCGCGCGGCAAGGGGACGGTGGAGGGCTGCACCTTGTGCGTGCATCGCGTGGATCAGGGCTTGAAGCCTGCCTGTACTGAGGCCTGTCCGAATCAATCCATACTGTTTGGCGACCTGAACGACAAGACCAGCGAAATCGCCATCAAGGTGCGCACGGTTGCATCCACCCAGGTGCGAGCCGATCTGCGGCTCAATCCCGGCATCCGTTATCAAGGACTCTGATCATGCCTACGCTTACTTCTTTGCGGTTCAAAAACCGTCTGTATTACGTGCTGCTGGGACTGGGCGGGATAGTCGCGTTAGCGGGTATGTATGCGGTGCACATGATGGAGCATTACGGCCACATCATCACCGGCATGAACAACCAGATCGTCTGGGGCATCCCGCATGTGTTTGCCATCTTTTTGGTGGTCGCCGCCTCCGGCGTGTTAAATGTCGCCTCTATAGGTTCGGTGTTTGGCAAGGCGATCTATAAGGCGCGCGCCCCGCTGGCCAGTCTGTTGTCCATCGCGATGTTAGCCGGCGGCCTTTTCGTGCTGATGCTGGACCTGGGGCGCCCTGACCGGATCATTGTCGCCGCCACCCATTTTAATCTCACCTCGGTGTTTGCCTGGAATATCGTGCTCTACTCCGGCATGTTCTCACTGGTGGCCGTCTATCTTTGGACGATGATGGAGCAGCGCATGAATCGCTGGACGACCCCGGCAGGTTTCGCGGTGTTTGCCTGGCGCTTTATTCTCACCACAGGAACCGGCCTGATCTTCGCCTTTCTCACCGCGCGCCAGGCTTATGGTTCGGCGATGTTGCCGCCTATGTTTATCGTGTTGTCCTTCGCCTGGGGGCTGGCGGTATTCCATCTGGTGCAGACCTCGATTTACGCGTGGAATGAAAAAACACTCGATCCGGCCATCATGGGCCGCAAGAAGAATCTGCTGGGCGTATTCATCGTAGCTTCCCTGTACATGGTCGCCGCTTATCATTTTACCAACCTGTATTTTGCGCACAAAATCGGCTTCGAAAGATTCATCCTGCGCGATGGAGACCTTTATCCGGCGCTGTTCTGGGGGGGCTATGTCGTGCTGGGCAACCTGCTGCCTTTGTTGCTGATATTTTTACCCGGGTTGGGTAAAACCCGCTGTGTCATCACCGCTTCGATGTTGGTGATCCTGGGCGGCTTTGCCCTGCTGTATGTGTTCATCATCGGCGGTCAGGCGTATCCGCTCGATATTTTTCCAGGCTATGAGGCGAGCAGCAGTTTCGCCGACGGGCAGATCAATGCCTATCATCCTTCCTTGTATGAATTCATGCTGGGTTTTGCAGGGCTTGCCATCGCCTTCATGATCACGACGGTGAGCGTCAGGGTGTTGAATTTCATGCCGCACGACAAACCCTATATCGCCGATTAACACGAGGCTGCCATGAATAAGATGCTCATATCGGCGGCACACAAGTCGTCGGGCAAGACGATGGTCAGTATCGGTCTTTGCGCAGCCCTCAGTGCGCGCGGACATGTCGTGCAGCCGTTCAAGAAAGGGCCGGATTACATAGACCCGATGTGGTTGAGCTTAGCTGCCGGACATCCTTGCCGCAATCTGGACTTGTACCTGATGGAACAGGATGACATCGTCTCGACCTTCTCGCGCCACAGTGCACAGATTAATCTGGTCGAGGGAAACAAGGGCCTCTACGATGGCCTGGCGCTGGACGGCAGCAACAGCAATGCGGCGCTGGCCAAGTTGCTCGAATTGCCGGTATTCCTGGTGATCGACGCGCGCGGCATGACGCGCGGCATTGCGCCGCTGATCCTGGGCTATCAGGCGTTCGACCGCGACATCAACATCGCCGGCGTGATCCTCAATAATCTGGGCGGCAGCCGCCACGAATCCAAGTTGCGCGCGGTCATCGAACATTACACCGATGTGCCCGTGATAGGCGCCATCCACCACGATGAGCGTCTTTGCATCGTCGAGCGTCATCTGGGGTTGATGCCCAGCAATGAGTCCCATGTCGCGGCAGCCAAAATCAGGCAGATAGGCGAGGCCATCGCAGAACAGGTCGATCTGGATCTGTTGCTCAGTTTGTCGGACAAGGCGCCGCTTTTCGTGCCGCACAAGGCTGAAGTGACGCCTCTGGTTCTGGGAAAACCGCTGCGTATCGGCATAGCCCGGGATAAAGCCTTCGGCTTTTACTATGCGGACGATCTGGATGCCTTGCAGGCCGCAGGTGCGCAGCTGATCCCCTTCGACACCCTGCAGGACGTATGCCTGCCGGAGGTGGATGCGCTCTATATCGGCGGAGGTTTTCCCGAAACCTGTGCGGCCGAACTCGAAGCCAACAGCGCGCTGCGCGGTGAAATAAAGCGGGCGATCGACGGCGGTATGCCGGCTTATGCGGAGTGCGGCGGGCTGATGTATTTGTCGCGCAGCATTGAGTATCAGGGGCGCACCTATCAGATGGCAGGCGCCATACCGGGGGATGTGAAGATGCACGACAAACCGATAGGCCGGGGTTATGTGCATCTCGCCGAAGACGCCTCGCATCCGTGGCCGCGCCCCAACGGTCCTGCCGGGCAAATCCGGGCGCATGAATTCCATTATTCGAGTCTGGAAAATCTGCCCGAAGGCAGTCGTTTCGCATACCATGTCGAGCGTGGTTACGGCATAGATGGCGAGCGGGACGGATATGTCTTACATAACCTTTTAGCGTCCTATACCCATTTGCGTACCATTGGCAGTTGCTACTGGGCCACCCGTTTTGTCGCGTTCATCCGGCGCCATCGCGACCGGATGGACTCTACCCTCAATGATTTTGAAGAGAAAGCACTATGAATCAGGAAATTTATCAGGCCGCCATCATCGCCTTTGATCAGGCCAATTCGGAAGACCCGAACAGGGAAATGTCGGACGGAATCGAATACCCGAAGGAATTGTTGTACGCCAGGCGCATGACCGAGATGCAGGAGCGTTATGCGCCTGAGGCCTCCGAGGCGGTCAAGCTTGCCGTTCGCGCCCAGCATATTCAGCGCTGGAAGAGCGCCCGCCGCGATTTTCCGATGGACAGAACAGGCTATTTGCAATGGCGTACCGGTTTGTACAAGTTTCACGCACAAACTGCCGGAAATCTGATGAAGCAGGCAGGTTACGACGACGAGTTCATCCAGCGTGTCAGCGCCATCATCAGCAAGAAAGGCCTCAAGGTCAATCCGGAAACGCAATTGATGGAAGACGTGGCTGATCTGGTGTTCATCGAATACTACATGACAGGTTTTGCTACCAGCCACCCCGAGTATGACGAGGAAAAATGGATACTGATTATCAAAAAGACCTGGCAGAAGATGTCGCCGCGTGCGCATGAATTTGCCCTCTCAGGCCGACTTGCCCTGCCCGAGGCGCTGGTGCCGCTGATTCTGAAAGCCGTTTCGTAATATGGATTACTTGCCGATTTTCATGAATGTAAAAGGCCGACTTTGTCTTGTGGTCGGCGGCGGTGAAGTGGGCAGGCGAAAAGCATCTGTATTGCTCGAAGCTGGCGCGCGCGTGCGGGTGGTAGCGCCCGACATCCTGCCGGAACTCGCCAAACTGGCAGGCGTTGAAGCCGTGATTTCGCGCTTTGAGCCCTCACATCTGGATGATGTGGCTCTTGTGATCGCCGCGACCAATGATCGCGGCGTCAACGTCCTGACTTCCGAATCGGCGCGTGCCCGCAATATACCGGTCAACGTGGTCGATGACCCGGCGCTGTGCAGCTTCATTATGCCCGCCATACTCGACCGTTCGCCGCTGATGGTAGCTTTCTCCAGCGGTGGCGCCTCCCCCGTGCTCACGCGCCTGTTGCGCGGCAAGCTGGAGAGTATCATCCCGCAGAATTACAGCCGTCTGGCCGCCTTCGCAGAACGCTATCGCGAGCGGGTCAAGCAGTATGTCACTCAGCCTGCCCGCCGCCGCATCTTCTGGGAAAACGCGCTCGATGGCGTCATCGCCGAAAAGGTATTGACCGGTGACGAGGCGTGCGCGGACGCGATGTTGCAGCAGATGCTGGAAAACGAAGACAACATCCAGCGGGGCGAGGTGTATCTGGTGGGAGCCGGCCCGGGAGATCCTGATCTGCTGACTTTTCGCGCGTTGCGCCTGATGCAGAAGGCCGATGTGGTGGTGTACGACAATCTGGTCTCCAAACCCATTGTCGATATGGCAAGACGGGATGCGAAGCGCATCTTCGTCGGCAAGAAGCGCGCCGACCATACTCTGCGTCAGGAGGAAATCAACGAGCTGCTGGTGCGCCTGGCGAAAGAGGGCAAACGCGTGTTGCGCCTCAAGGGAGGTGATCCGTTCATCTTCGGGCGCGGCGGCGAGGAGATCGAGACACTGGCCGAACAGGGTATACCGTTTCAGGTCGTCCCCGGCATCACGGCGGCCTCGGGTGTCGCCTCCTATGCCGGCATTCCGCTGACGCACAGGGATTATGCGCAGTCCTGCATGTTTGTCACAGGTCATCTCAAGGACGGCAGCATGAATCTGGACTGGGACGCGTTAGCCCGTCCCAAGCAGACCGTGGTGGTGTATATGGGCTTGCACGGCTTAGCCACGCTCTGCATGGAGCTGATCAAGCACGGCATGCCGGAGATCACGCCGATTGCCATCGTGCAGCAGGGCACCACGCAGCATCAGCGCGTCCTCACCGGCACGCTGGCCACCTTGCCCGGTATCGCAGAACGAGAGAAGCCGCAGGCGCCGACGCTGATTATCGTAGGCGGCGTGGTGGCCTTGCGCGAAAAACTGGCCTGGTTCCATCCGCAGCAAAACTGATTTTCCGAAGTTCAACTGCTTTAAGGAGCCGCATGATGAGAGTTGTATTGCTGTCTGCATTGCTATTGTTTGTAACGACAGCGGCCCATGCGTCCGACGTCTTGCTCAAACCCTTTGTGCTGGCGTCCAAAAGTGCAGGAACGGTGGCTGAGAAATCGACTCAGGTGAAAACAGCGTTAACTGGCGGCGGCTTCACGATTGTCGGCGAATATGCGCCTTATCCGGGAGCCGACATCATCATTGTGACTAACGATGCTTTGAAGAAAAATGCTGCGGCCTCCGACAGTGGCGGCTATGGCGCGGTGCAGCGGGTTTCGGTGACTGACGCCGGAGGTGAAATCCAGGTCAGTTATACCAATCCTGTTTATATGTCGAACGTGTACCGCATGCAAGGAGACTTGAGCGGCGTGGCGGCGCAGCTTGCAACCGTTCTGGGGCGAGTGGAAGAGTTCGGCTCTGCACGCGGGATGACCGCGAAGCAGGCGCGCCACTATCATTACATGATAGGCATGGAGTATTTTGACGAACCCAGTACGCTGGCTGAATATCCCAGTTACGATGAGGCGGTACGGGCGGTCGATAGTCAGTTGTCGTCGAATAAAAACGGGGTCAGCAAAGTTTATCGCGTCGATGTGCCAGGCAAGCAGGAGAGCGTGTTCGGTGTGGCTTTGAAAGGACGCGATAAGGCAAAATTCATGGATGATCAATTCATCATGAAGGAGATTGATTTTCATGACGTGAAGTCCACCGCTCATCTGCCCTATGAGGTGCTGGTGTCGGGCAATAAGGTGTATGCACAGTACGCGCGCTTTCGTATTGCGATCAATTTCCCGGATTTGAGCATGATGGGTAAGAACAGTTTTATGAATATCATGGACACACCGGACGCGATTCTCGATGTGCTGAAGAAGACGGTACAAAAGTAGTTGGGGAAATGATATGGCTATAGCGTTACTGGAAGCCGCGCATGCGGGCAACCTGGCTCAGGTGAGGCTTTTAATCGGAGCCGGGGCGGATGTCAACGTGTGCGACGAGCAAGGCTGGACCGCGCTGGCCCGTGCCGTGTACAACGCCGAGGCTCGGCGCGGTTTTGTCGAAGTCGTGCAGGCTTTGATCGACGCCGGTGCGAATGTCGAGGCGGCTATCGGATATGGCGTCCGGCCTTTGATGCTGGCCGCCGGGTATGGTGAGGCTGAAATTGTCCAGACACTTCTGGCGGCGGGCGCGGATGTACTGGCGCGCAACGAGGGGGGCTATACCGCGCTGATGATGGTCAAGCAGAAGCATTATGTGGATGTCATCAACCTGCTGAACGAAGCCGAGCGGGATGCGGGGGTCGTGGAGGGCAGTTGCGAGAGCAAAAATGCGCCAGGCGTGAATGTCATCACTTTTTTAAAGCGCCCTGCGAATTCACCGGCGTCCTGAAAACAAACTATGCCCTATTTTATTTACCGGGTCACAGAACAACCCATCCGCCTGCTCAAAAAGCTGGATCAGCAGGACAGTTACCGGGACGCATCGGCATGCACCCGGCGCCTGCGCGCTGAACTGGCGGAAGGATCAAAGGCATTGATTAAAATGATCCATGCCGAAACGGAGCTGGATGCCGAAGATTTACTCAATCAGGTGCGCGAGCCTGTCCCTCAGCCGGGCGATGATTAGCAGGCTGCTGAAAAACGTTATGAGCGATGCCGAGACAAGGAAAAAAGCGACGAAAAAGCGGAGTTTACATGTAGTAAATGAGCATTTTGAATCACTTTTTGACGCAGTATCGACGAGCGCAATAGTTTTGCAACAGCCTGTTAGCGGTCACTTTGGTGCGATTTTACCGTGTCAGTGCCTGAAAAAAGTGTAATCTGTCAGGCATTGAATCTACCTGTGAAAGGAAAAATCATGTTTAACATCGTCAGAGTCGGCATGTTGCTGTCGGTCGCAATGATCCTGGGCGGCTGTGCTTCCAGTCTGTCGGGCGGGGGCTATAGCCGCGATCAGGCAAGGCAGGTGCAGGACGTGCGTATGGCGACGGTAGAAAGTGTGCGCAGAGTACAGATAGAGGGAACAAGATCACCCGTCGGGACGATTGCGGGCGCGGTGGTCGGAGGCATTGCGGGCAGCAATGTCGGCGGGGGCAGGGGAAGTACGGTGGGTGCTGTACTGGGTTCTGTCCTGGGCGGTGTTGCGGGCTCGGCGATCGAGGAAGGCACGACCCGTCAGGGCGGGCTGGAAATCACCGTCAGGTTCGATGATGGCAGGATGATTGCCGTGACACAGGGATCGGATGAAAAATTTGTGCCCGGCGAGCGCGTTCGCGTCCTGACAGGCGGCAGCGCGACACGCATCAGTCATTGAATCTGATGTTGCTGCGCGGCGGTTTCAAGCCACGGCTCGGGCCGGTCTTCATGCGGACAGCGGGTTTTTCTGACTGAAAGCCTGGCCTTTAGGCCGGGTCAAAATCCGTAGATACCGGCCAGCGCGACGCTCACAGTCAGCAAGCCCAGCGCCAGGTTGATTCCGACCAGCTTGCGTATCCTGCCCAGTTGAGCTGCGGCCTCCTTCCAGCGTTCACCGGCCACATGCGCGTGAAGCGGCCGGTAGCAGGCAAAAAACACATAACAATAGACCGCGATCATCGCAAGTCCGAGCGTGAGCATGATATGCACATGCGTACCCGTGAGGCCGCTGTAAATCATATACAGCCCGCTTGCCAGCAGTGCGCCGATGGTCGGCCACACCCAGCCAAAGAAACGCCGGAACACAGAATCCCAAAGACGCAGGCGCTGAGGAGGTTCGAGTATTTCCACGGCGGCCGGGCGCAGCACCACATAGGCAAAAAACATGCCGCCTACCCAGATCAGCACAGACAACAGATGGATGAGTTTGAAGAAGATCATGACAGCCCCTGGAAAATAATTTGACAGCGCCAGCATAGAGGCTCGCAGCAGCGTTGTCCATTATCACTTTATTCTGAAGTGCCGCTTCTTAAGCTGACAGAAAAATACCTGGCCTCGGCGCGAGTTATTGACTGATGTTACGCAGTAACATCAGTCGTGCATACAAAGCAACTTCGCCGGGGGTCGCCCTGTCTGTCACCTGCCTGCCGGACAGGCAGGGTTGGCAGGTGTGGATGGCTATTTTCGCAGCTTATGACCGCGCCCGCGCGCTGATTTTCGCCGCCGTCACAGGTAAAATCGACGTAAGATGCAACATCTTTGAATCAGGAGCGCAGGATGCGGTTGCTACATTATCTTGAAATAGAAAACTTCAAACGCTTCGGGGATAAACAGCGCATCGAGCTGGATCATCCTGCGGTTTTAATCGGCCCCAATAATTGCGGGAAAACCAGTGCGCTTCAGTCCATCGCCTTGTGGTCTCATGCGGTGAAAACATGGCATGACGCGCGTAAAACTTCGTCAGCCAAGGAGCGAACGTCTACTGCGATCAACCGCTTGGGTATTTTTTCTGTGCCCGTGCAACGCACACGTTATTTTTGGCATAACACCAAGGTACGTGTTGGTGCTAAAGATGTTCAACTGGTAATTACGCTGGGCGTATGGTGGAAAAACCAGGTTGTTCCATTGGCGATGCGTTTTCGTAATCAAGGGGACGAGGTGGTGTATTGCACCCCTGATGATGCCGCCCTTGCTGATATGGAACTCATCGAATATGCGGCGTCCTTGAATGTGGAGCTGCTGTACCCGATGTCCGGTCTGGAAACAGAAGAACCCATCTTGCGACCGGGACGAATCGACGTATTGCTTGGACAGGGGCAAACCGCGCAGGTATTGCGTAATTTATGCCTGATCGTCGCCAAGACGGCGCCGAACGATTGGAAGCGTATTACAGAGCTGATGAAGCGCTTGTTTTCCGTTGATTTGGGCACACCACAGGAAACCAGTCGGGGTGCGATTGAACTTCACTATCGCCAGCCCGATGTCAAAGAATTGCTGGACGTGTCACTTTCCGGACGTGGATTTCAGCAAATGCTGTTGATTTTTGCGTATCTTTATTCACATAAACGTAGCGTGTTGTTGGTGGATGAACCGGATGCGCATCTGGAAATTTTGCGTCAGAAGCAGGTTTATGTGCTGCTGCGTGACATTGCGACTGAAAATGAAACACAGGTGGTGATGGTGACGCATTCAGAGGTTATTCTGGATGAGGCCCTGGATAAAAATTTAACCCTGTTGCTGGATGGCAAGGCCGACGATCTGGCTGCCAAAAAAGATATTCGCAATACGCTTAAACATTTTGGGGCGGATCATTATGTGAAGGCGCGCGAGCGTGGTTATGTGCTGTACGTCGAAGGCGGAACTGACCTGGATATGCTGCGGGCATTGGCGGAACGAACCGGACATCCTGCGGCAACTAGCTGGGACGAACGTATAAATGCTTTTTACGTACAGGACAACTATCCTTCGCAGTCGCTGGAAAGCGAGCTTGAACGCGTCGAAGGTGGATTTGGCATTACCCCCAAAGACCACTTTTTTGCATTGCACCGTCAGATACCGAATTTACGAGGATTGGCGATTCTGGATAACGACGGGCGAACGCGTGAGGGATTTGGCACGAGTGGTCTTACAGTGGCGTATTGGCGACGCTATGAAGCAGAGAATTATTTCATTACGCCAAATGTACTGCGTGATTACGCATTGAACAACTATCAGGATATGGAGTTATTTGGCAGCTTCGGGGAAGATATTCAGGGCGTATTGGATGCATTGATATTGGAGAGGGTATTTAACGGCGAAAAAAGTGATTTTGAGACTTATCAATCGTCAACAGCTTCGGTCGCATTGCTCGTCTGGAACGCGAAGACTGAAAGGCTTAAGTTGAGCGATTTCGCCGAAGAATTTTTCCGTCGTCTCGCACAGAAATTAGGCCATCCTATGCTGATCAAGAAGGGTGAACTGCATCGCTTAGTACACTATGCCAAGCTGACGGATATTCCAGAGGAAGTTTCCGATAAACTTGATTTTCTCAATGAGATATTCGTTGCAGCAGGCACGGTGACCGAGACTGCGCCGTGAGCCTGGATATTCGGGAACGACATCGGCGCCCATCCGCGCGCAGCCTGACCTGGCTCGCCCTGTTTAAAATATAATCAAATGGATATGTAAGATATGAAACTGGCTACCTGGAACGTGAACTCTTTGAAAGTGCGCCTGCCGCAGGTGATCGAATGGCTGGCGGCCAACCCGGTCGATGTGCTGTGTTTGCAGGAAACCAAGCAGCAAGACGCCGATTTTCCTCAAAACGAGCTGATGGCGGCGGGTTATCACAGTGTCTTCGCCGGGCAGAAGACCTACAACGGCGTGGCCATTCTGAGCCGCGAACCCGCGTCCGATGTGCAGATCGGCATTCCGGGCTATGAGGACGAACAGCGCCGCGTGATCGCCGCTACCTTCGGCGAGGTGCGCGTGGTGGATGTCTATATCCCGAACGGGCAGAGCCTGGATTCGGACAAATACCAATACAAGCTGGGCTGGCTGGCCGCCTTGCACGACTGGCTCAAGGACGAGCTGGTGCGCTACCCGCAACTGGTGCTGCTGGGGGATTACAACATCGCGCCGGAAGACCGCGACGTACATGATCCGGCCGCCTGGGTGGGGAGCGTGCTGGTAAGCGAACCGGAACGCGAGGCCTTCAGGGCGCTTGAAGCGCTGGGTTTAAAGGACAGCTATCGCCTGTTCGAGCAGCCCGAGAAAACCTTCAGCTGGTGGGATTACCGCATGATGGCATTCCGCCGCAACATGGGGATGCGCATCGACCACATTCTTGTAAGCGCGCCGCTGGTGTCCCGGTGCAAATCCTGCGTGATCGACAAGGCGCCCCGCAAGCTCGAACGCCCCTCGGATCACACCCCGGTGGTGGTGGAGCTGTAAACGTTTAACTGTTTGCGGGCAGTTAGCCGTTCGCGCCGAACATCATCCGCTTCGCGACGAAGCGCTTGGCAAACGGCAGGCAATCCAGCACGGTGAGAGAGGCGGCGCGGCCGACACCCAGCACCGGCAGGTCGTTGGAGAACAGCCGCACCAGCCCGTCGGTAAAATGAATACCCGCCTCGCGGTCGATGCGCCGACGGCGTGCATAGGAGGCGATCATCTCCTCCGAGCTCAGCGCCTCAGGCGCGGCGTCCAGTATGAGCTGAGCCAGCTCCCACGCATCGCGCAGCCCCATGTTAAAACCCTGTCCTGCGACCGGGTGCATGGTCTGCGCGGCATTGCCGATCAGCAATGTGTGCGGCATGGGCGAGAGCGCGGGCGCTTTTTTGAGACCCAGCGGGTAACAGCTGCGCGCGCCCGCCGTCAGAAATTCCCCGACCCGGTCGCCGAAGTGCTGGTGCAGTTCAGACAAAAACCTGGCATCGTCCCAGCTCAACATCTCCTCCGCGCGCTGATGGGACGCCGTCCAGACGATCTCGTAACCGTTTTTGTACGGCAGCAGCGCCACCGGGCCTTGCGTGGTAAAGCGTTCAAAGGCGGTGCCAGGCTTAGGTGCGGCGCAGGTGACGTGGGTGATCAGCGCGCTTTGCCCGTAATCCTCAAAGGTCGGGGGAAACTGCGGTGCCAGCAATTTTCCGCCATCGGCGACGACAGCCAGACGCGCGTGCAACTGCTGTTCCGCCCCGTCCTGCCGGTAGCCGACAACCGCATGACCGGCTTCGCTGTTCAGGCTGGTGACGCTCGCGCCGAACAGGGTTTCGGTCGCGTCAAGCGACGCCGTCAGTGCGTCTTGCAGCGCAGGATAAGGCAGCACATAGCCCAGTGCCGGCACGTTCATTTCCTCCGCTCGCAACACGGCACGGCCGAAGCTCTGCTTTTGCGAGATGTGGATGGTGCTGATGGCCGACACGTCTTGCAGCTGGCCCCAGACTCCCAGACGTTCGAGCAATAACCGGCTGCCGTAGGACAGGGCGAGCGCGCGCGCATCCGTACTGGCGGTATTCGCCGGTCTGGATTCCAGCACGCAGACCCGCAGCGAACTGCCCTGCAACGCCCGTGCCAGCGCTGCGCCGACCGGCCCGCCGCCTATAATAGCGATGTCGTAAAACGCAACGCTGTTTGATGTGGCGTTCATATTCGCACCTGTTTTCTGATTAAGAATTCATTGAGTCAAAGTCACCCGGCTCAGGTTCAATCTGCTCGATATTCGGCAATCCGGGTATTTACGCTTATTTTTGCACCAATCTTTGCTTATCCGGCGGCAGATAGCTATCACCGCTGACCACTTTATTGCCGGTTTTTTCTTCCAGTTCCAAGCGTGCCTTTTTGGCAATGCCGCCGCCGGTCTTCGCGGCTTTCTTGTTCTCACCCAACCCCGTTGCATCAACGCTTTCAGCGATTTGGCGCGTAGCTAATTCCGCTAATGCCGTGAAAATAAGTTCAGCTTCACTCATGTGATCGCGCAAGTTTTGCGTCTGCAAACCTTTCATCGCCTTGTGAGACTTGATATCTACCTCAGCCCATTCCTGATGAATAATGTTGGTGAGGATGGCATATTCCTCACCCTTTTTGATATCGTGACTTGCCCAGTAATCGGTCAGTTTGTTGCGCGTTTCCTGACCGGTCATGCGTTGCTGTATCCACTTTTCGCTGTGTCCATGCTTTTGCCAGGTCTCCCGCGCACGATCCAGTGACCGCGCCGGATCAGCTAATTCCTGCATCCGCTCATAACCCACCTTCGCCAACCATAGCTTGATCGGCTCGGCCTTAGGGCTCGGTACAGACTGCACCAGACGCAACAACGTTTCAGCGGTAGCGACATCGGTGAGCCGCTGCTTGCCATCCCCGGCAGTCATTTTCAACTGGTGACAATTTGTCACCAGTTGACTCCCTTCCCTGTCCAGGCGTTCTTTCAGCTTGTTCCAGTACTTTCTGGCAGTCTGATAATCAGACTGCTGAGTAAGCACCTGAATAATATCAATAACCGAAAAAAACCACGTCTCAGTATTTTCGTCGTACATGCGGCGAATTTCATGGTTTTCAAATAACGCAGATTGGGGCTTCATTATTAACCTCCTTAATCAATTCGCAGCCAGGTACGCCATTGCTACGACTTCATCTTGCTCAATCGCCATTTCAACGGCACGTAACACGGCTGGCGGCATTCGCCGGTCTGGATTCCAGCACGCAGACTCGCAGGGAACTGCCCTGCAACGCCCGTGCCAGCGCTGCGCCGACCGGCCCGCCGCCTATAATAGCGATGTTGTGTGTTCATGATTTTTCCGTGATCGTGAAACTTGCGTAAAGTGTAACTGATGTTGCGGCGTAACATCAGTCGTGTGTTCAGATCAACTTCGCCGGGGGCCGCCCTGTCTGCCGCCTGCCTGCCGCAGGCAGGACAGGCAGGCCGGCTGCTGATTACTTTCTTTTGAGTCGCCAAAAGAAAGTAACCCGGGCGACCGGCCGCGCCTATGTGGTTCCCTTCAATCGTCCGCAAACAAGCGGGTGAGATCCTCGCACGATCCACTATGTGTCCACGTGCTCAAACAGTCCTCGCCGAACCCCACCATTGTTTGCCTTTCTGCCTGTATACAGGCAGTCTTCGGCGGCGCACAGGGGCTACTGGCGGTAAGGAACGCGCTGTTCATCGCAGCATTCTCGCTGCGGTTTTCGAACTACCCACTGTATTTTATATAGAACCGTAAAAATCAACCTCTCGCTTCAGCACCCAAACCGGTGTTGACGGGGAAAATTGGCAGCAAATGTAGCGCTTCAGGTCACGGCAAAGCTAGCGTGCGCTTAACGCCTTGTCCTGCCGGATACTTATTTGCGATTAATGGCTTAGTTGCAACGCCAGCAACAAGATTCCCTGCTATAGTCTGACCCATCGGGTGGGAAAATCATATCAATCCCCTATACCGTCCCTTCACTCTTCCCGGGAGGCGGTTCAGTCCAACAAGGTTTATCTGCCGCGTATGAGTTCATCGCCATGTTCAAACTGCGCTGCGCGGCAGATAAACGCTATTCGTTAGCTTTTGACATTAACCACAGGAGGTGAATTACCAATGGAAGGAAACACCATAAATATAATTGCCGCAATAGGAGCTTTTTTGTCCGGCCTTGCTACATTGGCGGGAATATTTGTCGCCTACAAAGTTCACGAGAACCAGAAATTGCTCGCCCAGCGCCAATTGCTATTGCCTCTTTGGGAATACATGTCAACGCTAAAAAAAATCGACCCAAAGAATCCAATAACACCAGACGTGATCAAAGTTGTAAATACGCTTGAACTGGTGGCACTGTGCTGTGAAGGCGGCATGATTGATGAAATGATTATTCGCAGAACATTCAAAGATCAATTTATGGAGCACTATTCAACGATAGAGAAATGCGCCACCTTGCCTGGTATTAGTTTTGACGGAAAAGATTTATTAAAGCAAAACCGGGCGGCGGTTCAGTTTTTTAATTCATTGAATTCCGAATTGCTCAATCAAGACCGAGTTGGGAAAATTTAAACACAAAGGAGATTTAAATGATTGACGATAAAATCAAACTCGCAATTCAGGAGTTGTCAAAGACAAATATGCCTGAATACAAGAAGTCATTTCAATTAAGAGGCAATGACGAAGAGATATTTACAGTAACCATTGAGCGTAAAAAGCGTCGGCTAGTAACTGAAAGCATGGCATTTGAAGCGCGAGCCAATACAATTTCAGCTCTTCCGGGTGGCTCGCCGTGCGGCTGTTGCCAAGGTTCAGGTCGATCAAGCTAACCCAGCAGTCAAGCGGGACGCGCCTTCGGCGCGCCCCTTACTTTTACGTTGAGGCTGTAGAAAAACCCAAATTTCCCCAGAAAATCGCCCCGTGATCTGCCATAATTTCACTGCGCGATAAAACAAAGGTGGAGGCGACATGGCACGGTTCAAACCGATACACAAAGGCTTAAAACTACTGCCGGTCGACTTTGATCGGCAAGTTATTCCAGGTAGTTTTGAATACGCGTTATGCCACCTTGTCGATAGTGAACTTGATCTTTCCGCCTTTCATGCACGCTACAAGAATGACGTCGAAGGCGCATCGGCTTACGACCCGGCAGTGCTCATCAAAATCATCCTGTTAGCCTACAGTCGCGGCATCATCCACAGCCGCAAAATCGAAGCCGCCTGCCGCGAGAACGTGCTGTTTATCGCGGTCTCGGGCGATAGCCAACCGCACTTCACTACACTCGCCGCCTTCGTCTCAAATATGGGCGAGTTGGTCGCCAAACGGTGGAGCCAGTGTTTGGCAACCTGCGCGGCAACAAACGTCTGCACCGCTTTACGCTACGCGGAAAAACCAAGGTGGATGGACAATGGAAGTTGTACTGCATGATGCATAACATCGAGAAGCTGGCGAATCATGGTTATGCGAGATAAAAAGACAGAAAAAGGGCTTTCTCGCCTTGTACCGCGTAAAACTGACTTGCCTGATCAGGCAAGTTTGCAATGAAAATATTTTATAAAAACAGGACGCCGAAAATGAAAAAGACGGTCTGGTTTGAAAAAAATCCACCCAATGCTGAAACAGGTTTTCAGAATCGGGTTTTTCTACAGCGTCGTTAGATTTTTCTCGGAGGTAGGGCAGTGGAGCAAATCCTACAAAGAGGCATAGAACTAATCGTTGCCGGGCTGTTGGGCGGCGGCGTTGTTGTGCTCGTGTTCAAAAGCTTCATCTCAAGCTACATGTCAGAGAAGGCAAGAAATCTGGCAACGAGGGAAGACTTTGATCACCTTCTAGAACAGTTGCGAAAATCAACCAGAGAAACTGAGTCAATACGCAACGAGCTGTCATCAAGCCACTGGCTCAGGCAGCAAAACTGGTCAAGACGCGAGCAGTTCTACTTGGATCTTCTATCGGAGCTTACGAGGCTGCATATATCGCTAACCGACCGCAACAACTACTACATGGAGCCTGGATCTGAATACAACAGCTCAATTCCAGAGCAGCCGCATTACCAAAAGCTCACGGGGCAAGGCCACGCTGCGTACCAGAAAATACAGGAGCTTGTAGGGCCGGCGGCGGTTTTTCTTTCGGAAAGATCCTTGAATATTCTCCGTAAGCTAATAGGAGACTATTGGGAGGCGGCAGAATTCAGTTCCCACCACGCTGAATTCCTTGGCTCGGCGGTCCAAAATGTTGACTATGCCTACGTTGAGATACTCGCGGAAGCAAAAGCCGAATTAACTCTCGTAGAGGAAAAATCTAACAATTCGCTGGAGGGTCGACGGCCCTGACGGGCCGCGCCCTGAGCTCAAACATTAGGTTGCTCATGACAAAACGTAGAAAGTTTCTCACTTGGCTTGGGCTGATCTTTTCTTTGCCTGCTGCAGGCTACGCCGGAGTAAATTTCATTTTTTACGCTTGGCTCAGCGCAGCCGAGCCTGATCGGTGGCCGCCTGAGAGAGCAGGCTTATGGGCTGGTGGTGCCGCAATATTTGCACTTATGTTTTTTGCATTTTTTGTTTATTGCTTGTTCAGTCTCATAAGAGACGCAAACAGGAGGTATCGTGAGGAACAAAAAACAACCTAACGCATAAGGTTATGTCGTGATCGCGGAGCGAGCCACAATCTGAACCGTTTGTTGGACAAGCCCGGCAAGTCTGCTGTGAACCTTGTTACGGAAACGGCACCGGGGTCAGGGTCGCACGGTCAGGGTCAGTTCTAACATTCCAATATTTTATGCTGAATTGCCCTGTGCTTTCGAGAAAACGGGGACTTTGCCTGATGCCACTATTTTTCATACGCATGATTACAAATGAAAAAACAGCATGACCTTTCATTAGAGAGCGATGCCGCAAAGCGCCGCGCCTTGCTTCCACGTTAGCGTGTTTTCCGAAAAAGGTTACAATACCAGCCATGAACACTATCTCTATTGCCGACATTCTTCAGCTCCCGGTACAGGAACGCATTCGTCTTGTTGAGCTTATCTGGGACAGCGTTGCAGCAGTTCCTGAAGCGGTAGGAATTTCGCCTGCGTCAAAGACTGAACTTGTAGCGCGTCTTGAGGAGTTCGAGGCAAACCCGGAAGCTGGGTTTTCCTGGGATCAGGTGAAATCACGACTTAAAGATGGCTCATGGCGTTCCGCTTAAAATTCTCTGCGCGAGCGTTGCGTGAAATTGGCGAAGCTCAAGAGTGGTACGAATTGCAAAGTCCGGGACTCGGTGAGGAGTTCATCGCAGCAATGGAGTTACAGCTAAAACGCCTGGAGCAAGCACCTCTGCTTTATGCCGAGATCATTCCCAGCGTTCGCCGGACTCTCCTTCCTCGATTCCCTTACGGGTTGTTTTATGCGGTGCGGGGTAATCTCGTACATGTTTTGGCTGTGTTGCATGATGCCCATAATCCAAGTCGCTGGCCAAAAACCCGCTAACGCATAATGTTAGGTCGTGATCGCGGAGCGAGCCACGACATGACCCGTTTGTTGGACGAGCCCTGCCTGCGGCAGGCCCGATTAACCTCTCAAACGCTATGCAAATATCTTCCCAATCCGCCCCCGCCTCCAGAGCTAACCCCCCGCCCCCCGAATATTTTAAAAAGCCACTTTGGGCATCAAGGCACCGTTGTGTTCGCACTCACTCCCTTGATTAGCTTGTTCACGGTTGAACAGAGGTCGTGACATGTGTTAAAAGCCGTGATGTCAATACCTGAAATTGCTATAACGCAATCCCACTTGCCGCAAAAGGAAATAAGACGCAGGCGGGTTTGACATGTTAAACTTATACTCATGTTAAATCAGTTGCTTGTAGCATAGCAGGGGCGGCTTATACAGCACACGCCCCTGCATATATTTGAATAGTTATGGTCATTTTTCCTCAGCGGTCAATGCATCAGAGCACACTATGAACGGTCAATATATTCCCGTAGCCGTTATGGCAACACAGGTTGCACTACGGACAAAACCCTCGACTTATCCGGAACCGTTCGCTTCCCGAATGGCGGGGCGAGAGAAGCGCCCCCTAGGCGACTTGTTTGGTCTTTCGAATTTCGGGATAAACCTGACGAAACTTTTGCCCGGTGCTGGTTCAGCCCTGCGACATGCCCATTCAAAGCAAGACGAGTTCATCTACATATTGCACGGGCATCCTGTGCTAGTCACCGATGCCGGTGAAACGCAACTCTCTCCTGGCATGTGTGCGGGATTCAAAGCGGGTACGGGCAATGCGCACCAGTTGCTTAATCGTACAAATGAAGACGTGCATTACCTTGAGGTTGGCGACCGCAGCGCAGGAGATTCTGCCGTATACCCTGACGATGACTTGCAGGCAGCTTTCGTCGATGGTAACTGGCTGTTTACACACAAAGATGGTTCGCCGTATTAAAGACGGCATTAATCCGACAACTCGCTATTGGAGTTTGCATGCAACATGTTTTAATCATTCACGAGGTCGAAACTTACCCCGCATGGAAAGCAATATTTGATCAAGCGGCGGATATAAGAAAGCGTGCCGGAGAAATCAGCTACCAGCTACTGCATTACGACAACGACGCAAACAACATTGTCCACTTTTCAGAGTGGTCATCACTGGATAATGCCCGGCGCTTCTTCGAGTCCCCTGAATTGGTTGAAATCAGAAAAAAAGCTGGTGTAAAAGCTCCCGACTTTATCTATCTGAAGGAGATAGAGCGTGGTGTACTATAGTCTCAGTCTTACGTTTGAGCGAGCTGCTCGAAAAGCGGCACGCCTCCCAACTTAATGTCAGAGCCCACGGCACATGCCCTTCACTCCCTTTCACTTTGGCCCCGGTGCAGCGCTCCATGCGGCAGCGCCCAGGCATGTCAGCTTCCTGGCGTTCTGTGCTGCGAATGTCATCATCGACATGGAGCCGCTGTATTTCATGGCAACTGAGCAGTTTCCATTGCATCGCTTCTTTCACACCTATATTGGCGCGTCTGTCATTCTGTTGCTGACCGTTGCGCTGTTCATGGGCACGCTGAGGCTGGCATCGGTTGTAGCGTTGCCAAACATGTCCGGCTGGAAGCAACTTACCCTTCGCCAGGTAGTTTTCGGGGCGGCTCTGGGCAGCTATTCCCATATCGTGTTTGACAGTATCATGCACAGTGACATTCGGCCATTTGCACCGCTCAGTGACGGCAACCCGCTCCTGGGACTTGTATCGCTCGGCACCTTGCACTGGTCGTGTCTTGCTGCGGGCGCGGTGGGCTTCGTCGTATCGGGCATTCGCCGGGAGGCACGGCAATGAGGATGTGCTCCAATCCGGCAGTCGGGAAGGACTGCGCAACAGCGCGCAGCCCCTTATTTTGAACGTCAGGCTTTCAATGGGAGTTTTTATGAACGAATCAGATGTTGAATACGCAGGTTTCTGGGTAAGGGTGGGGGCAACTATGATCGACACATTGCTGATCATGGTCATCACCTTCCCGCTTCTTGTTTCCATATATGGCTGGAAGTATTTTGACTCCGAAAAGCTTATTGCCGGGCCTGCTGACTTTTTGATTTCGTGGATACTTCCGGCTGTTGCGGTAGTTTGGTTCTGGACGCAAAGGCAAGCCACACCGGGGAAAGCGGCTTTGTCACTCCGCGTGCTGGATGCTGACTCCGGGGGAAATCTCTCTCTAGGCCAAAGTGTCGGGCGATACCTGGGATATTTTGTTTCGATAATTCCGCTGGGGCTTGGGCTGTTTTGGGTCGGTTTTGACAGTAGAAAGCAGGGGTGGCATGACAAGCTGGCTCATACTGTGGTTGTCAGAGCAAAAAATCATGGCCCAAAACCAGTCAGGTTTCCGCAGGCAGATTTCCACAAGCTTAAAGATTAACTGATGTGGCGATTCAACTCTGAAGTGCAACTTTTCAAGTCGCAAATTCAAACACGGTGCTTAGCGATGCCGACCATCATTTCTCATGCCGCCGTACCTCTTGCCCTGGGCCTGGGGTGCAACATCGTTTCACGTCGCCTGCTTTTTGCCGGTTTAGCGGCTTGCGCGCTACCCGATCTCGACGTGCTCGCTTTCCGTCTGGGCGTTGCCTATTCCGATCAGCTGGGCCATCGGGGCTTCTCTCATTCCCTTCTGTTTGCCGCCCTTCTCGGTGTTCTTGCCGCCCTGTTTGCCTGCAGGCTCAAGACCCGGCGGCTTGCCGCCTTTGTCTTCGTGTCCGTAGCCGCAGCCTCTCACGGACTTCTCGACATGCTGACCAACGGTGGCTTGGGTGTCGCTTATCTGTGGCCATTCTCCGATCAACGGTTCTTCCTCTCCGAGCAGGTCATTCAAGTCGCACCCCTGAGCTTGCGCCGACTCTTCGGTCCGGCCGGGCTTGCCGTGGCCAGGTCAGAACTGCTGTGGGTTTGGCTTCCCGCCTGTTGCGTTCTGTCTGTATTCCTTCTTGCGCGGGGACGAAATGCGCCCTGACGGGCGCTTGTGGCCGGGAACCAACCGCGCATCGGACAAGTCCTGTTCGTCGGCGTGCGGACAGCTGTTTTTCCGGGCTGAAGTGATGAGCTGGATTCAGCTTTGCCTGCCTGAACAGACCGGGCAATCCGGATCCTTTTGAAAGGCGCTCTGTTTGATATTCATATCGAGCGCGTCTATGGTTAACAGCTTGCCGCGCAACCCCCTGTTGATGCCCGACAGCAATTTGAGTGTTTCCGCTGCCTGTATCGCCCCGACAATGCCCGTCAGGGGCGCGAAGATCCCCGTTGTGGCACAACGCAGCTCTTCCGATTCAGCATCCTCCGGGAACAGGCAGTTGTAACAGGCTGCCTCCGGCTGCCTGAAGTCGAATACCGATGCCTGTCCGGAAAAGAGTATAGCCGCACCCGAGACCAACGGTTTATGGTGCGCAAGGCAGGCGCGGTTGATGGCATAGCGTGTGGTAAAGTTGTCGGAGCAATCGAGCACCACATCGGCGGCTGCCACCAGTTTGGCCAGCGCGGCGCTGTCGGCTCGCAGCGGTACTTCCATGCAATTGATTTCGGGGTTGATGTCCATGATCGCGGCTTTAGCCGAGCTGACCTTGGTTTGTCCTATGGTCGTGGTGCGGTGTGCAATCTGGCGTTGCAAGTTGGAGAGATCTACGATGTCGCCGTCGCACAGGGTTAATTTACCTACTCCGCTGGCGGCCAGATACAGCGCTGCGGGCGAACCCAAGCCACCCATGCCTATGATTAAAACATGAGCTTCCAGTAAGCTTTGTTGTCCTTCAATCCCTATTTCATCGAGCAGGATGTGTCGGCCATAGCGTTGGAGTTGCAAATCATTCATGGGTCGAGTCTATTCGAACTCGCGCAGTTCGGGCGGTTTGCTGGCGTGTTCCTTGTGCGAATGTTGCCCGCAAACCTCGACAAAAACATCCTTTTCATTCATTTTGGTCGCATGGCTGCGGATTTCCATGTTGTGTCGCGAGGTGTCTTCACAGTAGTAAATGATGTTGCGGCTGACATGATGCAAAAAACTGTGATCAAGATGGAATCCTTCCTGTTCGAGTGCGTGCTCCAGTCCTGCCAGCGTGTAGTCGTTCAGGTTGTAGCAGATTTCCAGTACCTGTGCTTTTGCCGTGCGTTCAGCGGTCAGATTGGGCAGTCCGCTCAGTATTTCCAGCGCGCGATCCAGCTGCTCGGCGGTTGTAAACCACAGTTCGCGCTTTTTTTCCAAATCGAAGGGATTGATCATGTCGTTCTCCTGTGTTGCCGGGATTACTTACCCTGCAATATCTTCATTCCTTTTAGCAGGTTAAGTGCCTGATTGAGTTGATAGTCATTCTTTGCGCCGAATTCTGCCAGTGGCAATTTGTCTGTACTGCCTTTGGGGGCCGCATCAGGTCTTGCCTGGGGCTTTTCCTCCGGTTGTTTGCCGTTGGTTAAATGCTTCTCCAGATCAGACTCGCGCAGGCGAAATACGCTGTCAATACCGGCGGTGGACGGATCTTCCACCAGGATGTCCGGCACGATTCCCTTGGCCTGAATGGATCTGCCACCCGGGGTGTAATAACGGGCTGTTGTCAGTTTGATCGCCGTGTTGTTGCCCAGCGGTAAAACAGTTTGCACCGATCCCTTGCCGAAGGTCTGCGTTCCCATAATCACGCCGCGCTTGTGATCTTGCAGGGCGCCCGCGACAATCTCGGAAGCAGAGGCTGAGCCGCCGTTGACCAGCACCACCATGGGCACGCTTTTGATCGAGCCCGGAATGTTCTTGATATAGTCGTTTTTAGGATTGCCGCGCAGGTAATATTCCGGAGAGGCTTTAAGTTTCATCTTCGCGTCTTCTGTTCGCCCTTCCGTGTACACGACCAGCGCATCTCGCGCCAGGAATGCGGCCGAAACTGCGACAGCGCTGTCGAGCAACCCGCCCGGATCATTGCGCAAGTCAAGCACCAGGCCACTCAAGGCTCCCTTGTTTTCCTTGACGAGCTTGTCGAGTGCCGTTGCCAGATTTTCCCCGGTATGTTCCTGGAATTGGGTGATCCGGATAAACGCGTAGCCGGGTTCAATCAGCCGGGCTTTTACGCTCTGCACCTTGATCACGGCTCTGACTACGGTAATCACCAGAGGCTTGAGTTCGTTTTTACGCAGGATGGTCAGGACAACTTTGCTGCCAGGCTTGCCGCGCATACGCTTCACGGCATCATTCAGCGACATGCCTTTGACCAGTGAGTCGTCAAGTTTAAGGATCAAATCGCCACTTTTAACACCGGCCTGATAGGCGGGCGTATCCTCGATGGGGGAGATGACTTTTACCAGTCCATCCTCCATGCCGACCTCGATGCCCAGCCCGCCAAATTCACCTTGCGTTCCGGCCTGAAGATCCTTGAATGCATCCGCATCAAGATAGGCCGAGTGGGGGTCCAGCCCGTTCAGCATGCCATTGATGGCTTCCGTGAAGAGCTTTTTGTCACTGACGGGCTCGACGTAGCTGTTTTTGATGTGACCGAATACTTCGGTGAAAGCGCGCAGTTCCTCGACTGGCAATGGTGTTGCGACCGTGTCCTTGTCCGCCAGCGCCGCGAAATGCAGGCTGAGCGAAACACCGGCGACCAGGCCTAAACCCACCAAACCCACTTTTTCCAGACGACGCATAGTTCCCTCTTTTATTTTTTAAGCAACCACTTCAACGGGTCGAGCGGTTTGCTTTCATGGCGCAGTTCAAAGTATAAACCGGAATCGGCATTTCCGCCGCTGTTGCCCGCCGTGGAAATGATGTCTCCGCCGCGAAGCTCATCCCCGACTTGTTTGTACAAGGTTTCATTGTTGCCGTAGAGGCTCATGTAGGCATTGCCGTGATCCACGATCAGCAGATTGCCAAAGCCGCGCATCCAGTCTGCAAAAACCACCCGGCCCGAAGCGATAGCTTTGACAGTCTGGCCGCTGGAAGTTCGAATAAACAAACCTTTCCACACGACCGTGCTGTCAGGGCGCGTGGCGCCGAAGCGGTTGGTGATCTCGCCTTTTACAGGGAGCGCCAGTTTTCCCTTGAGTTGCTCGAAGGGTTTGCCGTCAAAGCGATTTTCCGGGAGATTTTCATTGCGGAACATCGATTTTACTTTGGGCTTTGCGAGCATCTCGGCGATTTTGACCACCAGACTGGCGAGTCTGTTTTCGTCGTGCTGCAATTTCGTGATTTCGCGGCGCTGCTCGGATAATTGCCTGGATACCTGAGCTAATACGTCCAGCCTTTCTCGCTGTACCTGCTTTAGTTTCTCTTTTTGATCGGCGTGTTCGGCGTGTAATTTTTCAAGCGCTGCATTTTGCGCATGCATCTCCATAGTCACGTTATTGAGCGCGTTAAGATCACTGCGCAAACGGGTCAGCCAGGCGGTTCGTGCGCGGGCGATGTATTGCAAATACTGTAAATCCCGCGCGACCTTGTTAGGATCCTGATTGTCGAGTAAAAGCTTCAGATATTCATGCTTTCCGCCCAGATATTGCTGAGATAAAAGCCTGGCCAGCAGGCCTTGCTGCCGGGATAAGGCAAGGTTTAGCTGTTGCTGCTGAAGTTTGAGTGCATCCAGATTGGCGTTCGCCGTCTGTTGTGCGATGGCGAGTCCTGCAAGCTTGCGATTGCTGTCGCTGATGGCCAGTTCAGAAGCTCGCAGCGCGTCAGCGGCCTCGGATTTTGACTCGCTGGTTTTGGCGATTTCGCTTTGCATCGCGTTGATGCGCTGACGCAGATTCTCCAGCTCCTCCTGCTGGCCGGCCGATACCGTGCCTGTCAGAATAGTGCCTGTCAGAATCAGACCGCACAGCAAGCGCGCAAGAAAGTTCACTGTAGTTGTATCAGGCTGTGTCCGGTCATTTCCGCAGGTTGTGACAGCCCCATGATGTATAGCAGGCTGGGTGCAATGTCACGCAGCGAGCCCGCATCGGTCAGTTGGGCGGCACGTCCGATATACAGGAAAGGCACAGGATTAAGGGTGTGTGCGGTATGTGCCTGATGAGTGCTGTTATCCATCATCTGTTCGGCATTGCCGTGATCTGCTGTAATGATGATTTCACCGCCGATGGCCTGCATGGCGCTGACAACGCGCCCGATGCACACATCCAGAGCCTCGATGGCCTTGATCGCCGCATCCATGTTGCCGCTGTGACCTACCATGTCACCATTGGCGTAATTGCAGACGATGAGCGGATACTGTCGGCTTGAAATAGCCTCTTCCAGCTTGTCTGTCACGATGAACGCGCTCATCTCCGGTTGCAGATCATAGGTGGCAACTCTTGGTGATGGCACGAGAATGCGGTCTTCACCCGGATAGGGTTGTTCCTTGCCGCCACTGAAGAAGTAGGTGACATGTGCGTATTTTTCGGTTTCAGCGATGCGCAGCTGTTTTAAACCCAGGCCTGACACATACTCGCCAATGTCGTTGTGTATCGCTTCGGACGAAAAGGCCGCAGGCAGGTTGAATTCTGAACCATAGTTGCTGAGGGTGACGAAGCTGGCAAATTTTGGCAGGCAGGCGCGGCTAAATCCGTCAAATGCCTCATCGGTCAGGGCGCGGGTGATTTCCCGCGCGCGATCGGCCCGGAAATTCATGAAGACGACGACATCGCCGTCGTGCATCGCCACCGGGGACATTCCAGCTGAGACGATACAGGTAGGCTTGACGAATTCATCCGATTCGCCGCGTGCGTAGGCGGATTCCAGGGCAGATAATGCATCAGGGGCCGAATATTCGGCCATTCCCTGCGTGAGCAGATCATAGGCCGGTTGCACGCGTTCCCAGCGATTGTCGCGATCCATGACATAGAAGCGCCCCATTACACTGGCGATTTTTCCGGCTCCCAGATTCGTGCATTTGTCTTGCAAGGTGGCAAGCGACTGCGCGGCGCTCTTGGGTGGCGTGTCTCGACCGTCGAGGAAGGGGTGCAGATAGATCTTTTTGAGACCGCTCTTCGCTGCCATTTCCAGCATGGCATAAATGTGGTTTTCGTGGCTGTGAACGCCGCCGTTCGAGAGCAATCCCATGATGTGCAGGGCGCTGTCTTTCTCCATGGCCTGATCGATGGCCGTTTGCAAGGTCCGGTTTTTGAAAAAACTGCCATCTTCGATGGCTAAATCGACCCGGCTCAACTCCTGATATACCACGCGCCCGGCGCCGATGTTCAGATGCCCCACTTCCGAATTGCCCATCTGGGAAGAGGGCAGTCCGACCGATTTTTCAGAGGCGCTGATCAGTGTGTGCGGATAGTCGCGCCACAGTGCGTCCCAGTTGGGTTTGTGTGCGGCGAGAATGGCATTGGAATCGGTATCTTCACGATAGCCGAAGCCATCCAGAATAAGCAGCAAGACAGGAGTCGCGTTCATTGGGGTAAAATATAAGCGGTTGTTAATTTTGAATGGCGTATTTTAACTTAATTGGCTATGTTGAGTATCATAAGGAAAAGCAGGATGAACGGATTGATCGACAGGGATGAAGATATTCAGCAGGCATCGAACGCAATCAAGGCGATTGCGCACCCTTTGCGCCTGAAAATTTTATGTGTGCTGGGCGACCAGGAAGTCAGTGTGCAGGACATCGTCGAACGGGTGGGGACGTCGCAGAGCAATATTTCCCAGCACCTGGCTATTTTGAGAGATAAAGGCGTGTTGTCTACGCGCAAGGATGCAAACAGGGTCTTCTATCGCATAGGTGATTTACGCACGCTCAAGCTGGTGAGCATGATGCGGGAGATTTTTTGTACGTTATAACATGTTGCGCTGGCCGCTATATTAGTATATTCTAATATGCTGAGTTTTGATTATAAGTGAGGTATGCCGTGAAAAAACTGGGTTTGGCAGGTTTGCTGATGATGGCGCTGGGAGTGCAGGCCGCTGAGTTGGCTGTGGCTCCGGTCGAGTATCGCGAGGTGTCGCAGACCTACAGCGTGGATGGGCTGGTTGAGGCTGTGCGCCAGTCCACTGTTTCTGCGCAAATCACAGGACGCGTCAGGGAGGTCAATTTTGACGTGGGAGATCGCGTCAATCAGGGGCAGGTGATTTTGCGGATAGACGAACGCGAGACTTTGCAGGCGATGGCCGGCAGCCAGGCGCAGGTGTCGCAGGCTCAGGCCAATGTGCAGAACGCGCAGTCGACTTACGAGCGTTCGAAGCAATTGTTCGCGCAAAAATTTATCTCTCAGGCCGCGCTCGACAAGGCGCTGGCAGATTACAACGTAGCGCGGGCGCAGGCGGCGGCCAGTCAGGCGGGCGCCGGGCAGGCCAGTCTCGCACACGGTTACACGGCGGTGATTTCGCCCTATGCGGGCTTAGTGTCAGCACGTCTGGTGGAAGTAGGCGAGATGGTCATGCCCGGTACGCCGCTGATGACGGGCTTCGACCCTGCCGGGATGCGTGTGATGGCCAGCGTGCCGCAGTATCAGCTGGGCGCAATCGGCCTCAAACCTGAAGTCATGGTGGAGGCGCCGTCTTTAAATCGCTGGATCAGGGCCGCGTCCGTCAGCGTTCAGCCTGTCGCTGATGCTCGCACGCACAGCACGCAGGTGCGTGTCTATTTACCAGCAAATGAAGCGGGGCTTTATCCCGGAATGTTTGTGCGCGCCCATTTTGTGGTGGGGAAGATCAAAAAACTGGTGATTCCGGCAGCCGCCGTGTTGTATCGGAGTGAAGTGGTCGCAGCCTACGTGGTGGATGCACAGGGTGTCGCCAGGTTGCGTCAGATCCGCGTTGGTGAATCAGCCGCAGAAGGTCTGGTTGAAGTCCTGTCCGGCCTCAGGGCGGGTGAAAAGGTGGCGATGGATCCGGTGAAAGCAGGAATGAAGTGAGGATTCAGGATTCAGGATTGAGTAGTGGGCAGCAAACCGTGAATGATGAATTAGGAGTTTAAGGATGGGTATTTCAGGACGTATCGCCAAATATTTTCTGCATTCGCAGATGACGCCATTGCTGGCGCTGGTTGCTGTGTTGCTGGGGCTGTTTGCCATCATGGTCACGCCACGCGAGGAAGAGCCGCAGATCAATGTCACCATGGCGAATGTTTTGATTGCCTATCCTGGCGCGTCATCGCAGGACGTCGCCCAGACCGTCGCTACGCCAGCTGAGCAGGTGCTGTCGCAAATCGCCGGTGTGGATCATGTTTATTCGGTAGCGCAACCCGGGTTGGCGGTGATTACCGTGCAGTTCAAGGTAGGAGAAGAGCATGTTTCTTCACTGGTCAAATTGTACGACGTGGTGCATTCACATGCCGACTGGCTGCCGCCGACGCTTGGCGTATCGCAGCCCATCATCAAGGCCAAAGGTATCGATGACGTGCCGATTGTCGCGTTGACCTTGTGGCGCGAGCAGGCGGTGGGCGGCGGGGTCGAACTCACTCAGGTGGCGCATGCCATCGAGGCTGAATTAAAGCGCGTCCCCGGCACTCGCGAAGTTGCCACGCTGGGGGGCGCGCAGCGCGAAGTGCGCGTGTTGCTCAATGCGGAAAGCCTGAATGCGCATCAGTTGTCGATGCAGGATGTGCGCGGCGCCTTGCAGTCGGCCAATGTCTCGCAAAATGCCGGTAATCTGGTGCAAAACAATCGCGAAGTGCTGGTTCAGACCGGCAGTTATCTGAGCAGTGCGAGCGAAGTCAGGCAGCTGGTGGTCGGCGTGTTCAATAACAAACCCGTCTTCTTGCGCGACGTGGCCGATGTACAGGACGGGGCGGATCAGCCGGGCAGTTATGTCTGGCTGGGTACGGGCCTTGCGGCAGAGGATAAGCAGATCAAGGCCCGTGGTGAATTCACTGCGGTCACGGTGGCTGTTTCGAAAAAACCGGGCGCCAATGCGGTCGAGGTTGCTGACGGTTTGCTCTCACGTGTAGCCGAGCTTAAGGGGAGTGTCATTCCGGCCGATGTGCAGGTTAGTACTACGCGCAATTACGGCGAGACGGCCAACGACAAGGCCATGAAACTCATCAAGAAATTGCTGTTCGCGACTTTGGCGGTGGTGATCCTGGTGTGGCTTGCGATGGGGCGGCGCGAGGCACTGGTCGTGGGCATTGCCGTGTTGCTGACGCTGGCGGCCACCTTGTTTGCCTCCTGGGCGTGGGGGTTCACGCTCAACCGGGTGTCCTTGTTTGCGCTGATTTTTTCTATCGGTATTCTGGTCGACGATGCGATTGTGGTGGTTGAGAATATCCACCGCCGCCGCGCGCTTGAGCCTGATTTGCCCCTGGCGCAAATTATCCCTGACGCTGTGGACGAAGTCGGCAGCCCGACCATACTGGCGACCTTTACGGTGATTGCGGCGTTGTTGCCGATGGCGTTTGTCAGTGGTCTGATGGGGCCTTACATGAGCCCGATCCCGATCAATGCCAGCATGGGGATGTTGATTTCGCTGGCGGTGGCATTCGTGATCACCCCCTGGCTGGTGTTGAAATTTACAAAAGATAGCCATGAGGCCGTGAAAGAAGAGGGTGATTCGTCCATCAGCCGGTTTTTTAGCCGGATTCTTACCCCCTTTCTCAATGGCGTGCGGGGAAAGTCTGCCCGGCGCAAGTTATGGCTGGCGATCCTGGCAGGTTTAGTGCTGGCCGTTTCGCTCGGTGTGGTGAAGCTTGTGATTCTGAAAATGTTGCCGTTCGACAACAAGTCCGAATTTCAGGTAGTGGTCGACATGCCCACAGGGACGGCACTGGAGCAGACGAATGCCGTGCTGCACGACATCGGCAGTTATCTTGCGACTGTGCCGGAAGTGACTGACTATGAAGCTTATGCGGGGGCGGCATCTCCCATCAACTTTAACGGTCTGGTGCGACAATATTATTTGCGCAGCGGCGCCGACCAGGGTGATATCCAGGTCAATTTGCGTGACAAGCATCATCGCAGCCGCAGCAGCCATGAGATCGCCACGGCGATGCTCGCTCCCATACAAAAAATAGCCGCCAGCTGGGGCGCCAAGGTGAAGATCGTCGAAGTGCCGCCAGGCCCTCCTGTGATGTCGCCCGTCGTCGCCGAAATCTACGGGCCCGATTATGCGGGCGCGCGCGAGGTGGCGACCAAGGTGCGTGAGCAATTTGGCAAGACTCCGGGCATTGTCGCGATAGATGATACCGTGACTGAAGCTGCGCCCAAATTGCAGTTGCGAGTGCTGCAAAGTAAGGCTGCCTTGCTGGGCGTGTCGCCTCGCGACATTGTCGATGTGATCGGTGTAGCGTTGTCCGGGCAGGATGCAGGTTCCTTGCACGACACCCATGCCAAGTACGCGCCTGCTGTGCGTATCGGCCTGCCGCCTGAACAGCGCAGCAATATAGACGACGTGCTCAAACTCAAGGTGCGTGCCCGCGATGGTGCGCTGGTGCCGGTCTCCGAAGTGGTCGAGGTGATCAAGGTGGCGCGCGATTACCCCGTTTATCACAAGGATCTGTTGCCGGTCGTGTATGTGTTCGGCGATATGGCGGGCAAGCTGGACAGTCCCTTGTATGGCATGTTCGACATCAACGGGCGCCTCAACGGCACAGCGCTGCCGCAGGGCGGCAAGCTGCAAAGTTATTTCTTCAAGACGCCGGGAGATCCGTATGCCGGTTATGCGCTGAAGTGGGATGGCGAATGGCAGGTCACCTTCGAGACGTTCCGCGACATGGGCATCGCCTATGGTGTGGGGTTGATCCTGATCTATTTGCTGGTTGTCGCGCAGTTTAAATCGTACCTTGTGCCGCTTGTCATCATGGCGCCGATTCCGCTGACCATCATCGGTGTGATGCCGGGGCATGCCTTGCTCGGTGCCCAGTACACGGCAACTTCCATGATAGGCATGATTGCGCTGGCCGGAATCATCGTGCGCAACTCGATCTTGCTGGTGGATTTTGTGAATCTGCAACTGGCCGAAGGGGCCGATTTGCAGCAGGCGGTGATCGCGGCAGCTGGCGCGCGCGCCAAGCCTATCATCCTGACAGGTCTGGCGGCGATGCTGGGCGCATTGTTTATTCTGGACGATCCGATCTTTAACGGGCTGGCGATTTCCCTGATTTTCGGGATACTCGTCTCCACCTTGCTGACGTTGGTCGTCATCCCGGTACTGTATTACGCCACGCTGTACAAGAAAATTCAGTAGTATAATTAACCATAATTTCAGGAGATTCAAGGTATGAACGCAGAACGCATTGTCCGCATCGTCGCAGGTTTTTTTGTCATGTTGTCTTTGGCGCTGGGTGCACAAGCCAGTCCGGTATTTGTCAGCAGTAATTTTTTATGGTTTACCGGTTTTGTCGGTTTGAATCTGTTTCAGAGCGGTTTTACCAGCTTCTGCCCTTTGAATAATATTCTTGCAAAATTCGGCATCAAGGGCGGCTGTTGCTAAATCGCCTGTTCAGGCACATCAGCCCGGCCCACATGAGTCTGACCCTGGTCGGACTCATGTGGGTTTTGCCGTTTTTACACTATCGCCATCAATATCCGCTGACCACCTTCGACCAGGAGTGGTGGAGCGCGTTGCTGGGCGTGTTGGCGCTTACCTTGCTGGTGGGGAGCCATTACTGGCGCAAGCCGGAAATTCCGCGCATCGTGCAGTTGCCGGCGGCGCTCATCATCCTGGTCCTGCTGCAATCGTTGATGGGCATGATGGCCTATTTCGACCAGGCTTTGCTGTATCTGTTGTACTTGCTGTTCGCGCTGCTGCTGATGATGTTGGGCGCCAGGCTGCGAGAGTGCATAGGGTTGGAAAAACTGGCCATTGTTCTGGCGTTTTTTTTGCTGGCAGGCGCCGAGTTAAGTGCCCTGATCGGTGTGCTGCAACACTATCGCTGGCACACATGGCTCGATTCGGTGATCGTGGTGAAGGTCGCGGCCGCCACTTACGGCAATCTGGCGCAGCCCAATCATTTTGCCAATTACATCTCGCTGGGGCTGATTTCACTGGGCTTGCTGTATCAGCAGCGTAAATGGCCCGCAGGTCTCGTGGCGCTGCTGGTTATCCCTTTGTTATTCGTCATGACGGTGAGCGGTTCGCGCAGCAGCTGGCTGTATTTGGTGCTGATGGCCGCGCTGGCAGGGTGGAGCTGCCGCCGCATGCCTGAACTTCGCCCCCTGCTGTATTACAGCCTGACGTTGCTGGCAGGATACGTGCTGATGCATGGCGTCGTGCAGCTACCGTTCATGAAAGGCGAGGGCCGCAGCTATGACGTCATGCACCGTGTATTGGCCGATGCCGCGTCAGGCGATATTCGCCTGTACTTATGGCATGAGACATGGCTGATCTTTAAGGAATCGCCGTGGCTGGGTGCGGGCTTCGGCCAGTTTGCCTGGCAGCATTTTCAGTTAGGTCCGGTGCTGCGCCAGACCAGTATCGTGGGTTTGTACAATAACGCGCATAACCTGATATTCCAGTTTGCGGCCGAAGCGGGTGTCGCAGGGCTGACTGTGTTGTTCACAGGAATCGGGCTCTGGTTAAACGGCATCAGACGCGCCGCGATGAGTGCTGCCAGATGGTGGGGGTATGCCATCCTGGGTGTGCTGGCGATTCACAGCCTGCTCGAATATCCTCTGTGGTATGTCTACTTCCTTGCGGTGGCGGCGATTTTGCTCGGTGCGCTGGACGAAACCCGCTATCGCTTGGAATTGCGCAACATAGGACGGATGTCGGTCGCGACCATGCTGTTGCTGGGTTTTTTGTCGCTGCTCCAGTTGAAAAGCGGTTATCAGCTTCTCAAGGATACGCTGGCGATACGCCCTGCATCGGGGAATGTCAGTGCGGCCTTTGAGCGTACCCGCGACGGGTTGGTTGCCGTGCATGGCAACTCCTTGTTATTGCCCCTTTCCGAGTTGTTTTTGAGTTCCTACGCCCAGGTGAATGAAGACCGGCTCGAAACCAAGCTCGCGCTCAATACTCGTGTGATTCGTTTCGTCCCGATTGCTCCGGTGGTCTATCGCCAGGCTTTTTTGCTGGCGCAAAGCGGCCAGTCCGTGCAGGCGAAACAGGTGCTCGAACAGGCGATCTGGGCCTTTCCGACAGATGCGGGCGCACATCAGGAGTTGGTCAAGTTGGCTCAGAAAGATCCCGCACATTTTTCTGCTCTGCTAGAATTCGCCCTCAAGACAGAACAGGAGTATGCCAGTGCAATTCATAACCAGTAATTTTTTTCCGATTTCCTTAACGCTGATGAGCGGCGCCATGCTTTTATGGTCCATCCTGGGTAGCCGTGTGCGCGGCATCAAGGAGGTCGATACGCATGCGGCGCTGCAACTCATCAATCACAAGAATGCCCTCGTGTTGGATGTGCGCGAGCCTGACGAGTACAAGTCCGGGCATCTGTTGAATGCGAAGTCGGTTCCGCTGGGAAAGCTCAAAGAGCGTATCGGCGAGCTGGACAAATACAAGGATAAACCGGTCGTGGTCGTTTGTCGCAGCGGCAACCGGTCAGGCTCGGCATGTGTGGATCTGTCCAAACTGGGTTTTACCCAGGCATACAATCTGACAGGCGGCATGATGGCGTGGCAAAAAGCCAGTCTGCCGACACAAAAATAATGGCAAAGGTCGTGATGTACAGCACGGAGGTCTGTCCCTATTGCATACGGGCAGAGCAGCTGCTGCAGCGCAAGGGCGTCACTGCCATCGAGAAAATCCGGGTGGATTTGCAGCCCGAATTACGCGCAGGCATGGTCGAGAAAACCGGGCGGCGCACGGTGCCGCAGATTTTTATCAACGAGCAGCATGTCGGCGGTTATGACGATCTGGCAGCATTGGATCAGGCAGGTTTATTAAACGCATTACTGGCAAACTAACAAAAGGACGAAACATGAGTGAAGCAGCTTTGAACCAACCCGTTTTCAACATGGACAAAATCTACGTGAAGGATCTGTCGCTGGAAATTCCTCACGCGCCCCAGATTTTTCTGGAACGTGAAAATCCACAAATCGAGGTTCAGCTGCATACTGCGGCCAGCCCTGTCGACGAGAGCGTGTTCGAAGTGACTGTCACGGCAACCGTTACCGCCAATGTGGCCGAAAAAGTGATGTTCCTGATCGAGGCTAAACAAGCCGGCATCTTCACCCTGCGTAATTTGCCCGAAGCAGAAATGGAGCCGGTTCTGGCGGTGATGTGCCCTAATATCCTGTTCCCTTACCTGCGCGAGGTCGTATCCGATGTGGCTGTACGAGCAGGGTTTGCGCCGGTGATGCTCAACCCGATCAACTTCGACGTGCTGTATCAGCAACAAAAACAACAGCAGGCAGAAGCTGCATCTGCCACCACTCACTAACGGTCGGCGACGATCCCTCATGAAGTCCGTCAGCCTGTTTTTCGCACTTGGCATGTGCGCCGTGAGTGCGGCGCAGGCGATGGACTACGTGTCTGTGGGCGAGCGCAGCGCGATTCTCTACGATGCCCCTTCACTCATGGCAAAGAAGCTGTTTGTCGTGAACAGCTTTATGCCTTTCGAACAGGTGGTTAACCTGGATAACTGGGTCAAGGTGCGCGATCGTTCGGGCGGATTGTACTGGCTGGAAAAGCGCGTGTTGACCAGCAAAAAATATGTGCTGGCCGTGAGTCCTGTCGTCGATGTGCGCGCAGAACCCGATACGGGGGCAGCGAGCGTGTTTCAGGTTCGCCAGCAGGTCGCGCTCGAACTGATCGAGGCGACCGGTACGGGCTGGCTGAAAGTGCGGCATCAGGACGGCGAGACGGGCTATGTGCGCAGCACCGAGGTCTGGGGGGAGTAATTGCAGGATTCAGGATTCAGGATTCAGGACTCAGGCAGGGCAGTGGTTTTACCACTCACCACTCACCACTTGCCATTTGCCACTTCCCACTTCCCACTCCCCCACTTACTAGTCCCCTCTATCTAAAATTTTATTGAGAACATGAACATTACCGTTATTGGCGCCGGCGCCTGGGGTACGGCGTTAGCCATCAGTCTTGCAGCACATCATCGCGTGACCCTCTGGGCACGTGACGTGACGCAGGTGGCAAAAATGCGCGAGACGCGGACCAATCATCGCTACCTTCCGGGTTGCCCTCTGCCGGACAAGCTGCTGTTGAGCGAAGATTTTTCAGCCTCGCTGCATGGCGCTGAACTGGTTATTCTGGCCGTGCCGACGGCGGCGTTGCGCGCCACCCTGGCGCGGCTGGCCGACGCGTTCTCTGTTCCGCATTCGGCAGATGATACAGGCCAGAGAGGCGTTGTGAAATTTCCAGACGTGATCTGGTTATGCAAGGGATTCGAAGAGGGTACATCGCTGTTGCCTCATCAGGTGGCGAAGCAGGTTTTGCCCTCGGGATTCCAGGGGGGTGTTCTGTCAGGTCCCAGTTTTGCGCAGGAGGTGGCGCAGGGTTTGCCTGCCGCCCTGGTGCTGGCCTGCGCCGATGAGGTATTTGCGCAGCGCGTGGCTCATGCTCTGCATCATTGCCGCCTGAGGGTGTACGCCAGTAATGACGTGATCGGCGTGGAAGTGGGCGGCGCCGTGAAGAATGTGATGGCGATCGCCGCCGGTGTCTGCGACGGCATGAAACTGGGAAACAATGCGCGCGCCGCGCTGATTACCCGTGGTCTTGCCGAAATTACCCGACTGGGATTGAAACTGGGCGGACGCCCGGAAACGCTGGGGGGCTTGTCCGGTGCGGGGGATCTGATCCTGACCTGTACGGGGGACCTGTCGCGCAACCGCAGGGTGGGTCTGTTGCTTGCAGAAAAACTGAGCCTGGATGAGATCCTGCTTCAGCTGGGGCATGTTGCCGAAGGGGTGTACGCCGTGCGCGAAGTGTATCAAATAGCGCGCCGACTGGGGGTGGATATGCCCATTTGCGATGCTGTCTATCGCGTTCTTTATGACCATGTTCCCGCTGCCGAGATGGTGGCCACCTTGCTCAACCGCACCACCAGCCTGGAGTTCAGCCAGTAATTAAAAAGCAGGGAGTAGGAAGTGGGGAGTCGGTAGTGGGCGCGGTGTTCCCACTTACCACTTACCACTTACCACTTGCCACTTGCCACTTGCTCTATTTTTACTCAATCCTCGCTCCCGCGAACTCGCACTGTCTCCATGCCTCAAATACCGTCACCGCGACGGTGTTGGACAGGTTCAGGCTGCGATTGTCCGGCAGCATGGGTAGTCGCACGCGCTGTTCAGGATCAAACAGGCCAAGCAGCTCAGCTGGCAGGCCACGGCTCTCGGGGCCGAACAAGAATGCATCTCCTGCCCGGTAGCTGACTTTATGGTAAGGCTGCGATCCTTTGGTGGTCAGCGCAAACACCCGCCGGGTATTGATCAGTTCGCGCAGCGATACGTTTGTCCCCTCTCCTGCGGGGGGAGGGGTGGCGTGGGGGAGAGCGGTAGTGACGGGCAATGCCAGCAGACACTGCTCCAGGCTGTCGTGTACTTGCAGTTTTGCGAATTCGTGATAATCGAGCCCTGCGCGGATCAGCTGCTTGTCCTCCAGCGTGAATCCCAGCGGCCGGATCAGGTGCAGCTTGCAGCCCGCGTTGGCGCAAAGTCGGATAATATTGCCGGTGTTGGGCGGTATTTCGGGTTGGTACAGAATCACATGGAACATAAAAATAACCTTGTAGTGGCGACAGGTCGGGTTTTAACCCCGTCTGTCGGATAAAGTTCTGCCGAGACCTCTTGTAAGTCGCATGAAAAAAGGCTAACGTCAGCCCGCAAGTAAAAATTGCACATATTCATTCAGGGAAGAATTATGGCGCGTCCGGAGAAAGTTCGCTTAGGCTATTTGCTGGTAAGTCAGCAGCTCATCGGGCAAGATCAGTTGAAGATTGCGCTCGAAGAGCAAAAACGCACCGGGCGCAAGTTGGGGCGCGTGCTGGTTGACAACGGCTATGTCACCGAAGAGAAAATCTCGGAGGCGTTAGCCAAGCAGCTCCACATCCCCTATATCAACCTCAAATATTACAACATCAACATCGAGCTGCTGCGCAGACTGCCCGAGAATCAGGCGCGGCGTTTCCGCGCCCTGGTGCTGGAGGAGAGAGACGGCGGGCTGCTGATCGGGATGGCTGATCCTACCGATTTGTTCGCTTTCGACGAAATATCGCGCATCGTCAAATGCGACATCGACGTGGCGGTCGTGACCGAGAGTCAGTTACTCGAAACGATAGACCGGGGATACCGGCGCACCGAAGAGATTACAGGTCTGGCGCGCGAGCTCAGCGATGAGTTGGGCGACGCTTATGTCGACTTCGGCGCCCTGACAGGCAACGTCGGCAGCGAAGAGGCGCCGGTGGTCAAGTTGTTGCAAACCATGTTCGACGATGCGACTCAGGTCAGAGCCTCCGATATTCATATCGAGCCGCAAGAAGGCAAGCTGGTGATACGCTTTCGCATCGATGGTGCGCTGCACCTGCAAACGGAGGCCACCAACAAGATTGCGCCGGCTCTGGTGTTGCGCCTGAAGTTGATGTCGGCGCTGGATATATCCGAAAAACGCATGCCTCAGGATGGACGTTTTCACGTGCGCGTGCGCGATCAGGGTGTGGATGTGCGTATCGCCACCTGTCCCACTCAATACGGCGAGGCGGTGGTGATGCGGCTGTTGCGCCAGGATGGCGGCATGGTCGGGCTGGACAAACTGGGAATGCTCCCTGATATGCTGGCACGCTTTCGTCAGATTTTACGGCGCAGTAACGGCATGATTTTAGTGACAGGACCTACCGGCAGCGGCAAGACGACCACGCTTTATTCTGCGCTGGCAGAGATCAATACCATAGACCAGAAGATCATCACCGTCGAGGATCCGGTCGAATATAGGCTGCCCGGCATCAACCAGGTGCAGGTGAGCGAAAAGATCGGGCTGACATTCTCGGTCGTGTTGCGCTCGGCTTTACGCCAGGATCCTGACGTCATCCTGGTGGGCGAAATGCGCGATGCCGAGACCGCGCAGATCGGCTTGCGCGCGGCGATGACAGGCCATCTGGTGCTCTCCACCTTGCATACCCGGGATGCGGCGGGTACGCTGTTTCGTCTGGTGGACATGGGCACGCCGCGTTTCATGGTGGCAAGCTCGGTGCAGGCTGTCATCGCGCAGCGCTTGCTGCGGCGTGTCTGCGAGAGTTGCCGCGAGTGGCACGTGCCGACCCCTCAGGAAAGTGAATGGCTACAGGCTGAAGGGGTGGACAGCTCGCAGCTGGCAGGACTCATGCAAGGTCGTGGGTGTTCTCATTGCAACGGCACGGGTTACCATGGCCGGATGGGTGTTTACGAGATGCTGGAAATGGGGCGTGAGATGGTGGAGGCGGCCGCTCACGAAAGCGTCAGTCATTTCATGGAGGTCGCGGCGCTGCATATGCGAGGTAAAACCCTGCTCGATCACGCGCTGGCGCAAATGAGGCAGGGGCAGACCACGGTAGCTGAAGTGATGCGTATCAGCAATCAGGTGGAAGATTAGTCGTGGCGACTTTTTCCTACAAGGGGCGCAATGCGCATGGCGATCAGGTGCAAGGCACGCTAGATGAGGATGACAGCAGCGCGGTTGCAGATCGCCTGATCAACATGGGCGTGACGCCCATCGAAATCACGCCCTTTCGCGGCAAGAGCGGAGGCGCGGCAAAGCCTGACTGGATTACGCGCACCTTCACCGAGAAACCCGTCACGCCTATGGATGTCATGCTGTTCAGTCGTCAGATGTACACCTTGCTCAAGGCGGGGGTGCCCATCTTGCGTGCGCTGGCCGGGCTGCAAGAATCCACGCACAACCCGACTTTTGCCGCGATGTTGCAAGACTTGCGAGAAAGTCTCGACAGTGGCCGCGAGCTGAGTGCTGCGCTGCGCCGCCACCCGAAGATATTCTCGCAGTTTTATATCAGCATGGTGCAGGTGGGCGAAATGACCGGCATGCTCGATCAGAGCTTTACCCGTTTATATGCGTATCTTGATTTTGAGCGCGACATGAAAGAGCGCATCACGACCGCGATGCGCTATCCTATGTTCGTGGTGATCGCCATGGGGATTGCCATCGTCATCATCAATATCTTCGTGATACCCTCTTTTGCCAAGGTATATGCGGGTTTTCACGCCGAATTGCCGGCCGTGACCAAACTGCTGCTGGGCTTCTCGGCGTTCATGGTGAACTACTGGATGTTGATGCTGGGTGCGCTGGCGGCTGCGGTGACGGGGTTTCGCTATTACATCAATACCAGAAATGGTCGTTACAACTGGGATAAATACAAGCTGCACCTGCCCGTGATAGGATCAATCATCTTCAAGGCCACGCTGTCGCGTTTTGCGCGCGGCATGGCCTTGACCGGCAAGAGCGGCATGCCGATACTGCAGGGGATGAACGTGGTGGGGCTGGTCGTGGATAACGAATTCATGCGCAGCCGGATCGAACAGATGCGGGACGGGGTCGAGCGCGGCGAGAGTATCTTGCGCACGGCGGTGGCGGCCGGGGTGTTCAATCCGGTGGTGTTGCAGATGATCGCCGTCGGCGAGGAGAGCGGGGATCTGGACGGGCTGATGTTCGAGGTGGCCGAAATGTACGAGCAGGAAGTCAAATACGAAGTGGCGACCCTGAGCTCCAAGATCGAGCCTATTTTGATCGTCTGTCTGGGCGTGCTGGTGCTGGTGCTGGCGCTGGGCGTGTTCCTGCCGATGTGGGATCTGGGCAAAGCGGCGATGCACCCATGAAAAACAGTTCAAAGGTCACAGTTTACGGTTCATGGTTTGGCAAATCCGGTTTCCGGTTTTCGGTTTCCTGTTTGCCGCTGACAGCAGACCGTTCCAAACTGAAAACTGCAAACCGAAAACTGGGACCCCGACAGTCCGGCTTTACCCTGCTTGAGCTGATTGTCGTCATCATTATCGCCATGGTGTTGATGGGTACTTTCCTGACCCGCGCGCTGTTCTATCAGGAGCTGGCGGAAAAGGTGGCGATGGAATCGGTGGCGGGCGCGCTGCAAACCGCGCTGACCCTGCAATACGGGCACATGCTGGCGCAAGGCAATTCGGCGGATGTGTCGAAACTCGCGCAAGATAACCCGATGAACTGGTTGGAAAGGCGACCGGCTAACTACGCGGGCGAGTTTTATGACCCTCCTCCTGCCAGTGTGACGCCGGGTAACTGGCTGTTTGACCGCAAGTCGCACGAGCTTATCTATGTGCCGCGCAATCGTGAGCATTTAAAACCCGCAGCCGACGGGCGTTTGTGGATACGCTTTCATGTTTCATTGCGCTATGATTCGTCCAGCGTGCCCTCGTTAAAAGGCGTGCAACTGGGGCTTTCAGGCCTTTTATTCGAACCGGTCGAGCCGTATTCGTGGTTCTGACCCATGCCCGTTCACCACTAACCACTTACCACTAACCACTTCCCACTTCCCACTTACCGTTATGAGCTTACACCATGCACACTGAAATAACCGAAATTCTGATGTGGCGAGCCCTGGCGATCTTTTTGCTGATCGCGTCCTTGCTGGGGATGTTGCTGGGAATGCTGCTGATTTTCAAGCCGCATCTCATGAAGGGGGTTAACCGGATGGCGAACCGCTGGGTTTCCACCCGGCATATCAACCAGTGGTTCGATCGCAGCATCAGCATCGAGCGATGGTTTTATCGCAACCACAGACCGATGGGCTTGTTGATTATGGTAGGAGCCGCCTACATCGTGGTGTACTTCAGCTGGTTGTTCGACAAGGTCTATGCCGTGCAGCGGCTGATCAGCTATATGCCTGCCGACCAGATGGGCGGCCTGCTCGATGCCACGATCATTTTTTTGCTGACAGGCGCGCTGCTGGCATTTGTCGTCGGGTTGGTTGTCCTGCTGCGCCCCAGCTTGTTGCGCAGTTTTGAAAAAAAATCCAACCAGTGGATCTCTTTGCGCCGTGGCACCAGCGCGCTGGATGTGACCCATGGCCAGGTGGACGCGTTTGTCATGGAACATGCGCGCAGTACAGGCTGGCTGCTGATCCTGGCCAGCGCCTTCTTGTTCTTTACCATGTTCTGGTTTCTGGCGTAGCGCCTGCGTTGCACGCAGACATTCCTGTCGTCAACTGTCTTTTACCGTTCGTCGGACAGTATAAGTGGTTGTTGCATACTGAAAAAACTTGGTTTATAGTGCATCACGTTTTGTTCGGACTCTGCTGCGGCAGGTTCTTCAGGACGGCTAATCATCTGACTATTCTGATTTCTGTAGTGATCCGGTGCGCCGGGTATCGCGGTCTTCAGGCGGCGCGGGTGAATTCATAATCGGAGCTGCGGCTCCAAACAAGGAGTTTCAAAATGAAAAAGCAATCTGGTTTTACACTGATCGAACTGGTCATGGTCATCGTTATTCTGGGCATTCTGGCAGCGGTTGCATTGCCAAAGTTCGCGGATCTGTCAACAGATGCCAAAAAATCGGCAATCAAGGGCGTTGCGGCCTCGCTGGCTTCCGGTGGTGTGATTAACTATGCTCAGCGTTCCTTGAATGCTGCGTCAGGAATCGCGACCTCTGGTGTGTTGTGCGCGACTGTTGCAGGCTCTGTTCTTGATGGTGGTGTTCCTGCTGGTTATGCAGTGACAGGTACCGTACCAACTTGCTCGGTTGATACAAGTCCGACCGCAACTTCAGCTGTGTCTGTTAATATCCCTGTAATCTAAACAATCTGGATTCAGGGTGATGAACGGGTAAATCCTGTCGTTAGTCTGAGGGATAAGAAAGGGAGGCGGAAGCCTCCCTTTTTTTTGTCTGCTGTTTTACGGCGGGTGATCTTCATTCTGCCCGGCGTGCGGCAAGTAATCCGGCGATACTGCAAGCGGGAATGCCAGTCACTCCTGTCTGAGACCTGTCTGGTAGAATAACCGCATGGAAAATCAACCTCTCTCCCCCGCAAGCAATCTCCGTCCACACGACTGAAAATGCAGATGACTACGACAGTCCCTGGAAAGAAGCCGTCGAGCGTTACTTTGCCGAATTTATGGCCTTCTATTTCTCTGCGGCTCACGCACAGATCGACTGGCGGCGCGGTTACGAATTCCTCGATCAGGAGTTGCGTGCAGTAGTGCAGGATGCGGAGCTCGGTAAACGCTTTGTTGACAAGCTGGTGCGGGTGAGCCGGTTGTCGGGAGAAGAGGGCTGGATTTACATTCACCTAGAAGTGCAGGGAAATCAGCAAGCCGAATTTGCCGAGCGGATGTTCGTCTACAACTACCGTTTATATGACCGATACCGTCGCCCGGTTGCAAGCATGGCGGTGTTAGCGGATGAATCAGAAAACTGGCATCCGACATCCTTTGGCTTTGATGTGCTGGGCTGCGAACATCGTTTAAAATTTCCCACCGTCAAACTGTTGGAATTCGCGGGCCAGGAAGCGCAATTGCAAGCAGACGAAAATCCTTTCGCGCTGATTACCTGGGCTCACCTGCTGACCCGTGCCACGCGCCGCGATATGGATGCCCGCTTTGCGGCGAAGTGGAAGCTGGTTCAGTTGCTCTACCAACGTGGCTGGGAAAAACAGCGCATTATCGACCTGTTTCTGGTGCTGGACTGGATGATGCGACTGCCGGAGCATCTGAAACGGGCATTATGCCAAAATATCGAAAAATTTGAGGAGCAGGAAAAAATGCGCTACGTATCGTCGGTCGAACAGGTGGGGATTGAAAAGGGCTTGCAGCAGGGTATGCAACAGGGAATGCAGCAGGGCGAAGCTTTGGCCTTGCAAAAGCTGCTCACCAAACGGTTCGGCTCTGTCCCGGTGGAAATTTCCGCTCGCATCAACGCGGCCAGTCCGGCTCAAATTGAACAATGGTTGGACGGGATCTTCGATGCCAGCAGCCTTGAGGACATATTCTCCGGCACAATGCACCACTAACGATCATGGCACGAAAGCCACCCCTGATAATGAAACCCGCCATGATCGTTCCCCCCTTTTCAACTTTCCCCCCGTCTACCTGTGCGCTGCACGCAGACAGGCAAGCGGGGGGCAAGGGCAAACGAAACGCTTCGCGAGTTTCACGTTAACGCGTGCTTTGCTGCCTTGCATGAATCGCCTCAATAGACTATTCTCGCGGCACGGTCAGGCCATTTTGAATCGAATACAAAGGCGCCGCTCAAAGGAGACCTGATTCATTGATTAAAAATCGCGGATTTACGCTGGTCGAGCTGGTGATGACGATGGTGATCATCGGGATTATCAGCGCGGTGGCTGTGCCCCGGATGTTTGACAAGAGCATCTTTGAGACGCGCGGTTTTGCCGATCAGGTGCAGGCCTCGTTGCGCTATGCGCAAAAAGTCGCCATCGCGCAGAATCGCTTCGTTTGCGCAGCGTTCACAGCGAGCAGCGTGACGCTGTCTATCGGCGCCACGTCAGCCTGTGGCACGCCGTTGCAGTCGCCGACAGGGGAGGCGAGTTACGTTATCAATGCGCCATCGGGCGTGACTTTTACCACTTCGCCCGCCAATTTTAATTTTAATCCGCTGGGTCAACCCAGTGCCGCGACGTCTGGTGTCGTCGGAACCTACACGATCACCGTTGAGGCGCAGACAGGCTATGTACATTAAAAGCAGGATTCAGGATTCAGGATTCAGGATTCAGGATGCAGGATCCAGGATGCGCGCGCGCGGAGCCAGTCTGATCGAGCTCATTATGTTCATCGTGATTGTCAGTGTGGCGGTGGCGGGCATCCTGCTGGTGATGAATGTCACAACCAGCGGCAGCGCCGATCCTTTGTTGAACAAGCAGGCCATGGTGGCCGCCTATTCGCTGCTGGAGGAGGTCGAGTTGCAGGATTTTCTGCCTGCATCCGGTGCCGCAGGTGCGGCCGTGACCCAGGCCAATCGTGCCTCTGTCTACCACATCGTCAATGATTACCACGGCTTTAACACGACCGGCATCTATTCGGTGACGGATTCTACGTCGGCTTCGGCCATTTTGCCGACCTATAACGCGAGTGTTGCTGTGGTGCCGATGGCCTTGAACGGTATCGCGGCAGGCAGCGCGGTGCAGATCAACGTGACGGTGACCTCCCCCAATGGCGGGACGGTGACAGCCACCGGATACAGGACGGCGTACTGATGAGTAAAGTCAGGATGCAGGATGCAGGATGCAGGATGCAGGAAGGTGTGTCGCTCGTCGCTACGCCTGTTAGACGCAGAGTCAATCCGGGGTTTGCTGAATCCCGAATCCTGAATCCTGAATCCTCTTCTGGATTTACTCTGATCGAGATGATCATGGTGATCGTGATTACCGGGATCATCGGCAGCATGGTCGCGATGTTTCTCAAGGCGCCGATCCAGCAATATCTGGATGTGTCGCGCCGCGCCGAACTGACCGATATCGTCGATACGGCCTTGTTCCGCCTGGCGAGCGACATCAGCACCGCCGTGCCCAACAGTATCCGGGTTGCCGTCTGTGGCGGAATTCCTTGTGTCGAGTTTTTGCCGACCAGAGATGTCGGGCGTTACCGGGCGGTTCAGGATCTCAGCAATCCGGCGTCCGCAGTGGGCGATATACTGGACTTTGCGGCAGGCGACGGTAGTTTCGATATCATCGGTCAGCCTGTCCTGTTCGCGGCAAGCGACGCCATCGTGGTCGGCAGTACGCAGTCTGACGGCGCGCCGGCCTATGACACCACGGCGACATCGGGTGTGTTGCGCGCTTATACGGGCGCTGCAGGCTTGCAATCGACGGTAAACATGACTGCGACGAAATTTCCGGCTTTTGCGGCGCTCTCCACACAGAGTTTTGATGTGGTGGACGGCGCACAACAGGCGGTGACCTTCGCCTGCGAAGGCGCTCTGGGTGTGGACGCACGTGGTAACGGGCAGGCAAGGCTGATGAAACACTGGGGCTATGGTTTCAATGCGACGCAAGTGGCGCCGCTGGCTCTGGCAGGTTCGAGCGCAGTTCTGGCCAACAATGTCAGCGGCTGCGTCATGGATTACGGCGTGGCCAACCAGCGGCTCGGCCTGCTGGGCGTGCGCCTGACGCTTACCAGCGGTGGCGAGAGCGTGAGCCTTTATCAGGAAATTCATGTGAACAATACACCATGATTAAAACAGGATGCAGGATGCAGGAGTCAGGATACAGGATACAGGATGCAGTATTCAAAGAGCAGGAATCAGGATGCCGGATACAGAATGCAGGAGCCTGGAGTGAGCAGGGGTTTTCTGAATCCCGAATCCCGAATCCTGAATCCTCTCAAAGAGGTTTTTCCCTGGTTTCCGCGATTTTCCTGCTGGTGGTGATCGCTATGCTGGGCACCTTTGCGGTGACATTATCCACCACGCAGCACCAAAGCCAGACGATGGATGTGATGGGCGCGCGCGCTTATCAGGCGGCGCTGGCCGGGGTCGAGTGGGCGGCCTTTAACGTCAGTCAGCAGGCGTCGGGTGTCGTCTGGCCCGCCTGCCCCACGCCGGCGGTCGTCGTAGCGGGAACGGTGACGGGCGCGGGCAATCTCGCGCCGTTTACGGTGACGGTCAATTGCAGTGCGACTTCGGCAGTGGAGGGCGCCAGCACCCTCTGGGTCTACGATATCTCATCGGTTGCCCGTACGGCGGGCGCGGCAGGGGATCTTAATTATGTCGAGCAGGTGGCGACGGCCAGGCTGGCAAAATAGCGGGTATGATGGCGGTCGTCGGATTTTGTTTGGCTGTAAATGAACGTTGTCACGGAAGGAGCGATCATGGGTTTGCCGCAAACACAAACGAAGTTCAGCGCGCAGGAGTATCTGGACTGGGAAGAGGCGCAGATCGACAAGCATGAGTATGTGGCGGGCGAGGTATTCGCCATGGTGGGTGTGCGACGCGGGCATGCAATTGTTGCGGGTAATTTATTTGCTCATTTGCGCGAGCATTTGCGCGGTACGTCTTGCATGCCTTTTATTGCCGACATGAGGTTGCAGGTGCGGGCGATGGATGCTTTCTATTATCCCGATGTGATGGTGACCTGTGATGAGGCGGATAAGGTAACCGAGCTATTTATAGAAAACCCTAAGATAATCATAGAGATACTTTCAGATTCTACGGCTTCTTACGACCGTGGTGCGAAGTTCGCGGCCTATCGTAAAATCGAAAGTCTGGCGGAATATGTGCTGGTGGATGTGGAACGAAAAAGTGTCGAGAGTTTTCGACGTCAAGCCGACGGTCGCTGGTTGTTACGGGATTTTACGGGAGAAGCCGCCTGCGTGTTTGAGTCGGTAGCGCTAACCATCAGTATGGAACGCGTGTTTGAAGATGCGTAATGCAAAACGGTAAGCCTGCGTATTGATTGTCACTTTTCTCCACTTCTTAGATTCTTAGATCAGCAGCCGGGCTGCCACCGGCGAAGTTGATTTGTATGCAAAACTGATGTTGCTGCGTAACATCAGTCAATTATGTCGAGCAGGTGGCGACGGCCAGGCTGGCTAAATAGCCATGACATCAGTAGGTTATCAAAGTACAATCGCGGCACTGACATCGCGCGCCTCGCGCAGAAGAGTTGATATGAAAAAAATAATCGGTTTGCTGTTGTGCGGGTTGGCAGGTTTGTTGCTGACAACTGGTGCGTTTGCGCTGTGTACCAGCAATGCGAGCAAAGACTGGAAAGATCCGATATGGACAGCTACGGCGCCTGACACGACGGCCAGTTGCAATGGCGGGGCAGGTCCGGCTGCGGGGAGCAGTGTTGTGATTGCCAACGGCACAACCGTTAAAGTGGATACCAACCCGCCCACCGTTGCGAATATCACCATCAACGCGGGGGGTACGCTGCTGGGCAAAAGTGGCAATACGCTCAGTCTCACAGGTAACTTTACCAATAATGGCACGTTCACGGCGCCTCCCGGCAGCACGGTAGCATTCACCGGAACCAATCAGACCATTACCGGCAATGTGACCTTTGCCAACCTGACTGTGGGCGCGGGCACGATACTCACGCTCGCCGGGAATATAACGGTGACGGGTACGACCAATCTGACGGCGGCCAGTCTGGCATCTACCTGTCCTGCCAATTACACCATTACCAATGGTGCCGGCGCGGTCATCGGGCAAAGTTGCACTACTCCGCCCCCTCTGGCCGAATACCGTATGGACGAGGCTGCCTGGAGCGGCGTTGCCGGGCAGGTGACAGACAGTTCCGCGAATGCTAATAACGCCCAGTCCTTTAACAGCGCCAGTACAGCATCCACGACGCCGGCCATCGCAGGCAATCCCGGTACCTGCGGCTATGGCGTGTTCGACAATGGCGGCGCGATTACCAAAGGTTACGTGCAAACGCCGTTACCCGACCTGACCGCCGACTTTACCGTCACTGCGTGGATCAGAACGACCAACAACACGATACCCGCGCAGCGCATCCTGGTCGACGATCAGAACAACTCCGGCGGTTATGGCATCAGTCTGGCTGATGGCGCAGCAGGGAAGATCCGCTTTTATTCGCGCGGCATTACGCCGGTCATTCTCGATTCGACTTACACCATCGCCAACAATACCTGGTATTTCGTGGCCGCAGTAGCGGATATCACCAACAAGAAGCGCACCCTCTACGTGTACGACGCCGCCGGGGTTTTGCTAAATACCACCACAGAGGCTGCATGGACAGCCGGTGCATGGGGCGTCGACGGCGGTCCGGTCTCCATAGGCGCTGAAACTAATGCGTCTGCCGAATCACCGGCAAACTTTCATTTCAAGGGTAATCTGGACGAAGTTGCCGTGTATGGCAGCGTGTTAACTGCGGCGCAACTGGCAGCGATCAGTAAAAAAACCCATGTTTGCCAGTCCGGGATCGACCATGTCGCCATCAGTGCACCGGCCAGCGACATGGCTTTTACCGCTACCCTGGTCACCATCGCGCCGCACGATGCAGCGCACGCCGCGATCAGTAACGGGAGCACCCTCAGCCTGTCCACCAGCACAGGTTTGGGTGACTGGACGATAGGGGGCGGGACTGGCACATTGACCCCGGGTGCGGCCAACAGCGGTCTGGCGACTTACACATTCGGGCCGGGTGAGACTGTCGCGCCGCTGAACTTTACCTATCAGACGGCCGGTACGGTGATCCTGTCCGTCAGGGATGCGGCAGGCGTTGACTTGCTGGTCAACACACCTGTCGGGGAAAAAGCGAACACCATTACTTACACGCGGCCAGGTTATGTGTTCACCAACGGTGTTTGCGTTCACAACATCGCGTTTGGTGCAGCGGGTCAGACCTGTATACCGCTGAGCTGGCCGTCGCAAATCGCCGGGCAGTTATTTCCCAACATTTACATTACGGCTGTGAGTCCGACGGGCGTGCCGACGCGCCTTAGCAGAACCGCTGCGACTAACGTCAGCATGCAATACGGCTTGTCGTGCCACAACCCGGTAGCGGGTGCCGGTAAGGTTCCGACTTTCTCTGCAACCGCTAATGTTTTTCCTGCATGCAAGGGGAATGGTGCAACGCCAACCGCATGGACTACGGCGGCGAACATCTCTTTCCCGGCTGGCAGCCCGTCTTCCGGTCCATTCAGCTTCAACTACCCGGACGTGGGTAAAGTGGAGTTGTGGATGAAAAAATCAGGTACCACGAGTATCGGATCGAGCGGCGCATTTGTGGTCAAGCCGGGCGGGTTCGTGTTGTCCGCAATCCAGCAGACGGCTGTGCCGAATCTGGCGAACCCGGCCGCCGCGAACGCTCTGGGCGCGAAGTTCGTCAAAGCGGGCGAAGCGTTCAGTGTGACCGTGACTGCCACGACTTGCGCGCCGGCTTCCGCGACCTGCACGGTGGCAGGGGCCGTGACACCGAACTACGGAATGGAAATTACACCGGAAAACGTGATACTCACGCCTGTCAACGTGATCGCAGGTATGGTGACGCCAGTTCCAGCAATCGGCGGAACCTTCACTGCATTCGCGTCGGGCGTTGCAACAGGTACGGCATTCACCTGGGGCGAGGCGGGTATCATCACGCTGACGCCAAGTGTGGCCAGCGGAAGTTATCTGGGCGCAGGAGATACTGCGGGTGCAGCCAGCGTAAACGTGGGGCGCTTCTACCCGGATCATTTTGATACCGCAGTGGTTCCGACGGCAGCCTCGCCCATGGCGTGTCCTGCCGGTCTGACATGTCCGGTTAATGGTGTCGTCTATTCCGGACAGCCGTTCAGTCTGTCCGTGACGGCGAAGAATGCCGCTGGCGCTGTCACTGCCAATTACAATGCCACGACTGGTTTCGCCAAAACCGCTACCCTTACCGCATGGGGGGCGCCTGGTACGATGACGCCCCCCGCCGGAGCGGGAGCATTGGGGGTGTCCGCCGTGACCGCATTTTCGGCAGGCACGCTCACTGAGCCCGCCGAGAAATATACCTTTTCCGCGACGCCGACTGCGCCCGCTGATATCTATCTGCGCGCCACAGATAGCGACTCGGTGACATCCTTGAGCGGCGCTGTCGAAGGCGGCGTGAAAGTGGTGAGCGGGCGCATCAGCATTGCCAATGTGTATGGCACAGAGTTGCTGCCCCTTACCTTGAGACCGACAGCGCAGTATTACGATGCGACGGGTCGTTGGGTCACCAGCCTGACCGACAGCGTGACGAACCTGACGTTTCCTGCATCCTACCCCGTGGGTGCAGGCACGACTTCGGCCACGCCTTCGACGGGCACGCTGTCAGGCGGGGTGATGTCGATCAGCCTGGCTCCGCCGACAGGCGGAACCGGGCGGGCGACGGTCGCGCCGACCGCGCTTCCGGCTTATCTGTCTTTTAGCGCGGGGACGGCCACGTTTGGCGTGTACAGCGGCACGAATGTCGTCATTTTTCGCGGACGCCATGGCCGTTGAGTGTGTCATCGTTGTCTGACTTGTGTTACGCTCTCGTCGTCCACATAAAGGGGGTTGATCTGTGAGACATGGTTTTGGATGCGCTTTTAGTATATGTGGAGTTGAAACGTATTGTCGACCGGCAATATCTGACAGCTGTCTGTTGCCAGACTAATTTTTTGTTCTTATGCAAATTCCGTCTTTGTCCTCTTTGTTCAAGACCAAAGCCAGCGACGCAGGTTTGCTGGCCTTAGGTCTTGCCGCGCATGGAGTTTATCTGGCACAGGTGGTCTTTGTAGGCTCAGTGCCTCGCGTTGTGCGTTGCGAATATCATCAGGATGTGGTGTCGGCCGCAGATCTGGAGCGCCTGATGCGCACGGCAGGTCTGGGCAAGCATGAATACACCACTGTGTTGTCTGTCGGCGAATACCAGATGCTGATGGTCGAGGCGCCGAATGTGCCGGCCGATGAGTTGAAGACGGCAATACGCTGGAAAATCAAGGACGGCTTGAATTACCATATCGACGATGCTACGGTAGATGTGTTGCAGATTCCGCCCAATAAAAACAGGTCTGATCGCGGTTTGTCGCTGTATGCCATCGCGGCAAAGAACGAAATCATCCAAAAACGCATCAGCCTGTTCGAGCAAGCCCGCCTCAAATTGTCCGTGATCGACATTCCGGAGACCGCCCAGCGCAATGTCGCAGCCCTCTTTGAACAAAGCGATTTTGCGCTGGCCTTATTGGTGATCGATGATAACGGCGGTCTGCTGACCTTCACCTCCGGCGGTGAGCTCTATTTGTCCCGGCGCATCGAGATTAATCTCGGACAGTTGCGCGATGCCAACGAAGCGTTGCGCGAACAATCCCTGAGCCGACTCGAACTCGAAGTGCAGCGCTCCCTCGATTATTTTGACCGGCAATTCAATCAGTTGCCCGTCAGTCGCGTGCTGCTCTGCGTGCCTGACGACATCGTGCCGACGTTTTCTCTGGCCGCCGTGCTGGACGTTGTGGTTGAAAAAATGGACTTGTCGCAGGTGATGGACATCAGCGCCGCGTCCGGGTTGGCTGACATGGACTTCGTGGTTCAGGCGCTGCCAACGCTGGGCGCCGCCATGCGCCAGAAAGCGCGGGTCTTATGAGCCAGCAGATCAACTTATTCAACCCGGTTTTTCTCAAACAGCAAAAACTTTTTTCGCTCAAAGCGATGTTGCAGGGGCTGGTGCTGATCCTGTTGGTCTCTTCGGTTTTTTACGGGTATGCGGTCTATCAGGTGTCCGAACTGAGCCGCCAGTCCGAAGAGAGCACGGTTCGGTTCAACGCCGAGCAGGCGCGCGTGTCGCAATATTCAGCAGAATTTTCTCCGCAACAAGCGAATCAGTTGCTCGAAGCTGAGATCTCGCAACTGGAAAAACAGGAAGCCGAGTCGAGAAAAACGATTGACGCTCTGCGTTCGGGGGCCGTGGGTAACACGGCGGGATTTTCGGAATATATGCGTGCATTTGCCCGTCAGGCGCGGACAGGCTTGTGGCTGACAGGTTTTCATATCGCGGGGGATGCGGCGCAGATCAGCCTCAGCGGTGCCACGACTGCGCCTGAATCGGTGCCGGCCTATATTCAGCGCCTGGGTCGGGAGGGCATCATGCAGGGCAAGAGTTTCTCCGACTTAAACATGCAGGCTGCAACGACCACGACCAAGGGGGTTGTGGAATTTACCCTGAACTCCGCGCCGGACAAGGGGGGCGCGCCATGATGCAGTATTGGGAGCTGGCCTGCAGTAAAATCGACGCGATGTCGTTGCGCGAGCGCGTGATTGTCTTTGCTGCAATGGCTTTTGTGCTGATATACGCGATCAATGCCTCGTTGCTTGAACCCTTGCTGGTCAGGCAAAAGTCCATGTCGGCGCAGGTGGTGCAGCAGCAGGATAAAATACGCGAAATGCAAGGGACGATGCAGGTGTTGTTGCAGTCCAAACGAGAGGATCAGCATTCGCCATTGCGGGCGACCTTAGCCCGGCTAAAGGCGCAATTGCAGGAGCACGAGGTTTATTTGCAAAGCCGCAGCGACCGTCTGGTCGAACCCGAAAAAATGGCCGAATTGCTCGAACAGGTGCTGCACAGCAATGACAGGTTACAGCTGGTCGAATTAAAAACCTTGCCGTTCAGTCTGCTGGTTGAGCCCTCTGCCGGAAAGATGGCCGCCTTGGACACGAGGCAAATTTACAAGCACGGCGTACAGATCACGGTGCGCGGCGGCTATCTGGAACTGATGCGTTATCTTGCAGCGCTCGAAAAGATGCCGGTGCAGATGTTTTGGGCGGAGGTGAGCCTGACCGTGGATAAGCATCCGGATGCGGTGCTCTCGTTGACCGTTTATACCCTGAGTCTGGACAAGAAATGGCTGACGGTATGAAAATCATCGGGAAGAGGGAAGAGGGAAGAGGGAAAAGGGCGCAGCTGTTTGCTGTTTTCAGTTTGCTGTTTACGGTTTGCAGTTGGGCCGAAGAACTGGTCGACCCGACGCTGCCACCTGCCAGCGTATCCGTTCCTGCGGCTGTTTCGGGAGTCGCGAATCCACCCGCCGGTTTGCAATCCATTCTCATCAGTCGGCAGCGGCGCGCCGCGATCATCGACGGTGAACTCGTGGCGCTGGGCGGCAAGCATGGGGATGCGACGCTGATCGAAGTGAACGAGGAGAGTGTGGTGTTGCGCAACGGGCAGGGGCGGCAGGTTTTATCGCTTTTTCCCGATGTAATCAAGCGTTCAAAAAGTGTCGCGGCGTTAAAGCCTGCGGCCAACGTGCGGGTCGCCAGGCATAAGCGACCCAAACCCGGGGAGAAAAAATGATAAGAATATTGGCGTTATGTACATTATTGCTGGCAGGTTGTGCTGCCAACAACAGCCGGAATCAAACGGTGGATGCCATCCGGCAGGAGTTGAATCAGGCGTCGTCGCCCGGCATTGCCAAGCCTGATGCGGTGAACGAGGCGTTGCTGCCCCCGCTGGCGGTCGCCCTGCCCCGTGTGGACAACAAGCCTCTTGAGGCCAAATTTGATCTGGCCGTGAACAACACGCCCGCCGCTCAGGTATTCATGGCGATAGTATCGGGCACACGTTACAGCATGCTGCTGCATCCTGATGTGACCGGAAATATTTCACTGAACCTGAAGGATGTCACGGTGTTCGAGGCGCTAGAAGCGGTGCGCGAGATGTATGGCTATGACTACAAGGTTGACGGTAAGCGCATCTTCGTTCAGCCGCTGACCTTGCAGACGCGTATTTTTCAGGTGAATTACCTGACGGGAAATCGCGCCGGGACGACTTCGGTTCGGGTAACGTCGAGCGCTCTGACGGATACAGCATCAGGTTCGACAGGCGGTGCTGCGAGTCCGACGGCCAATCAGGGCACGACCATCGTCGGCGGCGGCGAGAACAAGAAGCTCAAGTTCGAGCGTGGTACCGACAACAGCAGTAAAGTGACGACCACGACATCGAGTGATTTCTGGGACGAGCTGAGTCTGGCACTGCACACCATTGTAGGGACAGAACCCGGGCGCAATGTGGTGATCAGCCCGATGTCGGGGGTGATCGTGATACGCGCACTGCCCGATGAATTAAAAAATGTCACCGCCTATCTCAGGGCTTCGCAAATTTCCATCGAGCGCCAGGTGATCCTCGAAGCCAAAATTGTGGATGTGCAGCTGAACGACAGTTTTCAGTCCGGGGTGAACTGGGCCGCATTTAAAAACGGACCCAACAGCCATATTTCGGCCGGCATGGGCAGCAATGGCAGTGTCCTGACTCCTTCCACAGGTGGCGTGGGGGGGGTGGCGACTGCGCTGTCCAATGCTGTTCTTTCGGCAACGCCTGGCGCTTCACTGCTGCCAGCGGGAGCCGGGTCGTTGTTCGGTCTGGCCTTTCAAACGAATAACTTTGCCGTGCTGCTCAATTTTCTGGAGTCCCAGGGCGATGTTCATGTGCTGTCCAGCCCGCGTATCGCTACGTTGAACAACCAGAAAGCCGTGCTCAAAGTGGGTACGGATGAATTTTTTGTCACCGAGATTTCGGGCGGTACGCAGGCCACGGCTAATGTGGCCGGCACGGCACCCACGGTGAAAGTTCAGCCGTTCTTTTCCGGGATCGCGCTCGATGTGACGCCGCAGATCGACGAAAATAACGAAATCATCCTGCATGTCCATCCTTCGGTGAGTGCGGTGACGACGGTCAACAAGGTGCTGAATCTGGGTACGAGTATCGGGTCTTATACCTTGCCGCTGGCATCGAGTGCCGTGTCAGAGACCGACAGCATCGTGCGCGCCCGCGACGGGCAGATCGTGGCGATCGGCGGCCTGATGCGTCAGGCGTCGAACAGCAGCGAATCCGGCCTGCCGGGCTTGCCCAAGATGCTGTTCGGCCAGACTGCCAAGGTGAACGACAAGCGGGAGCTGGTTATTTTGATCAAACCGACTGTGGTCGACAGCGATAAAGACTGGTCAGACGATATTGCCCGAAGCCGGGATCGTATCGAGAATCTGTCCAGGCAAGGAAAATGACAGGAAAAACCAGTTTTCAGTTTACCGTTTTCAGTTTGCTGTTCGCGGCATGCGGCTGTGCCGCCACAGAATCTCTGCATCCTGCATCCTGCATCCTGAATCCTGCATCCTGACATGTACCGGGATCACTTTGGTCTGCGCGAATCGCCTTTTGGGCTGACACCCGATACCAGCTTCTTCTTCGCCTGTTCAAGTTACCAGGAGGCGCTCAATACCCTGCTGGTGGCGGCGCGTAACGGTGAAGGATTCATCAAGATCACAGGTGAGGTGGGGAACGGCAAGACGCTGTTGTGCCGGAAATTTCTGGCGTCCCTAAATCAGCCGGATGAATCGACAACCGCGATCGGCACCCAGGATCCGGCGTCGGATGCAGCGTCCCCTCAGCGCTTTATGGCGGCTTATATTCCGAACCCGTTTTTGGAGCCGCGCAGTCTGCTGTTGGCTCTGGCGGACGAATTTCGGGTGCCTCTGGAAAAAGACAGCGATCAGCACCAGCTGCTCAAGGGGCTGACGCGCGCCTTGCTCGACTGCGCGCGGCAGGGGCGTCGCGCGCTGGTGTGCCTGGATGAAGCGCAGGCCTTGCCCTTACAGACGCTGGAGGTGTTGCGTCTTTTGACTAATCTTGAAACCGAGAAGCGCAAGCTGTTGCAAGTGGTGTTGTTCGGTCAGCCTGAACTGAACGAACATCTGGCTCAGCATTCGATACGCCAGTTGCGCCAGCGCATCAGTTTTCAATATGAGTTGCGCGGCTTGCGCGCCGATGAACTGGATCGCTATTTGCGCCATCGCCTGAACGTGGCGGGGTTTGCCGGGGAAACTCTGTTCGACCGGGCGGCGGTGGCAAAATTGCACCGTATTACCGGCGGCACGCCAAGGCTTGTGAATATTGTCGCGCATAAGGCGCTCATGATGGCGTTCGGCGAGGGGCGTCAGGGCGTGAATGCCCGGCATATCGGCATCGCGGCATCCGACACTCCGGAAGTTCGGCGTGACTGGCAACCTTATGTCTTGTCCGCAGGCGCGATGCTCGCAGCTGCGCTGATTGTCGGGTGGGCCTTGTTGTGAGCGTGATCAATCAGGTGCTCAACCAGCTGGATAAACGCGGCGTGCAGTCGGCGGCTCCTCAGGTGCGCCCGGTTCAAGTGGTGCGCAATTATCATGGCATACGGGCGCTCATCGCGCTGCTTGTGGGCTTGCTGATGGCAGCCGTTGTATTTTGGCGTCTCTTGCCTGTGCCGACGAAGGTCGTGGCGCTGACTCCGGCGAGCGCGCCGACGAGGGCTGCACCGGTGGCGCCCGTCATGCCGCCTCTGGCATCCCGTTTGAGTTTTGAATTGAGTTCGGTGCCGCTGCCCGAGAGGCCGCTCACTGCTAGTAAGAGTGAAGCGATGCCCGGGCAGGCCAAACCTTCGATGCCGGAGGTGCGTCAGATACCGGTGGCGACGACTCCGCCTGGCAGTCTTCCGGTCAAGCAAATCAGTCAGGCGCAACAGGTCGATGCGGAATATCGCCGGGCGAATGCCAGCATGTTGCAAGGACGAACAGCGGATGCCATTGCAGCTTATGAAGGTGTCCTGCGTTCTGATGTGAACCATGATGCGGCAAGGCAGGCCCTGGTTGCACTGTTGCTGGAGGGCGGGCGGGCACGTGATGCTGAACAGGTGTTGCAGGACGGCCTGAAGAATAAGCCTGGCAACAGCGGGCAGGCGATGTGGCTGGCGCGTTTGCAGGTCGAACACGGCGAGCTGGATCTGGCGCTGGCCACGCTTGATGCCACCTTGCCCCATGCGGCGCAACTGGCAGATTATCAGGCTTTTTATGCCGCATTGTTACAGCGCAAGGGGCGTCACGGTGAGGCTGCCGAACATTATCAACTCGCACTCAAATCGAGTCCTGACAAGGGGGTCTGGCTGATGGGCTACGGTATTTCCTTGCAGGCGCTGTTGCGCCTGAATGACGCGAAAGAAGCTTACCGGCATGCGCTTGAAAGCCGGACGCTCAGCCCCGAACTGCAAGCCTTCGTGCAGCAGAAAATCAACAAGCTGTAAGTGGTAAGTGGTAAGTGGAGAGTGGAGAGTAAAAACCGTAAACCGTAAACATCAGTCTCTCACCGTTCTGGCCACCACCCATGCGTCAATCTCGATGGCGCCTTGTTTTTTGACGGCATCGGCCAGTGCGTTGAGGCTGGCGCCGGTCGTCAATACATCATCCACCAGCGCGACCCGCATACCGGATAAATCCATCTCGCAGCTAAATGCGCCGCGCATGTTTTTACTGCGCTCCGGCCAGGGCAGCGAGGTTTGCGACGGGGTGTCGCGCACCCGATGGCAGGCATGGTCCAGCAGGGGGCGATGGAGTGATTTTGCCAGCGGGGCGGCAATCAGCCGGGCCTGATTGAACCCGCGATTTTTCAGCCTGCTCGGGTGCAGCGGCATCGGGATGACACAATCGGGTAAATCGTTCGGCTCTGTGCATGCCTTAAGCTTTTCTGCAAAGACTCGCCCCAGGGCGAGTTGCTCGTGATATTTCAGCGATTGAATCAGACGGTCAACCGGGAACTGATAACTGAAAACGGCTATGGTGCGGTCAAACAGCGGCGGATTTTTCAGGCACTGGCCGCAGACCTCTCCTCCGGGGCCGGGGTGGGCGCAAACCGGACAGCGCGGCAGCGCGAGGCGGGGCATGGCCGCATCGCAGGCCTTGCACCATAAACCGGAGTGGCCCATGCTGCCGCATAATACGCAGGGCTGAGCGGGAACAAGTTGCCTGATTATTGTGCCGATGTTCAGTGTTTTCTGCCAGAAAATTGACAAGGTGCGCCCCTTTCAAGGATGATGCGCCGTCGCAACCCTTATTCGCATCATACCGATTATGACCGCCCAGACTATCGTATTTCACCCGCCCGTCAAGAAATCTGTCACGCCGCAACGCGTGGCCGTGGATGAGGTGGAGGCCTTGTTCAGTCTGCCCTTTGCCGACCTGCTGTACCGCGCGCAGCAGGTGCATCGCGAACATTTTGATCCGAATCAGGTGCAATTATCCACCCTGTTGTCCATCAAGTCCGGCGGCTGTTCGGAAGACTGCGGCTATTGCCCGCAGTCGGCGTTTCATTCGACGGGCGTGGAAGACCGGAAAATGCTGGAATTATCTGCCGTGGTCGAGGCCGCCAAAGCCGCCCAGATGGCCGGTGCTGACAGGTTCTGTATGGGCGCCGCATGGCGCGAACCGACAGAGGCTGACATGTTGAGCGTGGTGGAGATGGTCAAGGCGGTCAGAGGTCTGGGGATGGAAACCTGCGCCACATTGGGCATGTTAAACGACGAACAGACCGTACAGCTCAAGGATGCCGGTCTTGATTACTACAACCACAATCTGGATACATCGCCTGAATTTTACGGCGACATCATCAGCACCCGCGATTATCAGGACAGGCTCGATACGCTGGAACGCGTGCGGGCGGCGGGCATGCATGTGTGCAGCGGTGGCATCGTGGGTTTGGGCGAGAATTTGACACAGCGCGCAGGGCTGATCGCTCAGCTGGCGAATATGGATCCCTACCCTGAAAGCGTGCCGATCAACAATCTGGTCAAGGTGGAGGGCACGCCGCTGGCCGATCAGGCCGAGCTCGATCCGCTGGATTTTGTGCGCACCATCGCGGTCGCTCGCATCACCATGCCCACGGCTCGTGTGCGATTATCCGCAGGACGCGCGCAGATGTCCGACGCGATTCAGGCGTTGTGTTTTCTGGCAGGCGCGAATTCGATTTTTTATGGCGAACAATTGCTCACCACCGGCAATCCGGAAGTCGCGCGTGACCGAGCCTTGCTCGATAAACTGGGCATGTATGCTTTCGCCGACAAAGCGTAGTTGCCTGTTTTTTAGTTTGCCGTTTTCTGTATGCCTTTAAACTGAAAGCCGTGAACTGAAAAACTGTAAACCGAAGATGCCTTTTTCTGAACTACAGCTTCAATTAGATGAGCGTGCCGCGCTGGGTTTGCTGCGGTCGCGACGCACGGTTTTCAGCCCCCAGTCGCCGCATATCGTGGTCGAGGGCACGCCTTATCTTTCCTTTTGCAGCAACGATTACCTGGGGCTGGCTCATCATCCAAAACTGATTGCCGCCTTGCAGCAGGGCGCGCAGCAGTGGGGCGCGGGCGCGGGTTCGGCGCATCTGGTGAACGGGCATTTTTTGCCGCACGAGCAGCTCGAACACGAGCTCGCGGATTTCGCAGGCAAGCCTGCCGCGCTGTTGTTTTCCACAGGCTATATGGCCAATCTCGGTGTGGTGCAGGCATTGGCCGGACGCGGGGACACGGTGTTTGCCGACAAACTCAATCACGCTTCATTGAATGATGCGATGCAACTCTCGCGAGCCTGCGTCAAACGCTATCGACATAATGACATCGCTCAGCTGGAAAGCTTGCTGGCACAGACTAACGGGCACGGCAAAGAGGCCATCCCTGATGATGAAACTAACCATGCCCGTTTCCCCCTTTCCAACTTTCCCCCGCTTGCGGGGGCAAGGGCAAACGAAACGCCGCACGGGTTTCACGTTAAAGCGGGGCGAAAACTGATCTGTACCGATGCCGTGTTCAGTATGGACGGCGATATGGCGCGACTGCCGGAACTCCTGGCCTTGTGTGAGCAATACGATGCCTGGCTGCTGGTGGATGATGCGCACGGTTTTGGTGTGCTGGGTGAGCAGGGGCGCGGGTCTCTTGCTCATTTTGGCATAAATTCAAAACGTATCATTTATATGGCGACTCTGGGCAAGGCCGCCGGGGTGTTTGGTGCTTTTGTTGCGGCAGAACAGGTGGTGATCGACACGCTCATCAACCATGCGGGTAGCTATGTGTACACAACGGCCACTCCTCCTGCCTTGTCTGTCGCACTGCTGGAGAGTTTGCGACTGATCCGGGGAGGGGATGAGCTGCGCGCACATTTGCAAAAGCTGATTGCGCAATTGCGCACGGGCCTTGCGAATTTGCCCTGTGTATTGATGGAATCCGGTACGGCGATACAGCCGTTGCTCGCAGGTGAGAATCAGGCGGCGCTGGATTTGAGTACGGCCTTGCGAGAACGCGGCATCTGGGTCGCGGCGATCCGTCCGCCCACCGTGCCAACGGGCACAGCCCGTTTGCGCATCACCCTGTCTGCCGCGCATACCGCGTCCGATGTCGATCGTCTGCTGGAGGCCTTGCATGAGCTTGCATATTGACCGCTTTGGCGATTCGGGTGCGCAGCTGTTGTTCATCCACGGCTGGGGGATGCACGGCGGAATGTGGGGCGGGGTGTTGACGATGCTGGCGGAACATTTTCAGGTGATGAGCGTGGACTTGCCGGGGCATGGTTTTAGTGCGGCAAGTGGTCAGTTGGAAGTGGTCAGTGGGAAAAGCGCCGAACCGCACACTCACCACTTGCCACTCGCCACTGACTATTCTCACCTGGATTCTATCGTTGACCAACTGGCCGCCCAGTTCACCGGGCAGCTGGCAGTCTGTGGCTGGTCGCTGGGCGGACAGGTGGCCTTGCGCTGGGCGATGCGGCATCCGGCGCAGGTGACGCGTCTGATCGCCGTTTCCTCAACCCCTTGTTTTGTACAGCGGGTTGATTGGCCCTGTGCGATGGCAGCGGATACCCTGGCGGATTTTTCAGCGGCTCTGCAGCAAGACTACTTGCTGACCTTGCGGCGATTTTTGGCGCTGCAAGTGCGTGGCAGTGAGCGTGAGCGCGAATTGCTGGCCGGTTTGCGCAAATTGTTGCAAAGTCGCGGCGAGCCTGATCTGGCGGCGTTGCAATCCGGTCTTGAAATATTGCGCGAGGTGGATTTGCGCGATGAATTGTCACAAATCAGCCAGCCCGCGCTCGTAATCGCAGGCGTCCGTGATACGCTCACGCCGCTGACCGCTTCGCAATATATGGCGGCTTGTTTGCCCGCCGCACAACTGGTGGAGATAGCGGGTGCAGCACATGCGCCCTTTCTGTCGCATCCCGATACCTTTGTAAAACACGTAGTGGATTTTTTGCATGAATGAATTTGTAATAGACAAAAAGATGATGCGCCGGGCTTTTTCCCGTGCGGCAACAGGCTACGATGCGTCGGCTGTTTTACAGCGCGAGGTGTGTACGCGGATGCTGGAGAGGCTGGACTACATCAGGATGCAGCCTCAGCGCCTGCTCGATGCGGGCAGCGGTACGGGCTGGGGCGGGCGCCAGCTGGCGGAAAAATATCCGGCCGCTCAGGTGGTCTCGCTGGATATTGCCATCGGCATGTTGCAAACCGCGCAAAGTCGCGCCAGCTGGTGGCAAAAGCTGTTCGGCGGAGCGCGGCAATTGCCGGTGTGCGCCGATGTGGAAGCCTTGCCGCTCGCCTCTGATAGTCTGGAGCTGGTCTGGTCGAATCTTGCCCTGCAATGGTGCAACGATTTGCCGGCTACTTTTGTCGAGCTGAACCGGGTGCTGAAGGTGGATGGGCTGCTGATGTTCAGTACTTTTGGCCCCGATACCCTGAAGGAATTGAGACAGGCCTTCAGCGGGGTGGACGCTCATACTCATCTGAGCCGTTTTGCCGATATGCACGACATAGGCGACATGCTGATGCAGGCAGGTTTTGCCGAGCCTGTGATGGATATGGAATATCTGACGCTGACCTATGACGATGTGCGCGGTGTGCTGCAAGACCTGAAGGCGATAGGTGCACACAACGCGACCGCCGGACGCTCCCAGGGTTTGATGGGGAAATCCGCCTGGGCGCGCCTGCTGGAAAATTATGAAAAACTGCGTCGCGACGGGAAATTGCCCGCCACCTATGAAGTGGTCTATGGTCACGCCTGGAAGCCTGCCCCGCGTGTCACCCGCGAGGGTGCCGCGATCATCAAAACTTCGTTCAAACTGTGACCGCATGCTCATCTGAATCCTGAATCCATGAGCTATTTTATTACCGGTACCGATACCAATGTCGGCAAGACACTGGTCAGTTGCGCGCTGCTGCAAGGCTTCGCCGCGCAAGGACTGCGGGTGGCCGGAATGAAGCCGGTGGCAGCAGGTTGCGACCAGCAGGGGCTGAACGAGGACGTCGAGCAGCTGTTAGCCGCCGGCAATCTTTCCCTCAGTCGCGAAGCCGTGAACCCTTATTGTTTCGCACAGGCGATGGCCCCGCATTTAGCCGCCCAGTTGTCCGGTGTCAGGATAGATTTGCAGCGGATTGCGCTATCCTGCAGGCTCTTGTCGGAACAGGCCGACATCGTCATCGCAGAAGGCGTGGGCGGCTTTGCCGTGCCTTTGAACGACGAGCAGGACGGCGCAGATCTTGCCTGTCTGTTGAAATTACCTGTTATTCTGGTGGTCGGGATTCGGCTGGGGTGTCTTAATCATGCGCGGCTGACGGCGGATGCGATTGTCCGTTGCGGCCTGGAGCTGGCAGGCTGGGTGGCTAACTGCGTGGACGGATCAATGAGCATGCAAAATGAAAATATAGCTGCCTTGCAGCAACGCATCAGGGCGCCGTTGCTGGGCGTGGTGCCGCATTATCCGGTGTCCCCGGATGCGAGGGATGTGGCGAATCTTTTGGATATCTCACTGTTAAATCATTAAAATATCCACTATCCACTATCCACTATTTTTCCATGACTGAATTTAGCCTGATCGCAATATTTTTTGTAGGCCTGTTGAGCGGAGTGCATTGTCTTGGCATGTGCGGCAGTCTGGCAGGCATTCTCACGGCTCAATTGCCTAAAGAAGGGACTCGCTGGCCCTATCACTTGGCCTACAGCGGCGGACGCGTGTTGAGCTATACCCTGGCCGGTGCGCTGGTAGGTTCGGTGGGGCAGGCCGGTATGTTGTTGCGCGATGTGATTCCGGTCCAACACCTCTTGTTTGCCTTGTCCAGCCTGATGCTGGTCGCCCTGGGGCTTTATATCGCCGGTATCTGGGGTATCGTCCGGCGCATCGAGGGCGCCGGGCGGCTGATCTGGCAGCGCATCCAGCCGCTGACACGCGGCCTTTTTCCGGTGACGACACCGCTGCGCGCTTTTTTGCTGGGCACCTTATGGGGCTGGTTGCCTTGTGGTCTGGTCTACAGCGTGCTGGTCACGGCGCTGGCCAGTGGCCATGCACAAAGTGGCGCGCTGGTGATGCTGGCGTTTGGACTGGGCACGCTGCCAAATTTGCTGGCGATCGGCCTGTTTTGGGAGAGTCTCAAGGGCTGGGTACAATCAGTCCGGGTACGGCGTGCGGCCGGTTTGCTGGTGGTGTGTTTCGGCCTCTACGGTCTGGCCAAGGTAGGCTATACCTTTTATATTAACGGCTGGGCCGGGAGTTGCCATGTTGCTGCGTAGCCTGCTTATTTTTATCCTGTTTTTGTCCGGTTGCGAAGAGCCCAGGCTTCCTTCCCCTTTTCACGCGGCGGACGTCGGTGCACGGCTGAATGCTGCGGATTTCAAACTGACCGATCACAATGGCGTCGCGCGTACCCTGAATGATTTTCACGGCAAGGTGGTGTTATTGTTTTTTGGCTACGTGCATTGCCCGGATGTGTGCCCGACTACCATGGCCGATCTGGCGCAGGTGATGGGCCGACTGGGAAAAGACGCTAATCGCGTGCAAGTATTGTTTGTCACCGTGGACCCTGAACGCGACACTCCCCAATTGCTGGCGCAATATGTGCCCGCTTTTCACCCTTCCTTTCTGGGGCTGTACGGCGATGCAAAAGCCACGGCGGAGGTGGCGCGCGCCTTCGATGTGAGCTATCAAAAGCAGGCGACGAAATCCGGCTACAACGTGGATCACAGTGCGGGTACGTACTTGATCGATATGGCCGGGCGTGTGCGCTTAATCGCGCCCTACGGGCAGCGTGCCGACTGGTTTGAACAGGACATACGACTGCTGCTGGCGCTGGGGAAGCCGTAGATGCCAGGTTTTCGGTTTTCGGTTTCTGTTGTTTCGCTTGCCGGATGTTATGATTAGCCCGTGGCATTGCATGGCCTAACTTTCCCGGAGAAAAACATGAGGATTTTGTTGGCAGACGATCATTCGTTATTCCGGGGAGGAATGCGCTATTTGTTGCAGCAGCTCTCAGGCGAACTGGAAATGTTGGAGGCAAATAATTTTCTGGATTGTTTGAAATTGGCCGGGCAGTATCCGGATCTTGATCTGGTGCTGCTGGATCTGCACATGCCCGGCAGCGACGGGGCGAAATCGGTCAGCTATTTTCATCAACGTTATCCGCATATTCCTGTCGTGGTGATATCAGGCGAGGAAGGATGCGCAAACATGGAAAAAACACTTGATTATGGCGCCAGCGGTTTTATCAGCAAGAGCTCGAACGAACAGACGATGCTGGCGGCACTGAAGATCGTGCTCTCGGGAGGCGTGTATGTTCCACCCGAGCTGCTGCGCTACCATGCGACGGACGCCGGACATACGGACAGGCGCAGCCTGCATACCAATGCCTATGGATTGACGCCTCGCCAGATGGAGGTGTTGCGCCATCTTTGTGCCGGAATGAGCAACAAGGAAATTGCGCAAGCCATGCATCTGGCTGAAGGGACGGTCAAGATTCATGCCGCTGCGGTGTATCAGACGCTGAAAGTAAGCAGCCGCCTGGAGGCTGTGCGTGTTGCCGAGCATTTGAGTCTGTTTGGGGTGTTGCATGGCTGAAGCAGGACACGACTTGCTGATCAATAAGCTGTTAGGCTTGTTGCGCGAATCACGATGGCTGTGGCTGGTAGCGGGTGCGGTGTATATCACGGCAGCGCTGTATGGTTACGATCCGGCTGACTCTGCCTGGTCTCACAGTAGCGGCAGTACGCAAATTCATAATCCCATGGGGGTGCTGGGCGCTTATCTGTCCGATCTGATGTTCTATCTGTTCGGCGTTTCAATCTGGTGGCTGGTGCTGTTCATGCTGCAACAGGTGTGGGCGGGCTATCGCAGTTTGCGCGCAGACAGTCTCTTTTGTAAGCGTGCGTTGTGGGTTTCCGTTGCCGGATTCGCCTTGTTGTTGCTCTCCAGCAGTGCGCTGGAGGCGATCCGTTTACACACGCTCAAAATTTCTCTGCCAACGGCGCCCGGTGGCATGTTCGGCATGCTGATCGGTGAGACGCTGTCTCACTGGCTGGGTTTTACCGGCGCCACCTTGCTGTTGCTGACCCTGATGGCGACCAGCTTCAGCGTGTTCAGCGGACTGTCGTGGCTGCGCCTGGTCGATTGGTTGGGCGCGCATTTGGAAGCCGCTTTTTGTCGGGTGAACCTGTTCTTCCAGACGCGCAAGGACAAGAGCATCGGCGAGCAGACCATGAATGTTCGCAGCATCGCCATAGAAGTCGAGAAGCGGCGCGTCGAAGAGCATCAGCCTATCCATATTGCGATTGATCAATCAGATCGCCCGCCCGCTCAGGCGGCGACGCCTGTCGATCTTCCGCAGGAGGTGATGCCATCGGCGAAACTGCCGGATGCCGGAGTGCCCGCTGCGCGTATTGAAATGGCTAGACCTGTTGTGGCGCCTGTTCATGAGCCGGTGATACACGCCGCGCCAGTGCCCAGGGTTGCAGCGATCGAAACAGTTCGCCCCGCTTTTGTCGGCGTGCCTGTCGATGAGCCTGCGCACACCGATGAACCTGCCCCGATGCAGATAGCGCCTGTGATTCCGCCGGTCGTCCTGCCGGAAGTCGCTCGCATTGAACAGTCAACCCGGATGGATGAGGTATCTTCGGTCAATATCGAGGTCGCGCCTTTTACACAGATCGATCCGCTGCCGCCGGTTTTTGAGGTGCCGCCGGTTCACGAGGTGTTGCCGGTTCACGAGGTGTTGCCGGCTCGCGAGGTGTTGCCGGTTCACGAGGTGCCGCCGGTTTTTGAGCCGGTGTCGCCCGTTGTCGAGCCGTTGCCTGCCCCTCTTGCAAATCCTCATGCGGTTCAGGTCATCCTCCCTGCAATCGAACGGGTCAGGCCTGCCCCTGCGAGTGAAGACAGGCCAGTCCGTCATTTCGCCGACATGCCCGAACCTGTCCTGCCGCCCCTGGAGTTGCTCGATCCTGCGATACAGCATGTCGAAGTGGTTTCGGCTGACCTGCTCGAATCCACATCGAGGTTGATTGAACGCAAGTTGCAGGATTTTGGGGTCGCCGTCAAAGTGGTGGGCGCCTATCCTGGCCCTGTAATTACCCGTTATGAGATTGAACCGGCCGTCGGCGTCAAGGGGAGTCAGATCACCAATCTGGTCAGAGACCTGGCTCGCGCCTTGTCGGTCGCGAGCATTCGTCTGGTCGAGACCATCCCCGGCAAGGCCTATATGGCGCTGGAGCTGCCCAACGAGCAGCGGCAGACGGTGCAGCTGTCCGAGATTTTAAGTTCGCAGGAATATGCCGGTATGCACTCTCCGCTGACGATAGCGATGGGTAAGGATATTTCCGGCAAGCCCGTGGTGGCCGATCTGGCACGGATGCCGCATGTGCTGGTGGCGGGAACCACGGGTTCGGGCAAGTCGGTTGCGATCAACGCGATGATACTGAGCCTGTTGTACAAGGCCACGCCACAACAGGTTCGCCTGTTGCTGATCGATCCCAAGATGCTCGAATTGTCGGTCTATGAAGGCATCCCGCACCTGCTTTGCCCCGTGGTAACGGATATGCGCCAGGCCGCCTCCGGCTTGAACTGGTGTGTACAGGAAATGGACAAGCGTTATCGCCTGATGGCGGCGCTGGGCGTACGCAATATCGCAGGATATAACCAGAAGTTGTATGAGGCCATCCATGCCGGGAAGCCGCGCACCAACCCGTTCTCTCTCACGCCGGATGACCCTGAAGCGCTCGAAGAACTGCCGCTGATCGTGGTCTGTATCGACGAGCTGGCCGATTTGATGATGGTGGTGGGGAAAAAGGTTGAAGAGTTGATCGCCCGCCTGGCGCAGAAGGCGCGCGCCTCCGGTATTCATCTGGTGTTAGCCACCCAGCGTCCGTCTGTCGATGTCATTACCGGACTGATCAAGGCTAACGTGCCGACTCGCGTGGCTTTTCAGGTATCCTCCAAGATAGATTCACGTACCATTCTGGGTCAGATGGGCGCGGAAGCCTTGCTAGGACAGGGCGATATGCTGTATTTGCCGCCGGGCACAGGTTACCCGCAACGCGTGCATGGCGCATTTGTCTCCGATCAGGAGGTGCATCGCGTCGCCGAATACCTGAAGGCGCAGGGCGCGCCACAGTATATAGAGGGCGTGCTGAGTTCACAGGAAGACTCGGTGGATGAGGGCGGAGGCGGCCCCACGCTCGATGCCGAGGCCGATCCGCTGTACGATCAGGCGGTGGATATCGTGGTCAGGTCTCGCCGTGCCTCGATTTCTCAGGTGCAACGCAATTTGCGCATCGGCTACAACCGTGCCGCGCGTCTGGTCGAACAAATGGAAGCCGCCGGCATTGTGTCTGCGATGCAAAGCAATGGCAATCGCGAAGTGATTGCTCCAAACAGAGAAGGGTAAAGGGATAAGGGATAAGGGGCTCCGTGCGCAGGTTTTTTACCCTTCTCCCTTCCCTCTTCTCCCTTCCCCCAACTCAGGTGTTAAGCATGCTAAAAAAACTTTTTATCGGTCTCTCAATTTTTATGTGTGCGACAGCCGCTCAGGCCGGGGCGATAGAAAAACTTAAAACCTTTATCGCCGCGACGCATTCGGCGCAGGCAAATTTCAGCCAGGAGGTGCTCGATCAGGATGGCCGCCGTATCCAGAGCGCATCGGGCATCATGCAATTTCAGCGCCCGGGGAAATTTCGCTGGATATACCAGACGCCCTATGAGCAGATCATCGTAGGCGATGGGGTGAAATTCTGGCTGTATGACAAGGACCTGAACCAGGTGACGGTCAAAAAGCTCGATGCGGCGCTGGGCAGCAGCCCGGCTGCACTGCTGGCGGGCAGCAATGAAATCGAGCGCGGTTTTGTGCTCCGTGAGAACGGCAGCAGGGGCGGGCTGGAGTGGTTGCAGGCGACCCCCAAAGCGCAGGACAGCAGCTTTGCCGCTGTGTTGATGGGCTTCGATGCGCAGGCCGGATTGGTTTTGATGGAGCTGAACGACACCTTCGGTCATAAGACGGTGTTGCGTTTTTCTGCCATGCAGCGCAATCCGAAGTTACCCGCGCAGCAGTTTCAATTTACGCCCCCCGCAGGCGCGGATGTGATAAGCGACTGATCGATGTACAGTGATTCGTTGTTTGATAGCCCCGCTGCTGCCGCGCCTCTGGCCGAACGCCTGCGCCCCAAAGAGATAGACCAGGTCATCGGCCAATCGCATTTGCTGGGGCCGGGGCGTCCGTTGCGACTGGCTTTTCAGTCAGGCCGCCTGCATTCGATGATACTGTGGGGGCCGCCGGGGGTGGGGAAAACCACGCTGGCCAGATTGATGGCGCAGGCCTTCGACGCCGAATTCATCCCGCTCTCGGCGGTGTTGTCCGGCGTAAAGGATATCCGGGAAGCCATCGCGCAAGCGCAACGGGTGTTGGAGCAGCGCGGGCGCCATACCATTTTGTTCGTGGATGAGGTTCATCGCTTCAACAAGTCGCAGCAGGATGCTTTTTTGCCCTTCGTCGAACAGGGGCTGGTGACTTTTATAGGGGCCACGACCGAAAACCCTTCCTTCGAGGTGAACAACGCGTTGCTCTCTCGCGCGCAAGTTTATGTGCTGCATGCCTTGTCGTCTGATGAGTTGGATACCCTGTTCGAGCGTGCGAGAAAAACTTTGAGTGTCGGGTTAAAACCCGACCCGCACGCGGAATGTTTGGAATTCACCGATGACGCGCGTGAACGCATTATCGGATATGCAGACGGAGATGCCCGGCGTTTGCTGAACGTGCTGGAGCAATTGCACACGGCGGCTCAAACATCCGGGGTTCGCCATATAGACAGCGTCTTTCTCGATAACACGCTGGCACAAAATTTGCGCCGTTTCGACAAGGGCGGCGAGGCGTTCTATGACCAGATTTCAGCCCTGCACAAATCGGTGCGCGGATCGAACCCGGATGCGGCGCTGTACTGGCTGGTGCGCATGATGGACGGCGGTGCGGATGCGCGCTATCTGGCCCGGCGCATCGTGCGCATGGCGTGGGAAGATATAGGTCTGGCTGACCCGCGAGCGATCCAGTTAGCCAATGATGCCGCGCAAACTTATGAGCGACTGGGTTCTCCGGAGGGTGAGCTGGCGCTGGCGCAAGCGGTGATTTATCTGGCTGTCGCGCCCAAATCGAATGCGGGTTATGTCGCGTATAATGCCGCCCGCGCGTATGTGGCGCAGGACGCCTCGCGCGAGGTGCCGCTGCACTTGCGCAATGCGCCGACTAAGCTGATGAAGCAGCTCGATTACGGACGCGATTATCGCTATGCGCACGACGAGGCGGGCGGCTATGCGGCAGGCGAGAATTATTTTCCGGACGAAATGCCGCCGGTCAGTTTTTACCAGCCCACCGATCGCGGGCTGGAGGGTAAAATTTCAGAAAAATTAGCACGTCTGCGTGAACTGGACGCGGCGGCAAAAAAAGGATAACGCAATATGTTGGATATTCAGGTTTTACGCAGTGATTTGGCAGGTGTTGCGGCGCGGTTGGCGACTCGCGGTTTTGTGCTGGACACAGTGCGCTTCGGTGAACTGGAGACGCAGCGCAAGGCGATACAGGTACGCACTCAGGAATTGCAGGCCAGACGCAACAGCTCATCAAAACTGATCGGTCAGGCCAGGGCACGGGGCGAGGATACAACGGCCATCATGGCGGAAGTGGCGCAGGTCGGCGAAGAGCTGAAACAGATTGAAGTGCAACTCGCCCGGTTGCAAGGCGCTTTGCAAGAGATGTTAGAAGGGCTGCCCAACATGCCGCACGACAGCGTACCTGTTGGCAAGTCTGAGGCGGACAACGTCGAGGTGCGCCGCATCGGCGCCGTTCCTGTATTCGATTTTTCGGTGAAGGATCATGTCGAGCTGGGTGAAAAACTGGGCGGACTGGATTTTGAAACGGCGGCGAAGATTTCGGGCGCACGCTTCTCGGTGCTCAAAGGGGGGCTCGCGCGTATGCACCGTGCTCTGGCGCAGTTCATGCTCGATACGCACACTGATAGTCACGGCTATACCGAGGTTTACGTGCCTTATCTGGTCAATGCCGATTCGATGCGCGGAACAGGACAGTTGCCGAAGTTCGAGGAAGACTTATTTCGCGTGCCGCGCCAGATGGGCGAGTCGGGCGAGCAGAATTTCTACCTGATTCCGACGGCTGAAGTGCCGGTGACCAACATGGTGCGCGATGAAATTGTTCCCCTGGAGCAGTTGCCGCTGAAATTTGTCGCGCATACACCGTGTTTTCGTTCCGAGGCGGGTTCTGCCGGACGCGATACGCGCGGCCTGATCCGCCAGCACCAGTTTGAAAAGGTGGAGCTGGTGCAGATGGTGCATCCTGATGAGTCTTACGCCGCTTTGGCGCAATTGCTGGGGCACGCCGAAGTGATTTTGCAAAAGCTGGGGTTGCATTATCGCGTGGTGAGACTGTGTACCGGAGATATCGGCTTCTCGTCTGCTACCACTTACGACATCGAAGTGTGGCTGCCGGCGCAGAATACTTATCGCGAAATTTCTTCATGCAGCAATTTCGAGGCCTTTCAGGCGCGCCGCTTGCAGGCGCGTTTCAGGAATGCCGCAGGCAAGCCCGAATTGCTGCACACGATCAACGGCTCCGGTCTGGCGGTCGGCCGCACGCTGGTCGCGATACTGGAGAACTGCCAACAGGCCGATGGCAGCATCGCTATCCCCGAAGTACTGCAATCTTACATGGGCGGGATGAAGGTATTGCGCGCAGGTTTATTCGGACAGTGAGTAGGATGAATCCGCTTTGCCTGAATCCGCTTTGAGTTTGGGGGTGTGCAGGGAGAAAGCGGGTTTGTCACGCGTGCTGACCAGCCGGTAATTGTGTGTCGGTGTGCCGCTCACATCGGCGGTCATTCTGGACAGCATGTCGTAATACGCGCGGATATTCTCAACAAAAATAACCGCTTCACCACCTCGCGCATACCCGTGTTTTAATTTTTGAAAATACGCGGGGCGGCTTAGCATCGGCAGCCATTTTTTAACATCGACCCATGCGTCTGCATTGTCGCCCTGACGTTGCGTGAGGATGCGGGCATCGTCAAGATGCCCTTGCCCCTGATTGTAGGCAGAGAGCGCCATCCAGGTGCGTTCGGGTTCTTTGATGCGCTCGGGTAGCTGTTTTTTGATCAGTTCCAGGTATTTCGCGCCGGCGAAAATGCTCTCGCGGGCATCGAGCCGGTTGCCAACCTTCATTCTGTCAGCGGTAGCTTCCGTGAGCATCATCATGCCGCGCACGTTTGTAAAAGAGGTGGCCAGCGGATCCCAGTGTGATTCCTGGTAGGCGATTGCGGCAATCAGTCGCCAATCCTCGTTGATCGTTTTTCCCGCTTTTTCGAACAGGGCTCTGAATTTAGGCAGCGTTTTTCCGGTCTGCTCGATAAATTCGGCTGAATCAAGCGGCGCCAGTCTGTCGTTGTGACCGTAGTAGCGATCCAGCAGTTTGTGCAGTTCGCCATTTTTTTCAATTTCCAGGAAAAACTGTTCCGCATTGGCGATGAGTTCATTGTCCGCGTCGGCCGGGAAAGCCCAGGCCAGTTTGGACGGTTTTCCGATGTCGAACGCCACGGCCAGATTTTTGTAGAAATTAAGCATTTGCGAAATTTGCTCATGATTGGCGAGGGTGAAATCCAGATCGCCCTGTGCGACTTCACGAAGCAGATCCTCGACTGTCTGGGTGGTGCGTGACTCCCACGCCAACCCGGGAATTTTATGGCGCAGCGCGATTAACGTCTTCTCGTGATTGGAGCCTGCAACCACGGCGATACGCCGTCCTGCAAGGTCGCTCAGCAGTCGGGGTGCTGCCTGTTCCTGATTGAAGGCAAGCTGTTCGGTGACCGTTAAATAGCCGGGCCCAAACAGCAGCGCCTTGTTTTTTTCATCCAGCCGGAAGCCTGAGGCGGAAAAGTGTGCCTTGTGCTCGCGCAGAGTGGTTTCAATCTGGTTTGCCGGAACGAGAATTATTTTTAACGGGGAAAAAAGATGGTTGGCGAACTGTTCGGCCAGTTGTTTGGAGAACTCTTCGTCCGAGAGCGTGGAGTCCTGGGCGATCGCGACGATCAATTGCTCATCTTCGGGCAGCAACCTCGGTTTGTGCAAATGCGTATAGCCGAATAGCAAAAGCATTAGAAAAATGCTGACTTGTAATAGTCTGAGTAGTATGTGGTGTCCGCGCATACTATCATTTTGCACGAAATCGAGTGTTTCTGGTAGAATTCGAAGTTCGGAGAGGTGGCAGAGTGGTCGAATGTACCTGACTCGAAATCAGGCGTAGGTATATGCCTACCGTGGGTTCGAATCCCACCCTCTCCGCCAAATAAAAAACCGCCCCTTTGTGGGCGGTTTTTTTGTATCCGTTGGCCTGAAAAATGAGTCCTTTGCTGTCGGGGGCGTCGGCAGGTTTCGGGTGTTTATCGCCAAAATACAGCTGTCCGTAAATATCATTGCTGTTTTATGGTTTCTTCGCCTTGATTGATTTATATCAAGGCTGATTAAGTCATATCGTTTATTATGCGGCCACGTAATTGTGGGTAAAGTCCGAGTAGATTGGGGGGGAGTGCGACGTAATGTCGCATTTTCCCTTTACTTAAAGCCGAAGGATGTGCCATGATTGCGCAGCTTTTTTAAGCTGTAAGAAGAGATGGGTTAATTGCTCTGTAGTTATGAAGCAAATGACTCGTTATTTTTTAACTTTGCTCTTGGGAGGAGATACTGTGGAAGCTAAACAAGCGACACCAGTAAAGTATGACATGGACGTTGTCAGATGGTTCACCATCATGGCAGTTGTTTATGCAGTAGTAGGTACGTTGATCGGTGTCTATGTGGCATCGGAATTGGCGTTCCCGTTCTTAAACTTTGACATTCCTGAAATTACGTTCGGGCGTCTGCGTCCACTGCATACCAACGCAGTGATTTTTGCATTTGGTGGTTGTGTGCTGATGGCGACTGGTTTTTACATCGTGCAACGCACGGGTGCTACCAAGCTGTGGAGCAATACGATGGCCTGGTTTACCTTCTACGGATGGAACCTGATTATCGTGCTGGCTGTAATTACTTTGCCTTTGGGTATGTCTTCAGGCAAGGAATACGCAGAGCTGCCTTGGTGGGTTGATATCATGATTGCGGTTGTGTGGCTGTCATATGGTCTGAATTACATCATGACCATCGGCATTCGCAAGACTTCGCACATCTACGTATCCAACTGGTTCACCATGGGTATGATCGTGATGATCACTTACCTGCATGTGGTTAACAGTCTGGCGATTCCAGTGGATATGGCAACTGCTTACTCCATCTACTCTGGCGTTCAAGATGCGATGATTCAATGGTGGTGGGGTCATAATGCGGTTGGTTTCTACCTGACAGGTGGTTTCCTGGGCATCATGTACTACTTCATCCCTAAGCAATCCGGTCGTCCAGTGTTCTCGTATCGTCTGTCTGTTCTGCATTTCTGGACACTGACTTTCGGTTATGTATGGCTGGGTGCTCACCATCTGCAATACACAGCGTTGCCTGACTGGACCGGCTCCCTGGGTGCTGCTATTTCCCTGTCGATGATCATCCCTTCATGGGGCGGTGCGATGAACGGTATGATGACTTTGTCCGGTGCATGGGACAAGTTGCGTACTGACTACATCCTGCGTTTCCTTGTAACAGCGATGGCGTTCTATGCGATGTCTACTTTTGACGGTCCGGTTATGGCGATCAAGAGCGTAAACGCATTGTCACACTACACTGACTGGACGGTAGGTCACGTTCACGCAGGTGCTCTGGGCTGGATGTCGATGATTTCCTTCGGCGCGATCTACCATATGGTCAAGAAATTGTGGAATACCGAAATGTATTCTGACAAGCTCGTGAACGTGCATTTCTGGGTGGCTTTGATCGGTGCGGTAACTTATGTCGTGGCGATGTGGGTGTCAGGCATTATGCAAGGTCTGATGTGGCGTGATTATGATGAATTCGGCACGTTGACCTACACCTTCGTTGAATCTGTATCTGCTATGCATCCGTACTACGTGATGCGCGCTGTTGGCGGTGCAATCTTCAATCTGGGCACATGGATCATGCTGTACAACGTGATTATGACTGTTCGTCAGGCTGGCGCTGTTCGCGGCGTAAATGCTGTCGCAGCTAAAGCATAAGGGGAGAAAAAACATGTCTGATCACGATAAAATTTATTCGACCAAGTTTCAGGACAAGATCGAACGCAATACGCTTTTGATGTTTGTCTTAACTGCTGTTGCAGTTGCGGTCGGCGGTATTGTGGAAATTGTACCTTTGTTCTACCTGCCAAATACAGGTATGTGCCAGAACGATCCTACCTGTAACAACACACAGCATAAAGATCTGCAAGGCAATGCGATTCCTATGGACAAGATCATCTGGAATCCAGCTACCTCGGCCCACAAGACCCTGGCAGACTGGCAGCCAGGCGATGGCGTGCGTCCTTACACTGCGCTGGAAACAGCCGGGCGTCATGTTTACATCCGCGAAGGTTGTTTCTTGTGCCACTCGCAGATGATTCGTCCGTTCCGCGACGAGAAGGATCGTTACGGTCACTACTCGATCGCTGAGGAGTCGATGTACGACCATACCTATCAGTGGGGTTCCAAGCGTACAGGGCCGGACATCGCTCGTGTAGGTGGCAAGTACTCCGACGAATGGCATCGTAAGCATCTGAAGTATCCGCGTGACGTGGTTCCTGAATCTGTCATGCCTAACTTCTTCTTCCTGGAAAAAAATCCGGTTGATACAGTCAAGCTCACGAAGACACTGGAAGTCATGACGCAGATGCCGTTCAATCCTGTTCCCAAGACTATCTACACTGATGCCTACATTGCAGGCGCAGCTAAAGAAGTCGAAGGCAAGACAGAAATGGACGCAGTTATCGCTTACCTGCAATCCTTGGGTAATCACGTGAAGTTTGAGGAAGGTGTCAACTACCGTGACTAAACTGATGGACTACCTGCACACGGACTGGGCAGCTATGACTGGCAATGACTGGCAAGGTGTGTTTTTCACTGTGTCCGCATTCATTGCCATGATTGTGGTCTATGTGATGGTGTTCAATCCTAAGAACAAGGATGCATTCGACTCGCAGAGCGACATGGTTCTGCGAGAAGATGGCGAGTACAACAATTCAGGAGATAAAAAATGAGTGATATTCACAACTCCGCTGGTGGTGTGCCTACCACGGGGCATGTATGGGATGACGATTTGGCGGATTATGTCAATCAGCCGCCTAAATGGTGGATGCTTGGTTTGACTGCAAGTGCAATCTGGGTAGTGGTGTATTGGACTATGTATCCGGCTGTTCCTTTGGCTATGTCCGGTACTTTCTTTGAAGGCGTCGGTCTGCCGGGTTCTGGTAAGTGGACTGCTATCAAAGAGTTGGCTGAAGACCAGAAGGTGCTCGATGATGTGCGCAAGCCTTATGAGGACAAGCTGAAAAACATGACGCCTGCTGCGATTCTGGCTGATGAAGAATTGTCCAAGTACGTCGAACGTTCCGGCAAGGTTTTGTTCAGTGATAACTGCGGTGGTTGCCACGGTCAAAACGGCGTGGGTACCGAGCAGGTTGGCGCCAAGTTTGCACAACGCGAGCAAGGTCTGATGGCTCCTCGCCTGAACGACGATGACTGGTTGTATGGCGGAACCATCGACGATATCCATACCTCAATCTCCGGCGGTCGCCAGGGAATGATGGTGGCGCACAAGGATATATTGTCTGCTGCTGAAATCGATACGCTTGCGAATGCTGTTGCTTCGGGTAATCCGGCTTCCACTCCGCTGTTTGCGGAAAAAGGATGTACGGCATGTCACGGTGCTGATGGCAAGGGTATGGCTGCCATGGGTTCTGCCAACCTGACAGACAAAGTCTGGCGTTTTGACGGTTCTCTGGAAGGCATCAAGCAAACCATCACTTACGGCGTAAACGCAGGTGACAATGCTCGTGTCGCAATCATGCCTAACTTCACCGCAGCCGGTAAATTGTCTGCTGTCGAGATGAAAAAGCTGGCAGTGTACGTGTACAAGTTCGGTGGTGGTCAGAAAGCAGCTCCCGTTGCTGTAGAAGTTGCGCCTGCTGTAGAAGCCGCCTCTGCCGCTGAAGCTGCGCCCGTAACGGCACCTTAAGCCAGGTAAATCTCCGTTTTCCTGCACGGTTCATCTCCGTGCAGGTTTTATGAAAGGAAAATAGAAATGGGACACGACTTTGTATGGTGGAGTTTGATGATCGGCACGGCCGGCGCCTTTGGCGCGTTAATCGCTGCTTTGATTTTCTTGTTTAAAAATGCGACAACTAAAAAATCCGGCGAGAAGTAATCGGTCGGTTTGATGAAGGAGGGGGCTCGCCTCCTCCTTTTTTCATTGCAGTCAGGAATGCTCTGAGTAAATTCTTCCGGCGAGGAAGAGTTTATTCAGCGCTTTCTTTATAAAAAACATCCGACTTTGTCGGATACAAAAATTACAGGAGTAGGGGATGAGCGAACCGGTAAAAGAAGTTGGCAGCGTTACGAGTATCTACAGTGAGCATGAAGAGTGGAAGGTCAACATGGGGGATGCGACGGTTCATGCCAAACGCATGCCGGGCCGGTTCCGCACGCTAAAGTACATCACGGAGTCTCTCTGGCTGTTTTTCTTTGTCGGCGCTTATTTGCGCTGGAACGGCAAGCAGGCGATATTGCTGGATGTCAACAATCGCCAGTTTCACATCTTCAATCTCACGATTCTTCCCCAGGATATCTGGATGGTCTCCTTGCTGCTGCTGCTGCTGGCCATGACGCTGTTTGCCGTGACATCCGTAGCCTCTCGGGTGTTTTGTGGTTTTTTTTGTTTCCAGACAGCCTGGGTCGATCTGTTTACCTGGATTGAAGAGAAACTAGAAGGTAACCCTAACAAGCGCCACAAGCTGGATGCGGCTCCCTGGAATGCCGAGAAAATCCGAATCAAGCTGACCAAGCACGCTATCTGGCTGTTAATTTCAGTGTTGACCGGAATCAGTTTTACCATCTGGTTCGAGGATGCCTTTGTCTATTGGCACGATCTGACAAGTTTCCACTTATCACTGATCGAGGTGACTGTTTTGCTCGCCTTCACCCTGGGCACCTATATCCTTGCCGGATTCATGCGCGAACAGACCTGTCTTTGGTTGTGTCCGTATGCGCGTATTCAGGCGGTGATGGCCGATTCGCAGACTATCCTTCCGGCCTATGACATGCAGCGCGGCGAACCGCGTGGCAAGTTGCGCCACGCCGGAAAAGTGGTGGCGCAGCAGGGCGATTGCATCGATTGTTTTCAGTGCGTGCAAGTCTGCCCCACCGGGGTGGATATACGTGAGGGTCAGCAGCTGGGTTGCATTACCTGCGGGCTGTGCCTTGACGCCTGTGACTCGGTGATGGACAAGATTGGTCGTCCGCGCGGGCTGATACGTTACGCGTCGCTGGATGAGCTCGAAGGGCGTCCGGTTAAAAAGCTTTACCAGCATCCGCGTACCTGGGTGTATGTCGGCATTATTCTGTTGGCGCTGGGCGGCATTATCTACGGGTTGAACCACCTGGGTGCGCTCACCTTGCGTGTCTCACCTGAGCGTCAGCCGCTGTTCGTCCGGATGAGCGACGGATCGATTCAAAACAAATATGCATTCAAGGTGCTCAACAAGACCGACAAGGATTTGAATGTAAAAATCAGCGCCGAAGGTGGGGTCAAAGGGCAGGTTCTGATCGATGCTGACAAGCCACAATTGATTCACCATGGCAAAGCATCCGGCTTTACCGTGTTCGTCAAAGCGCCTGAGGAAAACGTCAAGAGCGAGGTAACAAAATTACAGTTCCGTGTGGAAAATGTGGAAGATCCGGCTATGTCCGCTGAATACAATACGGTCTTCAACGGCCCTAAACGTTGAGTGAGCGGGCTGTTGGGCCTTTTGGCGCCGACGGCCCGTTTTTCGTCCGGTACCCTCTCCTTTCTGTCCGGTAACGCACAGGCAGGCATGCGGGCAAGGGCGCAATCGCTCCGCGAGTTTTACGTTTAACGAAAGGTTTGATGATGATTTCGCAAAAAAACAGCAGGGGTTGGCGCAATCCCTGGGTCTTCGGTCTGTTGGCCATTATGTTGTCCGGTGTGTTGATCAACGCGCGTTTCTTGTGGAACGTGTTCCATAATCCGGTTCGTGTGCTGGATGATCACTACAGCGTCAGGGCGCATAACCAATATGATGCGAAGTGGTTACAGCAGCAGGCTGAACGTTCAACGCTGGGCTGGAAGACCCAGCTCCGTTCTCAGCACCGGCTCGAAAACGACAGCCAGGCAGATGCCGAAGCCGCGCGCTTCATCCTGTTGGCAAGCCCGGCAAATATGAAGTTCGAGTTGCATGACAGCCAGGGTGAGCCTGTTAAGGGTGCGGTGGTAGAAATCAAGGCGCAGTGGCCGGGGGATCCTGCTTTTGACTTCAAAGATACCTTGCATGAAACTGCACCCGGAAATTATGAGGGAAGTTTGAAGTTCCCAAGAGCCGGGAACTGGGATCTCCTCATCAGGGCTGAACGCGAAGGCAGTCAGTTCGATACGGAACAAAAGGTTTTTGTTGCAATCCCGAAGCAATCATAACGACTTTAAATGCTACAAACGGGCAAGGCAAAGATGCCGCCCTGGATGATAAAAACGACCATGCCCGTGACCTTAGCCCAAATCTCTCCCTCCTCGGGGGATAGCGAGCAGACGAATCTTTTTGCAAGTCTTGCCATCACAGAAGCCTGTCACCTCGCTCAGGCGGGGTGTTTTCATTGCGGGTTGCCCATTGAATCCGGTGTTCATTATCACGAGCAACTGGATGGCCGTCAGCGCGATTTTTGTTGTTTTGCCTGCCAGTCGGTGTGTGTGGCGATCCATGATGCGGGCCTGCAAGGATACTATCAGCGCACCCCTCAGGGCGTGCTGTTGGCGCCGCCGCCCATGCCGCCAAGAGACGTCGAGATGTATGATCTGGATGAGGTTCAGCAGGACTTCGTTAATTGTGCAGGCGAGGTGCGCGACACGCACTTGCTGGTCGAGGGGATTCATTGTGCCGCCTGTGTCTGGCTGATCGAGCGCGGCATGATGCGTACGCCTGGCGTACTCTCCGCCAGTGTTAACCTGGCAGGCAAGCGCCTGCACCTGCGCTGGGACAACAGCCAGGTCAAACTTTCCACCTTGATCAATCAACTCTCACGTATTGGTTATTCAGGTGTGCCTTACGATCCGGAAGTCGCTGAAGGTTCGATGAAACGGATCAACCGCGCCATGTTGTTTCGCCTGTTCTTCGCGGCCTTTGCCATGATGAACCTGAACATGATTGCAATCGCTCTCTACAGCGGTGCCGATCGTGGTCAGTTTCTGAACTTCTTTCACTGGATGGCTTTTGCGCTGGCGACTCCGGCCTTGTTGTATTCGGGTTATCCGTTCTTCAAGGGCGCATGGAGCGGGCTGAGAAATGCAAGCCTGACGATGGATTTGCCGATTGCGATTGGCCTGACGGTTACCTACGCTTTCTCGCTTTACGTGACGATAACAGGCGGGGATAGGGTTTACTTTGATACGGTCACCAATCTGACGTTCGTTATCCTGATCGGACGCTATCTGGAGGGGATGTTCCGCCATCAGGCCGTTTCTGCGACCAATCGTTTGATGGACCTTCAACCTCGCGTGGCGACGGTGCTGTGTGACGGGGTAGAGAAAATCACCTCGGTTCGTGCGGTGAAAGTGGGCGATCTGGTGATTGTCAAGCCCGGGGGCAATATTCCGATGGACGGAACAGTGCGCGAGGGGGGGAGTTCTGTCGACGAGTCTATGTTAAGCGGCGAATCCATGCCGGTCAGAAAGCGTGCAGGCGACCGGGTTGCCGCCGGCACGTTGAATGGCAGCGGGGCGCTGGTCGTTGAGGTTCGCGCGTCATCACAGGACTCGACTCTGTCGAAGATCATCCGCCTGGTCGAGGAAGCTCAGTCTTCCAAGGCGCCGATTCAGCGGCTATCGGACAGTATCGTGCCTTGGTTCGTGCTGGCAACCTTGCTTTTGGCGAGTATCACCTTCTATATCTGGGCAGATGATTTTGAGTTCGCGCTGATGGCCGCCACATCGGTGCTGATCATCACCTGCCCCTGCGCGCTGGGGATGGCTACACCCATGTCGATTGCGGTGGCCTCAGGGCTGGGCGCGCGTCACGGTATTCTGGTCAAAAACGGTGTGGTTCTGGAAACTTTGTCCAAGGTCACGCACTTTGTGTTCGACAAGACAGGCACCCTCACCGAAGGCCGGATGCGGGTGGATCGGGTGATGGCCGCCACAGGTCAGGATGAAGATGCCCTGCTGGCTGCTGCGGCGGCAGTGGAACGGTTTTCGGAACACAGCGTCGCACAGGCTGTGGTCATCGCCGCTGAAGCCCGCCAGTTGCCTTATCGCAATCAGACTGTAGAGGGTTTTTATGCGACGGCGGGGGCAGGTGTGGAGGCGCTCGTTGCCGGTCAGCGCGTGTTGCTGGGTACGGCGGAATGGTTGTCGCGCAACAGCGTGGTGCTGTTGTCTTCCCTGACTCAGTCGCTGGATGAGCTTGAAGCCGATGCCAGAACTTGTGTGCATCTGGCGGTGGATGGGCAGCATGTCGCCGTGCTGGTGATCGCAGACACCCTGCGCGCGGACGCGCAGGGTTTGATTGACACTCTGCGCGCAGCCGGTATTCGCATGACTTTGCTCTCCGGTGATCGCCGTGCCGTGGCCGAAGCCATCGCGCGACAGCTGGGCGGGATGGAGGTCATCGCCGAAGTGCTGCCGCAAGATAAGGACAGGGTCATTCAGCAATTGCAACAGCGCGGCGAATGTGTCGCGATGGTGGGTGACGGGGTAAATGATGCGCCGGCGTTGATCAGAGCCGATGTGGGCATCGCCCTGGGATCGGGTACGGATGTGTCAGTCGAGAGCGCGGACATCGTACTGATGCGCAACGAACTGGATAAGGTGCGGCTGGCCACGCTGCTGTCCCGGCGCACTTTGCGTACGATTAAACAAAATATCGGTTTGTCGTTCGTGTATAACAGTATCATGGTGCCGTTGGCGATGATGGGTCATGTCACCCCGTTGCTTGCCGCCATCACCATGCCGGTGAGCTCGTTGCTGGTCATCGGCAATGCGGCGCGCATTCGTAATTTGTTCAACGAGCATGCTCGCCCCAGCCCTCTCCCGGACGCGGAGAAAAACGAATCGCTATGCGAATTTCAAGTTAAGGAAAAATAATGGACGTGATTTACAGCCTCATACCGGGCATGACCATATTTGGTCTGGTGTTTGTCGGGATTCTTATCTGGGCCGTCAAGAAAGGTCAGTACGAGGATATGGAAGGCAATGCCAGCCGCATTCTGCTGGACGACGATGAAGATGCGCTGCTGCACAATTACCCAAAAGAACCCGCCATAAAAGCTGAGCCCCGCCTGTGAAAATCTCGATTTAATCTTAGTGTGCGTGGCGAGGTGCTGACGCGTATAGCCATTGACGCATCGGCCGTTTTTTTGCGGGAACGGGCAGGAAAAGTCCCGTTAATCCATCAATGGATCAACGGGATAAACCTTATTTCAGCACTTCGCCATTGGCCAGTAAGGGCACCCTTGCCCGGTCAAAATCCTTGAGCGGCAGATATTGAAACAGGGGTTTTGCATCCAGCACCACATCAAGACCGTGTTGAGGGTATAGCCAGTGAACAAGATTGGTCTTCTTCTCGCGTACACGTTGTGTCGGCGTACCAAAGCGTTTGGCGATGACAGACTCTTCCAGTTTGGTATTGGGCAGATAGGTCAGGCTGGTAATGGGTAATGACTTTACCCGCGCCAGGTCGTCTGCGGTCATCGTGATGCGTTTGCCACTGGGCGTGCTGTTCATGCGCAGTCCCCGCTGAAACATGCCTGGCAGCTCTTCCTCCGGCACGGCAATAGTCATGACTATTTTAGCTTTCAGTCCGTTAAAGTTCACCTCTTCAAAAAATGCCTCGACACCCATTTTTGCATCGGATGGTTTGAACAGGCTGATTTCAAGTTCGGCTTCATTTTTGTAGGTCTGCGCTACTTCGTCAAGCGTGCTTTTCCCCAGCGTAATGCCGAACACGCGGGTGGTTTCCGGTGTGGGGTGGCTGATTTTCCATGGCAGCGTATCAGGGGTGCTGACGGATTTTTCCGGTATGACCAGAATAAGCGCTATTGTGACAATGATCAGCGCCAGTACGGCAAAAATTATTTTCTTGTCCATACTAAGCCTTATTGAGTGATGCATGAAGAGCCAGCGCTTTTGCCGGGATTTTACCGCTCTTGCATTGATGTTCTGCGTCAAATTCCAGCACGACCAGGATCAGCAGCGATACCATGAAGGGTAGCTGACCGATGCCGGCGGCTAATGCGTAACTGGTGATCTTGCTCATGCCAAACTGAGCCCCCCCCATGACCAGCGCGGCCGTCAAAGTGCCTGTCACAAGAAACAGCACGAGAAATAGTTTTGCACGCTGGGCTGCCAGTAAGTTGTGGCAAAGGACAAACACGGACAGATCCTGAGTGCGCGCGCGCGTGGCTTTAAATATGACTGTTCCGAGCAGCGCAACGGATAAAACCGGCATGAGCATGATCGGGATGGGACTTGCCTTGAGCAGGCTCAGCGCCAGTACAAAAACAAAAACGTGGACAACGATAAAGTCGAACAACAGCAGGGAGTGCAGGCTTTTTGCGCGTGATATTTCGGCTTCTGTGACTTGATGTTCCATGGTGGCATCCTCTTTACGGTTAATGATGGGGGTGGTGAATAATCCGCTCAAGCGGGTTTTGTGTCAAACGAAACGGGCCGGCTGATTTTATGTATCACAGGCGTGAGTTATTGAGGCAGGCTTGTAAGCTTGCAAGGTTGATGATTTCAATGGCGCGCACTTTTACGATGATGATGCCGTCTTCCTGAAAATGCGAGAATGCGCGGCTGACGGTCTCCAGTTTTAGTCCCAGATAGCTGCCAATTTCCTGGCGCGACATGCGTAACTGAAACTGGGTGGCAGACAATCCCCTTGCCGCGTAACGCTGTGACAGGTTGAGCAGGAATGCCGCCAGACGCTCTTCCGCACGCATCGAACCTAGCAGCAGCATGATGCCCTGGTCGCGCACGATTTCGCGACTCATTATTTTATACAAATGACGCTGCAGGGTCGGAATCTCGCGGCTCAATGCCTCCAGCTTGTTGAACGGAAGTTCGCACACGACACAGCTTTCCATGGCGACGGCCTCGCAGGCATGAATGTCTGTGCTGATCGCGTCAAGGCCGATGATTTCACCGGCCATTTGAAATCCGGTGACTTGTTCGCGACCATCCTCGTGCAGAATCTGCGTCTTGAAGGAACCGCTGTGGATGGCGAACAGGGAGCGAAACTTGTCGCCGCTGCGATAAAGGTAATCGCTGCGGGAAAAATTGCGTTTTAATGTGCTAAGCTCATCGAGCTTTCGCAATTCCCGTGCGCTAAGATCGATGGGCAGGCAAAGCTCGGCCAGATTGCAACTGGAACAGGCAGACTTGGGCGGATGGATTGAAACGGGTAATGGCACGTCGCTTACCTATCGAAATTCAGTAATTGGGCAGAGGATAACAGGAAGTGTGCCGGTCATCATGAATCCTTGCGAATAAGATACTCTTTTTGATATATATCAAAGCAGTTGCGCGTGCAGAATGGCATTATGCTCGCCCACTCAGGTAGCGGCGATACTCATGTTAAACAACAATCAACTGGTCGTAGATCTTGAACTGATACGCAGGCTGGACAAGAACGGTCCGCGCTATACCTCTTATCCGACGGCGGATCGCTTCGTCGAGGCATTTAACGCCGAAACTTATAGCCAGTGGCTGTTAAAGCGCGAGATCGGTGGTGTCAGTCGCCCTTTGTCGCTGTATATCCATATTCCGTTTTGCAATACGCTGTGTTTTTATTGCGCCTGCAACAAGGTCATCACCAAGGATCGCAGCAAATCTGCCGAATATGTGCGCTATCTGGTCAAGGAAATGGCCATGCAGGCGAAATTGCTGGGAGCCGGGCAGGTGGTGGAGCAGCTGCACTTTGGCGGCGGTACGCCGACCTTTTTGAGCGACGAAGAAATTCGCCAGCTGATGGAGGCCATACGGACAAATTTCAAACTGATCGACGACGGTGAATATTCCATCGAGATCGACCCGCGCAAGGTGAGCGTCGAGACGATTGCCCTGCTGGGGGCCGCCGGTTTTAACCGTATCAGTATCGGTGTGCAGGATTTCGATGAGGAAGTTCAGCGCGCGGTGAACCGCATTCAGAGTGAAGAGGAAACGCTGCAAGTCATCGAGGCGGCACGCGCCAACGGTTTCAAGTCGGTGAGCATCGATTTGATTTACGGTTTGCCCAAACAAACGCTGGAAGGTTTTGGCGTGACTCTGGATAAAGTGATTGCGGCTAACCCGGATCGACTGTCCATTTACAACTACGCGCACATGCCGACCATCTTCAAACCGCAGCGCCGCATTCATGAAGATGACTTGCCAGAACCGCAGGTAAAGCTGGACATCCTGAGCATGGCGGTGAACAAGTTGACGGGTGCGGGCTACGTGTATATCGGCATGGATCACTTTGCCAAGCCTGAAGACGAACTGGCCATCGCGCAACGCCAGGGGCGCCTGCACCGTAACTTCCAGGGCTATTCAACGCACTCAGATTGCGATCTGGTCGCGCTGGGTGTGAGCGCCATCGGTAAAATCGGCCCCACCTACAGCCAGAATTACCGTGAACTGGCAGATTATTACGACGCGCTCGATCGGGACCAGTTGCCCATCATGCGCGGCCTGGAATTGAATGCGGATGACCTGGTTCGCCGCGCCATCATACAGGGGCTGATGTGCCACTTCGAACTGTCCAAGGAGTCGCTGAACATCGCCTACCTGATCGACTTTGACAGCTATTTTGCCACCGAGATGAACGAGTTGCGTGAATACGAACGCGAAGGCCTGCTGGAAATATCGGAGCAGTGGATCAGCGTGACACCCAAGGGACGCATGCTGATACGCAACATCTGTATGGTGTTCGATAAATATCTGCGTACCCGCACGGAACACGCGCGCTATTCGAAAGTGATATAACGCCTCTGTACGGTGCACGGAGGGCAGGGCACAGAGCGGTTTGTTCCCTTGCCCGCCTCAATACATGAAGGATTTCACCAGATTAAGGTCGCCAATCTTGCGCAGCGGAATGACGAAGCTCTCGCGTTTTTCGTTCGGCGTATTTTCATGGAACACCAGCGTCACGCGTGTTGTGATAATCGGCGCCTGGCGCTGCGTCTCGTCAAAGTTATAGCCTCCCGCGCCATAGTTCCCCCAGTAGTTGATGTAAACATGGTATGCGCCGTGCGCTGGCGCGACTGTGGTAAACATTTCCGGCCCCGGGCCATCGACGCTGTCGACATCCAGCCCTCCGCCGCCGTTCAGCACCGGGTGCGCCCAGAAAGCATGCTGTCCGTCAGGCGTGATGATGTGCAAATCGACTTCGGCCTCCGGCGCATCCCATGAGCAAATGATGCGCAGTTGTGGCGACAACTGATTCGGGTTTGCTTCGTAGAATTGCACCCGCGCAGCGCTGACCCCGCTCCTTGTCTTGATTTCGACGCTGTTTGAACCTCCGCCAAAGGCGTAGTGACGTTCATAGCGTCCCGCGTTGTCCGTGTTCAACACCATCGGGTTGCCATTGACGATCAAGGTACGCTGTTTGCCGACGGTTTCGATACGGCCTTTGATCAAGGTGCGGTTGCGCTGGACGCCGCGATCGATAGGCGGCGTGGGATAGGCTGTGCGCAACTCGGTTGCATGGTCGCTCATGCCCGAATAATTCCAGCCGCCTGCCGGATTGTCCATGGTGGCGGACAGGCCTGGCCGGGGAGTCGACAGCCCCGTTGCCACAAGCATTACGGCAAGGCGTTTCATGGATAACTGAACGACTTGATGAGTGTCAGTTCGCCGGGATTGCGCAAGGGGACTTGCACGATCTGGCGTTTTTCAGAGAGCGTTCCTTCCTGTGTCACGATGGCCACTTGCGCGGTGGTGACTTGCTGATCGTCCCCGCCGCGACCGTAATAATTGACATAAACGTGATATACGCCGACGGGTGGCGCTACGCTTGCGTAGATTTCAGGGCCGAAGCCGGTGGTGACATCGACGTCGAGCGCGCCGCCGTTGGCCGCGACCCGGTCGCCGTAGAATACATGAGCGCCATCGGGGGATATGACGTGCAGGTCAAGGTCCGTGCCGTCGCTGTCCCATGACAGCACCACGCGCAGCCGTGACTGCGGCTTGTCGGCATAGGCGTCGTAAAACTGAACGCGCCGATGCATCCGGCCACTGCGAATCTCGATACCATTTGAACCGGCGCCGAATGCATACGGGCGCTCGAAGCGACCACTCTCGTCCAGCGACAAAGGCATGGGAATTCCATTCGCTACCAGTTTTGCCGGTTCATTCTTGGCATGACCGTTGATGCGCCCTTTAATCCGCGCCATCTTGCCGTGTCCTGCCGCATTGACCGAGGCCGCCGGGTAATTCACCTGCTGGCGAAAACCTGCCGCTTCTCCTGCGCTATAACGCCAGCCCCCCTGCGGCGAGTCGAATTCGACCTGCGCCGAGGCGGGAGCCGCCATCAGTGCCAGCAATACACTGCGAATAAACATGATTCAACCCCCGATTAATTGTCGTGCCAGCGCCTCGATATAATCTTCGCTCGCGCCATTCGGATGAAAACGCAAGGCCAGGTGCAAATACTCGTGCGCCAGGGTCACGCGCTCGTCGAGGCTGCGCCAGCCACGTACATAGATGCGCATGCGTTGCTGGTCGGAATAGGGATGGCCGTCGGCAAGCGCACATATTTTGGGCGTTGCATCGAGCGCCTCGTAACCGGGTTCCTGATTTAATTTTGTCTGCCAGCGGGGCGCTTTTTCTGCCAGCCAGAGTTCTGCCGCATTCAGGCGCGCGCATTCGCTGCGACCGTTCAGGGTGGCGAAAGTCGCCTCTGGAAAACTGACGTTCAGGATGCGCTCAAAATCCCAGCCGCCGGTCGCGCGAACGACTGCATCCTGCCAGGCCATACGGTTGTTGCCCGCCGCCACCCTGTGATAGTGCACCGCCACGCCATTCAATATGATTTGGTCGGTAAATGCGGCAGCGGCCTTCGCTCCCTCTGAGGGTGGATTGGGACTCACGCGCTGCGTCTGGCTCGAATCGTTAATGTGCCAGCAGCCGCCCTCGAAGTGTGCGTTTTGCAGCAGATAACTGCGCGCGGCAATCGCCAGGGCGCGCGCGGCTTGCACAGGTTGGGCGCGACCTTCGCGGTCGATCACGCGGGCGACATACTCATTCATGCCAAAGCGCCCCCGGATAAGTGAGCCGCTCTCAAGCGTCATGTCGCTCTCTGCTGTGAAGCGCAGCCATTGCCCATTGGCAAACAGCAGGCGGTAACGCCCCTTCAATTCCCCCTGTGCGATCAGCCTGGACGGGTTTTCCTGCCAAACCGCCTGCAAGGGGTAACGGGCAAAGAAATCGACATCGACGCAGCTCGTGTCATCGGCGTCGAGCTTGTTTTGGCGCGGTTCAGGCAGGACTGATGCAAGCTGGCTCGCCCAGGTTGTGAGCGCTGCGCGACTGGCACCTTTTGCCGCAAACCAGAACGGCGTGCCATCCGCCAGCCAGCCTGCCGCGCCGCCCACTGCGCTGCCATCGTTTTTATGCCAGGAATAAGTCTTGTAGCGTATGCCCGTGCCCAGTCGCGTCCAGGCATCGCGGCCATAGCCGTTGAACCCGATGTCCAGCATCGCGCGCCTCGCCTCGGTGCGCGCTCCGGGCGCAATGGCGGCGAGAGCTGCTAATAGTTCGTCAAGCGGCACTTCGGTTGCAGCTTGCAGGGCGGACAGATCAAGCAACCACGAGGCGCGGGTGCGCGGCATCCAGTACGCCTGCCATGCCGACTCGCCTATACCCAGTCGCCTGGCCGAGAAGTACGGTGCGCAGGAGCGCGCCAGGGCGGTGTCGCGGTCAACTGTATCACCCGGTTGGCAGCAATAACGCTCTTCGCTGTCGGTCACGGAACTTTTAGCCGCGCAAAGATAAGCGGGTTCCTGTGCGCGGGTATCTGACAGATACGCATACACGAAGAGTTTCCACAGGCTCCCCAGCGGCACTTTGTTCCGGGCAAAGACGTTCGCCGTTTCATGCGCCGGGAGCGCGCCGGTGAGCGCGCGTATCTGCACTGCGCCATCGCGCAACCAGGCCACCGTCGCATCACTTGACGCCCGCGCCTGATCTGTCAGCAGCAGTGCCATCAGCACGATGGCGCTAGCGTATCTCGATGCGCGCACGGGGCTTTTCCTCGAAGGCCTTTTGTTCGGGCTGATACATGCGGTAAAAACGTACCGGCGGCAGCGTGAATTTGCCTGTCTGTGCCGCACGCACCAGATGCCTGATCACGACAGTGCCGTTGAGCGATTCAACCGGCACGGCATAACCGCGCGGCGTTTGCTCATACCGGGCGTGTTCGAGCGCCTCGGGGGTTTGGGCGGATGTCGATTGCACATTGATACCCCAGGTCGTGCGATCGGCGGTGGTGCCAGGCGGCAGTGGCACGTCCAGAATACCAAAGCGCAGCGGCGCTCCCGCTGTTTGCTTCAAGACGATTTCGTCAAGATAGACTTCGTCAGTTTTAAGGGGGGCATCATCGGGCAGCAAGATGAGCTTGTAGTTGGTGGCATCTGTCGCGCCGCCTGCGGTTTTTTCATTCATCAGGCGATAAATGTGTCGCTCGATTTGCACCGGCAGCTGGCTTTTCTGGGTGTCGAAACTGTCATATTGCGCCACCGCCGTTAATCCTGCGGCAGGCGCTGCCGCCAGGCTGATCGATGTCGGCACGGCAGTCGCCTGAGGCCAGTTGAACACATGTTGTCCTGTGGCTGTCTCGACAGGTATCCACGGCGCTTTAAGCGCTGTGCGCGCCATGCCCCCGCGCAGCGGGACGGTGCCCGCCAATGCGCGGTATGTCCACAACAAGGTCAGCGAACGATCTATGGTGGGGGATTCGGCGCGCACTCTTTCGAGTATGCCCGCCGCATCAGCTGCCGGACGTTTGCCCGTGAGCAGCAGCAGGGCATCCGACAGCGGAACCCCCAGTTGCCGCACACCATCTGCGGCTTTGTCGAGTTGCGCGCTCGCGCCAGCTGGCAGCGTCCCCTGAGTTTGCTGTACCACATAGGCCGCAAGCAACAGGCTCATCTCAGGTTCACTCTGATCCGTCAGCACCAGGCTGTTCATGGCGGAGGGTTTTGCCTGTCTTGTCGCCACTGCCGCCTGGCGCGTCATTTCGTCAAACAAGGCGTCAGCCAGCGAGCGTACCGGCAGACCCATTTCCTGCATCCAGTAGAGCATCAGCGCCCGGTGCCAGTGTGAGCGTTGAACGCCACGGGTGCGATACACGTCCAGCAGACGATTAAAGTGTCCTTCGGGCATGTCAAGCCCCAGCGCACGGCTGGCATGCCAGTCCGCGTAATACGCGTAAGCCGTAAGAAAGGGGTCGTCGTCCTTTTCGGGCGCGCTCCACCAGCCGAATGTCGCAAGGGGGCCTGCCATCTGAGCCAGGCGGAAGCGATAGCTGTGCAGTTTTTGTCTCAGTTGTGCCGACAGGCGTTCTTCAGTGGGCAAGACCGATTGCAGTGCCAGGCTGTAAGGGATCAGGCGGCTGGACGTTTGTTCGACGCAGCCATAAGGATAGTCGATCAGATCGTCCATCACGCGGTGGAACTGCGCGCTGGCGCCATCGGCAAACTGCAGTTTCACGTCAGTGGCATCAGAGGGCAGCCTGAGCGCGGTATGTTGGCCGGTGAGGGGTATGCTCTGTGAGCGCCGACTTTGCCAGTCAAGGGGCATCACCTTGAGCGCCACGCTCAGCGCATCAACCGCGCGCCCATTGACCGAGAGCGCCAGATTGACCCTGTTTTCAGTCATCGAAGGGGTGACGGGCAGCGATACAAAATTGACCCCGGGCTTGAGTTTTAAGGTGTCGCGCCGCTTCAATCCGCCCCCTGTGGCCATCAGTTCGCCGACAGCTTCCTGGTTGCCCTGATTGAAAATGGCGATGCTCGCATTCGGCGCATCTTTAGCGCGCATCCAGTCGGGCGCGGTCCATTTTACATAGAAGTCTTTATCCGATAGCACATGGGATACGTTTTGCCCTACTAGGCCTGAGGGTGCAGCTGCCCGCACCGTGATGCGCCAGCGCGTGAGCGAATCGGGCATGATGAATGACACGCGCGCGTGTCCGTTGCTGTCCACCGCGACCGTCGGCTGCCAGAAGGCGGTGTCGCGGTCTTCGCGCCTGGGCCTCTCCAGCACCTTGATGGCGCGCTGATGAGTCTGACTGCGCGCAGGCTGTGACGGCTTCGAAGGCGGTTTGGCCAGATCGTAGGCAATGAAAGCCAGACTCGCCGAAGTGCGCACATTGTTGCGCCTGGGATGATAGAAAAAATCAAAAATATCCGGCGCTATTTCAGGTTGCAGCACATAGACCATTTCATCCACGACGCTCACCGTGAGCTGGCTGCCGGGAGCCGGCTTTTCGCCTGTCATGGCCGAAAGATCCAGCGTGACCAGGTCTCCCGGGGCATAGAGGGGCTTGTCGGCATGAACCGTGACGTCGATGCGCGGCTGCTCGACTTTGAGCCCCAGATTCTGAAATACATAATCCCCGCCCTTTACGTAGACTACCGAGAAGGTAATATTGGGGCCGTAATCCTCGCGCACCGGTATCTCGACGCGCCACTGCCGGGGGGATAGGCGGGTGGCGCGCACCCAGCCTGATGCGCCTGCCATCAACGCGGTTTTTTCGACTTTGTCGCGCTCCAGCGTGAACAGCGCCTGATCGACGCTTTGCGGGAAGGTGATCAGTGCGCTCGCGGTCTCGCCAGGCTTATAGCTGCGTTTGTCGAACAACATCTCGATTGAGCCCTGTGGGGCGGCAACGCCGGCTCCGCTGACGTAATGCGAGGTAGCACCGATGATGTTGCCTGCGGCATCGCGCAAAGAGATGGTGTAGGTGCCAGGTTCTGAGAAGCTCAGCATCAACTGGTCGCGTCGGGTCAACTGGCCGCTTTGTTTTTGCTGGTTTTCCAGACGTACCCAGTCCCAGGTGGCAGGCGTCGAGTTTGCCGCCGAACTCGCCGATGGCGCGAACGAAAAGGTCACCTGGTCATTCGCGGCGGAAAATGCGCGCTCACTCCTGATCGTATAAGTGCCGGCCGCCCGTTCGATGAGAATTTCGCGGGTGGCGCGAACCCGGTAGGCGGCGCCATCGGTGGCCAGCACCGAGAGCACATAGCGGGCAGGTTCAGTCGCGGCGGGCAGCACGAAGCTGGCAAAGCCTCTGGTATCGGTGGTCAGTGTGGTCGTAGTCAGCTGCACCGGAAATTGTCCGGCATACCCCAGATCCCCTTCTATCATGGATAGCCGTTGCGCCCGTACCGAGAGCTCAGCGCTTGCGTTGACCACCGGCTTGCCGTCAGGATAGAACAGTTGCAGCCGCCCTTTGACTTCCTCACGGGTTTTGAAGTTGCTTTTTTCAGGCTGCACCTTGATTTCGAAATGCGGCTTCTGGTATTCCGCGACCCGGAACGCTGCGCCGTAGGAATTCCCCTTGTAGGCAAAGCGCAATTCGTATCCGCCGGCCACGGCATTGTCAGGCAGCTGGAAGCTGGTATCTCCTCCTGTTTTCGGTGTCATCTGCAAGGTTTGCCCGGCAACCGGGAAACCGTTGGCATCGAACACCTGTAATTTGAGCTCGCCCGCTGTCACGGGTCTTGATTCGCGCGCAGAACGGAAGGTGCGCCCCATGAACTTGACGAACACCCTCTCCCCCGGACGATACAAGGGGCGATCGGTGACTGCATACAGCTTGGTATTGTAGATTTCGCTGTCGTAGTAATAATTCTCTGCGACGTAGACGCCGCCTTTTGGGTCTTCGCCATAGAGGTAGGTTTTTTCCGGCGCATTGCGTCCGAAGGAGACGATGCCGCGCTTGTCGGTGCTGCCGCTGGCCAACACCCCGGCGCCATCGCTCCACACGGTCATGGCGCCTGCGACAGGCTGGCTGTTGCGCCGGTCGGCGACCCACACCAGCATCTGTTTGCCCGACACCTTGGTGACAGCGACTGAATCCGAGACGAAGACCAGTGTACTCGCGCGGTGATCGCCTACCATCGCTTCGACAAGATAAAGGCCGGGTTCTCTTTTGCCTATCGGGATCAGCACGTTGCCTTTGGGTGACTGGATGAAGTCGCTGCTGCTGCCCGCAAGCTGTACGCCTTTGGGCGGCTGGACGGGCTGTGCTATGTGTACCGGGTAGCGAAAACTGTCGACCAGTGTGTGCGCCTTCAGTGGCCGGTATTTCGGATTCAGGGATACCGGCGTTTCGGCCTTCATCAGCGGGTGTGAGCGCACGTCAGGCGCCTGTGAGGTCACCGCCTGTCGCGCATCGGACGAAAAAATTCCGCGCCAGCTTTTGCGCGAGTCTACCCACCAGTTGTCCCAGGCGCGCGCGAGCGCATTGGACAGCCCTGAACCTGTGTATGCGCCTTCCGTGTTGATCCGGTGCAAATTTTTCTGCGCCTTGAGAAAATCAAGCGGCTGCCTGACCCGGTAGACATAAATATCGACGCCACCGTATTCGGCGACCGGCCCCATACTTTGCGCTTCCAAACGCACCATCGCCGTATCGGTCGAACCATAGGCCGCATCGCTTAACAGGAAGAAGGGTGTGCCCTGCGTACCTTCTTCGGCGAAACACGGCCAGACCATCAGATAGGCTAACAGCATGATCAAAAATGTGAGGTGACGGGATCTCGGGCTTCTCATCGGAGTTTGCTTTCCATTGGGTTTAATAACGCTTCGGCCTCGGGTGTCGGCAGGCCATCAGGCCGTCAGAAAGTTTATGCGATAGACGCCCGCAAAATTAGGATTGTCCTGCAACGGATGCCAGCGCGTGTCCGGCCAGCGCTGCAACTCGTGCAGGGCGATGGCGCGCAGTCCGTTGTCGTTTTTGTTGACCGTCCCCGTGTGATAGGCGATGTATGAACCCATCCACACCATCAGATGTTGCGCGTCCCCCTGATCGAAGAACAACAGATCGCCCGCGGCGGCCTGATTGCAGTTTTTTGTCAGGAAGCGTGTGTTTCCCTGAACCAGCTCCAGTGCGCCGACATAAGCCGAGAGGGAGCCATCGGCCAGACGCCAGCTGTGACGCATTGATTGCTGTCCGGGTTCGAGCGCGATCTCAGGCGGAGACGCGAGTCCTGCCAGGCCATTGGCGTGTTTCCATTTTTCATCGTGATCGCGCAATGCTTCGGCGACGGCGAAGCGCACCAGCCCTGCACAGTCGCGTTGCTGCCAGCGCGGTGTCGGGCCTGCTGCCAGTTGCGCCTGGATGATGCGCACCATCCAGGCGCGAAAGGCGCGCGATTGCGCAGGTGTCAGCATAGCGACCAGGTCCGTGCGTGTTGCCGCAAAAGCCTTCAGCTGCGGCGCGCTGCATAAAGCTGCGGCCATCATCCCTGCCAGGAAATTTCGCCGGTTCACCTGGGTGTCACCGCAGTGCGCCATTCGACGCGTTGCCACTCGCCTTTTCTTTGCGGCGTTAATTCGAGGCGATACGGCGGGTAGGCCGCCAGCGCCAGCATGCGGGCGGGCAGATGGGTTTGCGCGGCCGCTAACAAGTTGGCATCCGCAGCGCCATTCAGAGCCTTGAATATTTCCTGTTCGGCCATTTTCGACAGGGGGGGCGGCATCATCAATGCCAGCGTCGTATCGGAGGCGGGCAGCTGGTCGGCCACGCTCGGATATTTGCGCGCGATGGTGTCGAGCGCCTTGTCGACCAGTGCGCCATCGGGCGAGAACACCACGTAGTCGCCCAGGGTCGCAAGTGCCGCTGTGTTGCCCGTGCCTCGCCAGACCATTTGATTGCCGACCGAGCCTTTGTCGACCGTGCCGCCTGACGCGATAGACCAGTCGGCCAGCGCCTGCATCGAGGCCGAGCTCGCAGGCTGGCCCTTTTTTATGCGTGCTGTGAACACCGGCGAATATAAGGTGGACTCGCCATACCAGCAGGCGAGCGCCGGGCCGTCGAGCATGGCGAATGTGGCTATCCCGGGCGGCTTTGCCTTGTCGATGACTCTTTGCACTGCGGGCCAGTCGACGGGTAACACGATGCATGCGGCGGGATTGGCGCTCGCCGCGCGCCACAGACGGGCATCGCCCGGCATCGCGTCAGACAGCCCTTTTTGACTGGTTCGGACAGAAGTTGACCAGCTGCCGCCAAAATCGAAACGCAGCCCATTGAATCCTTTCAAAAATGCGCCGTATCCGAGCGCCAGTGTCGGTGTGCCGACGGCCAGGGTGTGGGTGACAGCTTCAGGATTAACGCCATCGAGTGCGAACTGCTGTGCCAGCGCGCCTTCGGTTTTCAGCCAGCCTGTAACGGCCGCCCTTGCCGCAGGCACAATCTTGTTGCCGGTGTTGAACAGCATGCCCGGATCGGACAGCAGCACTATCCGTTCGCCCTGGCTGACAAACAAAAAAGTGCGGCGCGGATTGATCTCCAGCGCGAACACGGCGGCCTTGCCGCTGCCTGTGTCGATTTCACCGGCGCGTTTGAGCTGGCTGTCTTTGAGTGCCACGTCTGCCGCCGCCTGTAATGCGCGGGTCAGGGTATTGCGGTGCATGACGATCGCATAGTGGCGCAGCGCGCCCTTGCCATCGCGCCACAGCCCCACTTCGGCCGGCTCGTTCAGGATGTTGATCAGCAGGCGGTCAGACCAGTCCAGATGATGCTCGTATGCGATGCGTTTGACGGCGCCAAAGAGCCCCAGCCTGTCTTCATTCTGCTCGTAATAGAACGCCAGGTCTTCGGTCAGTACGTCACGGGCTATTGGCACCGTGAGTAAGTCGTGCGGGAGTTTTGATAAGCTAACGGTGCGGATCAGTGCGTCAGGATGAGCCAGGTCGGCCATCAGTCGCGTGCCGGTAAAGTGAAATTCTTTCCAGTTGCGCCCTTTTTGGTAGACAGCCGCACTGGCGGTCGTGACAACCAGCAGGCCGATGATAATCCAGGTGCGCCGCATGCAATCTCCCTTATGCTTCTTGCGAGTTCATCGCGAATTAACCGCCAAGTAGGGTGAGGCTGGTGGCGTCCGCAGATTTCATGATTGCGGACACAGACATTACGATAGCATGGTTATATTACCGCTTTACGAAAGGCAATGGTGCAATATTTTGACAGGCGAAGCGGGAGGGGGGTGTAAATCTGCGTGGCTGAATTCACCGGCTCAAAGGCCGGTGACAAACGGATTGCGTTGCCTTTAAGTCATTTTCAGTTGATGTCCGCCGGCGCTGCTGCTCATCAGGTTTCGGTCAGTAGAATGCTTGCTTTCGAGTTTGATTTTCAGGCGTACATCGTTTACCGAGTCCGCATTTTTCAGCACTTCCTCGTAGCTGATGCTGCCCGACTCATACAGATCATACAGAGCCTGATCGAAGGTCTGCATGCCCAGCTCGCGCGACTTGGCCATGACGCCCTTGATGCCGTGCACATCACCCTTGAAGATCAGGTCGGAAATCAGCGGCGAGTTGAGCAATATTTCAATCGCGGCGGCACGCCCCGTGCCATCCACTTTCGGGATCAGGCGTTGCGATATCAGCGCCTTGACGTTCAGCGACAAGTCCATTAACAACTGTTCGCGCCGCTCTTCGGGGAAGAAGTTGATGATCCGGTCCAGCGCCTGATTGGCGCTGTTCGCGTGCAGCGTCGCCATGCAAAGGTGCCCCGTTTCGGCAAAGGCCACCGCAAACTCCATGGTTTCCCGGTCGCGGATTTCGCCGATCAGAATCACATCGGGCGCCTGGCGCAGGGTATTTTTCAGCGCCGCCTCCCAGGTGATGGTATCCACGCCGACCTCGCGATGCGTGACGATGCAGTGAGCGTGCTCATGCACATATTCAACCGGGTCTTCGATGGTGATGATATGCCCGTAACTGTTCTGGTTGCGGTAACCTATCATGCCGGCCAGGGTGGTGGATTTGCCCGAACCCGTGCCGCCTACCAGAATGACCAGGCCGCGCTTGACCATCACGATTTCCTTGAGCACGGCCGGCATGCCCATGGCATCCAGATCCGGAATCTTGGTGGTGATGGTACGCATGACCATGGCCACATGCTGCTGCTGCATGAATACGTTGACGCGGAAGCGCCCTATGCCGTGCGGGCTGATCGCAAAGTTGCACTCGTGTGTGGTCTCAAACTCGGTGGTCTGACGGTCGTTCATGATGCTGCGAGCCAGTTCACGGGTGTGCTGATGCGTCAGCGGCTGACTCGACACCGGAGTCATCTTGCCGTCAATTTTGAAAGCCGGCGGAAAGCCGGCCGTAATGAACAAATCGGATGCTTTTTTTGCGGCCATGCCGCGCAATAAGTTGTGTATCAGATCGGTCGCTTGATCTCTTTCCATGCAAATACTCCTAATTTATTTTGTAGCCGCAATCCGCAATCGCCTTATCCCGGGAACAAATCCCTGTTCATCGCCTTGGTGCGGGCGTCCGCCGAGGAAATCATGTTGCTTTTCACAAGCGTGGTGAGACACTGATCCAGCGTCTGCATGCCCATGCCTTGGCCGGTCTGAATGGCAGAATACATCTGCGGTACCTTGGCTTCGCGAATAAGGTTTCGAATGCCGGGGGTGCAGATCATGATTTCATGAGCGGCGACACGGCCGGCTCCATCCTTGGTCTTAATCAGTGCCTGAGAAATAACCGCGCGCAGCGACTCTGACAACATCGCGCGCACCATTTCCTTTTCATCTGCGGGGAACACGTCGATGATACGGTCGATAGTTTTGGCGGCCGAACTGGTATGCAGCGTACCAAACACCAGATGGCCGGTTTCCGCCGCCGTCATCGCCAGACGTATGGTTTCCAGGTCGCGCATTTCACCGACGAGAATCACGTCAGGATCTTCGCGCAGTGCGGAGCGCAGTGCGGCGTTGAACGATAAGGTATCGCGGCCGACTTCACGCTGGTTGATCAGGCACTTCTTCGATTCGTGCACAAATTCGATTGGATCCTCAACGGTCAGGATATGGCCCTGTTCCTTTTCGTTGATGTAATTGACCATCGCCGCCAGAGTGGTGGATTTTCCGGAGCCGGTAGGGCCTGTCACCAGCACCATGCCGCGCGGATAGCTGGCGATGTCGGTAAATATTTTCGGGCACTTGAGATCTTCCAGACTGAATACTTTTGCCGGAATGGTACGCAGTACCGCTGCCGCGCCGCGTTGCTGAATAAATGCATTCACACGGAACCGGGCCAGGTTGGGAATCTCGAAGGAAAAATCGACTTCCTTGTTTTCCTCGTAAAATTTGCGCTGTCCGTCATTCATGATGTCATAGACCATTGCATGAACTTCTTTATGTTCCATCGCGGGCAAATTGATGCGGCGCATGTCTCCATGCACACGTATCATCGGCGGCAGACCTGCGGAGAGGTGCAGGTCGGATGCCTTGTTCTTGACGCCGAAGGCTAGCAGTTCGGTTATATCCATTATAATGTTCCCGGTGTAGAGGCGGTCAGCCGCAAGCTTAGGTGAAAAAGGTAGAGCGAGTAAGTGATTATGACAACAATAGCTTCCAACTTGCAAGTTGTGCGTACCGCAATATCGGCTGCCGCTGTTTTGGCAGGCCGATCAGCGGGTGACATCAGTCTGCTGGCGGTGAGCAAAACCTTTGCCGCTGAGGAAATTCGTCGGGCGTATCTGGCAGGGCAGACACGTTTTGCCGAGAGTTATTTGCAAGAAGCGCTGGAGAAACTCGCTGTATTGCAGGATTTGAACATCGAATGGCATTTCATCGGGCCGATACAAAGCAACAAGACGCGGGCTGTTGCCGAGCACTTTGCATGGGTGCACAGCGTGGACAGACTGAAGATCGCCGAGCGACTCTCCGCACAGCGCCCGTTGCACCTGCCGCCGTTGCAAATCTGTTTGCAGGTCAATATCAGTCATGAAGCGAGCAAAAGCGGGGTGTCTGTCGGTGAGGTTCCGGAGCTGGCGAAGGTGATTGCCGGTTTGCCTAATTTGGCCTTGCGCGGGCTGATGGCGGTTCCTGCACCGAGCGAAGTCTATGCCGAACAGCGCGCAGCGTTCGCGCAACTGCGCGAAATTTTTGATGGACTGAACCGGCAGGGTATGGGGTTAGATACCTTGTCGATGGGCATGTCGCACGATTTTACCGCCGCAATTGCAGAAGGGGCGACTATGGTGCGCGTGGGTTCTGCCATTTTTGGCGAGCGGATTTATTAAAAGGACAGGCTATGAATATTTGTTTTATCGGTGGCGGCAACATGGCGACGGCGCTGATCGGCGGATTGTTGGGGCAGGGATTTACGGCTCACCAGATCAGCGTAGTGGAAATCAATGCGGAAAACCGTCGGCGTCTGCAGGATGATTTTTCGGTTCGGGCCGTGGAGAGTGTCGCTGACGGCATCAAGGGCAGCGAGGTGATCGTCCTGGCCGTCAAGCCGCAACAACTGCGTGACGTGGCGCTGCAACTCGCGCCAATACTCACGGGTCAATTGTTGATTTCCATCGCGGCGGGCATCCGTGCGGCAGACCTTGCGCGCTGGACGGACAGTCAGTCTGTGGTGCGCGCCATGCCCAATACCCCCGCATTGATTCAAAGCGGCATGACAGGCCTGTATGCGATGCCGGGGGTGAGCGCAGGCCAGCGGGAAATCGCGCAGCGCATCCTGGCGGCTGTGGGGCAGACACTGTGGCTGGAGAATGAGGCGATGGTCGATGCGGTGACGGCGATTTCCGGCAGTGGTCCGGCTTATGTTTTTTATCTGATCGAGGCTTTGCAACAGGCGGCAGAAAAACTGGGCTTCAATGCAGTCGATGCGCGCCGCCTGAGTGTAGCAACTTTTCTGGGCGGCAGTAAACTGGCTGCCGCCAGCGAGGAAGACGTCGCCGTGTTGCGCGCCCGGGTCACTTCAAAAAATGGTACGACCGAGCGCGCCCTGCTGAGTCTTGCGGATAATCAGGTTGCCGATCTTCTGGTGCAGGCGGCCGTGGCAGCGGATGCCCGCTCGCGCGAAATGGGCGATGAACTGGGGAAATCGTGATGGTCAACGAAGCGCTGTTGTTTTTGCTGGATGTGGTGCTGCAATCCTTTGCCGCGATATTGCTGTTGCGTTTTCACCTGCAATGGCTGCGAGCCCCCATGCGCAACCCGATAGGCGAATTTGTCATGGTATTCACGGACTTCATCGTATTGCGTGTGCGCCGTTATATTCCCTCACTGTGGGGGTTTGACAGTTCGACGCTGTTGCTGGCGTTGCTGGTCGAGACGCTTTATCTGACAGGGGTGATGTGGATACAAGGCTATGTCGGGCATTTTTTCCCTCTGGCAGGTTTGCTGATGCTGGCCGCCGTCAAACTGTTCAAGATCAGCCTTTACTTGTTGATGGGAGCCGTGTTTGCCCAGGCCATTTTGTCATGGCTGAATCCTCAGAATCCCGCAACATCTGTTCTTGATGTCACCACCCGGCGATTTTTGCAGCCGCTGCGCCGCATCGTGCCGATGTTGGGTAATATCGACTTATCGCCCATGTTGCTCCTGATCATATGTCAGTTGATCATGATTGTGCCGGTGGCGATGCTGGAGCACGCGGCGACCAGACTTTTTTGAGTGTTGTCGGCTTGGAAATGAAAAAACCGGCTTGCGCCGGTTTTTTTGATTCCTGCTCTTTAGTGGTGCTTGACCGCATCTTTTTCGTCAGCGATGTCTTTACGAACCAGTTCAGATTGCATTTTCCCCGCATCAGTCTGACCGTTAACATTGATCAGATTCAGCTTGCCAGCACCTTGCTTCATGTCGTCGGCGAAGTCATACACGGCACCGATGATCAGCAGGTGGCCTTCCTTGACGGCTTCAGCGTATTCGTTCATCGCGTCAGCGACCTGGTTGTTGACGTTGGTCTTTACGCCGTCGATGCTGGCGACCCCCTTGTCCACCTTGATAGTGTCCAATTCCTTCTTGATAGCCGGTTCCAGCGAGGAGTAGTCGTTGCTGGCTGCTGCAATCGCGCCGCATTTTGAGTGGCCGATGATGAGCAGCAAGGATGAACCCAGATGATTGATGCCGTATTCGACAGAACCTCGTGCAGTAGCAATCTGATTGCCGATATCGCGGATCATGAACAGATCGCCTTCAGGGCTTTGATCCAGCATGTTAGTGTGTACGCGTGAATCGGAACAGGTGACAACGGTTGCACGCGGGTGCTGCCCTTTGGACAATTCCTGAAAGAAGGCCGCGCCATGCACGCTCGCATAGGATGATTCTACAGCCTGAATTTCCTTGATAAATGAACGTGCGATGCCGGCTTCGCCATGCTCGTGTGCTGATGCCATGAATGGCGTGACCAGTGTGGCGGCAAACAGCAAAGATACGAGTTTCTTTTTGATCATGTTCTTTTCCCTGAATTTTTATGATTGGTCGCGCTTCTTGTGAAACGCGGTTTAAAGTCTAGCAGACTCGTTATTCTAACGCGAGAGTCTTGCGCCAAACTTACATCAAAATAACATCATATTGTTCCTGATTGTATTGATTTTCCACCAGCATCGAGATCGGCCTGCCGATGAAATCGGACAACCCGGCCAGAGCCTGGGATTCTTCTTCCAGAAATAAATCAATGACCTGTTGTGAGCCCAGGATGCGATATTCACGCGCATCAAACTGACGCGCCTCTCGTACTATTTCACGCAGTATTTCGTAGCATACCGTCTGCGCGGTTTTCACCTCGCCGCGCCCACGGCAGGTGGGGCAGGGCTCGCAAAGCACATGCGCCAGACTCTCGCGCGTACGTTTGCGCGTCATCTCGACCAGACCCAGCGGTGAAAAGTTATTCACGCTGATGCGGGTATGGTCGCGAGCCAGCGCTTTTTTGAATTCCTCCAGCACCGTGTCTCGGTGTTGCAGGTTATCCATGTCGATAAAGTCGCAGATGATGATGCCGCCCAGATTGCGCAGGCGCAGCTGTCTTGCAATGACCTGAGTTGCTTCCAGGTTGGTCTTGAAAATGGTGTCGTCAAAATTGCGTACGCCGACAAAGCCTCCCGTGTTGACATCGACGGTGGTCAGCGCCTCGGTCTGATCGATGATCAGATAGCCGCCGGACTTTAAATCGACCCGCTTGGATAAGGCGCGCTCGATTTCTTCTTCGATGTTGTACATGTCGAACAAGGGACGAACACCCAGGTAGTGTTCGATCAGGTGTGCGGCATCTTCGTTGTAGTTTTCTGCAAACTCCAGCATTTTCTTGCTGGTACTGCGCGAGTCGACCAGAATACGCGTCGTTTCGGTGCTGACAAAATCGCGCAAGACACGCAGGCTGATGTCCAGTTCCTGGTACAACAGTTGCGGCGCGCTGGCTGTTTTAGCCAGAGTTTGCAGGTTGCTCCACAGTTTGCCCAGATAAACGATATCGGTTGCAAAATTGGCCTCTTCCTTGCCTTCTGTCACGGTGCGAATGATGTAGCCGCCTTGGTGTTCAGCGGGCAAGGCCGCTTGCAATCTGCTGCGCAAGGCATCGCGTTGCTCCACGCCTTCGATACGTTGAGAGACACCGATGCGGGATTCCTGAGGCAGATACACCAGTAAGCGCCCTGCAAAGCTCAGCTGTGTGGTCAGTCTGGCACCCTTGCTGCCTATGGGCTCCTTGATGACCTGCACCAGTAAATTCTGTCCTTCAAACAGGATGCGTTCGATGGGGCGGGCATGCTCGTTGCTGTTTTCCCATATGTCCGCCACATGCAAGAACGCCGAGCGTTCCAGGCCGATGTCGATAAATGCGGACTGCATGCCCGGCAGGACGCGTTTGATGCGACCCAGATAGACATTCCCTGCAATCCCGCGATTACTGCTGCGCTCGATATGTAATTCCTGCACTACGCCCAGTTGCATCACTGCAACGCGTGTTTCTTGCGGCGTGACGTTGATCAGTATTTCTTCGCTCATGGATTTAAAATTTATATGATCGTAGTTGTCAGGTGTGAAAATTACTTGTCTTTATGGTGTCGGAATATCAAAGCGTTTTAACAGTTGAACCGTTTCAAACAATGGCAATCCCATCACTCCTGAGTAACTGCCACTCAAGTGTTCGATAAAGGCGGCAGCCTGCCCCTGAATGCCGTATCCCCCGGCTTTGTCAGCATATTCGCAGGTTTGCAGATAGCGCCTGATGCGGCTGTCGCTCAGATTGGTGAACCGCACCGTTGAGGTAGACAGGATCACTTCCACATGTTCGCCCATGGCGACGGCGACAGCCGTCACGACCTGATGTTCGCGGTCGGACAGCGTTTGCAGCATGGCATGCGCGTGCTCGGCATTGTCCGGTTTGCCGAAAATTTTACCATCCATCGTAACCATGGTGTCCGCCGCCAATACCGGCAGCACGGGTAAATGGCGCAGTTGCAGCACCTTGGCGCCTGTCCTGGCCTTGTCCCGGCAGACGCGTTGTACATAGGCGCCCGGCGACTCCCCCGGGTGCGGCGTTTCATCGACGTCAACGGGACGGCGGCTGTCGGTGCGCAACAATAACAGCTCGAAGGCAATGCCCGCCTGGTCGAGCAATTCGCGGCGTCGCGGGCTTTGTGAGGCCAGGTAGAGGCGTGGTTGGATGATGTTCATTTCAAAATCTCGTAAGTGGTAAATGGATCTGCGCTGCGCGCCTCAGTGGGGAGTAGGGACAACCACTACCCACTTCCCACTCCCTACTCTCGATGATAAGGATGATTGTGCATCAGACTGTGCGCTCGATACAGCTGTTCTGCCAATAATACCCGCACAAACGCATGCGGCAAGGTGCATGCGGACAAGGCCATCAGCTGATGAGCCGACTGTTTGACTGAATCGTGCAGGCCATCTGCGCCGCCGATGATGAACGCAACATCCCGACCTTCCCCCTGCCAGTCTTTCAGCTGGGCGGCGAGCTGCTTTGTAGTAGGCATAGCGCCGTGCTCGTCGAGCGCTATGCGACGGCAGGTCGGCGGCAGGCTGTTCAAGATGCGCTGCGCTTCGGCTTCCATGATCTGCGGCGTGCTCTTGCCTGTCGTGCGCGGCTCCGGGCGAATTTCCAGCAGTTCGATCTTCGCCTCCCTTGGCATGCGCTTGGCGTATTCGTTAAAGCCGGTCGTGATCCATGCGGGCATCTTGTGTCCGACCGAGATTATCAATAGTTTCATGCTCTGTATGCAATAGTAGGTGCGAACTCATTCGCACACAACGGCTTACTCTGCGTCAGGCAACTGGGCAAGTTTAGGACGCGCCGCCTGTGCCTTGCTCCACAGTTCTTCGAGGTTGTAATAGGTGCGGGTAGCCGGCTGCATGATGTGTACCAGCACTTCGCCCAGATCGACCAGTATCCATTCGCCGCTTTCTTCGCCTTCGCGCCCGTAAACTTCTTCGCCCAGCTCTTTGAGCTTGACGGCGACGTTGTCGGCTAAGGCCTTGGTCTGGCGGGTGGAGTTCGCGGACGCGATAATCATGCGATCGAACAGCGAGCTGAGTTTGCTGGTGTCGATGACGGTGATGTCAGTGGCCTTGATGTCTTCTAAGGCTGCGATGACGGCTTTGGTTTTTTCTTCAGTAGTTAGCATGGGGTGTATAAATTATGTTGGTAAATGTAGTTGGCCACAACAGCTGGCAATAGATAGCGGATGGTGCGATTTTCAGCTACGCGCGCGCGAATCAGCGTGGCGGATATTTCCAGCTTGGGTATGGCCAGTTCTGCGATACCGCCAAAAGCATGCTGCGATAAATAGTTCACGTCACACAAGCGTTGCTGGTAGTGCTGTTGCAGCGCGGGCGTCGCACTGTGAATGCGTTCTTCGAGCGTAAAGCCGGGCCGGAAACCCACCACGATGTGCGCCAGACCGAGTATTTTCTCCCACTCGTGCCAGGTGTGTAATTGCAGGAAAGCATCTCCGCCCATCAGCAGGCACAGCGGTTGATCCTTCCCCAGTTCGGCACGTAATTCCTGCAAGGTGTGTATCGTATAACATTTTGCAGTACGCTTCACTTCGCGTTCATCGAGCACGAAGGCGGGCTGATCGGCGATGGCCAGTTGCACCATCTGGCTTCGATGCTTTGCCGGAACCTGTGGCGTATCCCGGTGAGGCGGATTGCCGGTCGGAATGAAGCGAATTTGCTGCAATCCGGCTAATTCCAGCATCTCCTCTGCCAGGCGCAGATGACCGTAGTGTATCGGGTCAAATGTGCCGCCCAGGATGCCGATCGGTTTTTTGTTCAATGTTACAGTGCCAGACGGCGTATGTCGGACAGCATCTGTGACAGATAAGTGGTGAAGCGTGCCGCTGCCGCACCGTCGATCACGCGATGGTCGTAGGATACCGACAAGGGCAACATCAGGCGCGGCACAAATACGCCGTCCTGATACACAGGTTTCATCGCAGAACGAGAGACGCCCAGAATGGCTACCTCGGGGGCATTGATGATGGGCGTAAAGGCTGTGCCGCCGATGCCGCCCAGGCTGGAAATGGTAAAGCAGCCGCCTTGCATATCGTTCGCGGTGATTTTTTTGTCGCGTGCGCGAGCCGAGATCTCGGCGAGCTCCTGAGCCAGTTGCACGATGCCCTTCTTGTCCACATCGCGCAGTACAGGCACCATCAGGCCGTCCGGCGTATCGACCGCCACCCCGATGTTGAAGTATTGCTTGAGGATCAGATTTTCGCCGTCGAGGGATGCGTTGAATGTCGGGAATTTCTGCAAAGCCGCGACCACCGCCTTGAGCATGAAGGCCAGCGGCGTGATCTTGATATTTTGCTTGGCATACTCCGCACCCAGTTGCTTGCGGAAAGCTTCCATGTCGGTGATGTCGGCCTCGTCGAACTGTGTGACATGTGGAATCGTCACCCAGTTGCGGTGCAGATTGGCGCCGGAAATTTTCTGGATGCGCGACAGCGGGCGCGTCTCGATGGCGCCATATTTTGCGAAATCGAAGGTCGGCATATCCAATACCTGCAGGCCGCCCCCTGTCCCTTGCGCGCTGCGAGGTTGAGCCAGTGCAGCCTTGACGAACAGCTGCACGTCATCGCGGGTGACACGGCCTTTTTCGCCGCTGCCTTTGACCTTTGCGATATCCACGCCCAGTTCGCGCGCGAAGCGACGTATCGCAGGACTTGCGTGCGCTGTATTGGAGTGCGCAGGCATGTCTGCGCTAACCATCTGCGCTGTGACGGGTGCCGCGGTTTGCACGGCGACGGGTGCGGCTACCTGAGCCACAGGTGCCGATGCTGAAGCTGCATCGCCGCCGGCCACTGGCGCATCTGCACACTCCAGCACCAGAATCAGCGATCCACGGGACACCTTGTCGCCGATTTCAACGTTTAATTCTTTAACCACGCCGGAAAAAGGGGAGGGGATATCCATCGCCGCCTTGTCGGTCTCCAGGGTCAGCAGGGTGTCTTCCGCATTGACCGTGTCGCCGACTTTTACCATCACTTCGATGACGCTCACGCCCTTGTAATCGCCGATGTCCGGCACTAATACCTGTTTCATTTCTGCCACGTGTCTCTCCTAAGCTCCAAACCGTAAACTCTAAACCGTAAACCGGGTTTAAACAGTGACCGGGTTCGGCTTGTCTGGATTGATGTTGTAAAGTGCAATTGCCCGGCTCACTTCGGAGGCGGCTATCGTGCCTTCATCCGCTAATGCCTTGAGTGCTGCGACGGCGATGTAGCCGCGATTGACCTCAAAGAACTGGCGCAGGTTCTTTCGTGTATCCGACCGGCCGAAGCCATCCGTACCCAACACCTTGTAGTGTTTGGGCAGGAAGCCGCGAATCTGGTCGGCGAATGAACGCATGTAATCGGTCGCGGCAATCACAGGCCCCGTGTGTCCTTCCATGCACTGCTCGACGTAGCTGATGCGCGGCGCATCTTCAGGATGCAGCATGTTCCAGCGCTCGCAATCAATGCCGTCGCGGCGCAACTCGCTGAAGCTGGTTACGCTCCATATGTCTGAATTGACGCCGAAATCCTGTAGCAGCAGATCAGCTGCCGCAATCACTTCGCGCAAGATGGTGCCGCTGCCCAACAACTGCACAACAGGCTTTTTCCCTTCTCCCTTGTCCCTTGTCCCTTCACTAAAGAGGTACATCCCCTTGATGATGCCGTCTTCAGCGCCTGCTGGCATGGCAGGGTGCGCATAGTTCTCGTTCATTACGGTGAGGTAATAGAACACGTCCTGCTGTTCGACATACATGCGGCGCATGCCGTCATGAATGATGACCGCCAGTTCATAGGCGAAAGTCGGGTCGTAGGATATGCAATTGGGGATCATCGCCGACATCAAATGGCTGTGACCGTCCTGGTGTTGCAGGCCTTCGCCGTTCAGTGTGGTGCGACCGGCTGTGCCGCCTAACATGAAGCCGCGTGCGCGCATGTCGCCCGCCGCCCAGGCCAGATCGCCGATGCGCTGGAAGCCGAACATCGAGTAGTAGATGTAGAACGGCAGCATCGCCTTCCCATGGTTTGCGTAGGCGGTAGCGGCTGCGATCCATGAGGACATGGCGCCGGCTTCGTTGATGCCCTCTTGCAGGATTTGTCCTGTCTTGTCTTCCTTGTAGAACATCAGCTGATCAGCGTCTTGCGGCGTGTACAGCTGGCCCACCTGCGAGAAAATCCCCAGCTGGCGGAACATGCCTTCCATGCCGAAGGTGCGCGATTCATCCGGCACAATCGGCACGACCTGGCGACCGATATTCTTGTCCTTGACCAGTATGCCCAGCATGCGCACGAAGGCCATGGTGGTTGAGATTTCGCGTCCATCGGTGCTTTTCAGCAGAGAATCGAACGCATCCAGACCGGGGATTTTCAGAGCTTCGGTGACGGGATTGCGCGCCGGTACTGAACCCATTTGCGCCGTGCGCTCTTGCAGGTATTTCATCTCCAGGCTGTCTGCGGGCGGACGGTAAAAATTCAGGCTGGCCACTTCCGCATCGTTCAGCGGAAGGTTGAAACGGTCGCGGAAGTTGAGCAGCACCTGTCCTGCCATCTTCTTTTGCTGATGGGTGATGTTTTGCGCTTCTCCTGCCTCACCCATGCCGTAACCCTTGACCGTTTTTGCCAGAATAACGGTAGGTTGACCGGTGTGGCGGGTCGCGGCAGCGTAAGCGGCATACACCTTGCGAGGATCATGTCCGCCGCGATTGAGACGCCAGATCTCGTCGTCTGACATGTCAGCCACCATTTCGAGCAGTTCCGGATATTTGCCGAAGAAGTGTTCGCGCACATATGCGCCATTCTTGGATTTGTAGGTCTGGTACTCGCCGTCCACGACTTCCTGCATGCGTTTTTGCAGCAGGCCGTTCTTGTCCTTGGCGAACAGGCGATCCCACTGGCCGCCCCAGACGATTTTGATGACGTTCCACCCGGCGCCGCGAAATACCCCTTCGAGTTCCTGGATGATCTTGCCGTTGCCGCGCACCGGGCCGTCGAGGCGCTGCAGGTTGCAGTTGATCACAAATATTAAATTGTCGAGCTTCTCGCGTCCGGCCATCGAAACCGCGCCCAGGGATTCTGGCTCATCCGTTTCACCGTCGCCAAGATACGCCCACACCTTGCGACCATCGGTTTGTACCAGGCCGCGATGTTGCAGGTAACGCATGAAGCGCGCCTGATAAATCGCCATCAAGGGGCCAAGGCCCATGGATACGGTGGGGAACTGCCAGAAGTCGGGCATCAGCCAGGGGTGAGGGTAGGAGGACAGACCGTCACCCGCAGCTTCCTGGCGGAACTTGTACATCTGCTCCTCGGATATGCGTCCCTCCAGGTAGGCGCGCGCGTAGACGCCGGGAGACGAGTGCCCCTGGAAGTAGACCAGGTCGCCGCCATGCGTGTCGGTTTTGCCGTGGAAGAAATGATTGAACGCGACGTCATACAAAGTCGCGGCAGACGCGAAGCTGGCGATGTGTCCGCCCAGCTCGGAAGAGTCGCGGTTGGCATTCAATACCAGCGCCATCGCGTTCCAGCGCATCAATGCGCGAATGCGGTGCTCCAGTTCCTTGTTGCCGCCGGAGCGTTCTTCATCGCCTAAGGCGATGCTGTTGCAATAGGGCGTCGTCGCGCTGAAAGGCACGCCGGCCCCTGAGCTTCGCGCCTTGTCGATCAACTGGTCGAGCAGAAAATGGGCGCGTTCAGCCCCCTCGTTTTTCAGCACTGATTCGAGGGCATCGAGCCACTCCTGGGTTTCTTGCGGATCATTGTCTGGTAAGTTCGCCATCTTCCACTCTCTCACTAAAGTTATTCTTATGAAAATACTCAGTCGTTCCGGTTTTTTGGAATAGGATCTGAGGGATTTTCTATTGCATTGCAGTCTATGGTTGCAGTTTCGGTGACGATCCACTCGACGCGTACATCCGTCGCTTCTTGTGGGATCTGTGCCACGACTTGCAGCCCGAACGCGGCTGTAACCCGCGCGGGCGGCGCATGCGCCAGCAGCTTGTCGTAAAAACCGCCGCCGTAACCCAATCGCGCGCCATCACGGCTGAACGCGATTCCGGGTAACAGGACGAATTCTACCTCATTTATAGAGATTGGCCGTTCGCAGCGTTCGATGACCGGTTCCTGTATCCCCCATAAGCCTGATGCCAACTGGTTTTTTGGATCATCTATCCAGTACAAATCAAGCATGTTGGTATGGCGATTTACCTTGGGCAATGCGAGGCGTTTACCATCGGCCAGCACCCGCGCCACCCAACACTCGCTGGCATATTCGCTGCCGAAATTCATGTAGCCCAGCACCGTATCAGCGTCGAGGTATGCAGGCAGTTGCAATAAACGCTCCGTGATCGCCGCGTTGCAGGCCGCGCGTCTCTCGGGCGGCAGCTGCTCGCGTGCAGCCAAGATGCGGCTCCTGATCTGTTGTTTCTCTGATGCAAGCGTCATGTTTTTGATGCATCGCGCAACAGCAATGCCTGACTGTATTGCAGAAACTCATCGAGATGCGAGGTGATGATGCTCACGGTGATCGGCAGTTGCAGGGTTTGGTAGTCGTGCACGGCAATATTGCGAAACCCCACCATGTGCTTGAGGCTCTCGGCCAGCGCTGCGCTGATCCAGTTTCCTTGCGCCAGTAACGCAAACACATCTCGTGCGCTTTGCGGTACGCCGAGTTTTTCACGGCGGATCAGGTGTTGCCCCATGTCCAGCGCGGCTTCACAGGCGCGCTGAATGTTCAGGATGGCTGCATCCTGGCGGGTGTAGTCGGTCGCGAAAGTTGCAGGGTTGTGGGCGTATTCCTCGCGTACGCGCCTGACGCAACGTTCGATGGTTGCGGCCTTGTTGATCAGCACGTCATCAGCCATAAATTTTCCCTTCTTTTTGAATGTCTTCCAGCAACCCGGTGCGCGCCGTGTCTAATTCTGTTTTCTCGCTCAGTATAGCGGACTCGAACAAGGCCGCCTGCACATCCTTGGCCCACCAGCGTTCACCGCTTATGAGTATCTGATACTGCATCACCGTGGAGGCGGCGCGCAGGTCGAGCAAGTCTACCGCGCATCCTGCGATATCCGCGAGTTCACCCGACAGCCGCCAAAGCGCCACTGGTTCGGCGTAGCCTGATACCAGCACAGCCAGATCAAGATCGCTCGCCAATCCCGCTGTGCCTTGCACGCGACTGCCGAAGGCGTAAATCGCCAGTATATTTGGCACACTGACTTGCAGGATTTGCACGATGGCCTCGCGGTTCAAAACGGTTTGAATGCTCATGCTATTCAACCTCTATGCCTTAAAGTTCTTACGCATAGCATTCCTTCCGACCGCTATTTCATTCGTTTCTTCTGTATCCCATGTAATTCTATAGGCGTTGACGTAGTCGGTGGCAGCAGCGGAATCAATGTCCCAATAGTAACGACAGAGGCGACGGTAAAGTTGCAGCGCGGGTTTGTATCCGCAGAAATCAAGCAAACCATCGAGTGTACGTTCTATATGGCATTTATCCAGACTGTGGGTGTGCAAGATGGCTTCGATAATGGGCGCATACTCTGCCGCCGCTTGTTGATTCAGCTCTTGAACTGCCACGGCAAGTCGTGCAAAACATTGCTCTGGGTGTAAGGGTGTAGGTTCGCTCATGTTGCCACCCCCGATAACTGTGTTTCAATTCCTTCCCATTTTTTGTCTTTCACCATGACGAAGCGGCAGCGTCCGCCGGACAATTCAGCCCAGAGTCCGCCAATGAGCCGGTCATCTTCGGCTTCTTTGCCGATCCAGTTGAGTGTGGGCATGAGTTATTCGTGGTTGGTTTTGTTTTTGATCGTCAGTGTGGTTAGCTGAGTTGATGGTTAAGATTGCTCGACAAATAATTCAGGACGTGTCGCGAGTGTGTGCTGCAAAGCGTGCTGCAATTTCGGCACTTCCACCTCGATAACGTGCCACAGAATGCTATTGTTGATACCAAAATAGCCGTGCGCTAATCGGTTGCGCATCCCGATCAATTCTCGCCAGGGGACTTCCGGTATCTGAAGGCGTATTTCTTCCGGGATGTTTTTGGCGGCTTCGCCAAATAACTGTACATTCCACAAAGTGGCATCGTAGTTTAGTCCGCTAACCTCAAACTCTTCACGAGTCAGACCGTGCGTGTAACTCTCGACCTTTTCGCAAAAACTTAGCATGTCGTCGAAATACAGTTTCCACTCACGCGACATAAAGCGCCTCTTTTTCGATATAGGGTTTAAGTTGCGGGCGCAGTGCATCACGAGTCACCAGATCAATCTCGCAATGCAAATGGTCTTCAAGATAGAACAGCAGATCGAAGTAGTTGCGGTAAGTTTCCCCGCCCTCAAATTCTACCAACACATCCAGATCGCTATCCGCACGAGCCTCGTCACGTACAGTCGAGCCAAACAGAGCGAGGTGTTTCACACCAAATTTTTCCACAAAAAGCGTCTTGTGTGATTTAAGAAAATCTAAAGCATCTTGCTTTTTCATGGGTGCGAGCTCCTCGTCGTGCGAATAAGCAGTTACGATTTTACCCAAGAAACAGCTTGTAGGCCGGATTGTCGGTCTCGTCCCAGTAGCGGTAGCCCAGGGTGTTGAGAAAGTCGGTGAACGCCTGTTTGTCGTGATCGGGCACCTGCATGCCGACCAGCACCCGGCCGTAATCCGCGCCGTGATTGCGGTAGTGGAACAAACTGATGTTCCAGTTGTGATTCATGCTGTTCAAAAATTGCATCAAGGCGCCCGGGCGTTCGGGAAATTCGAAGCGGAACAGGATTTCGTCCTGTACTTCTGGCGCATGGCCACCCACCAGATGGCGCAGATGCAGTTTGGCCATTTCGTTGTCGGTCAAATCGAGCGCTGGCAGTTTGTGGGACTGTAATTTTTCCACCAGCTCGCAGCTTTCAGCCGCGTTATGTACCTGGAGGCCGACAAAAACCTGAGCGGCTTTCGGGTTGGCAAATCGGTAGTTGAATTCGGTGATGTTGCGACGACCCAGCAAAGTGCAGAATTTGCGGAAACTGCCCGGCGTCTCGGGTATGGTCACGGCCAGGATGGATTCGCGCTTCTCGCCGATCTCGGCGCGCTCGGCGACAAAACGCAGCCGGTCGAAATTCATGTTCGCGCCGCTGCAAACGGTGACCAGCGCCTCATGCCTGAGCTGTTCGCGCGCCGCATATAACTTGGCGCCCGCAATGGCCAGCGCCCCTGAAGGTTCGAGTATGGAGCGCGTGTCCTGAAACACGTCCTTGATCGCGGCGCACACTGAATCGGTATTCACGAGCACGATCTCGTCTACATATTTTTGGCAGATGCGCAGCGTCTCGACGCCGGCCAGCTTGACCGCCGTGCCGTCCGCGAACAGGCCGACGTCCGCAAGCTGCACGCGCTTGTCCACCAGCATGGATTGGTACATCGCGTCCGAGTCGGTGGTTTGTACGCCGATGATCTTGATGTCCGGGCGAACCTGTTTGACGTAAGCTGCTATGCCGGCGATCAATCCGCCGCCGCCGATGGCGCAGAAGATGGCGTGTATCGGCGCGCTGCGCTGGCGCAGTATTTCCATGCCGATGGTGCCCTGGCCTGCAATGACATCAGGATCATCAAACGGATGCACAAAGGTGAGCTGGTTTTTCTTCTCCAGCTCCAGCGCATGATCATAGGCGTCGTTGTAACTGTCGCCATGCAGCACGATTTCGACAGAGCGCTGGCCGAAGTGCTTCACCGCTTCGATTTTCACCTGCGGCGTGGTGGTCGGCATCACGATGATCGCGCGGCAGCCCATTTTGTGAGCGGAGAGGGCAACGCCCTGAGCGTGATTGCCGGCCGATGCGGTGATCACGCCTCGTTTGAGTTGCTCGGCGGTGAGTTGTGCCATCTTGTTGTACGCGCCGCGCAGCTTGAAGGAAAACACCGGCTGCATGTCTTCTCTTTTGAGCAAGATGGTGTTGCCGGTGCGCGCCGATAAATTCGGAGCCATTTCCAGCGGGGTTTCAATGGCCACGTCGTAGACACGGGCGTTGAGTATGCGTTTCAGATAACCATTCATAATTCTTATTGTGTGTGCCTTATCAGCTGTGCAGATTAGCATAAAAGAGGGCGTTATCTATTGCGATACACGGCAAAATAGGTTCAAATGCTACGCATGAAAAAAACTGAACCATGCGACATCCTCATACAGACACAGGTGAAATACCTGTCCGATCAGTCCGATGAACAGGCTGAACGTTTCGTATTTTCCTACACGATCAGCATCACCAATCTGGGCAAGGTCGCAGCCCGGCTGATCAGTCGTCACTGGGTGATCACCGATGCGTACAACCATGTTCAGGAGGTGCGCGGCCAGGGGGTGGTGGGCGAACAGCCGATGTTGCAGCCAGGTCAGGGGTTTGAATACACCAGCGGCACGGTGCTCCCGACTCAGGTTGGAACGATGCGCGGCAGTTACCTGATGCGCGGCGATGATGGCTCTGATTTTGAAGTCGAGATTCCCGAATTCGTTCTGAGTGTGCCGCGTGTTCTGCATTAACTTTTCCGCCTCTGTGCGGCTGAGCATGGCGTTGCTGCCGCTTCTGGCGGCCTGTGCCGCTTCGCCCAAACCGCCCGTATGTGCCGCGCCGCCGACCGTTGCCGTGCCGCAAGTGGCAGCGGCAGCCGTCACGTTTTCCGTCAGCAAGTGGGAAATGTTGCCCGACTGGCAGACGCTTGATTTAAGGCATAGCTGGGCTGCCTTTTCGCAAAGTTGTCACGCGCTCGGGCACAGGCCTGAGTGGCGTGCCGTTTGTGCGCGAGCTCGTGCGCTGCAGACGCCTGACAATGATGCATTGAGGTCTTTTTTTGAAGAAGCGTTCACGCCTTATCAGGTGTTCAATCCCGATGGCACAGCGCAAGGGCTGATCACCGGCTATTACGAACCCAGGTTGTCCGGCAGTCGCGTCAAGACGGCGCGTTTCAAATATCCTTTGTATGCCGCTCCCGATGATCTGTTGACGATAGATTTGAGCGAGGTTTATCCTCAGCTGAAAAACTTGCGCCTGCGCGGACGCATCGAGGGAAAACGTATCGTGCCCTATTACAGCCGTGCCGATCTTGCCGCAGGTCAGGGGTCGCTGCGCGAGTTGTTCTGGGTGGAAAACGAAGTTGACCTGTTTTTTCTGCAAATTCAGGGTTCGGGGCGCATAGAATTGCCCGATGGTCGTCAGGTCAAGGTGGGATATGCCGACCAGAATGGTCGCCCCTATGTTTCCATCGGCCGCAAACTGATCGAAACGGGAGAGCTTAACGCCGATCAGGCCTCCATGCAGGGTATCAGGCGCTGGGCTGCACAAAATCCGGCGAAATTGTCAGCCCTGTTGGCGCAAAATCCAAGTTTTGTGTTTTTCCGCGAGCTGCCCGAGAATTTGTCAGCCCCGCTGGGCGCGCTGGGTGTGCCGCTGACAGAGCAATACAGTATTGCGATTGATCCTGCCTCGATCCCGCTGGGCGTGCCGGTGTTTCTCTCGACGACCTATCCTGCTACGGCGGAACCGTTAAACCGCCTGATGCTCGCGCAAGATACCGGCGGCGCGATCAGGGGCGCTGTGCGGGCGGATTTTTTCTGGGGTTTTGGTGATCAGGCCGGTGATAAGGCCGGGCGCATGAAGCAACGCGGGCAGATGTGGGTGCTCTTTCCCAGGGGAATGGAGCCTGCGCTCAACTGACGATATTTTCGCTGTCGTTGCCGAGCCGTTTTGCCTCCAAAAGTGCGGCGCTCGCGCGCTGAAGCAGCTCCTGCGCCGTGCTGTCGCGCTGCGGAATCAGGCTGATGCCGCCACCGCAAATGGTCACCACCCCTTCGGGTGAATCGCTGTGCGGGATGTTCAGTGCGCGTACCTGTGAGCGAAGTTTGTGCAGATGCTGTTGCAGGCCTTCAATACTGCCGCCCATCGATACGATGGCAAACTCGTCATTATCGTAGCGCGCGACGCAATCCGCGCCGCGCGCGAATGACCGGGTGATGAGATCGCCTACCATGCGCAGACAGGTATCGCCCGCTGCGCGCCCGTATCGGTTGTTGAAGCGTTTGAAAAGATCGAGATTGACAACCAGTACCGATAACAGGCTGTGTGTGCGTTGAGCCGTTTTGAGCATCTGACCCAGCTGCTCCTCGAAGTGCAGGCGGTTGCTGATGCCCACCAGCGGGTCGGTATGTGCCAGTCTGTAGAGCTGCTGATTCAGCGCGTGCAAATCCTGGTTGGACTGACGCAGGTGCTGATCGAGTGTGACGCGCGCGGTCACGTCATTTTGAATGCCGATGAAATGGGTGAGCGTGCCGTCGGTGTCGTGTACCGAGGACAAGCTCAATTCATTCCAGAACATCGATCCATCGCGGCGATAATTGCGCAATGTGACCACGCAGCTCTGTTCCTTGCGCAACGCCTCGCGGAGTATATTTATTTCGGGCTGATCGGTGTCTGTCCCCTGAAGGAATCGGACACTTTTACCCAGCAATTCCGAGGCAACATAGCCGGTCAGCCGCTCAAATCCCGCATTCACATAAATCAGGGGCCAACCTGGCAGTCTGGCATCGGCGATGGTAATGCCATCGCGTGACTGGTCGATGGCAAGCGCCAGCAGGTCGCGTGAAATTTTGAGCGGAACATCCATGTCGATTTTCGTGTCCGTGGTAGAAAAAACGTTTTAAGATTTGCGGGCTTTATCCGGCTGACTCAGGTGCTTTTCGAGTTCTTCTGCAGGCAAGTAGCCGGGATTTTGTGTGCCATCGGAAAAAATCAGATTGGGCGTGCCGTTGATGCGCAGCTTCTTGGCAAGCGCGATGACCTGATCCGTGGGCGTTTTGCAGGTGGCCACAGAGGGTGAGATTCCTTTTTGCATCAGGTTATCCCAGGCCCTGACCGGGTCTTTTGCGCAGCGCACGTTGCGTACAATTTCGTCCGATCCCTGGAAGATAGGGTACAGGAATACATACAGCGTTACGTCGTTGACCTTGATCAGCTCCTGTTCCAGCTTCTTGCAGTAACCGCAATTGGGATCGGTAAAATAGGCCATCTTGCGACTGCCGTTGCCCTTGACTTTTTTAACGGCCAGCTCCAGTGGAAGTTTGCCAAATTCCACGGCAAATAATTGATGGCGGCGTTGCTCGGACAAGTTGCTGCGGCTCTTGATTTCGATGATGTTGCCGTCGAACAGGTATAAGCCTTGCTCATCGGTATACAGCAGCTGGTCCCCTACCACGACCTCATAAAGTCCTGAGTAGGAGGTTTTAACGATATGTTCCAGTTTTCCGATGTTCGGGAATTTGCTTTGCAGTGACTGGCGGATTTCAGTTTCTCCGGCCTGTGCGCCGACGCTTGTGAGCAGCAAAAGCAGAGCGAGTATTTTTTTCATGGCAGACCTGTCAGGATTGATTGGTTAATTAAGGGCGTGTCGCATCAGCATTTTTTTCAGCGGAACGAGGTGATTCGTGGCATTTAAACCGATGTTGCGCAGACTGCGCAACAGGGGATCGTCATTGCAGAACAAATTTTTCAGGCCATAGGTCGCAGCCTGCATGGTGTGAATGTCTTCGCGCCGCATTCTGTCATACCGACGCAGTAATTGTGCATCGCCGCAGTCCGTGCATCCGCCGCGATTTTGCAACAGCTCGGCCAGCTGGCGCGCATCGCGAAAGCCGGTGTTTACGCCTTGTCCTGCCAACGGGTGCATATTGTGCGCGGCGTCTCCGATCAAAGCAACCCGTTTTGCGACGATCTGCGGCAGTGTCAGCAGGCGCAGCGGAAATGCGGCCGCAGCGGTGATGAGTTCGAGTTTGCCCAGTGTTCGATGCGAGGCGGCGGCTACCCGGGCGCACAGCGCTTCGTGCGAGAGCGACAATAACTCTTGCGCTTTTTCAGGGCTGACCGACCACACCATGGAAATTCGCCGACCCGGCAGTGGCAGCAGCGCCAGGATGCCCTCTGCATCAAACCATTGGTGAGCGATGCCCCGATGCGGCAGTTCGCAGCTGAAGTTGGCGACCACCCCGTGCTGCCGGTAGTCCACGGGAGCCGCCGAAATTCCCGCCCGATTGCGTATCCATGAGTTGCGCCCGTCCGCGCCCACGATCAGTTTTGCACTCAGGGTGCGCCCGTCATCGAGCGTGAGTTCTGCTGCGGTATCGGTAAAACTGACTGCCGCGCAGCGTGCCGGATTGAGCAAGGTCGTGTTTCCATGCGCCTGTAGCGTTTGCAGCAGCGCGTGTTGCAGTGCGCGGTTTTCCAGTATGCAGGCCAGCTCGGGCACTCCCATCTGACAGGCGTCAAATTCCAGCTCGGCACCCCCGCATGGGAGGGATTCGGGGCGGGTATCGCCGAATACCCGCATTTTTACGACAGCTTCGATGCGCGTCGGGTCGAGAAAATCCCATGCGCCCATTTTTTTCAGAAATAGTCGGCTCCCGGGGCTGATCGCGTAAATTCTGTTGTCCCAGTCGTTGTCAATGGAAGCCTCGTGAAGCGAGCCGTTCGCCCCCGCCCCCTGTTCAGGGGGCGGGTTGGAGTGGGGGTTCTCGCCCGCTTCCACCAGGGCCAGCGACAGTCCGCTGCCCTGTAATGCGGCGGCCAGACTGGCGCCGACCAGTCCTCCTCCGATAATGACGACATCGTATTTCATCGATTTTTCCATGGGGTGAATCATAGCGATATTTTCCATGCCTGTCCGCATGCTTTATAATCCCCAACCCTCTTGGAAAGTCATCAATGCGCATCGGTCCTTACGAACTCAAAAATAATCTTATCGTCGCCCCTATGGCCGGGGTAACCGACAGGCCTTTTCGCATGCTGTGCAAACGCATGGGTGCGGGTATGGCCGTGAGCGAAATGGTTGCCTCCAATTCGCTGCTGTATGGCTCGGAAAAGACTAAACGCCGCGCCAATCATGAAGGCGAGGCTGATCCGATCTCTGTTCAGATTGTAGGCGCTGATGCCAAAATGCTGGCGGAAGCGGCGAAATACAATGTGGATCACGGCGCACAAATTATCGACATCAACATGGGGTGTCCTGCAAAAAAGATCTGTAACGTGATGGCAGGCTCGGCGTTGCTGCAAAATGAACCCCTGGTGGCCAAGTTGCTCGAAGCGGTCGTGGGTGCCGTGAATGCGCCGGTGACGCTCAAAATTCGCACAGGCTGGGACAAGAATAACCGTAATGCGGTTAATATTGCACGGATTGCAGAAGCTTCGGGCATTCAGGCGCTGGCGATTCATGGCAGGACAAGAGCCTGCGCCTACACCGGGGAGGCGGAATACGACACCATTGCGGCCGTTAAAGCCTGTGTGAATATCCCCATCATTGCCAACGGTGATATCACCACGCCTGAGAAGGCGCGCTATGTGTTGCAGTACAGTGGTGCGGATGCGGTGATGATAGGTCGAGCGGCTCAGGGGCGTCCCTGGTTGTTCCGTGAAATCGACCATTTTTTACAAACAGGTGAGCATCTTCCACCGCCCCGGGTGGATGAAATACATAAAGTGTTGCTGGCGCATATTGTTGAATTGTATGATTTTTACGGCGAGCACACGGGGCTGCGCATCGCGCGTAAACACATCTCGTGGTACACGAAAGGGCTGGTGGGTTCTGCACACTTTCGTCATCAGATGAATCAGCTGGAGAGCCCCGTCGGGCAACTGGCGGCGGTGGATGAATTTTTTGCAGAGCAGGCTCAGCGCGGGTTGCAGCTGCGCTATCTTGATAACCTGGGGCTTGAAGGGTGGGCGGCATGAGCGAAGGCGCAATAGACGAAAACGAGATGGCACGCCACGTGCGTCTTGCCTTGACTGAATATTTCAGCGACCTAGAAGGTGAGGAGCCAGGCTGTGGCTTGTATGACATGGTGATGAATTGTGTCGAAAAGCCCCTGATCGAGATGGTGCTGGTGCAGGTGGGCGGCAATCAGTCGCGCGCGGCCGCCATGCTCGGGATTAATCGCAATACCCTGCGCAAGAAAATGTTGCAGCACGGCATCGAATAAAGGACAGGATTCAGGATTCAGGATTCAGGATTCAGAATTCAGGATTCAGGATTGCGGACTTACGACTTACCGAATTTATATTAACTGGACTTCATCATGGCAACTATCAAACAGGCACTCATCAGCGTTTCGGATAAATCCGGCGTCCTCGAATTCGCAAGAGGTTTAAATGATCTCGGTGTGAAAATTCTCTCTACCGGCGGCACAGCCAAACTGTTTGCCGACAACGGTATTCCGGTCACGGAAGTGGCGGATTACACAGGTTTTCCGGAAATGCTCGACGGCCGTGTCAAGACCTTGCAGCCCAAGGTTCACGCCGGTATTCTGGCGCGCCGCGATCTGCCCGAACATGTCGCAACGCTGACTGAGCACGGCATCCCGACGATTGATCTGGTCGTGGTGAATCTGTACCCGTTTGCGGCGACCATCGCCCGCCCCGGTTGCTCTTTGGAAGACGCGATTGAAAATATCGACATCGGCGGGCCTACCATGGTGCGCGCGGCGGCCAAGAATCACGGGCACGTCGCGATTGTCACCGACCCTGCCGACTACACATCGGTGCTGGCCGAGATGCAGACCAATGACGGCGCAGTGTCAGATGCGACTCGCTTCGATCTTGCGAAAAAGGCTTTCTCGCACACGGCAGCTTACGATTCCGCGATCAGCAACTACCTGACGACAGTCGGCAGCGATGGCACCCGCACCGAATTTCCGGCGCAGATCAATTTTAATTTCGCCAAGGTTCAGGACATGCGCTACGGCGAAAATCCGCATCAGAATGCGGCTTTTTACCGCGAACTTGCGACCGTTGCGGGCAGCATCGCCAACTACACCCAGGTGCAGGGGAAAGAGCTTTCCTACAACAACATCGGTGATGCCGATGCGACCTGGGAGCTGGTCAAGACTTTCGAGCAGTGCGCCTGCGTGATCGTCAAGCATGCCAATCCTTGTGGCGTGGCCATTGCCGACACCGCGCTGTCAGCTTACAAACTGGCACTGGCGACCGATCCTACCTCCGCTTTCGGCGGCATTATTGCGTTTAACCGGACGGTGGATGCAGCCGCTGCCGAAGCCGTCGCCCAGCAATTCGTTGAAGTGGTGATTGCCCCTGAATACAGCGAGGCGGCTTTGCAGGTCTTCGCCGCCAAGCCTAACGTGCGGGTTCTGATCGTGCCGTTGTCCAATGCGCATAATATTTATGACGTGAAGCGTGTCGGCGGTGGCTTGCTGGTGCAAACCCCGGATATTTTGAATGTCCAGGCCGATCAGCTGCGTGTGGTGACAAAAGTGCAGCCTGATGCCGCACAGATGCAGGATTTGTTGTTCGCCTGGCGCGTCGCAAAATATGTGAAATCCAACGCGATCGTGTTCTGCAAGAACGGCCAGACGCTGGGCGTGGGCGCAGGTCAAATGAGTCGTGTGGACAGCACGCGTATCGCCGCGATCAAGGCGCAGAACGCGGGGCTGACTCTGGCAGGATCGGTTGTGGCATCGGATGCGTTCTTCCCGTTCCGTGACGGGCTGGATGTATTGGCCGCCGCCGGCGCGAAGGCTGTGATTCAACCGGGCGGCTCGATGCGCGATGCGGAAGTGATTGCCGCAGCCGACGAGCACGGCATTGCGATGGTTTACACCGGATACAGGCATTTCAGGCACTAATATCGGGAAGGGAGAAGGGGGAAGTGATAAGGGTAAAAGCAAAGACTTGCCGCGCGTCACGCCCTTTCCCCTTTAACCCTTCACCCTTCTCATTTTTAGATGGAATAGCGACATGAAAATATTAGTGATAGGTTCTGGTGGTCGCGAGCACGCGCTGGCATGGCGTATGGCGCAGGCGCCCAAGGTGCAAAAAGTCTATGTTGCACCGGGGAACGCCGGCACGGCACTGGAGGACGGCGTGGAAAACGTGGCGATCAGCAGTGTCGATGAGCTGCTGGAATTCGCGAAAAACGAACATATTTATCTTACGGTGGTGGGGCCAGAAGCACCGCTGGCGCAGGGCGTGGTGGATGCTTTTCGAAAATCCGGCCTGAAGATCTTCGGCCCGACCCGTGCTGCAGCACAGCTCGAATCCTCCAAGGATTTCGCCAAGGCGTTCATGGTGCGGCACAATATCCCCACTGCGTTTTACGAGACCTTCAGCGACCCTGTTACGGCGCATGCCTACGTGAACAAGCATGGTGCACCGATTGTCATCAAGGCCGATGGTCTGGCGGCCGGCAAGGGCGTGGTCGTCGCGATGTCGACGGATGAGGCGCATGAGGCGATCGACATGATGTTGTCCGGCAATAAGCTGGGCGATGCGGGCGCGCGTGTGGTGATTGAAGAGTTCCTGGTCGGCGAAGAAGCCAGCTTTATTGTGATGGTGGATGGCAAAAACGTCCTGCCGCTGGCCACCAGCCAGGATCACAAACGCCTGGCGGACGGCGACATGGGGCCCAATACCGGTGGCATGGGCGCGTATTCCCCGGCTCCTGTGGTCACGCCTGAAGTGTATGCGCGGGCGTTGCGCGAAGTGATTATGCCGACTGTTCAGGGCATGGAAATGGAAGGCCATACCTATACGGGTTTCTTATACGCCGGGCTGATGATCTCTCCTGACGGAGCGATCCGTGTGCTGGAATTCAACTGTCGCCTGGGCGACCCTGAGACTCAGCCTATCATGTTGCGTTTGAAGAGCGATCTGCTGGTACTCATAGAACATGCGGTGAACGGTACGCTCGATACGGTGGACGTGGAATGGGACAGGCGGGTCGCGTTAGGCGTGGTGCTGGCTGCGGGAAATTATCCTGACACGCCGCGCAAGGGCGATGCGATCAGCGGTCTGCCCGCCAGAGCCGAAGAGGATGTGCATGTGTTTCACGCCGGCACTGCGATGCAGGACGGGCGCGTCGTCACCAGCGGCGGACGGGTGCTTTGCGTGACGGCGCTGGGGGACAGCGTGCGCATGGCTCAGCGTCGCGCTTATCAGGTGGCAGACGGCATTTCATTCGAAGGGTGCCAGATGCGTCGCGACATCGGTTTTCGTGCCATCGCCAACAACCATAAGTCAACGGCCCATTAATGTCTTTCACTCTCCCTCGGCAGGTAGGGTGACGCGTGCAGGAGGACAGAATGTATTGCGCTCATCCGTTGTATCGCCGCATCATCAGTCATCTGCGCTCGGGAGGGCTGATCGCCTATCCCACCGAATCGTGCTACGGGCTGGGGTGCGATCCGGCCAATCCTGGCGCCGTGCGGCGTTTGCTCAGGCTCAAGGGGCGACCGCAACACAAGGGATTGATTCTGATTGCGTCCCGCTATCGGCAGGTGGCGCGTTATTTGCGGCCGTTGACACAGGCGGAGCAGCAACGGCTCACCGAACTCGGCGCTCAGGCGACTACCTGTCTGATGCCGGCGCGAAATTCTGCGCCGCGCTGGTTGCGCGGATCCCATGACACGCAGGCGGTACGCCTGACTTCATTCCCGTTTACCAGGCAGCTGTGTGAAGGCGTGCGCAGTGCGTTAGTATCCACCAGCGCCAACCATAGCGGGATGACGCCCGCCAGAACTTTTGCCCAGTGTCAGCGCATGTTCGGCTCCCGCGTGTGGGTGTTGCCCGGATTAGTCGGAAAAAGCCGCAAGCCATCGAAGATAATCGGATGGACGGATGGTAAAATCGTGCGTTAAAGGGAATGCGTAGTTGCGCGTTAAATAATCAGGATGAAGAATCATCCCATAAGGAGAGAATATGAGTGCTACCGTGAACAGCGCAGCCGTTAAGGAATACCTGCTCGAATTGCAAGACCTGATTGTCACCCGTCTGGAGCAGGTGGACGGCAAGACCTTTACCCGTGACAAGTGGCAGCGGGAACCAGGGGGCACGGGCATAGGCGCGGGCGGCGGTATCAGCTGTATCCTGGAGGAGGGCAACGTGCTAGAACGCGGCGGCGTGGCCTTCTCGCATGTGCAAGGGGACAAGATGCCGGCCTCAGCGACTGCGCATCGCCCTGAACTTGCCGGATGCAGTTGGGAGGCGATGGGCGTTTCACTGGTGATCCACCCGCGCAATCCTTATGCGCCGACAACCCATGCGAACGTGCGCATGTTCATGGCTCACAAGCCGGACGGTGAGTCGGTGTTCTGGTTTGGCGGCGGCATGGATCTGACTCCCTATTACGGTTTCGAAGAAGATGCCGTGCATTTTCACCAGGTGTGCAAAAATTCGCTCGCACCCTTTGGCGATGATCTGCATGCGAAATACAAGAAATGGTGTGACGAGTATTTCTTTCTCAAGCATCGCAACGAGCCGCGCGGGATCGGCGGTATCTTCTTCGATGACCTGAGTACACCTGATTTTGCCACGGCATTTGCCGTGCAGCAAAGCGTGGGCGACCACTTCCTGTCGGCCTATGTGCCGATTTTGGAAAAACGCATGGACACGCCCTACGGTGAACGTGAACGCGACTTTCAGCTGTATCGTCGCGGGCGTTACGTGGAATTCAACCTGGTGATTGACCGTGGCACGATTTTCGGTTTGCAGTCCAACGGACGCACCGAATCCATTCTCCTGTCCATGCCGCCACTGGTAAAATGGCGCTATGACTGGCATCCGGAGGCAGGAACGCCGGAAGCTGCACTGTATGATACCTTTTTGCAGCCCAAAGACTGGGTGTAGATTGTCAAAAGCCCGCCTTCGCGGGCTTTTTGGTCTCTGCGGTGGCTATGTTTATTCCTTAATGATGAACTGGTTATGGTATGGTTTAAATGGAACTATTAGTGACATGTTTAGTCACTATCTCCGGTATTTCGCCATTTAACCGTTTGGAGTAAGGAATGTATCCGCAATTTTCAATCGCAACTGTAATACTGGGGTCTGTATTCTCGATGGCGTCCTTCGCCGCAGAGCTGGAATCGGACGATGAGAAAAAACGCCGCGCATCCGGCGGGACCGTGCCGTCATTCGAAAACGTGGTTGATATTCACAACTCGCCGGTGATATTGGAACACCCAACCAAAATGAATTCAGGCGCCCAAAGCACCGCAGCACTTCGCAAGTCACACCAGGCGGGTGAAATACGTGAACGCCACATGCGCTCATGGTATCAATCTCAGGGCAAGGCCTATCCGGAACGCTTCAAGGGAGATTAACAGATGCCCCGCGTGATGCTCTTTGCATGGACTATTGCAAAATAGCACGCCGTGATAAAACACTATCGCGGTCAATTCGGCGATAATGCCGGAACAAATGATGTGCTGATGTAAAAATATCCAGGCGGGGGTCTCATGCAGTCCAAAGAACATTGGGAGAAGGTTTATTCAACCAAAGCCGAAGATGCGGTGAGCTGGTTTCAGCCGCATGCGGATATGTCTCTTGCCCTCATCAGGGCAACTGGTCTCGGGGCTGATGCCGGTATCATCGATGTGGGCGGCGGCGCATCGACGCTGGTGGACGATCTCGCGGCAGATGGTTATACCGATCTGACGGTACTCGATCTTTCGGCCGCTGCCCTGGAGCTGGCGCGTAAGCGACTGGTCCTTCATGCGAACGAGGTGAGCTGGATCCAGGCGGACATCACTCGCGTGGAACTTCCCCTTGACCGTTACGATATCTGGCATGACCGGGCGGTGTTTCATTTTCTCACCGATCCGGCAGACCGCGCGGCCTACGTGGCGACCGTGTTGCGCTCGGTCAAGCCGGGAGGCCATGTTATCGTCGCTACTTTTTCCGAAGAGGGGCCGTTGCAATGCAGCGGATTGCCTGTGATGCGCTATCGTCCGGAAGCGTTGCACGAACAGTTCGGCAGCGCGTTTGTCCTGATGAATCACCAGAAGGAAGAACACCACACGCCATTTGGCACGATGCAGCAGTTTGTTTACTGTTACTGCCGACGCTGCTGACTTTTCGTAAAGCTCTTTGGTTTTACTCCTTGTTCGCTAAACCAAGAGGTTATTTATGATTATTCGCAGCAGGCCGTCTGGATTTGGATTGTTTTTCATTTATCGCGGTTCGGTATTGTCGCAAATCAAAGGCGTTCTGTTCGTCAATGTTGCGCTCGCCACCCTGGTCACCTTGAGTCATGGTGACATTTATTCTCACAAAATCACCCTGACGGCGATTCCTTTTACGCTGATTGGCTTGCCTTTAGCCATCTTTCTGGGCTTTCGCAATAATGCGGCTTATGATCGTTACTGCGAAGGCCGTAAGCTATGGGGTGAAATCGTGCTGCAAAGTCGCAATTTTGCCCGTCAATGCCTGACGCTGATTGAATTCGCCGAGCCTGTCAAACCCGACTTGGGATTAAACGATGTGCGTGTCAGGATGATTGTGCGTACCGTGGCCTTTGCTCATGCGCTGCGTCACCTGCTGCGCAATACCGATGCCAGCGCTGAACTTAAACCGTTGCTCGTGCAACACGAATGGCAGAAAACTCTTGATGCCGCAAATATTCCCGATTATCTGATGCATCAGATGGGGCGAGATTTGCGTTTGTGTCTGGATGAAAAGCGAGTCGACGGCTGTCTGGCTTCGGCCATTGATGCGACCATCTCGTCGATGGCAGCCGCCGCTGCGGCCTGCGAACGGATCAAGAGTACCCCCATCCCTTTTTCCTATATGCTGATGCTGCATCGGACAGCTTACCTGTATTGCTTCTTGTTGCCCTTTGGTCTGATCGATACGATAGGTTTTATGACGCCTTTTGTGGTGGGGATCGTCGCTTATACTTTTTTCGGGCTGGATGCGCTGGGCGATGAAATCGAAGAGCCGTTCGGCAATTTACCTAATGACCTGGCCCTGGATGCAATCTGCCGGGGAATTGAAATCAACTTGCGTGATGCGATAGGGGATAAGCACGAGCTGGCACCATTAATACCGGTGAATTACTGTTTGATGTAGAGCCTCCCTCACGGTTACAAGGTTCAGTTTTTTCTCAGGACTATCCCTCTGAACCAGCCACCGGCCATCAGTGGCATATCGCTCAGTATTTCCAGATCCGGCACCCCTTGTAACACTTCTTCGAATACCACGTCCATCCTGGTTGCGATGCGGCGAGAGACGGGGGTCAACCACCGGCGCAGAGGAGCGCTCCGGCCGGGCTGCAAAAACTTGTCGAACAGGATAATGGTGCCGCCGGGTTTGAGTACGCGTGCGGCTTCAGACAGGCAGCGTTCGGGTTCAGGGACGACGGCGGTGATCAGGTGCAGTACGACGTGGTCAAAATACTGATCTATAAACGGCAAGGCCATGCTGTCACCCAGTACCCAGTCCACCTGTAATGCGCCGCCGCGTGGACGGGCTCGGTCCAGCATTTCGGCGTTGAAATCGAGCGCGGTATAGTGATGCAGGGCGGGCAGCAGGGGCAGATCAAGTCCCGTACCGATGCCGCTTAACAATACCCGTCCGGCCTGTGCTGACGGTAAGGCTTGTAGTGATTGCCTGCGTGCGGCGCGCATCGGACGTTCGATGACTAAATCGTAGACGGGTGCGATCAGGCTGTAACTTGAGCACAGGATCTTGCTGTAGTTTGTTTTCATCGGAGCAGGTAGTCCAGGGCGATGCCTGAAAATATGGCCAGACCAAACCAGTTGTTGTGCAGAAAAGCTTGGAAGCAAGCCTCACGCTGGCGATGTTTGATGAGGTGATAATGATGTAAGGTGATGCCTTCTGCGACGATTAAGCCCGCAAAATAAGCGATTCCCATGCCTGTCATCAGTCCTGCGATTGCCAGCAAGAGCAGCGTGGCGGCGTAGCAGCACATCACAGCCGCGACGTCGTATTTGCCGAAAAACAGCGCCGATGAATGGATGCCCAGACGGGTGTCGCAGTCACGGTCTACCATCGCGTATTCGGTATCGTAGGCGATGGCCCAGAACAGGTTGGCTGCCAGCAATAGCCAGGCCACAGGCGGGATGCTGCCCAACTGTGCGGCGAAGGCCATCGGGATGCCGAAGCCGAAAGCGATGCCCAGGTAGGCTTGCGGAATGACAAAAAAACGTTTGGTGTACGGGTAACTGGCGGCCAGGAACACCGCCGGAATTGACAACAATTTAGTCAGCGTATTGAGCGGCAGGATCAGCATGAAGGCTGCCAAGGCAAGGAATCCTGCCAGCCACAGGGATTCAGCCGAGCCGATGCGCCCGCTGGTGATGGGCCGTTGGCGCGTTCGTTCGACGTGAAGATCGATGTGCTGATCGGCAAAATCGTTGATGACGCAACCTGCAGAGCGCATGAGGACCGTGCCCAGTGTGAATATCAGCACGATGTGCCAGGCAGGCTTGCCGTCCGCTGCGATCCACACGCCCCAGAGCGTCGGCCATAACAGCAACAGAATGCCGATGGGTTTATTCATGCGGGTGAGTTGCAGGTACAGCGATAAGCGTTCGGTGAGAGTCATAAGTCAGGATTCAGGATTCAGGATTCAGGATTCAGGATTCAGGATTCAGGAGTGATTTTAACTCGATCCCGACTCCTCGATCCTTGATCCTGCATTTCAGGATTTCCGGCAAGAACACTTCGGTGACCAGCAGGGGCGCACCGTGCAAATAAAACAATGATCTGCGCGCCCACAGCCGGTCCGGCGGGCAGCTCAGGACTGCGGCGGCGCGCCGATACAGTGGATGGTGTGCATGTAAAGCCTGGTAATGCAGGGGTTCTCTGCTAATGAGCGGGTGCGAGAATAGTACCGCACCCAAGGGTTTGTTGCCCAGATGTCTCACCTGCGACCAGACGCGGCGCAGCTCTTTTGCCGCGCAGGCGCTGTGAGCGAACACCACGGGTTGATCGTCGGCGCACAGGAACACTTCGCGCGACCATGCGAGTTGTCGTGACGCGATACCCAGCAGGAAGGATTCATCCTGTGCGATGCGGGCCAGTCCGCTTCTTACCTTTTGTACGGTAAAACGCCCGCAGCGTTGCTGTATCCTTTGTGTGAGCGATCCATGGTCGCGCAGCCAGGGCATCAATTCGGCATTAGCCCCCCACGCGGCGGCGTTCCAAAATGTGTCGTTAATGCGAGACTCGCGCAGCGAGCCTTCGTCCCTCTCCCCCGCTTGCGGGGGAGAGTCAGGAGAGAGGGAAAAGGGCATGTTGGATTTTGGATTTCATCATTGTTGGCCATGACCTTTACGCATGCAAATAATCATGTTTGTTCGGCATCCAGTGCTGCAAACAGGCATGCGCAACATCCGCGTAATCCCGCCCCAATTCGCAAGCGACGATACGCGCCATGCCCAGCCTGGCAAGATGAACCAGGGTTGCGGGAGAAATTTTAGCGGGAGCGGTCAATTCAATACGGGTGAATACGTTGGTGCAGCCCTTGGGCACTCTTTAAGGTCACAGTTTGTGACTTAAAGTCCGGAAAGATGGGAGTCAGGCCGCTAGTTTATGCAGGGCGAGGGATACCGATTCGGAGACTTCCATCGGCATGAAAAGTTTTTCAGGATAAATGTAATCCTCGCCATCTTCATCCACAATGCGGATGCAGTGCAGTGCATGGCCTCGGCCTTTGGATCCGGCAGCCGTTCATATAGTTTTCGCACTTCCAGTGACGCTGCATATCCTTCATTGTTCAGGCAGATGACGTATTTTTCCATGATGCACCTCAAATAAACTCTTTGATTTTCATTTTGCCAATGCCATGCGCCTCATACCAGTGTACTTCGGCCTTCGCAGAGGCTCCGTCCTCAAATACAACAGTGGCAAACCCTTTTTTCTTCTTCCAGCTGCCAATGCCATAAGCTTTTTGCAACCTGCCAAGGCAACGAATGCCGGAACCTTGCGCGATGGTCTCAACACCCGATATTTCGCCGTCTATCGTGAAAAACATGGCACAGGCTGCGTAATGAAATTAAAAGGAATTAGCCTTGAACGACTAAAACGCCGTCCATTTCCACCAGTGCGCCGCGCGGCAGGGCGGATACGCCGATGGCAGCACGTGCAGGGTAGGGTTGCTGGAAATAGCCCGCCATGATTTCGTTGACCTTGGCGAAATTTTTCAGATCGGTCAGATATACGTTGAGCTTGACGATACCATCGAGGTTGCTGTTGGCAGCGGTTGTTACGGCGCGCAGATTCTGGAATACGCGATGTATCTGCTCGTCGATGCCCTCGACCATCTGCATGGTGGCAGGATCCAGGCCAATCTGGCCTGACAGATATACGGTGTCATTGACGCGTATCCCCTGGGAATAGGTGCCGATCGCGGCCGGTGCATCAGGGGTCTGGATGAATTGCTTGTTGGTCATGTCGGAAATCCTGTCAGTAGTTAATCCTAAAAAAAGCAGTTGTCCACGAAATCCACAAAAAACACGAACAAATTCAAATGCATGTCAGAATTTGTCGTATCGCCCGTTGGGCGAGTTGATCTATGTAATTACTTGTTTTATTTCGTGACTTTCGTGCTTTTCGTGGATGAAATGAGGTTTTAAGGTTAATCGCTGTGGCGGATTATAACCGACCGTGACTTAAAAACAGTTACACGGCGATTTTGAAGATCACCTTGCGAATCTGTTCTGTACCCACCAGCGGCGCGTGCGCATCCTCGGGAAAAAATATGCAGAAATGATCGGGCGGGGTGGCGATCCACGACGCAGGCGCATCATGGAAGAAGCGGATGTCACGCTCGATGCTGTGTTCGCTCACCGGGTTATGGCAGTCCGCCAGCGGCTTCCAGCCCATCGTCTCATCGCCACCTAGCACCAGCTGGATGTCGATATAGCGCTGGTGTGCCTCCAATCTGGCCATCTCGCGGCAGCGTCCCGGCACATGCTCGACGATGGCGAACAGATTCTCGCCTGCAATCGGATAACGCCCCGGCGCGAGGGCATAAAGGTCGGTGTTTCGCATGTATTCGAACGCGTGCGGGAACAGAGGATGAAGACCCGCATAGCGGTCGGATTGGGAGAGAGTGGAAAGAATCATGAGCAGGCCCGGGCGTTCTATCTGCGTCCCGGGAGCATCCGGGTCAGGGTGTTGTCGCGTTTGATGTAGTGATGGTACAAGGCCGCCGCCGCATGCAGGCCGATGAGATAATATCCCGTCGTGCCGACAAGTTCATGAGCCTCTTTGATCAGCTTCGCGGTCTCCTTGTTTTCAGCCATCAGCGCGGGCAGTTGCAGGCCGAAGAAGGGGATGATCTTGCCGCTCGCGCTGAGCAACAGCCAGCCGGTCAACGGCATTCCTATCATCAGCGCATACAGCGCCAGGTGCAGCAGGCGAGCCGATAACTGCTGCCAGGCGGGAGGTTCGGGTCTGATATGCGGCGTGCGTCCTGCCAGACGTGCCGCCAGACGCAGCCATACCAGGATGAATACCAGCATGCCGAGCATGAAATGCCAGTTCTTGAGCCCCTCCCGCAGATCGCTTCCCTTGGGGTAGAGCACCCGCAGCTCTATGCAGCCATACACCGCGATGAATAAAAGCAGCATCAGCCAGTGGAGGCTGATTGAATACAGGCTATAGCGCCCCGTGGTACCTTTCCAGTTCATTGTCTTCCTTTCACGCAGGACCCGCCGGAATCAAAAATCGCGCCTGCCTACAAAAATCTCGCGATCATCCCTTTGGATAAGTCGCCCTGCAAGGGGATCTGCACGCGGTGGCCGCTGCCGGGGGCGACAGAAATAATCTCACCCTTCTTGTCGCGCATCTCATTGAGTTCAATGATCAGATTGCCCTTCGGGTGAATGATTTCGAGTTTGTCGCCGACCTGGAACTTGTTTTTTACGTCGATTTCGGCATACCCTCCCGCACAGGACACGATATCCCCTACATATTGCTGGCGCGAGCTCTCGGAGTGGCCGCGCATGTAGTTCTGCTGCTCGTGGGTATGGTGGCGCTCGTAAAAACCATCCGTATAGCCGCGATTGGCCAGCGCATCGAGCGCGCCGAGCAACCCGTAGTTGAACGGACGGCCTGCAACGGCATCGTCGATCGCCTGACGATAGACCTGGGCTGTGCGTGCGACATAATAGATGGACTTGGTGCGCCCTTCGACTTTCAGCGAATCGATGCCGATCTTGGTCAGCTTTTCGACGTGCTCGACCGCGCGCAGGTCCTTGGAATTCATGATGTAAGTGCCGTGCTCGTCTTCCATCACCGGCATCAGTTCGTTCGGGTGATCCTGGCGCGCGATGACATACACGCGGTCAGCCATGGGATGGCGCTTTTGCTCGCCGCAATCGGACAATGCGGACTGGCTCAGTGCCTTGTCGAAATCGAAATCAAGCTTTTCGATGTCGCCTGTACCGTTTTCCTCCGCATTGTCTATCTTGTAATCCCAGCGGCAGGAGTTGGTGCAGGTGCCCTGATTGGCATCGCGATGGTTGAAGTAGCCCGAGAGCAGGCAGCGTCCGGAGTAGGCGATGCACAGCGCGCCATGCACGAACACTTCGAGTTCCATGTCAGGGCATTCCTGACGGATTTCTGCTATTTCATCGAGCGATAATTCGCGCGATAAAATGACGCGGGTGAGCCCCAGCGACTTCCAGAATTTGACTGCCGCGTAATTGACTGTGTTGGCCTGCACAGACAGATGCACCGGCACTTCCGGCCAGCGTTCTCTGACCATTGCGATCAGCCCCGGATCGGCCATGATCAGCGCGTCCGGTTTCATGGAGATGACAGGTTCCATGTCGGCCATGTAGGTCTTGACCTTGGCGTTGTGCGGCATCAGGTTGCTGGCGACGAACAGCTTTTTGCCCAGCGCATGCGCCTCCTGTATGCCGGTCTGCAACTCTTCGAGCTTGAATTCGTTGTTGCGCGCACGCAGAGAATAACGCGGCTGTCCGGCATAGACAGCGTCTGCGCCGAAGGCGTAAGCCGCACGCATCTTGTCGAGGCTGCCTGCGGGTAATAACAGTTCTGGTGCGCGTAATGTACTCATCAATTTCAAACCTGCGTAGTGATTCATTTGTTCCCCCGCACGTTTTCGGGCGAGGGGATTCAGTTACAGCCTCTCGATAATCGAGAGGCAGGGTGCTGCCTGGTTAAGGGTGTAGAAATGCAGACCCGGCACACCGCCTTTGAGCAGTTTTTCGCACATGGAGACCACCACGTCGCGGCCAAAAGCCTGCACCGACTCGTTGTCGTCGCCATATCCTTCCATGGTTTTTCTCATCCAGCGCGGTATTTCCGCGCCGCATGCATCAGAAAAGCGCGCCAGTTGTGAAAATCTCACGATGGGCATGATACCCGGAACGATAGGGGCGGTGATGCCCAGTTTCTGGCATTCATCGACGAAGTGGAAGTAGCTGTCGGCGTTGTAAAAGTATTGCGTGATCGCGGAGTTTGCGCCCGCATCGATCTTGCGTTTAAAGTTGAGGATGTCATCACGCGCCGATTTGGCCTGCGGGTGAAACTCCGGGTAGGCTGCGACTTCGAGGTGGAAATACTCGCCCGTCTCGGCGCGGATAAATTCGACCAGTTCGTTGGCATACTGAAATTCGCCGGCCGTGGCCATGCCTGAGGGCAGGTCGCCGCGCAAGGCGACGATGCGGCGGATACCGGCATCCCGGTAAGTGTTTAAAATATCCCTGATGTTCGCGCGCGTGGAGCCTACGCAGGACAGATGGGGTGCTGCATCAAAGCCTTCCGCCTTGATTTGTGTGACGGTCTCCAGCGTGCGGTCGCGGGTTGATCCGCCCGCGCCGAAGGTGACGGAGAAAAATTCGGGGTTGAGCGCGGCTAATTTTTCGCGCGCAACGGTAAGCTTTTCCACGCCCTCTGTGGTCTGGGGCGGGAAAAATTCAAAACTGATATGTGAATTGCTCATTATTTTCTCAATAATTGTGCGGCAGCTGAAGTCAGTGCCCAGGAAAAAAGGCTGTACAGAACGGCTCCCAGGAATCCGTGCCAGAAATTATCGACCATAAAACCGCGCAATACCGAACCTACCAGCCAGAAAAGCAGGCCGTTGACCACGAAGATGAACAGCCCCAGGGTGAAGATCGTTACAGGCAGTGTGAGCAGCAACAGCACTGGGCGGATCAGTGTGTTGACCAGGCCCAGCAGGAAGGCGGCAACAAGTGCTGCGAAAAAGCCATCCACATGGATGCCAGGCACGAAGCTGGCTACGGCAATCAACGCCATCGCGTTCAGAATCCAGAGCAGGATGAGTTTCATGTGCCTCCTTGGACAGGGAAGGGTGAAGGGTGAAGAGTAAAAGCAGTGGGATTGTCACGATTTTAAATTTACCCCCGCATCGTCTCCCTTCTTCCTTTTTCCCTTCCCCCTTCTCTGCTTTTAGTAGCGGTAGTGATCAGCCTTGTACGGGCCGTTCTTGGGTACGCCGATGTAAGCTGCCTGCTGGTCTGTCAGTTCGCTCAGCTGAGCATTGAGTGTAGTCAGTTGCAAACGCGCAACCTTCTCGTCCAGATGCTTGGGCAGTGTGTATACGCCGACCGGATATTGGTCGAGGCGGGTAAACAACTCGATCTGAGCGATAGTCTGGTTAGCGAAGCTTGATGACATGACATAAGACGGATGGCCTGTACCGCAACCTAAGTTGACCAGACGACCTTCAGCCAGCAACAGGATACGTTTGCCGTCCGGGAAAATCACGTGATCGACTTGCGGCTTGATGTTTTCCCACTGATATTGCTTGAGCGATGCGACATCGATTTCGTTGTCGAAGTGACCGATGTTGGAGACGATGGCGTTGTTCTTCATCTTCACCATGTGATCATGCGTGATGACATGGAAGTTGCCGGTGGTGGTGACGAAAATGTCGCCATGCTCACAAGCGTAATCCATGGTCACGACGCGGTAGCCTTCCATTGCCGCCTGCAATGCGCAGATAGGGTCAATTTCTGTCACCCAGACCTGAGCCGAGAGTGCGCGCATGGCTTGTGCCGAGCCTTTGCCCACATCGCCGTAACCTACGATAACCGCGATCTTGCCGGCGATCATCACGTCGGTGGCACGCTTGATCGCGTCCACCAGTGATTCGCGGCAGCCATACAGGTTGTCGAACTTGGACTTGGTGACGGAATCGTTTACGTTGATTGCCGGGAATTTGAGTTCGCCGCGTTCATGCATCTGGTACAAACGATGTACGCCGGTGGTGGTTTCTTCAGTCACGCCCATGATGGCCGCCAGACGGATGGAATACCAGGTGTTGTCGACAGCCAGCTTGGCCTTAATTGCATTGAACAGGCAGATTTCTTCTTCAGAGCTAGGGTTATCCAGCAAAGTTGCGTCTTTTTCAGCGCGCGCACCCAGATGCAGCAACAAGGTGGCATCGCCGCCGTCATCGAGGATCATGTTTGATAGAACCTTGTCACCGTTCGGTGCGTCAGCCCATTCGAAGATGCGGTGTGTGTAATCCCAGTATTCGGTCAGTGTTTCACCTTTGACTGCGAAAACAGGCGTACCTGTTGCCACGATGGCAGCGGCGGCATGATCCTGTGTGGAATAGATGTTGCATGAAGCCCAGCGAACTTCAGCGCCCAGCGCTGTCAGTGTTTCGATCAGCACGCCGGTCTGGATGGTCATATGCAACGAGCCTGTGATGCGTGCGCCTTTTAAAGGCTGGCTGGCTGCATATTCATTGCGGATAGCCATCAGGCCTGGCATTTCGATTTCGGCGATGGCCAGTTCCTTGCGTCCCCAGGCCGCCAGTGACATGTCAGCTACGATATAGTCGGTGAATCCGTTTGCAACAGCGTTCATAAATACTCCATTCATTGTATTGGTTAATGAATAGGTGCCGTTGATGCGAAATCACTGCTCCGAGCCTGACGGGGTATTTTGAACCGCTGCAGCACCTCTCGGAGAGTGCGAATTATAAACGCAAAAAATATTTTTGGCTAAGGTGCTCGTGTTTGTCGGGTGAAAAAAGTGTGATTTCGACTTGTCACAGACGAAAAAAGCCGCCCCCCTTGTCAGGGTGCGGCCTTGAATCATCAGCGTTTAAAAGGCTGCTGCCTGTTAATACGACAAAATGCTGTCAGGTCTTACAGTCCGGCATCCGCGCGCAGCGCTGCTGCCTTGTCGGTATTTTCCCAGGTGAATTCAGGCTCTTCGCGGCCGAAGTGGCCGTAAGCTGCCGTCTTTTCATAGATGGGGCGCAACAGGTCGAGCATTTGCACGATACCTTTTGGACGAAGATCGAAGTGGCGCAAGACCAGCTCTGTCAGCTTGTCATCAGCGATTTTGCCGGTGCCGTAGGTATCCACCATCACGCTGGTGGGTTTTGCAACACCAATCGCGTAGGAAACCTGAACCAGACATTTGCTGGCGAGCCCCGCTGCAACGATATTCTTGGCGACATAACGACCGGCGTAAGCGGCCGAACGATCCACTTTCGATGGATCCTTGCCTGAGAAGGCACCGCCGCCGTGAGGCGCTGCACCACCGTAGGTGTCCACGATGATCTTGCGACCGGTCAGGCCGCAATCGCCTTGCGGGCCGCCGACAACGAAACGCCCTGTCGGATTCACCAGATAGTTGATGTTGCCCTTGATCAGTTCCCTGGGCAGCATAGGCTTGATGATTTCTTCGATCGCAGCTTCACGGATCGCCTCCAGCGTCATCTCAGGCGCGTGCTGGGTCGAGAGCACCACGGTGTCAATGGAATGCGGCTTGCCGTCGACGTAACGGATGGTCACTTGAGATTTTGCGTCCGGACGCAGCCATGGAAGGCGGCCGTCGTGGCGCAGTTGCGCCTGGCGCTGAACTACCTGATGAGCCAGGTAAATCGCCAGCGGCATCAAGGTCGGGGTTTCATCGCAAGCGTAACCGAACATCAGGCCCTGGTCGCCCGCGCCCTGATTCAGGAAATCGTCGGATGCGCGATCCACGCCCTGAGCGATGTCCGGGCTTTGCTTGTCATAGGCGACCAGTACCGCGCAACCTTTGTAGTCGATGCCGTATTCGGTGTTGTCGTAGCCGATGCGCTTGATGGTGTTGCGCGCCACCTGAATGTAATCGACGTTGGCTGTGGTGGTGATTTCGCCGGCCAGTACCACGAGTCCGGTGTTGGTCAGCGTCTCGGCGGCTACTCGCGCATAGGGGTCCTGCGCTAAAATCGCATCCAGAATGGCGTCGGAAATCTGGTCTGAAACCTTGTCAGGATGGCCTTCGGATACAGATTCGGATGTAAAAAGAAATTCGCTCATGGTTGACCGCTCAGTGATTAATGGCAAAAAAGGAAAAGCATTCTATCAAATTCTGTAAAACTTGGTAGCATTGCTCCCATGACTACTTTTCTCTTCAAAATAATTTTTCGTTTGTTGACCTTTTTGCCTCTGAGTCTCCTGCATCGTCTGGGCGCTTTGCTCGGGCGGCTGACCTATGCGTTATCGCCTCAGTATGCCGCGCGTATACGGGAAAATTTGCAGCAGGCCGGATTCATGCCAGGCGATGAGCTGTTGTCTGCCGTGATCGACGAGGCCGGCAAAAGCATCCTTGAATTGCCCTGGGTGTGGGGGCGGCCTTACGACGAGGTGCTGGACAAGGTACTGGAGTGTCGCGGCATGGAGCATGTCGAGGCGGCTCAGGCGCGGGGCCAGGGCACGATTATTCTGACGCCGCATCTGGGCTGTTTCGAAATCGTCGGCCTGTATGTCGCGAGGCGCATGCCGTTCACCATGCTGTACCGGCAGCCAAAGTTGCGCTGGCTCGAAGGCGTCATGCGCGCCGGGCGCGAGCGCGGCCAGGCTAAACTTGCCCGGGCCGATTTGAGCGGGGTGCGTTTGTTGTACAAGGCGCTCAAGCGAGGTGAGGCCATCGGCTTGCTGCCCGATCAGGTGCCAAGCGGGGGGGAGGGCGAATGGGTGGATTTCTTTGGCCGATCTGCCTACACCATGACACTGGTAGGTCGCCTGGCAAAAGCGAGCGATGCGACAGTGCTGTTGGTGAGTGCCGTGCGGCAAGGGCGCGGTTATGCGATCAGTTTTGAGCCCTTGCAGCTGGACTTTTCACGCTCTGTCCCGCAGCAAATCAATGCGGCGCTGGAGCAGGTGATACGGGCTCATCCCGCACAATATTTGTGGAGTTATAACCGCTATAAAGTTTCACGGGGGGTGCAGCCCCCTGAACAGGAGTCGTGATGCTGGTGCGTTCGGGTGTATTTATTTTGTGGCTGATACATTTTCTGCCATTTCGCGTCATCGTTTCCATCGGCAACGGGCTGGGTTCCTTGCTCTATCGTGTGGCCGCCGAGCGTCGCCGTGTGGGTGAAATCAATCTGAAGCTATGCTTCCCCGATATGAGCGATGCTGCGCGGGAGAAGCTTATGCGGGATCACTTCAAGATGTTTGTCCGCAGTCTCATCGAGCGCAGTATTTTGTGGTGGGCCAGTGCAGAGCGTATCAGCCGTCTGATACGCGTCGAGGGAGTCGAGCATTTCGAGGCGATAAAAGGCCAGTCTGCCATTTTGCTCACGCCCCATTTTGTCGGGATGGATGCGGGGGGGCAGTGGATCGCGCAGCATACTGATACGGTATGCATGTATGCGAATCAAAAAAATGTCTACCTGACTGACTTGCTTTTGAAAAAGCGAGCACGCTTTCGCAATCAGCTGCTCTATTCGCGCCAGCAGGGACTGCGTCCCATCATCAAGGGGATGCGGCAAGGCATGCCGTTCATTTATCCGCCCGATCAGGATCAGGGGGTCAAGGACGGCGTGTTCATTCCGTTCTTCGGCGTGCCTGCCGCGACCATGACCTCTGTATCGCGTATCGCGCAGATGACAGGTGCCAAGGTTGTGCCTTGCATCACGCGGGTGTTGCCGGGGGGCGGCGGGTATGTGCTGACCTTCTACCCCGCCTGGGAGAATTATCCTGGCGGTGACGAAGTGGCGGATGCGCGGCGCATGAACGAATTTATCGAGCAGCGCATACTGGAAATGCCGGAGCAGTATTTCTGGCTGCACAAGCGCTTCAAGACACGCCCTGAAGGCGAAAAGAGATTTTATTAGCTTGTAGCCAGTAGTCAGTAGCAAGTAGCCAGTCGTTGCTACCCGCTACGCGCCACCAGCTACCCGCTTCAAGGGAAAAAATGAAATATAAAGATCTTCGCGATTTTATCGCGCAGCTGGAAAAAATCGGCGAGCTCAAACGCATCAGCGTCCCGGTCTCTACGCATCTGGAAATGACGGAAATCTGTGACCGCGTGTTGCGCGCACAAGGACCCGCGATTCTGTTTGAGAATGTGGCAGGACACAGCATGCCCGTGCTGGCCAACCTGTTCGGCACGCCGCGCCGCGTGGCGCTGGGTATGGGTGAAGAATCTGTTGTGGCGCTGCGCGAAGTCGGCCGTCTGCTGGCCTATCTGAAAGAACCCGAGCCGCCTCGCGGGCTGAAGGATGCGTGGGATAAATGGCCGGTATTGAAGCAGGTGATGAACATGTCGCCGAAAGTGCTCTCCCGCGCGCCCTGCCAGGACGTGGTATGGGAGGGCGCCGACGTGGATCTGGGTAAGTTGCCGATCCAGCACTGCTGGCCCGGGGACATTGCGCCGCTGATCACCTGGGGACTGGTGGTGACAAAAGGCCCTGAAAAAACGCGCCAGAATCTGGGTATCTATCGCCAGCAGGTGGTCGCACCCGACAAGGTCATCATGCGCTGGCTGGCGCATCGCGGCGGCGCGCTGGATTTTCGCGATCATTGTCTGAAGCATCCCGGCGTGCCCTTTCCTGTGGCGGTGGTGATCGGGGCAGATCCCGCGACCATACTGGGTGCGGTCACCCCGGTGCCCGACAGCCTGTCCGAATACCAGTTCGCCGGTTTGTTAAGAGGCTCGAAGACCGAGCTGGTGAAATGTCTGGGCAGCGATCTGCAGGTGCCCGCCTCCTCTGAGATTGTGCTCGAAGGCGTGATTCATCCCGGTGAGATGGCGATGGAAGGGCCTTACGGCGACCATACCGGCTATTACAACGAACAAGACAGCTTTCCCGTGTTCACCATAGAGCGCATCACGATGCGGCGCGATGCTATCTATCATTCAACTTACACGGGAAAGCCGCCTGATGAACCGGCGATGCTGGGCGTTGCGCTCAACGAAGTGTTCGTGCCGCTGCTGCAAAAACAGTTCCCGGAAATTGTCGACTTTTATCTGCCGCCGGAAGGTTGCAGCTATCGCATGGCGATCGTGTCGATAAAGAAACAATACGCAGGTCACGCCAAACGCGTCATGTTCGGCATCTGGTCCTATCTTCGCCAGTTCATGTACACCAAGTTCATCGTGGTGGTGGACGAGGATGTCGATATTCGCAACTGGCAGGAAGTGATCTGGGCGATTACCACCCGCATGGATCCGGTGCGAGACACCTTGCTGGTCGAAAACACGCCGATCGATTATCTGGATTTCGCCAGTCCCGTGTCGGGTCTGGGCGGCAAGATGGGGCTGGATGCGACCAACAAATGGCCGGGTGAGACGCTGCGGGAATGGGGTACGCCGATAGTCATGGATGCCGCGACCAAGGCGCGCGTAGATGCGATGTGGGGCGAGCTGGGCTTATAAATTGACCGTTCGTGCTGAGCTCGTCGAAGCATGAACAGGCAACATCAACTTCGCGGGGGGTTGCCCGGCTGCTGGCGACCCCGCCTGCCTGCCGCAGGCAGGGTTTGCCGTGCCGTCAGCCTGTGTACAAGCTGGCGGCATGCCCTCGATATTCCACAAACAAGCGAGTGAGCTACTCGCACGCTGCGCGGCTGCTCAAACAATCCTCGCCCAACTGCACCGCTGTTTGCCTTTCTGCCTGTATACAGGCAATCTTCGGCGGCGCACCGGGTGCAAGGTTGAGCTGGGGTAGCGGGAACTCGACTTGGCTCACCTGACAATCCACTTGAGGGACAACCACAGCAGAAAAGGCGCCGCGATGTTCAACGCCGATACGGCGAGTGGGCCAATGGAAATCTGGGAGCTCACGGAACGCCGGACAGCGAAGCGCAAAACCGCCCAGACAGTTAAACCAACAACAAAAACGCCCGAGATTGGAAGGCTGATCGCGGCAATAAGCATTGCGAGTTCAAAATCCGCCTGCGCCTCAAAAATACCATTCGCTCTTTTCCAGGCAAACTCGGAAATCATGGCTGCAACATAGCCGTTGGCCAAGATCGGAAGCCATAGTAACGCGGAGGGAAATTTAAACATTGTGGTGTAAGTTTGCTCCAAATGCTCCGTATTATCGGGGGCAGGCCTTTATTTTATAGCTTTTGAGCTAATGTTACATTTGAAACTGAAACTGAAACTGAAACCACCAACGCAAAACCATAAAATAAACGAGATTATGGCCAGACCATGTTCACTTCGTTGGCGGAATATCTTCAGCGGCGCACCGGGGGCAAGGTTGGGCTAATGAGGTAGTGACGTTTGAATTCAGCTGCGCGTGTTAGCGCGTCGGCTGGACTGATTTAATCCCAGGTTTCAGCCAGAACCTCGCCATCAGTGTGAGCGACATGAACGTTAACCCGCTTCGCGCGAAAAAATGCACCTTCACGAAATACGGTTGGAGACATGCGGGGATCATACCAGTTCTGTTTGGTTTTTACGCCCAACGTAAGTTGCTTGGTATAAAGTTCTGGATGGATGTTACTCACAAGCTTTTAAAAATCCGGCCTGATGGGCCATAAAATTAATTTTTGGGGATAATCTTGGCGTGTCAGTTGCATCCCCTGTGCGCCGCCGAGTAGCGCAGACTGGTCAGGAGATTTCGGCGAGGACTGTCTGAGCGCATAGCGCGAGTTCCGCAGCCGCCTGACCTGTCGAGCAACGCAGGGTATCCCGTAGGGACGGCAAACCGGGGGCGATTTCTTTGGGCTACTTTTCTTGGCAAGACAAGAAAAGTAGCTTGCTGCCGGGCAACCCCGGCCTCACTGCGCTTGCACCCACTCTATCAGTGCGTCCTGCGCGGCCTGTCCGTGTCTGGCGTTGGGATGGTTGATGAAAAACACGACGATCCACTTCTTGCCGCTCCTGGAATGGATGTAGCCGGCGATGGATTTGACGCCTTCGAGCGATCCTGTCTTGAGGTGGGCGTAGCCTGCGATCGGGCTTCCTTTAAAGCGCCCCTTTACCGTGCCGTCCATGCCCAGGATAGGCAAGGAGGCTTCCAGCTCGGCGGCGAACGGGCCGCTCGCCGCGAGTTGCAGTATGTGAGCCAGGTTTTGTGCGCTGATGCGCTCAGTGCGCGACAAACCCGCGCCGTTTTCCAGTACCAGCCCGGAAAATTGCAGCTGATGTTGTTCCAGCCATTGATGCAGGGTCTGCACACTGCGTTCGATGGACAGGGGGGCGCCCGCGAGTTCTGCACTCTCCCCCCCTGAGGAACCCAGCGTCAGGAACAGCTGGCGCGCCATGGTGTTGTTGCTGAATTTGTTGATGTCACGTATCACTTCCGACAAGGGCGGTGAGAGGTGGGTGGAAAACGCGGGTTGAGGGCCGGTGTATTTGCCCTGCCGGACACTGCCTGTCACCTGTCCTCCGAGTTCGTGCCACAGTGCGGCGAATACGGAAAAAAAATACTCATCGGGCGTCAGCAGTGAAAAATAGTCATGCGCTTCGCCGCACAGAGCGGGAATCTGTCCTTCGAGCACGATGCTATGCCCTTCAAGGCGCGACTGGTAAGCGTCCTCTTCGTTGCAGGGCAAACTGGCTGACACCGTAATCCGGTTGACGAGCGGGTAGCCGTACAGTTCGGGCTCCAGCAGCGCGGTGACCTTTGCGTTTTCGGGCAGCAGACGCAAATGCATGGCGTTTAAATTGAGAAGAAGTGCGTTCGCTCCGACGTTGTAGGCGCGGGTCGGTTTGTTGTCAAATGCTGCCGGGTCATGGTTGATGGCAGGAAAAAAACTGCCATCGAGCACGATGTCGCCGCGAATCTCGCGCAAGCCGCGTTGACGCAATTCGCGCAGCCACAACCAGAATTCCTCGATGGTCAGCTTAGGATCGCCGTACCCTTTGAAAATAACATTGCCGTATAAAACCCCGTCCACCAGTCGGCCATCGAGATAGGCTTCAGTCTTCCAGCGATACGCAGGCCCCAGTATCTCCAGGCCGGCATAGGTGGTGAGCAGTTTCATGGTTGACGCCGGGTTCATACTTTGCCGACCGTTGAGGCTGATGAGCGGCGATGATTTATCCGCCTCGCGTATTTCAATGGCGATGGCCTTGGTCGGGATGTTGGCCTTTCTCAATTGCTGGACAACGGTGGGCGGCAGAGGGATGGCCAGTGCTGTAAAGGAGGCGATGAGCCAGGCATGCAACAAGATGATGCCGAGTGCGGATTTCATGTCAGCTCGTCGATGATTGCGCGTGTTCGCCCGACCAGAAGCTGAATTTCCTCCTCGGAGAGGATGTAAGGCGGCATGAAGTACACGGTTTTCCCCATCGGGCGCAACAGCAGTTCATGCTGCAAGCCCAGATGAAAGCAACGTTGTGCAAAGTCCGGGTGCGGTGTATCCACTTCGAACGCCCATATCATGCCGGTGTTGCGCCAGTTTCGTACGCACGGCAGCTCGCGCAGCGGATGCGCGATATTGTTCAGCCAGGCGGCCTTGTGCCGGTTGGCGGCCAAAATGTCGTCCTGTGCAAAAATATCCAGTGTGGCCAGTGCTGCGCGGCAGGCCAGCGGATTGCCGGTGTAGGAATGCGAATGCAAGAAGCCGCGCGCGGTCTCGTCCGAATAGAAGGCCTGATAGATCTGATCTGTCGTCATCACGACAGATAAAGGTAGGTAGCCGCCGGTGATGCCTTTGGAGAGCAGCAGGAAGTCCGGGGTTATTTTTCCCTGTTCGCAGCCGAACATCGTCCCGGTTCTTCCCATGCCGACCGCAATCTCATCGGCAATCAGGTGTACTTCATATTTGTTGCAAAGCTCTCTCGCGCGTTCGAGATAAACCGGGTGATACATCGCCATGCCTGCAGCGCCTTGCACCAGCGGCTCGATGATGAAGGCGGCAAGTATTGCATGGTGTCTTTGCAAATGTGTTTCCAGTGCTTTTGCGCAGCGTATGGCAAAAGCTTCGCTCGTCTCCCCGGGTTCCGCGTTGCGAGAATCGGGGCTCACGACCGTCGCCTGTTGCCGGATAAGCGGGGAATAGGCGTCGCGGAACAGGGCAACATCGGTCACTGACAGCGCGCCTATCGTCTCGCCGTGATAGCTGTTTTGCAAACTTATAAACTGGCACTTGCCCGGATGGCCGGTATTGCGCCAGTAGTGTGCGCTCATCTTGAGCGCGATTTCTGTGGCCGATGCGCCGTCCGAACCATAGAAACAGTGCCCGAGGCCTGGCGGGGCTAAATCGCGCAGTCGTTCGGAGAGTTCGATTACGGGTTCATGGGTGAACCCCGCCAGCATCACGTGCTCCAGCGTTTCCAGCTGGTCACGCAGAGCCGCATTGATGCGCGGGTTGCTGTGACCAAATAAATTTACCCACCACGAGCTGACCGCGTCTAAATATCTTTTTCCGTCATAGTCATAAAGCCATGCGTCTTTGCCGCGAGCAATCGGCATCAGCGCAAATGTCTGGTAATGTTTCATCTGCGAGCAAGGATGCCATACGGCGGACAGGCTGCGCTCGATCAGGCGGGCATTGGTTCGGTTTATTTTTTGCATCTGTGAATCATAACGAATTTTTGACGCCTGAACGAAAGTTAAGTCGTCAGTCTGCGCGGTGTAATCGCTGGAAAAGCAAGTTTTTATGGCAATGTCATTGATGACAATGTCGGCTTTGCTTTGAGTATTGCTCCAACTGTGGCATCCTTGGCATCTTGCGAGCATTTAATATAATTACTGATAACGCCCTGATTTTTAGAATTTAAGGACGACAGCTGGAGGAGGGTAGCAATGAAATGTGTAGATGATTTTCGCCTGCGTTTCGGGAAGCGCGAATTAGTGCCGATTATGATCGGCGGTATGGGGGTAGATATTTCTACCGCTGAACTGGCGCTGGAAGCGGCTCGCCTGGGCGGGGTCGGTCATATTTCCGATGCGATGCTGCCGACTGTGACGGATAAACGTTACAAGACTAAATTTGTCAGCGAAAAACAGAAGCAGTACAAACTGAACATTCTGAAGGCCGATAAATCCATCGTGAAATTCGATCTGGAACAGGTTGCCGAAGCATCGCGCCTGCATGTTCGACACACCATGGAAGCCAAACGCGGCGACGGGATGGTCTTCATCAACTGCATGGAAAAACTGACCATGAATGCGCCGCGCGAAACACTGCGCACCCGCATGCTGACCGCGCTGGACGAAGGTATTGATGGCATCACGCTGGCAGCCGGACTGCATCTGGGCTCATTTGCCATGATGCAGGATCACCCGCGCTTTCGCGATGCCAAGCTGGGCATCATCGTTTCTTCCGTGCGCGCATTGCAGTTGTTTTTGCGCAAGAATGTCAAAACCGACCGTTTGCCTGACTATATCGTGGTGGAAGGCCCGCTGGCCGGCGGTCATCTGGGTTTCGGCATGGACTGGGCGCAATATGATCTGCGCACCATTGTTGCGGAAGTCATTCAGTTCCTGAAAAATGAACAGCTGGATATTCCGGTGATTCCGGCCGGAGGTATTTTTACCGGCAGCGATGCGGTCAGTTATCTGGAAACGGGTTCATCTGCCGTGCAGGTTGCGACGCGCTTTACCGTAGCCCGGGAATGCGGAATTCCTGAAAAGATACAGCAGGAGTATTTCAAGGCCAGCGAAGCGGACATCGAGGTGAATACCTTGTCGCCGACGGGTTATCCGATGCGCATGATCAAGGGCTGTCCTGCCATCGGCTCAGGTATTCGTCCGAATTGCGAGGCGTTCGGTTACGTGCTCGACGGCAACGGTCGCTGTGGCTATATTGACGCTTACAACCGCGTTGTTGAAGCTAATCCTGATGCGAAAAAAATCTCCGTGCTGGACAAGACTTGTCTGTGTACTCACATGCGCAACTATGATCTGTGGACCTGCGGTCATTATGTCTACCGTCTGAAAGACACCTCGCATCGCAATGAAGATGGAACGTATCAAATCTTGAGCACCGAGCATATCTTTAAAGATTATCAGTTCAGTAAAGACAATAAGATCGCACTGCCTGCAAGAAAATAAATTTGACCTCCGCCCTTGAAATTGCAGGCCGCTATCCCCATTGTTAGCGCTTGCGGGCGGAGCATCTCATGCTTCACCTCTCGCATTTAATTTAATTCATTGATTCAGGAGATATAAATATGAAGATTCGTCCTTTGAACGATCGCGTCATCGTCAAGCGTATGGAAGAAGAGCGTAAAACCGCTTCTGGTATCGTGATTCCAGATGCAGCAACCGAAAAGCCGGATCAGGGCGAAATCATCGCCGTGGGCAATGGTAAAGTTGGAGACGACGGTCGTTTGCAAGCGATGACTGTCAAGGTGGGCGACCGCGTTCTGTTCGGCAAATATGCAGGTCAGGCTTTCAAGATGGACGGCCAGGAATACATGACCATGCGCGAAGATGACATCATCGGCGTAGTCGAAGCCTAATCCAGGCTCAAATCGTCGGTGATGCTGCGTTGGCTTCCTTATTCGGGCCTGGCCGTGCTTGATGCACTGTCTTCGTCACGAGTTCGTTGCCGCCTTGCCTCACCTTAGCTTTGAACTTGGCTCAAGATTACTGAATTTCTAGGAGAATAAAACATGGCAGCTAAAGACGTAAAGTTTCACGACGCAGCACGCAACAAGATGGTAGTCGGCGTAAATATCCTGGCCGATGCAGTCAAGGTCACGTTGGGTCCTAAAGGACGTAACGTCGTGCTGGATCGTTCATACGGTTCCCCTACCATCACTAAGGATGGTGTCTCTGTCGCCAAGGAAATCGAACTCAAGGACAAGTTCGAAAACATGGGCGCGCAAATGGTCAAGGAAGTAGCTTCCAAGACTTCCGATGTGGCCGGTGACGGTACTACGACTGCGACTGTATTGGCGCAATCTATCGTCATGGAAGGCATGAAGTTTGTGGCAGCCGGCATGAACCCTATGGATCTGAAGCGCGGTATCGACCAGGCTGTTATCGCTGCGGTGGCCGAGCTGAAGAAGTTGTCCAAGCCATGCACCACCAGCAAGGAAATCGCACAAGTCGGCAGTATTTCTGCCAATTCTGACACCGTGATCGGCGAGAAGATCGCTGCCGCGATGGAAAAAGTAGGTAAGGAAGGCGTCATCACCATCGAAGATGGCACCGGCCTGGAAGACGAGTTGGACATCGTCGAAGGTATGCAGTTTGATCGCGGCTATCTGTCACCTTACTTTATCAACAACCAGGATCGTCAGTTGGCATTGATGGAAAATCCGTACATCTTGTTGCATGACAAGAAGGTTTCCAACATTCGCGACCTGCTGCCTATCCTGGAACAAGTGGCCAAGGCTGGCCGCCCGTTGCTGATCATCGCTGAAGACGTAGACGGCGAAGCGCTGGCAACTTTGGTCGTCAACAACATCCGTGGCATCCTGAAGACTGTTGCCGTCAAGGCGCCAGGTTTTGGCGATCGTCGCAAGGCGATGCTCGAAGACATCGCGATTTTGACAGGCGGTACGGTTATCGCTGAAGAAGTCGGTCTGACACTGGAAAAGGCAACTCTGGAAGATCTGGGCCAAGCCAAGCGCATCGAAGTGGGCAAGGACAACAGCATTATCATCGACGGTAATGGCAGTGAAGAAGCTATCCGCGCGCGTATCGGCCAGATCAACAAGCAAGCTGAAGAGTCGACCAGCGACTACGACAAGGAAAAGCTGCAAGAACGCAAAGCCAAGCTGGCTGGCGGTGTTGCCGTGATCAAGGTCGGCGCTGCAACTGAAGTCGAAATGAAGGAAAAGAAGGCGCGCGTGGAAGATGCATTGCACGCAACCCGTGCAGCGGTTGAAGAAGGCATTGTTCCTGGCGGCGGCGTGGCACTGTTGCGCGCCAAGGTGGCTGTGTCCGGTCTGAAGGGCGACAACCACGATCAGGATGCAGGTATCACGATCGTATTGCGCGCCATGGAAGCGCCGTTGCGCGCCATCGTGCAAAACGCCGGTGACGAGCCATCCGTTGTGGTTAACAAGGTTGTGGAAGGCTCCGGCAGCTTCGGTTACAACGCGGCGACCAGCGAATACGGCGACATGCTGGCGATGGGCGTGGTAGATCCTACCAAGGTGACGCGCGTCGCATTGCAAAATGCAGCGTCTATCGCAGGTCTGATGTTGACTACGGCTTGTATGGTTGCCGAGTTGCCAGAAGACAAGCCAGCTGGCGGCATGGGCGGCGGCGACATGGGCGGCATGGGCGGCATGATGTAATAAGAGTGCGGCGACTTGTCGCCGCTTTCTGAAAGAGGTTTGTTTGACCAATAACAACCCCGCTCACGCGGGGTTTGTTATTTGTATTGCGTATCTAAAAAAAGTGGGTATAATGCGCGACTCGCAAGGGATGATGTGTAACAAAGTTTCTGCGAAAATGTTGCAAATGGCCTGGTAGCTCAGTCGGTAGAGCAGAGGATTGAAAATCCTTGTGTCGGTGGTTCGATTCCGCCCCGGGCCACCAAATTTGGCGTGCGATAGCACGCAAAATTAGTCAGGTAGTTCTGATTAATTAATTTAAGGCTTACCAAATTTTGGTGAGCCTTTTTGCATTATGGTGTAAAAATATGATTCAAGTATCCGAAGAAATCCGTACCGGTGATGAGCCTGTCAGCCAGGATGGCATCGTGCGCGAAGTTAAACGCCGCCGCACTTTTGCGATCATCTCTCACCCTGATGCGGGTAAGACTACGCTCACCGAAAAACTGTTGCTGTTCGGTGGCGCGATTCAGATGGCAGGGACGGTAAAAGCGCGCAAGAGTGGGCGTCACGCGACTTCAGACTGGCTGGAAATCGAGAAACAGCGCGGTATTTCTGTCGCCAGTTCGGTGATGCAGTTCACCTACGACGATTGCGTCATCAACCTGCTCGATACGCCGGGTCACCAGGATTTCTCGGAAGATACCTATCGCGTACTGACTGCCGTGGATGCGGCGGTGATGGTGGTCGATGCGGCCAAGGGCGTGGAAGAGCAGACCATCAAGCTGCTGGAAGTGTGCCGCTTGCGCAACACGCCGATCATCACCTTCATCAACAAGATGGATCGCGAAGTGCGCGAACCGCTGGAAGTGCTGGACGAGATTGAATCTGTCCTGAAGATCAAATGTGCCCCGGTGACCTGGCCTATCGGCATGGGTAAGCGCTTTCAGGGCGTCTATCACCTGCTCAACGATGAAGTGCTGCGCTTTTTGCCAGGCGAAGCCAAGGCGGGTCAGGAAGTCGAGACATTGCAAGGCGCCCAGATCGATCAGCTGGCGAAGCAGTGTCCTGCCGAGATGCAGACCATGCGTGAGGAAACAGAGCTGGTGATGGGGGCGGGCGCCTCATTCGATCTGGACGAGTTTCTCAAAGGCCAGCAATCACCGGTGTTTTTCGGCTCAGGCGTGAATAACTTCGGCGTGCGCGAAATATTGCGCGCACTGGTCGATTGGGCGCCAGCGCCTCTGCCGCGTGCCACCGATGTGCGGCAGGTGTTGCCCACCGAGCCCGCGTTCACCGGATTTGTCTTCAAGATTCAGGCCAATATGGATCCGAATCACCGCGACCGTATCGCTTTTATGCGCGTGTGTTCGGGGCGTTACAGTTCGGGCATGAAGGTCAAACATCGCCGTACCGGCAAGGAAATGAAGCTTGCCAATGCGGTGACCTTCATGGCGAATGAGCGCACGCGTATGGATGAGGCTTATGCGGGCGACATTATCGGCGTCCACAACCACGGCCAGTTGCAGATCGGCGATGTCCTGACAGAAGGTGAGGCACTGACCTTCAAGGGCATCCCGTACTTTGCGCCTGAGTTGTTCAGCCGCGCGCGGCTGCGCGACCCGATGAAGGCCAAACAATTGCAAAAGGGCTTGCGCCAGTTAGGTGAAGAGGGCGCGGTGCAGGTATTCGAACCTCTGGTTGACACGAGCAACCCGCTGATCGGCGCCGTGGGTCAGTTGCAGTTTGAAGTGGTCGAGCACCGCCTCAAGGCCGAGTACGGGGTGGATGCCGTGTTTGAACGTGCGGGTATCCATACCGCGCGCTGGGTGACTTGTCCTGATACGGCTCATTTGAATGAGTTCGTCAAGGCCAACCAGAGCCGTCTGGCAAAAGATGTGGACGGAAATTATGCCTATCTTGCCGATTCAGGCGTGAATCTTCGTCTGGTTCAGGAGCGCTGGCCCAAGGTGCAATTTTTCGCGACGCGGGAACACGGACAGCAGCTGAACTGAGATTTTTCCTGAGGCAGGCTATGTAATTGATGCCACCTTTCTGGTGAGCATCATGCCCAGCAGCAATGCGATCACGGCAGAACCCAGGCCCAGTCCGATGACGGCAGTCCGGGAATCCATGAAAGTGGATTTTTCCGGCGCCATCGGGCGTGCTGGCTGTTCAGTTGCGATCTGCTCCACCAGGCTGCGCAGCGCCTGAAGATTTTTCAGTGTCACCGTGGATAAAAGCAGCTTCCCTTTTTCCTTGTCATTCAATTCCAGCGCGTCCACGGACTCTTGCAGGCCGTCACGAAAGGCATCGCGCAAACTGATCAAACGGGTCTTTTTATCATCCGCACCTTCGAGCAACGGCCCGATGCGCTCGATTGCCAGATCCATGGACGCGTTGTGTCTGTCCATCTCGCCATAGGCCGTGATCCTTTTGTCCTTGTCGTTCAGGACGAAGAGCAGAGCCAGCTGACCGGCACTGGCTTCGGCGTGCGTATGAATCTCTTTTGCCAGCGTTGTGCGAGCAGTATTTTTAATGGCAGCCTCATGCATTCTGGCCTCTTCTTTTTCAATCGCGGCATTCTGACGGTTGAGCTGCTCCGTCACCATCATGAATGCGATGCCGATGAATAATGCGACCAGGATATACACGATGATGTTCCGGCGGCTGATGCGTTTAGGGTGTGACAGATTCAAGAGAGTCTCCTTGGTGTGCGTGCATCGAAGTTAAGATCTGGCTGATTTTTCCAACCTGTTTTCCAGCCAGTGATCCACTGACCAGGCGCTGCGGCTGATCGAGAGCAGCACGGTCAGCAAGATTCCCCAGTACAGATGCTGATTGAGTCCGGCTTCGCTCAGTTCTGAATAATAGGAAATGACGGCGACCAGATTGAGGATGAACAGTCCGGCAGCGGCAAAGCGCCCGAAGAGTCCTGCGACCAGAAAAACCGGCAATCCCAGTTCCGCGCCTGTGGCCAGCCAGGCCGCAAATTCGGGATTGAGCAGCGGCACCTGGTAAACATCAGCGAACAAATAAAGGGTGCTGTCCCAGGTCTGTATCTTGGTCAGCCCCGATTTAAAAAATACCTGAGCCAGAAATAATTTCAGCCCCAGGTCGATCAGGGGAGCCAGATGTTCCGGCAGACGGGATGCACGGTAGTAAAGCCGTGTGAGGCGAAGAATGATATTCACGATGTCGCAGCCGAAGTAAAGCTTGTGAGTGCGCCTTGCGCGAGCAGGTTGATCAAGGTGGCCTGCAAGTCGAAGCGGGGATGGCGTTCCAGTGTGGCATGTGTCGCCAGGCCCAGCGTGTCGCCGTCTTGTATGTGTTGCAGCCAGCAGGCGGCAGCCTCCGGGAGTTCACTGACCCGTATGACATATTCCTTGCGACTCACCAGCGCAATACCGCCGCCGTTATCGAGATCGATGCGAAAATCGCTGTCGGCGCCTGGCTGGTGCGCCTGCCATATTTGCATGACGGGAAAGTCGGAGCGCACCATCCGGCAAGCGGTTCCTATACTCAATTCCGCATAGTGTTCGGCGGGTATTTCTGCCAGATAAGCCAGCGAAAAGGAGGGGGCATCGGGTGCGAAATAAGCCAGGTGGCAGTGCCACTCCAGCCTTGCCACATCCGGCAGATAAGGCAGTTCCTGCGCGGGCGCGAAGCCCGACAGAAAAGCGGCTAATTCGGCGCCATAATGATGGAGGTTGGCGCTTTGCGACGGATGTTCACCGATATATTTTCTTGCCATGAACCGAAAAAAATCATCGCCTACCAGTTGCAGGATGACAGGATAAGCCACGGCCAGCGCATCGTGCAGATTGCCTCGATAGTTGTTGCGATAGACTTCCATGGCGGTCGCGGCGGTGTAATCGGGGTATGTCCTGCACACCTTTTGCGAGGGAGACTCGCAGCAGACGATGGCGCGTGCAAAATGCGCAAGTTCGTCAGTGTACTCACTCATGGCAGGCATCCATCCTTTGCTGTGCACAGGCAGCTTCATTCATCAGCACGGCCAGCGCAGGAATATCGCTGTCCCACTCGATCAGGGTGGGGCGCGGCCCGATCTGTTGCAGCACATACTCATAGAGCGCCCATACTTCCGGGTATACAGGATGGTTGTGCGTATCGACCAGGCAGCCATCCATCACCGAGTATCCGGCCAGGTGGTATTCCCTGACGGCATCAGGCGGGATCGCTCTGATAAAAGCTTCTGCGTCCACGCCCAGATTGCGCGTATTCACATACAGGTTTTCAACATCGAACAGGATGCCGCACCCGGTACGGCGGGTGAGTTCGGCCAAAAATTCGCCTTCGGTCATTTCGCTGTGCGAGAAGGACAGGTAGCTGGAGAGGTTTTCGACCAGTAACTGTCGCCCCAGTTTTTCCTGCACCTGGTCGATGCGGCTCGCCACATGCGCCAGCGCTTCCCGGGTGTAGGGGAAGGGCAATAAGTCGTTGATCACAAAGCCATCGGCAGCATTCCAGCACAGATGTTCGGAGACGGCCTGTGGTTTGACCGCATCGCACAAACGATGCAGTTCAGTCAAATGGTGCAGGTCCAGCGGTGTCGTCGAAGCCAGTCCCATGCCGACGCCATGCAGGCTGACAGGGTAATGCTCGCGTACCTTGAGCAGGGTGCTCAATGCCGCCCCCCCGCCAAAAAAATTCTCGTTATGCACCTCTACCCAGCCAAGAGGCGGTAAGGTGTTCAGTACCTCGCGGTAATGAGGCGCCCGCAAGCCAATACCTGCGGTACAGGGAAGCGTTGCGGGCCGCTTCATTAACGTAAAACTCGCGCAAGCGTTCGTTCGCTCCCTCGCCCGCCTGACTGGGTGCCTGTCTGCGTGCAACGCACAGGCAGGCTTGCGGGAGAGGGTTGGGGTGAGGGAACGGGCATGGCAGGTCTCTCCGTCTGTAATGGTTTAAATATCATGCCCGTTACATGGTCTTTTTCATCATCATCGCGTCGCCAGCCTCGCCCAGGCTGCCGTTGGCAATCTTGTTGCATGTTCCCTTGGGCAGCGCGACGAAATCGTTTGCGTCGCTGTTCTTGCTGGCCTGTCCTGCACAGGAGTGTCCCGCTTTTTTGCTGCCGCAGTCGTTCATACCCGCCTTGGCAATACCGTAGCATTTTTCCATTTTCTGGTCAGCCGCACTTGCCGCGCCCGCAAGACCCAGTGCCAGTAAACCGCCGATTGCTGCTGTCAATTGCTTGTTCATGTTTGAAACTCCATTTTGGTTGAGAAAGGTTGTAATTAAACGCAGGCCGGAGAGTCCGGCGGCGTGATGTCTTCGCGTTTTCGATGAACTTTTGTCGCATCTTCCACGCACCCACAGATTCGTCGGGGCGCGAAAAAAGGTTACAGGGTGCTGCATATATTTTTTGATGGGCGTTCATTCAAGCCGGGGAGAAACCGTTAAACGAGCGGGGAGGTGAGTGAACTGAATTGTCAGAAGAGAGCCTGTCCGTTAAAGAACGATCATCTTTCCTGTGCGTAAAACCGGATCAGATTGCGTCCGGCTTCTTTGGCCTGATACATCGCCGCATCCGCCCATTTGAGGATGTCGTCCTGATCTTCAACGTGATTTTTAAAAACGACTACGCCTATGCTTGCGCTGCTGCGATGCTCAATCGTGGAGTCGGTCTCGCCTTCGTGCCTGATGCGCAGCAGATAGGGTGCGCACAAGGCGGCACGAATTTTTTCTGCCACGACGCCCGCTTGTCGGGTTGATTCGCTCTTGTCTGTGTCGAGTTCGCTGAGCATTACCACAAATTCATCGCCGCCGAAGCGCGCTACCGTGTCCGTTTCGCGCACGCAATTCTTCAACCTGTCGGCCGCCTGAGACAGCAGCAGATCTCCGACTATATGACCATAGGTGTCATTGAGCGGTTTGAAGTTGTCAAGATCAATAAACATCAGTGCGCTGTAGCAGTCACTGCGCTTGTTGGCGGCGAGGGTTTGGCTCAAACGGTCATTGAGCAGACGCCGGTTGGGCAGTTTGGTGAGAGTGTCGTAGAACGCAAGCTGACGCACCTGTTCGGCCATCCGCTGGTGTTCAATGGCAATGCTTGCCAGACGGGCAGTTTGTTCGATAATGGAGATGTCAGATTCTGCGGGTGTGTGCGCTTCATGATGATAGATGGCAAAGGTGCCCAGTATCTGACCTGTCGATGAGCGTATCGGCTGAGACCAGCACGAACCAATTCCGGCACGGGCGGCGAGCGCCTTGTAGGGCGCCCAGTAGGGGTGAGTCGTTATGTCATCAACGATGACTCGCTCGCCGGTAAAGGCGGCTGTGCCGCAGGAACCCACGCCCATGCCAATTTCAATCCCGTCGATTGCTGCATTATAAAAGTCGGGCAGGCTGGGAGCCGCACCGTGATAAAGGTGGCGGCCTTCCTGGTCGAGCAATAAAATACTGCACAACATCCGGGGGTTGAGTTGTTCCATGCCCCGCACAATGGCATCCAGAATATTTGAAAGCTGATTGTTTTCAGCCAGCATTTCCAATGTGTGCCTTTGAAACCGTTCGTACTTTTCGGCATATTTTCGCCCGGTAATGTCCTGTTTTACCGCAACGAAGTGGGTGATGGTTCCTCGTTCATTCGAAATGGGCGTAATCGTCATTTCTTCGTCAAACTGCGCTCCATCCTTGCGACGATTGACGATTTCACCGTGCCAAACCTTGTGACTGAGTATGGTTTGCCACATCAGTTTGTAATATGCCAGGTCATGTGCTCCTGACTTTACAAGTTGCCCTGAATTTTTCCCTAAAGCTTCGTCCAGGCTATATCCCGTGGCTTGGCAAAAAGCCTGATTCGCCCATTCGATGCGTCCTGTCCGGTCCGTTATTACAATGCCGTTCGCGGCGGCATTAAGTGCTGAGTCTTTTAGCTTCAGGGCTTCAAGGCCATTTTTAATTTCATTGACATAGGTCGATAAAGCCATACCGACTATGGATAAAATCAGCATGTAAGCCCAGTAGTTGTGCAGATCGGCTCGGGCAAAGTCCTGGGCGAAAAATCCCACTTCCTGATACGCGCCAGATAATGCCTGGATCGACGTCATCAGCAGAACGAGTGTGGCGCCGCGAGCCCCCAGGCGTATTGCCGCCCAGGAAGTAAAAAGAAACATCCAGTAACCCTTGGGGGTGTCGCTCAGGAAGGCGTGAAACCATCCCATGAAAACAATTTGTCCGGCAATAAATGTGATGCCGAGCAAAATGGCAGCTTCCAGCCGGTTCATGGCGGTGAGTTGCACGATCCTGGGTTGGCGCCATGCCAATATAAAGGGGGTGAGCAGCACCACACCTATCGTATCCCCCATCCACCAGTGCGAGAGATTTTCAAAGTGTTCGCCTGGCGGGAAATAACCGGCAAGGAGCAGGGATGATGTGCCTATCAATGCGCCGACCATGCTGGTTATTCCGCCTCCCAGTGCAATCAGTCGCAGGTAGCCTGCCAGAGTCCCGATGGGTGAGGTCATGTGTCCCGGGCGTATGATCAGCCAAAAACCTGTCAGCGCTTCCAGTACATTGGCTAAGGTGATTCCGAAAACAGCCCAGAGTGAACTGTTGGATAATGCATTGAGCAGCAGTGAGCCGAGAAAAACACCCCAGATGAAGCGTCGGCCACCAATGAGTAAGGCGGCCAGCGCTATGCCACTGCCCGGCCAGACAACCCCTACAATGCCGTGGCTGATAAAATAATGATGAGTTATTGTCCCGAACAGCAGGTAGGTTGCAGCAACCCCCAGTTGCATCAGGATGAGAGATTTTTGCCTGGCGAGTGAGGACATGATCGGGTGATGGAAAATCATTTTATCCGGGCGTTCATCCTACTCCTGTAGGCGCCCGTTGTCTCAAGTCTGCGGCATGTGATTCGGTCGCGAGGATCGCCGAAAACCTGCCACTGTCGCGGCGATTCACCTCTGTATTACAGCGCCGATACCATTTGTTCCAGATTCCAGCGCGGTTTGACGTTGAAGCGGTAATCCTTTGAGCCCTGCTGTTCTGCCAGACGCAATGCGCCGGCGAAGGCGATCATCGCGCCGTTGTCGGTGCAAAATTCCAGGTCCGGATAAAACACGCGGCCGCCACGGCGTTCAATGTCGCAGATCAACCGGCTGCGCAACATCTGATTTGCGCCTACTCCTCCTGCCACGACCAGTTGTGTCAGGCCGGTTTGCGCCAGGGCTGCGCGCGCCTTGTGTGCCAGTACATCTATGATGGCTTCCTGTGTCGCATAAGCGATGTCGGCACGAGTTTGTTCGATAATTTGAAATTCGCGCAGCGATTCGTTTGTCCCCTCGCCCGCTTGCGGGAGAGGGGTGGGGTGAGGGAGGTCGCTTTGTCTGACCAGGGTAAGAACTGCCGTTTTCAAGCCGCTGAAGCTGAAGTTGAGATCCCCGCTGTGCAACATCGGGCGTGGCAATTTATAGAGCCCCGGTCTGCCTGAGGCTGCGAGCAGCGACAATGCCGGGCCGCCCGGATAGCCTAATCCCAGCAATTTGGCGCTCTTGTCGAAGGCTTCGCCGGCGGCGTCATCTACCGTTTCTCCCAGCAGCTCATATCGTCCGACCCCGTCCACGCGCATCAGTTGCGTGTGGCCGCCTGACACCAGGAGGGCTATGAACGGGAATTCGGGTGCGGGATCGGACAATAGCGGCGAGAGTAAATGACCCTCCAGGTGATGAATGCCGATAGTCGGTATGTCGAGGGCATAAGCTAACGAATTGGCGACGCTGGCACCGACCAACAGGGCGCCACCAAGACCCGGTCCCTGGGTATAGGCGATCGCGTCCAGTTGATCGAGCGATACGTCGGCGTCCTGCATGGCCTGACGTATCAGCGGGATAACGCGCTGCACATGATCGCGTGAGGCGAGTTCGGGGACGACACCGCCGTATTCGCTGTGCATGGCAATCTGGCTGTGCAGCGTATGCGAGAGTAATCCGCGCCCCGTTTGGTAGAGCGCGATGCCGGTTTCATCGCAGGATGATTCAATTCCAAGTGTAATCACAACAGCCTTTCAGAAGAGGCTGCATTGTAGATATTTTTCATGAATAAACCACCTGAATTTCCGCTGTCGACCTGCGCTATCTTATCGGTCGCTGGAATTGAGATGATTTTCCGCAGAGTAAGCGCGCTATTTTTGCTGCTGCGCATGAATGCCTATGTCGTTTGGCATATTGACGATCGGGGGGTGCGTGGTTACGGTGTGGCATGAAATATCGTGCGGGGGTGGCTATCATGAAAGAAGAAGCGCAGGATGGGGATAGGCTCGGAACGATTGATGAATTGTCAGGTTTGCTTTTTGTTGCCCAGGAAATGGGGCGCAGGCTGGCCAATGAGACACACGAAGAGGCGTATGACTCTGTGCGGGAGTTAAATGAGCTTTTGCATCACTCCCGTACGAAGCTGGAGTTGATCAAAAAAAGTTAACAGAGCACATCGGTCAGAGTAGGGTGACGAGCTTTGATTACAGTAATATTTCCGAAATGTGTTGACGTGAGGGTTCAGATCTCTATAATGCGCACCTCTTCGCTGAAACGAGGTTTGAAACGGAGCCGGACGGGAAACCAGAAAAGCTTTAAGAATCAGTTGTGATT
>JAQTUP010000002.1 GCA_028707275.1 Gallionella sp. | reverse complement strand
TGCCTGGCTCAAAGATACGCTGGAAAAACTCCCCGTTTGGACCATGCGGCGCATCGACGAGTTGCTGCCGATCAAGCCTGCTGCATAAACCAGCGCACCTGTACAGGTGGAACCGTTGGCCGCTTACCACCAGTGCGCCATTGAGCAACCCTAACAGCGCTTCTTTTCTGATCAGGGCTTTTTCCTTGCCGGATTTGAGTTCACCCAGAATGATTCCGCGCAGCGTGATGGCCAGTGCCTGGCTGCCAGTATTGCTCGATTGATCGGCCAGCACAGGCAGGAATATGGTGAGTATCAGCAACCTGTCGATGGTTTCCTGGAACATGCCTACTACGGCCGCCGCAACGAAGGCTGTGAGCAGGTTGATTTGCAGCCACGGGTGGCGCAGTCGCAGACTCTGGAACCAGTGCGTAGCCGAGCGTTCTTCCTTCTCGACGCCCACCATCGCGCCGGGTTGCAGGCTAAACTCGGCAGCACGCTTCTGTTCCCCCACGATTTTATCGTACAGACTCTTGATCTCATCACTGTGGCGACGGATCTGCTCGTGGCTGGCTTCCACCTCTATCACCTTTTGTTCCAGATCCAGGCTGTAATTATGGATCTCGTCGTGCAACAGGCGCACTTCCAGCATGTTGTGAACGCGTGCCAGAACTTCTGCCAACTCAAATGGCTTGGCGACGAAATCCCGGGCGCCCGCCTGCAGCGCACGCAATTTGTGATCCGGCTGGGCGGTAATTACCAGGACGGGAAGATAACCGGTCGTCTCTATTTTCTTGAGATTTTCCATTACCTGAAATCCATCCATGCCCGGCATCAGCAGATCGAGCAGGATCAGGTCGTATTGATTCTTCCGATGAAGTTCGCAGACTTCAACCGGGTTGGTCGTGGTTGAGACGGACAGATAGCCGTTGTTGCGCAGCATTCGTTCGAGCAGAAGGGCATTCGCTTCCATGTCGTCGACAATCAGGATACGGGCATTGAGAATTTCGTTTGTGCTGACCATGGACTATTTCTCCCTTTTTTTCAGGAGGTCTGTTTTGTCGGCAAATTCGAGCGCACTATCCAGAGTCTCCATGAATTCACCAATCTTGATGGGTTTGGTGATGTAGCGGAAAAAGCCTGCCCTGATGCCAGTTTCGATGTCCAGGGGGATGGCATTTGCGCTGACGGCCAGTACGGGGATGTGCTTCGTCAGCTGATCTTCACGCAATATTTTCATCGCCTCTGTGCCGCTGATGCCGGGCAGATTGATGTCCATCAAAATCAGATCCGGCAGGTGTGTGCGTGCCAGTTCTATCCCCAGCGTCGCATTGGTAGCAGTCAACAGCGCCAGGTCTGGGTGGTGTGCGATGATTCGTTCGACCAGTTGCAGATTCGCCGGGTTATCCTCTACATAGAGCAGGGTGTGGATGCGCGCCTGACGACGTATATCCGGCTGAGTGGCAACGTTCATCTCTACAGGTAGATGCGGCTGAGCCGCTGATGCGAGCTCGAACCAGAACACGCTTCCCACCTCCGGGGTGCTATCTGCTCCGATCGTTCCCCCCATCAGCTCAATCAGCCGTTTGGACACCACGAGGCCGATGCCTGTGCCCTCTTCAATGCCAGTCTCCTGCCCCAGGCGATTAAAGGCCTGGAATAGTTGCGTGAGTTGTTCCGGCGTCAACCCGGCCCCCGTGTCCTTGATGTTGACGCGTATCCGTCCTGGCGTCGTTGCCGTGCAAGTAATCTCGATGCTTCCATGTTCACGGTTGTATTTGACCGCATTGGACAGCAGGTTGATTAAAACCTGCTTGACCCGTGTCCGGTCGGCGCTGACAAACCAGGTCTCATCCGGCGGTGGGAAACTCATGGTGATGCCTCGCTGTTTTGCCAGCGGCGCCGTCATGCCCTGACATTCGAGCATGACGGCGTCAAGCGATACCGGTTCCTTCAGCATAGGCACCTGCCCTGATTCAACCTTGGCCAGATCCAGTATTTCGTTGATGAGTTCCAGTAAATGCCATCCGGCTTTAATGATTTGAGTGATGCTCTGAACCTGGCTGGATGTAGGGGGAGGGGATTCGGACTCCATCAGCTGGGCAAAGCCCAGGATGGCATTGAGCGGACTGCGCAATTCATGACTCATGCTGGATAGAAAAGAGGATTTTGCCAGATTGGCTTTTTCAGCCACTAATTTTGCACTTTCCAGCTCGCGGTTTATTTTTTGTAATGCCAGATGGTTCCTGACCCGCGCCATCACGATGGCCGGGCTGATAGGCTTGGTGATGTAATCGACCGCCCCCAGCTCCAGCCCTTTTTGTTCATCCTCCGTTTCCGTCATGGCCGTCAGGAAGATCACCGGGATATTCATCGTGTTCGGGTTGCGCTTTAATTGTCGGCACACCTCATATCCATCCATGCCGGGCATCATGATGTCGAGCAGAATCAGATCGGGTGGCTGGTCGGACGAGGCTATTTTCAGCGCCTTTTCACCACAGTTGGCGATTTTCACCCTGTATGCACTCCTGAGCACATTGCTCATCAGGGTCAGGTTGTCAGGCGTATCGTCGACCAGAAGGATTGTGGGTTTTTCGGCTAAATGAAGTTTATCCATCAGAATGTTCTTAAGTGTCAGTTGGCTTTGACGGGGCGTCAGGTGCGGCGCCTGCAAGCTCTGTTGTAAAAGTTTCTGCCGGTTCCAGGCAGGGAATGATGTTCGTTTGCGTCAGCGCATCGATGTCGGCAAAGCGCTGCGCGATAGCGCGAAACTCTTCCTGTATTTCGATGAAGGCGTCGAGCATGTCGGCATCGAAGTGTGAACCACGGCCTTCACGCATGATTTCAACGGCCTTTTCATGCGTGATTCCTGTCTTGTAAGCCCGCCTGCTGATCAGAGCATCGTAGACATCGGCCACCGCCATTAATCTGGCCGAAATCGGAATTTCGTCGCCGGATAGTCCTTGTGGATAGCCGCTGCCATCCCATTTTTCCTGATGTGAGAGTGCGATAGACTTGGCCATGGAGAGAAACTCGACACTGTGCCCCAGCATATTTTCGGCGTGCATGATGGCATCGTGCCCAAGAGTGGTATGCGTTTTCATGATTTCGAATTCGTCGGCGTCAAAAGAACCGGGTTTTAGCAGGATGCGATCCGGAATTCCCACCTTGCCGATGTCGTGCAGCGGCGCCGACTTGAACAGCATTTCGATGTTGGCCTCCGTCAGAAACCAGGCGAAGCGGGGATGGTCGTGCAGCCGGACGGCAAGCGCCTTCACGTAGCACTGTGTGCGGCGTATGTGATTGCCTGTGTCGGAGTCACGGGTTTCTGCCAGTGAGGCCATGGCAAGCGTGGTCACATCCTGGACCGCGATCACTTCCTGGGTACGTTTTGCGACCTCAAGTTCGAGGAAGTCATTCTGATTGCGCAGAAAATCATCCATGCGCTTGAGTGCCAGATAATTTTTAACTCGTGCCATCACAATGGGAGGGCTGACAGGTTTGGTGATGTAATCGACCGCCCCTAACTCCAGCCCTTTTAATTCATCCTCCATTTCTGACTTCGCGGTCAGAAAGATCACCGGGATATTCATCGTGTTCGGGTTGAGCTTTAATTGTCGGCAAACCTCATAGCCATCCATGAGCGGCATCATGATGTCGAGCAGGATCAGGTCCGGCGGGGGATTTGACGATGCAATCACCAAAGCCTTCTTGCCACTTGCGGCAACTTTCACCCGGTAAACCCCCTTCAGCAGGTGGCTCATCATGATCAGGTTGTCTGGCATATCATCGATCACCAGTATCGTAGCCTTGTCGTTTAGTTCGAGCGTATCCATGAGAATACCTTTCAACGGACCGTTTCGATAGCGCTTCTTAGCGCTACGAGTGCGCCCTCAAAATTAAACACGCTGATGGCATCCGCAATCTTGCGATAATCAACAGGGAAGGCAGCGTTAAGCAGATCAGCATGATGGTTTATCAGGTCAGCTGCCTCCGCATCATCGTCGGATAACAATTGTTCAAGGTGAGTACACACCTCATGAAGCTTGATCTGATCGACTATTACAGCGATTCCCCCCGGTTCTTCCGGCAGCTTTTGCTCCAGTTGAGCGATGAGGTTTTCAAGCGGTACGATCATATCGTTGATTCGGGCGTTGATTTCCTCAAACTGGCTGCGGTGTTTGATGGATGATTCGATTTTTTCCGCAAGCTGCTGCAAATCAGTGGCACCTATGTTTCCGCAAAGCCCCTTGAGGGTATGGGCGGTTCTCTCTGCCGTGCTCCAGTCGTTATCTTCCAGTGACCTGTAGATATTCGCTATGACGTGTTTCTGCCCGGTCGCGAACTTGCGCAACATCGACAGGTAGAGCGACTTTTTACCCAGTACGCGGCGCAGGCCGAGGGCCATATCCAGCCCTGCAATCTCTGACGGAAGGTCTGTGTGTCGCGTGGAGGGAGGCACAGGGGGTTCGGTAGGGTGTTGCGGTTTGATCCATTTTAGCAACGCTTTCCACAAGTCTTCAGGCTCAATGGGTTTGGCAACGTGATCATTCATTCCCGCCGTCATGCACTTGTCCCTGTCCTCCTGCATGGCATTTGCGGTCATCGCGACGATGGGCAGCTCATTGAAACGCGCCTCTTTGCGTATCTCACGGGTTGCCGTCACGCCATCCATGACTGGCATCTGCATGTCCATCAGCACGATGTCATAACGGGTCGTGCTGAGTTTGTTCAGTGCGATCTGGCCATTTTCCGCCAGATCGACGACAAATCCGGCGTCAGTGAGCAGTTCAGTTGCAACTTCCTGATTGAGATCATTGTCTTCCACCAGCAGGATATGCGCGCCCCTTATGGTGGCGAGCTGCTCAAAGGTGTCGGTCGGCGCCTCCCCGTTGCTGCGGGCGGCATCAATGTTTTTCCCCATGATGCGCGCAACGCCGTCGAACAGAACGGAGGCATTGACAGGCTTGATCAGCACATCTTCGATGCCCGCCTCTTCCGCTCCTTTAATGACTTCCTCGCGACCATAGGCGGTCACCATCATTATGTGCGGCATGTAGGCAAGCGGCAGCGCCCTGATCCGTTTGGCCGTCTCGATGCCATCCATTCCCGGCATTTGCCAGTCAAGGAACACGATTGTGTAGGGCGAACCCTGAACCGCCGCATTTTTTACCGCGTCGAGAGCCGCCTTGCCCGATGCGGCCTGATCGACCTTGAAACTCATGCTGATGAGCTGATCGCTCAACACCAGGCGGGCGTTGTCGTTGTCATCGACCACCAGCACGCGCTGGTTCATCAGGTCGCCCGACAGCGCGCGCTGACGCGGCTGGACAACGCTCTTGCCCATCTTCGCGGTGAACCAGAAGGTGCTGCCTATCCCCGGCATACTTTCCACGCCGACTTCGCCCCCCATTAGTTCGGCCAGCTTCTTTGAAATGACCAGCCCCAGGCCAGTACCGCCGAATTTGCGGGTCGTCGAGGTGTCAGCCTGCGAAAAACTCTGGAACAAGCGCCCCTTTTGCTCCTCGTTCAGGCCTATCCCTGTATCGCGAACGGCACAGTAGACCAGCACATCCCGGTCGGTTTGCTCCTTGAGGCGGATGATAATCACGACTTCGCCATGCTCGGTGAACTTGACGGCATTGTTGCAGTAGTTGATCAGAATCTGCCCCAGGCGTAACGGATCACCGACCAGCTTGGGCGGCACGTTCTTGTCTACGTCGAAAACCAGTTCCAAACCCTTGGCTGAGGCTTTTTCCGCGATCAGGTTCGCTACATTGTCGAGCACATTTTCCAGGTTAAACTCGGTGTACTCAACGGTCAGCTTACCCGCTTCGATCTTCGAGAAGTCCAGAATATCGTTAATGATGCTCAGCAGGTGCTGACTGGAACCTCTTATTTTCTTGATGTAATCGCGCTGGCGCGGGGTCAGCTCCGTTTTTAGCGTCAGGTAAGACATGCCGATGATGGCATTCATCGGCGTGCGGATTTCATGACTCATACTGGACAGGAATTCCGATTTGGCGAGGTTGGCTTTTTCGGCCACTGACTTGGCGCTCTCCAGCTCGACATCCAGGCGTTTGCGTTCGGTGACGTCGCGCGCGGCGGCGAACACGCCCTGCAGCTTCCTGTCCCTGTCGTAGAAGGTGGTCGCATTGTAGGACACCACCGTTTCCTTGCCGTCCCTGGCGCGCGCGGTAAGCTCGTAGTTGCTGACCTTTTTTTCGCTCAGCACCCGTTTGATGCCCGCCTCGGCCCGCTCCGGATCGGTAAAGTAGCCCTTGAACGGCGCGCCGATCAGCTCGTCGCGCGTGCAACCGGTGAGCGTCTCCATCTGCTTGTTGACGTCGGTGATGATGCCGGAGGGATCGGTCGTTATAATTGCGTCGATATTGGATTCAATCAGCGAGCGCGTATAAAACTGCTGGTCGCGCAGCCGCTGGTCGAGCTTCTTCTGCTCGGCTTCGATCTGTTTTCGGGCGGTGTTGTCGGTGCCGATCAGCAGGTAGCCGATGATGGCTTTTTTATCGTCGCGCAGCGCGGTCACCGATACGACGGCCGGAAAGCGGCTGCCATCACGGCGAATATAGGTCAGCTCATAAATATCCTCGATGCCGCGCGACGCCTTGAACACCAGCGCTTCGAAACCGGGGGTAATCGGGGTGTCGAGTTCCAGGCTCAATGCGGCTGCGCGCGCGATCACTTCCTGCGGATCGGAAATATCGGCCGGGGTAATCTTGTTCATCACCTCAATGGCGGTGTAGCCCAGCATGCGTTCTGCGCCCACGTTGAAGATCTGGATCACGCCTTTCGCGTCGGTGGCGATGCTGGAGAAATTGGCACTGTCGAAAATCGCTTTTTGCAGGGCCCCGGCCTTGAGGAGCGCCTCTTCGGCCTGTTTGCGGGCGGTGTTGTCGGTGCCGATCAACAGGTAGCCGATGATGGCGTTTTCATCGTCGCGCAGCGCGGTCACCGATACGACGGCCGGAAAGCGGCTGCCATCACGGCGAATATAGGTCAGCTCATAAATATCCTCGATGCCGCGCGACGCCTTGAACACCAGCGCTTCGAAGCCGGGGCTAATCGGCGTGCCCAGTTCCAGGCTCAGGGCGGCTGCGCGCTCGATCACCTCGTCTGGATCGGAAATGTCGGCAGGGGTAATCTTGTTCATCACCTCGATGGCGGTGTAGCCCAGCATGCGTTCGGCACCCACGTTGAAGATCTGGATCACGCCTTTCGCATCGGTGGCGATGCTGGAAAAATTGGCGCTGTTGAAAATCGCATTCTGTAACCCCCCTGTCTTAAGCAAGGCTTCTTCTGAATGGCGGCGCGCAGTGATGTCACGCAAAATGCAGGTTAAGTGGCGCTGTCCATCCAGCCACATCGGACTTGTCGATATTTCCATCGGGAAAGTACTGCCATCCTTACGTCGTCCGGTCATTTCGCGTGCCGTGTAGAGATTCCCTGTTTCATCGCATGCACTTGGTGTTTTAACGCCCCCCTCAGGCGATACGACGTTAAAGTCAGGTATAAGCTGGCCGAGATGCGTGTTGTTGAGTTCCGTCGTGTCATAGCCGAATATTCGTTCAGCGGCAGGGTTGAGGGTCTCGATGACGCCCCGGTCGGCCTGGATGGTGACGATGCCGTCTGTCACGGTATTGAGTATCATCCTGACCAATGTGGCATTTTCACGCAAAGCTTTTTGCGCGGCGTATTCCTCGGTGACATCGCGAAATACCAGCACGGCGCCGATGACCTGTCCCTCATGATTTCGTATTGGCGCGCAGCTGTCGGCGATGTCGCTCTCGCTGCCATCGCGTGCAATCAGCACAGTGTGATTGGCAAGTCCCATGGTCGTGCCCCGTGCCAGCGTTTCTTTGACCGGAATCGTGGCGAGTCGACGACTTTCTTTGTTGATGATGTGAAAAACCTCTTCCACGGGGCGCCCCGCAGCTTCCGTATGCGTCCAGCCGGTCAGTTTTACGGCAACAGGATTGAGGAGCGTCACACGTCCGTCAGAATCGGTGGACATGACGGCATCACCGATGGAGTTGAACGTCACAGCAAGCTTTTCTTCGCTGACTTGCAGCGTTTCATTCGTCTGTTGCAGTTGCGCGTTCAGTTTCTCCTGAATTTTGAGCAAGTGTAAAGTTTCCAGATGGACTAAATTTTTGATTCTCTGTTTGTTTGAACGATACATCAGAACGACAAAGGCCAATGCAAGCAGCAGGGTAAGCAGAGTGGCTGTCACAATGAGCGAATATAAATGGCGCAGGTTGGAATGAAATTCGGCATCGTGTTGCTCCAGCGCATTTCTCTCAATCCGGGTGTATCCGAGCATTTCATCCTGAATTGAATTCATCAGGTGTTGTCCCTGCCCTGCGCCTACGATGGCCAGCACGGCTGCCATCTCATTATTTTTTCGTAACTCAATGGTGTGAGACATTCCGATCAGCTTGGCATCGAGTAATGGCGCGACTGCATCGAGGTGTTGTTTCGCTGCGGGATTTATGGCACTTCGACGCAAATCTTCAAGCTGCCTGCGGATACTGACATTCGCTGCCAGATACGGTTTAAGAAAAGTTTCATTTGCGGTCAGCAAATAACCGCGCTGACCTGTTTCTGCATCCTTGAGCGCAGATAAAAAATTCTCTGCATTATTCAACAGGATAAATGAGTGCTTGCGTGCTTCGGACGCTTCTTTCATCAGCTTGAAGGTCCATATTGATGCTGTCGCCGTGAGCGCTACCAGCAGTACCATGAAGATAAGCGCCGCAAAAATTTTATGTGAGGACTTCAAAATGACCTTCCATCGACCCGCTGTCGCCTATCTTTGTTGAATATGCATCACGAAAAATTCCGGTCGGGTTGTTGTGGCTCAACTACCCGCGCCGCAGGCAAAGACGCACCGCCTGATTTGGCCTCTGTTCTTCAGGGTAGCGATTTTTCCTGACAGACTCCGTGTGTTATCGCACTTAAGGAGACGTTTTTGTAAGCGCCCCATAAATCACAGACTTGTTGCGGGAGTTGAATTTTCGCATGATCCCGCCCTTCAATATGGAGGGGTAATTATGCAAATGGGAACAGAATTTTGGGCGGCGCATATAACGGCCAGGCGGGACGCGATTTTGGCGAGTGAATACGCGAGGCGGCACTGCCTTTCAGTGAAGTCGCCGTACTCAGGTGCAGCTGAAGCAATCAGGCAAGGTCTGCGCGCCACGGCCCGCAGGTGAATTTGTGGCGTTGCGCATAGAGCCGTGTGGATCCCGTCCAGGCAACTGCACGCTGGAGCTGCCGTCCGGGCTGCGATATTTGGCAGGGTGAATTCAAATGCAGGGCACTGCGGTGCCGATCATCTCACGAAGCGTTCCCTCTTGCCCCGGGGCGTTTCACATGGTCTGATTTTTGCCGGGTTGGAATACCCGAACTCGGCGTTCTCGCTTTTCGCCGTCCTCGGTGTTCTTGTTGCCAGGCAGGCCCTATGGATATATCTTGCGATGGGGAATGCCCTCCGGAAAACGAAAGCCTCGGTTACGCTGCATACGGGCTATTCGCGCCGCATGAGTTCCTCAATCTTGGCGATAGTTTTCGGCGCCGCGTCCGTCAGCACCTCATTGCCACCCTCCAGAATGACCACATCGTCTTCGATACGGATGCCGATGTTCCACAAAGCCAGCGGCACGTCATCCGCCGGGCGGATATAGCAGCCCGGCTCGACGGTCATCACCATGCCAGGTTGCAGCGGACGCCACTGCTCGTCTGTCTTGTACTCGCCGACATCGTGTACATCCATGCCTAACCAGTGGCCGGTGCGGTGCATGTAATATCTCTTGTAGCTCTCGCTCTCCAGCACGCCGTCCAGCGTGCCGTGACAGAGTTTCAGGTCGATGAAGCCTTGCGCCAATACGCGCAAGGCGGCGCTGTGCGGGGCGTCCCAGCTGTTGCCGGGCATGGCGGCGCTGATGGCTGCGGTCTGCGCTGCCAGAACGATCTCGTACACATCCTTTTGCGCGGTATTGAATTTGCCATTCACAGGATAAGTGCGGGTAATATCGGACGCATATCCTTCGAGTTCACAGCCCGCGTCGATCAACAGCAGGTCGCCGTCACGGAGTCTTGCATTGTTATCCACATAATGCAGCACGCAGGCGTTGCCCCCCCCCGCGACGATGGACGGGTAGGCAGGATCGCGCGCGCCATGGCGACAGAATTCATGCAGCAACTCGGCCTCGACCTGATATTCAAATTGCCCGGCGCGGGTAAACTGCATTGCGCGCCGATGTGCGGAGGTTGAAATGGCCGCCGCCCGGCGCATGATGTTCAGCTCGTGCAAGTCCTTGAATAAGCGCATCTCGGCCAGCAGTGCGCGCGTGTCGCGAAGCTCGTTCGGTGCGCGTATGCCGCTGCGCGCCTTGGCCGCCACTTCGCCGCGTATCTTGAGTATGCGTTGATCCCAGGCAGCGTCAGCCCCCAGCGGGTAGAACAGTGTGCTCTGATTGCCCATCAGTTCGGCAAGTTTTTCATCCAGACGGGCGATGGGATAGGCGGCATCGAAGCCGAATTTCTCCTGGGCGGCATCAGGGCCTGAACGATAGCCGTGCCAGATCTCGCGCTCCGAGTCCTTCTCGCGGCAGAACAGGATGGATAAAGGCGCGTCCCCTGCGATCAGCACCAGCACCGATTCGGGCTCGCCAAATCCGCAGAGGTAATGGAAGCTGCTGTCGAAACGGTAGGGAAAATCTGCATCGCCGTTGCGGCGTTGTTCGGGTGCATTGGGCAAAATGGCGATGCCGTGCAGCATTTTGGCTTGCAGACGGCAGCGTCGCTGGGCATAGATGTCGGGATTGAGCATGAGTGCTGTGATTTTATTGTTTGAATTTTTACGGCCAGGGTGGGCGCGCAAAACAGGCGCCGCACCCTGAATCAGGCAGATCAGGAGGGCTGTTTAAACAGCGGGTAAAATTTGCGGTCTGTCTTTAGTATGTGCTGTGCGATCACTTCATTGGCGAGAAAGTCCACCACTTCGCTGATCGAAATACCCCCTTTGCCTGCGGCTTCGCGAAGTTGAATCGCGTGAGCTACCAGCATCTTGTGGGTGCGTTTGTGATTGTCAAGATCGACGTAGTGGTGCCGGGCAAGCAGCGCTTCTTCATCATCGAAGTGCTGTATGACATGTTCGAGCAGTTTTTGCAATGAAGCGTCGAAATGATCCGGATTTTCAACCCGTGAAAATGCCGCGCCTATCAGTGTATTGGCCAGATCGAACAGCATGCGATGCTGCTGATCTATGCCAGGATCGCCGCATTCATAGGCATCCTGCCAGTTGAGCCGCAATATCGTGTTGTTCTGATCGCCCTCCCAGATGTCGCTGCTGCCCTGCTCATCGGTCACGACGCGATTTCGACCGGCTGTTTTTGCCGCGTCAAGAGCCGCTTCGGCGCGCTGTAAACAGCTTTTTTCGCTTTCGTCGCAAACGTACTCTGTGACGCCCAGGCTGATGGTGAAATGACCGGCGTCTCTTGTGGTGTGCTGTTCGATTTTGCTGCGCAGTGTTTCGGCCAGTGCAGCGGCTGCCTGGTAGTCGGTAGAGGGCGCCAGGATGACAAACTTTTCGCCATTCCAGCGGTACAGCATGTCAGGCGTGCGTATATTTGTCGAGATCACGTCGACCAACTCGCGCAGTATTTCATCGCCAACGCGCGGGTCGCTGACTTTTCCGGAAGGGTCGATTTCGAAGAAAATCAGGCTAAGAGGCTGAAAATAGCGTTGGCTGCGACTCAGTTCGATGCTGACGGTCTTGTCGAAATGGGCGCGATTCCATGCCCCGGTCAGTTGATCTGTCGCGCTCAGCTTCTCCAGTTCGATAATACGGCTTTGCATTTCAGACAGCCGGGTGCTGAATGCAGCATCGGCAATATTTTCGAGCAGCAGAATGGTGTTTTCGCCGATTTTGACGGCCCGTGCAACCACAGCGGAGGCGTTGGAACTCCCCGGCAGGATAACCGTCAGGCTGGCGTCATTCTCCGGCGCTCGCAGCAATTGCTGCATGCTGTCCGATTTGAGGCAGCTTGCATCGAATCGCTCTGTAAAACTTCGGTTGAGTAACCGGGTGTTCCCGTCATCTCCAATAATTGCAAGCGGCAGCGGGAGCTGCATAAGTAAGTCATGCGTGTTTGGCTCAGATAGCCAGGAAATATCACTGTTTATCATTTACTCACCTGCATCTGTGTAATTTAAATGGATTGGGCCCGATTCCTTGCATCCTACCATTATTGAGTCATTGCGGGAATTGGTCGGATTTGCCAATTGTCTGTCGAGCTCGTACAGGCGTTCGGGTGTGCCGACATCCACCCATATTCCGGCGTGATGCTCGCCGCTTATTTTTCCCCGCGCTATTTGTGCGCGCAACAAGGGTGCCAGGGGAGCTGCGCTGCCGCGTGAAATGGCGCTGAACATTGCGGGGTGATACACGCCTATGCCGCTGAAAGTCAGGAGTGACTCAGAATTCAGGATGCGGGATTCAGGATTCAGCGGGGCGGTCGGCGTATGAAATGACGTGATGCGATTTCCTGTCAGGCAAAAGTCTCCCTGCGGATGATGAGCGGGGTTGTCCGCCAGCACCAGATGTGCCATGTCGCCGCCCACTTGCAGCGTAGAGGCGCGTTCGGGCAGGCGGGAAAAATCGTAGTCGCAAAAAATATCGCCGTTGATGACGGCAAAAGGCTGGCCGCCGAGTAACGGTAACGCACAGGCGATACCGCCGGCCGTTTCCAGCGCACGGGACTCGGCCGAGTATCGGATCTGCGCGCCGAATCGGCGTCCGTCGCCCAGGGCGGCTTCGATCTGCGCACCTAAATGGGCGTGATTGATGACAAGTTCGGTGATCCCGGCCTTCACCAGCCGTTCGATATGCCAGACGATCAGCGCTCGGCCTCCGACTTCAAGCAAGGGTTTAGGGGTGTGGTCGGTCAGCGGGCGCATGCGCTCCCCGCGCCCGGCCGCCAGTATCATCGCCTTCATGGTTTTTGGTCTTTCACGATTGCCTCCTCGCCCGCCGGAGTTGAAGATTGCTTCTCTCGTTTGTCCTGTCGCCCGCCTGTCTGCGTGCAACGCACAGGCAGGCTGGCGGCAGAAAGTTAGAAAGAGGGTACTCCTGGCGGGAGAGGATTGAGGAGAGGGAGATGCGCAGCATCATGGGTTTTGGTCTTTCACGATTGCTTAAAATCCATATCCCGTTGGCGTTTCCTCAGGCGGTTCGAGTTCGTTGAGCAGATTGAGCAAAGGCTTGAGATCGACATAGCGTATGCAGGCTGCGCGCAGATAGTTCATCACCAGCGGCATGTCCTGCAAATATCCGTCCTTGCCATCTCGGTGGGACAGGCGCGCAAAAATTCCCAGCACCTTGATGTGGCGCTGCACGCCCATCAGCTCAAAATCCCGATAGAGCTGGCCGAAATCCTCATGCACCGGCAGTCCTGCGCTTCTTGCCTTCTGCCAGTAGCCTATCAGCCAGTCTATGATTTCCGCCTCGTCCCATTTAATGTAGGCATCCTTGAACAAGGAAGCCAGATCGTAGGTGATGGGGCCGTACACGGCGTCCTGAAAGTCGATGACGCCCGGGGCAGGCTCGCTTACCATCAGATTACGCGAATGATAGTCGCGATGCACATAGACACGCGGCTGAGCCAGGTTGTTTGCCACGATGCGCGCGAAGACCGTTTCCAGCTTGGCGTTTTGCGCGTCAGTCAGTGTCCTGTTCAGATGCTTGTTGATGTACCACTCGGGGAACAGACGCATCTCGCGCAGCAGCAGCGCTTCGTCATAAGGCGGCAATTCGTCATCCTTTGATGCAAGCTGTATCTTTATCAGCGCATCGATAGCTGCGCCATACAGGCCGCGCGCATAAGCTGCGTCGCGCAGGTTCTCGTTCATAGCTTGCAGATAAGTGGTATTGCCAAGATCGGAGAGCAGCAAAAACCCCTGTTTCAGATCCTCTGCGTGGACATGGGGTACATGTACCCCCGCTTCTTCAAATAAACGCCCTGCATGCAAGAAGGGGCGGCAGTCTTCATGCTCGGGGGGTGCATCCATTACGATCAGGGTCCGGTCGCAAAACGTGGCGCGGAAGTAGCGGCGGAAGCTGGCGTCGCTGGATGCGGGGGCAAGGCTGAATGTTTCGCCGGGAAACAGGCTTTGCAGCCATGAGGTGAGTTGTGATTGACGTTGCATAGTGGGCTTTTGGTCTTGTCTTAATGGTAAACTTGCAAAAGTTTAACATCTTCCGAATATTATGCGGTTTCGTCTTAATCCCGTTGTGCTCGTTTTGCTTTGCGCTTTCGCCCATTCTGTCGCTGCGGAAGGCGCGGGTGCGCAGCCCCCCGTCCCGCAGGATGAACCTGTGTATCTGGAGGCCGACAATCTGACCGGTGACAAGAAAAATCAGGTCGAGGCGGTTGGTCGCGCGATTTTGATTAAAACCGATCAGACCATACGCGCAGATCGCTTGTTGTATAACCAGGAAACAAGCGATGCCCAGGGGATAGGAACGGTTGAACTCGATCAGGCAGGCTCGACCATGAAAGGGCCATATCTGAAACTGAATATGGATACTCATTTCGGGTTCATGGAGCAGCCGGTGTTCTATCTGAAGGAGACAGACGGTCACGGTTCGGGTGATATGCTGCACATCCAGGATCAGCAGCATTTTACGCTGGATAATGCGATTTATACCACCTGTCCTGCCGATAATCAGGACTGGTTTGTGAAAACGACCAGTCTGGAAATTGATCGCGATCAGCAGGTAGGCGTTGCGCGCAATGCCTGGGTGGAATTTATGGATGTGCCTATCCTGTATTCGCCCTGGATGGATTTCCCGTTGGGGGATCATCGTAAATCCGGTTTTCTGTCGCCTGTCATGGGCGGTTCGACCAAGGGTGGCACCGAGATGTCGCTGCCTTATTACTGGAATATTGCACCGAATTACGATGCGACCTTCACGCCGCGAGTCATGCTCAAGCGCGGGGTGATGCTGGGTACCGAGTTTCGCTACCTTCAACCAGGCTATGCCGGTGAGCTGCGTGCGGATGTGCTGCCTAATGACACACTCACGAAAACTAACCGCGGCCGTTTTGGTTTGAAACACAATCAGCTGTTTGGCGGAGGCTTCAGCGGCAGCGTCAACTACAACCGCGTTTCGGACAATGCCTATTACCGCGATTTGTCCAATGTCGTGAATGTCGCAACCCAGGTCAACCTGCTGCAGGACGCGTCTTTGAGCTATGGCGCCGGCTGGTGGACGAGCACGGCGCGCCTGCAGCGTTTTCAGACACTGCAAGATCCATTGGCGCCCGTAGGTGTGCCTTACGCGCGTCTGCCGCAATTAACGTTAAATGCCGCGAAAAATTATGCGGGCGCAAACATTGTTTTTGCCGGTGAGTATGTGAGTTTCAATCATCCCACTGCGGTGAACGGCCAGCGACTGGTGTTTGTCCCGAGCGTGAGCTATCCTCTTATCAGCACTCCGTCTTTTTACGTCACGCCGAAGTTCACCTTGCACAGCACTCAGTATCTGATGGGCAGCAATAACGCGACGGCGTTACCTGATTCTTCGCGCACCTTGCCGATGTTCAGCCTCGATAGCAGCATAGCCTTTGAGCGGGACTTTAATTTGCTGGGCAAGAGTTATCTGAACACGCTGGAGCCGCGCGCATATTATGTATATGTGCCTTACAAGAAGCAGGACTTGTTGCCGGTCTACGATTCGGTTCAGGCGCCCTTCAGTTTTGCTCAGATGTTCACCGAAAATCGTTTTGTCGGCAATGACCGCGTGGGTGATGCGAACCAGCTCACGCTGGCTGTCACCTCGCGTTTCCTTGAGCAGGATACAGGTGCCGAGCATTTGAAGTTGACTCTGGGCGAGCGCTTCAGCTTTACACCACCCCAGGTCAATCTGGTCGCACCCACGACGACGACCAATAAGTCGGATGTTTTGCTTGCAGCCTCCGGCCGTATTAATGGCAGCTGGTCGTTCGAGAGTGAATTGCAATACAGCCCGGCACTTGCTCTGGTTCAGCACTATAACGTCATGGCACGCTATCGCCCCGAGTCTGGAAAAGTGCTCAATCTGGGCTATCGTTTTGTGACCGATACGCTGGGGGCGTTGATACCCGGCGTCGTGACCCCGACGGGTACGGCGCTGGTCAACGGGGTGATTTATCCGACGATATGGGGCGTGCCCTATACGACGATAGGCGGCAAGAATTACTCGGTTGCTTCTCCTGCGCTGCGGCAAATAAATATTTCCGGCCAATGGCCCTTGTCCCGTAACTGGCATGCGGTCGGTCAGTGGAATTATTCTTTCCTCGACGGGCGGCTGCTGAGCGGGATCGCCGGGCTGGAATACGAGGAGAGCTGTTGGACGTTGCGTATGGTGGCGCACAGCTTTACGGCGGGTACGCTCGCCACCGCCGCCGGGGTTAAATCCCAAACCAATACCGGGGTATTTATACAGCTGGAATTGAATGAATTGATCAAAGTCGGTTCAGATCCGTTGATGCTGCTCAAGCAAAGCGTGCCCGGTTACACCAATGAAAAACCCGCAAACCAGAGCACGGTTCTGCGTTAACTATGCCAAAGAGATGACTATGTCTAAAATCAAATTCCCTGTACTGCTAAGTTCCCTGCTGTTGGCTTTCTCACCCGTTGCTGCTGTCGCACAGCCTCCCATTGATCCGCAGGCGCAAGTGGCGATCATCGATGCTGTGGTGGCGGTCGTCAATGATGATGTTATCACCCGTCACGAGCTCGACGAGAAGATGCGTACGGTCATCAGTCAGTTGAAAAAGCAAGGCACTCCGCTGCCGGAGTCGGCTGTGCTCGAAAAACAAGTGCTCGAACGCATGATTGCCGAGCTGCTGCAATCGCAGTATGCCAGGGAGAGTGGTGTGAAGGTGGATGATACGCAACTGGATTTGGCTATGACGCGTATCGCACAGCAAAATAATTTTCCTTCCCTGGCAGAGTTTATGGCCAAGCTCGCGGCGGAAGGCGTGAACGTCAAAAAATTCCGTGAAGAAATTCGCGCCGAAATCGTGTCAACGCGCCTGCGCGAGCGTGAAGTCGAAAGCAAGCTGGTGATCAGCGATACTGAGGTGGATAACTATCTGGCCAACAAAGCCAAGATGGGACTGGAAAATGAGGAATATCACCTCGCGCACATTCTCGTGGTGGTTCCGGAACAGGCCAGTGCCGAAAAAATCCGCGCTGCCCGTGAACGTGCAGATCATGCGTTAGCGCAGCTGGCCGAGGGTGCGGATTTCGCACAAGTCACGGCGGGTTTTTCGGATGCAAAGGATGCTTTAAAGGGGGGGGATTTGGGCTGGCGTGCGGGAGACCGTATTCCCCCGCTGTTTTTGAACGAACTGCAGGCTCTGTCGCGCGGTCAGAACACGGCCGTGCTGCGCAGCCCGAGCGGTTTCCATATTCTTAAACTGCTCGAAAAACGCAGCGCGAGCGCACCGGTGGTGATTACGCAGACGCACGTGCGGCACATCCTGATCAAAACAAGTGAAATCGTCACGGAAAGCGAAGCTAAGAATCGCATCATGGAAATCAGGCAGCGCATCGATGCGGGCGCCGATTTTGCCGAGCAGGCCAGGCAAAATTCTCAGGACGGCAGTGCGCAGCAGGGAGGAGATCTGGATTGGCTCTCGCCGGGACAGACCGTTCCGGAATTTGAAGAGGCGATCAACAAGTTGAAAGTGGGCGAAATTGGTGCCGTGCAAACCCAGTTCGGCTGGCATTTAATCCAGGTGCTGGAGCGGCGCAACGCCGATGTCAGCGAACAGCAACAACGCCAGCAGGCGCGTATTTCAATCGGTACCTTTAAATCCGAGGAGCTGTACCAGGACTGGTTGCGCCAACTGCGTGACCGGGCGTTTGTCGAATATCGCCTCGAAAAGGAGTAGCCGGTGAGTGGACAGCCGCTGGTTATTACCTCGGGTGAGCCCGCAGGCATAGGCCCTGAACTTTGTGTGCAGATAGCCCGCTTCATGCCAGGCGCCGTGGTGATCGCTGACAAGCATCTGTTGCAACAGCGGGCGAAGCTGCTGGGCATCGAGTTGCAAATGCGAGAGTGGCAAGTAGAGAGTAGTAAGTGGGAAGAGCGTGACTCGCCACTTGCGACTCACGACTTACCACTCACCACTCAGCACTCTCTGTCCGTTATTCACATCCCCCTTGCGGCGCCCTCTGTCCCGGGGAAATTAAACGTGGCAAACAGCGAATATGTGCTGGCAACGTTGCAAAGAGCCGTGCAAGGGTGTCAGTCGGGCGAGTTCTCCGGCATGGTGACAGCGCCGGTGCACAAAGGCGTCATCAACGATGCCGGGATTTCTTTTACCGGGCATACCGAGTTTCTGGCCGATCAGACTCAAACTCCCCGTGTGGTGATGATGCTGGTAGGTGGAGGGATGCGTGTGGCGCTGGCCACCACACACCTGGCCTTGAGGGAGGTGCCGGATGCGATCACGGCCGCGTTGCTGGAGGATGTGCTGCGCATCATTCGACGCGACTTGCAAGGACGCTTCGGTATAGTGGCACCCCGCATTCTGGTGGCAGGCCTGAATCCTCATGCAGGTGAAGGCGGGCACATGGGGCGCGAGGAGATAGATGTGATGATACCGGTGCTCGACAAGTTGCGCGCAGAAGGCATGAATGTGAGCGCGCCGCTCCCCGCCGATACCCTGTTCACCCCTGACAAGCTGGCACAGTGCGATTGCATACTCACCATGTATCACGACCAGGGCTTGCCCGTCTTGAAGCACGCAAGTTTCGGTCAGGGGGTGAATGTGACGCTGGGGCTGCCGTTTATCCGGACTTCGGTGGATCACGGCACAGCATTGGATCTTGCCGGAACAGGGCAGGCCGACAGCGGTAGTCTGCTAGAGGCGATCAAGGTCGCTGCACAAATGGCACAGTTTGCTTCCTGAATTCTCACAATCAATCCATAACAGATTTGTGCCGCGATTTAATCTGCGGTAATCTGCGGAAGAACGGATTTAAAATGCATAAAGCAAAAAAGAAATTCGGCCAGAACTTTCTGGTGGATGAACGCATCATTGCCGATATAATCGCTGCAATTCGCCCCGAACCTGACGATAATCTGGTAGAAATCGGCCCGGGATTAGGCGCGCTGACCCGACCGCTGCTCAAGGAGTTAAAGCGCCTGCATGTGGTTGAAATCGACCGTGACATCATCGCGCGTCTGGAGAGCGACTACCCGCAAGACAGGCCTGATCCGAAGCTGATCATTCATGCCGGGGATGCTCTGAAATTTGATCTGGCGACGTTAGCCGCGCCGTTGCGTATTGTCGGCAATCTGCCCTATAACATCTCATCACCGTTGCTGTTTCATTTTGCCGCCTCGACCGGGCGCATCACCGATATGCACTTCATGCTGCAAAACGAAGTGGTCGAGCGCATGGTGGCCGAACATTCCACGCCCGCCTATGGGCGGCTGTCGGTGATGCTGCAATACCGGTTTTACATGGAAAAACTGCTCGATGTACCGCCTGAATCTTTTCGCCCCGCGCCCAAGGTTGATTCGGCTATTGTGCGGATGATTCCGCTGCCCTCTGATAAAATCGCAGTGCACAACGAGCCACTGTTTGCACGGATTGTCAGTGCCGCATTCGGTCAGCGCCGCAAGACCTTGCGCAATACCTTGCGCAGTTTTCTGGATGAAGCCGATTTTGAACGGTTAGGCATCAATCCTCAATTACGGGCTGAAAATCTGTCGGTGGAAGACTTCACCAGAATTGCCGCGTATCAGGATGCGCGCGCATAGCTCATCGCCCAGGCACCTGGAGCAGATTATTCAGCGTTAGACGGTTCGTTTCGCGTATCTCAGGGCGCAACCGGGTGTGTTGTGTCTATTTCTTTACCCCGCTATACTCACAGCCTTAAGGATTGATTGGTATTTAGAAGTAATCCGGTCTGAATATTGCCAGATTGAATCCGTTTATTATTACACCTGTAACCGTGCGCATCCGGTATTTCCTGTATTTGGAAGTGCAATATCTACGTTGATTTTTACATCAGACCCTCTACTCATCATGATTAAATTAATTCCTACCATTCTTTGTGGCGGCGCCGGTTCCCGACTTTGGCCCGTTTCCCGGGCGTTGCATCCGAAGCCTTTTATTCGTCTTGCCGACGGGCAAAGTCTGCTGCAAAAGGCCTGGTTGCGCGGTGCTGTCCTGCCAGGTGTCTCTGAGATTCTCACGGTGACCAACCGCGAACTGTTTTTTAAAACGGAAGATGAATACCGCGAAGTAGCGGGCATTTCCCGGGATTGTGGCAACAGCTTCATTCTTGAGCCGTTTGGCCGCAATACGGCGCCGGCCATTGCTGCTGCCGCGCTGCAGGTCGCGGCTATGCACGGTGAGGATGCTTGCCTGCTGGTGTTAGCTGCCGATCATCTTATCTCCGATCAGGTCGCCTTCTCTCATGCAGTGGCCGAAGCGGTAGCGCTGGCAGGGCAGGGGCTGCTCGTGACCTTCGGCATTCAGCCGGAAGGCCCTGAAACGGGATATGGCTATATCGAAGCTGAAGGCCACAAGGTGCTGCGTTTTGTTGAAAAGCCTTGTCTTGAAAAGGCAGAAGAGTACCTGGAATCAGGTCGTTACCTGTGGAACTCGGGGATGTTTTGCTTCTGTGCGGGGGCTATGCTGCGTGAGATGGAGCAACACTGCCCCGAGATTTTGCAAGCCACTCGCGAGTGCATGGCACAATCGCGCGTGTCGGAGGGGCGGGGTTTTGCGCAAGTTGAACTCGCGCCGACAAGCTTTGAACTGATACCCGACGACTCTATCGATTACGCGGTGATGGAAAAATCAGCCAATGTCGCTGTCGTGCCGTGCAGTATAGGCTGGAGCGACATTGGGTCGTGGAGTGCATTGGGCGACTTGACGGCAGCAGATGCCATGGGCAACCGCATCGAAGGGGATGCATTGCTGCACGATGTGAGCAACTGTTACATCAAGGGTTGTGATCGCATGGTGGGTGCGGTGGGTGTCAGTAATCTGATTATCATCGATACGCCAGATGCCATTCTGGTCGCCGATCGTAATCGCGCACAGGATGTCAAGCACCTGTACGCCAGGCTCAAGGCCGACGATCATGAGGTGCATAAGCTGCACCGCACGGTACACCGTCCCTGGGGTGCCTATACTATCCTGGAAGAAAGTGCGCGCTTTAAAATAAAGCGGATAGAGGTAAGGCCCGGCGGTAAACTCAGTTTGCAAATGCACCACCATCGCAGCGAGCACTGGATCGTCGTGAGCGGCATGGCCAGGGTCACCAATGGTGACATCGAGATACTGGTCGGCACCAATGAGTCGACTTTCATTCCTGCCGGCCACAGGCATCGTCTGGAAAATGTAGGGGTTGTAGATCTTGTCATGATCGAAGTGCAAAGCGGTGAATATCTCGGTGAAGATGACATTGTTCGTTTCGATGACAAATACGGTCGAACGACCCAATGATGCCTGGTCGTTTGATGGGTGATTTCGTCAGGCGGGCTCTGGTGATGCCGGTTGATTTTTTGGGTGCCCCCGCTCGTCTGTGTGAAATAAAGGCCTGTGGCAGGGGGGCGTGCCGATGAAGATCATGCTCAAATCCTTGTGGAGCTATCGAGGTTTTATCTTTGGTAGCATCAAACGCGAGTTTCAGTCCAAGTACAGGAATTCTCTGCTGGGTGCCGCGTGGACGGTGATTAATCCACTGGCCATGATTGTTGTTTATACGGTGATCTTCTCACAGGTCATGCGCTCCAGATTGCCGGGTGTCGATGGCGCTTTCGCTTATAGCATCTATCTGTGCGCAGGCGTGCTTACCTGGGGCTTGTTCGCAGAAATCGTTGGTCGGGCACAAAATACCTTTCTTGAGCATGCCAATCTGCTCAAGAAACTCAGCTTCCCCAGACTTTGTTTGCCTGTTGTCGTGGTTGCCAATGCCTTGCTGAATTTTTCCATCGTATTTGGCCTGTTCAGTCTTTTTTTACTGATCTCAGGCAACTTTCCCGGTCTTGCTTATTTGGCCATGTTGCCTGTTCTTTGCATTCTCGTCGCGTTTGCCATTGGTCTGGGCATTAGTCTTGGCGTGCTCAATGTTTTCTTTCGTGATGTCGGCCAGTTCTTCAGTATCGTCATTCAGTTCTGGTTCTGGTTCACGCCGATTGTCTATCCCGCCAGTATTTTGCCCGACTCAGTGCGCTCACTGATGAGCTATAACCCGATGGCTTCAATTATCGTGGCATTCCAGGATATTCTCGTTACCGGCCAGTGGCCTGTATGGACGAGTCTTTTACCCGCCAGTATTTGGGCCGTTGCGATGTGTGTATTAGGTATGCGCCTGTTTCGTATGCATGCAGGTGAAATGGTGGATGAACTCTGATGGGCATGATTACGATCAGCAACTTAGGTAAAGCCTACAAACAATATCCCACGCGCTGGTCGCGACTGGCTGAATGGATTATTCCTTTCAGTGCGCCGCGTCATCAGCTCAAATGGATATTGCAGGATCTTAATTTTAAAGTTAATCCGGGTGAGGCTGTAGGCATTATTGGCATCAACGGAGCAGGTAAAAGCACGCTGCTCAAAATGATCACAGGTACGACACAACCTACCACCGGTAGTGTCAGTATCACAGGGCGTGTGGCCGCGCTGCTTGAACTTGGCATGGGATTTCATCCCGACTTCACCGGGCGGCAAAATGCCTTTATGGCCGGGCAACTGTTGGGAATGAGTGTTGAAGAGATTGCCAGTCTGATGCCTGAAATCGAAGCCTTTGCCGAAATCGGCGATTACATGGATCAGCCTGTGCGTGTTTATTCCAGCGGCATGCAGGTCAGACTGGCTTTTTCTGTCGCAACTGCCAGACGCCCCGATATTTTGATTGTTGATGAGGCGCTGGCTGTCGGCGATATTTACTTTCAGCAAAAATGCTTTGAAAGAATCCGAAATTTTCGTGATGCCGGAACTACTATGCTTTTTGTTTCACATAGTCTGGGTACGGTACTCGACTTGTGTACCCGTGCTGTCTATTTGAGGCAGGGGAAAATTGTGCATGATGGCAGCCCAAAGGAAGCTGTTGACCTGTTTCAGGCAGATTTGCTGGTTTCTTTGGAGAAAACCCATAGCCATATTGGCGTCTTGAAGGGTGCGGCTGAATTTGTGACGGCAGCTAATATTTCCGCTCTTGAAACTGAAGTCACCGGAGAAGTTGGAAGTGTCATGACAGGAGATGCTGCGTGTATTTGTGTCAGATTTATAAATGCCTATGGGCATGATACAACGATCTTTTATGGACACGATGTTGTTACGCTTGAAATTGCATACAGATTGAAACGTGATCTTGATGATCCTCACATTGGTTTCAAGATTCGTAACAGGCAGGGCGTGGTTATGTATGAAACGAATACATATTGTATGCATAAACCGATCGGAAGCGTTAATGACGGAGGCGCACTTGTTGCTCGTTTTAAGTTTTGTCCAGATTTTTTGCCGGATCAGTACACGGTCACTGTCGGATTAGGAAACAGGGGGTTTGGTGAGGGGTCATTTGAGCAAGTTGTATCGTACCTTCACGGAGTATTGTCTTTTTCCGTGATGGCCAACCCCGAAGCGACCCGATGGTCTGGTTTGGTAAATTTGAATCCAATTTTGGCAATCGAAACTTTCTGAAAAATATGACGATCCATTTAAATACTGAAGACATGGCACAAGATTATCACCTTCTCGTTTTGGGATTATATCGTGGTTTTATGGGGCGTGACCCGGATCGTGCCGGCTATCAGCACTGGATAAATAAACTCAAAAATGGTGCCGATTTGTCGAGTGTTGTATCTGCTTTTTTGGCATCACCAGAATGTATTAAGAAAAATTCTACGTCCCGAAATCTTGCCGAGTTGACGGGTTTGCTTTCAGCTGCTGCTCAGAAAGAGACCGGCAACAGGAAAATAAACATAATTGATGTTGGTGCTCAGTTGCTCAATGATGAGGAGCATATTTATGCGCCGTTGCTGTGCGGGGTTCAAAGCTGTCGAGTCGTAGGATTCGAGCCGCTTGATGAAAAATTGCATGAACGGAAAGTTGTCGATCATGACAGCAGAGTTGAGACTCGTCCTGTTTTTATTGGGGATGGTTGTAGTCATGTTTTTCACATGAATCAACCCAGTTCCACGTCTTCTTTGCTGCCGTTTAATGAGGCTGTGACCAGCGAACTTGTGGGGTTGGAAAAACTTTCTACAATATCGACTCAACAGGTTAATACTGTTACGCTCGACGAAGCTATTTCAGACATTGATAAAATCGACTTTCTGAAATTGGATATTCAGGGATTTGAGTATGCTGCGCTGGAGGCCGCCAGACACGTGTTATCCAGGGCGCTGGTTGTTCATTGTGAAGTTTCATTTATAGAAATATACCAGGGGCAACCGCTATTTTGTAACGTAGATCAGTTGATGCGTTCGGCAGGTTTTCGTTTTATTGATTTCAATCATATATGCAGATACCCCTTGAAAGGGGAGGGGGCTAATTCAAGAGATCAGATGGGTTGGGGGGATGCCGTTTATTTTAAAGAGGCCGATAAGGTTGCTCCGGGGGACTTACTTATTCAGGGGTTAGTGGCACTCTGTATCTACAATAAATTTTCACTTGCCGAATATTTGGTTGCTCAATATGAGCAAAAAACTGGGATCTTGTTAAATATTCCATTCGGTGACAGGAATTGATTCCATTTATTTCCTACGCCCAAAATTTTGAGGATGTGATGCTCTGGCGCGCGCTTCATGATGTCGAGAATGGATTTTACATTGATGTTGGTGCCAATGATCCTTCTCACGATTCTGTCACCAGGGCGTTTTATGAGAGGGGGTGGCACGGAATTAACATTGAACCCCTGGTTGCTCATTTTGTTGATCTGCAAAGGGAGCGACCTCGCGATATTAATTTGCGCTGTGCTGCAGGTTCTTCAACGGGAGAAATCGAAATATGGGAGTGCGATATTCGTGGTTGGGCCAGTGTGGACAAGGCCGCAATAGAAGGACATGAAGCTGCGGGAAATGTCGGGGAATATCATCAGGTTCCGATGAGAACTCTGGCAGAAATTTGTGAGCAGAACGCGCCGCAGGAAATTCACTTTTTGAAAATAGACGTGGAGGGGTTTGAACGCGAAGTTCTGGAGGGTATGGACTTTACTCGTTTTCGTCCGTGGATGCTGGTGGTAGAGGCTACCCGGCCGAACTCTACCGAGGAAGTTCATTCCAGGTGGGAAAATATTCTGGATGCGCAGGATTACATTTTTGTCTATGCAGATGGCATCAATCGTTATTATTTGGCGCGAGAACGAAATGAGCTGGCGGAGGCTTTCAGATACCCTCCCAACGTTTTGGATGGTTTTATTCAAGCCGGATATTTTGAGGCAAATCTGAAGCTACAAGCTTCCAATTTGCAAGTTCAGGCTATGACACGTCAGTTCGAATGTGATGTAGCACGTGCTGAAGAGAAGGCCGCGCTTGCTGTGGCAACTGCTCACAGGGCTGAATTTGAAACGCGGCAGGCTGAAATTCATGTGCAAGAGGCTGAACTTCTTGCGGGGCAAGCTGAAGTCAGAGCGCAAGAGGCAGAACAAAAGATGCAAATGAGCATCGCTGCACTCAATGCTCTGCACGGCAGTTCCTCGTGGAGGGTGACGGCTCCCCTTCGAATGATTGCCCTCGCTGTAAAAAGCGGGCTTAATTTCCCCAGAGCGGTAAAATTAAATGTTACCAACAGAATTAAACTCTTGTTGGCGCATAGCAGCCTTTTTATCAATCGGCGACCCCGGTTGAAAAGTTTTGTGTTTGTATTCCTCAAAAGATTTCCCGGTTTGGAGCATCGATTGAAGCGAGTTGTTTCAGGAAAAAATGCCGTACAAGTATTACAGCCTGTACGTGTTACTGAATTCGCTAATTTGACAGCGAGCGGGCGCCTTATCTACGATGAACTTAAAGCTGGTGTGGAAAAAAATAGTAAGGAGACTCACTCATGCGGATCGTAATCGATTTGCAAGGCTCACAGAGTGCAAGTCGGTTTCGTGGTATCGGGCGTTATTCGTTGGCGCTTGCGCTGGCAATGGCGAGAAATGCGGGTGAACACGAAATTTGGCTGGTACTCAATAGCGCATTTTCTGAAAGTATCCTCAGTATTCGTGACTCTTTCGAAGGATTGGTTCCGCACGAGCGAATTCGTATTTTTGATGCGCCCTCTCCTGTGGCTGAGATTAATCAGAGTAATGTCTGGAGAATACGAGCCGCTGAAAAGCTCCGTGAGCACTTTTTGTTGCAATTAAAGCCTGATGTAGTACATGTTTCCAGCCTTTTTGAGGGCTATGTGGATGATGCGGTGACATCGGTAAGCTCGAGCTCTCCCGGGTTGTGTATAGCGGTTACTTTGTATGATCTGATTCCCTTGCTCAATCAGGATGAATACCTGAGCGGAAGTGTTCAGCGTGATTATTATTTGCGTAAAGTGGAGTCTTTGAAAAATGCGGACTTGTTACTCGCGATTTCTGAGGCCTCGCGATGTGAGGCAATCGGGGCATTGCAGCTGCCGCAGAATCGTGTTGTTAATGTTTCAGCCGCAGTTGATGGACAATTTCATGCTCTTACGCTGACGACGGAGCGTATCCATCAGCTGAAAATCCAATATGGAATTCAGCGCAACATGGTTATGTATGCTCCGGGCGGCTTTGATCAACGTAAAAATTTTGAAGGCTTGATTAGTGCTTACTCGTTGCTGTCTCCGGGATTGCGCGCCGACCATCAGCTTGTAATTGTTGGCAATATAGGCGCTGATAAGTTTGCATATTTGCAGGATTTGGCAATGCGTGCCGGGCTTGGAAAAGATGAACTGGTCATTACGGGTTATATATCAGATCAGGAGTTGGTTGAGTTTTATAATCTGGCCAGGTTATTTGTGTTTCCCTCCAAGCACGAGGGATTCGGGCTGCCAGTGCTGGAAGCCATGGCATGCGGTACTCCCGTGATCGGTTCTGATTTGACCAGCATACCTGAGGTTATTGATTTTTCGGACGCTCTTTTTGACCCGTTTTTACCGGAGGATATTGCAAAGAAAATAGAGCATGTACTTTGCGATGATATATTCCGGGAGAGACTGCGGATTCATGGGCTAAATCGGGCGAAGGCTTATACGTGGGATGATTGTGCAAGGAAGACTATCTGTGCGCTCGAAAGGCTCGTGCAAGAAAAACAAACAGGTGTAACTCCCGATAAGGATTTAACGCCTCTTTCTGAATTGATACGCTCAATCTCCGAAATGAGTTATGCAGAGAAGCCATCGGATTCTGATTTAGTGCGTGTTGCCGACTGCATCGCCTTTAATATCGGGCATGCCGGTTTCCGTCAATTGTTTCTGGATGTATCTGAGCTTGTGCAACGTGATGCGAAGTCGGGTATTCAGCGGGTAGTGCGCAGTTTATTGCGAGAGTTGGTAGAAACTCCACCGCCGCAAATTGATGTGCGGGCAATTTATTTTGATGGCGAAAATTACAGATATGCGAGCAACTTTACCGCAGCCTTTGCCGGAGTGGTGAGTCATAAGGTGAGCGATGATATCGTAGACTTTTGCCAGGATGATATTTATTTTGCACTCGATCTGAATGCGCATTTGACCGCAGCCGTGCATGATTTTCACATGCGCCTTCGCTGTCGTGGGATTAAGCTTTATTTTATTGTTTATGACCTTCTTTTGATCCAGCACCCGGAGTGGTGGCCGACGGGTACCAGTGTGATGTTTGAGTCGTGGCTCAGAAGTATCTCTGAAGTATCAACCGGACTGATCTGCATTTCAGAGGCTGTGGCAGACGAGGTTCGCGCCTGGCTTAAACAGAATCCCCCGCAGCGATTATCTGGCCCGATAGTGAGCAGTTTTCACCTGGGAGCGGACGTTGAAAATAGCGTGCCAAGCAAAGGTATGCCGTATGATGCACCGATGGTTTTAGCCGCGCTCAGGGCCGCTCCAAGTTTTTTGATGGTAGGTACGATAGAGCCGCGTAAGGGGCATGCTCAGACACTGGCGGCCTTTGAGCTTCTCTGGGCGCAGGGTACGGACGCCAATCTGGTGATTGTGGGCAAGTGTGGCTGGCTGGTTGATACGTTGGTCAATAACATAAGGCACCATCCGGAGTTGAACCGACGGCTGTTCTGGTTGGAAGGAATCAGCGACGAATATCTGGAAAAGGTTTACGCAGCGTGTACTTGCCTGGTTGCCGCATCAGAGGGCGAAGGGTTTGGTTTGCCGCTGATTGAGGCAGCGCAGCACAAAAAACCCATCATCGCGCGGGATCTGCCTGTGTTCCGCGAGGTGGCAGGTGAGTATGCTTTTTACTTTGAAGGCATTGAACCCCAGAGGTTGGCGGAGGCCATCAATGATTGGTTAGAGCTTAACCGCAGAGGCCTGCATCTGGACTCGGGAGGCATGCCTTATCTCTCCTGGCGAGAAAGTGCCCTGCAGTTGAAACAGCAACTATATTTAAATGAAACACATTGAGGGAGAATATGTTGATTAAAAGAATCATGCGTCGCATTCGACGTGAGCTTGCTGTGGCACCCGAAAAGATCTTTCCATTGCGCCCGGCTCTGCCTGTTCCGCCCGGGGTCAGCGAAGAGGAGTTGTTTGATTTTGTCACTTCCGTGCGAGTGGCGGATGCACCTGAACAAGAGATGCGCGCCTATGGCTCACATGACTTCAGAAGATTCATTTATACCCTGGGTTTGGTAAATGGTCTGGAAGGGAAGTGCCTAGAATTGGGTGCAAATCCGTATTTTACTACGATGCTGCTTGAACGCTTTACCAAACTTGATCTGAGTTTGGCAAATTATTTTGGGCCATTACCGGCGGGTTTGCACACGCAGGAGGTAGCTTTTGATGATAGTGGTGTCAGAAAAATCAGAAGTTTTAGCTATCAGCACTTCAACGTAGAAAATGATTTATTTCCATATGCAGAAGGCGAGTTTGATGTCGTTATTTTTGCAGAAATAATCGAGCACCTGTTAAATGACCCCTGCAAAGTTCTTCGCGAAATAAAGAGGGTGCTCAAGCCCGGAGGTACCTTGATTGTCACTACGCCAAACGTAGCTCGCTTGGAAAATGTTACTCGTTTGATTGCGGGTGAAAATATTTATGATCCATACAGCGGTTATGGCCCTTACGGGCGCCACAACCGTGAATATAACCGTCATGAATTGGTGACTCTCCTGCAGTTCGAAGGTTTCGATGTTACCAATCACTTCACTGCCGATGTGCATGAAAACAGGGCGGCAGCTTACGCTGACCTGGATTATCTCAAGGAGAAACTTGAATTCCGTAAGAATGACCTCGGGCAATATTTGTTTCTTAAGGCGATTAATACACCGCGCGCGGCGGAAAAATTACCCTCATGGTTGTACAGAAGCCTGTCTCCCGAGAAACTTGCATAGTTCACGCCGTTTGGTTTTACGTCATCACCAGCGCGTGTGGCGTGGCTTTTATGGGGGGGCTGTTTTTAATGAGCTTTTGTGATATCCGTCGGGGAAGCGATTCTATGTCGTTAATCAATGGGTTGCATTTTGCATAATGTCGCAGGGCCGCTTGCGGTTGTGGGCAATAGAGCTCGTAATAAACGAAAGGGAATAAAATTAAGGCAATTATAAAAACATATTCTTCTTTACTGCGGGCACAGTTTTCGCGGTTTTCTGTCGAGGTAGGTTCAGGTAATTTTTTCTTGTTATTGATGCTGGCAGTGAGTGTATTTTATCCCCTGTTTTTTACCGGATTTACTACTCGTGATGATGCTGAAATGGCAAACTGGGGCGGGAGTGTTTGGCAAACTGCCGACATGATGGCCAAGGCACAGGGCCGCTTTAGTTTTTTTTGGTGTTATCCTGCATTACATCTGCCTTATCTATTCGATGACCGGTTTTATTATCTGGCAGTGAAGTATGGCTCGTTTTTATTGCTCTTATTATCCATTTATTTTTGTGTTTCAACGCTGTTTAAATCACGATGGATTGCAACGGTTGCCCTGTTTTTCTTCTTGTCGTTTATTCAAAATGGGTGGGATCACAACGCTCTGACTTCATACCCGTTTGTGTTTAATTTCTGTGCAATACTGTTCCTGGTATCCCTGGGTTTTTTTGCAACAGCGATTGAACGGGATAGCTTTCGCCTGGCTATTTTTTCGGCGGTATTGTATTTTTTTGCCTTGGGCACCGAGCTCTTTGTGCTTTTTTTTCCGTTTTATGTCGCCGTGATGTTGTCTCGTGCGGCACCGGATCAGCCTGTGGTTAGAAAAATAATGTCTGGCAAGAGACATATTTTAGTGGTTTCACTGGCGCTGATAACTTATTTGGCGATATACGTTGCATGGAGGATCGGCCACCCCTCAATTTATGATGGCAACAGTCTGAATGTGTTTGATTTAAAGGCAGCGGGCAGGGTGGTTGCAAGTTACAGTCTGAATGCATTCCCCTTTTTTTCACTAAGCTTTTTGTTCTCACACGGTGGGGAAATACTCTTTACGGACTCGGTAAATATTCGCGAAATTTTGACGGAGTTGAATGCATTATGTTTAATAATGCCGATGGTGGTGGGGTTTGTTTTTTTCAGGTTGATGACGTCGGCTAGCTTTATTGTGCCGCAAAGACGAGCGTTAATTGTCGGGGCTGTTCTGGCCTTGACTGGGATGTTTCTGCCTAATCTCTTGCTTGGTTTTATTCAGAAGCACCAGGTGGGGGTGGCTTTAGGCAATAACTCTTACTTATATACATATTATTCTTTTATTTCAGCAGTTATCTTAGCGGCTTTGCTTGCCGCCCTTGTGCGTTCCAGTAGTGCATCGTGGAATCCTGGATTAAGAATGACGTTAATCTTGACGGGGACAATTGCAGTTGTGATCCTGAGCTTTGCTGTAAACGTGAGGAATCAGTATGTAGCCCTTGATCAAAAGCTATCGCACCGCAAGTGGCAATTAATGGATCTGGTTATAAAATCTCCGGCCTTTATGGAAATAGCAGAGGGATCCTATGTGGTCGCGCCTACTCTGTCAGCACATTCTCGCGGCATTGCAACAGTGAATGCTGATTATTGGAGTAATTATGTCAGGAAAAAAACAGGCAGAAACATTCGGTTTGTTAATGACAGGTGTATGGCGGCTTTACCGTGTTATATGCTGGTCTTCCGCCAAGAGACTCATTCGGATAATCAGTTTGTCGTGCTGGCAAAAATAAAAAATTCTGAATTAATGGCTTCTTCTGACTTGTCTGTTTACGTCAGCCCTGATCGTGCCGGAGCAACTCTTGCGGGTGTGTTTGATCAAACAGCAGCATTGCCGGAATTAAATATTAACGGGGCTCCTGTTAGTGATGTCGGGGGCGGATTATTTGCCACGAAAATGCCTTCTTTGGATAGCCTTTCTTCGGACGAAAAAATCGCAAGGATAACTGGGAATGTTGATATTTTTCCGGAGCAGGTGACCGTTTCGTATTATGCTGTCTCTCTGCATATTCCAAGGGTTTCGGCTGAACTGGGTTCCGGATTTTACGGATGGGAGACAGGTGCGGGGCAGCCCTCATGGGCATGGAGCAACAGTGTGTCGGAGCTGCACATTATAAATCCTGGCAGAAAACCAGTGCCGCTGATTGTTGAGTTTGAAAGCGCCTCTTTGGAGAAAATTGAGCTGAGCGTGTCAGGAGAGCTGAGTCGAACATTCACGATTACCCCTGGAGCTGCCACGCCAATTGAATTTGAATTTATTGCTCAGCCTGGTGTGAATCGTATAGGACTCACGTCAAATCGTGATGCAATTCATTCCGGCAGTGATCCCAGACTTTTAAGTTTTTTCATCAGGAAACTGAAAATACGACAACAGTGACGTTTTATTGTCGACGAGGTTCTGTTGGCGTTTCGCCAATCAGATAGAATTTGTTACTTCAAGCGCCATGAACCGAATAAATTTATGTGACGAAGAATGGGGCGTATATTGACCCGCTTAAAAAAATTTACAGGAGCGAGCCGGATGCTCGCAGACAATTTACGAGGCCTTGGGTATTTCGCTTAAATAGGCGGATGAGAGACTGAATGTTAAGCATGCACCTTGCCGAAAAACGCGAAAGTTTCAGCCGTTTTGAAGGGTAAGGGTGTTGCCAAACACAGATATTTTAGTCGCTATACGCCTCGCTAATCACCATTTTGTACTCAACTTAATTATGGAAAATGTTTCTATGTCAGCATCAAAGATGGCGATTATGCCTCATCTATCCGTCGTTGTTCCGGTGTACAAGGCGGAAAACTGTCTGGATGAGTTATACCTGCGCCTGAAGTCTGCATTGGAAGTTATTTCACCAAATTTCGAGATTGTACTGGTTGAAGATTGTGGCGGAGACAACTCGTGGCAGGTGATTGAGCGCCTGGCAGCTGCAGATTCCCGTGTGCGCGGCCTGCAATTCAGCCGAAATTTCGGGCAGCACTATGGCATCACTGCTGGGTTGGATTGCTGTCGGGGTGACTGGGTAGTGGTTATGGATTGCGACCTGCAGGACCGCCCGGAGGAAATCCCGCGTTTGTACGCTAAAGCACAGGAGGGTTTCGATGTTGTGCTGGCGCGTCGTGGTAAGCGTTGCGACCCTCCGCTCAAACGCGTCACTTCATGGCTTTACTACAAGGTATTCAGTTATTTGGCTGATGTTGAGTATGACGGCGAAAGTGGTAATTTTCGTATCATGTCGCGTAAGGTGGTGCAGAATTTTCGACGTATGGGCGAGCAACTTCGCTTCTTCGGTGGTCTGGTGCAATGGATGGGATTCCCCACTGCCAGCGTTGAAGTCGAGCATGCCGGGCGTTTCGAGGGAAAGTCTACCTACACTTATGCAAAACTGTGGAAGTTGGCTTCGGAAACCATTATTGCTCATTCCGATAAGCCGCTGCGGTTGGCTGTGCGCTTTGGTTTTTTAATGGCTCTTTTTTCATTTCTATATGGTGCGTATATTTTGGCTCGCGCCCTTTTTTACAGCTCGCCGATTCCAGGTTGGAGCAGCATGATTGTCTCTTTATATTTTATCGGTGGTGTCATCATAGGTATTCTTGGTATTCTCGGCATCTATCTTGGCAAGACCTTTGATGAAAGCAAGAAGCGACCTTTGTATATCATCAGGCGGGAAACTGGCGATGAATTTGGCGGTACCGTTTGAGTGATATCTCCGGGGAGCTCTCTTTGCCGTCCCCGATATTCTGTAGAATAAACATTCTATAAAGGAGATTTGCTTTGGCATTTCTAACAGAAGCTGCGCTAAATGCGATGGGGTTTAAGAGTTTGGGGCTGGATGTAAAAATCAGCGACAAGGCTTCAATATATAACCCAGAATTAATGGAAGTTGGTGATTACACACGTATTGATGATTTTTGTGTGATTTCCGGTAAAGTGACGCTCGGTCGGAACGTGCATGTGGCGATTTTCTGCAATATCGGTGGCGGTGAGCTGGGGGTTACCCTGGAGGACTTCAGCGGTCTGGCATATGGATGTCATGTTTTTACACAATCTGATGACTATTCCGGCCGGACGCTCACCAATCCCACCGTTCCGGACAAATACAAACGTGAAACCAAGTCAGCTGTTCTAATTAAACGCCATTCCATTGTGGGAACAAGTTCGGTGATTTTACCGGGCGTCACGCTGGAGGAGGGGACATCAGTTGGCGCCATGAGTCTGGTTTCCAAGTCCACTGAGCCATGGACAGTTTATTTTGGCATTCCTGCCAAGCGATTAAAATCACGCAGGCGGGAGCTTTTGGAACTTGAGCAGGATTATCTTCAGGAGAAGGCTGTATGACGGACAAGAATGTTAAGGCAACTTTGTTTCACCAATCAGCGCATTTGCAGGAGCAGGACTTGTTGCCAGCCAGTGTCTGCTGTCCTTTTTGCGGGTCAACAGAAAGAGCGCTATCCGCAGTGCTGCAAGAAAAACCAGATGTTACACTTCTTTACTGCCGCGCGTGCCATGCCGCATCGGCCTCAAGGATGCCTAAGCCGGAAACACTGGAGAAATACTACTCGCACTATTATGACGACTATGATGACAAGCAAGAAAAGATAACTCTGGATGCGCCAGACCGTATGGCGACTCACATTGTTCGACACGCTTTGCCCTCCATGGGTGATTTATCAGGGCGTGACATTTTTATTCTGGATTACGGTGGCGGTGACGGTTCAATTTCAACCAAAGTGGCTCAGGGATTACTCGATCTGGGCGCAGCAAAAGTTAACATTGCCCTTGTGGATTATGATCGCAGCACCATAGCAACATCTGGTGAGCGTATACAGATTTCCCGTCCTGATGATCTGACAAAAATAGCCAGTCTTACCATGGATCTGGTGATTGCCAGCGCTGTTGTCGAGCATATTCCTGAACCAAGGGAAATTTTGACAAAACTGCTGTCATCGCTGAAAGTTGGCGGCGTATTTTATGCACGGACACCGTATGTAACACCTTTGTCGAAGATAGCGAAAACGTTTAATTCTAACTTTGATTTTACCTATCCGGCTCATGTACACGACCTTGGTGCCAAATTTTGGAATAACGTCGTTCATGTTCTTCCGCTTGAGGGGAGGTTCGGTGTGTTACGCTCCACGCCTTCAATCGTGGAGACATCGTTCGAGCAGCATTTTCTGAGAACCCTTGCCGCTTATGTACTCAAAATGCCTGGATATGTGTTTAAGGAAAGCTATGGTCTGGTGGGTGGCTGGGAAGTGTTCATTACTCGCCATTCCCAATCCGCGTAAAGTTCAGTCAATCTGTGCTGTTGATTTGATCTGTAATCATTCGTCGATACAGCACACGGTTCAGGCTGGGAGTTTTTTCAGTGTATTTTTTAGCCAGGCGGAAGATTAGACACCATTGTTTCGTGGTGGCCAAGTGGAGAAATATTCATGATGGTGTCCACTAAGTTTAAGTGGACGTCATGCTCTTATCCTTCGCTTACTCAATCAAGATGGGGCGGCTGGACGCTTATGGATGAGCGCGAAAGTCCGGGACAATTTTGTTGATGTCCTCGTCCCCCGGATGGCCTCAAGACCCACCCTCGCCGTGTAGAATGGCCGCTGCTTTGATTTGCTTGTTCCTTATGGCCGCGCGTAGCTTAAACCATTGTCTTAAACACTGGATCCACTATAATGCGCCCAAAGCTCAATGTAGGTGTTATCCTGAAGTTATTGAGAATCCATACATCCACTTCGTTATAACGGTATGAATTTTATGGTTTATAACGGCAAAAATATTAGTTTCGATCTGGTAGCCTTGATCCATGGATGAGCGTGTCCCGGGAAAAAATAGAAAGTCGGCCAAACAGATGTTTCACTACGCCCTGGTAGGCATCGCCAGCAATTTGACCGGATATCTGGTTTATCTGTTGCTTACTTACCTGGGGTGTCCTCCTAAGATGACGATGAGCATTCTATATGGATTGGGTGCTTCAGTTAGTTTTTGGGGGAATAGTCAGCTGACGTTTTCACATAAAGGAAGCTTGCTGGGGGCTGGCGTTCGCTACATAATCGCGCATTTTTTTGGGTATTTTATTAACCTTGCAATCCTCATTTTTTTTGTCGACAAGTTGGGGTATGCCCATCAGTGGGTTCAGGCTCTGGCTATAATAATCGTGGCCATCTTCCTCTTCGTAATATTTAAATATTTCGTTTTCAACGAAAGAATGCAGCGTGACATAAAAATATGAATATCGGGTTTAAGACGCATTACTTCAAAGAGTTGGCTGAATTAGAGGCTGGATATTTTTGGTTTCGTGCCAGGAACAAGATCATTCTTTGGGCAATAAATAAGTATTCTCCAAATTTTAAGGAATTTCTCGAAATAGGATGTGGAACCGGCTTCGTTATTTCCGCCATATCAAAACAATTTCCGGAAGCGAGCCTGTCAGGTAGTGAGTATTTGGAAGAGGGTTTGATCTATGCGCGTCTGCGAGTGCCTGGTGCAAAATTTTCACAGATGGATGCACGTCATATTCCTTACGAATCAGAGTTTGATGCCATTGGTGTGTTTGATGTGCTGGAACACATTGAAGAAGACAATGTGGTATTGCAGCAAATTGGACGCGCACTCAAACCTGGTGGTATGTTGTTCATCACCGTTCCGCAACATCGCTGGCTGTGGAGTATAGTTGACGAGCAGGCGTGTCACGTCAGGCGATATGAAGCCGATGAGCTGCACAAAAAAGTTTGCCAGGCTGGTTTTGAAATCGTTCGAAGCACATCGTTTGTCAGTACACTGTTGCCTGCAATGTATTCATTGAGATTGTTCAAAAGAAATAAAAAGAATGTGAGCATTGATGCCATGGCAGAACTCCACATAAACCCTGTCCTGAATAAAATTTTTGAATACCTTTTAAGTGTTGAATTGATATTGATAAGTGTCGGTATCTCTCTGCCATTTGGGGGGTCAAGATTGCTCGTTGCGCGTAAATCCGTGATGTTATCGAAAGCAGAGTAAAAATGAATGCAGATTGTATTCCTTTCAATAAACCCTATATGACGGGTCGCGAGCTTTTGCACATCGCACAGGCTCATGCCGACGGGCATCTCTCAGGAGATGGTGTTTTTACAAAAAAATGCCACGCATGGCTGGAAACGTATACAGGGGCGCACAAGGCTTTGCTCACCCACTCATGCACAGCTGCGCTTGAAATGTCAGCCATTTTGGCGGACATTCAGCCGGGCGACGAAGTCATCATGCCGTCCTATACTTTTGTTTCGACTGCCAATGCCTTTACATTGCGGGGAGGTGTGCCGGTTTTTGTCGACATTCGTCCGGATACATTGTGTATTGACGAAACGCTGATCGAGGCGGCCATCACGTCCCGCACCAGAGTGATCGTACCTGTGCATTATGCAGGGGTGGCGTGCGAGATGGATGTCATCATGGATATAGCAGGCAGATACAATCTGCTGGTCATCGAAGATGCCGCTCAGGGTATCATGTCAGATTATAAGGGTAAGCCGCTGGGTTCAATTGGGCACATGGGTGCGTATTCATTTCATGAGACCAAGAACATTATTTCAGGAGAGGGAGGAGCCCTTCTGATCAATGACGAACGTTTTGCGGAGCGGGCAGAGATCATCCGTGAAAAAGGCACGAACCGTGGACAATTCTTTCGCGGGCAGGTTGATAAGTATACGTGGGTGGACATTGGTTCATCGTACCTGCCAGGAGAAGTCATCGCAGCCTTTCTTTGGGCTCAGATGGAGGAAGCTCAGGATATAACGCAGAGGCGCATACATATATGGCAGCGCTACCATGAGGCTCTGGCGACTCTCGAATGTGCGGGGAAATTACGTCGTCCGGTCATTCCGGAGGGTTGTGAACATAATGCGCATATGTATTACGTTTTGCTCGAATCCCTGGATAAACGCACCGAGGTTATCAATCAGCTTAAAAGTCGGGGGGTGAATTCGGTATTTCATTATGTGCCGCTTCACAGTGCTCCGGCGGGGAAAATGTTTGGGCGAACCAGCGGTGAGTTGCCACACACTGCCAATTTGTCAGATCGATTGTTGCGACTGCCCTTGTGGGTGGGGCTGGACGAGGCGCAGGACCTGGTCATTTCTGAGTTGCAAAATGCACTCGCATAATTTTATATAAAACGGGGGTTGATAAGTTGAAGAGAGCAATTATTACCGGCATCACAGGCCAAGACGGTGCCTACCTCGCACAACTTTTGCTGGAGAAGGGTTATGTTGTCTACGGTACTTATCGTCGCACCAGTTCTGTTAATTTATGGCGGATTGAAGATCTTGGCATCGAGCAAAATCCCAACCTGCATTTAGTGGAATACGATTTGACGGATCTGTCGCCCAGCATCCGTCTGATGCAAAACACCGGCGCAACCGAGGTGTATAACCTGGCCGCACAGAGTTTCGTGGGGGTTTCTTTCGATCAGCCTGTTACCACGGCAAAAATTACGGGCATCGGCGCCCTTAATTTGCTGGAGGCAATCCGTATCGTCGATCCAAAAATTCGTTTTTATCAAGCCAGTACATCGGAAATGTTTGGCAAAGTTCAGGCCATTCCTCAGTCAGAGGACACGCCTTTTTATCCTCGCAGTCCCTATGGCGTAGCCAAACTTTATGCTCACTGGATGACTATCAATTATCGGGAGAGTTACGGTATTTTTGGTGCCAGCGGTATCTTGTTCAACCATGAGTCGCCTTTGCGCGGGCGCGAATTTGTGACCCGTAAAATTACCGATAGTGTGGCCAAGATTAAGCTTGGCAAGCTGGATGTGTTGGAATTGGGTAATATCGATGCCAAGCGTGACTGGGGCTATGCGAAAGAGTATGTTGACGGCATGTGGAGAATCTTGCAGGCTGATGAGCCGGATACCTTCGTGCTGGCTACCAACCGTACCGAAACAGTGCGGGATTTTGTGCGCATGGCTTTCAAGGGCGGAGGCATTGATGTGGAATTTAAGGGGACTGCAGAAAAGGAAATCGCAGTGGACGTGGCCACGGGCAAAGTGGTGATGCGTGTCAATCCAAAGTTTTACCGCCCGGCAGAGGTCGAATTATTAATCGGCAATCCAGCCAAGGCCAAAGCTCAGCTTGGCTGGGAGCCTACGACTACGCTCGAACAGCTGTGTCAGATGATGGTTGAGGCTGACTTGCGGCGCAATCAGCTGGGCTCTTCGTTCTGACATGCGTGTTTTAGTTACCGGCCTGAGGGGATTTACCGGGCATTACGTGCAGCGGGAGCTGGAAGCATACGGGCATCAGGTTGTGGGTCTGAAATCTGACCTGACCCAGCTGGAATCCGTCAGGCAAGAGGTGCAGTCGCTTCAGCCTGACGCGGTCATTCATCTTGCGGCTATTTCGTTTGTGGGGCACGGCGACGCCAACGCTTTCTATCAGGTCAATTTGATCGGCACTCGAAATTTGCTGGATGCCTTGTCCGAGCATGCGCCCAATCTTCAGCGAGTGTTGCTGGCGAGTAGTGCCAACGTATATGGTAATGCCACCGAAGGCGTCATCAATGAGTCCGCCTTGCCTGGTCCTGTGAATGACTATGCGGTGAGTAAACTGGCAATGGAGTACATGTCCCGCATCTGGATGGATAGATTGCCCATAGTCATTACTCGCCCTTTCAATTACACGGGGGTGGGGCAGGCGGTGAATTTTTTATTGCCAAAAATTGTTGATCATTTTCGCCGGGGCGCGGGTGAGATTGAACTGGGTAATCTCGATGTCGAACGAGATTTTTCTGATGTAAGAACGGTGGCGTCTATTTACCGTTGTCTTGTAGAGTGCGGCACGGCAGGTGAGATATTCAATGTCTGTTCCGGCGACGCGTTTTCCCTGTCTGATATTTTGGCGATGATGGCAGAGATATCGGGATATAAGATAGATGTAAAAGTTAACCCTGCATTTGTGCGGAAAAATGAGGTGCGCCGTCTGGTCGGTTGCAGTGATAAGTTGGTGCGCCATATCGGCAAGCAGGAGGCACTTCCTTTGCGCTCGACATTGGAATGGATGTATTTAGCATGAGCATGAAGGTTATCTTGTCGATTGATCCCGTGAGGTTTCCTCTCACGGGAATTGGGCGTTACACTTTCGAATTAGCTCGGAACCTCGCACAATTACCGCAGATTGAACAGTTGCGTTTTTTTTCAGGTCATCGTTTTGCGTCCGACTTGCCTGTGATCTCACAAACGGATGTGGCGAAACTTTCCAGGGTAAATAATTTTCGTCAGTTAGTTCTTAAAAATAAATTGGCGGTGGCGGTTTTTCGCTCCGTACATACGCTGGCCAGGCAGTATGCATTACGTGGCAATTCAGATTATATTTTTCACGGCCCTAATTTTTATTTGCCGCCCTTTGACGGTCCATCCGTATGTACTTTTCACGATCTTTCTATCCTTACCTGGGCGCATTGTCATCCCCCCGAACGGGTTCGGTATATGCGCAAAGAAATCGAACTCACGCTCAGGCGTGCCGACATGCTAATTACGGATTCTGAATATACAAGACAAGAAGTCGCGGCCTACTTTAGCTGGCCGCTGGAAAAAATTCGCGCTGTTTCCCTGGCCTGTTCGTCCGATTTTCGTCCACGGTCAGTTGATGAGATCACGCCGGTGTTGGACAAGTTCGCTTTGTCGGCGAATAGTTACAGTTTGTATGTGGGAACGATCGAGCCGCGTAAAAATTTGGAAGTGCTTCTCAACGCCTATGCAATGTTGCCTTCCGATGTGCGGCGGCGCTGGCCGCTGGTGCTGACGGGTTACCGTGGCTGGCGCAGTGAGCCGCTGCATGCGCGTATTGCGCAGGCAATGGCGGAGGGGTGGGCGATTTATCTGGGATTTGTTGCGACTGAAGAGTTGCCATCACTCTATGCCGGTGCACGCCTATTTATTTTTCCTTCCTTGTATGAAGGTTTCGGTTTGCCGGTGCTGGAGGCTATGGCATCGGGTATTCCGGTTGTGTGCTCTAATTCTTCGACGTTACCTGAAGTGGCAGGCGATGCCGCTGCGATGTGTGAACCGCAAGATGTGGACGCTTTGAGTCAATTGATTGCAGCGGGCCTGGAGGATGATAGCTGGCGCGCCGATACGCGACACAAAGGTTTGTTGCGCGCCGCTGACTTCAGTTGGCAGCGATGTGCTCAGGAGACGGCTGCGGTGTACCGTGAGGTGATTTCATGAGCATGGAATCACCTAAGGTGCTGCATTTTTTCAAGACGTATTATCCGGATTCTTTTGGCGGGATTGAACAGGCCATTTTCCAGATGTGCCAAGGTACTGCACGTTATGGATACACCAGCGAGGTGCTGACGCTCTCGGCTGATGCACATGAAGCGCCTATAGCATTTTCCGGTCATATGGTTCATCAGGCGCGCCTGGACTTGCAGCTTGCCTCAACCGGTTTTTCGTTCTCTGCGTTTCGTAAGTTTTCAATATTGGCCAAAGAGGCCGATATTATTCATTTCCACTTTCCGTGGCCGTTCATGGATCTGGTTCATTTTGCAACGCGTCATGGTAAGCCGACCGTGGTTACCTATCACTCGGACATCATACGGCAAAAGACCTTGTTGCAGTTTTACCGTCCGCTGATGAACCAATTTCTTGCCAGTGCAGACCGGATCGTTGCAACTTCCCCCAATTACCTTGCCACCAGCCCTGTACTAAATCTTTACCGGGATAAAATCGTAGAAATAACCTACGGATTGGATAAGTCTGCTTACCCGATACCTGCGCCTGACTTGCTTGAACATTGGCGCTCGAAGGTGGGGGGGCGTTTTTTTCTTTTTGTCGGAATGCTGCGTTATTACAAGGGGTTGCATATATTGCTCGATGCGTTGCAGGGCGCCGATTATCCCGTTGTGATTGTAGGTTCCGGCCCTGTCGAGACTGAGCTGAAAAACCATGCGATTCGCCTCGGTTTGAATAATGTTCATTTTTTGGGTCAGCTGCCCGATGAAGATAAGGTGGCGTTGTTGACCTTGTGTTGCGGGGTTGTTTTCCCTTCACATCTGCGATCCGAGGCATTTGGGCTGTCGTTGCTCGAAGGCGCGATGTATGGCAAGCCTATGATTTCGAGTGAAATTGGTACGGGTACGACCTATATCAACATCGCGGATGAAACCGGGCTGGTCGTGCCGCCCAGCGATCCGGTCGCGCTGCGACAGGCGATGCGTTATTTGTGGGAACATCCTGCCGAAGCGGCCGCGATGGGTAAACGCGCCGAGGAGCGGTACTGGCAGTATTTTACGGCAGAGCAGATGGCGAAGTCATATGCGGATCTGTATGGTGATTTGCTGAGCCATGGTGCACGGCGTTTGTGAGCGTGCCTGCTATCCGGCAGGCAGCCACCCCCTTTTCTTGATACGAGTATAAACATGATTTTAGTAACAGGCAGTGCAGGGTTTATTGGTGCAAATTTTGTTCTGGATTGGTGTGCGCTCAACGACGAAGCGGTCATCAGTCTGGACAAGCTGACTTATGCGGGCAATCTGGAAAATCTCGCATCGCTTAAAGACAATCCGCGTCATAGCTTCGTGCAGGGCGATATCGCTGATGCGGATCTGGTCGCTCGCCTTCTGGCGGAACATCGTCCGCGCGCGGTGGTGAATTTTGCGGCGGAGAGCCATGTGGATCGCTCCATCCATGGCCCCGAGGATTTTATTCAGACCAATATCGTCGGGACTTTTCATCTGCTCGAAGCGGTGCGCGCCTACTGGCAGAAGCTCCCCTCGCACGCAGGCGGGAGAGGGGTGGGGGGAGAGGGTGTTACGCAAGAAGACTTTCGCTTTTTGCATGTTTCCACCGATGAAGTTTACGGCTCGCTGGCGCACGACGAACCCGCCTTCACTGAAACGCACCGCTACGAACCGAACAGCCCTTATTCGGCCAGCAAGGCGGCCAGCGATCATCTGGTGCGCGCCTATCATCATACCTACGGCCTGCCGGTGCTGACCACCAACTGTTCCAATAACTACGGCCCTTATCATTTTCCGGAAAAGCTGATCCCGCTGTTGATCGTCAATGCGCTCGCGGGTAAATCCCTGCCGGTGTATGGCGACGGGCAGCAGATTCGCGACTGGCTGTATGTCAAGGATCATTGCAGCGCGATACGCTGCGTGCTGGAAAAAGGCCGCCCGGGCGAGGTGTATAACGTCGGCGGCTGGAACGAAAAAGCCAATCTGGATATCGTGCATACCGTCTGCGACCTGCTGGACGAACTGCGCCCTGTGAAACTGGGCAGTAGTGAGTTGTCAGTAGTTAGTGGCGCGGCACTTGCAGCTCACCACTCGCCACTCGCCACTCCCCACGCCCCACTTCCTACTTACCGTTCCTTGATCACCTTCGTGACCGACCGGCCCGGGCATGACCGCCGCTATGCCATTGATGCGCGCAAGATCGAGCGCGAGCTGGGCTGGACGCCCGCTGAGACATTCGAGTCCGGCATACGCAAGACGGTGCAGTGGTATCTGGATAATCAGGACTGGGTGAACAATGTGCTGTCGGGCAATTACCGTCACTGGGTTGAGAAACAATATGGCGAGTCTGGACGTGGAAAGTAAAGGCAAGTCATATGAAAATTCTGCTGCTCGGTAAAAATGGTCAGGTGGGCTGGGAATTACAGCGCAGCCTGGCGCCTCTGGGCGAACTGGTGGCGATGGGTTCTGACGAGGCAAACTTTACGAACCTGGAAGGTCTGGTACAGATAGTTCGGGCAGCGTCCCCCGATATTATTGTCAACGCAGCAGCCTATACGGCGGTAGATAAAGCCGAAAGCGAAGCCGAGCGTGCCCGCATGATTAATGCGCTGGCGTCCGGCTTATTGGCAAAAGAAGCCGCGAGACTGAATGCCTGGCTGATTCATTACTCGACCGATTATGTATTCGACGGTAGCGGTGAGAAGCCGTGGCTGGAAACTGATCCTGCGGCGCCCTTGAATGTGTATGGCGCGAGCAAGCTCGAAGGCGAGCAGCTCATTGTGCAATCGGGCTGCCGTCACCTGATTTTTCGCACCAGCTGGGTGTATGGCGCGCGCGGCGGCAATTTTGCCAGAACCATGCTGCGCCTGGGTCAGGAGCGAGATAGGCTGAAGGTGATCGACGACCAGATCGGCGCGCCGACGGGCGCGGATCTGCTGGCCGACGTGACCGCCCATGCGATACGTGCCGCTCTGTTGAATCCGGAAGTTTCAGGTCTTTACCATCTGGTGGCAGGGGGGGAGACCTCTTGGCACGGTTATGCCAGTTTTGTGCTGGACTTTGCGCGTCGCGCAGGCGTGACCATCAGGGCCGAAACCATTGAAGCCGTGCCGACAACAGCCTTTCCAACACCCGCCATGCGCCCGCATAATTCGCGACTGAATACTGAAAAACTGCAAAGCACATTTGGCTTGAATTTGCCGGATTGGCGGGGCGGTGTGGAGCGTATGCTGACCGAGGTGCTGGAAAGTGGGAAGTAGGGAGTGGCGAGTAGAATTCCCCACTTACCACTTACCACTTACCACTTACCACTGACCTAAAAAAAATGAAGCCGCACGAACAACTGGATGCGTGGAAATATTCGATGTGGCTGGTAAAGGCTGTGTATCAAATGACATCGAGTTTTCCGTTGGAGGAGCGTTATGGATTGGCTCAACAAATGCGCAGGGCAGCGGTGTCGATTCCAAGCAACATTGCCGAGGGAGCAGGAAGAAATGGCGTCAAAGAATATGTGCAGTTTATCGGGATTGCCAGAGGTTCATTGGCAGAATTGGAAACACAGTTGCAAATAGCGGTGATGTTGGGTTTTACCTCAGATGAACATGAAGCCTTTGAATTGGCTGACCGAGCAGGGAAACTACTGACTGGCCTGCACAAAAAACTACTCACGACTAACTACTGACCGCTCACTATGCACCACTCACCACTCACCACTCGCCACTCACCACTGACTCGTAAGGGCATCATTCTGGCCGGCGGCTCCGGCACGCGCCTGCACCCCGTGACCCTGGCCGTATCCAAGCAGCTGTTGCCGGTTTACGACAAGCCTATGATTTACTATCCGTTGTCCACACTGATGCTGGCGGGGATACGCGACATTTTGATTATCTCGACGCCGCAGGACACGCCGCGCTTTGCCCAGTTGCTGGGGGATGGCAGTGCGTGGGGCTTGAATCTGCAATATGCTGTGCAACCTTCACCCGACGGTCTGGCGCAAGCTTTTATCATCGGCCGCGACTTCATCGGAAACGATCCTTCGGCGCTGGTGCTGGGCGACAATATTTTTTACGGCCACGATTTTCAGCAGCAATTGCAGAATGCATCCGATCGAACTGAAGGCGCGTCGGTGTTCGCCTACCATGTGCGCGACCCGGAGCGTTACGGTGTCGTCGAGTTCGATAAGGCAGGCCGCGCTGTTTCGCTGGAGGAAAAGCCGCTCGTGCCCAAATCAAACTATGCGGTCACGGGTCTTTATTTCTACGACAATGAAGTGCTGGACATCGCGGCGAACCTCAAGCCTTCGCCGCGTGGCGAGCTGGAAATCACCGATGTGAATCGCATCTATCTGGAACGCGACCGTTTGTCGGTAGAAACCATGGGGCGCGGTTTTGCCTGGCTGGATACGGGCACGCACGAGTCGCTGCTGGCCGCCAGTCAGTTCATCCAGACCATCGAGCATCGCCAGGGGTTAAAAATCGCCTGTCCGGAAGAGATAGCCTATAAAAATGGATTTATTGACGCAGCGCAACTGGAAAAACTCGCCGCACCGCTGATCAAGAGCGGCTATGGCGCCTACCTGATGCAGGTGCTCAGGGAAAAAGGGACAGTATGAAGGCAATTCAAACCAGCATTCCAGATTTGCTGATCATCGAACCCAAAGTATTTGGTGATGACAGAGGTTTTTTTTATGAAAGTTTCAATCGGTTAAAGTTTGCTGAACTGACTGGCCGTGATGTGGACTTTGTACAGGACAATCATTCGCGCTCGGTCAAGGGGGTGCTGCGCGGCCTGCATTACCAGATTCAACATCCGCAGGCCAAGCTGGTTCGTGTGGTCAAAGGAGCCGTTCTGGATATCGCTGTAGATATACGCAAAAGCTCGCCTACCTTCGGTCAGCATGTGGCGGTCGAACTATCAGAAGACAATAAGCGCATGTTCTGGATGCCGGAAGGTTTTGCGCACGGCTTTGTGGTGCTGTCAGAGAGTGCTGAATTTCTATATAAAACGACGGATTACTGGTTTCCTGAACACGAGCGTTGCCTGCGCTGGGACGATCCGGTATTGGCCATAGACTGGATGCTCCAGGCAGCGCCGATTGTCTCTGCCAAGGATGCGCAGGGTCAGGATTTGGCCTGTGCCGCCTTGTTTAATTGAGACTTTTTTAAAATTCCGTTACCTGCCAGGCAACTTGCCGAAACAAAAATGAAAATTCTTGTCGTTAGATTGTCGTCGTTAGGCGATATTCTGCATCTTTTTCCGGCGATCAGCGATTTGCGCCGCTGTTTTCCTGACGCTGAAATTCACTGGCTGGTGGAGCCTGCTTTTGCCGAAATGGCGGGTTGGCATGCGGGGGTCGATAAAGTTATTGCCGTGCCTTTGCGCGGTCATAAAAAGCGCTGGTGGAAGTTACCACGCCTGCTGGGCGACCTGAAACGAGCGCTTAAGGCTGAAAATTACGACATCGTGCTGGATGCGCAAGGCTTGCTCAAAAGCGCATTGCTGGCGCGCTTAGCCGGGGTGGAGGTGTTTGGTTTTCATGCAGACAGCGCGCGTGAATCATTGGCGGCCAAATTTTACAGCAAGACTGTCAAAACAGTGCCGGGGCTGCATGTGATTGAAAAAAACCGGCAACTCATAGCCGGGTTATTCGGCGCAGATATCCGGCAGGCGGCTGACTTTGGTCTGGGACCATTCCGGCAAAAGGAAATGGCGGAAAACCTGCCCGATGGGCTGGAATGCATCGCTGATAAGCCCGTCTTCGTTCTGTTGCATGGAACAACCTGGAACAGCAAATATTGGCCGGAGTCATCATGGCAGGAACTGGTGCGCCTGTTGACTCAGCATGGCTGGTGCTGCCTGTTGCCCTGGGGAAATGAGGAAGAATATCAGCGAGCGCAGCGCCTGCAAAGGGCCGGTGGTGATCAGGCCCAGATTTTACCCAGGCTGTCATTGACTCAACTGATGCGTGTATTGTTGCACGCAACGGGTTTCGTGAGTGTTGAAACGGGCATAGGGCATTTGGCGACCGTGCTGGATATTCCCGGCATCATGCTGCATGGCCCGACCGATCCTTCCTACAGCGGAATTCTGGGGAAATCCTGTTTGCATCTGACCTCCGGCCTGTATTGTTCCCCCTGCTTTAAACGCGATTGTCCAAGGCTTGAATCCCCTGTTGGCGTCCCTCCTTGCCAGCAGGCCATCACAGCGCAGTCTGTCTTCGATCATTGTCTGGCGCTGAACGCGATTCGCAGCACAGATACTGGTCAATAGTCGCACGTGTTAAAATTAACTTCGTTCAATCAACGGTAGTATTCATGAACCATTATTCCCCGCTTATCTCAGCTTCGGTCACCTTGCTTCTGACGCTGATACTGACCCTGAGTCGCCATGGCACGTTTGAAGAGATTGATGAAACGCTGCCCGCAGGACCCGTTCCGCGCACCGGAGGGATTGCGCTGATGGCAGGGATTATGTCCGGATGGGTTCTGCTCTTTTCGTTCTGGGCCTGGTGGATCGTATTGCCCGTCCTGGGCCTGTTCGTCTTGTCCCTGGTGGGTGATGTGCGCGGTTTGCCGCAGCGAGTACGGTTGGCAGGCCACTTTATAGCGGCACTGATCGTGTTGGCGGGAGCCGGTGTGAGTTGGGTCTGGATGCTGCCGGTGCTGATATATATTGTATGGATGAGCAATCTGTACAAGTTGATGGATGGCTCGGACGGCATGGCGGGCGGCATGGCGCTGGCGGGATTCAGTTTTTACGGAATCGCCGGGCTGATGGGCGGGAATGAAGCCTTCGCCATGCTGAATTTTACAGTCGGCGCCGCAGCCCTGGGGTTTCTTTATCACAACTGGCATCCGGCCAAAGTTTTTCTGGGTGACGCGGGCGCCATTCCGCTCGGATTTCTTGCGGCGGCCTTTGGCGTATGGGGCTGGAAACAGGGATACTGGCCGATCTGGTTCCCCGTGCTGGTGTTTTCCCCATTTGTGGTCGACGCAACTTTGACGGCGCTTGGTCGTGCACGGAAAAAAGAAAAGTTTTCCGGATCGCATCGACGTCATTATTTTGAGCGTTTATTGGAAATGGGCTGGTCGCCGCGCGGTGTCGTTCTTGCCGAAGGTGTGCTGATGATACTGGCGGGCGTATCGGCATTGACAGGGCTGGGCATGGATGCCAGGGGGCAGGGAAACCTGTTGGCCTGGTGGGGCGCGGTCTATCTGGGGCTGAGTATGTGGATTGATCACCTTTGGCAGCGACGCCAGGAGACGACAGATGCCGTGTAGTACGGATTTTTGTCGCAGTGGCGGACTGGCATGAGCGGCGGCATCTCAGGCGAGAGCTTGTCTGCAAAGTTGTCGGTTATCATCATTACCCGTAACGAGGCCGCCAATATTCGCGCCTGCATAGCCTCGGTTGCCTGGGCGAATGAAATCATCGTGGTGGACGGGGGTAGTTCTGATGATACGGCCGACATCGCTCGCTCGCTGGGTGTGCAGGTGTACGTGCATGCAGACTGGCCGGGTTTTGGCCCGCAGAAAAATATTGCGCTGAGTTACGCTACGGGCGACTGGGTATTCTCTATTGATGCGGACGAGCGCGCAACGCCTGAACTGCGGACTGAGATCGAGCAGACAATGAAGCGCGCCGATGCCGATGGTTATTACTGTCCGCGCCTGTCACAGTTTTGCGGGAAATTCATCCGTCACTGTGGCTGGTATCCGGATTATGTGTTGCGACTGTTCAGAAGATCTGCGGGCAGGTTTTCCGATAGTCTGGTACACGAGAGTGTGTTGCTGACAGGCAAGACTGCCAGGTTTAAGACCCCGCTGCTGCATTACAGTTACCTCACTTTAGCCGATGTGGAACGCAAGGTCGAGCATTACTCGACGGCGGCTGCGCGGCAGATGTTTGAAGCGGGGAAAAAATCCGCTCATGCGGATGCGTTGTTGCGCGGAGCCTGGGCCTTCTTGCGAACCTACGTTTTACGGCTGGGCGTGTTGGACGGATCTGCCGGATGGGCAATCGCCTGCATGAATGCGCGCACGACCTATCTTAAATATCACAAACTGAGTGCTTTGCATTTGCAATGCGCTCATCCCCGCGCAAGCGGGGATCCAGATCAATAAATCAATAAAGGTGCGGGATTACTCGGGGATGGCGAAAAACTGCGTTTTTCGTCAGCTTATCGCGCGTTTGATCCTGCCGCGCAGCAATTGCCAGCGAAATTCGCGCGTGTCATCAGGCTCACCCAGCGTCAGCGCCGTTGCCGTCCGGCCGCGCCTGAGATAATAGCGGTCGAACACCGACTGGCGCATTCCCCACTTTTGCAGGAATTGTCGGCCGCCATCGTTCTTCTTCACCTTGCCTGTGGATTTGCACTGAAAATGGTAGACCAAAGAGTCGCCCACCCCCAGAAAGATGCGGCAACCTGCATGCCACAGCTTCATCGAAAAGTCGTTGTCACTGCTCATGCCGGGTGAAAACTCGCTGCTGTAGCCACCCACCTTGAACCACCAGCGGCGACTGACCAGCGTAGGCGGCCAGGTGGCGCCACACCAGTCGGCCTTGCGTTGCTGCGCCAATTCGGCGAGCAACCTGGCTTCATCGAATACATCCGCATCAAGCCCGTAATTGCCCACGATCACGCAAGGGTTGCCCGTGTCGCGCGGCTCTATCATGGTGCCGGATAACATGAACAGGTCGGTGTCGATGCCTTTTAGTTTGTTCACCAGTGCCGTATCCCAACCCGGACAGCAGTACATGTCATCGTTCAGGTACAGGATGTAATCCATTTTGGCGTGCATGGCCGCTTCATTGACCGCCAGGCAAATGCCGATATTATCGGGGGATGCCGTATAGTCCAGTTTTTGTTCGCGTACCCATTCGAGCGTTCCATCAGAGCCGTCGTTGACGTGCACGATGATTTGATGAGGGTAGGCTGAGTTCTGGCGGATACTGCGTATGCAAAGTTGCAGCAGTGCAAGATTGTTCCAGCTTGGGATGATGATGGAGAACATATGGAATCTCAGTGTGCGGGTTTGCGGGCGCGAATCAATACGTTCTGCCCGGTATGTGGATGGGTATTTTGTGCCCGGTATTCCTGCAACTCGCGGCGGTAGCTCCAGATCAGCATGCCAAGTTCTTCGAGCCAGGATAAGTTGCCGCCCCGCTGATTTGTGCGGCTCACGCGATACACTACGGCAGAACCCGCCGAGTAGGTGTCGGCGTTGGTGACGTCGAAGCCTGATTGCCGTGTGAGCTGCTCTAATGATTTGACGGTGAACAGGTGTAAATGCCTGGGCGCCTCCCAGCCGCGCCAGAATTTGCCGAATTCACCGGCGCCGAGACTCTGTGCGTTGGGGGTTGTCATGACCAGTAAACCGCCCGGTTTCAGTATGCGCAGGCACTCTCGCAGCGTGGTCATCGGGTCATACAGATGTTCGATGGTCTGGCTCATACAGATCACGTCAAAGCTGTCAGCCGCAAGATTGCACTGTGCAAGATCGCCGACGTGAGCCCTGATTCCATAGCGCTTCGTTACTTTTTCACACGCCTTTTCATCGAAGTCGATACCTTCAACCTGCCAGCCGCGTTTTTGCATGCGGTTGAGCAGCCGCCCGCCACCGCAGCCGACATCCAGCAGTACACCCACAGGTTCGTCGGCCAGTGTCATGAATCGCAAATAGTCGGCCTCCCGTTTCATTCCGTTCACTACCCACAGCGGCAGCAGGCATAGTTTGATGAGGCGATGGATCAGGCTGAGCGCGGCTCGGGCAACCTTGTTGCCGGACTTGCGCGTATGCGTATGGTAAGTGGCATACGCTTTCCAGATTTCGTGCGGTGGCGGGGCGGGATCGAGCCAATATACGCCGCACGCGGTACAGCGCTGAAAGCCCCAGCTGCCGCTCAGATTGCCGTCAGGATCTGTGATTTCGCTTTGGGCAAGCTCCCCTGTCGAATGGCACAGGTCGCATATTGGTCGTGCTTCACTTGTTATACTGTTCATGTTTTTCGGTAAATAGATCCGGTGCAAGCATTCTATAATGCGGACGTTGTATTTTACGCGCCAGATTGTATCGGGCTGCGGTTTATGTGTGGAAATAGCCACATGTCAGAAAATCGGCGCTGGAATATCGACATTTAGATTAGAATCCGACGTTGCAGGCGCGACTGGCGAATTTCAGCCATATGATCCGCCGTGTTGCACCGCGCGCCAATTTTAACCTCCCAGTGGATTTTCCGTGGTGTCTGCCGGATATTGTTGAAGCAAAATGAAAATAATTCAAGTCGTTAAGCGTTACGGCCCTGTCGGTGGCATGGAGCGCTATGTGTGGGAACTCGCGCTCGAACTCCGGCAGCTGGGGCACCATGTCACGGTGCTTTGTGAGCGTTGCCATGCTGACATGCCGCCTGGAATCAACGTGGTGGAACTGGGCCAGACGGCCAAGCGTCCTCGTTGGTTGTCTCAAGTGCGTTTCAGTTCGCGGGTTGCGCGCTGGGTGCGAGAGAATCCTTGCGCTGATCGTATCATCCATAGTCATGAGCGTCTGGGCATACACGATGTGACGACTTTTCACGGTCCGCCGTTCGCCACGATTTATGAGCTGGGTTGGTGGCGCTTCATCTCGATACGCGTGTGGGTGCGTTTGTATCTTGAGCGTCGCGAACTTGCAACCGCACGGGTCATTGTGCCCAATTCGTCTTTCATCAGCCGCCAGCTGGCTCACTACTATCCGGGAACGGCTAAAAAACTGAGCGCGCCGGTTGTGCCCGGCGTTTTATCTGTCTCTTCGCGCGCGCCGCGCATCGTGCCGGGTAATGGCGGGGTGGTCTGTTTTGTGGGGTGGGAGTGGCAGCGCAAGGGCTTGCTGCTGGCGATTGAGATCGTAGCCTTGTTACGCCGCACAAGACCTGATCTGGAACTTTGGGTGGTGGGGCCCCGTCAGAGCGAGCTGGAGCCGTTATTCGCCGGATGGCGTGGCGGATACCGCTTGCTGGGCTGGCGCGACGATAATGCGTATTTCAGCGAGGTGGATGTATTGCTGCATCCGGCTCTGGCCGAACCTTATGGCATGGTGATCTCGGAAGCGATGGCAGCACGCGTGCCTGTGGTGATTTCGGATGTGTGCGGGGCGGCTGAGAGTGTTACAAAGGCGGCAGGTACTGTATTGCCGCTTGCCGCCCCCATTGAAGTCTGGGCGCATGCTGTGGAACAACAGTTAAATCGAAGCGAGTCTGTGCCACAATATGATCGAAGCTGGCGTCTTGTGGCTCAGGAGTACGAGGAAATTTACCGGGAAATTCTGAAGAGCAAATGCCCATGATTAAAATTGAATTGCCCTTTTCCGGGCGCGTTGAAACAGTCGCGGCGTTTCTGTTGTTGGTATACCCGACCCTTATGTTCGCAGTTAAAGGGGGGATGAATGGCGCATTTTTGTGTTTGTTCCTGCTGTCTGTATACTTTTTGGCCTCTCGTTCGCGCGATATGTCTGAGCGGAGCCGGACGCCGATGCTCTACCCCGTCGCGATGGCCGCGATGCCTGTCGCCATTTTTTTGAGTCAAAGCTACCATCAACACTACAGCGGACATCCCTATGATGCAGCCTCGCGATTTTTGCTCGCGGTGCCCGTTTTTATGTGGTTAAGACGAGCCCCTTTCAGTGTCGTGAGCATGGTGCAGTATAGTTTTCCCCTGGCTGCGATTACCGGATGGCTGATGTCCAGGCATCTGGAGCAGGGGCGGTTCGGAATTCCTACCATGGATCTCATTCACTTTGGCGATTTTGAATTGATTCTGGGCATGCTGTCTCTTTTTAGTCTGAACTGGACAGGGCGCGATGCTCTGCTGTTGCGCGGCCTGAAAATTGCCGGATTCCTGGCAGGAGTATATGCCTCGGTTGCCTCGGGTTCGCGGGGGGGCTGGATTGCACTACCTGTTTTTTTACTTATTTTTCTGTATTTCAGATTTGGCCGGGTGTCTTTGAAAACGATATTAGCTTTGCCGTTCGTGCTGGTCATCGCGGGATTTTTAGCCTTTGTCTCAAGTCAGGAGATTCATCACCGGGTTGATGAGGTTGTCAGTGAAGTGACGGCTTTTCAGCACGGAAATCCTGATACTTCTTCGGGTGTGCGATTGCAGCTGTTTAAAGCGGCGGCGGTGATCTTCGTGCAAAATCCCCTGTTTGGTGTCGGTTCTGAAGGGTTCGCGCTTGAAATGGAGCCTCTGGAAAAAAGGGGAAAAATAACGCACATGGCGGCGGAACTTGGCAAGGGTGAGGTGCATAACGAACTGTTGTCGAAAGCCGCTGCGCTGGGCGTATTCGGGTTAATCGCGATGTTGATGACCTATCTTGTGCCGCTCAGACTGTTTTATCGTGCAATGAAATCGGATTGTGTGCAAGTCAGGCATGCCGGTATGCTGGGCCTGGTCTTTGTCAGCGGCTTTATGGTGTTCGGTTTGACAGTCGAGGTACTTAACCTCACCATGGCGGCCGCTTTTTACGGTTTGACCGTTGCTGTGCTGTTGGCCGCTTGTCACAATATTCATCACGGTGAGCAAATCATCGTGCGTAATTTCGCATAAGGATACTTACCATGTTTAGCATCGTCATTCCAAGCTGGAATAATCTGGCTTATCTCAAGCTGTGCGTCGAGAGCATCAAAAAACACTCAAAATTCCAGCATGAAATTCTGGTGCACCTGAACGATGGCTCGGACGGATCGCTCGAATGGGTCAGGTCTCAGGGCATCAAATATACGCAGTCCGACAAGAATGTCGGTGTTTGTCTGTCGGTGAATCTTCTGGTATCTCAGGCAAGTTGTGACTGGGTGTTGTACATGAACGATGATATGGTGGCCTCCCCCGGTTGGGATGCCGGTTTCATCGACGCCATCGCGTCGGTGGACAGCGATCTTGTCATGTTCTTTGGGACTCTGATTCAGCCGGAAATCGGCAAGAACGCCAATATGATCAGGCAGAATTTCGGCGAAACGCCACAAACCTTCGATGAGGCTCAGTTTTTGGCGCAATGTATGGCGGACAAGCGGGGCGATGTGGAGGGCGTAGCTTCTCAGCCCACGCTGGTGCATCGCAAGTGGTGGAGCATGCTGGGCGGATACAGCCTGGAATTTAGCCCCGGAATGAGTTCGGATGATGATTTGCTGATGAAATTCTGGGTGGCGGGCTGCCGCACTTACCGCATCGTGGGCGCGAGCCGTTTTTATCATTTCGGCTGCAAGAGCACAGGGCGCATCAAACACAACCTGGGCGGGCGCATTTTCGTGATGAAGTGGGGGGTGACGCCGATTGAGTTTTCCCGTCTGTATCTGCCGTCTCTCAGGAAACCTGATGGTGGCAAGACCGCAGACAATCCGCATAATTGCGTGCGAGCTTCCTGGCTGGGGAAGTTGCGCCGGGTGGGTTATGCGCTGCGCTATAACTATCCTCTGGAAGATATCGAGGCGTGGGATACTATGCCCGGAGACGGGAAGTGGCACAGCGGGAATTAACCCCCGTTGATGGCCTGCATGCTCTGATAAATCGCATTTCCCAAAATCAGGTAGCCCGTGGTCGACACATGGGTGTTGTTTGCCGGGTAAAGATCAACCGTTCCGGCATCGATGGCCTGCCGGAAGGTTTTTAATATATTGGGCGCTAAGAAGCGCTGTTCGGCCTTGTTCCAGAATTGTTTTTCCGGATAGAGGTAGACGGTCGATTTGTTCGGCACAAACACCCAGACGGGGGTGATGCCGTGCATGCGGGTATTGAGTTTCCCGATATTGTCCAGTGTGCTGGTCGGCAGGTCATCCGGCCTGTCCGCCGATAAAAATAACGCATCGTCGCAGCGGGCATGGCTGAATAAATTACAACCATTCGCCACGCGAGCCAGGCGCGCACCGTTGGGGAATTCATGGCTCGTAAAGCCTGCGGCATGAGTGATTTTCTCGTATTTGAAGATATTCAACCGGGTTTGAATGCCGATAGAAAAACGCCCTGAATACGTGACTTGATTCGGATCGAACGATGAAGCGGGCGGACTGCGCGGGCTGTCTGCATGAATGCTGTGATGAAATTGCATCTGCTGGCAATCGGCAGACTTTGCAATACCATCGACGAGATTGCGCTCGACTGACTCGAATACGATGTATTTACCCCTGAAACCTTGTTCGCGCAGCCAAGGCATAAAGTCTGCGCATATCCCGCGCACGCTGTCCCATGATTCGGTGCGCACACGCAATCCTTTTTGCGTCAGAACGGTCTGCCATACACGCCCGTCCGAGAAGCTGTCGCCTACCACCAGGATGTCGGCTTCCTGCCAGGAGGACTGTCGCATGAGCGCCGGGTCAATGGCAGGCTGAGGCTTTGTCCAGCCGAACATGGTTTCGGGGAGCATGGCCATGCGGGTGAGCTCCGACTGAAAACCTGCCAGCGGTAAAAAGCAGAAGCCAATGGCGCCATAGACGAGCGTGATTGCAAACACGAGAATGGAAAAAAGTTTAGCGTGTTTCATGGCATTAACGTGAAGCTCGCGTAGCGAATCGATTGCACCTTCCCTCGCGAGCGGGGGAAGGTCGGGATGGGGGGGCGGGCATGGCAGATTTCATTACGGAGTTTTGCATATTCGCCGTCAGAACTGGAAGTAGAGGAACGGGCTGTAGCTGCCGAACTGGTCTATGGCCAGATACAGGAAGTACACGACAACGCCCGCCTGCACCAGTGCGAGTGCGGAATTGCCCCCGACGAATCTCAGGCGGCTGGAATTCGGCAACAGCCAGACCCATGCCAGGCCGAAGAACAGCAATTTGGCAAGGTCGCGTCCGGAAAGATCGGTGACGAGCAGCAGTTGTCCGTGTAATACCGCGTCCAGTGAAATGGGGCGGGCATGGAGGCCGAACATCGCCTCCAGCATGACTTTTGCCTGATGAATGTCGGTCGACCTGAATACCACCCACGCGGCGGTGACGGCGGTGAAGGTGAGCATGCCACCTGCCAGTGCGCCTATCCAGCCTGGCACCCAACGCAGGTATCGTTCTGCAATCCATTCACGCCACAGGTGATTGATCGTAAGATATGCGCCGTGCAAGGCGCCCCATACGACGAATGTCCAGCCCGCGCCGTGCCACAGGCCACCCAGCAGCATGGTTGCAAAGAGGTTCAGGTAGCGTCTCATCTGCCCTTTGCGGTTTCCCCCCAGCGGAATGTACAGATAGTCGCGTAAAAATCGCGAGAGTGTCATGTGCCAGCGACGCCAGAATTCGATGATGCTGGTCGCCTTGTAGGGAGAGTCGAAGTTGACGGGTAGCTTAATATTGAAGAGCAGGGCGATGCCCAGTGCCATATCGGTATAGCCGGAGAAGTCGAAATAAAGTTGCAGGGTATAGGCTAACGCACCTGCCCAGGCTTCATACGCAGTCGGCACTACGCCATTCTGCACACCATTGAATACGCCATTGGCGAAAGGCGCGAGCGCATCCGCGCCCATGGTCTTCTTGCACAGCCCGAGGGTGAACAGCATCAGCCCGGTGGCCACATGCTCCCAGTTGATCCGGTAACTGGAGGGATGGGCAAATTGCGGCATCATCTCCTTGTGATGCAGGATCGGCCCTGCGATCAGGTGGGGGAAGTAGGTGACGAACAGCACGTAATGGATGAAATTGTATTCCTTGACCCGCCCCTGATAGGTATCGACCAGGAAAGCGATCTGTGTGAAGGTGAAGAAGGAAATACCCAGTGGCAGGATGATTTCGCCCAGGCTCCATTGAGTTCCGGCCAGTGTGTTGACGCTGCCCATGAAAAAATTGGCGTATTTGTAATAGCCCAGCAAGCCCAGATTGGCGACGATCGCGACGATTAATAACCGTTTACGGCTCGCTCCTTGCCCAGTATCCCTTTCCCCTTCTCCCTTCTCCCTTGTCCGTGTTTTAGCTATCCACATGCCGAACGCATAGTTGCACACGATGGAGCCCAGCAGCAGTCCGATATAGGCCGGATTCCAGTAGCCGTAAAAGAACAGCGAGGCTGCCGTCAGCCAGGCTGCCGCATAGGTATGCCTGACCCGCGCCAGATGGAAAAATCCCAGCAGAACGATGGGCAGGTAGAGAAAAATAAATGCGTAGGAGTTGAACAGCATTGCCGTGATTTTTAAATAAAGCTCAGGATTGTATCGGCGTGTTGCCGTGTAAGCATCGCATGGTATGGTGCTCAACTCAGGCTGTCAATTGCGGCTCCGGGAAAGCGCCCTCGCTCATCTTTAAATTACTATACCCTCTCACGGATTTTCAGAAAGTGTTCGCGATCGGCTCCGCGCAATGTTTGGCGTGTGCCGTGTCGCGCGCGAGCGCCTCGATTTCGCTCACATCGCGTGTATGACCGGACAGGTAGCGTTTGCGGTCAGCGCGTATCCGTTGCAGATTTTCCTCTATGTTGGAATGGTTCAGAGACACCCCCCAGTTCTCAGTGCCGCCGAAGATGCGGGTTACCAGCCGCTGACCGATGGCAGGAACATAGTGGGAGGAATCGGAATAGCCGCTCATTGGCCGTAGCTCATTTTCATCCGGTAGCTCTTCAGTGGAAACGGCATCGTAGCCGCTGAAATCCCAGAGCGGGAACGCGGATCTTCCCGTATTCGCCGCTTCCTGTTCGTTCAGTGCAACCAGTTTTCGTTTCCAGTTTTCCCAGTCATCCCAAAGTCCTGCCGCTGCCAGTGTCTGCCACTGCCTTGCATGGGAGGGTGAAATGAACAGCCGCAGATCGATATGTCGGCGCTGCGCCAGTGCCAGTATGGCTTGCATATCTGACAGCGACGACGGTGTCTGGAGTCCGGCTGAGGAAAATGCAAATTTGCACTGCGGGTAGGGCAGATATTTTTCCATCAGGTACAGTCGCTCGCTGGCAGAAAATTTCTGACGGTAATTGCCGGGCACTGTTTTTGTCGGCAGGCGGAAGCCGTCCGCATCGCAGCAGTCCCCGTCACTCGTTTGCGGGTGGCGGTATTTGGTCATTGCATCGACCAGGGTACTCACAGAGAGCAGCAGCGTGAGCGGACGCAGCGGGTTCCCGTTATCTTCCGTATAGTCAGAAGGCGGGGCGTTCAATACATTGAACGCAAAGAAATCCAGCCCCAGCACGATCTTGTGTGGCCTGCCGTCCTGCACCATTATTTCGATCAGGCGGCGTGTCTCATGAATTCGCTGGTCGAAGATGGACAGGTTCAGCAAACTTTTTCCGGGCAAGGCTGTTTGTTCGCGCCCTATGCCGATGTCGGTTCGCGAGGTGCCTATAAAGACCACGTCAGCCGACATGCGCGCCAGCTTTACCGTCTTGAAAATGCGTTCATTCATCACGTGCAAGGGCGCTGCATGGTGAGTCGGCTCGTGATAAATGGCGTAGGGGTCGATCCAGTAGTTGAAGCCTGCCAGACTTGCGGATAGCAGCAGGGTGGCAAGGAAAAAATGAATTAAGTAGCGCATCAGAATTGAAAATAGATGAAGTCACGCACCCGCGTGAGAAAGGACGCTGCCAGCACGAAGACGCCCGCCAGTAACCAGGCACGAGCAGGGGTAGGGCGCCAGTCCAGGATGCGCATCAGATAACCTTGCTGCGGCTCGACTTCTCCTGATACGGCACGCCCTCGATGCGTCAGTTGCTGGACGTTAGGGGGAACCCACACCAACCATAAACCCAGGATAATCAGGATCAGCGCACGATCTGCATTGATTTTGGATAAGGGCGCCAGTCCGTTTAGTGCGACTTGCTCGCCTATCTGGGGGAAGGAGGTGGCCAGGTGGCGCACGGCAGATTCGGACAGTGATATGCCGTTCATTCCGGCCATGCCGGATAACACGGCGCGGGCTGTCGTAAAATCGGGGGCGCGAAAAAACACCCAGGCCACCACCACGGCGATAAAAGTCAGCAGCACAGAGAGTGCTCTGGCCAGCCATCCCCCGCCACCCCAGCCCAGGCTGAGCTTGAATGCCCGCCAGCCGTGATTGACGACCAGATACAATCCGTGCAGACCGCCCCATATGATGAAGGTCCAGCCCGCGCCGTGCCACAACCCGCCCAGCAGCATGGTGGCGAGCAAATTCAGGTGGCGGCGTGCCGTGCCTTGACGGTTCCCGCCCAGCGGAATGTACAGGTAGTCGCGCAGAAAGCGTGACAGGGTCATGTGCCAGCGCCGCCAGAATTCGATGATATTCACCGATTTGTACGGGGAGTGGAAATTCTGTGGCAGGCGCACGTTAAACATCAAAGACAGGCCGATGGCCATGTCTGAATAGGCGGAAAAATCGAAATAAAGTTGCAGGGTGTAACTTAGTGCGCCTATCCATGATTCAAACAGCATCGGTTGTCCGCCTGCCTGTACCGATGCAAAAATGGGGCCGGGAAATTCAGCCAGAGAATCCGCCAGCAGCAACTTTTTGGCAAGCCCCAGCACGAATATCGTCACGCCCAGGGAGACGTGGTCCGCATTGAACCGGTAGGTGTTCGTGTGCGCGAATTGCGGCATCATCTCTTTGTGGTGCAAAATTGGCCCGGCAATCAGGTGGGGGAAGTAGGTGACGAACAGCACGTAATGGATGAAGTTGTATTCCCTGACCCGCCCCTGACAGGTATCGACCAGATAAGCGATCTGGGTGAAGGTGAAAAAGGAAATGCCCAGCGGCAGGATAATCTGGCCCATACTCCATTGCGCCCCTGCCAGGCTGCCGATACTGCCGATGAAGAAATTAGCGTATTTGTAATAGCCCAGCAAACCCAGATTGGCGACGATAGCGACGATTAATAACCGTTTACGGCTCGCTCCTTGCCCAGTATCCCTTTCCCCTTCTCCCTTCTCCCTTGTCCGTGTTTTAGCTATCCACATGCCGAACGCGTAGTTGCACACGATGGAGCACAGCAGCAGTCCGACGTAAGCCGGATTCCAGTAGCCGTAAAAGAACAGCGAGGCTGCCGCCAGCCAGGCTGCCGCATAGGTATGACTGACCCGCGCAAGCGTGAAAAAGCCCAGCAATACGACGGGCAGGTAGAGAAAAATAAATGCGTAGGAGTTAAACAGCATCAGGCTGACGGGGGGATGGTATTTAGGGGATTAACACGTAAAAACATAATGGTTTTCATCAAAGGCGAGCAAAAATCTGGTACGCTATTTTACAGTTAAACGGGATGGGAAGGCGCGATGGCGATTTATGCGGTAGGTGACATCCAGGGCTGTCACACAGAACTGGTCCGGTTGCTGGAAAAAATACGTTTTGATCCGGCTCACGACAAGTTGTGGCTGGTAGGCGATCTGGTCAATCGAGGCCCGGACTCGCTGCAGGTGCTGCGCCTGGTCAAATCCATGGGCGAGAGCGCGATTACCGTGCTGGGTAACCATGATCTGCATTTGTTAGCCGTCGCCTGCGGCAAGTCCAGGTTGCATCGTGGCGATACGCTGGACGAAATATTGCGTGCGCCCGATCGGGAGGAATTGCTGACCTGGTTGCGCAATCAGCGTCTGCTGCATACCGATGGAGCACATGTGCTGGTGCATGCAGGGCTGTTGCCGGGCTGGACTGTCGCGCAGGCCGCATCTCTTGCGCGCGAGGTCGAAGCTGTATTGACGGGCGATGACTATGCGGATTTTCTCGAACACATGTACGGCAATCAGCCCGATACCTGGAATGATGATTTGACTGGCTACAAACGCCTGCGAGTGATTACCAACGCCCTGACCCGGATGCGCATCTGCACCGAAAGGGGAAAAATGGAATTTGAATTCAAGGCAGAGCAGCAGCATATACCGGCCGGTTACCGTCCCTGGTTTGACATCCCCACACGGGAGAGTCTCAATGCCACTGTGATCTTCGGTCACTGGTCTGCGCTGGGTTTAATGGTCAAGGAAAAGGCCATCGCGCTCGATACCGGCTGTTTGTGGGGCGGACCGTTAACGGCGATCCGGCTCGAAGACCGCGAGGTGATACAGGTGGCATGCGCCGACTCCGCAGTAATGAAACACTGGTGAGGCTCCTCTACACACTGCTGTTGTGGCTTTTGCTGCCGCTGGTGTTCGCGCGTCTTATGTTGCGTGCCCGCAAACAGCCCGAATATTTGCAGCATCTGGGCGAGCGTTTCGGTTTTTATCCGCTCCCTCCCTCTTGCAGGGGGAGGGTTGGGGAAGGGGTGATCTGGCTGCATGCGGTCTCAGTCGGCGAGACGCGTGCCACGGTGAGCCTGGTCGCCAAATTGCGCGCCGCCTATCCTGATCATCAGATCCTGCTGACTCACACGACGCCTACCGGGCGTGCTGCCAGTGAGCAACTGTACGGCAAGGGCGTGCAGCGGGTGTATCTTCCCTACGACTATCCGTTTGCGGTGCGGCGTTTTTTGCGCCATTTTCAGCCTGAACTGGGGATTTTGATGGAGACCGAACTCTGGTTCAACCTCATTCATGAAGGGCATACCGCCCGTGTGCCCATGTTGCTGCTCAATGCGCGTCTGTCCGAGAAATCGGCTAAAGGTTATGCGCGTTTTTCCCGCCTGACCCGAAACGCGCTGCAGGAACTCGACGCTATCGCGGCTCAAACCCCGGACGATGCGGCCCGCCTGTCCGGATTGGGAGCCGTGCTGCCGTCTGTAATGGGTAACCTGAAATTCGACGTCATTGCGCCTCGCCAGATGCTGGAATTGGGGAAATCATTGCGCCAGCGATTCGGCACTGCGCGCCGCGTTTTTCTCGCGGCCAGCACGCGCGAGGGAGAAGAAGCGCTGTTGCTCGATGCGTGGCAGGCAAAGGATGGTATGGATGGTGCGCTCCTGGTTATCGTGCCCCGGCATCCGCAGCGTTTTACCGAGATTGCCGGGATGTTGGCCAGGCGAGGCTTGCGTTATCAGCGCAGGAGCGCAAACGAGGAAGTTACAGCAAACGTGCAGGTAGTGCTGGGTGACAGCATGGGCGAGATGTTCGCCTATTATGCAGCGTGCGATCTTGCCTTTATCGGCGGCAGTCTGCTGCCGTTCGGCGGACAGAACCTGATCGAAGCCTGCTCGGTCGGTACGCCCGTGTTGACTGGCCCGCATACCTACAATTTTACCGAGGCCACGCGGCTTGCCGTGGAGGCTGGCGCTGCGGTACAGGTGAATGATGCGCCTCAATTGATGCGATCTGTACAAGTCTTGTTGAATGATGCAGGTGCCCGGGCGTTGATGAGTAAACAGGGCGTGCAGTTTGTCGCGTCTCATCAAGGAGCGACCGACAAGGCGATGGAGGTCATCAAAACTTTTCTGGGATGAGCGCAGATGGTTGCCGACAGGCACCGGATAACCATGAGTCAAAACAATTAGTGTTTTTTGTGAATTTTAAGGATTTTCAAGGGTTCTGGCCGTCGGGATAGAACAGCTCCAGCCTGTAGCCGGAGGGCTTCAAATCCGTAAGACGCAGGGGCAGTTTGATGTTGATTTCATGGTTCGCCGTGAATCCGGTTTGCACGCTTTCATTGGAAGGTAAATATTCGGCGGGCGGAAATATTCGGCGAGCCAGTGCTTTGTCCTGACTGTCGTTGAGGGTGAGCGCCAGCATGGGATATGCCTGAGTGTAGCCTGCGCGGTTGCGCAGCAAGGCGTTGAAGGTGATGCGGCTCTCCTCTGCCGGATCAGCGTCCAGGCTGGAGGATTCTATGCTGATCAGTGCCTGATTTTGTGGCAGAGGCACGGTGCACTTGAGTACATGGCACATGCCGGACAATGCGGGTTTGAGCGCGGGCAGGTGAACCGAGAGTCCGACCCTGAAGAAGTAAGCCGACTGCGCAACCAAGAGCATAATTGCCAGCAGGATACCCGTGACCCAGAGCCATGTGCGGCGTTTGGCGCGATATTTTCGTGGCGAATCGTCGCCCTCTGCGCCCTGTTGCCCCACCGGTTGCGGAAGACGAATCGTGAGCCTGTTATCCTCCTGTTCAGGTGATCGTTGCCCGTCTGAACTGGTATGACGGAGGGCTTCCTCGTGAAAGAATGAATTTTCGATATACAGCTTGTCTGTCGCGGCAGCATCGCCCGCCGGGCGTACAGGCGGCTCAGCGGGAGATATTTTTTTTGAACCGACGGATGTGACGACTTCCACAGGCGAGCGGCTAAAATCGAGTGTATCGTCGGATTTTCCGGCTTCCGATTCGGCGCTTTTGGCATGGACACCAGGCTGCAGCGCAGCCTTCTGGCTGTAGTCTACGCTGGCCAGCTGATCGGTTTTGCTATGAGGTGCATCCTGTTCAATTTTTCCGGCAGCAGCTGCCGGGTCGGGCGCCTTGTAACCGGGACGCGCGTCGAAGGGCTGCTGGCAACGACCGCAGCGCACCATGCCGGCGTGCGTCATCAACTGCGCTTCGGTTACTCTGAAGCGCGTTTTGCAATGAGGGCAGCGTGTCGTCCCATTCATCGGAATCTCACTCAGCGTTTGCGACCAGACAGGCACGACCAGCCGTCTTCGAAGATGGGCGCATTAAGATCAAACCATTGCCCGTAGATATTCATGACGTCCTGTGCCTGCGCCTCCAGTATGCCTGACAGGACGATTTGTCCGCCCGGGCGGGTCGCCTCCGCCAGTACAGGCGCCAACAGACGCAGCGGGTTCGTCAGTATGTTTGCAACCACAAGATCATATTTGTCACGGGGCGCATCGTCGGGCAAATAGAACGCCACGCCTGTCGTATTGTTAGCGATGGCGTTGTCGTGGCTGGCCGTGACCGCCTGCGCGTCCACGTCGACGCCGACGGCGCGAGCCGCCCCCAGTTTGAGTGCGGCTATCGCTAAAATGCCGGAGCCACAGCCGTAGTCCAGTACGCTTTCGCCACCCTTGATGTTGTTGTCCAGCCAGCGCAGGCACAGCCTTGTGGTGGGATGGCTGCCGGTGCCAAAGGCCAGCCCCGGGTCGAGTATGATGTTGATGGCCGCAGGATCTGCCGGGGTGTGCCAGGTCGGTACGATCCACAACCTGTCCGAAATAGGGATAGGCTCAAATTGCGACTGAGTCAGGCGAACCCAGTCGTTGTCGGCCAGCGTCTCTATCCGGTGTATCGGGAGTTGAGTCAGGCCGATGACGCGGGCACTCGCGCGAAGGATTTCGGCAACGTCCATGTGGGCATCGAACAAGGCGCTGACCCGGTTGTGTTGCCAGACGCCGGGCGGAGGCTCCCCCGGTTCGCCAAAAATCGCCTGCTCGTCAGGCGTATTGGCATCAGCGTCGAGCAAATCAACAGACAACGCGCCGTGTTCGAGCAATGCATCGCTCAAGGCTTCGGCGTGCTCTGCATCCGTGTCAATAATCAAGGTAAGCCAGGTCATTATTTATCCTTGTTGCGTTCGGCCAGACGTTCTTCGAGATAATGAATGCTGGTGCCGCCCCCCATGAATGCCGCATCGAGCAATAAGTCGCGATGCAGTGCGATATTGGTTTCAATTCCTTCTACGGCCATTTCCGACAGGGCCGTGCGCATACGCGCCATGGCCTGTTCGCGTGTGTCACCATAAGCGATGACCTTGCCTATCATCGAATCGTAATGAGGCGGTACATAGTAATTGTTATACGCGTGTGAATCAACGCGGATGCCCGGCCCGCCGGGTGCATGCCAGGAGGTGATGCGACCGGGGGACGGCGTGAATTTATAAGGATGCTCGGCATTGATGCGGCATTCGATGGCATGTCCTCTGAACTGAATATCGCGCTGGCGGAAAGGCAGTTTTTCGCCTGCGGCGATGAGAATTTGCTGCTGCACGATGTCGATGCCGGTAATCATCTCGGTGACAGGATGCTCCACCTGTACGCGGGTGTTCATTTCGATAAAGAAAAATTCGCCGTTCTCATAGAGGAACTCGAAGGTCCCTGCGCCGCGATAGCCGATTTTGCGACAGGCTTCCGCGCAGCGCTCGCCTATCTTGTTGCGCAGGCGCGTATTGAGCAGGGGAGCTGGCGCTTCTTCCATGACTTTCTGGTTGCGGCGTTGCATCGAACAGTCGCGCTCACCCAGATATACGGCGTTGCCGTGCTGGTCGGCCAGAATCTGAAACTCGATATGACGCGGATTTTCCAGGTACTTTTCCATGTACACGGTGGGATTGTTAAATGCAGCCTGCGCCTCCGATTTCGTCATGGTGACCGCGTTCAGCAGTGCCGCCTCGGTGTGCACTACGCGCATGCCGCGTCCGCCACCGCCGCCCGAGGCTTTGATGATGACCGGATAGCCGATGCTGCGCGCAATCTTGATGACCTCGGCCGGATTGTCCGGCAGTGCGCCTTCCACGCCGGGCACGCAGGGCACCCCGGCTTTTTTCATGGCGATCTTTGCGGAAACCTTGTCACCCATCAGGCGGATGGTTTCGGCGCGCGGTCCGATAAACACGAAACCGCATTTCTCCACACGCTCGGAAAAATCAGCGTTCTCGGACAAAAAGCCATAGCCCGGATGAATCGCCTGCGCATCGGTGACTTCGGCCGCGCTGATAATCGCCGGGATGTTCAAATAACTCAGGCTGGACGGTGCCGGGCCTATGCAGACAGATTCATCGGCCAGTTTTACATATTTGGCATCGGCGTCAGCTTCCGAGTGTACGACAACGGTTTTAATCCCCATCTCGCGACAGGCGCGCTGGATGCGGAGGGCGATTTCGCCGCGATTGGCGATCAGGATTTTTTCAAACATGGTAGATGCTCCGAACTTTATTGGAGTGAGGCTGCGCGTCATCGCTGTTTAAAGCTCAGACTTGTTCGCACACTCCATGACGACATTAGCCTATAACAAATAATGGCTGACCAAATTCGACAGGTTGTCCATTTTCTACCAGAATTGCCTTGATCACGCCGGTATGATCTGCGTCAATTTCATTGAGCAGTTTCATGGCTTCGATGATGCACAAGGTATCGCCTGTCTTCACGCTTTGGCCGACGTCAACGAACTGTTTGGAGCCTGGCGACGGAGAGCGGTAGAAGGTGCCGACCATAGGCGATTTTACGACATGACCTTCCTGCACTGCGGGTGCCGCAGGTGCGGCGGCGACAGGCGCGGCTGCAACAGGTGCCGCCATTATTTGCGGTTGTGGCGCGGGGGTGTACATTTGTTGTCCTGATGCGACAGTGCGTGTGATGCGTACCCGCTCCTCGCCTTCGCTGATTTCCAGCTCGGCAATGCCTGATGCTTCAACCAGTTCAATCAGTGTCTTGAGTTTGCGTAAATCCATAATATCCTCCTGGCTTGGTTTTTATAATGCAGCGTTTTTATAGTGCAGCGCGTATTGCACTGCGAATTCATATCCCGAGACCCCCAGACCGCAAATGACACCTACGGCGAGATCGGAAAAAAACGATTCACGGCGAAAAGCTTCGCGAGCATGAACATTGGAAAGATGTATTTCAACAAAGGGTATGGCCACTGCGGCCAGTGCATCGCGTAGAGCTACGCTGGTGTGCGTAAAGGCCGCCGGATTGATGACAATGAAGGTGGTGCCATCCAGGCGTGCCTGATGAACGCGTTCAATCAGCGCAGCTTCCGAGTTGCTTTGAAAGCACGCGAGGCTTGCGCCCTTTTCACTGGCTAAAGTCGTTAACCGGTCATTAATTTGACCTAACGTGGTGCTTCCATAAACGGCAGGCTCGCGACTGCCGAGCAGATTGAGGTTGGGTCCGTGCAGTACAAGTATGGCTTTCATCTTCGCAGTTTGCCGTAAATTCAGGTTATTTGTCTATATTTTTTACACAAATAAGCAGATAACGTTAAAGACCCACGCGTTGCAACGATGCCATAAACTGCTCGGTATCCTGGTACCCTACCACGCGAAAATCCGGCATTTCATGGCCTTTTGCATCAAAAAACAAGATGCCGGGAGGGCCATAAAGGCCATATTTTTTGAGCAAATCCTTGTCGGCTGGGCTGTTGGCTGTGACATCGACTTGCAGGACAACAGCGGCCTGTAGTTTTTTCTGCACGGCAGGATCGGAAAAGGTATGGCGTTCCATTTCCTTGCAGGAGACACACCAGTCGGCATAAAAATCCAGCATGACAATTTTTCCGTCAGCCTTTTTGATTCTGTCATCTAGCTCGGTAATATTCCTGACGCGCGAGAATACAAGACTCGCAGGCGAGAGCGTATCCGCCTTGCAGGCTGAACAAACAGCGTCCAGTGGCCGCAACACGTCACGCGCGCCGGACAGTGCGCCAATCAGATAGGCGATGCCCACCAACAGCGCCAGCAGTCCGACCCCCTTCATCAGTTTGTGATGGCTCCGGGCGTTCGCCGGTAACGCGTCCAGTGTGCGTAAATAGCTCGCCGACAAGACCAGCAGAGTGCCCCAGAGCAGCATTTGCACGGCCGCAGGCAACAGGGGGTGGATGATCCAGATGGCCAGCGCCAGCAGCAGTACGCCAAAGAATCGTTTGACGCCATCCATCCAGGCACCGGCTTTGGGCAGCAATACGCCAGCCGAGGTGCCGATCAATAAAAGTGGAGCGCCCATCCCCATCGCCAGTGCGAACAGAGCTATCCCTCCCAGCACGGCGTCATGAGTCTGACCGATATACAGCAGGGCGCCCGCCAGCGGGGCTGCGACACAAGGCCCCATAATAACAGCGGAGAGCGCGCCCATCACGAACACGCCCGACAGATGTCCGCCATGCAGGCGGTTGCTGGTGTCGCTGAGCTTGCTCTGCCATGCGCTGGGCAATTGCAACTCATAAAAACCAAACATGGACAGCGATAACAGTACAAACACGCCGGCAAAGCTGCCCAGCACCCAGGGGGTTTGCAGCGCGTTGGAAATAAGGTCGCCTGAGAGTCCTGCCGCAATACCGGCAATGGCATAGGTGACAGCCATGCCCAACACGTAGGCCAGCGACAGCATGAAGGCATGCATCCGGGTGATCTTGTGTCCGCGCCCGACGATAATGCCGGACAGAATGGGAATCATCGGAAAGACGCAGGGCGTGAGCGCCAGCAGCAGTCCTGCACCAAAAAAGGATGAAATAATCAGCCAGAAACTGCCGTCTTTGAACAACTGGGCTATCTGCGAGTTTTCACTCTGGGGTGCGAGGTTTGCGGTTTGCGGTTTGCGGTTTTCAGATGCAGGTGTGCGCTTTACGGATTCAGGTTTTATGTCGGACAGATCCAGTTGCAGTCTCTTGTCCTGGCTGGGATAGCACAAGCCCTGTTCGCTGCAGCCCTGATAGGTGGCGTTGAGTGTCAACTGAGTCGTCGTATCCGGCCGGTCAATGGCAATTTCGACCTGGAATGGCTGATGAAAAACCCGGGTTTCACCGAAATTGGGGTCGTGTTTCAATTCGCCTTCGGGCAACTTGATCGCCGTTATTTTTACCGTGCTGCCCTCGACGGTGAAACCGAGCTTGTCGCGGTAAAGATAATAGCCCGGCGTTACCTGGAAGTCAGCTTGCAGTGTGTGTGCATCGAGCACCCGCACGCTCAGGACAAACGCCTGGTCGGGCGGCAGGAAGGTGGGTTGCTGTTTGCCGCCAAACGCGGGCAGTTTGTCCAGAAGACTTTCCGCGTGGGCGGCGGGGGTGAGAAGGCAGAGCAACAGCAATAATACGAAACGCATGGCTTAATCCTTGCAGGTGATAGTTTGAGGCAGCGTTTCCTGGTTCACCCAGTCCAGATAGGCGGGTAAGCCCGCCGTGACAGGAACCGCAATAATCTCAGGGAGCTCGTACGGGTGAGCGGCGCGTATCAGCGCTTCCAGGCGCGGGTAGCTGTCCTTGCTGGTCTTGATCAGCAGCGGTACTTCGCAGGTGGTCTCGATCTTGTCATTCCAGCGGTAGGTCGAGATGCAGGCGGGGAGCTGATTGACACAGGCCGCAGCGCGGGACTCGATGATCTGGCAGGCCAGCTTTTGTGCCGAGACAGCGTCCGGCAGATTGGTCAGAACCAGTAAAATATCATTCATCATTTTTTGAAACGCAAGCCCAGTTGCAGTAATTCATCCCACACATCCCCCGGCTTTAACCCTTTGATGATCTTGTCCACTTTTGCCGCATGAACGATGGCGCGTTCTATGTGCTGAGTCTTGAAGCGGCGTGCCGCATTTTCGACCAGACTCAGTTTTTCCTTGCGTACCCGCAAACTGGTCAGAGTTTCGCGAAGATTGCCACCTTGTCCTGTGGCGTGCAGCACTTTTCCCAGGGTACGGATTTCTTCGCTGACGGCCCACAGCACCAGCACGGTCGCCGTGCCTTCCGCGCGCAGCCCCTCCAGAATATGCGCGTAACGTGCGGCATCACCGGCGAGCATCGCTTCTGCAAGTTTGAAAATATCATAGCGCGCCACATCCATGATGGCATCTTTAATCTGTCCGAAGGTAAGCGAACCTGGCGGGTACAGCAGCCCCAGTTTTTGAATTTCCTGGAAGGCGGCGATTAAATTGCCTTCGCTGCGATCGGCCAGAAACTCCAGCGCGGTACGGTCGGCAGACTGCCCCTGATTTTGCAAGCGGGTCGCCAGCCAGCCGGGCAACTGGCTGCGGGGAATATCGTCGGCGCAGATCATCACTCCGTTTCGTGCCAGGGCACCGAACCACTGGGTTTTTTGTGTCGCCCAGTCGAGTTTGGGCAAGGTGATGAGCGTGAGCACGTCTTCATTGGGGCGGCTTACATAATCCTGTAGAGCCTGAGCGCCTTCTGAACCGGGTTTCCCCCCGGGAATGCGCAAATCAACCACGCGTCGCTCGGCGAACAGGGACAGACTTTGCGCGCAGTTACGCAACTCGTCCCATTTGAAATGCTGTTCGGCGATGAGCGTGTCGCGCTCGGTAAATCCTGCTGCCCTGGCCGCCGCGCGTATGCTGTCTGCTGCCTCGATGACCAGCAGGAGGGCGTCTCCATACACCACGTAAAGAGGCTTGAGTCCTGACGCCAGGTGGCGTGGCAGCGCATCAAGGGTCAGTTGCATTATTTTTTCGGCGGCGAAACGGGTTTTGCGTGAGTCAGACGCCGGATAATTTGCTGAGCCATGTCGGAACGCATGTTCTGGTAGAGAAGCGCTTCCTCGGCTTCCTTGGCAAGTATTTGTGCGTCGTCATAGGAAAAATCCCGGCTGAGCATGATTTCGTCGGCAGGCAGCCATTCGCGCTGCTCACTGTCATAGGCTCGAAACGAGACGCGATAGCGCAGCTGGAACTCATTCACGCGTCCGCTGCCCCCCAGGGTCAGGATTTGTTTTTCCGGAACATCCGATTCTATGCTCAGTATGACATCCGAGAGCGCGGCCGTTTTGGCCAGCGTGACATGGTTGGCCTCCAGGTTGCGGCGCAGTTCGAGAGCCAGCGGGGAGGCAGGATTGGCTGTCTGGATGTAGAGTTTGTCAAAAGGCATCCTCGCATCGCCGCGCAGGTGAAAACCGCAGGCGGCGAGCAGCATGCAAAGCGCGAATATCAGTGCGGGTCGTTTCATCGGGCGCATAGCCTCTCCTAGGCAACAATGTTAATCAAACGACCCGGCACGACGATGATTTTCTTCGGCGGGATTCCTGCGAGTTGTTTTTGTACCGCCTCGTGAGCCAGTGCCAGTTGTTCGATAGCTGCCTTGTCCGTCGTCTTCTCCACCCGGATACTGCCGCGCAACTTGCCGTTGATCTGTATCATCAGTTCAATTTCGTCCTGAACCATGGCGCTTTGACAGGCAGTCGGAAATGCCTGATCCAGCATGTCGCTGCCCGGGCGCAACGCGGACCACAGGGCCTGGCAGGTGTGCGGCACGATAGGATTTAACATCAGCGCAATGGCTTCGAGCGTCTCCTGTGCTACGGCGCGACCTGTATCGGTCGAATCATTAAATTTTACCAGCGCATTGAGCAGTTCCATGTTGGCCGCGATGGCGGTATTGAATGTCTTGCGCCGACCGATATCGTCATCCACTTTCTGGATGGTTGAATGCAATTGCAACCGCATGGCTTTTTCTGCGGCACTCAATTCGCCGCAGCTGTAGGCGGATACTACGCCTTTTTCGACATGATCGCAGGTCGCCTTCCACAACCGCTTGAGGAAACGGAAAGATCCTTCCACGCCGGTGTCTGACCATTCCAGTGATTGCTCAGGCGGGGCGGCGAACATCATGAACAGACGCGCCGTGTCCGCGCCATATTCGTCGATGATGGCTTGCGGATCTACGCCGTTGTTCTTGGATTTAGACATCTTCTCGGTGCCGCCTATCGTCACGGGCAATCCGTCTGCCCGCAACGTTGCACCCACCGGACGACCCCTGTCGTCGTTTTTGACATCCACCTCTGCCGGATTGATCCACAGTTTCTTGCCGTTATCGGCATTTCGGTAGAAAGTCGGCGCGATCACCATGCCTTGCGTGATCAGGTTCCTGAACGGTTCGTCAAGGTTTTGTGCCGCACGAAGTGCGACGGTCGCCCCCTCCCCTTCAAGGGGAGGGTTGGAGTGGGGGCGGGGGAGGTTTTGAGCTCCCTCGCCGAACACCCCCACATCCCTCATCAGCTTCTGGAAGAAACGCGCGTACAAGAGGTGCAAAATTGCATGCTCGATCCCGCCGATATATTGATCGACGGGCAACCAGTGATTGGCGCGCTCATCGACCAGGCCTGTGGTGCAGCCGGGGCTGGTGTAGCGCGCGTAATACCAGGAAGACTCGACGAAGGTGTCCATGGTGTCGGTCTCGCGCCGCGCAGCACTGCCGCATTTCGGGCAGGTGGTCTCGTAAAATTCCGGCATCTTCGCCAGAGGAGAGCCTGCACCATCCGGCACCACATCTTCTGGCAACACCACGGGTAACTGATCGTCCGGCACAGGTACATCGCCGCATGTCTTGCAGTGAATGATGGGGATAGGGCAGCCCCAGTAACGCTGGCGCGAGATACCCCAGTCGCGCAGGCGGAACTGGGTTTTTTTCTCGCCCAGGCCTTTTGCTGCCAGGTCGGCCGCGATCGCATCCACCGCCTGGTCGTAATCGAGGCCGTCGTATTTGCCGGAGTTCACGCAAACGCCGTCTTTGGTCGCGTACCATTCCTGCCATTCATCAAGCGAGAAGAGGGAAGAGGGAAGGGATAAGGGTAACTGCGGCTCTGAGGTTTTCCCCTTCCCTCTTCCCTCTTCCCTCTTCTCTGCAATGACTTGCCTGATCGGCAAATCGTATTTTTTTGCAAGCTCAAAGTCCCGTTCGTCGTGCGCCGGAACCGCCATCACCGCGCCGTCGCCGTAGCCCATCAGCACATAGTTGCCGACCCATACCGGTACTTGTTCGCCGGTCAGGGGATGGGTGACTTTAATTCCTGTGTCCATACCCTTCTTTTCCATGGTCGCCATATCGGCTTCGGCCGTGCCGCCGTGTTTGCAGTCTTCAATGAAGGCGGTAAGCTCGGGATTGTCGGCAGCTGCGCGTGTCGCCAGCGGATGTTCGGCCGCCACCGCAACGAAGGTCACGCCCATGATGGTGTCGGCGCGGGTGGTATAAACCCAGAGCTTTTCGGGCTTGCCATCCATCTCGTAAGGGAAGGCGAAGCGCACGCCGAAGCTCTTGCCTATCCAGTTGGCCTGCATGGTCTTCACCTGTTCCGGCCAGCCGGACAGCGTATCGAGGTCTTGCAGCAACTCATCGGCATACTGGGTGATGCGGAAGAAATACATCGGGATATCGCGCTTTTCAACCAGAGCGCCCGAGCGCCAGCCGCGCCCGTCTATCACCTGCTCGTTAGCCAGTACGGTGTGATCCACCGGATCCCAGTTGACCGATGAGGTCTTCTTGTAGATGATGCCTTTTTCAAACAAACGGGTGAACAGCCATTGCTCCCAGCGGTAATATTCAGGGGTGCAGGTGGTCACTTCGCGCGCCCAGTCTATTCCCAGCCCCAGGCTTTTCAGCTGACGGCGCATGTAATCGATATTGTCGTAAGTCCAGGCCGCAGGCGGCACGTTGTGTGCCTGCGCCGCATTCTCCGCCGGCAAGCCGAACGCATCCCAGCCCATAGGCTGCATCACGTTAAAACCTTTCATGCGGTGATAGCGGGAGAGCACATCGCCTATGGTGTAATTGCGCACATGCCCCATGTGCAGCTTGCCGGACGGGTAGGGGAACATCGACAGGCAGTAATACTTGGGCTTGTCGCTGGTCTCGGTGGCGGCGAATGCGCCGGTATCATTCCAATGTTGTTGGGCTTGTTGTTCTAATGAGGCCGGGTGATAGTTCGATTGCATGGTGTGTTGCCTGAATTTTCGGATGCGCCATTATAGCGGCATCATTCACCGGCTGCGAATTGAGCTTGCAGCTCCCGTTAGCCCTGTCGTCGAGTATCAGCGGGCAAAAGCAGCCGGATTTCGAAAAAAACATCGCCAATTAATCTGTTTATCAAAGAATCATTAGTAGTGGTTCGCGATTGTTTGATATAAAATCCGCGTTCACAAAATTTTAATTATTTAAGTTATTACGTCCAGGAGAGGTCAATATGTCGAGTAAGCACCCCGTTATTGCTGTTACCGGTTCTTCCGGTGCCGGCACCACCACAGTTAAACGTGCTTTTGAAAATATCTTCCGCCGCGAGAAGATCACGGCTGCGGTTATTGAGGGCGACAGCCTGCACAGTCTGGATCGTATGGCATTCCGTGCGGCCTCTGCTGAAGCTGCCAAGGCCGGCAACAACACCTTCAGCCATTTCGGCCCTGAAGCCAATCACTTCGACAAGATCGAAGCCATGTTCAAGACCTATGGCGAGACAGGTACCTGCCAGCGCCGTTACTACGTGCACAGCGAACCTGAAGCCGTTGAGCATAACAAGCATTTCGGCCTGACAGACCTGACACCCGGCGTGTTTACGCCGTGGGAAGACATCGAAGCTAATTCCGACCTGTTGTTCTATGAAGGTTTGCATGGTCTGGCAAAGGATGAGAAACAGGGTATTGATGCCGGTCGTTATGTCGATCTGGGTATTGGCGTTGTTCCTGTGGTCAATCTGGAGTGGATCCAGAAAATCCACCGCGACAAGGCTGAGCGTGGCTATTCAGCAGAAGCGACCGTGGATACCATCATGCGTCGTCTGCCTGACTACATCAAATTCATCACGCCTCAGTTCACTCACACGCACATCAACTTTCAGCGTATCGCAACGGTAGATACTTCAAATCCGTTCATCGCGCGCGACATCCCGACTCCGGATGAAAGTTTTGTCGTGGTTCGTTTCCGCGAACCCAAGGGCGTGGACTTCCAGTACATGCTGGCGATGATCCCGGGTTCCTTCATGTCCCGTGCCAACACGCTGGTGGTGCCCGGCGGCAAGATGAGCCACGCGATGGAAGTCATTCTGGCGCCTGTCATGCACGACATGATTCAGAACAAGAAGAAGTAAAAACTGCCACGCCGGAATAGTCCGGTGGTCAGTTAAACGGGGAATCGGGCGAGAGTTCGGTTCCCTTTTTTACGCCAACCCGGCCGGAAGGCGGGTAACAGCGGTTTTTGCACGGAGCATGTCAGGAATATGTATGGATACCGTAGCGGTCATCGACTTTGAAACAACCGGGATGTCGCCTGCCATGGGGGATCGCGCGACCGAGGTGGCGGTGGTGATCGTTGAAAACGGTGTGATCGTCGATAGCTTTCAGAGCCTGATGAATACCGGCGCATACATCCCCGCCTTCATCACGGAGCTGACGGGGATATCCAATGCCATGCTTCGCCATGCGCCGCCTGCCGCCCAGGTGATGGGCGAGCTGGCGGAGTTTGTCGGTACTATCCCGCTGGTCGCGCACAATGCCGCATTCGACAGCCGGTTTCTGGATGCCGAGTGGGCAAGAATCGGTCATTGCAGGCCGCAAAAGTTTGCCTGTTCGATGTTGCTGGCCAGAAGGATTTATCCCGATTCACCCGATTACAAGCTGGGGACTTTGGTCAATCATTTGAAATTGCCTGACAACGCGCGCCATCACCGCGCGCTGGCCGATGCTCAAATGACCGCCCACCTGTGGCTCAGGATGGTGTCGGACCTTAAAAATCAACATGGCCTGAACGCCGTGTCGCACGAACTGTTGTGTTCGCTGCAAAAGGTGCCAAAAGCGAAGATCGCCAGCAGCATCGAAAAATCCCGGCGTAGCCTGTAAAGTGTTTTGACTCTGTTATCGGTGCGCCGCTGTGGGATAATCAGCCCATGAATACGACACTTTTATCCGGCCTCAATCCCGAACAACTCAAAGCCGTCACGCTCCCGGCCCAATCCGCGCTGATACTGGCGGGGGCGGGCAGCGGCAAGACACGCGTGCTGACTACGCGCATCGCTTATCTGATCAGCACGGGCGCGGCCAGTCCCCACGAGATACTGGCCGTGACCTTTACCAACAAGGCGGCGAAGGAAATGGTCACGCGCCTGTCCGCGATGTTGCCCCCTTCGACGGCGCTCAGGGCCGGCGGTAATACGCGCTCCATGTGGATAGGCACGTTTCACGGGCTTTGCAACCGGCTGTTGCGCGCGCATTACAAGGAGGCGGCCTTGCCGCAGACTTTCCAGATCCTCGATTCGGGCGACCAGCTTTCGGCAATCAAGCGGGTGATGAAGGCGCTGGAGGTGAGCGACGAGAAGTATCCGCCGCGCGAGATGCAGAACTTCATCAGCGGCAGCAAGGAACAGGGGTTGCGGGCGAATGAGGTGGAAGCTTATGACCCGTACACGAGGCGAAAAGTCGAGGTGTACGCCGAATACGACGCGCAGTGCCAGCGTGAAGGGGTGGTGGATTTTTCCGAATTGCTGCTGCGCTGTTTCGAGATGCTCTCGCGCAATGCCCCTTTGCGCGAGCATTATCAGGAACGCTTCAAACATATCCTGGTGGATGAGTTTCAGGACACCAATCCCTTGCAGTATCAGTGGCTGAAACTGCTGGCAGGACAGCGAAATGCCTTGTTTGCGGTGGGGGATGACGATCAGTCTATCTATGCGTTTCGCGGCGCGAATGTCGGCAACATGAAAGACTTGCTGCGCGACTTTCATGTCGGGGCGGTCATCAAGCTGGAGCAGAACTATCGTTCGCACGGCAACATTCTGGACGCGGCCAATGCCCTGATCAGCAATAACCGCAACCGCATGGGCAAGAATCTCTGGACGTCAGAAGAGGGCGGCGAAAAGCTGCGCGTATATGAGGCGCCCACCGATGTGGAAGAGGCAAACTTCATCGTGTCCGAGATCAAACAGCTCAAATCTGAGGGCATGAGGCTGGCTGAAATCGCGCTGCTGTATCGCTCGAATGCACAGTCCCGGGTGCTGGAACATGCGCTGGTTGCGGCAGGACTGTCCTATCGTGTGTATGGCGGGCTGCGCTTTTTCGAGCGTCAGGAAATCAAGCACGCGTTAGCCTATCTGCGCCTGATGCAGAACACCGAGGACGACAATGCGCTGCTGCGCATCATCAATTATCCGACGCGCGGTATCGGTGCACGCAGCATCGAACAGTTGCAGATGGCGGCGACGACGCACGGAACAAACCTGTGGGATGCGGCAACTCGTGCGGGCGGCAAGGTATCCGCCTTCGTCGGGCTGATCGAGCAGCTGCGGAGCGCGACGTGTCAGATGAGCCTGCCCGATATGGTGTCGCACGTGATCAAACACAGCGGGCTGACCGAACATTACCAGAATGAAACCGGCGCCAAGCGTCGCGAGGCGGAAGAGCGGCTGGAAAACCTTAACGAGCTGGTGACGGCGGCAACGCTGTTTGTGCATGAAAACGAAGATGACAGCCTGACTTCTTTTCTGACGCATGCCTCCCTTGAGGCGGGCGAACACCAGGCCGGCGATCAGGACGACGCGCTGCATCTGATGACGGTGCATGCTTCCAAAGGGCTGGAATTTAACGCGGTATTCATCACAGGGCTCGAAGAGAATTTGTTTCCGCACCAGAACAGCCAGCGGGTGGATGGCGGTCTGGACGAAGAGCGCCGCCTGATGTATGTGGCGATCACGCGCGCACGGCGTCGCCTGTATATGAGTTTTGCACAAAGACGCATGCTGAACGGGCAGGTGAATTATCCGGCGCCATCGAGTTTTTTGAAGGAGTTGCCGGAGGCGCTGTTGCAGTGGTTGTCCGCGCGCGCCGCCCCGCGCAACCCTTTTGCCTCCTTCGGTTATACGGCGCCTGTCGCACCCGTGTCTCGTCAGGCGTCTCCCTCGCCTGCGGCCGGGAGCTGTGAGGAGGGCGTGTGGCGAATCCGTCAGCGCGTGATGCATCAGAAATTTGGTGCAGGGGTAGTCACAGGTGTCGAGGGCAGCGGCAACAAGGGGCGCGTGCAGGTCAACTTCGAACATGCGGGCAGTAAATGGCTGTCGCTGGAATACGCGAAACTTACCCCGCTATGAGTGGCGCCAGGATACCCAAAGATCCGCGTCTGGAGCTGATCGTCTCAAGTTATCAGCGGCTGACCGGCCGTCGCCTGCTCGAATCGACCGATGCGCAGGCAGTGTGGCGCGCCCCGCGCGCGATCGTGGCTCATGATACTCGCGATGATCCGGTATTCTTCTATGGCAATCAAATGGCGTTGCAACTGTTTGGCATGAGTTTCGAGGAATTTACGCGCCTGCCCTCGCGTCTTTCAGCTGAGCCCGAAGCGCAGGCGGCGCGCGTCGTGCTGATGGAAAAAGTCACAAGAGAGGGCTTTGTCGACGGTTATTCCGGCATGCGCATCGCTAAAAATGGCAGGCGGTTCATGATCACGGAGGTAACGGTGTGGAATTTGCTCGATGAGGCGGGTGTTTATCACGGACAGGCGGCCACTTTTATTGCAGGGGAGTGACAGGCGGCGGGGCGCTTGCGGCCTGATTGTCAGGCGCCTGCTGCCGACTTGCCTGGCTGATCGCGCCAGCTTCCATGATGGCTGTCACCATGACGCCTGCCAGTGTCGGCAAGATGGCAATGCGCGTGAGCGCTGTCCAGATGATGTGGGCCATGCTGGCGTCACGTGCGCTCAGACTGATCAGCCAGCCGAGAAGCACTAGCGCGGCCGTGATGGCATAACCCAGCAGCAGCCAGCGGCTGTTTCTGAAGGCGAGCTGCCAGTGCATATCGACGAACGGACTTGTGGTTTTTTGGCTGCGCCAATAGATATAGCCTATCAGCGCGCCCGTGCTCAATAACGGGATCAGCAGGCCTGCCATGCCGGTCTTCAGCGCGATGACAGCCGGCGCCATCAGCAGATTAAATCCGAACAGGCCTGAAATCATCAGGTTGTGCGGCAGTTGCGCCCGTTTGACTTCGGCGTCACTAATCAAGAGCGGCATGACTTTCTCCAACGTAGCTTGTAAAGGTTAAGCTATATTAGCATAGTCTGATGCACTGTATAAATAGCTGATGTTACGCACATGCTCCTGAAATCAGGTTTGATGAGTCGTCAGATATATTTGAAGGAGGGGAAATTGCGCGTCACCTACAGCCCCTGTGCGCCGCCGAAGACTGCCTGTATACAGGCAGAAAGACAAACAACGGTGCTTTGGGGCGAGGACTGTTTGAGCACGTGGACGCGTAGCGGATCGTGCGAGTTCCGCAGCCCCGTTGTTTGCTGACTATCGAGGGAATCGCACCGATCTGCCAGTGGCCGATCGGTGCGATGGCGCGCCTGGGTCGCCGCATCGATTGCGACTTTGGCGACTCAAAAGAAAGTCGCCAGCAGCCGGGCTGCCCCCGGCGAAGTTGATTTGTATGCACAACTGATGTGACGCAGTAACATCAGTTAAACAGGTTTGCCGCGCCCGGTCAGGCCGCCGCGCCCGGCGCCGGAGGCGCCGCAATTTCATCTTCGAACGGGAAGATGTTGCGGTAACTGACATACAAGGACGTCAACCCTAAAGGCAGCAACGCGATCAGGCCGATACCATAGGGCAACATGCTCAGTACCAGTCCTATCATTTGTATGATGAGGCTGTAAACCGTGTACGGGATGATGTTGCGCAAGGTGCCGACCAGGCTTAAGCGCAATGCGGCGAGCGGCGTTACATGGCTGAAAAATACCAGCATCGGTGCATATTGCGCGGCCATCATCAGCAGGCATACCAGCGCGAAGCCCAGTATCAGGCTGAGCGATACACCCGAGCCTGCCGCCCACATCGCATTCGCCATCACTTCCGGATCGCTGGCCGACTGGAAATTTTGCAGTAATTTTCCCAGCGCGTCACCGCCGATGAATACCACCACCATCGAGGCGATGAGCAGCCCCAGCAGAACCTGAGCCCCCAGAGTGAACAGGCCGGGCAGGTGTTTTTTGAATCCGGCGAACATCTGTGCCAATTCGACTTCTTCATCTTCTTCGAGCGCCCGGCAGACGCGCATATATCCTGCCATCAGCGTCGGCATCAGAAATACGGCGAACAAGGGGCCTATGACAGGCACCCGGATAGCGATGAACATGGCTAATGTTCCGGTTAAGGCAAGCGAGACTGACAGCGAAGGATTGCGCATGATGAGCTGATAGCCCTGCCTGATCCATGTCCAGCCGCGTGCGGCATTTAATTTTTGGATTTCCATAAGTTTAAAGCCAGACGACCTGGCCGATTTCGATGTGGTTTTTCAGGATGCGTTCAAAATGGCCGGGGTCGTGTGCGTGGATCAATTCCCCCGAACGGGGCTGATGCTTGTCGTACAGGCGCGAGAGCCAGAAACGCAGCGCCGCCTGCCGCAGCATCAATGGCCAGGCGGTGTGCTCGGCAGCTTGCAGCGGACGCACGGCGTGATAGGCCTGCAATAAGGTTTGCGCGCGAGTCGTGTTCAGCGCGCCCCCGGCATCAATGCACCAGTCGTTGACGGTGATCGCCACGTCATAGAGCAGAGCATCGGTGCACGCGAAGTAAAAATCGATCAGGCCGCCGACGCCCTCGTCGTTGAGCAGCACATTGTCGCGGAACAGGTCGGCGTGAATCAGTCCCTGCGGCAGACCTGAGTTGTTTTGTCGTGCTTGCAGCGCGATTTCGTCATCGAGCAGGCAGGCTTGTTCAGGGCTGAGAAAAGGCCTGACCAGCGGCGCGGTGGCGGCGCGCCAGGCAGCGCCTCTGGGATTGGGCATGATCTGTGAAAAACTCATGCCGGCGATGTGCATCTGCCCCAGCATCTGCCCCAGCGTCGCACACTGTGCGGCGGTCGGTTCAGTGGTGGACTTTCCGCTCAAACGGCTGACGATGCAGGCGGGTTTGTTGTTGAGCCTGCCTAAAAACTGGTTGTGGCGATTGGCCACAGGCGCCGGGCAAGGAATGCCGTGGCGCGCCAGATGCGCCATCAGATTCAGGTAAAACGGCAGTTCGGAGGCCGAGAGTTTCTCGAATAAGGTGAGCACGAAGCGGCCATTGCTGGTGGTGACAAAATAATTGGTGTTTTCGATGCCTGAGGCGATGCCTTGCAAATCCAGCAATTTCCCCAGTGAGTAATCACCCAGCCAGGCGGTGAGTTCAGTTTCGGTGACGGTAGTGTAAACAGACATAGTTAAATTCGCACAGCGATTCGTTGTCCCCTTTGCCCGGAGGTCTGCGTGCCTGTCTGCAGGCCTGTCTGCGTGCAACGCACAGGCAGGCAACGCACAGGCAGACTTGCGGGAGAGGGTTGGGGTGAGGGGGCGGGCATGGCGGGTGTGATGATGGTCGTCAGAATCTGTGAATAACCCACTGAGGCGCACGGAAGCCGGAATCCAGGCTCTCCTGGCGCGCGAATTTACCATCGCCGTGGCTGTCCACGAGGTAGTAAGGCGCGCCGATCTTGGGTGTTACCTTGATCATGTAGAGGCGGTTGCCCATGCGGAATTCTTCGACGGTCAGTTCGGTCTGGCGGGTGATGATGATTTCTGCGTCATCGACGGTATCGGCCTCCTGTGCAGAGGTTCCCGAATTTGTGCGTGACAGCGGCTCCAGATTATCCGGAACAGGTTGCGTGGCGAATGCGGAAAATGACAAGCCGCACAGCAATAAAAAGGATAAGAAGCGCATGATGGCGGCCCCCGTTAATTGGAATGCGTGTATTTTAGCCGATTTATCCCCTCGCTTTATAAGTTCGTCACCGATGAGTGTGTCGAAATGACGAACAGGTGAAGAAACGCTACAGATAAAGCTGGCGTTCCCGTTCCGCTTCGCTGGGCTCGAAGCCCGATGTTTCATAGTGTTTGAAAATGGCTCTGACGACTTCCTGTGGCTCATCTATGAGCTGGATCAGATTCAAGTCTTCAGGGCGGATGACTTTTTCCTCCAGCAGCGCGGTCTTAAACCACTCGACCATCCCTCCCCAGAATTTCGTGCCCACCAGGATAATCGGCATGCGGCGAGTCTTGCCGGTCTGCACCAGCGTCAGCGCTTCCATCAATTCGTCCAGTGTGCCGAAACCGCCGGGCATCACCACGTAGGCATTGGCGAACTTGACGAACATCACCTTGCGCGCAAAAAAATGCTGGAAGGACTGACTGATGTTCTGATAGGGGTTGTTGGTTTGCTCGTGCGGTAACTGTATGTTGAGGCCGACGCTGGGCGATTTCCCATAGAACGCGCCCTTATTCGCCGCTTCCATGATGCCCGGTCCCCCGCCTGAGATGACCGAAAATCCGGCATCTGACAACAGGCGTGCAATTTCCTCGGCCAGTTTGTAATAAGGCTGGTCAGGCCGGGTTCGCGCGCTGCCGAAGATGCTGACCGCCGGGTGGATGTGAGCGAGCCGGTCGGTAGCCGAAACAAATTCTGACATAATGCCGAAAACGCGCCATGCCTCCTTGGCATCCCACGCTTCAGGAACATCGGGTCTGGGCAATTTGGGCGTCTCGATCATGTCAGTACCTTGAAATTATAAATAAACGTATGAAAAGAGTTTTTCGTAATGAACAATAAAACATTGCTTCTGGTCGACGGTTCATCTTTTTTGTACCGCGCCTTCCATGCCATGCCGGATATGCGTAATCGGGAAGGTTTTCCGACCGCCGCAATTTACGGTGTGCTCAATATGCTGCGCCGCTTAAGACAGGACTATCCGGCGGATTATAGCCTGTGCGTATTTGACGCAAAAGGTAAAACCTTCCGCGACGACTGGTATCCGGAATATAAGGCCAATCGGCCGTCCATGCCTGCTGATCTGGCGCTGCAAATCGAACCGCTGCATCAGGCGATCGCCGCCGATGGCTGGATCATATCCATGATTGAAGGGGTTGAAGCGGACGATGTGATCGGCACGCTGGCAGAGCAGGCGTCCAGTGATGGTGTGCGCTGCATCATCGCGACCGGCGACAAGGATCTGGCGCAGCTGGTGAACGAGCATGTGACGCTGATCAACACCATGAACAGCGAAACGCTGGACATAGCGGGTGTGGAAGCCAAATTCGGCGTGCCGCCCGAACGGATTGTCGACTACCTGTCGTTGGTCGGTGACCAGGTGGATAACGTGCCGGGCGTCGAAAAATGCGGCCCCAAGACGGCGGTGAAATGGCTCGCTCAGCATGGTACGCTGGACAATCTGATGCGCAATGCGGATACGATAGGCGGGGTTGTCGGCGCGAACTTGCGCCGTGCGCTGGACTGGCTGCCGCAGGCCAGGCGTCTGATTACCGTAAAATGCGACGTGCCCGGTTTGCCCGTCTACCGCGATCTGGTGCCGCCTTCGCGGGACAAGGAAACGCTGGCGCGACTGTACGAGCGTCTGGGGTTCAAGACCTGGCTGCGTGAACTTAATATGTCCAGCCCCTCGCAGGGCGCGCGCTCTGTTCCCTCACTCTCGGAGGGCGACCATTCTGTTCCCTCCCCCTCTCAGGACGCACATTCTGTTCCCTCCCCCTCTCAGGGGGAGGGCGAAGGTGGGGGTAAAACATCTGAAAGAGCTCAAGAATCAACCGCTTCTACCCTCCCCCTAAACCCCGCCCTGCAAGGGCGGGGGGATGCGGGGGCTTTGGCTGACGCCGCGCGCACCGACAGTTCGCAGTACCAGACGATCTTGACCTGGGCGCAACTCGAAGCCTTGCTGGTCGACATTCAGGCCGCCGAACTGGTGTGTCTGGATACCGAGACGACGGGCCTCGATGTGATGGATGCGCAACTGGTCGGCATTTCGTTTTCGATTGCGCCGCACAGGGCGGTTTATCTGCCGTTAGCGCATGTGTATCCGGGCGCGCCCGATCAGCTTGATCGGGAAAAGACGCTGGAAAAACTCAAGCCCTGGCTGGAGGGCGAGCAGTACAAGAAAGTCGGGCAGAATCTCAAATATGACCGGCATATTTTCGCCAATCACGGTGTTCGGCTCAAAGGAATACACGACGACACGCTTTTGGAGTCATACGTGCTGGAGAGCCACAAGCCGCACGACATGGATAATCTCGCGCAGCGCCATTTGAATGTTAAAACCATCAGCTATGTCGAGGTGGCGGGCAAGGGCGCGAAGCAGATCTGCTTCGATCAGGTCGATCTTGCTACCGCCACGCATTATGCCGCCGAGGATGCCGACATCACCTTGCAGCTGCACCGGGCGCTCGTCCCTCAAATCGAAGCGGAGCAGGGTTTGATGCATGTGTACCGGGATATCGAGCTGCCGGCCATGCATGTGCTCTACACCATGGAGCGCAACGGCGTGTTGCTCGACTGCAATCTGTTGCATCTCCAGAGTCACGAGCTGGGCGGCAAGCTCATCGCCCTCGAAGCGCGCGCCTTTGAGGCGGCGGATCAGCCTTTCAATCTCAACTCGCCCAAGCAGCTGCGGGAAATATTGTTCGGCAAGCTGGGTTTGCCTGTGAAGAAGAAGACGCCGGGCGGTGATCCTTCCACCGACGAGGAGGTGTTGCAGGAGCTGGCGCTCGATTATCCGCTGCCGAAGTTGCTGCTCGAATATCGCGGCATGGCGAAGCTGAAATCCACTTACACCGATAAGCTGCCGAAGATGGTCAATCGCGCAACTGGCCGTGTGCATACCAGCTATTCGCAGGCGGTGGCGGTAACAGGACGTCTGGCGTCCAGCGATCCGAATCTGCAAAACATCCCGATTCGCAGCTTGGAGGGGCGGCGCATCCGTGAAGCCTTTATCGCACCAGTCGGCAGTTGCATCGTGGCCGCCGATTATTCGCAGATCGAGTTGCGCATCATGGCGCATTTATCAGGGGATGCGGGCTTGTTGCAGGCGTTCGCCAACAACGAAGATGTACACCGCGCCACCGCCGCCGAGATTTTCATGATCGCACCTGTCGACGTGAGCAACGAGCAGCGCCGCTACGCCAAGGTCATCAACTTTGGCCTGATTTACGGCATGTCAGCATTCGGTCTGGCTAAACAACTGGGGATAGAACGGGGTGCCTCGCAAGCCTATATCGACCGGTATTTCGCGCGCTATCCCGGGGTGAAAAACTATATGGACAGCACCCGATTGCAGGCTAAGGAGCAAGGTTATGTTGAGACCGTGTTCGGCCGCCGCTTATGGCTGCCGGAAATCAACAGCATGAACGCCATGAAACGACAGGGCGCCGAGCGCGCCGCGATCAATGCGCCCATGCAGGGTACGGCGGCCGATTTGATCAAGCTGGCGATGATCAAGGTGCAGCGCTGGCTGGAGACTGAGAAGTTGCAGAGCCGGTTAATCATGCAGGTGCACGATGAACTGGTGCTCGAAGTGCCGGAAAATGAACTGGCGCTGGTCAAGGAAAGATTGCCTGGCCTGATGTGCAACGTCGCAGCGCTTAATGTGCCGCTACTGGTCGAAGTGGGGCAAGGCAAAAACTGGGACGAGGCGCACTAAAACTGGGCCGGGGGTTGCCCGGCAGCAAGTTCCTTTCTTTTGTGTCGCCAAAAGAAAGTGACCAGCAGCCGGCCTGCCTGTCGGCAGACAGGACTACTCCCGGCGGTGTTTATTCTGAGGGTTACGGACTACGCCCTTCGACGAGCTCAGGGCGAACGGCAACTTTAAATCACTGCGCCTTGCTGCGTTCAATGCATATCCCCACCATCCGGCAGTTGCGGATCGCCTGCAACTTGGCGACGCTCACCTTGACCCAGGGGGCGTCGAAATCCTTCAAAATAATCTGTGCGATGTGCTCGGCCAGTGTTTCGACCAGCGAAAAGTGACCTTCGCTCAATACTGTCTGAATATGTTGCGCGACCTTGGCGTAATCCAGCGCATCATTGATGTCGTCGCTGTAGCAGGCGCGGCTGTTGGGCAGCGCGATCTCAAGGTCGAGTTGCAAGGTTTGCGGCACGTGTTTTTCGCGTTCGTAGATGCCGATCAGCGTGGTGACTTTGAGTTCGCGTATAAAGATGATGTCCATACTGTTACCTGTTTTCATGCCGTTGAGGAGGCATGAGTGGGATGAATTTGTTGGTTTGTTTTGGTGGTTTTCCTGCATTCAAGTAAAATCCGCCATTCGCGCATTTTAAGGTATTCCCGATGTTGACCCTGCTTTTTGTTGTAGCCGCCTATTTGCTGGGCTCGATTTCCTTTGCCGTCGTGACCTGCCGTGTGTTTCGTATCGCCGATCCCCGGACTTACGGCTCATGCAATCCGGGAGCGACCAACGTGCTGCGCAGCGGCAAAAAATCGGCGGCCGCGCTGACACTGCTGGGCGATGCGGCAAAGGGCTGGGTGGCGGTGGTTCTGGCGATGCACTTCACAGCGATGGATAAGCCGGGCCTGTTGCTGGTGGCGCTGGTCGCGCTTGCCGTATTTCTGGGACATGTGTTCCCGATTTTTCTCAAATTCAAGGGGGGCAAGGGCGTGGCCACGGCGCTGGGGGTGTTGCTGGCGTTGAGCCCCTGGCTGGGGCTGGCAGCGCTGGCGACCTGGCTGCTCGTCGCGCTGGTGTTCCGCCTGTCGTCACTGGCAGCCCTGATGGCGGCAACAGGCGCGCCCGTCTATGCGCTGGCACTGGGGCTGCCGCAGGAGTGGGTGCTGGCCTCCGCCCTCATGTCCATGCTGCTGATCTGGCGACACAAGAGCAATATTCAGAATCTGCTGGCCGGGCGGGAGAGCCGGATCGGCAAGAAAACCGCAGAGTAAGTTTGTCAGTGACGAGGCTCGGCGGCTTGCCCTGCTAATTCACGCGCCTTGTCGACGACCATCTCCCAGTGATCCGAGTAGCGGTGTCCGCCATCGGGGGTGATGACGCGACTCTTGTAGCGGGGGATCAGTGTGCAAGTCTCCCTGTAGTCGATCACCTCATCGTCTTTTGCCAGAAATAAATTAACCAGTTCACTGTCCGGATGCGCCAGCGCTTCAGTGCGGCAGCGCTCAAATGACATCGCGTGTTCCTGTGTGATGGAAAATTCTTCTCCGGTTTTGTGGTTTCTGAAGACGGAACCCACGCGGGCGGTCATTGCTTTGCCCGGATTCATGGACGGGTTGACCATGATGCAAGGCGAGTTGAATTTTTGCGCGAAGTAGTTGGCCCAAAAGCCGCCCAAGGATGTGCCCACAAAAATGAGCGGATAACTGCGTGCCTCGCGCACCAGGGCTGTGACGATTGCCACAGTGCCCTCGGGGCTTACCGGCAGGTCGGGCGCGAAGACGTATTCCCTGCCAAATGCGGCGACGAGGGCGTCGCTCTTCGGGCTGATACCTGCGCTGGCAAATCCGTGCAGATAAATAATAGTGGCCATACTTTCCTTCCGTTTTTCAGCGCGACCGGATGAGTACGGATCAGGCCGCGACTCATGCAGGATGCGCCCGGCATCCGGTCGGCAGGTTTCGTATTTGCTGCTATTATGTGCCACCCTCAATCACATTGAAAGGAATCAACATGACATTCGGTGAATCGATCAGTACCTGTTTTTCCAAATACGCTGATTTCAACGGTCGGGCATCACGGTCGGAGTATTGGTGGTGGTTCCTTTTTACTGTGTTGGGTTATATCGCGACGATGATGATCAGTGAGCTTGTGTACGGCCTTTTCGCGCTGGCGGTCTTTCTGCCTTCAATCGCGGTGGCCGCACGCAGGCTGCATGATACCAATCGAAGCGGCTGGCTGCAGCTGATTGTGCTGATCCCGCTGGCAGGCTTAATTGTGATCTATTGGCTGGCGCAGGAAACCCGCCTGTCAGACAGGGATGGGGAAATTGACGGAAAAAGTTAAGGTCGTCGAGGTGGCTGCTGCCGTTTTGCAGCGGCCTGACGGTTCATTTTTGCTGGCTCAGCGACCCCCGGGCAAGATATGGGCAGGGTTCTGGGAATTCCCGGGCGGGAAGCTGGAGGCCGGCGAGACGGCTCATGATGCGCTGCTTCGCGAGTTGCGCGAGGAGTTAGGCGTAGAGGTTGTCACCGCCTATCCGTGGATTACGCGCGTATTCACCTATCCGCACGCCATCGTGCGCCTTGTTTTTTTTCGGGTGACCGAATGGCGCGGCGAGTTGTACCCGCATGAAGGCCAGCAGTTTTCCTGGCAACAGACGGCAGCAGTCTCTCCTGTGCTCCCCGCCAATATGCCGGTGTTGAGTGCGCTTGAATTGCCGACACTGTATGCCATCAGTCATGCCGCTTCGCTGGGTGTGGAAGAATTCATGCGGCGTTTGGAGGCCGCGCTGCATCAGGGGCTGCGGCTGATTCAACTGCGAGAAAAAAGCATGAGTCCTGATGAGTTGCGCCTTCTGGCACTTCGGGTCGTTGAGCTGGCGCACCAGTATGGCGCGAAGGTGTTGCTCAGCGGCGATGTGGAGTTGGCGCAGCAGGTGGGCGCCGACGGGGTGCATCTGACTTCAGCTCAGCTGGCCGGATTGACCCGGCGTCCCGATGCGGGCTTATGTGCCGCGTCCTGCCATGGTGCTAAGGAGCTGCGTCTGGCGGAAAATCTGGGCTGTGATTTTGCGTTGCTAAGCCCGGTGCTGCCGACAAAGAGTCATCCGGGTGAGGCTCATCTGGGATGGGAGAATTTTACGGCAGCTGCGGCAGGTTCATCCATTCCGGTGTATGCGCTGGGCGGCTTGAGCCGTGAGCACATGACTCAAGCCTGGCAGCAGGGTGCGCACGGCATAGCGCTGCTGCGTCAGGCCTGGTGAGAGGGTGAGGTGAATTCCTGCTCGTCGTCGGGCAGGGCTACGCGAAATGCTTCGTCAGCCCATTTTCCCAGATCTATCATCTTGCAGCGCTCGCTGCAAAACGGGCGATAAGGATTTTTGGTGTCCCAGACGGATTCCTTGCCGCAGCGCGGACAAGGTACTACGGGTGCTTGGCTCATGATGTCAGGCTGCAAAAAGTCAGTTCAAAGGGTACGTCCTGCCTGAACAGGGAAGATTTTGCCCCGTAGTCGGCGACGATAAATCGTATGTTGATCGCATATTTGTTCGCGCTCAGTTCGGGTATGCATGCCAGTTCCGTATCCAGACATACGCACAATAATTGCGCGACTCGCCCGCCCTGCATCTGCTGGAAAGTTCCCTGTCTGGCGGTGAAACTGAGTTTTCGGCCATTTTCGCGCAACAGGCGCAACAAAATATAAATGGCGGTGCTCAGAGGAAAAAACGGTGTGATCCATCCTTCCAGGTCGAGGCGGCGCGAGGCGGCGGGCTGCTTTTGCCAGTAGTGATATGACGGCAGGTCAAACTGGCAGGTGCCGCCTGGCATGCTGACGCGTTGCTTGATGCCCATCAGCCATTCGTTTTCGCGCAGGAACTTGCCGGTTTTTCCGGTCATGGCGAGCAAGGCTGACATGGCCTGTTCTATCTCGTTGAGGATGCTGTCCAGAGCGTGCTCTGAAATAGCCGGATTATCGTGCAAGTTGGACAGCGAGCGCTTTTGTCGTTCAAGCTCCTGCAATAACTCGGATTTAAGGTCGGCGCGGGCGGCGACTTCGTGAATTTCAAAGAGGGTCGTGAGTGCTGCGTGGTGTTCCATGCTGAGTTCGGCGGCCATGAAATATTTCATGCGTGCGAACAAGTCCTCAAGTCTCAACCAGGTGCGTATTTTTTCATTAAGAGGAAACTCGTAGCTGATCACGTCTTTAGCGCCTGATTTCGGTTAAAAAGTAATGCCAAGCACGGACGATATAGGTAATCTCGGCTTGCCGTCAATTGGTTATATTCGCGTAGTGCCGGTGCAAGGCGGCTACCTGTTCATCCAACTCTGCGCATAATCCATCGTTGCTGATGAAGTCATCTGCGCGCGCCATGCGCTCTGCCCGGGGCATCTGTAGCGCGATAATCGCACGGATTTGGGTTTCGTCAAGTCCGCTGCGCGACGCGACGCGGGAAATCTGGTTTTGCTCGCTGCAATCGACCAGCAATACGCGATCAACCAGCGCCAGGAAAGCCGGACATTCAAGCAGTAAGGGTGCCATCAGGATGACATAAGGAGCGGCGGCCTTCGCGCAAAGTTCTGCCTCGCAAAGAGCGAGGATCAGCGGGTGCAGAATATTTTCAAGCTTGAGTTTGGCACCCGCATCCGAAAAAACCAGCTGGCGCATCAGGGCGCGATCCAGTTCCCCTGTCTTTGTGATGTACGGCTCACCGAAGGCGGCCTTTATCGGCGCAATAGCCTGTCCGCCTGACCGCGTCAGCTGGTGTGAGAGGCTGTCCGTGTCGATGACAGGCACCCCCAGCGCCTCAAACAGTCGCGCCACGGTGTTTTTCCCGCAACCTATGCCGCCTGTCAGACCCACGCACAGCTTATGCGATTTGCGTAGCGATTTCATTGCGCCATCAATTGCAGATAGTTTTGCGTCAGTGTCTGCCCCCAGAACAGGGCGATCAATCCGCCTCCCACAAGGTAGGGACCAAACGGGATGGGGATATCGCGGCCATGTTTTGCGGCCGCGATCAGCACGATGCCGACCACGGCGCCGACCAGGGATGACAAAATGATGATCAGTGGCAGCAACTGCCAGCCCAGCCATGCGCCCAGCGCGGCTAACAGCTTGAAGTCGCCGTAGCCCATGCCTTCTTTGCCTGTGGCCAGTTTGAACAACCAGTACACCGTCCACAGTGACAGATAGCCAAAGACGGCGCCCAGCAGAGAGTCGTGCAGCGTGGTGTAGGTGCCGTTCATGTTGAGCAGCAGACCTGCCCAGACGAGCGGCAGGACGATGTCATCCGGCAGCAGCTGGGTGTCAAAGTCGATGGCCATGAGCGCGAGCAATGCCCAGATCAGCAGCATGGACCCTGCGGCCGCCAGCCCAAAGCCGAAGTGCCATGCCGCAAATCCGCACAGTATTCCGCTGATGGCTTCTATGACGGGGTAGCGCGGGGAAATGGGCGCTTTGCAGCCGTGGCACTTGCCACGCAGCAGCAGATAACTTATCACAGGCACATTTTCCCACGCACTGATTGCGTGATGGCAATGCGGACAGGCCGAGCGCGGAATCACGAGATTATACGGCTCGCTGTGAACGGGTTCTTCGCCGCGCAACTCGCTGCACTGCTGTTGCCAGCCCAGTTCCATCATCTTCGGCAGTCGGTAGATGACCACGTTGAGGAAACTACCCACCAGCAGCCCTAAAACAGTGCTAATCCCGATCAATAACGGGGGGGACGTTTGCAGCAGGTCGAGTATGTTCATTTGTCAGTGTGAAGGATTCAGGATTCAGGATTCAGGATTCAGGATTCAGGATTCAGGATTCAGGATTCAGGATTCAGGGTTCAGAATTCAGGATTCAGGGTTCAGGAAATCCTGTGCGCCGGTTTTGATTTTCCTGTATCCCGAATCCTCGTTCCTGATAGCTGTTTTAGACGACTTCGCCCATCTTGAAGATCGGCAGATACATGGCGACGACCATGCCGCCGATCAGTACACCCAGAACCGCCATAATCATCGGTTCCATCAGACTGGCCAGGGCTTCGACGGCATCGTCGACTTCGGCTTCGTAAAAGTCGGCCACCTTGGACAGCATCGAGTCCAGCGAGCCGGCTTCCTCGCCGATGGCTACCATCTGTATCACCATGCTGGGGAATACTTCGGTTTCCTGCATGGCGACCGTCAGGCTGTTGCCGGTGCTGACCTCGCGCTGAATATTCTTGGTGGCATCGTAATACACGGCATTGCCTGCAGCGCCGGCTACCGAGTTAAAGGCTTCGACCAGCGGCACACCTGCGGCGAACATCGTGGACAGGGTGCGAGCCCAGCGCGCGATAGTGGCCTTGCGTATCAGATCGCCGAACACGGGCAGTTTGAGCAGCAGCCTGTCCATGACCCCTTGCATGGTTTTGTTGCGCTTCCAGAAATAGAAAAACGTATAAAACCCGCCGCCGATGCCGCCAAAGATGGCCCACCACCAGGCGACGAAGAAATCGGAAATAGCCATCAGCACCAGGGTGGGTGCGGGCAGGTTTGCACCGAAAGTCGAGAATAATTCCTTGAATGCCGGGACAACGAAAATCATGATCACGGCGGTGATGACGAAGGCGACGACGATAATGGAAATCGGATAGAACAAGGCGCCCTTGATTTTGCTCTTGATGGCCAGGATTTTTTCCTGGTAGGTCGCCAGACGTTCCAGCAAACTGTCCAGAATACCCGCAGATTCGCCAGCTCCGATCAGGTTGCAGTACAGATCGTCGAAATACAGGGGATATTTTTTGAAGGCTTGCTGCAAGCTGCTGCCCGTTTCGATGTCGGTTTTGATACTGAACAGTAATTTTGCGACCGAAGGGTTGTTGTGTCCTTTGCCTACGATGTCAAACGATTGCAGCAGCGGTACGCCGGCTTTGAGCATGGTGGCCAGCTGCCGGGTGAATAACGTTATGTCTTTTTGCGTGACGGGTTGCGAAGAATTCTTGGCTCGTTTGATCTTCAGAACATTGATACCCTGACGCCGCAGATTGGCAGACAAATTCGCTTCGCCCACGGCGCGCATCTCGCCCTTGATAAGCTTGCCGGACTTGTCTTTGCCTTCCCAGTTGTAGGAATATTCTTTTGCTTTAGTAGGTGCGACAGCCATGACGTATCCTCAGAGTTGCTCTTGGCTAACATGATGCCGAGCTTTGGTTATATTGTAAAGCCGAACCGGAGAGTGGTTAAGTTGCAAGTGGCGGTGCGGCAGATATTTTACTTGCGACTTACGACTTACAACTCTCGATTTTTAATTTGCGGGAAAAGCCGGGCTACCTTAACGATGCGATCCTGAGTCTGAATGATTTCAATGGGATATCCGGCTATTTTCAGGCTGGTACCCGTCTCAGGGATATCTTCGAGATGTTCGAGTATCAGTCCGTTCAGTGTCTTTGCACTGTCAAGCGGCAGATGCAAGCCCAGCTTGCGGTTTAGTTCGCGCAAGCTCGTGCCCCCTTCGAGCAGGATGCTGCCGTCTTTTTGAGGGAGAAATTTACCGGTTTGCGCGGGCGACTGGGTGGTAAATTCCCCGACAATTTCTTCCAGAATATTTTCCAGTGTGACCAGACCTAAGAGTTCGCCATATTCATCGACCACCAGCCCCAGGCGCGTGTGGCGTTGCTGGAATTGTTGCAGTTGCTGCAGCAGCGGCGTGTCGGAGGGGATGAAGTAGGGGGCGCTAAGAACATCGCGCAGTTGTGCCACGTCCAGGTGAGCCTCATGGAATAATGCCGGTACACGTTTTATATGCAAAATACCGATGATGTTGCCGGGTGTGTCGGCATAGACCGGCAGTAAGGTGTGATGGCAGGTGATAATCTGCTGGCGCAGGGTGTCCGGATCGGCATGAATGTCCAAAGATTCGATCTGATTGCGCGGGATCATCACATGGTTGACCGTGATGCGCTCCAAGTCGACCAGATTCAGCAGCATTTTTTGATGCTGGTGAGGCAGGTAATGTTCGGCGTCGAGCACCAGTCCGCGCAACTCTTCGAGTGTCATTTTCTGCTTGCTCTGATCCGTCTGAACCTTGATGCGCAGCAGCCACAGAACACCTTTTACCATGCCACCTGCCACCACGACCACCGGGTGAAACAGCGTAATCAGGGGCGCCAGTAAATATCCGGACGGCAAGGCTATACGTTCCGGATAGCTGGCCGCGATGATCTTGGGCAGGATTTCGCTAAATACCAGCAGCACAAAGGTGATGAGCAGCGTGCCGACCAGCAGTGCCCACTCGCTGGCGCCGAACAGGCGAAGGATAACGATGTTGGTGATCGCTGCCGCAGCAACATTGAGCAGCGTGTTGCCGAACAGAATCGAACCCAGCAGCTTGTCAATCTGGGAAAGCAATCGTGCGGTCAGCTTTGCGCTGCGGTTGCCCTTGCGTATCAAATGATTCAGCCGGTGGCGGTTGATTGCCATCATGCTGGTTTCAGCCGCAGAGAACCATGCACCAAATACCAGCAACAGCAGCAAGATGCCGGACAGCGCGCTTAAAGAAAAATCGTCCAAGGGAATTCGCCTATTTGTGTACAGCGGCGCTGGCCGTCCGGCGGATGCTCCAGACCATCATTATTACCCCGATCAGCACCATCGGCAAGCTGAGCCACTGCCCCATGCTGATACCGAAGGTCATCAGGCCGAAGATGCCATCGTCCGGGTTGCGGGTGAATTCGGCCAGGAAACGAAAACTGCCGTAGCCGATTAAAAACAGGCCGGAGACCGCGCCGACAGGGCGCGGTTTTTTTGCATAAACCCAGAGCAGCACGAACAGCAATACGCCTTCCATCGCAAATTCATAAAGCTGGGAGGGGTGGCGCGGCAGGTTGTCCACCTGGGGGAAGACCATACCCCAGGGCATGTCGGTCGGGCGCCCCCACAATTCGCCGTTGATGAAATTGCCCAGTCGTCCGAATGCCAGCCCGGGCGGAACCAGGGGCGCGATGAAGTCCATCAGCGCCAGCCAGTGCAGTTTTTGTTGCCGGGCAAAGAGTGCCATGGCCAGCAAAACCCCCAGAAATCCGCCGTGAAATGACATTCCGCCTTCCCATACGGCGAGAATTTTTCCCGGATGTGAAAAATAGTAGCCGGGATTGTAGAACAGCACTTCACCCAGCCGTCCGCCCAGGATGACGCCTAACACGCCGTAAAACAACAGGTCGTCGAGCAACTTGTTATTCATCTGCGCATGATTGAGTATGACAATGCGGCGGCGCCCCAGCCAGATAAACGTCATGAAGCCTGCCATATACATCAGGCCATACCAGTGGATAGCGAGCGGGCCAAGTTGCAGGGCGACGGGATTTATTTGCGGATAAACGAACATGATGGAATCGGGTAGAATCGGTAACTTGATTATAGCCTACACCAGAGAGACATCATGCCTGTTTACCGTTCCCGCACTTCCACTCATGGTCGCAATATGGCCGGCGCACGCTCCTTGTGGCGTGCGACCGGCATGACAGAAGGCGATTTTGGCAAGCCTATCATCGCCATCGCCAACTCCTTCACCCAGTTTGTGCCGGGGCATGTACACCTCAAAGACATGGGGCAGCTGGTTGCGCGGGAGATTGAAAAGGCGGGCGGTATCGCCAAGGAATTCAACACCATCGCCGTGGATGACGGGATCGCCATGGGGCACAGCGGGATGTTGTATTCTCTGCCCAGCCGCGATCTGATCGCTGACTCTGTGGAATATATGGTCAACGCACATTGTGCAGATGCGCTGGTGTGTATCTCCAATTGCGACAAGATTACGCCTGGCATGGTGATGGCGGCGATGCGCCTGAATATCCCTGTCGTGTTCGTCTCGGGAGGCCCGATGGAGGCGGGCAAGGTGAACTGGCAAGGCGCAACTCGCGGTCTTGACCTGGTAGATGCGATGGTCGCGGCTGCCGACAGCCATTGCAGCGACGAGGAGGTAGATGCCATCGAGCGTTCCGCGTGTCCTACCTGTGGTTCCTGCTCCGGCATGTTTACCGCCAATTCGATGAATTGCCTGACAGAAGCGCTGGGCCTGTCTTTGCCGGGCAACGGTTCTCTGGTGGCGACCCATGCTGAACGGAAACAGTTGTTTTTGCGCGCAGGCCGCGTGATTGTGGACTTGTGCCGACGTTATTATGAGCAGGATGATGAATCCGTGCTGCCGCGCAACATTGCCACGTTCGACGCCTTCGAGAATGCCATGACGCTGGATATCGCGATGGGTGGCTCGACCAACACGGTGCTGCATCTGCTGGCGATCGCGCATGAGGCGGGAGTGGATTTCACCATGAAGGACATGGACCGGTTGTCGCGCCATGTGCCGACCCTGTGCAAGGTTGCACCCTCGTCCGAATATCATATGGAAGACGTGCATCGCGCAGGCGGGATCCCGGCGATTCTGGGTGAACTCGATCGCGCAGGTCTTCTGCACGGTGACGCAGGTTCGGTGCACAGCAAGACGCTGCGTGAGGGCTTAGCTCAGTGGGATATCGTGCAAAATTCGGCAGTCGAGACGCAGAAATTTTTCAGGGCAGCCCCTGGCGGCATCGTGACCACCCTCGCATTTTCGCAGTCCATGTTGTATCCGGACGTTGATGCCGACAGGGCGGGCGGCTGCATCAGGGACAAGGCGCACGCCTACAGTCAGGATGGCGGTCTTGCGGTCTTGCACGGCAATGTTGCACTGGACGGGTGCATCGTGAAGACGGCGGGGGTGGATGAGGCCATCCTCAAATTCACCGGGCGTGCGCGTGTCTTCGAGAGTCAGGATGATGCAGTCGCTGCCGTGCTGGCCGATGAAATTGTCGCAGGCGATGTGGTGGTGATACGCTACGAAGGCCCCAAGGGCGGGCCGGGGATGCAGGAAATGCTCTATCCGACCGCCTACCTGAAGTCAAAAGGGTTGGGCAAGGTATGCGCACTGCTCACTGACGGGCGTTTTTCCGGAGGTACGTCAGGGTTGTCTATCGGCCATGTGTCGCCGGAAGCTGCCGCAGGCGGCGAAATTGCGCTGGTGATTGATGGTGATACGATCGTCATCGACATCCCGAGTCGCAGCATTATGCTGAGTATTTCCGACGAGGAAATGACACGCCGCCGCGCGGCAATGGAAGCTCGTGGCAATATGGCCTGGAAGCCTGTTGCCCGTGAGCGGCATGTGTCTGTCGCGCTAAGAGCCTACGCCGCGATGACCACCAGTGCCGACAAGGGCGCGGTGAGAGACGTCTCTCAAATAGAGCGATAAAAATCAGGATTCAGGATTCAGGATTCAGGATTCAGGATTCAGGATTCAGGATTTTCAGTTATTCACTATCAATTATCAATTGGGGTTTACATGATTACAGCATTGAATACGCAATTTGGCATCAACGGGCAGCTTACATTTGTTGAGGACGCAAGCGGTCTGGTCGTGGCGCAAATAGACAATGCGCTGTGCCGCGCCTCGTTGTGTTTGCAGGGCGCGCATCTGATGAGCTGGCAGCCTGAAAGTCAGACGGTGCCGGTGGTGTGGCTCTCGCGCGACACGAAGCCTGCCGCAGGAAAATCCATCAGGGGCGGGGCGCCCGTGTGCTGGCCGTGGTTCGGCGCGCATGCAAGCGACTCCGCCTTCCCGGGACACGGTTTTGCACGGACAGTGCCCTGGCGCGTGATCGAATCGGGCACCGAGCCCGATGGTGCTACGCGGCTGACCTTGCGTCTGGTACCCTCTGACAAGACACGCATGCAGTGGCCTCATGACTGCAATCTGGATCTGACGGTGATCGCGGGTGAGACCTTGCGCATGGAGCTGAGTACGGAAAATACCGGCGCAAGCGATTTTGTGATCGGCGAAGCATTGCATACTTATTTGCAGATCGGCGATATCGGCGCCGTGCGCGTGACAGGTCTGGAAGGCTGCGAGTATTGGGACAAGGTGGGTGGCTCCAACCTGCGCCGCCAGGACGGGGATATTGTCTTCTCCGGCGAGACCGATCGTGTGTATGTCAATACCGCAGCCCAATGCGTGATTCACGACGACAAGTTAAAGCGCCGCATTTATATTGCCAAATCCGGCAGCCTGTCTACCGTGGTCTGGACGCCCTGGATCGAAAAGGCAAACAAGATGGGTGACATGGGGCAGCCCGATGGCTGGCGTGAAATGGTCTGTATCGAATCTGTCAATGCGCTCGAAAATGTCGTGACGGTCGCCGCCGGCGCGCGGCACACGATGATCGTCGAATACCGCGCCGAGTCGGTATAACTGCGTTTAACCTGAGGGGAATTGAGCATGAAAAAGAGTCATCTGTTGATGTTGCTGGCGGTGTTATATGCGGGTCAGGCCATGGCGGTCGATGCGGCCGTAGCGCCCGGTGCGAAAAAAGCCGTGCCGACCGCCAAGCCCAAGGTGCACAGGCACAAAAAGCCTTGCGTGGAAAAAGAGGGGAAGCCTTGCCATCTGAGTCAGCATGCGGACGCCTCATCTGTCAAACGGGCCGAACCTGAAGAGCAGGCTAAAGCGCCGCCGGATATCATGAAAGCAGCAGGCCCGGCCGCGCTCGCAGCACCTGTAGCCGCAAAACCTGAGGTAAAGAGTGAAGCTGCTAAACCGGAGCTAAAGAGTGAAGCTGCCAAACCTGAGGTAAAGAGTGAAGCCGCCGTGCCTGCCGTGGACGCACTGGCGCTGGCGAAAAAGAAAAATTGCCTGGTCTGTCACGCTGTGGACAAGAAGGTGGTGGGGCCCGCCTGGCGGGATGTGGCCGCCAAATATCGTGGTGATGCGGGTGCGCTGCCTCGCCTGATGGCGAAAATTGCCAGAGGAGGCAGCGGTGTCTGGGGCAGCATGGCTATGCCGCCCCAGCCGCAAGTCAGCGAGGCTGATCGCGCCACGCTCGCCAGGTTCGTGCTTGATTTGCAATAAACTGTCAACCGGATGAAGTTTCAGAACGTTAATGGCGCACGGTCAGAAATTAGGTAGGCAAACTGAGCGGAGTTGTTTAGAATCACCAGCGGAGGCAGAGCTTCCAAATTTTTTAAGTTTTTTGATCATAAAGCGGAGAGAAAATATGAAATCTATCGTCGTAAGCATGGCAGTTGCAGCAGGTTTGATGATCGCGGGTTCCGCAATGGCTGCTGATATGCCAGATGTTGCGAAGAAGAATAACTGCACAGCTTGTCACGCAATTGACAAGAAGGTGGTTGGACCGGCATGGGTGGACGTTGCAAAGAAATACAAGGGCGACGCGACTGCTGCTGACAAGTTGCTGGTTAAAGTTTCCAAGGGCGGCTCTGGTGCGTGGGGTTCCATGCCTATGCCGGCTAACGATGCTGCTGGCAAGAAGCAAGACCAGATGAAAGAACTGGTAACGTTCATTCTGGGTTTGGCCAAGTAAGACTGTTTCAAGCATCTTGAAACATCGGGAGTTATCCTGAGAAAAGCCAGCGCAAGCTGGCTTTTTTTCTGTCAAATTGACAAGCAGGGTGCGCGCTCCGCATAATCGCGGGTTAGTCGTTCAGTCGCACGCTTTAAATTCCAGGGATTTAAAAAATGATATTACGTTCTGCCCAATTGTTTTGCTTCGCTGCACTGGTATCCTTGCTGGCGGCATGTGATAAAACGCCCTCTGATCAGGCGGCTGCATCTGCGGATCAGGTGGTGCGTATTGGCTCGGTGGCGCCGCTCACAGGGCCTCAGGCGCACCTGGGTAAGGACAACGAGAACGGGACGCGCATGGCGATTGAGGACGCCAATGCAAAAGGGATCGTGATCGGCGGTCGTCGCGTGCATTTTGAGCTGATCAGCGAAGACGATCAGGCTGATCCCAAGACTGCGACCATCGTCGCGCAGAAACTGGTGGACAATAAGGTGAGCGGCGTGATCGGTCACCTCAATTCCGGCACGACGATTCCTGCCTCCAAGATTTACAGCGATAACGGTATTGTGCAGATTTCACCTTCGGCGACGGCGGTCAGTTATACCCGTCAGGGATTCAAGACTGCATTTCGCGTGATGGCCAATGATGCGCAGCAGGGTCGCGCCCTGGGCGAATATGCAGTGAAGAATCTGGGCGCAAAAAAGATTGCCATCATCGATGATCGTACCGCCTACGGGCAGGGGCTGGCGGATGAGTTTATCAAGGCCGCGCGCGCGGCGGGTGCCGAAATTGTCGCGCATGAATATACCAGCGACAAGTCGGTGGATTTTACCTCAGTGCTCACGGCGGTCAAGGGACGGGCGCCTGATCTGTTGTTTTACGGCGGAATGGATGCGCAAGGCGGGCCGATGGCCAGACAAATCAAGGCGCTCGCACTGAACGTAAAACTGATGATGGGCGATGGCGGATATACTCCTGAATTCGTCAAGTTGGCCGGTGCTGCCGCTGAGGGCACTTATGCCTCGTTGCCCGGCGTGCCTCTCGATAAAATGCCCGGCGGACAGGAATTCTCGGCGCGATTTGTCGCCAAATACCAGCCCATCCAGTTGTACGCGCCTTATTGCTACGATGCGGTGAATGTGATGATTGCGGCCATGCAAAAAGCCGACTCGGTAGAACCTGCCAAATATATGCCTGCGCTGGCCAATATTTCACACCAGGGTGTCACGGCCAATATTCAGTTTGATGACAAAGGCGACTTGAAAGGCGGTGCGGTCACGCTGTACCAGGTCAAACAAGGCAAGTGGCAGCCTCTGGAAACCGTCGGCGCTGGACAATGATGCCGCGCACGGCTATAAAATCAGGAATCCTCATGCCTGGGGCTGATTTTTTTAAGTAAATGGAAATATTCTTACAGCAAATCATCAACGGACTGGTGCAGGGCAGCGTATACGCCCTGGTCGCACTGGGTTACACCATGGTGTACGGCATACTGGGGCTGATCAACTTCGCGCACGGTGAAGTGGTGATGGCAGGCGCGATGCTGGCCTTGTCTGCACTGACAGCAATGATAGGCTGGGGCGCGCCACCGCTGCTGGCGTTACCTGTCAGCTTGCTGTTTGCGATGGCCGGCTGCATGTTGCTGGGCTTTGGTATCGAGCGCATCGCCTACCGTCCCTTGCGCCACGCGCCGAGGTTAGCGCCGCTGATCACCGCGATAGGCGTGTCCATCGTCTTGCAAAATCTGGCGATGATGATCTGGGGGCGTGAATATCACGCCTTTCCGCAGCTGATCAGCAACCATCCTCACCAGATCTATGGTGCGATCATCAACGACATTCAGATCATCATCGTCATCATGGCGCTGCTGATCATGGCAGCCTTGATGGGGGTGGTGCATAGAACCCGTCTGGGGCGTTCGATGCGAGCGGTCGCCGAAAACCAGCATGCCGCACAGTTGATGGGGGTGGATGTCAACCGGGTGATTTCGATCACCTTTATGCTGGGTTCTGCACTGGCGGCTGTGGCCGGCCTGATGGTCAGTGCCAATTACGGCATCGCGCATTATTACATGGGTTTTCTGTTAGGCCTCAAGGCCTTTACCGCTGCGGTGCTGGGCGGCATAGGCAATCTGCGCGGTGCGATGCTGGGCGGGCTGTTGCTGGGCCTGATAGAGAGTCTGGGCGCAGGTTACATAGGCGATATGACGGGTGGATTCATGGGCAGCCAGTATCAGGATGTGTTCGCCTTCTTCGTTTTGATTGCGGTGCTGGTCTTCAGGCCGTCCGGACTGTTGGGAGAGCGGCTTGCCGAACGTGCATGAAAAAACTTAAATTTTCGAAGCAACATGTGCTGTTCTCCGTGCTGTTCGTCTCGGTCATGCTGTTGCCCTTTGCAACCGATGCGCTGTTAGGCCGAGGCTGGGTGCGCATCGTGGATTTCGCGATGCTCTACATCATGCTGGCGCTGGGGCTTAACATCGTAGTCGGCTATGCGGGCTTGCTGGATCTGGGTTACATCGCGTTCTTCGCGGTGGGCGCGTATTGCTATGCGCTGACCGGCTCGCCGCATCTGGCACTGGCGTTTCCGCTGTTGTTTCCTGACGGCTTGCATCTGTCATTCTGGATCGTGCTGCCGCTGGCGGCGCTGCTCGCGGGCGGTTTCGGTGCGCTGCTGGGCGCGCCGACCTTGCGCCTGCGCGGCGATTATCTGGCGATCGTCACCCTGGGTTTTGGCGAAATCATCCGAATTTTCATGAATAACCTGAATGCGCCAATCAATCTGACCAATGGCCCGCAGGGCATCAGCCGGATTGATCCTGTCAGTGTGGCAGGGGTCGCACTTAACACCACGCAGCAGGTTTTTGGCATCGAGCTACCCTCGGTGCATCTGTATTTTTACCTGTTCCTGAGCTTTACCGCGCTGGTGGTATTCGTCTCGCGCAGGTTGGAAAAATCGCGCATCGGCCGCGCCTGGATGGCGATACGCGAAGACGAAATCGCAGCCTCCGCCATGGGCATCAACACGCGCAACCTGAAACTGCTGGCGTTCGCGATGGGCGCCGCGTTTGGCGGCGTGTCCGGCACCCTGTTTGCGGGCTTTCAGGGCTTTGTCAGTCCCGAGAGTTTCAGCCTGATGGAGTCGGTCATGGTGCTGTGCATGGTGGTGTTGGGCGGCATGGGCAACATCTACGGCGTGATTCTGGGCGGGCTGCTGCTGGCCTTGCTGCCTGAAGTGCTGCGGCACAGCGTAGTTCCCTTGCAACAGGCGCTGTTCGGCAGGATCGTGATCGACCCTGAAAGTCTGCGCATGTTGCTGTTCGGTACTGCGCTGATCGCGGTGATGTTGTACCGTCCTGCCGGGTTGTGGCCGTCCGGCGTGCGTCGCCGCGAGCTGGAAAGCGACGAGGTCGCGCCATGAGCGAGCCTTTATTGGCGCTGTCGGGCATCGGCAAGCAGTTCGGTGGGCTGGCCGCGCTCACCGACGTGTCTTTGCATATACGACGCGGCGAGATTTACGGCTTGATAGGGCCTAACGGTGCGGGCAAGACCACCTTGTTTAACGTCGTTACCGGCCTTTATCAACCGGGTTGTGGTGAATTTCACTTCGACGGGCGCAGCTATCAAACGGCCAAGCCCCATGTGCTGGCGCAGGCGGGTATTGCCCGCACCTTTCAGAACATTCGTTTGTTTGCCAATCTCACGGCGCTGGAAAATGTGATGGCAGGTCGCCATGTCCGTACCCGTGCCGGTGTATTCGGCGCGCTGTTTGGCCTCAAGTCCACGCGCTGCGAGGAGCGGGACTCGACACTGCGGGCGCGCGAGTTGCTGCGCTATGTCGGCATTAAAAAATCCTCGCAAACGCTGGCGAAGCATCTGTCCTATGGCGAGCAGCGCCGTCTGGAAATTGCACGCGCCCTGGCGAGTGAGCCGCTTCTGCTGGCGCTCGATGAACCTGCTGCCGGGATGAATGCCACCGAAACGGAAGATTTGAAAGTATTGTTGCAGGACATCCGCGCGAACGGCATCACCGTGATGCTGATCGAACACGACGTCAAACTGATCATGGGGCTGTGCGACCGGGTGGCGGTGCTCGATTACGGCCGGAAAATCGCCGAGGGGGCGCCGGACGAGGTGCGCAGTAACCCCGCCGTGATCGCAGCTTACCTGGGGAGCGATGATGAGTAGCGCTTTGCTCGAAGTTCGTGGCCTGAAAGTGGCTTATGGCGGCATTCATGCCGTCAAAGGTGTCGATTTTTATATCGCCCCGGGCGAACTGGTCGCGCTGATCGGCAGCAATGGCGCGGGAAAGACGACCACGCTCAAAACACTGGCCGGTCTGCATGCCGCCAGTTCCGGACAAATCCATTACAACGGACTAAGCCTGTTACATATTCCTGCCCACCAGCGCGTAGCGATGGGGATGGCACTGGTTCCGGAAGGACGCGGCGTGTTTGCCCGCCTGTCTGTCGCGGAAAACCTGCTGATGGGGGCTTATACGCGCGGCGACAAGGCGCAAATCGACGATGATCTGGCGCGCATGTATGCCCTGTTTCCGCGTCTGGTCGAACGACGAGACCAGCTCGCGGGCACGCTCTCCGGCGGGGAGCAGCAGATGCTCGCGATGGCGCGCGCCCTGATGAGTCGCCCGCGCCTGCTGATGCTGGATGAACCCAGCATGGGCCTGGCGCCGCTGATGGTGAAGAAGATTTTTGAGACCATCAAGGAAGTGGCAGCCCAGGGGATGAGCATTTTGCTGGTCGAGCAAAATGCCCGCCTCGCGCTGCAAGTCGCCTCCCGTGGCTATGTGATGGAGAGCGGCGCGATTACTCTGTCGGGAGTGTCAGCCGAACTGCTGGGCAGTGATGCCGTGCAGCGCGCGTATCTGGGCGGTTGAGCCGCATCAACTCCGCGCAAGCAGTGCCTCGAATTGTTCAATGGGCAGCGGCTCGCCAAACAGATAACCCTGAAAGTGCAGGCAGCCTTTGTTGATCAGCAGCTGCCTTTGTTCTTCCGTTTCGACCCCCTCGGCGATGACATCCAGATTCAGGCTTTTCGCCATCGCGATGATGGTGCGCACGATGGTTTTATCGTTGCTGTCGGTGTTGATGTCCCGCACGAAAGACTGGTCAATCTTCAGCTGATCCAGCGGCAGTTGTTTCAGATATTGCAAGGATGAATATCCCGTGCCGAAATCGTCCAAAGAGAACTGGACGCCGATTTCGTTTAAGGTGTTCATCGTGTCGACTATGTTGCCGATGTTCTCCAGCAACAGGCTCTCGGTCAGCTCCAGTTTGAGGCGTGTGGCATCGATAGCGTGACGCTGCACGGCCTTTTGTACTTCGGCGACGAAATCCAATTGCCGAAATTGCTTCGCGCTGACGTTGACAGCCAGCACCAGGTCGCGGGTGAGTGGCGATGGCTGCCATGCTTTTAGCTGGGCGCACGCAGCATCGAGCACCCAGAGACCTACCGGCAGTATCAGGTCGGTTTCTTCCATCAGCGGAATGAATTGTGCGGGGGAAACTATCCCGCGTTCGGGGTGTGTCCAGCGTATCAGCGTTTCAGCCCCGATCGGTTTGCTTGAACTGTCCACCTGAATTTGGTAGTACAGATGAAATTGCCGGTTTTCAAGAGCGGTTCGCAGTTCGATTTCGAGCCTGGCGCGGACGTTGATGGCCTCCTGCATCACAGGGTCGAAGAAACGCAGGGTGTTTCGACCGGCTTTCTTGGCCTGATACATGGCGATGTCGGCCTGTTTCATCAGGTCTTCCATGGTGTTTTGATGGTTGTTGAACAGGGTCGCCCCTATGCTTGGGGTACTGCGACATCGATGAGTCGCCAGCTGGTAGGGCTGATTCAGGGCCAGGAGAATTTTTTCCCCGACTTCCTCAGCCTGTGTTGCCGCATCTTGCACCTGTTCGCCCAGGTCTTCGAGCAAAATGACAAACTCGTCGCCCCCCAACCGCGCGATGGTGTCATCTTCGTGCACGCAGGATTCCAGACGACGGGCTACCTGTTGCAACAGTAAGTCGCCGATTTCATGCCCCAGGGTATCGTTGAGTGTCTTGAAATTGTCAAGATCCAAAAACAGCAGCGCGCCCCGACGACCGCTGCGCGTGCTGGAGGCGAGTGCCTGATGGAGTCTGTCCATGAGCAGGCGCCGGTTCGGCAGACCCGTGAGGGAATCATAGAATTCCAGTTGCTGTATTTCATCGGCCGCAGCCCGGCTGGCGGTGATGTCATTAAATGTGGCCACGTAGTTGGTGATGCATCCGTTGGCGTCCTTAACGGCGGTGATGGTGAGAAATGCCGGGTAAATCTCCCCGTTTTTTCGCCTGTTCCGGATCTCGCCTTCCCATGTGTCTGAATTTGTGATGCTGTCCCACATTTTTGAGTAAAAAATTTCGGTTTGTTCTCCGGAACTCAGCAAGCGCGGGTTTCGGCCTACAATCTCTTCAGAGGTGTAGCCTGTGATATGGGTGAAGGTGCGGTTTACCCGCAGGACGGTGTTGTGTGCGTCTGTGATCAACATGCCTTCCTTGGCTTCAAAGGCGATAGCGGCGATGCGCAGGTCATTTTCTGCCAGTTTCTGTTCGTGTATCAGTCGCAACTTCTCAAGCGCGATGCTCACTTGCCGAAGGGCCGAATTCAGAAAATCGATTTCCTTTCGATCCCATGTTTTTTTTGAGTGGATCTGGTTCAAAGCCAGCAGATAATGGCTGTTTACGCGAAAGGCAAAGGGGTACCAGAGCAGGCTGTGTATTTGCTGATGGAGCAGCTCACCTGAACCCTGGCTTATGAAATGCGGATTGATGTCGTCCGCCTGGCTTATCAGAACTTGTTGCGTACGCAGCCTCAGGGCTGTGGCAAGCAGCTCAGGGGGGCAGGCGGTTTTTGCAGATTCGATATCCGGGTGTTCCGGATTCAGCCACTCGCAAAGAGCGGTCGCTGAGCTTTGCGTTATCTCGTAAATCAGGGCGCGATCTGCACCCAGCACCTCGCCCGCTGTTTGTACGGTTTTCTCCAGCATCAGCGCAGGATCGTCAAACTCGGTGAGAGATCCGGATATTTTATTGAGCGCTTCGGTAAATTTAAGCTGCTGTTTCAAATCTTCGGCCATTTGCCAGCGGGTGGTGATGTCCTTGACGACAGCGATACCGCCGGTAATCTCGCCCAGGCTGTCTCTGGAGGGTGCCGACGTCATGGAAATTCTGATATTGGCATCGCTGAAGGTGGCCGCATAAGCCCCCTCGTAGTAGTCCGACTCGCCTGCCAGCGCTTTTTTCAGTGAGGGTAATATGGCCTGCGCCTTGAGCAGCTTCATGTCCAGGCCGACGATGCGTTCAACTGAGCTGTTCAATATCCGGGCGAAGCGATCATTGCAATAGGTGATGATCAGGCGTGTGTCATAGTGAAAAATGCCGACCGGCGAGTGGCTCAACAATAAACGAAATCGTTCTTCGCTGACCTTTATGGTGTGCTCTTTTGCTGTGGCCTCAAGACGCAGCAGGATGTTCTCGCGTATGTTCTGGTTGATGTGTCGCAGACTCATGATCATGAAACCCAGATAGAGCAAGGCTGCCATGGACATGGCGACAGAGACGCCGTCACCTGCTGTCAGCAGGCGAATGGCGAGCGGCAGGATCAGCGCCGCAGAATAGACGGACGCGCTGATTAAATCCGCTGAATATGAAATGACAGCGCCGGCCGTGAGGCCTACCAGCACGAAGATCAAAAACATCTGGTGCTGCGGATATTCGTCCGGAAACAGAAAAAATGCGGTGGATCCCCATACTAAACCCGATGCGAGTACGCCTGCCCGAAACCATGTCAGCCATGTCGAGATGCGGACCGTCCGGTTGAGCGATGCTCGTTTATACGCGGCAACCTGGGCGGCTCTCGCCAGCGAAATCAGCATAAGCACGCTAAACCAGACCGCCACGATCGCCGCGTCAATGACGTTGCGCTGTATGACGGCCAAAATGACGGCGAGTATTACCCCGCTCGCAAGGGATGCGTTGCTGGCAGCAAATATCTGTTGTGTTTGCAGTGTTGCACCTGATTCATCCTGCTTGTCCATGGCATGTAATTCGTTTTGGTGTATGCGCTGTTTTGTGAATAGCGCGATTATAGGGGGAGGATGCACCGTCTGTGCCAGGTTATTCGCTCCATTGAGCGTCAAGCAGGCGGTCGCGTAATTTTTCTGTCAGGCGTTGCACAAAAGCACAGTCTTGCCTGTGTATGGTAATTCCTCTGTCACGCGTGATATAGGCGGTAATCTGATCCGGCGGCGCGGGATTGCAGCATTGCGCCGTTCGGCTCAACAGGTTGCCCAGCCCTTCGATCAGAATGCCGGTCGATGAGCTTTGCTCGGTGGCAGGTTTCAGTATCGCATGGGTGAAGGCGATCACCTTGTTGGGCATTTCTGCCTGGAGCGCGACGTGGATGCGGTGGGGGGTCATTTCTCCGCGACCGATGGCGGCCAGCAGGTCGTCAGGTTTGTTGAAGTGAAGACGCTGCGCGAGTTTTTCCTGATTGACTGAAACCGCGCCCAGCCTGTGAAGCTCGCGATCCAGTTGCGCCCTGCCCAGCGATATGTGATCCGCAATATTTTGCTTTCTGAACCAGGCGCGAACCTTTGCGCGGGCACTGGCGCCCTGCAAATAGCCGAGAGTCGGGTTTACCCAGTCACGACTGGGGCCACCTTGTCTGGTGGTGAGGATTTCCACGCGCTGGCCGTTCTGCAACGGATAATTGAGCGGAACGATGGCGCCATTTACTTTTGCGCCTCGCGTACGATGACCAAGATCGGTATGCAGGGTATAGGCAAAATCCACCGGGGTCGCGCCCCTGGGCAGGGCGATGATTTTACCCTGTGGCGTGAGCACGTAAACCTGGTCGAGGAACAAGTCATTTTTGAATTGTTCGCGCAGATCGCCTTTTTCGGAAATGTCTTCTTTCCACTCCAGTATCTGGCGCAGCCAGACAATTTTTTCGTCCAGCCTCGCATCGGATTTTCCTCCCTCCTTATATCGCCAGTGGGCGGCAACGCCCAGCTCAGAATACTGGTGCATTTCCCGTGTGCGTATCTGCACCTCAAAGGCCTGACCCTGCGGGCCTGTGACCGCCGTATGCAGCGAGCGGTAGTTGTTGCTCTTGGGGCGCGCGATATAGTCGTCGTATTCGCTGGCTATCGGCGGCCAGAGTTCATGCACCAGACTCAGCGCGGTATAGCAGCTTTGTACATCATCAACCAGGATGCGCACGGCGCGCACGTCGTACAGCTGGTCGAAATCCAGATGTTTGCGCTTCATCTTGTTGATGATGCTGTAGATATGCTTGGGCCTGCCCGTCACCTCAGCCGTAATCCCGGCTTCGTGCAATGCCCGTTTCAATGTGGCAACCACGTCGCTGATGTAGCGTTCACGGTCAACGCGGCGTTCATCGAGCAGCCGGGCCACCTTTTTATACAGATCAGGATTCAGGTAGCGCACGGACAAGTCTTCGAGCTCCCATTTTATCTGCCATACGCCCATACGGTTGGCCAAAGGCGCGAACAGGTCTTGAGTCTCCTGTGCAATGATCCTTTGCTCGTCGGCGCTGACGCTCGCCAGGCCCCGCAGGGTCTGGGTGCGTTCGGCCAGTTTGATGAGCACCACGCGAATGTCGCTGACCATCGCCAGCAGCATCTTGCGCAGGTTTTCTGTCTGCGCGGCGTCATCAGTTTGCTTGTCTGTGCCGCGCATCTCGCTAAACTGCCGGATATGCTCCATGCGCGAGATTCCCTCTACCAGCGCCGTGATGTTATGACCGAAGCCGGTTTTGAGTTTCTCGGCCCAGTCGTCCATAAAATCAGGTACGGCGTGCAAGATAGTGGCCGCAATGGTTTCAAAATCCATGTTCATGGCAACCAGGATGGAGGCCGAACCCAGTGCATGCTGCATGAGAGGCGTGCGGGTCAGTCCCGTCTGCCCGGCATAGAGCGGTTCTGCCAGTTCCGAGGCGCGACGTATCACATCCAGCTCGGGTGCCGTGTAAGAGGGCGTCAGGGTGTCAAGCCAGGATGGCGTGTCGGCTAACTGACGGGTCGTTTTGCTATGGATGGAGACCATGGGGTTCACCTGGAAACAGCGATTTAATCTGCGGATAAGTCTGGCAACTAAGCCAGTACCCTGAGCAATAATTTGCTGGCAAGCGCCAGGAGCAGCACCGCAAACAGCTTGCGTAAAACCTCTATATTCATCTGGTGCGCAGCTTTGGCGCCCAGGGGGGCTGTGATGACGCTGGCGGCGGCTGTCCACAGCAAACAGGGCAGATAGACGTAGCCCAGTGTGAATGGCGGGAGTCCTGCGGTGTTCATGCCTGTCACCACATAACCTGTTGTGCCTCCGATGGCGACCGGAAAGCTGATCGCGGCCGAGGTGCCGATTGCCTGACGAATACTCAGGTTACACCAGAGCAGGAAGGGAATGACCACTGTACCGCCGCCAATTGACACCAGACTGCTCAGGCTCCCGGCGAATATGCCAAACAGCCTGATGCCGGTTTTTTCGGGCAGTTGTCGTGAGACTTTCGGGCGTATGTCGAGCAGGATTTGAGCTGCGGCGAAACAGACGAACAATGCAAAAAAAAGTCCCAGAAAAAGTGGCGGGATACTGGTGGCCAGCAGCGTGCCCAGCCCCGTGCCGATCAATATGCCGGGTGTGATGGTGCGCACCACGCCCCAGTTTACGGCATGGTGCTGATGGTGTTTGTACAGGCTGGCCAGTGCGGTGAAGATGATGGTCGCCATGGAGGTGCCCAGCGCCAGATGCAGCATATGTTCGGGCGCAAAGTGCTGTGCATCGAACAGGAATAACAGCACCGGCACGAGCACAGTGCCGCCGCCGATGCCAAACAGCCCGCCTAACAAGCCTGCGACGGCGCCCAGCAGGGCATAGGCCAGCATCCATTCCATGTTAGTCGTGCGCCAGTTGAGTCGTGATGTATTTCCACTCACTCGGGTCCAGCGGGGTAATCGACAGGCGGTTGCCATGTTGCAGGGTACGCATGTTGGCAAGTTCCGCATGCAACCGCAACTCGCTGAGCGGAATCAGCGCGATTTTTTTGACCAGCTGCACGTCTACATTGAACCAGCGCGGCTGTTCGTGAGTGGCTTTCTCGTCAAAATACTTGCTGCTCTTGTCGAATTGTTTGGCATCCGGGTAAGCGTCGCTGGCGACACGGGCAATCCCCGCGATGCCGGGGATCTTGCAGTTGGAATGATAAAACAGCACGCCGTCGCCTATCGTCATCTGGTCGCGCATGAAGTTGCGCGCCTGATAATTGCGCACGCCATACCAGGCTACGCTTTGATCGGGAAATGAGGCCAGGTCGTCAATGCTGACATCGGCAGGTTCGGATTTCATCAGCCAGTAGCGCAATTTATACCTCGTCTTAATCTGATAAGTTGTAAATAAAAGTAAATTTTCTGACGGCGAATGCCTTCGTTTTTGAATTCGACCGGGTAGAGCACGTGTTCGGGTCGTCGCTTATCTTGCGCAGGGCAGGGGGAAGAAACTCAGCATGGGCGATTATGATTCGAACGGAGAAAAAGCTCAAACAATAAACGGTGCACAACGACTGCGGCAACGACTCGGATAGTCAGTGCTGACACGACACGGCGACTTGTTTTATTTTGTATCTCCCCGGTTTTATTGAAAAGTCTGGTATTTTTGCTTTTCTTATCTCAGGGACGGCATGAAAATTGAAAGGATGGAGAAAATTTGATTATTGTTTGCGGCGCGTGCGTGTCACGATGCATCTGTGCTTGCAGATTCTTACGGACAGCATCACAGAATACAATTTTTTTGCCTCATCAACTTTGAGAGGCTCCATTATGATAGCCCGTAAAACCCCGATATTTTTACGGCAAGGTTGAATCCGGTCGGCGTTCAGGAGCTGCGCCGCCCGAAGTTTATCCGGCAGTTCAGGGGGCTTGTCCAGCCGCTTCAAACGCCGCGCTGTGCAACTCGCAAATCTGCCTGCGCTGGTGTAAATTCAATTCCGGCCTGTTATCCGCGATCTTGACGCGTCACATACGCGGCAGGCCGAGGGGTGATGCAAATTCACCCACCCTCATTCAGGCCGGTGAGCTTTCTTTTGACTGGGGTGAAATGATTCTTTTTTTTGGCGATGTACACGGGCGTTTAGCCCACGTTGAGCGAGCCGTGGCACAGTTAAACCCCGATGCGATCATTCTGCTGGGCGATATCGAGGCGAAAAGCCCCCTGGAGGAGGTGCTGGCGACGGTGCTGGGTAAGACTGAAATCTGGTTCATTCACGGAAATCACGATACCGACAGGCTGGAGCTGATCGATAATCTGACAGGTCACGGCAATTTGCACGGCAAAGTGGTTGAAATTAACGGCGTGCGCATCGCAGGATTGGGCGGGGTATTCCGCCAGGAGGTGTGGTGGCCTGAAACTGCCGAGCCCGGCTATGACAGTTATGCCGATTACCGGCATCATCTGGAGAGGGAGCATATTGTGCACGCACAACGCCTGGCAAAAAGTCCGGCGGGTGACCTGCAGCTTCAGGTGGACGAGCAAAGCATGGCAGGCCGACTGCTCAAGCACAGGTCGAGTATTTTCAGCCAGGAATATTACGCGCTTGCGATGCAAGAAGCTGATATTCTGGTGACGCACGAAGCGCCGTCCTGTCATCCTTACGGTTTCAAGGCGATTGATGAACTGGCGCGCAGCATGCGGGTCGGCAGCGTTTTTCACGGCCATCACCATGATAATCTTGACTATCGGCATACGCAGGATGAATTGGGATTTAAGGCGTATGGTGTCGGGCTGCGCGGGATTACAGATCTCAATGGCGTGGTGGTAAAACCGGGTGAGCTGGATTTGCAGCGCGCCCAACGACAAGGGGCCGACAAACAGGCCTGAGACTTCCAACAAAAAATCCTCATGAAAATCCATATTCTCAGCGATCTGCATCTTGAGTATTCGGCGTATGAGCCACAGACCGTCGGGGCGGATGTGATCGTGCTGGCCGGAGATATTTGCCCTGGCACGCGGGGCATCGCCTAGGCCAGACAGGCCTGGCCTGACCATGAAATCATATACGTGCCCGGGAATCATGAGTATTACCGTTCCGAGATCGGCGTAGAAAACGAGCTGATGGCCGCAGCTGCCGACGTTTATGGCGTTCATGTGCTCAATCGCGCCCAGGTGATTATCGGCGGGGTGCGTTTTTTAGGCGCAACGCTCTGGACGGATTTTCGCCTGTTCGGCGAGGAAGAGCGCCCCTGGGCTTATGCCGCCGGGCTGAACGGGCTGAGCGATTTTCGCCTGATCGACTACGGCGCGCAGACCTTCATGCCTCAGGACAGTGCAAAACTCAACCAGGCGGATGTCGCCTGGCTGGAAAGTATGCTCAGGGACGAGGCATACGACGGAAAAACGGTGGTGGTGACACACCACCTGCCCTCGGCGTTGTCGGTGGCCGGGCGCTACAAGGAGAATCTGCTCTCGGCGTGTTTTGCCTCGAATTTAGATCGTCTGATGGGTCGCAGCGAGCTGTGGATACACGGGCACACCCACGATAGTTTCGACTATGAAATCAAAAAAACCCGTGTCATTTGCAACCCGCGCGGCTATTGCAAGACGGGGGGAGCGCCGGAAAATCCGGACTTCAACCCCGTTTTGTTAGTGGATGTCTGACGAGCGGGGCGGCTGCCGGGGCCGCTCGTCATGACCGCCGGAGGAAAAGTTTCCGCTTCGGGCTTACGACTTCGCGAGGGCTTGCAGCACTGCACGGAGTAATGTCCAGCAGTGCGCGACAGATTCAATTTTTACACGCTCTCCGGGCGCGTGTGCGCCGCGTATGTCAGGGCCGAAGGAAATCATGTCCAGCTGCGGGTGGCTCGCGGCAAGCAGGCCGCATTCCAGACCTGCGTGGATCACCTGTAAGGAGGCGGGCTGGCCAAATTCTTCGGTGTACACCTGTTGGCAAAGCGCGAGCAGGTTCGAGGATGGATTGGGCGTCCAGCCGGGATAGGCGCCCTCTTTCCACGCCTGCAAACCGTAGCTGGCAGCGTGGGCGACCATCTTGTCGGCCAACGCATCCGCCCTCGAATCTTGCAGTGCGCGCACCTTGAAGGTCGCGCGGAATTCGCCTCCCTCCAGCGCGGCCACACCGAGATTGCCTGAGGTATCGGTCACGCCGGGAAAAGCATCGCTCACGCGCGAGACACCATTTGCGGCCGTGTCGATAAAGGCCAGCAGCCGGTCGCATTCCGCAATGGCGGTGTCCGGCAGTGTGTCGAAATGCTGGCAGCTGAACGACACGCGGGCATCCACTTCCAGGAAGCGTTGCTGCCATGCCTGATGCCGGTGCTGCACCCACTCGTCGATATTCGACGCTATAGCAGCGGGCAGCGCGCACATGGCAAACGCCTCGCGCGGTATCGCATTGCGCGCCGTGCCGCCTTTTAATTCGATCAGACGCACATCGGTGTGCGCGGACAGATCGCGCAGCGCTTCGGCCAGCAACTTGATGGCATTGCCGCGCCCCAGGTGAATGTCGATGCCGGAATGCCCGCCTCGCAAACCCGCCACGTCGAACCGCAGCAGCGCATAGTCAGGCGGCAGCGCGGTCTGTTCGCAATCGTATCGCACTTCCACGTCCACGCCGCCTGCACAGCCGAGATAAAAATGCCCCCATTCCTCGGTGTCCAGATTGATCAGCATCTTGCCCTGCAAGGCGCAGGGCGCCAGCCCTCGCGCGCCATCCATGCCGGATTCCTCATTGATGGTGAGCAGCACTTCCAGCGCCGGGTGAACAAGAGACTCGTCTTCGAGTGCTGCCAGTGCCAGGGCTACGCCTATGCCGTTGTCCGCCCCCAGCGTGGTGTCCTCTGCCACGACCCAGCCGTCGCAAATCTTGACCTGGACCGGATCTTTCATAAAGTCGTGCGGTGTGCCGGTGTTTGCCTGACATACCATGTCGAGGTGCGCCTGCAAGATCACGCCGGGCAGTCCTTCGCAACCTGCGCTGGCGGGTTTTTGCAGAATCAGGTTGCCGGCACTATCGACGACGGAGCTAACAGAGCGCGTTTTTGCCCAGCTTATCAGATGTTCTATCAGCGCCGCTTCATGCATGGATGCGCGCGGGATGGCGCACAGCGTGGCGAAGTGACTCCAGACAGATTGCGGTTGCAGGTTTTTCAGATGATTGTTCATGGATATAAGTTCAGAGGCTGCCATTGAAGGTCAAAACCGAATAAGTGTTGTAATAATTCAATTCCCACCGTCCGCTCATCAGTGCAGACAGGCCGGAGAGGAAGTGAAAATTCATCGCCGCTGACTTGAAAATGAAGACATCCTCGTCCAGCGGAAAGTCGGCGCTGCGCTCCAGCGTAATTTTCACGATCACCGGATCATACAAGCCGCCGGCGACCTGGGTCGACTTGACGGTGAAATTGTCGCAGGCCTGAAATTTATCCGAATAATCATCCTGTGATAGCTGATGGATTTGTTTGCCTGTCATGTAGCGGCAATGCTCGCGCACGGCTTGCCTGATCTGTTCATGATGTGCTTCCACCGAACTTTGCAGAAGCTTGTGATAGGCGAAGGCTGCCATCAGCAGCAAGGCGGCAGAGAGCGCGACGCCCCGGGCGCGGGAAAACGAGAAGCTGGATGACTGTTCCATGACCGATACCCTCTGTAAAATGTGTTACCGCTCGTCCATCTGGAATGCTGCCAGTTATCGGGAGAAAATACCAGCCCATCTGGCGCTCCAGTGGTGCAAACACAGACCGAACAAAATACTCGCCGCCCCCATCCAGACCTGCGGCAGCACGATTTCATTGTTCAGGCTGTGCCCCAGCAGCAAGGCCAGCACCGGTGTGACCAGCGTGATGAGCGCGATCCGTCCCGCCTCCATGTGTTTGATGAGATAGTAGTACAAGGCGAACCCCAGCACCGAACCGAATACGCCAAGATACACCGTGGCCGCCACGGCACGCGCGGGCATTTCATCGGGCAGGTGTCCGTCGGCCATCCACCAGGCGGCGAAAAACAGCGGCAGGGCGACGATCAGCGTGCCCAGTGTCATGGCCAGCGGCGGACTGTCATCATTGATGCACTTTAACCAGACCAGTCCCAGCGACTGAGACACCACCGCCGCGAACAATGCCAGCAGGCCGACAGAGGCGCTCGCGCCCAGGCTGAAACTGCCGCGAAATACCAGTGCCAGGCCGAGCAGGCCGAACAGCATACCCGCCAGCTTGCCAGGCGTGAGCCTTTCTTCCTTGAGCCACACCATCGCCCCCATGCTGGTCACCAGAGGAGACAGACCGAACAGCAGCGAGATCATGCCCGAACTGACAAATTGCGCCGACCAGTAGGAGAGCGACATGGCGCAGAACATGCTCAGGCCCCCGGCCAGATAGGCCATACGCGCGCGGCGGTGCAGCGGAAAACCGATGCGAAACAGCATCAGAACCGCCGCACACAGCACGATGCCTATCGCCATGCGCGAAAATACCGCAAAGCTGAAGCCTGCCCCCAGCGCACTCCACTTAATGGCCAGTGGCGTGGTAGACCAGATCAGAATCACCGAAATGAAGGCGGCGGGTAAGTACATATTGCTCTCCTGTCAAACTGCCGTCGTCGAGCCTTGCGGCACACGACAAAAAAGGCCACGGGGGAAATCCGTGGCCTTGAGGAAAAAACAAAAGCGATTACAACTTAAACGCTGACTCCCCGGGCCACGAACGAGACATGCCACACCGCGCGCAGATGCGCACAGGGGCGGACTCGGACCAGATGGAATGCGGGTTTTGCGTTCATGCGCAGATTATCAGGGTGAGTGTCCGGCAATGTCAACTGCGATAAGCGGCCTCTCCGACAGATGGCTAGTGAGGCGTTGTCCATGCCAGCGGATGAACAGCGCCTGCACTTTTGCCCGAACCGGGTGCATCCGTCCTCATGAACAATCGACAAATCCTTCGCACAGCGTTGGATGGTTGTCGCAGCCATAAATATATCCGACGCCGCAATCGCCTAATTTGAAGTCCTCTGTCACATCGCCGAACTGAAACAGGAAGCGCATCGGCTCTTGGCAGACCGGGCACAGCGGATCATGCGCCCCCTGAATGAGCATAGGATCGCCTCCTGCCAGAATGGCGTCTTCGACAGAAAGTTGTGCATCTCCTTCGATAATCATGTTCAGTACATAGGCCGGATATTTCGATATTTGTCCGAGCCTGGCGTGCAGTTCAGGTATCTGTGACAGAAGTTGGGCCGTATCCCAGCCGCCCGATTCATCCTCCTCATCGTTTTCCGAAACCGGCAGATAGGGAATGGCCAGCTCCTGCAACGCTTGCCTGGCAACGACACGCTCGCCCGCCGGGTTGTGCAAGGTGATCAAATCCGGGCTGAAATAGCTTCGTACCAGCAGGCTGTGTTCGAACAAAAATACCACCACGATGCGATTTTGCCAGGGGGGAGGCAGGCGCGGGGCGGTCAGCGGAAGCTGCATCATGAAAACGGCAGGACTGCCGTTATCATTGGCAGGCCAGGTCTCCCCCGGCAATGCCACAGGATCGCCGCCAACGCGCGCGATCGTGTCGCCTGTCTTGACGGGCCGGTACAACAGGATATATTCGCCTTGTCTGGAATGATGGTCGATTAAATCGAGTATCTCCTGCCTCTCGGCGTCGCTGATACGCTCAAAATCAGCGGCCGCCTGTTTTTGCCGACGCCGCGAAGGGAGGGAGAACAGCATCGCAAGACCAAATATTCCGCCGAAAAACAGCGCAATGCTGCCGCCCAATATACCCGCCATGCGCATTGATTCAAGGAAGATATCCATCGTGATGTTGTTCACAAACACATAGGCATATCCCGCTGTCCAGCCGATAAACAACAGCCACCAGATGGCAGGACGCAGACCCGGGCGTGTAATCTCCCCGATTTCAGGCCGTTTGCCGAACAAGGCGTAGCCTGCCAGTGCGCCGCACGCAAGCCATACAAAAATCAGCGGCCAGAACGTGCCGACACGGTTGTCGCATGGGCTGTCGATGGTGAATATATCGGTTCGGGTTTGCCAGACGTAAACGCTCAACACAGCAGCGCCGAATCCGGCAGCCATGCGCCCCAGCCAGCTCACATCAGGCGCAACCCATCGGTTCCAGGCAAGCGCCGTGGTGCCTGTCCATGCCAATGCAACGATGAATACAGAGACAGTATCGTGCGGCATCGACCGGCTCAGCAGCACACTCATACAAAGTGAGGACAAAAAAGCAATCCAGAAGACTGTGCGGCTCATTGCATTTTCCTTGTGTCGAATGACCCTTTAATTAAGGCTCTGTCGCAGTTGCCTGGCGGATTATATCTCTGTGTCTTCGCGTGAACATCCCCTTTTAACGTGAAACACGCGCAGCGTTTCAAGGATTGATCATTGCTTTTCTCATTCGCATCCTCTCACGCTTGCGTGAGAGGATTGAGGCGAGGGGAGGGGAGGCTGACACCCCTATGCCCGTTGCCGGACGGCGCTTCGCGGTGAACGTTGTCGCGAAAGCCTGGCGGGGAGCGGCTCCGCCGCCGGTGACTTTCTTTGCGTGGCCAAAGTCACCAAAGAAACGCCGCCCCTGATTTGCCGTGGAAGTAGCGTAAAATAGCGGCTCTTCAGCTCACTTCCCGCGTATGTCCACCATCGTTCTCGCCACCCTCAACGCACGCTATCACCACGCTTCGCTTGGTTTGCGTTACCTCGCCGCCAATATGGGCGAACACGAGCAGGACACGCAAATCATGGAGTTCATCCTGCAGAACAGGCCGGAAGAAATTATCGAGTCCATACTGGCAGCGAAACCAAAAATTGTCGGCTTCGGCGTCTACATCTGGAATGTGGTCGAGATTACCCGGGTGGTGGCGCTACTCAAGTGCGTCGCCCCGGAAATTATCGTGGTGCTGGGCGGGCCGGAAGTGAGTTTTGAGTGCGAGCAGCAGGAAATCGTGCGGCTGGCGGATTATGTGATTACAGGTTGGGGCGACATCAGCTTTCCAAAACTCTGCCGCGAGCTGCTGCTAAAGCGCCCGCAGGCACAGAAAATCATCGCCGGCCTCCAGCCTCAGCTTGCCGAAATCAAACTGCCCTATGCGCTGTACGACGACAACGATATCGCCAACCGCACCCTGTACGTCGAAGCCTCGCGCGGCTGCCCGTTCAAATGCGAATTCTGCCTCTCCTCGCTCGACAAGACGGCCTGGGCCTTCGATCTTGACCTGTTCCTGGCCGAGATGGCCCGCCTGTACGAGCGCGGCGCACGCCAGTTCAAGTTTGTAGACCGCACCTTCAACCTTAACATCAAGGCCAGTGCGCGTATCCTTGAATTCTTTCTGGCGCGATTAGACGATAAATTATTCGTGCATTTCGAGGTGATCCCGGATCACCTGCCCGACCAGTTGAAAGAGCTGATCTTGCGCTTCCCCGAGGGATCGCTGCAATTCGAGGTCGGCATCCAGACTTTCAACGCGGACGTTCAGGCGCTCATCTCGCGCAAGCAGGACACACCGAAAACAGAAGAAAACTTGCATTGGCTGCGCATCGAGAGCCACGCGCATGTTCATGTCGATCTCATCATCGGCCTGCCCGGCGAAGACATGAACAGCTTTGCGCAAGGCTTCGACCGCCTGGTTGCCCTCAATCAGCAGGAAATTCAGGTCGGCGTATTAAAACGCCTGCGCGGCACCAACATCATCCGCCATACCGAAACGTATGACATGCGCTACACCCCCTACGCGCCCTACACCATACTCGCCACCGATCGCATCGACTTCGATACCATGCAGCGCCTGGTGCGCTTTGCACGCTACTGGGATCTGGTCGCCAACTCCGGTCGCTTCCCGCAGGCCTTACCCCTGTTGTTGGGCGACAGTCCGTTTGCACATTTTCTGGCGTTCTCCGACTGGCTTTATGCCACCATCCGCAAGACGCATCAGATTTCGCTGGATCGGTTGTTTGATCAGGTTTGCCGGGGAATGATCGAATGCCTGTCGGTGCCGCAGACAGAGGCTCAGGCAGCGGTGGAGCGCGACTTTATTTTGTCGGGTTGCAAGGAAATTCCGGCGTTTCTGAAGGCCGCAAAACCGGTTAAGGATGACACCCGAAAAGCCAGGCAGGTTAGCCCGGCGAGCCGGCAATCCCGCCACCTGACCAAGGAAGCATAGGGTCAGGCTTTGCCGGTGGCAGACCGAAAGGCTAGCGGGGAGCGGCCCCGCAGCCGGTGGCTTTCTTTGCACGGCCAAAGAAAGTCACTAAAGAAACGCCGCCCCGATACGCCATCCCTACGGGATTCCCTGCGTTGCTCGTCTGTTCAGGCGGCTGCGGAACTCACGCTACGCGCTCAAACAGTCCTCGCCGACCTCCCCTGATCAGCCTGCGCTACTCGGCGGCGCGCAGGGGGTTGGAACTCATGGCGCGGAGCTTGCCGGAATTGATAGACTTCATTTCCACGCGGAATCTTGAGAATATTTCGGCCGATTATGCATTAATGCGAGACCGGACACCGAGCTTCTGTGCGCCCTACGCGGGCTCTTGCAGCGCTGCTTTCTTCAATTGTGCTTGTAGAAATGCATCAATTTCCGGCCTTAAGTAGTCCCTGTCAAAATTTCTATTCTTTAATAATGACGATTTAGATTTACCTGCCACTAATGAATACTTTGCTGCAGCTTTCTCTAGAATTTCCTTCGCTTCTTCATAGCGATCTTTTAGGTAATGATCATCCTTAATAAGATTAAGCGCGCTCTCCTTTCGCTTCACGAACTCATTTTTTCTTGCCGGTACAGAAATAACAATATTTTTGGTACAAAGCTCGGTTTTTTTGTCCTCATCCGTTTTAAATTCTGCTTTCGAAAGTATCAAGCTACTCATGCAATGAAGAAATACAAGGCCACCCTTTGATATCAAATCACGCTTATCCTCGGGGTATTCGTTATTCCTGAGATCCGAGTTCTTTAACGACCATATTTTTTGATAGAGGATGGTTGCAAAGGTATAAATATCAAAATCCGCCAAGTCACTAAATATGGAATCGTATTTTGAAGATGTCTCAAACAAAGTTGCCGTATCATTCAAGGCCACGATGGATTCTTTGTTTACTACCGTATGAATTATTTGTGCCATTTTTAAAAGGCCAATAACTTTATTGCCCGTGAACCCCTGTTTCTTGTAATAGCTCTCTCTTCTCTCGTAATAGATTTCAGACTTTTTAAGATGCTTCTCAATATTTCTTTGGATATTGTCGTTTGCCTTTAAGCTTGCCGACTTAACAGGATTTTGAGAGTTGGTTGCGCTAATTATGTCCGTTTGCACATCTAAGTTATCTGTATTGACAAGCTTCACAAATATCTTAAGTAAGTCGGGAAGTGCATCTAATTCTTTGTAGGCATGATACAAACAGTGAATTGTTTGGCACCCATTTACGATTTGCGGATTCAGTACGGCATATTGGTTGTTTCCCAATGGAGTTATCGAATCTCCAATTATTGTTAATCCATTGTTCATTGCCCAAAAATTCTCTGCCTTGCTTTTATCTTTGGCCGTCTCAATTATCGAATTGTTTATCTTTATATCTTCACCAAGGAAAAATCGCACATTGCCCTCAGTTAGATGAGCCTTGAATGCCCCCTTTTCGTCCTGTAGGCACCGGACAATGTTATTACCAGTCACAAAGCCGGAAAACCCATTAGTCTGAACACCTCTTTCTTTAATTTCGAGTGGCTGGGAGTTGAATTGGACCTCGATGGTCTCATCTTCACCTTCAGTCAGATCTAAGACTTCTTGCGCGCCCCAGAAATAAAATTCAAAGGGAATTCGAAGTTTGTTTTCCTTGAGTTCGTTCGCCAAATGCTTAATTTTTTCAGACAGTTTTGTTTCTGGTGCAGCAGTCACATAAAACACCTCACAACTAAATTTGGCCCTTTCTAAGCTAGCTTTTCTAAAAAGTCGCCGAATTAGATCTGCCTTGTCCAATATATCTTTGTTTGCACCAATCTTTTGGAGCTTATCCAAATCAATATCAAGATTGAAGATTTCTTCAATGCCTTCTTTTACTTTTCTAAAACCATCCGTCGAAAAGCCTTGCTCTTTCTTTGTCTGAAAGAATTTAACTTTTACGTGACTTTCTTTGTTTATGGGATGACTTTCATCCGCAACTAACATGCCGTTACAGAAGATGTAGCAGTGATCTATGCCTTCATCCCCCCCTTCGCCCATAACTCCATCCACGAGGTCATCAAATTCAATTCCGTGTAGGTACTTTGAATTTGCAAACGAGACGACTGCAATCTCAAACTGATTCTTATTTACAGAATTTAGCTCCGTATTAGCTTTAAACAGTTTATCAATTTGATCATTAAGCAGTATCGTTAAGCTCATGTTTACCTTCAGAAATATTGGATTTATTTATAAAAACGCATGGCAATAATTAATGACAATCCGTCGAAATAGAACTTCATTATTGTTATCGTGCTGAACCTACATCATCGGCTAATCGGCTTGTAGCGAATCCATTCGCCCATCATCAAGCCGCCATTGGCTCAAAGCGATGTACCTGTGCCAGTACGGCTGACAGCGCAGCTTTTCTGAAATGACGAGTCTAAGCTATCTGTGTTAATAATTCTCACCATAAGTACCACCCTCATCCCCTGTGCGCCGCCGAAGACTGCCTGTATACAGGTAGAAAGGTAAACAAGCGGTGCTTTTAGGCGAGCACTGTTTGAGCACGTGGCCGCGAGCGGATCGTGCGAGTTGCACAGCCCCGCTTGTTTGCGACTATCGAGGGCACGTTTGCCTGTCTGTAAACAGGCAGGCAAACGCGGCAAACCGGGGTCGCCTTTTCTTTCGCGGCTTTCTATTGGCGACACAAAAGAAAGCCGCCAGCTGCCGGTCTGCCACCGGTAAAACCTTATCGGCTGATTGGCTTGTACCGAATCCGCTTAGGTTTCGCGCCTTCTTCGCCCAGACGTTTGCGTTTGTCGGCTTCGTATTCCTGATAGTTGCCGTCGAAGAACACCCATTTTGAATCGCCTTCGCAGGCCAGGATGTGGGTAGCGATACGGTCGAGGAACCAGCGATCATGGGAGATTACGGCCACGCAACCGGCAAATTCGAGCAGCGCATCTTCCAAAGCACGCAAGGTTTCCACGTCCAGATCGTTGGACGGTTCGTCGAGCAACAGCACGTTGCCGCCCGCGATCAAGGTCTGCGCCAGATGCAAGCGACCGCGTTCACCGCCTGAGAGCTGGCCGACCAGCTTGCCCTGATCCCCGCCCTTGAAGTTGAAGCGGCCGATGTAAGCGCGCGCCGGGGTTTCGTATTTGCCGACTGTCAGGATTTCATTGCCGCCCGAGACGGCATCGAACACGGTCTTGTCGTTATCCAGCGAGTCGCGCGCCTGATCGACGTGCGCGATTTTGACGGTGGAGCCTATCTTCACCGTGCCCGAATCGGGTGTTTCCTTGCCGGTGATCATGCGGAACAGCGTCGATTTACCCGCGCCGTTAGGGCCGATGATGCCGACGATCGCGCCGGGCGGCACCTTGAAGCTCAGGTTGTCGATCAAAAGGCGGTCGCCGTAGGCTTTGGAAACCCCGTCGAATTCGATGACTTCGTTACCCAGACGCTCGCCCACCGGAATGAAGATTTCCTGAGTCTCGTTGCGCTTTTGGTGTTCCTGGGAATTGAGTTCCTCGAAACGGGCAATACGCGCCTTGGATTTGGCCTGACGGCCCTTCGGGTTCTGCCTCACCCATTCCAACTCCTGCTTCATGGCCTTGGCGTGTGCGTCGATCTGTTTGTTCTCGGTCTCCAGACGCGCGCCCTTTTGCTCCAGCCATGAGGAATAGTTGCCCTTCCACGGGATGCCGTGACCGCGATCCAATTCGAGTATCCATTCGGCCGCATTGTCAAGGAAGTAACGGTCATGGGTGACAGCGACCACGGTACCGGGGAAGCGCACTAAAAATTGCTCCAGCCATTCCACCGATTCCGCATCCAGATGGTTGGTCGGCTCGTCCAAAAGCAGCATGTCAGGCTTGTCCAGCAACAGTTTGCAGAGCGCGACGCGGCGCTTCTCACCGCCGGACAGGTTTTTGATGAGCGCATCCCATTCGGGCAGGCGCAACGCATCGGCGGCGATTTCCATCAGCTGATCGGAACCCGAACCTGCTGCGGCGATGATATTTTCCAGGCGTGCCTGTTCGGCGGCGAGCGCGTCGAAATCCGCATCTTCCTCGGCATAGGCGGCATACACATCATCCAGTTTCTTCTGCGCCTGCATCACTTCGCCCAGCGCCTCTTCCACTTCCTGACGCACGGTGTTTTCGGGATTGAGTTGCGGCTCCTGCGCCAGATAACCGATGCGGATGTTGGGCAGATGTTGCACCTCGCCGTCGTATTCCTTGTCCACGCCCGCCATGATGCGCAGCACGGTGGATTTACCCGAACCGTTCAGTCCCAGCAGGCCGATTTTGGCTCCGGGAAAGAAACTCAAGGATATGTCCTTGATGATTTGACGTTTAGGGGGTACGATTTTGCTCACGCGGAGCATAGACATTACGTATTGAGCCATTTCGATTGAGCAGAGTGTTTTGGAAAGCACGTAGCTTACCGCAAACTGCTGCATCGAAAAACATAATGGCTTATTTTCAGGGCAGGTTGTGAGCAGATTCGCGCTGTTTTATGCCTGTCGTCGCTTTAAAAAGGGATTCAAATGGGATTATTCGATTCAATCATGAGCGCAAGTCAGGCCGGCAGCGCCACGGGCGGGCAGGGCGATTTGTTCACTTCACTGATGGGCATGCTCAATAGTCCGGAAATAGGAGGACTTGCGGGTCTGATGCAAAAATTCACACAAAGCGGCCTGAGCGAACAGTTCGCATCCTGGGTGGGCAACGGTCAAAAACTGCCGGTATCCGCCGAACAGATTCAGGCTGTATTGGGTTCATCCGTGGTGCAGAGTATCGCCGCAAAGATAGGGCTGGATCCTGTTGCAACGGCGGGAGCCCTGGCCGGTTTGCTGCCGCAAATGGTGGGGCAGTTGACTCCCGATGGCAAGTTGCCCGAAGGCGGTGTGGATGCGGCTCAGGTCTTCTCGGCATTTTCGGGGCTGTTCGGCCACAAGTGAGTATAGCCGCACTGAGCGATTTTACGAGCCGCCCGGGTCGCAGGGCATCCGCCGTAGCACCGGTTTAACCACAGGAGATACGAAATGAAAGTGACCATGAAGAAGCTATTGTCTGAGCTTAACAAGGATCTGGAATGGGAATATGCGGCCGCGATCCAGTATGTGCAGCATGCGGCGACCATCAACGGCGCGCAATTCGACTCCATCCAGAAAGAGTTGCTGATCCACGCGCAGGAAGAAATGCAGCATGCGGTGATGCTGTCCGAGCAAATCGATTACCTGGGCGGCACCCCCACCGTGGATGTCGAAAAACGTGAGATTTCAAAGGACAGCCTGGAGATGCTCAAACAGGATCTGAACGGCGAGGAAAATGCCATCGCCCGTTACAAGACGCGTATCGGACAGGCCGAGGCGCTCAAGGAATATGGCTTGCGGCGTGTTCTGGAAGATATTCTGATTCAGGAAGAAGAGCACAAACGCGACATCGCCAACGCGCTGTCAAAATAAAGCGGCGAGGTCACAGGCTCCGAGGCCTTTGACCTTATCGCATCAACCGGCTTTTCAGCGATGCGGATGCGTGCGGTAATGCAGCCTGATAAGCAAAATATGATTGCCAGGCTTGGGCGGACGGTTTGCATCGTTGTCGTGCAGCCGCGATCCATTTGCGTCAGGAATGGATTTTTCCGTGTCATGGCTGATTTTTTCGAACCCTGTCTTTTTCATGATATGGGCGAGTAAGGTGAGTTACTGTTTGTCTCCCTTTGCCGCATCCTGAATCTTGTCACCGGCTTTTTCAATTTGCTGCCCCGCTTTTTCGACCGTTTGGTCGACTTCCTTGCCGGCCTTTTCTGCCGGTCCCTCGGCTTTTTGGCAGCCTGACAGCGTCGCAATTAACATACTCACAGCCATGGCGGTGCTGACAAATTTTCCGGGTTTCATTTTTTGTATCTCCTGATGGGTGTGAAGCCTGGACAGGTTCCAGGCTTGCTGTAAAACTCGCTAAAGCCGACGGGCGATGGCAGCTGACGCAGGTGCAGAGCGATCGTCAGGAATGGCTTTTCGCATCCTTGACGACTTCTTTTGCATCGCCGTAGGCTTTTTCAGCGATGCCGGATATTTGCTTGCTCACGCCTTTGATTTGTTGCTCCTCGCTGCCTACCAGTTTGCCCGCTTCTTCCTGGATTTTACCGGCGACTTCCCTGACAACTCCTTTGACTTGGTTCTCGTTCATTTGGAATCCTTTATTTAAAAATTAACAGGTTTTTCCCTGCAGAAGCCGCATATTGAACGCAATGCAGCCGCCGTTCTGTACGGTAACGTACCTACCGGAAGGCGAGAGGAGCCGTCTTTTGTGCGCCAGCGAACAGACATGTTTTTAAAAATTTAAGAGCATGCCGACGCATGGATGGCAGGTTTTTCGCTTGATTCAGGCGCCCGCTTAATCAGTATTACATATGCGAAAGGCGAGAAAAATGTCAGTTGAAATCGAACCGTCGGCGAGAAGTTTTCCTATTGTTTGTGTGGGAGGGTCAGCCGGCGGGCTGGATGCCTATATCAGGTTGTTGCAAAATCTGCCGGGGGATATGGGGGTGGCTATCGTCATCGTGAATCACATCACGATGATGCCGACTCATCTGCATGAAGTTCTCCCCCGTTTCACGACGATGCCCGTTGAGCTGATTACGGATAGTTTGTTAATTGAACCTGATCATGTATTCATCATTCCTGAAAACCGGGATTTGCATGTTTACGACGGCGAGTTTCATCTGGAGGCGATCTCAAAGCCAAGAGGCTGGCCTGATGTCATCACGGTTTTTCTGCGTTCGCTGACGGAGTACTGGGACGGCCGACTTATTGCCGTCATTGTCTCAGGCTATGACGGTGACGGCGCGGCGGCATTGTGTGGTATCAAGGATATAGGGGGAATTACCATCGCACAGAAGCTCAGCACGGCGATTCAGCCGGACATGCCCCAGAGCGCTATTGAAAGTGGCTGCATCGATTTTATTCTCTCGCCGGAAGCTATCGCTCAGCAAATAGTGAGAATTGCACGCGCCGAAGGCTGAGTGCCAGGTAAAAAGGCTCTGTCGTAGTTGGCTGTTGATAATTATTAATCCATGAAAAAGCAATTTCACGCGGAGACGCGGAGGTCGCGGAGAAAAACAAAACCAAATTGAGAAAAATAAGTCATTGATCGGTATGTGTCGTTTTTGTTTCGGCAGTTGTTCAGGTTTTTGATTCGGTTTTCTCCGCGTCCTCCGCGTGAGTATGGTTTTGAATTTTCCTCTGACTGACTGATGTTACGCACAAGCTTCTAAAATCAGGCTTGGTGAGTTATTAAATTCGTTGGGGGGATAATCTTTGCGCGTCACCGACAGCCCCTGTGCGCCGCCGAAGATAGTCGCAAACAAGCGGTGGGGTTAGGCGAGCACTGTTTGAGCACGTGGCCGCGAGCGGATCGTGCGAGTTGCGCAGCCCCGCCTGTTTGTGACTATCAAGGGAACTCCGCCTGACTATCATCTGCCTGCCATGTTCGTCGCCAGGGAGATCCAGGCAGGACAGTCAGGCGGAGCGGCAAGCCGGGGTCGCCTTTTCTTTAGCGACTTTCTTTTGGCGACTCAAAAGAAAGTCGCCAGCAGCCGGGCTGCCCCCGGCGAAGTTGATTTTGATACACGGCTGATGTTACTGCGTAACATCAGTGACTGAGTTTCAACAGTTAATTGCTACATAGCCGATAAAAAAGCCCCGGGGTCTCCCCCGGAGGCTTCAGGTATAAAAGTTACGCCGTGCGGCCGGATCAGTGAGCCGTCGCCTGTTCAGAGTTGATGCCGGTATTCTGGCGCACGTACAGCTCGTCCCACATTTCTTCGGCGCGCTTGTCGCGGGTGAAGATGGAACCCAGAATCACCAGCAAAAAGCCTAAGGGGATGGAAATCAGACCGGGGTTCTTCAGCAGGAAGAAAGGTTTTTCCAGGCCCATGATGCTGGTAGTCTGCCCGTCAAATTTCTTTATGTCTTCTTCTGCCTTGGTTTTTGCCTTCTCAGTCGCTGCGATATCCTTCTTCAGCTTTGCCAGATCATCCTGCGCCGCCTTTAAAGCGGCCGGATCGGCCACCAACAGAGCGGCCTCTAATGCCGGTATTCTTTCGTTGAGCAGCGCCAGTTTGTCAGCCGCGCCGGGTTTGGCCGGCTTTTCCAATGATGCCGCTTTAGCGGGTTCAGACTTGACACAACCCTCCAGCGCAAACAGTTCACACATGAAGCTGGAAGCCGCAACGGCGGGCTTCGCCTCTTTGGCCGCTTGTGCCGGTTCACCCTCCATTACCTTCTTGGCCGAGGCGATCACAGCCTTGGGGTAGGTCATGTTAGGCGAGATCATGACCAGGCCAATCGCGGTCAAAGAACCGACTACCATACCGAGGATGATGCCGGTGGTGTTGCATTTTTTCCAGTACAGCGTGAGGAACACCGCCGGCAAGTTAGACGATGCGGCCACTGCAAAAGCCAGCGCTACCAGATGAGCGACGTTTTGCCCCTTGGCCAGAATACCGACCGTGATCGCGATCACACCGACGATGACGGAAGAAACGCGTGCTGCGACAACCTGCTCTTTGGGCGTGGCTTTTTCGCCACGGATCACGCCGACATAAATGTCATGCGCCATCGCGGAGGCGGCGGCCAGCACCAGACCCGCTACCACCGCCACGATGGTGGCGAAGGCGACGGCTGCGACAAAGGCCAGGAAGAAGTTACCCAGCATTGAATTTTCGCCACCGCCCAAAAATTGCGCAAGCAGAGGCCCCGCCATATTGCCGCCCGCATCGACGGAGGCGATCTTGGCCGAGCCCACCAGCATCGCAGCGCCGGTACCCAGGAACAGGGTCAGCACGTAGAAACCGCCGATAATGCCCATCGCCCAGATCACAGATACACGTGCGGCCTGTGCTGTCGGTACGGTGAAAAAACGCATCAAGATGTGCGGCATACCGGCCGTTCCCAGCACCAGTGCCAGCCCTAGCGAAATCTGGTCGATCGGGTTCTTCAGGAACAGACCCGGCTCCAGAAAACGCTGCCCTAATTCTTCCTTCGTCATCCCGGCAGCAGAATCCCCCAGCAGTTTGGCGACTTGCGCGACCACCTTGTCATCGCCTACCACCGCTTGCAGATAGGCCGGCAGGCTGAAGCCATAGGGCGACCAGACCAGGAATACCAGAATCAGCGAGGCAATCACCAGCAGCACCGCCTTGGTGATTTGCACCCAGGTAGTCGCCTTCATCCCGCCGAACACCACGTAGGCCAGCATCAGTACGCCGACCCCGATCACCGAAATTTCATAGTCGATGCCGATCAAAGTCTTGATCAGCACGCCGCCGCCGACCATTTGTGCGGTCAGATAGAAGGTGGACACCGTGATGGTTGATAAGGCTGCCACGACCTTGGTCTTTTTAGGATCGTTACGGAAGGCCAGGATGTCGCCCATGGTGTATTTGCCGATGTTGCGGCAAGGCTCTGCAATCACCAGCAACACCGTGATGTAGGCGACCAGCCAGCCTACCGAATACATGAAGCCGTCGTATCCGTACAGCGAGATGAGTCCTGCGATCCCCAGGAAGGAGGCGGCGGAAAGATAGTCCCCCGCAATGGCCCAGCCATTCTGGATGCCGGAGACCGAACGGCCTGCCGCGTAAAACTCGGAGGTGGTGTGTGTGCTGCGCGCCGCCCAGAAGGTGATCGCCATGGTGATGGCGATAATCACGCCGAATACCGTGAAGGTCATCCATTTGAACTCGTCGGCAACCGCGCCGGAACCCGCGATTGCCGCGCCGCTGCTGCACAAGGCGGCAACAGATAAAACGCCCTTATTGAGTCTGTTCATGCTCATGCCCCCTTCGTTTCATTGATTATTTCCTGTGCCATCGTATCGAATTCGGCGTTGGCCTTCCTCGAATACAGAAAGGCGATCACCCAGGCTACGACAAATTCGGACAATGCGAACAGCAGGCCAAAGTTGACCACGCCCCATACCTTGATTTTGAATAATTCCTGAAAATACGCGGCGCCTATCGGCAGGAGGAAGTAATAAACGGTGGAAAAGATCATCAGCCCCCACAAGAAGACTGTTTTCTTGCGATGCAATGCCTGAAATTTTGGATTGGCATCAATAGCTGCCCAGTTGATATTTGGATTTGACATACTTCCTCCGTGGACACGACAGACCAGTCAGGCGCAGATGACCTGACACTCAGCTTGCAACAGTCGCCAGACTACGTGAAGCGGCCATATAATGCAATGCTGATAAAGCCCCTTTAGCAGGCTGCTGAAAAACGTTATGAGCGATGCGGAGGCAAGGAAAAAAGCGACGAAAAAGCGGAGTTTACATATGGTAAATGAGCGAGTCACTTTTTGACGCAGTATCGACGAGCGTAATAGTTTTGCAGCAGCCTGTTAGTCATTGTGCCGGTGAGCGAGGAGGGGCTGCCATGGCGGCGCTCAGGCCACGCGGCTGACCCAGCGCTGAGCCTTTTCCAGATCGCGCAATCCGGCAAAATCGGTAATATTTTTTTGTCCGGCGATGTGTTGCGCGACCTGAAATAATTGCGCCGTCACCTGTGCATCCGCCAGCGCGTTGTGACGCGCATCGTTGACAATGCCGAAGCGGGCAATCCAGTCATCCAGTGAATGACTGCGCCCGGCAGGGTGGAGTGCGGGCATGATGTAGGCCATGTCCAGCCAGAAATGGCTGAAGGAGCATCCCAAATGTGTACGCATGGCGCGGCGGATCATCGTTTCATCAAAAACCACATGAAATGCGACCAGCGGTGATTTGCCAAGGTATTCCAAAAAGGCCAGCAGTGCCTCAGTCGGCAGCATCCCCGCCGCCTGCGCCGATCCACCGATACCGTGCACCAGGATGTTTTCTTTGCTGCTGGCGGATGCTTGCCGGAGCACGACGTAAAAGCTGTCGCTCATGTCGATTTTGCCGTTCACCACCGCGACCGCCCCAATGGAGATCAGGCGGTCTTCCCACAGATTGAGTCCGCTGGTTTCCACGTCCACCACCACGTAACGCGAGCCATCCAATGGCATGCTCAGTGCCGCACGCGGCAAGGCTTTCCAGTTATCCCGCCGCAGCCGCTGTTCATCGGTCAGCTTCGGGCATCTGCCCGGCCAACAGCTTAACCAGTTTTTCACAGCTGATACTCCAGCGCGAGGCGCGCCTGCAACTTGCGAGCCTGACGGAAGGCTTCTTTGAGAATTCGCCTATCCAGCTCGTGCAAGCTTTCAGGATCGATCAGGTTGTCCAGTTCGCCGCAGCTCACCCCTTGAGCCTCATCGTGATGACGCATGCGCAACACCTGGATGAACAAAAAGGCAGATGTCCAGGCTTCAACTTCGGACGGATGAATGTTCAGCTTTGCAGCACTCGCGCGCAACCTTGCGAGGGTGCCCGTTTCGCTTACGCAGCAGGCGAGGCTGAAGATGCGCGCCGCATCGACAAACGGGGTGATGCCGTTAAGTTTCAAGTCCAGCTTATGTTCACGGCCCAGCACAAAATCGCGTACCACCCCTAAAGGCGGGCGGATGCTCATCGCGTTTTGTGCCATCTGATGCAGGAAGCGGGTGTTGTCGCCGGCGACGTTGGATAGCCATCTGCGCAGTTCGCAGGCAAGATGCTCTGCGCCATGCAAGGCGCGGAAGTCGAAAAAGATGGACGCGTGCAGGAGTGCCTGCGGCGTGCCGTTTCGGATCCAGTCGGAAAACTTTTGCTTCCATTCGGCCAGCGACAAACACCACTCGGGATTCGACGCCATCACCTTGCCCCGGCACAGCGGAAATCCGCACAAAGCTAACGCATCGTTGATGCGACGCGCCACAGGCAGCATGTGCGCCCGCACCTCGTCCGGGGTCATGCCGTCCGGCACGGCGAAAATCAGCGCATTGTCCTGGTCGGTGCTCAGGGTCTGTTCGACGCGACCTTCAGAGCCTAACGCCATCCAGCATATTTCCGTCATGTCCTGATTGCAGGACAGATATTCGAGCTCGATCACGCGCGCGGTGAGCTGATCGTTGAACGTGGAAATGAACTGGGTCAGTTGTTCGGCAGCCACCCCCTGCGCCATCATGTTGTGCGCCATGCGGCGAATATCGGCAGCCGTCTGCTGCAATTCGGCGAGAGTTTTGGCGTGGCGAATCGCCTGTCCGATCTGGCGCAGGCCTGTCCGTTGCAGGGCGAACAAATCTTTTTCCGACACCAAACCGATCAGCCGCTCATTTTCGACCACCAACACATGACGAAATCCCAGCTTTGCCATGTTCAGCGCCGCCTCGCAGGCCAATGCATGAGGCGGCAAAAAGGTGAGATGCGTGGTCATGACGCCGATCACCGGCTGTTCCAGATCGATCTGCGGCAATGCGATGCGTTCGAGCACGTCGGGCAGCGTCAGGATTCCCAGAGCTCGCCCGATTCCATCGACGGCGATCATCGAACCGATGCGCGCGTCATGCATGCGCGAGAGCACTTCCCGCACCGTAGTTTCCGGCGTACAGGTGACAGGCATCCTTTTGATGAGGGCGGACAACGGACTGGTCAGCGATTGCAGTTCGCCGGATGATTGCGCGTACTGCGCCTGAATGATCTGCTTCGAGTGTTCCAGCAGATTGGCGATACGGCGCGTACAAAAATCCCGGAACGGTGCGCTCAGATCCAGCAGCGTGTGAAAATCCGCGAGCGGCAATTCATAACAGAAGGTGTCCCCGGCGGAGCGGTAGACGCTCGCCACCGGGCGATGCGCCAGCAAGGCGCCTAACGGAAAACATTCACCTTCCGCGAGTTCGAGCCAGGTATCCGCAGCGTTTGCATCCTCGATGCTCGTCTCCCCCTGAACCATGCCCTGTTTGATGATTAAAAAACACTCAGCCACGCCCTGTTCGGGCCTGAGGATCACCTCGCCTTGTGCATAGTAGCCAAGCTTCATGCGTTCGAGCATCCACGACAGATGCTCTGTTTCCATCCGGTCGAACGGAGCATGCGCGGCAAAGAAGGCTAACTGTGAGGAATGAATTGCGCTCAAGGGATCTCCTAGTTATTGAAATCAATTCGGTCAGTCAGGAATCACCGCATGCATATGGATGCAAGATTACCACTTCAGCGTTTTTCCCCCCAGCCACAACCCGATGAGGCCGATCCCCAGCATCGGCAGATAATGCCACTCGATGACGTGCAAGATGGAATCGGTCGCTTCGTGCAGGCGCAACCACAGTGCACCGACGCAAAAAGCCGAGAGCAGCGCGGCGCTCCCGGCCAGACGATAGTGCGTACTGGCATAGTCGCGCATGGCGTATAACGTCCACAAGGCCGGCAGCAACGCCATCAGCGTAATGCCTGTCGTGCATTCGAAGCTGTGTACGGGGGGCGGCGCGGGTGGATTTTGCCCGGCAAGAAACATCACCAGCACGAGCAATCCTAATGAGATAAGCGGTGCAAAAGTCAGCGTGCGCATCTGATGCATATCGGGAAACGACAGCAATGCGGCGCTCACCGATGTGCTGGCGAAAATCAGCAGCAGTGCTGCTATCTCGGCGACAAACCAGGGCTTGTGAAATTGCAGGGCAAGGTCAGGACGCAGGCCGGAGATGGCCAGCGCCAGCACAAGATAGAGTGCGGCTAATCCTGCCCAGCGCAGGCTTTGCGTGAACGGGTGAGGCGCGGGTTTGACGGTCAGCCCGTCCTTTGCCAGTGTTTCTATCAGCTCATCGATCATCATTTTTCCAGCATCTTTTTCAATACCTTGTAGGCGCGGTGCGCCGCAACCTTGACGGCAGACTCATTCATGCCCATTTTTTCCGCGACCTCTTTGGCCGTATAGCCATCCTGGTGCATCAGTTGCACGATGCTGGCCTGTTTTTCGGGAAGTTTTTGCACCTCTGCGTGTATGGATTCGTAGCCGAAGGCCGTTTCGGTTACATCGCCGGGCAAAGTTTCTTCAATTTCGTCGAAATCAAGGGCGCCGCGCAGCTGATCTGCATAATGGGCGCGCAAAAAATCCTGGAAACGGAATTTGGCGATGGCCCAGGCCCAGGGTTTGTAGGGGCGGCAGCCGTCATAGGTGTGGCGAGCCTTGTGGATGGAGAGCAGAATTTCCTGTATCAGGTCATCCACTTCAGAGGGGTTGCTCAACCGCCGTGAAAAATACGGGCGCAACAGGCGTGAGGTCTCTTTCAGCAATGCCGAGTATGCGCGCTGATCGCCATTCAGGGACCGGCGCATCAACGCTTCCAGACTGTCGTTCTGATCTGCCACAAAAAATCCTGTAACTATTTTTCGCACAGAGGCGAATACCTGTGCGGACGGGGTGAATCATAACTTGTTTATCGCCCCTTGATGGCGAGTGTCTTGAAGCGTGGTGCGGGGGAGAACGTCATGCTTTGTTATACTTGCGAAGGATGGACAGGCAGGCACGTTGTGAGCGGTGAATTTGCCGCAGTCTGCCCTGTAGCCATCGTTATCCCTACCAATTGCCGTATTCAGGTTAAACATTGAACATTAAATTATCTCCTGGCGCATTGCGCCGTAAGGCGCGGCTCGATTCCCTGGTCGCCATCGAATTTCCCGCCGACCTGCCGGTCGTTTCCCGTCGCGAGGATCTGGCCCGCGCGATTTCTGAAAATCAGGTGGTCATTGTCTGCGGCGAGACAGGTTCCGGCAAGACAACGCAGCTGCCGAAAATTTGCCTGACGCTGGGGCGCGGGGTATTGGGCTGTATCGGCCATACTCAGCCGCGTCGGGTGGCGGCGCGTTCGGTGGCTACGCGCATCGCCGCTGAACTTAAAACAGAACTCGGCGGCCTTGTCGGCTACAAGGTGCGTTTTAACGACAAGGTGTCTTCAGACACGGTCATCAAACTGATGACGGACGGTATTTTGTTAGCCGAAATTCACAGCGATCCGAAGCTTAGTAGGTATGACACGATCATCATCGACGAGGCGCACGAGCGCAGCCTGAACATCGACTTTTTGCTAGGCTACCTGAAGCAGCTGCTGCCGCGCCGTCCCGATCTCAAACTGATCATTACCTCCGCCACGCTCGATGCCGACCGTTTTGCGCGGCACTTCGGGGCGGTGGTCGTCGAGGTGTCCGGGCGCAGTTACCCGGTCGAGCTGCGCTACCGGCCTTTGCAAATCAGCGACGAAGGCGAGGCGCAGGATGTGCCCAAAGCCGTGAGCAGTGCCCTGGATGAGCTGGCGGCCGGCGGGTTGCGCGGCGACGTGCTGGTGTTTTTGCCCGGTGAGCGCGAGATACGCGACACGGCAGAAGCCTTGCGCCGACACCATCCTAAAGGCATCGAAATACTGCCGCTGTTTTCCCGTTTGTCGGCAGTCGAGCAGGACAAGGTGTTTAAAACCGGGCACGGGCGGCGCGTGGTGCTGGCGACCAACGTTGCGGAAACATCGCTGACTGTGCCTAATATCGGCTATGTGATCGACTGCGGACTGGCGCGCGTGAACCGTTACAGCATCCGCCAGAAGGTCGAGCAACTGCACGTCGAGAAGATTTCCCGGGCGGCGGCCAATCAACGTTCGGGGCGTTGCGGGCGGGTGATGAGTGGCGTCTGTATCCGTCTGTATGACGAGGACGATTTTATACAGCGCGTCGACTTTACCGATCCGGAGATCTTCCGTGTGTCACTGGCGACGGTGATCCTGCGCATGAGTGCGCTGGAGTTGGGCGATATTGCCGAATTTCCGTTCATCGAACCGCCGACAGCGCGCATGATTGCCGACGGTTATCAGCTGTTGTCTGAATTGAACGCGATCAGTGAAGAGCGGCAGCTCACCCCGCTGGGGCACGAGCTGGCCAAATTGCCGCTGGACCCTAAAATTGCCCGTCTGTTGTTGGCGGGCAGGCAATATCAGTGCCTGAGCGAAATTCTGATTATCGCCAGCGCGCTGTCCACTCAGGATCCTCGCGAGCGTCCGCTGGACCGGCAGGAGGCGGCGGATGCGGCGCATAAGCGATTCAATGACGAGCGTTCTGACTTTCTGGCGTTCATTAAAATATGGGCGTGGTTCGAACAGGCCTTGTCCCACAAGCAATCGAACCGCCTGATGAGCGAGGAATGCCGCAAGAATTTCCTCTCGCCGATGCGCCTGCGCGAATGGCGCGAGCTGTATCAGCAGTTGCACACGCAAGTGGCCGAAATGGGAATGCGCGAGAACGAATTGCCTGCCAGTTACGAGCAGATACACAAGGCGCTGTTGTGCGGCCTGCTGGGCAATATCGGCATGAAGAGCGTGGAAGGTAACGAATACATGGGCGCGCGCGGCATCAAGTTTTTCATCGCGCCCAATTCCGTGCTGGCGAAAAAAGGCTCCAAATGGGTGGTGGCAGGCGAGTTGATCGAAACTCACCGCTTGTATGCCAGGTGCGTCGCCCGTATCGAGCCCGAATGGCTGGAGGAAACCGGCGCGCATCTGATCAAGCGCCATTATTACGACCCGCACTGGGAAAAGAAGCCCGCCCAGGTGGTGGCCTTCGAGCGCAGCACGCTGCACGGCTTGCTGCTCAACGCCAAAAAGCGCGTGCATTACGGGCCGATGAATGTGCCCGAGTCCCGCGAGGTGTTCATCCGTCAGGCTCTGGTGGGGGGGGAGTTCGATACGCGTGCGCCGTTCTTCGCGTTCAACCTGAAGTTGATCGGCGAGATTGAGGCGCTGGAACACAAGGCGCGTCGTCCCGATGTGCTGGTTGACGACGAACTGATTTTCGCCTTCTATGACAGCCGGATCCCGCCGCACATACACAACGGTGCGACCTTCGAGGCCTGGCGTACGGATGCCGAGCGCACGGATGCCAAACTGCTGTACCTGAAAAAAGATGATCTGATGCGCCACGAGGCCGCAGGCATCACCACCGATCAGTTTCCGCCGCAGCTGAAGATTGATAACGTGAGCTTTGCGCTGGGCTACAATTTTTCACCCGGCAAGAGTGATGACGGCATCACCCTCACCGTGCCGCTGGCGCTCATCAATCAGGTGTCGGCCCCGCGCTGTGAATGGTTGATTCCCGGCCTGTTGCCCGAAAAAATCGTGCAGCTGGTCAAGACGTTGCCGCAGAAAATCCGCCGCAATCTGGTGCCGGTGCCGGAATTTGCCGCGCAGTTTTGTCGTGCGGTCCGGCCCGATAATATCCCGTTGTTGCCCTCGCTTGCGCGCTATATCCGGGAGACGAAGCAACTGGATGTGATGCTGGACGCTTTCAGGCTCGAACAGCTGCCCGCGCATTTGCTGATGAATTTTCGCGTGACGGACGAGCATGGCAGGCAGTTGGGCATGTCGCGCAATTTTTCGCAGCTGCACAGCGAACTGGCGCCCAGAGCCGCCCCTGTGATTGCCGCTGTGACCGTGGATAAACAGGTTCTCCCGCATGAAAAACGCTGCACCACCTGGGGCTTTGGCACTTTTACCGACACGCGAGAAGTGTTGCGTGCAGGACAAAAAGTGACGCTTTATAACGCGCTGGTGGACGACGGGGACGCCGTGGTGCTGCGCGCTTTCGATACCCGTGACGCGGCTTGTGCCGCTCACAGAGGAGGCTTGCGTCGCCTGTTCATGCTGGCTTTGAAAGAGCAGGTGAAGTATCTGGAGAAAAACCTGCCGGAGGCACAACGCCTGGGGATGCTGTTCATGCCTTTTGGCACGCAGCAGGAGTTGCAGCAGCAGATTCTGTGCATGGCTTTTGATCGCGGCTGCCTGAACGATCCTCTGCCGGTGAATGAAGCCGAATTCCTCACCCGCGCGAAGGAGGCCAAGAATCGCCTGCTGCTGATCGCTCAGGAGCTTGCCCGACTGGTGGCTAATATACTGGGCGAACATCAGACGCTGCAAAAATGCCTGCCGCAGATCAAGGCGCACGCCCAGGCGAATCAGGACATCCGCGCGCAGCTCGAATGGTTGCTGCACAAGGGATTTATTCGCGATACGCCCTATGAGCGCTTGCAGCATGTGCCGCGTTACCTGAAGGCGATTGTGCTGCGTATCGAAAAACTGCGCAGCAATCCGGCGCGCGATGCGCAGTGCATGGCGCAGTTGCAACCCCTGTTGCAAGCCTTGCAAAGACAGGCAGGCAAGGCTGACCCGCGCATGGATGAATTCGCCTGGTTGTTGCAGGAGTTGCGCGTGTCACTGTTTGCTCAGGAGCTCAAGACGCCTGTGATCGTGTCGGTCAAACGCCTGGAGAAGATGCTGGCAGCGCTCAGGTAATACCCCGTGTCAACTTAGCGATATAGGCCAAAATGCATAGGTATTTTGGCCTATATGTTTTTCAACCTATTCTGCGTATATTTCCCGCACGTCGGAAGTTTAGTGCATTGGCCTTAACGTGAAACACTCGTAGAGTTTCGTTTGCCCTTGCCCCCGCCTGCCTGTGCGTTGCACGCAGATAGGCAAGCGGGGGAAAGTTGGAAAGGGGGAGAGCGAAGCGAGGGGTTCGGGCATGGCGAGTTTCATTATCAGGGGTGGCCTCTTTGCCATGCCCGTTGGGCAGGCAGCAGAATCAAACGCCCAACGCCCAACGCCCAACGCCCAACGCCCAACGCCCAACGCCCAACGCCCAACGCCCGACGCCCGACTGTCCGCCGGACAGGCAGGTAAACCTTATACGAGGAGTAGCGCCATGGAAATCGAAGAGGTACGCAGCATCGCCGAGTCGCGAAGTATTGCCCCCGGCAAGCTTTCAAAGGTAGCGCTGATAAGATCGATTCAAAGCAGTGAAGGCAATTTCGACTGTTTTGCCACCGCCTACGGCGGCGAGTGCGATCAATCAGGATGCAGCTGGCGGGAAGACTGTTTTGAAGCCGCGGGTCAAGGGGGTGTGTCATGAATCTGGTTAAATGGGAGCCACTCAGGGAACTCGAAGAGATTTCCAGTCGTTTGAACCGTATTTTCGGCAGGGAGACGGCACGCACAGGCGTCGGTCAGGAAATGCTGACCTGGACGCCTTCTGCTGACATCAGCGAGACGGATGAGGCCTACCATATCAAGGCCGAAATCCCCGGCGTGAACAAGGAGGATGTCAAGGTCACCCTTCAGGACGGAATGCTCACCATTTCCGGCGAGCGTCGGCAGGAAAAGGAAGAAAAAGACAAGAAATTTCACCGGATCGAACGCTCCTATGGCAGTTTTGTGCGCAGTTTTGGCATGCCGGAGGATGCAGACGAGTCGGCCATAAAGGCCGAATTCAAGGACGGGATGCTCAATGTTACCCTGGTAAAGTCGGGCAAGCCCAAGGCTCAGGCCACCCAGATCGCCGTGTCCTGACGCATGTCGTCGGGTGTTGTTTTTTTAATATAAGGAGTCAGCTGGTATGGCAACTGGTACTGTTAAATGGTTTAACGATGCAAAGGGCTTTGGTTTCATCACGCCCGATGACGGTAGCGAGGATTTGTTCGCGCATTTTTCTGTCATCAACATGGGGGGCTTCAAGTCTCTCAAGGAAGGACAAAAAGTGAGTTTCGAAGTGACACAAGGCCCGAAGGGGAGGCAAGCCTCCGACATACGCGCAGCTTAACGATGCACCCGCCCTGAAGGGCGGGATCTGACTGCGGCGGGGGATGCCGCTTAAATTCACCTGGCCTGAAGGCCGGTGATAAATTGGTCGCAAGGAGAATATCATGAGTCAGGCAACCTCGGAGTTCAGCAAAATTTCGCGGCACGACAACCTGTTTGAGGAGCAGGTACACGATGCCTACAAGGCGCGCGCCAAGCTGCGCGAGCCGTCCGTCTGTTCGCAGTGCGGTTCGGTGTATCACGAAGGGCGCTGGCAGTGGCTGCTGGCGCCGGTCAATGCGCACCAGGAACTTTGCCCTGCCTGTCATCGCATTCACGACCATTACCCGGCCGGTTTTTTAAGCCTGAAGGGTGAGTTTTTTCAGTCGCATTACGACGAAATCATGCACCTGATCCACAACTACGAGAAACATGAACGCGCAGAACATCCGCTCAAGCGCATCATGGCGGTGGAAGAAAAAGACGGGGGAACGCTGGTCACCACGACCGATATTCACCTGGCGCGCGGCATGGGCGAGGCATTGCACAAGGCCTATCAGGGCGAGCTGGAATTTCACTATAACGCGGGTCAGAACTTGCTGCGCGTTCACTGGACTCACTGAGGAAGCTGCACAGAAGGGGTGCAGGCCACCCGGTCTGTATCGAGTTTAACCTTAAAATCAAAGTTGTCCACGAAAGGCACAAAAAAACACGAACAAATTCAAACTCTTACTCGGCTCTGGTTTCTCGCCGATTGGGTGAGTCATAAAAGCAGTCTAATACTTTGATCTATCTCGTGAATTTCGTGTTTTTCGTGGATGAAAAGCCTTTTCAAGGTTTAACGGTGCGAGTTTCGCGCGAAAAGTGCATGCGGTCGCTCATTTTTCGTATTGGCAGAATCAAGCTCAGTTCACAACGCGCCGTGCGTCATGTCGCTGGGCTATAATCCCCGGGAGTATTCGAATTTTCGGGGAAATCATGGACAAGCCATTGCGCGAAGCTGCGCTGCAATATCACCGCCGGTCGCCTGCCGGAAAAATATCCGTCAACGCAACCAAGCCCATGCTGACCCAGCGCGATCTGGCGCTGGCTTATTCGCCGGGTGTTGCCGCCGCTTGCGAGCTGATCGTGGAAAATCCGCTCGAAGTGCGCAACATGACGGCTCGCGGCAATCTGGTCGCGGTGATTACTAACGGCACGGCGGTGCTGGGTCTGGGGGCGATAGGTCCCCTGGCCGCCAAACCCGTGATGGAAGGCAAGGGCGTCCTGTTCAAGAAATTTGCCGGTATCGACGTGTTCGATCTGGAAATCGACGAGCGAGATCCTGACAAACTGGTGGATATCATCGCCTCGTTAGAGCCCACGTTCGGCGGCATCAATCTCGAAGACATCAAGGCGCCGGAGTGTTTTTACATCGAGCGCAAGTTGCGCGAGCGGATGAGTATCCCGGTGTTTCATGACGACCAGCACGGCACCTCCATCATCGTGGGCGCGGCCTTGTTGAACGGCCTGAAGGTGGTGGGAAAAAATATTGCACAGATCCGCCTCGTGGTATCCGGCGCGGGAGCTGCGGCGCTGGCCTGTCTGGATATGCTGGTGGCCCTCGGGGTTCAGATGAATAACATCACTGTCACCGACATTAAAGGCGTGGTCTATCTGGGCCGCGTCGAGGAAATGGATGACAACAAGGCGCGTTATGCGATCGATACCGGTGCGCGCACGCTGGGTGAGGTGATCGCGGGCGCCGACGTGTTTCTGGGTTTATCGGCAGGCGGCGTATTGAAGCCGGAAATGGTCGCCTTGATGGCGCAGCAGCCGCTGATTTTCGCGCTGGCCAATCCCACGCCCGAGATCAGCCCGGAGCTTGCCCGCGCCGCTCGTCCCGATGCGATTTTAGCGACCGGGCGTTCCGATTATCCGAATCAGGTCAATAACGCGCTGTGTTTTCCTTATATTTTTCGGGGCGCGCTGGATGTGGGCGCGTCCACGATCAACGAAGCCATGAAAAAGGCGGCGGTCTATGCCATCGCAGAGCTGGCTCAGGCCGAACAGTCAGCGGAAGTCGCGAGCGCCTATGGCGACGAAGAAATGTCTTTCGGCGCCGAATATCTGATCCCCAGACCCTTTGATCCTCGTCTGATTATGCGCATTGCCCCGGCTGTCGCGCAAGCCGCGATGGACAGCGGAGTGGCCGCCCGCCCCATTCACGATATGGCCGCTTATCGCGAGCAGTTGTCCGGATTCCTCTATCAGTCCAACATGCTGATGAAGCCTGTGTTCGAGGCGGCTCGTCGCGCGCCCAAACGGCTGGTGTATGCCGAAGGCGAGGATGTGCGCGTGTTGCATGCGGCGCAAACGGTGGTGGATGAAGGCCTGGCTTATCCGATACTGGTGGGGCGTCCGGCGGTGATCGAGGAACGTATCGCGAGGCTGGGTTTGCGCATCAGGGCGGGCGTGGATTTTGAACTGGTGAACACGGAAGAGGATGCGCGTTTTCGCGAGTTCTACACCGAATATCACCACCTGATGCAACGCCGGGGGGTGACGCTGGCGCAGGCCAAGCGCGAGATGCGCCGCAGCAATACCCTGATTGCCGCGATGCTGGTGCGGATGAATTCGGCGGATGCGATGCTCTGCGGTACGGTCGAACAACCGCTGCATCATTTGCCCTATATCGAACAGGTGATCGGTCACAGCCCGGGGGCGAGCGTGTTTGCCGCGATGAATATTCTGATGTTGCCTCGCCATACTTTGTTCATCTGCGACACGCATGTGAATCTGGACCCGACGGCGGAGGAGCTTGCCGAAATGACCCTGCTGGCCGCCGAAGAAGTGCGCCGTTTTGGCCTCGTGCCGAAAGTCGCCTTGCTCTCACATTCGAGTTTTGGCAGCCACGACAACGAATCCGCGCGCAAAATGAGCCGCGCGCGGCAATTGCTGGATAGTCTGGCGCCGGAACTTGAGGTGGAAGGCGAAATTCATGGTGATGCCGCGCTCTCCGAGAGTCTGCGCGGTGAGATTTTCCCCGCCTCCCATTTGAAAGGCAGCGCAAATCTGCTTATCATGCCGAATCTGGACGCGGCGAATATTTCCTATAATCTGCTCAAGATGACGGGCGGTGACGGAATTACCATAGGATCTATATTGCTGGGTGCCAACAAGTCGGCGCATATTCTGACGTCGACCGCGACGGTGCGGCGTATCGTGAATATGAGCGCGCTGGCTGTCGCCGCCGTCAGGGCGCATTAACAGGCATGACATGCTCTACACTTAAGGAAATAAAATGAACAAAGAAGAAGTTGCACTGCTGAGCGAAGAAGTCGAAATGTTGATGCAAGAACGTGCCATGTTGCTCAAAGTGGCGGGAGCCGCCGCTATTTTGATTTCGCATGCCAGCGTCAGGGATTTGCCTGAAGAACTGGTGGCGTCTGCGGACGAATTGTCCATGTGCATTAACGCCCTGCGCGAAGATACCCTCAAGGACGCGCTCGATGCGGCGAAGGGCGAATAGACCCGGCGCCCGTCTTTTTTCAGCCTGCCGCCTCGCGCTATTTTTTAAGCCAATTTAACAGGAACTCCCATTGTTCGAGTTCGCGTTCGGCCAGGTGATGGGGCAGGTCGAACAGGGATTTTCCCTCGAAGGCGGCATTGACATAGACCTGCGTCTCGCGCAGGTAAGCTAATATCGGCAGATTCGATTCGGCAAGGAAGTTTTCCAGTGCGATAGCTGCGTGAGTGCGCGCGTTCATACGCATGCCGACCACACCGATCTGGCATTTGTGTGCTTCCTTTTTATCGTTCAGTATTTTCAGGAAATCGCGGCTGGCATTGAGATCAAACAGCGACGGTGAGACAGGCACGATGATTTTTTGTGCCAGCCGGATGGCGTGACCCAGATTCTTGCCGTGCAATCCGGCCGGGCTGTCGATGACCAGATAGTCGTTGAGGCAGTCTTCGCCCCGGCTCGATTCGAGCGTCACGATCTCGGGCAAATCACGGGGGCGAGTGGCGACCCAGAGCGAGGCTGACTTTTGTCGGTCCAGATCGAGCAGCGCGACGCGCTGACCCTGATTCGCCAGATAGCCTGCGATGTTGACAGAAAGTGTCGTTTTGCCGCTGCCGCCCTTAGGGTTGGCAATCAGTATGGTTTTCATAGGATTCTTTCGTTGACTGGCCGTCAGGCGACTACAGTATGGCACCGATTCAGTTGCCGGGCTTCCTGTCATGCTTCACGGATTGCTAAAACAGCTGAAAATGATAACATCGACCGATATTTTATTTGGGGAACAACATGGCCGGACATAGCAAATGGGCAAATATTCAACATCGCAAGGGCAAGCAGGATGCAAAGCGCGGCAAGATATTCACCCGACTGATCAAGGAAATTACCGTAGCGTCACGCATGGGCGGCTCAGATCCTGCCGGTAATCCGCGTCTGCGCCTGGCGATGGACAAGGCGTATGCCAATAATATGCCCAAGGACAACGTCGAGCGTGCGATCAAACGCGGCAGCGGCGAGCTGGACGGTGTGCAGTACATGGAAATCCGCTACGAGGGTTACGGCATCAACGGTGCTGCGGTGATGGTGGACTGCATGACCGACAACAAGATGCGTGCGGTGGCCGATGTGCGCCATGCCTTCAGCAAGTATGGCGGCAACCTGGGTACGGATGGTTCGGTCGCGTTCATGTTCAACCATTGCGGGCAGATGATCTTTGCTCCCGGCACGGACGAGAACGGCCTGATGGAAGTGGCGCTGGATGCGGGGGCGGAAGATATCACCACCAATGATGACGGCAGTATCGAAGTCATCACTTCCCCGCACGATTTTATCCAGGTGAAACAATTGCTCGAAGCGTCAGGCTACGTGCCCGAGTTTGGCGAGGTCATCATGAAGCCTGCCAGTGAAGTGATCTTCACAGGGGAAGATGCCGTTAAAATGCAGAAATTGCTCGACGCGCTGGAGGATCTGGACGACGTGCAGGAGGTCTATACCACGGCCGTCATGGAAGATTGAGTTCAGTATTCAGGATTCAGGATTCAGTATTCAGTATTCAGGATTCAGGATTCAGGAGTGGAGGTTTGAGGATTGAGCGCTGAACCGTCGATTGGAGCCTACCCGAATGTGCTGGTGCGTTATTTTGCCGCGACGCGTCCGGCATTTTTGACGGCCAGCCTGATGGCCTGTCTGATCGGCTTGTCCAGCGCCTGGCATGACGGCTTTGCGTTTAACGCCGCGACCGCTCTTGTTACCCTGGTTTTCGCCCTGCTGGCGCACGCAGGAGCCAATGTGCTCAACGACTATTACGATGATTTAAACGGCACGGATGCCTGTAACGAGGAACGCCTCTTCCCGTATACAGGAGGCAGCCGCTTCATCCAGAACGGCGTGCTGACCGAGAAGCAGACGCGTAACTACGGCTTTGCCTTGCTGGCTGTGGTCGCGACAGCCGGTCTGTGGCTGATGGCGAATGCCGGTTTTCAGTTGTTGTACGCAGGCCTTGCCGGATTGTTTATCGGCTGGGCTTATTCCGCGCCACCGTTGCGCCTGAACAGTCGGGGGGTGGGGGAATTATGCGTGGCGGCGGGATTTTTGTTGATTACCGTGGGCAGCGATTTTGTGCAGCGCGGCGCGTTTTCTGCAGCGCCCCTGATCGCGGGTTTGTCCTATGCGCTGCTGGTGACTAACCTTCTGTATATCAATCAGTTTCCGGATCGCCTGGCGGATATTAAAGCGGGGAAACTGCACTGGGTGGCGAGGCTGGGGGTTCAGAGGGCGCGCTGGGGCTATGTGCTGATCGTGGCAATGGCCTATAGCTGGTTGCTTTTATGCGTGCTGGCGGGCGGGTTGCCGGTATTTGCGCTGATGGCTTTTGGTGCCTTGCCCTTGAGCGTCAGGGCCGCGCGCCTGTTGCTGCTTTATGCGGCACAAGCTGCGCGGTTGGCTGACGCGATCCGACTTACTATCGCTGCGATGCTGCTCCACGGCGGACTGCTGGTATTCGGCCTGATGGTGGCGTGAGGGGCTGAGCCGACGATTAAAGGCCGTGATCGCCCCATGGCGGCGCAGGTCTTTTTAATGTGGTATATGCATATTTTCCCCGATAACGCGATGAAGGAATACAGGATGAACCCGATGCAAGAGTTGAATGAAGCCGAAATTGACGAGCTGGACAACTTTTTGTTGTCCGACGCGACCCCTGATAACTGCATGGATCTGCCGACGCTGGACGGTTTTTTTGCAGCGCTGGTGCTCAACCCGGAGTTTGTCATGCCCAGCGAGTATTTGCCGTGGGTCTGGGATATTGACGAAGGTAAAGAGATGCCTTCGTTTGCCTCAAACGAGCAGGCCTCGCACATCATGGGGCTGGTGTTGCGTTACTACAACAGCGTGCTCGATGCGATCAGAAACGAGACTTTTTCTCCGCTGTTTTACATCCTGGCGCAGGAGGACGGCAGCGAGTTTTATGATGCAGAAGGCTGGTGCGAGGGATTCATGCGCGGGGTGTTTTTGTTCAGCGAACCCTGGACTGAGATCTTCGAGAGCTACCCCGAGCTGATCGAGCCTATGGTATTGCTGGGTACGGAGCATGGCTGGGAGATGCTGGATAAAAACCCGGACATCAGGCAACTCACACAAGAGGCCTATGAATCCATTGCCGGGGCGGTGGCTCTGTTAGCTGAGCATTTTACCGTGCAACGCGAAGCCCTGACGATGCAGCCGAATCCCACGGCGATACGGGTCGAACCTGTCAGGTCGACCAAGGTGGGGCGCAATGACGAATGTCCGTGCGGTTCTGGCAAGAAGTTCAAAAAATGCTGCGGTGCGCCGACGTTGCATTGAGTTAAAATGCGGCCAGCCTCAGAAAAGCAAACATAATCCATAGCGATAATCTCACTGCCGAGCTTCGTTTGACCACGCCCGCTGTCTCATTCCGTCAGGGAAAAGCGCTGGAGCGTGCCGACGCCCCGGTCGGCGTGAATGGCGGCTACTGGCGAAGGGCGTGACACCATCGGGAATTTGCCCCGTGGGCTGATTTAATGACCTGTGGCGCAGTGTGAACGATTACCATGCTGAAAAATTCTTAAAGGAAGGCAACCATGAATGCCGTTACGCTTTCACCCCAGTTTCAAGTTTTTATTCCTCAGGAAGTGCGCGACCAGGTTCATCTGGAGGCGGGTCAACAGATGCAAATCATTGCCTACAATGACCGGATAGAACTGATCCCGATTCAATCTCCGAAAAGGATGCGTGGCTTTCTTAGAGGGATAGCTACAACCGTGCCGCGTGACATCGTTCGTTCATGAATATGTTTGATTTATTTGGTTTTTTTGCATGACCCATACCACCCGCGCTGCCAATCTGCTTGCCGAGCTCGAAGGTTTGAACGAGCAACAATTACGCCGTTTGCTGGTGGAGCATTTAACTCGCCAGAAGCTCGGTTTGTATTGGGAAGCCAGCGCTATCGAACGCGATGCGGCGCTCAACGCCGATCTGGTGCTGCCGCGTTTGGTGGAAGAATTAAGTTGCTCACCCTCTCCCCAGCCCCCTCTCCCGCAGGCGGGAGAGGGTTGGGGAGAGGGCGGTTTTGCTCATCGCAACCTGATTATCGAAGGCGATAATTACGATGCGCTACGACTGTTGCGCGCCACGCACAACGGAAAAATCCGCGTCATCTACATTGACCCGCCGTACAACACCGGCAACAAGGATTGGGTTTACAACGACCATTATGTCGGTGCGAACGACCGCTGGCGGCATTCGCAGTGGCTGGAATTTCTCTATCGTCGCCTGACGCTGGCGCGCGATTTGCTGACGCCGGACGGCGTGATTCTGGTGTCGATCAACGACGAAAACCGCTCAAGGCTGGAACTCTTGATGGACGAGGTGTTTCCGGGGATGCGGCTGGGTACGATGACCTGGCGCACGCGGCAAGGCTCGAATGCCGACCAGTCCTGTTTTCTTTCAGTGGATCACGAGCATGTGCTGGTGTACGGCAATGAAGGGTTCAGCTTCAAGGGTTTTGAGAAAAGCTACGAAATGTACGGCAACTCGGACAATGATCCGCGTGGTGATTGGCGGTCAGATAATTTGACACTGGGATTTTCCTACAAGGAACGTCCGAACCTGTATTACCCGTTGCTAGATCCGGCAACAGAGATTGTGTATCCGCCGAACCCGGATCGAATTTGGGTGTATGCCTCGCGTGACCGGCTGAAAGCAGGTCAGGCACTACAGGCCAAAGCGATGGAAGAATTTATCGAGCTGGGACAGATTCTGTTCCCAAAAGAGCAGCGCGTCGAAACGTGGCACACCATGGATGAACTGCTCGCCGCGATTGATCGTGGTGATGTTCCTAAAAGCGGAAAAACACCATTGCTGCGCCGGGATTTGCCCAATCTGGAGTATTGGGTGGGTCGTCCGGTGGGTTTTGGACGACCTCAATTCAAGCGTTACAAGGCAGATTTACGCAACCAAACTCAGCCGCTGTCCAGTTGGGTTGTGCCGACTTTTGAGGATGGCGGTTATGAAGCGGAAAACAGCTTTGTTTCAAGCACCAATCAGGAAGGCGCGCGCGTTGTTGCGGAGATTTTTGGCGACCGTGCTTTCAACTATGCCAAGCCGTTATCCCTCATCAAAAACCTGCTTTCCCAAGCCACACGTCCAAACGACATCGTGCTGGATTTCTTTGCGGGGTCAGGTACGACGGGGCAGGCGGTGCTGGAATTGAATGCGGAAGATGCTTCGACAGGCTCAGCACAGGTCGCTTCGACGGATTCGACAAGCTCACCGCAGGCGGGCTCGGCACAGGTTGGCCAGCGACGCTTCATTCTGTGTTCCAGTACCGAAGCAACCAGCAAAGAGCCGGACAAGAACCTGTGCCGCGATGTTTGTGCGGAACGGATGCGCCGGGTGATCAAGGGCTACGGTGGAAAACCGGGTCATGCGGGTGGCGAATTCGCCTATCTGCAACTGGACAAGGTGGAAGCCGCCGATGCACATTTTGATATAGACGCCGCGCACGCCTATCAACTGCTGGCCTTGAAGCGGCTGGGCGTGGTGTGTTCTGTGCCGGAGGGTGCGGTAAAACGCTTGGGTCGCGTGGAGGATTGCGAGTTGCTGCTGTGTTTGGAGGTCAATGCCGCGACGCTGGAAACACTGGCTCAATGGCCGCAACGAACAGGTGCGGCAAGGCTTGCCGTATATTCCTCGCGCCCGAAAAGTTTGCGCGAACAACTCGCCGCACGCGGTATTGAGGCTAATTGCTACAGCCTGATGGATGCACTGATGAGCGGCCAGATGGGGAGCGCGATATGAGCGACTTACCAGAGGATCACGGTATTCAGAACGACTCCTCGTTACAAACTCTGATCGGGCAATTACGCGAGTTGGTTCGCGATGCACGCAGTCGTGTCTTGCGGGCTGTGGACACCATTCAGGTGCGTACTTGTTGGGAGATTGGGCGACATATCGTGGAGTTTGAGCAGAACGGGGCTGCGCGCGCGGAATATGGCAAGCGACTATTGCCGCGACTGGCGGAGTCCATGACTGTGGAGTTTGGACGGGGGTTCGACGAGCGTAATTTGCGCAATATGCGTGCATTTTTTCAAATATTCCCAATTTGGAACGCAGTGCGTACCGAATTGAGCTGGACGCACTATCGCACGTTGCTGCGAGTGGAGGGTGACCGGGCGCGTCGCTGGTATATGGACGAAGCTGCTGCGCAAAACTGGAGCTCGCGTGCGTTGGATCGGCAGATTGGCACGCTGTATTACGAACGTTTGTTGTCCAGCCGGGATCGTGAGCCTGTTGAGGCTGAGGCGCGTACCAACACGAACGCACTTGCTTCACCAAGAGAATTGGTGCGTGATCCGGTGGTGCTGGAATTTCTCGGCATGCCGGAGGCGGGGCGCGTGCTTGAGCGTGACCTTGAGCAGGGATTGATGAATCATCTGCAATCTTTCCTGCTGGAATTAGGCAAAGGATTCGCCTTTGTCGCCCGTCAGCAGCGCGTCAGTACGGAGACCAAGGATTTCTACGTGGATCTGGTTTTTTACAACTATTTGCTCAAATGCTTTGTGTTGTTCGATCTCAAGTCCGGTGAGTTGACGCATCAGGACATCGGTCAGATGGATATGTATGTGCGCATGTATGATGATTTGAAACGCGGTGAGCAAGACAACCCGACAGTTGGAATCATATTGTGTGCAACCCGTGATGCTTCGGTGGTGCGATATTCCGTGCTGCACGAAAATGAACAGTTGTTTGCCAGCAAGTATCGCCTGGTATTGCCGACGGAAGACGAGTTGCGCGCCGAACTGGAACGAGATCGAGCTTTGTTGGAAAATGAAAATATAAACAAGGACGAGTCATGACTATCCGCGACATTATTGCGGCACAATCAGCGGCGATTGAGCCGGAGGTGTTTCAAAGCGCGATTGTCGAAGGCATGACGCGGGCATTGTTGCGCGATGCATCACCGCCTTGTTTGCTGCGTGCGCCGACAGGTTCGGGCAAGACCTTTATGATTTCGCGGGTGCTGGAAGCGGTGAGCGCGGCGCGTCCTACGGTGTGGTTGTGGTTCGTGCCGTTCGTCAATCTGGTGCAGCAAACCGAAGACGCGCTGGCGGCGAATTGCGCGGGTCTGGTGCCGGTGATGTTGTCGCGCGGTCGCAATCAGGATGCGCGAGCTGGCATGGTTTTGCTCTCCACCGCACAAGGTGTGGCGCGGGCGCGGGATCGCAACACCGGTTACAACGCCGATGGCGATGACGATACTCGAACTCTGGCAGCCTTTATCGCTAGGGCACGCGTGCAGGGTTTGTCCATCGGTTTGGTTGTCGATGAGGCACACATCGGGCTGGATAAGACCACGGAATTCGGTAAATTCGCGCACTGGCTGAATGCGGATTTCCTGATTATGGCGACCGCAACGCCCAAGGATGAACGCTTGCTGGAATTTTTGCAGCAGGCAGGCTATAGCGCCTTCGAGAGTTTCGCCGCCAGTCGCGACGAGGTGGTGAATGCGCGCTTGAACAAGCGTTATATTGAAGCTGTGGTGTATGACTTGCGGCAAAGTGTGCAGACGGTGACGGATTTGAAGCGCACGGTGTTGCGCCAAAGTTGGCGTCGTTCGCAGCGCATCAAGCGGCAATTGCAGGCGGCAGGAATTGCGCTGACGCCGTTATTGTTGGTGCAGGTGGCGAATGGCGACAAGACAGTGGAAGAAGCTGAGCAGAATTTGATTAAGCTGTGCGGCGTGCATCCTTCGGCCATCGGCAAGCATTCTTCTGATGAGCCGAATCCGGTGCTGATGGCGGCGATTGCTAACGACAGCTCTAAAGAAGTGCTGATTTTCAAACAATCGGCGGGTACGGGGTTCGATGCGCCGCGCGCATTTGTGCTGGCTTCGACCAAGTCGGTGAACGATACGGATTTCGCCATGCAGTTTATCGGTCGAGTGATGCGCGTGTCGCGCCCGATTCGCGAGGCGTATCCGAAACCGATGGTGATTCCGGCTGAGTTGGATACGGCTTATGTTTATCTGGCGGATGCGGAAGCGCAACGCGGATTTGAGTCGGCGGTACATGCCAGCAGCGCGGTGAAAAGTCAGTTGGAAGGGCAGACGGAAAAGTTGTTGGTGCGGCAGACGATCTCCGGCGCGGTGGTTTATACCAACCGTGAAACCAATCAGCCGCCGCTGGATTACGGCCTGCCTGTGCCCTGTTTGGCAGGGCAGACAGGCCTGCCACTGCCTGCCTGTGCGTCGCACGCAGACAGGCCGGAGAACAAGGCGGCAGTGGATTTTTCAGCGCGTGAACCTGCACCGATGGTGTCCGTCGGGCCGCAGCAATCGCTGTTTGGCAACGGGCATGTAGGCAGTGTGTTGGATGATTGTCTGGATGAAGTTGTTAATAATCAAATATTTGTAAAAGTCCGTAATCGCCATGAGTTGCCGCATTCTGAAGCCGAATTGCTGGAATTGTTGAGCGAAAAAGGCTTGCGCGCCTATCCTCGCCACCGGGGGGGTCGTCTGTTGCCGCGCGCGTTATTGCGCGAAACCAGTCCGCAGATGCAGGACATGACTCGCGTGTCGGAAGCCGTGGCGACACGCTTGACGATTCCTGAAGAGTTGAAGCGCAACGCGGTGCGTGCTGCGCTTAACCGGTTAAAGGAAAAGGAAGTTCATACCGAATTGACCCGTGGCGCGCGGCACGAAGAAGATGTGTTGATGATTACTGACCGCAGTGCGTTGGCGCGTGAGGCAAGGGAGATTCTCGGCAAGTTTCCGCAGGTGGAAGATGAGGATGTGCGCATTATTGTCGATGTGTTGGCAAACCGTATGCGCGGTTTAATCGACGAGGCGTTTGAAGAGTTGAATGAAGAAGAGCGTCCGCCGGAAGCCGAGTTGAAACGCTATTCCCGCGACGCCGCGCATTGGGTGATCCGCCGCGAGGCGCAGGCAATTGCCGAATTGATGCAAAGTCTGGTGGCTGAATTCACCACCCTGGCGGATGCAGAATCGTTGCCGGATTTAATGCTGTTTCCTGCTGCATTAAGTTTGGCGGCGTCCGGCAAAAATATCTACGGCGTGCTGCCGCCTTCTGACGATGATCTGGCGCAAATTGACTCGCTGCTGATGCTGGATGAACGCGAGTGGCTGGCAGATCGGTGCTTGATGTTGGACGGGCGCGAATGGCGGCTCGGCCGTTATGACGGCGCGGTGAAATTGAACGGCGAAGAGCGTGCGTTTGCAAAGGCGTTGGATAGGGCGGACTTCGTATCATGGTGGCATCGCAACCCGGATCGCAAGCCTTATGCCGTGCGACTGGTGAGGGGTGAACATCAGAATTATTTCTACCCGGATTTCGTGGTATGTCTGTCGCATCTGCCCGGTGATACGCCAATAATGAGATTGATTGAGACGAAGGAAAACACCAAAGATGCAGCGCGCAAGGCTCGGCGTGTGCCGAAAAGCTATGGCAAGGTGTTATTTCTTACCAAAGATCAGCAGCGTTTGCGTGTGGTAAATGACGATGGCAGCTTGGGTGTAGTGGTCGATAGCGATGATTTGTTGCCGGTGCAAGAGTGGTTGCGTGCATCCAAGCCTGCCGTTTAACGTGAAATTCGCGTAGCGCATCGTTCGTCCCTTCCCCCCGCAAGGGGGGAAGGTTAGGATGGGGGTGGAATAGTTGGGAAATGGATTGTTTTATTACAATTTGATGCTTGTGGTTTGTGTGAAAATATGAAAAATGACGGCGGAGTGAGGGATGACTGAGGGCATGATTTTTACCTGGCCGGTCAGGGTGTATTTTCAGGATACGGATGCGGGCGGGGTGGTGTATCACGCAAGTTACGTGAACTTTATGGAACGCGCCAGGACTGAGTGGTTGCGCTCTCACGGTTACAGCAATGCCGAGCTGATGAAGACGTTCGGTGTGATGTTTGTGGTGCGTACCATGAAAATTGATTATTTGAGGCCGGCGCTGTTGGATGATATGCTGGACGTCACAGCAAGGGTCAAAGACGTCGGGCGTTCGCGCCTCACGCTGTTGCAGACGGTCAGGCGCGAAGAGGAGCTGCTCACGGAAGGGGAGGTGCATCTGGTGTGTGTCTCACGGGAGACCTTCAAACCGGTCAGGTTGCCCGAAGTGCTGTGCTCACAATGGAATAACAGGGAAGATTGCTAATGGAAGTTACACAGGATTTGTCGTTTATACACCTTATCAGCAACGCCAGCGTGCTGGTGCAATTGGTGATGGGGCTGCTGCTGCTGGTGTCAATGCTGTCCTGGTGGTACATCTTCCTCAAGCTGTTTGCGATACGCCGCGAAATCAGATTGACGGCGGAGTTCGAAGAGGCGTTCTGGCACAATCCAAATCTGAACGAGGTGTACAAGGGGGTTAGCAATTCGGCAAGAGCCGATCAGGGCGCGCTGGAGCGCATCTTTGCGGCCGGTTTCGTCGAGTTCGTGAAACTTAAAAAACAGCAGGGCATGGATGCCAGCGCGGTGATGGATGGCACGCGGCGCGCGATGCGCGCGACCTATCAGCGGGAAATGGACAGGCTGGAATCGCATCTGGCGTTTTTGGCATCGGTAGGCTCTGTCAGCCCTTATGTCGGTCTGTTCGGCACGGTGTGGGGCATCATGAATGCCTTTCGCGGCCTGGCCAACGTCGGGCAGGCCACGCTGGCGCATGTCGCACCCGGTATCGCCGAAGCGCTGGTGGCAACCGCGATGGGCTTGTTTGCGGCTATCCCGGCGGTAGTCGCCTACAATCGTTACGCGCACGATATAGACAGGCTGGCGACTCGCTTCGAGAGTTTTACCGAGGAGTTTTCCAATGTGTTGCAGCGTCAGCCATGAAACAGGTTATCCGTTCTGCGAACGCAATGCCCGCTCGTGAGAGGTGGCTGTGAGATCTGGTCGTCGTTCAAAAAATCGCCTGATGAATGAAATCAACGTCGTGCCCTACATCGACGTGATGCTGGTATTGCTGGTGATTTTCATGGTGACCGCACCGATGATGAATCCAGGTCAGGTCGATCTGCCGCAGGTGAGTAAGTCATCCACGCCGGCGCCGGCGCCGCTCGAAGTCATTATCAAAAAGGATACAACGCTGGCCTTGCGCGATCATTCCAAAGGGGATGAGGAAACGCGGGTGTCGCGCGACGAGCTGGTGTCCATCCTGAAATCCCGTCAGGCCACGCACGCGGAGCAGGCGGTGGTGATTTCCGCCGACAAGAGCGTGCGTTATGAGGAGGTCATCAACGTGATGGATGTGCTGCAACAGCAACACATTCAAAAAGTCGGTCTTCTGACTCAAGCCCGCGCAAAATGAGCGCAGTCGCACCTCGGGATCCCGATAAACTGGCGGCAGGGATGCTCGCCCTGTTTGTGCATGTCGCGTTTTTTGCCCTGCTGTACTTCGGATTTTCCTGGCAGACCGAACAGGTGGCTGTGATGAGCGTGGAGTTGTGGCAAAGCTTGCCCGAGGCCGCGCCCGAGCGCCCGGTCGCGGCCAGGGTTCGGGAGGTGGTTCCTCCTCCGCCGGTTCAGGAAGAGGCAGTGATCAAGCCGGAGATCGTGATGCCGGATAAAACCCCTGAAAAAAAGCCTGAAAAAAAACCGGAGCCGGTCAGGCCGCCGGAAAAGGTCGTTCCCGAGGCCAAAAAGCCCGTGGAGACCAAGAAGGTCGCACCTAAAGCGGCTCAGCCCTCTGCCGCAGAGCAGCAGGCCGCGCGTGATCTGGCGGCGCAAGTGGCAGCCACGGGCCGCGTGGTGGATGAATTTATCGGGAAGATTCAGGGTAAAATCAGGCGTAATGTCATCATGCCGCCCGGTGTGGCTGACGATGCGCGCGCAGAATTTCTGGTGACGTTGCTGCCCGGCGGCCGGGTTCTGAGTGTAAAGCTGGGCCGATCGAGCGGGAACGCTGCCTACGACGATGCGGTAGAGCGCGCGATACTGCGATCCGACCCGCTGCCCTTGCCCGCAGATCCTGGCCTGTTTAACCGTTTTCGTGATTTAAAGCTGGCTTTCAAGCCAGTGGAATAAGAGGTTTTAATGTTGAAAATTTTATCCGCCGTGCTGGGTTTGTTGATGCTGGCGCACACTTCGCTGTCCTTCGCGGCCCTGAGCATCGAAATTATCGGCGCAGGCGAAAATCAAATTCCCGTGTCACTGGTTCCTCTGGGTGGCGATGAAAAGCTGAGCCGGGAGATCAATGAAGTGGTGACGGGGGATTTGCAGCGCAGCGGCCTGTTTCGCATCGTTGACGCGAGTGGCAAGTCTCCGCATGAACCCTCTGAGGTCAATTACACCGACTGGCAGCTGCGCGGCGCGGTGGCGCTGGCGATAGGCACGGTTGCGGCGCAGGCTGACGGTCGCATCGAAGCGCGTTTTCGTCTGCTGGATGTGTTAAAACATGTTGAGCTGGTGGGACAGGCGGTCTCGGCATCCGACGGTCAAGTCCGTGCGGTCGGTCATCGCATCGCAGATTTAATCTACGAAAAGCTTACCGGTGATAAGGGGGTGTTCAGCACGCGTATCGTCTATGTGAATCGTCAGGGAAAGACATTCAGCCTGATCGTGGCCGACAGCGATGGCTACAACGAGCATGTCGTGTTGAAGCAAAACGAGCCCATCATGTCTCCATCCTGGTCGCCGGACGGCAGCCATTTAGCTTATGTCAGTTTTGAAACGGGTCATGCCGCCGTCATCGTGCAGTCCCTGTACACCAATCTGCGCAAGGTGGTGGCCGATTTTCCCGGCAGCAACAGCGCCCCGGCCTGGTCGGCCGATGGCCGACAGCTGGCGGTGGTATTGACGCGCGACGGCAGCTCGCAAATCTATCTGATGCGTCCCGATGGCAGCGATCTGCGCCGCATCACCTTCAGCGGCGGGATCGATACCGAGCCTAATTTTTCCCCTGACGGCCAGTTTATCCTGTTCACCTCGGATCGCGGCGGCAGTGCGCAGGTGTATCGCATGCCGGCAGCCGGGGGAGCCGCGCAGCGCCTGACCTTTGCGGCGGGTAACAGTTATTCGCCGCGCCACAGTCCTGATGGAAAATCATTTGTCTTCGCCCATCTGACGGGCGGTCAGTTTTATATTGCCATGCAGGATTTTCAGACTACGCAGATGGTTATGCTCACCGAGGGGGGTTGGGAGAAAAAGCCCAGCTTCGCCCCCAATGGCAAGATCATCCTGTTTGCCAGTGAAGCGCGAGGTCGTGGTATATTGGCAACCGTGTCCAGCGATGGTCGCGTCAGGCAGCATATGTTTACACAAAGCGGCGATGCGCGCGAGCCAGTGTGGGGACCACAACTTTAATTAACCAAGGGGAATAGCCATGAAGAAAATTGTTGTCAGTATTGTGTTGGTGAATTTACTCGCAGCCTGTGCAAGCCAAAAGCCGCAAGAAGCGCCGGCCGCGCCTGTTGTTCAACGCACGGTCGTAGCTCCGGTAGAGGCCGCGCCTGTTGTACAAACAGCGGTTGATCCTCTGAACGATCCGCACAGTATCCTGGCTGGTCGCAGCGTGTATTACCCGTTTGACGTGGCAGCGGTTCAGGATGCAGACAAGCCATTGGTTCAGGCTCATGCCAAGTATTTGTCTGAAAATGCAGCGCGCACGGTGCGTCTGGAAGGCAATTGCGACGAACGCGGCAGCAATGAATACAATCTGGGTCTGGGTCAGCGTCGTGCAGACGGCGTAAAGAAGATGCTGGAACTGGGTGGCGCTAAGGCCGGTCAGCTTAACAGCGTAAGCTATGGCGAAGAAAAACCGGCATCTGTCGGCCATAACGAAGCTGCATGGTCGCAAAATCGCCGCACTGATCTGAACTACGCTAAGTAATATCATGCTGACGCCACGTGCCTTGATGTTGTTGGGTTTATTTTTTGCCTATCCTGCGCAGGCGGGTCTGTTCTCGGATGATGAGGCGAGAGACAACATTCAGCGGGTTGAGGCGCGTGTGCTCAAACTGGAAGGACAAAACAAGCAGCAGACGCAGTCTATTTTGGATTTGCAAAGCCAGATTGAAGTAATCAATGGTGAAATCCGTAAATTGCGCGGGATGAACGAAGAGACTGTTCATGGCCTGCAAGATGCAGAAAAGCGTGAGAAGGATTTTTATGTAGATCTCGATACCCGCTTGCGTCGTTTTGAACCGACGGAATCGGCAGCGCCTGCGCCCAGGACTGATGGAGGGGCGGCATCTGGAGGGGCGGCATCTGATGATCCGGCAGCGGAGAACCGCGCCATCGAAGCGGCTTATGGCCTGTTCAGGAATGCCAGTTATGCCAATGCGGCGACTGCCTTTGCAGATTTTCTCAAGAAATACCCCGATTCGGTACATGTTCCGAACGCCAGATTCTGGTTGGGCGACACTCAGTTTGCGATGAAAGATTACAAAAGCGCTCTGGAGACTTACCGTGCCCTATTAAAAGAGGGCTCGAATCCTTCAAAAGCGCCGGATATATTGTTTAACATAGCAGCCTGTCAGCAGGCGCTCAAAGCCGTATCGCAGGCGAATGCCACGCTGAAACAGCTGATTGCCAAATATCCCGAGAGTAATGCCGCTGCCAAGGCAAAAAAACTGCTCGCCGTCTCCAGGTAGTTTTTATGTCTGAACTGGACGCAAAACTGCGCATTACCGAAATATTTTTTTCCCTGCAAGGCGAGACTCGCCGCATCGGGTGGCCGACGGTTTTTATAAGGCTGACCGGTTGTCCGCTGCGCTGTACGTACTGCGATACCTCCTACGCATTTACCGGCGGGAGTAACTACACCCTCGCCCAGATTCTTCATCAGGTCGGACAATATAAGGCCCGTTACGTCACGGTGACCGGCGGCGAGCCGCTTGCGCAGAAAAATTGTCTGCCGCTTCTTACGGTGCTTTGCGATGCCGGGTATCAGGTCTCGCTGGAGACCGGCGGTGCTCTGGATATCGGCAGCGTCGATCCGCGCGTGATGCGGGTCGTGGATATCAAGACGCCCGCCTCGGGGGAGGTTGATAAAAATCGCTGGGAAAATCTGGCATTGCTCACGCCGCATGACGAGATAAAATTTGTCCTGTGTGACGAGGCCGATTACAACTGGGCCAGGCAAATTTTGATCGAGCATCGGCTTGCCGAAAAATGCCCGGTGTTATTCTCGCCGGCCCATGGCGGGCTAGGCGCCACACAGCTGGCTGACTGGGTGCTGAGGGACGGTTTGCCGGTGCGTTTTCAGTTGCAGCTGCACAAAATCCTCTGGGATAACGCAGCAGGTCGCTGAGAGCACTTCAAGCATCCATCTCCGGGCGAGCTGCGGCACACGTCTTGTCTGATGACGAGTCTCGTTGCCAGCTTCGCGCCGCTGTAATATTCGCAATTTTAGAGGTTCAAAAATGAAAAATGCCGTCGTACTGTTATCGGGCGGGCTGGATTCGGCTACCGTGCTGGCAATGGCGCGTGCCGAGGGTTATGTCTGTTATGCGCTCAGCGTGGACTATGGTCAGCGCCACCATTCGGAGCTGGCCGCCTCGCAGCGTGTCGCACAAACCCTGGGCGCGCGCGAGCACCGGGTGGTGAACATCGATTTGACCGGCTTTGGTGGCTCGGCTTTGACGGATAACAAGATTGCCGTGCCGGAACAGGAATCTGCGGGTATCCCGCTGACTTATGTGCCTGCCCGGAATACCATCATGCTGTCTTTGGCCTTGGCCTGGGCAGAAGTGCTGCATGCGCAGGATATATTTATCGGAGTCAATGCGGTGGACTACTCCGGCTACCCTGATTGTCGGCCGGCCTATATCGATGCTTTTGAGCGCATGGCCAATCTGGCCACGCAGGCCGCAGTGGAAGGGCATCCGCTCACCTTGCACGCACCCTTGCTGCATCTGTCCAAGGCCCAAATTATCCGGCGAGGAAATCTGCTGGGTGTGGATTACTCGACGACGGTTTCCTGTTATCAGGCCGACGAACAGGGGCGTGCGTGCGGTTTGTGTGATTCGTGCCGTTTGCGCCATGCAGGGTTTGTGGCCGCAGGTGTGGCTGATCCGACGCGCTACAGCAGCCCTGGGGTGCTCGCCACTCCGGCGTGAAAAACTGTTTTTTTGTTATTTTAGCCGGATTTTTGAAAAATACTGTTGACATGCCGTTATAAATACGTATAATTCGCGTTCCGTTGCAGCGGGTCGGTAGCTCAGCCGGTAGAGCAGCGGACTTTTAATCCGTTGGTCGCGAGTTCGAATCTCGCCCGACCCACCATTTTGTGGTGGATATGTTTCAAAAGCCGCCTTAGCTCAGTTGGTAGAGCAACCGCCTTGTAAGCGGTAGGTCATCAGTTCGAATCCGATAGGCGGCACCAATAAGAAAAAAGGGTTACAGAAATGTAGCCCTTTTTTCGTTGTGCCTGGTGTGTCGCCATGTTTTTTTTCCGGAAAAATCAGTGATCCGCAGATTAGGTGATTTCCCCGGATGAAACGGGTGCTTGTGCGGAATTCCCGGTGCACAAACCATGGTGTACATTGTTGCTAATCTGCGGATTGAACGGAGGTTTAAGGATAAATGACCGACATCACTCAACGCGCGATTCAGGCAGAAAATACGCTCAGGAAGCGCGATCTTGCCAGGATGAAATGGATAGCCGGCGGCTTGCTGGCAGGTGCCGGCGTGCTGTATATCGTCGGCCGTGTCTACGCGTGGGGCTATCTGGCGGCTTTTGCGGAAGCTGCGATGATAGGCGCGCTGGCAGACTGGTTTGCGGTGGTCGCGCTGTTTCGCCACCCGCTGGGAATTCCTGTTCCTCACACCGCGATTGTCACCCGGAATAAACGCAGTATTGCAAATAGCCTGGCGGATTTTGTCGTCGTGCAATTTTTGAGCGCCGAAGTCATCGGGCAGCGGCTCAAACGTTTTGACGCCGCGCGCCACCTGTCTTTATGGTTGCCCGAGAACCGGTCAAAGGTGGCCGCTTATCTCGGCAGGGCCATCTGTTACAGCATCAAGGCGCTGGATGACCGGCGTATCAACGACTTTATCGTGCATGCCGCACGTAACAAGCTCCAGGCTGTCGATCTTTCGGGTTTCATGGCAAGCGGACTCGAACTCATCACGCGCAACCAGCGTCACCACAAAATCCTGCACGGCGGAATGAACCGCTTTGCCGACTACCTTGAGCATCCCGATAACACGGAGAATATCGCAGCCTTCATCAAGGGCTGGAGCGACAGCGCATGGATACAGAGCATGATAGAGCCCTTTGTCCCGACGATACGTGCGGCGGTGATAACCCGTTTGCGTGCGGCCGCCGATGACGAGACCAACGGCCTGTACAGGGAGTTTGACGAACAGGTGCGCAACTATGTCGCTCGTCTCAGGCAGGAACCTGAATTGCAGGAATGGGTGAGCCAGCAGAAAAACACCTGGCTGAATCATCCTGAGTTCGGTATTCAGATAGAATCCCTGTGGGGGCAGCTCCGTGACTGGGTCGTGCTGGATCTGTCGCATTCCGAATCGGTGATCAACGGTAAACTGGTCAATCTGCTCGCTGAGCTTGAACAGTACCTGGCGAGCAACGAGGAAATCCGTTCCTGGCTCAATGATCAGATTCAAACCGCCCTGATACAGGCGGCCAATGCCAACAAGGGGTTGGCGGGTGATCTGATCCGCGAAGAGTTTGGCAGGTGGGACGACCACTACATGGTGGGCCAGCTGGAGTTATACCTGGGGCGCGACCTTCAGTATATCCGCATCAACGGCACGCTGGTCGGCGGGTTGTTCGGCCTGCTGATCTATGGCCTGACAAGGCTGGTGGAGGGGGTTTAGTTGCTGCGTGACCAAAGGATGAAACCCGCCTGCGGCGGGGTTCATCCTTTTTTCGGGTCAGATCATCCGTTGCGTGAGGTCGGCCTCATAGAGCTGAAGAAATTCCTCCTGTACTTTGCTTTGAATGAAGCCCGGTTCAATTCTGCGCAGGCGGGTGATCGCGTTATCGGCTGACAGGCCGCCATCCCTGATCAGCCAGGACGCCAGAATCGTTCCGGTGCGGCCTAAGCCCGCCTTGCAGTGAACGGCCAGGACATCGCCCGCTTCAATGTACTTTTGCATGCGCACCAGCAGCATATGCGTTTGCCTGATCGACGGCGCTTCGCGGTCAAAAATAGGCAGGTGTGTATTGGTCAAATTATGCCGTTTCAGCGCTTCCTGATCCAAATCGTCTTCGGTCAGGGTAATCAGGCGCGTAATGCCCACGCGAGATAACAAATCCAGATCGTAATCAATCGGTGCGCTCACGCCGGGTGCAGGGCATCCGGCCAGTTTTCCACGGACGATCCAGTTGAAACCCCGTGGCGCGCTGGAGTCTCGCAACATCACTGAGCCCACCGTCGACGCTAACTGAACCCCGTTGCGACTGGGGGGAGGGAGCTGGACGGGCTGACGTGCTGCCGCCGTTGCGGCGGTTTCCTGCACGGGCGCATGCGCTTCCGGTTCGGCGGGGTGAGCTGCCGCTGCAACGATGAGTTCTTCGGTTGTCTGAACTTCCGGTTTTGCGGCCTCTTCAGGTGCTGCCGACACTGAATCGGCCATTGTTGCCGTTTCTTCAGGCTCTGTTGCGTCGTGCGCTTGTTCTGTAATTTCTTCTGGCGTCGCAGCTGTCTTGGGCGCTGCCAGCTGTTCGGTTGCGGTTGTTTCAGGCGCGGCTGCGACCTCGGCAGCTGCCGAGGAGGCAAGGGGCTCTGTGACAGGTGTTTTCTGAATCTCCGGCGGCAACGTAACGGGTTTTTTTGCTTCAGCTGCTGCTGTGTCGGAAGGTGCTGCTGGATGCTGCGTTCCGAAGACCGGGTATGCCCCGGTTGCCTCCTGCGCTGCCCGCGAGAGCGGCGGCGGCAAGACGCCACCGGCCTCTATGTCCTGCTCGCGGGCATCTGGGGAGGGCAAAGACAAGCTTCCTGTACGCACGAATTGTTCGACCAGGGCGTTCGCCGGGCGCTGAAAAAAAGCCGCAGTGTCCTGATGCGCCAGCAGGTGACCTCCACCTATCAGCACAATGTGATCCGCTATGCGTCTAGCCTGCATCTGGTTATGCAGAGCGATCCACATTTTGCATTGCGGTGAGATCTTTTTGAGCCAGTCGATCAGCCAGGTCGCATCGGCCTCGGGAAGGCCGTATGTCGGCTCATCAATGAGCAGCAGGGACGGCTTGAGTAAGACCTGCGCCAGAATCAACACGCTGCGCTGCACGCGTGTGGAGCATTGAAGCAGGGGCTGATCAAGCAGGGCAATATGCTCGGCAAGACCGTATTCTTCCAGCCAGGCGGAGGCTTTTATGCGCCATTCGGCTGAGCCTGCGCGCTGTTTGGTTTCGCGTACGGGTTGCAGCAGAGCTTCCAGTAAAGACTGGTCGAATATTTTTGTGTGTTGCGGTACGAGAACGGGTCGGTTCTCCTGCGCAACAGGCTGGCCTGAGACAGTCACGCTACCCCAGGATTTATGGAGTGAATGGCCTTCGTACAGACCCGATAAGGTTCTGAATAAAGTGGATTTCCCGGCCTTGACAGGCCCCATCAGTACGTCGATGCCATCGGGCAGTAAAGTTAAGGTGATGTCGTCGAGCACCACCCTGCTGCCAAATGCCACTCCCAGACCGTTTAATGTCAGGGCGGCGTGAGTGTCGGTTTCCAAGGCTTACACCGCAGCTTCAATCATGGGCATTGCTGCACGTGCCTTGGTCAGCGCCATGCCCAGGTTGGCTGTTCTGCGACATACGAAGCAGGCGACGTAGTCGGGGTAGAGCTTGCCGCGCATGAAAACGTGTATCAGGTTGTCGCTGTTGACGATAATTTCCTGGAAATAGTGATGGTCGTCGGCAGGCAAGCCACGCGCCTTCTTAAACATATTTTCGATGGCGACGACATTTTTGCCGGCGAAAAGATCACCCGTTGCCGCTGCGAGCATGTCGATCACTTCCGACGGATGGGAGTCTACGGTTTTTACGGACAGCAACATGCCGGAAGAAATGTCGATATATCCACCGGCGAGACATTCCGGAATGCTGGTGACAGATGCTGAGATTTGTTCATCGAGGCTAGCCATTGATCTTTGCTCCTGAGTATGTTTTGGAAGGGGCGCGACTCGCAATTTTTATCGTTGCGGGAATAAGTATAGCATCATAATTAATCGTCGTATGACCAGTATTTTGACGGTGTGTGGGGGAGGTTTTTGGCGCAGTTTGACGGGATATTGTTCAAGGATGCCGGGAGTCGAAAAGGGAGGGGGATGCGCTTATATTGCGGCAAAAAATTGGAATACAGCTTTACTTCGATGGAAGATCATCCGGAAGGGACATAAAAAGTGCGACCTTCCGGTCGCACTAAAGTCCCCCGCCTGTGCCGTTGACCCAGCATCTCGAACCGTAGGGTTCAAGAGGGTCGCTTCCCTGCCGCATCAGGATCATCCGCAAGGGACATTCACAACAGCAGCGTTTGAGTCGCGACCTGGTTAGTTACTTGGTTCAAAGAATATATGAGCCTGACGAACACCGCAGGGGACAACGCTTGATTTCTCAGTCTGTTAAAACAGGTTGTCCTGTTCGGCTAATGCCTGATCTATTGCCGTCTGCATGGCGTTCATTCTACGCGTAAAGTCGGAGAGGTCAACCCCGCGTCCTAATTTCATGGAGAGCAGTTCGTGGGCGATGTTGAGTGCCGCCATGATGGCGATCCGCTCCCCGTTGATCATTTTTCCCGAGTCGCGAATTTCATGCATTTTTCTGTTCAGGTAGGCGACGGCATCCTGCAACTCTTCGGTTTTTTCATCCGGACAGGCAATGCGAAGTTCCCTGTCGAGAATTGTTACGTCCAGCATTTTTTGGCTCATGACAGCGCGTCCGGTAACGAGGATAGCAATTTTTCCAGACGGAGTTTTGCGCTGTCTATTTTGTCCTGGCAAAGCTGATGCCCGACAATTGCCTGAGTTAGCTGCTCGTTGCACAGCTGATGATCAGAAAGCGCCTGGCTCAGCTGGTCATTGCACAGCCTGTTGAGGCTCAAAGCCTGTGCCAGATCCTGGCGCAACTGGTGGTTTTCCGCGCGCAACTGACCGCAGGCTTGTATCAGCTGACCGAGTTTACATTCCAGTGCATGTAGTTCATTTTCCATGGGGTCAATATAGTTTGAAAAGCACAGAAAAGTCAAATGTCAACAGGGAATTGTACTCATTATTTTAAAGAGCAGCGCGTCGATGAGCCGGATGCATGTGTTAAAGTGCGCCCAGCTTTAAGGTGCAAGACTGCTTTGCAGTCATGTTAAACGGGAAGCAGGTGCGTTGTTCTGCGCTGGAAGTCAGGTGGATTCGCGATGCGGATTTATCTCCAGCGATGCTCAACCAAGCCTGAGCTGCCCCCGCAACGGTAAGTGAGTGCGGATTTGTCATTAAGTCACTGTGATTCATCATGGGAAGGCGACAAATCAAGACTTGCGAGCCCGGATACCGGCCTTCTTGCCTATGAACAGAAGAAGGCGCGGGTGGCGGCTTCGTGGCAACCTTCCACAACACACTTAAAAATACAAGTGCTGCCCGCTTTTCTTCTGATTTTTTAATGCTCCAGCGGGGTCGCCGGGGCTTAACTCAGGAAATTGCAATGAATCAAAAACTTATTAGCATCGCGCTGTTCGGCGCGATCACCTGCCCGGTCTTCGCTGTCGCTCAAACCAATACGCTTGACGAAATCGTTGTCACCGCGACGCGTATGCCGCAGTCGTTGAGCAAGACGATTGCCGATACCACCGTATTAAATGAACAAGAGATACGTAAAACAGGTGCAACGGACGTTCCCACACTGCTGCGTTCCTTGCCCGGGGTTGAAGTCGCTCAAAGCGGCGGGTTGGGTGCGACCTCCGGCATCTATCTGCGCGGCACCGAATCAAAGCAGGTGCTGGTACTGCTCGATGGCACGCGCATCAATTCTGCTACGACAGGTGCGACGGCTCTCGAACACATCATGCTCGACAGTATCGAGCGCATCGAGGTCGTGCGCGGGAATGTCAGCAGTCTGTATGGTTCGGAAGCGATCGGCGGGGTTGTTCAGTTGTTCACCAAACGGGGGCAGGGTGCGTCGGCCTTTAATGCCAGCGCGGGTGCTGGCAGTCACGGCACGCGGCGTCTGGGGGCAGGATTCTCAGGGGACGTGAATGACACTTCATTTAGCGTGAATGTGGTCAACGTTAAAACTGACGGCGTGTCGGCACTCAACCCGCAGATGGCTCCTAAAGCCAATCCAAATAAAAATGGCTATGACAACAATAGCCTGTCAGCTCAGGTTCAGCATGCTCTGGGCGCGGATCATTCCTTGTCGGCCTCGTTGTTCAGTACGCGCGGTAATGTGTCGATAGATAACGCGTTTGGCGTTCGAACTTCCCTTTACAATGTACTGGGAAATATCGATAAATTATCACTGGCTTTAGAGGATCAGTTCAGTGCGGTGTGGCACAGTCAAGTGCGTCTGGCGCGGGGTACGGATGACAGTCGCTACTACACCAATGCGGTGCAGACCTCGCGTTATCAGACACAGAATAACCAGTTCGTCTGGCAAAACAATTTTAATATTGCGGAGGGTCAACAGATTAATTTAGCCGTGGAACGCTTGGGGCAGCGGGTTTCGTCCAGCGTTTTGTTTAATCAAAATGTACGCAATGTGAACAGCCTGTTGGGCGGCTATGTCGGCGAATACGGCGCGCATCAGTTGCAATTAAACCTGCGCCAGGATCGTTATTCCGATTTCGGCACGGCAAACACAGGTTTACTCGGGTACAGGATTGCCTTTGCAGGCAGTTGGCGCGCGACAGCGAGTGTCAGCAATGCCTTTAAAGCGCCGACTTTCAATGATATGTACTGGCCATTGGCATTCGGTTATCAGGGGAATCCGAATTTGAAGCCGGAGCGATCGCAAAACAAAGAGATCGGGCTGCACTATGCGGCGAATAATCAGCGCCTTGATGCGGTGTACTTCGATAATAAAATCAGTGAGTTGATCGCGCTCAATGCCGCGTTTACCACGGTGACCAATATCAGTCAGGCAAGAATTAACGGTCAGGAATTGAGCTACTCGGGCGACTTTGGCGCGAATCATTTGAAGGCCAGCGCTACGCTTCAAAATCCGCGAAATGCTGTGACGGGCGCGGTATTGGCGCGTCGCGCCAAAGAATTTGGCAGTGTCGCAGTTTCGCATGATTTTGGTGTGTGGAACATGGGGGCTGAGGTGAGATACAGCGGTGCGCGCCAGGATGGCGTCAATACGCTGCACGGTTATGAACTGTTAAATCTGACTGCACGCTATCAAATTGATCAGCATTTAAATCTGTCCGCTCGCGTGGATAATTTGTTCAATCGTAATTATTCCGAGGTCTACGGATATAATACCCTGGGTCGCACGCTGTTCGTGGGGTTGAGCTACCAGCAATAAGCTGACTTTTGTCTGCTGAAACGCGTCTGCCTTTGTGATAAGGTGGACGAGTTCTATTTTCAACGAAGAAGGAGTGACAAAATGAATATCGTACAGAATAAATCTTTCGCGCTGTGCGCCCTGTTGATCGCGCTGATGGCCGCCACCCGCATGCACCATTTTGGCAGCAGCCTGCATTTGCCCGATGCTTCGCTGGCGGTGTTTTTGCTGGCGGGCTTTCTGGTGGCCAGTCCGCTGTTGTTCGGCGCGTTGCTCACCTTGGCCGCAGCCCTTGATTATGTTGCGATTACCCATCTGGGCGTTAACGATTATTGCGTGACACCCGCCTATGGCTTTTTGATTCCGACCTATGCCGTACTGTGGTTTGCCGGTCGTTACTGCGCGCTGACTCATCAAAACAACCTGCGCAGCCTGGGGATGTTCTCGGCTGTCTCGCTTGTGGCCGTTAACGTGGCATTTGTCATCTCCAACGGCGCGTTCTACCTGTTTTCCGGGCGTTTTGCCGAGGTGAGCATCGTCCAGTACGCGGCACGCATCGCGCAATATTACGTGCCCTATGTATCCGGCGCCGTGATATACCTGATTCCGGCCGTTATGCTGTACGCGTTGTTTACTCAGCGTGCAGCTCGCGAGAACCATGCCGGATAACAGCGAACAACACAGCCTGCGTATGGTGCGAAAAAAATCCGTGGTGGATGCGGCGATCGCCCGTGCCGACCAGGATAAGGGGCTGTTGTTAGTGCTGACCGGCAATGGCAAGGGTAAATCCAGTTCTGCCTTTGGCATGGTTGCGCGTACGCTGGGTTATGGTTACAAGGCGGGCGTGGCGCAATTTCTCAAGAGCCGTCGCGATACGGGGGAAGAGCGCTTTTTAGGCGATCAGCCCGGCGTGCAGTGGCATGTGCTGGGCGATGGTTTTACCTGGGATACACAAAATCTTGATGCGGATATCGCCACGGCAAAACGCGGATGGGATGTAGCAAAGGCTCTGTTGAGCGACGACACGCTGCATCTTGTGGTGTTGGATGAACTGACCTATTTGCTCAATTACGGTTATCTTGACGCGGATCAGGTATGCCGGGATCTGGCATCGCGCCCGCCCATGCAGCATGTGGTCATCACAGGGCGTGCCGCGCCTGATTGTCTGCTGGAAATAGCCGATACGGTGAGCGAAATCCGTGACGTCAAACACGCGTACCGCGCAGGCGTACGCGCCCAGCCGGGCATCGATCTGTAGCATGAATTCTCGTTATTGTCCCGCGCTGCTGATCAGTGCGCCCGCTTCCGGTCAGGGTAAAACCACCGTCACGGCGGCACTCGCCGCTTACCATCGCAGTCTGGGGCGAGTGGTGCGCGTGTTTAAAACGGGGGCGGATTTCATCGATCCGACTATCCTTGAACAGGCCTGCGGCCATCCTGTATATCAGCTCGACTTATGGATGGGCGGCGAGGCGCACTGTCGCGAGCTGCTCTACCGCGCAGCTGAGGAGGCCGACCTGATTCTCGTCGAAGGAGTGATGGGGTTGTTTGACGGGAATCCTTGCAGTGCGGATGTCGCCAAACGGTTTGGTATTCCTGTTTTGGCGGTGATTGATGCCGGCGCGATGGCTCAGAGCTTTGCCGCCATGGCATATGGTTTGTCGCGACTCGATGCCGCGCTGCCATTTTATGGTGTGGTGGCCAACCGCACAGGCAGTGCCCTTCATGTGAAAATGCTCACCGAACGCCTGCCTGTCACGTTGAAATTCTGTGGCGCTTTGCCACGCAGCGCCCAGATCAGCCTGCCGGAGCGGCATCTGGGATTGTTGCCGGCGGCGGAATTACCTGATATTGATCAGCGTATCGCGCAGGCAGCCAAATTATGGGCCGAGCAGTGCGAGACGAATTTGCCCCCCGCTGTGGAATTTTCCCTGCCTTTAGCTGATGCTGACATCAGATGCGAGTTGGCGGGGGTGAAAATTGCGGTAGCGATGGACGCGGCATTTTCATTTTTGTATCGCGCTAATTTGGATGTGCTCGAAGCCATGGGAGCCGAGCTTCGTTTTTTTTCGCCGTTAAATGACAGTGTGCTGCCGCAGGCAGACAGTCTTTATCTGCCCGGTGGTTATCCGGAATTGCACTTGAAAAAACTGGCCGAAAACACGGCCATGCTCACCGAGATCCGCTCTCATTACGCGGCGGGCAAGCCGATTCTGGCCGAGTGCGGCGGCATGTTGTATGCGTTAAAATCGCTCACCGATGCGCAAGGAAACGTCGGGAATTTTCTTGGCTTGCTAAAGGGAGACGCCGTGATGCGCCCTCGCCTGAGCGCTCTGGCGCTGCAGAGCGTGGCATTGCCGCAGGGCGAATTACGCGGCCATACTTTTCATTATTCCAGTATGGTCACGGAGTTGCCCCCTGTTGCGCGCGGCGTCTGTCCTAACGGCAGCCCAACGGCAGAAGCGGTGTATCAACAGCTTCGTCTGACGGCCTCGTATCTCCACTTGTATTTTCCCTCTAACCCGCATGCGGTGGCGCAGCTGTTTTTGCCATGAGTTTGCCGCACCGCTATTCCGAGAGTGACAGGGCCGCCATCTATCGTGTGATCGCCGAGCGGCGCGATATGCGCCACTTTAGCCGCGCTCCTGTTCCTGCCGAAATTTTGCAGCGCGTGCTGCACGCCGCGCATCAGGCGCCCAGTGTCGGGCTGATGCAACCCTGGCGTTTTATTCGCATCAGCAATGCGGCGCTGCGAGAGCAGATTTTTGCGCTGGTGGACGCCGAGCGGCGTTTGACGGCAGCAGCGTTAGGCTGCCGCGATGCGCAATTTTTGCAACTGAAAGTAGAAGGGGTGAGAGATTGCGCCGAGTTGTGGGTCGCCGCCCTGATGGATCAGCGGGATGCGCATGTTTTTGGTCGTCGTACCTTGCCGGAAATGGATCTGGCATCGGTTGCCTGTGCGATCCAGAACATGTGGCTGGCCGCGCGCGCCGAAGGGCTGGGTATGGGCTGGGTGTCGCTGTTTGACCCGGCGGCGCTGGCCACACTGCTGAATATTCCGGCAGGCGGCAAGCCTGTCGCGATATTGTGCCTGGGGCAGGTCGACGCGTTTTACACCGCGCCGATGTTGCAACTGGAAGGCTGGCGCAGCCCGCAAGCCTTGAGCGAGATGTTGTTTGAAAATAGCTGGGAATGCCGGGACAAGGAATGATGGCATCGTTGCTCAATTCTCTGTCCGTGCCGCTGCTGGCGGCGGTATTGCTCGATCGCCTGCTGGGTGAGCCTCATCGATTTCATCCGCTGGCAGGATTCGGCCGCATGACAAAATTCATCGAAAAGCGCTGCTATCGCGCAAGTTACTTAAGCGGCGTGTTGTCTGTATGCATCATGCTGATCCCCCTGGTTTTTCTGGCTAATCTGTTGCAACAAATTAAAGTTTACGGTTTACTGTTTTCGGTTATTGGGCTGTATTTTGCGATTGCGCCGCGTAGTCTGGCAGAACATGCGTGGCGGGTGGCAGCGGCTTTTTCGGACAACGATCTGTCATCGGCCAGAATGGCGGTGGGCATGATGGTCAGCCGCGACACATCGCAATTGGACGAGGAGGGGATATCGCGCGCCACGGTGGAGTCGGTGCTGGAAAACGGTAACGATGCGATTTTTGCCGCGCTGTTCTGGTTTGCCGTTGCAGGTTTGCCGGGCGTGGTGTTGTACCGGCTGAGCAACACACTGGATGCAATGTGGGGTTATCGCAACGAGCGTTACAATAAATTCGGCTGGGCGGCAGCGCGCCTCGATGATGCGCTCAATTACCTGCCGGCTCGCCTAACCGCGTTAAGCTACAGCCTGCTGGGACATACCCGGGAGGCGTTGCAGTGCTGGCGGCAGCAGGCGCCAGCCTGGGACAGCCCGAATGCAGGACCCGTGATGGCAGCGGGGGCGGGTGCATTGCACGTGGTGCTGGGCGGGGCTGCGATCTATCACGGAAAAATCGAACAGCGCCCAATGCTCGGCTGCGGCAGGCCGCCCTGTCGCGCCGATATCGCGCGCGCGGTGCGCCTGGTGCAGCACGCCCTTTGCCTCTGGCTGGTCGTCATTTGCACCGGTGCACTGTTGATCGAAGGATTTAAACATGGCGCTTGAACACGGCGGTCGCGTGCGCGCGGCCGCCGCGCGCTACGGCATCCCGGAAAGCCGCTGGCTGGATTTATCCACCGGCATCAATCCTGACGGCTGGAGGACGCCTGAAATACCCGCCCGCATCTGGCAAGCCCTGCCGCAGGACGATGACGGTCTGGCAGAGGCGGCTTCACTTTTTTATGGTTCGGCACGATTGCTGCCGGTCGCAGGTTCACAGGCGGCGATTCAGGCCTTACCCGGGCTGCGCCGACACAGCCTGGTGTCGATGGCCGTGACAGCTTACGCGGAGCATGCTCGCGCCTGGCAGGGACATGATGTCCTGCGCATGGCTGACGCCGATCTGTTGCATTCGGACGCCGATGTGCTGGTCATCGTTAACCCGAATAATCCGACGGCTAAGCGGTATGCCGTCGAAGAATTGCTTTCACTGCATGCAAGGCTGGCCGCACGCGGTGGCTGGTTGGTGGTGGATGAAGCCTTCATGGATGCCACACCCGAACACAGTCTCGCACCGTTTTGTCCGCGCGCGGGCTTAATCGTGTTGCGCTCACCGGGTAAATTCTTCGGTCTGGCAGGCGCGCGCGCGGGCTTTGTATTGGCGACAGAGGATGTGCTGCAACCCTTGGCCGAGCTGCTGGGTCCCTGGCCGATAGCTGCGCCTTCCCGGTATGTGGTGAAGCTCGCCATGCTTGATGTTGCCTGGCAGACAAGTGCCCGCCAGAGCTTGCAGCTGGCAAGTCGTCGTTTGTCGGAGATGCTTATCCGGCACGGCCTGCCGCCTGTTGGCAGCAACAGCCTGTTTCAGTGGGTATGCTGCGAGGATGCGCTGATTATTCATCAGCGTCTGGCGCAACAGGGTATCCTGACTCGCCTGTTCGATATGCCCGCCAGCTTGCGTTTTGGTTTGCCATTCGGTGAGGCGCAGTGGGCGCGGCTGGATGCCGCCTTGGGGGATATTCAACGATGAAAAGCGTCACCGTGATGGTGCAGGGTACAACGTCCGATGCGGGCAAGAGCACGCTGGTTGCAGCGCTCTGCCGTTATCTGGTTCGCAAGGGGATTTCGGTCGCACCCTTCAAGCCGCAGAACATGGCGCTCAACAGCGCGGTCACGAAAGAGGGCGGCGAGATAGGTCGCGCTCAGGCGGTACAGGCGCAGGCGTCAAGGCTTGCACCTCACACCGACATGAATCCGGTATTGCTCAAACCCAACAGCGACACCGGCGCGCAGGTCATCATACACGGGCGCGCCATCGGTAACATGGAGGCGTCAGAATATCACCATTATAAAAGCACTGCGCGTGCTGCGGTGCTGGCATCACACCGGCGCCTCTGCGCTCAATACCCAGTCATCGTCGTCGAGGGGGCAGGCAGCCCTGCCGAAATCAATTTGCGCGAGGGCGACATCGCCAATATGGGGTTTGCCGAAGCGGTGGATTGTCCTGTCATTCTGATCGCCGACATCGACAAAGGCGGCGTGTTCGCGCATCTGGCAGGCACGCTGGCGCTGCTCTCGATGAGTGAACAGGCGCGGATCAAGGGGTTTGTGATTAACCGCTTCAGGGGCGATATCGCCCTGTTGCAACCCGGTCTTGACTGGCTGGAACAGTACACAGGCAAGCCTGTGATCGGTGTGTTGCCCTATCTGCACGGACTGCATCTGGAGGCTGAGGATGCAGTGCCGCCCTCTCCTCAACCCTCCCCCATAAATGGGGGAGGGAGCCCAAGCCAGTTGCGTGTCATTGTGCCTGTCTTGCCGCACATCAGCAATCACACCGATTTCGATCCGCTGCGCCTGCATCCGCAGATAGATTTCAGCTTCGTTGCGATGGGCGAGGCTATCCCTGCGGCTGACTTGATTATTCTGCCGGGCAGCAAGTCGGTGCGCACTGATCTGGAAAGCTTGCGCACAGCCGGTTGGGAGGTTGCGATACAGCGTCATCTGCGCTATGGTGGCCGTCTGATCGGAATCTGTGGCGGGATGCAGATGCTGGGGCGATTCATTCACGACCCGACGGGGCTGGAGGGGGGCTCTGGCAGCAGTGTCGGGTTGGGATGGCTGGAACTGAGCACTACGCTTGCGCCTGACAAGCAGCTGCGCAATGTGAGCGGAGTGCTGACGCTGGAAGATGCGCCGGTGGCAGGATATGAAATACACGCGGGGGTATCGACAGGGGCTGCGCTGGAAAATCCTGCGCTGTCGTTCGAACACGACGGCACTATCATGAGCGACGGCGCGATTTCCGGAGACGGGCAGATTTTAGTCACTTATTTGCACGGCCTGTTTGAATCTGTAGCGGCAACCGATGCGCTGCTGCGCTGGGCAGGACTGCTCGACGTCAAGACCCCGGATTATCAGGCGCGCCGCGAGGCCGATATCGAGCGGCTGGCCGACACGGTTGAGCAATATCTGGATGGAGCGCAGCTGCGTGCGTTGTTTGGACTGGGAGCTTAACATTGAGAGAATTGATCCTGGGCGGGGTGCGTTCAGGCAAAAGCCGGATTGCCGAACAGCATGCGACAGACTCAGGCTTGCCTGTGCTGTATATTGCCACGGCCGAGGTGCGCGACGAGGAAATGCGGCAGCGCGTGGCTCACCATCAGGCACGCCGACCGGCCTCCTGGCAGCTGGTCTGTGCAGGTGGCGATCTGGCAGCGGTTTTGCAGCGCGAGGCCGCATCGGGGCGCTGTGTCCTGGTGGATTGCCTGACGCTGTGGTTGACGCAATTGCTGTGCGAGGGCGACGAGGCCATGTTGCGTCGCGAGGTGTCAGCATTGCTGCGCGTACTGCCCGATTTGCCCGGGCAGATTATTCTGGTCTCCAACGAGACTAACATGGGGGTCACCCCCATGGGTGAGCTGTCGCGGCGCTATTGCGACGAGGCGGGGCGCTTGCATCAGCAGTTAGGGGACATCTGCGAGCGCGTGATCCTGACGGTGGCAGGTTTGCCGCTGGCGGTAAAAGGCGGTCGGTAGTCGTTGTCGGGAAGAGAACCGGGGTTGATAATTCAGGGGGTGGAATGGACATTAATAATCTGGCGCAACCTTGCGCCGCATTGAATGAAGGCGCACGCACGGAGGCGCTTGCGCGCCAGGGAATGCTCACCAAACCGCCCGGTGCGCTGGGCATGCTGGAGTCTGTCGCAGTAGCGTTAGCAGCCATGCAAGGGTCGGCCCGTCCGGAAGTTGCGCGCGTGCAGATCAGTATTTTCGCGGCCGATCACGGCGTGGCCGACGAGGGGGTATCTGCCTTTCCGCAAGAGGTGACAGGCGAAATGGTGAAGAATTTCGCTCTGGGGGGGGCTGCGATCAGCGTGCTGGCGAAGACGCTCGCCGCTCGACTGGAAGTGGTGAATCTGGGCGTGGTCAACGATCCCGGAGAGTGGCCCGATGTGATGCGTGCGGTTATCGCGCCGATGACGGCGAATTTCGCGGCGGAACCTGCGATGACCCGAATTCAGCTGGCGTCGGCTATCCGGGCAGGCAGCGAGAGCGTGCTGCGTGCAAAACAGGCGGGGATTCAGTTGTTTATCGGTGGCGATATGGGGATCGCCAACACCACATCGGCTTCGGCGCTCGCCTGCGCACTGTTGCAGGAGTCGGCTCAATTGCTGGCAGGTCCTGGCACCGGCCTGGACAGAGCAGGCGTGGCGCACAAGGCCTGGGTGATTGAGCGCTCGCTGGAGCTTCATGGCCTTTTCCCTCGGCCTGCGGGGAGCGAGATCGAGGGTGAGGGCGCGCTTGAAATATTGCGCTGCGTCGGCGGTTTTGAAATCGCAGCCTTGATGGGCGCTTATATAACGGCGGCGCAGCAAGGCATACCCTCGCTGGTGGATGGTTTTATCAGCAGTGTCGCCGCGCTGTTCGCGGTTCGAATAAATCCTCAGGTTCGGGACTGGTTACTGTTCGCCCACATGTCAGCTGAACCCGGTCATCAGCGCGTACTGGCGGCGCTGGACGCGCAGCCCCTGTTGCAACTGGGTATGCGACTGGGGGAGGGTAGCGGCGCTGCGGTTGCCGTGCCGTTGTTGCGCATGGCTTGTGCATTGCACAACGGCATGGCCACGTTTGAAGAGGCGGCCGTGTCGGAGAAGATTTAGCCTGTCGTCATTCCGGCCCACGACTTCTTCATTTTTGGGCTGGTAGCGGGTGGCTAGTGGCTAGTGGGGAGTGGCGTGCCCTCGATAGCCACGGCTGCGCAGCTCGGTGGCGGATAAGGGGGATGAGGGCGGTGCGAAGGGAGCATTCGCTGTTGCTGAACAGATGCTATGACTTCGGAGCTGACCTCGCGATCTGCTTGCCGATAAACGCTTGGGCAAAACGTAAAATTTTACTGTGGCAGCTTCATGAGCATCATTTTTGCTTGTGCCGCTGTTGAAGGATCACTTTTCTCTCCTGCGGTCACTGCCTTTCGAAACCATGATCGGGCAGCCGCGAAATTTTTATCGACACCTTGCCCGTTGGCGTTCATGACTCCCAAGTTGTACATGGCAGCGGCATTGCCTTGTGTCGCCGCTTTTTCAAGCCAGTTTTTTGCAATCTGGTAATTCTGAGGTGTCGCCTTTCCCAAATAATAATATTCGCCAACTACTTCTTGAGACATGGCGGCTCCTTGTTCAGCAGCCTTCCGATAAAACTCAAGCGCAGTTGTATCATTTTGAGGTACGCCGCGTCCTTTGCTATACATACTTCCCAAATTATGTAGTGCCAGTAAGTCTCCCTGTTTTGCAGCCTGCTCAAACAGTTTTAACGCTGTAGCATAGTCCTGTTTTACACCCCGCCCATTAACATACATGGTTCCCAAACTAACCTGTGCTTTTGCATGGCCTTGTTTGGAGAGTGTCTCCAAAATTTGTAACGCTTTCGCATAGTCGCCTTTTTGCATGGCAACCAGTGCAGGCAATAGTTCGCGATCATCTGACGATTCGGAACTTTGTTTCAAGTTACCAACACTTTGTTGCTTCGCATCATTCGGGCATTTTTCTGTTTGGTACGAAACATTGCCCTCTTTGTCTGTACACTTATTGACAGCATTGGCGTTGGCAGAAATTAACAATAAACTTGCCACTCCAATACCCGCCAACATGAAATGAGATCTTAAAAAATTGAATACCACATGTTGGTCATTCCGCATACAATTTCCCATATTAAGAATTAAGTAAAAACATCCAAATTACAACTGTTGACGATGCCTTAATCATAGTCAGTGTGGCGGTGGGGCGGGTCTGGCAATGATGCATGCCTTGCAAGCCATTGTCTATTTTCGTTATTTGTCCTCAAAAACTGAGATAAGATTCAGGGAAGTTCAGTTCCGACAGGCAGTATATCTTTCCATCCTTCGGCGCGAGAAGGCGCTGCGTCTGGTGTTGATGCCAGTCATTCAGAAAGCCCGGGCCTTTGATGGCTGGGCTTTACTCGCAACTCGGCCCCGTTGGTCTCAACTTGTACACAAGACCCGGCATCGAGGTGATTCTGTTCAATATAGGACGGCGGAGTCGTCATGATTTCGTGTCTGTTTCAGCGGCACGGCGCTGTACACTATTGCAAATTTCCACTGGGTAACAGGGGAAGTCCGGTATATCGTCTTCTTCGTGGCATTCTCAAACTCGTAGCTGACCTCTCCCGAGGTTCCTGACATCATTTCGTTCACGGCATTTTTGAGCGTCTCGCTACCCAATTCCCGGGGATCCATAAAATGGCGTTCTGTCTTCCGGTGAAGCGTGGTCAGGCCGTTTGGCGCCAGGGCGAAAAAAGCGATTTCTTTGCGAAGATCGAGGGCGGAATTGATCTGCTCGGCGAGTTTGTCAAGAAAAACTGACGCGCCGATCGCGCCGATAACCTTGCCATTCTCCTTGACGGGGATAGCGATCACTGCAGAACGCTGAGCGGTGCTCTTGCTGATAACCAGCGCGCCGGTGATTTTCTGATCAGCCATCAGACCCGGAAAATAGCTTCTGTCGGCAAGGCTTACATTCATGAGTCCTTTGTCGACCGTGTAGTAGTTTCCATCGGGACGGACAAACCAGACGATGAGGCCGGCATCCGATTTCTGATAGCCGCTCAGCAGGTCTTTCATTTTTCCCCATTCTCTTGATCTGGCCTCGGTCGTGGCAGCCAGGATTTCGAGACTACGTTGAACGGAGCTGATGCGCAAGTCCGTGTAAGACATGAAGGCGGACAGCAGACTTTCCGCAGCCCTTTCTGAAGATATACGGGGTTCGGAAGCGGGTTCGGCGAAGCTTATGGCAGGCATAATAGCCAGGCAAAAAACCAGAATAAATTTGATCACGATTTCTCCTTCATTGAACGGGTAAACGCCGGCCCGGGCAGGTGGCGTTGTAACGACAAACAAACAAGGGGTTGTTGCGGCATTGACTGCGCATGATGCAGGCTGAATTAGGCGCTTTATCTTCTTCCATGACAAGTTGAGCGTCATCCTGAACCAGGGTACACACGGCATTAATCTGAGCAATTTTTTGATTTTACTGAGGTTTTAAGCTTCATTAGCCTCCCTGTTCTGTCTGAAGTGATATGATGTGGACGACTTTCGGGTGCTGCACGGCTCACCCGGCAGTCAGGGGGCTGTGCGCGGGAATTGCGCGGTCAGTCTGAGTCACGCAAGGTCAACATCTGACAGGGGGAGCAAAATGGAAAACGAAATTTCTGTATCGCCAACACAGGATGCAAAAAATATTGCAGTTTTGACATGGATAGGCACCATCTTCTTCGGTTTTATTCCGGGTCTGATTTTGTATCTGGTCAAAAAAGATGATCCCTATATACAGGATCAGGCCAAGGAAGCGCTGAACTGGTCGATTACGGCCATGATCGGCTATTTCGCCGGAGTCGTCCTGACCTTTATTCTGATCGGTGTGCTGGTGCTTTTTGTGGTGGGCGTCTGCCATCTCGTGTTTTGCATCATGGGGGCTGTTGCCACATCAGATGGCAAGACTTTCAGGGTGCCTTACGCTCTTCGCCTCGTTAAGTAGGAGCAGTGCTTTCGCCGTCACAGGGGCTGCTGCAAGGCAGGAGCAGCAGCTTTTGTCACAGGCTAAAAAGGATCTGCGAAAATGTCTCGCATGGAAGCCCCGGCAAAGAAGGTTTGTCGTTTGGCTGTCTTGACCATCTCCGGATTGCCGCATAAAAAGACACGCCAGCCGGTAAGATCGGCATGCTTCGTCATCGCCACATCCAAAACCATTCCCGGAGTATACCCGTCAGTTGCCTCGCCGTCTGATACGCATGGGATATATTTGAAGTTTTGGTGCGCCAGCATCAGTTGCCGTAATTCCTCGACCAGATAAAATCCGTCCGGGTTATAGCTGCCGTGATACAGGCTGAGCATCCCCTGATGCCCGTTCAATAGTGCGTCGCGGATGATGCCGTACAAGGGTGCAAGACCGCTGCCGGTCGCGATCAGCAGGATGTTCTGTTCGGGTTTTCCTGTGACATAGAAACAATCACCGGCGGCGTCCGATATCGTAAGTTCATCGTCAGGTTTGAGATTTTCGAACAGCCAGCTGCTCATCAGACCATCGGGCACTCGTCTGACATTGAGGAAAAGCGTCTCTTCCAGTGCGGGCACACTGGCCAGCGAATAGCTGCGAGTCGTGCTCTCATCCTTGAACAGATTGATGAATTGTCCTGCCTTGTATTCCAGCGGGCGCGAGGGTTTGAGCCAGATACCGAGCACATCGGCATTGAGTTGTTCCACGCGTATCACGCGGGTGTTCATTTTACCTAGTGCGGCATCGGGCAGGACAACCTCAACATCTGTTTCCGGGTAACAGGCGCAGGCTAAAAAGTAATTCTGTGCAATCAGCGTGGGTTTTAATCCGCCCGAGGCCTTCTGCGGTACTTGTCCGTCGACGACGCGCATGATGCAACTCTGGCAAACGCCTGCGCGACAAGAGGATGGCACCGGCACACCCTGGGCTGTCAAACAGTCGAGGATCGAATTCCCCCCGCACTCATAAGAGAGCCCGCCATAAGTAACTTTGGCCATGGGTGCTTGAAACTATTTACACAAAACGTCGTTGCGGGTGCTCTCGGCGACCACGGCAACCTGAGCGATCAGGTCAGGCGCTACGCCCAATTCTGTCAGCGTGGCGGCCAGGTTTTCGACTACGGCATCAAAATGCATGTCGTTCAGGCCTTGTGCTACCAGGTGTGCATGGCCTTTTCTCATGTCAGCCCCGGTGTAGTTGTGCGGTCCGCCGAAAGCCATCGTCAGAAATGCTTTTTGTTTGGCAGCCTGCTTTTCCATGTCAACACCTTCGAAAAAGCGTGAGATGCGTTCATCTTTCAATACTTTGCGATAAAAAACATCTACTGCTGCGTCAACTGCACCTTCACCACCAATTTCAGTAAACAAACTCATTCTTGCACTCCAAATTATTTAAAGGATTTTTCACGGCTAAATGTCGAGCGTTCACGTTGAACGCGGGTTCAGACAATTATTGATGACAAGGGGCTTTTGTCACAGCCCCTCTGTTCAGGAGGCATGCGTCATCCGCATTGTCTAATACATGTATCCTTTGTGCATCTTATTGGGGTCGGCTTGTCCTGTCAAGATATAATCGCCGACAGGCTTAGTTGGAGATTGCTTGTTGTCGTTGATGGACGGTGCAGAAGTCGACGTGTTTCATGCGAGGCAGGGGCGGCTCGACTGATCAGTCGCGGGGAATGCTGACTCCTATCACCGCCCCGTAGTCTATCTCCCAGTTCAGGGTGTCGGGCAAGGGGATGCCGGCCAGCTGTGCCAGTATCGCGCGTATGCTCCCGCCGTGCGCGATCAGTGCGATGTGCTGTTGCGGCAACAATGCCACATCGCGCAACAATGACTGCACGCGTTGCGTCAGTTGTTGCGCCGATTCCCCGCCGGTCGGCGCGTAACCCATGATGTCGGAGGCCCAGGCGTCGATCTCGCTGCGCGCAATGTCGTCCCATGGCAGCCCTTCCCAGAGACCGAAGTGTTTTTCCATCAGACGCAAATCAGTTGTCAGTTTACAGTTTACAGTTAGTGCCAGAAATTCGGCGAGTTTTCGGCAGCGCAGCAGCGGTGAGGCTATGATCAGATCCATGGATGGCAGCCAGTTTTGCACGCAGGAGGCCTCTTCCTCGAAGCTGTCCTTTAATTTCAGGTCGAGTTGTCCGTAACAAATGCCGGGCGCAATGTCGGGTGTGGTGTGGCGGATCAGATACAGGGTCTGCATTAAAAAGGATCTGTAGTGGTTCAATGGATTACGGTGGGTCTCTGCGTCTCTACCCCCACCCTGGCCCTCCCCCTGTATGGGGGGAGGGGATTTAGAAAACGGCCAGCAGCCCCAGATAAAACGCAAGTTCGGTGAGTTGCTGCACGGCGCCCAGGCAGTCGCCGGTATAGCCGCCGAGGCGTTTTTGCAGACGCCAGCCCAGATATACACGCATCAGCAATGCGGAAAATACCGCTGCGAAAATGGAGGTGGTGTGCGCGCCTGCGGCAAACAAAAGGCTCAGGGTAATGAGGCCGGTGAAGAGGGCGATGGCGAAGCTGGCAGGGCTGATCCGTTGTGCTGCGGGTTTGGCGCGCGCGCTGTTGTCGTCCCTGATGTAATCCTGGGTCAGCATCAGGCTTGTCGCCATCAGGCGGCTGATCGCGTGGGCTGCGATCAGTGCTGCGGCGGCGAACAGCCATGAGTGTGAGCCGCAAAGCGCGACCAGCGCCTGGTATTTTAACAGCAGCACCATGATCAGCGAGATGGCACCATAGGCGCCGATACTCGAATCTTTCATGATCGCCAGTGCTTTTTCCCGCGTGTAACCACCGCCCAGCCCGTCGGCAAAGTCGGAGAGGCCGTCTTCGTGAAAGGCGCCGGTCATCAGGATGCCGGTCGTCATGGATAGCACAACTGAAAGCTGTAGCGGCAGCACAAGGGCCGTCAGCCACAGCACGGCGGCACAAAACAGGCCAACGACTGCGCCTGCCATCGGGAAGTAGCGCGCGGCCTGGTTTAGCTGTTGCGCAGAATGTCCGACCCACGCAGGTACGGGAATGCGCGTGAAAAATTGTATGGCGCTGAGAAACAGGCGCAGTTCTTCGAGCATGAGCCGTTCTCAGACGGGCGGTTCGGCGGCAGGAGCGGCCAGGCTGACAGCTTTTATCGTTGTTCCAACATGACCGCCAGTCGCAAAGTCGCGCATCACAGCGATTCGTCGGGAGAGGACGCCTGCGGATTTGCCGGTACCCGGGTGTTGCATCGTGAGCAGTAAATGGTTCCCCGTCGCACGTGATAGCGTACGGTTTCGCCCGGTTCGAGCACGCTGCCACAGCCATCGCAAATCGAGCCCACGTCTATGACCAATTCCTCAAAACCTTCCAGCGGAAGATCCACTCCGTCAACACGACGCGGGACAGGGGCCGACTTGACGATGTCCGGGCGGTAATATTCCTCTATCAACCGCCAGCGTTCCACCCATTTTTCTGCGAGTCCGTGTGCTCGCATGCAGTCGAGCATCAGCTGTTCGCGGTGATCCATCAGTGCGTCGGAAATTACCATCCAGTGGTGGGTGTTGCGCGGCCGGTTGCCGAAGTAAACCTTGTTTCCCGTGATCGCCTGGTGCAAAAATGAATATTGTTTCTCGACCAGACGTTGCCGGGTTACGCCGGAAAAAAAAGACATCAATTGCGGGTCTGCGTAGACGCGCGTGTAAAAATCCTCAAGGATGGGAGTCATCAATGCACCTTCGCCCAGCGCCTCCCATAGCTCGGGATCGGGGGGCGGATCCTTGGGTCTGTCAGATGCGGGTAGTTGTGCGATGTCCTCGCTGGGAAGCGCTTCGCGCATGTCGATCTGCATGCCTACTTGTAATGATTGCCGCCACTGCTCGGCCAGTTCTGACACGTCGTATGCGGGCAAATGAATACCGAAGTAGAAGTCGACATCCGGTCTGGTGGCGAGCGAGAAGCGCGCCTTGTGCCCCCAACTGTCGCGCACGATCACGGCCAGAATAGAGGTGGGGAGCGTGCGCATGGGTTCGAACATGAACATGATGCCGCGCTCGTCATCCAGCCGCTGTTCCAGTTGCGCCGGAACAAAAAAATCATCGGCCAGCGGCGGGGCTAATACCATGTCGCCCGAGGGCTTGCAGACACAGGGCATGAAATAGCGCTGGCTGATGAGATCCGTACTTAATCCTGACTGGGCCCTGCCTGGAATCTCGCCTTCGAGGCAGCGCATCACGCAGGTCTGGCAGACACCGCCGCGACAGGAAGAACGCAATGCGACGCCCTGACGGGTGAGTGCCTGCAAAACTGTCTCATCGGTAGCGGGTGTGATTATTTGCGTACCGTAACGTAGTTCCATCGTCGTGCTCCAGTGTGAAGTTATGCTTTCGACTGTCGAAAAACCTGGCATGCGGAACTTCGCGTGTATTTAAGGCAGTTTTCAGGCAAGGTCAGATCATGCGACCGGTGATGTCAGCCTCGTAGAGATGAAGGAATTCTTCCTGTACCGCGCTTTGAATGAAGCCGGGTTCGACTCTGCGCAGGCGCGAGATCGCGCACTCGGCGGACTGTCCCCCGTCGCGAATCAACCAGGCGGCCAGGATGGTGCCCGTGCGACCCAACCCTGCCTTGCAATGCACAGCAAGCACTTCTCCTGCCTCAAAAAACTTTTGCATGCGCATGAGCAACATGTGCGTCTGCCCGATCGAAGGCGCTTCGCGGTCAATAATCGGCAGATGCGTATTGGTGAGCCTGTGTCGTTGCAGCGCTTCCTGATCAAGATCGTCTTCGGTCAGGGTAATCAGACGCGTTATCCCCACGCGAGTCAATAAATTCAGGTCGTAATCTATGGGGGCGCTCACGCCAGGCGCCGGGCAACCGGCCAGTCTGCCCGGGATGATCCAGTTGAAACCGCGCGGGGCGCTCGAATCTCGCAGCATCACTTCGCCCACCATGGACGCCAGTTCGACCCCGTTGCGGGTCGGCGGGGGAAGGGGGGAGCGCGCCGTAACTGCTTCCAGGGCGGGGGGCAACAAGGCGGAAAGTTTCGTGCAGACCGTCATCTCTGGTGCGATGGCCTGTTGCGCTGCCGGAGACAGAGGCGGTGGCAGGATGCTGTCTGGTTCCAGATCATTCGGGGCGGCGCCGGGTGATGGCAAGGATAAGCTTCCCGAACGCAAAAATTGCACGACCCACTCATTCGCAGGTGTCAGGAAGAAGCTCGTAGTGTCCTGGTAGGCCAGCAGATGTCCTCCTCCGATCAGTACGATTCGATCTGCCAGTTGTCGGGCCTGCATCTGATTGTGCAGGGCAATCCACATTTTACACAGTGTCGAGGCCTGTTTAATACGTGCGATCAACCAGGTCGAGTCGGCTTCATTGAGCCCGTGTGTCGGCTCGTCGATCAGCAGCAGGGCAGGCTTGAGCAGTGCCTGTGCCAGAATCAGCACGCTGCGCTGAACGCGCGCACTGCATTGACACAAGTGCTTGTCAATTTTCCCTATGCAGTCACCCAGTCCGTATTCTGTCAGCCATGCCACCCCCTGATCCCGCCATTCGGCAGGCGTACGCTGCTCTGTTTCGCGTGAAGGTTGCAGCAAGGCTTGCAGCAGTGTCAGGTCAAAGGATTTTGCGTGTTGCGGTACCAGCGCGGGACGATTCAATGGCGTCAGGGGCAAACCTGCGATGGTCACTTCCCCCCATCCTTTATGGACTGAGTGACCTTCGTACAGGCCTGACAAGGTGCGAAACAGGGTGGACTTTCCGGTTTTGACCGGCCCCATCAGTACGTCGATGCCATCGGGAACTAAAGACAGGGTGATATCGTCAAGCACCACCCTGCTGCCGAATGACACTCCCAGCCCGTCCAGAGTCAGGGCGCTGCGAACATCAATGTTCAATTGTTACACCGCCGCTTCAATTTCAGGGATGGCTGCGCGCGCCTTGGTCAGCGCCATGCCGAGGTTGGCCGTCTTGCGACAGACGAAACAGGCTACGTAGTCGGGATAACGCTTGCCGCGCATGAACAGGTGGATCAGGTTATCGCTGTTGACGATAATTTCCTGAAAATAGTGATGGTCGTCCATGGCCAGTCCGCGCGCCTTCTTAAACATATTCTCGATGGCGACAACGTTTTTGCCTGCGAACAGATCCCCTGTTGCGGCGGCCAGCATGTCGATCACCTCGGACGGATGAGAGTCAACCGTCTTTACGGCCAGCAGCATCCCGGAAGAAATGTCGATATAGCCACCCGCGAGGCATTCAGGAATGCTGCTGACTGATGCTGAAATTTGTTGGTCTAGTGTCGCCATGAAAGGTCTCCCGGATAGCCCTGCTGATTTTTGGCGCGCACCTAAACCAGAGCATTTTACTCTGATTTAGGTGCGCGGTTGATTGGATATTCTATAATTCAACGCGGCAAGTGTCAAATGAAAGAACTCTTGATGCCGGGCTCAGAACTTAATGCCCGGCGATCTTTTCGCTGCGGTGTCTTTTGCGCGTCATTCAACACGGCGGGCAAAAAAATCAGCTTGTGCTCTGCACCCGGATGATTCTGAAGACTTCCGGAATAGCCCGTAAGCTGCGGATGATCTTGGCAAGGTGGAGCCGGTTGTTTACTTCCAGGGTGAAGTGCAATGCGGTGTATTCACGTTCATTACCAAAATTGACATTCTCGATGTTCGATTCTGCCTCTGCGATGACCGCCGTCACCTTTGCCAGTACGCCACGCTGGTTGGCGACCAGCAGTTTGAGGTTGACGGTGAAGGTGCGCGTAATGTTTTTGTCCCACGCGACATCCAGCCATTGTCCGTGCTGGCCTTTGCGCATTATCGGGCAGTCGTGCGTATGCACGATGAGTCCCTGGCCGCTCTTGATGACGCCGATGATAGGGTCGCCGGGGATAGGGTGGCAGCAGGAGGCAAACTGAACGGCCATGCCTTCTGTCCCCTGGATGGTGATGACGGGATTGGCGATGGGCTCATGCGATACCGTTTCGGCATTGCAGGTAAGTTGCCGTGCCACGACCATGTTAAGGCGACGCCCCAGACCTATGTCGGCCAGGATTTCCTGGCGTGTTTTCACCCCGGTATCCCGGAGCAGCTTGTCCCAGCATGTGTCCTTGATCTCGGCCAGTTTGATGTTCAGCGTATGCAATGCCTGGCTTAGCAGGCGCTCACCCAGTTGGGCGGACTCGCCCGATTGCATGGTTTTGAGGAAATGGCGAATGTGGCTGCGCGCCTTGTTCGTGGTGACGTAGGACAGCCAGGCCGGATTGGGTTTTGCGTGGGGTGCTGTGATGATTTCCACCCGGTCGCCGTTGCGCAGTTCGCTGCGCAATGGCACCAGTTCGTGATTGATCTTGACAGCGATGCAGCGATCCCCTATGTCTGTATGTACGCTGTAGGCAAAATCCACTGCGGTAGCACCGCGCGGCAGCGAGAGTATCTTTCCCTTGGGTGTGAAAATATAAACAGCGTCGGGAAACAGATCTACTTTCAGGTGCTCCATAAACTCGGCAGAGCTGCGGCTGTCGTTGAGGCTTTCCAGAAGTTCACACATCCACTGGTGGGTCTTTTGGTGTAATTCGTTGACGGTTGCATGCCCGTTCTTGTACAGCCAGTGTGATGCTACGCCCGCGTCTGCTATCTTGTGCATCTCGCGGGTGCGAATCTGGATTTCTATCGGCGTGCCAAACGGACCGAACAGCGTGCTGTGCAGTGACTGATAGCCGTTGGACTTGGGAATGGCGATGTAATCCTTGATCTTGCCCGGGATCGGTTTGTACAGGGCATGCAGCGCGCCCAGCGCGAGATAGCATGAGGGGGTGTCCTCGACCAGTACGCGAAAGCCATAGATATCGAGCACCTCAGAGAAAGCCAGCGATTTGCTCTGCATCTTCTTGTAAATGCTGTAGAGGTTTTTTTCGCGACCAGTCACTTCCGCGTGTATTTGCTTCTTTTCCAGTTGCTGGCGAATCGCTTCGAGCACCTTGTTGACGACCTCCCGGCGATTGCCGCGTGCGACTTTGAGCGCCTTGACCAGGACAGCATAGCGTTTTGGATGCAGGTATTTGAAACTCAGGTCCTGCAATTCCAGATAGATTTCGTTCAGACCGAGCCGGTTGGCAATCGGCGCATAAATTTCCATGGTCTCGCGCGCGATGCGCTCGCACTTGTCTGCACGCATGACGCCCAGTGTGCGCATGTTATGCAAACGGTCCGCGAGTTTGATGAGGATGACGCGCACATCGCGCGCCATCGCCAGCAGCATCTTGCGAAAATTTTCCGCCTGTGCATCCTCGCGAGTCTCGAAATGGATATGTTCGAGCTTGCTCAAACCATCGACCAGTACGGCAACGGGATTGCCAAACCGCTCGGCTATTTGCTCTGTGGATATTTCGGTGTCCTCGACTACATCATGCAGCAACGCTGCGATGATGGATTGCGCGTCGAGGTGTAATGGCGTGAGTATCCTTGCCACGGCAATGGGGTGCGTGACATAAGGGTCTCCTGAGTGGCGAATCTGCCCCTGGTGCGCGGCACGGCTGAATTCGATTGCCATGCGGATTTGTTCCACATCCTGAGGCTTCAAATAGTTTGAAACTTCTTCGATAAGCAATTCTGCGTCAGCCATGAGCAGTGCGCCTTTTGAATGTTGTGGAATGCCCACCATCGCCCGGTGCACCTGAATGCCTCTGGCAGAGGTGCTGCGCTTTTTTATGAGGCTTTATCACAGGCAGATCCAGGAGCGAGGACGGATTAAGCCTGGCCCCGGTTAAGGATTTCAATGCCGACTTTGCCTTTGCTGATTTCACGCAGCGCGACGACAGTCGGTTTGTCCTTGCTCTCCGGTACGAGATGCGAGGCTCCGTTGGCGATCTGGCGAGCGCGGAATGCCGCAGCCAGGGTCATGTCGAAACGGTTTGGAATATGAGCTAAACACTCTTCTACGGTAATACGAGCCATGATTTACTCCGGATTTTGTAATTGGTTGATCAAGTTTTGATAGCGGGCAAGTTGCCTGGAGCTGCGCAGTCTGGAGGCCAGTACAACGGCATTGAATTCCTGCAAGGCCTCGTTCAAATTGTCGTTGATGATAACATAATCGAATTCGGCCACATGTGCGACATCTTCGCTGACGGCGGCCATGCGGCGGGCGATCACTTCGGGGCTGTCCTTGCCGCGACCGTTGAGCCTCTGTTCCAGCGCCTCGATGGAGGGTGGCAGGATGAAGATACAGATGCACTCCGGGAATTTACGCCTGATCTGCTCGGCGCCCTGCCAGTCGATTTCCAGCAGAATATCCCGGTCCAGGGCGTTCTCCTGGCTGATCCAGTGCTCTGAGGTGCCATAGAAATTGCCATACACCTCGGCGCTTTCCAGGAATTCACCCCGTGCTGACATTTCAAGAAAAGTCTCCCGGCTGACAAAATGGTAGGCTGCGCCATCCTGTTCGCCTTCACGTGGCAACCGGGTCGTGTAAGATACCGACAGGGCAATCTGCGGGTTGATCGCGAGCAGGGCGTGTACCAGGCTGGTTTTGCCGGCCCCCGAGGGCGCGCTGATGACGAATAAACTTCCTGACATAAATACTCCTGATTGTTATTCTAAAAGTCGTTCAATCTGCTGAATGTTCCCGGGTCACTCTATATTCTGGATTTGTTCGCGCATTTGTTCGATGAGGATTTTCATTTCCATCGCGCTGCGGGACACTTCGGCATCCACGGATTTTGAGCCCAGCGTGTTGGCTTCGCGGTTCAGTTCCTGCATCAAAAAATCCAGCCGTTTTCCAACAGCGCCGCCCAGCTTGAGAATGCGGCGCATTTCGGTAAGGTGTGCCGCCAGCCGCGACAACTCTTCGTCCACGTCGATTTTACTGGCAAATAGCGTGATCTCCTGGCGTATGCGTTCGTCCTCCGCATTTTGCAGCGCGTCCCGTAGTCGGTTGACAAGCCGGGCTTCATAGGCGGCAATGGCAGCGGGTACATGCGGCATCACGTCAGCTCTCAAGGCTTCGATTTTTTCAAGGCGCAGCGACAAAAACTCCCTGAGTTTTTCGCCCTCGCGAGCCCGGGAGTCGGTAAATTCCTGCAAGGCCGATTGCATCAGGCCGAGCAGGGTGGTTCGCAATGCATCGGTCGAAATCTTTGGTGTCTCCATCATTTCGTTCCAGCGCAGGACATCGGCAACGCTCAGGGGAGCCGCATCCGGCATGAGTGAGAGCACCTCACGGTTCCAGTTCGCCAGTTGACGCAGCAATCCTTGATTCAGGGATGTGCCGCACGACAAATCGCCAGCCGCATAGTTGATGCGGCATTCGACCTTGCCGCGCTGCAATTGTGCTCCGATCAATTCGCGTAAAGGCGCTTCAAAAGCGCGCAATTCCTCGGGCATACGCATCTGAATGTCCAGGTAGCGGTGATTGACGGCGCGCAAGTCGAGCGTCAGAGAACCTGTTGCAAACTCCGCGCTGGTATTGGCGTATCCTGTCATGCTCAAGATCATGGTCTGTTTGTTTAAATTTACGGGCATGGCCCTGGATAATGAAACCACCCTTTGTGCCGCAGTTGTTGTGTCGTGCACTGCAAAGGCCGGGCAAAGGGTGAAAATTAAATGCCACACGAGCAGGCTTTTTAAGGGTTCGACGAATAAATAGCTGTGCGCGCGGGGCGCATTATATTACGATTGCATACTATGAATTTCTCAATACATCAGGCGAGCCGCATCGGCGACCGTAAATATAACCAGGATCGTGTCGCTTATGCTTATGGCAAAGACACGTTGTTGCTGGTGTTGGCGGATGGTATGGGCGGGCACTTGCACGGCGAACTGGCCGCTTCACTTGCCACGGAGACGTTCATCAATGCCTTCGGTTTGCATGCGAAGATCGATGATCCTCACGCCTTTTTGACCGATACCATGCGCACGGCACACATGCGCATCATGAGCCTGCCGCAAAACATTGAGCATGCCTCTCCCGGGACGACCTGTGTTGCCGCACTGATTCAGAACGGCACGCTGTACTGGGGGCATGCGGGTGATTCGCGTCTTTATTTGCTCAGAAATGGCGCCGTGCTGGCCAAGACTCGCGATCATTCGATGGTTCAACAGTGGCTGGAATGGGGCGTGATCGATGAAGAGGAAGCGCGCACTCATCCGAAACGCAACCAGATCACCAATTGTCTGGGTGGCGGTGAAGATCTTTTTGAGATCGAGCTGGGCAATCCGGTCGTGCTGCAAACAGCAGATGTGGTGTTGCTTTGCAGCGATGGCCTGTGCGGGCCGTTCGTCGATAAGGATATCGTTTCAGCTTTTACTGACGGCGCAGTGTCTTCCGCACTCGACGCGCTGATTGCGCGTGCATTGACACTCGAAAGCGGTCATGCAGACAATTCTACCGGGCTTGCGATGCGTTGGGGAAATTACGATACCACGCACGACACGGAAGAAGTCGTCAACCGTATTCTCGATATTTAGCCCCCCCCGACCACTTACCACTTACCACTTACCACTTACCACTTACCACTTACCACTTACTACTCACCACTCCCCCGTTATTGCCATGCGCCCAAGTTCAAGACAAGCAAACCAGTTGCGTGAAATACGCATCACCCGTCACTACACCAAACACGCCGAAGGCTCGGTTTTGATCGAATGCGGTGACACCAAGGTCATCTGCACCGCCAGCGTCGAAGAGCGTGTGCCGCCGCACAAGAAGGGCAGCGGTGAGGGCTGGGTGACGGCTGAATACGGCATGTTGCCCCGCTCGACAGGCAGTCGCATGCAGCGCGAGGCCGCTCGGGGCAAGCAATCCGGACGCACTCAGGAAATTCAGCGGCTGATCGGGCGCAGCCTGCGCGCGGTGGTGGATCTGAAAAAATTGGGCGAGCGCACCATTCAGATCGACTGCGACGTGATTCAGGCCGATGGCGGAACCCGTACTGCCAGCATTACCGGCGCATATGTTGCATTGCAAGATGCCGTGAATGGCCTGATGCAAAAAGGGCTGGTAGCGGAGAGTCCGGTCAAGGATTCAATCGCCGCCATTTCGGTCGGTATCTATCAGGGAACACCCGTGCTGGATCTGGATTATCTGGAAGATTCGGCTTGCGATACCGACATGAACGTGGTGATGCTGGGCAGCGGTCATTTTGTCGAAGTGCAGGGCACTGCCGAGGGTCACCCGTTTACCCGTTCCGAGATGGATGAGTTGCTGGAACTGGCAAAAACGGGGATTGCCGATCTGATTGCGATGCAACAGGCTGCGCTGGCTGGATAAAGTCATGCAAAAACTCGTCATTGCGTCGAACAACGCGGGTAAGCTGCGCGAATTTTCGCATATGCTCGCCCCCCTGGGCATCGAAGTGCTGACTCAGTCACAGCTGGGTATCAGTGAAGCGGAAGAGCCGCATGTCACCTTCATCGAGAATGCGTTAGCCAAGGCGCGTCATGTCAGCCTGATGAGCGGACTGCCTGCGCTGGCGGACGATTCCGGCATCTGCGTTGCGGCATTGGGCGGCGCACCGGGCGTGTTTTCCGCACGCTACGCGGGTGAACCGAAGTCAGATCAGCGCAACAACCAGAAGCTGTTGCAGGACATGCAAGGCGTGACCGACCGGCGCGCGCATTACTACTGCGTGCTGGTGCTGGTGCGTCACGCGGATGATCCTCAGCCTCTCATCGCCGAAGGCGAGTGGCACGGCGAGATCGCGCAGGAGTCGCGCGGCGAGGGTGGTTTCGGCTACGACCCGCTGTTCCGGGTGCCGGAGTTGGGCAAAATGAGTTCCGAACTGACCCCTGAGGAAAAACACGCCATCAGCCATCGAGGCCAGGCAATGAAAGTGTTGTTGCAACGACTGAAAGTCGCATGAGCAACCCGTCTGTTCAGCCAATTTCGCTAAAATCACAGGCGGTCGCGTTTACCGCCTTGCCGCCGCTCTCTCTTTATATCCACATCCCGTGGTGCGTGAAGAAATGCCCGTACTGCGATTTCAATTCGCACGAGGCGCGCACCCCCTTTCCCTTGCCGGGAGAGGGACGGCCTGTCCTGAGCTTGTCGAAGGAGGGTGGGGGTGAAAAACCACTATTTCAGGAAGCCGAATACATCGCCGCACTGACCCGCGACCTGGAGATGGCGCTGCCGCAAATCTGGGGCCGAAAAGTTTACACGGTGTTTTTCGGCGGCGGTACGCCTAGTCTGCTCTCCGGTGAGGGAATCACGGAAATATTGCGTCAGGTGCGCATGCTGCTGCCGCTGAGCATGGATGCCGAAATCACACTGGAGGCCAATCCCGGTACGGTGGAAGCTGATAAGTTCGCAGCCTTCCGGGAGTCCGGGGTAAACCGTCTGTCGATGGGCATCCAGAGTTTCAACGATGTTCATCTGCAAGCGCTGGGGCGCATCCATACCGCCGATGAGGCAAAAGCTGCCATCGCCATCGCGCAGCAGCATTTCGACAATATCAATCTGGATCTGATGTATGCCTTGCCGGGGCAGACTTTGGCGCAGGCCTTGCAGGATGTAAAAACCGCGCTGTCTTTTTCGCCGCAGCACCTGTCTGCCTATCATCTGACGCTGGAGCCGAACACGCTGTTTTATCGCAATCCGCCGTCGCTGCCGGACGACGATGCCAGTTCCGACATGCAGGAGAGCATCGAAGGGCTGCTTGCAGGGCACGGCTACGGGCACTATGAGACTTCAGCCTTCGCGCTGCCTGATCGTCGTTCCCGTCATAATCTCAATTACTGGCGGTTCGGTGATTATCTGGGAATAGGCGCAGGTGCGCACAGCAAGTTGAGCTTTCCGGACAAGATCATCCGTCAGGCGCGTTACAAACAGCCGCAGGCGTACATGCAGCAGGTCGCGCTGGGTGCGCCGATACAGCTTGAAAATGAGGTGAGTCGCGCCGAATTGCCGTTCGAATTCATGATGAACGCGCTGCGCCTGAACGAAGGCTTTGATCCTGTTTTGTTCGGCGAGCGCACCAGTTTGTCTCTGGCGTCCATCCAGCGTGAGCTGCTTGACGCCGAGCAGCGCGGCTTGCTGTTTCGGGATCATCAGTGCATTGCCCCGACGCCGCTGGGGCAACGCTTTTTGAATGACCTGTTAGAAATTTTCCTTGCGGATAAAAACTAGATCCCACACCCCGTGTCCCAAGTTGATGCCGCGTTTTTCGAACTTGGTGAGAGGCCGGTAGTCGGGGCGCGGCGCATAATCGGCGGCGGTATTTGCCAGCAGCGGCTCGGCGCTCAGCACTTCCAATACCTGCTCTGCGTAGTTCTCCCAGTCCGTTGCAACGTGGATATAGCCGCCGGGTTTGAGCTTATGCATCAGTTTTTCGATGAACGGCGCCTGAATCAAACGGCGCTTGTTGTGGCGCGCCTTGTGCCACGGATCGGGAAAGAAAATATGCACGCCGTCCAGAGATGCGTCAGCAATCATGTCGCGCAGCACGTCTACCGCATCGTGCTGGATGATGCGGATGTTGGTCAGTTTCTGCTCGTCCATTACCTTGAACAGATTGCCCACCCCCGGCGTGTGAACTTCCAGGCACAGGTAGTCGTTTTCGGGGTTGGCCGCTGCAATAGTTGCGGTGCTGTCGCCCATGCCGAAGCCGATTTCCAGTATTTTGGGCGCTGTGCGGCCAAAGGCCTGCACAAGGTCGAGCGGTTCGGCCGCATAGGGAATGCCAAAAACGGGTTGCAGCGTGTCTACGGCGCGCTGCTGCGCGACCGTGACGCGGCCTTGTCTGAGCACGTAACTGCGGATGTGGCGGTTTTTAAGGTTGGTGTCAGTCATATTCGTAACATTTGATTGCCTTCACCCACAGGATAAGGGTGAAGGGATAAGAGGGAAGGGTAGAATCAGCCGCGTACTGACGCGATGATGCCGGCTGTCGGGGAACTCGGGCTTGCGCTGTAGAGTTTTTTAGGCATACGCCCGGCCAGGAATGCCTCGCGTCCGGCGGCGGTTGCTTTTTTCATCGCCGAAGCCATCAGTACCGGATTTTTCGCACCGGCAATCGCCGTGTTCATCAACACCCCGGCGCAGCCCAGTTCCATGGCAATGGCAGCATCCGATGCGGTGCCCACTCCTGCATCCACAATGACAGGGACGCTCACGCGATCCATGATCAGTTGCAGATTCCACGGGTTCAATATGCCCATGCCGGAGCCGATCAACGAGGCTAACGGCATGATCGCCACGCAGCCGATGTCTTCGAGTTGTTTTGCGATGATAGGGTCATCCGAGGTGTAAACCATCACCTGAAAGCCTTCCGCTACCAGTATTTTCGCGGCCGCGATGGTTTCGATGACGTTGGGGTACAAGGATTGCGGGTCGCCCAGCACTTCGAGTTTGACCAGGCTGTGACCGTCGAGCAATTCACGTGCCAGGCGCAGGGTGCGCACCGCATCATCGGCGGTGTAACACCCGGCGGTGTTGGGCAAATAAGTGAATTTTGACATCGGCACGGCATCGAGCAGTGAAGGCTCATTCGGATTCTGGCCAAGATTGGTGCGGCGGATGGCCACCGTGACGATCTGGGCTCCACTGGCATCCAGCGCTGCACGGGTTTCGGTGAAATCCTTGTATTTTCCGGTGCCGACCAGAAGGCGTGAATCGTAGCTTTTTCCTGCGATGATGAGCGGGTCATTCATGTTTTATATCCTTTTGTTTTAATTGTCAATTATCAATTATTAATTGATAATCATCCCCCGCCGACCGCCACGACGATTTCCAGTTTGTCGCCGTCTGTGAGTATCGTTGCGGGATATACACTGCGCGGCACGATGTCGCCGTTGCGTTCGATGGCGATGCGACGTCCGGTGTAGGCCAGCTCATCGACAAGCTGCGCGATGCTGCATGAATCGGCTTGTTGGCGCGGTGCGCCGTTGATATAGACAGTAATCACTTTCAATTTGTCCTTCAAATACGGTAGAATGCAATGCTAACACGCGGGTGTAGTTCAATGGTAGAACGGCAGCTTCCCAAGCTGCATACGAGGGTTCGATCCCCTTCACCCGCTCCAGTTTATTTTTTGGGCGAAGATCTGTGTTGTATCTTTGCTCATTCATCGCCTATCTATTTGATCTGTTTCATATTCGCGGTATATCTTCTTGCTTCATCCTGAATTTTCAGAGCGCCGCTCAATTAATGCCTGCCGTTATTTTGCCGGTTGATCGTGCATCACGATGCGCGTGACAAATGCAATGGCCAGCAGGTTGGCTGCAATCGCCACATATCCCACTTTGTCATAACCTGCAATTTGTCCGGTTGCATTTTGTGTGGTGATAAAACCTGCCAGGGTTGCGGCCAGACCGCTGGCCAGTTGTTGGGTGGCTGAATTGAGCGACATGAAGGTGCCGCGCAGTTTAGGCGTGGCAGCGGAGGTGATGATGGCCATCGCCGGTATCATGCGTCCTGAGATCAACACAAAAAACAAGGTGGTGAAAATCAGCCAGAGCCAGAGGGGCGCCGCCTCGGTGTGGGTGACGGCGAACAGCGGCACGGTCGCGCAAACTGCCATCAGGCGATAGATTTTTACTTTTCCGGCCGCATCCGCCCAACGCCCGATCAGGCGCGAGGTAAACAGCGTCGCAGCACCGCCCACCAGATAAATGTAGAAAATATCATGCTGTGCTATCCCGACATTTGCGACTGCATAAACGGTGATATACGGGATCACGGTAAAGCCGGAAAACAGAATCAGCATGGTAAAGACCAGCGCGCGCAGATGGTTGGCGTCATGTAAGACTTCAAACATCGCCGAGAAGGGATGTGCGCGTTTTGCCTGACTCAGGTGATGCCGGACGTCAGGCAGGAATTTCAGGCCAATGATGAGGAACAGCACGGTGGTACAGGCGATCAGGATGAAGGGCGCGCGCCATTGGAAGTGATTCGCAAGCCACAGAGAGACCGGTACGCCCGCTACGGTGGATAAAGAGAATGAGGCCGAGATGATCCCGCTGGCAGTCGCGCGGCGTTCGAACGGAATCAGGTCGCCGACCAGTGTTTGCACCATCGCGCCCATGATGCCGCCGAACGCACCGGCCAGTCCTCGCGCGACAAGCAGCGTGGCATAGCTGGGCGACAGGCCGCAGGCCAGCGTTGCCAGACCGAACAGCGCGAACACGATCAGCAGCAGGCGTTTGCGCTCGAACTTGTCCACGAAGGTGGCGGCGAGCAGCCCTGCCAGCGCCGCGCTGAAACTGTAGGATGCTACCAGAAAGCCGAATTCATGCGTGCTGATGCCAAATTCCTTTATCAGGATGGGCCCCAGGGGCATCATGATCATGAAATCCAGTATGTGGCTGAACTGCATGCCTGACAGGGTCAGCAGCAAATAACGCTCGCGTTTAGGTGTGAGGGTGAGCGGCATGGTGACGGGGTTTAACAGGGCGGGGAGTCAGGATAGAGCGACTTACCCCAGCGTTGCCACCATCTCGATTTTGGGTGCGACGGAGCGCACGACTTTTTGGATTCCGTGTCCCGCCGGATTGGCCTGGCGTTGTGAAACGAGTAGCCCCAATTTTTCAAGCAGTCCGACATCCTTGGTGATGGCCGAACGGTTACGGTGCAGCAGATCAGACAGTTGATTGATCGTCCTGGGTTCGTGCATCACTTCAAGCATCAAGCTGCGGCGTGCCTCCGACAGTACGCTAAACATCTGTTGCGGGTCTTCGAACGAGAGCGTTAGCTTGTTTTCAAACACATCGCCCCGATCAGCTCTTTGTGCCGCATCCTTGGCGCGCGAGAAAAAACCAGCTACGTCATCGGTGCGGATTACAATCTTGCTCATGGTTTATTCCCTTGTGTCCGGTTTATGATTTCCAGCCATTCCTGCTGGAATCTGGCCTGTGTCGCTTCAAAATTTGTGAACTCAACCGGTTCAACCTCGCCCATGTAATGACGATGATGGTAGTCATGAGCATTGTCGAAACCGAGAACGCGACCGTTATCGCCCCGGTAAATTGCGTGGTTGATATAAGCCAGATTGTATCTGGTCACTATGGTCTTGCCCTTTTCGATATATCCCCAGACTTCATAACTCAATAGCCCGCCACCTGATTTCGGCTTGAGTTCGAATCGTTCCTGCTCAAGCAGGGTTTCCTTGGTCGGTTTTGACATTACACCTCCAGATGTGAAAAATAATAGCACATCTGAAGACGCGCATGGTTCTGGCGTGTCGCCGTCCGGTTTAGCCCTTCGCACAGACAGGCCGCGCCACACACGATAGTCCGCAATCCGCAATCCGCCATCCCCCCTGCTTTCAACTCATTCCCTGCATGTCTGCGCGATACATCTGCACATTGTCGCGACCGCCGGACTTTGCGTAGTACATGGCCGTGTCGGCATTCCTGATGAGTTGTTTTTCATCCGTGCCGTGTTCCGGGTAAATCACGACGCCGGTGCTCGACGAAATATCCAGTTTGAGGTCAGCCAGTTCCATGGTTTGATTGAGTGTGACGCGAATTTTTTCGGCGACGACCAGCGCGTCATGTTCTGTCTCTATCGTATGCAGCAGGACGACAAACTCATCCCCGCCGATGCGCGCCACCGTATCCGATTCGCGCAGGCAAGCCTCTATGCGGCGCGCGACCTCCTTGAGCACCAGATCCCCTGTCTGATGACCGTGCGTGTCGTTGATGGGCTTGAATTTATCCAGATCGATAAACATCAGCGCCAGTCGTCCCTTGTCGCGCCTGGCGACAGACAGCGCCTGTTGCAGCCGGTCGGTGAACAAGGTTCGGTTGGGTAAGTCGGTGAGCGGATCATAATGAGCCAGGTGTTGTATTTTTACTTCCATCGCACGGCGATCCGTAATGTCGTAGAACCATCCCATGATTGCAGGCTCGCCCTGATATTCAAGCTGCAAATAGGAGGCCAGCGCCCATTTTGGTGTCGAATGCGAATTGGGGATAATCAGTTCAACCAGTTTGTTGGTGATGCGCTCTCCCATGTTCAGGCGCTCTTTCACTTCAGTATAATCCTGTGGGTGTGCATAATATTGCAAAGGATTTATGCCGAACACCTTGTCCGGCTCACAGCCCAGCAACTCTGCATAGCTTTGATTGGCGAATACCACAGAGGAATTGGCGATGTTGGTAATGCGTACCGCGATCGGGCTGTTTTCCAGCATGAAGCGGAAACGGCTCTCACTTTCCTTTAGTGCGGCTTCGCCGTGTTTGCGCAGGGTAATGTCGATTTTGGCGGCAACATAATGGGTCAGCACATCCTGCTTGTTTTTTACAGGCGAGATATAGGCCTCTTCCCAGTAAATATCGCCATTTTTGCGTTTGTTGATCAGTTCACCGTGCCATACATTGCCTTGCGTGATCTTGTCCCATAATTCCAGGTAAGTCGCCTCGGGTGTCAGCCCGGATTGCAGGATGCGCGGGTTATGCCCGACCACTTCATCGGAGTCATAGCCTGTGACCTCGGTAAAGCGCGGATTGACATACTTGATGTTGGCATCGATATCGGTGATGACGATAGAAACAGGGCTCTGTTCGATGGCAGTCGAGAGCGTGAGCAGTTTTGTTTCAGCGAGTTTGCGGTCGGTGATGTCTTCGGAGATGCCCAGCAGGTACTGTGGCAGCCCGTTTTCGTCGCGAAGCACCAGCTTTTTTGTATGCAGAATGCGCGTGCCAGACGGCGTTTCGATCGACTCTTCATCGATGTCCATGACCTGGTTTTGAGTAAGCGTCACGCGGTCTTTCTCCGTAAAAAAGTCCGCCTGCTCCCTGGGGAAAAGATCATAATCGTTGAGTCCCAAAAGCGTTTCCCGCCCGCGTCCCAGCAGTATTTCGCCTGCGCGGTTGAATAATTTAAAGCGCAGATCGGAGGCTTGTTTGACGAAAATCATGTCCGGGATATTTTCGATGATGCTGTCGAGCAACTGGCGGCTTTCCTGTTGTATTTTTTCCGCCTGCTTGCGCTCAAGTTGGCGGCGATAGTAGAAATGGCCGAGCAGACCTGTGAAAATCAGAATGACAGGCGCCAGGTATTTCAACACATCACGCAGACCGACTTCTTTTTCCTCATACAGGCTGAACCACTTCTCATACAGGCTGTTGTAACTTCCGTTTAACCGGGTAATCGTCATGCCTTCGTTGAGACGGCCCAGCAGTTCTGATTGTCCTTCATGTACGGCAAATGCAAATTTTTGCGAGAATCCGACTGGCGTTTTGAGCGCGACAATGTTTTTCAGATCAAGCGCTTGCAGGGTCTGTATGCCGACTAATTTGGACAACAACAGGGCGTCATGTTTGCCCGATGCCAAAAGGCGCATGCCATCGGCTGCGGTATTTACCAGCACCAAGTGTTTGCCCCAGCCCTGGGTCAGCGCATAGTCGTGCGCCAGATCGGCGTTGAGCACGATGATGGATTTATTTGCAAGATCAGCCTCGGTGTGGATACCCGGCTGGCTTTTTCGCACGAAGATTGCGCCGTGTACGACCACATGGGGGACGGTGAAATCCGCAAAGCGATGGCGCTCGTCAGATTGTGCGAGGTTAATCAGGACATCGATTTCCCCCCGCCTGAATTCTTCGAGCAGCTTGTGGAAGGGCAGCACGCGCAGCGTGTATTTCAGGCCGGTTTCTGCGGCGACTGCGCGCCATAAATCCACCGTAAAGCCGCCGGCGTCGTCATCGGTGAGCCCTGTTGCAAAAGGCGGGTAGTCCTGTTCGCTGCCGACGACCAGCGTGTCTTTTTGTTCCTGCACGGGCGTTTTCAAGTTCGCGTCGGTGAAGGGCTGTGCAACACTCCCCGTTGCGAGCAACAGGATGCAAGCTAGCAGGATGCGGGCCGCTTTTTGCCAGGGCGCGCGCCAGGTGTCTGTTTGGCGAGTATACATGGTCATAACTACCGGTTAGCGGGACAAACGCATGGTGCAGCCTCTAAATACCTCCGGCGGTACAGGGTGGATATTACGCGCACGGCGGCAAGACGGGGGATAGTTTAACTGATGTTACGCAGTAACATCAGTCGTGCATACAAAGCAACTTCGCCAGGGGCAGTCCTGTCTGCCGACAGGCAGGTCGGCGGCGTTCCCTCGATAGCTACAAACAGGCGGGTGAGCTACTCGCACGATCCGCTGCGCGGCCACGTGCTCAAACAGTGCTCGCCTAACCCCGTCGTTGTCTGCCTTTCTGCCTGTATACAGGCAGTCTTCGGCGGCGCACAGGGGAAAATTGACGAAGCTCAAAGGTTATCGTTTAAATGATTCCAAAATACTGACTTTAGGAAATCAGTGCGTAACATCAGAGTTTAAATAAATTCACAAGGAGTTGACCGAAGGGGCAGGCCGCATCAATTGACGTGGTAAAATCGCCGCCGAAAATTCTTGTGCTCACATCATGTCGTCTCCTGTCTTTATCCATCTGCGTCTTCACAGTGAATATTCCATCACGGACGGGATGGTGCGCATCGATGAAGCGGTCGCCCTGGCTAAAAATGACGGCATGCCCGCCCTTGCGCTGACTGATCTTGCCAATTTTTCCGGTCTGGTCAAGTTCTACAAGGCAACGCGCGGCAAGGGGATCAAGCCTGTCGCCGGGGTTGATGTGTATATCACCAACGAATCTGACCGCGACAGACCCTGTCGCCTGTTGCTGCTTTGTCAGTCGGTCGAAGGTTATCTGCGGCTTTGCCGTCTGCTCTCCCGCGCTTATCTGTCCAACCAGTACCGGGATCGCGCCGAATTGCGCCGGGAATGGTTTGACGAGGAAGGCACCGAGGGTTTAATTGCCTTGTCCGGCGCCCATACAGGCGATGTGGGCGCAGCGCTGCTGTCGGGGAATACAGACCTGGCGATGCAGTATGCACAAGGATGGAGCGCGCTGTTCGATCATCGCTATTACATCGAGGTACAGCGCGCGGGCTTTCCCGACGAGGAAGCGTATATCCGTGCCGCGACACTGTTAGCGTCCGAACTCGACTTGCCTGTCGTGGCGACTCATCCTGTACAGTTTTTGAGCGCTGCCGATTTTAAGGCGCATGAGGCCCGCGTGTGCATTGCCGAGGGGTTTGTGCTCAACGACAAGCGTCGCGAAAAGGCGTTTACTCCCCAGCAGTATTTCAAGACTCAGGCGGAGATGACTGAGCTTTTCGCCGATCTGCCCGAAGCCTTGCAAAACAGCGTACAGATCGCGCGCCGCTGCAACCTGACGCTGGTGCTGGGCAAACCCCGGCTGCCGGACTTTCCCACGCCCAATGGCGAGAGTCTGGACGACTTCATGCTCAGCGAATCCGAACGCGGACTGGCAAACCGCATGGCTTTTCTCTATCCGGATGAAGCCGAGCGGGCAGCGAAGTTTCCGCAATATCACGACAGGTTGTTGTTCGAAATCAATACCATCATCAAGATGGGCTTCCCCGGCTACTTTCTGATCGTGGCAGATTTCATCCGCTGGGCCAAGGCTTATCGTTCGGATGCTTTTCCCAATGGCGTGCCGGTGGGGCCGGGGCGCGGTTCGGGCGCGGGATCTCTTGTGGCCTATTGCTTGCTCATCACCGACCTTGACCCTTTGCGCTACGAGCTGTTGTTCGAGCGTTTTTTGAACCCTGAACGCGTGTCGATGCCCGACTTCGACGTGGATTTCTGTCAGGACGGGCGTGAGCTGGTCATAGACTATGTGAAGAAGAAATACGGCGCGGCGTGCGTGTCCCAGATCGCCACCTTCGGCACCATGGCGTCCAAGGCGGTGATACGCGATGTAGGCCGCGTGATGGAGTTTCCGTATGGCTTGTGCGACAGGCTGTCGAAGGCGATTCCGGTAGAAGGCGTTAAGCCCGTCTCCTTGAAAAAAGCGCGCGAGATGGAGCCTGAGATCAACGCCATCGCCCAGAGCGAAGAGGGCGTGCCCGAGTTGCTCGAACTGGCCATGCGCCTGGAAGACTTGACGCGCAACGTCGGTATGCACGCCGGTGGTGTGGTGATAGCACCCGGAAAACTGACCGATTTTTGTCCGCTCTATTGTGCCGATGGCGGGGCGAGTGTGGTGAGCCAGTTCGACAAGGACGACGTCGAGGCGATAGGCCTGGTTAAATTCGACTTTCTGGGTCTGCGCACGCTGACGATTATCGACTGGGCGGTGCGGCATATACACAGGCTCCAGGATGCAGGATGCAGGATGCAGGATGCGGGTGTTGCTGAATCCCGAATCCCGAATCCTGAATCCTTTAAGATTGAAGCCATTCCGCTGGACGACAAGCCCAGCTACGATCTGTTGAAAAAATGCAACACCACCGCCGTGTTCCAGCTCGAATCGCGCGGCATGAAGGATCTGATCAAGCGCCTGCAACCGGATACCTTCGAAGACATCGTGGCGCTGGTCGCGCTGTTTCGCCCGGGGCCGCTGGAGTCGGGCATGGTGGATGACTTTATCAACCGTAAACACGGCCGTGCGACAGCGGACTATTTCCATCCCGACCTGGCAGTATCGCTCGGGCCGACCTATGGCGTGATCGTGTATCAGGAGCAGGTGATGCAGATTTCGCAGATCATCGGCGGCTATACCTTAGGCGGCGCGGACATGCTGCGTCGTGCGATGGGTAAGAAAGATCCGGAAGAGATGGCGCGTCAGCGCGACATCTTCGTGGCAGGTGCCATCAATCGCGAGGTTGACAAGGATTTGGCCACCCGATTGTTCGATCTGATGGAAATGTTCGCAGGTTACGGATTTAACAAGTCGCACTCGGCCGCCTACGCGCTGTTGGCGTATCAGACGGCCTACCTGAAGGCGCATCATCCGGCAGCCTTTATGGCGGCGACCCTGTCGGGAGATCTTGATAACACCGAAAAAGTGCGCACCTTTTATGCCGATACTCTGCAACAGGGCATCGTGGTCTTGTTGCCCGATGTAAACAGTTCCGGCTATGCCTTTTCGCCGACCGACGAGAAGACCATCGCCTACGGGCTGGGGGCGGTCAAGGGAACGGGTGAGGCGGCCATCAACGGCATCGTCAAGGCGCGCGCGACGGGGCCGTTCAAGGATTTATTCGATTTTTGCCGCCGTGTGGACAAGCGTGCGGTCAATCGTCGCACCATCGAAACCCTGATCCGGGCCGGCGCGTTCGACAGCATCAGCGATCACCGCGCAGCGCTGATGGCAAGCGTGGATGCGGCGATGGCGAGCGCCGACCAGCAGGCGCGCGCGATCAATCAGGATAGTTTATTCGGCGACGATGACGCTGACGCGGCGTTGATCGAGCAGAAGGCGGATGTGCCGCGCTGGAGCCTGCGCGAACAACTGGCGTTTGAAAAAATCAGTCTGGGGATTTATCTGGGCGGCCATCCGTTCCAGGAATATGAGCCGGAACTGGCGCACTTCATCAAGGTGCGGCTGCGCGATCTGACCCCTGCCTTTGTCGGCAAGAGCAGCGGAGGCGGGGGAGGGGGCTATGGCGCGCGTCGCGGGGTGCCTGTTCTGCTTGCGGGCATCGTCTCAGGGGTGCGCATGTTGCAGACCCGGCGGGGGCGCATGGCGGTGATTACGCTGGACGATGGCAGCGCGCAAATCGAGATGACGGTGTTCAACGAGGAATACGAGAAGAGTCGTCCCTGGATCAAGGAGGACGAATTGCTGGTGGTGCAGGGCAAAGCCAGTCTGGATGAGTATTCCGGGAATATCCGCGTGAGCGGGGAAGAATTGCTCGATTTTGCCACCGCGCGCTCGCGCTTCGCCCAGCAGCTGGTGTTGCAGTGCGATGGTCGTGTCAGCGTCGACAGTCTAAAGGAAATTCTCACGCCCTGGCGAGAGGGCGAGTGCAAGATTGTGATTCATTACCGTAACGATGTCGCCAGTTGTCAGTTGAGCTTAGGCGAAATCTGGCAGGTGACCCTGGCCGAGGCATTGTTAAATGAATTGCGCGCCGCACTTCAACCGGAAAATGTGAAGGTGGTCTATGCTTCGTGATAAGGCTATTTCAGACAAGCGTGCCGCGAAGGCGATCCCCTGGCCGCTGGTGCTGTTGGGCGGAATGGTGATGAGTCTGGCAGGCGGGGTGATTGCCGCCGCCTTGTTGGGTTATGTGCCGATGAATGCTTCAGGCGTCAAGGTGCCGCTGTTTGTGTTGTGGGCGACCGCACTGGTGTTTTTGTTTGCAGGCTTTGCAATGCTGCTCTCACGCCTCAGCTCCGTTATCGCCGGCTGGTTTGCACTGGGTTCTTTGCTGTGTTTTGTATTGATCTTCAACTGGATCGCCTTTGGCCCCGGCGAGCGTTCTTTTACCAGCCGTTCCGGCATGGGGGCAGGGGGCATGTCAAGCTCAAGGTCTAGCCCGGCTTCCGAGACGGAAGGGCGGATCGTGTTCGGCATTTTTGCAGGAGGGATGGACGCGTTAATTGCGTATGGCCTGATTGCGTCCCTGCGCCGTCGCGGGCGGGAAGATAAATAGCCTCGTACGGAAACTGGGGTCAGAGTAAACTTAAATTCTGATACACTGCTTTTTCCTTGAGATCGGGGCAAGCGATGGCGAGATTTCACCGTGTGTGTCCAGTAGGCATTCCCCAGCATGTGATCCAACGTGGCAATAATCATCAGGTTTGTTTTGCCAGCGAACAGGATTTTGCAGTTTATGCGGGATGGCTGAAAGACTACTCAAAGAAATATCATGTCGATATCCATGCTTGGGTATTGATGACCAATCATGTACATTTGCTGTGTACGCCACGAGACGTCCATTCGGTCAGTCTGATGATGCAATCACTGGGCAGGTGTTATGTGCGCTATTTTAACTTCAGCTACAAGCGGACAGGGACGCTTTGGGAAGGCCGATTTAAATCCTGTCTAGTGCAGCAAGAAAGCTACCTTTTGCATCTTTATCGTTATATTGAATTAAATCCGGTCAGGGCTGGGATGGTAGCGCAACCGTCCGATTACAGGTGGTCGAGCTATCAGATAAATGCGTTAGGGAAAGTATCGGGACTGTGCACCCCTCACCCTCTGTATCTTGCATTAGGCCGCGACCCGATTGAACGACAGTCAAACTATCGTGAATTGTTCAGACTTCATATTGAAGGAAAGTTGCTGGAAGATATTCGGCTCTCAGTAAATAAAGGCCGGGCACTTGGCAATAATTGTTTTAAAACGGAAATTGAAAGCTTGACCGGACAGAAAATGACACCCAAAAAGATGGGGCGACCTGCTGTGCTGGGAACAGAAATAAAGTCAGATAAATAATTTAAGTTTACTCTGACCCCAGTTTCCCTGCCAGTTTCCCATAATCGTGAATTGTTCAGACTTCATATTGAAGGAAAGTTGCTGGAAGATATTCGGCTCTCAGTAAATAAAGGCCGGGCACTTGGCAATAATCGTTTTAAAACGGAGATTGAAAGCTTGACCGGACAGAGAATGACACCCAAAAAGATGGGGCGACCTGCTGGGAACATAAATAAAGTCAGATAAATAATTTAAGTTTACTCTGACCCCAGTTGCCCCAGTTGCCTGACCCCAGTTTCCCCGCGTAGACCACCAGCGACGGGGTTTGAACCCGCATCTCCCGTACCGCTCGATCGGCTAGCCAGGCGTCTTGCCAGCGTGCAGAAACTCGAGCCTGCACTTTAAACGACACTGGTGGCAAGACGGATTCTACACTTAGGGAGCACCGACGTCTAATCTAATCCGAGCGATCTGCTCCCGAAATGCAGCCCTGCTCTTCTTCACTGTCTGTAGCATCGCACTTCCGTTGCGGAGTGTTTGTCACGCCCAACCCGTCAGTCGAGAGGGACTGCGCGCTTTTGCGGAGTCCGGGTTGAATGTCGGGTTGGGCTACTTGAGCGACTGAAGCGCCCTGATTGCCATTTGATTGTTTTGGTCGGCTGCACGGCGTATCCAATCCTTACCTTGCTCTTCATTTAACTCGGTTCCAACCCCGTAGTACATGAGCACTCCCAAATTGTATTGCGCTTGAGAGTCTCCCTTTTCCGCCGCAACCTTGTACCACTTTACGGCTTCAACATAATCAACAGGCACACCACGGCCTTTGTCGTATATCACGCCAATCTGTCTTGTGGCCACCACATCACCAGATTGTGCGGCCTTCTTGTACCACTCGATGGCTGAATTCGCGTCCTGTGCAACACCAATGCCCTCAATATAATAATTGGCTAGTGTTCGTTGTGATTCAAAATTCCCTGACTCTGCAGCGGTGCGAACTGTTGCCATCTTCAAGGCGGTTTCCGCACTTCCCTTCTTTCTGTTTTCCGCAATTTGTTCTGCCTGAGGCAGCGCGCGTTGCGCCTGTGCATGACCAGAATCTGATGCCTTTTTTAGCCACTGCACTGACATGTCATCGTTCGGGAGAACGCCGTCTCCTTCCGAATACAGCATTGCTAAATAAAACTGACCATCCGGGTCGTTTGCTGTAGCAGCAGCACTAAGCATTTTGAATGCAAGGCTATTGTTATGGGTAACTCCCAAACCGAAGTAGTAGGCTCGACCTAGCTCAGCTTGTGCTCGGGCACTCCCTTGGTCTGCCAGTCGTTGCAGCATTTCCAAACCTGTCTCTTTGCTACTTTCCCATCGGTAGCCTTTCAGCAGTAGACAGGCAACGTATGGGTCGGTACGTTTTGTTGATCCAAGGGCGTTGAATAAACTTTCACGCGGCGCAAGAACGCCATCAGCTCTTGGCTGAATAGGGCGTGGGTCACCCAGCAATTGTTCAAATAAATGCCCAACCGTTGAATGTCCCTGGAGCAGTTCTTTGTCGAGACCCTTCAATATTTCACCGTCTCTTGAAGCTGTGCGCATTGCAGTATTTACGCAACTCCACATATCTTGAGTCACCGATTTGGAGCTGGCATCCTTGGGCGGAATAATATTTTCTGCGAATGATGCAGACGCCAAACCGGCAAGGAAAAAGAAGAGGAATGATTTTTTCATTTTTGAGTGGCCGAACGTAAAAGTGAGGGGCTCCGCGCTTTTGCGGAGTCCGGGTTGAATGTCGGGTTGGGCATTGTACTCACGCTCACGTAGGCAACCTCTCCGCTTCGCGTGCCGGAAACGACGCAAGAATAGCTCGGCAGGCGGCAATGATTGGGGGGAGATAGGTTTGATCGAAGCTGTCGCTATAGCTATGTGATTCGCTCATGTGGTCTGGGGTAATGGATAGCTTTACTTTAATTTTGCCACCAGTCTCGGCGACAAGTTCAGCATTGAGATAAGGCTCCATGCAAACAAGGCCTGCCTCCCCCTTAAGGGTTTGATAGAGGTGCTCACACCCTCGCAGAAGGGCAGCAATTTCGCCAAGATGAACGATTGGCCCATGGGTGCGAACCATTGAGTTTGGGTAGACACAATAGGCTGTAATCCGTAACCAATTTCCATCCCAGTAATCGGTGGCTTGTGGATATTCGCGGCCATGAACCCATAATTGAAAACCTGCAATTACGAGGTCGGGGTCACCCAAATTTTCGAGTTCGCGAACGTTCATTCTTTAAGATGCCCAACGACGCTGTAGAAAAACCCAATTCTGAAAACCTGTTTCAGCATTGGGTGGATTTTTTTCAAACCAGACCGTCTTTTTCATTTTCGGCGTCCTGTTTTTATAAAATATTTTCATTGCAAACTTGCCTGATCAGGCAAGTCAGTTTTACGCTGTACAAGGCGAGAAAGCCCTTTTTCCGTCTTTTTGGCACCGGCAGGCGCCGGGGTCTAGAAAAGATGCTTTTGATCATCCCAGGGCGCCGCCGCCTGCGCATGTAAAAAATCTGTGCGGACTGGATTAGGCGCTTTATTTCCTTTCGCGGCAAGGGGGATTATAACGGGCATGGTAAAGAGGCCACCCCACTGATAATGAAACTCGCCAGCTACCAGCTACCAGCCAGTAGCCACTTGCTGGTCGGCAGATTATATCTCCGCGTTCTCCGCGTTCTCTGCGTTCTCTGCGTTCTCCGCGTTCTCTGCGTTCTCCGCGTCTCCGCGTCTTTCGCGTGAATATCGCTTTTTAGTGTGATTGGATTGCTGCCAGCAGTTTATGGCGAGATAGCCTTGATCTATGCCAAAGTATATAGGTCTTTTGGCATATACAAATTTCCCCCGGCTGTCGGTATAGTTCGCGCAGCACCTGGTGCTAAGACGATGCTCGTGTTTTTTAACTCTCCTCCCAAGTTCGGGCGACCTTCTGTGGGTCGCCCGTTTTTTGATTCTTCACTCAAAATGTCAGGTATGTGGCGTATCGAATTCCAGTGTCAAAAGTTTGCCCGTGAAATCAGGTGGTTTCACGGTCATCTGAATTGAGTAATCAGCGTTACGGGAGTGGGATGTGTTATACCTGATTGTGATGACGCTTTCGAGTCTGTGTGCGGTGGTCAGTTTTTACATGGTCTGGATCATCCTGGGGGTGCCTGATAAGCAGGGGGTATGGCTATTCCTTGCATTCGGCTGCTTCTTTTTTATTCCGGTATTGATGGCGGTCATTGAGGCGCTATCCAGGTACTTTTCCCCGCTCAGGCGGGAAGACAGTTCGCTCAATCGTGGTCTTTTCTGCACCCGTAAAATGCAGCCAGCTTTCGTGTCTCACTGGAAGCTGATGACGATGATCATTGTTGCGATCATCGCGGTGCTCGCTGCAATTTTGAAAACGATTTTCATCCGGTGATCATGCGGTTTGCATTTTGCGCATTTCAGCAGGCTGCTGCAAAATTATTACGCTCGCCGATACCGCGTCAAAAAGTGACTCAACACGCTCATTTACCACATGTAAACTCCGCTTTCTCGCCTTGCCTGCGCATCGCTCACAACATTTTTGCCGCAGACTGTTAGTCCTGGCGGGTATTATCCAGGTCTTTTTTGATCCTCCATGCCATCCACGCCAGGACCATGACGCCTGCGATCAATATTGCCCAGAGCATCAGTTGCATCCAGGGTATCTCGCTCCATCTGTTTGTGAATAAGACGGGGTCGGGCTCCCGGCTGACGCGCGCGCCGGTTGTGGCCTGCGGTAATTTGAGTTCATCGCCTGTGCGATAACCGGGCAGCAGGGTGGAGAGCGAAAAACCGGCCGCTTTTGCGTGCGGGTTGCCAAAAGCCAGCGTGTAGGGCGCGGAACCCGACGCGAGAAAAACCAGCTGGTGCGGGCGCCAGGTCAGGGCCAGTTCGAGCGATGAGGGCAGCTCGTGGCTGTATTTGTCCACGTGAATGCGCCAGTAGCGGGCGGTCGTGCCGGGTAGCGGATGGGCAGGTGAGGTTAATTCGGTGTTGTCCCGGCTGATGCGATAAAACGCAGCGGATGTGAGTGTTTGCCAGCGATCTTTTTGGGTCCTTCTTGTGTAAATACTGACGGAGGCTATGGAATCCGTTTGCGGCAGCAGCAGGCGCAGCCGTTCCGGCATCAGCGCAGCAGGCAGTTCGAATTCGTAATCGGCCGATGAAGGTTTGCTTTGTGCTGCGCGCAGGAGGTGCTGCAAATAGTGGACGGGCAGGTTGTCCGTGGTGACGTCAACCAGGATCTGCCTGACGGGTTCGGGGGTGTCCTCCCAGTTTATCCGGTAATATTTGTAGCGTACCGGGGGGAATTCGACGCGTTTTTGATCCAGTTGCACGGCGCCGGTATGCACCGACAGCCAGGGCGCATGCTCTGTCACGGAGTGCCAGGTGCGCAGATCATCGCTGCCGTCGATCGACAGGTGGCGCAAGGCATTGTCTTGCGTGTCATCGGTCTTGATTTGCATCGCCTCGATGGCATAGTCGAGCCCGCTGGCATCGACCAGGTAATGGCGGGCGACCGTTTGTGACGGCGGGTTATGGTGTCGGCTGGCGGTCAGGGTGCCGTCCGGCCCGAGTGCGACCGTCAGATTGACATCGGGCGCAGGGTTGTCGGGCAGCGCAAACCAGTTGAGGGTTTTGGGTTCGGGTTTCGCTTTGAGGGTTGCGGGTGCATCAGACAGGGAATAGGCCAGACTTTCACGGCTGGCATTGAAGATGCGCAGATCCAAAAGATCCGTCCGTTCGGCGTAAAGGTACACGTCTTCCGGTAATTCGAGCCGGTGTTGACCGCCCTCGTGTGCGGGCACGAGCGGCATCAGCTGGCGGTAGTCGTCAATGGAATCGGCCTGCGTGTTCTGCATCACCGCGAGCAGCAGCAAGACAAGGAGGCTGCGCATTATGCGGCCCCCCGCCTGGGCGGGGGGGCGAAATAGCCTATCAGCAGCATCAGGATGCCGACACCGGTAAAGGATACGATGCGCTCCAGCGAGCCGCTTTGCGCCAGATCTACCAGTAACAACTTGACCAGTACCACGCCCATCAGGGTCGCGCCCACCAGCCAGAGTATGCGCATGCCGCGTCTGGCGGCGGTGATCATCAGCGTCATAGCCAGCAGCGTCCAGAACAGGGACAGGGCAGTTTGCACCAGCATCGAGTCCATCAGTGCGTCCAGGTGATAAGCAATTCCCGCCCAGTGATGCAGGGTGCGCAGCAGGATCGCATTGAGCCAGACGAACAGTGCCGCGCCGCCGGCTCGCAGTACAAACGACCGGTTGTACAGGCGGGTGTCGCGTATCTGTATTAACCACAAACCTGTGGCCAGAATGACTAAGCCATGAGCGATGTCGATGGGGTTGAGCAGCGGCAAATAGGGCAGAGGATCGCTGGCCCCGTCCTGGGTCAGATTGGCGTAAACAGTCCACAAGCCTAATCCGAGCACCACCGGCAGCGCGCCTTTTTGCAAGTAGGCATCCAGATTTCGGTTCATCGGCCACAGATGGCGCAGGCGGCTGACGGCGATCAGCAGCAAAACCGGTACCACGACCAGCGAGGCTGCCTGCCAGTTGCGCAAATTATATTCGCCGGTCAGCCAGTGCATCTCCCAGGCGCCCAGCGCCGCCAGCAGCAGATACGACCAGGTATGGAAGATCCGTTTCAGTTCGGCAGATTGGGTCTTCTCGTGGCGATATAACAGCCAGTAGTGGGTGCTCAGTGCAACTGCCCAGGCAAGCTGGCCGTAGTGGGCGAAGGGATGGTCGTGATTTTCGATACCCGCGATGGCGGCGAACCACAGCACGGCCGTGAAGCTCATCACCGGCCATTCGGCGTGAGGCCATTTCCAGCGCAACGCCAGGATGCTGGAGAGCAGGGCGGTTACGCTCAGGAACAACAAGGACTGGGTGATCTGGTAAATTCTCGGGGCGTAGAGCTCGATGTCATTGAGTCCGCCGAACAGCCACCAGCCCAGGCCCCATAAGAACAGAGGCGCTGTCCATGCGGCAAGCAAGGCAGAAGTCGGCTGGCGTCTTGTCGCGCAATAGGACGTAAAGCCCGACAGACAAAGCAGCAGGGCGCCTGTGAGCAGATGGTTGATGGGGCTCTCGGGGATGATGGCGCTGTAGTTGTGATACAAGAAGGCGAGTCCTGCGCCCAGTTGCAACAGAAGACCGAATCCCCACGCCATGTGTTTGTTCTGGCGGCTGCCGAACCAGAAAATTCCTGCGCCTTCAACGGCCCACGCGGCGGAGGTGTATTCTGCATCAAACGCCAGCGGGATGGCCAGGCTGGCGAAGATGACCCCTAACGCCAGAAATGATTCCACCAGGGGACGCAGCTCGCCGCGCCGACGTAGCTGGATCATCCGGGACAGCCCCATATAAAACATGCCCAGAACCAGGCTGCTGATCGCCAGGCCATACTCGAAATCGTGAACCAGGGCGGCTTGCAGGCCAAACCCTGCCACAGGCACGCCGAAGATCAATCCCCCGTCTACGTAGTCGTTGACACCGATACTCGCGTGTTCGTCTGCGTTGTCGCCGGACAGGCAGGCAAACAGGTATGACAGGGGGGCGGGCGTGAGGTCAGGCGCGCGCCGCAGCGCGTACAGCAAGGCGATGCCCACATACATCAGGAAGAACAGCACCAGAAACGGCTCTGTGCTGGAAAACAATTCGGGGCGGTAATTTTTCGCCCCCCAGAGCACCGCGATGGCGAAGGTGAAAAGGAATCCGAGCAGATTGAGTATCCGCCAGGATTTAAACCAGGCAGTAGACAGGATGCCAAGATTGAGTATGGTGTAATAGGTGAACAGCGCGACATGATTGCCGCTGTCGGAGGCGGCTAACAGGGGCGCCAGAAAACCGCCCGTCACGCCAAATGCGGCGAGCGGCAGGGCATTTTGCCAGACTGCCAGCAGTGTGGATAAGATTGCGATGAAAATCATCAGCGGCAGCGCGAAGGCTGCCGGAATCAGATGCCAGATCTGGTATGCGCCGTAAGTCACAAGATACAGAATGCCGACTCCGCCGCCTTGCAGTATCAAGGCATAGGTCGTATGACGGCAGCGCAGGCGCCAGCCGGTGACAAGCAGTGCAGCTGACATCAGTACGGCCGATATCAGGCGCAACTCGATCGGAAACATCGCGTGCTCCGCCGCATACTTGATGAGAAAACCGATGCCGACAAACAGGATCAACATGCCGACGCGCGCGATGGCGTGCTCGCCTGTGAGCAGCCAGTTCAGTACCTGTCCTGCCAATGAAGGTTCAGTCGGGGGTAAGGACTCGCGGGGCGGGCTTGCAGGGGCGCGCAAAGGAGGCTGTAAAGGCGTGGCAGGCGCGGCATCCTGTATTGGTATCAACGGTTTGACAGGTGCGGCCGGAATCGGCGGCTCTGTTTTTATTGATGGCGGCGCGGCAGGACGCAGGGCGGACAAGGAGGGCTGCAAGGCGGCCAGTTTCGATTCCAGCTCGGCTACCCGCTTCTCTAACGCCGAAAAACGATCGCCTGCGACAGGTTTTTCAGTGTGATGCTTGTATAAGGCGCCTGACACGAGGCCGATGATGCCTAAGGCAATCGCCGCCTCACTGCTGAACAGGCTGCCTGTGATCAGACCCAGCATTAATCCAATGAACCACATAGTCGTCCCGTCAGTCAGTCAGCCAGCGCAAAGTGTAGCCGACACGCAGGAAAAAGTACAAGTGTGTTGAGGCAGGAGAGCATGAAGGAGTAGAATTGCCCGCTTGTTGCACGGATATACTGATAATCAGGGATGAACGGGCTGGGTGTTTTACCGATAGACGTGGCAGGCGGCGCCATTTTGTTGTGGATAGTCTCAGGCTTCCTGGGGCTGGCATTGCAACGTTCGCCCAGGCTGATTTGCAAGCTGGTCTTTCCGGCAGGCGCCTGTGTTTCTCTGGCGCTTGCCGCATGTGGTTTTTGGGCGTTAGGTTCTGCTGCCAATATTGCCGTATTGCCGCTGGGGCTGCCTGATCTGCCGTTACATTTTCGCCTGGATCCTCTGAGCGCTTTTTTTCTGATTTTGCTCGGCGGTGCATCCTTCGGTGCATCGCTGTTCAGCGCCGGATATTTCAAATTCATGGCAGGACAGGTGTTAGGCTTATTGTGTCTCGAATATCACCTGTTTTTGGCCAGCATGGCGATGGTGCTGCTGGCTGACGATGCTTACAGCTTCATGGTGGCCTGGGAGACGATGGCCTTGTCTTCCTATTTTCTGGTCACGACCGACCATGCGATTCCCGATATCAGGCGGGCAGGTTTTCTCTACCTGCTCATTGCGCATGTCGGCGCAATGGCCATACTGCTGAGCTTTGGCGTGATGCAGGCAGGTCACGGAATTGCCGCGTACACCTTCGATGCGATGCGCCAGGTGCAATTATCCTCGTTCTGGGCGTCAGTGGCCTTCTTGCTGGCTTTGTTCGGCTTTGGCGCCAAGGCGGGTATGTTGCCCCTGCATGTCTGGTTGCCCGAAGCACATCCGGCCGCCCCGTCCCCTGTTTCCGCGCTGATGAGCGGCGTGATGCTCAAAATGGCCATCTACGGCATCCTGCGGCTGACATTCGATCTGCTGGGCACGCAGATCTGGTGGTGGGGCGTGTTAGTACTGGCGTTGGGATTGCTGACGGCCATGTTTGGCGTGATGTTCGCCGCTGTTCAGGCTGACATGAAGCGGCTGCTGGCCTATTCCTCGATAGAGAATATCGGGCTTTTGCTGGTGGGTATCGGTCTGACCCTTATTTTTCATGTCTACGGCCGGGATACGCTGGCCGCCTTGTCGCTTGCCGCCACCTTGTATCACAGCCTGAACCACGCTTTTTTCAAGAGTTTGCTGTTTCTTGGCACAGGCTCGATTCTGCACGCCACGGGCGAGCGCAATATGGGGCAGTTGGGCGGATTGATTCATCACATGCCGTGGGTGTCGGTGCTGATGTTGGTGGGGGTTCTGGCGATTTCGGGTTTGCCGCCGCTCAATGGTTTTGTCTCCGAGTGGTTGCTGCTACAGGCATTTTTGCTCTCGCCGGGCTTGCCCAACAGTTATGTCAATATGCTGGTGCCGGTGGCGGCGGCAGGCGTCGCGCTCTCAGCCGCGCTCTCAGCTTACGTGATGGTGAAGTTTTATGGCGTGATCTTTCTGGGGCAGCGCCGCGAAAATGCACATAAACATGCACACGATGCCGGGATCTGGGAGCGCGCAGGCCTGCTCTGGCTGGCTTTTGCCTGTGTGGTGCTGGGGCTGATCCCCGTATTTGTGATACGAAAGATAGATGCTATCTCGCAGATGTTGCTGGGTGCGCATCTGGGTAATGCCACGGCCAGCTGGATGTTCTTAGCCCCGGTCGATACGCACCGCGCAAGTTACGGCCCTCTGTACTTTTTGCTGGCGGTAGCGGGCGTGATGCTGCTCACGGTGTTGCTGGTGCGCCGCCTGTATCATGGCAGGTCGAGGCGAGGCCCCGCCTGGGACTGCGGTTTTCCCGCACAGAGCGCACGCATGCAGGATACCGCCGAAGGATTCGGCCAGCCGATCAGGCGTATCTTCGAGCCCTTCTTCCGAATCGAGAACGAGCTGCCTACACCGTTCGATACGCATCCGAAATATCACGGCATGAGCGAAGACAAGCTCTGGGGCTTGCTGTACCTGCCGCTCAAAGGACTGATTGAAAAATTGTCAGGCTGGGTGTCGCTGTTGCAGCACGGACGCATCCACCTGTATCTGGCCTATACGTTTGTCACGCTGATCGTGCTGCTGATTTTTGTATAACGGACGTCGATGAGGAATCCCGATCAAATTTTAGCGATTGTTTTTCAGCTCACCCAGTTGTTGCTGGTGGTGCTGGCAGCGCCCATGCTGACAGGCTGGGTGAACCTGTGTCAGGCCTGGTTGCAAAATCGCACCGGTGCCGGTGTGATGCAGCCGTACCGCGCGTTGAACAAGCTGTTTCACAAGGATGCGGTGATCGCAGATAACGCCTCCTGGCTGTTTCGCATCACGCCCTACATCGTGTTCGGCTGCATGTGGCTGGCGGCGGCGATTATTCCCATCATCGCGGTCGATCTGCCGTTTTCGCGCGCGGCTGACGTGATTGCCCTGGTGGGGGTTTTCGCGCTGGCGCGCATGTTTATTGCGCTGGCGGCGATGGATATAGGCACCTCGTTCGGCAGCATGGGCGCACGGCGCGAGATGCTGGTCTCGTTTCTGGCAGAACCTGCCCTGTTGATGGTGTTGTTTACAGCATCCCTCATCAGCCAGTCTACGCAACTGACCCACATCGTGGAAACATTCGCGCACCACGAGTTTGTTTTGTATCCCAGCCTGGCTTTTGCAAGCGTTGCCTTCGTGATGGTGTTGCTGGCGGAGAATGCGCGCATCCCGGTGGATAATCCCAGTACGCATCTGGAGCTGACCATGATACATGAGGCGATGATACTGGAATATTCAGCCCGTCACCTGGCGCTGATCGAGTGGGCCGCCAGCCTGAAATTGTTTGCCTATATCAGCATCGGCATCGCCCTGTTTTTGCCGCACGGCATTGTCGGGGTGGGCAACTGGTCGGGGTTGCCGCTGGCGGTAGGCCTGCTGCTGGCTAAAATGATGTTGGCCGGTGCAGGGCTTGCGGTGCTGGAGGCGATGATGGCCAAGATGCGCATCTTTCGCGCCCCTGAATTTCTGGGCACGGCTTTTCTGCTGGCGGTATTGGGCTTGCTGATTCACTTCCTCTTGGGTGCGTAATATGAAATTTCGCAGCATTTCGTTTGCCCCCTCGCCCCGCAAAGCGGGAGAGGGTTGGGGAGAGGGGGGGGCATGCAGATCCCGTTGATATTGCAGTTCGTCAATCTGCTGGCCTCCTTGCTGTTGTTGCTGGTGTTCGCCATGCTGGCGCAGCGCCGCATCCTGTCTCTCATCAATCTTTTTGCCTGGCAGGGCGGCATCCTTGCGCTCAGTACCTTTATCGTGGCTTATTCGACGGACCAGCATCACCTGTATTATTCGGCAGGGTTGACCCTGGTGCTCAAGGTGCTGCTCCTGCCCTGGTTATTGCATCGCCTGGTGCGCAAGCTGAAAATCCGCTGGGAGGTGGAGACGCTGATCAATATCCCAACCACCATGCTCGCAGGGATTGCGCTGGTGATTTTTTCGTTCAACCTGGCAGCGCCCATCGCAGAACTCGCCCAAGGCATTACGCGCGGGTTGATCGGCATCGCCCTGGCCTGCGTGCTGATATCGCTGTTGATGATGTTGACGCGGCGCAAGGCGGTCACACAGGTGGTCGCTTTTTTGTCGCTGGAAAACAGTCTGTTTTTTGCGGCGACCAGCGCGACTCAGGGTATGCCGCTGATCGTCGAGTTCGGCATTGCGCTGGACGTGCTGGTGGCAACCTTCATCTTCGGCATTTTCTTCTTCCAGATTCGCGAAACCTTTGACAGTCTGGATATCGCTCACATGGAGAAGCTAAAAGATGACAATGCCTGACCCTCTGCGGTTTTATTCGACAGTCGCGCAGCGTAGCTCCTCGCCGACCGATAAGGCGCGCTTCATTCGCAGCGTTCAGCGCGCCCGATGCTCGACGGCCCCGCTACAAGGTGTTGCCCAATGATAGATCTGCAATTGCTGGCATTGCTGGCAACGCCCCTGGCAGGCGGCATTGTGCTGGCGATATTCGGCTCGCGCCCCTGGGCGGCTGAGATCAATTCCGTGGTGAGCGGATGCACTTTTATTATCTCGGTGTTGTTAGCCATCAACATTGTCGACACGGGCCCGCAGACGGCTTTTAAAGAGCAGTTTTTCATCGACCAGTTCAATGTGTTTTTGGTCGCGCTGACCGCCTTTGTCGCTTTTACCACTTCGCTGTTCTCGCGCCCCTACATGCGCATCGAACAGCATCACGGCAAACTCTCCACGTCCATGCTGCATCTGTATTACAGCATGTACCAGCTGTTTACCTTCACCATGCTGGTCGCGCTCACCACCAACAATATGGGCATCATCTGGGTGGCGATGGAAGCGGCCACCTTGACTACCGTGCTGCTGGTCAGCCTGTACCGCACCCCTGCCAGTCTGGAGGCTGCGTGGAAATATTTTATCCTGTGCGGCGTGGGGATTGCGCTGGCCTTGTTCGGCACGATTTTGTTGTATTTTGCAGCCGAGCGGGTGCTGGGCAATGGAGGAGGGGCGTTGCTGTGGACGCATCTGAACGAGGTCAAGGGCGAGTTGGAACCCACCGTGCTCAAACTGGCCTTTGTCTTCTTGCTGGTAGGGTATGGCACCAAGATAGGCCTGGTGCCGCTGCACAGCTGGTTGCCGGATGCTCATGCGGAAGGCCCCACGCCTGTTTCTGCCGTGCTCTCCGGCTTGTTGCTGAACGTTGCGCTGTGTGCCGTGATGCGCAGCAAGGTGCTGGTGGATGGTTCGCTGGAGAATCACTTTGCGGGGAATCTGATGATGGGGTTTGGCCTGCTCTCGGTGGCGGTGGCGGCTTTGTTTTTGTCGCGGCAAAAAGACATCAAGCGCATGTTTGCTTATTCGTCCATCGAGCATATGGGTCTGATTACCTTCGCCTTCGGCATGGGTAGCAAGGTCGCCACTTTTGCGGCGCTGTTGCATATGACCATGCATTCTTTGACCAAGTCGGCGATATTTTTTGCGGTGGGGCATGCGGTGCAAAAAACCGGCACACAACAAATGGAGCACATTCGCGGGCTGATGCAGGTTAGTCCCACGGTGGGCTGGGGGTTGATGTTAGGCACACTGGCGATACTCGGTATGCCGCCGTTCGGTGTGTTCTCAAGCGAGTTTCTGATTATCACCACGGCGATGCACGATTATCCGTGGACGACGCCGATTCTGCTTATCGCACTCGGTATTGCCTTCGCCGCGATATTCGGTCGGGTGCAGCCCATGGTGTTCGGTCAGACGACCGCCCAGCCTCTGCCGCATTCGCCGGCCCTGCTTCCGGTGTTTATCCATCTGCTGCTGGTGCTGGTTTTGGGCTTGTATATGCCGCCCTTCCTGGCCGACTGGTACCGGCAGGCAGCAGCCTTGTTGAGTTGACGCCATGAATCACACTTATGCTCCTTTGCACCTGACCCGTATTGCCACTGCGATTCAAGCGTGGCAAGGCGAAATCAAAGCCTGCGATCTTCAGTTGATCTGCCACAAGGTGAGCAGTGCCGGCGGACGGCTGGTGGCCTTGTGGGCGCGCGATATGCGCGCAGATGGTTTTATGCTGCATGTGCTGTTGTGCGATGAGCGCGGCCTGCTTTGCCTGAATTTGCCGCTCTCGGACAATGAGGCGAGTTTTCCTGACATCAGTCGGATTTTTCCGGCCGCCTGCCGCATGCAGCGTGCGGTTTATGATCTGACGGGCATACGCGCGCACAAGGCGCAGGATCAGCGTAAATGGCTGCGCCATGCTGCATGGCCTCAAGGCAGTTTTCCGTTGCGCAAGGATTTTGTATCCCCTCCCCCTTGCAGGGGGAGGGATAGGGTGGGGGTAGACATGGGTGATTACCCCCCTCCTGATCACCCCCATCTCAATCTTCCCCCTTATGAGGGGGAAGAAGCAAACGACCGCTCTCGGACTGAGAGCGGAACACAACCCCAGGATGATTATCCCTTTGTGCGTGTCGAGGGTCAGGGCGTGCATGAAATACCGGTAGGTCCCGTGCATGCCGGTATCATCGAGCCCGGACACTTTCGTTTTTCGGTGGTGGGCGAGAAAGTGCTGCGCCTGGAAGAACGGCTGGGATACACCCATAAGGGGATTGAAAAGCGCTTTGAAAGCATGAGCTTGCAGCAGGGGGCGAAACTTGCCGGACGCGTGAGCGGAGACAGTACGGTCGCCTACGCCTGGGCTTATGCGATGGCCATAGAGAGTATCGCCCATCTCACGCCGCCTGATATGGCCCTGTGGCTGCGCGGCCTGTTTCTGGAGCGCGAGCGGATCGCCAATCATCTGGGCGACTTAGGCTATCTGGGGAACGATGTCGCCTTCTCGTTCGGTTTCGCCCAGTTCTGGATTTTAAAAGAGCAGGTGCTGCGCAACAATGCCCGGCTGTTCGGTCATCGTTATCTGATGGATGTCATTATTCCGGGCGGGGTGACGGCGGGCATCGATGAGGCCGGCAAAAAAATATTGCTTGCAGAATGCGAGCTGCTGGAGCGCGAGGTGCGCCTGTTGCAAAGACTCTATGAGAATCATGCCGGGGTGCAGGATCGCTTTAGCGGCACGGGCTGTGTGGCGCCAAAACTGGCGGCGCAGCTGGGTTTATGCGGCATGGCCGGACGCGCCAGCGGGCAGGCGTGGGACAGCCGGGTGCAGTTTCCCTGTGCGCCTTATGACAAGCTGGATGTGCAGATGGCAACACACAGCAACGGCGATGTCGCCTCGCGCGTGATGGTGCGTTTTGACGAGTTGTTCGAGTCGGTGCGTTTGCAGCGCGATATCCTGATGAATCTGATAGGCGGCGATGACCTGGCGTATCCGCTGGAGCAGCTCTCGGCCAACGGCCTGGGGATCGGCATGGTGGAAGGCTGGCGCGGCGAGGTGATGGTGGCCATTCATACTGATGACGCCGGGCGTCTTGATCGCGTGCATCCGCATGATCCCTCCTGGCAAAACTGGCCGGTGCTCGAACACGCCATCATGGGTAACATCGTGCCGGATTTTCCGCTCATCAATAAATCCTTCAATCTGAGTTATTCAGGACACGACCTGTAGGGGATTTTCATGTATCAGATACTCAAACAGATCATCAAGACCGGCATCAAAACCGAAGCCGCGCCGCCGCCTGACGACGCCATGCGCGTGGCGCCTGCGCGTTTGCAACCGCAGATTCTGGAGGTGCTGGGAGGATCGCTCAATATGCGTCTGGTCGATGCGGGTTCATGCAACGGCTGCGAGCTGGAGCTGCATGCCCTGAACAATGCCTATTACAACATTGAAGGGCTGGGGATCAAGTTTGTCGCGAGTCCCCGTCATGCGGATATGTTGCTGGTGACAGGCCCCGTTTCGCGTCACATGGAGGAGGCGCTCGTGCGCACCTTTGATGCGATGCCGGACCCGAAACTGGTGCTAGCCATCGGCGATTGTGCCTGCAACGGCGGGATCTTTTCGCCGAGCTATGCCTGTCGTGGCGGCGCGTCCGGCGTCATTCCGGTGGATGTGGCCGTGCAAGGTTGCCCGCCTGCTCCCGCGACTGTCATGCAGGGCATACTCACCGCGATCAGCGCTCAACCCGGGCGGGCGCCGGACTGAATGACTGATGTTACGGAGTAACATCAGTCATGTATCAAAATCAACGTCGCCGGGGGCAGCCCGGCTGCTGGCGACTTTCTTTTGAGTCGCCAAAAGAAAGTCGCTAAAGAAAAAGCGACCCCGGCTTGCCGCGCCGCCAGACTGTCAGCAGTCAGGCGGCGTTCCCTCGATAGCTACAAACAGGCGGGGCTGCGCAACTCGCACGATCCGCTGCGCGACCACGTGCTCAAACAGTGCTCGCCTAAACCACCGCCTGTTTGCCTTTCTGCCTGTATACAGGCAGTCTTCGGCAGCAAACAGGGGCAGTGGGTGACGCGCAATGATTATCTCCCCAAAACTGATTTTATGACCCATCAGATCTGATTTTTAGAAGCTTGTGCGTGACATCAGCGGGTTAGTCCCCCGTCTGTGCTTTTTGTTCCAGCTGGTGCAGGCAATCGAGTGCGGCGAGTTTGTAGCATTCGGCGAGTGTTGGATAGTTGAACACGTTGGCGACCAGATCGCGCACGGTGCCTTTGAGGTTCATCACCAGCTGGCCGATGTGGACGAGTTCGCTGGCCTGCTCGCCTACGATATGGACGCCCAGCAATTTTTCGTTGCGGGCATCGACGATTAATTTGAGCAATCCTTGCGCGTCGCCGATGATCTGACCGCGCGCGCTGTCACGGAAATTGGCGCGTCCGACTACGTACGCGATGTTTTCCTGCTGGACTTCCCTTTCGGTTTTGCCGACGTAGGAGATTTCCGGGATGGTGTAGACCGCCATCGGCAGGTTTTCAGCGCTCACGTGCAGTTCGCCGCCGAAGGCGTACAGCATGGCGGCACGCCCCTGTTCCATTCCGGTTGATGCGAGCGCCGGGCGACCGATCAGATCGCCCACCGCAAAGATATGCGGCACGCTGGTCTGAAAATGTTGATTGACCTCGATCCAGCCATCCTTTGCGGATATTCCAGCCCGCTCGACTTTTAATCCTTCGCTGTTGGGTTCGCGCCCCTGAGCATAGAGTACGGCATCGGTGCGTATCTGTTTGCCGCTCTCCAGCAGGGTGAGGGTGTTGTTGTCCTCGCGAATAATTTGGGCTACGCGTTCTTTCATGTGGAAGGTGACGCCCATGGATAAAAAGCTGTCTGCCAGCACATCGACCACATCTTCGCTCAGATAATCGAGCAATTGTGCGTGACTGTCCACGACGCTGACCTTGACGCCCAGGGCTGCAAAAATCGAGACAAATTCGCAGCCGATGACGCCGCCTCCCACGACCAGCAGGCTCTCAGGCAGGTGGCGCAGGTTCAGTATGGATGTCGAATCCAGTACGGTTTTCTTGTCGAACGGGATGTTGGCCGGGCGACGGGGGCGTGAGCCTGTTGCCAGCAGAATGACCCCGGCACTGATGTTGCGGGTGCGACCTGCCGCATCGCTGACGTTCAGCGTATGCGCATCGACAAACGAGGCGTCCCCCGGGATCAGCGCGACCCCCGAATGCAGCAGGCGTTGCAGGATCACCGATTCCTGTTGCGCGATGACCCCTTCCTTGCGCCGCACCGCATCGGCCAGCAGGCCATAACGACTGCGTCCGTCAGCCGATTGCGCCTGGCGCATGCCGCCCGTGCGAGTGAGCAAGTAGGCCACCTCGCGCATCGCCTTGCTGGGAATGGTGCCGGTTTGCAGGCCGGCGCCACCGAGCCTGGGTTTGCGTTCGATGATCGCGCAGCGTTGTCCCATGCGTGCTGCCTGCCAGGCCGCATGCTGTCCTGCAGGACCCGAACCTATGATGAGAATGTCGTAGTCCATGAGGTGAAATCCGTGTGAGTTATTTGATGCGCATGCCAGGCTGCGCGCCGTCGTCCGGTGACAGGATGAACAGCCCGGGCGTATCGCCCGAAGCTGCCAGCACCATGCCTTCCGATAAACCGAACTTCATCTTGCGGGGCGCCAGATTGGCGACCATCACCGTCATGCGCCCCTTGAGCTTTTGGGGATCATACGCCGACTTGATGCCGGCGAACACGGTGCGGGTGTTTTCTTCGCCTATGTCCAGCGTCAGCTTCAGCAGTTTTTCGGCGCCCTCCACGTGCTCGGCATTGACGATCTTTGCCACGCGCAGGTCGATTTTTGAAAAGTCTTCGATGGAAATGGTTGGCGAGACGGCGTCTACCTTCGCCTCCTCACCCTTTGAGTGCGAGGATTGAGGCTGCTGAGCAACGGCATGGCGTGTTTCTGAATGCGTATTTTCCCCTCCCACGCTTGAGGGGGCCGGGGAGAGGGATGCCGTATTGGCGGCGGTCATCGCCGCTATCAGTTTCGGGTCGAGGCGGGTCATTAAGTGTTGGTAAGTATTGATTTGGTGGTTCGCAGGTAATGGTACTTTGGCATCACTCCACGTCAAAGGCTTAATGTTTAAGAACACCTCAATATTTTCGGCAATTTTTGGAAGTACAGGTTTTAGGCAAATTGTAAGTAAGTGAAATAGGTTGATAGCAACCGAGCAAACCTCTTGAAGGTTTGCGAGGTCGCCTGTCTTGGCAAGAACCCAGGGCTTTTTGTCATCAATATATCGATTGGCAAGATCGGAAAGTTTCATGACTATCCGCAAAGCTTGTGCCATATCACGTCGGTCGTAAGCATCGGATACGTGAACTATTTCGTTTCTAAACCAACCAATCAAGTCTCCAATATCGTGACCAGGTTCAATCTGAGTTCCTTCACCATAACCGATGATGCCAGCATTGCCTTGACGCCGAGCTTCCTCTACAAGTTTTTGAAACTCTTCATTTGCTGCTGCACTCAAGTAGGGTTGAGGATCTATTTTTGGTAATTCACTATTTAAAGTGCGACCTTCAAAGTGTTTTGTTAAAAATGGGGCACAGCGGCTGGCGATATTGATGTATTTGCCGATCAGGTCGGAGTTCACCTTCGCGACAAAGTCCTCCAGATTCAGGTCCAGGTCTTCCATGGTGCCGTTGATCTTGGCCGCGTAGTAATAGCGCAGGTATTCGGTGTTTACAACGTTATCGACATAGCTTTTTGCGGTGATGAAGGTGCCGCGCGACTTGCTCATCTTCTCGCCGTTGACGGTCAGAAAACCGTGTGCGAACAGCTTGGTCGGCGTGCGGAATCCGGCATTTTTGAGCATGGCCGGCCAGAACAGGGCGTGGAAATACAGGATGTCCTTGCCGATGAAATGGTACAGCTCGGTGGTCGAGTCCGGCTTCCAGTATTCGTCGAAATCCAACACGGTTTTCGGTATAATTTCCCCAGCGCCCGAATCCTGAATCCTGCATCCTGCATCCTGCATCCTGCTGTTGCACAGTTGCTTGAAGCTGCCCATGTAGCCTACCGGTGCGTCCAGCCAGACGTAGAAATACTTGCCCGGCGCGTCGGGGATTTCGAAGCCGAAATACGGCGCATCACGCGAGATATCCCAGTCGGACAACTTGTTTTCTCCCTCGGCACCCAGCCATTCCTGCATCTTGTTGGCCGCTTCCGCCTGCAGCGAGCCGCTGCGCGTCCAGCTGCGCAGGAACTCCTGGCAGGTGTCGGCGGACAGCTTGAAGAAATAATGATCCGAGTCGCGCATTTCAGGCACAGCGCCGGATACGGCGGAATACGGGTTGATCAGCTCGGTGGGGGCGTAGGCCGCGCCGCAGACTTCGCAGTTGTCGCCGTATTGATCCTTCGCGTGGCATTTCGGGCATTCGCCCTTGATGAAACGGTCCGGCAGGAACATGTTTTTGACCGGGTCGTAATACTGTTCGATAGAACGAACGTCGATCAGGTTTTCAGCCTTGAGGCGGCGATAGATGTTCTGCGCAAAATCGCGGGTTTCATCGGAGTTGGTGCTGCCATAGTGGTCAAATTCGACGTGGAAGGCTTTGAAGTCGTCGAAATGCTCCTGCCACACGCGTGCGATCAGCGCTTCGGGTGTGATGCCCTCGCTTTGGGCGCGCAGCATGATGGGGGTGCCGTGGGTGTCGTCCGCGCACACATAATGACACGATTCAACCTTGTCTTTCGGTTGCATTTTCTGGAAGCGCACCCAGATGTCTGTCTGGATGTATTCGACCAGATGCCCCAGGTGTATGCTGCCGTTGGCATAGGGTAGGGCGGAGGTGACGAGGATTTTTCGCGTAGTCATTTGTGCGTGCCGGGTTCTGAAAGTGAGGGTATTTTAGCAAATCGCGCGCACCGGCGGCGAATTGCTTGCTGATACGCTTCTTCTATGAAGGTTTTGCCGGATTAGACGCTGTGTTCTTCCGCTTAAGCAAAGATAGCGGACATTCGTACTGATGCGGGACGCGTTCGGTTTACGAGACAAAGCAAATGGTGAGTTTTTCTCGCGACAACAGCAGGTAATTTAGCAAGCTGCTGAAAAACGTTACGAGCGAAGCCGAGGCAAGGAAAAAAGCAACGAAAAAGCGGAGTTTACATGTAGTAAATGAGCATTTTGAGTCACTTTTTGACGCAGTATCGACAAGCGCAATAGTTTTGCAGCAGCCTGTTAGTTCAGGAATCACCGATTAGGCCCTGTAAACTGGGTGGCGTATTCAGCGGCAATGCCGGGATTATCTATGTTTTCGACGCGAAACTGGATGGGCGTTACGTTTTGTAATACATTTTCGGCGGATACTTTAACAAAGACACTAAAGGTGGTGCTGTGTGCGGGGTGGGTAAGCAGCGGTTTCTCTGCGCCAATGATGCGCTGATTCTTTAGCCCGCCCTCTGCCGTAACCTTGACGTAGATGTCCTTATTCGTCTTGTTTAGCACCCTGAATTCGTACTTGTTCTGAATCGAGCCATCGCTCAACGTCACAAATAATGGTTGGCGTTCAGGCCGCACATTCAGCGTAATGGCTCCCAGGTGAGTCAGTCCGTACACAATGGCTGCGGTGAACATCACGATGATGGCCGCATAAATCATGGTGCGCGGACGCTGATAAATCTTGCTGACAGGCTTATTTTCCAGTCCGTCCAGCGAGGCATAACGGATTAAGCCGCGCGGCCTGCCGATCTTATCCATCACCTGATTGCAAGCATCAATACACAGTCCGCAGGTAATACAACCCAGTTGCTGACCATCACGTATATCCACGCCGGTCGGACAAACTTGTACGCACTGAAAACAGTCAATGCAATCGCCCGGCGAGTCACTTTCAGCCAAATTTGCACCCCGGCGAATTTTCGCGCGCGGCTCGCCACGATGAAAATCGTAAGTCGGCAAGATCGTTTGTGTGTCGGTCATCACCGCCTGAATACGCGCATAAGGGCAAAGCCAGAAACACGTCTGTTCTCTCATTAGCCCAGCCAGAATATAAGTCCCAGCGAAAAACCACAGTAAGACTTCAATCCCGACTCGACCCAATTGAAAGTTCAGCAACAGATTCCAGTAGTCGAAAGCATCCACAAACCAGATCGAAAAACTGATGCCCGTTAACAGCGCCAACAGCATCCAGACCGTATGCTTACTAACTTTCCTGACTATTTTGTTTGCACTCCAGGCGGCGGCATCGAGCTTGCGACGCACTGGCGCACGTCCTTCTATCTGATTTTCTATCCAGGTAAACCAGTCCGTCCAACTCGTCTGAAAACAAAAGTAACCGCAAAACACGCGTGATGCGACCGAGGTGACCGCAAATAAAACCATCGCCAGCAGCAACAGGATCAAAGCCAGAATCCAGATATCCTGCGGCAATATGGTCACATTAAAGATATGAAACTGACTGTTGGTGATATCGAACAGCACCGCCTGTCTGCCGTTCCAGCGCACATAGGGAAACAGAAAGAAGAGCAACCAGATCGACTGAGTGTAGTTCTTAACCGAGCGGAAGATGCCGGGCATACGCTTGGCATGAATGGTTTTATCGCCCAGATTGATATGGAAATTTTCGGATTCCTGATAGATACCCGTGACGGCGCCTACTTCTTTTGCTTCGACTTTCATTCTTCCGTCCTCAAACACTTGGATTTAAATACCAGGCAAAATCTTAACGGGTTGCCAGCAGCAAAAACAGAATCAGAATCGAGTAAAAAAACCATAGCAGATGCATAATTACGCCTGTCCGAATCAATATGGCAATTCTCAGCATGAAACAATACGAGCAGTTGGCATACGACATCGCCCTTTCCATACAGGAAGGCCTGCTTTGCCGTGGCGAGAAGCTTCCCTCCATCCGCAAAACCAGCAACAGCCGTAAAGTCAGCGCCTCTACTGTTTTTCAGGCCTACTATTTGCTGGAATCGCGCGGCCTGATTTCGGCCCGCGAGCGTTCAGGCTATTTCGTGACGAGCGGTGGTGCTGGCATGCCCGCGCTTCCTGAACCGACACTAGCTTGCGAGGCCGAAGTCACTCAGCTCGACGTGAGCGAACTGGTATTTGAAATACTGGAATCAACCCGCTCACGCAAGGTAATCCCCTTGGGATCAGCCTTTCCCAGCCCATTGTTGTTTCCGATGGACAAGCTTGCCAGAGCCATGTCCGCCGCTGTGCAGACGATGGATCCCTGGAGTACGGTGACGGATATCAGTCCGGGAGATGTCAATCTGCGTCGCCAGATTGCCCTGCGCTATATGATTGACGGCCTGCATGTTCCCGCCGGGGAAATCGTGATAACCAATGGTGCGCTTGAAGGGCTGAATCTCTGCCTCCAGGCGGTCACCAAATATGGCGACACCGTGTTAATCGAGTCTCCGACCTTTTACGCCGCGCTTCAATCCATTGAACGCAACGGTCTGAAGGCGCTGGAAATACCCAGTCATCCGCGCGATGGCATTGATCTACAAGCGATGGAACATGCACTTGAGCGACACCAACCCGCCGCCTGTTGGCTGATGACCAACTTCCAAAATCCGCTCGGCAGCCTCATGTCCGACGAAAAAAAAAGGGATCTGGTCGCACTGCTGACGCGTTTTAACGTACCACTGATTGAGGATGATGTTTACGGAGAATTGTATTTCGGCGACAAGCGTCCAAAACCTGCTAAAGCCTTTGATACTGCGGGTCTGGTAATGCATTGCTCATCATTTTCAAAATGCCTGGCACCAGGTTATCGCGTTGGTTGGGCGGCTCCCGGGCGTTTTGCCAAAGCGGTTGAACGCCTGAAATTGACCACAACGCTGGCGACCTCGGTTCCGGCCCAAATCACGCTGGCACGTTATTTGAGCCGTGGCGGTTATGACCGGCATCTGCGTAGTTTGCGCCACATATTGCTGTTGCAGCAGATTCAATTTGTCGAGGCGATTGAGCGGTATTTTCCTCAGGGAACGCGCCTGAACAGTCCTCCCGGCGGCTATTTTTTATGGGTTAAACTACCCGATGGCGTCAATGCGCTTGAGTTGCATCGCATCGCGTTAAGCAATGGCATCAGCATCGCACCCGGGCCGATATTCTCATCGCAGAAAGGTTTTACCGATTATGTCAGGCTCAATTACGGACATATCTGGGATGAAAATATGGAAGCCGCCATCGCGACATTAGGTAAAATTATTTACAAATTGGTAAAAAGATAAGTCTGTTGAGTTCTGTAACTGATGTTACGCGCAAGCTCCAAAAATCAGGCTTGATGAATCGTCAAATATATTTTAAGGAGGCGAACCCTGGCGCTTCCACCCTTAAGCCCCTGTTTGCTTGCTGAAGGCAGCCGAAAACAGGCGGTGGAGTTAGGCTATCACCGTTTGAGCACGCGGCCGCCGTGCGGATCGTGTGAGTAGCTCACCCGTCTGTTTACGACTATCAAGGGAATGCCGCCTGGCAGCTTGGCGTCGCCAAAAGAAGGTGATCAGCAGCAGGGCTGCCCTGTCTGCCGACAGTCAGGCCCCGGCGAAGTTGATTGGCATCCTTATTACGACTCGGTTTAAAACTCCGGCCTTCAGGCCGGAATGCGCACCACCTCGCCCTTCAGGGCGAGGTTTAAGGTGCGTAGCGGATGGGATACAAACCCCTCCGCGCTTCAATTCACCAACCTGAAGGTTGGTGGCAAATTGTTGTCTATCCGTAACATCAGTTAGAATTGCGGTATTGAAAATAATCGAATTGAGGCTGTGATGAGTTTTAGCGATGCTGACGTGTTGAACGCGTTGAAGAATCTGATTGACCCGAACACCAAAAAAGATTTTGTCAGCGGCAAGTCTGTGAAGAACGTCAAGGTAACGGGCGCTGATGTGTCGCTGGATATACTGCTGGGCTACCCGGCGAAAAGCGTCTGGGACGAAATTCGCGTGATGGTCGAGGCGCATCTTGTCGCCGCCTTGCCCGATGCGACTTCGGTGATGGTGACAGTTGCCAGCCGTGTCGTGCCTCACGCCGTTCAGCGCGGCGTGAAGCTGGTGGATGGCGTGAAGAACATTATCGCGGTAGCTTCCGGCAAAGGCGGGGTGGGCAAGTCCACGACCGCCGTCAATCTGGCGCTCGCTCTGGCGGCAGAAGGTGCGCGCGTCGGGATACTGGATGCGGATATCTACGGCCCGTCTCAACCTACCATGCTGGGGATTTCCGGTCAGCCTAAATCGGTTGATGGTCAGTCCATGGAGCCGATGACTAATTACGACATTCAGTCGATGTCGATAGGCTACATGATAGCCGGTGACGATGCGCCGATGATCTGGCGCGGGCCGATGGTGACGCAGGCGCTCGATCAGTTGCTGCGCCAGACTCACTGGGATAATCTGGACTATCTGGTGGTGGATCTGCCGCCGGGCACCGGCGATATTCAGCTGACCTTGTCGCAAAAAGTGCCGGTCACGGGCGCGGTGATTGTTACCACGCCGCAGGACATCGCCTTGCTAGACGCGCGCAAGGGGCTGAAAATGTTCGAAAAAGTCGGTATCAAGATTGTCGGTATCGTGGAGAACATGAGCACGCATATCTGTTCGAAGTGCGGTCATGAAGAGCACATTTTCGGCGCGGGCGGTGGCGCAAAAATGTGCGCCGATTACAATACGGAGTTTCTGGGGGGGCTGCCGCTGGATATTACGATACGCGAGCAGGCTGATTCAGGAAAACCCACGGTCGTGGCTGATCCGGACGGCAATATCGCCCGCGTGTACAAACAGATCGCGCGCCGTGTAGCGGTAAAGGTTGCGGAAATGGCGCAGGATCACAGCGCCGCGTTCCCGAAAATCGTGGTACAAAATACTTAAAAGGAGGGGGAAGGGTAAAGAGTGAAGAGGGAAGAGGGAAGAGGGAAGGGAAAACCGGCGCACTGCTGTTACCCTTCTCCCTTCTCCTTTCTCCCTTCTCCCTCCCCCCTTCCCGTAAAAAAATGAGCATCAAATCAGATAAGTGGATACGCCGGATGGCGGAAGAGCACGGCATGATAGAACCGTTTTCGCCCGTGCAGGTCAAGGAAGTGGACGGCAAGCGTATCGTGTCCTACGGCACGTCGAGCTATGGCTACGATATCCGCTGTTCGAACGAATTCAAGTTGTTCACTAATATCAACAGCACCATTGTAGACCCGAAGAATTTCGACCCGAATTCCTTCGTCGAGGTAACGGCGGACTATTGCATCATTCCGCCCAATTCATTCGCGCTGGCACGCACCGTCGAGTATTTTCGCATTCCGCGTTCGGTGCTGACGGTCTGCCTCGGCAAATCCACTTATGCGCGCTGCGGCATCATCGTCAATGTCACGCCGTTTGAGCCTGAATGGGAAGGCTATGTGACGCTGGAATTCTCCAATACCACCCCGCTGCCCGCCAAGATTTACGCCAACGAAGGGATCGCGCAAGTGCTGTTCTTCGAGAGCGATGAAGTGTGCGAGACTTCCTATAAGGATCGCGGTGGCAAGTATCAAGGCCAAGTGGGTGTCACTTTGCCGAAGATGTAATGACAGTGTCATCGGGTAAGAAAATAATCTGGCTCTCTCCCAAGGGGGAGGTCATCGCCTGTGTGGAAAAAAACAAGGTTTTAAGCGAAAATCTCGAAGAAATCCGCCAGGTCTGCCAGGATGCTCTGGACGATGCGGTGCTGATGGGCTGCGATGCGCAGCAATTTCGCGCGGTACTGGGCGAATTGCTCAGGCAGCTGCCCAGTTCTTATGCCGCACAGGATGAGTAAGCCCGCCCACTTTACAATCTGCGTTTATCCGCATTTATCTCCACCGGGAGTCAAGCCATGAAGTTCCGTTTTCCTATTGTTATTATTGATGAAGATTTTCGTTCCGAAAATGCCAGCGGGCTGGGGATACGCGCACTGGCCGATGCACTCGTAAAAGAGGGTATGGAAGTGCTGGGAGTGACCAGCTACGGCGATCTGACGTCCTTCGCGCAACAACAAAGCCGTGCGTCTGCGTTCCTGTTGTCGATCGACGACGAAGAATTCGGTGGCGGCAGCAAGGAAGAGACCGAGGTCGCGCTCAAGAGCCTGCGCGCCTTCGTCGAGGAAATTCGTTTCAAGAATGCCGACATTCCCATCTATCTGTATGGTGAGACGCGCACCTCGCGCCATATTCCGAACGATGTGCTGCGCGAGTTGCACGGCTTTATTCACATGCACGAGGATACGCCCGAGTTCGTGGCGCGCCACATCATCCGCGAGGCCAAGTCCTATCTGGATTCGCTGGCGCCGCCTTTCTTCCGCGCCCTGTTGCACTACGCTCAGGATGGCTCCTACTCATGGCACTGCCCCGGTCACTCCGGCGGTGTGGCGTTCCTCAAGTCTCCTGTAGGTCAGATGTTCCACCAGTTCTTCGGTGAAAACATGTTGCGCGCCGACGTGTGCAACGCGGTGGATGAGCTGGGGCAGTTGCTCGATCATACAGGGCCTGTGGCCGCGTCAGAACGCAACGCCGCGCGTATTTTTAACGCTGATCATCTGTTCTTTGTTACCAACGGCACGTCTACCTCGAACAAGATCGTCTGGCACTCCATGGTGGCGCCCGATGATATCGTGGTGGTGGATCGCAACTGCCACAAGTCCATCCTGCATTCGATCATGATGACGGGTGCGGTGCCGGTGTTTCTGACGCCGACGCGCAACCATTACGGCATTATCGGGCCTATCCCGAAATCAGAGTTCGAGCCGGCCAGCATCCAGCGCAAGATAGATGCGAACCCGTTTATCAAAGACAAAACCAAGAAACCGCGCATCTTGACCATTACGCAGAGCACTTACGATGGTATCGTGTACAACGTCGAGATGTTGAAGGAGATGCTGGACGGTCGTATCGACGCGCTGCATTTCGATGAGGCATGGTTGCCTCATGCGGCGTTCCACGATTTTTATAAGGATATGCACGCAATTGGCCGTGATCGCCCGCTCGCGAAGGAATCGATGATTTTTGCCACGCAATCGACTCATAAGTTGCTCGCCGGGCTGTCACAAGCGTCGCAGATTTTGATTCGCGAGCCGCAAAGCCGCAAGCTGAACAAGTCTATTTTCAACGAAGCCTACTTGATGCATACCTCCACCAGTCCGCAGTACGCGATCATCGCCTCGTGCGACGTGGCCGCCGCTATGATGGAGTCCCCCGGCGGCCCGGCTCTGGTCGAGGAATCCATCGCCGAAGCGCTGGATTTTCGCCGTGCGATGCGCAAAGTGGATGAGGAATTCGGTCTGGACTGGTGGTTCCAGGTCTGGGGGCCGGATGTGATCGCCGAGGAAGGCGTGGGGTCTCGCGAAGACTGGGTGTTGAAATCTTCGGACAAGTGGCATGGCTTTGGCGACCTGGCTGATGGCTTCAATATGCTCGACCCGATTAAGGCGACCATCATCACGCCGGGGCTGGATGTGGACGGCGATTTTTCTGACAGCGGCATCCCGGCGTCCATGGTCACCAAGTATCTGGCTGAGCACGGGGTAATCGTGGAGAAATGCGGACTTTATTCCTTCTTCATCATGTTCACCATAGGTATCACCAAGGGGCGCTGGAATACGCTCTTGACTGGCTTGCAGCAGTTCAAGGATGACTATGACAAGAATCAGCCGCTCTGGCGCATCCTGCCCGAGTTCGCGGGCAAAAATCCGCGCTATGAACGGGTGGGTCTGCGCGATCTTTGTCAGCAGATTCACGATGCCTACAAGTTGCACAATGTCGCGCGCATGACGACCGAGATGTATCTGTCCGACATGCAGCCGGCGATGAAGCCGTCCGATGCGTTTGCCAGGATGGCGCATGAGGAGCTGGATCGCGTGGAAATAGATGAGCTGGAGGGGCGGATTACTGCTGTGCTGCTCACGCCTTATCCGCCGGGCATACCGCTGTTGATCCCGGGCGAAATATTCAACAAAACGATCGTCGATTATTTGAAATTTGCCCGCGATTTCAGTCAGAAACTGCCAGGCTTCGAGACGGATATTCACGGTCTGGTGGTAGAAGAGATGGATGGCGTGAAGCGTTATTTTGTGGATTGCGTGAGGTAAGTGCAGGATTCAGGATGCAGGGAAAAGTCAAAAGCGGTTCAGTGGGTTTCCTGAATCCTGAATTCTGAATCCAGTATTCTGCTTTTTGATTCTGTTTTTAAAAAACAGCTTGCTTTTAAAATGAATAATGCGTATAAAGTCATATTGGTGTTTGATTCAAAGTCCCTGCAGTACTGGTTTTACCATGTGCAATCTTCGATCAAATAGTTTCGCGGGAGTTTTTCCCGTTTTTTAAAAAAGGAAGTAGTCACATGGCAACTGGTACAGTTAAGTGGTTCAACGATGCAAAGGGTTTTGGTTTTGTAACTCCTGATGATGGTAGCGAAGATCTGTTCGCGCACTTCTCAGCGATCAACATGAACGGTTTCAAGACCCTTCAAGAAGGTCAAAAAGTAAGTTTCGAAGTTACGCAAGGCCCTAAGGGTAAGCAAGCTTCTAACATCCAGGCTGCTTAATAGCGCTTGAGTTGTTGAAAAAGCCCGGAACGAAAGTTCCGGGCTTTTTGCTTTTTGGATGCAGCGCAGGCCGCAATGAATCTGCCCGTGATCCTCTGTAGAACCCTCTGAGTGAGAAATATGCTGGCCAGACTCCATTTCGATATTGACGTGCGCGTACAAACTATCCTGGAAGGTCGTCCCGACTGGCTGTGCGGGAAGGGCTGCGATAGTTGTTGCAGGCGACTTGCCCAGGTGCCTCAACTGACCCTGGCAGAATGGGACTTGCTGCGGGAGGGATTGACAGAACTGGCGCCGGAGCGACTCCGGGGAATCCGCAGTAATATGCTCGCCATAAGCCGCCAACAGTCGCGTCCCGTCATTTGCCCGCTGCTGGATACCTCTGCCGGCGTCTGTCCTGTTTATGCCCAGCGCCCGGTTGCTTGCCGTACCTACGGTTTTTACGTGCAGCGCGAGCTGGGACTGTATTGCCACGACATCGAGTCAAAAGTGGCCGATGGGATCTTGCCCGACGTGGTGTGGGGAAATCACGATGCCATTGATCGGCGGCTTGCCAACCTTGGCGAAAGCCGCGCTTTGACCGACTGGTTTGAGTGTTGGGTTAGCGTTAATGTCTGAACCGGTCTGCTGCAGACTGGATCAGAACTATTATTTCAAGGAAATACCAATGTTTAAACAGGGTCCATCTACAAACAGGGAGCGTGAAACGCTATTATTGCTACGCAAAGCACTGCCAGAATATGAAATAAATCCGCACATGCGATTGGCTAATGTGGTTAGGGGAAAACTTGCTTACACAGGCGCGATGGGACAATACGAGCTGGATTTTGTAGTCCAAAATCCAGAAACTGGAGAGGTCATCTGCGCCATTGAACTTGATGACACAACCCATGATACAGACGATGGCAGGAGGCGAGACGCGAACAAAAATCGCTGGATGGAACAAGCGCGAATCCTGCTCATTAGAATCAGAATGCCAAGTGAAGCATTCACGATTCGTGAACGCTTAAATTTGCCAGGTAAATTTGATATACCCGAAGAAACGGTCTACTCGTTTGAAAAAAAGTCGACTTCAAAAACGTTCACAAAAATGGTTCAAGGCGCAGTATTTTTGATAGCTGCGATTGTTTTTGCCTTCTGGGCTTTTAACGCCGTAATCAAGGGTGTAACAAGCAACTTCAATAGCAAGGTATTGGCGCAACAACAAATGAATCAACAAAATTTAATCCGGCAGGCAGAAGCGGATTCGCTGAAAAAGCTAGAGAGCGAACAAATGGAAGCTCGCCGCACAGTTAATGTACAGTCACCTCATTACGAGCGGGTACTGATCCGAGGTAAATCTGCACGTGAATGCTCCAACGGTAACGTTATCAATAACATATCCATTGCATGCATGAAAGATCACTACGAGAATGTATGGGTTACGGGCAATCCTTAAGGGTTAGCAATCAGTTTTGCTTTTCAATTTTATCATGAGGAAACGCACTATAAAAATCATGGATAAGTAAGCCTGCCCAGAATATTTCGAATGTCCGCTGTTGTCTCGCGGCCTGTCACGAAGCAAATATTGACGTGCCAGGGCGATGGTTTGTTTAGTTTATGTTCGGGCTGCCGGGTTTTAGCAGTGTCGCAAGATCGTTTGGTGGTGTGTCGTGCAGCCAGTCTGCGGCGTCCCCCGCACCCCACGAAACAAGGGACGCGAGCGTGAAGACCAGCAGGCTGTGCGTAGCGCCTTTGGGAAGACCCTGTTCATCCAGATATCGACGGATATACCACGCGGCGATGAAGAAGACGAGGGTGGAGATCACAAAATTCCACATCGAAGGCAATTCAAACATGACGGATTGCCGTCTTTCGGTGATAAGTGACGAAATGGTATTCCAGCGGCTGGGGCGTGGCCTGTGTGCGTACTTCGCGCGAGACTTCCTGCCAGATTGATGTGTCGAATTCAGGAAAATGCGCATCGCCGATAACATCCTGCTGAATCTCGGTGATGTACAGCGTGTCCATCAGCGGCAGTGCTTGCGTGTAAATTTCGGCGCCGCCCACGATATAGATTTTTGAATCGCACGCGCATGCCGCTATCGCATCGGGCAGCGAGTGAGCGACCAGGCAGCCCTCTATCTTCAGTTCGCGGTCGCGGGTGACAACGACCGTGGTGCGGCCGGGCAATGCTTTGCCTATCGAGTCAAAGGTCTTGCGCCCCATGATCATGTGGTGTCCCATGGTGAGCGCCTTGAAATGCTTCAAATCTTCAGGGCAGCGCCACGGCAGCGTGTTGTTCACGCCTATGGTGCGGTTCTTCGCCATGGCAACCACAAGACAGGATTCAGGATGCAGGATGCGGGATTCAGAAGTTTCGGATTCAGGATTCAGGATTCTGGATTCTGGAGCGAGTGTCCGGGATTCGGGACGCAGGATAGTGTTTTTATTCTTCATGGGCAGACAGAGACTTCTTGAGACCGTTAAGCATTTTGCCGATTTCGTTTGTTTGATCCAAAAGGCTGGAGGTTTCATCCGCGCCGAGAAAATTTAACCTCAGTGCAATCTGAATTTGGGTTTCGAGTTCCATCAGCGAGCCGTAGGCTATGGAAAGGTGGTTAAGATAAGCGCCAGTAGCCTTTCGGCCATGCCCTTCGGCAATGTTCGATGGAATAGAAACGGCAGCTCGCCTCATTTGCAAAGACAAACCGAAGCGTTCCTCGACTGGAAACGTAGCGGTGATTTTATAAATGCCCGTCACTAAATCCATCGATTTCTGCCAAACAATCAGATCACTATAATTCATCGCGTTGCCTCTCTGAATCCTGAATCCTGAATCCAGCATCCTGAATCCTGTTTCTTATACTGCCACCTGTCCTTTGATCGCCGGATGCGGATCATAGCCTTCGAGCGTGAAGTCTTCAAATTTGAAGCTCAGAATATCTTTCACCTCCGGATTGATATGCATGACAGGCAGCGGGTTTGGCTCGCGGGAGAGTTGCAGGTTGGTCTGCTCCAGATGGTTCAGGTACAGATGCGCATCGCCCAACGTGTGTACGAAGTCGCCGGGTTTGAGGTCGCACACTTGTGCCATCATCATGGTCAGCAAGGCATAGCTGGCGATATTGAACGGCACGCCCAGAAAAATGTCGGCGCTGCGCTGGTAGAGCTGGCAGGAAAGCTTGCCATCGGAGACGTAAAACTGGAAGAACGCGTGGCAGGGGGCGAGCGCCATCTGGTCCAGTTCGCCCACATTCCAGGCCGAGACGATGATGCGCCGAGAATCCGGATTGTTCTTCAGTTGATCTACCGCAATTTTGATCTGATCGATCACGCGCCCATCCGCCGCTTCCCAGGAACGCCACTGTTTGCCATATACAGGTCCGAGATCGCCGTTTTCATCCGCCCACTCATCCCATATTTTCACGCCGTTATCTTTGAGATAGCCTATGTTGGTGTCGCCTTGCAAAAACCAGAGCAATTCGTGGATGATGGACTTCATGTGGCACTTTTTGGTGCTCACCAAAGGGAAGCCCAGCGTTAGGTCAAAGCGCATCTGGTAGCCGAATACGCTGACGGTTCCCGTGCCGGTCCGGTCTGATTTTTTTGTGCCGTGCTCCAGCACATGTTGCATGAGATTGAGGTAGGTACGCATAGAGTTAAAAGTTTTCTTATCCGCAGATGAGGCGGAGTTACACAAATTGCAGTGATTACTCAAGGTTAAGGCATCTCATTCAGATATGAATCTGCGTCAATCTGCTTAATCTGCGGACTCAGGGGGTTTTTATGGGCAATGACTGTCATTTATCGAGGACGCAATGTTAGCACAGCTCGCGGCGTCACCCGTTGGCTCACTTCACCCTTCACAGCAACGCTATTATCCAGTATCTGGCAAATTTTCCGATGGCCATAAACAGCGCGGCCTGCCATGGATTGAGGCGCAGCCATCCGGCGGCCAGACACAAGGCGTCGCCTGCCAGCGGCGTCCAGGCGAGCAGCAAGGCCGGGGTGCCAAACCGGCGCAACTTATCTACGTGTTTTAATTGCTGGGTCTGCGGCAGCAACCAGCCCATGAAAAAACTCACCATCCCGCCTGCCGTGTTGCCCAGTGTGGCAATGCCGAGGGCGCTCCATGTCGCCTCAGGATAGGATTTTAGCACCATAAACAGCACGGCCTCCGAGCCGCCAGGCAGCAGCGTGGCACCCAGAAAGCTGCTGATAAAAAGCGATATTAAGCTGGCGGTTTCGGTCATGCGGTCGTCATTCCGGTCCCGCTTCTGTCGGGGAAGGCGGGAATCCAGTCATAAAGTATTCCTCGCAAAACGAGGATAAAGCTTAAAGGCATTTTGAATAAGACCGCTGGATTCCCGCTTTCGCGGGAATGACAAAATCCTTAGAACTTGATTGCCGAAAATACTTTTTTGGCAAGTGATCCGGCAGCCTGCATGGGGTTTGCGCGTATCGCCTTTTCCTGTTCTGCCATCATCAGGAACAAGCCATCCATCGCCTTGCGGGTGATATAGTCGTCCAGTTTTGCGTCCTTTTGATCCACGACGCCGAACTGCACGCCGCGACCTGCAAACTGGTCGTATTTTTCTGCCAGTTTTACTTTTTGCATGGATTTGTTAACGATGGGCTTGAATTTTCCGGTCAGTGCAGTCTCGGTGTTTTTACGGAAATATTGCGTAGCGGCATCGTTGCCGCCGGTCAATATGCCTTTGGCATCTTCTACAGTCATCTTTTTCACTGCACCCACCAGCAGCGCTTTCGCTTCCGGTACGGCGGCTTCGGCGGCACGGTTCATGGACGTGGTGAGTTCGTCCGCGTACTTTCCCATGCCGAACTGTCTCATCAGGCTGTCGGCTTTTTTAAGGCTGTCCGGTAGCGGTATGCGCACCTTGTCGTTGCCCAGAAACCCATTCTCCCTGGAGAGGCTCGCCACGGCAGTTTCAGCCCCCTGAGTCAGCGCCTGCTTGAGCCCGCTCACCTGATCGGTGTTGCTCACGCCTGCCAGGCCGGATGAGTTGCTGTTGCTCGCTGACGCTTCGCCGGTTTGCGACTGACCTTGTACGGATCTGCCCAGGTTGCCCAGTTGCTCCTTGCTGACCAGCCCGCTCAGGTCGAATGCCTGAGCGGAGGCTGACAGACATAAGAGCGATGCAATGAAAATTTGAGGTGGTCTCATCGTGCACTCCGTGTACCGTAAAGGTGAATACTCTTTATAAAATCCTGAATCCTGAATCCTGAATCCTGAATCCTGAATCCCGAATCCCGAATCCCGAATCCCGAATCCCGAATCCCGAATCCCGAATCCCGAATCCCGAATCCCGAATCCCGAATCCCGAATCCTATTTTTTTCTTGGTGGCATGAGGTCGGTGATCGTGCCTTCCGCCATTTCTGCCGCGAAGCACAGCGTTTCAGACAGGGTAGGATGCGGGTGGATGGTGAGGCCAATATCTTCCATATCTGCGCCCATTTCCAGTGCAAGCACGGCTTCGGCGATCAATTCACCCGCGTTCACGCCGACGATACCCGCGCCCAGAATGCGGCGAGTGACAGGATCGAGCAACACCTTAGTCATGCCTTCCTCGCGTCCGACTGACAGCGCGCGTCCCGAAGCGGCCCACGGGAAGCTGCCTTTCTCATACTTGATGCCCTGTGCCTTTGCCTGTGTTTCGGTCAGTCCCATCCATGCGATTTCAGGATCGGTGTAGGCGACAGAGGGAATGGTCATCGGTTCGAAGTAAGCCTTGTGTCCTGCGATATTTTCCGCAGCAACCTTGCCTTCATGCACGGCCTTGTGCGCCAGCATCGGGTCGCCTACGATGTCGCCTATCGCGTAGATATGCGGCACATTGGTGCGCTGTTGCTTGTCCACCGGAATGAAGCCGCGCTCGTTGACGACAAGGCCTGCCGCTTCGGCGCCGATTTCGCGTCCGTTCGGACGGCGACCGACTGCCATCAGCACTCGGTCATACAGTTGCGGCTCGGGCGCCTGTTCGCCCTCGAAAGTGACCCGCAGTCCTTCAGGCAAGGACTCGATTTTGACGACTTTTGTCTTCAGGTAAATCGCCTCGTAGCGTTTCGCGATCCGGGTGTGCAAGGGCTTGACCATGTCCTTGTCAGCACCCGGAATGAGTTGATCCATCAGTTCGACCACGGATATTTTGCTGCCCAGCGCGTCGTAGACGGTCGCCATTTCCAGACCGATGATGCCCCCGCCCAGGATCAGCAGGCGTTTGGGTACATCTTTCAGGGCTAACGCGCCGGTGGAATCGATGATGCGCTCATCGTCATAAGGGAAGCCCGGAATGCGCGCGACCGAGGAACCTGCCGCGACCACCGCGTGATCGAAGGTGATGACTTTTTCGCCTTCCGGTGTTTGTACCGAAATCGAGTTGGCTGAGGTGAATTTTGCCGTCCCTTGCACGACTTGTACCTTGCGCTGTTTGGCCAGTTGCTTCAATCCGCCTGTGAGTTTATTGACGACGCTCTCCTTCCAGGAGCGAACAGCGTCGATGTCGATGGCAGGTTTGCCGAAAGTCACCCCGTGGTGGCTGACTTCTTCCGCTTCTGAAATGACCTTCGCGACATGCAGCAGTGCCTTGGACGGGATACAGCCTACATTCAGGCATACGCCGCCCAGAGAGGCATGTTTTTCGATCAGGACGACTTTTTTTCCAAGATCCGCTGCACGGAACGCAGCCGTGTATCCGCCAGGACCTGCACCCAGCACCAGAACTTCGGCGTGCATTGAGGATTCAGGATTCAGGATTCGGGATTCAGAGGTTGCTGTATCCTGACTTTGCATTTTTGAATCCTGAATCCTGGATACTGAATCCTGATTTGTAGTTGCTGCATCCTGCATCCTGACTCCTGCATCCTGAATAGCTGAATCCTCGATCCTCGATCCTGAATTTTGCACTTCAAGTGTGAGGATGACAGATCCTTCCGATACCTTGTCGCCTGCTTTTACCTTTATTTCCTTTACGGTGCCGACCGCAGGACTCGGGATTTCCATCGCGGCCTTGTCTGTTTCCAGTGTAATCAGCGACTGTTCAGCAGTCACGGTGTCGCCCGCTTTGACAGACACCTCAATGATGGCGATATCCTTGAAGTCGCCGATGTCAGGTACTTTAACTTCGATGGTTTGGCTCATGTTTTCTCCGTAAATATCGTTCCCTCCCCCTTGAGGGAGGGGTGGGGAGGGGGTGAACGCGTATTTCTACCCCCATCCTGGTTGCCCCCTCGCTTCGCTCTCCCCCTCTGCAAGGGGGGAAGGAACGAGGTTATTAAATTCTGATCTGTCCGCTGCCCAATACGATATATTTTTGCGACGTCAGGCCTTCGAGGCCGACCGGGCCGCGCGCATGTATCTTGTCGGTGGAAATGCCGATCTCGGCACCCAGTCCATATTCAAAGCCGTCGGCGAAACGCGTCGATGCGTTGACCATCACTGAGCTGGAATCCACGACCCGCAGGAAACGCATCGCACGGCTGTAATTTTCCGTGATGATGCTGTCGGTGTGTTGCGAGCTGTAGGTGTTGATGTGTTCGATGGCCGCTTCCATGTCGTCCACGATGCGTATGCTCAGAACAGGCGCCAGATATTCTGTGCTCCAGTCCTCAATCGTGGCCGGGATCATTTCTGATATCAGCGCACAGGACGCCGCATCTCCGCGCAGCTCCACCCCCTTGTCCCGGTAAATTTTGCAAAGCGGAGGCAATACTTGGGCGGCGACTTTCGCGTTGACCAGCAAGGTTTCCATCGCATTGCACACGCCATAGCGGTGGGTCTTGGCGTTATCGGCGATGCGAATGGCTTTCTCCAGATCGGCCTCGTCGTCGATGTAGACGTGGCAAATACCATCCAGATGCTTGATGACAGGCACTTTTGCGTCCGCTGAGATCCGCGCGATCAGACTCTTGCCGCCTCTGGGCACGATCACGTCCACATATTTTTTCATCGTGATCAGTTCGCCGACTGCCGCACGGTCGGTGGTGGCGATGACCTGTACCGCCGTTTCAGGCAGCCCGGCCGCGCGCAATCCCGCATGCACGCAGGCGGCAATGGCCTGATTGGAATGGATGGCTTCCGAACCGCCGCGCAGGATGGCGGCATTGCCGGATTTGATGCAAAGACCTGCCGCATCCGCCGTGACGTTGGGGCGCGACTCGTAAATGATGCCGATCACCCCCAGCGGCACGCGCATACGTCCGACCTGAATGCCGGACGGGCGAAAATTCAGATCGCTGATCGCGCCTATTAAATCAGTGAGTTGTGATATTTGCAGCAAGCCATCCGCCATGGAGCGCACTGTCTTGCAGGTCAGCGTCAGGCGATCTACCGAGGCTTCATCCAGTCCGTTGGCACGCGCAGCAGCAACGTCTTTTTCATTGGCTGCCAGTAATTGATCCGAATGTTCGAGTAATGCAGCGGCGATTTCGGTCAGTGCGCGATTTTTGGTGGATGTATCGGCCTGTGCCATGACGACGGACGCTGTGCGAGCCGCTTGCCCGATACCCTGCATATATTCTTTGATGTTTTCCATAATATCTTTCTGGCTGGAATGGTTGCGCATTTTATCATCATATGGAGTGAGCCGACGCGTCTGCGCTTTGCAGCAATATGTCGCTCCTTGATTTGTAACCTGGCTGCACGACCATGTTATATGGAGTGCGCAGGTTGCGCGATTTGCGGCGTCATGCCGCCGCACTCCATAATAGGGCTGGCCTGGGGTAAAATGCGCCCTTCGCTGACGTCATTCCCGCGAAGGCGGGAATCCAGCTCAATTTTTAAAAACATCATGTCGGATATCTTAAATAAAATTCTCGCGGTGAAAGCTCAGGAAGTGGCGACTGTAAAGGCCATCAAACCGCTGGCCGTAATGCGCGCCGAAGTGGAGCAGGCAGCGCCTCCCCGTGATTTTGTCGGTGCGATACGCGCGAAAATTGCCGCCGGATTGCCTGCGGTGATTGCCGAAATCAAAAAAGCCAGCCCCAGCAAGGGCGTGATACGCAGCGACTTTCATCCTGCCGAAATTGCCGCAAGTTATCAAAAGCACGGTGCGGCCTGTTTGTCGGTGTTGACCGACGAACCCTTCTTTCAAGGCAGTCCTGGCTATCTCAAACAGGCGCGCGCTGCCTGTGCTCTGCCGGTATTGCGCAAGGATTTTATCGTCGACGAATACCAGATTTACGAGGCGCGGGCGATGGGGGCGGATGCGATTTTGCTGATTGCCGCAGCGCTTGATCTCAAACAGATGCAGGCGTTCGAGGCGCTGGCGGTAAGTCTTGGGATGGCGGTGCTGGTGGAGGTGCATAACTCGATTGAACTCGACTCAGCGCTGCAACTGGCGACACCCTTGATTGGCGTGAATAACCGCAATCTGCGCACCTTTGAGGTGAGCCTGCAAACCACGCTGGATTTATTGCCGCGCATTCAGAATGCACCCTCCCCCTCACAGGGGGAGGGCTGGGGTGGGGGTGGAAACATTGAGGACCAAGTGGCAGATCAAGGGCGCATTGTTGTGACCGAGAGCGGTATTTTTACTGCGGAGGATGTGGCGCTGATGCGCGCGCATCAGGTCAACTGTTTTCTGGTCGGCGAAGCGTTCATGCGCGCGACTGACCCGGGTGAAGAGCTGGCTCGCGTGTTTGGATAAATCTGTCATTCCCGCGCAGGCGGGAACTTAAGTTGGTTAAATAAAGCCTGCCCCCGAGTGCCTTTGTCGGGGGTGTGTAAGTTGCCTGCAAGGGTTGTTGTAAAAAAACAACAGTTTATGAAACTTTTGTTACAAAAGCATGATTGTGGTTGCCAGTCCGATGTCAATCAGGATAATCCTACCCAGAAGTTCTGGCACTTGAACTTTTATTCAACCGACATCTGTCAGTACCCAACAACCTAGGAGTTTTACATGCAAAAGAAAATCATCGCTCTGGCTATCGCCGCAGCAATCTCAGCTCCAGCATTTGCTGATACCAGCAGCGTTACCGTGTACGGTAAGGCTGACATGTCTTACGACTACATCACTACTGGCACGAGCGCTGCGGCAGTTGCTGGTGTTAGCAAGGGCAATGTGTCGAGCAACGTTTCAAAATTCGGTATCAAGGGTTCAGAAGATCTGGGCGATGGTCTGGCGGCGGTTTGGCAGATCGAGCAACAAGTTAACATGGACAATACTACTGCTGCCGGTGGTACAGGTACTTTGGCTACCCGTAATACCTTCCTTGGATTGAAGAGCGACACCGCAGGTACTGTTCTGATGGGTCGCCATGATACACCGTACAAGATTTCTACCCGCGCTCTGGACGTGTTTGGCGACAACATTGCCGATAACCGTTCATTGATGGGTGGTGTGTCAGGCCGTACTGCTGCTGCTTCTTTCGATGGTCGTCAAACTGACGTGATCGCTTACATCAGCCCATCGCTGAGCGGTTTTACTGGTGCAATTGCTTACGTCAATTTGACTGAGACAAATGTAACTGCTGCTGCACCTAAAGCCAATGCATTGAGTCTGGCTGGTATGTATTCTGCAGATCCGTTCTATGCATCACTGGCTTACGAAGAGCATAAGCTTGACACAGTTCTTGTCGGCGGTAAGGAAAAAGCTACCAAGCTGGGTCTGGGCTACAAGGCGGATGCCTTTGCTGTTAATTTCGCTTACGAAAAGACCAGCGACAATTTGACTGCTATTACAGGCGCAAATAAGTATGGTCACAGCGCTTACTATCTGGCTGGTAAGTACAACATCACCAGCACAGATGCTGTGAAGCTGGCTTACAGTAAGTCAAATCAAATTGGTGCTACGCTCAATTCAGGCGCAAACCAGTTCTCGCTGGGTTATGACCATAACCTGAGCAAGCGTACCAAAGTGTATGCAATGTACTCCAGGATCAATAACCAGGCTGCTGCTGCCAACAGCTTCTCGCAAACCACTGCGATCAGCGCAAACGGTATAGGCGCGTCCCCTTCTGTTATTTCGTTGGGTATGTCGCACACATTCTAATCACTCGCGTCCATATGGACGTATAGCGGTTTGAATCTAAACGGGCACCTTCGGGTGTCCGTTTTTTTATTGACGGCTGCGGCCGCAATGTCTACATTGCACGATGTTCGGTTATTGTCACGAATGACAATTTTTTGGAGTTCATCATGTTAAATCTGGATCGTTTTATCGTCGAGTTCGACAAGGGTTTGCGCACGCTGTTCAGCCAGGCGCACAGCGTGCGTCCCTATCCTGACGCGGATCTGGCGGAAGCGCCGTTAAGCGAGGCGGAAAAAAGCCAGGCTGCTGCGCTAATGCGTGTCAATCACAGCGGCGAGATTTGTGCGCAGGCGCTCTATCAGGGGCAGGCGTTGACGGCAACGGATCCGCTGGTGCAGCAAAAACTGCAACACGCGGCGGCGGAAGAGACCGAGCATCTGGCCTGGACGGCTCATCGTGTGCATGAACTGGGCGGACATCTGAGCGTATTAAATCCGTTCTGGTATACAGGATCGCTTGCCATTGGCGCATTTGCCGGGCTGCTGGGCGATAAATGGAACCTCGGGTTTTTGTCGGAGACCGAACAGCAGGTGGGCAGTCACTTGCAAAGCCATCTGAGTAAATTGCCTGTGCAGGATGAGAAGAGTCGTGCGATCGTCGCGCAGATGTACACCGATGAGATCGGTCATGCCGACATGGCGGTCGAGTTGGGTGGGGTGGAACTGCCCGGGCCTGTGCAGATGTTAATGAAGCTCAACGGCCGTGTGATGACGGGTGCGGCATACAGGATTTGAAAGTGGTGAGTGGGGAGTGGGGAGTGGGGAGTGGGGAGTGGTGCAAGAATCTCCAAACCTGCTTTTACCACTTCCTACTTACTACTCCCCACTCGCCGGTTTTTACCACTGTTGCAAAAAAACAACAGTATGAATTAATTTTTTTGACACCTTCCACGGTGTTTCTATAAAGTCCGTTCTCAGTGGCGGCAGGGAGGTCTTGAAGTCACTTAAAATACTAATCAAGGACAAAACATGAAAAAAATCGTTCTCTCTATCGCAGCCGTTATGGCTGCTGCTGCATTCGCTCCTGAAGCGTCTGCTGTCCCAGTTTTCGCACGTCAAACAGGCATGGCTTGCTCTGCATGTCACTTCCAGCATTTCCCGTTGTTGAACGGTTTTGGTCGCGCATTCAAGAGCGCCGGCTTCACCATGATGGGCGCGCAAGGTAAGGTAGAGGGCGAACATCTGGAATTGCCTAACGTTTTGAACATGGCTGTTCTGTCTTCAGCTTATTACCAGAACGAAAAGAACACCGGTGGTGCAGCTGCTCCTAAGATCGGCGTTCCTGGCTCCGGTGGTGAACTGTCGATTTTCTTCGGCGGTCGCATCTCTGAATCAGCAGGTTTCCTGTCTGAGTTGGGTGTAGGTGGTCCTGGCGCGGCACTGGGCGCAGCTAAGTTGGCTCTGTTGTTCCCTGTTGCTGACTCACGCGTTGGTCTGGTAGCTTACACCGGCGGTCAAGGCGCAGCTTACGGCTTCGAACTGTTGAACACCGGCGCTGCTGATACCCACAAGATGATGGGTAACGCAGGTCCTAACAAGCAACACGTTGCTGCCGCTTACGCCGGTTCGTACATGGGTACACGCAGCAATGCAACTGGTGCAAGTTTGGTTGCTTCAAACGACAACCTGGGTTTCATCACTGTTGGTAAATACGCATCAGTAGGTCCTGGCGTAGGTGCAAATACACTGCCGCTGACTTATGTTCGCGCTGCCGGTATCTTTGATCTGGGTGGTTTCGATGCGGGCGTTGGTATCCAGTCATTCAGCGGCAATATGAATGCTTTGGGTCTTATGCAAAGTGCTAAGGCAACTGTAGTTGATGCTCAATTGCAAGGCGAAGTGGGCGGCATGGGCACAGGTATTTATGTGACTTACGCTACTGCTCCTGGCGATGCAGTTAATGCTAACATCATGAACGCAGGCTGGTCTCCAATCACCAAGGGTGGTAATGCTCCTGTAGCCGCACTGGTACAAGGAACTTCTACTTCCTTCAATATCGCAGGTTCTCTGGAAGTCATCCCAGGCATCGCTACATTGCAAGCTGCAGTACGTCGCGCCAAGAACGGTAACTACGCTCAAACCGGCGATAATTCGATCATGATCGGTGCAACTTACGAGTTGGCACAGAACATCGAATTGGGCTTGAACTACACAAGCAACTCCGGCTCTGCCTGGAATGGCCTGGTTAACCCAATGGGTAAGTCAGCAACAACACTGTTGTTGGAAGCATTGTTCTAAGAAAAAGTGCGTAGTGTCGGGTTAAAACCCGACCTATCACAGGATGGGTTAGCCAGAGCATCGGCTGATTCATTCGGCAACAAATAGTAAAAAGGGAGACGAAAGTCTCCCTTTTTGCGTGGGCGGAATAGTTGCAGTCGACCAGGTCAGCTTTGGTTTTGTCATGCGGCTGTGATGATTGTTTTTACAGCTTCATTTTCCCCGTAACAGGCGAGCTGTGGTAAGCTTGCGAAAGTTTTTTAATCTGTTTCCGCCTTCCATGTCACAAGCTGCCTCGTTGGTCAATAATCTGATTCGTCCCGAAATTCTCGCGCTCACCGCTTATCACGTGCCCGATTGCACAGGCATGATCAAGCTCGATGCGATGGAAAATCCCTATTTGTTGCCGCAGTGGTTGAAGGACGAAATTGCCGCGACCGTCGCAGATGCGCGCATCAATCTTTATCCCGACCCGAATCCTGCCCTGTTGAAGGAAAAAATCCGCCAGCTGCTGGCATTGCCGGACGGGATGGGGGTATTGCTCGGCAATGGCTCGGATGAGTTGATTCAGTTGCTGGCGATGGCGGTGAACAAGCCGGGGGCTGCGCTGTTATCCGTAGAGCCTTCTTTTGTCATGTACAAGATGATCGCGACTTTTGTCGGTATGCGCTATGTGGGTGTGCCGCTGGGGGACGATTTTTCTCTGGATCTGACGGCGACGCTGGCGGCGATCCGCAGCGAACAGCCCGAGCTGATTTTTTTGGCCTATCCTAATAATCCGACCGGGAACCTTTTTTCGGCGAGCGATATCAGGCAGATCATCGCCGCCTCGACGGGGCTGGTTGTCGTGGACGAAGCGTATTATGCGTTTGCCTGTGACAGTTTTGTGCCTCATCTGACCTGCTATCCCAACTTGCTGGTGATGCGCACCTTTTCCAAGCTCGGCATGGCGGGCTTGCGGCTGGGTTTTCTGGCAGGCAGCTCACTGTGGCTCGATCAGTTGGAAAAGCTGCGTTTGCCGTATAATGTCGGGGTGTTGCCGCAGCTGGTAGCGCAAAAGTTGCTGGATCATCACGACGTGTTGCTGGGGCAGGCAGATCAGATCAGAAAGGATAGGGCCGCGCTGTACCAGCAGCTGAGTGCCATCGCGGGCGTGCAGGTTTATCCCTCTGAAGCTAATTTTCTGTTGTTTCGCGTGGCGAATGCGCCTCTGGTATTTGCAGGATTGAAACAGCGCGGCGTGCTGATCAAGTGTTTGAGCGGAGGGCAGTTGACGGATTGCCTGCGCGTGACGGTGGGCACGCCTGCGGAGAACGAGCGTTTTATCGCCGCATTGCAGGAAAGCCTTTCGTAGGTCGGGTTTTAACCCGACGAAACAAATGTCGGGCTGAAGCCCGACCTACAATAAATGGAAAAAAACATGCGCAGCGCGAAAGTTACACGCAATACCCTGGAAACCCGAATCAGCGTCGAGTTGAATCTGGATGGCAATGGTCAGGCCAGTTTTGATACAGGTCTGCCCTTTCTCGATCACATGCTCGACCAGATCGCGCGACATGGTTTGCTGGATCTTAATATTGTGGCAAAAGGTGATTTGCACATCGACGCGCACCATACCGTGGAAGACCTGGGGATTACCCTGGGGCAGGCATTCAATCAGGCGATAGGCGACAAGAAGGGATTGACCCGCTACGGTCACGCCTATGTGCCGCTGGATGAAGCGCTCTCGCGCGTGGTGCTCGATATATCCGGTCGTCCGGGGCTGGTGTTTAATTGTGAATTCGTGCGCAGCAGTATTGGTTCGTTCGACGTGGATTTGTTTCATGAGTTTTTTCAGGGCTTTGTCAATCATGCGCTGATCACGCTGCATATCGATAATCTGGCAGGTTCCAACGCACATCATCAGGCCGAGACGATTTTCAAGGCATTCGGTCGTGCGTTGCGCATGGCACTGGCGGCTGACCCGCGCATGGCGGGCATGATGCCTTCTACTAAAGGTTGTTTATAAATGGTTGATGTAGCGATCGTTGATTACGGCATGGGCAATTTGCGCTCAGTCGAACAGGCTTTGCGACATGTCGCGCCCGAACTGAAAATTGTTGTCACCGATGATCCTGGCGTGATTGAGCGTGCAGGCCGTGTGGTGTTTCCAGGGCAGGGGGCGATGCCCGATTGTATGCGCGAACTGGATGCGCGGGGGTTGCGCAGCGCAGTTGTCAATGCCGCAAAATCCAAACCTTTTCTGGGTATCTGCATCGGTCTGCAAATGTTGTTTGAACACAGCGCAGAAGGCGACGTGGCAGGTCTTGGTGTGTTGGCGGGCGACGTCGTGCGCTTTTCCAGTAATATGCAGGATGCGAAGGGCAACAAGCTCAAGGTGCCGCATATGGGATGGAATCAGGTAACTCATGCAGGTCGGGCTTCAGCCCGACATGTCGGGCTGAAGCCCGACCTGCAATCTCTGGATAATGAGCATCCCCTGTGGGACGGCATTGCCCAGGGCGCGCGCTTTTACTATGTGCATAGCTTCTACGTTAAACCGCAAGATGCGAGCCTGGTCCAGGCAACCAGCGATTATCCGCTGCCGTTTGTCTGCGCGGTGGCACGAGCTAACCTTTTTGGGGTGCAATTTCACCCGGAAAAAAGCCAAGCGGCAGGGCTGAAACTGCTGCAAAATTTTGTCCAATGGAATCCTTAATTTACTACTCGCCATGCTAATAATTCCTGCGATTGATTTAAAAGACGGTCATTGTGTTCGCCTCAAACAGGGCGTGATGGAAGATTCAACCGTATTTTCCGAAGACCCCGCAGCCACAGCGCTGCATTGGCTGGCCCAGGGCGCGAGGCGCTTGCATCTGGTAGACCTGAACGGCGCATTCGCCGGTAAGCCCAAGAATGAGTCAGCCGTGCGCAGCATCATTCAGTCGGTCGGTGCGGACGTGCCGGTGCAACTGGGTGGTGGCATTCGCGATCTTGAAACCATCGAACGTTATCTGGATCTGGGCGTGACTTACATCATCGTCGGCACCGCTGCTGTAAAGGTGCCCGGCTTTTTGCATGAAGCTTGTGACGCATTTCCGGGGCACATCATGGTGGGGCTGGATGCCAAGGGCGGTAAGGTCGCCGTGAATGGCTGGTCAAAACTCACCGGGCACGATGTGTGTGATCTGGCTAAACGCTTCGAAGATTATGGCGTGGAAGCGATCATTTACACCGATATCGGTCGCGACGGTATGTTGTCCGGAGTGAACATCGAGGCGACCGTCGAGCTTGCCCGTCCGCTGCATGTGCCTATTATCGCCAGCGGCGGTATCACCAATCTCGATGATGTGCGCCGCCTCTGTGCCGTACAGGGCGAGGGGATTACCGGGGCGATCACGGGTCGTGCGATTTACGAAGGCACGCTGGATTTTCGTGCGGCGCAAGCGCTGGCAGACGAATTAACCGGAGTTTCGCACTAATCTATGTTGGCAAAACGCATTATTCCCTGCCTGGATGTCACGCACGGTCGGGTGGTTAAAGGGGTCAGCTTTGTCGAGTTACGCGATGCCGGAGATCCGGTCGAGATCGCGCGTCGTTATGACGAGCAGGGCGCGGATGAGCTGACATTTCTTGATATTACGGCCAGCTCCGACGACAGGGGGATCATCTTTCGCATCATCGAGCAGGTTGCATCTGAAGTGTTTATCCCGTTGACGGTGGGTGGAGGTGTGCGCGAGGTGATCGACGTGCGCAATTTGCTCAATGCCGGGGCTGACAAAGTCAGCATTAACACCTCTGCGGTGCTCAATCCGCAGTTAGTCGCCGATGCTGCCAGTCGTTACGGTTCTCAGTGCATTGTGGTCGCCATCGATGCCAAGCAGGTGGCGCCTGACAGGTGGGAAGTGTTCACCCACGGCGGACGCCGCGCCACGGGGCTGGATGTAGTCGAGTGGTCGACGAAGATGCAGCGCCTGGGTGCGGGTGAAATTTTGCTGACCAGCATGGATCGGGACGGCCAGAAGAAGGGCTTCGATCTGGCTCTAACCCGTCTTGTGACCGACGCGCTGGATATTCCGGTGATTGCCAGTGGCGGTGTGGGCAATTTGCAGCATCTGGCCGAGGGTGTCACACTGGGCGGGGCTGACGCGGTACTGGCAGCGAGCATTTTCCACTTCGGTGAATATACGGTCGCGCAAGCCAAACAATATATGGCAGAGCAGGGTATCGAGGTTAGGCTGTGAAGCCAGGATTCAGGATTCAGGATTCAGGATTCAGTGATGAATCGTGGCTGGATAAGGTTAACTGGTCGTCGGACGGTCTGGTGCCGGCCATCGCTCAGGATGCCGCGACGGGCCGTGTGTTGATGGTGGCGTGGATGAACCGCGAGGCGTTACGCCTGACATTTCAAAAGAGTGAGGCTGTCTATTGGTCGCGCTCCCGCCGCAAAATTTGGCACAAGGGCGAAGAGTCAGGCCATATTCAAAAGGTTTTGGAAATTCGTTTAGATTGCGACAGCGATGTGATTTTGTTGCAAATCGAGCAACAAGGCGGCATCGCCTGCCATACCGGGCGTCAAAGTTGTTTCTTCACTCGCCTGGAAAACGGGGTGTGGCAACCCGTTGATGACGTGCTTAAATCACCTGACGAGATATACAAACAAAGCAATTGATAGTTGATAGTTGATAGTTGATAGTTGATAGTTGATAGTTGGCCGAGTTTTTAGGATAAGTATGACGATATTACAGACACTGACCCAAACGATAGAGGCGCGCAAGCTCGCGTCTCCTGACAGCTCTTATGTCGCGAAGTTGTTCAGTAAAGGCGAGGATGCCATTCTGAAGAAGATCGGTGAAGAGGCGACCGAGACGATACTGGCCAGCAAGGGGGGCGACTTGTCGCACATTGTCTATGAAACAGCCGACTTGTGGTTTCATTGCATGGTGATGCTCTCGCATCACGGGCTCTCGTCGGATGATGTCCTGGCCGAGCTGGCGCGTCGCGAAGGACTGTCGGGGATTGCCGAAAAGAACAATCGGGTGCAGACATGAGCGACTGCCTGTTTTGCAAGATTTCACGCGGTGAGATACCAGCTGGCAAGGTGTATGAAGACGATGAGGTCATCGCGTTTCATGACATCAATCCTGCAGCCCCGGTGCATATGTTGTTAATCCCCAGGCAGCATATCGCATCCCTTGCTGATGCTCAGGATGAACATCAGGCTCTGCTGGGTAAAATGTTGTTGTTAGCGCCCAGGCTGGCTCGGGAGCAGGGGCTGGGCGACGGCTTTCGCACGGTGATCAATACAGGGCGCGGCGGAGGTCAGGAAGTCTTTCACTTGCACTTGCATATCATCGGTGGCAGTACGATTCCGCCTATGGTCAGGCATCATTAATTCAAGGAGAAAATCATGGGTTCATTGAGTATTTGGCATTGGTTGATCGTGTTGGTCGTGGTCATGTTGGTGTTTGGTACCAAAAAGCTGCGCAATATCGGCAGCGATCTGGGTGGCGCGGTGAAGGGCTTCAAGGAAGGAATGGGCACGCCTGCCGACGAACCGGCCAAGCAAATTCGCGAAGATGGACAAACCATCGAAGGCGAAGTCAAAAGCAAAACGCACAGCAATATCTGATATGAAACTCGCGCAGCGAAACTTTGCCCCCTCGCACGTTTGCGGGAGAGGGCGGGGGAGAGGGAAATGTTGAGCCAGTTCGGTGTGGTGAGCAACAATGTTTGACTTTAGCCTGGGTGAGTTGATGGTAGTCATGGTGGTGGCGCTGGTGGTCATAGGTCCTGAGCGCCTGCCGAAAGTCGCGCGCACCCTGGGTCATCTGTACGGTCGGGCTCAGCGCTATGTCAATGGCGTCAAGTCCGACATCGCCCGCGATATGGCGATGGATGACTATCGCCAGTTGCAGCAAAAAATTCAGGCTGAGGCCAGTGCGCTGCATCAGTCGGTGCAGCAAGTTGGCGCTGCGGCCGATCAACAGATGCAACAAATCAATCGGGCAGTCGCTCAGCCTCTGCCTGATAGTCCGCCACCATCGATTAACGAGACAGCACCGCCCAAGTCCTGATGAGTACCAGTGAAAGTTTTATCGCGCACCTGATCGAATTGCGCAAACGTCTGATGAGTTCGATAATCGTGTTGCTGCTGGTGTTTATTTGTCTTTTTCCGTGGGCATCCGATTTGTACGCGCTGCTGGCTCAGCCGTTGCTGGCCAAATTGCCCAAAGGCGGGCAGATGATCGCCACCGATGTCACGACGCCGTTCTTCGTGCCGCTCAAGGTGGCTCTGATGGCAGCCTTTTTGATATCACTCCCGTATATTCTGTATCAGGTTTGGCGCTTCGTGGCCCCCGGTTTGTACGAGCATGAAAAGCGTATGGTGGTGCCGTTGATTTTTGCCAGCACCGTGCTGTTCTTCTGTGGTATGGCCTTCGCCTACTTTGTGGTGTTCCCGGTGGTGTTTGGATTTGTCACGGCGGCAGCGCCTATGGGTGTTGCGGTGATGACCGATATCGACAAGTATCTGAGTTTTGTGCTGTCCATGTTCATGGCCTTTGGCATCACCTTTCAGGTGCCGGTGGCGGTCGTGTTGCTGGTTCGCATGGGCGTGGTCAGCGTCGTCAAGTTGCGTGAGATCCGCCCTTACATCGTGGTCGGCGCCTTTGTCATAGGCGCAATTTTTACCCCTCCTGATGTGGTTTCGCAGCTCATGCTGGCGATCCCGCTGTGGTTGTTGTATGAGGCGGGCATCGTGGTGGCGAGCTGGACCCGGCCTATTGAAAAGCGCTCGACTCGGAACGGCGAGTCCGGAAGCTCCATCGCCCCCTGAAGATCTTTAATTTTGTGGCCGTGGTTTCGGGCGTCTGCCGATTTTTACCTGTGAGCTTATATCGGCGCCGTTGCGCCGCAGTTTGACGACGACGATATTGCCGGGCGACAGGTTGGCAACTGTTTCGAGCATGGCGCTCCAGTCATTGATTGGATGGCTGTCGATCGACAGCAGAATATCGCCTGTTCTGATGTCGGCTTGTTCGGCCGGGCTGTTGCGTATGACATCTGTGATCAATACGCCGCGTGTTTCTTTGAGCTTGAATGAATCGACCAGCTCGGGCGTGAGTTCCTGTATGCCAGCCCCTATCCAGCCGCGAGTGACCGAGCCGTTCTGGATGATTTGTTCCATGGTCTTTTTTGCAGTGCTGGTCGGTATGGCGAAACCTATGCCCAGGGATCCCCCGTTGGGCGAGTAAATGGCGCTGCTGATACCGATCAGGTTGCCGTTTACATCGACCAGAGCGCCTCCGGAATTACCTGGATTGATGGCAGCATCGGTCTGAATAAAACTCTCGAAGGTGTTAAGGCCAAGATGGTTGCGTTTGAGCGCGCTGATGATGCCCATGGTGACGGTTTGACCTACACCGAAAGGATTGCCGATGGCCAGAACCATGTCGCCCACATGCGCGGATTCGGGATGGCCGAAAGTGATGGCGGGAATATTGCCGGGAAGATCTATCTTGATGACGGCCAGGTCGGTTTCCGGATCTGAACCGATCACATGGGCGGCGGCCTTTCTGCCGTCGGTCAGAGCAACTTCAATTTGATCGGCCGCTTCCACCACGTGGTGGTTGGTGAGAATGAAGCCGTCTGCGCTGACGATGACACCCGAGCCCAGGCTCGATCTTTGTTGCGGCGTGTTGTCCTGATCACCGAAGAAAAAGCGAAAGCGCGGGTCTTCCATGAACGGATTGACGGGCGTCTTGATGATCGTGCGGGTGAAAATGTTAACCACTGAAGGCATGGCTTTTTTTGCAGCGATGCTCAAGCCTGTCATGGGGGGCGCCTCATTCGATGCGGGTGCTGCGCTCTCATACAGGGTGACCACGCCGTTTCGCGCCGCATTGGGCAGCAACTCGGGCTTGAGCGTGTGAATGATGAACAGTAAGGCCAGTGCTATGGTTACGGTTTGGGTGAATAACAGCCAGTGTTTACGCATGGTGGGATGGTGTTAACTTTATCAGGAATAAATATGAAGCTTATCGAACTGCTCAATTATAACGCAAGCCTGTTGAAAATCGATCAATTCAGGGATTACAGCCCGAACGGGATGCAGGTGGAAGGTCGCCCGGACGTATCGCGCATCGCCACTGCGGTCACGGCGTCCCAGTCCGTGATAGATGAGGCGGTCGCCTGGGGGGCGGATGCGCTTCTGGTGCATCATGGTTACTTCTGGCGCAACGAGGATGCCTGTGTCGCGGGTATCAAGAAGAAGCGTATCGCTCAGCTTTTAAAGCATGACGTGAGTCTGCTGGCATACCATCTGCCGCTGGATGCGCATGCGGAACTTGGCAACAATGCGCAACTGGGCCGACTGCTGGGACTGGCCGAGCAGGGCAGGTTCGGCGAGCAGAGTATCGCGTGTCAGGGTGTTTTGGCGTGCCCGGTGACGCTGGCTCAGTTCGCACACAGTGTCGGCCAGCACTTGCAGCGCACGCCACAGGTGTTCGGCGAGGGCGAAAAGCTCATTCGTCGAGTGGCGTGGTGCAGTGGCGGGGCGCAAGGTTATTTTGAGGCGGCCATCGCGCAGGGTGTGGACGTGTTTCTCACCGGCGAGATTTCCGAGCAGGTCTATCACCTCGCCCATGAAACAGGCGTGGCCTTTATCGCGGCAGGACATCACGCCACCGAGCGTTTGGGTGTGCAGGTGCTGGGCGAACATTTGGCAGAAAAATTCAGCCTGGAGCATCGCTTTTTTGATCAGGATAATCCGATCTGACAGCAGCCTGTTAATTCTCCCGCTTGCGGTGCAGTTGATTCAGCGATATGGGCATGCTTCGCGGCGCAGTTTTCAACGCGGCGTTGGCCGCTGCAATGAGCTCGCGGTGTGCGCCGAGCAATGAGTCGAAAGTCGATTCGACCTCATTGATTAGTTTTTCCGGCTGTTGCGCATAGCGCAGCAAAAAATCGCGGCGCCTGGGATGAAAATGTGTCCACTTCCAGGCGAGGAAATTTTCATTGTGTCCGAATCCGGCGTCCGTAAGAGATTGCTTGAGCGCGGATACCGCTGCCAGAGCCAGTTGCTCCGGAGCCGGGGGGCGCTGCCACATCAAACCCATAAATATTCGCCAGTCTCCACCTGTATATTGCTGTTCCATCATGGGGAACAGGCAAAGCTCCTGAGGTTTGTGCAACTTGCATTGCAAACCCACCCGTACATCAGCCGCATTGCGGTCTTCCGTGACTTGTGTCTGCCATTCTGTCCCTTGCAGGGTCGTGTTCAGGCGCTGCTGAAAATCCTGCCAGAAACGCGAGTTCATCTGACAGCGAATCTCATCCATTTGCAGGGCTACAGACAAGCCCAGTGGCAGGTTTTCCGGTTTTGCAAAAAAATCGAGTACGGCCTGCTCTTCGTCCATGGTCGGTTAATCCTGTTAAATTAGATAGGTAAAGAATATAAGCAAATCATGTAATTCGTCGAAATATATATAAGTTTTTAGGGAACTTAAATCAGCCTGGACAATCGTGGTTGACTTTATTTTTTAAACCAGACATGATTCGGCTGTGTTCGCGAAGACATGATTTTGCAGATTTTAAAAACCAAAGCAGATAGTAGTTAGTTTCGCGACTCATCGCATCAAAAATAATCCGTTTTGACTGTTCGTTCATGCCAGCAATCATTGGCGTGGGATCATTTGTTTGCTGGGGGAGTTCATACGATGTATCGTTTCTTACGTTTTCCTATCTTGCTGGTAGGTTTGTTTCTGGCTGTCAGCAGTTTTGCTGCCAATAATCCGCAACCTGCACTGACGACCGAGGATGCTTTGGGCCCGCAAGTTGTGCAGCCTATCGAGTTTCCCCATAATCGCCATGCCGGTCTGCGCAATCCTGCCGACCCGACCAATAGCGACCCGCTCAAGGGCGGTATGGAGATCAATTGCCAGTATTGCCATACCTATGCCAGGCGCAGTGCGGTCGCCGGGATACCTCCCTTGCAAAAATGCATAGGCTGCCACCAGAGCATCGAGTCTGTGCGCAATAAGCCGCGTATCGTTGAATTGTTCAAATACTGGGATGCCAAGAAAGCGGTTCCATGGAAGAAGGTGCACGATTTGCCCGACTTCGTGCGTTTTAACCACGAGCGGCACATCAAACGCTTTGTCGAGCAGCAAGATCGCCCCGTTCAGGAAGCCTGTGGATATTGTCACGGCGATGTGAAGGAAATGACTGTGGCGCGTCGCCAAAAGCCTTTGTCTATGGGATGGTGTGCGACTTGCCATGAGAAGGATCATCCTGTCGTGGCAGAAGGCGGCACGCCAATAGCCGGTCAGGCCTATTGGTACAGCTTCCAGAAGCCTGTGGCGCAGGATAAGTCTGCTGTCGTCAAGGCAAAGGGTCCTAATGATTGCTGGCAGTGCCACAAGTAAGCTGCCATGAAAATTCAAGAATTTACCAGAGAGGCTGTGATGATAGACAGTGGTTTTGATCGGCGTGATTTTCTGAAGGTGTTGGGCTGGAGCGGTGCGGCGGTTGCGCTCTCCGGTTGCGGCAACACTTCCATCGAAGACGGCAAGGAAACTGTGGTTTCCTATGTCGAAGCAAATGATTACATGATTCCCGGTATCGGGGTTTATTTCAACTCGACTTGTGCGCAGTGTGACGCAGGGTGCAGTATCAACGGCCGGGTGCGCGAGGGTCGTGTGCTGAAGCTGGAAGGTAATCCTGATTCTGCGATCAATAAAGGCAAGTTGTGTGCCCTGGGGCAGGCGGGCGTTCAGCACCATTACAACCCGGATCGAGTGCGTGAGCCGTTGCTGCGTAATGGCAGCAAAGGTGAGACGATCACCTGGGAAAAAGCCTATGCACTGATCGCCGAGAAACTAAGCGGTGTGCAGGGCGAGGAAATTGCCTTCCTGTCCGGCGGCGTGAGCGGACATCTTAAGGCCTTGCTGGGTAATTACCTGGAATCTTTGGGCACTAAAAATCACTTCGTCTACGAAGCCGTCGCACCGGGAGTGACGCGTGCGGCCAACGTAAAAGCGTATGGCGTCGATATGCCGCGTTACCGCTTCGATAAGGCTCAGGTAGTCTTGTCCTTCGGCGCGGATTTCCTGGGTAGCTGGGTATCTCCTGTGCACTTCTCGCAGCAGTATGCTCAGTTCCGCAAGGGCGTGAACGGCCAGCGCGGCGTGTTGATACAAGTCGAGTCAAAAATGACGTTGACGGGTGCTAACGCTGATCGCTGGCTGGCAGTCAAGCCGGGTACCGAAGGCGTTCTGGCGCTGGGTATCATCAATGCGCTGGGCATGGCCACAGGTGATGTGGCCGAACTGGTCAAGGGTTACGATAAGGCGCGCGTCAGTCATGAAACGGGCGTGTCTCCAGGACAAATCGACAAGATCGCAGCGCTGTTGAAATTGCGCAGCCCCAGTCTGGTGTTGGCGGGCAGTGCGGCAGAAGGTTATGCGCATGGCTCGCAAAATGCTGCGGCCATTAATTTGCTCAATCAGGTGTTGGGCAACGTGGGCAAGACAATTGAAGCGCCCGTTTCTGTGCCGTTCCCGCAAATGGCGCCCTCCAAGGGCAATACCGCAGCGCTCAAGTTGCTGAACGATGGTCTGGCGGCGGGTAAGTACAAGGTGTTGTTTAACTTCGCCGCCAATCCTGTCTTTACCGCACCGGGTGCGTTCAAGTTCAAGGATCATTTATCCAAGGCAGGTTTCAAGGTGGCGTTCGCGCATTACCTGGATGAAACAGCTTTGCAAGCTGATCTGGTGTTGCCGCTGGACTCCGCCCTGGAAGACTGGGGTACGCAAGTTCCCGAATATATGACAGAAGGCGCGCAAATCAATATTCAGCAGCCTTTGATGGAGCGATTGCACGCCAATACTCGTGGTATGGGCGATATTCTGCTGAATCTGATTAAGCAGAAGAAAGCCGATGAGTACAAGGGCTTTGAAGATTACTACGCTTACCTGCGTGGCGCCATGCTGCAAAACAAGGGCGCATTGGGCGGCGGCGGAACGGATGACGATACTTTCTGGAACACGACACTGACGCAAGGTATCGTCAAGCTGGCGGGCACGGCTGGCGCATTGTCTGCGCATGTCGGTGCAGCTGGTCTGACTTTGCCGGCACATGCGGCAGCAGATGAGCAATATCCATTGCATCTGATTCCGGGCGTGACGGCTAATTTGCGTGACGGGCGTCATACCAATCAACCCTGGTTGCAGGAGTCGCCTGACCCGTTGACAACCATCGTGTGGGATTCATGGGTTGAGGTTCACCCGAAGAAGGCGACAGAGCTTGGCATCGTCGAAGGCGATATTGTCGAAGTCACGTCAAAGACAGGTTCTGTCAAGGCGCAGGTTTATCTGTTCCCGGGCATACATCCTGAAGCGATTTCCATCCCGGTCGGGCGTGGTCACGATGCGATGGGGCGTTATGCCAGGGGATACGGCGTGAATCCATTCCAGATTATGGATGCGGTTTTTGAACGTGAAACCGGTGAGCTGGCGATGCATGAAACGCGTGTCAACATCAAAAAGACCGGGCAGCGTGTGCTGGTCGTCAAGGATGAAGGGTCTGCGGGCGCTCTGCAAATGGGCAGGAAGATAGCCGCGCGCGTGTCCACCGATCAAGTCGATTTGTCGAAGGAGGTCTGAGTTATGTCGGTAAGTAATTTACTAGAAAATTGGTCGCAGGTTCGTCACGCTCATCCTGTCGATGACAAGCCGCATGATCCGTACAAGTGGGCGATGGCCATTGACCTGGATGCCTGCACGGGATGCAATGCGTGCAGCGTGGCATGTTTCGCGGAAAACAATATCCCTGTGGTGGGCAAGGAACGTTTCCAGCACGGTCAGCAAATGCACTGGATGCGCGTCGAGCGTTACTGGGACGAAGATGGTCGCGAGTTCCCGGATCAGGGCTTCCAGTTCCTGCCGATGATGTGTCAGCATTGTGAAGCGGCGCCCTGTGAGACGGTATGTCCGGTAGCGGCGACTAACCACACGGCGGATGGCTTGAATTCACAGATTTACAACCGCTGTATCGGTTCGCGTTATTGCTCGGCCAACTGTCCGTTCAAGGTGCGTTACTTTAACTGGTACGACTATCCGACTGACGAGATGGTCTGGCCTGCCGAGATGACTCAGCAAATGAATCCGGATGTCTCAGTGCGCAGCAAGGGTGTGATGGAGAAATGTACCTTCTGCGTGCAACGCCTGTCCGCCGCCAAGGTGACCGCCAAGGGCGAAGGCCGCATCGTTCGCGAAGGCGAAGTACAGACAGCTTGCCAGCAAGCTTGTCCGACAGGTGCAATTTCCTTTGGAAATCTGGTGAATCCTGAATCACGCGTCCACAAGCAGTGGGAAGCGCAGCAGGTCGATCTGGTCAAGGATAAGCAAGAGAAGGATGAATCGGATGAAAAGGCTGTTTTGCGCGGCTACCGGATTTTGGAAGAGTTGCGCGCTTACCCTTCGGTGATGTATCTGGAACGTGTGCGCGAAAGCGCTGTTTAGTCGGCTGAGCTAACAGGAACTACCTTAAGGAATAACAATGAAAGATATTCGCGAAGACATCGCTTGGGCGAAGATTAACCAAGACGTGATGAAAAGCCTGGAAAACCCGCGTAAGCTGTATTGGGTGATCCTGTTTTTTGCACTCATGGCATTTGGTTTTGGTGTGGGCTGTGAAATATATCAGTACCAAACTGGTATGGGCGTCGAAAACGTCAACAATCCCCAAGTGTGGGGGTTGTATATCGCCACCTTCATTTTCTGGATCGGCATGAGCCATTCCGGTACGTTACTGTCAGCCATCTTGCATCTGATGCATGCTGACTGGCGTAAGCCGATTTACCGTTTCGCCGAAGCGATGACCACGTTCTCCTTGATGACCGCCGGTTTGTTCGTGATGGTGCACATCGGTCGTTTATGGCAGTTTTATTATTCGCTGCCCTACCCGAACGAACGAGGTATCTGGCCTAACTTTCAGTCGCCCCTCCTTTGGGACGCGATGGCCATCTTCACTTACCTGAGTTCTTCGGTATTGTTCCTGTTCGTCGGTATGATTCCCGATCTGGCGATTGTTCGTGACACGATGCACCCGGGTTGGCGCAAGAAGCTGTACACCTTGCTGGCATTGGGCTGGGAAGGTACGGATCGTCAGTGGCGCAATTTCCGCGTGACTTATCTGACCATCGCCTGTTTCCTGATCCCATTGGCGGTGTCCGTACACTCCATCGTGGCTTCTGACTTCGGTATGTCACAGCAACCAGGCTGGCATGTAACGTCTTTCCCTCCTTACTTTGTGGCAGGTGCGCTGTATTCCGGTTGTGCCGCGATCATCACGCTGTTCATCATCTTGCGCTATGTGTTCAAGTTTGAGGAATACATGACCAAGCCCATCCTGAAAAAGATCGTGCGTCTGACTTTTGCGATCGCGATGGTGTGGACTTACCTGAATGCGGTTGAATTCGCGTCTGTATGGTATAGCCATGATCAAGTGTCGAAAGATGTGTTGATCCAAAAGGCTACAGGCACGTATGCGCCATTCTGGTGGGGAATGATTTTCTGCGGTTCGGTCGTGCCATTGGTGTTCGCATTCAAGCGCTTCCAGACCAATATTCCGGTATTGTTTGCCGTATCGCTGCTGTTGAATCTGGGGATGTGGCTGGAGCGCTGGATGATCGTCGCACCTACCTTCGCACATGGTTACTATCCATGGACATGGGATAACGATCAATGGCCTTCCATGGTTGCATGGGGACTGGTATTCGCGAGCTTTGGCTGGTTTACTTTGTTGTTCATGATCTTCTGCAAAGTGTTCCCATCCGTATCCATGTATGAGGTTAAGGAAATGGTTTATCACCGTTCTTTGCACCTGAAGAAGAATGAAACTGCTGAACAGGGAGCGCACTAATCATGAGTAAACGTCATTTACTTGCGTTGTATGGCAACTTTGATGAGGCGGAAGCTGTCGTCAAGGAATTGCGTAGCGCACAAATCAAAGGCTTCGATGTCAATGATGACATGATTGTGAAGTCACCGATTGAACATCCTGAAGTTGAGGCGTTTTTGGGTGACAAGCCTGTGTATGTGCAGTGGTTTACCCTGGTCGGCGCGCTGATGGGAGGGTTGTTTGGCTTCTTCCTGATCTCCGGCGCTCAGGCTAACTTTTATATGCAGATGAAGGGGGGGAAGCCTATCGTTCCGTTCCCGCCCAATTTCATTCTGACCTACGAAATGTTTATTCTGGGTGGCGTGTTCATCACGATTTTGGGATTCCTCGTATGTGCCGGTTTGCCTGCCAAACGTTCATCGCTGTATAGCACTAAAGTTTCGATTGATAACATTGCGATTCTGGTTGAAGCAGAAGAAGCGGCTATCAGTGCATTAAAGGCAATTTTCACCAAGCATAAGGCATTGGAAATTCAGGAAGAGGCAGGGAAATGAAAAAGTTATCCTTAGCAATTACTTTGATGTTTGTACCTTGCCTGGCGCAGGCGTGGCCCTGGTCGCAGGATATGGCCAATCAGGTCAGTATTAAGCCTCAGGAAAGCGTTGATTCGACAAAACCTGGTATGGCGCCGTTTCCGAAGCGTTCGCAGCCAGTTGCCGGTACGATGGTATTCGTCAAGGATCAGGATGCTGCGCGCAACATGGTTAATCCTGTCGCGGCTGACGATAAATCTGTGGCGCAGGGCGCTCGCCTGTACGCGATCTACTGTACTCCTTGTCACGGAAAATCAGGTACGGGTGACGGGCTGGTGGGTGAGAAGCTGGTCATGAAGCCGTGGGATTTAACCAATACTAATCAAATGCATAGCTGGAATCCCAAGGAATATCCGGACGGTTATATCTTTGGTTACATGTCCTTGGGCGGTGCGGTGATGCCAAGCTACGCCAATGACTTGTCGGCGACAGAGCGTTGGCACGTCGTGAACTACGTGCGCCGTGTATTGCAAAAAGGTCAGGCTGGAATCACTGCGGCTCAGGCAAAATAGGAGGCTATAAAATGTTGGCATACAGTAATTGGGCTGTTTTGACAGTGAGTTTCGTGGTGGTGTTATCGCTGGCGTTAAGCGGCGTGGCATTGTGTTCGGTATTGCATCTGGTCGGTGCCCAGTGGCGTTTCAATGTGCGTCATCTTGCAGTATCGCTGTATGCATTGTTCCCGCTGGCCTTCGTGTTGCTGGTGGTGCTGCTGGCCGGAGGGTCGCATACCTTTCCATGGTGGGATATTCCTGTCGGCGCTGAAGCTCACATGCCAGGCTGGTATCAGCCTCACTGGTTAATGACTCGTGAAGTGGTGGGTATGGTGTTCATGATGGCTTTGTACTGGGTGTTTATTCAGCGCCAGGCCGTGAGTGAAAATAGTCCTGAGGATGCTCAGCGTTTTCATCAGGTCGCGACCTGGATCCCTTTCTTCTTCGTTCTGTACAGCACGATGGTTGCGTGGGATTTTGAAATGACGTTGGTACCGCACTGGCACAGCGCGATTTACGGACTGCAACAATTCATCAGTAATTTTGGTTTGTTCCTGGCTTTTCTCACTGTCTGGATTTACGTCTTGAACAACAGTGGCAAGCTGGTCACGCCCGTGCCTGACAAGATTTACAACTACCTGGCACAGATGCTGTTGTCGTTTACCTTGTTGTGGATCTACACGTTCGATGCTCAGTATCTGACCATCTGGTATGCTAACTTGCCTGATGAAACTGACCGTTTGTTTGCGATGCAGGACGGCGATTACACCTTTATCTGGTGGTCGATGCTGGTGTTGAAATTTGTAGTGCCCTTTGTCGCCTTCTGCTTCCCGGGCCCTCGTCATAATGTTACCGCTATCAATGCAGTGGCTATCTGTATTATCATTGGTACGCTTTTCGAACGTTATGTTTGGATCGGAGGCGTCACCGGTAAAGGAAGCTACCCAGTTCTGGCCAGTATCGTGGTTGGCGGTACTGTTGCGCTGATAGGCTACTTCCTGGTGCGCGGATATATGCAAAAGAGAAGTTTAATAAAGGGGTAATCAAGTAATGATGAGATTGTATTCGGGGACAGTTTGCCCTTACAGCCATCGATGCCGAATCGTTTTGTTCGAAAAAGGTATGGATTTTGAAGTCATTGACGTCGATCAGATGGATAAGTCGGAAGATCTCGCGGCCATTAACTCGAGCAGCAAAGTTCCCGTACTGGTCGAACGTGATCTGGTCTTGACTGAAGCGAATATCATCAATGAATATATCGATGAGCGTTTTCCGCACCCTCAGTTGATGCCGGCTGATCCGGTCATGCGTGGTCGTGCCAGACTGTTTTTGCACCGTTTCGAGCAGGAACTGTACAGCAACGTGAATGTCATCATGCAGGGCGGTAAAGCGGCAGAAAAATCCAGAACCATCATTCGTGACAATCTCACGCAGCTGGCACAAATTCTGACCAAGCAAAAATACCTGCTTGGGAATGAATTTTCAATGCTGGATGTCGCAGTCGCTCCATTGTTGTGGAGACTTGAGCACTACGGTATTCAACTGGGTAAGGATGCGGCTCCCATGTTGAAGTACTCGGAGCGTTTGTTTTCTCGTCAGGGTTTTATCGACTCTTTGACACCTGCTGAAAGAGCAATGCGTAAATGAGTGACCTTTCAACGCGCCCTTATCTGATACGCGCCATCGTCGAGTGGTGTGTGGACAGCGGTCTGACGCCTTACCTGGCTGTTCGTGTGAACGAGCAGACCGAGGTGCCGCAGGCTTATGTCAAGGATGGAGAAATCGTACTTAACCTGAGTTCAGGTGCTGTGCGCAATCTTGAGATGGGTAACGAGTGGATCACCTGTAGCGGACGTTTCGGCGGCTCGTCATTCGATCTGATGGTGCCCGTTGGCGCTGTCATCGGCATATTCGCCAAGGAAACCGGGCAGGGGCTGGTGTTTCAGGCGGTTGAACCCGAGGCACCGAAACCTGCCGTCGAACCAGCGGGTAAACCGGTTTCTCGTAAGCCGCAGCTGACCATCGTCAAATAGTTGTTTTTGCTGTAAATAAAAAAGCCGCACATCGTGCGGCTTTTTTATGGGTGTGATTTATGCGGGAGTGGCAGACAGTGCGGTTTGCATCTTGCTCAGCGCCTTTTGTTCTATCTGGCGGATACGCTCGGCAGACACATTGAATTCTGCGGCTAAATCGTGCAGCGTGGCGCTGTGATCTTCACTGAGCCAGCGCGCCTCAACGATGCGGCGACTGCGCTCATCAAGGCTGGACAGCGCCTTCGCGAGGCCGGTTGTGCGCAGATGATCGCGCTCAGCCGTTTCCAGAATGTTGGATGGCTCGTTATCCTCGCTGTCGGCCAAATACTGAATGGGTGAATAGCTTTCATCGTCATCGCTGCCGGCCGGGTCAAGCGCGACTTCGTGTCCGGCGAACCGCGATTCCATTTCCACGACATCCTGTTCGCTGACGTTGAGTTGTTGCGCAATATCAGTGATTTGCTGGGGTTTGAGAGCGCCGAGTCCGGACTTCAGGCTGCGTAAATTGAAAAACAACTTGCGTTGCGCCTTGGTCGTGGCGATCTTTACCAGGCGCCAGTTGCGTACCACAAATTCGTTTATTTCTGCACGTATCCAGTGCAAGGCAAAAGAAACCAGACGCACGCCGAAATCAGGATCGTAATGTTTGACAGCCTTCATCAGACCGATATTGCCCTCTTGTATCAAATCCGCCTGGGGCAGGCCGTAACCGGCATAGCCGCGCGCAACGCTGACGACGACACGCAGGTGTGACAAGACCAGCTGACGCGCCGCATCCAGATCATTTTCATTGCGGAAACGGGTTGCCAGGTTAAACTCTTCCTCCTGTGTCAGAAGGGCGTAGCGTTTGACCAGATGAATGTAACTGTCCAGGCTGCCTGCAACAGATGGAAGGGCTAGGTTGTTCGCAATATTCACGGGGATTGCCTCCTGAAGAATTTAACGCTTGCGATCTGAGAGTTTCCTGATGAAATAAGGTTCATCGCGGCGGGTGGTATTTTAAGGTACGATATTTTTAAATGACTCCGGATATGAGTCCGGGACGTAATATTTCTGATCTGGCAGTTTACGGCAAGGGTGTGCAAGGCACCCCCTTGCCGGAGCCGATGAAATCTCGTCAGGTCCGATGAGTCAAGGTTGCTTGTCTGATAACTCGCATTTGGAGTTCATCACACTACCTGCTGCCCAGCCGGCGATGGCCAGTCCGGCGATGACGCAGACCATGCCCATTTCCTTGCTCAGAAAGAAACCACCTATCAGCCATAAAGCAGCTGCGGCCAGAAACGGAAATACCAGTGCTTTGCAATTTGATTCTTCCATAAAAACTCCCTTTTAGTATTATATGAATGGTGGCGCATTTCGCCTGCAAGCGTGTGCGTCCGTCATTGTTGTAAAAAAATGAGTCCCTGTCAATCAATAGTCAGCCGGTGTAGTCCGTGCGACAGTAATTGACGAGGCCCGGGGGCATTCAACGAGCAGTTTTTTGGAAAATTAGCTTCATTTATCCATGAAATCGGGAAATGGCGAGGAGGGTGCTCACTGACGCTGATCCAGATTAAATAAAGCCGTTGAATTCCGGTGAGCGCAGCTATACCCTTAAATTCGTCTGTTGATTTCTTGTATGGAAGTCGGATTCAAGGCATTAAAAGGGGGGGTGATGCCTCTGTATCACCCCCGCTTTAATCAGTAATTGTAGGAGGAATAGAACGAGGCAGCACTTGCGTATGCATTACCAAATCCACCGTACCAGCCGGCCAGCATGTAACCATAGCGCTCGCTGGACGATCCGGCGGCATACACATAGCGGGAATAATAAGCATAGTAGTAGGCGTTGTAAAAGTTGGCGGTTGCCACTGCTCCATATGAATTGGCCAGAGTGCCAGATCCTGTGACCTTTTCCATCGTTGAGTCGCTCAGAGTCACAGCTGAACTGTTTTTTCCGAGCAGAGGATTTTCAACACTTGCCGTTGCCGCAATTGCCGTAACAGTACCGCACAGTAATGAGACAGCCAGCAAAGTCCTTGTAAAGTTTTTTGCGTTTTTCATGATTGCACCTCTTTTAGTTATTTAAATAACCGGATACATCGTGTCGCCTGCCATATTGCATTGAATAATGCAAGCGCAATCATCATAGCACTTTAGCTAACTGCTTTTGTGTTTTATTTAAAACGACGGGTGTTACTTGCTGGCTCCTGAAATCAGCCGTGGTGAATGCATGCTTTCCGTGGGTAGATTGGCGCATCATTCTCAACTCATGCTTCTCGCAGCATGTGACGGTATTGGCGGCGCGAGGGGGTTCGCTGAGGCCGGTAAAGTGAAGCGCTTGTTCGTGCCTCAGGCGGGCGTGCTTTATCGGTAGGCGGTTGAGCCCAGTGGTTCTGCGTAGATAATTCGTCTTAACAGGTCTCTTTCGGCGAGCGAGGAGTCGGGGATGGAGTTTAAGGGATAGGTTTCCGGCATAGGCTCACCCTTTATCCATAGGGCCATAAAGTAACCGGTCCAGGCAGAAGAAAAATCTTCTGCAGTCATTCGTATTAACCCGCGAACGGGATCCGCAAGTTCAATCTTGTCGTTGCTGAATGATTTTAGTACAACGTAATGTTTGAATCCACCCTGATCGAGGTGGAGGATGACGGGGCCGTGCAATTCGGCCAGGTCGGCTAACTTCCCTTTGTATGCTGCGGCTTCAAGTCCAAGTTCATTGGCCGCACGCTTTAATTCAAACAGGCTCAGTCCGTCCTTTTGAAGTTTATTCCATGACTCTTCGGTATGGTGCTTTTTGATTTGATTGGTCACCTGCTCTTCGGAGACATTGCGCCCCAGAAAATATTTGGCCAGTGTGGCCAGTGACGCTGAACCGCATGTGAATTCGGTCGACTGCTTTTCAATGGCGCGAAAACGTAGTTGATTCCATGGTAAAACTAAAGGGGGTAATGATACCTTTGTATCATCCCCCCCCTTTTTTTTCATTTCCTCAGCTGAAAATACGTTCGTTGCCATTAACAGGAACAAGGCAAGCAAACTGTATTTGGCTGTGCTCACAAACAGATATTACTGGTTGTAAGACGAGTAGTACGATGCAGCACTTGCGTATGCATTACCGAAACCACCGTACCAGCCAGCCAGCATATAACCATAGCGCTCACTGGCAGAACCTGCTGCGTACACATAGCGTGAATAGTAGGAGTAGTAGTAAGCGTTGTAGAAGTAGGTGGTCGCAGCGCCGCCGTATGAATTAGCCAATGCTCCGGAGCCTACAACCTTGTCCATTGCTGAGTCGTTTAACGCGACAGCTGAGCTGTTTTTCCCGAGCAATGGGCTGTCAACACTGGCAGTGGCCGCATTGGCCGCAACAGAGCCGCACAATAAAGAGACAGCCAATAATGTCTTGGTTACATTTTTCATAATTTACTCCTTTTAATCAATTTAGAATAATCCGATACATCATGTTACAAACTATCCATGTTTCCGGAGAGTATGCAGCACTATAATATCACTATTTTTTGTTTTTAATACCAATTTTTGGACGGTTATTTGCTGTCGTTGTAGCCATACACGCAATGATTTTTCGGCAGTATTCATGACCTTACGGTTCCGCGCCCCCTACTGCACTGCACAACCGCCCGGGTTGATACTCGGATTCGGGCTGTTCATATTCCCGCCGTCCTGGTTTATCTGCATGCTGCCCCCCATAAACGCGGGCGCAACATCCAGTCTGATCAGCGTGCTGGCGTTGGAGAAACCTGTCTCGCCACGGCCAAGATCAATCGACTTGTCGCCTAATGCGAGAATAACGTGACCATCATGCACGGTCACATATAGCCCGGGTGCACCGCCATTCGATTCGGCGCCGAACAGTTTTTCCATGTCCAGTGGTATGCTGTCCGGGCGCGGTAGCGGATTGTCGGTGATGGAAGGCGGAACCAGTTTTATTTGAACGGGTTTTCCGGTGTCTCGCGCAATGATGGCGGCTTGCTGCAGGCCCACAATTTGTTCACTGCACGCGCCTTGTTTGTCGGCACAATCCGGGATCATCGCCACTTCACCGGCCCAGACGAAGACACCCATGCCATCGAGCGGATTATCCTGGGTTGCGCCAGGATTATCCTGAGCCCTGGCACAAGGGCCGTGACACCAGGTATCGAAGCCTGTGCCGCGAATGCCGATGGTAGCGCCAGCCACCTGAAATTTGTAGTTTTCGTGATTGATCCGCCCTATCAGGCCGGTGACGACTCTCACGCTACCTTTGAGCAGGCGCAACACGGCATTTTCTGTCGATACGGCTTTATCATATTTGAACTTCTCAACATAAAAGACGGTATTTTCCTGGAGAGTGATGCGCCCCTCGTCACGGAAGGCAACTACCGCAAAAGATTTTACGCCTGTCGTGAGTGTGTCGCCCTCGTATACAGGGGCTCCCAGCAGGAGTTGGCGCGACTGGCCGCTTGCCGACTTCGCGGCCATCTCGCCTTCTACGCGCATAATTCGTCCGATAACTTGAGATTTTATGGCTGGCGGCTGCATGGTCATCTGTTTTTTCGACTCGTCGCGGCTCTCCTGGCAGTCCTTGGCTTCACACAGGCGCGAGGTGAAGTCCGTGCCGCGTATGCCTATCGTTGCAGAGGCAGCATGCAGTCGGTAAGCATCGGTGCTACCCCTCTTCCCGATCAGACCTGTCAGTGTGCGGAAGCCGCCTTTTATCAGGCGAAGTACGGCATTGTCCGACTGGGGATCTTCCTTGTTGAAATGAAAGGACTCAATTCGAAGATTGGAGTCTGGTCTCAACGTCATTCTGGAACCGTCAAGCATCAGTATCTGGGCGTAGCCGCTTTTCCCGGTAAGCAGCATGTCGCCCACCCGCACCTCTGACTTCGTGCCGAGCACGCTTACCGTGCCATCCGTACGTTGCGCGACCAGCGTGCCACTCATGTAACCGACCTGTCCTGCGACATCACCTGCCGCCTGCGCGGTCGTTGTGACGAGCAGCAAGGATATCGCCATCAAAAATCCAGTGATTTTCATTATAAAATCCTTTTTATAACAGACAATTGACGCAACTGACGAGTGTTTTTAAAAACTTGCCGACAATCCCAAATGGATACGCCAGTCACCCACTCGCTGAGTCGGGTCGTTACCTGCATTGATGATACGACCGGCATTCATGCGTAGCGTATATTGTTCAATATAAGCGGCTTGCAGGCCGAACCCCGCACTTGAAATTGAGGAGCGACTTCCGTTGGCAGAGCTCACTTCACCTCCGTCAAAGAACGCCAGCGCGCGTGTTTTGGCATCTCCCTTGCCAAAATCAGGCGTATACCATTCCAGATTCCAGCGATTGCCGCTCTCTCCTCCTTCACTGCCTTCTGAAAAACCGCGCACCGCATCCACGCCACCCAAGCGTATTTGCTCCCCCTGAATGAGCGTGTCGCGACTCCATTGCCCGTTCAGTGCGGCGCGGAATTGCCAGTCATTTCCAACCGATTGCGAATACTTGACCCCGTATCTTACCAAACGGTAGTTAGCGACGGGTCTGGTGAAATTCAGTCGGTCATAAGCCGCAAAATCGGAAGCATGGCCCTTGTTCATTCCGGGCAGATTGGCAGAAAAAGAAACATTCAAATCCAGGTCGCTTTTGGTGAATTTACCTTGTGCCGCATACATTATGCTCAGCGGTGTGACTACGATTTCGTTATACAACACCGTTGGAGGCGGATTGGTTAGCTCAATGCGGCGAAAATCACGCCAGTCCAGACCTAGTGACAAGCTCGTGTCAAACATGGCGATACGTTGGAGAGGATGGTTATAGCGAGCACTGAACAGCAGGCCGCCACCTTGGAAATTGGACGTGCCACCTATGACTGAATTTACATTGGAATAACCTCCGAAAAATTCCAGGCTATCTCCGGATTGGTAAAACGGAATCTTGTAGCTGCCTCCCAGTACAGTGAGCCTGTTCGGGTGTTGTGGCGACATCAGATATTGAAGGCTGACCAGATGGTCCTTGTCGAACACATTGGCATGGCGATAGAAAACGCCTAGCCTGGTCGTGCCTATTTCCGGTGTGCCGGTGTTATCCGCAGTGAATCCCCATGTGGACGGACGGCTGTCGGTGACAATCACGTTTGCATCCACTTCCTCGTCCCGTTCACCCGCTTTTAGTACCACGTTTAGCTGGCGTGCGGGATTCTGGTTGGCAAACTTCAACTCTCGAGCGATTTGTTTGGAGCGCGGAGCGTTGCCCCGCCGCACGGAAGGCAGCGCGTTCAGCGCGTTATCCGTACTTACAAACTGATTGTCTTTTACCGTCACCTTGCCGAAGCGGCTTTCTATCACGCGAAAATGTACCGTTCCATTTTCCAGCTCCTGTTCGGGCAGCAGCACACGTACCGCTGAAAAGCCGCGCGCAGTATAAGCATTTTCTATGGCTTCGAGGGCTCGCTGTATGTCGGAAAAATCCTTGTCTTTTCCAATATAGGGTGCAACAGCCTCGTTGATTTCAGCCGGGCTTATCAAGGAGGCGTTTTCGACGATGTAATGATTGATGGAAAAGCGAAGTACTGACGTTTGCGCGTCGACCTGAGCGGCTTTATCTGCATCGAGTCTCATTTTGGGGCCGTTTGCATCTGTTTGGGCAGCTCGCGCCAGTGGAGAGAGCGCAAAAGATGCGCCTAACAAGGTGATCAATAGTAATTTGTGTTCCATGTAAGCTTTCGATTAAATGTAACGCTCGTTCTGAAACTGGCTTTTTATTTGCGGACTAAATCTGTCCGACTAATTTAAATGTTGTTTTGTTAATTTTCTCATCAGTGGTTTGTATTGATCCTTCTCGAATTTTTTATAATTTATCAATGATAATCAGTTTGTTGCGACTTATTGGCATATCGGCAGAGCCGCAGTCTCCGAGCTTGTATTGCCTGACTGAGTCGCGGTTGAAATCAGTGCATCCTGAGCCGCCTGCTTTTCCGGATCGCCCGAATTATCGGCGTTTGAATGAGTCGTTCCCTGAGTTTGCCTCAGAACAGGTGCCGCAGACCTGTATACCGGGATGTTGATTATTTGCGCAGACAGGGCGTTATTCACCAGGGTTGTCGCCACAGCCGCACCCCGGGTGGCGGGAGTCTGTGCCGCTGCGCGTGCCGCAGCCTCCGCCGCTGCGCGTGCCGCAGCCTCCGCCGCTGCGCGTGCCGCAGCCTCCGCCGCTGCGCGTGCCGCAGCCTCCGCCGCTGCGCGTGCCGCAGCCTCCGCCGCTGCGCGTGCCGCAGCTTCGGCTTCCGCCGCAGCCTGGTCATCGGCAGCCTGTGCTGCGGCAGCTAGCTTGGCCGCAGTTTGCTCGGCGGCCGCGTGTTCAGCGGCAGCCTGCGCGGCAACAGCAGAATTTTGATGAAATGGCGATGCAGCACCTTGATTTATTCCCCAAATATTGACAAAGTCAAATCCGGCATAACTGCTCAGTTGCTGCATTTGTGCCGTTGTCAATCCTGTTGCGCCCGCAGCGTTGCCCTGGCCTACGCCGGTTGTTGTACCGGATCTTGTGACATCCCAATAAGAATTAGCCACTGTTCCTGTATTGCGTCCTACTAATCCCCCTACAACAGATACCCCGCTCACACTATTCGCTGCATAAGAATTAATAATGCTGGCGGAAAATGCGCCTTGATTGAATCCCACTAATCCCCCTACCTGGGAGCCGGCACCGCTTACAGATCCTTGTGCGTAAGAGTTTGAAACAATTCCGTTTTGCCATCCAACCAGTCCGCCAACGTAATTCGAACTGCCTGAATATTGGCCTGTTCCGGCAACCCCGGTCACATTGCCCGAAAATGAACTTCGTTCGATGGTAAACCCGGGTTGGTTGTTTCCAACCAGACCGCCAACCTCTTCAATACCCGTTACATTTCCTGTTACGGTGACATTTGTGATATTCCCGTTGCTGATTCCAGCCAGCGCTCCTACCCAGGTGTGTCCGGTAATATTGGCGTTGATCAGCCCTAAATTACTTACATTGCCGTTCAGGTTCCCGAATAAACCGACAATACTCGTGCTGGGGCGATTGATAACAAGATTTGTGATGGTGTGGTTCAGTCCATCGAATGAACCACTCAGCCCCAGGGGCATAAAACCCGCCCCGTTATTCCAGGTGTTTGTGACGGTCGCGTCTATATTCCTGCCCAGCGCATAACTGCCCGTTGTATTGGTGTTGATGGCCTGCAACTGATTGATATCATTAACCAGCATGTAGCGATTTAATACACCCGTTACGTAGGGGGAATAATTGGTTTCTGCAGCATAGCTGGGGCCGGTTCCGTTCGCGCCTGCGGACGCGTTGCTGCCCGTCGGATTGTAATAAATATTGGTTGTCGCCGCAGTGACATGACCTGAGCCTGAAAAATTAACAGTCCCGCAACTCACAGCGCCTGCAACACAATTGCCGGTTAAATCTGCACGCAGATTAACACTGCCTCCGCCCGTACTGGCGATGGTTTGATTAACATTAACATGACGGTAAGCGTTCAGTGTGAGTCCAAATGCACTGTTCCAACTTACCGTATCATTGATGTCGACGTCCCCGTTTCCTGTACCTGCCAAACTATTGACAGCGACATTACCTGATCCGAGAGACCTGCCAAGCGTAGCTCCGCTGATATTCCCGGCACTCGCCGCCACGGTAAAATTAAGTGTATTAATCAGCCAGGTGCCGCTTGTTCCTCTGGCAGACAGCGTAGTTACAGAAGCGGTATCTCCCACCAGAACACGAGCCGCCGATGTGTCAATGGTGCCGCCGTTTCCGTTGATCGGCGCTGACGCATCAAGCGTGCCGGTGATATTGGCCGTGCCGGTTTGCATGTCGGCGTGTATATTGATCGAGCCGCCTCCTTGAGAGCTGATCGTGCCTCCGGCGTCCACTCGTTGAATGGCCTTTAATACAACTTTCCCCTTCTGCATGGTTGCACTGTTTGCGCTGATGGTGCCGCTGTTGCGGACAACAGGGCCGAATAGTCCGATACTTCCGGATGAAGCGATCAGCTGCCCTATATTGACGACTTCACCGGCTGGGGCGGTAATGCTGACTCTCAGGTTGGGATTAGTGGTGTCGACCAGATAAACGCTGTGTCCGGCAGCTAGCAGAATTTCGCCATTGGGCGCTGTGATGATGCCCGTGTTGGTTACATTGGGCGCAATCAAATAGATCTGCCCGCCTGACTTGGCGGTGATATTGCCCGCATTGCTGATATTGCCCGCACCCGTTACCGGTGTGAAGTGGTAGCGTCCTGCAAGAAAGTCGGCATTGCTCAGGTTCAGTGTCGATGCTACCAGCCCCGCTACGTCGACGGTAGCACCTGCGCCAAATACGATGCCGTTCGGGTTGACGAGAAATACCCGGCCATTGGACTGTAAGCTGCCCAGAATACTCGACGGGTTGTTGCTGATAACGCGATTGAGTACAGTGGACGTGGCAGACTGTTGGTTGAAGCGGGTGATTTCGTTTGCGCCTATCGAGAACCCTTGCCAGTTGATGATAGTGCCTGGCGTGTTGGTGACGGTAAGAACATTATTCGCGGTGGCAAAACTTGCCTGGCCATTGATTACAGAGGGATTAAATGGATTTGCAAAAGCCGGTTCCGCATAAAGTGCCAGCAACACACACAAGTGAACGGGCTTCAGGCCATAGTGAGCCTTCATGGTGAAATCTCCACAAGAACAATTGTTTCTGATAAGAAATTACTTGTCCAAACGATACTCCATTCATGCAAAAAAAACTATATGAAAAGAAGATTTTTAAGCATCCATGTGTTTTTTTTTGGCTGATGCAGGCAGAGTGCTGAACTGTTGAACGAAGAGGCTTTTTACGGTTGCATAACGGGCCGAATTTGCGCACCTTTTTGGTCTTGTCCGCCGGGATAAAGGCTGCGAATCCGGCGAAAATATTCCCGGGGGGAGGAACGTCAATTTATCACCGGCCTGAGGGCCGGTGTCCAGCCGATTGTTCGGGTCGGTTTGCAGGGGGCGTTCATGACGGTGTCCGCTAAGTTTAAGTGGACACTGACGCTTAATCTTACGCTAGCGGTGCGAGCGGGCTATGGCGTATCAATAGCGTTTTGAGTAGTTGATCGAGAATATTGCATTCGCGGCGTCCTTGGTCAGGCCAAGTTGTAACGAAGGTTCAAAGATGCCGATATCAGATGTTTTGTGTGTGTAAGAAAACTTTAAAGAAACGGGTGCGGCCGATGTGCCTAATTCTGCGCCGTTGGATTTGTAAGGTGCTGAGTATTCGGCGATAACCTGCTGGCTTAGCGAACTCTTTTCACTTATGACAAATCCGAACCCGCCGTAGCTGACAATTCTGTTGCCGGGTTGCATTTTAAACCCGAAATAGGTATGCGGAAAAATGTGCGTATAGCTTATCCCGCCAAACAGGACGACAGGGTCGACTGTTTTAAATGCCATGGCACCGAACGTAGTTTGCCAGTGTCCGGTTCCGATGGGATAGACAAATGGATTTAATGAATCCCTTGCGTTCATGAATTGGGGGCTGGAGTAGGGCGACAGACCAGTCGGTGCCTGAACTGTCAGTGACAGAGTAGTTTCAGGCCTGCTTGCCGTCTGTCCGGAAAGTCTGTATTTGATCCCGGCAGAAATATCGCCAAAGTCAAAAGACTTATTCGTCATGAATGTCGATGTGCCCGTGCCATTCATGATGGCAAAGCTTCTTTGGGCGTAGCCGACCGGGATGTTGATGAATCCTTCGATATTGCTTGAGAGGTTTTTCTTCAGTCCTATCGTTGTGATCAGCGCTCTGTCATCTGCGCCAAAAGTAGATGTGTTACGGATGTAGCTTGCGCTGGCAGACAGCTCATACGCATTTTCACCCAGTAAAACGGCCTGAGATCTTAAAAAACTGATTTCCTGCTTTTCATCTTTGTTATTTTCATTGGAGTCTGGTGCCCCTTCCTTTGCGGCTGTGCTCTGCGATGTATTTTTGTCTGTTTCTGAAGGGGTGTCGCCACGCGCTGCCACGGTGTTTTGTTGTGTTTCTGTCAGTTTAACGAATGAATTTTCAGCGGCAGATACGCTGGTTGAAATTTCTTTTTTGTTAATAATCAACTCTCCAAATCTGGTCAGTATTTTCCAGTTTTTTTCAGTAACGGCAATCCTGCCCGTAATGATTTCGCCGGACGAGAGTGTGATTTTTTGATTCTCATTGGAATCGAGTGAGATTATTTCCTCAAACGGAATCTTGAGTTCGGACTGCCCGCGATGAAATAGCAGATTAGAGGCTTCCAGCCGGATTACTTTGCCGCTTATTTTTCCATGATCGACAAGTGACAGGTTGTCTGCATGGCTCTTCGCAGGTTGAATGCATATTGCCAAAAAAATAATCGGCAGTGTCTTGATAAAACTTGTTTTCATATGAGTCTTTTGAGCCGCAAGCTATTAAAGCCGTAAAATATGGGTCACTTGAGAAGTGATACCCCGTGCATTTTGATTGGGAGCTGCCATTCACAGTCAGCGACAAACGTTCCGATTTTACCTGATAACGTCCAGCCCTGATTGAAAAAAGGTGATTGTGGCAAGGTTCAGCGCGGCTCAATTTGCGACAGCTGTTGTGCGACCGATAACCAGGCGCCCAGCCAGCCCAGGTATGCGGAGAAGACTAACAGTGAGATGCTGTCGCCCGGGGTTAGCGCCTGTAGCGTTGAATTACTTGCGTAGAGTTGTGACAGGGATGCCAGTGGCGGCTTGAGCAGCTGAAGGCTCAGTTCTATGATAAGCCATGCGGTGATGCCGCCGAGCAAGCCTTGTATCGCACCGAAGTACAGGAAGGGGCGGCGTATGAATGCGTCCGTTGCGCCTATCAGTTTTGCAACCTGAATCTCGTCCCGTTGGGTCAGAATTTGCAGGCGGATGGTATTGAAGGTGACCGCTATCAGCGCGAGGCTAAGCAGGCTGGCCAGAACGAGGATCAGGACGCGGGTGAATTCAAGTATGGCCTCTAATTTGTAAGCCCAGGCCGAGTCGAGTTGCGCTAATTTGACCTTGGGTATTCCCTGCAGGTCGCGGCGCAGTGCTTCGAGCTCTTCAGGTTTGCTCAGTGTGGGGGAAATGATATAAGCATCGGGCAGCGGGTTGCTTTCAAGGCCTGCGATCACATCATCAAGACCCGTGCTGGTCTGTAGTTTTTCCAGTGCCTTGGCCCGGGAAATAAATTCAATACTGCCGACGTCGTGGCGTTGTGTCAGTTGCTGGCGTATGTGCGTCGCATCGTCGGATGTTGCATCCATCTCCAGGAACAGACTGATTTGCGGTGAGCCGGATAGCTGAGCCACCAGACTTTGAGCGTTTTGCAGCAGGACATACATGCCGGTCGGCAGGCTGAGGGCTATTCCGATGACAATAATGTTTAAAAATCCGGCAACAGGGGAGGCGAACAGACGCCGCAGAGCGATTCGTGCGATGCCCACGCGTTGAGTCAACGCGCTTAACATGCAGCACCTTCGGCGGAATTTGGACTTTTTGTCAGGAACGCGCGCCCCGAGTCTGTTGAGGTGGCTGTTTGTCCGGCGTCTCCTGTTGCGCAGCGGGCCGCATCTGATTGAATCTCGCCTTGTTTGAGGGTAATGACACGAACCTGGCTGTTCTGAAGTACGGCAGCATCGTGGGTCGATATCAGCAGCGTGACGCCCACCTGATGGAATGAGTTGAATATCTTCATGATTTCTTCTGCATATTCCGCGTCCAGATTACCCGTAGGCTCATCTGCGAGCAAAATGGCAGGACGGTTAACGATAGCACGCGCAATGCACAGGCGTTGCTGTTCACCTCCGGACAGTGCGATGGGGTTGGCTTTTTCCCGGTTGAGCAGCCCCACCTTGTCCAGCGCTGCGCGCACCCGTTTTGCGCTCTCCTTATGGTCGAAGCCGCAAATTTGCAGGGGAAGCTGGACGTTGTCGAATACGCTGCGGTCGAACAAAAGTTTGTGATCCTGGAAGATAATTCCGAGGCTGCGTCGCAGATAAGGCAGAGCCGCGCTCTTGAGTACGCTGACATTCTTGTTGTTTACCAGCACGGAGCCTGCATTGGGGCGTTCGATGGCTGCAATGAGTTTGAGCAGCGTGCTTTTTCCGGCGCCTGAATGTCCGGACAGGTAGGCCATCTCGCCCTGGGCCAGCCTGAAGGAAACGTTTTTTAAAGCCTCGAAACCACTGGGGTAGCGTTTGCTGACCTGATTGAACGAGATCATGCAGGCTGGCCCAGCAAGGCACTGATAAACTCTTCGGCGACGAACGGGCGCAGGTCGTCCAGCCCTTCACCCACACCGATGAAGCGCACAGGTATGGGATGTGCGCGCGCGATCGCGGCGATTACCCCGCCTTTGGCCGTGCCGTCCAGCTTGGTCAGGATCAGGCCGGTGACACCTAGCGCGTCATCAAAGGCTTTGACCTGGCTTAACGCGTTCTGTCCTGTGTTGGCGTCCAGTACCAGCAGCACTTCATGTGGTGCATCCGGTAATACCTTGGCGATGACGCGCTTCACCTTCTTTATTTCTTCCATCAGGTGAGCCTGGGTGGTGAGCCTGCCTGCGGTATCTGCCAGCACCACGTCGATGCCGCGCGCTTTGGCTGCATGTACAGCGTCGAAAATGACGGCGGCAGCGTCCCCGCTTTGTTGCGCAATCACCGTCACGTTGTTGCGTTCGCCCCAGGTCATCAGTTGTTCGCGTGCGGCAGCCCGGAAGGTATCGCCGGCTGCGAGTAACACCGACAGGCCCTGCGATTGCAGATGTTTGGCCAGCTTGCCGATGGAGGTGGTCTTGCCCGCACCGTTGACACCTACCATCATGATGACAAATGGCTTGTGGGCGGCGGCCTGCAGGGGTTGCGCCAGGGGCTTTAGCAGTTTGAGCAGGCAGTGGGCGAGCGCTGATCTGAGTTCATCTGCCTCGACGAGCTTGTGCTCTTTGACGTGGCGACGCAGATCGGCTAACAGCGCACGGGTCGCGTCCATGCCGACATCGGCGGTAATCAGAATGGTTTCGAGCTCTTCATAGAGCTCGTCATCAATTTTTCCTCCACGGCCAAACAGATCAGCGAGCTGATTTCCGGTGCGCGAAAGTCCTGATTTGAGGCGATCTATCCAGCTGGGTGCGGGATTGTCGCTGGCAGCAATTTTTGCGGGGATATTCTTTTTTAGAAAACTAAACATTGGGTATGCGTTCCGGGTTGCAAGAGTTGGGGCATAATACGGTTGGCCACTGAGTGGCTGTTTTTGTTATTTTATGCCGATTAGGTGTTCTGGGGTTAGGGATTATGCGAATAAATCTGTTTTTCGTTGCACTGTTGGCAGGCGTGTTGCAGCATGCGGCTTTTGCCGGGGTGTTCGAACATACGCTGTCAAACGGTTTGAAGGTTCTGGTCAAGGAGGATCACAGGGCTCCTGTGATCGTGCAGCAAATCTGGTACAAGGCTGGCAGTATGGATGAGCGTACGGGCAAGACAGGTGTGGCGCATGTGTTGGAGCATATGATGTTCAAGGGTACAAAACTTGTGCCGGCGGGTGAATTTTCCCGCACCATCGCGGCAGCTGGCGGGCGGGAGAACGCCTTTACCAGCAATGATTACACCGCTTATTTTCAGCAGCTGCACAAATCAAAACTGCCTCTGGCCATGAAGCTCGAATCTGACCGCATGCACGGGTTGAATTTAACGGATGCTGAATTTTCCAAGGAAATCAAAGTGGTGATGGAAGAGCGGCGAATGCGAACCGACGATGAACCTCACTCATTGTTGCAGGAAAAAATGATGGCGGCGGCGTACCTGGAACATCCCTATCAGCATCCGGTGATAGGCTGGATGAGCGATCTGGAACAGATGGATGTCGCGGATGCGCGCGCGTGGTATCGACAATGGTACGCGCCCAATAACGCGACCCTGGTGATTGCCGGGGACGTCAAGGCATCTGAGGTGTTCGCGCTGGCACAGCGCTACTATGGCGGCATCCCGCGCCAGTCGATGCCCGAACGTCGGCGCTTTACCGAGCCCGCACAGGTGGGCGTGAAACGTCTGGTGGTTAAAGCACCTGCCGAATTACCGCTGCTGGTAATGAGTTTTCATGCGCCTAACATTGTCGATCCTCAGCAGGACTGGAAGCCTTACGCGCTGGAGATGCTGGCAGGCGTGCTCAGTGGCAATGATTCGGCAAGACTCAATAAACATCTTGTGCGCGAGCAGCAGGTGGCGAGCAGCGTGGGCGCAGGCTATGATTCGGCCTCACGCGGCCCTGCTCTGTTCACGCTGGAAGCCACGCCAAGCGAGGGCAGAACGGTCGTCGAAATGGAAGCGGCTTTGCGCGGGGAAATTGCGCAACTTGTCAAAGACGGCGTGAATGCGGAAGAACTCAAACGCGTCAAGGCACAGGTTTTAGCCGGTGAAGTGTACAAGCTTGATTCCGTTTTCTACCAGGCGATGCAGATCGGTCAGATGGAGTCTGTCGGCCTGGGGCACAAGAGCATACCGCTGATGTTGGAAAAGTTGCAGGCGGTGACAGCCGACCAGGTGAGCCAGGTCGCGCAGATGTACCTTGTGGATGATAATCTGACCGTGGCGATCCTGGACCCTCAGCCGCTGTCAGGCAAGCCTAAACATAAGGCAGAAGGAGCGGCTCATGTACATTAGCAAATTATTGGGTTTCGCCGCGTTGTGTTGTGTCGTCGGCAGCGCTTTTGCCACGCCTGTCATCCAGCATTGGCAGAGTGCCAGTGGTGCGCGGGTATTGTTTGTCGAGGATCACGATATTCCGATGCTGGATGTGGCAGTGAGCTTCCCGGCCGGCAGCAGTTTCGACCGGGTTGAAAAATCCGGCGTTGCCGGTCTGACGCATGGTTTGCTGGACCTGGGGTCGGATGGCCTGAATGAGGACGAGATTTCGCGCGGCATGGCGGATATAGGCGCGCTGCTCGGTGGCAGCCTCGATCAGGACAGGGCGAGCGTATCCTTGCGCACCTTGAGCGCAGAACGTGATCACGCCCTGAGCATTATGGCGCGTGTCCTGCAATCCCCTGTGTTCCCGGAGAGCATTTTGGCGCGGGAAAAAACGCGTCTGATCGCCGCCTTGAAGGAGGCCGAGACCCGGCCGGAATCTATTGCCGATAAAGCCTTTCATAAGGCGATATACGGTTCTCACCCTTATGCCTTGCAGGTTTCCGGCGAGATCGCCAGTGTGACTGGGATCACGGCGCAGGACCTGCGGGACTTTTACCGCGCGCATTACAATGCCCGGCGTGCCGTGGTGGGCATCATGGGGGATGTCACGCGTGCGCAAGCCGAAGCGATTGCACAGCAACTCACCGGGCAACTGCCTGTCACATCAGAGCCTCCCGTCTTACCCGATGTGACCATGCAAATTCAGCCGTCTGAACAGCGCATTATTCATCCGGCCAGCCAAAGTCATATCCTGATCGGAGCCCCTGGCATGTCGCGCAGTGATCCTGACTACTTTCCGCTGTATGTTGGCAATTATATTCTGGGAGGCGGGGGGTTCGTCTCGCGTCTGATGAACGAGGTGCGCGAGAAGCGCGGTCTGGCTTACAGTGTGTATAGCTACTTTATGCCGTTAAAACAACCCGGCGCATTTCAGATTGGTCTGCAAACCAAGAAGGAGCAAGCCGACGAGGCGTTGAAACTGGTGCGAAAAACGCTGTCTGAATTTGTGGCCAAGGGACCGACTGAAAAAGAGCTGCGATCCGCGAAACAGAATATCGTCGGCGGATTTCCATTGCGGATTGACAGCAATCGCAAGATTCTGGATTACCTTTCCATCATCGGTTTTTATGATCTGCCGCTGACTTATCTTGATGACTTTACAGGGCGGGTAGAACGAGTCACCGTCGCTCAAATTCGCGACGCCTATGCCCGGCATATCAAGCCTTTGTCGATGGCGACCGTGATCGTAGGCGCTCCTCAGTCGGAACAAAAATCAGCGGGAGCCGAAAATAAATAAGGTCAGAATTGGCGGCGGTGAGTTGCGCAGCCGCATCATCACCTTCCCGGATGCGGAAGGGCTGCGCCCGACCCCTGACCGGGTGCGGGAAACGTTGTTCAACTGGCTGGGGCAAACGCTCTGCGGACGCACGTGTCTGGATCTGTTTGCCGGCAGCGGGGCGCTGGGTATAGAAGCTGCATCGCGCGGGGCTGAGCAGGTCGTGATGGTGGAGAAAAATCCGCTGGTGTTTCGCGCCTTGCGGGATAATGTCAGAAAATTAGCCTGTGCTAATATATCTTTGCGTCATCAGGATGGGCTAGAATTCGTCCGTCGCGATACGCAGCGCTTTGACGTTATTTTTCTGGATCCGCCGTTTCAAAGCGATTTTTTGCAAAGATTACTGAATATATTGCCGGATCACCTGACTGACAGCGGCGTCGTTTATGTCGAATCGGGGGTTGCAATTGAAGTGACATCACCCTGGCAGGTCATCAAGTCCGGTCGTGCCGGGCAGGTGTTTTATCAGCTGATAGGAATTGAGCATCAATCCGTTTAGCAGGATGAAGCGCCAGGCGCCGCGCAGCGAATGACGCAGGCATGATTGATAGACAAGGCATGAGCGAGCACGCGACACCGCGATTCGCCCTCAAAATGGATTTAATATGATTAAAGTTGTATATCCGGGTACGTTCGATCCCATCACCTCCGGCCACGAAGATGTGGTGCGCCGTGCGGCAGGTTTATTCAGCGAAGTGATTGTCGCAGTGGCGAAAAGCCGCTCGAATACCCTGTTTACGCTCGATGAGCGGGTGGACATGGCGCGCGAGGTGTTCGCGGGCTACGCCAACGTGCGTGTGGAAGGCTTTGACGGCTTGCTGATGCACTTCGTGCAGTCGCAAAACTCGCGTGTGGTATTGCGTGGTTTGCGCGCAGCATCGGATTTTGAATATGAATTTCAGCTGGCGGGCATGAATCGTAACTTGTACCCGGAAATGGAAACCCTGTTTCTGACACCCGCCGAACAGTACACTTTCATCTCGGCCACTATGGTGCGGGAAGTGGCGCGCTTCGGCGGGGATGTCGGCAAGTTTGTCTCCCCGGTGGTGGCGACCCGTTTGCAGCAAAAAAATAGTTTAACTTGATCTTAAAAGGAGGAGAAGAAGCATGGCACTGTTAATTACCGACGAATGTATCAACTGCGATGTGTGCGAGCCTGAATGCCCGAATGACGCTATTTCGCAAGGCGACACCATTTATGAAATAGACCCGAACAAATGCACTGAGTGTGTCGGCCACTACGACACCCCGCAATGCGTGGAAGTGTGTCCTGTCGATTGCATCCCTAAAGATCCGGCGCATGTCGAATCCCATGAGCAGTTGCAAGCCAAGTACGACAAGTTGATGGCGGCCAAGGGCTGATCCGGGACTTTTGCACTGACAAAGAACCGCGCTAGCGCGGTTTTTTCTTGGCTGTTTTATTCTGTTTGTCGGGTTTTTTATCCGTTTTGACGGGGGCAGTGACCCGCTGAATGGGAGGTGGCAAATGACTGGGTGATTTGATCCTGACCTGTTTGTTCACGTTTTTTTCACCGAACACCACCACAATCGCACTTTTCGATACATCGAATATTTCAGCCAGAAAACGTACCATATGCGCGGTCGCGCCGCCCATGCGCGGGATGGCCGCCACATGGACTTCGAGTTGATGCCCGATGACGCGGCCTATCGCATTTTTCTTTGAATTGGGGCGACCCAGGATGTTGAGCACCAGCGTGTCATCTTCCCAGCGGTAGCAAGGGCGTGCTTCTGCGGGTTTTTTGGCAAGTAGCATCAGCGCCTGTTCCAGTTGAGAGGTTTTGCGTTAAGGCTCTCGCCCATCTGGGGTAAATCATAAAAGTCGAGCAGGGTGCGCAGCACGTTGTAGTGATTGATCAGCTGATCGCTGACCCCGGGTTTGATCATCGGACCTGCCAGTATGGTGACGATATGGTTGCCCCCCATGTAATTGCCCTCATCCCAGGTCAGAATCAATAAACTGTTGTGTTTGAATGCCCAGTCGACATACGGTTTTATATGCGTCCTGAGCCATTCGTCAGCGGTTTGGAAGCTGCCGTCGTGCATGTCGTTATCCTGGTCGGGGATGACGAACGATACGGCAGGCAGTTTTGAAAAATCTTTCGGGAAATCGTCCATGCGCAGATTGACTGAGGCTGGCAGACGCGTACCTTGCCAGTTCACCGCAGGATTGTGTTTGCGCTGATAGCCCCCCGACATGCAGCTTGTGTCGCCCGCTGCGGGCAGGGATTCCGAATAGCTGGCGAAGCTCAGCCCCTTGCTGATCAGTGCGCTGGCGAGATTGTTGCCCTGGTACTGCATGGGGCAGGCGTCATCGTTGCTGCCTTGCGTGGAGCCGGAAAATAACGCCAGATAATTGGGCTGGCTAGGATGCGTGACGCCATAAGATTGCCTAAACAACATGCCGTGTTTGGCCAGCTCATGGATGTATGAGCGGGAGTTGGACGGGTCCATGATTTGTTGATAGCTGCGATTTTCCTCGATAACCACCACCACATGGTCGGGACGAGGCAGCTTTTCGGCCAGACATGGGAGGCTTAGCGCGACAAGCATGAGCGCGGTGCAAAGCTCAGTTATCTGCCTTGACCCGGGTGCATATCTTTTCATCAGTGGGCAACCTCTTTTTGGTGGCGTATAGCCAGAATGGTCACGGCGTCAGAATCGAAGCGATACCGCGCCACGTAGCCGCTGTCGCCAAAGTCGATCAGCCATTCCCTGTACGCCTCCGGCATGTCATCAACGGGGCGGCCAATCTGTGGCTGCAGCCCGAGTACCTGCACGGCCTTCATGATGGTTTCGGCGGCTCGTTTAGCCGCAACCGGATTCTTTGGCCGCAGGAATTCCCGCAGCCGTTGAAGGTCGCGGATCGCACCAGGTGCGTATTTCACTTGTGGCATACGGGCAGCGATAACTCATTTTCAGTACCCCAATTGGCAAGCCACGCGTCAACCTCTCCGGCAGTCGCGTGCAAGCCCGTTTCCTGATATTCATTCCATGCCTTGAGGGTATCTTGCCGGAAGGCTTCGCGTTTTTCCTCGCGATCGACGTACTGATTGATGGCTTCGCGCATCACCCAATGCGCGGTGCGGTGGCGGGCTTCGGCTAAATTTTCAATCCTGGCGCGGGTGTCCGGGTCGAGCTTTACAGATACGGTTTTCGCGGCAACGTGCGGCTGTGGCATGGCGTTTCCTCCCCCCCTGGTTTTAACAGGTGTTACCTTATCACACTTTTTTAGTTTTTCCGTGCTGTTGTTTTTTGCGGGAGTCTTTTCGGCAGGCAACAGGTTCTGACAAGCGGCTAAAGCGCGAATGATCGCAGCGACTGCGTTGGCTGAATGGCGGGTTGACGGGGTTATTTTCGTGCCAGTTCGATCAGTTGCATATCTTCGACGCGTATATGGTTGATCAGCCAGTTGCGCAGATAGGAGAGTACATCGAATTGCGCGACGAAAGGGTTTGCGTGTAATTCTTCATAAAATTCGGCTATTTTTTCTTCAAATGCATGGTGTTGCTTAACCTGCCGGTCGATACCCTTGAATCCATAGTGCGTCATCATCTGTTCCTCGGCGCGAAAATGGATTTTCGCATACGCGTCGAGCGCCTTGATCAGGCGGGCCACGTCACGCGCACCGCGTTTTCCGACGACCACTTCGTATAAGTCGTTGAGAAGATCGAATAAGTAGCGATGATGTTCGTCGATGATGTCGATGGCCACGCTCAGATTTTCATCCCACGGTATCCAGGCATTCTCGCGGCGTTTGAGCGGCGGCAGGCTGAGCACATGTTTCGGGTCGATAATGTCGTCCCGATAAAGCTCGCGTATGCGCAAAATATCCGGCATCGCCTCGTCAAATGCCTTGACGATGGCCGGATCGAAATGAAGGCCTGACTCTGCCATGATCCAGTCGTAGGCGGCTTCAATTGTCCATGCCTTCTTGTAAGGCCGTGACGATGTCAGGGCGTCGAATACATCGGCTACCGAGCAGATGCGGGCAAGCAGGGGAATCTTGTGTCCTTTTAAGCCTTGCGGATAACCGTTGCCATCCCAGCGCTCGTGATGCGAGCCTGCGATATCGCGCGCCGCTGCGATCAGCGTGTCCTTGCCTTCCAAAATGGTGGCGCCGATATGGGTATGCGTCTTCATGATCTCGAATTCTTCCGGCGTCAGTTTGCCAGGTTTTAGCAATACTGCGTCCGCAATGCCGATTTTCCCCACGTCATGCATCGGGGCGGCTATGTACAACAGCTCGCGCTGTTCTTCAGGCAGGCCGAGCGCCTTGGCGATGACCTGGGCAAAGTTGGTCATGCGCATGATGTGCAAACCGGTTGCATGGTCGCGATATTCCGAGGCTACGCCCAGGCTGCGGATCACATCGGCACGAGACTCTTCCAGTTCAAGCTTGCGGATGCGCAAGGTCTCGTTCGTCAGCGCGCGGTTGACCAGGCCGGATAAGGCGCGCGCGAGTTTGCTCATGAAATCCGTATGCGTTTCACTCATCGAGTAGGTGGCAGGCACGAACAGCACGGTGTAGCCCAGTCCTTTTCCCTCGACATGCAAGGGCAGGAGCAGCATGCGCGCCATGGTCATATCCGGTAGGAGCGTGTCCTGGGTGTGGCAGTGTTCGCTGACAACAGGGTCGGTAAAGGCAGGGGAGTCCCATTTCATACTGGTTGCCCATGCGGGTTCCATGTCAAACTGTGCGACCTGGAAGTAGCACCCGCGCGGATTGAGTAGCAAGATGGCGCCGCGTGATTCGAGTTGCAGGTCGTAGTAATTTTCAAGCAGGGTGAAAAGATGTTCGAGCAGGGCATCCAGGTCGGAAGTTGCGCTGCTGGCAATCGTCAATTCGAAAACCAGCTTGCTAATCGCCAGCATTCCTTCTTCGTTGTTCATCACGTACCCCTATGTCAGCGCTCAGTCCGAATTACAAGCGGTCAGTATCGTTTATCCGGATTGCGGGTTTAAGACCTTAATGGCGGTCATGATAAAAGTGTGGATGGATTATGGCAACCTGTACGAGCAATTACCATGCGTTTTTTGGCTTCTCGGTTGCGAATGAGCCGTTGCAACTATCCGCGCGTTCAGGTTCGTGTTCAAAGGCCAGCCTGGCAATTCGCGCAATAAAAACTCGAACGCTGACCCTGTTTGATCTGTTGTATCGGGGCCAGACAGACCCGGCAGGGTTCGCCTTCCCGCCCGTAGACCCACAGTTGCTGCTGGAAGTAGCCGGGATTACCCGACGCGTTGACGAAATCGCGCAGGGTGCTGCCGCCGGCCAGAATGGATGCGCTCAGGGTCGCGCGGATCACGTCGACCAGCCTGGCACAGTCTGACATGCTGAGCCGGCAGGCCGCCTTGAGCGGACTAATCCTGGCGCTAAACAGCGCTTCGCAGGCGTAGATGTTGCCGATCCCTGCCACCACATGATTGTCCATGATGAATTGTTTGATGGCAATTTGACGGCCTCGCGCGCGCTCGTAGAGATAGTGCGCGTCAAATTTAACAAGCCCTGCATCTTCTTCAAGCGGTTCCGGCCCCAGACCGGATAACAGCGGGTGGGTGTGTATCTCGCCTTTATGCCAGAGTACCGCGCCGAAGCGGCGCGGGTCCCGCAGGCGCATCAAGTGGCCGTTGTTGAGCTGCAGATCGAAATGGTCGTGTTTTTCGGCAACAGATCCGGCGGGCAGAATGCGCAGACTGCCGGACATGCCAAGATGCAGGATCAGCGTACCGTTGCCGCATTCGAGCAGCAGATATTTTGCGCGGCGGCGCAGTGACACGACCGACTGTCCGCTCAACAGTTCGGGCAGGTTTTCCGGAATGGGCCAGCGCAGGCGAGGGCTGCGGATGACGACGCCTTCGATGACCGCACCCTCAAGGTGCGGGGCCAGGCCGCGCCTTGTCGTTTCCACTTCCGGCAGTTCAGGCACGGCGGCGCCACCAGATATACCCGCCGAATCCTGTCAGCAACAGCGGCAAGCCTATCAAAAAACCGGCGCTGATCGCGGTGAGTTGTGTTCTTGACAGGACGATCTTGCTGTCTTTGGCAAAACGCGGGGGAATCGTGATGAGCTGGTCATCCCCTGACAGCCAGTTCATCATGTTGATGCCCATGTCGACATTGCCGCCGTTGCCCGCGTAGCTGTTGGCCAGAAATGCGCCACTGCCGACCACCACGATGCGCTGCTCCAGATCGTTGATGTTGCGGTCAAGGGCGAGCGCAATGATGGCAGGCCCCGGCGTGTCGTGCTGTTTGTCGAAGACAGGTTTGTCGCCTTTGGTGTTGTTCTGGCTTATCCAACCGCGAGCGGCAACCTCGACTAATGCATGGTGGCGCCAGTCTGAGTCCTCATTCCAGGCAAGCGGACGCGCCCACGGGTAAACCGTGATCAGGTTGAACAGGCCGGTGATGGCGTGCGGCGGGTAGCTCGTGCCCAGCGACCAGGTGGCGGGGGCGTTCATCTCGCTGGCCGCCGGATCTATAATGATCCCGGGCGGCAGTTGCATATCGAGTTTTTCGGCGAGGCGTTCCAGGCCGTGCAGCGGTTCGGCATCCACCAGCCAGAGCAGGTTGCCGCCGCGCCCGATATAGCGCAACAGTTTCTCCACTTCACCTGGCATCAGATCAAGCTGGGGCTGGGTGATCACCAGTACGCGCGCGTTGACCGGTACATCCTGTGCGATCGCCAGGTTGAGCTCGGCGATTTTAAATCCGTTTTGTTTTAGCTTGGCGCCAAATAACAGCCCCAGATCATGATTGGCGCTGCCGTCCAGTTTGCGCTCTCCGTGTCCTGTGAGGTACATCACCGTCTGATCCCGGGTGTGTGACAATCGCAGCAGCGTGCTGGTGAGCGTCTGTTCGTTAATCTGTGTCAGATGTTCGCTGCGGCCCGCGTATTCAATGACCATTTCACCGTTGAGTTGAATGCGTGCGGCACGGGTTTTTTCAGGTTCTTTTGCAGGATCGATGAAAACCAGTCTGAGATCGGGTTTGTAGCGTTGATACAAGGATACAAATTCGGCGATGATTTTGCGTATGTCGCCCAGGCGCGCGTCCTGCATGGTGGCATAGACGGTGATGCTGACAGGTCCTGTGAGTTTCCCGAGTGCGGCGATGCTGGCAGGCTCCAGGCTGTTGCTGGTGTTAAAGGTCAGGTCGTGCTGTACCGGATGCCGTGAGGCCAGATAGCCAATACCTGTCGCGGCCCCCGACAGCAGCAGTACAAACAGCAGATTTCGCAAGGAGGTGGAGTTGAATAGTTTACGCAGCATGACTTATCCGTATACGCGGTTATTGTGCAGCCGCTTCATGGTCAGCAACAGGAAGGCTGTCGTGAACAGCACAAAGAAGAGGATGTCCCGGCTGTCCAGCAGTCCTGCGTTGAAGTTCTGAAAATGGTACAGCGGCGAGAGTTGATGCCAAGGCGAGTCTGCCGCCGAGGATCCGATGTCGGCCAGCCACAAGCCGACGAGTACGGCCAGCGCCCCGATGGCGGCGATGACGGGCTGGGTGGTGAGCGCAGAAATATACAGTCCCAGTGCGACATAGCTTGCGGTGAGCAGAATCAGGCCAGCGGAGTTGCTCAATATCAGTCCATGGTCGAGTCCTGTGCCCAGTGCCAGCGTATAGAGCATCAGCGGCAGGCAGGCGATGAGGGCCAGCAGAAATATCAGCAGGCCTGCAAATTTCCCCAGCACGATGTGGCGCTCCGTCAGCGGTGACGAGAGCAAAAGCGCCAGGGTCTGATTGCGCCTCTCCTCGGCGATCAGGCGCATCGTAAACATGGGGACTAGCATCATCAGCAACAGCGCCGCCGTGTTGAACAGGGGAGCGGCAACGGCGATGCTCGCGCCCGGGGGATTGGCCAATTGCGCCAATTGAGGCTGGATTTCCAGGAAGGCTTCCAGTCTTGCCAGAAAAAACCAGGCGAAGATGAATTGGAATGCGGCCAGCACAAACCAGGTCGATGGCATGGAAAACAGGCAGCGCAGCTCGCGCAAGGCGATCAGACGTATCATGGCTTTACTCCCTTTTCGCCGGTAATACTGACAAAAGCATCTTCCAGCGTGGCGTGCAGCGGAGTGAGTTGCAGCAGCTGCCAGTCTTTTTGTGCCGCCAGGCTGAGCAACAGACTGCCGGGGTTATTCTCCGGGGTATGCAGTATGCGGAACGTGTCGGGGGCTGTTTGTTCGACACGGCTAACGCCCGGGATGCTTTCGAGTTCGGCGAGTTCGGGCGGATGGCGCAGACTGACGATAAAGCCCGTCACCTGGCCGTAGTGCTGCATGTGTGCGCTCGAATCACTGTAGATCAGGCGGCCGTGCTGCATGATTTCCACCCGGTCGCACACGCTCTCCACTTCGCCTAACAGATGAGTCGACAGGATGACGCTGCTCGAATTCCCCAGTTCGCGGATCAGATTGCGGATGTCGCGGATCTGTGCAGGATCAAGGCCTACGGTCGGTTCGTCCAGAACGATCACGGCGGGCCGGTGAATAATGGCTTGTGCGATGCCTACCCTTTGCTGATACCCCTTGGATAATGTCGATATTATTTTTTTTCTGACCGATTCCAGGCCGCAGCTTTGCAAGGCGTGGTTCAGTGCCTCGGCAACAGATGCCGCGCCTATGCCGCGCAGCCTCGCTGCAAACGTCAGGTAGTCATTGACACTGAGTTCGCGGTACAGGGGCGGCGATTCGGGCAAATAGCCGATGTGCGCTTTCGCCTGCATGGGTTTTTGCCGCAAGTCGATGCCACAGATTTCGATTTTACCGCTGCCGGGCAACAGGCAGCCTGTCAGCATCTGTAGTGTGGTGCTCTTGCCCGCGCCGTTATGACCGAGCAGACCTAACACCTCACCGCGTTTTAATTGCAGGTCAAGATCGTGGATGATGAGCTGCTTGCCGAAGCTGCGCGTGAGATGGTGCGCACTCAGTGTAATTTCAGGCGTTGGGTTCAGCAAAGTAAGTAGCGCCGGTAGTTGTGAATAGTGCTGAATATAACCTAATATGTACGCCCGTACCAAAAGCTGTATTGCCATGAGACATTTTAATTATTTTATTGTCGCGAGTTTCTTGCTTGTCGGGTGTGCCAGGGCAGTCAAACCCTTCGTGCCGACTCAGCCAGTATTGCCGATTCAGTCAGCCGTACAGGCGGAGTCAGCCGTGGTGGCAGCGCCTGTGGCTCAGCTCACCCCTGTGGCGGCGCCCGTTTTGCCCGACATCGCTTTAACTGACGAGCTGCTGTATGAATTTTTGCTGGTCGAATTTGCCAATCAGCGTGGACACAAGGCGCTGGCGGTGGAAGGCAGCGCGGATCTGGCGCAAAAGACTCGTGATCCTCGGCTGGCGCGTCGTGCCGCGCAACTCGCGCTCGAATCGGGCGACATGAAAAAATCGGTTGCGGCATTCAGGCTGTGGCAGGAAACAGAGCCAGAGTCCGTGATGGCCACGCGCGTGTTGTCTTCGCTGTTGCTCCGTGGTGGCATGCTGGCCGAGGCGCGGCAGGAGTTTGCCCGGGCGCTCAAGGCGGATGAACCTAAGGTGGGGCCGACCTTCGTGCAGCTTTATGCTATGGCCGCCAGCTATCCTGACAAGGCGGCCATGTTACAACTGATGCGCGATCTGGCGCGCCCCTACCCTGATGTGGCCGAGGCCCACTGGGCGGTGGCCCAGTTGGCGAGCGCGGCAGGCGATGAGGCATCGGCGCTCATCGAAGTGCGCGAGGCGCGCCGACTGCGCCCCGAATGGGATGCGCCCGTATCGCTCGAGGCGCAGTTGCGGCAGAAGAGCGCTCCTTTGCAAAGCCTGGCTTTGTTGAAAGCTTATCTGATCGATTATCCGAAATCCTCCGGAATCCGCCTGCAATATGCGCGAGCCTTGCTCGAACAAAAGCAGCACAAGCTGGCACGCGATGAATTTGAGATCCTGTTCAAAGAGAGTCCGGACAATGTCGATCTGGCGTTTGCCATCGCCCTGATTTCTTTGCAGCTCAATGATTTTGTCGCAGCAGAAGGACAGCTCAAACGCGCTTTGGCTGTGAGCGGAAAAGGTCAGGAGGCGGTTGAGTATTTTATGGGGCAGTTGAGTGAGGCCAGAGAAGATGAGGCCGATGCCCTTATCCATTACCGTGCGGTGACTGCGGGCGAATATCAGTTTTCGGCGCAATTGCGCGCAGCTTATCTGTTGAGCCGCAAGGGGCAACTGGCCGAGGCTCGGGGGGTGTTGCAGGCGGCAGCGGCAACCACTGTCGAACAGCGTATTCAGGTGGTGATGATAGAGGCGCAATTGCTGCGTGATGCGGGTCAGGTTGAACCTGCCTATCAGGTGCTCGAACAGGGATTGGTGAAATATCCAAATCATCCTGACCTGTTATATGAAGCGGCGATGCTGGCAGACAGGCTGGGCAAATTCGACTTGTCCGAAAAATATCTGCGCAGGTTGATCCATATCAGGCCGGATCACGCCCATGCTTACAATGCGTTAGGTTATAGCCTGCTGGTACGCAATGTTCGGGTGGCGGAGGCCGTTGCCCTGGTGGAAAAGGCATTGCAGCTCACGCCGGACGATCATGCCATCATGGACAGCGTAGGCTGGGCCTACTATCGCAGCGGCAAACTCGACGAGAGTGTGGTGATGTTGCGTCGAGCCTTCGAGGGTAATCATGATCCTGAGATCGCGGCGCATCTGGGAGAGGTGCTGTGGATGCGCGGCGATAAGGAGGAGGCTACCCGTATCTGGCGGGAGAGCCTCAAAGATCATCCTGACAGCGAACCTTTGCAAGCTGTGATCAGGCGGTATCTGCCTTGATTCGTTATTGGCTGATTCTGCTGTTGTTGTCAGGCTGTGCGTCGCAGCCTGTCTCTCTGCGCCCGGTGCAGTTGGACGCCGCGCCTTTCGCGATGAACGGGCGCATCTCGGTCAGGCACGATGGCGCGCGCGATTCGGCAGGGTTGCGCTGGGTGCATCAGGCGCACACCGATGAAATCCTGTTGCTCACGCCGTTAGGCCAGACGGCGGCGCGTATTTATCGCGATGCAGAGCAGGCTGTCCTCGATGAGGGCGAGAGGCATTATCAGGACAAGGATGTGGAGTCCTTGATGATGCAGGTGCTGGGTTGGCGCTTGCAACTGGATGCGCTGCACCATTGGGTGCTGGGGGGGGCGGCCGGGGAGGGCGCGCTGACCGAACGCGATGATAAAGGGCGGATTACCGTACTGCGCCAGGATGGCTGGGAGGTGCGCTATGTCAAATATGCGGATGAGAGCGCGGATAGTTTGCCTGTTCGTCTGCAATTGAGCCGCGAAAATTTACAGCTGATATTGTTGATAGACGAATGGGAATGGAAGCCAGAATGATAAGGGAGAAGGGAGAAGGGATAAGGGATAAGGGAGAAGAGGGAAGGGAGGCGGAGGGGCTTGGACGTTTATCGTGTCCGGCTCCTGCCAAATTGAATCTGTTTCTTCATGTCACAGGCCGCAGGCCGGATGGCTATCATCTGTTGCAGACCTTGTTTCGTTTTATCGATCTGAATGACACGCTGCATTTTGATTTGCGCGCCGATGGCGCGGTGCATCGCAGCAACAGGATTGAAGGCGTGCCCGAGGAACAGGATTTATGTGTGCGCGCAGCACTTTTACTAAAAAAAGAAACGGCGTGTCAGCTGGGCGCAGATATTTTCGTGGAAAAGCGTATCCCTATGGGCGGGGGTTTGGGCGGCGGCAGTTCTGATGCGGCCACCACCCTGATTGCGCTCAATCGCTTGTGGTCATTGGGTTTGGGGCGTGAGCGCCTGATGGAGATAGGCCTGAAGCTGGGCGCGGATGTGCCGGTTTTTGTGTTCGGCGAGAATGCTTTTGCCGAGGGCGTGGGCGAGAAATTGCAGGCTTATGCGCTGCCGGACGCATGGTATGTGGTGCTTTTTCCGCCGGTACAGGTGCCGACTGCAAAAATATTTTCACATTCCGAATTGACAAGAGACTCAGTTTCGATAATAATTCGCGCCCTCAGAACAAAACCACTGAGAAATGATCTGCAACAGGTGGTTTGTAAGCTTTATCCGGAAGTGGCAGAGTACTTGGCCGAGCTGGGTAAATACGGGAAGGCGATGATGACAGGTTCCGGCGCATGCGTGTTTGCCGAATTTGCCAGTCAAAGCGAAGCTGAGGAAGTTTTGCAGAAGATGCCTCGCGGCATGTCTGGTGTAGCAGTAAAAGGATTATCAAGGCATCCGTTGCAAGATTGGGTGCCGGTTTAGAGTTATTGGGGAGTCGCCAAGTGGTAAGGCAACGGGTTTTGATCCCGTCATTCGTAGGTTCGATCCCTACCTCCTCAGCCACAATTAGGGCACTTATGTGCCCTTTTCTGTTTTTATTTTTTTAAGGGGTTCACGTGTCCTACGATAGCTTGATGGTATTCACCGGTAATGCCAACCCCAAGCTGGCTGAAGCGGTTGCAAAGCAATTGGATATCACGCTGGGTCGCGCGACTGTCGCTCGTTTTTCAGACGGCGAAGTGATGGTAGAGCTCCTTGAAAATGTGCGCGGTAAGGATGTGTTTATTTTGCAATCCACCTGCGCGCCGACCAATGACAATCTGATGGAAGTGATGGTCATGGCAGATGCGTTGAAACGCGCGTCGGCCGGGCGCATCACCGCAGCCATGCCCTATTTCGGCTACGCGCGTCAGGATAGGCGTCCGCGTTCGGCGCGAGTCGCGATCACGGCCAAGGTGGTCGCAGACATGCTGACCGGCGCCGGTGTGGACAGGTTGCTGACCATGGACTTGCACTCCGATCAGATTCAGGGATTCTTCGATATTCCGGTGGACAACATCTATGCCACGCCGATTTTGCTGGCGGACGTATGGCGTCAGAACTATCCCAATTTAATGGTAGTGTCGCCGGACGTAGGCGGTGTGGTGCGCGCGCGCGCGCTGGCCAAACAGCTCGATGCTGATCTGGCGATTATCGACAAGCGCCGTCCCAAGCCTAACGTCTCTAAGGTGATGAATATCATCGGTGAAGTGTCAGGGCGCACCTGTTTGATCATGGATGATCTGGTCGATACGGCCAATACCTTGTGCGAAGCGGCCAAGGCGTTGAAGGAAAAGGGTGCGACGCGAGTGCTGGCCTACTGTACACATCCTGTCCTGTCCGGATCCGCGATCGAACGCATCGAAAACTCCGCCATTGACGAGCTGGTGGTCACCGATACGATTCCCTTGTCGGAAGCCGGGCGCAATTGCTCCCGCATACGCCAGCTGAGCACGGCAGAGCTGATGGCAGAAACCATCCGCCGCATCAACAACGAAGAGTCGGTCAGTTCCCTTTTTACAGAATAAGCACGGATTTACCGGGCAAGGTTTTAGCGGCAGCCATGTTGGTTGCCGTTTGTACGAATCATCTGGTCGCGGATGATTCTCTATTGGAGAAGTAAAAATGACAATCACATTCAACGCAACAACACGCAAAACGCAAGGTACGGGTGCGAGCCGCCGTCTGCGTAAAGCCGGTTTCATACCAGGCGTAGTTTACGGTTCAGGCGAGGCTGTCATGATCGAATTGAATCACAACGAACTGTACTACAAGTTGCGTTCAGAAGCGTTTCACGCTTCAGTTTTGACCATGAATCTGGATGGCACGGAACAAGCGGTGCAATTGCGCGCTTTCGTCAATCACCCTTTCCGTCAGCAAGTTCAGCATCTTGACTTTCAACGCGTTGATGTATCGAAGAAGATTCATATCAAAGTGCCATTGCATTTCATCAACGCTGACATCGCACCGGGCGTTAAAACCGGCGGCGGCAAAATCAGTCACGTCATGATCGACGCGGATGTGACTTGTCTGCCAGCTGATTTGCCGACTTTCATTGAAGTGGATTTGTCCGGTCTTGAGCTGGGGCATTCGATTCACCTGTCAGACCTGACTCTGCCTGCTGGCGTTGAACTGGCCGCTCACGGTACGCATACAACTGAAGCAGTTGTTGCAACTGTACACGTGCCGCGCGGTGCGGTTGAAGCTGCGGCAGACGTTGCAGTAGCTGCCAAGAAGTAATCGCTTCAGACATCGAACCCGCCATTGCTGATTCCGGCATGGCGGGTTTTTTTGTCCCTGTTTTTCGTGTTTTTCAAGTTTTTTGTGGATCGCGGGTATTTTAGATGACTCAAATACGTTTAATTGTCGGTCTGGGTAATCCGGGGCGCGAATATGAAGGCAACCGCCATAACGCAGGCTTCTGGTGGGTGGACGAATTCGCGCGCGCCCACAACTTCAACTTTAAAAGTGAGGCAAGATTTCACGGTCTTGCGGCGCGCGGTCATCTCGACGGAGCTGAAGTGGCGCTGCTCAAGCCGCAAACCTTCATGAATCTCTCGGGGCGAGCGACCGGTGCCATGGCGAAATTCTACAAAATTTTGCCTGCCGAAATTCTGGTGGTGCATGACGAGCTGGATTTAGCCCCCGGCATTGCACGCCTGAAGCTGGGCGGCGGACATGGCGGGCATAACGGCCTCAAGGATATCATCGCGAATCTGGGTACTCGTGATTTCTGGCGGTTGCGCTTAGGGATAGGTCATCCCGGAGATCGCAGCGAAGTGGTCAATTACGTGCTGAATGATCCGCGCACGGGCGAGCGCGAATTGATCCGGGACGCGATGCAGCAATCGCTGCATGTCGCACATCTGGTGATAGAAGGCAAAGTCGAAGCGGCGATGTTGAAGCTGCATAGTGCGTGAGACCCCCGGGGGCGGTCGATCCCGGTCTGATTTTTGTGCGGTAACGGGTAGTTTACTTCCAGCCGAGTGTCGTTCTTGCCTGAACATTTCCCTGAGAAGCGGCTCTTTGAAACCATTGTGTTGACCTGAATTCGTCTTTGGCGACGCCTGTGCCCTTTTGGTACATCCAGCCCAGATTCAGTTGCGCCTCGGCATTGCCCAGGTCTGCGGCCTTTTGAAACCACTCTGTCGCGCGGGCCGCATCTACCGGTACGCCGAGCCCATCCTTGTATATCCACCCCAGGCTGAGCTGCGCATTGGTATTGCCCTGAATCGCGGCTTTTTGATACCACTCGATGGACAGGGCAGGATTTTTGGCCGTGCCGGCGCCGTCCCTGTACATCCAGCCCAGCATGGCTTGCGCATCGGCGTTTCCCTGTGCGGCGGCGCGCTGATACCAGCTCATGGCCATGGCGAGATCGACGGGAATGCCTGTGCCCTCCTTATACATTGATCCCAGATATAACTGGGCATGTGCATTTCCCTGCGTTGCGGCTTTTTGATACCACTGCACGGCCATGGCCGGATTTTTGGATACCCCCAGGCCGTCCTTGTACATCCATCCGAGGTTCAGTTGAGCCTCGGCATTTCCGGCTTCGGCTTTTAATTTATTGTCTTTGAATATTTGTTCGAGGTGTTGTTGTTTTTTGGTTTCCGGAGATAAGTCATGGCTGCCGCAGGCTGCGAGTACGAGTAGCGAGCCTGCAAGTAAAGAATTAAAACGCGTATTCATGAGTGCCTGCTGTAAAAACTGATGGTCATAAAAAATTCACCGGCCATGCCTGGGCGTAGGGGTGGTAGCTGCGATCTTGGGAATTATCGCATAACCTCGTTGTCGGCGCAGCGGGCTGAACTGCGCTTTGAAGGCTCAATGTCGTGTCGGAGCTCTTCGATTCTGAATCCATCGGACTGATGTCCTGTTAAAACTGAAGCCGTTGGCGCAAGACTTTTGAGTCGGCATCCTGTTACAATCAGGGCTAAATTTTGACGGTACAAAATCGTGATTCGGCGCCTTTGTACTGTTTCTCCCCCACAACGCACCAGCCCGACTTCCCCGTGGAAGATTTACAGGGCGGTGGCGGTCGTGTGTAACTTAGTAAGGAAACAATCATGAGTTTGAAATGCGGAATCGTAGGCCTGCCCAATGTAGGCAAATCCACTTTGTTTAATGCTTTGACCAAAGCCGGCATCGCGGCGGAAAATTATCCATTCTGCACGATTGAACCTAACGTCGGGATTGTCGAAGTGCCTGATCCGCGCATGGCTGAACTGGCCAAAATCGTTAAGCCGCAACGCATGCAACCTGCCATCGTCGAATTCGTCGATATCGCGGGCCTGGTGGCCGGCGCCTCCAAGGGTGAGGGGCTGGGCAACCAGTTTCTGGCCAATATTCGTGAGACCGATGCCATCGTGAATGTGGTGCGATGTTTTGATGATGAGAATGTGATACACGTGTCAGGTCGTATTGATCCGATTTCCGATATCGAGACCATCATCACCGAACTGGCATTAGCCGATCTGGCCGCAGTGGAGCGCACCTTGCATCGCGATACCAAGAAAGCCCGTTCAGGCGACAAGGATGCGCAGCAACTGGTGGCTGTGCTGGAAAAACTGTTGCCGCACCTGAATCAGGGCAATCCTGCGCGCACGTATCCTTTGAGCGACGACGAGAAAGAGATCATCAAGCCGCTTTGTCTGCTGACGATCAAGCCTGCGATGTATGTGGGTAATGTGCTCGAAGACGGCTTTGAGAATAATCCGCACCTGGATCGTCTGCGCGCGCATGCGGCGAAAGAGGGCGCGCCTGTCGTGGCGCTGTGTGCCAAGATCGAAGCTGAGTTGGCGGATCTTGATGATGCCGACAAGTTGGAATTTCTGGCGGATCTGGGCTTCGATGAGCCAGGCTTGGATAAGCTGATCCGCACCGGTTACGATTTGCTCGGATTACAAACTTATTTTACCGCCGGCGTGAAGGAAGTGCGCGCCTGGACCATCCATAAGGGCGATACGGCACCGCAGGCGGCAGGCGTAATTCACACCGACTTTGAGCGCGGCTTCATCCGTGCACAGACCATCTCCTTTAACGACTTCATCGCCTGTGGCGGCGAATCCGGTGCCAAGGAAAAGGGCAAGATGCGCGTCGAAGGCAAGGAATACGTGGTGCAGGATGGCGATGTATTGAATTTCCTGTTTAACGTGTAATCGAATGGTGAGTTGTGAGTAGTTTCTTGCCACTTACCACTTACCACTTACCACTTACCACTTACCACTTACCACTTGCCACTTAATTTATGACTCCGCGTACCTGGCAATTGTTGCGGCTGCTGGCCGATGGCGAGTTTCACTCGGGCGAGGTGCTGGGGCGGCAATTGGGGGTGTCGCGCGCGACGGTGTTTGGTGCATTGTCGCAACTTTCAGGGTATGGTATCGCGCTTCAGCGCATACGCGGACGCGGCTATCGTCTGCCGCAGCCCTGGGTCAGTCTGGATGCTGTTGAAATCAATCGAAGCTTGTCAGATATGGCCGGGCGTTTTCAGCTGGAAATTTTGCAACAGGCAGCGTCCAGCAATACCGAACTGCTGCGCCGTGCCGTGCTGGGCGCGCCTTCAGGTTATGTGCTTGGGGTGGAGTTGCAGACGGCAGGTCGAGGTCGTCTTGGACGCCCCTGGCATACGGGTCTTGGCAATGCGCTGACTTTTTCCCTGTTGTGGCGATTCGATTGCGGCCTCAATGCCCTGTCGGGGCTCAGTCTGGCTGTCGGTCTGGCTATTCGTCGCGCGCTGGTCGGATTGGGTGCTGCCGGTGTTAACCTCAAATGGCCAAATGATATTTTGGCGCAGGGTGTCAACCCGGGTTGGGGCAAGCTGGGGGGAGTTCTGATCGAGGCGCAAGGCGATATGTACGGGCCCAGCTGTGTGGTGATAGGCATAGGCATCAATTGCACGCTGCCGCAGGTGATAGAGCGGGCGATCACACAGTCGGCCGTCTCGCTGGATCAGCTCTGTCGCGTAATGCCTGCGCGCGCTCAGATCCTGGCGGCGCTGTTGCGGGAGTTGGCCTGTGTGCTCGATGAATTCTCGCGCACGGGTTTTGCAGGCATGCGCGCCGAATGGGAGCAGCACCATGCCCAGCAGGATTTACCCGTCCGGCTGAATATGCCCGACGGCGCCAGTATCTTCGGTATTGCGCGGGGGGTGAGCGACAGCGGTGAACTGCGTCTGGAAACGACGCTCGGGATCAGTGAATTCAATGCAGGAGAAGTGGGTGTCGGGTCGTGAAGAGATTGTTGATCGATGCGGGGAATACCAACATCAAGCTCGCACGGGTGTGCGACGATCACTGGTCGGCAGTGCTCCGTTGCCCGAGCAATCAGGCAGGCGAGCTTAACTTCGTCGATCATGGCTACAATGACGTGCAGGAGGTGTGGGTCAGCAACGTGGCAGGCGATAAGGTCGCGCGGCAAATCGTCGAGGCCTGTTCGGTGCGTCATTGGTCGCCGCAATTTATCACGGCGCAGCTGATGCAGTGCGGGGTGATGAACGGGTATGAGCCGCCAGTGCAGCTGGGGAGCGACCGTTGGGCCGCCCTGATCGCTGCCTGGCATATCACGCGGCGCGCGTGTCTGGTCGTCGGGTGCGGCACGGCGACGACAATAGATGCACTGTCTGACAACGGCGAATTTTTGGGCGGTTTGATTCTGCCGGGCATCGAATTGATGCGGCATAGTCTTTTTGTTTCGACTGCGAATTTGCAGGTTGCAGGTGGCGTCTGCACGGAATTTCCGCGTAATACGAGTGATGCGCTGTTGAGCGGTGCGATACAGGCCACTTGTGGCGCCATACAGCGGCAATATGCTTCGCTGGGGGAGGCGGGGGCGCCCGTATTGTTGAGCGGGGGTGGCGTGCGGCGGCTGTTGCCGCATTTGGCGTTGCCGACACAGATGACGGATGATCTGGTGCTGCAAGGATTATTGTTAATCGCACAGAAAGCAGGTGAAGTATGACAAAAAGCATAAAGTGGATATTTTGGCTGTTGATCGCCGCGAACGTGATTTTCTTTGCGGTGATGCAATTATCTGTCAACGGGCAGGGAGCGCCGGAGCTTTATCCTGTGCACGAGGAAAAAATCACCCTGCGGGATTTGTCTGAAAGTGAGCCGGTTCAGGCGCCAACTCTTGAGGTGGCGTCACCTGAATCCATGCCCGTATCGGCTCCCGTTGCAGTTCCCGTGGCGGCCTCGGCTCCTGTAGCTTTGGTGGCCAAAGAGCTGGCTTGTTTTGAATGGGGGGATTTTTCAGGTGGCGAGTTAGTTCGTGCAGAGGCGGCCCTGAAGAAATTGAAACTGGGCGATAAATTTACCCAGCACGAAGTCGACCGGAACATTAATTTTTGGGTGTACATTGCTCCTTTGAAGGATAAGGCGGCAGCAAATCAGAAGATAGCTCAGCTCAAAGCGCGTGGCGTGACTGATTATTTTGTGATGCAGGAGCCGGCTGAATGGCTGAATGCGATTTCGTTAGGTGTTTTCAGAAGCCGTGAATCAGCCCAAAAATTTTTGGAAGATATGCATGCCAAAAACGTGAGCTCTGCGCAAATGGGTGAGCGTTCGAGCAAAACACGGGCAACCTTGTTCATGATAAATAACCTGGATGCCGATATGAGCGCCAAATTGACCCTGTTGCAGAAAAATTTTAGCGGAAGTGAGCTAAAACCTGCGTCTTGCCATTGACAAGAGGGCGTTAAATCTGGACAATGCTGACCTCTTCCGGTGATATAGCTCAGGTGGTTAGAGCGCAGCACTCATAACGCTGAGGTCGGTGGTTCAAATCCACCTATCACCACCAAATTGTAGTTTCAAGTCGTCCTGAAACTTCCAAAAAACCCGCACAAGCTGCGGGTTTTTTGTCGCCTGTCAGCCCATCCCGATTTTTCCATAAGTTAATCATCGCCCATTAAAATATTTGGATTTAGAACTCCATGAGGGTATTGTGCTAGGCTCAAATGCGCGTCAGCCGCGTTTGGAGCTTGAATCCACTGGCAGAGTCAACGGGTAAATCTTACATGATGCGCAGAGAAAATATACTTGTCGTCGACGATACGCCGGAGTCGCTGTCTGCGCGTATCCTGGAAGACGAGGGCTATGAGGTGCAATCGGTGATCAGCGGTGAGCGGGCACTGTGTGCGGTCAGCATTTTACCCCCTGATCTGGTCGTGCTCGATATAGACCTGCCGGATATGGATGGATACGAAGTTTGCCGCCGCCTGAAGGCTGATCCAGCCACGCGTGACGTGCCGATCATCCTGGCGGGCGCTGTTTCTGAAACAGATGACAAACAGCTCATTTTTGAGGCGGGTGCAGCAGATTTTCTGACTAAGCCCTGCCATCGTGGTGAGCTGCTCGCGCGGGTGCGCACGCATCTGGAGTTGCACCGCCTGCGTCACCGGCTGGAGGCGTTGGTGGACGAGCGTACAGCCGATTTGCAGGAAAGCGTGGAACACTACCGTCAGTTATTCGATAAAGCAGCCATTGCCCTGGACGAGGCCGAAACAGGGGAAGTCCTCGATGGCGCGATGGCGCCGCTGCGGGATAAAGCTGAACTTGCCGGACGGCATCAAAAGATCATTCCTTCTTTATCGGCGCCATTTTTGCTGCTGGTGGACGATGAGGAGAATGTTCTGAATTCTCTCGTCCGTGTTTTTCGCAGGGAAGGCTACCGGATACTGAGAGCTGGCAGCGCGCAGGAGGCGTTGGGCATGCTGGCAGCTAACGAGGTCGGTGTGATTGTTTCAGACCAGCGTATGCCGGAAATGAATGGTGTGGAGTTTTTGCGCCAGGCAAAGGGGCAGTATCCTGACAGTATGCGCATCGTGCTGTCCGGTTATACCGACCTGCAATCGGTGACCGATGCGATCAACGAGGGCGCGGTGTATAAGTTTATCACCAAACCCTGGGAAGATGAGCCGTTGCGCAATTTGGTACGCGAGGCGTTCCGGGATTACAGCGCCAACAAGGAACGCGAGGCAATGGCGTCGCAACTGGCCGTTGCCAACGATGAGCTCTCGCACGCCAGGTTTCTTCTGGCAAGAAGGGGGGATGCTGCAGGCGTCGATGCGTAATCCTTAGAAAGGTCCGGCCGTAAGGTTTACTGTGGCCCCAGTACGCGCAACAGTTCGTCCAGTGTCGTCACGCCTTCGTTGACTTTATGGCGCCCATCTTCGAGCAGGGTCGATGTGCCCATCGCGCGCGCATAATTGGTGATTTCCATGATGGTAGCATCGCTGTTAATGAGATGACGCATCTGGTCGTTGAGCACCAATACCTCATAGATGCCGATGCGTCCCTTGTAGCCTGTGCCGTTGCAGTGTTCGCAACCCCGGCCTTTAAAGGCTGTGATCGGGTACTCGGTGAATAACGGCCCCAGTCTTGCCAGCAGTTCAGGGGTGGAGGGTGCCGATTCGCGACAGTGTGAACATATTTTTCTGGTCAGGCGCTGGGCAACGATGCCTTCCAGGGCTGTCGCGACCACATACGGTTTTAAGCCCAGATCGAACAGGCGGGAGAGCGTCGCTACAGCCGAGTTGGTGTGCAGCGTCGAGAATACCAGGTGGCCTGTCAGCGCGGCATGGAAGGCGACTTCCGCCGTTTCGAAATCCCGGATCTCGCCCAGCAGAATCACGTCCGGATCCTGGCGCAAGATAGTGCGCAGCACGACCGGGAAGGTCAGCCCTATCTTTTCCTTGATCAGCACCTGACCTGCCTGATCCATATAGTATTCGACTGGGTCTTCGATGGTGACGTAGTTCTTCGTAGGCGAGGCATTGTGTTGCAGCAGCGCATAAAGCGTGGTGGTCTTGCCGCTGCCGGTGGGGCCCGTGGTTAAAACAAGCCCCTGCGGCTTATCCACCATGTTCAGGATTTTTTGCAGGTCGGAGGGCGAAAATCCCAGTCCGTCGAGTCCTACGATCGCCGAATTTCGGTCGAGGATGCGCATCACCACCTTTTCCCCGTTGATCGTGGGCAGAGTGGAGATGCGAAGATCGACGACGCGCAGCGGTGTTTTTACCGTGATGCGTCCGTCCTGCGGCCGACGACGTTCGCTGATGTCCATTTCGGCCATCACTTTCAGGCGCGAGACCAGCGATTGGAGCAACTGATTCGGAATCTGGATTTTATCCACCAGCACCCCGTCGATGCGGTAACGCACCATCACGCTCTTGGTGCGCGGCTGAATGTGGATGTCGCTGGCGCCCAGCCTGACCGCCTCCAGAATCACGGCATTGACAAGACGAATTGCGGGCGGCTCGTTGGTGTCGCGCAACAAATCTTCCAGCGACTGGTTGTCCTCTTCCTCGATGACGATTTCGATGCCTTCATAGGGATCAGGGCCTGACACCAGCGTTTCGAGATCCTTGAAGTCGATATCATTGCCATACATGGTCGCGAGCTTGGCTCTGATGTTGGCCACGCTGGAGATGACAGGTTGAATATCCAGGCCTGAAACGAAGCGCAAGTCGTCCAGCAGTCCGGTGTCCAGCGGGTCGGCCAGTGCCAGCAGCAAACGCTTTCCTTCCAGGCGCAAGGGCACGACCAGTTGTCGTTCGCAGAAACTGCGCGGGATCAGCGAGGCGACAGCGGCGTCGATCTGAAATTCCGCGAGTGAAACCTCTTCAATCAACAGTTCCTTGCGCAGAATATCGTGGATGACTTTTTCGGATACCCAGTCGCGTTCCAGCAGCAGCTTGATTAAGGGTTCCTTTTGCTGTTGTTGCAAGCGGTATAATTCCTGCACCTGCTGGCTGTTCAGCAGATTTTTCTTGTGCAGCATGATGGCCAGCTGGCTGCGGTTGCTGACAGTCAGTTTGGTCAGCGCACTGATTTCGCGAGTTTTTTGGCTATTTTCCTGTTGCAGTACCTTGTTCTTCTGAATCAGGTCGTATTGTTCCAGTGCAAGGGCGACGGTGATGCGCAGGTCATCATCGTTCCAAGGCTTGAGGATGAATTTATATACCGCCCCTTCGTTGATCGCGCCCATCACGGCGCCCGTATCGGCGTGACCGGTCAGCATGATGCGGATGATCTCCGGTTTGATCGCCTTGACCTGCTTTAGCAATTCAGCCCCCGTCATGCCGGGCATCATGTAATCGGAGATGATCAGGTTATATGCTTCACGGCGCAGCAGAACAAGCGCCTCCTGAGCTGTCGGCGCCGTATCTACTGTGTAGTTCTCCTGGTGAAATACGCGCAGCAGTGCCTTGAGGACATTCGGCTCGTCGTCCACCAGCAAGATACGGTAGCTAGTCACGCGTTCGGGTGTCTGAGGCTTTGCGGACGGCGCGGCTCCGGTGAACAGGGATGCGTAACTGGAAACGGCCATGTTACTTGTTCCTTCGATCTATGGGTAAATGAATGGTAACTGTCGTGCCCGCGCCGATCGCGCTGCTCACGTCAATATTGCCGCCATGCGCCAGGATGATGTCACGGCTGACTGTCAGGCCCAGCCCTGTGCCGGCGCCCACATCGTTGGTGGTAAAGAACGGTTCAAAGATACGCGGCAATATATCAGGCGAAATGCCGCATCCCGTGTCTTTCACACTGATCACGATCTGTCCTTGCTCGATACCGCTCCTGACCTGTATCTCGCCGCGTTGCGTCATCGCCTGCGCCGCATTGAGCAGCAGATTGAGGAACACCTGGCTCAGATGTCCGGCCTTGCAGCGTAACCTGGGTAATTCGCCCAGTGACAGTTTCAGGTCGGCACGGCTGTTGATCCGGTTTGCGGCTACATTGCAGGCGGATCGGATGCTGTCATTGAGATCGACGAGTTCTTCTTCTGTCTGATCCACACTGGAGAAGCCTTTCAGGTCGGCGACGATGCGCGTTACCCGGTCGGCGCCCGCGATGCTCTCCTGCAACAGGGGCGGGAAATCTTCCATGACGAATTCCAGATCGGCCGCCTGCCACAGGCCGATCAGTTCAGCATCATTACAGGACTTGATATATTGGGCGACAGACTGAAATTTTTGAACATAGGATAAGGCCGTCCCCAGATTGCTGCGGATGAAACCGATGGGGTTGTTGATCTCGTGTGCGACGCCTGCTGCCAGTTGTCCTACCGAGGCGAGTTTCTCTGCATGGTAGAGGTGGCGGTGGGCGGTTTCGATGATTTCAACCTGTTCTTTGACGCGCGCTTCCAGGTGTTCTGCAAGCGCCTTGTAGCGCGCCTCGGATGCCATCAGAGCCTCGTGTTTGCGTTTCAATTCCTCAAAGTCAGCTTGCACGACTTCAATGTGCATTTCAGATGCCATGAAGTAGCGGGCTCCGGATCTCATTATCGATTCGAGCACCATGGCGGCCGCTCGCACATGTGCATCATCGTTGGAGGTCGTCTCAAGATAGCCCGCAATTTCAAGGTCGTGGAACAGCGGCATTCGTCGGGCGCCCATGGGCAGGGGCTGTGCGCTGGCAAGAGCCCACGAACCGTCGGCAGATACCACCCGGGCGGGTGAACCCAGCAGCGAGCCCAGTGCTGCCGACAATTTTTCCGGTACGACGCCGGACAGCAATTCGTGCAGGCTCAACGCGCGCTCATATCCTCTAGGACTGATTTCCACAGGGCTCTCCGGTTGCGGTGCTGATAAAGGAATGAATATCTGTGCCCAGCATTTTTTGCAAGGAGAAGTTCTTGTCCAGCGCCGGGTAGACCGCTTCCAGGAGGGTGATGAAAGTGCTTTTTACGCCCATGCCTGTCAGCGCGGAGGCCATTACCAGCGGCCAGGGGGCGGCAGACCAGCGCGCCTGTATTTCCTCTTCGCTCAGTATATTGGGTAAATCGCGTTTGTTAAACTGCACCACCAGGGGGAGGGTCTCAAAATCGAGCCCTACGCGGCGCACATTTTCTTCCAGATTCTGGAACGATTCCGCATTATTGACCCCTTGCGAAGACTGTGAATCGGCCACGAAGACCACACCGTCCGCGCGCGAGAGCACAGCCTTGCGCGTCGCGTCATGCACCACTTGTCCGGGAACGGTATAGAGCTTGAATTTAACCAGCCAGCCGGTCGGCGTGCGAAAACCCAGCGGCAATAAATCGAAAAACAGCGTTCTGTCATTCTGTGTTTCAAGCGTCATGATCTCTCCCTTTAATTCCGGGGACAGCAGGTCATGCAAACAGGTCAGATTGCTGGTTTTTCCACTCATGGCCGGGCCGTAATAGACCAGCTTGATGGTTAATTTGCGTTGAGCTTCGTCGAGTTCAGCCATGATTAGTCGCAAGACTCATGAATGCGGGCGTCAGCAACGGTGGCGTGTCGCTGACGGCGTGACAAACAGTCAAAGGCTGCCTCTGCCGGATTTTTGCTCATATCGCGTCCTCTTTCAAATGGCAGCAGAGTGTTCGGGCTGATTGATAGGCAGGCATACGCGAAAAGTCGTGCCATGACCCGCTTCGCTCTGCACTTCGATACGTCCGTGATGTTTTTGCAATATGCCGTATGACAGTGCCAGCCCCAGTCCTGTCCCCTGACCGACAGGCTTGGTGGTAAAAAACGGATCGAAGATTTTTTTCATGTTCTCTGTGCTGATGCCGCGACCCGTGTCGGAAATTTCAACCCACACCTCATCGCCTTGCCGACGGGTGCGAAGGGTGATCGTGCCGCGCTCTTCGATGGCATGAGCCGCATTCACCAGCAGATTCATGAACACCTGATTGATTTGTGAGGGTACGCATTCCACGTCGGGAATGTCTTCGTAGTCCCTGACGACATCAGCCTTGTACTTGATTTCGTTGTTGACGATATTCAGTGTGCTGTCCAGCCCCTTGTGCAGGTCGGAATGATGAAATTCGCAGGTAGTGTCTGCATGCGAAAAATCCTTCAGGTTTTGTACGATATTCTTGACGCGGGTGATACCATCCTTGGATTCATCCATCAGGGCGCGCAAATCTTCCTTGATGAAGGCAATGTCCAGCTTCTCTCTTGCCGCCTTGAGTTGTGCACGCACCCCCGTATCGGTGATGGCGTTCTCCGCCTCTTCATACAGGTCGAGCATGGTGAAGGCGTCCTGTACGTATTTTTCCAGCGAGCCCAGATTGGAGTAGACGTAACCTATCGGGTTGTTGATCTCGTGAGCCACACCGGCTGCCAGCTGACCGATGGACGCCAGTTTTTCGGATTGCAACAGGTGACTCTGCGTCTGGGCCAGTTGCAGATTCAGCTGGCGAAGCTCTTCTAATCGCCGTTTTTGCTCGATGTGCAGTTGAATGTTGCTCAGCGCCAGACTGACCATGTTGATCAGTGCCGTGCCCGTTTCGAGTTCGGATGCTGTGAAAGGCGGTCTGTTGCCTGTGCGATTGATGCTGACTGTCGCGCCCACAGGATGCTGTTCATCGATGATCGCGCTTTGACCTATCGCCAGCGGCCAGCACATCGCCGAGGTTTCCGATGGCGCTCGGCGTCTTTCCCTTTGTCTTTGAAAACGAGGGTCGCTGGAGACATCGCCATTGAGCAGCAGCGGTGTATTTTTTTTTGCGACCCATCCCAATACTTCTTCGCCTGGCATGACTCGTTTGCCTATGACGCCGTCTGGCAAGTCGATACCGGCCACGATCATCAGAAAATTATGGCTGTGATCCAGCAGGGCAAGCGAACCGCTGTCGGCCTCAAATCCGTCAACGATGTGTTGCAAGATGCCCTGATAAACGGACGAAGTATCTTCAGCCTCGACAGCGTTTTGCCCGAGGCGATTCAAGTCATAAATCCAGCTAATGTGTTTCAGTCGTTCCAGTGACATCTTTCCTCCATCTGACCACGGGATTTTTACCGGTTGTCAGCGGCTTGCAGTTTATTGGGCCCAGTCGGCACAGGCCGCCGCGATGCGGCCTCAGTCGCCTGTCGATCGCCCCGACTGACTATAGCTGACGGCCTGCCAAATGACGAGTTTCTATTCTGTTACCGACATCACCAGGCCTACGCCACGTTGCAGCAGCGATGTCATTTCGCCTGCCGGAACGGGGCGGCTGAACAGATAGCCCTGTATTTCATTGCAGCCGAGCGTGCTCAGGCAGGCCAGTTGCTCCGTCGTCTCCACGCCTTCGGCTACCACGGTCAGCCCCAGCCCTTTTCCGAGGGCGATGATGGTATTCACGATCGCCGCATCCTTGTGATTGTCGGGAAGATGGCGGATAAAGGAATGGTCTATTTTCAGGCTGTTTATCGGCAGCAGTTTCAAATAACCCAGACACGAATATCCGGTGCCAAAATTGTCGATGGTGAGTCGTACGCCTGTTTCATGCAAGGTGCTAAGAGTGTGTATGGTTCCGATTCCATCCTTCATGAGCAGGTTTTCTGTCAGCTCCAGTTCAAGGGCTGCCCCGTTCTGGTTCAGCTTATACTTTTCGGTGAGACCTCGAATCTGACTGACGAAGTCTGGCTGTTTGAGCTGTAGTATGGATATGTTTACGGCGATATGGGATGAAAACAGCCCCGTGCTTTGCCAGGCGGCGACCTGCTGGCAGGCCGTATCGAGCACCCAGGCACCGACGGGTATAATTAACCCCATTTTTTCAAGCAGCGGGAGAAATTCTTCGGGCAATACCAGCCCGCGCTCAGGGCTTTGCCAGCGCAATAATGCTTCCATGCCGACTATCCTGCCGTCTGCCAGGCTGACGCGGGGCTGATAGTGAAGGACGAATTCGCCGCGGTCAAAGGCGCGGTGCATCTCGGTTTCCAGCGTCAAACTTTGCCACGCATTGGCATTCATTCGTGGTGTATAGTACTGGAAGCTCCCGCGCCCCTCTTCCTTGGCGTAATGCAGCGCCGCATCCGAATTCTTTAACAGGGTATTGGCGTCCACGCCGTCCAGAGGGTACAGAGCGATGCCCATGCTTACATTGACAAACACTTCGCTGGTGTCGATGAGCACCGGGGTTGCGTTAAACGAATCAATCAGGCGTTGTGCGAAATCGGCGGCGGCCTGCGCGCTCCTGATTTCCGGCAGAATGAAACTGAAGTTATCCCCTCCCAGATGTGCTACCGTATCGCCGGCACGAGCCTGTAGCTTCAGCCTTTCGGCGACTGTCTGCAGCAGTATATCCCCCGTCGAATAACCGAATGAATCGTTAATCTGTTTGAAGTGGTCAAGATTGAGAGAGGCGACGGCCAGCAGGCTGTTGTCACGCTGTGCATGTGCGATATCCTGCTCCATCCGGTCAAGGAGCAGCTGGCGGTTTGGCAGATGAGTCAGTGAGCTGTAATTTGAGATATGTTCGATTTGCAGGTCGCGTTGCTGAACTGCGGCCACCCATTCCTGGTTGACTTCCGCCAGAAGGTGATTTGCGTTCTGGATTTCCTGCATCAACTGCTCTTTTTCCAGGAGCAGTTCGTGATGCCGGAAAGCCTCCAGCACCTCGCTGCGCAGATTTTCGTTATCCCATGGTTTTGTGAAGAATTTGTAGATGGCGCCCTGATTGATCGCATTCATCACAGCATCAATATCGGCATACCCGCTCAGCACGATGCGTATCGTATGAGGGTAAAGATCCCTGACTTGTGTCAGAAATTCGACCCCCGTTATTTCGGGCATGCGTTGGTCCGAGATCACCACTCCCACCGGATTTTCGGCCAGCAACTTCAGGCCCTCACGGGCATTTTTAGCGCGCAGTATCTTGTACGCATCGCGCCTTAACAGGCGCGTCAGAGCCGCGCTGATATCCTCTTCGTCATCAACCAGCAGTATTGTGCGCTCCATACGCTTTCCTCATTTAATCGTTGTTGGCGGTTTTTTGAAATGGCGCCGATATTATCTGGCGAACTCAGGGTTGAAGTGTAAGGCCGATGGTAGTGCACTGTCGTGCATTTTCATACAGAATAATGCCGCCTGAGCTGATTTTCTGTTGTAGCGATGAGCCGCTGACTGAATTGGAGGGGGTATGAACGATCAAGGTCGTATTTGAACCGGATAAAGGTTGTGAACGGGCAGAAAAAAACCAGCCGGAGCTGGTTTTTTCTGACCTGAATCTTCTGCTTAGTTTTTGCTGAACAGTTGTGTAACCATCCATGCTGCAAAGGCTACGGCGATAATTGCGGTTCCCACGGCTGCTACAGTAGCGATAATCGACATAATTTCTCCTCCCAAGAGATATGAATTGAACATAAAAACAGAACAACGGGGCGAATCCTAGCACAGTTTATTTCGCAGGAAAATTTTTTGTCCAAAGAAAAACAAGCCCGACGGAAAATACCGCAGGCAAACAGGAAAAAACAGGAATAAATTACGCGGGGGGGAGGGGTTGCAGCCTCTCCCGGACGGGGGTTTTAGTCGAGTTTTATGACCTGAGTGAGCATCCAGACGGCGAAAGCCACAGCGAGTGATGCTGTGAATACGGCTGCGACGGTTGCGATAATAGCCATTTTATTTACCTTTATTTATATAATTTGAATGCAGGTCAATAGCTGACCAAATTAGTCGGCATTATACAAGTAAAATTGTCGGGTATGCGCGAAATGTTGTGAATTTTATGGTTTTTTGTGTGTCCGAGTCCGATTTGAATTAATGTTTTTTGGATATACAGGTATCATCGCGCTGAAATGAAAAAATTATATATAAAAACCTATGGCTGCCAGATGAACGAGTATGACTCGGACAAGATGGCGGATGTGTTGCATGCTTGTGATGGAATGGCGCAGACCGACAAGATAGAAGAGGCGGATGTGATCCTCTTTAACACCTGTTCGATACGTGAGAAGGCCGAGGAAAAGGTATTCTCCGATCTGGGGCGCGTGCGATTGCTCAAACTCGCCAACCCGAATTTGCTGATCGGCGTGGGCGGCTGCGTCGCCAGTCAGGAGGGCGATGCGATTATCAAACGGGCGCCTTATGTGGACGTGGTTTTCGGCCCGCAGACCTTGCACCGGCTGCCTGAACTGATTAATGCCAGGCGCAAGAGCGGCAGGTCTCAGGTGGACATCAGCTTTCCTGAGATCGAAAAATTCGATCATCTGCCCACCCCGGTCCTGAGCCAGGTCGAAGGTTTACAGACCGCTTCGGCGTTTGTCGCCATCATGGAAGGTTGCAGTAAATACTGCACGTTCTGTGTCGTGCCTTACACGCGCGGTGAAGAAGTGTCGCGCCCTCTGGCCGACGTGATGAAGGATGTGCAGGCGTTGACCGATCAGGGTGTGCGGGAAGTTACACTGATAGGACAGAACGTGAATGCTTATCAGGGGGCAGCAGATGACGAGGATACGGTGGACTTCGCCTATCTGTTGCAGGCCATCAGCGCGCTCCCGCAGATCGAGCGTATCCGGTACTCCACCTCACATCCTCGGGATATGAGTCAGCGCCTGATCGACGTGTACGCTACCACGCCGAAGCTGGTCAGCCATTTGCATTTGCCGGTACAGTCAGGCTCAGATCGTATTCTGGCGGCAATGAAGCGGGGGCATACCGCGCTCGAATATAAGTCCATCATTCGCCGCGTTCGCGCCGTGCGTCCGGACATTTGTATTACTTCTGATTTTATCGTCGGTTTTCCCGGCGAGACTGATCAGGATTTTGAATTAACCCTGAAGCTGATCGACGAAATCGGTTTTGATAACAGTTTCAGTTATCTGTACAGCCCGCGCCCGGGAACGCCGGCTGCCGAGATGAAGGATGACACGCCCCATGAGGTCAAGGCCGCGCGCCTGAAGCGCTTGCAGGACAGGATTGCCCAGCAGGAAGATGCCGTGGCGCAGTCCATGTTAGGTTCGGTGCAGCGCGTGCTGGTGGAAGGTATATCCAAGAAGGATGGGCTGGAAATGGCCGGGCGTACCGATAATAATCGCGTCATCAATTTTCGCGGCTCACCGGGCATGATAGGTCGCTTCCTTGATGTGAGAGTCACGCAAGTGGTCAGGCATACGCTGCGCGGCGAACTGGCAGGAAAAACAGCATGAAGACTAAGCCTAAACTGTCGCTGACCGTGCAATACATTATCCCGGCGTTGCCGACCAGGCCGCAGTGGCGTCGCTGGATTAAGGCCGCATTGCAGTTTGATACCTCCATGACCTTGCGCATCGTCGGTGAAGCCGAAGGGCGCGAGCTTAACAAGGCGTATCGCGGGCGTGATTATGCGACCAATGTGCTGACTTTTGTGTATGACGATACGCCACCTTTGTCGGGGGACGTGGTGATCTGCGCGCCGGTGGTGGAAAGAGAAGCCATTGAGCAGGGGCGGGACTTGCTGTCGCATTACGCGCATCTGGCGATTCATGCGGCGCTGCATCTGCAAGGCTTTGACCATGAGAATGAAGCCGATGCGAGCAAGATGGAAGCGCTGGAAACCGCGTTGATGTTAAAATTAAACTATCCTGATCCCTATACGGAAACCTGACCCCTGACATGCCCGAGCCCGAGAGTAACAAACCCACCCTGTTAGAACGCATATCCGCGTTGCTGTTGCGTGAGCCTGAAGACCGCGAACAACTTGTAAAAGTGCTGCACGGTGCTTACGAAAATAACCTGCTGGATGCCGAAGCGCTGTCCATGATGGAAGGCGTGTTGCAAGTGTCCGAACGCCAGGTGCGTGAAGTGATGCTCCCGCGCGCGCAAATGGATGTCATCGACATCAGCCAGCCCCCCGAAGTCTTCATCCCCTTTGTGATTGAAACGGCGCACTCGCGCTTTCCCGTGGTCGAGGGCGACAAGGACAATATCATCGGCATTTTGCTGGCCAAAGATTTGCTGCGCTACTATGCCGGAGAAGAATTCGACGTGCGGGATATGTTGCGCCCGGTCGTGTTCGTGCCTGAATCGAAGCGACTGAACGTGTTGTTGCGCGAGTTCCGCAGCAACCATAACCACATCGCGCTGGTCGTGGATGAGTATGGCGGCGTGTCCGGCATGGTGACGATAGAAGATGTGCTCGAACAGATAGTCGGCGACATCGAGGATGAATATGACTTCAATGCGGAACAGGACAACATCATCGCCGATGATGCCGGTCATTACCGCGTCAAGGCCGATACCGAGATTGCCGATTTTAACGCGGCGCTGGGCGCGCATTTCAGCGACGAAGACTACGATACGGTGGGCGGACTGGTGCTCGAAGCCGCCGGGAAACTGCCCGGGTGCGGTGACAGGCTTGATCTGGGCGTCTTCACCTTTACGGTGTTGCGCGCCGACAGTCGCAGGTTGTACACCTTGCAGGTGGAAAGAAAAAAGCCTGAGGAACAGGACGCGCGCTGACGCCTAAAAGGCAGGCGTTGGGCATATTTTTGCAGATGGCTGATCGTCGGGGAAATACCAACTTGTGAATGCCAGTATCCTGATTATCGAGGACGAGTCGGCCATCGCGGATGTGTTAGCTTACGCGCTAGGCACCGAAGGCTATGCCACGGTGCGCTGTACGCTGGGCCGCCAGGGGCTGGAGCTGATGAGGAGCAATCTCTTTGCCCTGGTCATTCTGGATGTAGGCTTGCCGGATATGAGCGGCTTCGAGGTCTGTCGGCAAGCGCGCAGCTTCACCGATATTCCTGTCCTGTTCCTGACTGCGCGCGCGGACGAGGTGGACCGCATCGTGGGGCTGGAAATCGGGGGCGATGATTATGTCACCAAGCCGTTCTCGCCCCGCGAAGTTGTCGCGCGGGTACGGGTGATTTTACGGCGCAATGCTGCCCGCCAAAAGCCGGTCGCCTCATGGTTTGAGGTCGCTAGCTCACGCATCCGCTTTTGCGCCACTCCGCTCGACTTGACCCGCTACGAATACCTGTTGCTCAGCTTGCTGCTCGAAGAGCCGGGGCGCATCTATTCGCGCGAGGTGCTGATGGATTCCATCTGGCGAGAGGCGCTCGACACATCCGACCGTACCGTGGACACTCACATCAAGACTTTGCGCGCCAAGATCAAGGCGGTGCGAGCCGATCTTGAACCTATCGTCACACATCGCGGCATGGGCTATAGCGTAGTTAACGGCGCTGAGCGATGAGCTTTACGGCGCGTTTGCTGCTGGGCTATTTTCTGATAGTCGGCCTTGCCGCCTGGTTTGTGCTCAACAGCTTCTCCGAGGAGGTCAAGCCGGGCGTGCGTCAGACCATGGAAGAAACACTGGTCGATACCGCTTACCTGTTAGCGGAAATTGCGGCAGGGGATATGTCCTCAGGACAACTCGACACGACCCGCTTTGCCGCCGCCTTCGGGCGTTATCAGCAGCGCGACCCGCATGCGGTGATCTGGGGCTTTCGGAAAAACACGCTCGATCTGCGCGTGTATATTACCGACACAGCAGGCATCGTCCTGTATGACTCCAAAGGGGTGGCGGCAGGACAGGACTATTCGCGCTGGAACGATGTACACCTGACTCTCGCGGGACGCTATGGCGTGCGCAGTACGGCTGTCGACCCTGATGACAGTCGCAGTACGGTCATGCACGTTGCCGCGCCGATTCTGCTTGACGGGAAAATCGCAGGTTCGCTGACCGTCGCCAAGCCCACGATCAGCGTGCAGCCCTTCATTGATCGCAGTCGCCATCGCATCGAGCGCGCAGGCGGGTGGCTGATGGGCGGTTCGCTGGTGATCGGTTTGTTGTTTACCTGGTGGCTTAGCCGGTCAGTCGGGTCGCTATGCCGTTATGCGCGTGAGGTGAGTGCGGGCAAAAAGACACAATTGCCCAAACTGGGCGGCGGAGAGCTGGCCGAGCTGGGACGGGCGCTGGCTGAAATGCGCGAAAAGCTCGACGGGCGCGAGTATATCGAAAATTATGTTCACCATCTGGTGCATGAAATGAAGAGCCCGCTCACAGCGGTGATCGGTTCAGCCGAGTTGCTCGACGAAAATCCGCCGGAACAGGATCGCGTCACTTTTACGGCCAACATCCGCGAACAAAGCCGCCGCATGAAGGATATGCTCGATAAGTTGCTGGCCCTGGCCCGGGTCGAACATCGCGACACGCTGGAGGAGGCTGTTCCCGTGAAGTTGCGCGAACTGGCCGAAACGGTCATCGCCGATCATCTGATGCGACTCAGGCAACGCGGCATCCTCTGTGTAAACGATATTTCGGCCCGGGCGCAAACGACAGGCGAACTGTTTTTGTTGCGTCAGGCGTTAGCCAACTTGCTGGACAATGCCATCGACTTTTCCCCCGATGGCGGACAGATCACCCTTACGCTTGAGACCAAGGCGGACAGACATGTCCTCATCGTGAGGGATCAAGGTTGCGGTATTCCTGAATATGCGCTGCCGCGAATATTCGAGCGTTTTTATTCAATTGCCCGGCCCGCTACGCAACGTAAAAGCACGGGGCTGGGATTGCCCTTTGTCAGGGAAGTCGCATTGCTGCACAAGGGCGAGGTAACGCTTCAGAACCTGCCCGAATGCGGGGCTGAAGCGCGTTTGAGTTTGCCGGTGCGCGGATGATATTTTTACATAACTGATGTTACGCAGTGACATCAGTTGTGCATACTAATCAACTTCGCCGGGGGCAGCCCGTCAATATTTGCTTCAGGCCGATGGTTCGGGGGGCGGGCTGGTCGCCTCCTTGTGAAACTCGCGAGTGACAGGCTGAATGAGTCCGTTCAAGTCGCCGCCCTTGATGCCGATTTCATTGAGTATGGCGTCCAGTATCGGTTGTTGGGCGCGGTAGGTCAGCGCGGCGGAGACGGCTTGTTCGGCCAGATTTCCTCCGGATGACGTGCTGCCGCCCGCATCCGCTGCGTTACGGTTGAGTCCGTCGACCTGCATGATCTTGATACTGTCGATGTTCTCCATCGGTTTGACCGAGGCTTCGATAATTCCGGGAAGCGCCTCAAACAGCTTCATCTTTACCTGCATGCTGATCTGCCCGTCGGCCAGCGTGTTGAGCGCGGCGTTGCGCATTTCGATACCGTTAGCCTCCACCTGGTATTGCACTTGCTGCGCTGCGGCCTTGATCTTGACGGCTTCGGCCAGATCTTGTGCGGCATCTTTTTCGGCCTCGGCAGACACGCGTACGCCGATGGCTTGTTGCTGCGCTTCCTGTTCGGCCGCCACGAGGGCAATTTGTTTGTCGCGTTCGGCGATCGCCACATCGCGTGCCGTCTTGACCTGTTCTTCGGCCCGGGCGGCGAGCGCGCGCGCTTCATTGGCCTGTGTCTCGGCTTCGGATAGCGCCTTCGACCTTTCCGCGATAGAAATCAGTTTATCCTGATCGGCCAGCGTGGTTCGCTTTTCCTGTTCTGTCTTGGCCACTTGCACATCGCGGTCCGCTTCGATCTGGCGCTGGCGGATGGCGCGATTTTTCTCGACATCGGCTTCTTGTACCAGACGTTCGGCATCGATTCTGGCTTGCTGCGCCTCGCGGTCGCGCTGGGCGGTGATCGTGGCAATTTCGGCCTTTTGCTGTACGTTGCGCGTGGCGACTTCCTGCTGCTGGTGCAAGGTGGCAAAGGTCTGGTCCTTCTCGATGTTCAGCTTGAGCTGTGATGCCTCATAATTTTTCTTGGCGATCGCCACCGACGTGTCTTGCTCGATTTCATTGCGTTCGCGGGCGCGCTGCTGAGTCTGCTGCGTGAGCTTGGTCAGGCCTTCGGCATCGAAGGCATTTTGCGCATCGAAGAACTTGATCGGTGTCTGATCGAGTCGCGTGAGACTCACCGACTCCAGTTCCAGGCCGTTCTTCAGCAAGTCTTCGGACACCGCGTTTTGTACGGCCTGAATAAAGTCGCCGCGCTTATCCAGCAGCTGGTGCATGCTCATGGACACCGCCGCCGCACGCAGCGCGTCGACAAACTTGTCTTCCACCAAATCCTTGAGCGAGTCCGGATGCATGGTGCGCTGCCCCAGGGTTTGTGCGGCATTGGCCACCCCTTCCGTACAGGGGCTCACGCGCACGAAGAAGGCCGCGACGGCATCCACCCGCAGGCGGTCGAGCGTAATCAGGCTGTCCGCACCCGAGCGCGAGACTTCCAGTTTGAGCGTGTTCATGTTGATGTTCACGCATTCGTGGAAAATGGGCAGCACAATGGCGCCGCCGTCCATCACGACCTTCTGCCCGCCAAGACCGGTGCGCACGAAAGCCAGCTCCTTGGATGAGCGGCGATACAGGCGGGCAAAAATCATCCCGATGGCGAACAGGCCGATTAACGCTGCGGCCACCATGATTCCCAACCCTTTTAATTCTTCCATACGGCTTCTCCTTTTGAGTTACAAGATGTCGGGGCGAGGATTATGGATGGCCAAAAAACGCGCACCGGAAATTTGTTTGACTAATAAAACCGACTCACCCGATTTAAATTCAACGTCGCAGGCTTCGGGCTCGACGCGCACGTAAAATGTCTGACCCTGCCCGTTTTTCACGCGGGCTTCGGCGGGATATTGGGCGCGTGCCGTGCCGTTGATGACAACGGCTACATGCCCTGTCAGTGTTTCGAGCAACACCGCCGAAGTTTCGTCTTTCGGGATGAGGCGGGCGACGGCTGAACCTGTTACGCGTACCACAGGAATCGCGCCGATCAAGGCTAGCGGCACGGATAATAAAGGCGCGAGATACAGGCCGAACAGGCCGTGTGCCAGGGCGTTCAGCGTCAGTCCGATGAATGAAAATGCCGTGAGGAGAATCACCAGCAATACCAGCAAGGGGGCTTTGCCGACATGCAACCAGCCCAGCCATGAATCGGCGTCCGCTCCGCCCGCCGCGTCCAGCCATTCCGAAAAGCCGAAACCGGAATAAGCGGCAGCACCTTCGACGAGGCCGATGATTAATACAATCAAAATGGCGGCAGTAAATGGCAGTAATTGCGCGGCAACGAGAAAATCCATATTCCTCCTCCGTCGATCGTGGTGGCGAGTTATTTCGGGCTCTCGCCCAGTTTGAGCGCGGCCAGTCGTTCGGCGATACGGTTAGCGCGTTGCATGTCAGCCAGTTCCCGCAGTTTGACTGCATCTTGCGATATTTCCGTATTCAATCCCGCGCCGCCCGGCTGTCTGGCCAGCACCCGCGCAAACGCGTTTCCGGCATCTTCTGCGCGCATCTGCCTCGTGCCGTTCGCAGGTGAAGACGCGGCGGCGTCCTGGGCGGTCTGATAGTCACTGAGCATTTGTTCGAGTTCACGCCTCTTGGCCTGCAAGGCCAGAATATAACGCTCAAACTCGCCGGCGCGCGCGGACTGCTCGTCCAGTGATTTATGTAAAACGGGCAGATAGTCTTCAATATCGGACTGTCGAGCGATAGCGGCACAGGCCAGATCGTCGCGATTTTCTCTGATGGCCAGCAAAGCCTGGTCCGCCAGCTTTTCATGTTCCGCGTTAAGTCTGGCTATTTGCGACATGACCAGGTGTTTGGCCGCTTCAGCCTTGCCCATATCGAAACGGACTTCGTCGATGACCTGGGCGATTTCACGGATGGATTGCGCCATCATGGCATCGGGCGCAAGATTTTCTGCCTTGTCGATCAGGGCATGAGTGCCGCCTGCAATGATACGTGCAACACGCGCCGCAATAGTTTCAGCCATTTGTAGCCTCCTTAGTTTTTCCTGATGGAAATGATCGCTGTAATTTCGATGCTATCGTCAAGGTAACTGTTCAGTGCCGACTGTCATGCCGACTTGGACGACACACGCCGCACATAATAGTAAATATTGCCGGTTTAGGGCAAAAAATCTGTGTCCGGCAGGCGGACAGATTTTTATGCGCTCGCCATCGGACTTCACTTTCGCCACACACAAGCCCATCGTCCCCTCACACGGTTGTGGGATGCTGTATTACGTTAATTCTCCGGAGCCTGTCATGTTACGCAATCCCCTGTTTTCCAAAACCCTGATGATCTGCCTGCTGGCGCTGCTTTTGCTGATCCCGCTGGGTATGATCGAATCCAAGATCAGTGAACGCCAGATGCTGCAGAACAAGGTGCAGCAGGACATCGCGTTAAGCTCGTCCGGGCCGCAGACCTTGACCGGGCCTTATCTGTTATTCAAATACAAGTTGCGCGAGAAATCGGTCACTCGCGACGAGGCGGGCAATGAAAAAGTTGTTCTTTCAGAATCGGCTACTCTTGAGGCCGTCGTGATGCCGCACAACCTGAAAATTGACGGGAATGCCGATGTCGAAGTCAGGAGTCGCGGTATCTATCAGGCGCGGCTGTTCAATTTGCACAGCACGGTCAGCGGTGATTTCGTGGTGCCCGAGGGCTACGGGATCAATAAGCCCGTCGGCGATATTATTCCGGAGGCGGCCTATTTTGTGATGAATGTGAGTGATTCTCGTGGCATACGCAACGTACCTGCACTGACGCTCAACGGCACAAAGCGTGAATTTTCGCCGGGCGGTGCTGTTTCCGGCAACGGCATGCATGTAAAGTTGGACGATATGGATGTGTCGCAATCACATGCGTTTCGTTTCGATTTTCCGCTGGAGTTACAGGGTATGACAACGCTGGCTGTCGCGCCTTCGGGCAATAACACCGAAATGACGCTCAAATCCTCCTGGCCGCATCCGTCCTTCGGCGGCAGCTTTTTGCCCCGTACCCGCAGCGTTGACCAGAAGGGTTTCACTGCGCACTGGCAGGTCAGCAATCTGGCGCGCAATCGCGCGGCGCACGTCGAGGCAGGGCAACAGGCGGCTCCGGAAACTTTCTCCGTGGATTTTATCGATCCGGTCAATGTTTATTCCCTGTCCGAGCGCGCCGTGAAATACGGTGTGATGTTTGTCGTGCTGGTGTTCACCGCATTTTTCATGTTTGAAGTGCTGGCAGGCTTGCGTATTCATCCTCTTCAATACATGCTGGTGGGTCTTGCGATGGCGATGTTCTTTCTGCTCCTCATCAGTTTGTCCGAACACCTGTCGTTCCTGGTTTCCTACATCGGTTCGGGGGCTGCCTGCGTCATACTGATAGGCACCTATTTGACGGGGATGCTCAGGAACAGAAGGTCGGCGCAGGCCTTCGCGGGCGGCATCGCGCTGCTCTATGCCGTGCTGTATGGCGTGTTGCAATCGGAAGACAATGCGCTGCTGATGGGCACGCTGCTGATGTTCACCGCGCTGGCCTCCGTGATGCTGCTGACCCGTCGCATGGACTGGTATCAGCTTAACCAGTCGGAGTAGCGTCTGTGTCAGGCCCGCCGTCAGCGCGAAACGGCAGGCCTGAACCCGCTACTCCTCGCTTCGCTCTCCGTAAACCGTAAACCTCTATGCCTGTACCCATTCTTTTGCTTCATCATAATCGGTGAACACGCAGATTTCGGCATCGACGAACAGGCGCGAGAGCAGGGTCTGCCAGGTGATCCACTGGTTGTCGGTGACGACGGCAATCTTGCTGAAGTCGTGGTTGTGTTCGCGGCTGAAGAATTTGATTTCTTCCCAGGCAACGTCGACCGTGTAGCCTATCATGGCGCGCAGATCGAACAAAAGGTTGAGCGTGCCTTCCGAACTGAGTTTGTACAAGGACTGCTCCTCGAATTCCTTGAAATCGGCGAGGGTGAATTCGCCCAGCACGGCGGCGTTAACGAGGTTGTCGGTTTGTTCGATGGTAATCATTTTTTGACCTCTGACTGTATTGGTTGCGTATAGGCGCTAAGCTTAGCACACCGGCGCCGTTGCGAACCTGTTGCCGGGCAGTTGTCCTGACATCGGTGTGGAGTGTATCTTTTGAGCATCACCCCGCCCGTCAGGGCGGGGTGATGCTCAAAAGTGAGGCGCCAGGTGTCGGCGCAGATACTCGTGGAAGTGCAGCATGCCATCCTCGGTGGGTGACTGGTACGGGCCGTGTTCCTCTATGCCGCGCTGATAGAGCGAGCGGCGTCCCTGATTCATGCGCAGACAGATGATGTCGTCCTCGACGGCGGTCTCATTATAAGCGCGCTGCTCGGCTTCGACGTATTCGCGTTCGAACAGGACGATGTCTTCCAGGTAATAGAATTCGACGATGTTGGTGCAGGCCTCGGCGCCGCGCGGTACCAGCGTGCTGATCACCAGCGTGCCCGGATACCACTCGACCATGATGTTCGGATAGTAAGTCAGCCAGATGGCGCCGTATTTCGGCAGTTTTCCGCCGTGATAGCGCAGTACCTGTTCCTGCCAGTCACCATAGGCTGCGCTGCCCACGCGTTTGAGCGCATTTTTGATGCCTACCGTCTGCACGCTGTATTGCTCGCCAAACTCCCATTTAAGGTCGTCGCAGTCCACAAAATTGCCCAGGCCCGGATGGAAAGGCACGACGTGGTAGTCTTCGAGATACACTTCGATGAAGGTTTTCCAGTTGAAGGCATATTCGTCAACTTGTACGCGATCGAGCATATAACCTGAAAAATCCAGGTCCTGCATTACGCCGACTTTTGCCAGATCCTTCGCAATGTCGCGGCTGCCTGAAAACAGCATGCCATTCCAGTTCTGTAATGGCGACTTGTTCAGATGCAGGCAGGGATTCTCGGGAAAATGCGGCGCGCCCAGCAGCTCTCCATCGGTCTTGTAGGTCCAGCGATGCAAGGGGCAGACGATGTGCTGCGCATTGCCGCGACCTTGCAGCATGGTCGCCTGGCGATGGCGGCAAATATTGGACAACAGCTCGACGCCGTTGGGGTTGCGCACCAACATTTGCGCCTCGTCGCGCAGCACCTGATAGTCGCCCAGGTTGGGTACCATCAGCTCGTGCCCGACATAATTGGGGCCGTGTTCGAACAAGACCCGTTGTTCCAGTTCCAGTATCCCGGGTTCGAAGTACCAGGCAAGGGGAGGCTGTACCTGAGCCGGGGTGCGGTGATTTATGGTAACGATATTGGACAAGTCCACATTATCCTTGCAAATAGTTAATACGTTTGTGACGGGAAGGGGGGCGATTTTCCTCTAAATCGGGGGGGAGGGCAACAAAAATTGGCTCAGAGCGGGTGCGTTGGGTAAAATGGCACTCTTTCCTACGCAGAAGACTGAAATGACCGGAAAATCTCAGAAATCCCCGGGCTATGAGTCGGCCATGGCCGAGCTAGAGCAAATCGTCGCAGACATGGAAGCGGGGCGCCTGTCGCTGGAAGATTCGCTGGCTGCCTATAAACGCGGCGCCGAGTTGCTGGCATTTTGTCGTTCGCGTCTGGATGACGCGCAGCAGCAGGTGCGCGTGCTCGAAGAAGGTGTACTCAAAGAACTCCCGGTGAGTGAGGCAATATGAAGCATACTGATTTTGCAGGATGGATGGCCCAGCATCAGTGCCGGTTCGAAGAAGAATTGCGCGGCCTGTTGCCACCGCCCGAGATAGCGCCGCAGCGCCTGCACCAGGCGATGCGCTACGCGGTGTTAGATGGCGGCAAACGCGTGCGTCCCCTGCTTGCCTTTGCAGCGGGGGAACTTGCCTGTGCCGATGAATCCCGTGTGAATATCGCGGCAGCGACCGTCGAGCTGATCCACGCCTATTCCCTGGTTCACGACGACATGCCTTGCATGGACGATGATGTGCTGCGCCGGGGCAAGCCTACCTGCCATGTGCAATATGATGAGGCCACCGCCTTGCTGGTCGGAGACGCGCTGCAAACGCTGGCCTTCCAGTTATTAGCCGAACGGCGACTTTGCGATGATCCCATGCGACAGCTGGAGATGATAAAGCTCCTGGCCGCCGCTTCCGGTTCGCGCGGCATGGCAGGTGGCCAGGCGATAGATCTTGAGAGCGTGGGCAAACAATTGAGCCTGCCCGAACTCGAACTGATGCATATCCACAAGACAGGCGCCCTGATACGGGCCGCCGTATTGCTGGGCGCGCAGTGCGGAACTGTCACGGACAAACAGTTGGCACGGCTGGATCATTTCGGCAAATGCGTAGGGCTGGCCTTTCAGGTGGTGGACGATGTGCTCGATTTTGAGGCTGATACCGCGACGCTCGGCAAGACCGCCGGCAAGGATGCCGATAACAACAAGCCGACTTATGTCACTCTGTTGGGTGTGTCAGCCGCGCGTGAGATGGCGCAGAATCTGCACGAGGAGGCTATCGCCACCCTGGTTGAATTTGGCGATGCCGCCCGGCGTCTGCGCGAGTTGGCTGACTTCATTGTATTAAGAAAGTTCTGATGGATTCATTACTCAATTCGATCAATACGCCTGAAGATTTACGCGCCCTCAAACGCGATAAGCTGCCGCAACTTGCCCGTGAATTGCGTGAATTCCTGGTCGAGTCGGTCAGCCGTACCGGCGGGCATTTGTCCTCCAATCTGGGCACGGTCGAATTGACCATTGCGCTGCACACCATTTATAACACGCCGGACGATCGTCTGGTCTGGGATGTGGGTCACCAGACCTATGTACACAAGATACTGACCGGACGACGCGAGGGGATGAGCCGCCTGCGCATGAAGGATGGCATCGCAGGATTTCCCAAGCGGGAGGAGAGCCCTTATGACACCTTCGGTACGGGTCATTCGAGCACTTCGATTTCGGCAGCTTTGGGTATGGCTGTGGCCGCACAATTGTCCGGCTCACCCCGGCGTGCCGTGGCGATCATAGGCGATGGCGCGATGACGGGCGGCATGGCTTTCGAGGCGCTGAACAATGCCGGCGCGATGAATGCCAACCTGCTGGTGATTTTAAACGACAACGATATGTCGATCTCGCGCCCTGTCGGTGCGCTGAACAACTACCTGGCCAAGCTGATGTCGGGGCGTTTTTATGCGGCCATGCGGCGCGGCAGCGAAAAGGTGTTAAAGGGCATGCCGCCGGTGCTGGAGTTCGCCAAGCGCGCAGAGGAACATGTCAAAGGCATGGTCATTCCCGGCACCATGTTCGAGGAATTCGGTTTTAACTACATAGGCCCGATAGACGGGCACGACCTGAACGCATTGCTCGATACTCTGAGCAATGTACGCGCACTCGAAGGCCCGCAATTTTTGCATGTGGTCACGCAAAAGGGCAAGGGTTATGCGCTGGCAGAAGAGGACTGCCTGCTGTATCACGGCGTGAGCAAGTTCGATCGTACCAGCGGTATCGTGCAAAAACCGGATGCAAAACCCACTTACACCCAGGTATTCGGGCAATGGCTGTGCGATATGGCAGCGCAGGATGCGAGGGTGGTCGGTATCACGCCTGCGATGTGCGAAGGGTCTGGCATGTCGGAATTCGCACAAAAGTATCCGGAGCGCTATTTCGATGTGGGGATAGCCGAACAGCATGCGCTGACCTTCGCCGCAGGCATGGCCTGTGACGGATACAAGCCTGTGGTCGCGATCTATTCGACTTTCCTGCAACGCGCATACGATCAGCTCATCCACGACATCGCGATTCAGAAATTGCCGGTGGTGCTGGCGATTGACCGTGGAGGGTTAGTCGGCGCGGATGGCGCGACTCACGCGGGCAGTTTTGATCTGTCTTTCCTGCGCTGCATCCCGAACATGATAGTGATGACTCCTTCCGACGAAAATGAGTGTCGCCAGATGTTGTACACCGCCATCACTCAGGATACGCCTGCGGCAGTACGCTATCCGCGCGGCTCGGGTTCGGGGGTTGCCGTGTCCGGTCCGATGCAGGCATTGCCTATCGGGCAGGCTCAGGTCAGACGGATCGGCGTTCGCGTGGCGATTCTGGCCTTTGGCTCGATGCTGGCGCCGGCGATGGCGGCGGCCGAAGAGCTGGACGCGACGGTCGTGAATATGCGTTTCGTCAAACCCCTGGATGCCGGGCTGGTGCTGCGTATGGCCTGTGAGCACGAACTGCTGGTGACGGTGGAAGAAAATACCGTGCAGGGCGGGGCGGGCAGTGCCGTTGCTGAATGCCTGCTGGCTGAGGGGGTCGCGATTCCCTTGTTGCAGTTAGGCTTGCCGGATCTGTTCATCGAGCAAGGAGAGCATGCGCAAATGCTGGCAGAGTGTGGCCTTGACGCTGCCGGACTGGCCGCTGCGATACGCAGTTTTTTGACCGTGTAATTTTGTCGGGATTGGTTATAATCCCGTCCACCTGAAATCAGACAGAAAGCTATTATGAATCCCATCGCTCCTATTGCCGACGTGCAAAATACGGCAGACTTGCGCCAGATCGCAATTAACCGGGTTGGCATCAAAGGCATACGTCACCCTGTCAAGGTGCGTGACAAGAGCATAGGCGTGCAGCACACCATTGCCACCTTCAATATGTACGTGCACTTGCCGCACAACTTCAAAGGCACGCATATGTCGCGCTTTGTCGAGATACTCAACCGGCACGAACGTGAGATTTCCGTCGAGTCGTTCGAGAGCATCCTGCGCGAGATGGTGGTGCTGCTGGAGGCTGAATCCGGTTATATCGAGATGAGCTTTCCCTATTTTGTCAACAAGACCGCCCCGATTTCAGGTGTGCAAAGCCTGCTCGATTATGATGTGGTGTTGATTGGCGAAATGATCGACGGCCATGCTCGTGTCACGATGAAAGTATTGGTTCCTGTCACCAGCCTTTGCCCTTGTTCAAAGAAGATTGCCGAGCGCGGCGCGCATAATCAGCGCTCGCATGTGACGATCACGTTGCGCACCAACAGTTTTATCTGGATAGAGGATGTGGTGCGTATTGCCGAAGAGCAGGCGTCCTGCGAATTGTATGGTTTGCTCAAGCGCCCCGACGAAAAATATGTCACCGAACGCGCTTATGACAATCCAAAATTCGTCGAAGACATGGTGCGGGATGTCGCTGCCGTGTTGAACGCAGACCCTCGCATCGATGCCTATATCGTCGAGTCGGAAAACTTCGAGTCCATCCACAACCATTCGGCCTATGCTCTGATCGAACGGGACAAAACAGAGAAGGGTTAGGTGGGAAGGGGGAAGGGTGGCACGCTTTGCGCGCTGTTTTTCTCCCTTGAGCACCGCAGGTGCGTTCCCTTCTCCCTTAACCATTCCTGAATTTTATGAACCCTGTCGCTATTTTCAGACATGCGGCTTTTGAAGGCCCGGGCTACCTGGCCGGGTTTCTCGATGCGCGAAAGATCCCGTGGCAGTTGATCGCCATCGATGCGGGAGAGGCCGTGCCGACTGACGTTAGCGGCTATTCCGGCCTGGTATTCATGGGGGGGCCGATGAGTGTCAACGACGATCTGCCGTGGATCGCTGAGGAATTGAACCTGATACGGGAGGCGGTGGCGTCAAATGTGCCGGTACTCGGTCATTGTCTGGGCGCGCAGCTCATGTCCAAAGCGCTGGGCGGCGAGGTGTCGAAAAATCCTGTGAAGGAAATAGGCTGGGGCGAGGTCGCGGTAGCCGATGGCGAAGCTGCGCGCCGGTGGTTCGGCAAGGTCAAACGCTTCGACGCCTTTCACTGGCACGGCGAAACCTTCACCCTGCCGCCGGGTGCTGTTCACCTGTTGTCCGGCGAGTATTGCCGCAATCAGGGCTATGCCATAGGCTCTCATCTTGCGCTGCAATGCCATATCGAGATGACAGGCGAGATGGTTGACGACTGGTCTGACGCGGGGGAGGCGGAAATTAAGGCCAGCCTAAGCAGCCCGGCTGTGCAGAGCGCCAAAATCATGCGGCAGCAGGCGAGTCTGAAACTGCCGCAACTGAATCACGTTGCGGAACAGCTTTATACACAATGGATCAGCGGATTGCGAGGGTAGTGACGGATGTGACGCAGTCACATCCGTTGTGTATTCAAATCAACTTCGCCGGGGCAGCCCGGCGGCTGGCTATCTTCGGCCGCAAACAGGGGCTGTAGGCGCTACTTTCGTCGTGTTATTCCCGCTGTGGTTTCCGTATTACAGGCACCTAAGTGCCTAGAGCCAAAACCGGAATGTCAAGACCTGGCCCTGAACCACTTATGTACCTATAAAACCTCAAAATAAATAAGGCTATGACAATGAATCCAAATTTTGATGAAAAAGTGATGTATTTACAGTTTTTTTTGAATATTTAGATCAGGCTGGGCGTACATCTGCGGTGTTAAGCAAAATGCGATCAGATTTTACTCAAGCTTTGGAAACCGCTAATGAAAAATTGCTTAGTGTAGTATTTAAAGAGGCGCAGAAAAGAGTCGGGGATACATTTTTACAAAAAGATAAAATTCTATTGCAAAGTCAGTATCAGTCTTCATTGATAGTCTCTAAAGTGCTTAAAAAAGGGCACATTGAAAGTGCTGATGAGTATGAGATTTTGTTAGATCGTGTTGAAGAGCTATTAGGGGGGCTGATGTATCTGATGAAGTGGTTCGGTGTAACAATTTGCTTGCAGAATTTGTACAAAGTCAAAGAGGGCGGGAAGATAAACTGAGCTCAAAAAAGAAGAATATTGTCGATTAAATAGGCTGTATGACCCGATCATGGCGAGGTTTGTCAGCGCGGACTTCATGATTCCCGATGCTGCGGATTTGCAGTACTACAACCGCTACAGCTATGTGGGTAACAACCCGCTATCCTTCACCGACGCGAGCGGGCAATGTCCGATGTGTATTTGGGCAATTGCCGCAGCGGTAGCCGGGCGCGCTACGGGCGTCATCAATACCCAGACGGCGCGGGGCATCATCGGCATTGCGGCAGGTGCATGGTTGGGCGGAGCGGGTGGATGGCTTAACGGTGGAACTTTTACTGAAGCGGTCGCGACAGGGGGTATCGTCGGTGGCATCTCTTCCGGCTGGAACGGCGTGGGGCCTGGCATGTTGTCGGCTGGGTTGTTCTACGGGGCAGGTTCATTGACCCGGGGCATTCCAGCTGGTGACTTCGGCAAGGTGATGGCACATGCAGTCGCCGGGTGTGTAGGCGCTTCGGCGACGGGCGGTGACTGCGGTAGCGGAGCATTGTCGGCTGGATTCGCCGAATTCGCCGGGCCGAAATTTGGCAATGATTGGAATACCGCAGGTCAAACTTTTAAATATGCGATACTCGGCGGCGCTGCATCGGTACTGGGCGGAGGGAAGTTCTCCAATGGCGCGGTGACCGGAGCGTATGGGTATTTGTTTAATGGAGTGGCTCATGGAGCTTTTGTCAATGCTAATGTTCCGGAAGAGTTCAAGTCTATATTGAAAAATGAAGGCATTAATCTTGGTGCAAATATGGTTGAAGCGGAAAGAATGAGCGCTTTAGACTGGAAGGACGCAGTAAAAACGGGAGGCCGCTGGGATTATAAAAACATACTGAGAACGAAATATGATTGGGCATTACTTGATAAATTCGGCAATTTCTATTTCGGTATGACAGCAGCGGCAAGGGGATACTCACTAGGATTTACTGTGTCTGGCGCGGGTACTTATCAAACTTTTATCCAAGATAAGCAGCCATGGGGAGGTCTTGCGAGGGGGTGGAATCTAGGAACTTTCTTCTATACGAATACCGCAACTAATTCCTTGGTTAATAGCAACTTCAATTTTGGTGACAATATAGGAGACCCAAAACCAATTCGAAACGGATGGAAATACTATAATGCAAATTAAATTTTTTTTTGGCTGGTTTAGCTTGTTCATTATTGTTTGTTTCGTCTGGTGTAGCCGTCCATTGCCATCAGACAGGGAGGTAGAGGATTTTCTTGTTGCGCATAATAATGAATTTGAGCTAATGGTGGCAATATGTAAAAAACACGTATCGCTAGAATTTATTTCTTCTGGCGGCGATATTCAAACAATCAATAAAATCCATCTCAATAATAATGAGATTGAGGATATTCGAAGAAGCCAGTTGAAACTTGAGCAACTTGGTCTTGAGAATTTGCATTGTTTACGAGACGGGTCAAAAACGCCTAGTACATTTGAAATAGTTAAATTCAGTATAAATGGTAGCGAAGGGAGGAGGATGCTTGTGTATTCTACTGATCAGGCTCTCGAAAAATATGTGATTTACATCAAAGAGGCAGAAAAAACGGGGGACTATAAGCCACTGACCCTAAAGGGGTGGCATCTTCAAGTGACACATTAACAGGCAGCGATCACGGGTCACGGGGTCAGACTCGCGGCGCCCGGGGGCTACCATTGAATTGTAGATGACGACCAGTGGCAGGAGGTGTAATGGGCGATTTGTTCGCATAACCGCTTAGGTGCCTGTTCTAACATTCCAGGTGCGACACGAAGTCGCTTGTAGAAGTTGTTTCCACTTTAACACGGAGGGAACCGCCCGTGTCACCGGGCGAATCTAGGGGTCTGAATAAAGAGCGATCCTGACAATGTAACGAAGTGCCGCAAGGTGCGGGATACAAATCGCAAGAGGCGTATCCTTCTGGCAGCCAAACGCCGGATGAGTGCTAGATAGTTGGTATGCTGAAAATATTTGAAGCTGCATTTAAAGATCGTAATTAGAGACAAGCGGAATTGGCTTTTACGCTTGAGCCAAAATGGCAAAGGATGGTGGAACAGCGTCTTTGGAATACGCCTTCGTGACCAACGCCCATCCCGGTCGAGAGCAGCCAGCTAACCCGACGTACTTCTGCAAACGGAACGTGGAAACCCCGTATTGCTCCCTTCGGGGACAGCAGGCTGCAAAGTCTGCCTATGGCGGTGCGGGAACAGGATCGAGGAAGAAGCGAATGTCGCCCGGTAATAGGGCGGATAGGGATTGAAACATCATCCCACGCGAAAGCGGGCAGACGTCCTCGTGGTCTCTCGTTACAAGAAAGTTTTTAGAACCATCTAAACGGAAGGAAAGCAAATGGACGCTGCTACATGGGTGTGTGCACTTTCCGGCGGGACGAACATCATCACGCAAGAGGGCTGGAAATGAGTATTGTGAAGGTGTCACTGAAATTGTGAAACCGGGTGTCGAAAGATGCCTTTGTAGGGGCTTGAGCCGTGTGCGGTGAAAGTTGCATGCACGGTTCTTAGAGGGCTGGGCGCGGGTGACCGCGTCTGGCTACTCGACCATGCAGGCATGCACCGCACGTTTGGGTGTCTGTAAAATGTGCATTATAGATATATCAATCAATATGTTGCATGATATTCTACTTCGAAATAATACCTTTTTAGTTTCACGAGTGTAGCTTCGGCAGTTTTCAGCAGCACCGCTCTTTAACAAGCCACCCAGCCTAAATCGTTGGTGGTTAGCCGCGTTCTGGCACGGCACGAACGTACCGTCGAATACCAGGCGGACGGCAGCACCGTTCACGTACTGAGTCCGCGCTACGACACCGGCCTGCACTTCGAAAAGCGGGTCAAGGCTGACGGCAGCATCGAATACGAGCACTACCTGTATGCGGGCGGGCTGATGTTCGGCAAATATGTCACCCACACCAACGCACTCGGCGCCGCCATCCAGAGCACCGACATGGCCGGAACCCCGCGCAGCCGCGTGATCGAGTATTACCTGAAAGACCAGCTGGGCTCGATCACCGCGCAGGTCAACGGCGACCCGAACCCGGCGCTGCTGCCGAGCGGCACGGCGAACCCGGACGCGGGCAAGTATGCGGTGAGATCCCTGTCGTATGACGTGTGGGGCAAAAAGCGCTTTGCCGATGGCGTGCCCGACACCACCGGCGCCTTGAACAACCCGGACATGTATCACGGCTTTACCGGGCACGAAATGCTGGACGAAGTGGGGCTGATCCACATGAACGGGCGGCTGTACGACCCGGTGACGGGGCGGTTTGTCAGTGCGGATTTCCTGATCGAGGCACCGGGCAACCTTCAGAGCTATAACCGCTACAGCTATGTGTGGAACAATCCGCTATCAAACACCGATGCGAGTGGACAATGCTTCATCTGTGTCGTCGCCATCGTCAGTGCAGTAGTCGGACGCGCTACGGGCGTCATCGATACCCAGACGGCGCGAGGGATTATTGGAATTGCGGCGGGAGTTTGGTTGGGCGGTGCTGGAGGTTTGCTTAATGGAAGTTTTGGCGGCGCGGTAGCTACAGGGGGAATCGTTGGTGGCATATCCTCAGGCTGGGAAGGGGTTGGGCCGGGGATGCTGTCGGCGGGGTTGTTCTATGGGGCGGGGAGCTTCGCGGGCACTATGGGCGGAGCGGAGCTCGCAGAAACCGGAACAGGGCCGTGGGTGCATGGAGGTATCGGTCGGGTCATGGCCCATGCGGCGGCGGGTTGTGCGGGAGCTATGGCGAGCGGGGGGAGTTGCGGCAGGGGGGCGATGACGGCAGGTGTCTCTGAGGGCGTCGGCGGCAATCTGGGCAAATACGATGGGGTGGTGGCTCGGGCAGTCTTGGGCGGTACGGTGTCGGTCATCGGCGGAGGGAAGTTCTCCAATGGTGCGGTGACGGGGGCTTATTCATACATCTTCAACTATTGCGCTCATGCGACTGGAAAGTGCACGACGGCTTTTGAGCAGGCTATGTATGATTATTGGCCTGCATACAAGTATGGCACTTGTCTCAGCAATGGCGGTTGCACTGCAAGTGAATTGGCAGGCACTAGTGCTGACATGGCAATCGGGATTGTGGGTGGGGTTGAAGGGAAGGGTGGTCGGCTGTTAGCGGAGTCAGTTTTTAAGACAACTAAAGCGGCCATGGCGGCAGCAGAGGAACTTGGCTTTAGTCGGATAAATGACACTGTTCACGGAGGCCAAGCCGTTTTCAAGAGAGGCAGCGACTTCATCACGAGGGATCTTGATGGTCACAACGGTGGTGCTTGGAAGATGGCTGACTCCGTCAAAGCACTTGGAAGTAAAAATACTAGGTCGGGGACCTACGACAGATCCTTGAACCGCATAGGTGATTGACATGAAAAAGTGCCAAGATGTGCAGCCAAACTGGGTTACGCTCGGAAAGACTATTCAGCAATTGATCAAAGAACTACAGTCCTTTGAGAATCAAGACATGCTGGTTGAAATTTCGACAGATAGCGGCAAAACTCAAAAGCCAATTAGCTTGGTAAAAAAGTCGGGGCAGGTTTGTCTATTGGTGAATAGCGAACAAGTAGAATAAAACAATAATAGCGCTTAGGTGCCTGTTCTAACATTCCAACATGCAGGCGTGCACCGCGCGTTGGGGTGCTTGGAAAATGTTCATTAGAAGTATATTAATCAATATGCTGCATGATATTCCACTTCGAGATAATAATTTTTTTAGTTCCACGAGTGTAGATTCGGCAGTTTTCAGCAGCACCGCTCTTTCTTTAACAAACCACCCAAACAAGCCACCCAGCCTAAACCGTTGGTGGTTAGCAACGTTCTGGCACGGCACGAACGCAGCGTCGAATACCAGGCCGACGGTAGTACCGTCCATGTCCTGAGTCCCAGATACGACACCGGCCTGCACTTCGAAAAGCGGGTCAAGGCTGACGGCAGCATCGAATACGAGCACTACCTGTATGCGGGCGGGCTGATGTTCGGCAAATACGTCACCCACACCAACGCACTCGGCGCCGCCATCCAGAGCACCGACATGGCCGGAACCCCGCGCAGCCGCGTGATCGAATATTACCTGAAAGACCACCTGGGCTCGATCACCGCGCAAGTCAACGGCGACCCGAACCCGGCGCTGCTGCCGAGCGGCACGGCGAACCCGGAAGCGGGCAAGTATGCGGTGAGGTACCTGTCATACGACGTGTGGGGCAAGAAGCGCTTTGCCGATGGCGTGCCGGACACCACCGGCACCTTGAACAACCCTGACATGTACCACGGCTTTACCGGGCACGAGATGCTGGACTCGGTCGGGCTGATCCACATGAACGGGCGACTGTATGACCCGGTGACGGGGCGGTTTGTCAGTGCGGATTTCCTGATCCCGGATGCTGCGGATTTGCAGCACTACAACCGCTACAGCTATGTGGGTAACAACCCGCTATCCTTCACCGATGCGAGCGGGCAATGTCCGATATGCATTTGGGCAATTGCCGCAGCAGTAGTCGGGCGCGCTACGGGCGTCATCGATACCCAGACGGCACGAGGGATTATTGGAATTGCGGCGGGAGTTTGGTTGGGCGGTGCTGGAGGTTTGCTTAATGGAAGTTTTGGTGGCGCGGTCGCCACAGGCGGCATCGCCGGAGGTATCGCATCAGGCTGGAACGGCGTCGGGCCGGGCATGCTGTCGGCAGGGTTGTTCTACGGGGCAGGTTCATTGACCCGGGGCATTCCAGCTGGTGACTTCGGCAAGGTGATGGCACATGCAGTCGCTGGGTGTGTAGGCGCTTCGGCGACGGGCGGTGACTGCGGTAGCGGAGCATTGTCGGCTGGATTCGCCGAGTTCGCCGGGCCGAAGTTGCCGGACATTGGAATGATGGGTAATACCATTCAACGGGCAATATTGGGCGGAACAGCTTCGGTTTTAGGCGGTGGAAAATTTTCTAGTGGCGCACGTAATGGGGCGTTTAGTTATCTGTTCAACGAATGCGCTCACGGTGTTTGCTCTACTGCACTTGAGCAGGGCATGTATGATTATTGGCCGGGATACAAGTATGGCACTTGTCTCAGTAATGGCGGTTGCACTGCAGGCGAATTGGTTGGCACTTCTGCGGACATGGCAATCGGGATTGTGGGTGGGGTTGAAGGGAAGGGAGCCGGTGTCGCTGCAGCCGCAGCAAACGACGTGTATCACTTATTTGGTCGGGGCGGCGAAGTTCCTGCTAGGTTAATTGAAAAATTTGGCTCGCTTGATGCCGCTTACAATGCACTTTAAGTAGCGGCCCAATCGGTAGCCTCTAATGCATATCAAAAAGGAGCTTGGGTTACTATTAAAGTGGGAGATATTCCAGTGTCCATTAAAGGGAATGTTGTTGATGGCATATTCAGATTGTCTAGTATAGAGAAAAGACCCTTTAGATGAAAATGCTGCCGGAAGAGGAACTCGCCTTGAGAATGATATTTAACCATTCCGATGGTATGAGCATTGAGATGCTTCGTCGTATTGAGCATGCAGTTGTTTTAGAGCGAGATCGGACGAAGTACGGTTTTTTTTCTGTGATTAGGCTGGAGTTTCCTCTTAACACGATCCCGGAAATTCGCATGCATGAATTTAATTTTGAGCACCCTGCATTACTATATGGGGGGTCATTTATGTGTTCCTTTAGAGATATTGATGTTGTTGAGCTTGAAGCTGTAACGTTGGGAGGAGAAGCGTGGCCGAACTTTCTAAACCCAGATGAATTCTCTGAAATAGGAATATAGGTCTTCACTGCGATCATTTTGTAAATCTGCCCGCTAGTGTCCGGTTGTGGATCGTGGATCGTACTGCTCAGGAATTAAGGCAGGATGTGATGCAGCTTTATGAAGAGACAGGAAAAGCAGTACCTAACTGGATAAACAAAATAGGGAAATGAGCGAACATAACGAAGAATTTATTCCGGATAGCGCAGCGCGATCGGCGATCATTGGCATGATTGGATCGTCTTGTTGTCGCCAACGGTTAGGAAGGCTTCGCAGCCTTAGCATCGGATTCGGAAAAAAATTACCCATGGAAAATCTAGTAGATAGTCATCTTGTTATTGATAGACAAAAACAGCCCGAATAGATTGTCAATTAGGACGCTCCCATCCCTCATCTTTTCAATGACTACCTACTAGGAAGATAAGGAGGTAATAGTGTTTAGCTGTGCTTTTATAGGGGAAAGATTTTTGCAGGAAGGCCAAATATTCCGAAGTGGAGTAATTACTTTTGACGGGAATGCTGAGGTATTTGATGCCCCGATAGGGCGCTGGGATGAACATGATTATGAACAATCCTGGCTTGATGCGATTAGTTTGGTAACTGCGCAACAGCCTAAAAGAGCAGCCATAGTCACAGGTTTTAATGGATTTGACGCAGCCTACTTACACTGGTGGCCGATCTATTCAACAGGTGATTCAGTAGTTATTCAAGAGCAGTTGCTAATACTTGAGAATATCCGCGACAAAATCAATGCGGAGAATATGTTTGATTTTGTGAGGCCTCGAACACAAAAATCTACTGGAAGCGTTTCAGAGTGGGCTGAGCCCTTGGAGCATTTTTCGCTATTTGGACATTGTTTGCAACTTATAAAGCATGAGGAGGCGAAACGCCAAGCAGAATCGATGAGGTCTACCATTGATTGTAGATGACGACTGTTCTATGGGACGGGGAGCTTCGCGGGCACTATGGGCGGAGCGGAGCTCGCAGAAACCGGAACAGGGCCGTGGGTGCATGGAGGTATCGGTCGGGTCATGGCCCATGCGGCGGCGGGTTGTGCGGGAGCTATGGCGAGCGGGGGGAGTTGCGGCAGGGGGGCGATGACGGCAGGTTTCTCAGAGGGCGTCGGCGGCAATCTGGGCAAATACGACGGGGTGGTGGCTCGGGCAGTCTTGGGCGGCACGGCATCGGTGATAGGTGGTGGGAAGTTTGCCAATGGTGCGATGACGGGGGCATATGGGTATCTCTTTAACAAGTTGGCGCATTCACAGGCTGCGGGTTCTTATGTCGAAAGGCTTCGAGCCGGGTCAGCTCAGGCGCGAACAATGTTGGACGCGATGGCTGCGGATCCAAATACCACCTACTACATTGATGTCGGATCAGTGCCTGAAAGTGCTGGCGGTGGGATGACACAAATTCAGCAACCATCGCTTTCCTTTTGGGATAGATTGATTGGCCGATCAGCTCCATCGGCAACGGTGATCATGACGGTCGACAAGTCCTCAAAAGTTCAATTTACCGATACTAGTGGGCGGTCATTTGTGCCATCAACGGAGAGACTTATGGGTCACGAATTGGGCCATGGATATACCTACCTTTCGGGTGGATACATGGGGTATAGAAGTAATTACCACGCCGCAATTAACTACGAAAATACGATTGCTCGCCAGCTAAATTCTGCCGGTCCCGTGCGTGCAGTAACTGATCATGGACGGGGGCTATAAATGCCTCGTCAAGTGGAAGGAGTCTCGGCAGTAAATGAAGGTCGATGGCTGTGGGCGACAAGACCAATGGCCTGGGCGTTCTCGTTTGCGGCGGTTGATCTACTTTGGTTGCTTGGTCTACATGCTGTTGCCTGGAGCCGGGCAAAAGAGACTGTTGTGCCTCTTGGCACATGGTGGGGCATCGCTGATTCCGCAATGCAGTTATGGAACGCGATTCACTTGCCAATCAGGCGACTCATTGAGCCGGTTCTCTTCCCCGTTGTAACTTCACACCCGCTGTCACCTGGTGATACGGTATTTCTTGCTTACGAAACGCTCTGCGTTCTCCAATCGGCGTTGGCAGGATATACGGTGTGCATATTGGTTCGATGGGTAATGCAGCAGAAGCGTAAACACGCGCTTAGGTGCCTGTTCTAACATTCCAACATGCACGCATGCGCCGCGTGTTGTGGCGCCTGGAAAATGTGTATTATAACTATATTAATCAATATGCTGCATGATATTCCACTTCGAAATAATAATTTTTTTAGTTTCACGAGTGTAGATTCGGCAGTTTTCAGCAGCACCGCTCTTTAACAAGCCTTAACAAACCACCCAGCCTAAATCGTTGGTGGTTAGCCGCGTTCTGGCACGGCACGAACGCACCGTCGAATACCAGGCGGACGGCAGCGCCGTCCATGTCCTGAGCCCAAGGTACGACACCGGCCTGCACTTCGAGAAGCGCGTCAAGGCCGATGGCAGCATCGAATACGAGCACTACCTGTATGCGGGCGGGTTGATGTTCGGCAAATACGTCACCCACACCAACGCACTCGGCGCCGCCATCCAGAGCACCGACATGGCCGGAACCCCGCGCAGCCGCGTGATCGAGTATTACCTGAAAGACCACCTGGGCTCGATCACAGCCCAAGTCAACGGCGACCCTAACCCGGCACTGCTGCCGAACGGCACGGCGAACCCGGACGCGGGCAAGTATGCGGTGAGGTACCTGTCATACGACGTGTGGGGCAAACGGCGCCATCCTGACGGCGCGGCCGACCCGAACGGCTTGCTCAATAACCCGGACATGTACCACGGCTTTACCGGGCACGAGATGCTGGATTCGGTCGGCCTGATCCACATGAACGGGCGGCTCTATGACCCGGTGATGGCGAGGTTTGTCAGCGCGGACTTCATGATTCCCGATGCTGCGGATTTGCAGTACTACAACCGCTACAGCTATGTGGGTAACAACCCGCTATCCTTCACCGACGCGAGCGGGCAATGTCCGATGTGCATTTGGGCAATTGCCGCAGCAGTAGTCGGTCGTGCTGCCGGTATTATCGATACCAGGACGGCGCGGGGCATTATCGGCATTGCGGTGGGAGCATGGTTGGGCGGTGTTGGTGGATTGCTTAATGGTAGTTTCGCTGGTGCGGTAGCCACAGGGGGAATAGCTGGAGGTATTGCATCTGGCTGGAGCGGCGTCGGGCCGGGCATGCTGTCGGCGGGATTGTTCTACGGGGCAGGTTCATTGACCCGGGGCATTCCAGCTGGTGACTTCGGCAAGGTGATGGCACATGCAGTCGCTGGGTGTGTAGGCGCTTCGGCGACGGGCGGTGACTGCGGTAGCGGAGCATTGTCAGCAGGGTTCGCTGAGTTTGCCGGGCCGAAATTTGGCAATGATTGGAATACCGCAGGTCAAACTTTTAAATATGCGATACTCGGCGGCACAGCATCTGTTTTAGGTGGCGGGAAATTCCAGAACGGCGCGATGACTGGGGCGTTTGGGTATTTATTTAACCATTGGGCTCATGCAGAGGCAAAGGATATAGCTTATTTGGAAGAAAATGGTTATAAAGTACAAAAAGGTGTCGCTCTACTAGTTACGAGTTCCGAAGGGCAAACTATGACGGTAATTGCAGATTCCCTTGCTGTAAAAGACGATATGATTCTCATCAGCGAGGTTAAAGATGGTATGCATGCGAAGTTGTCACCATCACAGCGATTAATGTTCAACTCGGCCTTTGAAGCTGGAGATATTTCAATTGTTAGTGGCGAGCGAGCAGCAAAATTAGGACTTGAAGCAGGAGTTTCTCTGGGCGAACAGCAAGGGTTCAGAATGCTTGGAATTAGACTTTCTGGGACATTGGTGGGCAGAGCGGCGAGGACTGCAGTAAGAGTAATGGGGGCTAGTGGTGTGGCAAGTATGGTTAGGTTTGGTTTGGGGGCGGTAGGCACGGGAGCGATGCTGTTATTCGAATCGGGAGGTTTACAATGATCGGGAATTTGAAATTCGTCAATCCTTCAGGAGTGGCTAAAGTCTGGGGCGCTGCAAAACCTAAAACGTTTGAGTTGATTTTTGAGTATTTAATTAGCGAGGGATTTGTACCCGAGCAGAAAATGGGAAAAGATCCGCACTCCCTAGCATGTAGAAAAGATATTGATGAAAGCTTGTGTGTTGTACTCGATTTTTCAAGTGGCGCTCAATTATCCGAAGACGTTTACAGCTTTGATTGTTCAATAATTGTATGTTCTAAATATATCTCTTCCATAGATAAGCTGATTAATATTTGGGATCGAAATTTTGAGCAAATAGAATGGGGATGTTTTAAGGATATAACTAGCATCTATGTTGTCGATCTGAGTCATTTGAAATGGAATGAAGTGACAGGAAATAATCCTAGATGGACTTTAACAAATGGTAGAGCATCACAGATAGAAGCGAATGCTTGGGTTGTTGATTGGAATCGCTATGGGAAGCCGTGGGCAGAGCGTTTTAAAAGCCCTCAAGATGTTTATTCCTATCTCATACACCTAGATGCCTATAAGAAATCTCATTGGGTGAAATCAGATGGCCCCCGTTCTTCAAACAAGTTTGTCTTTGCTGTTTTGCTTCTCGCTCAAATGGGGCGCAAAGACGAGGCTTGTAAATTACTAAACTCTTTTCTTGAACAACTGGGTACTGCGAATCATAAAGGCTTGTATTTATCAAGATCAGATGTAGCTTTAAATCGCGCACTGCTGAAAATAAGGGATTGGTTAAGTGACGAAAACTCGGAGGTTCGGGGTCTACCATTGCAGGGGTTCGGGGTCTACCATTGAATTGTAGATGACGACCGTTGGCAGGAGGTATTTCTGCCGACGGGGGTGTGGCTCCTGGGGGCAGCGAACCTGGCAGCAGGTATCGCTTGAGTCTGAAATGCCGCCCCTGTCATCTGCATCGTCCGAAACACCTGCCGGGATGGTGCCAATCATTCGGTTTTCATCGCAGAACCTATCTTGTTGATTAGCATAGAAAACTATTTAACTTTGACATACCCCGCTTAGGTGCCTGTGCTAACATTCCAATATGCACGCATGCACCGCACGTGGGGGTGCCTGGAAAATGTGGGCGATGTTCGGCAAATACGTCACCCACACCAACGCACTCGGCGCCGCCATTCAGAGCACCGACATGGCCGGAACCCCGCGCAGCCGCGTGATCGAGTATTATCTCAAGGACCACCTGGGCTCGATCACCGCGCAGGTCAACGGCGACCCGAACCCGGCGCTGCTGCCGAGCGGCACGGCGAACCCGGACGCGGGCAAGTATGCGGTGAGGTACCTGTTGTAAGCTGGCGGGGCAGACGCTTCACGGCGCTTTTTCCGAAAGTTACCTCTTGGTGTTTTCTGTTGTCTGGTCGAAGAAGCATACCGCGTTTCTCCCGTTGTTCTTCACCTGATACATCGCCAGGTCAGCATGTTGTAACAGGTTGTCAGCCGTTACCTCGTTGCCGTGAAACAGGGTGACGCCGATGCTGGGAGAACTGTGATGCAGGTGATCCTTCAGCCGGTATGGCTGGGTGAGCGCTTCGCGGATTTTTTCGGCAATGGTGCAGATCTTGTCGTACGCATCCGGTTTTTTGGTACTGGCGCCTTCGATCAGTACGACAAACTCATCGCCGCCCAATCTGGCCACCGTGTCCATTTCGCGTACGCAGGACTTGATGCGCCGGGCGACCTCTATCAGCATCAGATCACCGCAATCGTGTCCTAAGGTATCGTTGAGTGTCTTGAATCTGTCCAGGTCGATAAACATCACCGCGCCGTAATCGCAATGTCGTGCAGAGGTCGGCAGGGCGGCGCACAGGCGTTCAATGAGCAAGCGCCTGTTGGGCAGCTGGGTCAGTGGATCATAAAAAGCCAGGTTGCGTATTTCCTCATCGGCTCGTTTGCGTTCGGTGATGTCGCTGAAGATAGCGACGTATTGGGTCGTCTCGTGCAGTTCATTTTTCACGGCAGAGATAGTCATCCATTTCGGGTAAATTTCTCCATTCTTGCGTTTATCCCAGATTTCGCCGGACCATACGCCCGCATGCCGCAATTGTTGCCACATTTCGACGTAAAACCTGCGGTCATGCCGACCGGATTTCATGAAGCGCGGATTTTGGCCGATAGCTTCTTCTGCGGTGTAGCCGGTAATCCCGGTAAACGCGCGATTGACACGGAGGATGTGGCCTTTTGCGTCTGTAATGAGGATGCCGTCATGTGTCTCGAAGGTCGCAGCTGCAATGCGTATCGCCTGTTCGGCTATCTTGCGCTGTGTGATGTCGTGACAAAACACGAAGCATTTCTGACATTCCGGCATGAAGGTGGCTGACACCTCTATGTCGATAATATGACCGTCCCGGTGCCGGTGCCTAGTCTCGAATCTGTCGGAGCCCTGGGCGATAATCTTCTTGAGGTGCGCCCTGACGTCTTCCATTTGTTCGGATTCTTCCAGGTCGCTGATGTGCATGCCCACCAATTCCTGTCTTGTGTAGCCGGACATGAACGCATAGGCCTCGTTGACCTCTTCCAGCACCCCTTTTGCATCAGTCATCCAGAAGCCGTCCATCGCCGTTTCGATCACCTGCTCATGACGCATCATCGCGGACTGTATCCGCTTGCGCAGGGTAATGTCCCGGCTTGAGGCAAACAGGTAGCCCACGCCGTCGAGCTCAATGCCGGTCGCGCAAATTTCGACATCGATCAGCGTACCATCGCGATGCCGGTGCACCGTTTCGAAAATCCCGCTCTTTCCTATGAAATGGCTGAGCCTTGAGTGCATTTCCTCGGGCGTAAACTGATTGTCCCAGTCCGTTACATTGAGCCTCATGATTTCTTCCCGGCTGTATCCCAGCATGCGACAGAAGGCTTCATTGACTTCGAGCACGTTGCCATCAATATCCAGAATATGGATGCCTTCCATCGAATTGTGCATCAGCGTCTGGTTGCGCAGCAGTAATCCTTCTGTGATTCGCATGTTTTCACGCTGAGCGCTGATGTCCAGGCCCAGGCCGATCAAAACAGGTTCGCCGATATGCTCCACGCGCTGCCCGGAAAAATGGTAGGGGATACGCATGCCATCTTTCGTCCGAATTGCCGCTTCCGCAGTGGCGGCGCCGGTTTCAAAGGCTTTACGGATCGCGTTTTTGATAATGGCCTTATCTTCATCCTCGAAAAAGTCTAAGGGGTCGGTATGGGCGATCTCGTTTTCATCTATCTTGAGCACCTCATGTAACCTGCGATTCCACATCAGGAGTCGTCCGTTCCGATTGATCACGTAGAAGATGCCGGGAAGCGCCGCAATCAGTTCACGGCTGAAGGCATTGTCGCGCCGGTTAGTTTCCTCAACCTGAAGGCGCCTGTCGATCTCGTCGTCCAGCCGGACGCTGATCGACCGAAGTTCGTTGATCGTTTTTTCAATGAATTCCCGGTTGTCAGGCGCGTCCATGATCGACCCTTGTGAATAGCGTCAGCCTGGGCTGACAGGCTTGGATGAGTGAAGTTTTAAGGTTCATCTGATTGTTCGTGGAAGCAAATTTGGTCGCGTCCCGATTTCTTGGCCTGGTACATCGCGATGTCCGCCCACTTGAATATATCCGCCTGCGAATGCTCGTGCCCCGTGAACAGCACCACGCCTATGCTTGCGCTGCAATGATGTTCGATGTGTTTTCCGTCTCCTGGCACTCCCAGCACATAGGGCGCCGAGAGATGGGCGCGTATCTTTTCTGCGATGAATTGCGCCTCTTCGCGTGATTTTTCTCTGCCCTGATCCAGCTCTGCGAGCAGCACAACAAACTCGTCTCCTCCCAGACGCGCGACGGTGTCGACTTCCCGTACGCATTTTTTGAGTCGGTCGGCCACCTCCAGCAAAAGCAGATCCCCCGTATGATGTCCGTGCAGATCGTTGAGCGGTTTGAAATTATCAAGGTCCAGGAACATCAGCGCGCCATAACAGCCGCTTCTGTGGCTGCCGGCGATAGACGCTGCCATTCTGTCGGCCAGCAGTCGCCGGTTGGGCAGTTTGGTCAAAGCATCATAATCGGCCAGATGGCGGAAGCGTTCTTCGCTCTCGATCAGGTTCTTTTCGACCTGCTTGCGCCGGGTGATGTCGCGACAGAAGACAAAGAATATCTTGAATTCCCGCATGTAAGTGGCGGACATTTCGACGTCGATCAGGTGCCCCTGTTTGTGGCGATGGCGCGTCTCGAACACTTCATGTCCTACCGTGAAGAGCTTTTCGATGTGCGCCTTGATTTCAGCGCTCTGCTCGCTGACTTCCAGCTCGCTCACGTGCATTTTGAGCAACTCTTCGGTGGTGTAGCCTGTCATGTCAGCATAGGCCTGGTTGACTTCCTGTAAGTATCCGTTTGTATCGACCATCCAGAATCCATCCTGAGCTGTCTCAATGATGACCTTGTGTTGGCGCAATTCAGCTTCCGCCCGTTTGCGCGGGGTGATATCGGTGATAAATCCGTTCCAGATTATCAGTCCGTGATCGGATGGCTGCGGCACCGTGTCGCCGAATAACCAGCGTTCCCGCCCCAGCGCATCCCGGATGCGAAATTCATGCTGCCACGGCGTCATGTCGCGCGCGGAAAAACGTGTGGAGGAGACGAAGTCGGCCAGGTCATCCGGGTGCACAATTTCGAGCATGCGCGCAGCATTGTTGCGCACCTCTTCAGGGCGCAGGCCAAATACCTCGTAGAACTGCTCGTTTGCATAGGGGATCGCGCAGCTGCCGTCAGGGCGTAACAAGTATTGGTACACGATCCCGGGCGAGTGGCTGCTGATAGTTTGCAATGTCTGCGCCGAGGCCATCAGTTGTCTGGCGCGTTCTTTCACGGTCGCCTCCAGTTCTGCATTCAAGGCAGACAGCGATGCCTGAGTTCGTATGATAGTGGCATGGTTGTTCAACAGTCGACGGATCACGACTGTCAGAAAAACCGAGACCAGCAGCCAGGTGAGGGTGTGAATCAGGATGCTGCTGCGCAACCCGGCGCGCGTCGTCGACAAAATGGGCTGTGCAGACCATTGCGCGCTGAGGGCGCCGCGCAGATCACCCGGTTTATCCCCGTATTTTTCATGGCAGGGCATGCATGATGGTTCGACATACAGCGGCGCGATGTAGCGCGCCGTGCCGGTCGCGCTGTCCAGGCCGAGCGCCTCCTGTTGTGCTCCGCGCTCGAAGGCTTGCAGTGCCAGCGTCTCCCATGCATCGGCTTTATTAACGGGATTGACCGGTTTCGTGCTGGTCATGCGTATGCGGATTCCGGCTTCGCGTTCGACTACGCCTGCAAGCTGCCGGGTCATATAGGCTGAATTTAACAGGGTGAGCGCCTGTCCTCCGTTCGTGAAGGCGGAGCGTGTGGACTTGTTAAGATACGGGTTGGGCGGGGTGCGCCCGGTTTGCGGGACATAGACTCCGCCGTGCTCGGCGTTCCATATTTGCACAGCCTGGATGAGTGCAAATATTTTTCTGCCCTGAGCAGTGGTCAGTTCGACAGAGGACTCTTGCAGGTGGCGCAGGGAGAAAAACAGGGAAGAGCCAACCAGCGCGCTCCATATCAGCAGTGGCAGCAGGTAATACCCGTATGACAGCCAGCCGCCCGGATGATCGGCATGTGAACTCGTTCGCTGCATCGACCGGTTTAATTCAGATGAATCGTCGTTCATGGTCTGAGTCCGTTCCCCCGTGGAGCGTATCGTATTCGTGCGATACGAAAAGCATAGCCGATACAGGCAACTCGCGCGCCGCAGCAACGCGAATTACGCGGATTTTAGTCGCCCGGCAATGATGTACTCTCCACCTTAAAGTTCAGACTGACACTCTCGATTTTGTCGGCTGTTTGCCGACTATTGTTTTTCGGGATATTAGCAGATCGCGAGCCTTGTGGCTTGTTATGCTGCAAGTTCGCTGTTATATGTAGGCGCTTGTCGGGTAATTCAGGAATTTAATATATGGACACATTATCGAAGTTGCAGAGCGGGAGACTTTCGGGTATCAGACGGTTGGATCTGTCGTGCGGTTTGACGCATTTTCCCGAGGAAATTTATGATCTTGCCGATACCCTTGAAATTTTAAACCTGTCCGGCAATGCCTTGTCAACGCTGCCTGATGACCTGGCGCGCCTGACCCGGCTGCGGGTGATTTTCTGCTCAGACAACCAGTTTACCCGTCTGCCTGAGGTGTTGGGACAGTGTGCCAGTCTCGATATGGTGGGTTTCAAAGCCAACAAAATCAGCCACGTGCCAGCATCCTCGGTATCGCCCGCGCTGCGCTGGCTGATACTCACCGATAACCGCTTAAGCTCGTTGCCGGCGACTCTGGGTGATTGCGGCCAGTTGCAAAAGTTGATGCTGGCGGGCAATCAATTGCAGCATTTGCCAGGCGAGATGGCCGCCTGCCGCCAACTGGAGCTGCTGCGTATTTCGGCCAATCGTTTCGAGTCTTTGCCGCCGTGGTTGTTGAGCTTGCCGCGTCTGGCGTGGCTGGCCTTTGCCGGTAATCCTCTCACGCAGGATACTGATGCCGCCTTGATGCCGCCTGTAACGGATATTCACTGGGATACGCTAAAATTGCAGCACAAGATAGGGGAGGGCGCGTCAGGCATTATTCATCAGGCCGACTGGCGGGCAATCCCCGATGGCGCGGTTGCCGTCAAGTTGTTCAAGGGGGCGGTGACCAGCGACGGACTGCCCGGCTGCGAGAAGGCCGCCTGCATCAGGGCGGGGCAGCATTCCAACCTGATACCCGTCAAGGGGAAAATCATCGGGCATCCTGAAGGCACGAAGGGTCTGGTCATGGAGCTGGTGGATGCGAGTTTTAAAAATCTGGCAGGCCCGCCCAGCCTTGAGTCCTGCACGCGGGATATTTATTCGCCCGACACCCGTTTTACCCTGAACAGCGCTATTTCCATGGCGCGGGGCATCGCGGCGGCGGCCGAACACCTGCACGGGCGCGGCATCATGCATGGCGATTTATACGCGCATAACATGCAGTGGAACGGGCTGGGCGATTGCCTGCTGGGTGATTTTGGCGCTGCGTCCCCGATGCCTGAAGGCGCAGCGCGCCTGTCACTCCAGCGTATCGAAGTGCGTGCGTATGCCTGTTTTCTGGAGGAGTTACTCGATCGCTGCGCCGTTCCGCCTGAATTTGCAGCGGTGCAGGATGCTTTGTGGGAATTGCAACGCCGCAGCGCACAGGCCGATGTTGACGCGCGCCCGCTGTTCAGCGAAATCAGACAGATTCTGACAGCTTTGCAGGATGATTGCGCAGCGTGCGGCGGCGGCCTGGGTGTAGAAAATGCTCGCTGATGTCATGGGTGTTCGGCGCGGTCCGCAGTAATTTTCCGGGATGCTGATCGTAATAGTTAGTCATGCCGGGTCAGGAATCGACTCCTGAGCTGTGCTTGACATAGCCTGCCTTAATCCGTTTAATGCGTGCTATGAAAAACATATCTGGTGGAAATCTTCACGAAGAGACGCGCTTGATTGCCAGCCGACTGGGTGAGCGCATTCGCGTAGCCCGTGTACGCAGAAAAATCAGGCAAGCCGATTTGGCGGTCAGATCCGGGCTGTCCCGCTCGACCATACAGGCCATTGAACGAGGAGAAATGTCCTGCGCGGTGGGGTCCGTGCTGCATGTGCTTTGGATACTGGGGCTCTCCGGAGAGGTCGAGTTGATTGCCGATCCGGGATTGGATGAAAACGGGCTGGCGCTTTCCCTGTCTGAAGGTGCGCGTCGGGTGAGGGTGAATACAAGGCCGGACAATGACTTCTGATCTTTATGTCTGGATGTTTCTGCCCGGAGAGTACCGGCCTGTGGTGGCTGGCAGGTTGTCGCTGTCCCTCACGCCTGCGGGGCGTGTCGGCAGGTTCGTTTATGGAAAAAGCTATCTATCCAACAAAAACGCCATCCCCATCGACCCCGTTGCATTGCCCACGCATGGCAATATTGAGCCATTTCTGTCGCTGGGCGGGTATCCCGGTGCGATCATGGATTCGTGCCCCGATCGTTGGGGGATTAAGGTCATTAACCGACTTTTGGGTGAGCAGCCATACCCGGATGGTTATATTTTGCTCAATGATCCCGGGCGGGTGGGGTGTCTTGCTTTTTCAACCTCGGCGGATACGCCGCCTGAAGAACTGGCGAGTCGGGAATTTGAACTTGAAGACCTGTTGCGCGCCAGCCAGTTGATTGAGCGCAATCAAGCTGTCGATGACGAGTTGCTCAGAGCGTTGCATCCCGGTACGGGAGGTGCTCGCCCCAAGTGCAATATCACTGACAAAGAAGCCGTCTGGATTGCTAAATTCCCAAGTGCCGATGACCCGGTGCAGATCAGTACGCCAAGGCTTGAGCATGCGTCGATGACGCTGGCTAAGTTGTGCGGTATCAATGCCGCAGAAACACGTCTGTTAAGCGTGAACGGATCCGATATTTGTCTGGTCAGGCGATTTGATCGTGTTGTGAAAAGTGACGGCATCGCCCGGCTGGGTTATTTGAGTGCCCGAACGGTATTTAATAGCGATCCTGACTTTCAGCGATTCAAGATCGCATCGTACGCCCGTTTATCTCGCTGGTTAAGCCGGTTTGGTACAAGCCCTGATGGCCGTGCCGAGCTATACCGGCGTATGGTGTTCAATTGCTCGGTGCGCAATACGGATGATCATGAGCTCAATCATGGTCTTGTGTTTGACCCGCAATGCGGCTATGTGCTGTCCCCGGCATTTGATATTGTGCCGCAGATGGTGCCTCATCGAATTTACCATCACGCGATGATGACGGGCGAAACGGCGGCGGGTACATTCGATAACATGCTATCTGCGTGTGCAGCATTCGGTCTTGAAAAAGACCAGGCTGTGCAGATTATTTACGAAATTCAGTCGCTGATAAAAAGCCACTGGCAGGATGTGTTTTATGAATGCGGATGCGGCGAGGAAGAAATTCGTTATTTGGAACGATACTTCAGCCCCGTCCCGCTCACCGGCGACTGACGTGCATGGCCTGGCGTGAAGAACATCGGAAAGCCGTATGCGTTAATAGGGCAGTACGGTTTGATGAGGAAGGAGGGCGAGAGCCTCGTCTGCAAGGTTAGCCAGGACATCTTGCGATTTCGAAAATGAATCAGACCAACGATGTTCAGATGCCAACTCATCAAAAAGAATCGCTGCAATGAAGTCCTGCTCAGAATCCGGCAACTTGTTGATTTCTAAAATAGCTCGTTCAAGAAGCTGTGTCATTATGTTGCTCCAAAAAATTGAAACTGGCTGCTATTCTACGCCGTCCGGCAAAAGAACCGTTATGTCAAGACCTGCCCCCGAACCCCCGAATGACCCCGAACCCCCGAACCTTCGTGCGAACCTTCGTGACCCCGAACCTTCGCGCCTGAACACGCCGTTTGGCTGCCGCAGGCAGGGCGGGCTCGTCCAACAAACGGTTCATGTCGTGGCTCGCTTCGCGATCACGGGCTAACCTTAATCAAGCACGAAGAGGCCTGCCGCTTTAGCGGCGACACAAACAGGCTCGACGCTGTCGCGTGATGTGAAGTAGAGATGCCACGTGTCGTCGTAGCCTTCATAGTAGATGGCCCCTAATTGCGTAAAGGCGAAGCGAAACCTGGGCTGCGAAAAGTTGCTCCTGAACTCGACTGGCAATAGCGCTTCACGAAAGCAAGGCTGCTGCTTCAATCTGCCACGGAAGACAAAGTCCAGACCTGCAAACTGGTCTGTCAGGAGTCTGATTGCATTGGCGTGTTTGTTGTCGCGGGCTTGTTGTTCTTCCGGTCCTACGTGGTCAAGAAGATGCAGCGCCTCGTCTTCGAGAAGCCAATGATCGAACACTGATATGGAAAGACGTTGTACACCCGGTGCAGCCTGCGTATCATGCACGCGCCCCAGCCAAGAGAATTGCGAGCGTAAGGCCTTCTGCTGTTGCTGTGGAACATTGCGAAATCGGCGCATGGGCGGCTAACGTAAAGCTGAGCGGCTGCGCACTTTTGCGGCGTCCCACTCGAACGGCAGGTTAGATGCTTTACGCATTGAAGAATAGCCCTGCATGTATTGCGATTTGCTCTAGCTGACCAAGGTCGGTTACCAGCCCTGCTTCCACGCGCCACTCTTCGGGCGCGCCCTGCAACCCGAGCAGTGCAACGTGGAACGTGACGTTACCCAAGGAGGTGCAGGTTGCAGAAATTGAGAAATCATTTTCCAATGTAGCCCAATTTCGCTGTCCCTGCCACGGCCTTTCAAAGCGACTGAGCTCTTGAAAAAATTCATTTAGTCCGTTGGCATCCGTATAAGCCCAAACGTCAGCCGAAGCCGTAACCTCAAAACCTTTAAGCTCTACGCGAAAGTAGTCATCTTTGTGCGCGCTAAACACAAGCTCACGGCTAGATGATGTTGAGTGAATTGAAAACACAAGTGGCCTCGAATGGTGGCATCTAACGTAAAAGTAAAGGGCGCGCCGAAGGCGCGTCCCAGCGACCGAAGGGAGCGAACTTGAGCGCAGGGTTTGGCCTGCCAATAAGAAATGCTAAATATTTGCAGATGACCATGATTGTATTTTCTCTTTCAATTCGTCTGAAACGCCGCACCATAATGTGTTGGGTGTAAGGTATAGCTGCCAACCATACTCACCTTTTACAGCAAGAGCAATTTGGCCATAAAGGGTAGCCGGTTCCCACCGATGCGGTTCGTAAGCAACGAGAGCATTGATTTTTGCATCCCAACGGATGCCAGAGGCATCTCGCCAAATAAACTCAAAGTCTCCACTCATAGAAATATCGGGATAAACACAAAAGCGGCTATCTTCTTCAATTGAAATTTTTTTGATTGGAGCGCGCTTAGTCACAATAGAGCCTAACGTAAAGTAGCAACCAAAAAACAACTAAATTTTTTAGCCGGACAGGTGGCTAAATCGTTTTGAGTAATTAAAACTTCATTGTTATCAATCATCAGCGTATTTGTAGCGCACCTTGTTGGTAAATGGCTGATGTTGCGCAGTAACATCAGCCGTGTATCAAAATCAACTTCGCCGGGGGCAGCCCGGCTGCTGGTTACTTTCTTTTGCGTTGCCAAAAGAAAGTAACCATCGATGCGGCGCCCCCGGCTTGCCGCTCCGCCTGACTACCGTAGGCCGGGCAGGCGGAGTGCCCTCGACAGTCAGCAAACAACGGGGCTGCGGAACTCGCACGATCCGCTACGCGTCCACGTGCTCAAACAGTCCTCGCCCAAAGCACCGTTGTTTGCTGGCTGTCTTTGGCGGCGCACAGGGGTTTACGGTGGATCGTAAAGGTCAGGTCTCAAAACAACTCATCAACCCTGATTTTCGAAGCTTGTGCGTAACATCAGTAAATAATGAAAACCTGACACACACCTTCAGCGCTGTCTGAACCGAATGCTGAAGAGGGGGGAACTGTATCACCTCTTATTCAGTGCGGGTAAAGAAAATAGATGGTATGAGCCATAAGTTATTCTGGCTGCATATGAAATGCAGTGGATAGTTCGAAAACCGCAGCGAGAATGCTGCGATGAACAGCGCGTTCCTTACCGCCAGTAGCCCCTGTGCGCCGCAGAAGATAGCCAGCAAACAACGGTGCTTTTGGGCGAGGACTGTTTGAGCACGTGGCCGCTGTGTGGATCGTGCGAGTTCCGCAGCCCCGTTGTTTGCTGGCTATCAAGGGTACGACTGCCGGTTTGGTAACAAACAGGCAGTCGCGGCAAACCGGGGTCGCTTTTTCTTGGGTTACTTTCTTTTGGCGACGCAAAAGAAAGTAACCAGCTGCCGGTCTGCCACCGGCGATTCTGAAAATAGGATTTATGTTACCCACTTCAAATCACATAGAACCGAAAATAGACGGTATGCGCTGTAGGTTATTCTTCCAGCAGCTGTTTGATCACAGCGCCGGCCAGCATGTAGCCGAACAGCGGCGGCATGTAGCTGATCGTGCCATTGACCGAACGCGGGCGTCCCCGGTCTACGGGTTGAGGGGGGAGGGGCGGCCTCGGATTTTCATCGGTATAGACGGTCAATATGTCTTTCTTGATGCCTAAATCGCGCAGGTGTTTGCGCATCTCGCGAGCTAACGGGCAGACGTTGGTTTTGCTGATGTCGGCGACGCGGATGCGCGAGGGGTCGAGCTTGTTGCCGGCCCCCATGCTCGATGCCACTTTCAGTCCCAGCGACACGCTGTGGGCGATCAGCGCGACTTTGCAGTTCATCGAATCGATGCAATCTATCATGTAATCACAGTCGTGCGGCACCAGTTCATGGACGTTTTCGGGCCCCAGGAACGTGCGTACCAGCGTGACGATGCAATCGGGATTGATGTCCATGATACGCGCGCGCATGATCTCGGCCTTGGACTGTCCGACCGTGGACAAGAGCGCGGGCAACTGGCGGTTGATGTTGCTCACGGCCACCACGTCATGGTCGAGCAAGGTGAGACGGCCGATTCCGGCGCGTGCCAGCGCCTCGGTGCAGTGGGAGCCTACGCCGCCCATGCCTGCGATGAATACATGGCAGTTGGCCAGGCGTGAGATGCCCTCGTCCTTGATCAGGATTTGGGTGCGTTCGAATTGGGGGGGCGTGATATTTTTCATGGCAGAATTATAGCCGGAATGAGGCGTTTTTTGAGTTCGGGCAGTACATTCAGGGCGTTTTCCGTGGTTGCCCGGGCAATTTCTGCCGGTGATACGCCGCGCAGTTCTGCCAGTCCCTGTGCGATGCGCATCAGGTATTCCGGCTTGTTCGGCTGCCCGCGTTCGATAAATTCCGGTCTCATGTCCGGCGCATCCGTCTCCAGCACGATACTGTCCAGCGGCAGGGTTTTTGCCAATTCGCGTATGCGCGTGGCGCGCGGGTAGCTCGCAGCCCCGCCGAAACCCAGCTTAAAGCCCAGCCTGATGAATTCATCCGCCTGTGTTTTGCTGCCGCTGAACGCGTGCGCTATGCCTGTACTGAGCCTGGTCGACGTGCCGCCGCTTCCATAAAACTTACGCAGGTGTTTGAGAATGACGTCTTGTGAACGGCGAGTATGCAGCAACACCGGCAGGTTAAATTCTCGCGCCAGTTTGAGCTGCTCCGTGAAGAAGTATTCCTGTCTTGCCTGGTCGTAATGCTCGATGAAAAAATCCAGACCGATTTCGCCGATCGCAACAGGCTGATGCGCTCTCAGATAGTCGCGCAGTATCTCAAGATCCTGGGGAGTCGCATCGTCCACAAACATCGGATGAATGCCGTAAGCCGGAAAACAGCCGGGATGCTGTTCGCACAGGCGGCGCACGGCGTCGAAATTGGCGCGAGTCACCGAAGGCACGACGATGTGGTTCACGCCTGCCGCCCGGGCGGCGGTCAGCAGTTGAGCCTGATGCTCGCCGAATTCGGCCGCATCCAGATGGCAATGGGTATCGATGAGATTCATCAGTCTATCGTCAGGATGATAAACCGGCTTGCTGCGCAGCTTGGCGTCCAGCGGATTGATGTCGGCGGCGGCAAGTTTCACGCGCGGGTGACGAGGGGAGGGCAGTTCGGGTTTTGCCACTTCGCAGCAATGCAGTACGGACGCCTCGCCAGCGGCGGTCATCAGGATGGCTTTCATGGCTTTCCCTTCGATAGGAACAGGCGGCTATGTTAAACTGCCCGCCTTATTTGCGCATCTTTTCGACTGGATTGCTTATGTCAGGAAACACATTCGGTACTCTTTTTACGGTAACTTCGTTCGGCGAATCCCACGGTGCGGCCATAGGCTGTGTGGTGGACGGCTGCCCGCCGGGACTTTCGCTATGCGAGGCTGATATTCAGCACGATCTGGACAGGCGTAAACCGGGTACCTCGCGCCACGTCACGCAGCGGCGCGAATCTGATACCGTCGAAATTCTCTCCGGTGTGTTCGAGGGCAAGACCACCGGCACGCCGATTGCGCTCTTGATCCGCAACGAAGACCAGCGCAGCCGTGACTACGGCAATATAGCCGAGACTTTTCGTCCCGGGCATGCCGATTATACTTATACGCAAAAATATGGCTTTCGCGATTATCGCGGGGGCGGCAGATCCTCGGCTCGCGAAACGGCGGTGCGGGTGGCGGCCGGCGCAATCGCCAAAAAGTGGCTGTCTGAACGCCACGGGGTGGTGATACGCGGCTATATCTCGCAGCTGGGCGAAATCGTCATGCCGTTTGTGAGCTGGGACGGGGTGAATGCGAATCCGTTTTTCGCAGCAGACCCGAGCGTGGTCGCGCCGCTGGAAGATTACATGGACGACTTGCGCAAATCAGGCGATTCCATCGGTGCGAAGCTGACCGTGGTGGCGCAAAATGTGCCGGTGGGTTGGGGGGAGCCTGTTTATGACAGGCTGGACGCCGAGATTGCCTATGCTCTGATGGGGATTAACGCGGCCAAGGGCGTGGAGATTGGTGATGGTTTCGGCTGCGTGACGCAAAAGGGCAGCGAGCATGGCGATGAAATGACGCCGACGGGCTTTTCGTCCAATCACGCGGGCGGCATACTGGGCGGTATTTCCACGGGGCAAGATATCGTCGCGCATTTGGCGATCAAGCCTACTTCCAGCATCCGCATCCCGCGCCATTCGATTAACCTGCAAGGTGAGGCTGTGATGGTGGAAACGCACGGGCGTCACGATCCTTGCGTCGGCATACGCGCGACGCCTATCGCTGAGGCCATGCTGGCGCTGGTGCTGATCGACCATGCGCTGCGCCACCGTGCGCAGAACGCGGATGTGGTGTGTGAGACACCCGCAATCCCCGGTGCGGCAAGATTTTCTGCGTAATTTTTTTAACGTGGTTTGATATTTTTCGGGCGATGATCCGGGTTCGACGGATGAGGGATGTTTTTTGAGAAATGGTGAAGGCAGGAAATCGTTGAAAGGCAAGCAAGTGTTTTCGGGCAGGGTTATTTTTGATCATATTCCCAAGACAGCAGGCACTGCGATTCACGACTGGTTAACCCGAACGCTCGGCGTCGGTTGTGTTTCACCTCAGTTAAACGGGCTTCACCGGGATTTGATCCGGGATTACGGCGGTGAGTATTCGGTTATTTTGGCTCATATCGGTTTTCACACGGCGGGTCTGGATCCACGCTACCAATATGTAAGCTGTATCAGAGAACCCATCGATCGCGCGATTTCCTGGTTGTTTTTTGCGTTGAAAAATAATGGACCCGAAGATTTGCCTGCGGGAGTACACGCGAAGGTAGCAGGTTATCTTGCCCATGGTAGTCAGGATACTGCCGATCCTGTTTTGTACCCTTATATCAGCAACTGCTGTGTAAACCACTTTTCCAGTATCGTCAGTTCTGAGCCGCGCAGTGATGAAAAAAAGCTTGCCGACGCCTTGCTTGCAATCGAGCAATATGACGTCTGGGGGCTGTATGAAGAAATGCCGCTTTTCCTGGCAGATTTTGTTGCAAAGTTTAAATTGCCGACAGATGAGGGTATCTGTCGCATCAATGTGACAAAATCCCGCCCGGTGGTCAGGGAATGCTCACCTTTACTGCTCAATGATTTGAAAAAATTGAATGCATTAGATCTGGAGTTCTACCGTATATTGCGGGAGAGATTGCAGCGAAAACGCGGTAAAAAGTCATTGCGATCTATTTTTTTTCGGCCGAAATTATCGCCATGGACGCCATATAACCCGGAGAAATACCGAAGTTTTTCCGCGCCTGAATTTACGCTTATCTCCGATGGATTGAATGGCAGCCAGAGCTTGACTGAAGGTCAAACGGTTGTGTTTTTTGCCGAATTTTCATTGTCGCGTCCTGTTGCAGAATTGAATATAGGTATTTCCATTCTCGATGAAAACGGACGGTTGGCCTTCGGGACCAATACGACGCTGTTGGGCCAACCTTTATTGCATATGGAACGCGGTACGTATCGCGTGCAGTATTCTCTGGTCACGAATTTGCCGCAAGGGTGTTATACGCTTGGATTCGCGTGTCTGGAACATTTGCCCGAAGGCGATCGCGAATTAGCGTGGTACGATAATTGTGCAACATTTCGAATTTCAACACTGCGGCCTGTGCCAGGTATCGGTTACGTGAGCCTGCCGACGAAGATCCATTGTCGTTCAATCGGCAGCGAAGCATTTGAGTTGGTCGAGGATGGCGCAGGTGAACTTTTTTGTGAGTCCGTGCCGGAAAGTCTGACGACAGATAAACTGTTTGAACTCACAGTGTCACTGGTAAATTCATCCGGTCAGGTTTGGATGAGCAGCAAGTGCCATCCGGTCAATCTTTCCTATCACTGGATGGATTTGCTGGGTAACACAGTTGTTTTTGATGGGAAGCGTACCTCTGTGCCGCATGTGAGTCCCGGCGAGGCGGTTTTTGCGCATATGAGCATTCTGACACCCAAGGTTCCGGGAAATTATCGCCTGGTTCTCGTGCCGGTTCAGGAAAACTCATGTTGGTTTGATGAGATTGGATTCAAGCCAGGTTTAATGGAGGTGGTAATTACAAGCTGCGTGCCATCGTGATTCGTCACCTTTGTCAGAATATAAGACATTGGCGGATACTGTAGTCTGAGCAGCATGTTGCGTTAATATTTGTGACTTTATGGCGCGATAAAGTGAGGTTTGCGGGCTGAGCTGATATGACTTTTGCACAAAAAAACCAATTCCCGGAGTTGTCTGATGATTGAAACCGCTACCCTGATCACGCTGTGCATGCTGTATCTGATCTTTTTTCGTCCTGGGAAGACGCCGCCGCTGGAAAACCCACTGGTCATCGAGCGCCCGGGGGAATATCACCTGAGCCTTGCGCCGCAACTTAACCTGGCTCAGTCGTTTATTGAACAGGTTGCAAGCCAGGTCAGGCTGTCGGATGAATCTGTCGAAAATACCGATACACACTTTTTCGAGGTGCGCGATAATCAGGTGACGGCGCATGGCTTTGACTTTTACCTGCTGGCCGTTACGCGGCGTAATGGGATGCTGCTTTTTCAGGCAGCACGTCCTCAGAATGACTCCCGGCAATTCGATGTCATCGGTGAATTTAGCCACGCTGTGCTGGACCGTTTCCCGGACGACGAGGCGCATATATCCGGAGAGGCAATTGTTTCAGCGGTAACGTATGTGGCACAGTTGCGCGGCATAAAAATCAAGGCGCTGACAGACTAAGATCATGGAGGACGCTTTGCATACCTATGAAACCGATGATGAGTGGGCAGAAGTCACAGGTTTTGGACTCTCCGCCTACCTTTTGATTTCGCTGCTGATTTTATGGTTGGCGCATACGGGCGAGCGCTGGGTGTTCCTGCTCGATCATGCCAATCTGGCCTTTCACGAGGCGGGGCATCCCGTGTTCAGCATATTGAGCGACAGCCTGACCGTCTACGGCGGAACCCTGGGGCAGCTGATGTTTCCACTGGCGGCCGGGATTTCCTTTTATCGCCAGCGCGCTACGCTGTCTTTTGCCTTTACGGTGCTGTGGCTGGGCGAGAATCTGTTCAATATTGCCGTGTATATGGCAGATGCGCGCGTTCAGCTGTTGCCTCTGGTGGGCAACGGGGAGCATGACTGGACCGAAATTTTCAGTCGCTGGGGGGTGTTGCAGTGGGATACCACCATCGCGGGTTTTGCGCGGTTTGTCGGATGGGTGCTGATCGCGGGCGTCGGCCTGTGGTTGCTGCATCGCCGTGCGGCGCAGACAAAGTAATCTTCCCCTTCACCCTTCACCCTTCACCCTTCACCCTTCACCCTTCTTGATTTCCCGGTACAGCCGGTACTGTTCATTTTTGTCCGTGTTGCGACTGCCCTCCCAGATTTTTTCATAGCGACTTTCATCCATTAACGGCCTGGATATCTTGTCGCCCTGAATCAGGCGCAACTCGCAGATCCGCGCCGGGTCGCGGCGCGTGACGATGTCGCCAAAATAGTGCAGCATGGCGCGCTGGCTGTCGCCTAATTCCCGGTTGCGCGCAACACAGTTGTATTGGGCGGGCATGGCCTGTTTGAGCGAAGCTACCATGTTGCGGTAGCTTTTTCCGCTGTCAAGCCAGGGGAGCCACAGTGTCATGGCGAGTATCCAGATCAGCGTGATGCCCGACGCCCAGTTGATCACGGCACGGCGCATCGAGCGTCCTGCGCGCCACACCAGCAGCAGCCACAATACAGTGGAGGTGAGCGCGATAAAAAACGGTATGGCCTGAAAGGCGGGCTCAAAGCCGGGTTGATAATCCTTTAGCCACAGCGTGATTTTGGCATGATTATCCTGCAATAGCCCCGCCCATCCCCACCACATCAGAATGGCAATCAGCAAGAAAGTCATCAGGCCGAACCAGTCCAGCGCGTTGGCGGCCCCCCGCTTGAGCATGGAGAGCGATGCGGTAGCCAGCAGGGTGATCGGCAGCAGCATGGGCAGGGCAAAGACTTCCTTAATGTTGGGTGCCAGACTCAGGACGATCAGCATCACCAGGAAACTTGCCAGCGGCAATTGCAAATCGTCCCGCTGGTCCAGACGTCGGCGTTCTCGCCACACAGCCCAGAACGCCAGCGGCAAGGCCGGCCAGGCAAGCCAGGGCATGTTTTTCAGGTAGTAAAGGGCGTCCATGTCAGGCCCTGTTTTCAGGTAACTGAGCATCTTGCCGATGTTGTGGGTCCATACCCAGTCTGCGAACAGGCCCGGCGCGTGCTGGTACAGCAGGTATGGCCAGATCCCGAGCCAGGGCAGGGAGCAAAGAATGCCGAGCGCCAGGCTGAGGGCGAAATTTCGGTTGCGCCAGTTTTTGAATAATGTCGGCAACAAGGCGGCGATCAGCAAAAATACCAGCGGTGAAATAAATCCTTTGGCCATGAATCCGATGCCCATCCCTGTGCCCATCCATGCGCCGGCTCGCAGTACGCGCTCCTGGCTGTAGCTGTAGCCATAGAGCATCATGGAAAAACCCGTGAGCAGTGCAAGATCGGTAATCATCTGATGCGCACGCACCAGCATTCCCAGGCAGCCGATCAGGATGATGGCGGCAGCCCATCCCCTGTTTTCGCCGTACAATTTGCGCCCCGCCAGGCCCGTGAATAGCAGTGTCAATGCGTTGAAAAAACCGCTGGAAAGACGTGCCGCATCATGTAGTGGCAAGAGCGGTGAAAATAACTTGGCAAACCCCGCAGCCGTCCAGTAGAAGAGTGGCGGATTTGTCATGAAAGGATCGCCCGCCAGCGTGGGGATCAGCCAGTTGCTGCTTTGCAGCATGGAATACACGATCCCGAAGCTGTATGCATCATCCGGCTTCCAAGGGTCATGTCCGATCAGTCCGGATCCCAGCCAGGCGAGGCAAAGCAGACCCAGTAACACGGCCTTTGCAGGCGTGACAGGGTGAGGGTCAGTGGGTTTGATGAAATACATGGTTTAAAGGTGGTTCTCGGTTCTCGGTTTGCTGTTTTCGGTAAACGGGCAACTGTAAACCGAAAACGGGCTTTAAACTGGTTATTCTATCTGACGAGTTTGACAAGCTCTCCGGGCTGCGGCTCGCCGTCCGGATATTTTGCGTTAATCAGGCGCAGGTAATTTTCTGCCGACTGCCCCAGCGGTGAATTTTTCGACAGGCTGGCAAATGTGTCGCCACTGTGTGCGGTGATCATCTGCAAGCAGAGAGGTTTTAGCAGAGGGCGTTCATCGTCTGTGATGGTATGGAAACTCTTCACCGTGTCGAGTATTTCTTCACTGTGGTTCAGGACGCCGTCACGGGATTTGCTTTTCGCCTGCACAATGAAGGCTTGTTTATTTGAGAAGATAACCCCGCCTGATGAGTCCGGGCGATCAAAAAGTGCGGCTGGCAAACCGTGTACGTTGAGTGCGGTAATTTTTGCGTCATTGCCGGCCAGTCGGCGCGCGTATTCGACCGGTGTACCAGCGGGTGATTCGTCAAGTTTCATCTGTAGCTGCACGGCGCCTTGCGGGCTGATCGCAATCAGGCTGGCCGGAAGATTGTGCACCTGCCAGGTTTTTGGAAATTGCAAGGCGATGCCCAGTTCGCCGTGATAAAAGGCATTGTTGCGCAGAATACCTTGTTCACGGTTATCGTTGAAGACCATTCCTTCTGTGGCGGCAAGAAATTCACGGCGACCTTCGACATGCGCATGTGCAGAGGTGTTTTTTTCGGCTTCGCCCACCGCCTGTTTTAAGCGTGTGTCGTTGTCCGGGTGGGTGGCAAATAAGCCATGATAGCGGCGCGCTTCGCGTCCTTCCTGTTTAGCCAGTCTGGCGTCTTGTAGTTCCTGATTTTTTAGTACATCAATGACGGTGATGATCGCCTGGGGGTCATAATCCGTGCGCGAGAGATATTCGGCGCCTAAGCGATCCGCTTCTAATTCGTGCTCTCGGCCGTAACCGGACAGCAGTGCACCGCCTACGAGATTGCTCAGGTTGCTGCCGCCCATCGTATTGATTTGAGGCACAAAGAGGGACGCGATGGTCAGTCCGATATTTGCGGCCTGAGCCGCGCTTTGCTGGCGCACCCCGTGGCGCGCCGTGACGTGGCCGATTTCATGGCCCAGCACAGCGGCGAGTTCAGCTTCAGAATTGAGGTAGGCCAGAATGCCGCGCGTGATATAGACATAGCCGCCGGGCAGTGCGAAGGCATTGATGTCCGGCGTATCCAGCACGGTAAAGTGGTATTGTAAATCGGGACGGTGGCTGCGTTTTGCGATGCGTTGACCGACGCTGTTCACGTAGTCCTGCAAGGGTTTTGAGCCATAAACCTTATATTGCTTCTTGATTTGCTCGTCATTTTGGCGGCCAATCGAAATTTCCTGGCTTTCTGACATCATCACGAAATCATTTGATCCGGTGACAGGGTTTTGCGCGCAGCCTGCAATCATTGAAATCAAAAAACCAAGAATCAGAAAACGCATGTTTATCCCCGTTAGTGTGCGCCTGCCAAATAACAAAGGGCAGCAAACGCTGCCCTTTGATGGGATACCGTGCAAAGGGTTCCCCCTTGCAGATTGTTATGCTGCTGCTTTTGTGGCGTATTTTTGACGGAACTTATCAATACGTCCAGCGGTGTCTACAATCTTCTGTGTGCCGGTGTAAAACGGGTGGCATTCAGAACAAACTTCGACGTTCAGCGTGGTTTTAGCCATGGATGAATGCGTCTTGAAGCTGTTGCCGCAACTGCATGTTACGGTAATTTCATGGTAATCAGGATGGATGTTGGCTTTCATTTTTTCTTCCTTGCGAGTGATTTGATGCGGCGGGTGTGCGCATACTGGTTGTAGGCTAGGCCGGGCATTATCCATAGAAACAGGTGGTCGCGCAAATGTTTCTGCGCAGCGCCCGACACAGGCGGCTCATATTGTATGGCAGCTTAAGGCGGGGAGTTGCCCGAATGTAAGGGGATCCGTCAAGGGCTCGGTAAAATCCAGTCGCAGGATTTTGTCGCCGCTACGTACCGTCATGCCATCGCAGTCCAGCCCGATTACGCAGGCATCGGGCGCCTCAATGCCGTGGTATTGCAGAATCTGACGGCGTATCTGGTCTGCCTGATGCGCATTGATATTCTCGATCAGTGCGTCCTCTTGTCGGGCGAAGGCAGCGCCCCGGGCGATGGCATAGTTTTCCATTCTGACCCAGTGGATGCGCCCTACGCCACCGATATAGCGGATAGCCACGGGTTCGATGCGGTAGAAGATAAAACCGGGTAAGGACAGGTTGATTTCGGCTTCCGGGAAGTGGCGCAGGTAGCGCGCGACCTGTGTTTGCTGGTCGGTCAGTCTCTGTGCATTTCCTGCCAGAGTCACCCGTCCTTGCATCTGGATCTCAGGGGAGGATTGATTGTGCGTAATCAGGCTCACTCGTGGGTCATACTCAATATTTTTGGTGTGTTCGGCCAGATCGCTGATGAGGATAACCAGGCTGCCGTCGTGATCCACCATGTACGGTGTGATTGATCCAAACGGGTATCCTGACAGCTTTTTGGACAGCGTGCTGAGCGCGCCGTAGCGATGGGCGCGTAACAGGCGGCGTGCCTCCACGGCATTGTTCATGATGACAACTTCATGGTTGTAATGGCCAGCCTGCGTCCTTGCGCCATGCAAAGTCTCTTTTCGGTCTCGGAAATGGCAAGATCGCCGGCAGCGCCCGCTACATGACTCGCCCCATAAGGGGTGCCGCCGCTCGTCGTGGTGGCCAGTTCCGGCTCGGAATAAGGCAGGCCTAAAATAAGCATGCCATGATGTAACAGCGGTATCATCATCGACAGCAGTGTGGACTCCTGCCCGCCGTGCATGCTGCCGCCGGAGGTAAACAGGGTGGCAGGTTTGTCGGCCAGGGTATGTTTCATCCACAGTTCGCTCGTGTTGTCCCAGAAGTATTTCATCGGGGCTGCCATGTTGCCAAATCGTGTCGGGCTACCTAACGCCAGGCCTGAGCACTCTTCGAGGTCGCATAATCGGGCATAGGGTGCACCGCTGTCGGGTATGCCAGGTTTAGTAGCTTCACACACTGCGGAAATTTCGGGGACAGTTCTTACTCTGGCGCGCGCGCCGGACACTTGTTCTACGCCTCGGGCGATGAATTGCGCCATTTGTCGGGTTGCGCCGTGTCGGCTGTAATACAGCACCAGGATTTCTTTGTCGGTTATCATGTGCAGGATTATAACAAGGAACTCGAGCAGCGTTTTGTCTGCCACGGCCCTCGCCAGGGGGAAGAACGAAGCGAGGGGCTTTGGGGCGTGGCTAGAAACATGTTAGCTTCGCCACGGAAATCAAGAGAATCGGAATGCAAAAAAATTGTCAGGACTTGCGAGATTTTATACGTTTTGTGGCTATTCGATTTGCCGAGGATCGCTGCGCGCAGATCGCTGCCAGTCTGACTTTCACAGCGCTGCTGTCCCTGGTGCCTCTCATTACGATTGCGCTGACATTGTTTTCAGCTTTTCCTGTGTTCGATGATTTTTCCACGCAGATTAAAACTTATTTGCTCAATAATCTGATGCCGGAAACAGCAGGTAAGGTCATCGCACATTATATGGAGGAATTCGCCGAGAGCGCGGGGCGTCTTAGCGCGCTGGGCGTGTTGTTTCTGGCTGTGACGGCCATGTTGATGATGCTGACGATTGATCAGGCGTTCAATACGATCTGGAGGGTGTCCAGATCCCGGCCGATGTTAAAACGTTTGATCGTTTACTGGGCGGTGCTCACCCTGGCGCCTATTCTGGTGGGCGCCAGTCTGTCGCTGACTTCCTGGCTGGTTGGTCTGTCGCTGGGCTATGCCCGGAATCTTCCGATCTTTGGCATGGTTGTGTTGAAGGGCTTGCCGGTATTATTCACCACACTGGCGTTCGTCCTGCTGTTTCGCGTCGTGCCTAACCGTTATGTTCCCCTTGGTCATGCGCTGATAGGCGGAATCGTGGCATCGGTACTGTTTGAAACGATGAACCGCGTTTTCGGGCTTTATATCAGCCATTTTCCGACCTATAAAATGGTCTATGGCGCATTTGCCAGCGTGCCGATTTTTCTGATGTGGATTTACTTGTCCTGGCTGACAATATTGCTGGGGGCTGTGGTTGCCGCGTCGCTTTCGCACTGGCGCACCCCGCTTGTTCCTTATCTGCCTGCCGTGGTGAAAATGCTCGATGCCTTGCGGGTGTTGAAGCTGATGTCGGATGCCTTGCAGCAAGGAGCGATTATGACGATGTCTGCGCTGTCAAAGGAACTGCATGTGGGTTTTTTCGCGCTGGAGCAGATTATGCAACGGTTGAGCAGTGCTGGTCTGGTGCGCAAGGCCGAAGGGCAAGGTTGGCTGATGATGAAGGATGCGAGTCATATTCGCGCGACAGAGTTACTGCACCTGTTTGTGTTGGATCGCAGTGTGCTGCTGGCTGATCAGGGGGATGATCCTTTGAAAGTATGGCTTGCCAGTTGTGCGGCGCAGCTTGAAAAAAGCACTGATGTGAGCCTGCAAACGCTCTTCGAAAGTGGTCCTGCGAGGAGTCAGGACGAAGGTAATAGTTGAGTATAGTCCGCGCTATCGTTTAGAATGTAAAACTTGTTCTTCAGGATTTCATTTTGTCTTCAAACGCTTTGGTCGAAATTCGCGACCTTAACTTCACCTACGATAAACGCCCCGTGCTGCAGGGTATCAACATGACGTTCCCCAGGGGGCGGCTGGTTGCTATCATGGGCCTGAGCGGTTGTGGCAAGACGACGCTGCTGCGTCACATCGGTGGCGCGTTGAAACCTACCAAAGGTTGCGTCAGGATGGACGGCCAGGTGATGCACGAGCTGGATCCGGCAGGTTTGTATGCCATGCGCCGCAAGATGGGCATGCTGTTCCAGTTCGGCGCGCTGTTTACCGATATGTCGGTGTATGACAATGTGGCGTTTCAAATGCGTGAACACACGGATTTGCCCGAAGATATCATCCATGATCTGGTGATGATGAAGCTGCATGCGGTCGGATTGCGCGGGGCGCAAAATATGATGCCCTCCGAGTTGTCAGGCGGTATGGCGCGCCGCGTGGCTCTGGCGCGTACCGTGGCGCTCGATCCGATGTTGATCATGTACGACGAGCCCTTTGCGGGGCTCGATCCTATATCACTGACTGTTATTGGCGATTTGATTCGACGCTTGAATGATGCGCTGGGCGCGACCTCGATTATCGTCACGCATGACATTCAGGAGTCGCTGAAGATTGTGGATTATGTTTACTTTATGGCCGGTGGTGTAATTGTGGCAGAAGGCACACCCGATGAACTCCGCGCTTCGGACAAAGATTTCGTGCACCAGTTTGTGCATGGCGAGATGGATGGCCCTGTGCCCTTCCATTATCCCGGTGTCGATTTTCGACAAGATTTAAATTTGCGGGCTTGAACCATGGCGGTAATTAGTACTATAAGAGCAATCGGAAGCCGTGTCGTTAATGCGGTTTGGCGTATCGGTGTCGCGTCGCGTTTCTTTTTTCTCACACTGATTTATTCGGGAAACAGTTTTCGCCGTTTTCACCTGATTATCAAGGAATTATTTTCCACCGGCGTCATGTCGCTCATCATCATCATTGTGGCGGGGCTGTTTGTCGGGATGGTGCTGGGGCTGCAAGGATATGAAACGCTCAAACGTTACGGCTCTGAGTCGGCGCTGGGCGTTATGGTTGCATTGGGGTTGGTGCGGGAGTTGGGGCCTGTGATGGCAGCCTTGCTGTTTGCCAGTCGCGCAGGTTCTGCGATGACAGCGGAAATCGGGCTGATGAAGGCCACGGAGCAAATTTCGGCGATGGAAATGATGGCGGTTAATCCGATCGCCCGCATTGTGGCGCCGCGTTTTTGGGCGGGTGTGATTTCGATGCCACTGCTGGCAGCCTTGTTCAGTGCGGTGGGTATATTCGGCGGCTATCTGGTCGGTGTGGTGCAAATTGGTGTTGACGAGGGATCCTTCTGGTCGCAAATGCAGGCAGCGGTGGATTTTCGTGAAGATATCATGAATGGGGTTATCAAGAGTCTGGTGTTCGGTACGGTGGTCACTGTGATTGCTTTGTTTGAAGGTTTTGATGCGCCACCCACGGCCGAAGGTGTGTCAGGTGCGACGACGCGCACGGTGGTGACTTCTTCGCTGGCGATTTTGATGTTGGACTTTGTGTTGACTGCAATCATGTTTAGAGGGGCTTGAAGTATGGAACGTACTAAATTGGATTTATGGGTAGGGATGTTCGTGGTGGCCGGGATCGCGGCGCTGGTGATGCTGGCGATGAAGGTCGGGAACCTTGGTACCTATAACGTGTCCGAGACCTACCAGGTTCATGCGTATTTCTCAAATATCGGCGGACTCAAGCCTAAGGCCTCAATCAGGAGTGCGGGCGTGCTGGTTGGCCGCGTGACGGAGATTTCGCTCGATACTGAGCGTTACGAGGCTAATGTCGTGATGAGTCTGGACAAGCGATATCAGTTTCCCAAGGATACTTTTGCCAATATTCTGACATCGGGTTTGCTGGGTGAACAGTATATCGGCCTGGTCCCCGGAGGAGATGCAGAGATGTTGAAAAACGGGGAGGTTGTGAAGCAAACGCAATCTGCCATGGTACTGGAAGATTTGATCGGTAAATTTATGTACAGCAAGGCCGCTGAGGCAACTAAATAGGGTGAAAAAGATGAGATTATTTTGGAACGTGTTGATGGGCTTCATGTGCGTGATGGGTGCTGCAAGTGCCGAGGTGATCGCGCCGGATGCTGTGATTCAGACGACTGTTCAGGAAGTGTTGTCGGTCGTTAAGGGCGATAAGGAAATACAGTCCGGCAATCAGAAAAAAGTTCAGGAGCTGGTAGATGCCAAGGTGTTGCCACGCTTTGATTTTGAACGCATGACCAAATCGGCTATGGGAAAGAATTGGCGGCAGGCTACGCCTGAGCAGAGAAAATCCTTGGTGACCGAATTTCGCAATATGTTGGTCGGCACTTATACCAAGGCCTTCGTGCAGTACCGTGATCAGGTTGTCCAGGTGCTCCCGTTGAAGCTGGCAGCCAATGCAGATCAGGCTGTTGTCTCTACACGCATAGTCAAGCAGGGTACGCAGCCGATTTCTGTAAAATACTACATGGAAAAAGTGGGCGATGAATGGAAGGTTGTTGACGTGGAGATAGAAAATCTGCGCATTGTCGTTAGTCAGCGAGGCTCGTTTGATACAAAAGTTAAACAAGTCGGGATCGACGGCCTGATTAAGGAGTTGTCCGGGATGAATGCGGGTACGGTACATAAGGCAGAGGCCAAGTGACTGCACAGGCCGACGATAGCCTGATGCTGAACGGTCGGTTGACGATGGACACCGTGCCAGCCTTGTATTCGTCCGGTTTACAGCGACTTGCAACTGAAGACTTGCTGGTGGACTTTTCCGGTGTCGAAGTCGTTGATTCCGCCGCTGTCAGTATGTTGCTGGGGTGGGCGAGAGCCGCAGAGCGTAACAAACGCCGTTTGCGCGTAAGGGATTTGCCAGATGCCTTATTGAGCCTTGCCAACCTGTACGGTGTGGCCGAGATGTTGCCTGGTGAATGAGTTGCGGCGTCGCGCTTGGCAGCATTAATTTTTAAACTCAGCCGGGGATAGTCATGGTTACTCCAGAAAGTATTCAGGTCAGTATCGCGCAGGGTATGGAGACTTCCCATTTAAGTGTTACCGGGGATGGTCAGCACTTTGAGGCGATCGTGGTGAGTGCAGCCTTCGCGGGTAAGAGTCGCATTCAGCGCCATCAAATCGTCTTTCAGGCACTGGGCGAGCGGATGCGCGGCGAAATCCATGCGCTGTCCATGAAAACCTACACGCCGGAAGAATGGGCGCAAGCAAGCAATTGATAATTATCAATTATCAATTATCAATCATTAATTATCAGTCAGAACAATGCAAAAATTAGCAATCCAGGGCGGTTATCGCCTGAACGGCGAAGTGAAAATTTCCGGCGCCAAAAATGCAGCGTTGCCGATCATGTGCGCCAGCCTTCTGACCGCAGGCGAACTGCATCTGAGCAATTTGCCTGACATGCATGATGTCACGACGATGATCAGGTTGCTGCAGCAAATGGGGGTGAGTATCAACCCGGGCGCGCAGTCGGCAGTGTTCAATGCGGCAAAGGTCGATAAGCTCGAAGCCCCTTATGATATGGTCAAAACCATGCGTGCGGCCATTCTGGTATTGGGTCCGTTGCTCGCCCGTTTCGGCGAGGCGCGCGTGTCTTTGCCCGGTGGGTGTGCGATAGGTTCACGTCCCGTGGATTTGCATATCAAAGGGCTGCAGGCAATGGGTGCGCAAATTCATATCGAGCATGGCTATATCCATGCGACCGCTAAACGTCTGCGCGGCGCGCATATCTGTTTTGATCTGATCAGCGTGACCGGTACGGAAAACCTGATGATGGCGGCTGTGCTGGCTGATGGCATTACGGTTCTGGAAAATGCGGCGCGGGAGCCGGAAGTGGTGGATCTGGCGAACTGCCTGATCGCGATGGGAGCCAAAATCGAAGGCGCCGGCAGCGACAAGATTACCATCTCAGGCGTTGATAGATTGCATGGTGCAAGCTATGGCGTGATGCCGGATCGTATCGAGAGCGGAACATTTTTGGTGGCGGCAGCCGCGACAGGTGGAAATATTACCCTGACCCATGCACGTCCTGACACGCTGGACAGTGTGTTGGACAAATTGCGAGAAACCGGCGCGATTGTGACGGTGTCGGGTGATCGAATCAGTCTTGAAATGAATGCTCGCCCTCGTCCGGTTAGTATTCGTACTGCGCCATATCCTGCTTTTCCGACGGATATGCAGGCGCAATTCATGGCGTTAAATTGTATCGCTGAAGGCAATTCCATGGTGGTGGAAACGATATTCGAGAATCGCTTCATGCATGTACAGGAGTTGCAGCGACTGGGGGCTTCAATCGAGATTGAAGGCAATACCGCCGTGATTCAGGGTTGTCGTCAGCTGGAAGGCGCGACCGTCATGGCTACAGACTTGCGTGCTTCGGCATCGCTGGTGATTGCCGGGATGGTGGCTCAGGGGGAGACTATCGTGGATCGTATCTATCATCTTGATCGCGGTTATGAGCACATAGAAGCGAAATTGTCCGCACTGGGCGCGAAGATACGAAGAATCCAGTGAAGAGGGAAGAGCTCCCTTCTCCCTTCTCCCTTTTATTGAATTGACTGAGAGCAATACACCATGATTACCATTGCGCTATCCAAAGGCCGGATTTTTGAAGAGACATTGCCGTTGTTGGCTGCGGCAGGCATAGAAGCCCTGGATGATCCGGAGACGTCACGCAAACTGATTCTGTCGACCAACCGTGCGGATGTGCGCCTGATTATCGTGCGTGCCTCTGACGTGCCGACTTACGTGCAGTATGGCGCGGCAGACATCGGTGTGGCGGGCAAGGATGTGTTGAGTGAGCATGGCGGGGCGGGCCTGTATCAGCCGCTGGATTTGAATATCGCACGCTGCCGGATGATGGTGGCGGTGCACAACGATTTTGACTATGAGTCGGCTGTGAAGCAGGGCGCGCGCCTGCGCGTGGCCACCAAGTACGTCAAGGCGGCGCGCGATCATTTTGCGGCCAAGGGCGTGCACATCGACCTGATCAAGTTGTACGGATCCATGGAGCTGGCGCCTCTGGTGGGTTTGTCAGACGTGATTGTCGACCTGGTGAGCAGCGGCGGCACATTGCGCGCCAATCATCTCAAGGCGGTCGAGCATATCAGCGATGTATCCTCGCGTCTGGTGGTGAATCAGGCCGCGCTCAAGTTAAAGCGCGATGCGATTCAGCCCATGCTGGATGCATTTGCACAGGCGATTGAAAAATAACAATTAAAAGTTGTGCCGTTACATTTTTCATTGCTTGGGGTAAGCGTCCATCATCGGGGTTGTCTGAATTGACAAATTCACCTTAAAGGGAATAATCGCTGCATGGAAAAGCTAAAAAATCATTATTCGCTTGATGAGATTCAAACGCAGATGACAACAGTTTCGGCGATGAATCTGACGGTTTCGGCTCGAAACGGTATTCGTCAGGCTGGTATGGCACAAACAGATGCCTTAGCTGTGGTAAAAAGAGTTGGGTCGCGGTGAGTTTTACAAGAGTATGACTACCCATGCGGATCATCGCGACTGGCAAGATGTGTATCACAGCGAGTGAAACGGCATTATGCTGTACGTCAAGTTCCAGCGAGACGGTGATTATTTTGTAGTTTCGTTTAAGGAGTTATGAAATGACGAAAAAATGGAATGAAAAATCTTGCCCTCTGTGCAAAGAAGGCGTGCTGCATGCCGGTACTAAAACGGTGACACAGAACTACAAGGGGCATAGTTATCTATCAGAAGTCAAGGGCGCGTTCTGCGATCACTGCTCGGATGGTTTTATTGAGTTTGACGAAGCGGAGGAAATAGCCTGGCTGGCTTTTCGTGACCGGATAGATGCCGAAGAGGCGGCTGAGTTAGCACGCATCCGTAAGAAACTCAAACTCACTCAGTTGGAAGCTGCCCGGCTCGCAGGTGGCGGAAAGAATGCCTTTTCCCGCTACGAGCGCGGGCAAGCAAAACCTGTTGCCGCCGTGTTGAATTTGTTCCGCCTGCTGGATAAGCACCCCGATTTAATTAAAGAATTGGTTGCTTGATTCGATAATAAACAGTCCCACACGGAGGCGACAGGCAGGCGGACAGTGCGAAGTGTGGTCGCAGGAGAAACTGCATACCCATTGAATCGCGCCAGATTGCATGCGTACAACGCGATTTTTAATCACGCATTGACCTGAGGCGGTACTTCGTAAACGACTGGAGTGTGCCAGTTGCTGCCGTTCGGTAATGCACAAGTTTTCGAATACACTACACAGCTTCCGGCAGTATGAGGCGATGAGTATGCAGAGTGGTTTGATGTGTAAAAGCCTCATGATCGTGTAAAATCAAATGGTTGCAGTGTAACAGGGCGGCTTATGCAGCATGCTCTCCTGCATATATTTGAATTGTTCTGTCCATTCAACGTCAGCGATCAAAAACGATGCCATCGCACAAATCAGATTCGACCGAACAGAAAATCGCAGAAAGTCACATGTTGCGTGGCATTGAGGTGAAACTTGGTCTACATTTTGTCGCGGGGGCCACGTTGGGTATTGGCGTTCAACCCGATGGAATTGACCCGGAAAATAAAGTGGTTGTTGAAGTCTATGCGCGCGTCGGAGAACTCAAAGGCGCGCAGCTTCATAAGGTAAAATCCGACATATTGAAGTTAGCCTATATCGATAAGAAGCTTGGCCCAGGCTGGCAAAAAATCATGTGCTTTGGTAGCGCTGAAGCCGCAGCCTTCTTACTGGGCAGTTCATGGGCTGCGGAGGCCGCCAGAATCTTTGGCGTAAAGATTCATGTAGAACTGCTTTCAATCGAGCAAGAAACGCTGGTCAAGGCCGCGCAGAAACGTCAGTGCATGGTGAACTCGCCGTGATCGCTAACTCGTCATTCGAGCGGGAGGCCGCAAAAGCGCGGCGCCCCTTAGCTTCACGGTTGGGTATCAACCATTGAAATTCCACTTTGTCTTGTTAGTTGATTTTCGGCCAAGCAAATTCGATGCCGGAAAGCCGCTGGTGGCGGATCGCGGGTAGTCTGGCGTGTTCAGCTTTTCATTACAGAGTAAGGTTGTGCCGCTGTAAGTATTGAATATTTTTTCCGTGCCTTTTGTGGGCAGAAAGATTTTGGTATTTGCTTTGAACTGCGGGTCTCTGCTGCATGTTGCTCGTGCCGAAAGGCTGTTGTGGTTTCTTGACGTGATGAACCCAAAAGAATAGGATTAAATCCTGTTGAATTAATGGAGGCTGATCATGCGCACAACTCAACAATTTAGTATTACCCTGCCAAATGAGATGGCGGATATTGTAAAAACAAAGGTTGCTGCCGGCGAATATGCCACCGAAAGCGAAGTGATCAGGGATGGCTTGCGCGTATTGATGGCTCGTGACCGTGTAGTGGAAAACTGGCTGTCGCAAGAAGTGGGGGCGGCCTATGATGCTCTGAAGGCTAACCCGGCGCGAGCCCTTACCGTTGCGCAGGTGCGTGCGGCGTTGGCTGGCGAACATAAGAAAACCACCGTCAAAGCGTAATGCAGTACACCGTTATTTTTACGCCAGAGGCGCAGGATCAGTTGGTGGTGCTCTATCGTTACATAGCGATCGCAGCAACACCTGAAATTGCCGAACGCTATACCAATACAATCGTCACACATTGTGATGACCTGCGTACATTTCCGAAGCGAGGCGCTCGTCGCGATGATATTCGCCCCGGCCTACGCATCACGAATTACAAAAAACGTGCCGTGATCGCCTTCGCGGTGGATGCAGAGTTGGTTTCCATCATCGGTATCTATTACGGAGGTCAAGATTATGAGGCTGCTCTGCGCTTTGACTTAGACGATTAGTACCACAATCAAGGTTAATAAAATGAAAATCAGACAATTATCGAGCAGTAGTGCAGGTTTTGGCGAAGAGTTGACCGCTTTGCTGGCATTCGAAGAAACGGCGGATGAAACGCTGGAGGCGACGGTTGCGGCTATACTTTCTGACGTGCGACTGCGCGGCGACGCTGCTGTGCTGGAGTACACGGCTAAATTTGATCGTTTGACGATAGCTGACGCCGCCGGGATGGAATTGCCGCGCGAGGAGTTGCGCGCTGCCTTCGAAGGCCTGCCAGCTGATCAGCGAGCTGCTCTGGAAGCCGCAGCAGCTCGCGTGACGGCCTATCACCAGAAGCAGGTACAGCCTTCCTGGAGCTATACCGATGAGGATGGCACACTGCTGGGGCAGCAGGTTACGCCGCTGGACCGGGTGGGCTTGTATGTGCCGGGCGGCAAGGCGGCTTACCCGTCTTCGGTATTGATGAACGCGTTGCCCGCCAAGGTGGCTGGGGTGGCTCAGCTGATTATGGTGGTGCCGACCCCCGATGGCGTGAAGAATCAGCTGGTGCTGGCGGCGGCCTACCTGGCGGGCGTGGATCGAGTGTTTACCATCGGCGGGGCGCAGGCGGTGGGCGCGTTGGCCTATGGCACGGCAACCATCCCCAAGGTAGATAAGATCGTAGGGCCTGGCAACGCCTATGTGGCGGCGGCCAAGCGCCGCGTGTTTGGCGTGTGCGGCATCGATATGATCGCAGGGCCCTCGGAAATTCTGGTCATTTGCGATGGCAAGACTAATCCTGACTGGATTGCGATGGATCTGTTCTCTCAGGCCGAGCATGATGAGTTGGCGCAGGCGATCCTGCTGTCCCCTGATGCGGATTTTATAAAGGCCGTCGCGGCAAGCGCCGACCGCTTGCTCGAACAGATGCCGCGCCGTGAAATTATCAGGACGGCGCTGGAGAATCGCGGTGCGCTCATCCATGTTGCAAGCCTCGATGAAGCCTGCGCGATCAGCAATCGCATCGCGCCGGAACATCTGGAGATGTCGGTTGCCGATCCAGAGGAGTGGCTGCCGAAATTGAAACATGCAGGCGCTATTTTTATGGGGCGCCATACTTCCGAGTCGCTGGGGGATTACTGCGCAGGACCTAATCATGTGTTGCCAACCTCAGGCACTGCGCGGTTCTCTTCTCCTCTGGGTGTGTATGATTTTCAGAAGCGCAGCAGCCTGATTCAGGTTTCAGAAAAGGGTGCTCAGGCGCTGGGACAGATTGCGGCAACACTGGCTTTTGGCGAGGGATTGCATGCCCACGCACAGTCTGCGCTGTACAGAAGTAAAAATTAGTTAAAAAGTTGTTGACAAGACCAAACCTTTTGGGCAGAATGCTGCTCTTCAGTTTTGGAGGGGTGGCCGAGTGGTTAAAGGCAGCAGACTGTAAATCTGCCCTCTCAGAGTACGAAGGTTCGAATCCTTCCCCCTCCACCAAATTTTGTAAGTGATGGTATCTAGTAGTCGCTTTTAGCGGCGTTGTTTGATGGAATACCTGCGGGTGTAGCTCAATGGTAGAGCAGAAGTTTTCCAAACTTACGACGAGGGTTCGATTCCCTTCACCCGCTCCAGTTTTAATCCCGCCCATGTGGCTCAGTGGTAGAGCACTCCCTTGGTAAGGGAGAGGTCGCGAGTCCGATTCTCGCCATGGGCACCAAATTTAGTAATTATTGTTAACGTTTGACTAAGGAAAAACTATGGCAAAGAGCAAATTTGAACGTACAAAACCACACGTCAACGTCGGTACAATTGGCCACGTCGATCACGGCAAGACTACGCTGACTGCTGCAATCACGATGGTATTGTGCAAGAAGTTTGGCGGTGAAGCCAAGGCTTACGACCAGATCGATGCAGCGCCGGAAGAAAAGGCGCGCGGTATTACGATTAACACGGCTCACGTTGAATATGAGACGGCGAATCGTCACTATGCTCACGTTGACTGCCCGGGTCACGCCGACTATGTAAAGAACATGATTACCGGTGCTGCGCAGATGGACGGCGCGATTCTGGTTTGTTCCGCAGCTGACGGCCCTATGCCTCAGACTCGCGAGCACATCCTGCTGGCTCGCCAGGTTGGCGTTCCATACATCGTGGTGTTCCTGAACAAGTGCGACATGGTCGACGACGAAGAGTTGCTCGAGCTCGTTGAAATGGAAGTTCGCGAATTGTTGTCCAAGTACGACTTCCCTGGCGATGATGTGCCTATCATCAAGGGTTCTGCGATGCTGGCAATCAAGGGTGATCAGTCTGAAATCGGCGAGCCTGCGATTCTGCGTTTGGCTGATGCGCTGGATTCATACATTCCTACACCGGAACGTGCAGTCGACGGCGCATTCCTGATGCCAGTTGAAGACGTGTTCTCTATTTCCGGTCGCGGTACGGTTGTTACCGGCCGTATCGAGCGCGGTATCGTTAAAGTCGGCGAAGAAATCGAAATCGTTGGTATCAAGCCAACTTTGAAGACAACTTGCACCGGTGTTGAAATGTTCCGCAAGTTGCTCGACCAGGGTCAGGCCGGCGATAACGTGGGTGTGTTGTTGCGCGGTACCAAGCGTGAAGAAGTCGAGCGTGGTCAAGTGTTGTGCAAGCCTGGTTCAATCAAGCCGCACACCAAGTTCACGGCTGAAATCTACGTGTTGGGTAAGGATGAAGGCGGTCGTCATACGCCATTCTTCCAGGGTTACCGTCCACAGTTCTACTTCCGTACCACTGACGTGACCGGCGCGGTTGAATTGCCAGTCGGTACTGAAATGGTTATGCCAGGCGATAACGTCAGCATCACTGTTGCACTGATCAACCCGATCGCCATGGAAGAAGGTCTGCGTTTCGCGATTCGCGAAGGTGGCCGTACCGTTGGTGCGGGTGTGGTTGCAAAAGTAATCGAGTAATAGCAGGATTTAGGATGCGGGATTCAGGATGCGGTAGTGGTTTTGCTGGTTCCTGAATTCTGAGTCCTGGTCCCTGATTTCTAGGCCAGTAGCTCAATTGGTAGAGTATCGGTCTCCAAAACCGAGGGTTGGGGGTTCGAAGCCCTCCTGGCCTGCCAATATTAAATAACAGTTAACCGGAACATTCGCGCATGTCGGACAAAATCAAGTTGCTAATTGCATTTCTGCTGGTTGTGGCGGGGGTTGCGGGCTACTATTACTTGCACGATAGCCCGGCAGTCCTGAGATTGCTTTCAGTTCTCGTTGGTTTGTTGTTGGCTGCAGGTGTGGCTTCTGCGAGTGAATCCGGACGTCGCTTCATAGCGTTTTCCAGGGATTCCATAGCTGAGGCTAAACGCGTGGTTTGGCCTACTCGCAAGGAAACAATTCAGACTACGGGTGTGGTGATTGTATTTGCGATAACCATGGCGTTGTTTTTGTGGTTGGTCGATGCCAGTCTGATGATGATGGTGAATAAGCTGATGGGGCGGGTTTAATAATGGCTATGAGTTGGTATGTTGTTCACACGTACTCACAGTTTGAGAAAAGCGTATCGCGCGCACTGGCTGAAAAAATTCAGCGCGAGGGTATGCAGGATAAATTTGGTCAGATCTTAGTTCCGGTCGAGGTGGTTGAGGAGCTGAAGTCCGGTCAAAAAGTAACCTCTGAGCGTAAGTTTTTTCCCGGGTATGTTCTGGTTGAGATGGAAATGACCGACGAGTCCTGGCATTTGGTGAAAAATACGCCAAAAGTGACCGGTTTCCTCGGTGGTTCTGCGATGCGACCCACACCGATCAGTGAGAAAGAAGTTCAGACGATCATGCAGCAAATGCAGGCTGGTGTTGAAAAGCCAAGGCCTAAAGTGTTGTTTGAAGTGGGTGAGGCTGTGCGTGTCAAGGAAGGTCCGTTTACAGACTTTACCGGTATGGTCGAAGAAGTTAATTATGACAAGAATAAAATACGGGTTGCGGTGACTATTTTTGGTCGCGCGACACCTGTAGAGCTGGATTTTGGCCAAGTAGAAAAGGGCTGAAGCGGGAGAGATGGTGATGGGGGACGCAGCTTGCGATAAAAGCTAAGCGCGTTCCCCGTTAGCTGTTTCTTGTGATTGGGGAGAGACGCAAGTTTCGATTACCCGTTTGATAGGAGAGTAACATGGCAAAAAAAGTAATAGGCTACATCAAGCTGCAAGTGCCGGCTGGTAAGGCAAATCCAAGTCCACCGATAGGCCCGGCATTGGGTCAGCGCGGCTTGAATATTATGGAATTCTGTAAGGCGTTTAACGCGGCTACGCAAGGTGTTGAGCCTGGTTTGCCTATCCCGGTGGTGATCACCGCGTTTGCGGACAAGAGCTTCACCTTTATCATGAAGACCCCTCCTGCAACCATTCTGATCAAGAAGGCTGTCGGGATTAAGAGTGGTAGTGCGACGCCGCACACAGTCAAGGTTGGTCATTTGACCCGCAAGCAGGCTGAAGAAATTGCAACAACCAAGATGCCGGATCTGACCGCTGCTGATATGGATGCGGCTGTCCGCACCATCGCTGGTAGTGCGCGCAGTATCGGTATTACCGTGGAGGGCGAATAATGTCTAAGCGCTATAAAGCAATTGCAGCCAAAATCGATCGCAACAAAATGTACGCTTTGACCGATGCGTTGTCTTTGGTCAAGGAAAACGCCGTAGCGAAATTCGATGAATCCATCGACGTCGCTGTTAACCTGGGTATCGATGCGCGTAAATCTGACCAGCTGGTGCGTGGTTCGGTGGTGTTGCCTCGCGGTACGGGTAAGACAGTTCGCGTAGCGGTTTTTGCGCAAGGCGCCAAGGCTGAAGAAGCAAAGGCTGCCGGTGCGGATATCGTTGGTTTTGACGATCTGGCTGAATCCATTAAAAAGGGTGAGCTGAATTTTGACGTTGTGATCGCAAGTCCGGATGCGATGCGTCTGGTCGGTCAGTTGGGTCAGATTCTGGGTCCTCGCGGCCTGATGCCTAACCCTAAGGTAGGTACTGTTTCAGCTGACGTGGCGGGCGCTGTTCGCAACGCAAAGGCGGGTCAGGTTCAGTATCGCAACGACAAGAATGGTATCATTCACTGCACGATCGGGCGCGCTTCATTCGCACCTGAAGCATTGCGTGAAAACTTGCTGGCGTTGATTGATGCTCTGGCCAAGGCCAAGCCTGCTTCATCAAAAGGCGTGTTCATGAAGAAGGTCTCGCTGTCCAGCACCATGGGTGCAGGTATTCGCGTGGATCAGACAACTTTTTCCGCTTAAAGTATTAAATTTGGCGACAAGGCATCCGCCTTGTCGCCACTTATCTTTGCACTGCTGGCGGTTGTCAGCATCAAAGACCGGTGGGGCTGTCAGAAATCGGGATTCTGGATGCAGGATGCAGTCTGGAGTTTTGAAGAATGACAGCTTAATGGACGGAACAGTATTGGATCTTGGGGTTTTCTGAATCCTTTATCCTGAATCCTGATCCCCCCGCAGATGGTGTGCCCGCGAGCAGGATGTTCTCCTGTCTCAAGGTCGCGGTTGTAAATGATGGAGTGCACGTTAAGTGCATTCTGGAAAATGGAGGAAGACTTGAGTCTCAATCTGCAAGAAAAACAAGCAGTGGTAGCGGAAGTAAGTGCACAAGTGGCGCAATCGCAAACCATCGTTTTGGCAGAGTACCGTGGCATCAAAGTGGCCGACATCACCAAATTGCGTGCGACAGCGCGCAATTCCGGGGTGTATCTGCATGTGTTGAAAAACTCATTGGCACGCCGCGCGGTACAAGGTACTTCATTTGAATCGTTAGCTGACAGTATGGTTGGTCCTCTTGTGTATAGCATGAGTGCTGATCCTGTCGCTGCGGCTAAAGTGATGTGTGAATTTGCCAGGACTAACAACAAGTTGGTGGTTAAGGCAGGTGCAATGACAGGTTCGCTGTTGTCGGCTGAACAAATCGTTGTACTGGCTGCAACACCAAGTCGTGATGAGTTGATTGCACGCTTGATGGCAACCATGAATGCGACGACTGCAAAGTTCGTCCGCACGCTGGCGGCTATTCGCGATGCCAATGCACCCGTCGCTGCTGAAGTGACTGCTGAAGCAGTTGCTGAAGCTGTTTAATTTTTGAATTAACTGAACAAGGAGAACAATATGGCTATAACTAATGCTGAATTGATGGATGCAGTTGCCGGCATGACCGTGCTGGAATTGTCTGATCTGATCAAGCAAATGGAAGAGAAATTTGGCGTATCTGCTGCAGCTGTTGCTGTTGCAGGTCCTGCTGGTGCTGCTGTTGAAGCGGCTGCTGAGCAAACCGAATTTGACGTATTCTTGACCGCCATTGGCGACAACAAGGTTAGCGTCATCAAGGCTGTTCGTGCCATCACAGGTCTGGGCTTGAAAGAAGCCAAGGATCTGGTTGACGCGACACCTAAGGTTGTTAAAGAAGGCATTTCCAAAGCCGATGCTGACGCAGTTGCAAAACAACTGATCGAAGCTGGCGCTACCGCTGAAGTCAAGTAATTCATCGTGTTGTCAAGGGGCTGACGGCTTACCGTCAGCCTTTTGGCGCTTTAAGAAGTCAATGGACAGGAAGTCTGTATCCAGGCTTCCCGCCCCCTGTCTTTTTGCCTAGTCGTGGAGATTATATGAGCTACTCTTTTACCGAAAAAAAACGTATTCGTAAAAGTTTTGGCAAGCGAATCGGTGCTTTGCCGGTTCCTTTCCTGTTATCCACCCAATTGGAAGCCTTTGCGGCCTTTCTTCAGGCAGCTACTCCGCCTGAAAAACGCAAGAATGCCGGTTTGCAAGCCGCTTTCAACGGAATTTTCCCAATTGAAAGTCATTCGAAGAATGCGCGTCTTGACTTCGTCAGTTATCTGCTGGGTATGCCGGCCTTTGACGTAAAAGAATGTCAGCAGCGCGGCCTGACCTATGCGTCACCACTGCGTGCACGCGTGCGTTTGACGATTATGGACAAGGAAGCCTCAAAGCCCACCGTCAAGGAAGTCAAGGAGCAGGAAGTCTACATGGGCGAAATGCCCCTGATGACTAACACCGGTTCTTTTGTCATCAACGGCACCGAGCGCGTTATCGTCTCCCAGTTGCACAGATCCCCTGGCGTGTTCTTCGAGCATGACCGGGGCAAGACGCATTCGTCCGGTAAATTGCTTTTCTCCGCTCGTATCATTCCTTATCGCGGCTCATGGCTTGATTTCGAATTCGACGCGAAGGACTACGTTTACTTCCGTATCGACCGTCGCCGCAAGATGCCGGTCACAATTCTGCTGCGTTCATTGGGTTTTAGCAATGAAGATATGCTCGGGATGTTTTATGAATTCGATGCGTTCCATTTGGGCAAAAAGGGCGGGATCCAGTTCGAAGTCGTAGCAGAACGCCTGCGCGGTGAAATTGCACGCTTTGATATTCTGGACAAGTCCGGCAAGACTATTGTCGCTCAGGATAAACGCATCACTGTGCGTCATATTCGTCAGATGCAGGAAGCGGGCATTGAAAGGCTGGCGGTCGCGGACGACTTTTTGATCGGACGTGTTGTCGCCAATAATGTGGTTGATAAGGAGAGTGGTGAAATCATTGCAAATGCCAATGATGTGATCACTGAAGAATTGCTGCATAAATTGCAGGAAGCCAATATCCTCAAGCTGCATACCCTGTACACCAATGATCTTGATCATGGTGCCTACATCTCGCAAACATTGCGGACCGATGAGACGACAGACGAGTGGACGGCTCGTGTCGCCATTTATCGCATGATGCGCCCAGGCGAGCCGCCAACAGAAGAATCTGTTGAGGGTCTGTTCAATGGTTTGTTCTTCAGCGAAGAGCGTTACGATCTGTCAGTTGTCGGTCGCATGAAGTTTAATCGCCGTGTCGGACGCGAAGAATTGACGGGTTCTCCTATCCTTTCCAACGAAGACATCGTCGCAGTCGTTAAAATCCTTGTTGAATTGCGCAATGGTCGCGGTGAAATCGACGATATCGATCATCTGGGTAATCGCCGTGTGCGTGCGGTGGGTGAGCTGGCAGAAAATCAGTTCCGTGTTGGTCTGGCTCGTGTTGAGCGCGCTGTCAAAGAACGTCTGGGTCAGGCTGAAGCCGACAACCTGATGCCGCATGATTTGATCAATGCCAAGCCTATTTCGGCCGCGATCAAGGAATTCTTCGGTTCCAGCCAACTGAGTCAATTCATGGATCAAACCAATCCTTTGTCGGAAGTGACGCACAAGCGCCGTATTTCTGCCCTGGGACCCGGCGGTCTGACACGTGAACGTGCAGGTTTCGAGGTTCGTGACGTACATCCGACTCATTATGGTCGCGTATGCCCGATCGAAACACCGGAAGGTCCGAACATTGGACTTATCAACTCTTTGGCGTTATATGCGCGTACCAATGAGTATGGTTTCATCGAGACGCCGTACCGTAAGGTGACCAATGGTCAGGTATCCAATGATGTGGATTATCTGTCGGCCATTGAAGAGAGCAATTACACTATTGCGCAGGCGAATGCGGAGCTGGACAAGAACGGCGTGTTCACCGATGACATCGTGTCTTCGCGTCGCCACAACGAATTTGTTCTGGCTGAGCCATCGACGATTAATTACATGGACGTGTCGCCCTCACAGGTCGTGTCGGTTGCGGCCTGTTTGATCCCGTTCCTGGAACACGACGATGCGAACCGAGCCTTGATGGGTGCCAACATGTCACGCCAGGCTGTGCCTTGTCTGCGTGCTGAAAAGCCGCTGGTGGGTACAGGTATCGAGCGCACGGTTGCGGTCGACTCGGGTACGGCAGTTCAGGCTGTCCGTGGCGGGCGTATTGATTATGTGGATGCGGCACGTATCGTGGTGCGCGTTAACGATGATGAGACCACCGCTGGTGAAGTCGGCGTCGATATCTACAACCTGATCAAATACACACGTTCCAATCAGAACACCAACATCAATCAGCGTCCGCTGGTCAAAGTGGGTGATGTGATTGCGCGCGGTGACGTGGTGGCCGACGGCGCCTCGACCGATATGGGTGAGCTCGCGTTGGGTCAAAACGTGCTGGTCGCGTTTATGCCCTGGAACGGTTACAACTACGAAGACTCGATTTTGATTTCCGAGCGTATCATCGCTCAGGATCGATTCACTTCGATTCACATCGAAGAGCTGACAGTGGTTGCACGTGATACGAAGCTGGGTACGGAAGAAATCACCCGCGATATCCCTAACTTGTCCGAGGTGCAGTTAGGTCGTCTGGACGATTGCGGTATCGTGCACATCGGCGCTGAGGTGGCTGTCGGTGACGTGCTGGTCGGTAAGGTAACACCCAAGGGCGAAACCCAGCTGACACCGGAAGAAAAGTTGTTGCGTGCCATTTTCGGTGAGAAGGCGTCCGATGTTAAGGACACGAGTTTGCGTGTATCTGCGGGGAGTTCCGGTACGGTCATCGATGTTCAGGTATTTACCCGCGAGGGCTTGCAGCGCGATCGTCGTGCGCAGCAAATCGTGGACGACGAACTGAATCGTTACAAGAAAGATTTGGCCGATCAGATGCGTATCGTGGAAAGCGATGCCTTTACCCGTCTGGAAAAAATGCTGCTGGACAAGGCGGCGAATGGCGGCCCGAAGAAGCTGGCCAAGGGCAGTTTGCTCACTCAGGCTTATCTGTCCAGTGTCGAACATCATCAGTGGTTTGATATTCGTGTAGCGGACGACGAAGTCGCCGCGCAAATGGAACAAGTCAAGGACGGTCTGGCTCAGAAACGTGTCGAATTCGACGCGGCGTTCGAGTTGAAGAAGAAAAAGATGACCCAGGGCGATGAGCTGCAAGCGGGCGTGCAGAAAATGGTCAAGGTCTACGTTGCGGTCAAGCGTCGTCTGCAACCAGGTGATAAGATGGCGGGGCGTCACGGTAACAAGGGTGTGATCTCGCGTATCGTACCTGTGGAAGATATGCCTTATATGGCCGATGGTACGCCGGTAGACGTCGTATTGAACCCGCTGGGTGTTCCTTCGCGGATGAACATTGGTCAGATTCTTGAGACTCATCTGGGTTGGGCTGCCAATGGTCTGGGCAAGAAGATCGACAAGATGCTTCAGACCAATGCCAAGATCATCGAGTTGCGTGGATTCCTCGATAAGATCTACAACAACGACAATGGCCAGTCTGTTGATTTCACTTCGTTTAATGACGATGAAATCATCGAGTTGTGCCGCAATCTGCGCAAGGGTGTGCCGTTCGCGACGCCGGTATTTGACGGAGCTTCCGAGGAGGAAATCAAGTACATGCTGGCACTGGCTGATTTGCCGCTGTCAGGCCAGACGACCTTGTTCGACGGGCGTACCGGAGAGGCGTTTGACCGTTCGGTGACGGTAGGTTACAAGCATGTGTTGAAGCTGCATCACCTGGTTGATGACAAGATGCACGCGCGTTCGACAGGACCATACAGTCTGGTGACACAGCAGCCGCTGGGTGGTAAGGCTCAGTTCGGTGGTCAGCGTTTCGGTGAAATGGAAGTCTGGGCGCTGGAAGCGTACGGCGCTGCATATACCTTGCAGGAAATGTTGACCGTCAAGTCGGATGACGTGGCAGGACGTACCAAGGTTTATGAAAACATCGTCAAGGGTGATCACAAGATTGATGCCGGTATGCCGGAATCCTTTAATGTGGTCATCAAGGAAATTCGATCCCTGGCGATTGATATGGATTTGGAGCGTAACTAGATATAGGAAGTAGGAAGTGGGAAACAGACAGTGGTAGAGCCACTAATTCTGCTTCCTACTCTCCATTTACTACTCCCCACTTACCAGATTTAGGAGTTACACATGAAGTCATTGTTAGATTTGTTCAAGCAGGTCACACAAAAAGAAGAGTTTGATGCGATCAAGATTGGTCTCGCGTCGCCTGAAAAAATCCGTTCATGGTCATATGGTGAGGTCAAAAAACCTGAAACCATTAACTACCGTACCTTCAAGCCTGAGCGCGACGGTCTGTTCTGCGCCAAGATCTTCGGACCTGTCAAAGACTACGAATGCCTGTGCGGTAAGTACAAGCGTCTGAAGCATCGCGGTGTGATCTGCGAAAAATGTGGCGTGGAAGTCACCTTGTCCAAGGTGCGTCGCGAACGCATGGGCCACATCGAGCTGGCAAGCCCGGTTGCGCATATCTGGTTTTTGAAGTCGTTGCCGTCGCGTCTGGGTATGGTGCTGGACATGACCTTGCGCGACATCGAACGCGTGCTGTATTTCGAAGCCTATGTTGTCACCGAGCCTGGCATGACGCCGCTCAATCGCGGTCAGTTGTTGTCTGATGATGACTATCTTGCCAAGACGGAAGAGTATGGCGATGAATTCACCGCCCTGATGGGTGCCGAGGGTGTGCGCGCGTTGCTCAGCGGTCTTGATGTGACGAGTGAAATTGAAACCTTGCGTGCGGATTTGCAGGCGACAGGTTCTGAAACCAAGATCAAAAAATACGCCAAGCGGCTCAAAGTGCTGGAAGCATTCAATATTTCCGGTATCAAACCGCAATGGATGGTGCTGGAAGTGTTGCCGGTGCTGCCCCCTGAGTTGCGCCCTCTCGTGCCGCTCGACGGCGGTCGTTTTGCAACGTCTGACCTGAACGATTTGTATCGTCGAGTGATTAACCGGAACAATCGTCTGCGTCGCCTGCTTGAATTGAAGGCGCCGGACATCATCGTGCGCAACGAAAAGCGCATGTTGCAAGAAGCGGTCGATTCGTTGCTGGACAACGGCCGTCGCGGCAAGGCGATGACTGGCGCGAACAAGCGTCAGTTGAAGTCTCTGGCTGACATGATCAAGGGTAAGAGCGGTCGCTTCCGTCAGAACTTGCTGGGTAAGCGTGTCGATTACTCCGGTCGTTCTGTGATTGTGGTGGGTCCTCAGCTCAAATTGCATCAGTGCGGTTTGCCCAAGAAAATGGCGCTGGAACTGTTTAAGCCGTTTATTTTCAGTCGCCTGGAAGCGATGGGGCTGGCTACGACCATCAAGGCCTCCAAGCGCATGGTTGAGGCTGAAGAGCCTGTCGTGTGGGACATTCTCGAAGAGGTTATCCGCGAACATCCGGTGATGCTCAACCGCGCGCCAACTTTGCACCGTCTGGGTATTCAGGCATTTGAACCGATTCTGATCGAAGGCAAGGCGATACAACTCCATCCTTTGGTCTGTACGGCATTTAACGCCGACTTTGACGGCGATCAGATGGCTGTTCACGTACCGTTGTCACTCGAAGCGCAGATGGAGTGCCGTACCCTTTTGCTGGCATCGAATAACGTGCTGTCTCCGGCAAACGGCGAGCCTATCATCGTTCCATCGCAAGATATCGTGCTGGGTTTGTATTACATGACCCGCGAAAATATCGGTGTCAAGGGCGAAGGCTCGATGTTTGCCAACATCGCCGAAGTGTCGCGTGCCTATGAGTCTCGCGAAGTTTCCTTGCAAGCCAAGGTGATCGTGCGTCTGGTTGAGTTCCATAAGGATGCGGATGGTGTGCTGGTCGAGAAGCTGGTTCGTCATGAAACTACCGTGGGTCGCGCCTTGCTGTCCGAGGTGTTGCCGGCGGGTCTGCCCTTTGCGTTGATCAATAAGGCGTTGAAAAAGAAGGAAATTTCAAAGCTGATTAACGCCAGTTTCCGTCAGTGTGGTCTGCGTGATACCGTCATCATGGCCGACAAGTTGATGTACACAGGTTTCACTTATGCGACCCGTGCAGGTATTTCGATTTGCGTCGATGATATGCTGATGCCTCCGCAAAAGGCTGATCTGATCAGTGCAGCCGAAAAAGAAGTCATGGAGATACACACTCAGTACACCTCCGGCCTGGTGACAGACGGCGAGCGTTACAACAAGGTGGTGGATATCTGGGGTCGTACGGGTGACATGGTGGCCAAGGCCATGATGGATCAGCTGAGTACAGAGCAGGTTATCGATCGACTGACAGGCGAGCCGCGTATGGTAAACGGCAAGCCGATGATGCAAGAGTCCCTGAATTCGATTTACATGATGGCGGACTCCGGTGCGCGGGGTTCAGCCGCACAGATTCGTCAGTTGTCCGGTATGCGTGGTCTGATGGCGAAGCCGGATGGTTCTATCATTGAAACACCGATCACGGCGAACTTCCGTGAAGGCTTGAGTATGTTGCAATACTTTATTTCTACCCACGGTGCCCGTAAGGGTCTGGCGGATACTGCGCTGAAGACAGCTAACTCAGGTTACCTGACCCGCCGTCTGGTAGACGTAACGCAGGATCTGGTGGTGGTTGAAGAGGATTGTGGAACCGTAAACGGCGCGATGATGAAGGCTATCGTCGAAGGCGGTGAAGTCATCGAAGCCTTGCGCGAGCGCATCCTGGGTCGCGTGTTGAGTCGTGATGTGGTTAACCCTGAGTCGGGCGAAACCCTGTATGAAACAGGTTGCCTGCTCGATGAAACAGCGGTTGAACGTATCGAAGCGCTGGGTGTGGATGAGGTTGAAGTTCGTGCGCCGTTGAAATGTGAAACCCGATTTGGTTTGTGCGCCAAGTGCTATGGTCGTGATCTGGGCCGTGGATCCATGGTCAACGTGGGTGAAGCTGTCGGCGTGATTGCGGCGCAATCTATCGGTGAACCGGGTACTCAGTTGACTATGCGTACCTTCCACGTGGGTGGTGCTGCATCGAGAAATGTGGTTGCCAGTCAGGTCGAGGGTAAATCCAACGGTGTGCTCAAATACAGCCCTAATATGCGTCTGGTCGTAACATCGCGCGGTGAATCTATTGTCGTTGCGCGTAGTGCTGAAATCATCATCGCCGATGATTATGGTCGTGAGCGTGAGCGTCACAAGATTCCTTACGGTGCTACGCTTGTCATCAAGGAGGGTACGATTGTTCGTGCCGGGGAAGTACTGGCAACATGGGATCCGCATACTCGTCCGATTATCACTGAGTACGCAGGCCGTGTCAGCTTCCAGAATGTGGAAGAGGGGGCAACCGTTGCCAAACAGATCGATGAAGTAACCGGTCTGTCAACGCTGGTGGTCATCGATCCGAAGCAGCGCACAGGTGCGCAAAGCAAGACGATGGTGCGCCCTATGGTGCGTTTGTTTGATGAAAACGGCGAAGATGTCAAATTGACAGGTACAGAAACCGCCGTCAGCGTGACGTTCCAGACAGGTTGTATCATTACCGTGGAAGATGGTCAGCAAGTCGGTGTGGGCGATGTATTGGCCCGTATCCCGCAGGAGTCTTCCAAGACCCGCGACATTACCGGTGGTCTGCCGCGTGTGGCTGAGCTGTTCGAGGCTCGTATCCCCAAGGATGCGGGTATGCTGGCTGAATGTACCGGTACCGTATCCTTCGGTAAGGAAACCAAGGGTAAACAGCGTCTGGTGATTACCGATGTCGAAGGTATCGCAAGCGAATTTTTGATTCCTAAGGAAAAACATGTGCTGGTGCATGATGGTCAGATTGTGACGCGTGGCGAGATGATCGTTGACGGCCCGGCTGACCCGCATGACATCTTGCGCTTGCTGGGCGTGGCAGAGCTGGCGCGTTACATCACTGATGAAGTTCAGGAAGTGTATCGTTTGCAGGGTGTGAAGATCAACGATAAGCACATCGAAGTGATTGTTCGTCAGATGTTGCGCCGTGTTCAGGTCAGAGAAACAGGCGATACCCGTTTTATCGTGGGTGAGCAGGTAGAGCGCGCTGATTTGCTGGAAGAAAACGAAAAGATGATCGCGTCCGGAAAAAATCCGGCAACATTTGAATATATGTTGCTGGGTATTACCAAAGCGTCTTTGTCTACGGATTCCTTCATCTCCGCAGCATCCTTCCAGGAAACCACACGAGTCCTGACGGAAGCCGCAATTATGGGCAAGCGTGATGAATTGCGCGGCTTGAAAGAAAACGTCATCGTGGGTCGCCTGATTCCAGCGGGTACCGGAATGGCCTATCACAACACGCGACGCAAGCAGCGCTTGGGGTTGGATATTGCGCAGGGGCGTGAGTTGCGAGTGTCAGATTCAATGCTGTCAGGAGAGTTGCTTGACAGTGCGGTTGTTTCTGAATAGAATCTGCAACCTTTTTATCGTTGCGGCAGGTGAATCTTCCTGTCGTGACGGTATGCTTTTTTAGATATTAACGGAATTTCAGAAATTACTTTAGGATGTGTAGATAATGCCAACCATTAATCAGTTGATCCGCAAGCCGCGTGTCGCAATCGTAGAAAAGAGCAAAGTTCCAGCGCTCGGTAGTTCCCCGCAAAAGCGTGGTGTGTGTACTCGTGTCTATACCACAACACCTAAGAAGCCTAACTCTGCGTTGCGTAAAGTGGCCAAGGTTCGTTTGACTAATGGATTTGAAGTCATTAGCTACATCGGCGGTGAAGGCCATAACCTGCAGGAGCACTCGGTTGTGCTGCTGCGCGGTGGTCGTGTAAAGGATTTGCCGGGTGTGCGTTACCACATGGTGCGCGGTAGTCTGGATACGGCTGGCGTGAAAGATCGCAAACAATCGCGTTCCAAGTACGGTACCAAGCGTCCCAAGAAATAATTTAAGCAGTATAAAATTTTAGTAATTTATTCGAGGTTGATATGCCAAGACGCAGAGAAGTACCCAAACGTGAAGTGTTGCCAGATCCAAAGTTCGGCAATCAAGATTTATCGAAATTTGTAAACGTGTTGATGACGGCTGGTAAAAAGTCGGTTGCTGAGCGTATTTTGTACGGCGCATTGGAGCAGGTTGGCAAGAAGACCGGCAAGGATGCTATCGAGATTTTCAACCTGGCTTTGACTAATGCCAAGCCTCAGGTTGAAGTGAAGAGCCGTCGTGTTGGTGGTGCTAACTACCAGGTGCCTGTCGAGGTTCGTCCTTCGCGTCGTATGGCTTTGTCCATGCGCTGGTTGCGTGAAGCGGCTCGTAAGCGTGGCGAAAAGTCCATGGGCATGCGTCTGGCCGGCGAGTTGATCGATGCATCAGAAGGTCGCGGCGGCGCGGTGAAGAAGCGTGAAGAAGTTCACCGTATGGCTGAAGCCAACAAGGCATTCTCGCACTTCAGGTTTTAATTTTTGTACTAATAATCAGACTTATAGTTAGGTATTCATCGTGGCTCGTAAAACACCTATTAACCGTTACCGCAATATCGGTATCAGCGCGCACATCGATGCGGGCAAAACTACGACAACCGAACGTATTTTGTTCTACACCGGTGTAAGTCACAAGATCGGTGAAGTGCATGATGGCGCTGCCACTATGGACTGGATGGAGCAGGAGCAGGAGCGTGGTATCACGATCACTTCTGCTGCTACTACATGCTTTTGGAAAGGCATGGAGGGTCAGTACGAAGAGCATCGCTTCAACATTATCGATACGCCGGGTCACGTTGACTTTACGATCGAAGTTGAGCGCTCTATGCGTGTACTCGATGGCGCTTGCATGGTTTACTGTGCGGTAGGTGGTGTGCAGCCTCAATCTGAAACTGTTTGGCGTCAGGCTAATAAATACAAGGTGCCGCGTCTGGCCTTTGTGAACAAGATGGATCGTCAGGGTGCGAACTTTTTCAAGGTTGTCGAGCAAATGGCAACACGCCTGCGCGCCAACCCTGTGCCGATTGTTGTTCCTATCGGTGCCGAGGAAAAGTTTGAGGGTGTGGTTGATCTGATCAAGATGCGAGCTATCTACTGGGATGATGCTTCTCAGGGTATGAAGTTTGACTATCGTGAAATCCCGGCTGATTTGGTTGAGATCGCAGCCGAATGGCGCGCAAAGATGGTTGAGACGGCAGCCGAAGCGTCTGAAGAGTTGATGAACAATTACCTTGAGAACGGTGAGTTGACTGAGGATGAAATTATCCTGGGTCTGCGCACTCGCACTATCGCTTGCGAAATTCAGCCGATGTTGTGTGGCTCTGCGTTCAAGAACAAGGGTGTTCAGCGTATGCTGGATGCGGTTGTTATGTTTATGCCGTCTCCTGTTGATATTCCTGATGTCACGGGTGAAGACGAGGATGGTCTGCCTACAACGCGCAAGGCGGATGACAGCGAGAGCTTCTCTGCTTTGGCCTTTAAGCTGATGACGGACCCGTTTGTAGGTCAGTTGACCTTCGTTCGAGTTTATTCCGGCGTTCTGAAAAAGGGCGATACCGTTTATAACTCCGTTCGCGGCAGGAAAGAGCGTATCGGTCGTATCGTGCAGATGCACGCGAACGAGCGTATCGAAGTCGAAGAGATTCTGGCGGGCGATATTGCTGCTTGTATCGGTTTGAAGGAAGTGACGACGGGTGAGTCGCTGTGCGATATCAACAACACGATCATTCTTGAACGCATGGTTTTCCCTGAGCCTGTTATTCACGTGGCGGTTGAGCCTAAGACCAAGGTTGATCAGGAAAAGATGGGCTTTGCGCTGGGTCGTCTGGCTGCTGAAGATCCTTCGTTCCGCGTGCGCACCGATGAAGAGTCAGGTCAGACGATTATGTCCGGCATGGGTGAATTGCACCTTGAGATTCTGGTTGATCGCATGAAGCGCGAATTCGGTGTTGAAGCGAATGTGGGTGCTCCTCAGGTGGCTTACCGTGAGGCGATTCGCAAGTCTGTTGAAGTTGAAGGCAAGTATGCCAAGCAAACTGGTGGTCGCGGTCAATACGGTCACGTTTGGATTAAGATGGAGCCCAATGAGGCTGGTAAGGGCTTTGAATTTGTCGATGCGATCAAGGGTGGTACGGTTCCCCGTGAATACATTCCCGCAGTTGAGAAGGGCTTGCGCGAATCATTGCCTAGCGGCGTTCTGGCAGGTTTTCCGGTTGTCGACGTGAAGGTTACATTGTTTGATGGTTCATACCACGATGTGGACTCGAACGAAAATGCCTTTAAGATGGCGGCTTCGATGGCGTTCAAGGAAGGTATGCGCAAGGCAAGTCCTGTGTTGCTGGAGCCGATGATGTCGGTCGAAGTCGAGACGCCTGAAGACTATACCGGTACGGTGATGGGCGATCTTTCTTCTCGTCGCGGTATGGTTCAGGGTATGGATGACATGCTGGGCGGTGGTAAGTCTGTCAAGGCTGAAGTGCCATTGTCGGAAATGTTTGGCTATTCCACTGCGTTGCGTTCTGCAACTCAGGGTCGTGCGACCTATACGATGGAATTCAAGCACTATACCGAAGCGCCGAAGAGTGTTGCTGAAGCGATCATGAGCAAGAAGTAAAAAGCAGTTCCTGGACGTTAGTCGGTGGTTAATGCAACTGGTTTTGCTTTTCAACTGGCGACTGGCGACTAATACTGTTGAATCAGAGATAATTATTAGATAGAGGCAATAATCATGGCAAAGAGCAAATTTGAACGAACCAAGCCACACGTCAACGTCGGTACAATTGGCCACGTCGATCACGGCAAGACTACGCTGACTGCTGCAATCACGATGGTATTGTGCAAGAAGTTTGGCGGTGAAGCCAAGGCTTACGACCAGATCGATGCAGCGCCGGAAGAAAAGGCGCGCGGTATTACGATTAACACGGCTCACGTTGAATATGAGACGGCGAATCGTCACTATGCTCACGTTGACTGCCCGGGTCACGCCGACTATGTAAAGAACATGATTACCGGTGCTGCGCAGATGGACGGCGCGATTCTGGTTTGTTCCGCAGCTGACGGCCCTATGCCTCAGACTCGCGAGCACATCCTGCTGGCTCGCCAGGTTGGCGTTCCATACATCGTGGTGTTCCTGAACAAGTGCGACATGGTCGACGACGAAGAGTTGCTCGAGCTCGTTGAAATGGAAGTTCGCGAATTGTTGTCCAAGTACGACTTCCCTGGCGATGATGTGCCTATCATCAAGGGTTCTGCGATGCTGGCAATCAAGGGTGATCAGTCTGAAATCGGCGAGCCTGCGATTCTGCGTTTGGCTGATGCGCTGGATTCATACATTCCTACACCGGAACGTGCAGTCGACGGCGCATTCCTGATGCCAGTTGAAGACGTGTTCTCTATTTCCGGTCGCGGTACGGTTGTTACCGGCCGTATCGAGCGCGGTATCGTTAAAGTCGGCGAAGAAATCGAAATCGTTGGTATCAAGCCAACTTTGAAGACAACTTGCACCGGTGTTGAAATGTTCCGCAAGTTGCTCGACCAGGGTCAGGCCGGCGATAACGTGGGTGTGTTGTTGCGCGGTACCAAGCGTGAAGAAGTCGAGCGTGGTCAAGTGTTGTGCAAGCCTGGTTCAATCAAGCCGCACACCAAGTTCACGGCTGAAATCTACGTGTTGGGTAAGGATGAAGGCGGTCGTCATACGCCATTCTTCCAGGGTTACCGTCCACAGTTCTACTTCCGTACAACTGACGTGACCGGTGCGGTTGAATTGCCAGCGGGTACTGAGATGGTTATGCCAGGCGATAACGTCAGCATCACTGTTGCACTGATCAACCCGATCGCCATGGAAGAAGGTCTGCGTTTCGCGATTCGCGAAGGTGGTCGTACCGTTGGTGCGGGTGTGGTTGCAAAAGTAATCGAGTAAAAAGAATGTAAAGGGGTAAGGGGGAGGTGGGAAGGGTTTAACCCTTCTCCCTTTCCTATTCTCCCTTTCGCATTTTTGCTTGCATTTAGTATTCACTGCGAATACAATGCGCCCCCTCACGTGAATGATTTTACGTGAGTTCGTTCTTTAATTAGCGGCATTGCCGCAATCGCCCGAGAAAATATATGCAAAGTCAAAAAATTCGCATTCGCCTCAAAGCGTTTGATTATCGTTTGATAGATCAATCCGCAGCTCGTATCGTTGAAACTGCAAAGCGCACTGGCGCTGTTGTCAATGGTCCTGTGCCTTTGCCTACCAAAATTGAGCGCTTTGACGTTCTGCGTTCGCCTCACGTTAATAAGACTTCGCGTGACCAGTTTGAAATCCGTACCCATTTGCGCTTGATGGATATTGTCGATCCTACTGACAAGACTGTTGATGCATTGATGAAGCTTGATCTGCCGGCTGGTGTTGATGTCGAGATTAAGTTGCAGTAATAAAAAGCTGGTGGCGAGTGGCGGGTGGCTGATACAAAAGGCTGCATGCTGCGAGTTGTAGGCTTGGTTTTATGTAGTAAAAATAATCGGTCGACCAATTGTAGTTGGCCCCTTAACAAGAGGAAATTAAAATGAGCTTAGGACTTGTCGGTCGCAAGATTGGCATGACCCGCGTATTTACCGAAGACGGGTCATCGTTGCCGGTAACTGTGCTGGAAGTGTCCAATAATCGTGTTACTCAGGTTAAATCCGTTGATACCGATGGTTACACTGCTGTGCAATTGGCACACGGTGTTCGTCGCGCAACCCGCGTCAGCAAAGCTGCTGCCGGGCACTACGCTAAGGCGGGTGTGGAAGCTGGTAGTGCACTGAAAGAATTTATCGTAACCCCTGAGCATGGTCTTCAGCTTGGCCAAACGGTCAGCGTTGAGATTTTCCAGGTGGGGCAGCTTGTTGATGTGACGGGCACCACCAAGGGTAAGGGTTATGCAGGTACCATCAAGCGTCACCATTTTAAATCGGGTCGCGCATCTCACGGTAACTCCAAGTCACATAACGTACCGGGTTCTATCGGTATGGCGCAGGATCCGGGTCGTGTTTTTCCGGGTAAGCGCATGACGGGTCATCTCGGTGATGATCAGCGTACTGTTCAAAATCTACAAATCGTGCGTGTTGACGTTGCTCGTCAATTGTTGTTGGTTAAGGGCGCCGTTCCTGGTTGCACAAACAGCAAGATTATCGTGCGTCCCGCAGTGAAGGCAGGTGCCTAATGGAACTCAAAGTTATTGATGTTAAAGGTCAGGCAGCCACGAATCTGAGTGTTTCAGATGAGGTGTTTGGTCGCGAATACAACGAAGATCTGGTGCATCAGCTGGTTACAGCCTATCAGGCTAACGCGCGTGCTGGTAACAGCAAGCAAAAGAGCCGTTGTGAAATCGCCAAGAGTACTCGTAAGCCATTTGCGCAAAAAGGTACTGGTCGTGCCCGTGCGGGTATGGCATCCAGCCCGTTGTGGCGTGGTGGTGGTAAGATTTTCCCGAACACCGGCGAAGAAAACTACACTCAGAAAGTAAACCGCAAGATGTATCGCGCAGGTTTTGCCGCGATTCTGTCTCGTCTGGTGTCTGAGGATCGTCTGGTTGTGATCGAAGATCTGACCGTGGATGCGCCTAAGACCAAGCTTCTGGCTGACAAGATCAAGGGTCTGGGTATTGCTGGTCGTGTATTGGTTATTACTGATAGCATGGATGAAAACCTTTACCTGTCTTCACGAAATCTGCCTAACGTGCTGGTTCTGGAAGCGTATCAGGCTGATCCTGTTAGTCTTGTTCGTTTTCCAAGTGTCGTTGTGACACGTGGTGCGGTCGCTAAAATTGAGGAGATGTTCGCATGAGTGCACAGCAATTTAGTCAAGAGCGTTTGATGAAAGTGTTGATCGCTCCGCAAATCTCCGAAAAAGCAACTTACGTTGCTGACAAGTACGAGCAAGTTGTTTTTCGCGTGGCGACTGATTCAACCAAGCATGAGATCAAGGCAGCCGTTGAATTCATGTTCAAGGTTGTTGTTGACAGCGTTCAAGTTGCTAACGTCAGGGGTAAGGTAAAGCGCTCAGGACGTTTCGTTGGTCGTCGCAATAACTGGAAGAAAGCCTACGTTTGTCTGGCTTCCGGTCAGGAAATTAACTTCGCTGTAAGCGAGCAAGGATAATTATCATGGCACTGATTAAACTAAAACCAACAACCCCGGGTCAGCGTGCTGTATTGCGCGTTGTCAACAAGGAGTTGCATAAAGGTAAGCCTGTAGCGGCTTTGCTGGAAAAGCAAACCAAAACAGCTGGTCGTAACAATAACGGTCATATTACGACTCGTCATATGGGTGGCGGTCATAAGCAGCATTATCGCCTGATTGACTTCAAGCGCAGCAAGGATGGCATTCCTTGCACGGTTGAGCGTCTGGAATACGACCCTAATCGTAGCGCTAATATTGCGCTGTTGTTGTATGTCGATGGCGAGCGCCGTTACATTATTGCACCTAAGGGTATTTCTGCCGGTGCAGCACTGATCAGTGGTTCCGAAGCGCCAATCAAGGTGGGTAACGCGATGCCGTTGCGCAATATTCCTGTTGGTTCTACGATTCATTGTATCGAGATGCTGCCAGGCAAGGGTGCTCAGTTGGCTCGCTCTGCGGGTACTTCTGTGCAATTGCTGGCGCGCGATGGCAGCTACGCGCAGTTGCGTCTGCGTTCAGGCGAAATCCGCAAGGTGCATATCGATTGCAAGGCAACATTGGGCGAAGTGGGTAACTCCGAGCACAGTCTGCGTTCTATCGGTAAGGCTGGCGCGATGCGCTGGCGCGGTGTCCGTCCTACCGTTCGCGGTGTGGTCATGAACCCGGTAGATCACCCGCACGGTGGTGGTGAAGGTAAGACCGCAGCTGGTCGTCATCCGGTCAGCCCATGGGGTGTGCCGGCTAAGGGCTTCCGTACTCGTCGAAACAAGCGTACAAACAGCATGATCGTGCGTCGTCGTTTTAAGGCTTAAGGGGTAAGTAAACATGGCACGTTCCATTAAAAAAGGTCCATTTGTTGACGCACATCTGCTCAAGAAGATTGAGGCAGTGCGCGCGACGAATGATAAGCGCCCGGTAAAAACCTGGTCACGCCGTTCTACGGTTTTGCCAGAGTTCGTGGGTTTGACGATTGCCGTACATAACGGCAAGCAGCACATTCCCGTGTACATTTCTGAAAACATGGTAGGTCATAAGTTGGGTGAGTTTTCCCTGACTCGTACCTTCAAGGGACATGCTGCTGATAAAAAAGCAGTCAAGAGATAAGGGAGGCATGATGACTACGACTACTGCAGTTGCAAAAAACATTCACCTCTCCGCACAAAAAGGCCGTCTGGTTGCGGATCAGATTCGCGGTTTGCCAGTGGCGCAAGCGCTCAATATTTTGAACTTCAGCCCGAAGAAGGGTGCTGGAATCATCAAGAAGGCGCTGGAATCTGCCATCGCTAATGCCGAGCACAATGATGGCGCTGACATTGACGAGCTGAAAGTTAAGGTTATCTATATTGACAAGGCTTCATCGCTCAAGCGTTTTATGGCTCGTGCGAAGGGTCGCGGCAATAAGATCGAAAAACAGACTTGTCATATCACTGTTAGCGTCGGAAGCTGAGGATAAATTATGGGACAGAAAATTCACCCAACCGGTTTTCGGTTAAGTGTTCGCAAGAACTGGGATTCTAAGTGGTACGCCAACAGCGCCAACTTCGCTGATATGTTGCTCAAGGACATTGAGGTTCGCGCGTTCTTGAAGAAGAAGCTGGCTTCGGCGATGGTATCAAAAATCGTCATCGAGCGTCCTGCAAAAAGTGCAAAAGTAACTATTTACACCGCGCGTCCTGGTATGGTTATCGGGAAAAAGGGTGAGGATATCGAACTGTTGCGCGCAGAGCTGCGTCGTCGTATGGGTCTTCAGTCTGTTGACCTGGCGATCGAAGAAGTGCGCAAGCCGGAAATCGATGCTCAGTTGATCGCAGATAACATCACTGCTCAATTGGAAAAGCGTATCATGTTCCGTCGTGCAATGAAGCGTTCTATGCAAAACGCGATGCGTCTGGGTGCCCTGGGCATCAAGATCATGAGCGCGGGTCGTCTGAACGGGATTGAAATTGCCCGTACTGAGTGGTATCGCGAAGGTCGTGTGCCATTGCACACATTGCGCGCAGATATTGACTATGGTACTTCTGAAGCCAAGACAACCTACGGCATCATTGGTGTCAAGGTGTGGGTTTTCAAGGGTGATATCGGTCAGGAAGTTACAGCCCCTGTTGCTGCTGAACCGGAAAAACGTGTAAAAAAGTCGGGAGCTAAGCATGCTACAGCCAGCTAGAAGAAAGTACCGCAAGGAACAAAAGGGCCGTAATACCGGTATCGCCACTCGTGGTAACAAGGTAAGTTTCGGTGAATTTGGTCTGAAGTCAGTTGCGCGTGGTCGTTTGACTGCGCGTCAGATTGAAGCCGCACGTCGTGCGATGACTCGTCACATCAAGCGTGGTGGGCGTATCTGGATCCGTGTATTCCCGGATAAGCCTATTTCCAAAAAGCCTGCTGAAGTCCGCATGGGTAATGGTAAGGGTAATCCTGAGTACTACGTTGCCGAGATTCAACCAGGCAAGATGTTGTACGAGATGGATGGCGTTGATGAAACATTGGCACGTGAGGCGTTTAAGTTGGCATCTGCAAAGCTGCCACTTGCGACTGTGTTTGTCGTTAGACAGGTAGGTGAATAATCATGAAGGCTAGTGAACTCAAACTCAAGTCAAAGTCGGAGTTGCAAGCAGATTTGCTTTCTTTGACCAAGGCTCAATTTGGCCTGCGTATGCAAGTCGCAACGCAACAAATGACAAAGACCAGCGAGATGCGCAAGATTCGTCGTGACATTGCGCGCATTAAAACCGTAATGAAGCAGAAGGATGTTCAGTCATGAGCGAAACTACAGTCAAGCGTACCCTAACCGGTACTGTAACAAGTGACAAAATGGACAAGACGGTTACCGTTTTGGTCGAGCGCAAAGTAAAGCACCCATTGCTGGGTAAAATTATTCGCGTTTCCAAAAAGTATCATGCTCATGATGAAAATAATGAGTGCCACACCGGCGATGTAGTTACGATTGAAGAGTGTCGTCCTCTTGCAAAAACAAAAGCCTGGCGTGTAGCTAAAGCCGCTTAAGGTTTTTTGTAGTTTGTGAAAAATTCAGCTTGCAAATCTTTTTGATTTGCATATAATACGCGGCTTCGTTACATCGCCGCTTGCGGCGTCCTTAACCCGAACGGGTTCCAAAACTGGCCGCTGTAGGCGGAAAAAGTTGGAGATTAAATAATGATACAAATGCAGTCTGTTTTAGATGTGGCTGACAATACCGGTGCGCGCAAAGTGATGTGCATCAAGGTGTTGGGTGGTTCAAAGCGTCGTTATGCTTCCGTTGGTGATGTTATCAAGGTAAGTATTCGTGATGCAGCTCCGCGTGGTCGTGTAAAGAAAGGCGAAGTTTACAATGCTGTGGTCGTTCGTACGGCCTACGGTGTTCGCCGTTCGGATGGTTCGCTGGTGAAGTTTGATGGCAATGCTGCAGTGCTGTTGAATGCAAAGCTCGAGCCTATCGGGACGCGTATCTTCGGGCCAGTTACGCGTGAGTTGCGTACTGAAAAGTTTATGAAGATCGTTTCGCTTGCGCCTGAAGTGCTTTAGCGTTAACAGGTAGATTCGAGGAAAATCATGCGTAAGATTAAAAAGAACGATGACGTGATCGTCATTGCTGGCAAAGACAAAGGTAATCGCGGCAATGTGCTGCGTGTGCTTGGTGATTATTTGTTGGTTGATGGTATCAATAAAGTCAAAAAACATCAAAAGCCAAATCCTGTAAAGGGCGTGGCTGGCGGTATCATCGAAAAAGAATCGAAAATACATATTTCAAATGTGGCTTTGTTTAATGCCGCTGCGAATAAGGGTGATCGGGTCGGTATTAAAACGCTGGAAGATGGACGCCGTGTACGTGTGTTCAAGTCCAACGGCGAAGTTGTTGACGCTTAAGGGGTATAAGGCATGGCTCGTTTGTATGAGATTTACAAGGACAAGATAACTGCTGATCTTATGGCTCAATTTGGCTATAAGTCTGTGATGGAAGTTCCGCGTATCGAGAAGATCACTCTGAATATGGGTGTTGGCGAAGCGGTGGCTGACAAAAAGGTTATGGATTTCGCTGTTGGTGATATGCAGAAGATCGCAGGTCAAAAGCCTATCGTTACGATGTCAAAAAAATCCATTGCTGGATTTAAGATTCGTGAAGGTTATCCGGTTGGTTGCAAAGTGACGCTGCGCAAAGATCGCATGTATGACTTTCTCGATCGCCTGATTTCGGTTGCTATTCCGCGTATCCGCGATTTTCGTGGTATTTCCGGGAAGTCTTTTGATGGCCGTGGCAATTACAACATGGGCGTCAAAGAGCAAATCATATTTCCGGAAATTGAATATGAAAAAGTCGATGCTTTGCGTGGTATGAATATCACTATTACGACTTCCGCGAAGACCGACGACGAAGCCCGTGCTTTATTGTTGGCTTTCAAACTCCCATTAAAGAAATGAGGGATTAATAATGGCTAAGATGTCATTGATCAATCGTGATCTTAAGCGTCGCGAAATTGTCAAGAAATTTGCAGCAAAACGCGCCGATCTTTTTGCAACGATTTCCAATATGAGTCTCTCCGATGAAGATCGTGCAGCGGCTCGTTTGAAGTTGCAAGCGTTGCCAAGGGACTCAAGTCCGGTGCGTTTGCGTAATCGCTGTGCTTTGACTGGTCGTCCTCGTGGAACATTCAGGAAGTTTGGTTTGGGCCGCATCAAAGTTCGTGAATTTGCGATGCGTGGTGAAATCCCCGGGATCGTTAAGGCTAGCTGGTAGGAGAAATAATTATGAGCATGAATGATCCAATCTCCGATATGTTGACGCGCATTCGTAATGCGCAAATGGCTGAAAAAGCCAACGTATCTATGCCATCTTCAAAATTGAAGGTTGCAATTGCTGAAGTTTTAAAAGAAGAAGGCTATGTTGATGGCTTCAAAATCGAACAAGGTGAGCCTGGTAAGGCAACTTTGCAAATCGGTCTGAAGTATTACAGCGGACGTCCGGTAATTGAAAAAATTCAGCGCATCAGCCGTCCAGGGTTGCGTATTTACAAGGGTAACAATGATATTCCAAAAGTCATGAATGGCTTGGGAATTGCGATTGTTTCTACTTCGAAGGGTTTGATGACCGACCGCAAAGCACGCGCCAATGGTATTGGCGGCGAAGTACTGTGCGTAGTCGCGTAGTGAGGTAAATATGTCTAGAGTTGCCAAGAATCCTGTCGTTGTCCCTAGTGGTGTAGAAGTAACTATGGCGGCGAATGAAATATCGATTAAAGGCCCGTTGGGTTCCCTTAAGCAAAGTTTGACTGCCGATGTTAAGGTCGTTCACGAAGGCGATAGCCTGTTGTGCTCTTCGACAAGCAGTACCAAGCAGGCTGATGCCATGTCCGGAACAATCCGTTCATTGCTGGCTAATATGGTTAAAGGGGTCAGCAGTGGCTTTGAGCGTAAATTGACTTTGGTTGGCGTGGGTTATCGTGCGCAGGCTGTGGGTGATACGCTCAATCTGACTTTGGGATATTCCCATCCAGTTGCTTACATCATGCCTGCCGGAGTTGTGGTTACAACACCGACACAGACTGAAATTGTTTTAAAGGGTGCTGACAAGCAGCGTGTAGGTCAGGTTGCTGCAGAAATTCGTGCTTTCCGTGAGCCAGAGCCTTATAAGGGCAAGGGTGTACGTTACAGCGACGAAGTGGTGATCCTGAAAGAAACCAAGAAGAAATAATTGAGGCGGATATGTTGAATAAAAAAGCATCTCGTCAGCGCAGAGCACGCAAAACCCGTGCACGTATTGCTGAAAAAAGAACCGTACGTCTGGCAATCCACCGTACTAACTTGCATATCTACGCGCAGATTATTTCTGCTTGCGGCGGTAAGATCCTGGCCAGTGCGTCCAGCCTTGAGGCTGATGTGCAAAAAGATTTGGCGAATGGTGGAAACAAGGCGGCTGCAATCGTCGTGGGCCAACGCATCGCTGAAAAGGCCAAGAGCGCGGGTATTGCTCAGGTCGCCTTCGATCGTTCCGGTAATCGTTATCATGGTCGTGTTAAGGCGTTGGCTGAAGCCGCGCGTGAGCATGGTCTACAGTTCTAATTGGAGTTGAGCAATGGCTAAGCCGCAAGGAAAAATGCAAAAAGAGGAACGCGATGATGGCATGATCGAAAAGATGATCGCCGTGAATCGTGTCACCAAGGTTGTTAAGGGTGGCCGTATCATGGGTTTCGCAGCCCTCGCCGTTGTTGGTGATGGTGACGGTCGCATCGCGATGGGTAAGGGAAAATCCAAGGAAGTTCCGGTTGCCGTTCAAAAAGCGATGGAAGAATGTCGCCGCAATCTCTTCAAGGTTAATCTGAAGAATGGCACCTTGCATCACGCTGTGATCGGTACTCATGGCGCAGCTCGCGTTTTGATGCGGCCTGCGGTAGAAGGTACTGGTATTATCGCCGGTGGTGCGATGAGAGCGGTATTCGAGGCTGTTGGTGTGCGTGACGTATCGGCAAAATGTATCGGTTCCAGCAACCCTTATAACGTCGTTCGCGCAACATTGAATGGACTTCGCGCATTGAATGCACCGTCTGAGATTGCTGCCAAGCGCGGCAAGAATCTTGACGAAATTTTGGGGTAAGAAATGACACAAGCCAAAACTATTAAAGTGACACAACTCAAGAGCCAGATTGGCACCAAGGAATCGCATCGTGCTACGCTGCGCGGCTTGGGGTTGCGTCGTATCAATCATACTGTTGAACTCGAAGACACACCTTGTGTTCGCGGCATGATTAACAAAGTGTTTTACTTGGTCAAATACGAGGCTCAATAATGCAACTTAATACTATTCAGGCAGCACCAGGTGCCAAGCACTCAAAGCGTCGCGTTGGACGTGGTATAGGTTCTGGCTTGGGCAAGACCGCAGGTCGTGGCCATAAGGGTCAGAAATCACGTTCAGGCGGCTTTCATAAAGTCGGTTTTGAAGGTGGTCAGATGCCTTTGCAGCGTCGTTTGCCTAAACGTGGTTTTGTTTCGTTGACTCGAAATGATACTGTGGAAGTGCGATTGTCTGATCTGCAAGCTTTGCCGCTGGACACGATTGATTTGTTGGCGCTCAAGCAAGCCGGTGTTGTACGTGCCGGTGCATTGTCTGCCAAGGTTTTTCTTTGTGGTGAAATTGTCCGTGCAGTGACACTGCAGGGTTTGATGGTCACAAAAGGTGCGCGCGCAGCGATTGAAGCCGCTGGCGGTAGCATCTCAGAGTAAGAAGGCTATCAGTGAGTACAGTCGCTAAGAACGTTCCTAAAGCCAAGTACGGCGATTTAAGTCGCAGACTTTGGTTTCTCTTGGGTGCATTGATTGTTTTTCGTATTGGTGCGCATATACCTGTACCAGGTATTGACCCGGTTGTGCTGGCTGATCTGTTTAAAACGCAAAAGAATGGCATTCTGGGCATGTTCAACATGTTCTCGGGTGGCGCTCTTTCGCGATTTACAATTTTTGCCTTGGGTATCATGCCGTACATTTCGGCATCGATTATCATGCAATTGGCCGCCATCGCCGTGCCTTATCTTGAGCAATTGAAAAAGGAAGGTGAATCAGGTCGTCGCAAGATGACTCAGTACACCCGCTACGGCACACTGGGTTTGGCTGTGTTTCAGTCATTCGGTATATCGGTCGCTTTGCAGGCGCAGCCGGGCTTGGTTCTTCATCCCGGTTCGATGTTCCAGATGACCACGATGATTACCCTGGTGACCGGAACAATGTTCCTGATGTGGTTGGGCGAACAGATTACCGAGCGTGGTTTGGGTAACGGTATCTCGCTGATTATTTTTGCGGGTATCGCAGCCGGTTTGCCGAGTGCAATCGGCAGTACTCTGGAATTGGCGCGTACAGGTGCTTTTTCCATACCTTTGGTATTGTTCCTGTTCGTCGGCGCCATTGCAGTCACTGCGCTGGTGGTTTTTGTGGAGCGTGGCCAGCGAAAGATTCTGGTTAACTATGCGAAGCGCCAGGTTGGGAACAAAGTGTATGGCGGACAAAGCTCTCATCTTCCTCTGAAGCTTAATATGGCCGGTGTGATACCTCCCATTTTTGCTTCGAGTATGATTCTGTTTCCGGCGACGATCGCAGGTTGGTTCGGTAATTCTCCTGGAATGGGATGGCTCAAGGATGCGAGTCAGATGTTGTCTCCTGGTCAGCCGGTCTATGTGTTGGCTTATGCAGCAGCGATTCTGTTCTTTTGTTTTTTCTACACGGCGTTGGTATTTAGCCCTAAAGAGACAGCTGATAATCTGAAGAAGAGTGGTGCTTTCTTGCCGGGGATTCGTCCTGGTGAACAAACTGCCAAGTACGTCGAGAAGATCATGTTGCGTTTGACTATGATTGGCGCGGTTTACATTACGCTGGTTTGCCTGCTGCCGGAGTTTCTGGTCGTCAAATTCAATGTTCCGTTTTATTTTGGTGGAACATCATTGCTGATTCTGGTGGTTGTCACGATGGATTTCATGGCGCAAGTGCAGTCATATCTGATGACGCACCAATATGATAGTTTGCTGAAAAAGGCTAATTTTAAAGGTGGGTTGTCACGCTAATGGCAAAAGAAGATGTAATTCAGATGCAAGGTGAGATTGAGGAATCGTTGCCAAATGCAACTTTCCGAATCAAGCTTGAAAATGGTCATGTGGTTCTGGGTCATATTTCCGGTAAAATGCGTATGCACTATATACGTATCTTGCCCGGGGATAAAGTGACGGTGGAGTTAACCCCATATGACCTGAGCAGAGCGCGAATTGTATTCCGCGCGAAATAGTTAATCGAGTTAGGAGAAGCAAATGAGAGTTCAAGCATCAGTAAAAAAGATCTGCCGTAACTGCAAGATTGTTATTCGTAAACGTGTTGTGCGTGTAATTTGCACTGAGCCACGTCACAAGCAACGCCAAGGTTAATTGTTTTACCTTGGTTTTTGATGATATAATTTTCGTTTTTTAAAGATAGGGTAGCTGCATGGCACGTATTGCAGGGGTAAATATCCCAAACCATCAACACGCTGTAATTGCATTGACTGCAATTTATGGTATCGGACGAGTTCGTTCGCAAGGCATTTGCGCGGCAGCTGGTGTTATTCCAAGCGTAAAAATGAAGGACTTGACAGACGCAGAAGTTGAAGCGCTGCGCGAACAAGTTGCCAAATTTACAGTAGAAGGTGATCTTCGTCGTGAAACGACGATGAATATCAAGCGTCTGATGGATTTGGGTTGCTATCGCGGTGTACGCCATCGTCGTGGTCTTCCTTGTCGCGGACAGCGTACACGCACCAATGCGCGCACGCGTAAGGGGCCACGTAAAGCGGTTTCTGGCGCTAAAAAGTAAGTTTGCTTTAACGCATTAGAGGAATTTATCATGGCTAAGCCAAGCACGAAAGTGCGCAAAAAAGTAAAAAAGAATGTTGTTGAAGGCATTGCACACGTTCATGCTTCTTTCAACAATACTATTGTTACCATTACGGATCGTCAGGGCAATGCTCTGGCCTGGTCTACAAGTGGCGCGAATGGATTTAAAGGTTCGCGTAAGAGTACGCCGTTTGCTGCACAGGTTGCTGCCGAAGTCGTCGGCAAGTCTGCTGCTGAATGTGGTGTAAAGAATATTGAAGTGCGCATCAAGGGCCCAGGTCCTGGTCGTGAATCTACAGTACGTGCATTGAATGCAGCTGGTTTTAAGATCACAAGCATTTCTGATATTACGCCGGTACCGCACAACGGTTGCCGTCCGCCTAAAAAGCGTCGTATCTAATTTATTTGGGAGTTGATCTTGGCTAGAAATCTTGATGCAAAATGCCGTAAGTGCCGTCGCGAAGGCGAGAAGCTGTTTCTTAAGGGCGAAAAGTGCTTTACTGACAAGTGTGCAGTAGAGCGTCGCGCTTACCCGCCTGGTCAGCATGGCCAGCGTCGCAATACTCGTTTGTCAGAGTACGGTGGTCAGTTGCGTGAAAAGCAAAAAGTACGTCGTATTTATGGCGTACTGGAGCGTCAGTTCCGCCTGACTTACAAGAAAGCTGAAGCCTCACGCGGTATTACCGGTGAATCGCTGCTGCAATTGCTTGAGTCCCGTCTGGATAACGTGACATATCGTATGGGTTTTGGTGCTTCACGTGCCGAAGCGCGTCAGGTAGTTCGTCACAACGGACTGCTGGTTAACGGCAAGCGTGTAAATATTCCTTCCTATCAAGTGCGTCCAGGTGACGTCATTGAAGTGGCTGAAAAGTCAAAGGCGCAACTTCGCATCAAGGCAGCTATTGCAGCGGCTGAGACACGCGGTTTCCCTGAATGGATTGAAATGGATACAAAGGCATTTAAGGGTACGTTCAAAGCAAACCCACAACGTGCTGAACTGCCTGCAACCATCAACGAGCATCTCGTGGTTGAGTTGTATTCCAAGTAATCCACGCGGAGTAGCTTATGTTTAACAATGATTTTTTGAAGCCTCGCATTATTGAAGTTCAAAAGATATCCGAGACCCAGGCTAAGGTGGTCATGGAGCCTTTTGAGCGTGGTTTCGGCCATACTTTGGGTAATGCGTTGCGTCGTATTTTGCTGTCTTCCATGGCAGGTGCTGCACCTACCGAAGTCAAGATGGCGGGCGTTCTGCACGAGTATGCAACAATTGACGGCGTGCAGGAAGACGTTGTTGATATCCTTTTGAATCTTAAGGGTGTTGTGTTGCGTCTGCACGGTATCAATGAAGTTGTCCTGACCTTGAAAAAGGAAGGCTTCGGCGTTGTAACTGCTGCTGATATCAGCGGAAATGCTGATGTTGAAGTGTTGAATCCTGAGCACGTGATTGCACATCTGACGGCTGGCGGTAAGCTGGATATGCAGATCAAGGTTGAGCAAGGCCGTGGTTATGTGTCGGCAATTTCGCGTCAACTGCCAAATGAGACTCGTGCCGTGGGTCATATCGCTTTGGATGCATCGTTCAGCCCGGTCAGCCGGGTGAGTTATGCTGTCGAGAGCGCGCGTGTTGAACAGCGCACCGATCTTGATAAGCTGATCATGAGCATCGAGACTAACGGAGCAATTGATCCTGAACAGGCGATACGCAATGCTGCGCGTATTCTTGTGGATCAGTTCTCGGTGTTTGCGGCCCTGGAAGGTACTGAGCCTGTTGTTGAAAAAGAACATGTTCCTCAGGTTGATCCTATCCTGTTGCGTCCTGTAGATGACCTGGAGCTGACACCGCGTTCATCCAATTGTCTCAAGGCGCAAAGCATTCATTACATCGGCGATTTGATTCAATACAGCGAAAACGATTTATTGCGTACCCCTAACCTGGGTCGCAAGTCTCTGAATGAAATCAAGCAGATTCTTGCAGAGCACAATTTGTCGCTGGGCATGAAGCTGGAAAACTGGCCGGTCGCAGCTGCTTAAAGCTGCACAGGCCATTAGTGGAATAACTGAAGTTTAAGAGAGGCAAATTATGCGTCACCGTTTAGGTTTAAGAAAACTCAACCGTACCAGCAGTCACCGTCTGGCAATGTTCCGCAATATGACAGTTTCCCTGTTGCGTCACGAAGTCATCAAGACTACCCTGCCTAAGGCCAAGGAACTGCGTCGCGTTGCAGAACCTATCCTGACGCTCGGCAAGACTCCAACACTGGCTAACCGTCGTCTGGCTTTTGCCCGTCTGCGTGACCGTGAAATGGTCACCAAGTTGTTCGATGAGCTGGGCCCACGTTACGCGACACGTAACGGTGGTTACTTGCGTGTATTGAAGTTCGGTTTCCGTCAGGGTGACAATGCTCCTATGGCATTGGTAGAACTGATGGATCGCCCGGCTGATGCTGAAGTGGTTGATGCTGAGTAAAAAACCGTGAGGTTTGAGCTCTGAATGAAAAGCGGACTGGAAACAGCCCGCTTTTTTCCATTATACAATCCAGTTTCCTGTTCCCGGTTTCCGGTTTTCCGAAAACTGTAAACCGTTAACTGCAAACTTTATTTTTAAGGAGTCAGCATGTCAAACTGGTTTGAAGATAATTCCCTGTCGGTCGGTCGCACCCCTTTAGTGAGGCTTAACCGCATTGCAGACGGAGCGCAGGCGACTATTCTCGCCAAGATAGAAGGGCGCAATCCTGCCTACTCTGTCAAATGCCGCATCGGTGTGGCGATGGTAGATGATGCGCAAAGGCGCGGATTGCTGGGGGCGGGGCGTCATCTGGTTGAGCCTACCAGTGGCAATACTGGGATCGCGCTGGCATTCGTCGCAGCCGCGCGCGGCATACCGCTCACCTTGACCATGCCTGATACCATGAGCCTCGAACGGCGCAAATTATTGGTTGCATACGGCGCCACACTGGTGCTCACCGAAGGCGCCAAGGGCATGAATGGCGCGATTGCCCGCGCGGAAGAAATTGCCGCCTCAGATCCTGATAAGTATCTGTTGCTGCACCAGTTCAAGAATCCGGCCAATCCTGCTATCCACGAACAAACCACAGGCCCTGAAATCTGGAACGACACCGACGGAAAGATTGACATACTGGTCTCAGGCGTCGGTACCGGCGGCACGATCACGGGAATTTCGCGCTATATCAAGAAAACGCAGGGAAAGGCAATCACTGCCGTGGCTGTAGAGCCATCCGCCAGCCCGGTTCTGACACAAAAGCGGGCAGGCGAGCCGATCAAGCCCGGCCCGCACAAGATACAGGGCATCGGTGCGGGATTTGTGCCGGACACGCTTGATTTGTCACTGGTGGATGAAATCGAACAGGTGAGCAACGAAGAGGCCGTGCTGTACGCGCGCCGACTGGCTCAAGAAGAAGGCATCCTGTCCGGTATCTCCTGCGGTGCGGCAGTCGCGGTGGCGGTACGACAGGCCAAACGCACGGAGAATGCGGGCAAGACCATCGTGGTGATTCTGCCCGACTCCGGCGAGCGCTATCTGAGCTCCATTCTGTTCGACGGGATGTTCGATGAAAAGGGGATGGCTGTTTAATCGCGGCTAGTTGGGAGACTGTCGGACTTCCTTTATCTTGCTGTTCGATGGTCTGCCGGGCTATTGCTCGACCCTGCTGCGCATCGTTTTCAGTTCTCCGCGCCGGGTTTTACCCTCCAGGCGTTTTTTCTTTGCGCTTTTTGAAGGCCTGGTCGGCATGCGTTTTTTTGGTGAAAATCCTGCGGCGATGATTAATGCCTGAAGGCGAGACAGGGCGTCTTCTCGGTTTTTATCCTGGCTGCGAAAACGCTGTGCCTTGATGATGATCACATCGTCATTGTTGATGCGCCGGTCGGCCAGCCCCCTCAACTTCTCCTTGTACTCCTCCGGCAGCGAGGAGGCGTTGATATTGAAGCGCAGGTGGATCGCGGATGAGACTTTATTGACGTTCTGCCCGCCCGCCCCCTGAGCTCGAATCGCATTCAATTCGATTTCGGAGTCGGGAATTTCAATGCTCGGGCTTATTTGCATGCTGCCAGCACCTGTTTCAAATAGACGCCTGTCACGCTTTTTTTGTTTTTGGCGATATCCTGTGGCGACCCTTCTGCAATGATCTGTCCGCCACCGTCTCCGCCTTCGGGGCCTAAGTCTATCACCCAGTCTGCGGTCTTGATGACGTCCAGATTGTGTTCGATCACCACCAGCGTGTTGCCCTGATCGCGCAGTTTGTGAATGACGCGCAGCAGGAGCGCGATGTCGTGAAAATGCAGGCCGGTGGTCGGTTCATCCAGGATATACAAGGTGCGTCCGGTGTCGCGCTTGGATAGCTCCAGGGATAGTTTGACGCGCTGCGCTTCGCCGCCGGACAGGGTGGTGGCCGACTGACCCAGCGTGATATAGCCTAAGCCCACGTCGAGCAGGGTCTGAAGTTTGCGCGCGATGATCGGCACGGCGTTGAAGAACTCGTGCGACTGTTCGACGGTCATCTGCAAGATTTGCTGGATATTTTTACCCTTGTACTGGATCTCCAGCGTCTCGCGGTTATAGCGCTGTCCGTGGCACACATCGCAGGGTACGTACACGTCCGGCATGAAGTGCATCTCCACCTTGATGACACCGTCTCCCTGGCAGGACTCGCAGCGCCCCCCCTTGACGTTAAACGAGAAGCGCCCCGGGCCGTAGCCGCGTTCGCGCGAAGCAGGAACCCCGGCGAACAGGTCGCGGATCGGCGTGAAAAGGCCGGTGTAAGTTGCAGGATTAGAGCGCGGCGTGCGTCCGATGGGCGACTGATCGACGTTGATGGCCTTGTCGAAAAACTCCAGCCCGCTGATTGATGCGTACGGGGCAGGTTCGGTATTGCTGCGATACAAATGGCGCGATACGGCAGGGTACAGCGTGTCGTTAATCAGCGTGGATTTCCCGGAGCCTGACACGCCTGTGACGCAGACTAACAAGCCTATCGGCAGGTTCAGCGTGACGTTTTTCAGATTGTTTCCGCTGGCGCGGATGATTTTTAACATGCGTTCAGGGTCGGGCATCCGTCTCGTGTCAGGCATCGGGATCTGGCGGCGGCCTGTCAGGTAATCGCCGGTGAGCGAGTCCGTGTTCAGGCAGATTTCCGCAGGCGTGCCTTGTGCGATGACCTGTCCCCCGTGTTCGCCGGCGCCCGGCCCCATGTCAACGACATAGTCTGCGTGACGGATCGCATCCTCGTCGTGTTCCACCACGATCACGCTGTTGCCCATGTCGCGCAGCTTGTGCAAGGTGCCCAGCAGCCGGTCGTTGTCGCGCTGGTGCAAGCCGATGGACGGCTCGTCGAGCACATACATCACGCCTGTCAGTCCCGAGCCTATCTGGGATGCCAGCCGGATGCGCTGCGCCTCGCCGCCGGACAGCGTCTCCGCCGAGCGCTCAAGCGTCAGATAATTGAGTCCCACGTTATTGAGAAAAGTCAGGCGGCTGGCTATTTCATGTACTATTTTTTCCGCGATGGCCTGTTTCTGGCCTTGCAATTGTAAATTCTGAAAAAACTCAAGGGCTTGGGCGAGCGGCAGGGCGCTGATTTCGTATAAATTTTTCTCCGCAAAGCGCACATGGCGCGCCTCAAGGCGCAAACGGGTGCCTTTGCATTCCGGGCAGGTGCAGCTATTCAAATATTTAGACAGTTCCTCGCGCACGGCGGGTGAGTCGGTTTCCTTATAACGGCGCTCCAGATTGTTGACGATACCCTCGAAGGCATGTTCGCGCAGCGTGGCCCGGCCACGGTCATTTACATACTGGAATGCAATCTCTTCTCGGCCTGTGCCATACAGCACGATGTTCTGGATTTTTTCCGGCAAACTCTCGAATGATTGCTCCAGATCGAAGTCGTAGTGGCGAGCCAGGCCGGCCAGCAACTGGTGGTAGAACTGATTGCGCCTGTCCCAGCCCTTGATCGCCCCTGAGCTCAGGGAGAGCTGCGGGAGGGCGATGATGCGTTTGGGATCGAAGAAGCTGATGACGCCCAGCCCGTCACACTTGGGGCATGCCCCCATCGGATTGTTAAACGAGAACAGGCGCGGTTCGAGTTCGGGCAGCGAGTAGTTGCAAATCGGGCAGGCAAACTTGGCCGAGAACATGTGTTCGACACCCGTATCCATTTCAATCGCCACGGCGCGGCCATCGGCATGGCGCAGTGCGGTCTCGAACGATTCGGCCAGTCTTTGTTTGGCGTCGATGTTGACTTTTAGCCGGTCTACGACGATTTCGACGGTGTGCTTTTTGGTCTTTTGCAATGCGGGGAGCGCATCGATTTCATACACCGTGCCATTGATGCGCAGCCTGGTGAAACCCTGGGCGCGCAGCTCGTCGAACATGTCCAGTTGCTCGCCTTTTCTGCCTACCACCAGTGGCGACATGATCATGATGCGCGTGCCTTCGGGCAGCTGTAGCACATGATCAACCATTTGTCCTACACTTTGCGCTTGCAATACCAGATCGTGCTTAGGGCAATAGGGATCGCCCGCGCGGGCAAACAGCAGGCGCAGGTAGTCGTGAATTTCGGTGACAGTGCCGACCGTTGAGCGTGGATTGTGGGACGTGGCCTTTTGCTCAATGGCAATGGCAGGCGACAAGCCTTCAATCAGATCCACGTCCGGCTTTTCCATCAGTTGCAGGAACTGCCGGGCATAGGCGGACAGCGACTCCACATAGCGGCGTTGTCCTTCAGCATACAGGGTGTCGAAGGCGAGGGATGATTTCCCGGAGCCTGACAGACCGGTGATGACCACCAGTTTATGGCGTGGCAGATCAAGATCGATGTTCTTCAGGTTGTGCGTGCGCGCACCGCGTATCTTGATGTATTTCATCTTGATTCCTTTTCGGTTGGGCCCCGGAGCTTCAGGCCGGAACAGCCCCGGAGAGCCGGGTTTGAGGGTGCTGCGTTGCGGAAGGATGCAACCCTGCCACGCCTGAATCCACCGGTCAGAAGGCCGGTTGCTGATCCTGCAAATCTGACGGCCATGCGCAATTTAATGCACTGGCCCCAGGCACTGTATTGCCTGTTTAACCTGCCAAGCCCACGTAGACGTTTTGCACATCGTCATCCGCATCAATCGCTTCCAGAAATGCCTCGACTTCTTCTCGCTCGGCATCATTGAGCGTCACCGGGTTTTTCGGCCGGTAGCCCAACAGGGCTGACTGCACCGTAAAGCCAAAGGCGGGCAAGGCGCGGCATACCGCATCAAGATCGACAGGGTCGGTGAGAAAAAGGGTAGCGCCGTCATCGGCGGCCTCGAAATCCTGTGCCCCCGCTTCGATCGCCGCAAGTTCAGCATCGGCATCTTTGACAGCAGGCAGGGCTTCTATCATGCCCAGATAATCGAAGTCCCAGGAAACCGAACCTGAGGCGCCGAGTTGCCCCTTGCGGAATAATACGCGAATGTTCGGGTAGGTGCGGTTTGCATTATCCGTCAGGCATTCGACGATCACGGGCACCCTGTGCGGGGCAAATCCCTCGTAGGTCAGACGTTCCAGGCTCATGCCTTCATCGAGCAGACCGGCTCCCTTTTTGATGGCGCGCTCTAACGTTTCCTTGGGCATGGATACTTTTTTGGCCTGTTCTACCACCAGTCTCAGACGCGGATTCATGTCAGGATCAGCCCCCGCACGGGCGGCGACCATGATTTCCTTGGACAACTTGCCAAAAACACGTCCCCGTACGTTCGCTGCAACTTCTTTATGCCTGGCTTTCCACTGTGCACCCATATCCGCTCTCTATTGATTTATTAACCGGGAAAATTCCCTTTCGCCTATCTTGCCTCAACTGTCGGCAGGTATCAACCGCTAACTGGGCGCAGACAGGCTGACTTGCACAGTCAAATTCTGCCGGAATCGCTTATTACATGTCGCCGGGCGAGCTACCTGTTAAAATGCGCAACTTTTTAGCCAGATCAAAACACTCATGTCACATATATCTGAATCAATGAATGCCTTCGAACGGCGCGCCAGCATAGGTCTGGCAGGTATTTATGGCCTGCGCATGCTGGGTCTGTTCATTATTCTGCCTATTTTTGCGTTGTATGCCGAAAAATTGCCCGGAGGGAAGAGTCATTTACTGATGGGGGTCGCGCTCGGCGCTTACGGCCTGACACAGGCTATTTTGCAAATTCCGGCAGGCTGGATGTCCGATCGTTATGGGCGGAAACCGATTATTTATGGCGGACTGGTGCTGTTTGCGCTGGGCAGTTTTATCGCGGCGTCGGCGGACAATATCTATTGGGTCATCGCAGGCCGTGCGATTCAGGGTGCGGGTGCCATTAACGCGGCCGTCATGGCGCTCACCGCCGACTTGACTCGCGAGGAACATCGCACCAAGGCGATGGCGATGATAGGCATGACGATAGGCGTCACGTTTTCGGTGTCGCTGATTCTCTCTCCCCTGCTCAACGGCGTGCTGGGCGTGCCGGGTATCTTCGCGATGACGGGTGTGCTGGCTTTGGCCGCGATGGGGATCGTGCGTTTCGTCATTCCTACCCCGGCCATCACCCGTTTTCACAGTGACACGGAAGCATCCGGCAGCAAGTTTGCCGAGGTGTTGAAAAACCCTGAATTGCGACGTCTGGATTTTGGTATTTTTACCCTGCATGCGATCTTGATGTCAGTGTTCATGCAGGTGCCGTTCGTGCTCCAGCGCAATGGTCTTGATGCGTCCGCGCACTGGAAGATTTATTTGCCCGTGATGTTGATAGCTTTCGTGCTGATGGTGCCGCCTATTATCATTGCCGAAACGCGCGCCAAGCTCAAACAGGTCTTCATGGGGGCTGTGGCGCTGGCGATGTGCGGGCAGCTTTTGCTGATGTTTTCCCAGAATAGTCTGTGGGGGGTGGCAGCCGCGCTGCTGATTTTCTTCACCGCATTCAACGTGCTAGAAGCCACCTTGCCTTCGATGATTTCCAAGATAGCGCCGCTGGCGGCAAAAGGCACGGCGATGGGCGTGTACAGCAGCGTGCAATTTCTGGGGGCGTTTTTCGGTGCGGCTGTCGGCGGCGCGCTGATGCAGTTTGTCGGCGGAGATGCCGTATTCGTTTTTGCTATCGTCATGCTGTTTGTGTGGCTGGTGGTCGTATCCGGCATGCAGCCGCTGGCCGTGGTGCGCACAAAAATGTACCATCTGGCGCAGATGACTAATGCCGAGGGCGCACAATTGCAGCTGCAACTGGCAAAACTGCAAGGGGTACGCGAAGTGATGGTTGTGGCGGCAGAATGCATGGCCTGCCTCAAGGTGGACATGCAAGGCTTCGATGAGGCGACCGTGGAACGACTGGTCACCCCGGCGGCTAACAGTCCTCTGCACGGGGATTGAATCCGCCATCATACGGAGTCGGATATAATCAAAAACAATTTATCAGTCCGTCATTCCCGCTCCCGACTATTCCATTCGAGTGCAGGTTTTGACGGGAACAGGCAGGAAAAAATTTTGCAAAGCGGACAACATAAAGGAGATAGGCATGTCGGTTAATAAGGTAATTTTGATAGGCCGTTTGGGCAAGGATCCGGAGACTCGCTATATGCCTAATGGCGAAGCCGTGACCAACGCGACGCTTGCGACTTCCGAAAACTGGAAGGACAAGAGTGGCGTAAAGCAGGAAAAGACCGAGTGGCATAACCTGGTGTTTTACCGTCGGCTGGCTGAAGTTGCCGGTGAATACCTGAAAAAAGGCTCGATGATTTATGTCGAAGGCAAGTTGCAGACCCGCAAATGGCAAACCAAGGAGGGTCAGGATCGCTATACCACGGATATTCTGGTCAATGAAATGACCATGCTGGGCGGGAAATCTACCGGCGGCAGCTTTGAAGTGGCCGATGAACAGCCTCAATCCGCTCCGCAGCGTGCGGCAGCAGCGCCCGCACCGGCAGCGCCAAGATCGGCACCCGCGCCTTCCAGCCCTGCTCAGGGCCGCAGTTTCGATAACTTCGACGACGACATTCCGTTCTGATGTAAATCTGTGAATCGTATTGTTTTTAGCAAAAGCCCCTGTTTTCAGGGGCTTTTTCTGTGTGAAGCGGAATCCAGTCCGTGTATGAATTTGACCTTGTTTAAATAATGGAGTAGCCTGCCTGGCACTTGGCTAACATACCGAAAGGTATGGGCGCAAAGTCTCCGGCCTAAGGGAAACTATGGTAGCGGGACCGCACCGTGGGATTTCTTTCCTGGTCCGCATTCATCTTCCCCCGCTGTTAAAAGCCTCCAGGCATGCCTTGTATTGATAGGCTGTCCTGTTTGGCTAAAATGGATCGTAAACTTACGAAATTTTCACTCCAGGGAGGTGAATGGGCTGATGATAAAATGTATCCAATGTAATTCTATCGAAACGCGCATCATCGTTACCTTGTTGTTTTTGAGTATTATGCCGACGGCAGTGATAGGCTGGGCAGCGCACAATATGGTGCTGGAAAATGTCCGGACGGAACGAGTCAAGACGGTGGGGCGCGTTGCCGATGCCAAGCATGCTCAGCTGGTGATGGTTCTGACCCGAGCCCGTGAGAGGGCGAAGTTATTTCTCTCTAACCTGGCTTTTCAATGCGATACAGGTAATCTCAATCAGGCGTGTACTGCCGGACTGATTGAATCCTATCTGGCCTCCGAAAAGGCGCTGGGTGCGACTTTGCGCAAGGCAGGCGGGGTCAGTCTGACCGTTGGCGCTTCTGCCGCCACGGCAGGCGAGCGCCAGGTATTTAAGCCGGGGCAGCTTGCGAAATTTTATGGAACGGGTGCTGAAAATAACCTTGCGTATTATATTTCGGTAGCCGAGCCCATCGCGGGCTTGCAACTGGAAATAAGCTATCCCTCGTCTAACCTGCAAACTGTATTTGACCATCCGGCAGAGCTCGGAGAATCGGGTGAAACTTTCCTCGCTGACGGCGATGGATATTTTGTGACTAAGGCCAGATACCCGTCCACTCAGGGGCATGAAATGCCGATTCATGCACGTCCCATGCGGGTTTGTCTGGGCGGAAAAAATACAGAACTCCTCGATCTTGATTACCGGGATGCACATATTATTCACGGATTTCGTCTGGTGCCGGAATTTGGCTCGGCGTGCATCATGGCGCATATAGACCAGGCTGAGGCCTTTGCCCCGCTGAGGGCGCAGGAGAAAAAATTATTCATCGTCCTGACATTTTTCATTCTGTTCGTTTTTCTCTTCGCCCTTTATATGGCAAAGAAGATTGCAAGGCCGGTCAAGGAGCTCACGACGGTTGCACGCGCCATTGCGAACGGGGATTATGCCTCCCGGGTGAACGAGGAGGGCAGCGATGAAATTTCGCAACTGGCCATCTCGTTCAACATCATGACCAGTCAATTGTTTGCCGCCAACGCACAATTGCAGCAAAAAGTGATCAATCTTGCCGAGTCCTACAGGGAGCTGCAACAGTTAGCCTGTCACCTGGATAAAGTGAGAGACGAAGAGCGGGAGTGGATCGCACGAGAAATCCACGACGAGATGGGGTCGACACTGACCGCGCTGAAGATGCAGGTTTACTGTTTGAAGTCAGCACAGCCCACGGCGCAGTTCACGGCAGAGGCGGAGTACATGGATAAGCTGGTGGGTGATGCGATCCATACCATGCACCATGTCGTCAGCCATTTGAGGCCCTCGCAGTTGCATGACCTGGGATTCAGAGCCGCAGTCGAACGTTACGTGGAGAATTTTCAGAAACATCTGGCCATCGAGTGTGAGCTAGTTTTACCCGACGAGGGGATAACGCCGGATGAAAACCAGTCTTTCGTCCTGTTTCGGATACTTCAGGAATCTTTGAACAATGTTGCAAAACACGCGCAGGCGACCAAGGTTACTATCTCGCTCGCAGAGCGACCTCACGCGTTGATCCTGGTGGTGAAGGACAATGGGATCGGCTTTGACAGGCATGCGCACAGGGATAAAAACTCCTTCGGTTTGACAGGCATCAAGGAGCGCGCCCTGGCGGTGAACGGGCGGGTCAGGGTCGGCAGCATTCCGGGCAAGGGAACTCAGGTGGTGATCCGTATTCCGCTTGACGGGCCGTCCGCCTGAGAGAGCCTGTCTCTCGTGGTACGCGTGAGTCCCTCAGCTGTCTGACAAGCATTTAAGATAGACAGCGGCATCAGGCTGGGTGCGGTGGCGCTGCGCCTGCCAGATCATTTCGCTCAAAGCTTCCATCATGCGGTGTTGCGCGTCGTGTTCGGATTCGAATTTATGAGTCAGGCGCACGAAATGGGCGCGGATTCCGGGCGGCTGGTCGATGGAGATTTGCTCCTCGATGGTCAGGTGCATCATCAGGTGCAAGAAGGGATTTGCCTCGCCCGCCTCCGGCAGATATTCCTTGTCGCGATACCGTTCAGGATCTTCGAACACGGAAAAATATTCCGGATGTTTTTCGATCAGCTGGGCGGCCAGGTCTTCTAACGGCATGAGCAGCTCTTTGGCACGGCGTTTGCGCCAGGTTTCGAAGATAAACAGGCGCGCTTCGCCGCGGGTCGGGTTAAAGAACATTTTAATTGGCCTTATCTTTGTATTCGCATAAATCGTAAATCAGGCATTCGGCACATTTTGGCGTGCGCGCCCGGCAGATATAACGGCCGTGCAAAATCAGCCAGTGATGCGCGTCATGCAGGAATTCTTTCGGGATGACCCGGAGCAATTTCTTTTCCACTTCCAGCACGTTTTTCCCCGGCGCCAGCCCGATGCGATTGGACAAGCGGAAAATATGCGTGTCGACCGCGAGGGTGGGCTGTCCGAAGGCGGTATTGAGCATCACGTTGGCGGTCTTGCGCCCCACGCCCGGCAAGGCTTCGAGCGCCTCGCGCGTTTGCGGCACCTGACCCGCATGCTGGTCGACCAGAATGCGGCAGGTCTGGATCACGTGTTTCGCCTTGGTCTTGTACAGGCCGATACGCTGGATGTATCCGGTCAGTTTTTCTTCACCCAGGGCCAGTATTGCCTCCGGTGTATGGGCGACAGGATACAGCACCCGGGTGGCCGCGTTGACGCTGATGTCGGTCGCCTGTGCGGAGAGCATCACCGCGATCAGCAGTTCGAAAGGCGAACGGTATTCGAGCTCGGTCGTCGGATGCGGATTGGCGGCTTGCAGGCGCTGGAATATCTCGCGGCGTTTAGCGGGGTTCATAAGGTTTGGTGGTGGGCGCAGTCGAAATTAACGGGTGTCCCATGTTTCTCGATAATGCACGTTTGCAAGCATGAGCTATCCGATGGCAATGGTGAGCTTTTTGCCGCAGGCTTATGCATAGCGGCGCAGCGTGACGAGCGACGGGGAGTGTTTGTGGCTGCCCAATGAGTTTTCGATACGTGCCAGCGCAGACTGTGCGATACCCATGCGGTCTGCTACTTTGGCTTGAGTTAAGCCTGCCCGTTTGCGTGCGTGTAACAGCGCATCCAGTGCAGACAACTCATCTTCCAGCGCATCATAAGCGGCTTTGAATTCCGGGTTGCTGAGCGAGCGTTGAATGTGCGCTACAGGGTCGAACGGGATTGTTGAGTGTTGATCAGCGTCCTCAAGGATGCTGTTTAGCAATTCGGGCGCGTATGCCGGGTCTTCCCGGTATATCTCGGCCATTGCCTCCTCATGATTTCTATCTTTCATCATCAGTCCTTCGGCAACGGTGGCGCGTATGCTGGCGCACTGTTTATCGCTCAGGCGCATGGCTTAGCTATGCGTGAGAGGCCGGGCTGCAACCGCCATCCACCTGAGCAGCTGTTGCGTTGATTCCTTTGAGCTTGCGTTCTGCGCGCAGGTTGAGCCAGTTCTTGGTGGCGATCAGCATGCCTAACGCGATGAAGGCGCCAGGTGGCAGAATCGCCAGCAAAAAGCCGTGATAGTTGGGCACGACAGTGATGACCAGCGACTTGGCGGATTCGCCCAGCGCCATGTCGATGCCGGAGAGCAAGGTGCCGTGACCGATGATTTCGCGTATTGCCCCCAGCACCGCGAGTACGGCAGTCAGTCCCAGCCCCATCGCCAGGCCGTCGACAGCCGATTGCAGGGGAGGGTTTTTGGCGGCAAAGGCTTCGATGCGCGCGAGCACGATGCAATTGGTGACAATCAGCGGAATGAAAATGCCCAGCACGACATACAGCGAATACATATAGGCATTCATCAGGTACTGGATCACGGTGACCAGCACGGCAATGATCAAAATGAACACCGGGATGCGCGCCTCGTTGGGCACGACCGTCCTGATCGGCGCGATGGCGGCGCCCGACAAGGCCATCACCACGGAGGTGGCAAGACCCAGGCTGACTCCGTTCACCACCGATGAACTCACCGCCAGAATCGGGCACATGCCCAGCAGTTGCACCACGCCTGTGTTCTGTTTCCAGACGCCGTTGTAGAGAATATTCTTGAATTCCTGGTAGGTCATTATTTCTTCTCCTTCACGGGGATGGCCGCCTGTGCAAACAGGGTGTCACGGTTTTGCGCGTAGTATTGCAAGGCCTTGTGTACGGCCTTGACGACCGCGCGCGGGGTGATGGTGGCACCCGCCATGTAGTCAAACTGACCGCCGTCCTTTTTGACTTTCCAGTCGGTATCGTTGTACTTGGCAAGCGATGCCCCGTCAAAACCCCTGATCCAGTTGCTGCGGCCGATTTCGATGTAGTCGCCCAGCCCCGGTGTTTCATGGTGTTCGACGACGCGCACCCCCGCTAATTCGCCGTTGTCCCTGATGGCCACCAGTAACGCAATCTTGCCGCTGTAGCCATCCGGTGCGACCGCTTCCATCACCAGTACCGCCGGTTTATCCCCCAGGCGTGCGCGATAGGCGGTGGTCGTGTCTTCATTGCCCAGCAAGGCATCGGGTTTGATTTGCAGCGTATCTTTGATGATGTTGTTATCGAATGCATCTTTCGGCACGATCTGTGAGATCAGCTTGAGCTTTTCGGCCTCGACGCTTTGTGCGATTCGGTCGTGCGTCTGCGCGTAAGTGAAGGCCAGAATGGCCGTGCCGATCAGCGCAAAAGCGGTCAGGTTAATCGCGGTATGGAAAGAGGCTTTCGCCATGGTGCGCCTCATGATTGCCCCTTCTTTTTGCCAAATACCTTAGGCTGCGTGTAGGCATCGATCAGCGGTACGCAGATATTCATCAGCAGCGTAGCGAATGCCATACCGTCCGGAAAACCGCCGAAGGCGCGTATCAGATAGGTGAGCAGTGCCGCGCTGGCGGCGAAGATCAGGCGTCCGCGCGGGGTGGTGGGGCTGGTCACAGGATCGGTGAGGATGAAGAACGCGCCCAGCATCGCCGCACCCGAGAACAGGTGGAATACGGGGGTGACGTAGTGCGCCGGGTCGATCAGGTGGAAGAGGCCGGCCACTGCGAACAGCGTTCCCAGATATGCCAGCGGAATATGCCAGCTGATGATGCGTTGGGCGATTAAATAAACTCCGCCCAGCAGGAAGCCTGCGGCAACCCATTCGCTGCCCTGTCCTGCCAGTCGGCCATAGATAGGCATGTCCAGGATTTCCTGGACATGTCCGTTCAGATGCAACTGGGTCTTGAGTGTATCCAGCGGGGTCGCCATGGTGATGGCGTCCAGCTTGATGCCATCGGGTAACACGCCCTGAAAAATATAGTTCAGTTGCTCAAGGAAACTGAGCGAGACGTCCCCCAGTCCGTGCGGGGTGAGCCAGTGCGTCATGTGTACCGGGAAGGAAATAATCAACACCGCATAGCCTATCATCGCCGGATTGAAGGGGTTGTTGCCCAGCCCCCCGTACAGATGTTTGGATATGCTGATGGCGAACGCGGTGCCCACCACGACCAGCCACCAGGGGGCTAACGGCGGGATGGACAGGGCGAGCAACCAGGCGGTGAGCAGCGCGGTATTGTCTTTCAGTGTCGGCGCAATCTGTTTATTCTGTATCTTGAGCATCAGTGCTTCGACACCCAGGGCGGTGATGCTGGCCAGGGTCAGGGAGACCAGTATCGCCGGGCCGAAAAACCACACATACAGCGCGATACCGGGAATCAGTGCCAGCAGTACATGCAGCATGATCTGAGATACGCTGACAGGTTTGGTGATGAAGGGTGAAAAAAATCCGGACATATTAGCCTTCGATGAGAGACTCGCGAGGCGAGACTACGCTACTTTTTCCCGCGAGCGGGGGAAAGTAAAAAGAGGTGGAGACGGGCAGTATTGGCTGCATTTTTATGAGTGCCCGTCGATATGGGTGACGTCTTTGGCTATCTCGCGAACGCGCGCGCGCCTCGCCTCTATATCGGCAATTTCGGCTAACTGTTGTGGCGTCAGTTGTTCGGTATTTTTGGGCTTGATCGCGGCAGCCTGCTCTTTTGCGTGATCGATTGCCAGCTGAATCTTCAGTTGCATGGTGTTTTCAGGATCAGCATCAGGCCTGGCCGACGATACGACCGCTTGAGGTGTTTCAGCCCGCAGCGCACGGGCTTCAATTGCGGCCTTTTCCTTGGCGGCCAGTTTCTCGGCTTTTTCACGTTTTTCGCGTTCGATGCGGCTCTCGCGGAATTCATGCCGCTCGCGAGCCGCGTCAGCTGCCTTTTGACTGGCTTCCTGTGCCCAGATTTCGCTCTTGGCAAAACGGTAATACTGCACCAGCGGAATGTTGCTCGGGCAAACATAGCTGCATGCGCCGCATTCGATACAGTCGAAAAGATGGTAATCCTCGGCCTTGTCCAGATTTTTGGCCTTTGAAAACCAGTACAGCTCCTGTGGCTGCAACTCGGACGGGCAGACCTCCGCGCAGCGCGTGCAGCGTATGCAGGGCAGGGCGGGGGCGGGAGCCGGAAAGAGATTTTTGGCCGCAGCGATGATGCAGTTGGTCGCCTTGATGACGCCCACTTGCATGGACGGCATCAGTACGCCCATCATGGGTCCTCCCATGATGTAGCCTGTGGTGCCGGGCAGAGGCTGAGCCTGAGCTACCAGTTCGTCCATCGGCGTGCCGATCAGCGCCTCAAAGTTTTGCGGATGGCCGACATTGCCTGTGATGGTGACGATGCGCGAGATCAGCGGTTCACTGTGGCCGATGGCGCGCCAGGCGCTGTAGGCCGTTGCCACGTTAAAGCACTGCACGCCCAGATTGGTGGATCGCACGCCCGCTGCGACCTCGATTCCGGTGAGCACGCGGATCAATTGTTTCGCGCCGCCGCCAGGATAGATGGTGGGCACGGCGACAACTTCCATGCGCTCGTGACAGCCCTCTGTGACAGCCGCCCGCATCGCGGCAATGGCTTCAGGCTTATTGTCCTCGATGCCGATGAGCACTTCCTCTGCATACAATAAGGCGCGCATGATCTGTGCGCCTTGCAGGATTTCGGTTGCGCGCTCCCGCATCAACAAGTCATCGCAGGTGATATAGGGCTCGCATTCCGCACCGTTGAGTACCAGCGTTTTGATCTTGTGCTTGTGCGAGTACAGCTTGACGTCGCTTGGAAATACCGCGCCTCCCAGACCCACTACGCCGGCCTGTCGCAGGCGGTGGCGCAGTTCGGTGTGAGATAACGCACACCAGTCATCACAGGGCTCGCGATGAATCCACTCGTCCAGCCCGTCAGGGATCAGTGTGATGCAAAGATCCGGGATGCCTGATGGGTGGGCGACGATCTGCATGTCGATGGCGCTGATGGTGCCGGAGGTGGGTGCATGGACCGCGCTTGACAGGTGCCCGTCGGGCGCGCCGATAAGCTCCCCCTTGAGGACGCGCTGTCCCGCTTCAACGATGGGTTTGGCGCTGCTGCCGACATGCTGGTGCAGCGGGATGACCAGTTTTGAAGGGAGTGATGCCTGTTTTATCGGCGTATGGTTGGATTGCGTCTTGTTGGTGGGAGGATGGATCCCGCCATGGAATTGATAGAGTGTTCTCATGGGTTCTTGATTTATTTCGACGCGGTCAGCGCGTACACGGGATACTTCCACTTCCAGTTTGCGATGCTCTCTTCAATGGGCACCATGCTGATGCAGTCCACCGGGCAAGGCGGCACGCACAGCTCGCATCCGGTGCACTCTGAGGCAATGATGGTGTGCATCTGTTTTGCCGCGCCGACAATGGCGTCCACGGGGCATGCCTGGATGCACAGCGTACAGCCGATACAGTTGGATTCGTCGATGATGGCCACCGATTTTGGCTTGGGCTGGGTGGCTCCGCCGAACGGTTTGTATTCCATGCCCAGCAGGTCGGCTAATTTGTGTATGCCTTCATCGCCGCCCGGCGGGCACAGATTGATGTCGGCGACCCCTTCGGCGATGGCCGTTGCATAAGGCTTGCAGCCGGGAAATCCGCACTGGCCGCACTGTGTCTGCGGCAATACGGCATCAATTTTATCTACCAGCGGGTTGCCTTCGACGCGGAATTTGATCGCGGCGTAACCTAACACTGCGCCCAGCAGGATGGCGATGGCCGCCATGGCCAGTAAAGCGTTCAGCATTATTTGATTAACCCGGAAAATCCCATGAAGGACAGACTCATCAGTCCTGCTGTCACCATGGCGATGGCAGAACCCTTGAAGATGCCCGGCACGTCTGCGCCTTCCATGCGTTCACGCAAGCCGGCAAACAGCACCATCACCAGTGTAAAACCCAATGCGCCGCCCATGCCGAAGATGAGGGATTCCATGAAATTGTGTTTGGCCTGCACGTTGAGCAGCGGAATGCCCAGCACCGCACAGTTGGTGGTAATCAGCGGCAAGTAAATTCCCAGTGTCTGGTACAGTTCGGGGCTGGTCTTCTGTACCACCATCTCGGTGAACTGCACGATGCCGGCTATCACCACGATGAACGACAAGGTGGTAAGGTAGGCCAGGTCCGGGCCTAACAGGTACTGGCTGATGAGATAGCTTGTGCCTGAACCTAAGGTGAGGACGAAAGTCGTGGCCGCGCCCATGCCTGCGGCAGCTTCCAGTTTCTTGGAAACCCCCATAAACGGGCACAGCCCGAGAATCTTGACCATGACGATGTTGTTTACGAACACCGCGCCCAGCAGGATTAACAGATATTCTGTCATTATTGTACTTTCTAACGGGCATGGCACGGATGCCGCCCTTGATGATAAGTTCGCCCGATTTCCCCGTTTCAAATCACCCCCTCTTACCCTGTTCTGCGTGCAACGCACGGGCAGGCAGGAAGAAGAGAGGCGAACGAATCGCTATGCGAGCTTTACTCTGCAACAGGGGCGGATTATCCGACGATTTGTGGGTGACTTCAACCGCTTTGTTGGAATAACCATATGCCGACTCGTTATGAGCCGAATTCCGGCGGCAGGCTAGTCGTCCAGCGCGGACGGATCCATGGGCAATTTCATGGACTGATGCCTGTGTGCGTCCGATACCAGGAAACTTCGCAGCCTCATGGTGGTGGCGCCCATGGCGTCATGCGGGCTCTCGCTCACGATAAAACGTCCCGCGTGGCGGTCGCTGTGCGCAATATGCCCGCTGAACCAGTCGAACAGCAGGAGCTGGGCGCGGAAGGCCAGAAAGGACGGGTCGTGGTTTTCCGAGTCGAGTTCTTCCTTGAGCGCCATGAAGTCTTCGATAAAACGCTTGTGCTCCCGGATATGTTCCTCGATAAACGGGTAACTATATCGCTTCATTAATTCTTCTTCTTCTTCCTTGCTTTCAATCAGATGGCTGGCAAGATAGCTGAATACCAGGCGTATTCCCGCGATGTTGCCGGCGATCGACGCCGAGATGAACTCGTTGACCTTGTTGAAAAGATGTCTGTGCGAACGGTCAATTGCCACGACCTGAATCTGATATTCCTTCCGCCATTCAAGCTGGGTGTTCAATTCGCCCGTGGTGAAGTGCATGCCGGTGGTTTGATATTGTTCGCAACGCGACAAGTAGATGTGTGCGGGGATGTCCTTGGGCGTTTTGGCAATACATTCGGTGAGCAACCTCATCGCCGTTTTGATGTCTTTCATGTGGTAATAGGCAATCGCCGTTTCAAATTTAACCTTGTCGGCGCGTTTCCCATCCCTTAACTTGATCGGGTCGTTGTCGAAAACCTCGTAGATGGAGAGCGGTTGTGTTTTTCCTTTGACGCGGATGCGGTCGAGAAAACGGATGTCATATTTCCCCGGAACGGCCAGGTCGTATAAGGTGTTCTGACTGATCAGCAAAGGGGTGTAGTATGTCTTGGTCGCGCCTTCGATGCGGGAAGTCAGGTTGACGGCATCGCCGATGACGGTGGTTTCCATGCGGGTAGGGCCCCCCACTGTGCCTATCATGACCAGTCCCGTGTTCAGCCCGACTCCGATTTGCAGGGGGGTATATCCTGCACGCGCTCGCCCTGCATTGTATTTTTCCAGTTTTTCGAGCATGTGGATGGCGCCGCTTAGCGCGTCGTCCGCTCCTCTTGTGAAAAGCGCGAGAATGGAATCTCCGATATATTTGTCGATAATGCCGCCGTGCTCACCGATGACAGGTTCCATCTGTGCAAGATAGGCATTGAGAAAGTCGAAGTTAGCCTGCGGGGTCATGTTTTCCGAGAGCATGGTGAAGTCACGGATGTCCGTACACATGACGGTCAGCTTGCGTTCGAACTGGTCGCCGAGCTGGACGTCGAGGATGCTGTTTCTGCCCATCAGTTCGAGCAATTTGTGCGGGATCAGCCGTCCGAACGCGCCCTCGGTTTGCTTGAGGACAGAGAGCAATTGCTGGTGATCCTCGGAAGTCTTTTTACGCAGGTTTACTTCCTGCTCCAGTTTGTCCTTGAGCAAGGTCAGTTGCGCGGTTCGTCTGGTGCTGATCCATTCCGCGCGGGATGCGCGGCTGGTTAGTCCAAGTATCGAGGCGATCAGGATGCCGCTCAGAAATACCGTCCATTGTTTATCCACCTCTGTGAAATAGATCGCCGAAACGAGCAAGGTCACGACAAAAATGGCTGCGATGGCGGCAAAGTAGGGCTGAACCTGATTGAATATTTTACTGATACGCATTGTTTGTTATTTCCTAAATTCTGCTCAAATGATGATGCAGCGGCCTTTGATTCTGAAAAACAGTGAATCTGTTAAATGGCGCGTATCGCGGCACAGCTTTCGCCAATTAACGCCGTCCCCCGATAAATGAGGCCGCTGTACAGCTGCACCAGTGAAGCACCGGCCTTGATTTTTTCAGCTGCATCAGCTCCGTTCAGTATACCGCCTGCCCCGATGATGGGAAGTGAACCTTGCAGGTGGCTTGCGAGTTGGCGGATCACGGCGGTGGATTTGTCGCGCACAGGTGCACCGGAGAGTCCGCCTGCCTCATTGCCGTGGCGCAGATGCTCCACACCCTCGCGCGACAAGGTGGTGTTGGTGGCGATCACGCCGTCGATCCGGTGCTGCATAAGCCGCCGGGCGATTTGTGCGATCTGTTCGCCTTCCATGTCGGGCGCGATTTTTAAGGCGATGGGCACATATTTTCCATGCGTGTCGGCAAGCTTTTGTTGCTCTGCCTTTAATTGTGCGAGCAAGTCGTCAAGCGCAGCCTCGTCCTGCAACTGGCGAAGATTTTTGGTGTTGGGCGATGAGATATTGACGGTGATATAGCCCGCATGCGCATACACCTTGCGCAAACACGTCAGGTAATCGAGAGCGGCATTCTCTATCGGTGTCACCGCGTTCTTGCCGATGTTGATTCCCAGAATGCCCCGGTAGTTTGAGCGCCGCACATTTTCAACCAGCGCGTCCACTCCCGCGTTGTTGAAGCCCATGCGGTTGATGATGGCCTGTGCCTCGGGCAGGCGAAACAGGCGCGGCCTGGGGTTGCCAGCCTGGGGCAGTGGCGTGACAGTGCCGATCTCGATGGAGCCGAAGCCCAATAACGCGAGGCCGTCGATGCATTCGCCATTCTTGTCAAGACCGGCTGCCAGGCCGACAGGGTTAGGGAAAGTCAGACCCATCACCGTGCGCGGATCATGTGGAATGGCAGGCGCTATCAGTCCGCCCAAACCGGACAAATATGCGGTTTTCAGGCAGCTTAAGGTGAGATGGTGCGCCGCTTCCGGATCAAGCCGGAACAGAGCGGGGCGAAGCAGAGAATACATGGGCATGCCCTCATTATGAATGCGGTGATCGAATTGCCCGATTTTATATCAGGAACCGTCCGCCGAAGTCATTAAATTCCATACAACACAATCCTTCAGGCGTGAACGGGGTCAGTTTTTCTTTACTACGACCGGAATCGGAAATTTTCTGCGAAATATCGGGGGGCTTGATTTGCCGCGCCAGTTTTCCGCGATCACGTCGCCCAGTTGCAGACAGGTCAGGCCGAACAGGGCAAATCCCGCCTGAGTGAGCAGCGTGTTATGCAGGTTGATGGTCAGGCTGGCATTCGCCTGGTAACTGATGACGGCCAGATTGCAGACAGCGATGCCTGAGAGGGCGGTGCAAACGACGCGCCCGGCATCGCCTGACTTCAGCCCGGAAAAAATTGTGCCTTCGTGCCACAATAATTGCATGGCAAGCAGCAGCAGCAGCGGGGATGCCCAAAGCAACCAGGCGAGCTTGTCAGGCCATGACGCGCCAGCTGCCAGACCGAAGATAGCTGCTGCCAGCAGGATGCGCGCCAGCGTTTCATCGCTGCCCGGGGTGAAGGAGAACCGAAAGTTCATGGCTTTGAGCATGCCCGGCAGGCCGGCCAACAGGGAGCGGGTGACCAGCACGGCCGGCGCCAGTAAGGCAAACAACGGGGTATAGAGTAAGAATTGCACGACCGTCGAGTTGTCTTGCTGCACGCTCCAGCTGGCGGCAAACAGATTCATGTAGCTAAGCTGCCAGCAAAACAGCGCACTGGCGATGCTCACGCCGATAAAGTATTTCCGCTGAGTGTCCAAAGGCCCTTGGCCTGTGAGGCGTTTGACGGTGTGATTGATGAGCAGCACGTAGAACAGCAGCGTCATACTGGTGCGCAGCGCAGCGGCAATGCTGCCATCGTCGGCGGTTGCGCCCGCAGCCAGATCGCCCCATACACCTCCGCCCAGCAAGAAGCCCGCCAGGGGCAGGAGCAGCAGTGCGGCGATAAAAATTCCCAAACGTGTTTTCATATAGTTCCAGTTGCAAGTTTTTGGTTGTCGGTTTTTGATTCGTCAACGAGCGGTTGCCAGATGCCATCTTGCAGGCCTTGTGCCGGCTGGTATCGGGTCTTGTACGACATTTTTCGGCTCTCTTTTATCCAGTAACCCAGATAGACAAAATCAAGGTTGAGTTTGCGACACAGTTCGATTTGCCACAGCACGTTATACACACCAAAACGCGCTCGCGGCACGGCAGGCTCGTAAAAAGTATATACCGATGACAGCCCGTCGTTTAACAGATCAATCACGCTGACCATGCGCAAGATACCTCGCTCGCGGAATTCTACCAGCACTGTGTCGATATGGCTTTGTAAAAGAAAAGTCTGGTAGGCGTTGTGATCGTCGTTATCCATTCCTCCGTCAGGATGGCGTACCCGCTGATAGCGCTGGTACAGTTCGTAATACTCGGGCTTGTCTTGCAGCGGGTGCAAGGTGGCGTCGAGTGTTGCATGCTGTGTCCAGGCGCGTCGTTGCGAGCGGTCAGGCATGAACTGTTTCGCCAGTACCCGCATTTGCACGCAAGCGCGACAGTTCTCGCAATGCGGGCGATAGACATAGGTGCTGCTGCGCCTGAAACCTTGCCGGACCAGTTGTGAGTAGAGCGCCGTGTTCACCAGGCCACCGGGTGTGGCGACCTGTGAGCATGCCTGTAACTGCGGTAAATAGCTGCACGGATAAGGCGCTGTCAGATAAAAGTGCAGCGCGGAGATCGGGATTTCGTTGAGTGAACTCATTTTTTCAGGATTCAGGATTCAGGATCGAGGATTCAGCTTGTAGTAATTCTCAACTCTCAATTATCCATTGTCCATTCATCTCTACCAACTCTTCGAGTCGGACAATAAATTCATCGCGTGGAATCAGCCTTGCGCCTAATGACGCCAGGTGAGGCGTATACATCTGGCAATCTATCATGCCAAATTGTTGCCTTGCCAGATGTGCCAGCGCGATCTTGGAGGCATTGCTTACGAGACTGAACATGGATTCACCGTAGAACATCCGGCCTATGGATACGCCATATAGTCCGCCTGCCAGCCGGTTATTCTGCCAGGTCTCGACCGAGTGGGCATAGCCTTGCCGGTGCAGCGTGCAATAGGCCTCTATCATGGCCTCATTTATCCAGGTGCCCGGTTGTCCGGCGCGCGGTGCGGCGCAGGCGCGCATGACCTGCTCGAATGCGCTGTCGGTGCGTACTTCAAAAGTGCCGCTGCGTAACACGCGCCCGAGTGAGGCGGACAATTTGAATTCGGCCGGGAACAGCACCATGCGAGGGTCAGGACTCCACCACAATACGGGATCCCCCGGGTTAAACCATGGAAAAATTCCGCAGCGATAAGCCTCCAGTAATCGAGAGGGAGTCAGCTCACCTCCGGCCGCCAACAGCCCGTCAGGGGATTTCAGAGCCTGTGTGACAGGCGGGAGTGGCATATTTTCAAATAACAGAGGAATCATGGGCTCGAAGCTATGTACAGAATGGATGAATTTGTGGTTATATTGCCACAGCTTGAGTGGTGTATTTCGCGAAATTATAAAGGCTATAGAATGCTGACAAAATTGTTTGGTAAAAAGTGTGATCATCCGATGGCGAATCTTAAGGCTGCGCAGGCATTACTGGCGGATTTGCCGAAAAATGATTCGTTCAAGTCGGTGGTGGATTTGACAGACTGGATTGAGACTGCCCCCATCTGCCGGGATTGCCAGCTGGCGGATCAGTTTTCTGTGGTGAGCCTGCTGGATGAGACCGTTCAACCCTGCGCGCGAAAACTGGCCTGTGAGTACTTCTCGCTGTCCGATGTGCATACTTTTCAGGGGAATCGTCTGCGTGCGCTGTTAGCTAACCTGTATCGTCAGATTGCCCAGGCTTATTACCTGTTGTTTGACCGTTATTGCAATGACGTCAAAAAAGGCGGAGCCATCAGGGCGCAACTGCCGACAGTGGTTGCTCGGGCCGTGTACGCCATGCGCGAGCACTTGAAATATGCCGCCGCCAATTATGAATTGCATGACGATGAGATCTGGCGGAATCTGGCCCGGTTTTATCAGCATGCCGCGCAGCAAGGTTATCTGGATACTCCGCTGACCTTGTATCCTGCGCTGTCTGCCGCCGATTCGGTGAAATGCGAATGTGCGAAATTACTGGCCTGGTTTGCCTGCGATTTGAATTCATTGAATCCCCGTGGCATGCACCTGATGGAGCGTATCGTTGCGCAATATGGCAGCTACATAGAATTGAGCGGTAACATCAGCAATAAGTCACTGTTCGGTTTTGATCTGAATCATCCGCAGGGGCTGGTTCGTGTCAATGTGGGTGTGATCGAACACCCCATGATGATCTATGTCAGCCTGGTGGGGATGCAGGAAAAACTCGAAGCGTTGATCAAATCCCTGAATAAAAACATTGTCCCGAAAGAACTCGATCTGGGCGGGGTCTACACGGTCGAATGCGTGCTTGACGCGGCGCAACATGTTTTGACTTATCTGCTCGATCCTCCCCTGCGTCAGAGCAAACGCAGCGAATTCAAATCGGTTTTGAATGTCGTCACAGGCTACGAAAACGCATTCTGGCGCTGTAAATATATCGGTCAGGAAAGCGCTGAATATCCCTCCGTGCAATGGACGGTTGAAAATGCCAGTGCCAGTGGTTTTAATGCCGTATTGCCAGACAAGAAAATTGAGAGCGTACACATAGGCCACCTGCTGGGCGTGCAAACAGCGGGTGTTCCGCGCCTGGGTGTTGCAGTCGTGCGGCGGATGTCGCGGGATGCCGAAGGGCACATGCACGTGGGGGCGGAAATTTTAACTCACCGCGCATCTGAGGTGGTTCTGTATCAGGGTGGGGGCGAGCAGCCCGCGCTCTGGCTGCAGCCCAGGGTGGCGGCTGAAAACGGTCTGGTCAGGTTGCTGATGCGAGCCGATACTTTTTCCATGCAGCACAGCCTGAAAACAAACTTTGAGGGCAAGGATTATCTGCTGATCCCTTATGAGTTGCAGGGGAGATTCTCCGATTGCGATCTTGCCTGTTTTCGCGCTGTTGAGCAAGAAGCGTAAAAGGCAGGATTCAGGATTCAGGAATTAAAACATCGGGAAGGGAAAGGAGGGAAGAGTAAAATCTCCGCACCCTTCACCCTTCACCCTTCACCCTTCACCCTTCACCCTTCACCCTTCACCTCGATCCTGTTTGTCAGCCAGGTCTTGATGTCTTGCAATTCCTGCGCAATGACCGAGTGTTGCATGGCGTATTCGTGCCAGGAAACCTGGTATCCCGACGCCTGTAACGCCTCTTTTGAGGCGAGGCCCAGCGCGCAGGGCACGACGGGATCCTGGCGTCCATGCGCCATGAAGACGGGTGTTTTTCTTGAATCGACTGATGCCTCAGACGCTACGGTCTGGGCCAGTGGCAAGTAGGCCGAGAGCGCCAAAACACCGCCTAATGCGACATCCTGACGCAAGGCCGTGTGCAGTGCAATGGCGCCACCCTGGGAGAAGCCTGCCAGAAACAGATGGTCTGGCGCGATGCCGCGCCCGATTTCCTGCCCGATGAGCGCATCGATCGCTGTTTTTGAATCGTGTATTCCGGCCGCATCCTGTTGTGCGCCGATATCGTTATTCACGATGTCATACCAGGCGCGCATGGCAAAACCGCCGTTGATGGTGACAGGGATGACGGGCGCATGCGGGAAAATGTAGCGCACCGCGACGGGCAGTTTCAGCTCCTCTGCCACGGGCACAAAATCCTGGCCGTCTGCGCCCAGGCCGTGCAGCCAGATGATGCTGTATCCTGGATTTTTACCCGTATCCCGGGTGATATGAGAAAGAATGGCGGTCATTTGGATTGATTTTCTGGGTTTTATATGAAATACAGCGGGGAAATGAAAGCCTCAAAGAAATAGTGCGATGAAATTATACACATTGCATATCACCTATAGCCCCTGTGCGCCGCTGAAGATAGCCAGCAAACAACGGTGCTTTTGGGCGAGGACTGTTTGAGCACGTGGCCGCTGTGCGGATCGCGCGAGTTTCGCAGCCCCGTTGTTTGCTGACTATCGAGGGAACCCCACCGACCTGTCAGTGGCAGAGCGGCGGGGTGGCGCACCGGGGTCGCTTTTTCTTTAGCGACTTTCTTTTGGCGACGCAAAAGAAAGTCGCCAGCAGCCGGGCTGCCCCCGGCGAAGTTGCTTTGTATGCACGACTGATGTGACGCAGTAACATCAGTCAACAGGTAACCCTTGCGGGGCGGTATCGTCACCGGCCGCAAGGCCCAGTGACTTGTCTGAATCAGGTCGGCGCCGGGATCGTCTCGCGCAGTATCTGAAAGATTTCGCGGAAATTTTTGCCCGGTTTGCCTGACTCGCGTTCCTTGAGTGCATTGCGTATCAGGGTGCGCAAGCGCTGCACGTCAGTTTGCGGGTAGGCCGCCAACAGTTCGGTGAGCGCGGTATCACCTTCGAGCAGGCGTTCGCGCCAGCGTTCCACCTGATGCATATAACCGATATGCTGTTGTGACGTGCCCTTCCAGGTGTTCAGTTTTGCGATAATGGGCGCCGTGTCCACATCGCGCATCAGTTTGCCGATGTATTGCATCTGACGACGCTGTGCGCCGAATTTATTGATGCGGTGTCTTTCTTTGATCGCATCGCGCAGCGATTCGGGAATGTCCAGCTGGGCGAGTTGATCGCGACTCAGACCCACCAGCTCTTCGCCCAGATCCTGCAAGTCATGCATCTGCTTTTTTATCTTGGTTTTGCTAGGAGGCAGCTCTTCCTCTTCTGCGGCGACAGGCAGGCTGCGCAAACCGCGCCCTGGCAGGCGAGCGGGTGCAGGAGCGTCGTCCTCGTCCTCGTCCTCGTCTTCGTCTTCGTCGAGATCGTTTTCGTCCAGGTCGTCGTCTTCGTCTTCGTCAAAATCTTCGTCCAGCTCATCCTGTTCGGCAAGATCATTGAAATCGTCCTGTTCATCCGGATGTTCTGTGTGAAGTTCGTCGGACTGTTGTGCGTCCAGATCTTTGGAATTGTCTTTGTTGTGCGGGTTCATGGTGTGCAATGTGGCTAGTGAGATACTGCTATGATAGCGCCTTTCGTCATTTTACAGCTTGAAGTTATGAACAAATCTACCTCGTCTGTGCAATCTCCCCTGGTTCAGGATCGATTTTCCAACTCGGCAGATAATCTTCGCGCTATCGCGCAGGATATGCTGGACTATGCCAGGCGTCAGGGTGCGACCTCGGCATCTGCCGAAGTTTCCGAAGGTTTTGGCCAGGCTGTCACGGTGCGCCAGGGCGAGGTGGAAACCATAGAATACAACCGCGACAAGGGGCTGGGCGTCACGGTTTATTTTGGTCAGCGACGCGGTAACGCCAGCACCTCGGATTTTTCTCCTCAGGCGGTGCGCGATACGGTCGATGCGGCCTTGTCCATCGCGCGATACACCGCCATTGACGATTGTTCGGGATTGCCTGAAGAAGACACGCTGGCGCGCGAATTCGCTGATCTGGATTTGTATCACCCCTGGGACTTGTCGGTAGAGGATGCCATTGCACTGGCTCAGGAGTGTGAGCAGGCAGCGGTGGACAGCGATACCCGTATCCAGAATTCGGAAGGCGCGACGGTCAATGTCCACGAGGCGCAGTTTGTTTTTGCCAACAGCCTGGGATTTGTCGGGGGTTATCCCAGTTCCCGCCACAGCCTGAGCTGCTCTGTGATCGCAGAGCAGGACGATGCGATGGAGCGCGATTACTGGTACAGCGTGGCGCGCGCTTCCGCTGATTTACTGGGCGCCAAACAGGTGGGGCGCATGGCGGCTGAGCGTACGGTTCGACGCCTGGGCGCGCGGCAGATCGCGACGATGCAGGTTCCTGTCCTGTTTGAATCATCGGTAGCGGCCAGCTTGCTGGGGCATTTTGCTGGGGCGGTGAGCGGCGGCAGTCTGTATCGAAAATCATCCTTTTTGCTCGACCAGCTCGACAAGCAGATTTTCTCCTCACATATCCAGATCGCCGATATACCGGATATTCCAAAGGGATTGGCTTCGAGCTCCTTCGATGACGAAGGCGTGAAAACACAGCGCCGCAATATCGTCGAGAACGGTGTGCTGCGCGGCTACTTTCTGGGCAGTTATTCGGCGCGCAAGCTGGGGCTGCGCACCACCGGCAATTCGGGCGGCAACCATAACCTGATCTTGCAGCCTTCCGGCGGAGAGCTGGCTGACCTTGATCTGGCAGGCTTGCTCAGGACGATGGGTCGCGGTCTGCTGGTGACCGAGTTGCTGGGGCAGGGGGTCAATTCCATCACCGGAGACTATTCGCGTGGCGCGGCAGGCTTCTGGGTTGAAAATGGCCAGATCCAGTATCCGGTGCATGAAATCACCATCGCGGGCAATCTCAAGGACATGTATCGCAATGTCGCCGCTGTCGGCTGTGACGTGCTGGTGCAAGGTTCAAGGCAATGCGGCTCGATCCTGGTTGAAGGGATGACGGTCGCCGGTTGCTGATGTAGTGTGACCTGACAATTAAGTGATACGCCGCAATCTTTTCATATCGCAACTCACGGTTCAATTTTCCATCCATGAAAAATATCGTGTTTAAATTGTCCTTGAAAATCATCTTCGTTGCATTTGCCGCGACGTTCGGTCTTGCCCCGCAGGCTGATGCACAACCGGACTCGAAGACTTCGCCGCCTTTGAATCAGCAAGAGTTTGACGCGGTCATCGCCGAGGTTGGGGAGATGATCAAAACCGATGAGAATTTGGCAGGCAGCTTTGTCGTGCGCGAGGCGACGCCCGAGCGGATTGAACGGCTGTTTAACATGCCGGAAATAACGCAACAGCCCGCAGTGATACGCGAGAACGGGCTGATTTTTGCGGGTCAGGGCAAACTGCTGAGTTTCGATAAGCCGTCCGACATTATCGGCAAAGTGACCGCCTGGTTTCCCAAAGAAGTCGCCGCAGCACGCGCCAGGCAGGAGATGAGTTATTTCTCCTATCTTCATTTGTATGGCCCTTATCCTGGCTGGCATGACGAGCCAGCCGCCTTTCTCACGCTGTGGAACTGTATGCCGCGCGTCGCGTGGGCAATCGAATCGACACAAAATCCCTTTATGGGACGACTGAACAGTCGCAATCCCTTCATGTCAATTACCGACAACCAGTCCGGCATGTTTGACTTTGGTCGTTGTGTACGCGAGCGCAGCGGTCGCAGGTCTTTGGCAACCATTAAAGACAACAAAATTATTAAGGTCGCCCCGCGTCTTTACGAGCAGGAAAGACATCTGATGGGCATGCGCGTCGCCCCTGTTTTACAAACTAAATTTGCCCGTTTTTTAGCGGAGAATCGCTGCACGCGCGCCGGGGCGGATGATTGCGTACTGAACTTGTTAATGTGGAGTAGCCTGTCAGCTGATGACCCCAACCTGGCTCACGCCATTCGGGATTTAGAACGAGACATTGCGCCCGACAGCCCGCTGCCTGCCCTGCAAACGCCCTCTGCACAAAATCCGGCAGGGTATGAGCCGCGCTTCGACGAATACCTGCGCCGGGCCGCATTTCTGCGCGCCAAATTGCTCTCCGTGTTGAGTGCCAAACAGGCATGGCCTGCCAACGCACTTGCCACCACCTTGCAGCAAATCACTCACTTGCAGCTGTTGTATGGAGAGGCTCTTTCCGCTGTAAAGGAAGGATGGCGAGTGAATCAGATCTATGAGATTGCCGATCGCAATGCCGAACTTGACCCGAAATACGCACTCACGCTCGACGCGGGAAAAACACCTGCGGTGCAGGCTGCGATGACCGCCGCCCTGGAAAATATCGACAGCGAGGCGGGCTGTCATCAAGTGAATGCTTTGTTGGGAAACGACCCCGCCACACGCAGCGAATTCGCCCTGCGCCACCTGATCGACCATCCATTTGTCTGTGGTGTGCAGCCCGACTGGGGTTGGCTCAGTCAGGGAAAATCCGCGCAGGCGCAAGAACTGCGCACGCAATATTTGGCGTTGCTGGGAACGACGGAGTCGGGGGCGTTACATGAAACGTTGCTGAATGTATTTACGGGGGCTTACTGGGGCTGTTTTTCCCAGAAAGATTCACCCTCGCCAGACTCTACCGTCAGACCTGACTGGTGGCTCAAAACCTGCAGTGCATGGGTGTCCGAACCAAAAACCGTCTCATTAAAACTTGCCCATAGTCCTTACACCTTAAGCAAGGCGGAGCAGTTTCAACGGGTAGCGCTGGATGGCATTCCCAATAAAGTCGGTTCGGGTGTACTCAGTGAGCAACAAGATGCGTGGCTGGCGGGCCTGGTACAAGGCATGGATGCATCCGTAGTGCAAAAGATGCAGGCGTTTGCGGCGGATTTGCGGGCGCGCAATGTCATCGTTGAAGCCGCCTCGTTGTGGTCGCATCCTCACCATCGCACAGCCTTAATCACCTTGAGCGTTTACGGGGGGAACGAAGCCCCCGTGTTAGCCATTTCGCCTGACAGCTTCAGCGAAGTTCATGTGTCAGATCGCTTCGGATATTCCCGTGTCGGTGGCGAGTTGGCTTACGTCTCCGACCTGGATAACGATGGCAATTTGGAAATGTGGTTGGGGGACACCTCGCATTTTTGCCGACAGGACGATACGGATTTGCAGCGTAATTTAGATTGCAGCTCCAATACGGCACAGATGGGCGAAATGTATGGCGACACCTTGTCTTATTTTGCCAACACCCCGCATCCCCAAAGTCAGCGCACGATGCCCTCGCCCTTGCTCAAAAATGTGCAGCCCGCCATCGAGTCTGCCCGTCAAGAAAATCAGCATTGCAACAGTATCTTGATCGGTCAGGTTTTAGTCAAAAAATTAAAGATTGATTTTGGCGGTGGCGAGCGTAATCGGGGTGAGGTAATTGACCTGGTCTGCAAACCCCATCCGTTACATCCTGAACAGACCATCGTGGCACTGTTTTATGACTTGCCCGGCGCGCAAAATGGTTTGGAACAAAAAGGGTTCGCGCTGGCTGTACTCGATATGGCGCGTAAAAAAGTGCTGCGCTTCTACACCGACACCATAGAAGAAGATGCCTCGATTCGTGTCCAGGAATACGGATTGCACCTCGACACCGCCCGTTACAACCTCGCCCCCGGCGTGCGAGCTCTGGGGGTGCGCATGAACATCGGCTATAGCCCCAGATGCGCTGAAGGGGGGGAGAGCAATTATCTGACCCTGTTTGTGGAGGAAGGCCGACAGTTCAGGCCGATACTGAAAAATTTCGCCATGAGTTCCTGGAGCATTACGGACGGCAGCAATAACTGCGGCTACGGGGATGCCAAATACACCATGGATAATCTGGAATATACCCTGGCCGTGTCGGACACTTCAACGGACGGCTGGCGCGATCTGGAACTGACAGCACATCACACCATCGAGCGTACAGAGGAAAAACCCGATGACTCGACCAGTCAGGCAACTGATCCTGGTTTGAAACCGCAGGTCACGACACAACTCGTCGGAAAATTCCGTGCAAAAAATAAAAACTATTTTGGATTTTGAAACCCCCGGAAGGCATGCCAACAATTTGCCACCGACCTTCAGGTCGGTGAATTTAGGCGTGGAGGGGTTTGTATTCCCTCCACTACGCACCTTAAACCTCGCCCTTCAGGGCGAGGTGGTGCGCATCCCGGCCTAAAGGCCGGGGTTTTAAACCGAGTCGGAATAAGGATAAACAACCCGCGCAGCCCTTGAGCTGCGATGTCAGATTGGCTCAGCGCAGAGCGTCGCGCGACAAATCCTTTATGTGATAACTAAAGCCCTGTAGAATTGCATGTTGCACCCAATAAACACAAGATTATGTCACTGTATTCCATAGAAATTTGCGCAGGCGCGGGTGGGCAGGCTCTTGGCCTCGAACAAGCGGGTTTTGAACATGCCAGCCTGGTTGAAATCGAGGCTCCGGCATGTCAGACACTCAGACTCAACAGGCCGCACTGGAACGTGGTTGAAGGCGATATTCGTCACTACTCTGCGGACAAATGGAACGGCATTGAGCTCTTGGCCGGAGGTGTGCCTTGTCCGCCTTTTTCAAAGGCGGGCAAGCAACTGGGCAACGATGATGAGCGCGACCTTTTTCCTGAAGCGCTCAGGCTGGTGTCTGAGTGCAACCCTCAGGCGGTGATGCTTGAAAATGTACGCGGTTTGCTCGATTCCGTGTTTGACGAGTACCGCGCAAAACTGATCGCCGACTTGAAAAAACTGGGCTATGTCGCAGAATGGCGTTTGTTGAATGCGAGTGATTTTGGCGTTCCCCAGTTGCGCCCGCGAGTTGTTTTTGTGGCACTGAAAAAAAATGTCGCAGGACATTTTGTGTGGCCATCGGCGCTTATCGCTCCTCCGCCAACGGTCGGTGAGGCGCTTTTTGATCTCATCGCTGCAAACGGCTGGCGCGGCGCCATACCGTGGCGCGAAATAGCCTGTGATATAGCCCCGACCCTGGTGGGCGGCAGCAAAAAACATGGTGGCCCGGACCTTGGCCCCACCCGGGCAAAAAAGGCGTGGGCGTCAATAGGCGTGGACGGTATGGGTATCGCCGATGCCGCGCCGGAACCGGACTTTATCGGTATGCCGCGCCTGACCGTGCGCATGGCTGCCCGTATCCAGGGGTTTCCCGATCACTGGCAGTTCAGCGGTAAAAAAACCGCCGCCTACCGTCAAATTGGCAATGCGTTTCCTTCTCCTGTTGCCCGCGCTGTTGGCACGCAAATTCAAGCGGCGCTGAATGCCGCCGCAAAGTCAAAACTGAAGCGAGCGTAGCTATGACGAAAGTAAAAACACCAAGGGGAGGGGCGCGCGGAAAACTCCGCGCTCACTTTTTGGCAAACATTGGCCGCGTCATGGATTCCGAAGAGTTGCGCGCCGTCGGAGACAACCAGTCCGAGTGGGCGCGCCGTGTTCGCGAGCTTCGCACGGAAGAGGGCTATCTGATTCTCACGCACAACGACCGCAGCGAATTAAAGCCAGGTCAATATCTGCTGGAAAACCCGAAACCGCAACCTGCCTTCGAGCGCGCAATATCCAAGGAAACCCGCGCCTTTGTGCTTGACCGCAACGGCTTTACTTGCCAAATGTGCGGCGCTGTGGCCGGCGAGCCACATCCTTACGACACCACGAGAAAAACCAGGCTGCACCTGGGGCACATCATTGACAAGAGCATGGGGGGTGTCGATGACCCGTCCAATCTTCGTGCGATTTGCTCTGTGTGTAATGAAGGCGCATCAAATGCGACGCTGACACGCCCTGATTTACAAAAACTGCTGATTCAGGTTCGCCGCGCGACCTCACAGGATCAGCTTGAGGTTTTGCTGTGGCTGATCAAAAAATTTCCAAGGCAGACGGCCGAGCAAATAAATTCCGACGGGCAAGGTTAGTCGCTGTCCATCAGTCACCGTTCGCGCCGAGCAGGCGGGTTTTTCTCACCTTTTGCCGGTAAAACAGATTCCAGGTGTCAAAGGGGTAAATCTTGCCGTCCGGTTCCACAAAATGGGTGCATGAACGCTTTACCGAGCCCAGGTCGAAATCGTATTTGTCCATAAAACCCATGATGACGATGCGGAACACGTTCTCGTAGCTCAAATCCTCGCTGCTGACACGTGGCAGGCAGCACAACATGGTTTGCAGATGTTCTGTGGTTTGTTCGCTGCACGCATCCAGAGAAAACAACTTGAGAAATGCGCGCTTGAGCAGCGCGCTTTTCTCGAAGCTGATGGTGTTTTCGGCGCCCTTTAGCCATGCGTCGAGCGGCAACAGGCCGGTGACGGGCGTGATTTTTCCGGCAAGCTTGAGGCCATAGCCTATCGAGATATTTTCGGGGTGGCAGGGCAGTGGAATCATGTCGCGGTCGGTGAATGGGTTGTCTGCGTTCACAATCCGCGTGCGAATTTCACTCAAGGTGATACGGTTTTCCGGTGTATCTCCCTCGTTGCGCCCGGCATCCTGTACGGGCTGAAAAGTGATGCCGCGCACACAACGCCATTGTTGCGCAAAGCGGATGATCTCGCCGATTTCGTCGTCGTTGACCCCTTTTCGTATCACGCAGACTAAGGTGGTGGAAATGTTGTGTTTTTCGAGTTGTTCCAGTGCGCGCTGGCGGATGGCGCGCATGTCCTGCCCCCTGATGTTTTTCAGCGCCGCCGCCTTCAACGAGTCAAATTGCAGGTAAACCTCGAAGCCGGGCTTGAGAGTGGCAAGTTCTTCTGTCAGTACAGGGTCGAGGCGTATGCCGTTGGTATTGAGCATCAAATGGCGAATCGGGCTGGCCTTGAGGCGGCGTAAAATCTCCATCAGTTTCGGGTGCAAGGTAGGCTCCCCGCCGGATATCTGTACCAGATCGGGGGACTGCTCGCTGGCTAACAGCGTTTGCAGCATTATTTCGATGTCTTCCATGCTGCGCGGATTACCCTGACCGGGGGCGGAATTCGCGAAACACACCGGACAATGCATGTTGCATTCGTCGATGATTTCAAACAGCGCGAGGCAGGAATGCTGTTCATGGTCGGGACACAGGCCGCAGTCATGCGGGCAGCCCTGGCTGATTTTTGTCTGAAACCGTTCGGGCATGTCGCCGGGTTTGAGGTATTCCCGGCAGCGTTTGAAATAGTCGATATCGGTGGATACCAGCGTCTTTTGCAGGCCGTGTTCGAGGCAGCGCTTCTGGTAGTAGACATTGTCGTTCTGGAAAATAATCTTTGCCGGAACTACCGTCAGGCATTGCTCACACAAGGATTGCGTGAGTCCGTAAAAAATGTATGGTCGGGTTTTAGGCGGCATGGGCAGGACTCCGTTTGAGCATGATGAGTGCATAGGCTATCAGGCAAAGACTCAGCAGATGGAATAAATTCAGCTGGCTATAAACCGGGGTGTACGGCTTGATAAACTCCCAGCAGAATCGCTGTGTCGCGTAGACCAGCACGAACAGATAGAAGCCCCGTTGTTGCCAGAACGTTGGATTTTGGGCGTGGCTCTTCAGGAAAAAGATGAGAAACAGCAGCATGGCAAGTGACTCATACAGCTGTACGGGGTGCCGGTAGATTCCGTCGCCAAAGTCAACGCCCCACGGCAGGGCCGTTTTTACGCCATAGGTGTAATCGGGCAAACCGGCATAAAAACAACCTATTCGTCCCACTGCGATCAGCACAATCAGGCCGGGCATGAAATATAGCCCCGTCGACTGGCGAATGCCTGAAAAATACTTATAGAGCTCGGCTGCAAAAATCGCCCCAACTATGCCGCCTGTCATGCTTTTGGCCAGGCCATGCTGGCCCGAGAGGTGCAGATTCAAGGTGCCGAACAGCGTGCTGCCCGCCGCCAGACCCAGCAGCAACGCGATAAGGTAATAGTGATATTTTGCGGGCTGAGTGATTCCCGCCGGATGCGATAGCTGATAGCGGCGTCGAAACCACATGCTCACCATGACGCTGGCCGTCATGGCCAGCAGGTCAAACAGGAAGTGGATGGTCATCCCGCGAAACGCACTCCGTTGCCCATGTCGTTTATGACAGCGCAGCCGCCAAATGCGATCAGCGGCATGGCTATTCCTGCGAAGGCCGCCCATAACATGAGTTCAGACACGGGTTTTTCACGGGTATGGAAATAATGGGCTGATTTTGTGAGCAGGAGACATTGCGCCAATACGATCAGCAGATTCCATACGGCCACGACAGAGGCGCCTGTCGCCGTGATGAAAAGAAATATGCCGAACAACAGGCACAGCGCGGCGCCTGATAGCCAGAATATCCAGAAAAAAAATGAGCCTGCAAGCGAAAATTTGGCAGGGGAGGGTAAATTGTCGTCAGGCATCATCAATACTCCGGCTCAGGTGAGACCCCATTGGAAAAGGCCATCTCACAGTTAACTGTTGAAGACAGCCCCTTGCTTAAAAATGCTCTGTGAGCTTTGTCATCGTTAGCTGTTGAACCCAGCTTATCAATATCCCCTTCCCCTTGCAAGGGGAGGGGCAGGGTGCGGGTAGAAACTCATATATTTCAACGTGTTTACCCCATAACGGTTGCACTCGCTTTGTCCTGCTCAACCCCGTCGATTATCTGAACATGCAAACCATAAAGCGCGTAGACTTCGGTACCCCACAGAGGGAGAGCGGATATTCGGTGATTGTCGAAAAATCAGGGTTGATGAGTTATTTTGAGAAGTCACCTTGAGGCGCCCTTAATCCCCTGTCAGTTGCAGGCAGGATAAGCAATGGCGGCCCCGGCGAAGTTGATTGATCCACACAACTGGTGCGACTGCGTAACATCAGGTGGTAAGAAAAGTCATTGTAGCCGGGCGACTCCCTGAGTGAAAATTGTCCTGTGCATGGTAGAATTCGCGACCTTAAAATTTTCAGTCAGGAATTCTCATGTTCTCAAGCAAAAATACCATTGCCGTCACCGACCCGGAATTGTGGGCCGCGATCCAGAATGAAAACCAGCGCCAGGAAGATCACATCGAGCTGATCGCCTCGGAAAACTACACCAGCTGCGCGGTGATGGAAGCGCAGGGCACCAAGCTTACCAACAAGTATGCCGAAGGTTATCCTGGCAAGCGCTACTACGGCGGTTGCGAGTATGTGGACGTGGCCGAACAACTGGCGATCGACCGTGCGAAGGCTCTGTTCGGCGCTGAATATGCCAATGTGCAGCCGCATTCCGGCTCACAGGCCAATCAGGCCGTGTATGTTTCCGTGTTGAAACCGGGCGACACCATTTTGGGCATGTCGCTGGCGCATGGCGGTCATCTGACCCACGGCGCATCGGTCAATATCAGCGGCAAGCTGTATAACGCCATTCAGTACGGCCTCAATGACAAGGAAGAAATCGACTACGATCAGGTGCAGGCGTTAGCGACTGAACACAAGCCGAAGATGATCGTGGCGGGCGCGTCAGCCTATGCGCTGGTGATCGACTGGAAGCGTTTTCGCGAGATCGCCGACAGCGTGGGCGCTTATCTGTTTGTCGACATGGCACACTATGCCGGCCTGATCGCGGCAGGCGTCTATCCTTCACCAGTCGGTATTGCCGATTTCGTCACCACCACCACCCATAAGACCTTGCGCGGCCCGCGCGGCGGCCTGATTCTGGCAAAGGCCGAGCACGAGAAGGCGCTGAACTCTGCGATTTTCCCGGCTTTGCAGGGCGGTCCGCTGATGCATGTGATTGCGGCCAAGGCGGTCGCCTTCAAGGAAGCGGCAAGTCCTGAGTTCAAGGTGTATCAGCGTCAGGTCGTTGAAAATGCGCGCGTGATGACGCGCGTGTTGAAGGAGCGCGGCTTGCGCATCGTGTCCGGTCGCACCGACAGCCACGTATTCCTCGTCGATCTGCAAGCCAAGCACCTGACCGGCAAGGATGCCGAAGCGGCACTGGGGCGCGCGCACATCACCGTCAACAAGAACGCTATCCCGAATGACCCGCAAAAACCGTTCGTAACGAGCGGCATTCGTATCGGCAGCCCGGCAATGACCACGCGCGGCTTCAAAGAGTTGGAAGCTGAACTGCTGGCAAATCTGATCGCTGACGTGCTGGACGCTCCGAACGACGAGGCGGTAACCGCGCGCGTAGTGGCTGAAGTCAAAAAGCTGACAGCGATGTTCCCGGTCTACGGAGCTTAAAGCTGATAGTGGTGAGTAGGGAGTGGTCAGTGGGAGGGTGACTTTCCACTTTCCACTTCCCACTTTCCACTTTCCACTCGTTTATGAAATGCCCGTTCTGTAAAGGTCACGACACCCAGGTGGTGGATACGCGCGAGAGCGAGGCGGGCGACAGCATACGTCGCCGGCGTCGCTGCGTGTCCTGCGACAAGCGCTTTACCACCTATGAGACGGTGGAGTTGCGCATGCCGCAAGTGGTCAAGCAAAACGGCATGCGCAGCGAATTCGATACTGAAAAACTGCGCACCAGTTTCAAGCGCGCCTTGCACAAGCGACCTGTCTCCACCGAATCCGTGGATGCGGCGATTGATACGGTCACTCAGCAGCTGTATGCGCTGGGCGAGCGGGAAATCGGTTCGCGGCAGGTAGGCGAGATGGTGATGCAGGAATTGTTGAAGCTCGACAAGGTAGCCTATATCCGTTTTGCCTCGGTTTACAGGAGTTTTCAGGATGTGGACGATTTTGCCGATGCGGTCAAGGCGGTGAACACGGCGCCTGAACCCCCAGCCGATCTTGTTAGCTGATGTACAGCGCAGAAGACAGCCGCTGGATGGCCGAGGCGTTAAGGCTGGCTAAGCTCGGGCTTTGCAGCACCAGCCCGAATCCGCGTGTCGGTTGTGTGCTGGTGCAGGATCAAAAAATGGCGGGCAGCGGCTGGCATTATCGGGCGGGCGAGCCGCACGCCGAAGTTCATGCCTTGCGGGAGGCGGGCGCTAACGCACGGGGCGCGACGGCTTATGTCACGCTGGAGCCTTGCAGTCATCATGGCCGCACGCCGCCCTGTGCCGATGCGCTGATAGCATCCGGTGTGGTACGCGTGGTGGTCGCGATGCAGGACCCGAATCCTTTTGTTGCAGGGCGGGGGATTGCACGTCTGCGAGAGGCCGGTATCGCGGTTGAATGCGGTTTGATGGAGGCGGCGGCGCGCGAGTTGAATGCCGGATTTGTCCTGCGGATGACATACGGATTGCCTTATGTCAGATGTAAAACCGGCATGAGTCTGGACGGACGCACCGCTTTGTCCAATGGCGTAAGCCAGTGGATCACCGGTGCTGATGCGAGGCTGGATGTGCAACACTGGCGGGCGCGTTCCTGTGCGGTATTGACCGGCATCAATACGATACTGGCTGACGACGCGCAATTGAATGTGCGCGAGATTCACTGTGACCGGCAGCCGTTGCGGGTGGTGCTGGACAGTCAGTTGCGCATGCCGCTTACCGCGCGCATCTTGCAGGGCGGCGCGACAAGGATTTATACGGCCTGCTCTGACGAGTCGAAAATCAGCCGTTTGCAGGAGGCAGGAGCAGCGGTCGTGGTCTTGCCGGACATCAACGGACGGGTTGATCTGCCCGCCATGTTGCGCGATCTGGCGCAGCAAGGTTGCAATGAAATCCTGGTCGAAGCGGGTGCCACTCTCAATGGCGCCCTGTTGCGTGCCGCTCTGGTGGATGAATTGCTGCTGTATATCGCGCCGCAATTACTGGGCGATATGGCGCGAGGCATGGCGAGCCTGGGCGAGCTGACCCGCCTCGATCAGCGCGTCGATCTGGTGTGGCAGGATGTGCGCCAGATCGGGCGTGACTTGCGCATATTGGTGTCGGTAAAACATTCCCTCCCCATTGCAGGGGGAGGGGTAGGGTGGGGGTAAAAAAGGGAAGGTGCGTTTTTAGTCGTTCTTTTGAGTGTCAGGATAAATATGTTTAGTGGAATTATTGCCGATGTGGGCGTTATCACCAGAGCGGAAGACCGCGAAGGCGGCTTGCGTCTGTCGGTCAAGACGGGTGCGCTGGGGCTGGATGATGTGCAGTTGGGCGACAGCATCGCGGTGAACGGGGTGTGTCTGACGGTCGTGAAAATTGACGGCAGCGAATTTACCGTCGATGTCTCGCGCGAGACATTAAATTGCACGGTCGGCCTGGAGTATCAGGGAAATCACGTCAATCTGGAAAAAGCTCTGCGTCTGTCAGACCGTCTGGGCGGGCATCTGGTCAGTGGTCACGTCGATGGCGTGGGCGAAGTGCTTTCGTTCGATGATCTGGGGGAGAGCTGGCGTCTGGTGGTACAGGCGCCTTATCAGCTGGCCAAATTTATTGCGTTTAAAGGCTCGGTCACGGTCAATGGTGTCAGCCTGACGGTGAACCGTGTCGCGGGTGCGGAGTTTGACATCAACCTGATCCCGCACACGCTGGCCGCGACCACCCTTCATGAATTAAAGGCAGGTTCCAACGTCAATCTGGAAATCGACCTGATCGCCCGCTATGTCGAGCGCATGATGCACGCCGACAGCGAACTGGCCCTGTAACCGGGCGGCTACCGGCGAAGTTGATTGCACGGCTGACTGATCGCACTACGATGTTCTCCGCGTCTCCGCGTGAGGATAGTGATAGCCGTCATCGGACGGTCTTTATTCAGATGCTGGATATATTAATCAGATCGTTTACACTGCCCAATAGCGGCCGTTGGCAAGTAGAATGCCTGTCAGGTAACAGTCGGCCAATAACCGGCCTCTGGTGTTGGGCGGCTTTGGAACATCGGATATTGATGCCCTGAATTTTCCAAACGATATTGAACCGTAGCTCAATTTTTCCTGATTAGCTACAAAGTTCAGCTATCCCCTCGCCCACTTGTGGGAGAGGGTTAGGGAGAGGGGAAACCGTTGAATAAAGCTTATTCCCCCAGTAACCTCCCTCTCCCCCAGCCCCTCTCCCACAAGTGGGCGAGGGGAGTAAGTCGTTAATCTATAGCCAGCTGAACTTTGTGGCTAATCAGGCAATTTTTTGTAACTCAGGAGTTCAACAATTACAGAATTTACAGTGACGTTTGCTGATTTCCCACCGATGCCATCGCCGCATCCAGTGCTTCCGTAAATTCATTGATTTTGATGGGCTTGGTGAGATAGCGGAAGAATCCTGCCTCCACCCCCCGCTCGATGTCACGCGTCATCGCATTAGCGCTGAGAGCGATAATGGGAATATGTTTCGTTGCCGGGTCTCTACGCAGGAGAGTCATCGCTTCTATCCCGCTGAGGACCGGCAGATTGATGTCCATCAGAATAATATCCGGTAGTTGCTCTTGCGCCAGTGCGACGCCACGAGCTCCATCGCGTGCGCTTATCATGCGTATATGGGGACGATCCTCAATTATTTGCTCGACCAGCATCAGGTTGGCCGAATTGTCTTCTACATACAGCAGGGTGTAGCGTGACGCATTCCCCGTGGGTTGAGAAACAAATTCCCCGGGTGGTCTGATTGTCGCAGCAGGCTGTGACGCAATGTCCCGCTCCAGTTCGATCCAGAATTCGCTGCCCACTCCGACGCGGCTTTCCACGCCGATAGTGCCGCCCATCATTTCAACCAATTTCTTGCTCACCGTCAAACCGATGCCGGTTCCTTCCTTGACCCCGACCTCTTGTCCTAGACGGTTGAACGGCTGGAACAATTGCGCCAGTTTTTCTGCAGACAGCCCATCTCCGCTATCTTTAACGCTGATGCGCAGACGTCCCGGAGTATTCTCGGAACACTTCACCTCGACTGTTCCATTTATGCTGTTGTATTTGATCGCGTTGGAAAGCAGGTTGGTTAAAACCTGCTTTAACTTGGTTTGATCGGCATGGACAAACCAGGCGTTGTCGAACATGTGAAAGTGAAGATGAATGCTGTTTTTTGCTGCCTGCGGTACGAACATAGCCTGGCATTCGAGCAAGACCTTGGACAGTGATACCGGCTCCAGCGACATCGCCGACTTGCCCGACTCGATCAAGGCAAGGTCGAGAATCTCATTGATCAGCCTCAGCAGATACCATCCACCTTGGGATATCTGATTTAGTCTTATCATCTGGATGGCTGTTGGCGACGGCGTGCCAGCTTCCAGCAACTGGGCGAAACCGAGGATGGCATTCAGGGGCGTGCGCAGTTCGTGACTCATGCTGGAAAGGAAATCTGATTTGGCGAGATTGGCTTTTTCTGCCACTGCCGTGGCGGTTTCCATCTCGATATTCCTGTCCAATTGTGCCTGTTCAAGGTTTTTGAAATCGGTGATATCCCTGAAAAGGACGGCAACTTTGTAGCTGCCGGATTCGCCGATCCGGAAGGCGTAGAGATCGAACCACCGGCCACCCAACTCTTTGGCCTCGTTTTGAAACCGGATCGGTTCGCCAGTCCGAGCAACTTCGCCATAAGTTTCAAACCAATGCGCTTCATGATCCGGGGCCAGTTCGCGCATCCGTTTTCCCACACCATCGCGTAATCCGGTCTGTTTCTCGAAAGCAGGATTCGTTTCCAGGAAGCGCCAGTCTATCGGGTTTTCGTGCTCGTCATAAATCATCTCGATAAGGCAAAAGCCTTCATCAATTGAGTTGAACAGTGTGTGATAACGCTCCTTGCTCTCGCGCAACTCTGCCATCAATATCTGTTCCATTGAAATCGCGGCCTTTGAACGCACCAAACCGGGGCCGTCTCTGCTCATAACGGCATCGGCCTCCCCGTGTTCCAATGTGCGCAGCATGCCCTCCGCCCTTTCGAGGCGTTCTTTCAACTCGGCGTATGTCGGTTCAGTCATGGGGGTTCGCCTGTTTGAGGCCAAGTGCGGCAAGAGTTTTTGCCGTGTCGTTCAGTGCGCCAAACAGGGTGACCGCGCGCGGAGCCAGCATCATCACCGCCGGTGCCACCATGATCATGGCTTGCAGCGCCGCCTCGAAATCCTGAAGCACATCAATGATCTCAATGTGATGGCAACCGGGCAGATAGGTGAGGCACAATGCGCGCAAGTTTTGCTCGGCAAGGAGCGAATTGGGTTCGTTGCCCGCGATAAACAGCCGGAAACGGTATTCGTCCGCGCTCATGTCAGACGTCCTCTTTCAGGATAGTGATTCCTTGATCGGAGATTTGAAAGTTGTGATAACGATGTGAATGCACCGAGCCGCGCGACTTTACCACCAGTAACCTGCGCTGCATGGCTCCGGCGTCCGCGACCAATTGCATCTGAATGACCGAGTCGATGAGGGACGAAATGCCGATGCCGCTGATTTCGTCCAGATTGTTCAGGCCGTTGGTCTGGTTGGTGATGAGGATGATGATGCCCATTTCCTTGCAGGTATTGATCATGCGCATCATGTATTCGAAGGCGGCCTGCTCGGTGCCCATGCGCTTGCAGGCGGAAGCCGATTCAAGCACGACGCAACTCGGCTGCATCTGCTGGATGGCGTTGAGGGTGCGCACCAAATGTTGCTCTGCGCCCATCGCTTCCGGCATGGCCGTCAACAGGCGCAGCTTGCCCTTTGCAATCGCCGGGTGCAGGTCGGTGCCGGAACTGAGCATCGCCGACACCAGCGCCGCCTCCGACTCCTCAAAATTAAGGCACAGAACTTTTTCGCCTCTCGCGCAGGCCGCATGGGTAAATGCACTGCACAGCGTGGTCTTGCCGGAACCGGTGGAACCCGTGATCAGGACGCTGGATGCGCGTCGAAAACCGCCTCCGATAAGGTTGTCTAGCTCGACCAGGCCGGTCGAAATTCTCTCCCCCAGCGCCTGGTGTGACAGGCCGATATCTGATATAGGCAGCAAGATGATGCCGGGCGGCTCGATCACAAACGGATATTCGTTCGACCCGAAACCGGAGCCGCGATATTTGACGACGCGCAGGCGGCGGGTACTCAACTGGCCGAGCATGCGGTTGTCGAGATGGATGACGCAATCGGCCATGTAGTCGAGGAACTCATAATGCCGCGCATGATCCGTATCGCGCGGCGTCTTGACCGTCAATAGCGTTGTAACATCGTGCTCAGACAGCCATTGATGCAGCGCCAACAGTTCGTTTTGTTCGCGGCGTTCATCGTTGATCAGGCGCATCAGCACATCGATGGCATCGATGGCCACGCGTTTGGCACCCATCGACTTGATCTTGTGGTTGAGGATGGCGAGAAATGACTGAATGCCGAATTCGCCGGTAACAATGGCTTTCGGGTCGATGCGCGCTTCGAACAGAAACAGCTTGCCGTTTTGCTCCAGCGGCACCAGATCCCAGCCGAGGGTGCTCGTGTTGGTGCGCAGATCAGCGGCGCGCTCTTCGAAGGAAATGAAAATCCCCGGCTCTCCGTCGAGCGCAGCGCGGTAGAGGAACTCAAGTCCGAACAGGCTCTTGCCGCTGCCGGGACCACCGATGATCAGCGTGGTGCGTCCCGACGGCAGGCCACCCTTGAGTATCACGTCCAGCCCCTCGATCTGAGTGGGACACTTGGGCAGGGTTGGCAGTAGGTTTTCGGTCACAATATTTCCCCGGTTTGAAACTATTATCAAATTAGCTTCGGGAGTCAGGCGTCTTGCATGCCAATAAACCAGGAGAAAACTTCAATAGGAACTTAAAAATTATTTAAAACCCTAGAATTATACAGGCTTGCTTCTAAAATAAGCGGTTATTTTTAACTGTGCGCCCAAAAGATATCCTTTTCAAATGTCGGCTTTGCGGCTACGAGTTATAACGGATGACAGGCAGTAGTCGGCCAGGAAGAGACAGTCAAGACCCGAATACAGGCTCGAAAACGGGTCCGGTGTACACGCCACTGCCGCCATTGACCGGTTATGTAAGCTAATCCGGTCGTTCGCACTTTGCTGCTCAAGAAGAGCATCGCTTATCCTCCGGCACCAGCGAGGCGGTCCAGTTGTTCTTTCTTCTTCGCCATGTCCTGGTCAGAGTCGGCATAGCGTTTTGCGATGGCGCGAAATTCGTTCTGTAATTCGGTAAAGGCATCGACCATGTCCGGATCGAAATGCGTGCCCCTGCCTTCGACAATGATGGCGACAGCCTTCTCGTGCGGCATGCCCGCCTTGTAGACTCGTCGGCTGATCAGTGCATCGTAGACGTCAGCGATGGCCATCAGCCGCGCCGACAGCGGAATGGCCTCGCCCGCCAGCCCTTGCGGATAGCCCGAACCATCCCATTTTTCCTGGTGCGAAAGGGCGATTTCCTTTGCCATCGTGAGAAATTCCACATTCATGCCAAGCTGATGCTCGGCGTGCTCGATGGCATCCCGTCCGAGCGTCGTGTGCGTCTTCATGATCTCAAACTCGTGCGGCTCGAAGCGGCCGGGTTTTAGCAGGATGTGGTCGGGAATGCCGACCTTGCCGATGTCATGCAGCGGCGCAGACTTGAACAGCATGTCGATATTGGCGTCGTTCAGGAACCAGCCAAAGCGCGGATGCCGACGTAGTCGCTCGGCCATCGCCTTGACGTAGAACTGGGTACGGCGGATGTGGTTGCCGGTGTCGGAGTCGCGCGTCTCGGCCAGCGAGGCCATGGTCTGGATGGTGACGTCCTGGATGGCGACCAGGGCTTGGGTTCGCTTGTCCACCTCGATCTTGAGAAATTCGTTCTGATCACGCAGGAAGTCGGCCATGGTCTTGAGCGCAAGATGGTTCTTCACGCGCGCCATGACGATGGACGGGCTGATCGGCTTGGTGATGTAGTCGACGGCGCCGAGTTCCAGTCCCTTCTTCTCGTCCTCTTCCTCGGACTTTGCGGTAAGGAAGATCACCGGGATATCTGTCGTTCTATCGTCGCACTTGAGTCGCCGACAGACCTCGTAGCCGTCCATGGCCGGCATCATGATGTCGAGCAGGATCAAGTCCGGTGGGGAATCGGAGGTGGCGATGGCCAGCGCTCTTTCGCCGCCATTAGCAACCTTCACCTGATAGTCGCCAGTGAGCAGATCGCTCATCAAAATGAGGTTGTCCGGGGTGTTGTCGACCACCAGAATCGTGGGTCTTCCGCTTAAGTCGGGCGCGTCCATGACTATACCTTCGAGTCGGCCGCCGCGCGGGCGGACTTTAGCGCGGCAAGCGCTGGTTGAAAGCGAAACAAGCGGATGCTTTCGATGATCATGCGATGATGGTTGGGAAAGGCATGGCGCAAAAGGTCAGCGTGTTCTTCCAGCAAGCTGTATGCCTTCGGGTCATCGTTGCTCAGAAGGGTGGTAAGTTGTTCACAGACCTCGCCTATCCTGTGCGGATCACCGGTGACGCTGGCCGAACGGCGCTCCTTCGGCAGCTGTTGCTCCAACTGCTCGATCAGATTCGCCAGTGGTCCCTTCAGTTGGTCGAGCAGGGCGTCTATTTCCCCGCGCGGTTTTTGTGCCCCAACAGCGGCCTCAAGATCTTCCGCCAAGCTCTGTACGGTCGTGGCACCGATGTTGCCGCAAACACCCTTGAGGGTGTGGGCGAGCAGCTCTGCCTCATCCCACGACTTGTCCCGCAAGGCGAGGCTGATATCGGTGATGACAGACTTTTGTCCGTCAACGAACTTGCGCAGCAGCGACAAGTAGAGCGTTTTTTTGCCGAGCAGGCGGCGTAGGGCGTTGATGACGTCCAGCCCCTCGATCCCAGACGGTAGCCCTTCTCCCACTATAGGCGGCGGCTTTGCCCCAATCGCCTCCGCTGTCGTATTCAAAGGCTTGATCCATTTCAGCAGCATCTTCCACAAATCTTCGGGCTCGATCGGTTTGGCAATGTGATCGTTCATGCCCGCCGCGATGCATCGCTCACGGTCGCTGTGCTTGGCGTTGGCGGTCATCGCAACCACCGGCAGCTCCTTGAAGCGCTCGTTCTTGCGGATCTCGCGGGTCGCCGTGACACCATCCATCACCGGCATCTGCATGTCCATCAACACGATGTCGTAGTCTGCTGCCTGTAGTTTGTCCAGCGCGATCTGGCCGTTCTCGGCGAGATCGACGACGAAACCGGCATCCGTCAGCAATTCAATTGCTACCTGCTGATTGAGATCGTTGTCCTCAGCCAGGAGTACGCGGGCACCCTTGAGAGTGGCGAGCAGGCCGAAGGTCTCGGTTGGTTTGTCCGCAGCGATGCGGGGGCCATCGGCGGCACCACCCAGCATGCGCACCACGCCATCAAACAGCATCGAGGCATTGACCGGCTTGATCAGCACGTCCTCGATACCGGTCGCTTCGGCTCCCTTGATGATCTCCTCGCGGCCGTACGCGGTCACCATCATCATGTGGGGCAAATGGCCGAGCGGAAGTTCCCTCAACCTGCGGGCGGTCTCGATGCCATCCATGCCCGGCATTTGCCAGTCGAGAAATACGATGTGGTAGGGTATATTCTTGGCGTCGGCAAGTTTCACGGCGTTAATCGCCGCCTGGCCCAATGCGACCTGATCGACCGTGAAGCTAATGTCGCCTAGCAGGTCGGCCAGTACCAGACGGGCGTTCTCGTTGTCGTCCACCACCAATACGCGCTTGCCCTGTAGATCGCTCGACAGCGCCAGGAGGCGTTGTCGGCCGGTGCTCTTGGCGAGTCGCGCCGTAAACCAGAACGTACTGCCTTTGCCAGGTTGGCTTTCGACACCCACCTCGCCACCCATCAACTCGGCCAGCTTCATGGAAATCGCCAATCCGAGGCCGGTTCCGCCAAATTCACGGGTGGTCGATGTGTCGCCCTGAGAAAACCTCTGGAACAGTCGTCCCATCTGCTCCGTCGTCAGGCCAATTCCCGTATCGCGCACGGCGCAGTGGATCAGGACATCCTTGTCGGTCTGTTCCTTGAGTCGGATAATGACGTCGATCTCGCCCTGTTCGGTGAACTTGACAGCATTGTTGCAGTAGTTGACCAGAACCTGCCCCAGTCGCAGCGCGTCACCTATGAGATTTAGCGGGAGCTTTCGATCGACGTCAAACACCAGTTCCAGGCCCTTGGCCGCTGCCTTCTCGGCAATCAGGTTGGCGACATTGTCGAGCACCTTTTCCAGTTTGAATTCGGCGTGTTCGATTGACAGCATGCCCGCCTCGATCTTCGAGAAATCCAGAATATCGTTGATAATCCCCAGCAGATGCCGACCTGAGCCCTGGATCTTGCTGATGTAGTCGCGCTGCCGTGCCGTCATCTCGGTCTTCAGCGCCAGGTGGGACATGCCGATGATGGCGTTCATCGGAGTGCGGATCTCGTGGCTCATGTTGGACAGAAAATCCGACTTGGCAATGTTGGCCTGTTCAGCCGCAAGCATCGCGATCTCCAACTCGGCGTTCTTGTCCTTGACCAACTGAGTCAGGCCGAGCTGCTCCGTGACATCGCGTGCCGCAGCGAACACGCCCTGCACCAGGCCTTTGTCGTCCTTGTAGACGCTCGCGTTGTAGAGTACATCCATGATGCGCCCCGTCGTGTGGCGAATGGCGAGCGGGTAATCGCGCACCATGCCTTCGGAAAAAACTTGGCGGTAGCCGGCGCGTGCCGCGTCCGGGTCGGTGAAATAGTCCGAGAAATCCGTGCCGATGAGCTGTTCGCGCGGCACTCCGGTCGCCTCCACCGAAGCCTCGTTCACGTCGGTGATCTTGCCCTCCGGGCTGATGGTGACTAGCGGATCGGGTGACGCTTCGATGAGCGAACGGGCGTATTGCGATGCCTGCTTCTGTAGCGTCACATCGCGCGCTGCGGCGAACACGCCGAGGACCTTGCCGCCGTCGTCCTTGTAGACGCTCGCGTTGTAGAGTACATCCATGATGCGCCCCGTCGTGTGGCGAATGGCAAGCGGGTAATCGCGCACCATGCCTTCGGAAAAAACTTGGCGGTAGCCGGCGCGTGCCGCGTCCGGGTCGGTGAAATAGTCCGAGAAATCCGTGCCGATGAGCTGTTCGCGCGGCACCCCGGTCGCCTCCACCGAAGCCTCGTTCACGTCGGTGATCTTGCCCTCCGGGCTGATGGTGACTAGCGGATCGGGTGATGCTTCGATGAGCGAACGGGCGTATTGCGATGCTTGCTTCTGTGCCTCTTGCGTAGCTTCCATGGAGACCTCTGTTAAGTCACAAATTAGCGCTGGCGGATCGCGTTGCCGAAAGGTAGCGCCTTGCCAGCTTTTATGTTCAATCTGCAAGCGGATGCTCTTGTCTGCAGGGACCGGGGATAGCAAGTTCATCAATGAATTTACTAGCCGCCACACTGCATCATGACGGCTTGCTCTTCTATTCTCAGTGCGTTAGCGCACCTGGCAGCCTGTCGGACTTGTTTCGCGAGTGCGACGGGGATGATGGTGGTGCAAGAGGCGGGGACGCGCCGTTTGGCTGGCCCAAACAAGCAAACCGACTGCCTGTCGGCAGACAGGCGACGCCGCAATACGTAAAAATCACCCCGTCCCTTCGGGTTGCCAGCAAAAACAGCGTCTGCGGCGTTGCAAATCTTGACAATGGAGTGACCATTGTCAAGATTCGCGCCTTGCAGCCATCTTTTTTTTGCGAGCAACGCATCTTGCGAAACAAGTCCGACAGGCTGCCAGGCTGGAAATTATTTCAAAACATAAAGCAGGGCCTGTGGCTGAACGGCATGAAGTGGTCGTAGGCGGCGGCTTCGACATCAAGGAGATGTCCATCGGGAGAAAATCTGGGCAAGCGAGGACATGTCCGGGCTATGAGCGATCCCTCTGCTTAATCTTCTAACAGGCTGCTGAAAAACGTTATGAGCGAAGCGGAGGCAAGGAAAAAAGCGACGAAAAAGCGGAGGTTACATGTAGTAAATGAGCGATTCACTTTTTGACGCAGTATCGACGAGCGTAATAGTTTTGCAGCAGCTTGCTAAATATTCAAGCCAGCAGCTAAGGGCCGGTTCACCTCCGGAACCCGCCATTGGGTATGTCACCGTCTTATGGCCGTTGAGGGTTCGCAACAGTCGTTCAATCTCACGATTTTTCGTCCGATCGAGCGACCGGTTTCAGCTGTAAAGCGGTCGATCGGATGTTTCATCTGGATGGTCGGGTCTGTCTCGTCAACTGCACTTCGCTTTTGTTAAATTTCTGCCCGAAAGCAGATATTCAAGGCAGGGTATAATTGCCTTCCAGTACCCGGATTTGTTGCATGTAGCGCATCAGAATCTACAGTCGTTGCATGTGCTCTTTAAGTTTCACCCTCAACCCCTTATCCGCCACCGAGTAGCGCAGAATGGTCAGGGGATTCCGGCGAGCACTGTTTGAGCTCCGCAGCAATGCGCGAAGTGTGCGCACTGCCAGGGCGAGTTGCGCAGCCGCCTGACCAGACGAGCAACGCAGGGAATCCCATGGGGATGGTGAATCGGGGCGGCGTTTCTTTAGTTGCTTTCTTTGGCCGTGCAAAGAAAGCAACCGGCGGCGAGGCCGCACCCCGCTTGGTCTGCCACCGGCAAAAACAGGTTGCCGGGCACGTTCCGGATTCCCGCCGCAGCCTGTCCTCAAATGTGATTGTCGGGGGCGGGAATGACAAACCGGGAAATTACAGCCCCGCTTCGATGATTGCGCCGCCCAGGCAAACCTCGCCCTCATACAACACGACCGACTGCCCGGGGGTGACGGCCCATTGCGGCTGGTCGAACGAAACCGCGCAATGGTCGCCTGTTAATTGTGTGATGCGGCAGGGTGCATCGGTCTGACGGTAGCGGGTCTTGGCTGCGTAAGAATGATCTGTTTCGGGCGCCGTGCCGCTGATCCAGTGGGCATCGATCGCGGTCAGGCTGTCGCTTAACAGTGCCGGATGGTCGTGACCCTGCACCACGATCAGTCGATTGTTTACCATGTCCTTGGCGGCGACGAACCAGGGTTCACCACTGGAATTCTTGTCCCCGCCTATCCCCAGTCCTTGCCGCTGGCCCAGGGTGTAGAACGACAGGCCGATGTGACGGCCAACCAGACGGCCTTCCGGTGTGCGCATCTCGCCCGGTTGGGTGGGCAGATAGCCGCTTAAAAATTCGCGGAACGGACGCTCGCCGATGAAGCAGATGCCGGTGCTGTCCTTCTTGGCGTGATTGCACAAGCCGTGTTGTTCGGCGATCACCCGGATCTCGGATTTGAGCAGACGGCCCAGCGGGAACATGGCGCGGGAGAGTTGCGCCTGATTCAATCGATGCAAAAAGTAACTCTGATCCTTGCTGCTGTCGGTGGCTTTGAGCAGCTGGAACAAGCCGTCAACCTCGCGCACCTGCGCGTAATGCCCTGTGGCGATGGTGTCGGCGCCGAGCATGATAGCGTGATCCAGAAAAGCCTTGAACTTGATTTCGGCGTTGCACAGGATGTCGGGATTGGGCGTGCGACCTGCCTGATATTCGCGCAGGAAGGAGCTGAACACGCGATCCTTGTATTCGCGGGCGAAATTGACCGCCTCGATCGGAATGCCTATGGTGTCCGCGACCGACACAGCATCGAGCAAATCCTGACGCGATGAACAATATTCGCTGTTGTCGTCATCCTCCCAGTTTTTCATGAACAGGCCGATCACGTCATAGCCTTGCTGTTTGAGCAGCAAGGCGGTGACAGAGGAATCCACGCCGCCGGACATGCCGACGACTACGCGGGGTTTGGAGATGCTTTTCACGTTTGTCCTTGCTCCCGCTGGCGCTGGGGGGAGAGCGTAGCGAGGGGGATTTGGAAAGGGGGCATTTTTATTCATAATGAATCAGTATATCGAGTGGATAGCGTTTGCCGGCCAGGTAATCCTCACAGCAGCGCAACACCAGCGGGCTGCGGTGACGTTCCTGGCTTGCGCGAATTTCATCTGTCGTCAGCCACAGTGTGCGCACGATGCCTTGATCGAGCGGGCGTTCCGGATGGTGGCAGGTGACCACCCCGCAAATGGCAAAGCGCAGAAAAGTCGTGTCGGATGCCTGGGCGTGCCAGCGGTAGATGCCGATCAGGTGTTCGGGCGTGAAATCGAAAGCCGATTCCTCCAGCGTTTCGCGTATCGTGCCATCGAGCAGGGATTCATGGGCCTCCCAGTGTCCGGCAGGCTGGTTGAGGCGCAGACCCTGTGAGGTTTCTTCTTCGACCAGTAAAAACCGGCCATCGCGTTCGATGACGGCAGCTACGGTGACGTTGGGTTTCCAGATCATTTCCAGTGCGGGGTGTGTGACAAGTAGGTCAATGGTATCACGGCAAGATCAAAGCCACCGCAAGGTGGCTTTGATCTTATATTTTGGTGCCGGGGGGGATCGGTCACACAGGTGCGACCCCGGCATCTGCTGCATCAGATGCCCTTCGATTCCCCCGGCGAAGCGCGCAGGCGCTTCGCTTACCCCGGACGAAAAAAAGACTGCCTGAGCAGTCTTTATATCTTGGTGCCGGGGGGGGGAATCGAACCCCCACGCCCTTTCAGGCACCGGATTTTGAGTCCGGCACGTCTACCAGTTCCATCACCCCGGCAAGGTGGAGCGCATTATCCATGAAACAGTTGCGCTAATCAACTACAATCTCGCTTTTATGAAATTGGCCTGGTGGTTATGCGTACCGATGAGTTTGATTTTACCCTGCCAGAGTGCCTGATTGCGCAGCATCCGCCCGAAGTGCGCGGAGCCAGCCGACTGCTGTGTGTGCGCGACGGAATTCTGGAGGATGCTGATTTTTCAGATCTTTTACAAAAGCTTGTGCCCGCCGATGTGCTGGTGCTCAATGACACGCGCGTGATTCGTGCGCGTTTGTTCGGCATCAAACGCAGCGGCGGAAAAATTGAAGTGCTCGTCGAGCGCGTGCTGAACGATACCGAGGTCTTGGCTCAGGTGCGCGCCAGCAAGTCGCCTGTATCGGGCAGTTACCTGTTTTTGGCGGGGGAGCTGAATGTGGAGGTGCTGGGGCGCGAGGGTGAATTTTACCATTTGCGTTTTATCTGTGACGCGCCTGTGCTCGATGTGCTCGAACGTCTGGGGCGTCTGCCCCTGCCGCCTTATATTACCCACGCGGCGGAGGACGAGGACGAAGAGCGCTACCAGACGGTGTTCGCCCGCGCATCGGGTGCGGTGGCGGCCCCCACGGCGGGACTGCATTTCGATGACAGGATGCTGCAAGCCTTGCGGGATAAAGGCGTGAAAATAGCTTATGTGACCTTGCATGTCGGCGCCGGTACCTTTCAGCCGGTGCGTGCCGAATTTGTCACCGAGCACAGGATGCACAGCGAGCGTTATGAGATACCGCAGGCTACGGTCGATTTGATCGATGCGGCGCGTGTTGCGGGCGGACGGGTGATCGCGGTGGGTACCACCAGTTTGCGCGCTCTGGAGAGCGCCGCAGTAGATGGCGGGTTAAAATCCGGCACCGGCGAGACGAGAATTTTTATCACGCCGGGTTATCGGTTTCGCGTGGTGGATGTGTTGCTGACCAATTTTCATCTGCCCAGGTCCACGCTTTTGATGCTGGTGAGCGCGTTCGGCGGCATGGATGAGATTCGGGAAGCTTATCGTCATGCGGTGGAGCAACAATATCGTTTCTTCAGTTATGGCGATGCGATGCTGATAGAGCGAAAAAACAGCTAGTGGTAAGTGGTAAGTGGAAAGTGGAAAGTGGTAAGTGGTAAGTGGAAAGTGGAAAGTGGAAAGTGGAAAGTGGAAAGTGGAAAGTGGAAAGGGCACGCAGTACAGGTTTTTACTTCCCGCTCCCCACTCCCCACTCCCCACTCCCCACTCCCCAACCCAGTGTAGGTTGGGATTGATCCCGACGCTTTTAAATTATTTTTAAGGCAGCAAATGGAATTTACTTTATACAAAACTTCAGGGCTGGCGCGGCGCGGGCAATTGACGCTGGCGCATGGCACCGTTCAAACTCCGGCCTTCATGCCGGTCGGCACTTATGGCACGGTCAAGGCGATGAGCCCTGTCGAGTTGCGGGATATCGGCGCGAATATCGTGCTGGGCAATACCTTTCATCTGTGGTTGCGCCCCGGGCTGGACGTCATCGCAGCGCATGGCGGCTTGCACGGTTTCATGGGCTGGGACGGTCCGATACTCACCGATTCGGGCGGCTTTCAGGTATTTAGCCTGGGCGCGTTGCGCAAGATTACCGAGGAGGGGGTTAAATTCCAGTCGCCGGTCAATGGCGACAAGCTGTTTTTAACCCCTGAAGAATCCATGCGCATCCAGCGCGTGTTGAATTCAGACATCGTGATGATTTTTGATGAATGCACGCCTTATCCTGCGACAGAACGGGAGGCGGCCGATTCGATGCGATTATCGTTGCGCTGGGCTGCGCGTTCGAAGGCGGCGCACGAGGGCAATTCAAACGCGCTGTTTGGCATTGTGCAGGGCGGCATGTATGAAGGATTGCGCGATGAGTCGCTGGCTGAACTAGTGGGCATCGGTTTTGATGGTTATGCCATCGGCGGGCTGTCGGTGGGCGAGCCCAAGGAGGATATGCGGCGCATCCTGGCGCATACGGCGCCGCGTCTGCCGGTGGATAAGCCGCGTTACCTGATGGGCGTGGGTACGCCGGAGGATCTGGTAGCGTCCGTCGCACAAGGCATAGACATGTTCGATTGTGTGATGCCGACCCGCAACGCGCGCAACGGCATGTTGTTTACGCAAAACGGCGACATCAAGATAAAGAATGCGCAGTACAGGCTGGACACGAGGCCGCTGGACGAGGAGTGCAGTTGCTATACCTGCCAGCATTTTAGTCGCGCCTATTTGCATCACCTGCACCGCCTGAAGGAAATACTCGGCGCGCGTCTTAATACCATACACAATCTGCATTACTACCAGCAGCTGATGAGCGAAATCCGCGCCTCGATAGAGGCCGACGCGTTTGGCGAATTCGCCGAAGAATTTGCGCGGCGCAGGGCTAACATAAGCTAGCTGTAACAGGCTTCGTGCTAGAATGCGCCCCTTTTGATTGATTCGTGGAGTAAGAATAATGTTTATCAGTAACGCATATGCAGAAGCGGCGGCAGGATCAGCGCAGGGTGGTTTTATGGAATATTTGCCGCTGGTAGCATTGGTCGCCGTGTTTTATTTCCTGGTATTGCGCCCGCAACAAACGCGCGCCAAAGAGCACAAGCTGATGATCGATGCTTTGCAGCGTGGCGATGAAGTCGTGACAGTGGGTGGCGAATTGGGCCGCGTTAACAAGGTTTTTGAAGCCTATGTCAGCGTGGAACTCGCCGAAAATCTGGAAGTGACCGTTCAAAAAACCGCGATCCAGAGCGTGCTGCCCAAGGGAACGATTAAATCAATCAAGTAATCAAATAGTTGCGCGCCGTTATGGCGCGTATCACACGCATCATTTCTGAGGTCGTTATGAACCGTTATCCACTGTGGAAGTATCTGCTGATCCTGGCTGTGTTGCTGGCAGGCCTGATTTACACCCTGCCGAATTTCTTCGGGGAATCGCCAGCCGTGCAGGTATTGCCTCTGCGTTCGAGCCTGAAGGCGGATACAGTCCTGCTGGGTCGCGTTGAAGTCGCGCTCAAGGCCGCTGGCCTGAACGCGGAGATGATCGAGCTCGAAGGCACGAGTATCAAGGCGCGTTTTGCCGATACGGATTTGCAGCTCAAGGCCAAGGATGTGCTCAAAGCCCAGTTGGGGGAGGATTATGTGGTGGCGCTCAATTTGCTGCCGCGCTCGCCTCAGTGGTTGACCAGTCTGCACGCCTTGCCGATGTATCTGGGGCTTGATTTGCGCGGCGGGGTTCATTTTTTGCTGCAAGTGGACATGAAAGCCGCACTGGACAAGGCTCTGGAGGCAGCGACGGGCGACATCCGGATGGCCTTGCGTGAAGAAAATATTGCCTATTCGGGTGTCAGTCGCGAGGGCAATATCCTGTTGGTGAAATTCCGCGACGCGGCAGCCCGAAGTAAAGGCGAGGAACAACTCAAGCAACGATTTGCCGACTATGCATTGACCGGGAAAGAAGAGGGCGGTGAATTCCTGCTGCAAGCTAAACTCAAGCCAGAGGCTGAACATCGCATCGAGGAGTCGGCCGTTCAGCAAAACCTGCTGACTTTGCGCAATCGTGTCAATGAACTGGGTGTTGCAGAACCTGTGATTCAGCAGCAGGGCGCTGATCGCGTGGTGGTGCAGCTGCCCGGTGTGCAGGATACGGCGCGTGCCAAGGATATTTTGGGGAGAACCGCGACCCTGGAAGTGCGCATGGTGGATGATGAGCATCAGGTGGGCGCAGGTGGTGTAGCACCCTTTGGCACCGAGATGTTCAAGGATCGGGAAGGAAATACCCTGCTGGTGAAGAAGCAGGTGATCTTGACGGGTGAACGCATCAATGACGCGCAGCCAGGCTTCGATAACCGTAACAACGAAGCTGCTGTGCATATCAATCTGGACGGCATAGGCGCACGCAAGTTCAAGGACGCGACCCGCGAGAACGTCAACAAGCGCATGGCGATCATCCTGTTCGAAAAAGGCAGGGGTGAAATTGTCACGGCGCCGGTTATTCGCGAGGAGATCGGTGGTGGCCGCGTTCAGATCAGCGGCAAAATGACGACTGAAGAGGCGCAGGATACCGCGCTGCTGCTGCGTGCGGGAGCGCTGGCAGCACCGATGGAAATTGTCGAAGAGCGCACGGTAGGCCCGAGTCTTGGTGCGGACAACATCGCACGCGGATTCAATTCCACCAAGATAGGCTTCATGTTGATCGCGGTGTTCATGGTGGCGTATTACATGATGTTCGGCACGATTTCCGTGCTGGCGCTGGCAGCTAACCTGTTGCTGCTGATCGCGCTGCTGTCCATGCTGCAGGCGACCCTGACGCTGCCGGGCATGGCGGGTATCGCGCTGACCCTCGGTATGGCGATCGATTCGAACGTGTTGATCAACGAGCGTATTCGTGAAGAATTGCGCAACGGGATTACGCCGCAGGCCGCGATCCACGCGGGCTACGAAAATGCGTTCGCCACGATCATTGACTCGAATATCACCAACCTGATCGCCGGTATCGCGCTGTTTTTGTTTGGTTCGGGGCCGATCAAGGGTTTTGCGGTCGTATTGTGCCTGGGTATTCTGACCTCGATGTTCAGTTCGGTGTTGGTGTCACGCGCTATCGTGAATCTGGTTTACGGTCGCCGCGCCCGGTTGACTAACGTCTCGATAGGATAACGTTAAACTCGCGTAGCGAGACGTTTGCTCCCTCGCCCGCTTGCGGGAGAGGGTTGAGGTGAGGGAAAACGGGCATGGCTTGCTTCATCATCAAGGGCGACAATTTTGTCATGCCCGTTCGGCTAAGGAATAAAGATGGAATTTTTCAGGATTAAGCGCGATATCCCGTTCATGAGTTATGGACGCTACACCACGGCCATTTCTCTGGTCACGTTCTTGCTTGCCGTGTTTTTTCTGGCAACCAAAGGCCTGAGTTTCGGCGTGGATTTTACCGGCGGCACGGTGATCGAAGTGCATTACGCGCAACCGGCCGATCTGGCGCAGGTGCGTGAACAGTTGGGTGCGGCCGGTCTGCCTGATGCACAAGTGCAAAATTTCGGCTCCAGCCATGATGTGTTGATTCAAATTCCGCTCAAGAAAAATATCGCGGGTGCCAAACTGAGCGAACAGGTGGTGTCGGCCTTGCACCAGCACGATGCCAGCGTTGAAATGCGTCGCGTCGAATTCGTAGGCCCGCAGGTAGGTCGCGATCTGATCAATAACGGTGCGATGGCGTTGTTGCTGGTCAGTTTGGGTATCGTAGGTTATCTGTGGATACGCTTCGAGTGGAAGTTCGGCCTGTCAGCGATTATCGCCAACTTGCATGACGTGGTGATCATTCTGGGTTTCTTCGCCTTCTTCCAGTGGGAATTTTCCCTGTCGGTGCTGGCGGCAGTGCTGGCGGTGCTGGGTTATTCGGTAAATGAATCGGTGGTCGTGTTCGACCGGATTCGCGAGAATTTCCGCAAGATGCGCGGAGCAGAAGTGACCGAGATCATCGACAATGCGATCACGCGTACCATGTCCCGCACCATCATCACCCACGGTTGCACGCAGATGATGGTGGGCGCGATGTTGTTTCTGGGGGGGGAGACGCTGCATTATTTCGCAATGGCCTTAACCATCGGTATCATGTTCAGTATTTATTCCTCGGTATTGGTCGCAAGTCCGATTCTCTTGTGGCTGGGCGTGTCGCGCGAAGACTTTATCAAGCCGGAAAAGGTTGAGTCCGAAGAAGTGTTGCCGTAAAAACTTGGGAAGGGAGAAAAGAGAAGGGATCGCGCCTTTGGCGCTCAAGGGGAACCCCTCTTTCCCCTTCCCCTTCCCCCTTTACTCTTCTCGAAATCATAAATAGGATCTACATTGGACTTATTAGCCGCATTTATTGATCTTGTTTTACACCTCGACACCCATCTGATGGCGATGGTGCAGGACTATGGCGTGTGGGTTTACGCCATTTTGTTCATGATTATCTTTGCCGAGACAGGTCTGGTATTCGCGCCCTTTCTGCCCGGAGATTCACTGCTGTTTGTGGCCGGGGCGCTGTGCGGTCTGGACGCCTTGCAACTGCACTGGTTGATCCCGTTGTTGATACTGGCGGCTTTTAGCGGCGATAATACCAATTACTGGGTCGGGCGACTGATAGGCATGCGCCTGTTTATTCGTCTGGAAGGTAAGTTCCTCAAGCGCGAACATCTGGATAAAACCCACGCCTTCTATGAAAAGCATGGAGGAAAAACGATTATTTTTGCCAGGTTCATGCCCGTCATCCGAACCTTTGCGCCCTTTGTCGCCGGTATAGGCCTGATGCGTTATCGCCTGTTCGTGCTGTACAGCGCGCTGGGCAGCGTGGCATGGATCGGCAGCCTGACGCTGGCAGGTTACTTTTTCGGCAACTTTCCGGTGGTCAAAAACAACCTTACCCTGATCATACTGGGCGTCATTCTGATTTCCTTTATTCCCGCCATGATCGAGTTCATACGTCATCGCCGACGGTCTGTGTAAACCTGTCGGCGTTCACGCCGGATGGGTTCGTGATGCGTTTGATTTTCAGCCTGAGACGATCGGACAGACAGCGGTTTTCCAGTTTCAATTCATAGTGTGACAATGCCGTATCAATCGCGGCGCGTAATTCGTAGTCACGCCACGGTTTTGTCACGAAATAATTGATACCCAGAAAATTGATGGCGTTGATCAGTACATCCACATCGGCCACGCCGCTTAACAGGATGCGGACTGCATCGGGCTGCATGGCCTTAATCTGACGCAGTAAATCGATGCCATTGATCGTTGGCATGGCATAGTCGCTGATGACGATATCGAATTTCTGAGATTGCGCCGCCGCGAGCGCGGCGTTAGCGCTCTCGAAGGTGTGAACCTCCAGCGGGTACACACCGACGCATCCCAGGCTACAGGTTTCGCCCAGCTCGCGATTGAGTGAGCTTAGTGTATGCGGGTCGTCGTCGAGCACCATCAGGCGAAACTGGTCCTTGTGTTGCATCCGGTGCTGCATGCCGAAGTGTTCGAGATAAAGCTTCGCCAGGCGCTGATTGTCGCAGCGCAGCTCATAGCGTCTGAGCGCCTGTACCAGTGCGCATTTCAGCCCGTAGGTGTGCCAGGGTTTACTCATGAAGCAGTCTATGTGTGCTTCGTTGATGGCACGCATCATGTCTGCCCGCACGGTATGACCGCTCAATATGATGCGTACCGCATCGGGCTGGATTTCACGGAATGTATTGAAAAAATCAATGCCGCTCATCTCCGGCATGCGGTTGTCGGCGATCACGACATCGAAATAGCCATCTTTTTCCCGCGCTCGGGTAAGCGCCGCGAGAGGGGATGTGAACGTTTCGATTTCAAGCCCCCCGAGACTGACGCTGGGTGAGCTGAACAATTCCCGTGTCAGTGCAGACAGAATAAAATCGTCGTCGTCCAGCAACAGGATGCGGTAAGTATCGATCATGCCAGGTCAAATCGAATTGGTATAAATCGTCAGCAGCTCCCCTGAGCTCTGCTCGAATTCCCGTATCTGGCGGATGTGCCCAGCGTTCAGTTGAGAGTCACTCAGGAGCAGTAAAGTACCATTGTCTGTCACCACATCGCGCGTGAGCAGCATCCCTTCGTATAATTGGCTGCTGCTCACCTGGAATTCGGTTACGACACGGCTATAGCTCCCTGCATGCAGCATCATTTCGCAGAACGCATCCACGACGTTCGGGTCGTAGTGCATGTTTTTGCCGTTTCTGATCGTGTTGAGCGCCTGTTCCGGTGATTGTTTGTCGTGGCTGATCAGGCCTTGTTGTAACGCATCGTAGTCGCTGGCTACATGCAGAATACGAGCGCCCAGCGGCAGGTTGTCGCCGGACAGGCCGGAATGATTGCCCTGCCCGTCGTAGTTCTCCAGATGATGACGGATCAACTCGGCAGCTTCACGCAGCGGGTCGAGTGCCAGCAGTGCCGCAGCTGCACGCAGCGGATGCAGGTTGAATTTTGCGCGCTCAGCCTGCGATAACTCGGCGTAAGGTTTGTCCAGCAGGAAATCCGCCAGTCCGATCTTGCCGATGTTGTGCAACAGAGCCGCTGTCTCTACGGTTTGGATTTCGGTCTCAGGCAGTTGCATCTTGTCCGCGATGCTCCGACAAAGTTGTGCGACGCGCCGCGAATGCCCGGCCATCGTGCCTCGGCGCAGCTCCATCAGGTTGGCGAAGACCTGGATAGTGGTGAAGTAATCTTTTTTCAGCTGTTCGTGCGCGTCATCGAGTAATTTGAGCGCACAGCGCAGCTGTTCAGTGCGCTGGCGGACCTTGTCCTCAAGGCTGGAATTTAAAGCCTGAAGTTCGTCGTTCTGTTGCAAAGTCAGGACTTCGAGCCGTTGTTTTTCAGCACGCAGAAATTTTCGTTCAAGCGCATCGCGCACGATCATCACGATGTCTTCGTCGTTCCATGGCTTGGCGATGTAACGATAGATCTCGGCCCGGTTGATCGCAGCGATGGTCGAGCTCATGTCGGAATAACCCGTCAGCAGGATGCGGACGGTATCCGGATATTTGCAGCGTATCTGTTCCAGTACCTCGGCGCCCGTCATCTGTGGCATACGCATGTCAGAGATCACAAGATCGACGGGCTGCTTCTCGATCAGCGCCAGCGCTTGTTCGCCGCCTGTCGCCGTGAGGATGGTGTAACCCTGCGGCCAGAACAGGCGCTCCAGAGCAGACAGAATATTTGCGTCATCATCGACGAATAACAGCGTTTCAGCCGAACGTTCCGGCGATTGTTCTTGGTTCATGTCGTCTCTCCTGGAGATCGGGTTGTTTTACGGGTAACCATACACGGAAAGCTGCACCATGGCCTTGTTTGCTGTGCACCTCAATTTTCCCATGATGCTTCTCCACGATCTGATAGGATACAGACAGTCCCAGTCCTGTTCCTTGCCCTACCGGTTTGGTGGTAAAAAAAGGATCGAACAGGTTGGCGATGTTTTCGGCCGGGATACCGTTGCCCGTATCGTTCACCTCCACCCATATCATGCCATCTTTTTGCCCTGTGCTCAGAGTGATCTTGCCTCTGACCTCGATGGCCTGTGCCGCATTGATCAGCAGGTTCATGAATACCTGATTCAGTTGAGTGGGCAGGCAGCAGATATCAGGGATGCAGCCATATTCCCTGGCCACTTCGCACTTGTATTTTAGCTCATTCCCTACCACATTCAGGGTGGAGTCCAGCACATGATGCACGTTGACTGATGTCCACTGATCCTGCCTGTCGCTGTGAGAAAATTCCTTCAGGTCGATGATGATTTTTTTAACCCGTTCCAGTCCCTGCTGAGATTCGGCGATCAGCAATCTGGTGTCATTGCGCACCCGTTCCAGGTTGATCTTCGCCTTGAACTGGTGCAATTCCTGAAATAATGGCCTGGCGTCCTCGTTTTCTGTTTCGATGGCTTCATATTTTTCCATGATCACGAAGAAATGATTCATATATTTTTCAAGCGTGCCAAGATTCGAGTTTATATAGCCTATCGGGTTGTTTATCTCATGTGCGACACCTGCGGCCAGCAGGCCGATGGCGGCCATTTTTTCCGATTGAAGTAATTGTGCTTTAGACTGTTCGAGCTGTTTGTTAGCTTCGAGCAGTCGTGCGTTGATCGTTACAGTATGGGCCAACTGTGCCTCGGCCTGTTCCTCGCTCCGTTTGCGCTGTGCGATATGAGCAAAGTTATCCAGCGCATAGCTGAGGTCTTCTGTCATCTCGATCAGCAGGTTGCGCGTGTCCTGATCGAAGGCGTTTGCAGCAAAAGAATACGGCAGGAGCGCGCCCGTTACGGCCCCTTCGCAATTTAAGGGCAGCCAGGCAAAGCTGCGCCAACCGGCAGTTATCGCGCGCTCATATAAGGGTGTCAAAACGGATGCCGCAGCAATATCCTGACACCAAAGAGGTTGATCGATACTGGAAAAACTTCCAGCCGGAGTGAGTTCGTGATTTGAGTCTATGGAGACTTCCAGGTCGTGCAAGTAATCCTTTGCCCCCTCGCCAAAACTGGCAACGGGCCTGAGTGTGCGGGTATGAGGATCTGTCGTGCCGAACCAGGCCATGGCGAAACCGCCGGACTGTACGGTGCTCCGGCTGACTTTTTCAAACAGTTCTGTTGGGCTGTTGCTGCGCACGATGGCTTTGTTGCACATACTCAATGCGTTATAGAGCAGGTTCATCCTGTGTAGCCTGTCCTCTATCTGTTTTCGGGCGCTGATGTTGCGCACGATGCCAATGGCATGCCATTGAGATGAAATTTCAACTGCGTTCAGGGAAAGTTCGACAGGAAACTCGTTGCCGTCCCTGTTCATTGCCACAAGTTCACGAATTTTGCCGACAGCGGCCCCCGTGCCGCTTTGCTGAAAGTTGGCAAATTTTTTCCGATAAGCATCCTGCAATCTGGCAGGGACCAGCTGTTGCAGGTTCATTCCCAGTGCCTCGCGTTTGCTGTAGGAAAAAATAGTTTCTGCGGCACCGTTCCAGAAGGAGATATTCCCTTCACGGTCAAGCATGACGATGGCGTCTTGCGCAGATTCGGTGATCGTATGAAATTTTGCTTCGCTGATTTTCAATGCACTGGTACGCTCTCGCACCTGAGCTTCAAGTATGCGGTTATGATTGACGATGAAGTTGTTATATTCCTTTATCTTGAGCAGGTTTTTGATACGCACCTGCAATTCCGCTCTGTCTACAGGTCTTGTGAGAAATTCTTCAGCGCCGGCTTCGAGTCCCTTAAGACGTGATTCATGATCTTCTAACGCCGTGAGCAAAACGATAGGGATGGAGGCGCTGCGGGCGTTGCTCTTGAGTCGGCGAGTGACCTCGAAGCCGTCCATATCAGGCATTCTCACATCGAGCAGGATCAGGTCCGGCTGTTGTCCGGAAACGGCAGTCAGCGCTTCTTGTCCGCCTGATGCCGTGCGTACAGCGTAGCCTGCGGCATCGAGCAGCGACAACAGCAGGCGACGGTTGATTTCGTCGTCGTCCACCACCAGAATGGTCGGCTGTTGCGGGCTGTTTGGCATTGCTGCTCCTTGTGTGGCTGTCATTTGTGCGGGACTTTGTCGTTCGCTCGCCGGTGCTGCGTGTTTTATACCCCTTTTAGTGGTTGCTGTGTTTTCGGCGTTTCGCCCTGAGGTGTGCTTTTGTCCGCATCGTTACATGCACCAGATGTATGTCCGGCAAAGACGGCGGCCCCGTGCGGCGAGGATGGATGCTGTTCGAGTTTTGAGGGTAGCCAGAAGCTGAAAGAGCTGCCCTGGTCAATGATACTCGCCACCGCTACCTCGCCGCCATGCAGATTCACCAGTTGTTTTACTATCGTCAATCCCAGCCCGGTTCCTTCGCGGTGTGGTGTGTCATCAATCCGGACAAAGGGTTGAAACAGCCCGCTCATGTCTTCAGTATTGATGCCTATCCCGTCATCCAGGACAGCAAACTCCACGGTCTCTATTTCACTCCCGGAGCGAGTCATCTGATGCGATCGACGTGCCGTGATGCTCACATTTCCGTCGTCTTCGGTGAATTTTACGGCGTTCGACAACAAATTGGAGAGTATTTGTTTCAACTTGCGCTCATCAGCGCTGATGATGCTCAGTCCCGGTTCGATGTTCAGCGTCAGTTCGATGTGGCGTTTTTGCGCATTTTCGCGCAGCATGGTTATGCTGTTTTCGAGCAGGGATTTGAGATTGATATCGTCATGATTAAGATGCATCATGCCGGCTTCTATCTTGGATATGTCGAGGATGTCGTTGACCAGTGACAGCAGGTGTTGCCCGGTGTCGAAAATTGACGTGGCGTGTTCCTGCTGTATTTTGGGCAGTTTTCCGGCGACCCCGTCTTTGAGCAGTTCTGAAAAACCGATGATGGCATTGATCGGCGTGCGAAGTTCGTGTGACATATTGGCGATAAATTCGCTCTTCATGCGGCATGATTCTTTCAGAACAAGGTTCTGCTTCATGAGCCGAACGCAAGAGCTCTGAAGAGGCTCTGCGGCAACTGTCTGTTCATCGGGGCTGAATCCGGCGATCTCCCCCCAGCTCTCCTGGCGAATCTGTTGCGCCTCTTCAACGATTTGAGCGCTCGCAGGCTCAATTTTTTTGGCCCGAAAATCTGTGATCGGGCTGTTCCCGATCAACGGGGTTTCGGACGAACAGGCTGATTGAGCCGATGTCATACAGGTGCCAGGTTCAGTGTCTGACTTGCGTTGATTTTTCATTTGGCACTCCTTGCGCGGTGTCCCTCAGTCGACTTTCGCTCCTTAGCCATGTATTGTGCGATCATGTTTGCCGGGTATGTCAGACATGCCGTTCATGCCGCGTTCATGGGGTGCAGGCCATGTGATGTTTACAATTCGTCAGTAAGTAGCAGCCGGATACCTGTGAGGATGATCCGGGGTGTCATCCGGAAACGTGACGCGAGAATCCTTTTTTATATTGGTGTTATTGTATTCAGATCGCAGCCCACCTGCTATCAGGGAATGCTGGTTTATTCCGGAAGAAACAGGATGTGCGAATAGGGATTTTCCTAACAGCACGGGATCTTGTTGCAACGGCTTGTATCGGCTTGTAATTCTGGTATTGTTGCGACTCTTTTGTGAGTCGATGCGATAATGATTGAACATCTTTGTGTTCGTCGGGTCATATGCACGTTCCGTCAATTTGCGCGTGAAAGCTGTAAGTTGCACAGACGGGAATAACGAATGTTTAATCTGGGCTGATAGTCATGCCCGTTTGAGGAGTTATAAAATGAAGAAAAGTCTGTTAATTTTGAGCGTAGCATCCTTGTATGGGCAAGTTTATGCTGCTGACTTTGTCGATACTGCACGTGTTGTATCCAGTACGCCGATTTACGAGCGCGTCAATGAGCCTCGCCGCGAGTGCTGGAATGAAACGGTGCAGGGCGGGGCGCCCCGGGAGCGAACCATGGGGGGGGCTGTCGTCGGGGGAATCGCCGGTGGCTTGCTTGGGAGTCAGGTGGGTGGCGGTCATGGCAAAACTGCGGCGACTGCGGCTGGTGCGATAGCCGGTGTGTTGGTCGGTGACCGTCTGGCCAATCCTGAACAGCAGACGGGCAGTCAGCAGGTCGAGCGCTGTCGTGAAGTTGGAAACAGCCGTAATGTCATTACAGGCTACAATGTGACTTATCGTTATAATGGCCGGGATGGTACGGCGATTACCCGTTACGAACCCGGCAATACGGTTCGTGTGCGTGTCGGAGTAGATTTGATCGAAGAGGAACCGGCTCAGCAGATGGCGCCGCCTCCACCTGTGCCACAAGATCGTTATCAGGATCGCTATCAGGAGCGCCAGGACAGGCAATACAGGTAGGGCGCAATCTGACGATAGCTTCAAACGGTCATTCACCAATAAAAAACCCGGCATGCCGGGTTTTTTATTGTCAGATCGCAAAGGCCGCTTAGCCGAACCGGCCGGTGATATAGTCTTCGGTTTCCTTGCGTTTTGGATTGGTGAAGACCGTGCTGGTATCGCCGAATTCGATCAGGTCTCCCAGGTACATGTATGCCGTGTAATCAGAGACGCGTGCGGCCTGTTGCATGTTGTGCGTCACGATCACGATGGTGAAGTCTTCTTTCAGCTCGTCGATCAGTTTTTCGATGTGAGCCGTGGAAATCGGGTCAAGTGCCGAGGTAGGTTCATCGAGCAACAGCACTTCCGGTTTGACGGCGATGGCGCGCGCGATGCACAGACGCTGTTGCTGTCCGCCGGACAAGCCCATGCCGCTTTGCTTTAACTTGTCCTTCACTTCGACCCAGAGAGCGGCCTTCTTCAGCGCCCACTCCACGCGTTCGTCCATGTCATTCTTGTTCAGGTTCTGGTAGAGCTTCACACCGAAGGCGATGTTGTCGTAAATAGACATCGGGAAGGGGGTGGGCTTCTGAAATACCATGCCTACCTTGGCGCGTAATTTGTTAAGATCCTGATTCTTATCGAGGATGTTGTCTCCATCCAGCATGATGGCCCCCGTGGCGGTCTGCTGCGGGTAGAGCTGGTACATGCGGTTGAAGGTGCGCAGCAGGGTGGATTTTCCGCAGCCTGACGGGCCGATGAAGGCGGTTACCTTCTTTTCTGCGATATCCAGATTGATGTCTTTGAGGGCGCGATATTTGCCATAAAAAAAGTTGAGATCTTTGACGGTGACTCTTGGTTTTGCGATGTTTTCGGTGTTCATTGCTAGGCCTTGTTAATGTGTTGAAGCGCTTTGACGGAACAGTACGCGCGCCAGGATATTGAGCGTCAGTACACTAAAGGTAATCAGCAGGGCGCCGGCCCAGGCAAGATTCTGCCAGTCCTGGTAGGGGCTCATGGCGAACTGGAAGATGACGACCGGCAGGTTGGCCATCGGCTGATCCATGTCGCTGCTCCAGAACTGGTTGTTGAGCGCGGTGAACAGCAGCGGTGCAGTTTCGCCGCTGATGCGCGCGATGGCCAGCATTACACCTGTGATGATTCCGGCGCGCGCAGCTCTTAAGGTGACAAAGCTGATGATTTTCCATTGCGGTGCGCCAAGAGCCGCTGCCGCCTCGCGCAAGGTGGAAGGCACCAGGCGCAGCATGTTTTCTGTGGTGCGAATGACAATCGGGATCACGATGATGGCTAACGCAATCGTCCCGGCCCAACCGGAAAAATGTTTGACATGGACGACATAAACTTCATAGACAAACAGCCCGATAACGATAGAGGGCGCGGACAACAGGATATCGTTGATGAAGCGCGTGATCGGTGCCAACCAGCCGCGCTGGCCGAATTCGGCCAGATAGGTGCCGGCCAGAATCCCGATCGGTGTGCCGATCAGGGTGCCGATTACCGTCATCATCAGACTGCCGAAGATGGCATTTAACAGGCCACCCGAACTTCCCGGCGGCGGTGTCATTTTCTCGAACACCATCGGGGTGAGTGCGGGCAGGCCGTGATCGAGCAGGGTCCATAAAATCCAGCACAACCAGAATAAGCCAAACGCCATGGCCAAGACCGAGACGGTAAGCCCTGTCGCATTGGCGATGCGGCGCCTTGTGTACAGATTAATCATGTTTATGCAGCCTTTCCTTCACGTTGTCCGAGCTTGTAGAGCATGTAACGTGCGAGTGATAACACCACAAAGGTGATGAAGAACAGGATCAGGCCCAGTTCGATCAGCGAGGCGGTATAGAGCTCGCCGAACGCCTCTGTGAATTCGTTGGCCAGTGCCGATGAAATGCTGTTGCCCGGATTGAGCAGAGATTTGGTCAGTTCGTGGGCATTGCCGATGACGAAGGTGACCGCCATGGTCTCGCCCAGCGCGCGTCCCAGTCCCAGCATGATGCCGCCGGCGACCCCCACCTTGGTGTAAGGAAGTACGATGTTCAGCATGACTTCCCAGGTGGTTGAGCCCAGTCCGTAAGCTGATTCCTTGAGCATGGTAGGAACGACATCAAAGACATCGCGCATCACGGAGGCAATGAAAGGAATGACCATGATCGCCAGAATAATACTGGCCGTCAGAATGCCGATCCCCATGGGCGGACCGGAAAAGAACGGGCCGATATAGGGCAGGGTGCCTATGTGCTGGTTAAGCCAGGGCTCAACATGATCGGCGAATAGTGGTGCGAATACAAACAAGCCCCACATGCCGTAGATGATGCTGGGAATGCCCGCCAGCAGTTCAATTGCGACGCCTAAGGGGCGGCGCAGGACGCGCGGGGAGAGTTCAGTCAGGAACAAGGCGATACCGAAACTCACCGGAATGGCGATGATCAGCGCGATGCCTGAGGTGATGAGTGTGCCGATGATAGGAATCAGCGCACCAAATTTATCGTTGACCGGATCCCAGTCGGGACTGGTCAGAAAACCGAAACCGAAAGCACGAATTGCGGGCATGCTGCCCATGACCAGCGAGAACAGGATAGCGGCCAGTAAGGCAAGTACGCCGAATGCCGCCAGACGCGTCACGTTGCGGAACAGGGTATCGAAGATAGATTGCCGTTTAAGGCGGGCTTCATGTAATAACATCGGCATAGTGTGTGCTTTGGGTTAGATAAACAGACGGCTTAGGATAAAGCACGGGGAGCACAGGCTCCCCGCGATTATAACCGTGCTGTGCCAGCCACGGTTCATCTGCTTACTTCCAGATGGCTTTACCTTGTGCATCCTTGATCTGTACTTTCCATGCATCGCGAATCAGCTTGACTACATCGTCCGGCAGGGTGACGTAGTCAAGATCGGATGCCAGCTTGTCTCCTTTTGCATAGGCCCAGTCAAAGAATTTGAGTGTGGCCAGACCGGATTCAGGCTTTTCCTGGTTTTTGTGCATCAGGATGAAAGTTGCGCCGCTGATAGGCCAGGTTGCCTTGCCCGGTTCGTCGGTCAGGATTTCGTAGAAGCCAGGTGCTTTTTTCCAGTCAGCACCGGCAGCGGCAGCCTTGAAGCTTTTTTCATCCGCAGCAACGAACGCGCCATCCTTGTTCTTCATCTGCACTGAATTCATCTTGTTTTGTAATGCATAGGCATATTCGACATAGCCGATAGAACCCTTGATGCGCTGTACGTAAGAGGCTACGCCTTCGTTGCCCTTGCCGCCGGTGCCGGATTTCCACTGAACTGCGGTGCCTTCGCCAACAGAAGTTTTCCATTCAGCGCTGACCTTGGACAGGTAGTTGGTGAAAATGAAGCTGGTGCCGGAACCGTCTGAACGATGTACGACGGTGATGATGTCATCTGGCAGCTTGACGTCTTTATTCAGCGCCACAATGGCAGGATCATTCCACTTGGTGATCTTGCCCAGATAAATATTGGCCAGCGTTGCGCCGTCCAGGTGCAATTTGCCATTTTCGACGCCATTGACATTGATAACTGGAACTACGCCGCCGATGATGGTCGGGAACTGCATCAGGCCGGCCTTGTCGAGTTCTTCAGGTGTCAGTGGCTTGTCAGATGCGCCGAAATCCACGGTTTTTGCGGTGATTTGCTTGATCCCGCCGCCTGAACCGATGGACTGATAGTTCATGTTGGTGCCCGATTGAGCCTTGTAGGCTTCAGCCCATTTGGCATAAGCCGGGTATGGGAACGTAGCGCCTGCACCGGTGATGTCGGTAGCGAAGCTTGCGCTGGCATACGCGAATGTAGAGGCGGCGGCGATGGCGATGATGATTTGCTTGAGCTTGCGATTCATGGTTTCTCCTGAGGATTGTTTGCTTTGAACAAAAAAACGCTATGCACACACCGGGGCAGTAGTATTTCTAAGTTGAGACGCATCTTATGTATCTTGTGTGACAATATTATTACACTTATGCAGGGTAAATGGCTAATGTAAGTGAGTCGTAAGGGGGTATGAAAGCCTCGCCTGACTAAAGTATTCCGGTGCTGTCGCCTGTCCTGCGTCAGGATTTTCGGTTAGTCAGCAGGCTGTTCTTTGATTTTCGCAGTTCTGCATAACGCAGGCCGACAAAAGTCAGCCAGCCTACGACAAATAATCCGATGGTGAACGCCGCATAGGAGACAGGCCAGGGGATGCCTTGTGTCATCATGGAATATTCTGACATTCCGCCGATACCGGCTAACACATTGAGCGGCATGAAGACCACACTGATAATGGTCAGGCGTTTGATATCCTTGTTCTGATTGATGTTGATCGAGCTGTCCGTGGCGTCCATCAGGAAGTTGATCTTGTTGAACAGGAACGCGGTGTGCCCGTCCAGGGATTCTATGTCGCGCAAAATCTCCCTCACATCTTCGTGCTGGGCTTCGGACAGAAATTTCGAGCGCATCAAAAACGAGAGCGCGCGGCGAGTATCGAGCACATTGCGCCGTATGCGACCGTTGAGGTCTTCTTCTTCGGCAATGGACGCGAGTATGACGGCGGCCTCATCGTCGGTGATATGGGATCTGAGCACTTGTTTGCCTACCGCCCCCAGGTCGGCGTAAACATCTTCCAGTGCATTGGCTGAATATTCCACGTCTGCGGCGTACAGGTCTAGCAATACATCCTTGGCTTCGGATACGTAACCCGATTGTGCGCGGGCGCGTAAACGCTGTAAGCGAAATACGGGTAATTCTTCGCTGCGCACCGAGAATAACGTCGCTTTGTGCAAAATAAACGCCACGGCCACGTTGCGCGATTCGTCTACACGGTCGAGCAGGAAGTCCGAGTGCAAATGCACAGCCCCCCCTTCTTCCATATAGAACCTGGCGCTGGTCTCAAGATCCGTCAGTTCTTTCGGGTTGGGCAGATCGACCCCGAACAATTCCTTAGCCCAGGCGATTTGATCGTCATCGGGCGCCACGAGATCTATCCATATGGGTTTTACGCGCGCCAGATCTTCGCGGCCTGAGATGGGGATTTGTCGCAAACGCCCTTCGTGAAGGTCGAACACGCGTATCGTTACACTGCGATCCTGAGGTCTGTTTTTGGTGACCAGTTCTTCACGAACGTCATCCGAGATGACCAGCAGGATTTCCTCCTTGCGTTCATCGGCGATCAACTGCCAGGTAATCTCTCTGTCATCCTGCGGCAAGGCTTCCACGATGCGCGCAACGGATTTTGAATCGAGTTTGCTCAGCCTTGTCTGTAATTCGACCAGGTTTTGTTTGTGTGCCAGCGTTTCGATCAGTTTGTGCTTGTGCAGCAGGCGGTTTACCTGTTGCAGGTTTTTTTGTACTGTAGCCTTGTCTTCATTCTCTTCCATTTCGATCATGATTCAGCCCGCCCGTGAATTTGCCGCGATTCTAGCAGTCTGTCGGATTTAAAGGAAATCGGCTGAAAACTGGTCGGCTGCGCCTCCGAAGGCTCATTTTTATCCCAGGATTTTGCAGATTTATGCAGATTAACAATAAGTTACAAAATTGCGGCACGTCGGTTGGCCGCGATATATAAGCATCTGTTTAATCTGCGTTAATCAATTTAATCTGCGGACAGCCATTTTTTGCAGCTTAAACGAAAATTAAGGTTGAGTTTTTTTGCTTCCGACTGTAAAATCCGCGCTCTTTTGAAAATCGGTTGGAGTAGAAGCATGGCGCGAGTATGTCAAGTGACGGGCAAGGGCCCGATGAGCGGTAACAATGTTTCACATGCGAATAACAGAACCAAGCGTCGCTTCTTGCCTAATCTGCAACGTCGTCGCTTCTGGGTCGAAGCTGAAAATCGCTGGGTAAGCCTGCGCTTGACCAATGCGGGTTTGCGTACCATCGACAAGAATGGTATCGAGGTCGTATTGGCTGATATGCGCGCACGTGGCGAAAAAATCTAAGGAGCTAAAAAATGCGCGAAAAAATCAAACTTGAATCCAGTGCTGGTACCGGCCATTTTTACACCACTGACAAGAATAAACGCACCACCCCGGGCAAGATCGAAATGAAAAAATACGATCCAGTGGTACGCAAGCATGTTATGTATAAGGAAACCAAGCTGAAGTAAGCTTGTTACCCGATACAAGAAAAAACCCGCGAAAGCGGGTTTTTTGCTTTAACTGGCGAGCGAGCTGCTTAAAATAACCGGATTTTTTCAGCGAACTAATCCTGCCTCGACGGCTTGCCGTTTAGCCGCACCGACCAAATGTTCTGCCAGCAACAGTGCGAAATCCATCGCCGTGCCGGGGCCGCGCGAGGTGATGAGTCGGCCATCCTCGACGATCGCGGCTGTTTGCAGATGAACCTTGGGGTAATCGTCCAGGCATGAAGGATAGCAGGTCGCCCGTTTGCCATCGAGTAATCCTGCTGCGGCGAGTACGGATGGCGCGGCACAGATGGCGGCCACGTATTTTTCCTCCCGGTTCATGCGTTGCACGAGTTGCAATACTCGCGCGTCTGTCGCCAGGTGATCGGTGCCGGGTTGTCCGCCGGGCAGGACGATCATGTCGAAGTCCTCATGCAGTACCGCCTCCAGCGTCTTGTCGGGCTGCAAGGTAATGTTGCGGCTGCCGCGCAATGCACCGTCGGCAGTGCCTGCCAGGGTAACGTTAACGCCTGCGCGGCGCAGGATGTTCACGATGGTGACCGCTTCGAGCTCTTCGCTGCCTTCGGCGAACAATACGAGTGCTGTTTTCACGATGATCTTCCCAGGTTGTAAGCTTCGAGCAGTGCGCGCCAGAGCGCAGGATGCAGGTACAGGTCTTCGATGCCCAGTTCCCGTAAGGCGATGGGCTGCAACAGAGCAGTTGTTTTTGCACTCTGCCAGTTGGCCGCCAGGAAGGGCAGATCAAATTTCCCGTCTTTGAGGTAATCCTTCGCGTAGCCTTGCGGACGGGAAAATTCGATATCCGCTTCCTGCATGACTTCATACAGGTAAGAATAAGTGTCGATACCGTGCTGGCGCGCCAGAATTACGTGGATTGAGGGCGGTGCATCGTGCTGGCGCAGCAACTCGTCCAGGTCGATCGTGACGGTATGCGTGTAGTCAACCCCTCTGAACGAGAACTCCACACCGGCCTCGATGCTGTTTGTCGTCATGACCGTTAATCGCGGAAGTTCTGGTATTGCAGGGGGAAGTCGGTGATGGTCTTCTTGATGAAGGCAATGGCCTCTTGCAGATCATCGCGATTCTTGCCGGTGATGCGCACAGTGTCGCCCTGAATGCTTGCCTGTACCTTCAGTTTGCTGTCCTTGATGTGTCTGACGATTTTCTTCGCCAGCTCGATTTCCACGCCTACCTTGACCTCGCATTCGCGCTTGACCTTGTTTCCGCTGACTTTTTCGATCTTTTCGCTGATCTCCAGGCACTTGATGTCCACGCCGCGTTTGGTCAGTTTTCCGTTCAGGATGTCCTGAGCCTGATCGAGTTGAAATTCGTTGTCGGCCCACACGGTGAGCTTGAGTTCGGCTTGTTCCACGCGCACATTTGAACCCTTGAAATCGAAGCGCGTGCTCACTTCCTTGTTGGTTTGCTCAACCGCGTTTTTGACTTCTTCTTTTTCTACTTCTGAAACGATGTCGAAAGATGGCATGATTTTCCCCTGTCATTCCCGCGAAGGCGGGAATCCAGATAATTAAACAAAGCCCGCGTAGCGGGGCAACCTGTCCGCTAAGCGGAATGACGGCAATGCGTGTCAGCCGAAGCTGCAAACGTAATTGACAACTTCATCCGCCTCGATGACGAAACTGCCGTTGGCGGGCACCGAGAACTGGCTGCCGGCTGCATAGGGAGTGAATTCGGCGGCATCGCCCAGTTTCACGCGACAGGTACCGGAAGTGATTTCCATCACTTCCGGTACGCCCACGTTAAAAGTCAGAGTGCTGGGCAGAATCACGCCCACGGTCTTGCGCGTACCATCGGCGAACAGGACAGAGTGCGAAACACATTTTCCGTCGAAGAACACATTGCCTTGCTTGATTACGCTGACGTTATCGAATTGCGACATATATTTTCCTTATTTTGCGGGTTCACAGGCTTTGACGCCTTTTTTGTAATTTGTATAGAGATAAACGGGTATGGGCAGATCGGCTAAGTGATGTTGTATGAGCGGATTGACATCCACCCAGTCCAGGCCATTGATGCCACAGGCCAGCCGGGGGAGGGCCAGGCTTGCGACCCGCTCCTTTTGCACCAGCGCGCGCAAGGCGTGCAGGGCGTGATTGACGTGACTCAGGCTGGCATGCCCCGGTTTGCTGCCATGATCGTAAGCTGCATCCCTCGTGAACAGGTTGACGATGTGACGCCCGTCAGGACTCATCCAGTCGTGCAGACTGCCAGACTTGGGGTGTTTAGTCTGGCAGTAGTGACGAAAATCCTTGTACATCAATGGCATGCGTTCGCGCAGCTGGAGCGCCAGACCCAGATGAAAGTCATCGTTGGGGGCGACGCCCTGAACGATGACTTTTGCACTGCTATACAAGATATCTCCGCTCAGTTCGTAGATCATGACAACCCTCGTTTACAGCTGTAGGTCGGGTTTTAACCCGACTACGCCAAGTGTTACTTCTGGTGCAGCTTCGCTGCGATGCGCAGGCGCAGCGCATTGAGTTTGATGAAGCCGGCGGCATCCTTTTGATCGTAGGCGCCCTTGTCATCCTCGAAGGTGGCGATGGTCGGGTCGAACAGGGAGTCGGTCTTTGAGTCGCGCCCCACCACGATCACGTTGCCCTTGTACAGCTTGACGCGTACCCAGCCGTTGACGGTTTTTTGCGTCGAGTCGATCAGTGTTTGCAGCGCCAGGCGTTCGGGTGCCCACCAGTAGCCGTTGTAAATCATACTGGCGTAACGCGGCATCAGGTCGTCTTTTAAGTGGGCGACTTCGCGATCGAGCGTGATCGACTCGATGGCGCGGTGCGCCTTCAACATGATGGTGCCGCCGGGTGTTTCATAGCAGCCGCGCGATTTCATGCCGACATAACGGTTTTCCACCAGATCGAGACGACCGATGCCGTGTTTCCCGCCCAATTCATTCAGTTTTGCCAGGATTTGTGCAGGACTCAGTTTCGTCCCGTTAAGCGCCACGATGTCGCCACGCTCAAATTCGATGTCCAGGTATTCAGCGGCATCAGGGGCGGCTTCAGGCGATACGGTCCAGCGCCACATGGAATCTTCGGCTTCGGCCGCGGGGTCTTCCAGATGACGGCCTTCATAGGAAATATGCAACAGGTTGGCATCCATGGAGTAGGGCGAGCCGCCCTGTTTGTGCTTCATTTCGACCGGAATGCCATGCGCTTCGGCATAGGCCATCAGTTTTTCGCGGGAGAGCAGATCCCACTCGCGCCAGGGCGCGATCACCTTGATATTCGGGTTCAGTGCATAGGCGCCCAGTTCAAAGCGCACCTGATCGTTGCCCTTGCCGGTCGCGCCATGCGAGATGGCTTGCGCGCCTGTCATCGAGGCGATTTCGATCAGTCGCTTGGCGATCAGCGGGCGCGCGATCGAGGTACCCAGCAGGTATTCGCCCTCGTACACGGTATTGGCGCGGAACATCGGGAAGACGAAGTCACGCACGAATTCTTCGCGCAGGTCGTCGATGTAGATGTTGTCAGCTGTGATGCCCATCTTCAGCGCCTTGGCGCGTGCAGGTTCCAGTTCTTCACCCTGGCCTACATCGGCGGTAAAGGTGACCACTTCGCATTGATAGGTGTCTTGCAGCCATTTCAGAATGACTGAGGTGTCCAGACCGCCTGAATAGGCGAGAACTACTTTTTTGATGTCGCTCATATTGTTTTCTCTGTTAATAACCTGAAAGTAGATTCCTTCCCCATTGAGTGGGAGGAAAATTAATTGTTTATTTTGCCGAGCAACAGATATTCCATCAGCGCTTTTTGTACGTGCAGCCTGTTTTCCGCCTCGTCCCATACCACGCTCTGCGGGCCATCCATCACCCCGGCCGAGACTTCTTCGCCGCGATGTGCGGGCAGGCAATGCATGAACAGGGCGTCTTTTGCGGCCACCGCCATCATGTCTTCATCCACCTGCCAGTCGGCGAAGTCTTTCATGCGCTCTTCGTTCTCGGCCTCGAAGCCCATGCTGGTCCACACGTCGGTAGTCACGAGATCAGCCCCGCGTGCGGCTTCCATCGGGTCGGTGAACTCTTCGTAGTGCTCGTGTCCGTACAGGCCCGCGCGTTCAGGTTCGACCTCATACTCGGGCGGGGTCGAGACATGCACGTTGAAGTCCAGAATTTCGGCAGCCTGCAGCCAGGTGTTGCACATGTTGTTGGAGTCGCCTATCCAGGCGACAGTCTTGCCCTGGATGCTGCCGCGCTGCTCGATATATGTGTAGATATCGGCCAGAATCTGGCACGGGTGATATTCGTTGGTCAGGCCATTGATGACCGGCACACGCGAATGAGCCGCAAAACGTTCGATGATGGACTGCTCGAAGGTGCGGATCATCACGATATCTGACATGCGCGAAATTACTTGCCCTGCATCTTCTACAGGTTCGCCGCGTCCCAGTTGCGAGTCGCGGGTATTCAGGTAAATCGCCGAGCCGCCCAGTTGCTGCATCCCGGCTTCAAACGACAGTCGGGTGCGGGTGCTGGCTTTCTCGAAGATCATGACCAGCGTGCGGTCGGTGAGAGGCCAGTATTGCTGGTAGCTCTTGTACTTTTGTTTGATGATGCGGGTGCGTTCAAACAGGTATTCCAGTTCTTCGCGACTCAAGTCTTTGAATTGCAGAAAATGTTTTACGGGCACCATCGGTTTTGCTGACATGGTTTATTTCCAATCAGGATTGCAAAAAATCTTTGATGAGCGGGCAGAGAATATCCAGCAGTTGCTGTGCTTCTTCCCGTGACATGACCAGTGACGGCAACAGGCGGACCACGTTGTCGGCAGTCACGTTGATCAACAGGCCGCGCGCGAGCGCCTGTTTGACCAGTTCGCCGCACGGCTTGTCAAGCTCAATTCCTATCATCAGGCCCTGTCCGCGTGTTTCCTTGAAGCCATGGACGTTCTGCAAGGCCGTATTGAACCCCTCTCGGATAAACTGTCCCAGTTGTTCGGCATGCGCGAGCAGCTGGTCTTGTTCCACGATCTCAAGTGTGCTCAGTCCTGCGACGCAGGCGAGTGGATTGCCGCCGAAAGTCGAACCATGATTGCCCGGTTTGAACGTACCTGTTGCTGCGCCTGCGGCAAGGCATGCGCCGATCGGTACGCCTGAACCCAGGCCTTTGGCCAGCGTCATGACATCGGGCAGGATGCCGGTGTGCTGGTGTGCAAACCAGCGTCCTGTCCGGCCAATGCCGGTCTGTACTTCGTCGAGCATCAGCAGCCAGTGATGTTCGGTGCAAATCTGGCGCAGTTGTTGCAAGTAGGAGGCGTCCGGAGTGCAGACGCCGCCTTCGCCCTGGATGGGCTCGACCAGTATCGCCGCAATATTGCTGTTGTGCAGCGCCACATGACGGATGGCTTCTATGTCGTTGTAGGGCACGCGAATAAAGCCTGTGACCAGTGGCTCGAAGCCTGCCTGAACGCGGCGATTGCCGGTGGCGGACAGCGTCGCCAGAGTGCGTCCGTGGAAGGATTTTTCCATCACGATGATGTTTGGCAAGTCGATGCCGCGATTGTGCCCGTACAGGCGAGCTAGCTTGATGGCGGCTTCATTGGCCTCGCACCCGGAATTGCTGAAGAACACTTCCTGCATGCCGGACAGTTCGCATAGTTTGTCTGCCAGCCGCTCCTGTTCGGGCACCTGATAGACGTTGGAGCAATGAATGAGCGTGCCAATTTGCGCCGAGAGGGCGGCGGTGAAGCGCGGGTGTGCGTGGCCCAGCGTGTTTACGGCGATGCCGGATAGACCATCCAGGTAACGACGGCCTTCACTATCCCACAGCCATACGCCTTCCCCGCGAACAAATGCGACAGGCTGGCGTGCATAAGTATTCATCAAATGTGACATACAGTACCTTTTGAAAGGCGGGGTAAACCGCCGTTTAGCCAAATAATTCCTGCTCGGTAGAAGGCGTATATTGAGCCAAACAGGCCTGTCTAGGCAAGTGAAACTAATTTGGCCTTCATAACGCAAACAAGCCGACATCGCTGTCGGCTTGCGGGTGTTGCATCAAGACGTCAGTGCAATTAAGCCATTGCCTTGATAGCAGCAGACAGACGACTCTTATGGCGAGCAGCCTTGTTCTTGTGGATGATCTTCTTGTCGGCGATACTGTCCACTGTGCTGATCGAAGTCTGGTAAACAGACTGGGCAGCTGACTTGTCGCCAGCTTCGATTGCCTTGAGAACTTTTTTGATCGCAGTGCGCATTTCAGAGCGCAAGCTGCTGTTGTGAGCATTTTGTTTTACTGCCTGACGAGCACGTTTACGGGCTTGTGCGCTATTTGCCATGAGACTACTCCTTGAAATTCAGCTTGCTGGAAAGGGGGGCATTCTACCGATTTACCCGCGCTTGTGCAAATATTTTACGAGAACGGCTGGCGAACTTGCGATAAATCCGGCCGAGCGCGCTGATGGTGAGGCTAAATCAGGTATCAGTTTGGTCGCCGATGGTATGATGCGCGGTGTTTTTCAACCCTGTTCCTCCGCCCGTAATGAATCTACTCAAATCACTCGCCACCATCAGCGGACTGACGCTGGTATCGCGCATTCTGGCTTTCGCCCGCGATGTGCTGATCGCACGCGTATTCGGTGCGGGCATGGCAACCGACGCCTTCTTTGTCGCCTTCAAATTGCCCAATTTGTTGCGCAGGCTATTTGCAGAAGGCGCGTTCTCGCAGGCCTTCGTGCCTATCTTCGGCGAATACAGAAACCGGCGCGGGCATGAGGAAACCCAGTTGCTGGTCGATCATGTGACGACCATGCTGGCATTGATTCTGTTCGTGGTGACGCTGATAGGCATTATTGCCGCTCCTGTGCTGGTTTATATCAGCGCGCCGGGTTTCGTCGAAGATGCCGAAAAATTCGATCTTACCGTGCAGTTGCTGCGCATCACGTCTCCCTATATTTTCTTCATCTCGCTGGTCGCGGTGGCAGCGGCCATCCTCAATACCTACAACAAATTCTGGGTGCCGGCCTTTGCGCCTATCTTGCTCAACATCTGTTTTATAGGCGGTGCGCTGTGGCTGGCGCCGTATTGCAACCCGCCCATCATGGCGCTGGCCTGGGCGGTCTTCGTCGCAGGGATTGTGCAGCTGGCTTTTCAGTTGCCGTTTTTGAAGAAAATTGACATGTTGCCCAGTCTCAGATTTGACTGGAAAGACCAGGGAATGCGGCGAGTGCTAAGACAAATGGGCCCTGCGATATTCGGCGTATCAATCGCGCAGATCAGTTTGATTATTAACACGATTTTCGCTTCGTTTCTGGTGGCTGGCAGTGTTTCATGGTTGTATTATGCAGATCGATTGATGGAATTTCCCTCGGGGGTGCTGGGCGCTGCGCTGGGTACGATACTGCTGCCTTCGCTGTCCAAATGCCATGCGGGCAATAACGCTGCGGAATATTCAAAATTGCTCGACTGGGGCCTGCGCCTGACCATCATGCTGGCCGTGCCGTCAGCCCTGGCGCTGGGCATGATCGCAGTTCCGCTGCTGGCGACTTTTTTTCAGCGTGGTCAGTTCATGGCGCACGATGTGCTCATGACCAGCCATGCCTTGATCGGCTACAGCGTAGGCCTGATCGGCATGATTCTGGTAAAGATTCTGGCGCCGGGTTTTTATGCGCGTCAGGACATCAGGACGCCGGTGAAAATCGGCATCGTGACCCTGATCGCAACCCAGCTGATGAATGCGCTGTTCATCTATGGTATGCATCTTCAGCACGCAGGCCTGGCTTTATCCATCGGCCTGGGCGCGTGTTTGAATTCCGCCATTCTGTTTTATTTTTTGCGTAAAAAAGGCATTTATCAGCCCGAACCTGGCTGGTTACTCTATTTCGCCAAGGTCGGACTCGCTGTGACGGCGTTAGGGCTGGCGCTGTGGTTTGGCATGGGCACGCAGGACAGCTGGCTGACGAGTTTCGGCTGGATGCGGGTCGGGCGTTTGACTCTCCTGGTGACAGGGGGCGTTGTCGTCTACTTCGCGGTGCTGGCTGTGCTGGGTTTCAGGCCGCGCGATTTCTCCAGACGGGCAATCGACTAATTTAAAGAGGTTAATCATGAGTGATTTTTCGTACAACGTCGAAGAAGACAGTTTCGATGAGCGGGTGGTGGCAGCTTCGCACGAAATACCGGTGCTGGTGGACATCAGTGCGAACTGGTGCGCGCCATGCAAGGTATTGGCGCCGCTGCTGCACAAGCTGGCAGCCGTCTATGACGGCAGGTTTTTTTTGGCGATGGTGGATGCCGATGAGAACATGAGAATTGCAGGGCGCCACAAGGTGCGCGGTTTTCCGACCGTTGTGGCCTATAGCCGGGGCGTCGAGGTCGCGCGTTTTCACAGTGCGCAGACCGAAGGCTACTTGCGCGAATTCATCGACGGCGTGATCGAACGGCACAACGGCGCCGTCTGAAACCTGATCTCCGGACAACTGATTTTTCTGAACGCAGGCTCCGGCCGGACAGTTTAACCATGGTTGTCAAACTGGAAGCCTTGTTCGGTGAATAAGTGGATGCAGGCATCGACCACCCGTTCGTCGTAAAGTTGGCCACGGTGCGCGGCGATTTCCGCGAGTGCCACATCCTGTCCGATGGCCGGCCGATAGGGGCGGTGGCTGACCATCGCCTCGATTACATCGGCCACCATCAATATCCTGGCTTCGAGAATAATCTCCGTCTCTTTGAGTCCTTGCGGATAGCCTGAGCCATCGAACCTTTCATGGTGCTGCAACACAGCCTGCGCGACCGGCCAGGGAAATTCCAGGTTCTTCAGGATGTCATATCCGGTTTGTGCGTGCGCCCTGACCAGCAGAAGTTCGATTTTTGTCAGCAGAGCAGGCTTGCTTAAAATTTCCGCCGGTACGGCAATCTTGCCGATGTCGTGCAGATAGCCTATGACACGCAAGCCTTCGACCTGCCGTTCCGGCAGACCCATCGCATGACCGATGGCGCAGGCTAGCTGCGCCACTCTTCGTTCATGGCCTGCGGTATAAGGGTCGCGCAACTCGACCATGCTGGCGATGGTCTCGACCGTACCGTCCAGTGACTTTCTCAGGCTGTCGAGGGTGGCGTGCAGCCTCTTGTCCAGGCGCAGTGCATGCACGCCCAGCGCGATATCGCGTGCCACTTCGACCAGAAAATGGGTGACTTCCTCGTCAAAGGCATTGCGCTGTCCGGAATAGACCGCCAGCTCGCCCAGCGCCATCCCGTCGGCGACCAGTGGCACCGCCACCAGTGATTTTAACTGCCAGTCCCGCACGATCTTCTTCCAGGGCAAATAGCGCGGATCGTGCTCGATGTCCGCGATGATTACCGGCCGCCCCTCCCGGACGGCGCTCCCTGTGAGTACGCTGCCGGAGATCGCAGCCTCGGTCGGTATGGCCAGCGCGGATATCATCGCCTCGCTGAATCCCGCCCAGGCGACGGGCTTTAAAGTCGAGTCCGGCAGCCTGATGCCGATGATCGCGCCATTGATATCTTCGAGTTCTTTCATCGCCTCGCAGATAAAGCGGTACAGCGCCTCCTCGCTTTGGGCGACCAGCAAATATTCGTTGATGTTGCGTATGGTTCGCAGCAGTTGGTTGATCCGGTTAAGCTTTGCTTCACTTTCCTTGAGCTCGGTGATGTCGAGCATGTAAATGCGTATTCTGCAGCTGTCCGGAACAGGGGTTATGAATTGCTCGAAGGTAGCGTTGCTGACTTTGAGCTCGCGCACCTGTCGTTCTTCATTCGAGGCCGCATTCGATAGATCCCCCAGCATCCCGAGGCTGGGCTGTCCCACGGTCAGGTCCGGGAAAATCCTCCGGGCGGCAGGGTTCAGGTAAGTGATGTCTCCGCTGGTGTCAACTTCGAGCACAGGATTGGGATTCATCCCGGGGAAGGAGGCCAGCCATAATATTTCCTGCTGGGTTTTCTGCCGGTCCAGGGCGCGGCGGATATGCCGCAACAAGCGGTCGATTTCATAGGGTTTGAGCAAATAGGAGAAGGCGCCCCGGTTGGTCGCCTCGACTGCCGTATCCATCGAGGCATGACCGGTGAGGATGATGGCTTCGGTGAGCGGGCTCGCGTGTTTGATGCGCGTCATCACTTCAATTCCGTCCATGTCCGGCAGCATCAGATCAATCAATGCCACGTTTATAAATGCGTGTTCGGCGGCCGCGATTGCCTCAACTCCGGTGGCGGCGGTGATAACCTGATAGCCCTTGAGGCGCAGGATATCGGCGATGGTCTTGCTGAGATTCGCGTCGTCATCGACAACCAGAATGGTGGGATCATTGTCCGATTTCATCGGCTTTCCCGGACAGTGCTTCGACACGATTGCGCCCCCTCTCTTTTGCCCGGTAGAGTGCATCGTCCACCCGTTTGATCAGCGAATTCAGATCATCCTGTGGCTCGAATGCGGCGACGCCGAAGCTGGCCGTGAGCGTGCCTGCCTTATCGAAGGGATAACCGGCGATGGCCTGGCGTAGCTTACTCGCAGCATTCACGGCGGATGGCAGATCCGAATGCGGCATCAGCACCATGAATTCTTCGCCTCCCCAGCGCGCGGCGACATCGACGGTGCGGATATTTTCCTTCACCAGCGCCGTGACGGCCTGCAATACATAGTCGCCGACATCGTGGCCGTAACTGTCATTCACCCGCTTGAAAAAATCGAGATCGTACATTGCAAGCGACATCGGCGTGCCGTAGCGCTTTGCTCTGTCCAGTTCTTTGGTCAGGATCGCGGTGAACTCGCGGCGGTTGGCGATGCCGGTCAGGCTGTCGGTCGTGGCTAACAGATGGATTTCCTTTTCAGCGCGCTTTCTCTGAGTAATATCCAGCACATAGACACGGATGAGATCGAGTCCCTGAATGTAGTGAGCGTGCAGCTCATACGTGGAAGAACCTGCCTCGACCTCGCGAATAATATCTCCCTCGGTCCGGCCTGTCTGGAGCGCGCTAAATTCTGATAATCCGGCCAGCAGAGGATGCCGCCAGCCCAGTAAATTAAGATCAGGGAATAGTTTCTCGGCGACCGGATTGGCATAGGTCACCTCCCCGGCGGCATTGAGTTCGATCACGGGGCTGGGGTGCAGTCTGGGAAAGGAGGCTAAACGGAGGATTTCCTCGTGCGCCTGCTGGCGTTCGACGGCATACCGGATTTTTTGCAGCAGGTCATCCATCTGATAAGGTTTGAGCAGGTAGGAAAATGCTCCCTGCCCGGTGGCATCGATAGCGGTATCCAGCGAGGCGTGCCCGGTCAGGATGATCGCCTCCGTCAGCGGCGAGGTGGCCTTGATGCGCGCCATCACGTCCAGTCCCGGCATGTCCGGCAGCATCAGGTCGATTAACGCCAGGCTGAACACTTTTTGTTCTGCCGCCGCAACAGCCTCGCTGCCATTTTGGGCGGCAGTTATTTCATAGCCCTTGATTTTCAGGATGTCGGAGAGTGTTTTTCTGAGATTCGGGTCATCGTCCACCACCAGAATTTTTGCTTTCACGAACTCTCTCCCAGCACGTTCTTAAGTTTTTTGATGCGGATTTCCTCGATAATCTGCAACAGGGCATCTGTTTCGAATGGTTTATACAGACAGGTATAGGCGCCGATCGTACCGGCTTTTTCAATCGACGCGCCCATTTCATGGCGGTAGCCGGTCATCAATACGACGGGTTTGCCAGGATATTTGGCTCGCACCTGCCTGAGCACCTCCACGCCGTTTGCATCCCCCAGTTTGAGATCGAGGACGACGGTGAGCTTGTAGTCATTTTCCAGGTGCGCCAGCACATTTTGCGCTTTGCTCTCTGTCTCGACCTGGAAGCCTCTCAGGGTCAGGATGTCTTTGAGCGTCGTGCAGAAATTCGGGTCGTCGTCCACCACCAGTATGCTTTCTTCCTTGCGCAGCAGGGACAGGAAGGACAGAATCATCGGAAAATTGAGTGGCTTGCTCAGGATGGCATAGGCGCCGGCCTGTTTGGCTTGCTCCATCAGATCGTCTGTCGCGTAGGCGCTGACCAGCACGACGGGCAGCAAGGGCACAATCAGCTTCATCCGTTTGAGCGCCTCGACCCCGCTGATGCCGGTCATCTTGATGTCCATCAGCACGCAATCGGGCGGGTCGCTCTTCACCTTGTCCACGCCTTCCTCGCCGGAATAGGCCGCAACCGCTTCATATCCCTTGATTCTGAGGATGTCGCAAGTCGTCTTTACGATACGCTGATCGTCGTCCACTACCAGAATTTTCATAGCCGTCCTTTCCATTTCGGATTGCAGAACATTCAATTTCAGATTTCAGCTCGCAGGTCGGGCTCGCAGGTCGGGCTTTAGCCCGACAATCACTGCCTGCGCCGCAAGCGTCGCGGCAGGCAGGCGCAATTGTTTCATCCTTTGGGTAGTGTAACGGTAAACACACTGCCTTTTGCAGGCTCACTTTTTACGCTAACGCTGCCGCCGTTTGCCTCGGTCAGGTTTTTGACCACTACCAGCCCCAGCCCGATGCGGCGCGCCTTGGTGGTGAACAAGGGCTCGAATAAGTGGCACTGTTGTTCGGGCGCAATGCCGCTGCCGCTGTCTTTGATGCTGATGCTGACGGTGTTTGCCGCCGGGTCAGCCGCCGCCTTTATTTTCAGCACTCCCCCGCCCGGCATTGCCTCCACGGCGTTGGTCATCAAATTCCATAACACCTGATGCATTTGCGCCGGATCGGCCAGGATGGCGGGCAGCGTGTCCGGTATTTCCATCTGCACGGTGACTAAGGCCGGGAGCGGGCACTTGCGCAGAGCTTGCCGCAGTAACTCAGCGACTTCCACCCGTGTCGGCTGTGGCGGCTTGGTGCGCACCGCATCGAGCAGGTCCGACACAATGCGTTCCGCGTCGGTGATCTCGTCCTTGATGATGCCTAAATATTCCCTGACGGTCTCGTCTGCGTCCGGCAACACGGCTTGCAGGAAATACACCGCGTTATTCATCACGCCTAGCGGGTTGCGCAACTCGTGCCCAACCGTATCCGCTACCTGACCCAGCAGCGCCAGCTTCTCCGTGCGCACCAGTTCTTCCTGGGTTGCCAGCAACTGCACAGTTCTTGTTTGAACCCTCGACTCCAGCTCCTCGGTCAGTTTGCGGAAGGACTCTTCCGCCGCTTTGCGCCGCTCCACTTCCCTGCGAATCTCGTCGAACATGGCGGTCACGAACAACACAAGAAACAGACCGTCAAGAAAAGGCGTGACTATCCCCGCAAACTCCAACTCGGTATTAAAACGGCCATCCCATAGAAAATCGATGGTCAGGACAATCAGCACCGAAACCAACACCGCCACGATCAAGAATAGAGCAATAAAGCGCCGCGAACTCATCTTGATCAGCAAGTGGATGAGCTGCTGCAACGCCTGTTGCAAAAAGTTGTACAGTTTTGGAGTCACGTTTATTTTTTCTTTCATCGAGCCGCCGGAAGCGTGACGATAAACTGTGTGCCACGGCCTGTCTCGCTTTGCACCGCTATCTTACCGCCATTTGCTTCCGTCAGGTTTTTCACCACCACCAGTCCCAGGCCGATGCCGCGCGCCTTGGTGGTGAACAAGGGCTGGAACAGGTGACCCAATTGTTCCGCTGTCATGCCGACGCCGGTATCCTGCACACTGAGGGTAACTGTGCCCCCCGGCTTGTTTTCAATCGCACTGATTTGCAGCGTGCCGCCTTCCGGCATCGCCTCTATGCCGTTGCTGATCAAATTGCGCAACACCTGATGGATTTGCAGCGGATCTACCCGCAAGTCGGATAGCGTTTCAGGAATATCCAATTTGACCGACACTGCATCCGGGATCGTGAGTTTGCCCAAGGTCATCTGAATGATTTCACGCAGACCCACGGCTTCCGGTTGAGGCGGCTTGGTGCGCACCGAATCTAACAGGTCGGATACGATGCGTTCGGAATTGGTGATTTCGTTCTTGATGATATTCAGGTATTCGCGGGTAGTGTCATCCGCATCGGTCAATACCGTCTGCAAAAAATATACGGCGTTGCTCATCACGCTTAACGGGTTGCGCAACTCGTGTCCGACGCTGCCCGCCACCTGTCCCAGCACCGCCAGCTTTTCGCGGCGCACCAGTGATTCCTGTGCCGTCATGAGTTGCTTTGTTCGCTCCGCTACTTTGTTTTCAAGCTCTTGATTCAGAGTGAGAATTTTTTCTTCTGCCTGTTTTCGTCCGACTATTTCTGCCGACAGAACTTTACGCGCGACAGTGACTTCGGCTAGCTTTGAGATCATTTCATTGAAGTGTCGGGCGAGTTGTGCAAATTCATCTTGACCGGTCATTTCGATGTGAAATTCAAGATTTCCGAGCGCCACCTGAGTCATGCTGGTTTTTAGATGATTGACCGAGCGTGTGATGCCGCGTATTAGCGGCCAGAGAATCAGCGGAATCAGGCCGGTCAGAAAAATTAGTATGAAGACCGTCAATTTTTCGCGTTTTTGATCGAAAGCGACAGCTTTCTCCTGATTGATCGAGGCAATTTGGTTGGCAATAGGTATTGCACTTTGCAGGTTGATATGGAGACGTTCGCTCAGACGGGCAAGATAGACTTGTTGCACTGTACTCAGCGTCTGATCCTGGTGCTGGTCTAGCCATTGCACCAGTTCCTGAAAATCACGCTGACTGTTTTCAAAATATTCAAGCAATGTTTCCATCAACTCGCTTTCGTCGGTCGAGGAGAATGTTTTTCTGGCCTTGGGTAGTTGCGATTCGAGCTCTTGTATGAGGAACTGCCATTGCTGACGGGGCCGGTCGGACTTGTTTTTCAACAAATCGTGCTCGACAATGACCAGGTTGAAAAGGTTTTTCCCCAGATTGTCGGCAAGCACTACTTTTTCCCTGAGAGAATCAAGCTGGTTTTGAGTCACCATCCCCCCCGCGACAAAAAACAGCAGCAGAAGCAACGGAAGCAATCCAATTAAAATCAGTCGGGTGCGGATGAGCATGGCGTTATTTGATAATTGTGACCGAATTGGGCTTGACCTTGCGCAGCGCCTCCGTGTTGATCAGATGCAGGTAATTCGGCATGGTCTTTGCTGTCAGAAGATTTTCATCCAGAGCCCAGGTTGCGACATTCTCCAGCACATAAATGAGCCGCTGCTCCAGGCCAAGTCGCAGCTTCACCTGTCCCAGGTCTGCCGCTATTTTTTCCTGCGTGCTGTTTAGCCTGGCGGCCAGGATAGCTGCCGCTACGCCTGGTTGTTCTCGCACCAGTATTTCAGCACGGTTTAGCCCGCGCAAAAATCTCTGTAATGCGTCGGTGCGCGCCGTCAGCGTTTTATTGCGCGCCACCAGACTGAAAGATTTCCAGTACAGCCCGGGTTCCTCAAATACTTTGACGCGTCCTTTGAGGCGTAGGATCGCGTCACCGATGAAGGGCTCGCGTAACGAAAAGGCATCAATTTCACCCGCTTCGAGCGCTGTCGGTAATTCGCCGGCCTTCTTGAAGACAGGCGTGATGTCGCGCATTGTCAGGCCGTATTTGAGCAGCGCCTGAGACAGGAAATAATGCACGGAAATTTTAGGGTGGGTTCCTACGATTTTGCCGTGCAGATCGGCAATGCTATTGATATTCCGGTCGGTGCGCGCAACGATTTTCACCTCGTTGTCCCAACTGCCGATGGTGGCAAAAAGGCTGAAGTCTTTTTCCCGGAAACTGTCAAAGACGAAAGCGGTTTCCGCAACGGTTGCGATATCTGCCGTACCATCAAACATTGCACGCGTGGCATCGTCTCCGGTTTTGTAATCCTTGATCTCAACCTCTAGTCCTTGCTCGGCGAAATATCCTTTTTGCATGGCAATGCTGACTAAACCGGTTAATAGGGTAGGCGAGTCAGCCACCACCAGACGTTCTACGGCATACGCCACAGACGATAAGACTGACAGCCCCATCAGCAGCGTAAAAATAAGAAAAGTGCGTTTCATGATCTTCAAATCCTCGTCGAGTAGTGTGAGCCTTTAGCGGGTTACAGATGTATTTTAGAAAATCATTCTGCAATCAAACCTCGGCCAGAGGAAGTGTAACGGTAAACAGAGTGCCTTTTCCTGCCTCGCTTTGCACCGCTATTTTACCGCCGTTGGCCTCGACCAGGTTTTTTACGATCACCAGCCCCAGGCCGATGCCGCGTGCCTTGGTGGTGAACAAGGGCTCGAACAAGTGGCCCAGTTGTTCTGCCATTATGCCGACACCTGTATCCTGCACGTTGACAGCAATGGTGCCGTCCGGTTTGTTTTCGACGGCACTGATTTGCAGCGTGCCGCCGTCCGGCATAGCTTCCACGCCATTGCTGATGAGATTACGCAACGCCTGCTGGAGTTGCCGGGCATCCACCCGTAACAGAGGCAGTGTCGCCGGGATGTCCAGCTTTAAACTGACCCGTGCCGGGACGGTACAATTGAGCAAGGTTTGCTCGATCAGTTCTCTCACGTCTGCCGTATCTGGAAGCGGCGGATTGGTGTGTGCGGCATCCATCAGGTCTGCCACAATGCGCTCGGAACCTGCAATCTCATCCTTGATGATCTTCAGGTATTCGGAGGTGGTCTGATCCGCATCGGCAAGCACAGTTTGCAAAAAATACACGGCGTTATTCATCACGCCCAGCGGGTTGCGTAGTTCGTGCCCCACGCTGACCGCGACCTGACCGAGTAGTGCCAGCTTTTCCGTGCGCACCAGTTCCTCCTGCGCCGCAATCAGTTGCAGGGTTTTTTCCCCGAGTGCTTCGTTCTGATGTCTGAGCGATTTTTCAGCCTGATCGAGCGCCGAAATCTGTTGGTTCAGGGGGCGGAACAGAAACAGATAAAGGATGGGGGAGAGCAGAAGGGTCAGCAAAATACCATCGGCGAGGATTTCGACACGTGGCGCTAGTCTGGGCAGCAGGCTGAACAGCAACATAATGCAGACTTCGACCGTCAGAATCGAAATGGCTATTATCAGCAACAACCGGAATGGGGAACGATAAAGGTCGTCTTTAATTTTCATCAGTGTTTGCTCATGTAATTGGTTGCCAGGTCATTCGATTGTGGATTCCCTGCCTGCGCCGCAAGCGTCGCGGCAGGCAGGCGCAATAGGTTCATCCTGCTGGCAGTGTAACGGTAAACATGCTGCCTTTTTCCGGCGCGCTTTGCACCTGGATACTGCCGCCATTGGCTTCAGTCAGGTTTTTTACCACCACCAGCCCCAGTCCGATGCCGCGAGCCTTGGTGGTGAACAAGGGCTGGAACAGATGCTCCAATTGTTCCGTTGTCATGCCCACACCACTGTCGCGCACGCTTACAATAATTTTCTTTGTGGCGGCGTCTGCCTCTGCCTTGATTTGCAGTGTGCCGCCGTCCGGCATGGCTTCCACGCTGTTGCTGACCAGGTTGCGGAACACCTGGTGGATTTGCTGAGCATCCACCCGCAGCACAGGCAGTGTTTCCGGAATATCCAGTTTTATTGACACAGCAGCGGGGATCGTGAGTTTGCCCAGTGTCATCTGGATGATTTCACGCACGCCCACCGCCTCCGGTTGCGGCGGTTTGGTGCGCACCGAATCTAACAGGTCGGACACGATGCGTTCGGAACTGGCGATCTCATCCTTGATGATATTCAGGTATTCCTTGACGCTGTCATCGGCGTCACTCAGCACGGTTTGCAAAAAATACACGGCGTTGCTCATCACGCCCAGCGGGTTGCGCAGCTCGTGCCCCACACTGCCCGCCACCTGTCCCAGCACTGCCAGCTTTTCACGGCGCACCAGTTCATCTTGTGTCTTGCGTAACGTATCTTCAGCTTCCCTGCGCTCGGCGGCCCAATTACGCGCAGACCGGATCGCAAAAAACCAGGTCGCCAGTAACACTATAGTACTCACGGCACTTGCGAGCGCCAACCACAGAGACATGGAATGCAGAGATTGCGCCTCTCGTTCAATCAGGGTAGTTGCGGCATTGGCGGTTTTTTCCATCCCCCTCGCGTAAACTTTTTTCAAACGCATATATTCGGCACTGGTCAGCAGCGCCGTTGCTTCCTGCCGACGACCCTGATGCGCCCACGCAAAAGCCTGCCGTTCCAGCTTCACCAGCGCGAGATTCGCCTCATCCGTCTCCCCGACAAACAGGGCTATTTCAGATTGAGGGAGTAGGTCTCTTATTTCACTGATCTGCGCCGTCAATTGCAGATCGAATTGGTCATATCTTTTCTCGTAGCTGAAATCCCCTGTTGCAGCAGCCATGCGCGCCGACATCGTGAGTACCTCGTCGAACAGCATGATGCGACCGATATTCTCGGTCAGAGCGATATGCTTCCTCGACATCTCTTCAGCCTGCGTATGCAGCCGCCACGATTGCCATCCGCTGAAAACGGTGGTCAACAGGCTGATGACAAATGCGCCAGCGAACAGCCTTAGCGGGAAACCCTGTTTGCCGGAGAGAGGTTGCCGGATTTGTATGATGTTACTCATGTTGAAATATTCTTTTCATCCGCTGCCGGAAGGGTGACCGTAAATGTCGTACCCTTGTCAGTCGGGCTGAAGCCCGACCTACAAACCACGGTACCGCCGTTGGCTTCGACCAGGTTTTTTGCCACCACCAGTCCCAGGCCGATGCCGCGCGCCTTGGTGGTGAACAGGGGCTCGAACAAGTGGTCCAGTTGTTCCGCTGTCATGCCGACACCCGTATCCTGCACGCTGAGGGTAATGGTTTTGGCTGGCGCATTTTCAACCGCACTGATTTTCAGCGTGCCGCCGTCCGGCATGGCTTCCACGCTGTTGCTGATCAGGTTACGCAACGCCTGGTGGATTTGCTGAGCATCCACCCGCAGCACAGGCAGTGTTTCCGGAATATCCAGCTTCACAGTGACAGAGGCGGGCACGTCGCGCAAAGTCGGATCGATCAGTTCCGCCACGGTCACGGTCGCCGGTTGCGGCGGACTGGTACGCACGGCGTCCATCAGGTCGGCCACAATGCGCTCTGAAACGGCGATCTCGTTTTTGATGATGTTCAGGTATTCTGAGGTGGTCTCGTCCGCATCGGTCAGCACAGTTTGCAAAAAATACACAGCATTGCTCATCGCGCCTAACGGGTTGCGCAATTCATGTCCCACATTGACCGCCACCTGGCCCAGCATCGCCAGTTTTTCGCGGCGCACCAGCGCATCCTGTGTGGCCGTCAATTGCGCTGTTCGTTCCTGTACCCGGGTTTCCAGCGCTTCATTGAGCTTGTGGATAGCTTCCTCTGTCTGTGCGCGCTCGGCATGGTGCTGTATGGCACGGCGGGCGAAGAACCCCAGGATGATGAGTCCTGCGATCCAGATAACGCCATGCCCCGTCGCCAGATTTAACTTGGCCTGGTCTGCTATCCCGTGGAAGATTTTCATCGGAATAGCAACTCCAATCCCGCCACGCACATCCCCGACCCTGTAACCTTGCTGGCTGTGACATTTGATGCACCCTTGTTCGACGATGAAGGGGCGCATCGTGCGCAGCCAGGGAGCACCGGCGATGTCGCTGATTTCAGAAATCTCCGTTTCCCCTTGTTCGAAACGCAGCAGCGCGCGGCTCTCCCATGCGTCCGGCGCATTGTCAGGATTCAGGGGGTTCAGGCTGGTCAGGCGTCCTCTTTCACCGGATGGACCCGAAAATCGGCTCTGCATCTCCCGCAACATGTAGGCGGGATTCATCAGGGTGAGTGTCTTGCCGCTGGTGGTGGTCACGTCCCGGTCAGGGATGAAGGCCAGATAAGGATTGGGCGGAGTCGTCTTGCCGGGGGGGACGTAAACCCCGCCATGAGACGCGGCCCAGTTGCGAAAAGCGATGTCTTTGTTGATGTAGGCACGAGCCTCGTGCTGGGCGAGTTTGATGCTTTCCTGGTTGATGCTGAAAAAAGCCCAGCCCAGTGAACCCCCGACGATCAGACTCCAAGCGACAATAGCCAGCAGGATATTCCTGCGGATTTCGGGCGTGTTATTCAGCATGGTGGGATTCCTCTTGTAAACAGAGGCGCGTGGTTTGCAGGCCGGGTTTTAACCCGACGTGTCGGGCTGAAGCCTGACCTGCATCTGCTGTCAGCAGTGTTACCGTAAAAGTTGTTCCGCGCCCCGGCGCGCTTTGCACCGCTATCTTACCGCCGTTGGCTTCGGTCAGGTTTTTTACCACCACCAGCCCCAGGCCGATACCGCGCGCCTTGGTGGTAAACAGGGGCTGGAACAGGTGGCTCAACTGCTCCGGCGTCATGCCGATGCCCGTATCCCGCAGGCTGACGGTAATGGTGTCATCGGGTTTGTTTTCGACAGCGCTGATTTGCAGCGTGCCGCCGTCCGGCATGGCTTCGATGCCGTTGCTGACCAGATTGCGTAACACTTGCTGGATTTGCTGTGCATCCACCCGCAAGGCCGGTAGTGTGGTCGGGATGTCCAGTTGCACCGTGACAGAGGCGGGCACGGTGTACTTGTGCAAGGTCTGTGCTACCAGCTCTGCGAGCCCCACTGCTCCCGGTTGCGGCGGCCGGGTGCGCACCGAATCTAACAGGTCGGACACGATGCGATTGGAAGCTGCGATTTCGTTATTGATGATGTTCAGGTATTCCTTGACGCTGTCATCGGCGTCACTCAGCACCGTTTGCAGGAAATACACCGCGTTGCTCATCACCCCCAGCGGGTTGCGTAGCTCGTGCCCGACGCTGCCCGCCACCTGTCCTAAAACAGCCAGTTTTTCACGGCGCACCAGTTCTTCCTGTGCGGCAAGCAGTTGCCTGGTGCGCGCCTGAACTTTTTCTTCCAGTTCTTCTCCTTTTTGTATCAGCAGCAATTTGGCAGTCTTGAGTTCCTGCGCCGTCCTGTCAAACATCTGCCGCTGCCTTTGAGCCTGATGCAGCGCCTCTTCGAGCAGCCTGATCTTTAATTCAAGAGAGTCGATCTTTCGCTGTAATGCGGCACAGCTCTCATCTGCCATGATTGCTCTCTATGTCCGCGTAGATGATGTCAGTGCCGCAGCGCAGGCGGCGCAGATAATCGAGGGCGGCGGCTATGTGCTGCGGCCCGATAAGCGAACCGTGCTGTGGCAAGATGGCGTCAATGGCCAGGTGCTTGATGCGCCTGACAAAGCCACGCGCGGCGAGATTGGATGCCATGTAGTCCAGGTGAAAAAGATCCATCTTCGGGATGTGCTCGTCGAATGAGTCTACCGTCAGCGCCCAGTCCAGGCTTAACGCCGCCCATATATCCCCTGAAAAAAGGTAGTGCGACTGTGCGTCGTAAGTCACGAAGGCGCCGGGAAAGTGCAGGAAGGGGGCTTCGACAAATTTCAGGCAGGCTCCGGACGGCAGGGTATAGACCGGGTTTTCCGTCACGTCGTAATAGCAGTAGTCAGAGCGGCCATAATGCGGCAGTAATACCTGGGTGCGCGGGGTGGTGAACACCCGCATGGACGGATTGACTTCGAGCCAGTCGGTCATGGACGCAGCTACGTCGGGATCCTGATGGCACAGCACCATGCCGCTGATTTTTTCCGGCGGCAGGATTTGCGCGACCCGCTGCATTACCTGGGAAAAATACTGTTTGCTGCCCGGATCGACCAGAATCGCCTCGTGCAGGTCCACGATGAGATACGTGTTGCAGCGGAAGGCGGTCTGGTCGGTATTGCCCAGCCAGAAAATACGGTGACCCTGCTCCGCATAAAGCGTGGTCGGCTGCTCCAGATTCATGTTGACGCGGCAAAGATCATTAGCCGTAATCGCGTTCATGTCAATTTCTCCTGATGTGGGGGGATGGAAAACCGGGTTCTTTTTTTCGGTGCGCTTGCGGCTTCAATTCTACCGCCGTTGGCGCATGGGTGCCTTTTTCAGGTTCATGTTGTCGGCCCTGTGTCGGCTTGTCGCACCGGCAGCCAGACACGGAAGGTCGAGCCTTTGCCGACTTCGCTGTGCACTTCGATCTTGCCGTGATGTTTTTCGACTATTCTGTAGGAGACCGAGAGTCCCAGTCCTGTACCCTGGCCTACCGGTTTAGTGGTGAAAAACGGTTCGAACAGGCGCGCGATATTTTCGGGCGGAATGCCGATGCCTGTATCCTGAACCTCAACCCATACGCGCTCGTCCTGTCCTCCTGTGCGTAAGGTGATCGTGCCGTGCGCGTCGATGGCTTGCCCGGCGTTCATCAGCAGATTCATGAACACCTGGTTGAGTTCTGAAGGGATGCAGTAAATTTGCGGCAGGCTACCGTATTCCTTGATGACTTCGCCTTTCGACTTTAGCTCGTTCGATACGATGTTCAGGGTGGAATCGAGTCCCTGGTGTATGTCCGCCAACACCCAATGATCCCGGTTATTTGCGTGGGAAAATTCCTTCAGGTCGAGGATGATTTTCTTCACCCGCGCCAGACCTTGCTGAGATTCGGTGATGAGCTGTCGGCTGTCGCGGCGGATGCGCTCCAGATTGATCTTCGCCTTGTACTGCCGCAGCTCCTGAAAAATCGGAAGGTCCGTACCCGGCAGCGCTTCGGCGGCTTCATATTTGTCCATAATGAAGAAAAAGTGAGCCAGATATTTTTCCAGTGTACCCAGGTTGGAATTGACATAGGCTATCGGATTGTTGATTTCGTGCGCCACTCCTGCTGCCAAAATACCGATGGCCGCCATTTTTTCAGATTGCAGCAACTGGTTTTGCGCCTGTTCCAGTTGCCGGTTCGTTTCCACCAACTGCGCATTGATTTTTTCGACATGCCGGTACTGGGCGGCCAGTTGGATTTCGACTCGTCGGCGTTCGGTGATGTCAAGAATGTAAATGCGGACGAGCTCTGCTTCCTGTACGTAGAAAACGTGCAGCTCATACGTTGTAGCCCCCAAATCGACTTCACGGATAATATCCGTTTGCGGTTCGCTTTTTTGAAACTCGCCAAATGCTGACAATCCGGCCAGCAGAGGATGCTGCCGTCCCAGTGACGTGATGTCCGGAAAAAATCGGTGGGCGGCCGGGTTTGCATAGGTTACCTCTCCTGCTGCATTGACTTCAATCACCGGGTTAGGATGTAATCTGGGAAATGAAGCTAAACGGAGGATCTCATCGTTCGCCTGCTGGCGTTCGACTGCGTGACCGATTTTTTGCAGCAGGTCATCGAGCTGATAAGGTTTGATGAGATAGGAAAATGCCCCCTGGCGGGTAGCCTCAATCGCCGTGTCTATTGAGGCGTGTCCGGTCAGGATGATCGTCTCCGTCAAGGGGGAGAGCGCCTTGATGCGCGCCATCACGTCCAGGCCAGGTATGTCCGGCAGCATCAGGTCGATTAACGTCAGGCTGAAAATTTGCTGTTCGGCAGCCGCGATGGCGTCGCCCCCGGTTGAGGCTGTCGTTGTTTCATAGCCCTTGACTCTCAGGATGTCGGAGAGTGTCTTTCTGATATTAGGGTCATCGTCCACCACCAGAACTTTTGCCTTCACGCGTGCTCTCCTTGCCTGTTGTTAAGTTTTTGACTGAGGTTTTAAGGTGCAACGCACAGCCTGCTACTGTCCTGTGGTCTCACAGGTGCCGGGTTGTCGCACCGGCAGCCAGACACGAAAGGTCGAGCCTTTTCCGATATCGCTGTGTACCTCGATCTTGCCGTGATGTTTTTCGATTATTCTGTAGGAGACCGAGAGTCCCAGTCCTGTACCCTGACCTACCGGCTTGGTGGTAAAAAACGGTTCGAACAGGCGCGCGATATTCTCGGGCGGGATGCCAACGCCGGTATCCTGAACCTCAACCCATATTTTGTCGGCCGTCTGTCCGGTGCGCAGCGTGATCGTGCCATTCACTTCGATGGCTTGCCCGGCGTTCACCAGCAGGTTCATGAACACCTGATTGAGTTCTGAAGGCAGGCAGTCAATTTTCGGCAGGCTGGTGTATTCCTTGACTACCTTGCACTTGTATTTCAGTTCGTTCCACACGATGTTCAAGGTGGAGTCCAGCATATGATGCACGTCTGCCAGCATCCACTGATCCTGACTATCTGCGTGGGAAAATTCCTTCAGGTCGATGATGATCTTTTTTACCCGTTCCAATCCTTGCTGAGATTCGCTGATGAGCTGCCGGGTGTCGCGGCGGATGCGCTCCAGATTGATCTTCGCCTTGTACTGGCGCAGCTCTTGGATGAGCGGATGGTCGGCACCCAGCGGTATTTCTGCGGCCTCATATTTATCCATGATAAGGAACAGATGAGCCAGATATTTTTCCAGAGTGCCCAGATTGGAATTCACATAGCCGACCGGATTGTTGATCTCGTGCGCCACCCCCGCAGCTAAAAGACCGATGGCTGCCATTTTTTCAGATTGCAGCAACTGATCTTGCGCCAGCCCCAGTTGCTGGTTCGTCGCGACCAGCCGGGCGTTGATTTTTTCGACATGCAGGTACTGCGCGGCCAGTTGGTTTTCGACTCTGCGACGTTCGGTAATGTCGATGAAGGTGACAATGGCGCCGATCACCACACCGTCCGATATTATAGGATGAGACCAGTATTCAACAGGGATCGCGACCCCGTCACAGCGCCAGAACACTTCGTCGGAAACATTGCTCGACTGATCTAACCGGGTGGTGCAATACGCCTTGCATTCACTGGCCGGATAGGGGCTGCCATCAGCGTGGGAGTGATGTATCAGTTCGTGTATTTGTTTGTTCAGTATTTCATTTTCGTCCTGGTAACCCAGCAGATTGAGCAAGGCGCGGTTGACGAAGGTGCAGTTGCCACCTGTGTCGACTCCGTAAGCGCCTTCAGCCATCGAATTGAGCAGGCGATGCAAGTTCTCACGGGAATCACGCAGAATTTTTTCGGTCTGCAAACGCCCGGTGATGTCACGCACGATGCAAAGCCCGTAGGGTTTGTCCAGGTTGGCAGAACTGATGCTCAGTTCCACGGCGAAGGTGGAGCCATTTTTGCGCCGGTGGACACTTTCGAAGCAGGCGGTTCCCGATTTTTGCATCTGCTTGTGGGTGAGTTCTTTTGAATCCTGACTGATGGCAGGATCAATATCGAAAACGCTCATGGACAGCAATTCTTCCCGGCTGTAACCCAGATCGGTGCATGCTTTTTCATTGACGTCCAGAAATTTGAGCGTGACGGGGTCAATGACCTCAATGGCGTCGCTTGAATGATCCAGCAAGGTGCGGAACAGGTTAAGTTCAATATTTTTCTTGCGCAGCGCCTCGGCCGCCAGCTTGTCCTCTGTGATGTTATCTATTTGTGATACAAAATGGATGGGGTTGTGCTGTAAATCGCGTATCAGCGATACGCTCAGGCGTATCCACACAACATGGCCATCCTTATGGAAATAGCGCTTTTCCATCTGGTAGTGATCCATTTCTCCCGCCAGTAACCTGGCCACAAAGTCAAGGTCGGATTGCAGATCGTCAGGGTGGGTGATTTCCTGAAAAGTTTTGTTCAGCAATTCCTGTGCCGAATAGCCCAGAATTTGGCACAGTGAATGGTTGACTTTGAGCCAGTGCCCATCGAGTCCTACCAATGCCATGCCGATGGCCGAATACTGGAAGGCTTTGCGGAAACGCTCTTCGCTTTCCGCCATGAAATTCATGACCCTGGTGAGTTCCCGCACCTTTTCTTCCAGCTCCTGGTCGCGTTGTGTCAGCAGCAATTTTCTGGCCTTGAGTTCCTGCGCCGTCCGGTCAAACATCTGCCGCTGCCTTTGAGCCTGATGCAGCCCCTCTTCGAGCAGCTTGTTCTTCAATTCGAGGGACTCGATCTTTTGCTGCAATGGGCTGTCATCTGCCATGATTGCTTCCCATGAACGCATCAATGAGGTGACTATTCTTCGCATCAAGCCCGGTCGGCAGCGCCCGATTCCTGTCGATAAGAGCATCAGTCGCAGTCGCGTTCATCTCATTATCTCCTGGCAGAAGCATCCCCCGCCCTGAAGAGCGGTGATAAACCGGTTTGAAGCCGCGCAATAGCCTGTTTTTCAGGTAAAAATATCGCATGTAATACTGTGCCGTAACACAGGTTTCGTCAAGCGGTCACTCTCGACATGAAAAAATTTTCTTCGCAGGGAACTTTAACCCGACTTAATTAGTCTAGTTGCCAGCTTTGATCCTGGCGTGTTCCTGTGCCCTCGGGAGTCCGTCGGCACGGGACAGATCAGGCGTATGCGTCCGTCGGGTGGCCTATTCGCACCCGCAATTAAATAGAGAGATTGAAATGATGAAGAAGATTTTGGCAGTTGTCCTTTTGTCCGCCACCGCACCGGCTTTTGCCGGTAGTGTTGATATGAGTAATTTTTACGCCGGTGTCACACTCGGTGCCGGTAATGCCAGCTTTACCGCCCCTGCGGGCTTCGTTGTAGAAAATCCAAAGAATAAGCCTGTTTATGGCGTATTTGGCGGTTATCGCTACAACAAAAACCTGGCTGTTGAACTTGCCTACACGGGTGCTAGCTATATCTATACTACGCCTGTAGTCGGCGGTCCGCGTTACCTTAGCAAGCAAATGGTTTTCGCGATTGCAGCAGTGGGTACTATGCCAGTGAGCGACGCTTTTTCAGTATTCGGTAAGCTGGGCGTGGCGAGCGCTTCCTCAGAAACCAATGCGCTGGGTGAACAGAATACCCGTCGCTTCGCACCGACCTTCGGTGCGGGTGTCGAATACAAGTTCACACCGAATGTTTCCGGTCGTTTGGGCGTGGACGTTTACGGCGTGACAGCCACCCTGCCGACGACGCTTGTCAGGCAGAACAGCACGGCAACAGTCGTGAACGCAGGGGTATCATACTCGTTCTGATCTGGGCACTGATCTGTCGAAAAAAGCCGGGATTTCCCGGCTTTTTTTATGACTAACTGATGTTACGCACAAACCCAAAAAATCAGAATTGATGAGTGGTAACCTTGGCATTCCACCTTTAGCCCCCTGTGCGCCGCCGAAAATAGCCGCAAACAAGCGGTGCGGTTAGGCGAGCACTGTTTGAGCACGTGGTCGCGAAGCGGATCGTGCGAGTAGCTCACCCGCCTGTTTGCGGCTATCAAGGGAACGCCGCCTGCCTGCGCCTGCCTGTCGGCAGGCAGGGTAGTCAGGCGGCGCGGCAAGCCCTGCCTGCGGTAGGCAGGCGGGGTTGCCGCATCGATGGTTACTTTCGCGACGCCAGTAACCAGCAGCCGGGCTGCCCCCGGCGAAGTTACTTTGAATACACAACTGATGTTACGCAGTAACATCAGTGGCTAATTTTCCGGGGTGCCGGATGCCCGCATGGCGTGTGCGACGACTTGACAGGTCAGGTGCGGGGCGAACAGCTCGATGAAATCATAGGTGTAACCTCGCAGGTACTCGTTTTTTCGTATTGCAATGCGCGTGGTGCTGGGTTTGAACAGATGGTCGGCTTTGATCATGCAAAGATGCCGGTCCCGTTCCGGGATAAAGGCGATTTCTGCCAGGATGCCTATCCCCAGTCCCAGTTCCACGTATGTTTTGATGACGTCGGCATCGATGGCGGTCAGTGCAATTTCAGGGTTCAGTCCCGCTTTTTCGAATGCCTCGTTAATCTTGGTTCGACCGGAAAAGGCAAAATCATAGGTGATGATGGGATACTGCGCGAGCTTCGCCAGCGTCATTTCTTTTTCTTTGAGCAAAGGATGGTCAGGCGGAGTGATCACGCAATGGTTCCATTCATAGCAGGGCAGGGTGACCAGTCCGCCGTAAAGAGACAGACTTTCGGTGGCGATACATATATCGGCGTCCCCCTGTAAAACCTGTTCGGCTACCTGAGTCGGCGTGCCCTGATGCAGGCCCAGTTTTACCCTGGGGTAGCGTGCCATAAATTGCTTTACCACCGGTGGCAGGGCATAACGCGCCTGGGTGTGGGTGGTGGCGATCGTCAGGTGCCCGGTATCTTTGGATTGAAATTCCTGGGCATACTGTTTGAAGTTTTCCGCATCGTTCAGCATGCGCTGTGCGATGGCGAGCAGTCCTTTGCCGGGTTCTGTGATGGCCGTGATGCGTTTGCCATTGCGCAGGAAAATCTGGACACCCAGCTCCTCTTCGAGCTGCTTGATCTGTTTGCTGATCGCAGGTTGAGAGGTGTAAAGCGCTGTCGCCGCATCAGAGATTTTCAAATTGCGCCGCACGATTTCGTTGAGAAAACGTAATTGTTGAAAGTTCATGGCAAGTCCTTATTCCTCTTTGTTATAAAATACTAACATTAAATCATTAAAGATATTGATAACGGCAGGATAAAATGCCTGCCTGAATTATAAAAGGTGGATCCGAATGGATTGGATGTACACGTTGTCCGGCTTTCTGGTCGGGTTGATTGTCGGGGTTACCGGAGTGGGCGGCGGCTCGCTGATGACGCCATTGCTGGTTTTATTCTTTGGCGTGTCGCCGGCGACAGCGGTGGGGACGGATTTGTTGTATGCCTCGCTGACCAAGACGGTGGGCGCCTGGGTGCACGGTAAAAAAGGCACCGTGGACTGGAAAGTGGTCGGTCTGCTGGCAATGGGCAGCCTGCCGGCCGCGCTCGTCACCATTCTTTTACTCAAATACCTGGCGCTGGACGAGAAGATATTGCGCAGCCTGGTGACCCGTGTGTTGAGTGTGGCTTTGCTGTTGACGGCGGTGGTTTTGTTATTCAAGGAACAGATCAAGAAGTTCGGCAGGAGCCGCGATGGCCGTGTGTACGAGTTGCATCATCGTTATTTGCCGGGGGCGACCATTGCCACGGGGGTAGTGGTGGGGGCACTGGTGACCGTTTCTTCTATCGGTGCCGGGGTGCTGGGGACGGTGGCCTTACTGTTTCTGTATCCGCGCATGCCGTCGGTCAAAATTGTCGGTACGGACATCGCGCATGCGGTGCCGCTCACGGCCTTTGCCGGTATGGGGCATCTGGCGCTGGGCACGGTGGATCTGGTGCTGCTGACCAGTCTGCTGGCCGGTTCCTTGCCCGGAATTTACATCGGCAGTCATTTGAGCGCCCGGGTGCCTGAGCATGTGTTGCGGCCGGTGCTGGCGGTGATGTTGCTGATCATCGGCCTGAAGATGGTGTTCTACAAATAAAAATATGCAGAAGGGGCATGCCCGTGCTGCCCTGTGATGAAGACGATTAAGGAAAAATGATGAGTGAAAATAAACACAATACACCCAAACAAGTCAGCTGGTTCAACGGATGCGGGGGGCGCATCGGGGTCGTGGTCGGGCAAACAGGCGAGCATGCCTATATAGGCGCGGCGTTGCGCCACGACGAAGACGCGGATGTGCAGTATATTCTGGCTTATGGCGCAAAGTTTCCGTTGGCGGCCGCTTTGTTGTTGCCGGTGTCCAAACGTTATCCTGCCGAGGAAAACTAAATGTATCGTTACGACCAATTCGATCACAGGCTCGTGACAGAGCGCGTCGGGCAGTTTCGCGACCAGATCAGCCGACGCTTGTCAGGTGAGCTGACCGAAGATGAGTTCCGCATTTTGCGCCTGCAAAACGGGCTGTACATGCAGATACACGCTTATATGTTGCGCATCGCCGTGCCTTATGGCCTGCTCAACGCGACGCAGTTTCGCATGTTCGCGCATATCGCGCGCAAGTATGATCGCGGCTATGGTCATTTCACCACGCGCCAGAATATCCAGTTCAACTGGATCAAGTTGCCCGATGCTGCGGATATTCTGAGCGATCTGGCCACGGTGGAAATGCATGCCAACCAGACTTCGGGCAATTGCATCCGCAATATCACTTGCGATGAGTATGCAGGGATTGCGCAAGATGAGATCGTCGATCCGCGTCCCTTTGCCGAGATTCTTCGCCAGTGGAGCACTTTTCATCCGGAATTTGCCTTTTTGCCGCGCAAATTCAAATTTGCCATCACAGGGGCGGCAGAGGATCGTGCGGCGATTGCGGTGCATGACATCGGTCTTGCGATGGTCAAAAACGCGCTGGGCGAAACAGGTTTTCGCGTGTTGGTCGGTGGCGGCCTGGGGCGCACGCCCGTTATCGGCACCGAGATCTGCGCCTTCGTGCCGTGGCAGGATGTGATTACTTATGTGGAATCCATCGTGCGCGTTTATAACCAGTATGGCAGGCGCGACAATATGTACAAGGCGCGCATCAAGATACTGGTAAAAGCCTTAGGGATAGAGGAATTCAGGCGGCAGGTTGAAGCTGACTGGGAATATACCCGTGGCGGGCCTTGCACGATTACGGTTTCTGAATTGAACCGGGTCGCCGCCTTTTTTGAGGCACCGGCCTATGAGGCGCTGTCCGATGCGGGGGCTGAATTGTCAGCCTTTCAAAAGAACAACAAGGCCTTCGATAACTGGATGCAGCGCAATGTCAAACCGCACAAAGTGCCCGGTTATGCCGCCGTGGTGCTGTCCTTGAAGAAGACCGGCGTGGCGCCGGGGGATGTGACGGCCGATCAGCTGGAGGCTGCGGCAGATTTGGCCGAACGTTTCAGTTTTGGCGAGCTGCGTGTCACGCATATGCAGAATCTGGTGCTGGCGGACGTCAAACAGTCGGAACTGGTCGGGCTCTGGCAGGCAGCCAAAGTGCTGGGCATGGCTACGCCGAATATCGGTCTGCTCACCGACATCATCTGCTGCCCGGGGGGCGATTTTTGCGCGCTGGCCAATGCGCGGTCCATACCGTTGGCCCGCGCCATTGCAGAATGCTTCGACGATATTGATTTTCTGCACGACATAGGTGAAATCGAACTCAATATATCGGGTTGCGTGAATGCCTGCGCGCACCATCACATCGGCCATATCGGCATTTTGGGCGTGGACAAGGACGGGGAAGAGTGGTATCAGGTATCAATAGGCGGCGCGCAGGGTAATGATTGTTCCATCGGCCGCGTGATCGGACGCTCGTTCTCCTTCGGGCAAGTGCCCGGGGTGTTGGCGCGCCTGTTGCAGGTCTATGTGTCAGAACGATATGATGACGAGCGTTTCATCGACACGGTGCGCCGTATAGGCGCCGAGCCTTTCAAGGCGGGTGTGTATGCAACGCCCGTCGAGGATGATAAAGCCCTGTCCGGTGCAGACTACGATTTGCTCAAAGCGGGTACGCCGTATGACCTGCCTTATTATTCACCGAGATTTTAACGATATGATAATCAAAAACAGAGCGATAGTTGAGGATGACTGGGTTATTCTGCGCCCGGGCGAACAGGATGCGCCACTGAGCGTGCCCGTGCCTGCGGGGCAGGTCATCGTGCCGCTGGCTGTATGGCAGGCGCAGCGCGAGGCGTTGGTCAATCGCGCGGATGTCGGCGTGTGGCTGCAAAGTTCGGATCGGCCGGAAGCCTTGCTGGGGGATGTCGGAAAATTTCCGGTGATCGCGGTAGACTTTCCTAAGTTTGCAGACGGCAGAGGATATACCATCGCCTATTTGTTGCGCGAACGCATGGGATATAAGGGCCAGTTGCGCGCCATCGGCGATGTGTTGCGCGACCAGTTATATTATATGCAGCGCGTCGGCTTCGATGCCTTTATGCTGCGTGCTGACAAGGATATTAACGAGGCGCTCAAGGGCTTGAGCGATTTTTCTGAAAGTTATCAGGCATCCTTTGACCAAAAATTACCGCTGTTCCGCAGGGCAGAGCGAGGGGCTATATGAGTGCATCAGAGCAAAAGGTAGCGCAGGTCAAGGCGCTGTTGGCCGACGCCGTGAGGGATTTTTCGCAGGTGGCTTTCGCCAACAGTCTGGGCGCGGAAGATATGGTGCTCACCGATCTGATCGCCCGCTTTGAGCCGGATATTGAGATGTTCAGCCTGGATACGGGGCGCCTGCCGCAGGAAACCTATGATTTGATGCAAGCGGTGCGTGCACGCTACAGCGTGCCGCTCAAGGTTTATTTTCCCGCCGCAGCGTCGGTGGAAGCCTACGTTGAAAAAAATGGTGTCAATGGTTTTTATGACAGCATTGATCAGCGCAAGGCTTGCTGTTACATTCGCAAGGTTGAACCGTTAAAGCGTGCGCTGGCGGGCAAGGGCGCCTGGATTACAGGTATGCGCCGCGATCAGGCGACAACGCGCGGCAGCCTGGAATTGTCAGCTTTCGACGCGGAACAGGGATTGCACAAATTTAATCCGCTGCTGGACTGGACGAATGCGGAGGTCTGGGAGTATATAAAACTTCATGATGTGCCCTACAATAAGCTACATGACAGGTTTTATCCCAGTATCGGCTGCGCGCCCTGTACCCGGCAGGTGACTCCGGGCGAGGATATACGCTCGGGGCGCTGGTGGTGGGAGAGTGCGGATGGCAAGGAATGCGGTCTGCACGTGGGAAAAATGTCCTTGCAAAAATTGTAGGTCGGGTTTTAGCCCGATAAATTTGATTACAGAGAAAAAATTATGAGCAATCGTATCTTTACCCATCTGGATTCGCTGGAATCCGAATCCATACACATCATGCGCGAGGTGGCGGCTGAATGTAAGAATCCCGCGCTGCTGTTTTCCGGCGGCAAGGATTCCATCGTGATGCTGCGCCTGGCCGAAAAAGCCTTCCGCCCGGCAAAGTTTCCGTTCCCGCTGGTGCACATCGACACCGAGCATAACTTTCCGGAAGTGATCGCCACACGCGACAAGCTGGCCGCTGACCTGGGTGAGCGACTGATCGTGCGTTCGCTCGAAGACTCCATCCGTCGCGGCACCATCGTCATCAAGAATCCTGATTTGCCGCGCAATCCGTACCAGTCGGTCACTTTATTGGAAACCATCGCCGAGTTCGACTTCGATGCCTGCATGGGCGGGGCGCGTCGCGACGAGGAAAAAGCGCGTGCAAAGGAGCGCATTTTCTCCTTCCGCGACGAGTTTGGTCAGTGGGATCCGAAGAACCAGCGCCCCGAGCTGTGGGATATTTACAACACCCGCGTGCACCCGGGCGAAAATATCCGCGTATTCCCGATTTCCAACTGGACTGAGCTGGACATCTGGCAATACATAGGCCGCGAGAAGCTGCACATTCCGAGCATTTATTACGCGCATGAACGCGAAGTGATCCGTCGCGGCAATTCTGTCATTCCGGTCTCGGATCTGGTGCAGCCCAAGCCCGGCGAAAAAGTCGAAGTGCTCTCGGTGCGTTTTCGCACCGTGGGGGATGTGACCTGCACGGCACCTGTGGAATCGACCGCATCCAATGTAGAAGAAATTATTGCAGAGACGGCCACCACGCGTATCACCGAGCGCGGCGCGACCCGCATGGACGATCAGACCTCGGATGCTTCGATGGAATTGCGCAAAAAAGAAGGGTATTTCTAAGAACGTGAAGGGTTAAGGAATTAAGGGGGAGGGGATGTAAGGAGCGAAGCCGATGAATACATCGCCGTTTTTCACCCTTCCCTCTTCCCTCTTCCCTCTTATCACTTCTCACCTTTTACTTTTCACAGATTTTCAGAGGTTATATTATGAGCGACACGACACAATTACTTCGTTTTATCACAGCCGGCAGTGTGGATGACGGCAAGAGCACACTGATCGGACGCTTGCTGCACGATTCAAAGTCCATCTTTGAGGATCAGTTCTCGGCGATTGCCAGAACCAGCGAGAAGCGCGGCATGGCGGCGGTGGATTTATCCTTGCTCACCGACGGGTTGCAAGCCGAGCGCGAACAGGGCATCACCATCGACGTGGCTTATCGCTATTTCGCGACCCCGAAACGCAAGTTCATCATTGGCGACACGCCCGGGCACGAGCAATACACCCGCAACATGGTGACGGCGGCCTCCACAGCCAATCTGGTGGTGATCCTGATCGATGCGCGCCGTGGCGTGCTGGTGCAGACGCGCCGTCACACCTATCTGGCAAGCCTGGTTGGTATCCCGCACATCGTGCTGGCGGTCAACAAGATGGACATGGTGGATTATTCCGAGGCGCGTTTTGACGAGATATGCACTGAGTATCTGGCCTTCGCCGCACAGTTGGGCTTGCACAATGTCACCTGCGTGCCCCTGTCCGCGTTAGTCGGCGACATGCTGGTCGACAGAGGCGAGAATCTGAACTGGTATCAGGGCCCTACCTTGATGGAGTTGCTCGAAAACGTCGAAATCGATCACGATGTCAACACGACGGATTTTCGTTTTCCGGTGCAATGGGTATGCCGTCCGCAAACCGAGGAATATCACGATTTCCGTGGTTTCATGGGGCGTATTGAGGCAGGAGAGGTGTCAGTGGGGGATGAAATTACCGTGATGCCGTCCGGTCGTACCAGTCATGTCAAACAGATAGTGACCCTGGATGGCGAGCTGCAAACGGCTTTCGCGCCGCAATCGGTTGCCATCACGCTCACCGATGAGATCGACATCTCGCGCGGCGACATGTTTGTCAAGGCGGATTATTTGCCGACTGTGACCAGGGAATTCGATGCGATGCTGTGCTGGTTGTCCGAGACGCCGCTGGACAAGCAGCGCAAATACCTCGTGAAGCACACGACCCGCACGGCAAAATGCCTGTTTTCTAGCATAGACTACCGCGTCGATGTCAACACGCTGGAGCAGCACGCCAACCCGACAGTGAACATGAACGACATCGCCCATGTGAGATTGAAGGTGCAGCAACCGCTGGTGGTCGATGCCTATAAACGCAACCGTGCCAGCGGCAGCTTTATCGTGATTGACGAGGCGACCAACAACACCGTTGCTGCGGGCATGATAGCCTAGCCTGCCAGTTGCGAAATTTTTCTACCCGGGCCCGGCTGTCGTGCAGCCTGTTTCGGGTCATTGCGTCGCAACTCAAGCGGGTCGGCGTCTGTGCATGGTAGAATTGAGCCTTGGCAAACGGTGCATTTTGCGCCGCTGTGCCCGTTAACCTGGGTTGATTCAAATGACTGACGTAGCACCGATACAGGAAATAATCGAAGAAATTCGAGCCGGCAGGATGGTCGTTCTGGTGGATGAGGAAGACCGGGAAAACGAAGGCGACCTGGTTTTTGCCGCCGAATTTGCCACCGCAGACAAGATCAACTTCATGGCAAAACATGGCCGTGGACTGATCTGCCTGACGCTGACCGAGGCGCATTGCAGCCAGCTCAACCTGCCTCTAATGGTGCGGGAAAACGGCTTGCCGCTGGCCACCAATTTTACCCTCTCCATTGAAGCTGCAACGGGGGTGACGACCGGTATTTCAGCCGGCGACAGGGCGCGTACCGTGCTGGCCGCTGCCGCCAAAAATGCCCGGCCCGGCGACATCGTACAGCCCGGTCATATCTTCCCGCTGCGCGCGCAAAATGGCGGCGTGCTGGTGCGCGCAGGACACACTGAAGCCGGGTGTGACCTGGCTCAGATGGCAGGTTTAACCCCGGCATCGGTGATTTGCGAAATACTTCGCGACGATGGCGAGATGGCGCGCCTGCCAGATTTGATCACCTATGCCCGGGAGCATGGCTTGAAAATCGGCACGATTGCCGATCTGATCGAGCATCGCAGCCAGCATGAAAAGCTGGTCGAACGCGTGGCACGCCGCGCCGTTCAGACCGCATACGGCGAATTCGATCTGGCAACTTACGTGGACAAGACCACACAGCGCACCCATCTGGCGCTGGTCAAGGGGGAGATTGACGCGCAGCATGAAACGCTGGTGCGCGTACACGAGCCTCTGTCGGTGATGGATTTTCTCGAAAAGAAGACCTCCGTGCATTCGACCAGCGTGCACGAAGCGCTGCTGAAAATTGCACAGGCTGATGCGGGGGTGCTGGTGTTGCTGCATCGCGGCGAGACGCCGCAGGAATTGTTAGTCCGCGCAAGTCTTGAGGCCGCCGACCAACCGTCAGCCCAGTGGGATCCTCGCAGCTACGGCATCGGCGCGCAGATCTTGCGCGACCTGGGAGTGGGGCGGATGCGCCTGTTGGCGACCCCGCACAAGATGCCCAGCATGGCAGGTTTCGGACTGGAAGTGGTAGGTTATGCCAGCCACGAATAGTCGATATGACCGTCTGTAGTCTGACGATCAAACGAGCTGTAATTGCCTGTTAATCTGCGTAATCTGATGATATTACAGGTGTTTTAGAATTAAGGAGCAGGACAATGAAAGAAGTGGAAAAGAATCTGGAAGGCCATGGCTTGCGCATCGGTATCGTGCAAAGCCGTTTTAACCTGGACGTTTGCGAAGGTCTCTTGGCGTCATGCCGCGCAGAGCTGGTGCGGCTGGGGGTGTCTGACGACGATATTACGCTGGCGACGGTGCCCGGCGCGCTTGAAATCCCTGTGGTGCTGTTGCACATGGCCGACAGCGAAAAGTTTGACGCACTGATTGCGCTGGGCGCTGTGATTCGCGGCGACACTTACCATTTTGAAGTGGTGTCCAACGAGTCGGCGCGGGGTGTGAATGACGTGCAACTGGCGTGCGGCGTGCCGATAGCAAATGCGATTTTGACCACGGACAACGACGACCAGGCTCTGGCGCGCGTCAGTGTGAAGGGCAGTGAGGCGGCCCAGGCCGCTATTGAAATGGCTAATTTGTTACGGGATTTGGCATGAGCGCGACCACGGAAGCCTGCTCGCTTAAAAATGTACAGAAAAGCCCGCGCCATCGCGCAAGGGAGCTGGCGCTGCAAGGTATTTATCAGTGGCATGTGTCGGGCTCTGACGCGTCGGATATTGAAAATCACTTGCAGGGCGAAAAAAATCTGGGTCGCTACGACAAGGCCATGTATGCGAGGCTGCTGCGCGGGGTCATCAGTCAGCACGAAGCGCTGGAGAGTCTGCTCACCCCCTATCTTGACCGCGCGCTCAATGAACTGAGCTCCATCGAATTTTCGGTGCTGTTGCTGGCAGCCTTCGAGCTCTCCGGGCAACCGGATGTGCCCTATAAGGTCGTCATCAACGAAGCGGTAGAACTCGCCAAGACTTTTGGCGGTACCGACGGGCACAAGTACGTCAACGGGGTGCTGGACAAACTGGCGCCCAAGGTTCGCACCGTTGAGTTTACCAATAACAGGAAGTAGTGAGTTGTAAGTGGTAAGTAGAAAACGGGGGTTGCCCACTCCCCACTCTCCACTCTCCACTCCCCACTCTCCATTGAGTCATGTCCGAATTTGATCTGATCCGACGCCATTTTACCCGTCCCACGCCCGGCGCCTTGCTGGGGGTGGGCGATGATGCGGCGCTGCTTCGCGTGAGTGAAGGGCAGGTGTTGGCCGTGTCCAGCGACATGCTGGTGTGCGGCACGCACTTTTTTGCCGATGCGGATCCGCGCATGCTGGGGCACAAGACGCTGGCCGTCAATCTGTCCGATCTGGCCGCGATGGGCGCGACTCCTCGCTGGGCTACCCTGGCCATTTCCATGCCTGCCGCTGATGACGTCTGGCTGGCAGAATTTAGCGCGGGATTTTTTGCCCTGGCCGAAGCGCATGGCGTGGAGCTGGTCGGCGGCGATACCACGCGCGGCCCGCTCAATCTTTGCGTGACAATTTTTGGTGAAGTGGCCGCAGATCAGGCTTTGCGGCGCAGCGGCGCACAGCCTGGGGATGAAATCTGGGTGTCCGGATGCTTGGGCGACGCAGCCCTTGCGCTCGCGCATTTGCAGGGGCGCGTCATTCTGACTGAGGACGAGTTTGCCGCCTGTTCACCCTCGTTGCATCAGCCAAAGCCGCGCGTGGCGCTCGGCATGGCCTTGCGCGGTCTTGCCAGCAGTGCAATCGATATTTCGGACGGCCTGCTGGCCGACCTTGATCACATACTGGGTGCATCAGGCGTGGGCGCAGAGCTGGATTTTTCGTCCTTGCCCGCATCGGCAACGATGCGGCGGTTTTTGGAGCGCCCTGTCGGCGTGCAGTGCGTGTTGGCCGGAGGAGATGATTACGAATTGTGCTTCACCGTGGCACCCGCTCTTCATGACGATGTGCTGCGCATCGGCGAACAGCCAGGCCGACTGTTGAGCTGTATTGGCCATATCGTTGCGGGTCGGGGCTGTATCGTTCGCGACGAGGCGGGCAGACCGATTACTCTTCAAAATGACGGCTATGACCACTTCCGATGAATTAGCCGAAGATTCAGAGCTGAAAATTCAGCCTGACTGGCGTTTTTTGTTCAGTCACCCCGCTCATCTGTTGGCCTTCGGTTTCGGCAGTGGTCTTGCGCGCTACGCACCCGGCACCTTCGGCACTCTGGTGGCGTACCCGATGTACTGGTATCTGGCCCCGCGTCTGTCGGATGCGGTATTTTTACTGGTCTTGATCTGGGCTTTTGCCATCGGCGTATGGGCATGCGACATTACGGGGCGCGCACTGGGGGTGGCCGATCACGGTGGTATGGTCTGGGACGAGATTGCGGCGATGTTGCTGGTGCTGTTCTTCACTCCGGCCGGGTGGCAATGGTCACTGCTGGCTTTTGTGCTGTTTCGTTTTTTTGATATTGTCAAACCGCAGCCGATACGTTATTTTGACAGCAACTGGCACGGCGGCTTAGGTGTGATGTTCGACGACCTGCTGGCTGCAGGTTACGCGCTGCTGAGCATGGCGGCAATCAAGAGTATCGTGGCCTGAACAGGTCGTTCGCGGTGAGCCCGGTAAGCTTGCCTTGCACGTGAAAGGGATAACATGAGCAAGAATTCCGACAAGCTGAATGCTCTGCGTAAAGCTGCCATGACGGTCAGTACGTCTGAATCACACTCTGCCGATGCGCTCCTGACGGAGCTTTCGGTCTATCAGGTCGAGCTTGAGATGCAGAACGAGCAATTGCGCGGCACTCAGCTTGAGCTGGAAAAGGCGCGCGACCGATATGCGGATTTTTATGACTTTGCTCCGGTAGGTTATCTCACCCTGGATCGGGACGGGATGGTTCTGGATGCCAATCTGACCGCTGCCGCCATGCTGGGCGTCGAGCGTATCAAACTCAAAAAGAGCCGGTTCGTGCCTTTCGTGGCGATAGATGACTTAAATCGCTGGTATCGCCATTTTTTTCTGACGCTCAAAACTGACGCCGGATTGAGGTGTGAGCTGAAGATCCGCAAAGCCTGCGGGGCATCTTTCAATGCCGGGTTGGATTGTCTGCGCCAGACAAGGGATGACGGAGAAACATCGGTGCGCATCGTGCTGACCGACATCACTCAGAGCGTCATCGACAAGGAGGCGCTGCGGGCGAGCGAGCACAAATTTCGCACGCTGACCGACGCGATGCCGCAGATGGTCTGGATCGCCAAACCTTCGGGCGAGCATACTTATTTGAATCAAAAATGGGTGGACTATACCGGTTTGTCGCTGGAAGAGAGTTACGGTCATGGCTGGATAGAGCCATTTCATCCCGATGACAGGCAGCGTGCGTGGGATGCATGGCAACATGCAACGAAAACCGACAGCATCTACTCCGTCGAATGCAGGTTGCGCCGCGCAGACGGAGTCTACCGCTGGTGGTTGATCCGTGGCGTGTCACAACATGACCCGGACGGTTTTATCGTCAACTGGTTCGGTACCTGTACCGACATCACAGAGCAAAAGAAGACCGAGGAGCAGTTGCTCGAACTTTTGCGGCAAAGGGTGGAGAAGGAGCAAGCCAAGACCCGTTTTCTCGCCGCAGCAGGGCACGATCTCAGGCAGCCGGTGGCGGCCGCCGGCTTATTCGTCTATGCACTCAAACATACTCACCCGACACCGCAGCAAAGCGAGCTGATCGAGAAGCTGAGTCAGTCCATGAGCGCATTTTCTGACCTGCTCCGGCAGCTGCTGGACATTTCAAAATTTGATGCAGGGGTCGTCAAGCCGCAACTTGCCACTTTTAATCTGGCTGAACTGTGCGACTGGCTGGAGGACACCTTTGCCGAAACGGCACGAAACCAGAAGCTGAAATTTCATCTGTTCTTCACCACGGACAAGCCGCTGATAGTGCGCACCGACCCGGGTCTGTTGCGCTCTGTGCTGATGAATCTGATCTGCAATGCAATCAAATTTACGGCGAGCGGCGGCATTTTGATCAGCGCACGTGCGCGCGGCGACAAGGTGTTGGTTCAGGTGTGGGATACGGGTATCGGCATTTCCAGGGGCGACATTGTGCTTATTTTTGACGAGTTTTATCAGGTTGCCAATCAGCAGCGCAACCGGGATGCAGGTTTGGGGCTGGGTTTGTCTATCTGCCAGCGCGCCATGTCTTTGCTGGGCGGGGAAGTTATCTGCCACTCACGCCCGGGCAGGGGGTCGACATTCGAATTTTCCCTGCCTCTCGTGGCCGGGCAATGTGAGGTCGTACAGACGTCTGGCGTATCGTCGGAAGCTGTTTGCGGCGAATTGTATGTGCATGGTAAACGCATTGTCGTGCTGGAAGACGATGAACTGGTAGCGTCTGGCATGATCAGTTTGCTCAGACAGTTGGGCGCTTCCGTACTCCATTTTTATAATGCAGAGGATGCGCTGCTTCATGACGATATTATTTATTCTGACTATTTTATCGTCGATTATGCGCTGGGCGGCGTACTCACCGGGATCGGTTTTCTTGACATCTTGCAGCAAAGGCGGCCCGAGCCGCTGCGCGCGGTGATTGTCACGGGCGAAACTTCTTCGTTGTTCATCAGCCGCGCGGCTGACAGCCGCTGGCCTTTGCTGTATAAACCCATAGAATTTGCGAAGCTGGCCGCAGCCCTGGACTGGACAACACCGACAGACGGTTAAGCTGTAACCTTCAGCCATTCCGTCGTGTTGCCCGAACAGCGTAACACCACCCCCGAGGTATCCCAGTCACCCAGTACCCAGCGTTCGCACAGGCGTCCGTCCACGTCGTGCAGATGATAGCCTGGCCGGTGGGTGTGGCCGTGGATCAGTCTCGGATAGCGATATTCGCGCAGCAGCGCGTTGACGGCTTCCGCGTTGACATCCATGATGGCCAGATCCTTGATCTGTTTCTCGCGCATGCTGCGCGCGCGCAGTCCTGCGATGTACTCCTTGCGTTCAGGCAGCGGGCGCGCGAGGAACTGTTGCTGGAATGCCTGACCGTGTACCTGTGCGCGATAGCGCTGATATTCGATGTCGTCGGTGCACAGTATATCTCCGTGGGAGAGCAGGGTAGGGGTGCCATATACCTCAATGAGGGCAGGATCCGCCAGCAGGCGGGCGCCACAAGCTTTGGCCAGAGCTTCGCCCATCAGCAGGTCGCGGTTACCCGGCATCAGGTAGACCTGCGTGCCGGTGAGCTGGCGCAATGAAAGGATGATTTGCTGGTGAAAAGGGGTGTGCAGATCGTCATCCCCCGCCCAGTATTCAAACAGGTCGCCCAGGATATATAAGGCTTCAGCCTGAGGCGCTGTCGTGGTGATAAAACGGAAAAACGCCGCCATACTGTGAGTATGATCGTCGCTCAAATGCAGGTCTGAGATGAAGAGGGAATGAGACATATCAGGATGCAGGATCCAGGATGCAGGATTCAGGAGTCGTAGCCGCTATGCGGCTTAGGCTTAATAAAACCAAGTGCGGCAAAGCCGCACAAAAATCTGACTCCTGATTCCCGATTCCTGAATCCTAGTTCTTGATGACTTCCGCTTTGGTGATAATGACATCTTCCTGCGGTACGTCGCCATGACCGCCACGGTTGCCGGTTTTGACTTTGCGGATCGCGTCCACGACTTCCATGCCTTCGATGACTTTACCGAACACGCAGTAGCCGTAACCTTGTTGATTGGCAGCGCTGTAATTCAAAAAGCTGTTGTCTTTGGTGTTGATGAAGAACTGCGCGGTTGCGGAATGCGGGTCGCCTGTGCGAGCCATGGCGATGGTGTATTTGTCGTTGCTCAAACCGTTCGCGGCTTCATTTTTTATCGGCGCATTGACCGCTTTTTGTTTCATGCCGGGTTCAAAGCCGCCGCCCTGAATCATGAAGTCTGCAATGACGCGGTGAAAAATGGTGTTGGAGTAAAAGCCGGCGTTCACATAGTCGAGAAAATTCTTGACCGTGGCAGGCGCTTTTGCGGCATCCAGTTGCAGGGTGATTGTGCCGAAATTGGTGTGTAATTTGACCATTTGTTGTTTACCGTGAGTTAAAGAATAAGAAGATTGCATGGTGCAGCACAGCATTAGTGCGAATAGTGTGGTGATTAGTTTTTTCATGCCGATCCTTCGTAGATGATTTGCCATTGCTTGTTCTGTTTGATCCAGTACTGCCGTTTTTTCATCCGGTTGGACAGGTTGCTGCTGCTGTAGTCCTGCTCGAAATTGACCACCACCATGCCCGGTTGCTCGGGATAAGTGAGCAAGCTGACGTCATTGAGGTTGAGTTTTATCCACGATTTTCCGGCATTGACGGCTTGTTTCTGGCGCGCCCAGGCTTCGTAGTCGGCGTTGTCGCTGCTGAAGTTGCGTGCGTAATGCTTAAGATAAGCGCCGGTGTTCAGGCTCGCCCAATCCTGGCGCCACCGTTCGATTTCATGCAGCAAGGTGGTGCGTTCCGCCTCATCCTCCTGAGTGCTCCAGGCCATCTTGTTGGTGATAATGACAGGCGTGATGCCCACTTGCAGATAGGGCGCCAGCTTGTTCAGGTCGTCATTGTTGAGCACGACGCAACCGTTGCTCGCGCGCGGCGGGCGGCTGTAGGTGTCGCTGGACGTGCCATGCAGCCAGATTCCGCTGCCGGTGCGACCATTTTTCCTGTCCCATTCGTTAGGATAGCTCAGCGGAAAGGCGCCGCTGCCATACATATCGGCTAACTGGTTTTTGGGCAGATTGGCCTGAATGAAGTACACGCCTATCGGCGTGCGCTGATCGCCCGTGGATACTTTTTCCGTGCCAAGCTTGCCTATCGTGACGTAGAAATCGGTCAGGTAGCGAGGCTCGCCGTTTACGTTTTCATACACGTAAAGCGTCGAACGGCTGGTGTCCACGACCAGCGCATATTTTTGCTGTGCGTTGAGTTGCCAGAGGTAATGCGGCGCGCGGCTGGTTTGTGACGGAGCTTGTGTGCGTTGCAGGCGCACGCGCGCCTCGTCGCGCATATCCTGGATTTTGTCGCCCGACACATGGGGCGCATTGCCGAAACCTGAGATGGCGCCGGCTTTTGCCATCAGCAGGTCGCCTTTGACCAGTTGCGCGAGCTTGTAATTCGGATTGACCTGCAACAGGCTGTCGACTTCGTTCATCGCAATGTCCAGCCGGTTGTTCCTGACGGCCAACAGACTTTTGGCCATCCTGGTTTCGGTGGTGCGAGAGTCAGGCGCCGCGTCGGCTGCGGCGAAAAGCTGCCCGAATAATAAGACGCCGAGGATAAATGGCCGCATCAGCGCGCGCGCTCTTCCTGAATCAGCCAGTTACCGCCGGATTTGACCATCAGCAAGGTTTTGTTGCTGGATACCTTAAAGCTGCCGGCGCGATAACTCTGGCGAAATTTTACGCTCGCATGTGTGTTGTCGGTGAAATCCACCTCCATGTTGCTGACATTGAGCTCGATGTGTTTCGGTCTGCTGATGCGCTCCCTGCGGGTTTTCTCCCAGGCAGAGCGGCTCTCGCCATCGGGTGTCTTAAAGTTTGCAGAGTAACTGGCCAGGTATTTTTTCACGTTCTGAGAGGCCCATGCATCGGCCCAAGCTTCAACGGCATCGTTCACAGCTTTGTCAGATAACGCGGGTGTTGCAGCTTCCACCTGTGTCTTGACGGGCGGGCGTGCCGTGTTGGCGACAGGTTTCGCAGGCGCTGTTTCGACAGGCGCGACAGTCGGCCTGGCGCTCAGGGCGGCAGGAGGATTGTGCAGTGTCGTGGTTTTTACGTGCGGCTTGTCCGAAAACAAATCCTGAATCATCGCCAGTTTGGTCTGTGTCGTGGTGTTGCTGTTGTCCAGTTGAAAGGCGCGGTCATAAGCCTGGCTGGCCATTTTTGCATAAATATCGCCCAGGTTTTCGTGCGCGGTGGCATAGCTCGGATGGGTGCGTATGGCCATTTCGAGCGCCGATCTGGCCTTGTCGTATTGACTCTGGCTCGCGTAGAGCACGGCCAGATTGTTGTAAGGCTCAGGCAGCTCGGGATAATCCTGCGTTAAATCGGAAAAAAGTTTGATGGCCTCGTTTATTTTTCCCTGTTCCGTCAATATCAGCCCCTTGAGGAAGCGTCCCTGCGCATCCCTGGGTTTGTTGGCCAGAAAATTATTGATGGCGCTCAAAGCCTGGCTGTGCTGGCCCTGTTTAAACAGCTGGGTGGCATCTTGCAGCTCATTGGCAACTGATGACAGGCTGGCTGTCAGCAGTAAACTGGCGATCAGCAGTGCGGCGTAAAAGTGGGAACGTTTCAATATATTCATCTGTCATTCAAATCCTGTGGATGCACCTAGGCTACGTGCGGGCATAACTTGGTGCCAATTCTACCAAATAACCGATGTGTTTTCACATGCTTAATGCATATAGGTGAGCAGCAAGGACGATAGTCTGCGTATTTTCGGGTAAAATCGCCGCCAGTTTGACCATTCAACCCCGACACAAGAGAGTCCAGCATGAGCAGTACGCGTACACCTGCCCCAGTTTCCAATTTTATCCGCGCCATCATAGACGCTGATTTGGCCCGTGGTCTGCACAACCGCATTGTCACGCGCTTCCCGCCTGAGCCTAACGGCTATTTGCATGTCGGGCACGCCAAATCCATTTGTCTGAATTTCGGCCTGGCAGAAGATTATCAGGGGCAATGCAATCTGCGCTTCGATGACACCAACCCGGAAAAAGAGAGCGATGAATATGCGCAATCCATCCAGGAGGACGTGCGCTGGCTGGGATTTCAGTGGTCGGGGGACGTGCATTGGGCGTCGGATTATTTCGATGCCTTGTATGATTTTGCCGTCGAGCTGATCAACAAGGGATTAGCTTATGTGGACGATCTTTCGGCTGAGGAAATGCGCGAATATCGCGGCACGCTCACGCAGGCCGGTCGCAACAGCCCGTACCGTGACCGCACGGTTGCCGAGAACCTGGATCTGTTTGCCCGCATGAAAGCCGGTGAATATGCCGATGGCGCGAAAGTGCTGCGCGCGAAGATAGACATGGCCTCCTCAAACATCAACATGCGCGATCCGGCTATTTACCGGATACGCCGTGCACACCACATCCGTACCGGGGATGCGTGGTGCATCTATCCTATGTACGATTACACGCATTGCATCTCGGATGCGTTGGAAGGCATCACCCATTCGATCTGCACGCTGGAGTTCGAGGATCACAGGCCGCTCTATGACTGGGTGCTGGACAATCTTTCCATCGCCTGTCACCCCCGCCAATATGAATTCTCGCGTCTGGAGCTGCACTACACCATCACCAGCAAGCGAAAACTGCTGCAACTGGTGAATAACCAGCAAGTGTCCGGCTGGGACGATCCTCGCATGCCGACGATTTCCGGCATGCGCCGCCGTGGCTATACTGCGGCCGGTATCCGCGAATTCTCCAGACGCATCGGCGTATCCAAAAGCGGCAACAGCGTGGATATGGCTGTCATGGAAGGCGCAATCCGCGAAGACCTGGAAGCCATTGCGCCGCGCGTGGTGGCTGTCATCCATCCCCTCCGGGTCACGATCACCAATTTCGAGGGCGCGGCTGAACGCGAAGCGGACTTTCATCCTCAGCATCCGGAATTGGGCAGCCGTGTTGTTTCGTTTGGCCGCGAACTGGTCATCGAGGCGGACGACTTTGCCGAAGTCGCCCCTCCGGGCTGGAAACGCCTCAGTCTGGGCGGGGAAGTGCGCCTGCGTCACAGCTATGTGATGCGCTGCGATGAAGCAGTGAAGGATGAGGCAGGGCGGGTGGTTGAACTGCGTTGCAGCATCGACCATGCGACCCTGGGCAAGAATCCGGAAGGTCGCAAGGTGCGTGGGGTGATCCACTTTTTGTCATGCGAACACGCGCTGCCCGCCGAGATTCGTCTGTATGACCGCCTGTTTACCGTGCCTGCACCGGATGCTGACAAGGAAGTCGACTTTTGCACTTATCTGAACCCCCGATCGCTGACCGTGGTGCCAGGCTGGGTGGAGAGCAGTGTGAAGGATGCCGCACCCGAGACGCGCTATCAGTTCGAACGCCTGGGCTATTTTTGTAGCGACCGCCGTGATCACCAACCCGGCGGCAAACTCGTGTTCAACCGTACCGTGACACTGAAAGATTCCTGGACAAAGGAAGCTGGCAGCTTGTAGCGAAGCCGCTTCTGCTACGGGCTACCCGTCACAAGCTTAATTTTTCAAGGTTTTCTTAATGCTAAAAATTTACAATACGCTCTCGCGCGACAAGCAACAATTTACGCCGATTACGCCCAATACCGTGCGCATGTATGTGTGCGGCATGACGGTTTACGATTACTGCCATCTGGGACATGCGCGGGTGATGGTGGTGTTCGATATGGTCTATCGCTGGTTCAAGGCCAGTGCTTATGACGTGACTTATGTGCGCAACATCACCGACATCGACGACAAGATCATCCGCCGCGCAGCGGAGAACCAGGAGTCTATCCATCAGCTCACGCAGCGCTTCATCGACGCGATGCACGAGGATGCCGACGCGCTGGGGGTGCTGCGTCCCGACCATGAGCCGCGCGCCACGCAATATGTACCGGAAATGCTGGACATCATCGAAAAGCTCGAAGTGCGCGGCTTAGCCTACCAGGCCGCAGACGGGGACGTGAATTATTCGGTCAGGAAGTTCGAAGGTTACGGCAAACTCTCCGGCAAGTCGCTGGAAGATTTGCGTGCCGGGGAGCGTGTGGACGTGGTCTCGGACAAGCACGACCCGCTCGATTTCGTGCTGTGGAAACACGCCCGCGAGGATGAGGCCGAAGAGGTCAAGTGGGATTCGAAGTGGGGCAGAGGTCGCCCGGGCTGGCATATCGAATGCTCTGCGATGGGCTCGAAGCTGCTGGGCGAGCATTTTGACATTCACGGCGGCGGGGCGGACTTGCAGTTCCCGCACCACGAGAACGAGATCGCACAGAGCGAGGGCGCACACCAGTGCCAATATGTGAACTACTGGATGCACAACGGTTTCGTGCGTCTGGATAACGAGAAGATGTCCAAGAGTCTGGGCAACTTCTTCACCATCCGCGAGGTGCTCAAACAGTACGACCCGGAAGTGGTGCGCCTGTTCATCCTGCGCGCCCACTACCGCAGCCCGCTCAATTATTCGGATGCCCATCTGGACGATACGAAGAAGGCGCTGGATCGGCTGTACACGGCGTTAAAAGGGGAAGAGGGAAGGGGGAAGGGAGAAGGGAGCCTGGTGGTTGACTGGAACGAGGCTTATGCTGCGCGCTTTAAAGTGGCGATGGACGATGACTTCAATACGCCCGAAGCACTGGCCGTTTTGTTCGATCTGGCCAACGAAGTGAACCGCAGTCAGTCGGCGAAATCCGCGATGCAGCTCAAGGCACTGGGGGCAGTGCTGGGGTTGCTGCAACGCGACCCGACAGCCTTTTTGCAAGGCGCAGGTTCTGATGATGCCGGGATCTTGGCGCAAATTCTCGCGCGCAACGAAGCCAAACTGGCGAAGAACTATTCGGAAGCCGACCGTATTCGAAAAGCGCTGCTGGCCGACGGCATCGTGCTGGAAGACAGCGCACAAGGCACCCACTGGCGGCGAGTGTAAGTTTTCATCCCGTTGCATGACAAAGCCCGCGCAAGCGGGCTTTATTGATGCAGAAAACTTAAAACGGTAAACCGATAACTTTGTTTTTACAACAGCTTGCATACCGTGTAGGTCGTGACGGCTGTCGAGTCTACGTATGCCGCAGCTGCCACGGCGTTAGGGTCGAAGTTGCCGGCACCGGCGATGGCACGCACGTTGCCGGTAGCGGGATTTCCGTCATCGAAACTGGTATCGATCGCTTCAGCCGCCTTGGAGGGCAGGTTGCCGAAGCACAGGTTCAGACCCACCACCATCGCCGTGTTGGCAGCCGTCGTGCTTTGCTGGACGCGAATCACTCCGCCATAGGCATTGACAGGATCTATGGTGTTGGGTTGCCCGGTGATCAGACTGGCCAAGCGCAGATGGTGCATGAAAGTACAGCTCTCAGGGGTGGTGAGGAGCGGCGTGCAAGTCGTCCAGGTGTTATTGATACCGATCAGACCGTTGCCATCGCCTGATGTTGCAACAGGGGCTGCGGCGGTCGTCCAGCGGGCGGTAGCTCTGGTGTCGTCACCGGGCAGGGCGTTATAGCGGTCCCGGTAGGCGTAGTAGGCGGCGGTCACGCCTTTCACATCGTTTTGCAGATTTTTGATCTTGCCGTTCTCGATCATTTCCTGCCCCTTTAATATGCCGCCCAACAGCAGGCCGATGATGACCAGCACGATGGCGAGTTCAACCAGCGTAAAGCCGGACTGAGATCTTGGATTGTATTTACACATGACATTCTCCTTTGAAGTGTGAGTGGACGTGAAGGCGGGCTGCCGTGTATCGCGGTGAGGGGAAGTTTTACGAGTGACGCCGTAACGAACAAGCCCGCCTGCGCGGGCTTGCGGCAGAAGTTATTCGCCCGAACCCCTATATTTTCATGCAAATGGTATGTATCCCTTCGGTGTTTGGCGCGATAACAGCAGGGCCATACACCGCTGACGTGGTAGCGGCAGTCGCAGTGGTCGCTGTAGCCCCGGCTCTTACGGTACCTGTCGCGCTGTCGCCGTCATCCTGAAGGATATCGACGGCCTGGGCTATTTTCCACGGTACATTGCTGGCACAGACCACCATGCCTGTCATGCCATAAGTTGATCCACCGGCCGCCGAGACATGAGACTGAACGCCCAGTACCCCGCCCACCGAATTGGTCGGAGGCTTGGCTTCGGCTGCGGTAGCGATGCCGGTCAGAAATCCTGTCATGCGGGTGTGTTGCCAGAAGTTGTTGCTCTCGGCCGTGGCGGAGGGCGCTACAGCTGCGTCAAAGAGTCCCGTGATAGCGCCGTCTCCGCCACCATTGACAGCACCCGTTGCATGGGATGAGGCGGCAGCATCGTCGCCCGGTACCGCTTTGTAACGATCCTGATAGGAATAGTAGGCGGCGACGATTCCCTTCATGTCATTGACCACGTTCTTGACTTTACCGTTTTCGATCATCTGCTGTCCCTTGAGCACGGCGGCTAAGATCAGGCCGATGATGACCAGCACGATAGCCAGTTCAACCAGGGTGAAGCCTGATTGATTTTTTTTGCTGTATTTCCACATGATATTCTCCTGAAAAGTATGAATGAACGGAAATGGTGCGAGTGGTACGGTTTGAAATTTATACCTTTGGAATGGTTTACATAAGTAAAGAAATTTTACAAATGCACTTTATTCGTAAAAAAGTGCGCTACAGCCGGGCTGCCGTTTGAATCTTCGGGTTGAGCAGGAGTTTCGGGGGCTGCATGTCGCCAGGCAATGTCAGATTAAAGGTGATGTGTTGCTCATATGCAGAGGCGACGAGCTCCCCCCCAGCCTCATTCAGACTCTTGCGTGCCTGATATAGTCCAAGACCCAGGCCGCCGGGGCGACCGCTGGAAAAAGGCTCGAACAGACTTTCAGGACGAGTGATTCCCGTCAGGCGAGGCAGGGTGATTTTGGCGCATACCCTGTCTTCCTCCTCTTCGATGGTCACAAGAATGCTCAGTTCGGCATGCTGGCGCAGCCACGGTGCAACATTGGCAAAAATATTATCCAGCGCGCGGTCGAGCAAATCGCGGCGCAACAAAACGGAGGTGTCCTTTGCCTCTATGGTCACGTTGAGTCCTGCGTGTTCGGCCGCCTCCTTGATCGCACCGAGCAGGCTCAAAGGTTGCAGTGCAGGCAGGGTCGTTGAGCGGCTCTTGCAGGTCGCGTCAAGAATGCGTCTTGCGCGTGCCGCCGCGTGAGGCGCCCCCACGCAGAGGCCCTGCGCGATGTGAAGCAGGGCGGCATCATTGTCGGCCTGTGCAATGTCGGTGGCTAACCAGCCTACCCATTGTGAGAGGTTGCGCAGGTCATGTTGCAAATACAGGGTTAGTTTTGTCTGTTCGGACAGTGCTGCGGACAATGCCTCCATCTTGCCTTGTACAGCCGTTTCCAGCAGCAGGCGGAATACGCCGGCCAGATTTTCCGCGAACAGACGCGCCTCGCCGCGATTCGTCCGGGCATAGAGTTCAAATCTCAAGTCAGCGTCACCATCGGTTGTGACTTTGAAAGTGAAGGGATGGCAGGCGTTATGCGCATCCCCGAAGCTGCCCTGCACCGCCTGACCGAACCAGTTGCCGGAAAATTCCAGGCGTTTGATACCGCCGTCTGCGAGTGCGGGCCATGCGGCTGCGGGGAGTTGCAGGGGGGGGTGATTGTGTTGCGCCAGTTTGAGCAGTGCGCCCAGCGCGCGTCGGTGTCGTCTGACCAGCCGCGCCAGATAGGCGATAGCGGCCAGCAGGGCAAGACCTGCGGCAAGAAAGACCAGAGATAAACTGATATAGGGCGTCATAGACTGAAATTTGTTGTGTGAAAAAATTAGCGCAGCCCCTCCCTTCTCCCTTCTCCCTTCTCCCTTCTCCCTTCTCCCTATGCCCGTTTGAGCGGGATGCCATATTTTTTCAGGTAGTAATACAGGTGTTCGCGCACCATGCCCATTCGCTCTGCGGCTTCACCGATATTGCCGTGAGTGTCGGCCAGCGCGCCGCGTACCATTTGTTCTTCGGCCGCATCAGCGGTGTTTCTGGGACCGTCGGCGAGTGTCACGGTGAGGTGCAGACGCGCTTCACCTGTTGCCGACAAGTGTTCCTCGTGGTGTAAAAACAGGCTGGCGCGCCTGATGGCAGCCTTGATATCCTCCATGGAGGCCGGCTTGCTGATGAAGTCAAAAGCGCCCCGGCGTACTGCCTCGAATGCCGAGGATTCTTCGTCCTGGCCTGTGATGACGATGATCTTGCAGTGTGGCTCACAGGATAAGAGTGCATCAATCAAAAACAGTCCCTCGCTGATCTGGTTTTCCGATGGCGGCAGCCCCAGGTCTATCAGCGCGAGCAAAGGCTGAGGTTTGAAGTCCAGTGCCATGGCCCGGCTGTGTGCGCAGTTCACGTGATAGCCTTCGTCCTGCATGGCACAGCTCAGATAAGCTGCGAGCGCCTTGTCATCTTCGACGATCAGCAGTGTCGGAGGGGGGACGCCGCACGGGAGGCTGTGTTTTGATGTCATGGCAGTTTTCCTGCCTGAACCATGCGGTTATACAAAATATTCTGGGATAGCCAGATGAGCTGATCGTCGAAGACGCCGCCGGTGGCCTCGGCGGGCGCGATACTGTGACTGACGAAGGTATGATTATTGTCGGCACTGTTAGGGTTAGGGTTGGCCGTCTCGTCGATGCTGGTGCCGCCATAGGCTCCGTTTTTCCCGGTGGAATATATGACAGCCGGTACCCCGGGTGCAGCGGTCAGACCGTTGTTGGTGCCGCAATTGACAGCATCAAAGCCCGCTGCCGTGGCACTCGCGCAAACCATCAGGTCAGGCGCCAGAGCGGACATTCCGATCAGTTTCATCCTGTCGGCGGTGGTAAATGCATTGCCGTTCGCGTTGCTCACCGCATAGCGGATCCGGTTGCCCCAGGCGTCTGTGAGAAAACCCAGGCTGTCGACCGGCGTGAGGCCTAAGGTCGCCGCCGGCAAAAAACCGTTGTTGAAATTTGTGCACACGCCGCCGCCTGCCGGACTCTCCGCGCCGCTGGCGGCTGAGGCAGGGCAGGGCAGTCGGCCATAGGCGATGGCAAAGCCTGTCAGGGCATCCCGGGCATCTTCGAGCCGGGCGTGGGTGTCTTCGACTTTTCGCTGATCCTGTTGCGCCGAGAGCAGCGTCAGACTGGCGCCCAGAATCAGTGCCATGATGGCCAGTACGATGGCCATTTCGACCAGGGTAAAACCGTTTTGTGGGCGTATTTTCATGATCGTTTAACCCGGTTAAGGACAGCCTGTTGTCGTTCCCCTGACTACGCTCAGGTCATCCTTGATGCAGTAGACAATATCGTTGAAGGTGTCGCCGGCGGCGTCCATCTGGTAATTTTCATTGCCCGACGGGTGGGCGGTGTTGCTCGCATTGCGCCCTTCCAGATAAGCCGAAACGACGCTTTTATCGGTCCGGTTTTGCCCCGTGAGTTTCTCGCCGGAAAATATGACGACCGCTGCATTGTTGTTAGCTGAGGTGTTCAGGCTCAGGCAGGATCCGCTGTCGCAGGCGCTGGTGGCCGCGTTGTCCGGTTTGAATCTTTTGCTGATGGCATAGAATAAATGGTCCTTCCAGTTGTCCCACCAGGGATAAATGGCGGCCCACCCGGCAGGGTTCGGGCAATTGGCGCCGTTGGCTTGCAGCAAATAATAAGGGGTTAGAATCGAGTTGCCGGTAGCGCTTCGTGAGGTATTGACCCTGTAGGGCACCCGCCCGACTAACAGGTTGTCGGTGTCGTTGTATTGGGTGTTGTTGGTATAGTCAGACAGGGACACCGGGGCGGGCCAGGGCAGACTCCTGTTTGACGGAAAGTTGTTTCTTCGGCCATATTCTGCGATGCACTGCGCTGTTTTCAGTGTCATGTCATCAAGCGTCGCGAGAAAGTCGCTGCGCCTTTTTAACGCATTCCAGATATCCGCCCGGGTGATGAAAATCATCTGGTCGTTTATCTGCGCGGTATTGCCCTGACGAAACGAACTGGCAGCGCCGGGCGTGATTGATACCGTCGCGTTGTCGTATGTGCCATCGCTGTCCAGATAGCCGCCTGCGGTGTAATTGTCGTTGCATAACGATGTCGTCGTGCTGGAGCGACTCTGTCCGGGTAATGTCTTGCCCGGTGCGAAAATGACGGCTGCGGCCTGATTGTCCGCAGGCGTTAGCAAGGCACCGTCGGCGGCATAGACTTTCAGCTGACCGTTGGTATCCTCGTTCATCAGGCCGGTTTTGATGTTGTTTTTGTAGGTTCCCGAAACAGCATACCAGAGGCATTCGTTGTCGCCGCCGCGCAAGGGACTAAGATCCAGCGTCCTCCACGGCAGTCGGCCTGTGGCGCTGATATCCCGGGTGCCGCAATCCAACTCCGCGCTGCCCTCGGGGTTGCCGCCTGCCTGATCCGGGCAGGGCAAATAGCCCGGAACCATCCCTGGATGGGTGTCGGCAAAAGTAATGGCATAGCCTGTCAGCGCATCCTTGGCCTGCGCCATCGCCTTGATGGTGAGCGCGTCCCGGGTAATCTGTATGTTGCTGTCGTTGTTTTTCGCCATTTTGACGGCGAGCGCAGCAGACGCTGTCGTCATGAGCGCCAGCAATATCAGCAGCGCGAAGCCTCGTTGTCCTGAGCGGATTTTCATGGCTTTACCCGTACGGATTTTTCGGGCAGGCGCAGGATGCGCTGGCCGGAATTGATGTCGATGGATTCGCCTACCTTGAGGATTTTGTCCTCAATTTTGACGTGATCCCGGCCTATGACCAGGCTGGGGATGACAGGGTCAGGCGGCACCTGGGTGACGGCGCGACCGTTGATCCAGGCAGCACTTTTCCCGGCGCCGCGCTGGATAATGCCAGAGAGGGTATAGACGGTGCTTTGCGAGATGCCGTTGCGTGCGGCGACCAGCGCTCCGCGTTCGGCGGGTGAGTAAAACACCGTGCCTATCGTACTGGCGCCCGCCGTGCTGCAAAACAGCAGCAGGCTTGCCACGATTAAACAGAATTTGTTCATGGTAATTGCCCCCTCCAATAAGCTCCATCATTCCGACTGCTGTGCCGGATCTTTCCCACTCCCCACTCCCCACTCCCCACTCCGCAATCCGCATTCCCTCTTCCCCCGCCTACTTCGTCGGTAGCGAATATATCTGCACCGTACATTTTATTTTCAGTCCGGTGATGGGTTGGTCGGCCTCGTCGCGCGACATCTGGCAAGTGTCTATCCGGTACGGTATTTGCCAGTTGCGGCCGATGCTCTCCATGAAATCGAGAAACTCGCCCTCATGAATGGTGGATAATTCGAAGGCCAGGTCGTGGTGGGAGATATTGTTCTGGTAGGCCAGATTGTTATCTTCAGGGAGGATCTGGGGATTGAGCAATTGCGGTGTGGCCAGCGTATAACGCAGGGTGGGCGGCAGGTGCGTATCCCGGTAGAGGGATTCGATGCCTTGTACCCAGCCATCCCTGTCAGGTTCTCCGATGAAACCCAGCGCGGTGAGTTTTTTGTACTTCGCCGCCAGCCTGTTGATCGAGTCCATATCGTAGGTGAGCTTCCTGATGTTGTCGCGTGTGGCCGCCAGTTGTTGTTCGCTTTGCAAGACAGACCGTTCTTTTTGTGCGCGGTATTTGGCTATCCCGACGACAGCGGCAAAGGAAAGGGCGACGGATACTGCAAACAGGATCAGGGCCGTCCTGGCAGGTTTAATCACAGCTCCATAGGCGTTCATGGCAATTCCTTGGCAGGCACAGGCTTCCAGGGCACACTCATGCACCAGAGATTGTCAGCCTGGGTCGTGTCCAGACCCACGCCGCCCTTGAGGGTGTTGATGAGAGAGAAGGCTGCCGGATCTTCCATTAACTGAATACCTTCATTGGCCTTGATACTGGCCGTGATGCGCTTTCGAATTTCAATCAGCGCGGCAGGTGCTTGTTTTTCTGTCAGTAAAATGGTGAACTGCAACTCGGTGTGGCGGGCAGGCTCGTCGTCTGAAGAGGCAGGCTTGCTGCCGTCAATCAGGGGAAGCGCGATGACGCTGTGTCCCTGACAGTAGCGCTCGCCAAGTTTCGGGAAACGGTAAGTCAGGCTCCTGATGCGTACCTGCGGCATGCCCGAAATGATGCTGGCTGCCAGTCGCAGTATGGCTTCCGGGGTGGGGGCGGGCGCCATCTCAAGATCTGAAAAGCGTGTGGCCTGTCGCACCAGCGCAGGATCCAGTCCGGTCTGGCTGATGCGATCGGTCAGCCGTTCGCGTTCAGTCGAGGCCAGCAGCTGATTGTCGCTCAGGTCCGATTCGTGGTTGTGCAGGTCTATCAGAGCCCGAAAATCCTGCTGCCCGAACAAGACGGCCGCGATCAGGCTGATGGCTATGCCCGCATAAGCTATTTTGCGTATGTTTTCGGCGACATGGCGGGCGCGCAATTGTATCGGCGCCAGTTGTCCTGCGGGCGAGGAGACCACGAATTCAAACAAAGGGTGCAGGTAGGCGGCCTCCCCCCCGGGGGCGAATGCATCCGGCAAGGGCATCAAGGTCAGCCCGGCGCGATTGATGTGCACGGCGATCGATGTCGCGTCTCCCAGATACAGGATGGGTGGAATGGCGTCATGCTCGAAAATATGCCGGTTTTCGATGTGCTGGCGGGTGCGCAGTATTTCACTGGCGTCACCGTTGTTTTCCCGGTCGCTGTCTTCGCTGTAGCGATGTATGCAACGCGTTACCACGGGAATTCCATCCTTGAGCACCAGTATGCGCAAATAGTTTGCGACAGGGATGCACAGCACGACATTTTTGAGAGCCAGGCGTTTGGCCATCAAGGTGAGCAACATGGACATGCCCCAGACCCCCGCGATCGTCATGTCGAGCTTGTCGATTCTGCTGCTGACGGCCTCGGCGGTCGTGAATCCGGTGAGTATGGCGGTACTGGGTTTTAGCGGACTGCCGAAAAGGACGGTGGCTGCGCGATATTGGCAACGCGGGAAGGCGGTCGCCAGACGGCGCGTCAGATAGTTGCTGCGATCCTGCCCGAGCAGCGCCGGTAATTTGAGCGCTTCTAGCGTCTCTTCCGGAAGATTGGCGATCACCCAGAGCCGGTCGTTGTGTTCAGGCTGATCGACGGCTTGCCACGTGGTTTTGACGCGTCTGAAATACCGCGCACCTGATGGACTGATTAGCAGGACGGTTTTCATGTCAGTTTGAGTGTGCTGATAGTGTCGTAAATGGGACCCAATACCGCCATCATGATCCAGCCTAACAGGATCCCCAGGACGATGGTGAGCGCAGGTTCGATGAGTATTTGTATGCGGTTGATCGAGTCGTGTATGTCTCTGTTATAGAAGTACGAGATATTTTTCAGCGAGCCGGCCAGATCCCCGGTATCTTCGCCTACGCGTATCATGCGGATCACCAGCGGTGGAAACAGTTTTTGTGCCGAAAATCCCTTGTTGATCGGCGCGCCGTTGGCGATGGCGATGCGCGCGCCCTCCAGCGCTTCCTTGACGATCAGGTTGCCTGTGATGTTCTCGCAGTAACCTAAGCCGTCGAGCACCGGGATGCCTGTGCGGTAGGTCAGCCCCAGGGTATCGCTGACGCGCGCCAGGATGATTTTTTTGATGATGACGCCGATATACGGGATGTGCAATTGCGCCGCATGCATCATCCGTCTGAAACGATGGCTTATTTTGCTCAGCATGATCGCGGCCACGATCAGCGCGACAGGGGTCGGCAGTATGATCCACCAGTATTTGACGAAGGCTGCCGATACCCAGATCAGCAGCTTGGTCTGCATGGGTACCACGCCGCCCATGTTGCCGACAAATCCGACGATTTGCGGCACGAGGCTCATCATCAGGAAAATGATGACAGAACCTACCACAACGCTGACAAAAGCCGGATACATCAGCAGTTGCCGGGTCTTTGCCGACAGTTCATCCTGCCATTTGAGAGATTCCACTATTTCCATCAGCACGTCGGGCAACAGTCCGGTTATCTCGCCTGCGCGCACCAGATTGATCACCAGTTCGGGGAATATGCCCGGGTTCGCGGCAAACGACTCCGATATGGTCGAGCCCGAATCAATTTTTTCATACAGATTCGCGCAAAGGCTTTTGATTTGCGGCGTCTCTGCCGTTTCGCGCAAATCGGACAAGATGGCCTGAATCGGCACGCCGGCGCGCAACAGCATTTCCAGCTGAAACAAAAACTGGATCAGTTCGCGCCTGGCCAGTTTGTGTATGGTGCGAATTTTGTCTTTTGCAGAGCTTGCACTGATCAGTTCCAGGGAATTTTTTTTCAGTTGGCTCTCAAGGTCGAATTCGTTGAGCGCGTCGGTTTCCCCCCGGGTGATATGGCCTGTGGCATTGATGGCGCGGTAGCGATAGAGTGTCATGGTTCTGCCGCCCATTCGCTGAAATCCACCACGCGACGAACTTCATGCCATGAGGTGAGTCCTTCTTTCACGCGCCGGATGGCGTCTTCCGCCATCGGGACGAAGTGGCGGGTGATGGCATAATCGGTCAGTTCCTTCAAGCCGGCGCTGCGTGTGACCAGCTCGACCAGGCCCTGGTCAAAGCGCAAAATTTCCATGATGGCAAGCCGTCCCTTGTAGCCCTGATTTTCGCACTCCTCGCAGCCTTTGGCCTGGAAGATGGCGTCATGCTGGCAGCGGCCCATGATGACGCGCTCGGTGGCATCCGGCATATAGGCCACTTTGCAGGCAGGGCAGAGGCGGCGCACCAGCCTTTGTGCGATGATGCCGATCAGGTTGGAGGCAAACATGTCTTCTAAGATGCCCAGACTGTGCAGCCTGGATATGGAACCGACGGCAGAATTGGTATGCAGTGTCGAGAATACCTGATGCCCTGTCATCGCCGCGCTGAGCGCCATTTCGGCCGTGTCGTGGTCTCTGATCTCTCCGACCAGAATGATGTCAGGATCCTGGCGCATCAGCGAGCGTATCCCGTTGGAAAAGTCCAGTTTGACGGTGTCGGCGATGGAGGTTTGACGGATCAGCTCCAGCGGATACTCGACAGGATCCTCCAGTGTCATGATGTTGACATCATCCTTGTTCAAATGATTGAGGATCGAATACAGCGTGGTGGTTTTTCCCGAACCTGTGGGACCTGTGACCAGCAGGATCCCTTCAGGGCGTTCGAGCATGCGCTTGAGCAGGCCAAGCTGTGCGCCGGTCATCCCCAGATTATCCAGACTGACGATGCCAGACTTGCGGTCGAGTATTCTCAGTACGAAATTCTCGCCGTGTATGGTCGGGTGAGAGGCCGCGCGAAAGTCGATCTGGCGCCCGAAAAGCGACAGGGAAATTCTGCCGTCCTGCGGCGCGCGCGTTTCGGCGATATTCATGCCCGACATGACTTTCATGCGCACCAGGGTGGCCATCCAGAGCGATTTGGCCAGGGAGCGCACCGGTCTTAATACGCCGTCTATCCGGTAGCGGATGCGCAAAAACTGCTCTTCGGGCTCGAAATGAATATCCGATGCGCTGTGACTGACCGCATCCGCCAGCAAGGCATCTGTCAGACGAACGATGGGATGGCTGTACGAGACGCCGGCCTGGCTTAACGCGGCCACATCGAGTTCTCCGCTCTCCAGTTCGAACAGGATGCCGTTGATGGATAACTCGTGGTTGTAAAATTTGTCCACCGCCGCCAGCACCTCCGCACTGGGTGCGATGCGCCACGTGGACAGGATACGGCGTCCGGCGCTCTGGCCGGCCTGCATCAAAAAAGGCGCAATGGCGTCACGCGCGACGATATCGTCGGGATTCGCAGCGACAATGACCAGCTCGCCCGCCTCGGGATCAAAGCTGACCGGGAATAAAACATGCTTGATGGCGACAGGCTTGGGGATCAGCTCCATGGCGGACACATTGGCAATAAATCCGGACAGATCGAGGGGGATGTAGCCTGCCACTTCCGATACGGCCTCCCTCATGGCGTGTTCGGTGATGAAGTGTAAATCGAGCAGCAGTTCGCCCAGCGGCTTGTTGACCGTTTTTTGTCGTTGCAATGCGATATGCAACTGGTCGTCGTTGATCAGGCCGCGTGCGATCAGTACCTCGCCGATACGTTTGCGTGCGACCTGTGGTGTGGATGTATTCATTTCGATTCACTGACCGTCCCGGCTAAGGACGGGTGCTCAGTTCCTCTATACGCTGACTGATGGCTTTTGGGTTCAGGGTAGGGTCATCCGGGTCGGACAGCTTCAGCGCCAGTTTGTAATAGGAAAGGGCGTCTGCTGGCTGGTGCAAACGGTCGAGAGAAACGGCCAGGTTGTAGGTGTAGAGCGCGTTGTCAGGCGCTAAGCCATGGGCGCGGAAAAAAGACTGCTGCGCTTCGCCCAGGCGTTGCTGCCTGGCCAATACGCCGCCCAGCGCATAGTGAAGTTCGGGTGCCGCAGGCTTGATGTCCAGCAGTTCTCGCAGCTGGCTTTCGGCGGCGAGCGGGTCGGCCAGCTCCGAGAGACTGACCAGTCCTGCGGCGGCTGCGGCATTGCCCATGTCTTCACGCAACACCTGGCGATACAGCCTGGCCGCGCGATCCGTTTGCCGCTTGCGCTGAGATACGACGGCCAGCCCCAGCAACGCGTCCTTTTCGTGCGGATGTTTGGCCAGGGCTGCAAGATACTTTTGTTCTGCCAGATCCAGATTTCCTTGAGTCAAAGCCAGGTAACCTTCCTTGAGCGGGTCGGCAGCAGGCGGCAGGGCAGGCTGGGCGGATTTTTTCGCGGATGGATGTTTTTTGCGATGTTTTGCGGCCGGATGGGTCCATGACTTGTTGACCGCCTTTTCGCTCAAGGTATCGGACATGCCAGGCGGTGCGCTGACGGGCGCCGGTTCATAGGCTGTCAGTTTCAGTGGAATGTTGATTGGCTCAGCGGGAGGTACTGCATTCTGATTCTGCGTATACATAAACCACGAGAATCCGCCTGTCAGCAGAGCGAGGGCGCCTGCGGCATAGGGCAGTACCTTGCTGCGCGGCCGTTTGATGGCGGCGATAATCGCCTGAGCCTCGGCCTGTCTGGCATCGGATGTTGCCGTCGGGGCATCGCTGTTTTGCGCGCGTTTTAACGCATCGAACAAGAGACTCATGGTGTCACCTCTGCCTGTTGGGTCGCCTTTTCCCATTCGCGGCTTGCGGTGGGGTCCTTGAACTGGCGCACGATGTCGTACTGGCTTTCCTGATTCAAAATGATGGGGCGCAGGAATATGACCAGTTCAGATTTGCTGTTTTTATCGTTCCGCGCCTTGAACAGTTCGCCCAGCCCCGGCAGGCTGCCTACGCCCGGAATCTGGTTGGTGTCGCCAGCTCTTGTGTCCTGCATCAGGCCGCCCAATACGGCGATATCGCCATTGCGCACCCTCATGATGGATTCCATCTCGCGCGTCTGAATCTGCGGGATGAGATTGACGATAGGCGGATTGCTCAAAGCCAGGGCAGGACTAGGATCTCTCGCATAGCTCAATATACGCGTGATGGTGGGTCTTAAATTGAGCGTGACCTCAGAGTCGCCGCCGATCTGCGGCGTGACATACATCATGAAACCGACTGGCACGGTGTGCAAGGTGGTGGTGTAGGTAGGAAGCGTGGTTTGTCGTCCGGTTGCAGGATCAATATTCCCCTGCGTCACGGTAATGGTGAAATAAACCGATTCATCCACCACTTTGAGCAAACTGGTCTGGTTGTTGAGCGCCGATAGTTTCGGGCTGGACAGTACGTGGGTCTTGCCGAAGGTTTCGAGCAGCTTGATCGAACCGCTCAGGCTGAACATGCCGCCCCGCCCGGGGTTGGTGTAACTGATGGTGCCCATCGTTGCCGCGCCCACGGGAGATATCTGGGTGAGACTCAAGCCCAGCGTGCGCAGCAGCGACCAGTCTATGCCCTGCTGATACTGGTCCGACAAGGAAACTTCGACGATGGTCGCCTCGATCAACACCTGGCGGCGCGCGTTATTGAGTACCTTGTCGATGAATTCGCGCACACTGGCATGCTGGCGAGAGGTGGCGCGCACGCTGATGATGCCGGTTTCCGGATTGGCGATCACATAGGCGGCCTCGCGATAGGTCACGCGACGGGCGCGGCTGGTGCTCTGGGGCTGAATCTGGGCGGGCAGGGCGGCTGTCGCACTTTGTTTTCCGCCGGCGTCAGCCGTGCCGGTCTGGGGGATCACAGGCTGGCTGGGCTCGGGCTCGTTTGTCCCTTCGGGCAGTTTCTTGTCCGTTTCACGCAGCAAATCCTTGATGTTTTCGGTCAGGGTTTCCCAAAACTGGTTGTTGGATATGTTGTCTATGCTCGATACTGAACCGTTGCTGCCCCCGGCGCCGCCCTGGCCCTGGCCTATGACGGCAATGCTGGTGGACATGTTGATGCTGTTCTTGGTATTGCGCGCGATATTGGGGTATTCGATCTGATAACTCTTGAGAAAGGGGCTGTCCGGCATGATCGCCAGGTTGCCCCCGTTGAGCTCATAGCGCATGTCGACCTGGCGCGCTATGGCATCGAGTATTTCGGGCAGCGTGCGGTTAATCAGATTCATCGTCACCGTGCCTGTGATGCTGGGGTGAATCTCGATGTTGAGCTTTGCGTCCCGGGCCAGGGCAAACAGGATTTCCTGCGCCAGTACGTTGTTGACCACGACGCTGTAACGCTCGGCGGCGCGGGTTTTTTTAGGGGGCGGCGGCAGCGGAGCCGTCTCGGCTAACGGCGGAATGACGCCGGGTGCGGGCGCCGCAGGTAACTTGAGGTGTTGGGCGGAAGGCGCTATGGATTTTGGCAGATTGCTGCATGCGCCCAGAGGAGTGCACAGGGCTGCCAGCACAAACAAAAGCCTGTTTCGCTGTCCGGTATTAATAACGAGGTGCATTGTCAGTTCCTCCCGTGTGAGTCGGTTGATCGCACGATGTTCGCATCGCGTTATGAGTACCGCTGTGGTGCCGGTTTGACTGGCATGCAGTTTTTCACCTATCTGCATCAGGGGCAATATGCCTCAATGCCTAGATAGTTCGGGCTAGAGGGGGGAAGGGAGGCGGAGAGTTAATTGAACAGGCCGATGAGTCCGAGGGCGGCAATGGCCGTGACGCCTGTGAAGATGAGCCAGATGGCAGCGGTTTGCCAGCCAGGTTTAACGCGAGCTTCGGTAAAATTGGCGCCGGCATCCTGAATCGCCAGCCGCACGTGACGCGCGCCGACCTGTTTTTTCCCCAGGGCGTAGGCCGCGAGCATCGCCTTGTCGGCGATCAGGTTCAGACGGCGCGCGCGTCCTCTGGCGTCGGTGAGCAGCAGGTGTTCGGCCATCTTGCTGAACAGCCCCGCGCCGCGCCATCCGGCGATACGCAGCCTGTGATCCAGATAAGCTGTGGCGTCATTTTTGGACAAATTGCGCAGCATCAGCCGGTATACCACGCGGTCGCGAACCTGGCGCAGGGAGGGTGCGGCAAGCAAAGTGTCAAGTTCGGGCTGGCCGCAAAGAATAAGCTGCACCAGCTTGCGGTTGTCCGTTTCAAGGTTGGACAAACGCCTGACTTCCTCGATGGAATCGGCGGGCATGGCATGCGCCTCGTCTATCAGCACCACCACCTGACGCCCCATGTCGTGGCGCCTGATCAGTTCGAGCTGAAGCGCTTCTAATCGCATCCCCTGGCTGGCCGCCTCTATCCCCAGATCGCGGGCGATCACATCGATGATCTCGTCGCGCGAAAAGGCAGGATTGGGCAGGTAGACGGTATCGACATGCTCCGGCAGGCGAGTGAGCAGGATCCGGCTCATCAGCGTCTTGCCGCTGCCCACTTCGCCTATCACCAGTACGATGCCTTCGGCCTGCTGCGCCGCATGCAACAGCCCGGCGATGAACATGCCTCTGTCCTCCCCTTCAAAGAAAAATCCGGGGTCGGGGGTAATGGAAAATGGCGGCAGAGTTAAGCCGAAGTGTTCCAGATAGAGTGAGGACATGGGGCGCATCGTATGCCCGCTGTTTACCGGCTGTCAATCTTCCGTTTTACAGGCCATGATGCGACAAATAGTATCGGCGCTTGCCGGACGCGGCTAATTGCGCTTTAATACGCATCGTTTTTAACTGTCGTGAACTTAAAATGAAATATCTAGAAGGACTCTTTGAAGGAACGCTGTGGAACAGCCGCTTTGTCATCCTGGCCGCCGTGGTGGGCAGCCTGGTGGCAGGCTTTGTGATTTTTTACATGGCGACAGTAGATGTGTACTTCCTGTTCAAACATGCGATCCATTACGCGGATGCGAGTCTGTCCGACGAGGCGCGCAAGGCGCTGCATGACAGCACGGTGTCGCATATCGTCGAAGTGGTGGACGGTTATCTGCTGGCGACGGTAATGCTGATTTTTTCGCTGGGCTTGTATGAATTGTTTATCAGCGATATCGATCAGGCGCACGGCAGCAAGGCGTCGAGCAAGATTCTGGTGATCAACAATCTGGATGACCTGAAAGGGCGTCTGGCCAAGGTGATTTTGATGATCATGATCGTCACCCTGTTCGAAGAGGCGCTGCATATGAAGCTGGAGACCCCTCTGGATCTGGTCTATCTGGGGGCGAGCATCACGCTGATTGCCCTGGCACTGTATTTCAGCCACGCGGCAGAACACGGCGCCAGTGATGCGGCGACTGACGTGCCTGAAAAACACGGTCATTAAGCCCGTGTTTACGCTGTTACGCGGCGCATTTTTGCTGGCGCTGTGCTGGCCGTTGTCCGGTCTTTGCGCTGATTTTACGCTGGAAGATCTGCAAGGCAGGACCCACCGCTTGTCCGACTATCGGGGCAAGTGGGTGCTGGTGAATTTCTGGGCGACCTGGTGTCCGCCTTGTTTGAACGAGATTCCCGAGTTGAACAGCCTGCACAGCGCGCGCAAGGATATCGTGGTGATCGGGATCGCGCGAGATTACGCCTCCGCAAAAGGGGTCGCCGATTTTGTCAAAAGGCGCGCCATCAGCTATCCCGTGGTGCTGGGTAATCGTGAAATAACCGCACAAATCGGCAAGGTAGAGGTGCTTCCCACCAGCTATTTATATAACCCGGCGGGCGAGCAAGTCAGTTATCAGGCAGGTGAAATCACCCGCGATGACGTCGAGCGTTACATCAAAAGCCAGCAGTAGCCGACACTCAAAACCGTAAACGGTAAACGGTAAACGGTAAACGGTAAACGGTAAACGGTAAACGGTAAACCGCGAACCGCGAACCGCGAACCGCGAACCGCGAACCGCGAACCGCGAACCGTGCAGTAAATCACATGGATGGCCAAATGCCGAAGTTTGCCGCGCGCTTGCAATACCTCGATATCTTTATTGGGGCTTTTGCGCTGAACCTGTTGATTATTTTCAGCCTGTGGGGCGTGGGCGAGGAAAAATTCGTCTACCTGCACCTGGTCTTCGATACCAGTAACGCGATCCTCTCCATGTTGCTTGCGGTGTTTTTATCAGGGGAGCGGCATGCCATCCTGCCGCGCGTGCGCCATTATCTGGTCATCGCCTTTTGTTTTGCTGCGGCGACCGAGTTGCTGCATGCGCTGGTCGGCATCGAATGGGAAGGCTCGTTTGCCTGGATTGAAACCTATTCGGGCATGTTGCGCCCGGCCACCTGGCCTCCGTCCACTTACGTGTTGCCGCTGGCCATGGCCTGGTCCTCTGTGCTGATAAGGCGCAACGCCACACTCTCCCCCGTTCTGTTTGCGGCGGGGATGGCGGGGGTGACGCTGGCTTTGTATGTCTTGTCTTTCGGACTGCCAAGCTATGTGGATATCGGCATACTGGGAATCCGGCGCCCGACACAGTTGCCGCTGTTGCTGCTGTGGGCCGTTGTCATCGCGATCTACTGGCGTCGGCGTCACGAGCACCGGCTGTACGAGGGCCTGGCCATGATGGGGGCGCTCTTGTTCCTGTCCGATGTGTGCATGTTGTTCTCCACCTCCCCGCACGAACACTACACTATGATGGCGCATGCCGGAAAACTGATCGCCTATGTCATGTTGCATGTCATCCAGATGCGCATAGCGGCCGAGGATAGTCAGGCGAGGGATGATGCCGAATTGGCCTTGCATGAGGAAAAGAATCGTTTAAAGATCGCGTTGAAGGAAATCAACCAGCTTGCTTTTTACGACGAACTGACCGGGCTGGCTAACCGTCGTCTGTTGAATGACAGGCTCCAGCAAACGTTGGCGGCCAGACAACGCGCGGGGCGTTATGCGGCGCTGATCTTCATCGACCTGGATAATTTCAAGCCGCTCAACGACGTGCACGGACATACCACAGGCGATTTGCTCCTGGTCAGTGCCGCCGGGCGCATCACGGCCTGTGTGCGAGAGACGGATACTGTCGCCCGCTTTGGCGGGGACGAATTTGTGGTGATACTGGGGGATTTGTCAGCCGACAGGGCGGAATCGATCTCTCAGGCTCTTGTGATTGCGGAAAAAATCCGTGTCAGTCTGGGCGAAACCTACCGGCTCACCCTCAACAGCCCGGGCGCTGAAGAGGCTCTCCTGGAGCATCATTGCACGTCAAGTATCGGCCTTGCGGTATTCAACCGGCAGCATAGTCCGGAAGAGGTGATCGTCTGGGCGGATACGGCCATGTATCAGGCCAAGGATGAAGGCCGCAACCTGATCCGGGTTTATCAGCAGCGCTAACAGACCGCGTGCAGGAGGCAGACCATCGCCTGTAGCGCAAGCGTCGCGTCTGCGTACCCGGCTTGAGTTTTTTCGGCTGGCTGTAGGTGGCGCGGGGTGATACCCTGCGGCCAAACAACAATAATCATAGGAACATATGTTCGAACAAGCCTTTAAAAATATCGACGACGTGCTCTGGAAAGAAGCGGGTTGTGCAAGTGAACTGGACTACGCCGAGCAAACATCCTGGCTATTATTCCTGAAATACCTCGACGGCCTTGAACAGGATAAGGCAATGGAGGCCGAGCTGGAGGGCAAGCAATATGCCTTTATCCTTGATGAGCCATATCGCTGGGATGTCTGGGCGGCACCCAAGGACAAGGACGGCCATCTCGATCACAACAAGGCGCTGACCGGCGATGATCTGCGCCAGTTTGTCGATTTTAAGCTATTTCCCTATTTGCATGGCTTCAAACAGCGGGCCAGCGGGCCGGACACCATCGAATACAAGATCGGTGAAATTTTCGGCGAAATCAAGAACAAAATTCACAGCGGCTACAACCTGCGCGAAATAATTGATCATATCGACGAGCTGCGTTTCCGTTCGCAGACTGAGAAGCACGAGCTGTCGCACCTGTATGAAGTCAAGATCAAGAACATGGGCAACGCGGGACGCAACGGCGGCGAGTATTACACGCCGCGTCCGCTGATCCGCGCTATCGTCGAAGTTGTAAAGCCGAAGATCGGCGACCGGATTTATGACGGGGCCGTAGGTTCGGCAGGCTTCTTGTGCGAAGCCTTCGACTATCTGCGCCGACAACCCAACCTGACCGTGGATAACCTGAGAAAGCTGCAAGAAAGCACGTTTTACGGCAAGGAAAAGAAGTCGCTGGCCTACGTCATCGCCATCATGAACATGATTCTGCACGGCATCGAAGCGCCGAATATCGTTCACACCAATACGCTCGCGGAAAATCTGGCCGATATTCAGGATAAGGACCGCATGGATGTCATCCTTGCCAATCCACCGTTCGGCGGCAAAGAGCGCAAGGAGGTTCAGCAGAACTTCGCCATCAAGACCGGCGAGACCGCTTTCCTGTTCCTGCAACACTTTATCAAGATGCTCAAGGCGGGTGGCCGTGCCGGTGTGGTCATCAAGAATACCTTTTTGTCCAATACCGACAACGCGTCGGTTTCCTTACGCAAACTGCTGCTCGAATCCTGCAACCTGTATGCGGTGCTTGACTGTCCTGGCGGCACGTTTCAGGGCGCGGGTGTCAAAACCGTGGTGCTGTTCTTCGAGAAAGGTGCACCGACCCGCAATGTCTGGTATTACCAGCTCGATCCCGGCCGCAACATGGGCAAGACCAATCCGCTCAACGACGCCGATCTGGCCGAGTTCATAGCACTACAGGCTTCGAGAGCCACAGCCGACGAAGGCCCTGTTACGAAGAAAAGTTGGAACGTCGATGTGCGGTCGCTGAGCAACGTCGAAGCGGATCTGTCGGTGAAGAATCCTGACGGCGGCGAGGCGGTGGTTCATCGCAGTCCGCAGGCCATCATGGACGAAATTGCCGCGCTGGACGAGCAGAGTGCGCAAGTATTGGGCAGTATCAGGGCGCTGCTTCATACCTCAGAGGAGAAATCGCATGGCTAAGATCGAAGTGTTGAGCCGTGAAGTTCAGGTTCTGACGGTTAAGGAAGAGGATTACATCTGCATTACCGACATTGCTCGGTACAAAGATGCGGAACGAACTGACTATCTGATTTCAAACTGGATGCGCAACCGCAACACCGCCGAGTTTTTGGGAATCTGGGAGCGGATCAATAACCCCGCTTTTAATCCCATCGAATTCGATGGGATTAAAAAGGAAGCTGGCCTTAACAGTTTTATTCTGACCGCCAAGCAGTGGATACAGCGCACCGGAGCCATCGGCATCGTTTCCAAAGCCGGGCGTTACGGCGGAACCTATGCCCACAAAGATATTGCCTTCGAGTTTGCGTCATGGGTCTCGGTCGAATTCAAACTCTATCTCATCAAGGAATTCCAGCGGCTCAAAGAGGAAGAGCACAAGACCCTCGGTTGGGACATCCGCCGCAATTTGGCCAAACTTAATTACCGCATTCACACCGATGCCATCCGCGAACATTTGATTCCGCCGGAACTCAGCGCGGCTCAAACCGCTCTGGTCTATGCCAGCGAAGCCGATGTGTTGAACATGGCGTTATTCGGCAAGACCGCAGCCCAGTGGCGCAGCGAAAATCCCGGCGAAAAAGGCAACATCCGCGATCAGGCCGACAGCGCGAAACTCGTTTGCTTGTCCAATCTGGAAAACCTCAACGCGCTGTTCATCGCCGAAGCTCACGCCCAGCCCGAACGCCTGCGCCGCCTGAACCAGATCGCCATCCAGCAAATGCGCATACTCACCGGAGACGGTAATCTGCCAAAGCTGGGGACAAGCAAGAAGGATGACGATGAATAGGGCGGGGTGGCAGACCAAGACGCTCGGCGAAGTGGCCGAGATTTTTGCTGATGGCGATTGGGTCGAGAGCAAAGACCAATCAACAGAAGGTGTCCGTTTGATCCAAACCGGAAACGTCGGCGAAGGAGTTTTCAAAGACCGTGGCGATAAAGCCCGCTACATTTCCGAGGCCACTTTTAAACGATTGCGTTGCACGGAAATTTTTGAGGGCGATTGCCTCATCTCGCGCCTTCCTGATCCGGTCGGTCGAAGCTGCCTGTTGCCCGATACTGGAGAGCGAATGATTACGGCGGTTGATTGCACAATCGTGCGCTTTGACTCGAAGCAGATCATTCCAGTTTTTTTCAATTACTACTCACAATCCACCGATTATCTCGATGCCGTAGATGCAGAAACGAGCGGCACAACAAGAAATCGGATTAGTCGCAGCAATCTTGGAAAAATAGCAGTTCCCGTTCCTCCTCTCCCAGAACAGCAACGCATCGTCGGTATCCTCGATGCGGCGTTTGACGGCATCGCTGTCGCCCGAGCCAACGCCGAAGCCAACCTGAAAAATGCTCGCGCCCTGTTTGAAAGCCATCTGCAATCGGTGTTTGAGCAGCGTGGTGAGGGATGGGTGACTGAAACGTTGGGCAACATCTGCGAAGTAAAGGATGGAACTCATGACTCCCCCAGATATGTTTCTGATGGCATTCCCTTCGTGACTCAGAAAAATGTACGTGAGGATGGTTTGACGTTTGCTAAAACCAAATTCATAAGCAACGAAGACCACGCAAAATTTTATAAGCGGTCGAACGTCGCGCGCGGAGACGTTCTAATTTCGATGATCGGAGCAAACCGAGGTATGGCCTGCCTCGTGGATGACGAAAGAGTTTTCAGTATAAAGAACGTCTGCCTTGTGAAAGCCAACAAAGCGCTCAATCAGAAATTTCTGCTATATTTCTTGAAGTCATCACAGGCTGTGGATTTTGTGAGGTCAGAATCAAAGGGTGGAGCGCAAGAATTCATCGGCTTGACGGAACTGAGAAAATTTCCTATCGCAACTCCTGAGTTGCGCAAGCAAGAGACTCTTGTCGCCAAGTTCGATGAACTCTCTACCGAAACCCAGCGCCTGGCATCCATCTATCAGCAGAAGCTCGCCGCCCTCGACGAGTTGAAGAAGTCGCTGCTGCATCAGGCTTTCAGCGGGATGCTGTAAAGGAAAAGATGCCATGACACATTCAATTAGGCAACCCGTTGACGGCACTATCAAGGGCGATTCGCCTGAGCAGTTCTCCCTGTTCAGCAACACGGATACTGAGGCCGCAGAAACGGCGGCCAATTCCCCGCCCACGGGCCGGTTCAGCAATTTTGTGGTCTATGTAGATGAGAGTGGCGATCACGGCATGCAGACGGTTGACTCGAACTATCCGGTTTTCGTGCTGGCATTTTGCGTGTTCCACAAAGGGCATTACTGCGAAAAAGTCGTGCCTGCGCTACAGAAATTCAAATTCAACCACTTCGGACACGATCATGTGGTTTTGCATGAGAATGAAATCCGCAAGGAAAAGGGCAGCTTCAAATTCCAGAGTCGTCGTCACAAACATGAATTTCTTGATCAACTGACGAGCATCATCGAGGCCAGCAACTTCATCCTCATCAGTTGCGTGATTGACAAGGAGCGATTGCGCGACAAACAGGAGCATCTTTCCAATCCCTACCATCTGGCGTTGGGTTTCTGCCTGGAAACCCTGGACGATTTTCTGCGGGAGAAAATCCAGGACAACGCACTGACCCATGTAGTGGTCGAGTGTCGAGGCACGAAAGAAGACAATGAACTGGAGTTGGAGTTTCGGCGCATCTGCGACGGAGCCAATCGCCAGAACAAGAGACTACCTTTTGAAGTCGTTTTTGCGGACAAAAAGACCAATTCATCCGGTTTGCAACTGGCCGACTTGGTCGCGCGACCCGTAGGCTTGAGTGTTCTGAGACCCGGGCAGGAGAACCGGGCGTTCGATGTGCTCAAGCGAAAATTCTTCTGTAGCGGTGGCCGTGATAACGCGGGGGAGGGGTTTGAAAACTGGGGGTTAAAAATATATCCGGCTTCAGAAAGCGAAAAGCCCCGATGAAACTCACCGAGGCTGTAGCGCCGACCGGGAGCCCCCAGTCCAATTTGGACGCAATTATAAAACAACCAAGCAGTTGCAGGCAAGACCTGTTTGGAAATTTGGGGAATTTTCTTACATTGATTGGGTGTGAATTTCCTGATCGGGTTTTGATTGAGAGGGGGAAATAATCATGAACGAAGCCGAAACCCGTGCCGAACATATAGACCCTGCACTCAAGGCGGCGGGTTGGGGCGTGGTCGAGGGTAGCCGTATCCGTCGTGAATACTCGATTACGCCGGGGCGTATCGAAGGTCACGGTAAACGGGGGCGTGCTCTGACGGCGGATTATGTGCTGGAATACCGCAACACCAAGCTGGCCACTGTCGAGGCCAAGGCGTGGGACAAGCACTTGACCGAAGGGGTCGGGCAGGCCAAGGATTACGCGGGCAAACTGTCTGTCCGCTACGCCTATTCCACCAATGGGCAAGGCATTTACGGCATCGACATGGAGACGGGTATCGAAGGCGAACTGCCCCGGTTTCCCTCACCCGATGAGCTTTGGAAGCTCACCTTTGCGACACAAAACGCATGGCGAGACCGATTTGCGGCAGTTCCGTTTGAGGATAGGGGAGGCTATTTCCAGGGGCGCTATTACCAGGACATCGCAGTTGAGCGTGTGCTTGCCGCGATCGCGGCAGGCGATAAGCGGATTCTGCTGACGCTGGCGACGGGAACCGGCAAGACCTTCATCGCTTTTCAGCTGGCGTGGAAACTATTTCAAAGTCGCTGGAATCTGGCTGACTGGTCCTTCGACAAGCTCAGGACGAACGGAGTCGAAGGGCTCAGGACGAACGGCGAACCGACACGTCGTCCACGCATCCTGTTTCTGGCGGATCGCAATCTTTTGGCGGATCAGGCATACAACTCGTTTTCGGCCTTCCCCGAAGATGCGCTGGTGCGCATTTCGCCGGGAGACATACGCAAGAAGGGCAAAGTGCCCAAGAATGGCAGCCTCTTCTTTTCGATATTCCAGACCTTCATGGCTTCGGCAGGCTCAGCCACCGCGCCTGATGTGGCGCCGGTCCCTGAGTGTTCGACAAGCTCACACACCGGGCCTGTCGAAGGGTATTTTGGCGAATACCCGCCGGATTTTTTTGATTTTATCGTCATCGACGAGTGCCACCGTGGTGGAGCAAACGACGAAAGCAACTGGCGCGGCATACTTGAATACTTTTCCCCTGCCGTTCAACTTGGTCTGACCGCCACGCCGAAGCGCCGCGACAACGTGGATACCTATGCCTATTTCGGCGAACCGGTGTTCATCTATTCGTTGAAAGACGGCATCAACGATGGTTTCCTGACGCCGTTCAGGGTCAAGCAGATTTCGACTACGCTGGACGAGTATGTCTATACCAGCGACGATAAGTTAGTCGAAGGCGAGATCGAGGCTGGCAAGCGCTACGAGGAGGCTGATTTCAACCGCATCATTGAAATCCGTGAGCGGGAGAAGAAGCGGGTCGAAATTTTAATGTCGCAAATCGACCAGCGGGAGAAGACCTTGGTCTTTTGTGCTAATCAAGCACATGCTCTGGTGATCCGCGACCTTATCAATCAAATCAAGCGCAGCACCAACCCCGATTACTGCCAGCGCGTGACGGCTGATGATGGTGTGCTGGGCGAACAGCATTTGCGGGATTTTCAGGACAATGAGAAGAATATCCCCACCATCCTGACGACCTCGCAAAAACTATCCACCGGCGTGGATGCCCGCAATGTGCGCAACATCGTTTTGCTGCGGCCAGTAAATTCGATGATTGAATTCAAGCAGATTATCGGGCGCGGCACTCGCCTCTATGACGGCAAGGACTACTTCACGATTTATGACTTCGTGAAGGCGCATCACCACTTTGCCGACAAGGACTGGGACGGCGAGCCGCTTGAGCCGGAGGCTTGTCCTAAATGTGGGCACTATCCTTGTGTATGTATCAAAGAGCCACCACCAGCTTGCTATGTTTGCGGCAAGCAGCCCTGCGTGTGTCAGAAGGAGCCTTGCCCGAAATGCGGTCAGCGCCCTTGTGTCTGCCAGAAGAAGATCAAGGTCACGCTGGCTGATGGTAAGGCTCGCACAATCCAGCACATGATGGTGACGAGTTTCTGGCATCCCGATGGCACGCCGATGTCGGCGCAGCAGTTTATGGAAGTGCTGTTCGGCAAATTGCCTGAATTTTTTAAGGACGAAGCAGAGCTGCGCGCTTTGTGGAGTGCGCCGGATACGCGAAAAAAATTGCTGGATGGCTTGGCTGAAAAAGGGTTCGGCAAGGATCAGCTTACTGAGATGCAGAAAATAATTGAAGCCGAAAAGAGCGACCTGTTCGATGTCCTGGCAAATCTGGCTTATGCACTGGAGCCGCTGACGCGAGAAGAGCGGGCAGCCAAAGCAATGGCGATTATCAGTACGCATTTCAACAGCCGTCAGCAGGTATTCCTCAACTTTGTGCTGTCGCATTATGTCATTGCGGGTGTTGAGGAGCTTGAACAGGCACGATTGAAACGCTTACTCAGCCTGAAATATCACGACTCCATTGCTGATGCCGTGGCCGACCTCGGCAAACCAGATGAAATCGGCAGGGTGTTCACGGGATTTCAGAAATATTTGTATCAGGAGCTGGCTGCCGTATGATGAATTTTCTTCAGTAAATATAGGTAGATTCAACTCTGAAGTGCAACTTTTGTAAGTGCCATCGATGACCAACTGCACCCGTTCAGGACTGGAGACGAGCGCTCTTACGTGCGCAAACTGCGTAACAACCCGTGATTAACGCGCGTCGGCAATTTTGACGGGCAGGCCATTGCCGGCGATGCGGTTGGAGGCAATCCAGTGACTATGCCAGGCGGCGCGCACCATGTTGGGGTATTCTGGGCGCCCCAGGCTGCCGTTGTAACGACCCAGCGCGCGATACAGATCGCCTTTTTCTATGTCCAGATAATGCCGCAAAATCGTGCAGCCGTAACGCAGGTTGAGGCGCAGATGGAACAAATTATCCTCGCTCGTGCCAATTTCCTTTGTCCAGAACGGCATCACCTGCATATAGCCCCTCGCGCCGACGGAGGATACGGCGTATTTCTTGAAGCCGCTTTCCACTTCGATCAACCCCAGAACCAGCTGCGGATCGAGACCCGCCCGCGTGGCTTCGTAATGCACGGTATTGAGGAAGTCTGTCCGGTAGTTTTCATCCGGCAGGCGTTTTTTGAGGCGGGGTGACATTTCGGCCAGCCACAAGGCGGCCTCCTGTTCAGAGGCAAAGGCCAGCCTGGGGGCGGCCTGATCTGATACGCTGCGCTGTAAAACCGCACGCACACTGGCCGACAGCGGCGTGTAGGTCTGTGTGCCGGCCCATGCACTGGATGCGAACAAGGCCATTAAAAAGATGGATAAAACAGGATTCAGGATTCTGGATGCAGGATGCAGGATGCGGGCAAGAGTAACCCGCAGAGGGGGTTTTCTGAATTCTGAATCCCGATGCCTGTATCCTGGGTTTTTCATAGTTTGGATTGTACAAACTCCAGCGCGCTTTGCAAGGGAATAGATTGGGCCTCTGTATCCCGTCGTCCCTGATATTCGATCAAACCTTCCTTCAAGCCACGGTCGCCCACGACGATGCGGTGCGGGATGCCGATCAGTTCCATGTCGGCAAACATCACGCCGGGGCGCTCGCGGCGATCATCGAGCAACACGTCGATACCCGCCGCCTTCATTTGGGCATAGAGTTGCTCTGTCGCATCGCGTACGGCCTCGCTCTTGTGCATGCCTATGGGCACGAGTGCCACCTGGAACGGTGCGATGGCAGCGGGCAGGGTGATGCCGCGCGCGTCATGATTCTGTTCGATGGCGGCGGCCACGATGCGCGATACGCCAATGCCGTAACAGCCCATTTCCAGAATTTGCGCCGTGCCCTGTGCGTCGAGGAAGGTCGCCTTCATGCTTTGGGCATATTTGCTGCGCAACTGGAAGATGTGACCGACTTCGATACCGCGACAGATTTCGAGTGTACCTTTGCCGTCCGGCGACAGATCGCCCGTGACGACGTTGCGTATGTCGGCCACCAGATCGGCTTCGGGCAAGTCGCGCCCCCAGTTGATGCCTGCGGTATGGAATTTGGCGATATTAGCCCCGGCCACGAAGTCGCTCATTACCGCGACTGAATGGTCCGCAATCACGCGGACGGCGGTTCTGTCTATGCCGACAGGCCCCAGGAAACCGGGCGGACAGTTGAAAAAGCTGCGGATTTCCTCTGTGCTGGCAAAGCGGAAATCGGCCAGCCCCGGCAGTTTGGCCGCCTTGATTTCGTTGAGGGTATGGTCGCCGCGCAGCAGCAGGATATTCAGTTCACCTGCGGCAATTACGGCCAGTAGCTTGACGGTGCGTTGCAGGGGGATGTCCAGCAACTGTGCGACTTGCTCGCAGGTGGTCTGTTTGGGCGTATCCACGTTGCGCATGACCTCAGTTGCAGCGCGGCGTGTCGTGCCGGGGCAGTCGGCCTCTGCCAGTTCGACGTTGGCGGCGTAATCGGAGCTCGGGCAATAGGCCAGTGCATCTTCGCCCGAATCGGCCAGTACGTGAAATTCGTGCGATCCGCTGCCGCCGATGGCGCCGGTATCGGCCGCGACTGCGCGGAATTTTAGCCCCAGGCGGGTGAAAATACGGCTATAGGTTGCATACATGACGGCATAGGTCGCCTCCAGGCTGGCAAAATCAGCATGGAAGGAATAGGCGTCTTTCATCAAAAATTCGCGTGCGCGCATCACGCCGAAGCGCGGACGCACCTCGTCGCGAAACTTGGTCTGAATCTGGTAAAAGTTGACCGGCAACTGGCGATAGCTTTGAATTTCGCGGCGCGCGATGTCGGTGACGACTTCTTCGTGGGTCGGGCCGAAACAGAATTGATTGTTGTGCCGGTCTTTTATTTTTAACATCTGCGGGCCGAACACTTCCCAGCGTCCGGTCTCATCCCAGAGTTCGGCCGGTTGCACGGCGGGCATGAGCAATTCGAGCGCGCCGCTGGCATTCATTTCTTCGCGCACGATGGCTTCGACGCGGCGCAAGGCGCGCAATCCCAACGGCATCCAGGTGTACAGGCCACTGGCAAGTTTTTTGATGTAGCCTGCGCGCATCATCAGGATGTGACTGGGCAGCTCGGCCTCGGCTGGGGCTTCTTTGAGAGTTGAGAGGAAAAATTGTGATACGCGCATGATATTTTGCAAAAGTTGGATTGAGCGTGCGATTTTACCGCGAATAGACACTCAGCGCCTGCCATCGTTCCCGTGTTAGCCGTCATGGCAGGCCATCGTTGCCGCTTTAGCTGTCGGAAATGCCCTGCGCCGCTGTCATTTTTGCGCACTATTTTTGCCGATTGCACCTTTATTGGCGATGGAACAAGCCTCTGGCGCATATTCGCTTTTCAATAAAGGCGAAATGTGAAAGAATCCGCTAATTGAAATTAGCTGATAGAGTGGAAAATGATAGACCGAGACGGCTACCGCCCGAATGTCGGCATCATTATCACGAATGACAAAAATCAAGTTTTCTGGGGAAAGCGGATTCGGCAGCATGCCTGGCAGTTTCCGCAAGGCGGCATCCAGCATGGCGAAAATCCCGAGGAAGCGATGTTTCGCGAGTTGTACGAAGAAGTAGGTTTAAAGCCCGAGCATGTGGAAATACTGGGGCGTACCCGCGACTGGATGCGTTATGAGGTCCCGCAAAGCTGGAATAAGCGGGAGTCCAAAGGCGGGTATCGCGGGCAGAAGCAGATTTGGTTTTTGTTGCGTTTAGTGGGGCGTGATTGTGATGTCTGTTTGCGCGCTTGCGCGCATCCGGAGTTTGATGCATGGCGTTGGAATGATTACTGGCTGGATCTTCATGCGGTGATCGAGTTCAAGCGTGAGGTTTATACCAGGGCGCTGAATGAGTTGGTTCGCTACCTTCCAGACCCCAAGAACAGATGTGTGTGCTCATTACACGCGCATGATTTTTCGTTACAAGTGCATAGATGATTTTTGTGAATTTTTAGGAGCGCAAACATGATTAGAGAATATACCGAGCTGCAATCTTTCCCGTTAAAAACCGGCGCGTCTTATGTGCGTCCGGTGCAGGTTTTTGCCGAACACGTCAAGCTTGGCGATCCGGCCTTGTCTGTGATGACTGATTTGACCAAGGTTTCTGTGGTGAGTGTGCGCGCCAAGACTTCAATGGACAGAGCCAATGCCAAGATGATCCGTTACGGCGTGCGGATGTTGCTGGTGCTGGACGACAGCGAACAAGTCGTAGGCTTGCTCACAGCCTCTGACGTATTGGGCGAGAAGCCGATGCGTTTTTTGCAAAATATGGGCGGCACCCATGCCGACATCATGGTGCGCGACATCATGAGTACGCAGCGTGAACTCAGTGCATTGAAGATCGATAATGTTCAGGAAGCCAAGGTAGGTCAAATTGTCGCCAGCCTGAAAAAATCCAACAGACAGCACGCGCTGGTGGTGACTGAAGGCCCGGACGGCAAGCAAACGGTGTGCGGTCTGTTCTCCATCACCCAGATCGCCCGCCAATTGGGCGCGCAGGTACAGAGCTTCGAGTTGGCGCGTACTTTCGAAGAAATCGAAGCGGCTATTGCTCACGGTTAATCCACGAAACTTGTTCACAGCGGCAAAGGTATTGCGAGCGCTCCATTTTTCGACAATGAGACTTGTCAGGCCTGTGCCGCTATTGCTATATCGCACTAAAAATCAGAGGTATAAGTTAATGAGTTCCTTTTTGCAACGTATTGCGCTGCTGGTCTTGCTGGCAGCTGTATCCGGATGCTCCACGATCAACGATGCTAAAGATACCGTCAGTGGCTGGGTCAGCGGCAGTAATACCCTGGATACCCCCAAGTCACCCGTTGCGGGCAGCGCTGCGCAGACACTCAAGTACGGTGCTACTCTGCGGGTTAACAACTATGTGGATCAGCGCAAGGTCAGCAGCCCGCGTTATCTGGGGCAAATGACCGAGCGTGTCGGCGGGTTGAGCGGCAGAGAGCTGATCGTGGATCAGGATGTCGCCGACATGGCAACCGCTGCGATCAGGAAACGTTTCGATTCCGAAGGCTATCAGGTGATGGAAGGGGCTGCTGCGGCCAACGCCCTGTTTGAAGTGACCGGCGTGGTCAAAGAACTGACGCTGAACATCAAGGCTCGCGATGATATTTCCATCGCGATTGAAACGACGCTCAAGGAAGTCTCCAGCGGGAAAGTCGTCTGGTCCGGCCTGGTCATCGAAAAGAATGACCGGTTTGCGGGTGTGTCCGGAAATAACAAAGACGACGTGATGGCTTATCTCAACAGGGAATTGCGTATCGCCAGCACCAAAACTGTCGAGGCTATCAGCGCATCTTTGATGGCAGCTCACCCTGAGCTGTTCAATCTGACACCAGGCACCAAGCCTATTCCCGGCGTGACGGTTTATGTTGCTCCTTCACTGCCCAAGGCAGCGCCGGTTGTCGTGCCGACTTATGGTGCGCCAGCTGCCGAAGCGCCGGTATCGACTTACCGTCCTCATGCCAGTGAGGCGAATGGCTTGTTGCTGGTGAATACCAATCCGTCACGCGCCAAGGTTTATCTGGATGGCGTGTATTACGGGATGTCGCCCTTGCGCCTGGAAATGGAGCCGGGTATCCATGCGATCAGCGTGAAGCTGGCAGGTTACAACATGGTGACCGAAAAGGTGTCGGTGCGCCGTGGGGATAATACCGAGATCGAATTGAATCTGGAACGGTAAAAGCAGGATTCAGGATTCAGCCAATAAAAAACCCGCTCCGGCGGGTTTTTTATTGGGGGGGTGGCCAGTTAACTGTGGCTCGCCGTGGCAGAAGATGCGCGGCAGGCAAAAGGGCTATACTGCGCCTGTGCTTACAGAAAGGGGCTCGGGTGAAAGCGTTCAGAATTATCTTGCTTGCCATGGTGTTTGTTGTGTCCGGGGCCTGGGCCGATGACACGCGAAATCTGTCAGTCGCCACTGCTGGCAGTGCCGGGAAGCGCATCGCGCTGGTGATCGGCAATGATCAGTACAGTTCCGTGACCCCGCTCAAAAATGCCGTGGCCGATGCCCGCGCCATGGCGGCGGCGCTGGGCAAGGCAGGGTTTGACGTGACGCTCAGGACGGATGCCAATCTGGGCGCGATGAAGCTGGCGGTGCGCCAGTTCAAGGCGCGTCTGTCCGGCGGGGATGAAGCTGTCTTTTTTTATTCAGGTCATGGTGTGCAGCTGGGCGCGGCCAACTATCTGTTGCCGGTGGATATCACCAGCGACAGCGAAGAACAGGTGAAGGATGATGCGATTCCTCTGCAACGCCTGCTCGACGATTTGCAGGACAAACAGGTGAAGTTTGCGTTGGCGATCGTCGACGCCTGTCGCGATAACCCGTTCAAGGGGCGCGGGCGCAGCATAGGAGGCACGCGCGGGCTGGCACCCACCAGCGCCGCCAACGGCCAGATGGTGATCTTTTCAGCGGGCAGCGGGCAACAGGCGCTCGACAAGCTGGGGGATGCGGATATGGATGGCAACGGCGTGTTCACCCGCGTATTTTTGCAAGAAATGGTGAAGCCCGGCATCGAAGTGCATCAGGTGCTGCGCAATGTGCGCAGCCGTGTGGTGCAGATGGCCAGGAGTGTAGATCATGATCAGATGCCGGCCTTGTATGACCAGGTCGAGGGGGATTTCTCATTCTATCCGGGCGCAGCGCTGCCGTCGGCGAGTTTGCTGCCGGGCAGCGATGGGGGCTTTTCGCTGGAGGACATTAAAAAACAACAGGCAGCGCGTGTGCAGTGGGCCGCATGGCAGGCAAAGATGCGGGCGGCGTTTGATCAGGCGGCTAAATTTGGCGGCTCGTCCGACTTGCAGCTCGCGGCGTGGGATCGTTTTTTATCGGCATACGGGCAGGACAATCCTTTTAGCACAGACGATGAAAAATTCAGGGCGCAAGCACTGGGTTTGCGCGCACAATCGGCGAGCACGGCCGAGCAACGACAGTCCGACGAGGAACGTCAGCGCCTGCAGGCCGAAGCTGCTGCCATCGAGGTCAGTGTGCCCGTCATGATCCACATCCCGGGAAGAAATTACGAGCTGGCTCAGTTCGAGGAGAGTCAGGCCGAGTGGCGTGCGGTGATGGGTAACAGCCCGAGCCAATTCAAGAGCTGTGGCGCCAGTTGCCCGGTAGAGCAGGTGAGCTGGGACGATATTCAGGTGTTTTTGCAGAAGATCAATGCGATGACGGGGCGGCACTACCGCCTGCCAACGGAAGAGGAATGGGAATATGCCTGCTATGGCGGCAGCCAGTCAGATTACTGTGGCGGGAACGATATGAATGCGGTGGCGTGGACAAATGCCAACAGTCTCGGACTGAGCCATCCTGCCGGTCAGAAGCTTGCCAATGGTTATGGTTTGTTTGATATGAGCGGCAATGTGTGGGAATGGGTGAGCGACTGCCGGGAAGGAAACTGCACCAGGCGCGTGGTGCGCGGCGGCGCCTGGAACAACAATCCGCAGTACGCCCACGCATCCTACCGCAGCCGGGTCGATACGGCCCACCATAGCGACTATATCGGCTTTCGCCTGGCCAGAACGCTGCCGTAGCGGGCCGCGCACGCTCCGCCATTCACCACTTCCCGCCCTTCAGTGTTTTCCGGTGCTGCCGAATCCGCCGGTACCGCGCTCGCTCAAGGGAAATTCTTCCACGATGTTGAAATTAGCCTGCATCACCGGCACGATGACCAGCTGCGCCATGCGCTCCATCGGCATCAGCGTAAAAGGCATCTGGCTGCGATTCCACAGCGATACGAAGATCTGCCCCTGGTAGTCGGAGTCTATCAACCCCACCAGATTGCCCAGCACGATGCCGTGCTTGTGGCCCAGCCCCGAGCGCGGCAAGATCATCGCGGCATATCCGGGGTTGGCCAGATGGATGGCGATGCCGCTCGGGATCAGTTCGCACTGTTTGGGCCCTATCACCAGGTTGCGTTCGATGCAGGCGCGCAGATCAATGCCCGCCGAACCCGAAGTCGCATAAGCCGGCATGTTTTCATGCAAACGCGGATCCAGAATTTTAACGTCCACCTTGGGGTGCTTCATTTTTTATCTCCTTCGTAGCGTTGTGCGATCTGTTGTATCAGCTCTCTGGCCAGCGTGAGTTTGTCGGCGCGTGGCAGAGGATGGCGGCCGTTGTCATCAAACAAAATCAGCTCGTTGTCGTCGCTGCCGATGGCGTGCTGGGCAATATTGCCTACCAGCAGCGGCAGTTTTTTGGTGCGCCGTTTTTGTTCGGCATATTCGGCCAGATTTTCACTCTCTGCGGCAAAACCCACACAGTAGGGTGGATTTTTCATGGCGGCGACCTGCGCCAGAATGTCCGGGTTGGGGACAAGTTCCAGGGTGAGGGGAGCCGCGCTCTTTTTGATCTTCTGCTCGCTGGGGGTGGCTGCCCGGTAGTCGGCCACGGCTGCCACGGCAATGAAAATATCGCATGCGGCGACAGACTCCATCACCGCTTCATACATTTGCGCGGCGCTCTCCACCTTGATGACTTTCGCATCGAAGGGGGCTGCCAGCGCGACAGGACCAGATACCAGGGTGACTTCTGCCCCCATCTCGATGGCCGCCTGCGCAATCGCATAGCCCATCTTGCCGGAACTGCGATTGGTAATGCCGCGCACCGCATCGATCGCCTCGTAAGTCGGCCCTGCGGTGATCAGGATTTTTTTGCCCGAAAGAATTTTCGGATGAAAAAGTGTCGCGACCTGTTGCGCCAGTTGCAAGGGTTCGAGCATCCGCCCCATGCCTTCCTCGCCGCAAGCCTGCAGGCCGCTGCCCGGCCCCAGCACCTGCACGCCATCATTGACTAACTGTTCGATGTTGCGCTGCACCGCCTTGTTTTGCCACATCTCGCGGTTCATCGCAGGGGCGATCAGCAAGGGGCAGCGACGCGCCAGGCACAGGGTGGATAAAAGGTCGTCGGCTAGCCCGAGTGCGATTTTGGCGATGAAATCGGCACTGGCAGGCGCAATGACGATTGCCAGGGCTTCGCGGCTCAGGTTGATGTGCGCCATGTGATTGGGCTCGCGCGCGTCCCACTGGTCTGTATACACGGGTCTGCCGGAGAGCGCCTGCATGGTCGTGGGCGTGATGAAACGGCAGGCAGCATCTGTCATCACGACTTGCACGGAGACGCCCTGTTTGGTCAGCAGGCGCAGCAATTCTGCCGACTTGTATGCCGCGATGCCGCCTGTGATGCCAAGTACGATGTGTGGTTTGATCATGTCGCGCATCTTGCCTGAAATGTGACAGTGTAACTGTCTATTTGGCAGGCGTTAAGCCCACTTGTTGCAAACAGTTTTTGTAACGGCCGTTTACCCTGTTGGCGAACCATTGTGTGGTGAGTTTGCGGCTGATTTTCGGGCTTTTGAGATCGATTTCCGGCAAGGTGACGCGGGGCTGGCGACACGTCTGGTCTGCCAGCGCGAACAGGCGGTTATAGAGCGTGCTCTTGCCAAAAGTGGACAGTTTTTCCAGACGCAAATCAGCGAGTATTTCAGCCTCTGTCATTTTGAGTGCCGGACGAATCGTTTGCAGGGCGCTGAAGGTAGCGCTCGGCTCAGGGGCGACGCGACCATTTGTATAGCGCAGCAGATCCCCGTCTGATGCCAGTTCCCTGCCGCTTGCGCGCGCCAGCGCCTGTTGAAAGGCCGCATTGCGGCAGCTGTAGCGCCCGGCATTAAAGTCGGCGAAACGATACAGCATCTCGGTGTACGGCGCAGGATAATCGAGCAGGATGGCGCTGCCAAAATAAAGCCCGCCGCGACGGCTGAAGACTTCATTTCGCAAGTTGCCGTCTATGGGATAGGGGTAGGGGCGGGCAAGCGCGTGGGCTTGGGCGAATTCGACGCTGACCTGCATCGGGCCGCCGGTGCGCACAGGGTTGTAATGGGGGAATAACCTTTTTCCGGCCGGGACCATGGCGATGATTTCCTCGATCAGGTCGCTCAACTCCTTTTCCGTTTTGAGTGCGCTGATGCGTTGATTAAAAGTGCGCCCGTCATTCGAATTGGTGGCTAACATCCAGTCAATCACGGTTTGCGGGATATTGTATTTTTCGCTGCGCTGTTCGATTTCGCGGCGGACGATCGCAGGCAGGCCAGGCACGGAAGGGTCGGCCTGAAAGCCCGATTCCTGTGCCGTGACGGCAATGACGGCGCAGAAGTGCTCTGGGGACGGGGAAATTTGCAGCGCCTTGAAGGCCGATTGCAAGTCTGTTCCCCAGCCTTCTTTGTCGCGAAGGTTGCGCGGCAGGAGCTTCATGACAAGCTCGTGCGACTCCTTGTCGGAGGGCGCGGTGATCGGGCGAATGACGGGAGCGGGCGGCGTCTTTACGGGCGCACGGGGAACCTTTGCAGGTGTCTGCACGGGCGGCAGGGCTGGCGTCTGGGCAGGGGGGGCGATTTTTTCGGGCGTGCTGGCGCAGCCAGTCATTAAGACAAACAGGAAAAGCGGGATTAAGCGAGTAAGATTAAACACGTAGCAACAAATAGTAGGTCTGGTCGGGTAGCATAGGGTAGCCGCGTCCGTTCTGCAAGCGCTTTGAAAGCTGCGCTAATCTGCGTAATCGGCGGACAGAAAATGATTTTAAAAGGCTATGTCACAGTTAAATAGTGGTTGATACAAGCTGCATACCCGCGATTAATAACATATTAATTTGTTGAATTTTAATAGTAAATTATAAAAAATAGATTCCTTCCCCTTTCAGGGGGAAGGGTAGGATGGGGGTAAATACGGGTAAATTCTGCACTTCTACCCCCACCCTGTCCCTCCCCCTGCAAGAGGGAGGGGTGAATTTGCCAGTCATTGTCTCGGTTCAATAATTAACTGTGACATAGCCTTTTAAAATCAAGCAGGAGGCGAGATGAGTATTGTCGACTGGCCAGAAGGTGAGCGTCCTCGCGAGAAACTGCTCTTGCGGGGCGCTGCGGCCTTGTCCGATGCTGAGTTGCTGGCCATTTTTCTGCGCACAGGGATGAAGGGCAAGAGTGCGGTGGATCTGGCGCGTGAGTTGCTTGCCAGATACGGCAGCCTGACCCGGCTGTTCGCCGCCGGTCGGGAGGATTTTTGCGCGGTCAAAGGCATGGGGGATGCCAAATTTGCGCAGCTGCAAGCGGTGCTGGAGATGTCGCGGCGGGCTTTGCAGGAGGAGTTGCGGTGCGGCCAGACGCTCAATTCTCCGCATCTGGTGCGCGATTACCTGAAACTGCTGCTCTCAGGCCGTCAGCAGGAAGTATTTATTGTGATGTTTCTGGATACCCAGCATCGCGTGATTGCATCGGAGGAATTGTTTCAGGGCACCTTGAGCCAGACCAGCGTCTATCCGCGAGAAGTGCTCAGGCGCGCACTGGCGCATAACGCGGCGGCGGTCATACTGGCGCATAATCACCCCTCAGGCCTGGCTGAGCCCAGTGAGGCTGACCAGCTGTTGACCAGCGCCCTGAAACAGGCGCTGGCCTTAGTCGATGTGCGTGTGTTGGATCACTTTATCGTGGCAGGCGGACAGACGCTGTCCTTTGCCGAAACAGGCAGGCTATAAGTTTCGCGCGAGATCGAAATTCCCGCTTGCGCGGGAATGAACGGGGGGTTAAATTTCTTTTGCCAACTTAGCCGCACGGCCGGTGTAGGTTTGAGGAGACAATTGCAGCAAACGCTGTTTCTCATCTTCAGGAATGGCCAGCGTTCCGATAAAGACTTGCAGTGAATCGCGGTTGATGCCGCTCTGGCCCCGCGTGAGTTCTTTCAATTTGTCGTAGGCATTTTCGATGTTGTAGCGGCGCATCACGGTCTGAATGGGTTCTGCCATGACTTCCCAGCTGGAATTGAGATCGTCAGTGACGCGCTGTGCGTTGACTTCCAGCTTGTTCAGTCCCTTTAGGCAGGATTCGTAGGCTAACAGGGTATAACCTAAGCCGACGCCCATGTTGCGCAGTACGGTGGAATCGGTCAAATCGCGCTGCCAGCGGGAGACGGGCAGCTTTTCGGACAGATGGCGGAGCAAGGCATTCGCCATTCCCAGATTGCCTTCGGAATTTTCGAAATCGATCGGGTTAACCTTGTGCGGCATGGTGGATGAGCCGACTTCGCCCTTGATGACTTTCTGCTTGAAATAGCCCAGCGAGATATAGCCCCAGATATCGCGGTTCAAATCGATCAAAATGGTATTGACGCGCGCGAAGGCGTCAAACAATTCAGCCATGTAATCGTGCGGTTCGATCTGGATGGTGTATGGATTGAAGACAATGCCGCGTGCGATGACAAACTTTTCTGCGAAAGCTTCCCAGTCCACGTCAGGGTAGGCGGCCAGATGCGCGTTGTAGTTGCCCACCGCGCCATTAATCTTGCCCATGATTTCGACCGCTTCGACGCGCTGCATGGCGCGTTGCAGGCGATAGACCACGTTGGCCATCTCCTTGCCCAGCGTGCTGGGCGTGGCGGTCTGACCGTGGGTGCGGCACAACATCGGCAGATCGGCCAGTTGATGTGACAACTCGGTCAGGCGTGAGACGATCAGCTTTAAGGCCGGCAGCATCACCGCATCGCGGCCGTTTTTGAGCATCAGCGCGTGAGACAGATTGTTGATATCCTCGGACGTGCAGGCAAAGTGGATGAATTCGAGCACTTTTGCCGTTTCAGGATTGCCGGAGAGCTGTTCGCGCAACCAGTATTCGATGGCTTTCACATCGTGGTTGGTGGTGCGCTCGATGGCCTTGATCGCTTCCGCATCGGCTTCGCTGAAATTCGCGTTGATCGCGTTCAGCTGCGCAATGGTCTCCTCCTGGAACGGGCCGACTTCCTTGATGTCAGCCTGGGCCGCGAGGGCTTTTAACCATTCGATTTCAATCTGGACGCGGAAACGGATCAGGCCGAATTCGCTGAAATAGCCGCGCAGGCCATCTACTTTGCCGTGATAACGGCCGTCGAGCGGGGAGAGTGCGGTGAGTTTGCTAAGCGTGGTCATAGTCGTGCCTTGAATCATAAAACGCGTATTTTACGCGAATCGGGCGCGTCCTTGTTCCGCCCGTCGATAAATAGCCCGCTCAAAAATATTCGTCCTCGTCAAAATAGTCCATTCTGGGCTGCTGGCGAAAGCGTTTGAGCCAGGCCTTGAGTGTCTTGATGTCAGCCGTGGCCAGCAGGTCGTTATTCAGGTCGCGGAGGGTATGCTGCATGTCGATAATGTCGGCGGCGAGGTGGCGCATCAGTGCGCCGGGCGTCATGGCAACATGGGATGGCACGTCAAATTGCGCCTGGAAGGAACCCCGCGTGTGATAAATCTCGTGTTCCAGTTCGTCGAGCTGATCCTTGAGCACTTTGTTGAAGTGTTTCAGTCGGCTCTCGGTCATGTTGTTGATGGTGGTCTGGTCGATGTGCTCCAGTTCCAGTTGCAGTTCCAGCAACAGCAACAGATTTTTCTTGTCATAGGCTTCGTTCACCCGTTGCATCAGGGCGGTTTTGCGCTCGCGCTCCTCTTCATCCGGTTCGCGGTCAGGGTGCAGCGCGCTGACCAGCTTGCGGTAAACCTCGCGGATGGACTGGCTGATTTCCTGCTCCTCGGCCAGTTGCTGCGCCTCTTTGGCAAGTTGTTTTTTGGTCTTTTTTCGGGCGTTCTGCGGGGCTTCCTGGGCCTGGCGCTCGGCTTGTTCCCGAATACGCGCCTGGGCTTGTCTGATAAATTCATCGGGAGAACTTATGTCGATGTCGTCGCCCAGATCAACGCCCATCATCTGCTCCATCATGGATTTGAGGCTGTCCGTGGCGGCGGCTTCTTCGGCGTCGAAGTCAGAGCCGCTATATTTGTTGTAGAGCGCTTTGAGTTCCTCGTCGCCACGCTCTGCGGCGAGCTCCAGGGACCAGCCGCTGATAATATCTGCGATCTTGCTGCGCTCAGTTTTCGTCAGCCCTTTTTTATCCCAGACCGCATCGAGGCGATGCACCATCTCTGTCTGCAAATCCTGCGAGGCGACAATCAGCGGAATCAGTTCGGCGGCGTGTTTTTGCTGATACCGAGGGATGATTTCCTGCCAGGCCGCGAGGCTCGCGCGCCGGGCTTCGATTTTCTTGATCAGGCTGTTGAAGGCCTTTTGCCCCCGGGAGAGCGTACTTTGTTCCTGATTGGTTGAGATGCTGAGGGACTTCGTCTGTGATTTGAGCATGTGTCGGGCGTCAGTGAGTGGGCTGAATGGTCGCCAAATTATAGCGCGGGATCAGGGGGGCGGAACGACCGTGCGTATCAGGCGGCCATGCATGACAAGGTGAGCTGAATCTCTTATCCGGCATTTCATCTGTCCGGCATTTCATGAGGCGGGGAGTGCGCTACGCACAGAAACGCCGTAAAATGCGCACTTTAGTAAATCCTGCCGGTTTTTGTTCATGCTTACCTTTCAGCAAATCATACTGACGCTACAGAATTATTGGGACAAACAGGGTTGTGCGCTCTTGCAACCCTACGACATGGAAGTGGGCGCGGGCACCTCGCACACCGCCACTTTCCTGCGCGCTCTGGGGCCGGAACCCTGGCGCGCTGCCTATGTGCAACCTTCGCGCCGCCCCAAGGATGGCCGCTACGGCGAAAATCCCAACCGCTTGCAGCATTATTATCAGTTCCAGATCGTCTTGAAACCGGCGCCTGCCAATATCCTTGAGCTGTATTTGGGCTCGCTGGAGGCTCTGGGCTTCGATCTCAGGCAGAACGATATACGCTTCGTCGAGGACGACTGGGAGAATCCGACGCTGGGCGCGTGGGGGCTGGGCTGGGAAGTGTGGCTCAACGGCATGGAAGTGACGCAGTTTACTTATTTTCAGCAGGTAGGCGGCATTGACTGCCGTCCTATCACCGGTGAAATCACCTATGGGCTGGAACGGCTGGCGATGTATCTGCAAGGCGTGGAAAGCGTGTATGACCTGATTTGGACAGAGGGCGTGACATACGGCGACGTGTATCACCAGAACGAGGTCGAGCAATCCAAATACAACTTCGAGCACAGCGATGTGGAATTTTTGCTCGGCGCCTTCGGCAGCCACGAGAAACAGGCCAAACATCTGATGGAAAACCAGCTGGCCTTACCCGCCTACGAACAGGTATTGAAAGCCGCGCACAGCTTCAACTTACTCGATGCGAGGGGCGCCATTTCGGTGACAGAACGTGCAGCCTACATGGGGCGGATTCGCAATCTGGCGCGCAGCGTCGCCGCCGCCTATCTGGAGAGTCGCGCAAAACTGGGTTTTCCGATGGCACCCAAAGCCTGGGCGGATGAAGTATTGGCGCAGATCGAAAAGAATAAGCCTGTCCTGAGCCGTGCCGAAGGAGTGGCAGCATGAGTACGAAAAATTTACTGGTTGAATTGTTTGTCGAGGAGTTGCCGCCTAAGTCGCTGAAGAAGCTGGGCGAGAGTTTTGCCGAAGTGCTGTCGGCAAGCCTGAAGGCACAAGGATTGGCATTGGCGGATGCGGCCGTGACGGCGTTTGCCAGTCCGCGCCGTCTGGCCGTGCATGTCGAAGAGGTGGCAGCCCAGGCGGCGGACAAGTCCGTGTCGCAGAAACTGATGCCGGTCAAGGTAGGGCTGGACGCTGACGGTAATGCGACACCCGCGTTGCTCAAGAAACTCGCCAGTCTGGGCGCCGGTGAAGCTGTCGTGCCTGAACTCAAACGGGCGATGGACGGCAAGGCGGAAGCGCTCTATCTTGATAGTCTGGTGGCTGGCGTGAAGCTGGCGGAGGGTTTGCAGCGCGCGTTAAATGATGCGCTCGCAAAACTGCCGATCGCCCGGGTGATGACCTATCCTGATCCGACAGCCGACGGCTGGGCTACGGTCAATTTTGTGCGCCCGGCGCACAGTCTGATCGCGCTTCACGGCAGGAAAGTGGTGCCGGTCAGCGCGCTTGGCCTGACTGCGGGCAACATCACAAAAGGCCATCGCTTCGAGGCTGCTATCGACACTATCGTGCTGGAAGATGCGGACAGCTATGCGCGCCAACTGGAAACTGAAGGCGCCGTGATCGCAAGTTTCGGACAGCGCCGCAACGAGATCGTGCGTCAGCTTGCACTGGCTGCAAAAAATCTTCATGTTGTTCAGGACGATGCACTGCTCGACGAAGTGACGGCATTGGTGGAGCGCCCGAACGTGCTGGTCGGAACCTTCGATGAAGCTTTCCTCGAAGTGCCGCCCGAATGCCTGATTCTGACCATGAAGGCGAACCAGAAGTATTTCCCGCTGCTCGATGACACAGGACAACTCACCAACAAATTTCTGATCGTCTCCAACATCACCCCGAAGGATGCCAGTCTGGTGATTCAGGGCAACGAGCGCGTGGTGCGCCCGCGCCTGGCGGATGCGAAATTTTTCTATGATCAGGACAGGAAGAAACCGCTGGATGCTCGGGTGCTGGGCTTATCTCGTGTCGTTTATCACAACAAACTGGGCACGCAGGCTGAGCGCGTGGAGCGCGTGCAGGCGATTGCCCGTGCCATCGGGCAACAACTGGGGGATGAGGCGCTGGCGCGCGCTGCCGATCAGGCAGCACTCTTAGCCAAGGCCGACCTGCTCACCGATATGGTGGGGGAATTCCCCGAACTGCAAGGCATCATGGGGCGCTATTACGCGCAGCACGACGGCCTGCCGGACGAGGTGGCCTTTGCCATCGAAGACCATTACAAGCCGCGCTTTGCCGGCGATGATCTGCCGCGTAATCGGGTCGGTATCTGTGTCGCGCTGGCGGACAAGCTCGAAACCCTGGTCGGCATGTTCGGCATCGGGCAAATCCCCACCGGCGACAAAGATCCGTTTGCCTTGCGCCGTCACGCGCTGGGGGTGATTCGCATGCTGGTCGAAAAAGAACTGCCGCTCAGTTTGCGTGATTTGATCGCCGGTGCATTTGCAGGCTTTCAGGCGGGTTTACTGGGGGATGCACATGCCGAGGTCGAGACCTTCATTTTTGATCGACTGGCAGGTTCCTTGCGTGAGCAGGGTTATACCGCCAACCAGGTGGAGGCGGTATTGTCCTTGCGCCCGCAGCGCCTTTGTGAAGTGCCGCAGCGCCTGATCGCGGTGAAAGTCTTTGCAGGTCTTGCCGAATCCGCAGCCCTTGCCGCCGCCAACAAGCGCGTCGGCAACATCCTGAAAAAGGTCGAGGGCGGCGTGAGCGGCGAAGTCGATGCGGCTTTGCTGGTGGAAGCGCCTGAACTGGCGCTGCATCAGGCGTTATGCTTGATTGTACCGCGCGCCGACGCGGCCTTTGCGGCAGGGGATTACACCGCTTCCTTGCAGGCGCTGGCGTCCTTGCGTGAGCCGGTCGATGCCTTCTTCGACAGCGTGATGGTCAATGCAGAAGACGAAGCGCTGCGCGCCAACCGGCAGGCTTTGTTGGCTCGGCTGCATCAGGGGATGAACCGCGTGGCCGACCTGTCGAGACTGGCGGCTTAAGGACAATGGGAAGTAGGAAGTAGTAAGTGGTTAGTAAAACCATGCAACGACTTCCCACTCACCACTCACCACTTACGACTATTTTATGAAACTCATTATTCTCGACCGCGACGGCGTGATCAACATGGATTCCGACCAGTTCATCAAGAACCCGGCGGAATGGCAGGCTATCCCGGGCAGTCTTGCGGCCATCGCCCGGCTCAACCAGGCGGATTATCGCGTGGTGGTGGCGACGAATCAGTCAGGGGTAGGGCGCGGACTGTTTGACATGCCGACTCTCAATGCCATTCATGACAAGATGCACAAGGAGTGTGCGCTCGTCGGCGCGCGCATCGACGCGGTATTTTTTTGTCCGCACACGGCTGAGGCGCACTGCCGGTGCCGCAAGCCGAAACCGGGCATGCTCGAAGAAATCGCGGCGCGCTATAACATAAACCTGGCCGGGGTTCCGGTTGTGGGCGATTCGCTGCGCGACTTGCTGCCTGCCGCCGAGTTGGGCGCGAGTCCCTATCTGGTGCTGACCGGAAAAGGCGCCGTGACCCAGGCCGCAGGGGGGCTGCCTGAGCGGACTCAGGTCTTTGACGATCTGGCAGCGGTGGCAGCAGCGCTGCTGCGTCCTGCCACTTTGAAACAGGATTGAAATGCTAGTCATACGATCGACGATTTTTCTTTTGTTGCAACTGCTGCTCACGCCGATATTCTCGACGCTGGCGATTCTGACGTTTCCTTTTACCGCGCTTGTGCGTTATCGCCTGATTTCCAGCTATGCGCGGACGATGCTCTGGTTGCTGAAGGTGGTCTGTGGCATCCGTCACGAGGTGAAGGGGGCCGAAAATATCCCGGATGAGCCGTGTGTCGTGCTGTGCAAACACCAGTCTGCGTGGGAGACGCTGGCCTTGCAGGTGATCTTTCCGCCTCAGGCCTGGGTGTTGAAACGCGAGCTGCTGTGGATTCCGTTCTTCGGCTGGGGGCTGGCGATGACCAGCCCGATCGCGATCAACCGCAGCGACGGCAAGGGGGCTGTGAAACAGTTGTTAAAACAGGGTAAGGCGCGATTGAAACAGGGTTTCTTCGTGGTGATATTCCCTGAAGGCACGCGGATTCCTTTTGGCAAACGCGGCCAATACAAGATAGGCGGTGCATTGCTGGCGGCCAGCAGCGGCGCGCCGGTGGTGCCGGTGGCGCACAATGCCGGACGACTGTGGGGGCGAAATGCGTTCGTGAAACGTCCCGGTCTGATTACGATGAGTATCGGGGTGCCGATAGCTACGACAGGCCTTAAGGCTGGCGAGATTAACGCCAGAACCGAGAGCTGGATCGAGCACGAGATCGGGCAGCTGGCTCACTGATGTTCAAACGGCTGCCACCTTCCGCCGTCACTCCCCCGGTCACGGAGCAGCGCACCGTCTTGCTGGCCGGTCGACATATAGTCTATACCTTAAAGCGCAGTCACAAACGGCGCAGCATTGGTTTGCGCATCGACGACAGAGGTTTAATCGTGAGCATGCCTAAGCTGGCATCTGAGCGCTGGCTGAGCGAAGTGTTGCAGCTGCGTGCTGCCTGGTTGCTCGAAAAACTGGACGAGAGGTCTGCGCACAAGCCGCAGTGCTGGCAGGATGGACAGAGCATCCCGTATCTGGGCACTACCTTGATGTTGCGCGCGGTGCATGTCGCCTGTCCAACTCATCAGGGCGATCAATTATGGGTACAGGCGGAGGCCATCGAACAACAGGTTGCGGCATGGTACCGGCAGCAGGCCATGCAGTTGTTCGCCGCACGCGTGGCGCATTACGCAGCTGTGCTCGGGGTGACGCCTGCGGCGCTCGGGCTGTCAACGGCTAAGACTTTGTGGGGGAGCTGCAACTCGCGCGGCCAAATCAGGTTGAATGTGAAGCTGATCAAATTGCCGCTGTGTCTGATCGACTACGTGGTAGTGCATGAGCTCGCGCACCTGCGCCAGATGAATCACTCGGCCGCGTTCTGGCATGTGGTAAAAAGCGTCTGTCCCGACTATGGGCGGCTGCGCCTTGAACTCAAAGGCTGTCGTTTATAGGGGGGCTTGTCCTGCTGACCAAAGAATGCCCTGATTTCTTCCTGACGCTTTATCGCATCCTGATAACCCAGATCGATCAGTGCCTTGCTGAAATTTTTCTCGAACAAAAGATAGCTCACCAGATTCGCTCCGCCGTGCCGCATCGCGCCCACCCAGCGCAACATATACCGGATAGTCCAGGGCAGATTCGCCCTGTAGCGCTCGGCTATTTTTTCGATGGGCTGGCTGGGGGTTATCACCAGTATGTCGATATGGCGCAGCAGGGTTTTTTGCCTGAGTTCAGCCGACATGGTACCGATGGTATGGTTGATGCGCTGCAAACGCTCCAGATCGACCTCCATGCTGTCGAGGAAAATACTGTTAAGGGCATGACCCGCAATTTGCGCCAGGGAGGGATATTCGTCTGTCTGAGTGCGTTCGGGGGGCGATGCGCCGCCCTGACCCGCACCGATAACCAGTATTCTGTCAGCCCCCAGGTGCAGCGCGGAACTGATGGGCGCAATCTGACGCATGGAACCGTCGCCAAAATACTCGCGGTTGATGCGTACGGCCGGGAAGAAAAAGGGGATGGCAGCAGAGGCCAGTAAATGGCGGGTTTCAATCAGTGTCGGGACGCCCAGGCGCCGGGCTCTCTTCCAGGGGGATATTTCCTGCGCGCCCTGATAGAAAGTGACCGATTGTCCCGACCCGTAACCCGATGCGGTAATGGAGAGTGCGTGCAGTGCGCCGGAATCAATGCTTTGCTGAATTTTTTCGCAAGGCAGTGTTTCTGCCAGGAAGGCGGCCAGCGGTGAATTGTCCAGCAGCGATACGCCGGCAAATTTATTGATGCCTATACTGCCGAGCATCAGTCCCAAAATCCAGCGTATGCTGTTGCTGAATACGCCCGAAAGGTCAGAGCGGTAAATGTTGCCGGGTTGCGAGTTTTCCCAGATTTTGATCAGAATTTGCACCCCGCGCCTGAAGTGCCGCGCATTGACCGCCAGCGCGACGGCATTGAGCGAGCCGGCTGACGTGCCGCAAATGACAAAGAATGGATTTCGCGTGTGACGTGGCAGCGTCTCGGCGATCGCTTTCAATACGCCGACCTGATAGGCTGCGCGAGCGCCGCCTCCTGTGAGTATCAGTCCGATCTTGCGTTCCATCGTCAAAGGACTGTCATCAATAGATTCCTGGGCAGTGATTTTCTGTTTTGCTGCCGGACGGGCATAGCGTTCGAAAATGCGTGGCCGAGTATACCGCAGGCGCGCTGTTCCGGAGCCTGTCTCCGGTGAACAGTATCCTGCCGTGTGTCGGGTGCGGCGGTTTGTCACCGGCTGCGATAGAGCACCGTCAGATTTTCCAATATACCCGGCTGATACAGGTAATCCAGTTGAATGAGGGTATCCCCGTTGACCCATTGTTGCTTGAAGGCGCCGGAACGGGAGCCTGTGCCGTATTTCGCCGTCAGTTGTGTCGATAATGCGTCGAAATCGGAGGCGAAAGCGGGTTGCTGCGCCCCCATGCTGATTTTTTGCATTAATACGCGGTTCAGGAGCTTTGTTTCATTGTCCATTTGAAAGAAGACTTTCATCAGGACGCCCCCGACTAAATACTTCGGGATACTCAAGTTTGCGTAGGCGTTATTGAATGTCTCCTTAGTCGGGAGCCGTTTGACCTGATTGCCGAGAATTGAAATAATTCCGGCCTCATCGATACCCCACTTGATGCCCTGAAATCCTGAACCACTGAAAGTGTGTACCGGCACATTGTCAGACGGAATATTAAGTTTTTTCACCGGAACATCGGATGGCGGCGGACCATCCGAATAATGCACCTTGCCAGCGGCATCCACCCATTTGACAATTTCGCCGTGAGCGCTGAAACTGAACAGCAGAGCGGCTAACAGGTAATATTTCATCTTGTGCATCCCTTGTGGTACCGTTGGAATGGGTAAAATTTAACAGATCGCAGGCCGCCGCGTCAATATGCAAGGTGTTGCATGGAAAGATACAAGGGATTAAGCAACATATGAACGATATTTTTTTAAAGTTTACCCCTCATCACTGGAGCCTGATTATCGTGCTGGCGGTGACGGTCGCCGCACATTTTTTAGCCGGAATTGCCTTGCGCAGGCTGGGCAGAATTGCTGCCAGTACCAGCAATATCTGGGACGATGCATTATTTGAAGCAGCCAGAAGACCCCTGCCGGTATTCGTCTGGCTCTCAGGACTGTTTGTCGCGCTCAATATTCACTATTCGTCGGCCGCGCTGCCAGTCATGCTGGTACACGGACGGACGATTACCCTGACGATTTGTATCTCGTGGTTTTTGATCGCGTTGATCAAGAATCTGGCCAAAATGGTGGTGGCACTGCGCATCGAGGGCGGGCAGCAGGTCGATATCGCGACCGTGGATGGTATCGGCAAGGCGGCCAGAGTCACAGTTCTGGTGGTGGCAGGTTTGGTGATTATTCAATCCATGGGTTTCAGTATTTCCGGTGTGCTGGCTTTTGGCGGGATAGGCGGGATTGCGATCGGTTTTGCCGCCAAGGATTTGCTGGCTAATTTGTTGGGCGGACTGATACTGCATCTGGATCGGCCGTTTAAACTGGGCGAATCGGTACGCTCACCCGACAAGGATATCGAGGGGCTGGTCGAGCATATAGGCTGGCGACAAACAGCCCTGCGCGCTCGCAATATGGACATGATCTATGTCCCCAATTCGCTGTTCAATTCCATCGTGCTGGTCAACGTTTCCCGGCGCAGCTCTCGTCGTATCGATGAGACGATAGGGCTCAGATACGAAGACCTGCCGCGAATCGAGGCGGTGTGCGCCGAGGTTCGCGCCATGCTGATGAATCATCCTGACATCGACGCGAACAGGGAGGTGGTGGTAGCCTTCAGTCGTTTTGGCGAGTCAGGTCTTGAAATTCTGATTTCAGCATTTACCGACTGTACGAGCGATTTTAATGTCACCAAACAGTCAGTCCTGTTAGCCATTGCCGGTATAGTGGCCCGTCTGGGCGCTGATTTTGCCTTCCCCAGCCGAACCTTATATATGGCGGGCCACACGCCCCCCGGATTGATTTCAGGCATACCCGACGCAAATTAGCAGGCTAATTTATTGCGATGATGGCAGTTTGAGTGTTTCGCCCTGTGCGGCAAACAGTTCCTGCAACCGGCGGTAGAGCTCGCTGTCATCGCGGCGGCTGTGCCATATTCCGTCCTGCCAGGCATAATGGAAGGCGCCTGATTTGGCCGCGACCCATATTTCCCTGTTTACATCATGCCGGTTGATGATGATTTTTGCGCCATTATCGAACTCGACTTCCAGCAGGTTGCCGCTGCGGTTGCAGTCGACGCCGCAATCATATATGGCCGTTTCAATCCTGGCCAGCGCGTCATCGGCTCGTTTGTTGAATTCGCTATCATCCATGGGAAACCTTTATAATCCTGAAATTTAAATGAGGGTAGTGAACATGCGGCTTAAAACTTCTTTGGCCATTATCATGGTTATCGGTCTGTTGCTGCAAGGTTGCGGACGAAAAGGCCCGCTTTCCATGCCCGTAGCTGATGCGCAAAAAGCCGCAGCCCCTGACACTTCATCTGGCAAATAAACATGAGCAATGACTTTAATTATCAAAACAATCAACTTCACGCAGAGCAGGTGGCACTGGCTGATATTGCAGAACAATACGGCACGCCCTGTTACGTGTATTCGCGCGCGGCGTTAAGCTGCGGCTATCGCCAGTTTGAGACGGCGCTGCAAGGCCGGGAGCATCTGATCTGTTACGCGGTCAAGGCCAATGCCAACCTGGCTGTTCTTAACGTGTTCGCGCGTCTGGGAGCGGGCTTCGACATCGTCTCCGGCGGCGAATTGCAACGCGTGCTGGCCGCCGGTGGTGATGCGAGAAAAGTGGTGTTTTCCGGTGTGGGCAAGACGACGGCCGAGATGCGCATGGCTTTGGCGGCCGATATTCTTTGTTTCAATGTGGAGTCAGAGGCGGAACTCGAACGCCTCAACGAGGTGGCCGGGAGCATGGGCAGGACAGCGTCCATTAGTCTGAGGGTGAATCCGGATGTGGATGCGAAGACACATCCTTACATCTCCACAGGTCTTAAGCAGAACAAGTTCGGCGTGGCGTACACGGAAGCGGTGGCCTTGTATCGCCGTGCTCATTTAATGCCCAATTTGCGCATCACTGGTATGGACTGCCATATCGGATCGCAACTGACCGAAACCAGTCCTTTCATCGCGGCCGTGGAAAAGATCTTGCTGCTGGTGGATGTGCTCGAAGAGGAGGGGATCACGCTTGAGCATCTCGATCTGGGCGGCGGTTTAGGTATCTGCTATCAGGATGAAACGCCGCCGGCGATCGCAGATTACATCGCAGCCTTGCTGGGTGCATTGGCCGGACGCACGCAAAAACTGATTGTGGAGCCGGGGCGTGTGCTGGTCGGCAATGCAGGCCTGTTGCTCACCCGCGTGGAATATATCAAGCCCGGTGAGGAAAAAAACTTCGCCATCGTGGATGCTGCGATGAACGATTTGATGCGCCCGGCGCTGTATGACGCCTATCATGCTATTTTGCCGGTGGATAACGACCCTCTCCCGCTTGCGGGCGAGGGAACCATCGAGAAAAATACTTCAATCTACGAAGTGGTGGGCCCCATCTGCGAGACCGGGGATTTTATCGGTCACTCGCGCGAACTGGCGATTGCGCCGGGATCTTTGCTGGCGGTCATGTCGGCCGGCGCCTACGGGATGAGCATGAGTTCCAATTACAACACGCGCCCCCGAGCGGCGGAAGTGATGGTGGACGGGACTGCTGTTCATCTGGTGCGTGAACGCGAAACCGTGCAGCAGCTGTTTGCCGGTGAAAAGATCACAGGCGGGATTTAAGCCGTTCTGGAGCTGATGAAATTCGGGAATGATGGGGCGGCAGACGCCTCGGTTCGCACCTTGCCGGTGCTGCCGACAAGAATTCCTGCCACGACAAGGATTTTTCCCTATTATTGATCAGATTTTTCTGATTGCGATGCAGGAATTGACAGACGTATAATCGTTGCGTCAATGCCGTACGACTATTTGTATTCCAGAGCTTTAAAGGTGCATGGTGGCGCGGATATCAATCACTCCGCGCTTAAATTCACCGACGGTCGATGACAAATTGTTAAGGATGAAATACATGAACAGTATGTTCAAAAACCGAGGTTGCCTGTCATATCTGCCTGGTCAGTTCGGGGGGGTGCATCATGCCGGGCTGTAAATTCTCTTTGTTGAGCCTTGTTGCCGGGATTTTATGCTCTTCGGTGGCTGTTGCCGTGGAGATGCCTGAGCTTGCCAAAAAAAATGAGTGCGTGAACTGTCATGCGATTAACGAACGTGTTGTGGGTCCTGCCTGGATGGATGTATCCAGAAAATACCTGAGCGATCCTATGGCTGAAGAAAAGTTGTTGATTCGGGTTTCAAAGGGTAGTTCCGGTTTTTTCGGTTTGATTCATATGCCGGCGAATGATCCGGACGGACTCAAGCAGGCCGAAATGAAAGTGCTTATAAAATTTATTTTGAAGCTGGCAAAACCTGACACTGCGGGTCTTGCCGTGGAAAATAAATAACCAGTTAGGGTGTGCTGGCCAAGACAAGGGGGCGGACGGGCGCTGCTTGCAAAAAATGCCTGGCAGCTCACGCCTGTCGCGTTGCTTACAGGGCTGATCGGGGTTAGGCTTGCGCTTTTGGTGAACAAGGAGACAGTTTTTTAAGGTTGGACGAGTGGACGAGTGGCATTTAATGTGATTTTTGACGTTTTTTAGGGAGAAAATAAAATGAAAAAATTCTGGGCTTACTTTTCGGTTGCACTGATGTCGGTCAGTTATAGCCATTATGCGTCCGCAGTGTCGCAAACATGTCTGAGTATTCAGGCATTCATTCAGGCTCAACCTACGGCGGGTTGTACGGGGACTTGTCTTGCCGCACGACAAGACCAGATTGCCTTTTATCAGGCCAATCATCCGGAGTGTTTTGGCTCAACTTCGAGCACGGCTGCGGCCTCTCAGGAAATTAACAGCACTTCCATCTCGCAGATGCTGGCCATTTCCCACGCGGTGACGGCGCGCAATACTGCATCTCGTCCGGAAAATGTTGCGGATGCAGGACAGCGCTTTGGTGTGGCCGCAGGCAGCCCCGCCTCGCAATGGAATGTCTGGGGTAGTGTGAGTGGCGACAAGAATAAGTATGACCGTGGCGGCTTCGTGGATGCTGGGGGGCTGGCGCACAATAATACGGCCAATACGAATGTGACGAATGCGGTAATCGGCGGTGATTATCAGGTGACTCCTAACATGGCGGTCGGTGTATCGGCGGCGTTCGACAGTGGCAGCGGTAATACTCAGTCATTTACCAGTGGCGTATCCAACGGTGTTTCCGCGACCAGTACCAGCGGCTATACCATCGCACCTTACCTGGGTTTGCAAATTAACAAGGAATGGTCAGTAGATGCCATGATTGGTACCGGTAGTGTAAAACTCAACACCTCGGATGTGACGGGTAAGGCAAACCGCCTGTTTTATGGTACCAACTTGAGTTACGCAAGCTGGATGGGAAACTGGCAGCTGACCGGCAAGGGGAGTTATTTGCACGGCGAGGAAAAGTACAATGACCTGACAGCCGCAACCACAGGAGCGTTGATGGCGGGCACAGCCAGCACCAATAAACTGAGTCAGTTGCGCGTAGGCGGGCAGGCAGGCTACTGGATGAACGAGAACGTGATGCCCTATTTCGGCCTGAGCTATGCCAGTGATCTTAGCCGTTCAACATCGGCGACGGCCGTTGCACAAATGGGAACTGATATTGGAAAAACAGCCTGGGTTTACTCTCTCGGCGTCAATTTTTTCTCGCTCAGGAACAGTATGACAGGTGGCATTGCCTATAACCAGGAAGTTGGCCGCACTTATGCCAAGAACAACAACTTGATGGGTAATATCAACGTACGCTTTTAATGTATCCGGGATACACCCGAATCAAGCTCGCCCTGCTGGGTGCGGTTTTGTTATCGGGTGTATCCGCCTGTGCTGCAGTTGATCCGCGAGGGAAAACGCAGCAAATTACGGCGTTAGCCGAAAAACATGGCTTTGGAGTGATAAAAATCAGGCAGGATGTTTTTCGTCTGGCTGTTTTTTCTCGTGATTCGGGAGCTGCCAGTGATACGATGGACGTCTACATCGAGGGGGATGGCGCAGCATGGATCACGCCATACCGGCCGCCTGATGATCCGACGCCCCCAAGCCCCATGTCTTTGGCTCTGGCGAGCGTTGATCCTGCTCATAAGGTGGTTTATCTTGGCAGGCCATGCCAGTACCTGGATGAGGAATCTCTTCGAAATTGTAAGGTTGCTTATTGGACTGAACGACGCTTTTCACCGGAAGTTGTTTTAGCTTACGAGGACGCGCTCACTCAGTTGAAATCAGTGCTCGGCGTCCGGCGGATGAGGCTGATAGGCTATTCGGGCGGTGGGGTGATTGCAGCCCTGTTGGCGGCCAGGCGTAGCGATGTCGAGTCTTTGATTACGGTTGCCGCCCCGCTGGCTGTTTCGACATGGATAGTGTGGCATGGGGCTACGCCGCTGACAGGTTCTCTTGACCCTTCTGAGTCGGGCGGGCGTCTGCCGCAAGGCTTGCATTTTGCCGGAGGGCAGGACAAAATCGTGCCCGTATCTGTTGTTGAGGAATTCGTACGTCGCAAGGGCGGACGCATGCAAATACGATCTGATTTTGATCATGATTGCTGCTGGGTGCGTGACTGGGCTGTTTCGTTGGCGGGTATATCTGCATTGAAGGGTGAAAATGAACATTAAAATCTTTTTAATTTTGGGTTTGGTTGTTACGGCTCAATCTGTTCAGTCCGCGCCATTTATGATGCCACCGGCTTTCACCGGTGGTATGCCTGGGAGGGCTCAGTTTCAATCCATGCTGATGCAGCGGCATCAGGCGCGTACCTTGCTGTACAGGGAGGCGCTGGAAGAATTGCGTAAAAATCCGCAGGCGGCCGATGTGCCCGTGTGCCCCGCAGGTGGTGCACCCAAGGGGGTTTTATGCATTGTGGGCGCAAAAACTGCGCCGACTGTTCCCGCTCCCGCGAAGGCTCCTCCATCCGCGCCTGCTATACAGGTGCCGCTCAAACAAGGGGTTGAACAAGGGGTTGTTCAAACGCCAGCGGTTGTCACAGCCATTGTCCAGGCTCCCGCTGTCGTCCAAACACCTGCTGTAGTTCAAACTCCTGCCGTTGTCCAGGCTCCTGCCGCAGTTCAAGCACCTGCCGTTGCGACTGTTTCGAAGACGCCCGAGGTTGCCCGTCCCGTTCGACGTAAAATCGCCGTTCTGTTTGGGATCAACAGTTACACCGATCCGATCCCAAAACTGGAAACACCGGTTTTCGATGTGGAAGGTATCGCTAATATTCTGAAGAATCGTTATGGATACGAGACACAGATATACAAGGATGTCAGCAAAGCAGGAATCATTTCGGCATTAAATGCGGTTGCTGAAAAGGCGACTCCGGAAGACAGCGTACTGCTTTTTTACGCCGGTCACGGATATTTGATGGATGATACCAACATGGGGTACTGGATACCTGTCGATGCTTCGGTCAGATCTGCTGCAAATTGGATATCCAACACGGATATCACCAAACTGTTGTCAGCCATCAGCGCCCGTCAGCTGATTCTTATTTCGGATAGTTGTTTTTCCGGTTCGCTGACCAAGGAGCAAAAGGTGACGCCTGTTACGCCAAATGCAGGGAATATATTACAGCGGCGTTCGGTTCTGGCATTGTCCTCGGGCGGCGAGGAGCCTGTGTCCGATGCCGGAAAAGAAGGACATTCGATCTTTGCCTGGAGCTTTATTAATACCTTGAAATCGACTCGCGGGGGCGTGCCAGGTTATGAGGTGTATCGCATTGTTCACGGACAAGTGATGAAGGATTTTCCGCAAGAACCGCAGTATGGTGCGGTCGTCTCGGCAGGACACACCCCAGGCGGTGAATATATTTTTGGAGCCGGTGGTCTGTAACGGTTTGTATTTTTACGTCGGCGGGCGTTGATTCTGTATTCGCCATGATTACCCAACAGGTGTGTAACTGTATTTACGAGTGCGGCTCCCGGCGCTTGTGATTTTGAATGTTGAAAGAGTGCATCTATGCGCAAGAGAGTGGTGGAACAACCACAATTACACGAATTTAACACGGAGGAATTCATGGCTCGTCATTTTTCGCCGTTTTCCACGTTGATCCTTTGGGTATTATGTCTGGTATGCCTGTCATGCGCGGCAATGGCGGCCCCCTTGGTGCAGGTGTCTCAGGAACCCGTTTTGAGAATCGAAACGGGTGAGCATCTTTCGCTGATAACCAAAATAAGCGCAGATGCTCAAGGTCACTACGTAGCTACGGCGTCTGAAGATAAAACGGTGCGAGTCTGGGATGCCCTGTCCGGTCGTCTGCTTCAGGTATTGCGCCCGCCAATCGGAGATGGCAGTCTGGGGGCTGTCTATGCTGTCGCATTGTCACCGGATGGCAACACGGTCGCCGTTGGGGGGAACTCATCGTTCGGCGGGAAGGGGCATAGTGTTTATCTTTTTGACAGAGCCAGTGGAATATTGCGCAAGAATGGTACGCTTTCGGGACTCGAAGCACCGGTTCATCAGCTGGCCTGGTCGTCGGACGGGACGTTTATTGCGATTGGTCTGCGCCAGGAGGGGTTGCGAGTCTTCCGTGCAGACCTGAAGTTTGTCGGTGCCGATCCTGAATATAACGACATCATTTATGGCGCGGATTTCGCCTCTGACGGGCGACTGGTCACTTCCAGTCTCGATGGCTCTTTGCGTCTGTATCGCATTGTCAAAGGAGGGCTGGAACGTATCGCGCGTGTTCGTGCGCCGGGCGGAAAGCCCTATACGGTGGCCTTCTCGCCAGACGGAACATTGATCGCGGTAGGTTATTCTGATGCTGCCAAAGTCGATGTGCTCGACGCGGGTACGATGGAGATTGAATTTTCAGCTGGACGAATGCGCAATGGCAATCTGGGGCGCATCGCATGGTCTGCCGATGGACGCACGCTGTTTGCCGGAGGAACAGCCAGTTCGGGCGGGCGCTTTCCGGTGCTGGCCTTTGCAGACGGCGGGCGAGGTGAAGGTCGCGAGTTGTCATCCTTTGGCAATATTGTCACGTCCATGACAAGTATTGCCGATGGCGTTGCAGTCGCCAGTGCGGATCCGGCCTGGGCGTCTTTTGACGGACGTGGCAATCAGCGCTTCTCGCTGCAAAGTAAACGCGGCGATTTTCGGGATAATTGGAGCAATTTCCGCGTCTCTGCTGACGGAAAAATAGTGGGTTTTTCTTTTAAACCAGGGGGGCGTGAGCTGAGTATTTTTGATGCGCAGCAAGGTGAAGTACGCAGCGATACGACGGCATCGGCTAAGAAATTCGCCGCGCCACGGTTTTTTGCACCGGGTATTGACATGGATGGCTGGAAAAACTCTGACTCTCCGAAGCTAAATGGTCGTCCGCTGCAATTGTTGCCGCAGGAGTTGTCGCGCAGCCTTGCGGTGGCGCCGGATGGCAGCCACTTCGTGCTCGGTACCGAATGGTATTTGCGTAACTTCGATTCCAATGGCCGACAGAGTTGGGAACAACGCATTCCTGGTGCCGCATGGGCGGTTAACTTTTCCGGAGATGGCCGATGGCTGGTGGCAGCCCTGGCTGATGGGACGATACGCTGGTATCGCGCAGCCGACGGCCAGGAGCAAATAGCCTTGTTCCCGCACGCCGATGGTAACCGCTGGGTTTTATGGACGCCGTCAGGCTATTACGATACCTCCGTCAATGGTGAGAGTCTGGTCGGCTGGCATCTGAACCGTGCTTTTAACAAGGAATCGGACTTCTTCTCGGTCGGGCGTTTTCGTGCACAGTATTACCGTCCGGAGGTGTTGCAAAAAGTTTTTCAGACGGGTGATATACGTGAGGCGCTGCTGGCAGTTGTGACCAGTGTTGCCAGCTCTGTGGCGCCAGCTCCGCCAGCTGTTCAGACGATTCTGCCCCCGGTGGTGGAATTGCAAACGGGTACCCAGATTGAAACTGACGCCAGTGTCGTACCGGTCAAATTCTCGTTGCGTAGCCCGAACGATGCGCCTCCGATTGAGCTTAAGGTTCGTGTCGATGGAAAACTGGTCAACACCTATGATGCACGCAGCCTGTCCAGGACGCGCAGTGCCGAGGCGGGCGCACATGTGTTGCAGGTGCCTGTGCCGCCGAACCATGATTCTGAAGTGGTCATCCTGGCCAGAAACAAGAATGGTTTTTCGGAGCCTACTATCATTCATGTCAAACGCCTTTCGAAGGCGGCAGATAAAGAGCCTCTCGTTAAATTGAAAAAACTCTACCTGCTGGCGGTCGGAGTTTCCGTTTATCCGGGTTTACCCAGGGAAAATCAGTTGACCTATCCGGCTAAGGATGCCAAGGATTTTTCAGATATGTTCCAGAAGCATGGTACGAATCTTTACGACCAGATCGAAATCCGCGTGATGCAAAACGAGCAGGCAACCCGGAAGAATGTGCTCGAAGGGTTGCAGTGGCTGAAGAATTCGGTAGGTCCCGATGATATGGGTATTCTGTTTCTGGCAGGACATGGCTTTTTACACCCCTCTACCAAGAAATATTTCTTTGCCAGTCATGATCTGGTATTAAAGGATATGGAGAAGACCGCCGTGCCCGGATCGTCGATTCAGGATCTGATTTCCAAACTTCGCGGACGCGGGATTTTTTTCATGGACACCTGTTATTCAGGATTTGCGCTCGATAATCTGCGGGTGAATACCGAAATGACAGGGGTGTTGAACGAAGCTGACGACGAAAAGGGTGTTGCGGTACTCTCCGGCGCTGGCGGTCGTCAGGAGGCGCTCGAATCTGATGACTGGAAGAATGGCGCATTTACCTATGCCATCAAGGAAGGTGTGCTGCAACGCCGGGCAGATTTCGAAAAGGATGGACGCATTACGCCGCCCCTGCTGCATGCGTTTATCAGCAAGAAAATGAAGGAAATGACCAGGGGGTTGGTCGATCGACCGCCAACGCCTAAACTTGTAGGTGCCAGTTTTAACGAGCCTTTTATTTTAATAAAGTAAGTCGAACAACTATTAACGGGATAAGCATGAAAAAGCAATCAAGCAGCAGGCGTTTTATCGTATCAGTGACTATGGTGTCGGTTTTGCTGTCTGCTTGCGCCACGAATCCGGATGGCAGTCTCAAGAGAAACCCGGATGGAACTTTACAGATTGATGAGAAGGCCAAAGTCGCGCTGATCGGTGCTGCTGCAGGTTGTGGTGTGGCTGTCGCCGCAGGCAAGGATTGTGTCACTGGTGCTGTGATTGGTGCGGTAGCCGGATTTTTGATCGGGTGGTATTTCGAGTCCAAGAAGGTGGCAAGTGCGGAACAGGTGAATAAAGAATACAAAAAGAAAGGCGTAAAAGTCGCCCGTGACGAGATCCGCCCCGTTTCGTTCAGTAGCAATGTTAAAACTGCTCCTCCGACGCCAAAGGGTGAAAAGGAGGTTCAGATTACCGCCAATACGGATCTTATCGGTTACGGCGATAAAGTGCCGGTGTTGCAGCAAAAATATGCGATTTACGACGACAAAGACAAACTTGTTGAAACAAAAACCGAGAAAATTGCCGCAGTAGACGGTGCCGGCCGGTATCAAACTCAATCCAAGTTCAAGTTGCCCGCCGCCGCCCGTGGCAAGCAATACAGGGTTGAGACGACACTGCTCTCCGATAACAAAGCGGTCAAAAGCAACAAATATCAGGTTTCATTTCTGGACGATGGCAGGTTTATGGTGGCCGGGCTGAATTGAACCAGTCCTTTTCATATGGTTGTAAGGTCGTGTATCTCTCCGTGAGATGACCGGGCGTTTGGAATGTTTCAGGGGTGTCAGCTCGTCCGGGATCTTTGTGTTTTAGCTGCGGCGCGTGTATTGCGTCGTAAAATTTTCGTGCCATCCATTGAGGGGAAACGTGATGAAAATCTTTAAACAGTCAATTGCAATGGCTATTCTTGGGGTGTTGTCCCTGTCGGCCATGGCCGATGATGAAAGGGCTGTCCAGGATCCCTTTGCTCTGGTCCAGGCGTCAGTCGGGACAGCGCAACCCGCTCCCGTTAGTATTGCACCCACCGTGCGGGCGTCTGGCGGGGTGGGCCAGGCTGCTCCTGAAACGGTTTTGCCCTCGCCGCAAGTTGCGCTACCGGTGACCAATAAAACCAGGATGACGTTCATGGATTCAAAACTATTCGACGTGCAACTGGGGAAAGAGCTCGAATCCGGGAAAGAACAGGTGGAGATAGATATTGCCGGGCGCATCCCGCTGAGCAATATTCCCCCGCGCATCGACAAGTGGATGGTTCGTTGTGCCGAAGAAGGTAAGGTAGAGCTGTTGATGAGTGAACCTGCGCCCAAAACCCGATTTATTTTCAGCCTGCTTCCGATGATTTTCAACGCTTTGGGCAGTTTTAAAAGTATGCAGGAGGAGCGCATGTTCGATTATATCAAGCGTTACGATACAAAAATCTATTACAAAAAGGATGACTCCGGCGATACGTGGATTGAAAAGATTGTTCTGACCCGGCGCAAGGCAAATTAATCGCAGAAGTGTTTAATGGCAATACGCTGTTTTAAATAACGTTTTTGTTGAGGAGGGTAAAGTGAATTACATGCAACGTTCGTTTGTAAAATTTACATCAGGTTTGTTGCTGCTGGTGTTTTCGGTCATAACGTATGCCGCAGAACCGGTGGCGATGGTGACCGACGTGACAGGGACTGCGCATCTGGCCAGTCAGAAAACTCCCGCGCCTCTGGCCGTTTTGACCTATTTGCCACCCGGTGAAGAAATTATATTGGATGCAGGGGCTCATGTCGTTGTGACTTATTTTGACGAATCCTCTGAGTTTTCTTTTAAAGGCCCCGCGCGTATAGAGATACAGCAAAAAATAGCCAGGGTAGTGAAGGGTGTTCCGGCCAGTGTGCGAAAACTGGACAAGGAGAAATCGGCTGGCGCGGCCAAGTTCGCGCGCAGCGGCAAGCTGGTCTTTGCCGCCGTGGAGATGCGCGCGATTGCCTTTAAGCCTACATTGTTGTCGCCGGTGAATACCAAAATCAGCACTTTGACGCCGATGTTCAGCTGGAAAAGTGCGAATGAAGCTGAAAACTATCAACTTGTGCTCAACGATGACGCAGGGCAGCAGGTGTCTCAAGTTACTGTCACCTCCAGTTCATGGATGTTGCCCCCTGAAATATCCCTCAGGCCGAATGTGAATTACCAGTGGAGCCTGATCGAAACCTTGAAAACGGGTGAGAAGCTGACCGTCAAAGGAAATTTCAGCCTCGCCGATGAGCAAACAACGGCTCGTGTATTTGCAAAACGCCCGGCAACTGAAGCCGATTTTTCGGAAAAGCTTACCTATGCGATCTTTCTCGAATCCGAGGGTTTTCGCGATGATGCCAAGGTTATTTGGCGGGAATTGGCTCAGCAGCGTCCGGATGACCGGAACCTGAAGTTCCGGGCACGTTAGTTTTCAGTCTGATGGACTCGCGTCTGTGGAAAACTGCGGTAATCCCGTTATAAAAAGGGCGATGACCACTTGACTCAGTATGGTATTGATGAGGTGTCAGGTTTGTTGCAGGCACACAAGGGATATTCCTATTGTGTGGTCATGAAGTCTGAAATGCAAAAACAGGCGCTGCTGACCAGTTTGTTGCAATGGCGAGCAGCAGCTGTCGTGTCGTCCGACGGAAGTTTGATCAGCGGGCTGACAGGCGCAGAAAATATTGTGTTACCTGTGCGCTATCTTTCTATGAAAAGTGACAGCCTGGTTTACGGAACGACTTCGTTGTTCAGCTCGTGCGAGTTGATTGACGAGCGAGAGTTGAAGGCGCTGCTGGCGAAATTTCCGGAACAGATGTCTTTATATGAAAAACGTATGGTCGGATTTATGCGGGCGATGTGTGTGGAGCCGGAGCTGATGATCTACGACGGAATTTACGAGGGGCTGGCGCGACATGAGGTGGAGCAGGTGGGTAAATTCGATGATTGTTTTCATTTGCATTTCCCCTTTCGCACCTCTGTTTTGTTGTGTTTTGAGAATTTTAATCATCCGACAGGATCGCAGCCTAAGATGATTTATCTGGATGATGAGATCAGATGATTTTCCATGCAGACCAAATGCGACCGGACAACACGGTGCGTGGCAAGAGTCTCCTGTTTGCAGCGGGAGCCGTATTCCTGTTTGGTGCATTATTGGTGGCGGTCCTGATTAAACAGAATTACTTTAGCCAGACAACGACGCTTTATTTTTTTGCCCCCAATGCGCAAGGTTTGAATGTTGGCATGTCGGTGAAATTTGTTGGTTTTAAGGTGGGCAGGATTGATGAAATCAGTATGGAGCCACAAGCGCGAGTGAAGGTTACACTGTCACTCAACGATGATTATATACATCTGATTAACAGAGATGCAAAAGCGCGCCTGATCAAGGAAGGGTTGATCGGCGAGAGCGTGGTGGAGATCGTGCCCTCAGAGAGCCATGCTCGTCAGGTGGCGCAAAACGATGTGCTGGTGTTTGAGCGGGCGCGCGATATCGCCGAACTGGCGGACAGTCTCGCAGGACAGATCTTGCCCATACTTGCGGATGTCAAGAAAATCACGGCAGCGTTGAGCGATGCCGACGGAGATATACGCGCATCCATTAAAAATGCGCAATTGCTGTCGTCCGACCTTGTCAGGACTGCGCAACAGTTAAATTCGCTGGCAGTCAATGGCAATCGTGTGCTGGCAGTTGTGCATCATTCGGTCGGAATAGTGGATGAGGCATTGCCGACGATGATGTATGACCTTGAGTCAGGCACGAACAATATGCAGGCGATCAGCGCAGAAATCCGAAAAATGACCACCCCCCCTTCAGGTCAAATTCCGCGCATGTTGAATCATGGCAGCGTGCTGATTCGGGATAGTAAAGAAATTGTTGGTGAGGCAAAACGCACCTGGCCTATCAGAGCCATGTTGCCGGAGGCCGAACAGGTATTGCTGCCGCTGGATGGCTATGTGGCGCCCTTGCCGCCTCGTGTGTCCAAATGACTGCGCCCGGATGCCTGCCTGGGGGATGGCGATATGTCCGGGTGCTGGCTATGTTGTGCTTGCTCGTGGGGTGTGGACACACGCCTGAGATGCGTAGCCCGCGTCTGTTGCAGGCCATTGAATTTAATCAGCAGGGTGAAAAGGAGTTTCGTCGGGGTGAATTTCAATCGGCGATCGATAACTTTCAGGCATCCTTGCAGATAAATGAATCCATCGAACATCTCAATGGCATTGCGATTAACCTCATCAATCTTGCGAAGGCCTGTCAGTCGTTGAATGACTTTACGGCAGCCCATCATTTTGTGGATATCTTGCTGCAAGAGAAGGTGTTGCGTTTTTCCGACGAGTATCTGGCCGCCGCTGCGACGCAAAAGTCCTTGTTGTTCTTGAGGCAGAATGAGGTCGAAGAATCTGCCCGCTGGATAGATAACGCCGTGAAGTGGTGCGTAAAATGCAGCATGGTGGGCGTCATATTCAATGTGCGGAGTAATATCGCCTTGCGCATGAATGATGGCGTACAGGCGGCGTATTGGGGTGAGTTGGGACTCAGGGAAAATAAGCGGCGTTCGTCTGTTGAGTATGCCAATTCCCTGCGTTTGCTGGCTCGTGCAAAGTTGTTGAACAATTTGGCCTCAGGTGCGCTTCCCTTGCTGGAGGAAGCCCTGGCGCTGGACAAGCAATCGGGCGACCCTGATAAAATCGCGTATGACATGAATGTCATGGCCGATGTTTACGCGTCTTTGGGCGAGCAAGATAAGGCTCAGGAATACCGCGCACGCGGGATGCGGGTGACGGAAAGATTTTTGGGGCTTGAGTGATGCGTTGTTGCCTGCTTGCTGACACTCGTCGATTGGACTAAAGTTGTGGCGTTGCAGTTTTCCGTTGTTTATGTCGTGGCTAACCGGAGCAGTTTAGAGGAAATTATTATGCTGAATATATTGCGGGTCAAATCCGTGCCCTTTACGTTTTTATTAGCGGCATGTGCTTTTTCGGGGGTTGCCAGTGGCGAGAGTAATTATTCTTCCATGCAGAATAAGTCCAATGCGGCATCCAGCGCGGCCGGATTAAAAGGAGCTGCGGCGGTTGTGGCGGCCGGGCCGAAGACGCCGGCTACAAAAACGATCACGAGCTTTTCGCAAGCGCTGCGCTGTATGGATGAGCTGTTCTTGCAGTACGGCAAGAAGGGGATTGTGATTACTTCGGCGGGTATTCCCGATGAGACGGGCAAGGCGCGCGTGGGTTCGAAAGAGATGCTGATCACGGCACTCTCAAAGATGACGCTGAAAAGCCGGGCTTTCGACTTCATCGATTTTCATCGTGCTGATGATGACCTGGGGTTGTTGTTCGGAACCAAAGGGAATGCGCAGGCGATGTTGCCCGATTACTATATTCGCGGGTCTGTCACGCAGATGGATGACAATGCCGTGCGCACCAACAAGGGAGCTGGGTTGGCTCTGCCATTTCTGGATTTGGGCGTGTCCAAGGATGAAGCCTATGATGTGATCAGCATGGATATGAGTGTCGGTGAGTCGGCGACGCGACGCATACTGCCAGAAACGAGCACATCCAATACCATGATACTCACCAAGGGCGGCAAATCGGGTGAGGCGGGCGGCAAGGTGGCCAAGATGGGCTTGAGTTTTAATCTGGATATCAGTAAGACAGAAGGCGTTGGCGCTGCTAGTCGCACGCTGATTGAGCTGGGCTTAATCGAAACGCTGGGCAAATTTACCCGAGTTCCCTACTGGCGCTGTCTTGATGCGGATTCGACGAATCCGGCCATGATGGCGCAGGCGCAGGAATGGTTTGAGACTGCCAAAGAGAAAGACCTGGTGTTATTTATTCAACGCAAGCTGGCGGGAATGAATCGTTACGCGGGGGCGCTCAACGGAGTCATGAACGAGGCATTGAAAAATGCCATCGCCGAATACCAGGCAGCGGCAGGATTGATAGCCGATGGTCGGGTGAACTTCGATCTGTACTACAGCATGATTGATGACATCCAAAATCAATTGGCGGCTCTGCCTGTGACGCAGCAGACAAACCCGGTTCCCGCATATACGCCTGCGACCTCGGCGCAAAATAATGTTCCTTTTAATGTGCGTGTCGATACTGACAAGGGTTCGCAGCCGGTTTACAAGATCGGTGATGTGTTGAATATGAACGTGTATGCGACTTCGGCCGGCTCTGTGTATTGTTACTATGAGGATGCAGGGAAAAATACCGCCAGAATTTTTCCTAACCAGTTTTTAGCTAATCCGAGAATCATTCCCAACAGCGTGATACGTCTTCCCAGTGGTGGTTTTAAAATCAGGTTCGACAAGGCGGGAACTGAACGCGTGGCGTGTCTGGGATCTGATCTGGAAGTCGTCGTACCCTCTGTACTGGTCGGTTCGCGAGACCTGGTTCCACTGCCGGTCAAATCGCTCGACGAGGTGGTATCTCAGTTCAGGGCTGTCAATCCCTCGCTCGTCGTAGGCGAGGTTGAAATGACAGTGCGCTGATTACGACGGGTGAATAAGGTTGGCGGGGTTGAATAATCGACAGGTGGACGGTGTCTTGCCCAGGGGGTGTATAGGAAAATTCTTATACTGACTTTTCCTTTGATGATAGGCGAATCAGTCATGTCTGATATACACGGGGCGCTATGCATGTAATGCTGTCAGGCGTTTTGTGCAGTTGAATTTAGCCGCAAGGCTTCGCCTGTCGGATTAACACGTCATTTTTGTCGGGTTAACTGTAATCGGTAGTGTCGTGTGAACTTTATTCGGCATCGTCGTTTTTTCGTCACCAGTGATTAAGACGGGGGACGGGTTGTTTGAGTCTGTTTGTTCACTGGTTTTAACAGATGGCTGCAAAAGAAAAAGTGGAGACACGCGATGAGGTTACCTGTCAGAGTGATGTTTTGTGCAAGCTTCGTGGTTTTGATGCGGTTTCCTGTTGTTGATGCGATGGCCGGCGTGATTGTTCTGGATGCGAAAAGCCGTGCAGGTACGCATGAAAAAACGACAAATAATGTAAGTGAGGGCAATGCCGGAACTCGTCCCTCGTCCACGCTCCCATCGAGTTCGGTCATTACGGATGAGGAAGAGGGGTTTTTCCCTCAGCACGGTGATGACAGCTTGCTGGACGGTAGCGCGAGCGATATGAGAAATCGCGCAAAAGCTCGGCAATCCAATGGCGAAGTGTTGCCCAATAACGAAAATCGAGGTGTGAATGATTTGTCAGGCGAAAATACTGCGCGCGGGGGAGCCGCCGACAACGTGTCCAGGGCGCGGGCATATATGAAAAATTCTCCTTCTCAGGGTATTGCTCAATTGCCGGTGGTGTCCTGTGATAATGCTGACAATGTCACAGGACGGATCGGAGATGACTCTCAGTCAGGCAGCATCATTACCATCATACTTAATGGCATAAAGGTGAAAGCGCGATGCAAATAAAAACTTGTCAACGGATGTGTCTGGCTATGCGTTGTTTCCGCAATGGCGCGTTAGCTGTTTCGCTTTTAACCAGTTTCGGCGTACAAGCCGATCAGGTTCAGGTATCAGGACGGGGGAGTCACGTGAGTGTCAGTTCAGAAAATGATGTTTCTGTTGATTCTGATGGTATCTCGGGCGATGTCGAAATAGAAGGTGTAACGATCATTAACGGTAAAGTGTTTATCGATGGCGTGCGTGTTCCCAAGGGGACGCGCGAGGTGAAATCCGTCAAGACGGGTAAGACCTACCGGATTGACTGGGGAAAGAATGACAACGTTTCAGTGACGGAAAAATGAAAAACCTTATCCTTCGTTCGTCAGGCTTTGTTTTTATGCTTGTCGCTGCAATGCAGGCATATGCTGGCATCTATCTGGTTTATGGTGAGCAGTCGGGCAACCCGGTTGCCGTGATAGACGATCAGACAGATGCCGAAGTGCTCGATGAAGGATATTTGGCTCCGCGCGCTCATGCATATGTCGCTTATGCCTCTGGATCAACCGCACTTCGGGGTTCGACACGACTTCCGCTCGCTTTTATTCCCCCTGTGACAGCTTATGCGGTGGGCGGGTATACGGTCGGAGGATATGCGGTCGGGGGCTATGCGCCTTACCCTGTTATTTACATGGCAGCACCTACCGCCACTAACTCGCCGCAGTTGTCCCGGGTTATTCAGGGTGGACATGCGTGGTCTGCTTATCAGTCAGGCAATAATGCCAGTGGGTTGGGATTGGTCTACGCGCCTTCATATGGCTCCGGTTCTTCGTCGGCACAGAGATCGGCCAGAGGAAACAGAGCTCGCGCTCAGGCGTTCCGGCTGGATTACTACAAGTAAAGGGGAATTTGGTGAGCGCTAAACCAGTTTTCATACGCATAAGCAGGTTGTTTAGCCTGTCGCTGGTTCTTCTGGCATGTTGTTCGTCGGCTAAGGCCGTGGAGGTTGTACGCGCAGATTTTCAGGCTATCCTGAATGCGCCTGGCGGCGAATTCGGGATTTGGAGTTATGCCGATAATCCCAGTGTTTATGTATTCGATTTCCCATCCTTGAACCAGCAAGGCCGTACCTTTAACCGGGCAATGCAGTTTACCGAGCAGTTTAATGAGGCTTATCGGCGTGTTTTCAGGCTGGACGAGCTGAACAGGTATCTTGAAGCGATTCGTAGAAATCAGGCTAATTTTGCATTCGGGCATGATTTTCTGGTCAGCGAATTGGTGCTTTTTTTCAATCTGGCATCCAAGGACAAAATTGAGCTCTTGCCCGAAGAACTGGTGGTGCGTGACTTCCTGGTGAGTCAGGGGTTGATGGACATGTGGCGCGGGTTCTACCGCGCAAAAAATCCGGATGTCGTCATTTTGTCGATTCCCCAGGTTCAGGAACGGCATGATAACGAGCCTCGTATTACCGAGCTGGCTCGCAGGGCTATTTTTACGCATGAAATCTCGCACGCGGAGTTCTACGCCAACCCGTACTATGCTGATTATTGCCGAAAATTCTGGGCTGAAAAGTTAAGCGAGGCTCAGCGGGGTGTGTTTCAGAAGTTTTTGTCCAATTACAACTATTCGTTGAATCAGCAGGATTTGCTGATTAACGAAATGCAGGCCTATTTGATGTTCACGCCTGATCCGAACTCGGTTAGTGCGACCAAGCTGGGTATTGAGGATGCGGAGCTGGAAGCCATGAGGTCTTTATTCAGGCAAGGCCGACCACCGACCAAACTACCGATGTAATCACAGGAGGCAACATGAAAAAGATTTGGATTGCTGGAGTTACGTTTCTGCTGGTTTCAGCTTCTGTGTCTGCACAGACTAGCCAGTCCGGTACAAATATTAAGGGTAATACCGAAATTAACGTTTCAACCCAGGGCACGACAGCCATTGCAACAGGTGAAAATAATGTGGCACGTAACCGGATTGGTGTGGTGCAGGGCAATAAACGTGGGGATACCAAAATCACGGTGAGTGCAGGAAAAGTGACAACGGTCGCCAGTGGGCGTAATAAAAAAGCATGTACGAATATCGGGGGAGTAGTCAGCGATGAATGCAAATAAATTGGTTTTAGTCATGTGTGGTTTGTGCATCGGCGTTGCCAGCACGAGTGTGTTCGGGGTGGAAGGTCTGGATGCATCAGGCAACAGAAAGGTTAACAATGCGCTGGCCAAGAAATGGTCCAAGTCAGATACATCCGGGGATGGTTACACCGCTCAACAAGGTAAGCGAGTGGTTAATGTCGGGAATCGACGTTCGAATGACTGTACTGTCAATGTAGGAACCGTGCAGCCGGGACAAAAGGCTCCCAAAGACATCGTCGTCACTACCAAAGAAGTTATCAATGTTTGCAAATAGGTGAGAAAGTCATGAAATATTACATGGGAGCATTATTAGGCGTCGCGGTTTTTGTATCTGCATCATCGGCGATGGCAGATGATGCGGCAAAATTGCAGGCTTTGGAGCGAGCCGTCTCGGCTCCTGCCGAGCAGGTAACGGTGACAAAAAAAGCACGTACGCGCGCTATTGTGTTTGACGATAAGCCTGAGGCAAGCGCGGCACCGGCCGCAAATTCAGCCGGGGCAAATTGCAGTTCCGTACCGCCCGATGCGAAATTGACGGTTGTCGATTTCACGATTCAGTTCAAGCTCGGTAGCGCTGAAATAGCCAGCGAATCGGAAAAGGTCTTACGCGAAATATCCAGAATATTATCGCTCAGCGATAAGTGCGTGATAGTCGAGGGACATACCGATTCTATTGGAAATGCAGACAGAAACAATGCACTTTCGCGCGAGCGGGCTGACTCTGTTGTGAATTTTATTTCTCAAAAAGCTAACCTGGACAAGAGTCGCTTGATCCCTGTTGGCAAAGGCTCCAGCGAGCCATTACAGAACCTCAATCCACGCAATCCGCAAAATAGGCGCGTGGTTTTCAAGGTCGTCGGTTAAACGGCGTTTTTTAATATTTTTCAGGAGATTTATATTATGCGTCTCATTACATTGTTATTGGCAAGCCTGTTTGTTGCATCTCCTGTGCTTGCTCAGCAAACCCAACGTTCCAGCAATCCGCAAGGCGTGCAGATTCAGGGAAATACCGAGATCAAGGCAAAACAGGAAAATTCGACCGCCGTATCGGTGGGCGAAGGTAACACAGCCAGAAATACGGCAGGTGCGATCAGGGGTGGCACCCAGATACAGGGTAACACCAAGATTAATGCATCTCAGAAAAATTCTACTGCCGTAGCAAAGGGCAAGGGTAACAAGGCTTCTAACGAAGCTGGTGTTATCGGTGGTGAATAATACATCCGTTAATTAATCGTTAATTAATGGTCAATGAATAGGGGTACACAAAATGAAAAACTCAATACTGTTGTTGGCTTTGTTGTCCATGTTCGCGTCTGGTGCGGTTTTCGCGCAGGCATCTCAGGCAGGTCCGAGAGGCGGTATGTCTTCTCCTAACTCACAAGGCGTGCAGATTCAGGGAAATACCGATATTAAGGCCAAGCAGGAAAATTCTACAGCTGTAGCGGTAGGTGAAGGTAATACTGCAAAGAATACTGCGGGCGCGATCAAAGGCGGCACACAGATTCAGGGTAATACCAAGATTAATGCTGCACAGAAAAACTCTACTGCTGTAGCAAAGGGTAAGGGTAACAAGGCGGCCAACGAAGCTGGTGTGATCGGTGGTAACTGATCATCGTTGTTGAAAATAAATGCCATCGTGAGGTGGCATTTTTTTTGGGTGCGAAGGATCGTTAATCCCGGAAAAAGCAGTTGTCCGCTACTTGGGGGGTGTTTTGTAACTTGTTGTTCATCTGAGTAAATCTGCGTAGTCTGTGAATTTGACTGTAACGGGAGAAAATAGCTTGAGATGTTTAATCGCGCTGGCATTGTCGTGCTATTTCATCATCCCGGTTTCATCCTGGGGTGCTGGCAATACGGTAGAGCTTACAATGAACGACAAAGTCATTCAGGCAGAGTTGGCAATGACCGAGCAAAGTCGCGCCAGGGGGCTGATGCACCGCAGAGTGCTCTGCGACGACTGCGGTATGTTGTTCGTTTTTCCTTCGGCGGATAAATGGGCGTTCTGGTCGAAAAATACGCCGCTTGCGCTTTCGGTGGCTTTTATTGATAGTGCAGGGCACATCGTACAAATTACCGACATGAAACCTGAAAGTACGGAAACTCATGCTGCTGATCGCGATGTGATTTATGCCCTTGAAATGAAACTTGGGTGGTTTTCCAGAAATGGCATCGCAACGGGTGTCAACATTAAAGGCCTCGCCGGGAAATTTGCAGGGGATTCGAAATGATTGTCATGCATCCTGTTCTCTGAGAGCCGACACTTGAACTTGCACAAACACAGGCAGTACCGGTTGGCAGGCCTTGTGCTGTGTATATTGGTTGGCATTGCACTGCAATATGTCAAAGTGATTGATGTGTTAGATCGTGCCATGCTCGACGGTCAGTTTTTCCAGTTACGGCAATTACACCGCCAGCCTGTGCAAAATGATGTGGTCATTGTCGGGATTGATGAAGCGACATTTGCCGCCTTTCGCGAACCCTTCGTCCTGTGGCACCCCCACTTTGGCAAATTATTCCAGGCACTGGCAGCAGCTCACCCCTCTCTTGTCGGGCTGGATGTGGTGTTGCCGGAACGTTCCTACCATTTTCTGATTCCTCGCTATGATCAACCCCTGCTGCAGGGGTTGGCTCAATTGAAGTCACAGAGTTCTGTTTTGCTGGGGCGCTCAGTCGATGGTGACGGAAATTTCAGGAAAATATTTCCCCCCTATGTTTCAGTGGCCGGTTCAGATTCTTTGGCATCGGTCATGGTCTGCCTCGATAATGATGGCATTGCCCGTCGCTTTGAAGAAAATCTGTGTGTCGAAAATACACCAGTCAGGACGCTCGCCGGGAGGATGGCCGAGCTGCAAGGACTGGGGCAAAAAAAGCTAAAAGGGCTGGTTGATTTCAGCGTCGGTGATACCTTCAGTTATGTGTCATTCCTGGACGTCCTGTCATGGTATGAAAAGGGTGACATCAGCAAACTTACCCGGACTTTTTCAGGCAAGCCTGTGCTCGTTGGTGTGATTTTGCCCTATACCGACCGACTGGTTTTTCCAGTGCCGATGGCTTCATGGGAACCCATGCAGACCACGCTTCCCGGGGTTCTGTTCCATGCCCAGGTGTACAGATCCTTGCAATCGCACGGATTGATACAGGAAGTCCCCAGAAGTGTGCCGTTGGCATTAAGTCTGGTCGCTGCATTATTCTGGTTTGGCAGGTTCTGTTGGATTAAAGTCGGTTTGTTTTGTGTGTTTATCCTGGGCATGACGGCTATCTCGACTTTGCAGCTATGGCAAAGTCATTATCTGCCTGTGAGTGCGGTGTTGTTATCAGCGTCGGTTGCGTTCGTGATGCGTCTGGTTTATGAATCGGTTATTCAGATGCGTGAACGGCAGAGGTTGAGAGGAACGTTCGGGAATTATGTCAGTCCGCAAATCATGCAGGAAATCATGGAGGGTAATATCAAGCCGGGTCTGGGAGGTGAGCACAAGAGGCTATGTGTGCTGTTTGCGGATATTCGTAATTTTACGACCCGTACTGAACAGATGCCAGCCGATGACCTGATCAAGTTGTTGAATGGTTATTTTACCGAGATGACAGCGGCCATACATAATCACGATGGCACGATAGATAAATTTATCGGTGACGGGCTGATGGCTTTCTTTGGCGCACCGAAAATGCTCGAATGTCCTGAAAAAAATGCGCTGGAAGCCGCGCAGGAAATGCTTGTGCGCCTGGATGCATATAATCTGAGACTCGAAGCATCGGGTCAGTATCCGATTCAAATCGGTATAGGTCTGCATGTCGGTGATGTGATTGTGGGGAATGTCGGCTCCGAGACCCGAAATGAGTACACTGTCATTGGCGATGTGGTGAATACGGCATCACGTCTGGAAGGGCTGACCAAGACGCTGGGTTATCCGGTTGCCTGTTCGGCGACGGTGGCCGATGCTGTCGGCTGTGCCGGTGGCATGGTGGATATGGGAGAGCAAATCATCAAGGGGCACTCTTCACTCCGTGTTTATGGCTGGCGCCCGAAGTTGATACAAACGCTACAGGCTGTCTCAGGTGAGCATGTGCCGTCTGTCGTGATGACGCACGTTCGAGTGCCGGGCGAGGTCATCGTGACTGAGCAGGTTTGACAGTGAAGCTGATGTTGATTGAATTTAAGCGTAAATTAAGACTTTCTGTCGGCTATTGGAATCTGTTGGTATTTGTCGTGTGGCATTTGAAGTTGCTTCGCTTAGCCCCGATAGAAAAGGAATTTCATCGGCAGCTGCATTATTCCGGTCTTGATGCAATTTACGTTATTACGGCCATTGCCCTGTTATGTGGCACGCTGGTGATTACGCAAACGACCTATCTGGTGGGGGGGAACAGTGAATTAACGGTAAAAATGCTGATCTGGATCGTCGTCAGAGAAGTAGGTCCCCTGCTTTGCGCCATGTTCATTATCGCTCGCAGCAGTGTCTCTGTCGCCTCTGAGCTTGCCCTGATGAGGGTAAATCAGGAACTGGTTCACCTGGAGCGTATGGGGATTTCACCTTTGAATTATCTGATCGTGCCCCGGGCCGCCGGGATTGCCCTGGCTGTCTTTGCCCTGACGATTTATTTTCAGATTATTGCAGTGGGTGGCGGCCTGGCGATGAGTGCGCTATTTCAAAATACCTCCTTGCAGGAGCAGACCGACCGTTTCTTGCAGATAATCAGTGTGATGGATTTGCTGCTTGTGGCGGTGAAAGCGGTGCTGTTTGGCGCCGCGATCGCCATCATTTCCTGTTATCACGGCATCTACGCGCTGCCCACTCATACAGGTGTCTCCAAAGCGGCTGTACGAGCCGTAAGCCGTAGCCTGCTGGTCGTTTTTGTATTGGACGTGGGGCTGTCTTATCTGATAAGTTTGTTGTGAGATGCCAGTTGGCATGAATCAGGGAATGTCCGAAGAATTCATGCGATTGATGATAATGCCGGTTTTGCGTTGCAGGCCGCGCGCCTCCCTGTGTTTGTCGTAGTAGCGCGGATTGGGTACCATCGCGGCTAACTTGGCCGCCTGTGCGGCAGATAGTTGAGAGGCACTCGTGTGGTAGTAATGCTGCGCGGCAGCCTCGGCGCCAAACACCCCGTCGCCCCATTCGATCACGTTCAGATAAATCTCGAAGATGCGTTCCTTGTCCATCACCGCCTCCATCATCACGGTGATGGCGGCTTCTTCTATCTTGCGAAAAGGCGAGCGAGCCCCGGTGAGGAACAGATTTTTGGCGAGCTGCTGGCTGATGGTGGAGCCGCCCGCGACGATCTTGCCCTTCTTGATATTCTTCTCGTAGGCTTTTTGGATGCCTTCCCAGTCGAAGCCTTCGTGGTCGACAAATTTTGCGTCTTCCGAGGCGATCAGCGCGCGCTTGAGGTTATTGGAGATTTTGCTGTAAGGAACCCAGCGGTGCTGGAGTTCTGCATCGGGGTTTTTATCCTGCATGAGTTCAAGGCGGTCTTCCATGAATGCGCTGGTGGACGGGTTATATTTGACCCACCAGAGGACATGCGCAAAAATCCACAACTGATACATCAGCAGCAGCACGAACAATATTGCCATGCCGCGCCATAGCCATCCCCAGAGCTTTTTCATTTCAGGTAATCCCCCGGGCAGGATCGGTGGTAAAAGTCCGTTCGTGGTGAGCATGTCGAACCATGAACGTCCTTCGACAGGCTCAGGACGAACGGATTGTTGGCTAATGAATGATTGGGGTTCATTGAGGTGTGCGCAGTTGGGCGATGACAGGTGCAGTGTCAGGGCGCACGCCGCGCCAGATATAAAACGCTTCGGCAGCCTGCTCGACCAGCATGCCTGAGCCGTCTGCGACGCGCGCGCCTTGTTGACGGGCGAACGTCATGAAGGGCGTCTCGCGCCCGTACATCATGTCATAGGCTAACGCATCTTTTGCAAAAATCCCCGAAGGCAGGGCGACCTGGCTGTCGGAAAGTCCTGCGGACGTGGCGTTGATCACCACATCGAACACTCGTCCTGCAAGTTCATCATAACTGCCGCCTGCCGCGTCCGGAAATTTTTTCGCCAGTTCTATGGCTTTATCGCGCGTACGGTTGGCGATGGTAAGCGCAGCACCTGCGGTGAGCAGCGGCAGAACCACGCCGCAGGCAGCCCCTCCTGCACCCATCAGCAATACGCGTTTATCTTTCAGCGTGACATCGATATTCTGTTCGATGTCGCGTACCAGACCCGCGCCATCGGTGTTATCGCCCAAGATGTCGCGGCCTTCAAACCCAAGCGTATTGACCGCCTGTGCCGCAAGAGCGCGGTCGCTCAGTTCGGTTGTGCAACTGAACGCGTTAAATTTGAAAGGAACGGTGACGTTGCAGCCCTTGTAGCCTTCGAGGCGCAGCCGTTCTATCGTGGCGGCGAAGCCGTCCAGCGGCGCTTCGATGGCTTCGTAGCTGATGTCCTGTCCGGTCTGTTCGGCAAACAGGGTATGGATCATCGGTGATTTGCTGTGGGAGATGGGGTTGCCGATCACGGCGTAGCGGTCAGTCATATTTCGGGTTAGTGGTAAGTGGTAAGTGGTAAGTGGTAAATGGTCGTTATCACGGAAACTGCGGCACCCTCAACCAATGCTTGCTCAAATTGATCGATGAAGCCGGGGGATGAATCCTGATTCAGATAACCCATGATAACATTGCTGTCCAGCAACCAAACGGTCACGGCTGGCGCTCCCACTCGCTACGCATCGCCAGCATCCCCTGTTGCAACGCAAGATTATCCTGTTTGGGAAAGCTCGCTTGCGCGGCTCTGGCCTTAGCCAGAATATCCGGTGCGGCATCTTCCTACACGCTGGATTCCTCGTACATCACGATCACCTTGGCACGTCTTGCCCTGGCGGGTAACAGGTCGCTCGCCAGACTGATGCGATGATTGATGATGGATGACTCCATTTCCAGTGCAATCATGTTTAAATCCCCGTCAGAATTAAAAAGTTCCGGTATTTTAACATTGCCGGTGCAAAACCTTTGTTGTATTACGCTTGGCTGCTGCATACCCGCAGGTTGCCTGAATACCCCTGAAGTTTCGAGCAAGCAGGTGCGACAGCTTTGCACTGAGAGCTGATCGGGGGCGGGTTCAAAAAACGACCTTGCCAAAACTGAGGTGGTGTAATAATTCGCAATAAAATCAAGTTATTATGAAAAATATGGTTTGTAGGGGTGATCTGCATGAGTGTCAAATAGCTGTGCCAAATTAACGGCATCTGTGAGGCCCGGCGAACAAATTTAGCGACGTGCATTTAACAGCAGTGCGGCGAGTCCGCCAGTCAGTGCCATGGCCCAGACGATTGCGGCGCCTCCTGGCAGATCGAAGAGGGCGGAGAGCAGCAGGCCGACTGCATAACCACTGAGGCCGATGCCAAAAGCCCAAAGCATGCGTTTTTCTACTATGCGATAAGTGGCCAATGCCGGGACGATCAGGCTGGCGAATACCAGATATACGCCGACCAGTTGCACCGAAGCTGTAACGGCTAGCGCGAACAGCGCGTAAAAGCCCAGGTGTCCCAGCTTGTCTTGACGCCCGTCCTGATCCCTTCGACTCCGTTCGTCCTGAGCCTGTCGAAGGAACGAACATTGCTCAGGAGAGCCTTGTCGAAGTGACCAGCGCCAAACGAGCAACAGTACGGCGCTCAACGATGCGGTTGCGATGAGCTGGTCTGTACTGGCCCAGAGTATCTGGCCTGCCAGCAGATCTTTGAGGTGTTCACCGGCATGCACATCGTGGCTCATCAACAGGATGCCGCCGCTGGCGGCAAGCACGAAGGTCAGCCCGATGCAGGCCTCCTTGATGTCGGGAAATCTTCTTTCTATAAAGGCCAGCAGTGCCGCCCCGCACAGGGCGCTTGCCGCCGCGATGACTTGCACCAGTAGTGGCTTATCGGTCAGATTCATCAGTCCTGCCAGCACGATCCCCAGTCCTGCGATTTGCGCGACAGCCAGATCGGCGAAGATCACGCCGCGTTCGAGCACCTTCATGCCCAGCGGAATATGGGTGGCGAGTACCAGCAGCCCCGCCAGGAAGGCCGGTATGAGTATGTCGAGTTCGATGGGATTCATAGTGTTATCCGGTAGTTATGGGTTTTATGGTGGCAGTTCTACCCCCACCATAACCCTCCCCCTGCAAGGGGGAGGGGTGCTATTTCAGTCCTGCCAGCAAACGCTGGATGGTGTCGTCGAACAGTGCGTATAAATCAATTGCCTGTGCCGTGCCTCCAACGGTGTAGGGTAACGCCACGGCCCTGATGTGTGCGCGTTCAGCGATCCACAACGAAGAACGCTCATCCTGGTAGGCGGCGCGCAGCACCATTTTTGCCGGATGTTGCTGTAATTCGCCCAGTACCTGGCTCAGGTAAGTGGCGCTGGGTTCCATGCCGGGCCTGGGCTCCAGTTCAGCGACTTGTTTCATTCCCAGCCAGTTGTTCAGATAGGGGAAACCTCGGTGTTGTGCGATGATGGCGACCCCTTTGAGCGGTGCGGCCTGCTTTTCCCAGCGGGCAATCGCTGCGCGCCACTGGCCGTTGAAGTTCGAAAGTTGCAGCTGGTAGTGGGCGGTGTTGGCAGGATCGAGCTGAATCAGCCGTTTGGAAAGGGCATCGGCAATCGGTAAAAAATTGCGTGGGTCGGTCTGGATGTGCGGATTTCCCGCCGCATGCACATCGCCATCGCCTCGATCCAGATGAGTCGGCACTTCGAGCATATGCACGTATTTTGCGGCTTCGAAATTGCCGAGGGCACCGGGCAGAATGGCGCCGTTTGTCGATTCGCGCAAGATGACAGGCAACCAGCCTGTTTCGAGTTCTGCACCGCTGCACACCAGCAGATTGGCACGGCGCGCTTTTGAGATCAGACTGGGGCGCGCTTCCACGCGGTGCGGATCTTGCAGCGCACCTGTCGCGGTATAAAGGCTGACCTTATCCCCTGCGAGCAGCAGCGTGAGCGCCGCCCATTCCGGCTCGCAGGCAAATACATTGAGCGCGGCGTGCGCGGTGCTGCTGATAAGCAACAGGGCTGCAAATATTATCTTTTTCATAACGATTCCTTGTGTGGAGTGCGGCGACGTGTCGCCGCTGTTTTTTGGCGCAGACATGTCTGCGCACTCCAAAATTAGTATTGGTGTGCGCCATGTGCGCCCAGGCTCATGATGTATTGCACGAATAACTGATTGTCGGGCAGCCCTTGTCGTGAATGGTCGCGCGCCAGTTGCAGGCGAAAGCGGGAGAATTCGCTCGGGCTGTAGTCCAGCATCAAGGTCGCGCGTGAAGGTTGAAAACCGTAGTCGCTGATGATGTTCCCCGCATTTAACGCGCCCACGCCAGCGGTACCCGGATCGAGCTGGTCATAGCGTAAACCGGTACGCCAGTGCGGCATGAACTGATACACACTTTGCAGATACCAGCCGCTTTGCGTGTTGGTATAAGTGTCGGTGGTGAGCAGATTGTAGGTCAGCAGGCCGCTTTCGCGACGCCTGAAATATTCACCCTGCACCTTTAAATAACGGTCGGCAGTGTTACCGTCCGGGGCGTATTTCCAGACAAAATCTACGCCTGCTGTCTGACTGTCGCCGCTGAAGCTGTTGGAGACGCCGCCTGGTGTGCCCGGCAAATCCGGCACGGCATTGCTGATGCGATTGGTCGCTCGCGTTTTATGCAGCGATGCACCGATGCGCCAGCTGTGTTCGACGCCGATGTCGTCCCCCGCATGTACGAACAGCACACCAGACCCTGCGCCGTTTTTAGCGCGATCCGAGCCCGGATGCCCGCGCCCGCGCCCGAGTTCGCCGCCCAGTTCTATGAAGGTATCGGTGGGAGCCAGCCACTTGAGCTGCACGCCGTCCTCACCCAGTTGATTGTTCCAGAAGGAGGCGTAAACCAGCGGTTGATCCACAAAATCCCAGGCGTGGGCATGCTGTTCGTTCAGATAACCCAGCGCCGAGAAATACCGGCCAAATTTGAGATTGAGGCCGTTGCCCGCTGCTGAAGTTTGCACGTAGGCGTTTTCTACCGTGATGCCGCCTGCAGGAGCGAGTGCCAGTGTGGCTACCCCGCGATAGTCGGGGTCAATGTTGGCGCTGATGCCAAGCTCTGACTCGCCCAGATTGAAGCCCTGCTGGTGGCCGGGATTGGGATTCATGGCAAAGCCCGTTGCCGCAACGGCAGGGTCGCGTTGCAATGCGCCATAAGTGCCGCCAAGTATCAGCGAGATGGCCGGGTTGAATGCGCCTTCGCCGCTTGCGGGTTGCGCGGGTGCGACGCTGGCCTGCGGCGTTTGAGTGGCTTGTGTTTGCCGGGCTTCGGCGGCCTGCAAACGTTGTTCGAGCAGCGCAATGCGCTCCTCGTAGTTTTGCTTTAATTGTTGAATCTGCAAGCGTATGGCCAGCAGGTCGGCGTCAGTGGCGGCATCGGCCGCGAGTGGACAGATACACAGCGCGGCAACGGCTGCGCTCAGGTAGGGTTTTTTATGCATTTTTTGCTCCGCAATGAAACACTTTGGGCTCAAATTCCCCTCCCCCTTGCAGGGGGAGGGTCAGGGAGAGGGTAGGCAATTGGATGAGTCAACCCCCATCCTGACCTTCCCCCTCGCAGGGGGAAGGGATGGTTTGCTTAGATTTTTTATGCGGGGCAGGGCGGGGCGCGCGAGGAATAGGCGCTGAATGTGTGGGCTGAAAGAAGGGCATGGAACCGGGTTACAAGCAGGGCTGAGGAGGGTTCTGCTAAAGAAAATGAAATGGCATGGCTGCCCAGCGCCGTTCCCAGTTGTGCATAGGCTGCGCACAAGTCGCATAATTTATCATGCGGTGTGGATTGATCCTGTCCCTGATCCGCCATCGCATGCGAAATTCCATGCACGAGGCCGCCCGTCTGCGCGAACAGCAGGGCGAAAATCAGCAGAAATCTTGCAAAGAGGGGATGGCGCATGAGTGGCACTTTAACCAACACGCCTGAATTTGGCAAGATATTCAGGGCTTAAAATTCGCTTTCCAGTTTGTCGGAGGGGGTGAATGACCAGGTGCGGGTGATGGTCAGGATGTCCACGTCCTTCGTGATGTCAGGCGGCAGGGGAGAATAGGGGCCGGCCAGCTTGACGATGCGCACCGCCGCCGCATCCAGAATCCGGTGTCCGGATGACTTGCTCACTTCAATCTTTTCCAGGCTGCCATCCGCCTTGATCGAGACGCTGAGCTGCAACTTGCCATAAACCTGTTCGCGGCGGGCCTGTTCAGGATAGTTCAGATTGCCAATGCGTTCGACTTTGACGCGCCAGTCTTCAATATACTGGGCGAAGCGGTATTCCTGGGTGCGGGCGCCAATAAACTTGCGCCTGGGCATTTTTTGATAATAATCGTTTTGTTTGTTGATCTGAGCTTCCAGACGGGCTATTTCCAGGCTGCGCTGCACCAGGTCTTCGGCCGTCGAGGTGTCGTCGCTTTGCAGTTTTTTGACAGGAGCCGCAGTATAGTTGCTCTTGAGGCGGGTCAGCATGCGGCGCGACTCTTCTTCCAGTTGAGCTACCTGGCGGGTCGCCTGCTCGGGAGTGATTTTCTGGTCTTCACCGACATTCGGCAGCATGGATTTGGCCTGGCGATCCTCGGCGGTATTGCCTCCGCCGTCCAGATTGGCCTGTGCCAGTGCATCTGCCTTGATGGGGCGTGATTTCGAGCGACTGTTGACCAGCACCACACTGAGCGGCTGACTGGGGTTCGCCGTTAAATGCGGGTCAGGCAGAACCAGCGAGACGCCGTAGATGGCGAAAGCATGCAGGGCGATGGAAAAAACCATCGCCAGGGAAATGCCTGTTTTGAGCGTGGTTAGCAAGCTGATTCCCCGTCTGTCTTAAATGCTTCAACGACTTTGGCATCCGCGTCCGTTTCTGTCAGGCCATCGGCGTCGACAGCAATCTGCTCTTCTGTTTCCAAGGTTTCTCCTGTCACATCGGGCTGAGTATCAACCGTCGCCACATAGCGGGTCTGCAATGACAGATCGAGCAGGTCAATCGAGACGATGGCCAGTTGCACGCGGGTCTGAGCCGGTAACTGTTCGGGCAGCGAGGGCGCACGGAATACCAGCGGAATCTCGGTCATTTTCACCAGATTTTCGCGGATCACGGCAGCAGTAACGACAAGTTCGCCCTGCGATTCGTTTGCTCCCTCGCCCACTGTGCGGGAGAGGGTATCCTTGTTAGCTTGTTCCTGTTGCAGCCAGCGCAGGCACCAGTAACGTTCCATGTTGCGCTGGAACTCGTTATAAATCGTGTAGGTCGTATCGAAATCGCGCAAGATGGTGTACAAACCGGTGTCGTTCTTCGGATAAGGCGCCTCCTGGTTGCGCAGCATGGCGATGATCTGGCGCTGATTCACCATATCCACATAGCGGCGCAGGGGCGAACTGGACCACATGTATTGTGCGACGCCCAGTCCCTGATGGGGGGCGGCAACGGTGCTCATCCTGACCTTGCCGTTTTGCTGGGTGCGATAGATGCCGGGGAAACCGTGTTCGGCCAGATGTTTGCCCCATTCGCAATTGACCAGAATCATCAGCTCGGATACCACCTTGTCTATCGGCGAGCCGCGACGCCGGTTCGTGATGCTGACGTGATCGTTTTCGATATGGAAGTTGTAATCCAGTTGCTGCATGTTGTTATCCGACTTGCCGCGCCCGGCTTCCATCTTCTGCACCAGATGCCACAGCAGTGTCAGCTCGGCAGCATAAGGGTAGTCGAGTCGGCCTTCGCTGAGCGTTTCTTCGTTGAACAGGGGTTCTAGCGTGTCATGGCGCAGATTTGCCGCGATATGCACGCGCTCGACGCGACTGTCATAAGCTAAAATTGCCAGCGTCTCATTTTCGACTTCGATATACATGGACAGCGCAGGGCACACGCGGTCCGCTTCCAGCGTGAAGGCGGCCACCACGCTCTCGGGCAGCATGGTGATCTTTTTTCCCGGCATATACACGGTGGATAAACGCGAGGCGGCCAGCTTGTCGCCCTCGGAGTCGCGCGGGATGCCTAAGGTCGGGGCTGCGATATGTACGCCGATGCGCCAGTTGCCGTTGTCCAGTTTTTCCACGGAGAAGGCATCGTCGATTTCTGTGGTGGTCGCATCGTCTATGCTGAATGCATTGCGGGCGCCCAGCGGCAACTCGTCCCAGGCAGATAATTCGATTGCCGGGAAAGCTGTGCCTTTGGGGAAATTCTCGAACAGAAAACGCTGGAAATGATATTCGTGGGTGGAAGGCAGTGCGCCACAGGCATGCAGCAGATGAACGGCTGACAGGTGAGTCGCCGCGTAGGCCGCTTCCAGCGCCTTGACTTCGAGGGTGTTCCTGTCCGGGTTGTAGAGCAGCTGGTTGATCTGGGCGGAAAACTCCGCAGGCAGTTCAAAACGGATCAGCTGGGCGGTCATGTGCGCCTGCAAAGCCTGCGCCTGACGTTTTTTCTCGGCGCCGGCGAGTGCGGCCTTGAGCACTTCGGGGGGGGCTGCGCGATAGCGGCCGCGCCCTTTTCTGTGAAAATAAATAGGTGCGCCATGCAGGCGTATCAGTGTGGCCGCCGCTTCCAGTGAGCTGGGCTTGTGGCCGAAATATTCCGTGGCGATTTCCTCGAAGCCGAATTCTTCAGCCGGGCAGCATTCCCACAGGAATTCCACCTCGATATCGGCCGCCATGGCTTCTGCCTCGGGCAGAAACTCCGCCATATCAGGCCGGGTAAACTGCAACATCACGCTGGCAGCCTTGATCTTGCTGCGTTTGCCCGACAGGCTCTCGATCTGTAGCGAGCTTGTGTTGTCAGTCATGATGCTGCCAACCTTAAAACTGCCGTCTTCTTCGTAAAGGATATTCATGGGGGCGTGCCAATAAAATTGGCGCAGATTATAACAGCATGCTTGCGTGGATTTTCGCAGGGATAAAAAAAGCCGACTCGCGTCGGCTTTGGTGATCGTGAGCGCCGCTTATTTTTGTGTCAAAGCCCAGGCGACGACAGTTTTGATGCTCTCGTCGCTGACTTTTGCAGCAGTGGTCGGCATAGGCACTTTGCCGAATGAACCTGAGCCGCCGCTGCGTACTTTTTGTTCGAGTTTGGCAGCCGCTGTGCTGTCGCCTGCATACTTGGCGGCGATATCAACCAAAGAAGGACCTACACTCTTTTTGTTCACTGCATGACAAACATTGCAACCGCTCTTTTTAAATACAGCCTCGCCGTCATCTGCGGCGTATGCAGTAGCTGATACGGACAGGGCTGCGCTCAACGCAATAATATAACGAACTTTCATAATAAACTCCTTGTGTGAAATTGATGCGTGAACTCTACGCCTCGTGATAATACTCCACATTGATGTATATCAAACTATCAGTGTGGCTGATGAGCTGATGCAGGATTCACACGGGCGAAACGGGAAGCGCAGTCCGGTCTATCACCCGGCGCAGCACGAAGCTCGAATGTACGCCTGTCACCCCCGTGATACGGGTGAGGCGGTTGAGCAGCAGTTCCTGATAGCCATCCATATCCCTGACGACGACCTTGAGCTGGTAGTCGGCATCCTGCCCTGTGATCAGCAGGCATTCGAGCACCTCCGGGATCTGAGCGATCTGCGCTTCAAAGTTGCCAAAACGCTCGGGCGTGTGTTGATCCATGGAGATATGGATCAGTGCCATCAGCGATAGCCCCAGTTTTTTAGCGTCGAGCAGCGCGCGATAGCCTGTGATGAGTCCCGATTCTTCAAGGGTGCGCAAACGCCGCAGACAGGGGGAGGGTGACAGGCCGATGCGTTCAGCCAGATCCTGATTGCTGATGCGGCCATCCTCCTGCAACACGCGCAGCATCTGCCTGTCATAGTGATCAAGTTGCATGAAATCCCCGCTGTTTATTTTATCATGCATTAAATATACGATTAAAGCTGGTTGTGCGCAATATTATTGCGATATATCGTTTGAATTTCCTGAAAACGCAAGCACCTGCCGGGCGGTTTTGTTTAAGATTCCAGCTATCGAATTTTCTTTGGAGTCGTCATGTTGCATGCTGCCAAATACAGGCCGTTTCCGCCGGTCAATCTTGTCGACCGTCAGTGGCCGAGCCGAACCATCACCCGCCATCCCGTCTGGATGAGCTCGGATCTGCGCGACGGCAACCAGTCGCTTTTCGAGCCGATGAATATCGAGCGCAAGGTGCGCATGTTCAACATGCTCTGCGATGTGGGTTTCAAGGAAATTGAAATCGCCTTTCCTTCGGCCTCACAGACCGAATTCGACTTCGTGCGCGGCCTTATCGAAGGCGGCGGCATTCCGGCAGACGTCACCATCGCCGTGCTGACCCAGGCGCGCGAACCTCTGATCCGTCGCACCATGGAATCGCTCCGTGGCGCACGCCGTGCCATCGTTCACGTCTATAACGCGACTTCCATGCCGTTTCGCGAGATGGTCTTCGGCATGAGCCGGGCGGAAGTGATCGACATGGCGGTTACAGCGGTCAGGCTGATCAAACAGTTGGCGTCCGAACAGCCAAAGACCGAATGGGTGCTCGAATACAGCCCGGAAACGTTTACTTCGACCGAATTGGATTTTGCGCTCGAAGTGTGCGATGCCGTGACAGAGGCGTGGGGCGCGACCCCTGAGAATAAGGTGATACTCAATCTTCCCGCGACCGTCGAGGTTGCGACGCCCAATGTTTACGCCGACCAGATCGAGTGGATGCACCGCCACCTCGCGAGGCGGAGCAGCGTGATTCTCAGTCTGCACACGCATAACGACAGAGGCACGGCCGTGGCCGCCGCTGAACTGGGCCTGATGGCCGGGGCTGACCGCGTCGAAGGCTGTCTGTTCGGTAACGGCGAGCGCACCGGCAATGTCGATATCGTGACGCTTGCACTCAATCTTTATACGCAGGGAATTGAGCCCGGGCTGGATTTTTCCGACATCGATGCGGTGGCTCGCACCGTAGAGTATTGCAACCAGTTGCCGATACATCCGCGCCATCCTTATGCAGGCGATCTGGTTTTTACTGCCTTCTCGGGTTCCCATCAGGATGCGATCAAGAAAGGCTTTGCCGCCCAACAGCCGGATGCGCTGTGGACTGTGCCCTATTTGCCTCTGGATCCTGCCGACGCCGGACGCAGTTATGATTCGGTGATCCGGGTCAACAGTCAGTCGGGTAAGGGTGGTATCGCCTACCTGATGGAAACCGAATACGGCATCATCATGCCGCGCCGCCTGCAGGTTGAATTCTCGGGGGTGGTGCAAAAACATACCGACAGTTGCGGCGGTGAAATCAGTGCCGCCCAAATATGGCGGCTTTTTCAGGCAAGCTATCTTGAACTCTCGCAGCCCGTGCACTACCGTGAACATCATCTGTATGAACGCGGCGATCAGCAGGGAATCGGGCTTGCTGTTGAAATCGACGGTGTTCCCCATGTACTCAGCGGAGAGGGGAACGGCCCGATAGATGCCGCCGTTCATGCGTTCAAGGGCGCGGGGGTAGACGTTCAGGTGCGCAGCTTTGAAGAGGTAGCAATGGGGCGGAGTGTGGAGGCGGGTGATGCGGCGGCGTGTGCATTTGTCGAAATTGCCCATGCCAGTGGCAGTCATTACGGAGTGGGCATGGATGCGAATATCGTCACCGCCGCGATCAAGGCATTGGTGAGCGCTGTTAACCGGATGCCCCCTTCTCAATTGCCGTAAAACAATCCAATTGCGGTTGTTTGTACCTCATTGTGCTTGTATGATGCACGGAATATAGCACAAAGTTTTGTAATGGATACATTAGGAGGCAACATGGGAATTTCTGCATGTGACGTGGTCGCCTTTTCTCAGGCACGCGCTAATTTTTCTGACCTGGCCGAACAGGTCAAGGCCGGAGCCGAAAAAATCATCACCCGAAATGGCGCAAGTTATGTCGCCCTGATCGATTCGGATCGGCTCGATTACTATCATAGTCTGGAGCGCGAGCACATTCATTTGCTGCTGGTGGAAGAAGCCAGTAAGGGGTTGGATGACGTGGCTGCGGGGCGTGTGACGGATGCGCGCGTGGCGATAGCGAAGCTCAGGCATCGGCGAGTGGCTTAAGCCGGGGCGGACATGGCAGTCACCGTGAAAATCACCGCTAACTTCGAGCACAATCTCGAAGCGATTGCGGCGTTTTTGGATAATGTGGATGCGCCGCAGGTTTATGACCGATTGCTCGATGAGTTGAACGACACCCTGATTCCCAATCTTGAAAACTTTCCTGCCATCGGGCGGCCTTTCCTTGCGCGGTCTGTGCGTTCAGTGGAAGTGACGAATGCGCTGCTACGCTTGCAAGCAAAGTTGCATGACGGTGAATTGCGCGAATACCTGTTTTCGGATTATCTGGTGTTATATGCGCAGTTCGGCGATGTCATTCATTTGCTCTCGATCAAACATCACCGTCAGCTCTCATTCGATTTTCACTCGCTTTGGTCAAGCAATTGACGGCTACATCAGAGAAATCGGCTGTTAATCGCGATGTGCTGCCGGGCGTCGTCTTGGCGCTGCTCGCGGCGCTGGGCTTTTCGCTCAAGGCCATTCTGGTCAAGCTGGCCTATTTGAGCGGCGCGGATGCGGTGACGCTGCTGGCGCTGCGCATGGCGTTTTCGGCGCCGTTCTTCATCGGCGTCGCCTTATGGATTCGGCACCAGCATGCCGAACCGCTCAACACGCATGACAGATGGCTGGTGCTGGGGCTGGGGCTGGTGGGCTATTACCTGTCGAGCGCCCTGGATTTTCTGGGGTTGCAATACATCTCGGCAGGACTGGAGCGTCTGATCCTGTTCCTTTATCCTACCCTGACGGTGATCCTCTCCGCGTTGATTTACAAGCGCCGCATCGGCAAAAAATTAATAGCGGCGATGGCCCTGAGCTATGTCGGCATTGCGCTGGTATTTTTGCACGATGCAGGCGTCAAGGAAGGCGGCAGTATCGTACTGGGCGCGACACTGGTGTTTTTGAGCACCCTGTCTTACTCGATTTATCTGGTAGGGGCAGGGCATGCGATACGGCGCATCGGTACGGTGCGCTTCACCGCCTATGCCATGATTGTGGCAAGTGCCGCCTGTCTGTTGCAGTTCGTCGTGATGCGTCCCCTGAGCGCGCTCGATTTGCCACGGCAAGTCTATGAGCTGGCGCTCGCCATGGCAATTTTCTCGACGGTGTTGCCGGTGTTTTTGTTGTCTTACGCGATTAAACGCATCGGTGCTGGCAGCGCCTCGCTGATAGGCTCCATAGGGCCTGTGAGCACCATCTATCTTGCGTATTTGTTTTTGCATGAGAGCGTCTCGCTGCTGCAAATAGCAGGTTCGACGCTGGTGCTGGCAGGGGTGCTGGTCATCAGTCTGAACAGTCGGAAAACGTGACGGCTTGAGCGTGCGTTGGTTTGTTTGAAAATGTGGGAATCTGTGACAATGAAACCATGTCCGTGCGGATTCCTTGTGTGAGTCACTGTCAGGTAGCCAGGCAAAAAACATGAAAACTCAGGTATCTCAGGCAAGTGACGATGTTGTTTTTACACTCACGTTGCAAAACGGTGCGACGGATCGATTTTTTTGGCTTCAGGACAAAACGAGCGGTACTGTCTGTTTTGAAGCCGAAGGCCAATATGTCTGCGGTGATGCTATCGTAAAGGAATGCACCGTCATGCGCGACGGTATGCACATCGTCTTTTTGTCGGGGGAAATAGTGAGTTTCTATTTTTATGGACTATCACTTCGAGAATATCTTGGAGTCGTAAGTTCGTTGAAAAAGCTATATTCCGCCCGCCCGAAAGTTCTGGAAGTGTTTGACGCCTAAGACACCAAACAAAGCGGACCTTTTTGTGTAATTCGCCTTTGTTTAGCGCCGTAGGAATCGTTTTGCGAAGCCACATAAACATTGGCTTAGCGAGGTGAACGTGCCACTAATAAGACGAGGTAAAAAAGTTAGCGTAGAATCTGCGCAAGATGATTTAAGGGGTAATAGTATGAGAACAGCATACCAAACAGACGTGATTGCATGGGCGAACGAACAAGCCGCGTTAATTCGCATGGGTAAATTTGACCAGTTGGACTTAGAACACATTGCAGAGGAAATCGAAGACGTGGGCAAAAGCGAACAGCGGGAGTTGGAAAGCCGCATGGCGGTGTTGTTGGCTCATTTGTTGAAGTGGCAATATCAGCCGGAGCGGCAAGGTGGTAGTTGGTCGAGAACGATCAAAGAACAACGCAAAGGCGTACTTGCTCGCCTGAAAAAAACACCCAGTTTAAAAGCATCTATTTCAGATGCCTCATGGTTGGATGAAGCATGGTCTGATGCTGTGGTTCAAGTCACCAATGAAACGGGGTTGGATGTGTTCCCCGATGCCTGCCCGTGGTGCATGGATGATGTGCTGAAAGACGGCTGGCTACCGAGCTAATCGCTTTTTTTCGCCCAAATTCACGGTCATCCCCTTAACCATGAAAAGCCGTATTTGGAGTTTGTCGTGAGCAATTCGCGTACAACATTATCGCTGAAACCCGGCATCGAGGTATTCTACAAGGAGCGCCGCTGCCGGATCACACACGTTCTGGATTGAAGTCTGGTCTTAGTGATCGATGTAATTTTCATCGATAAATACTACTGGTTTGCTGATGTTACGCACTGACTTCTAAAGTCAGTATTTTGGAATCATTAAAATAATGTTTTAGCGATAACCTTTGAGCTTCGCCAATTCCCCCTGTGCACCGCCGAAGATAGCCGCAAACAAGCGGCGGGGTTAGGCGAGCACTGTTTGAGCACGTGGACGCGCAGCGGATCGTGCGAGTTGCGCAGCCCCGCCTGTTTGCGACTATCAAGGGAACTCCGCCTGACTGTCATCTACCTGCCATGTTCGCCGACAGGCAGGACAGTCAGGCGGAGCGGCAAGCCGGGGTCGCCGCATCGATAGCGACTTTCTTTTGGCGACTCAAAAGAAAGTCGCCGGTAGCCGGGCTGCCCCCGGCGAAGTTGATTTTGATACACGACTGATGTTACTGCGTAACATCAGCTAGTTTGCTAAAAATCAATGGGTTAGCCCGATATTAGCTGATGGCGATGTTTGTTTTCATTTATCGATGGAAATCACAGCGACCCCTGCCAGATTTGCCTGTTCGTCTGCATAATAACTACTGCGTACCATAGGGCCGCAGGCGGCATGATCGAATCCCATGGCTTTTGCTTCACGCTCGAACATGGCAAAGGTGTCCAGCGGGACGTAGCGCAGTACCGGTAAATGCCCGTCGGACGGTTGCAGATACTGGCCTACGGTGAGCATATTCACGCCGTGCGCGCGCAGATCCCTCATCACTTCCAGCACTTCTTCGTCGGTCTCGCCCAGACCCAGCATCACCCCTGATTTGGTCGGAATGTCGGGGAAGCGGGTCTTGAAATCCTGTAGTAATTTGAGCGAGTGCGCATAGTCGGCACCCGGGCGTGCCAGCTTGTACAGGCGCGGCACGGTTTCCAGATTGTGGTTGAGCACGTCCGGCAGGCTGACGGACAGCGCATCGAGCGCCACGTCGAGGCGCCCCCTGAAATCGGGTATCAGAATCTCAAGACGCGTGGCAGGCGAGCTTTGGCGGATCGCACTCAGGCAATCGGCAAAGTGCGCAGCCCCCCCGTCCTTCAAATCATCGCGATCTACGCTTGTGATGACCACGTATTTGAGCTTGAGCAATCCGATGGAGCGCGCAAGGTTGGCAGGTTCCTCCGTGTCGGGCGGCAGCGGCTTGCCGTGCGCCACGTCGCAGAACGGACAGCGCCTGGTGCATACATCGCCCAGTATCATGAAGGTGGCGGTGCCCTTGCTGAAGCACTCGCCGATGTTCGGGCAGGAAGCCTCTTCGCACACGGTGACCAGATTGTGTTCGCGCAGCAGTCGCTTGACGTCGTTGTAGCCTGTGCCGCTGCCTGTCTTGACGCGGATCCATTCAGGCTTGCGCAACCGGGTTTGCAGCGGCACGATCTTGATCGGATTGCGCGCCGTTTTGGCCGCGCCGGTTTGTTTTTCAGGAGTGTTCATAATATGTTTTCTTTCAATCTGCCTGGCAGGCACAGCGTGCATTCAGGCGAGAGCCTGGTTTGATAATGTAACTTGTTGATTAATTAATTTTATAAAGGTTTAGCGGGCAACGGTAGTGTCAGGCCGCTTTTCCCAGCGTGACATCGCGCAGTAAACAGTTGTGGTATAAATCGGCAGTCGGGAAACATAAGTCATAATCACCCCACACCAATTCGCCGTATTCGATGCGATGCGCTGCGAAGCGTTCAGGTTCGAGGTAGGCGCGAATACCGGGATGGCGCGAAAGTGACAAGAACGGTTTGAAGTCGATTGTCTGCACCGTACCGTCGTCGAAAGACAGGCGCAACGCGTAATCACCTACTTGTTCGGCAGTTGTGATGTTGATCGTAGCTGGTGTCATTTCAATTTCCTCGTAATGAGTTCAGATTTTACAGGTTTATGCAGCACGAAGAAATCAATCCACTTCGCCACGATGTCTGTGGCTCGCGCAACAACCAGTTCTTCAAAATGTCGTCGCGGAGTATCTTCAAGCGGTGCGCGACCGGCAACCGTCGAATAACGAATTTCGGTGATTTCGCCGTTCACTATAATAATTTCAGCGCGTAATTCACAACCCTGATATTTTCCGTGGACATGCACTGGTTCATGTTCGTTGGAATAGAACATCACAATCAACCCGAAATATTCAAAGAGCTTAGGTATTGAACTTCTCCTTTTAGCTGGATAGTATGGCTTATCCTTAATCTTGGGGAGGCTGTTTGGCGGCGTAGTGTTGCTGTAATCCGTGGATCAGGTTCTGTGCCAATTCAGCCTGGAGTTCGCTTATCCCCGCCGTGATGCCCAGCTCCACGCACTGGGTGACGCGCAGACCCGCATAGCCGCAGGGGTTGATGTGGCTGAACGGAGCGAGGTTCATGTCCACGTTGAGCGCCAGACCGTGATAGCAGCAGCCGTGCCTGATTTTCAGACCCAGCGAGGCGATTTTCGCCTCGTTGATATAGACGCCGGGGGCGTCAGCGCGGGGGTGGGCTGCCACGCCATATTCGCCTAAGAGATCCACGACAGACATCTCCATCAGGGTGACCAGCTCGCGCACGTTGATCTTCCAGCGGCGCAGGTCGAGCAGCAGGTAGGCGACAATCTGTCCCGGGCCGTGGTAGGTGATCTGTCCGCCGCGATCGATCTTTACCACCGGGATGTGGGTAGGGTTGAGCAGGTGTTCGGGCAGACCGGCCAGCCCCTGTGTGTAAGTGGGCGGGTGCTGCACCAGCCAGATTTCGTCGCGCGTATCGGTCGTGCGTTCGGCCGTGAATTTCTTCATCGCCTCCCAGGTCGGCTGATAGTCCACCAGCCCGAGAGTGTGAAGGATAGGATGGGAAGGGGGGAGGGGGGAGGGGGAAGGGTGGCACGCGCTAGCGCGCGCCGTTTCTCCATCGGTCGTGACAAGGTTTTCCCCTTCTCCTTTAAACCCTTCTCCCTTCTCATTCATAAAACCATCTTCACCAGCGGGTGATCGCACAGTTCCTGATAAACCGCGTCGAGTTGTTTTCGCGAGGTGGCGCGTATCGTGCAGGTCAGGCTGATATAGCGCGCGGTCTTGCTGGCGCGCATTTCCATGCTCTCGGCTGCAAAATCAGGGGCGTGGCGGGTGACCACTTCCAGAACGCATTGCGCGAAGTCGGGGTGCTGCTGACCGAAAATCTTCAGCGGAAAGTCGGACGGATAGACCACCAGACTCTCCGATTCAGGAATCACGGGCATTTCGGGCATTTCGGGTATTTCGGGTGTTTTATTCATTGGGCACGCATCACGTCTCGTTTGAAGTCCTGATATAAAGCATAAATTTTTTGGTACACGGGTCCTGGCCGGGCACCGCCCACCGGGTTGCCGTCCAGATGGGTGATGGCCTGAACTTCCCGGGTGGAAGAGGAAAGAAAGAGTTCGTCGGCGGTAAATAGTTCCGCCACTCCGATCTTTCGCACCTGATACGGGATGGAATGGGCGGCGGCTATTTCCAGTATCACGTCGTAGGTGATGCCGGGTAGCATCAGGTGATCTTTGGGAGGCGCGAGCAGCATGCCGTCTTTCACCACAAAAATATTGCTCGCCGATCCTTCTGTCATGAATTCGTTGTCGCGGATCAGCACCGTTTCAGAACAGCCCGCATCGACGGCCATCTGGCGCAGCAACACGTTGGGCAGCAGCGAGATGGCCTTGATGTCGCAGCGCAGCCAGCGGTTGTCCTGTGCCGTTATCGCGCACACGCCGTCATCGAGTAGTTGCTGCGCGGGCGGGAGCAGGGGGCTGCTCATCACAAATACCGTGGGCGGTACCGCAGGATCGGGGAAAGGGTGATCGCGCCGTGCCACGCCGCGCGTGATGTGCAGGTAGAGGTATTGATCCTCAGGCTCGTGACGGGCGATCAATTCGGTCACGATGTCAGTCCATCCGGCAATGCTGTGCGGATTGGGCAGCCGGATGCCATCGAGGCTGTGTTGCAGGCGCAGCAGGTGCTCTTCGAGCCGGAATGCCCGGCGCGAATACACGGGAATGACTTCGTACACGCCGTCGCCGAAGATGAAGCCGCGATCGAGCACGGAAACTTTGGCATGCTCGACTGGCATGTACTGGCCGTTCAGATAGATCGTCATGCGCGTTTTGCTCCTACCAGGGGTTGTATTTTTGTATCAGCAAACGCACGCTGTCCCAGCCGCGCGAAAATACGTTGGCCAGATTGACGCTGTCCAGGGCGATCAACGGGAATTCAGCGTAGGGTTTTCCCTTGAGTGTCACCTTGAGCATGCCCGTTTGCTCGCCGGAGGTAAGGGGCGCCATGATGGGGTGACGCGTTTCGACGGAAGCTTTGAGCTGTGCAAACTGTCCTTTGGGTATGGTCAGATATAAATCCTGCCTGAAACCCAGATCAACATGGCTTTCCGTGCCTTTCCATACGCGTACCCGGGTGACGGGCTGGCTGTTTTGGTAGAGTCTGATCGCATCGAAAGACTGGAAGCCGTAGTTCAGCAACTTCTGGCTCCCGGAGGCGCGCAGGCTGTCGGAATCAGCCCCCAGCACCACTGAAATCAGGCGGTGGTTGTCGCGTTTGGCAGAACCCACCAGACAGTATCCGGCGCTTTCGGTATGTCCTGTCTTGAGGCCGTCTGCGTAAGGGTCCAGCCACAACAGACGGTTGCGGTTAGCTTGCGTGACATTGTTGAAGGTAAAATCGCGCAGGCCGAACAGGGCATAGTGTTCGGGGAAGTCGCGCACCAGAGCGGCCGCGAGCATCGCCATATCGTAAGCGCTGCTGTAGTGCTGTACATCCGGCATGCCGACCGGGTTGACGAAGTGGCTGTTCTTCATGTTCAGGCGTTGAGCTTCCTTGTTCATCAGCACCACAAATCCGGCCTCCGTACCGGCAATCTGCTCGGCGAGTGTGATGGCCGCATCGTTGCCGGACTGTACGATCAGGCCATGCAACAGTTCATCCACCGTGACCGTTTGCCCGGGTTTTAACAGCATGCGCGACTCGCCATTGGTATTGCGCGGCGCATCAACCGGTACTGTGAGGCTCTGATCGAGCCTGAGTTTGCCCTGTTTGATGGCGTCAAACGTCAGGTAAGCTGTCATCAGTTTGGTCAATGATGCAGGTTCCATCCGTTCGTGACCATTATGGTCGAGCAGAATCTGATTGCTGGTGTAGTCGTACAGCAGGTACGATTTTGCTGACAGAACAGGCGCTTCAGCCTGTGGTTCAGGCTGTGCGTGACTCGCGGCGGTAAGCAGCAAGCCGATCAATAACAGGATGGCTTTCATGATTGCGTGGGTTGTAACGATGCGCAATTATAGTCGATATGTGAGGAGCGGAATGCCCGCTTACTTGCCCACGGGCGGCTTGTTCAGTTTTCGTTGCAGGGTGCGGCGGTGCATGTTGAGTGCGCGGGCGGTCGCCGAGACGTTGTAGTCATACTCATGCAGCATGCGCTGAATGTGCTCCCATTCCAGTTTTTCGATGTTAGTCGCCGGTACGCTGAAAACGACATTTCCATCCGCTTCGTGACTGAAAGCTGCGACGATTTCGTCTGCGTTGGCAGGTTTGGCGAGGTATTGCGTCGCCCCGAGTTTAATGGCTTCAACGGCTGTGGTAATGCTCGCATAGCCGGTCAGGACCACGATACGGGTATTCGGGTCCAGTTCGTGTAAAACCTTCACCAGCACAAGCCCCGGCGCACCGCCCATCTTCATATCCACCACCGCATATTCAGGCGGGTTATCCTGAGCCATTGGAATGGCCTGCTCTACGCTGTGCGCAACGCTCACGCAAAAGCCGCGTCTTGTCAGGGCGGCGGACAGCACCCGGCAGAAAGTCGCATCGTCATCCACCAGCAGCAAGGATGCGGATTCATCGCAGGCCGTGCTCATGCCAGAATCCCTTCTTCATTTCCGGCAACAGGCAAGGTCAGTTCGGTCGTCGCCCCGCCACCATCACGGTTGTACAGTCGCACTGTGCCGCCCATTCTTTCTATGGTGGCGTTGGCCAGGAACAGACCCAGTCCGCGACCTTCGATTTTAGTGGTGAAGAAGGCAGAGCCTGCCTTCAGCGCCACTTCTTCGCTAAGACCTTGTCCCCAGTCGCGTATTTCCAGTATGAAATTCGAGCGATCCTGGCGGGTGTCGATCTCGATGGCCTGCGCGCTGGCATCGGCCGCGTTGTTGAGCAGATTCATCAGTGCGGCGCGCAAGGTGACATCGACGCTGATGCGCGCGGTCGTATCCGTGCCGCCGTGCCGGAAATGATAGAGTGCGGCAGGGCGCAGTAATTGCCATTCATCGAGCACTTCGTTCATTAATTCATCTGCGCTGAGCATCGAGGGCGTGCCGCTGTCCTGCGCGTTCAACATCATCTTGTCGAGGATGCGGCGGCAGGCTCTCACCTGCTCGTCGAGCAAGCTCAGGTTCTCGCGCAGCTGGACATCCACCGCGTCGAGCTTTAATTCGCCGATGACCACCGCCATGGTGGACAGCGGAGTGCCCAGTTCGTGCGCGGCGCCTGCGGCCTGCGTACCTAACGCGACGATACGTTCGTTGCGCAGGATTTCTTCGCGCACCTGTACCAGCAATTCGTCCCGGTGGCGTACTGCCTGAGCCATTTTTACCACAAAATAGGCGACCACTCCCGCGCTGATGACAAAGCCTAGCCACATGCCCATCACGTGCGTGTTAAAAGCGTTATCCATGTCCTGGTGATTGTGCGGCAGCGGGATGTGATAAACCATCAGTCCGCTGTAACAGGCCGTGGTGAGTGCGGCCATGCCCCATGTGTAACGGGCGGGCAGGGTGGCCGCCGCGATGACCAGTGGCAGCAGATAGAATGACACAAATGGATTGGTTGAGCCGCCCGCGTAATACAACAACAGGCTCAGCACCAGAACATCAATAGACAGTTGCGCGAATAATTCAGGATTGCCGATGGGCTTGCGGCTTTGCAGGCGCAGCCAGCTGAGCAGATTGACGGTGGCCAAAAAGGCAATGCCGGTCAGCATAGGCAGCCATTGCAGATCCATTTCGAGTATCTGCCAGACACCTAGCAGCGTTAACAACTGAGCCGCGACGGCCAGGCTGCGTAAATTGACCAGACGCTGTAATTGCGCATGACCTGGCTGGGATGAGAATATGTTCATCCTTTGATTGTAATATGAGTGCCGGGGGGAGTGGTGCGACATATTGTCGCGGGCATCCGGGATTTTATCGAGGGTATAATGCCTCGCTTTAAACTGAAGGAAACTGGTCATGAACAAAATTATCAAACGGGTCGCGCTGTTCGGTGTATTGCTGTGGAGTTTTGGCGCACTTGCGGCGGATATCAAGGTTGAAGGCGCATGGGCGCGCGCCACGGCTCCTGGGCAGGACAGCGGAATGGCCGAGTTGATTATGACCAGTGCGCAAGACGCGAAGCTGATCGGTTTTTCAAGCACTGCCTGCAAGACGGGCGAGATGCACAGCATGACGCATGACAATGGCATGATGCAAATGCGCGAAGTTAAATTTATCGCGTTGCCGGCGGGGCACCGCGTGGACTTGAGCGAGGGCGGCTATCACCTGATGTTAGTCGGATTGAATGCGCCGCTGAAGGCGGGTGAGAGCGTGCCATTGAAGTTGATCTTCAAGGTGGACAATAAAATTGTAAGCCAGACGGTCAATGCACCGATCAAACCGCTGACCGAAGCCGCACACGAACACATGCACCATTAAACGGGGTTCCCGGGTTTTCGGTCAGGTTCGGCGTCATGCGGGTCAGGTTAAAATCTGACCCGCCCCGCTTTAATCTGGGCCCGTCTTCTGCCCGCCCTCACGCAAGAGCGTGGTGTCTCAGTTTTGTCGCGTCACGGAGGCCGGTTATTTGTCGATGCCGACATCGCGCCACAGTCGCATTAATTGTCTTGAAACTTCCAGCGATGCGCGAGCATAATCGCCGCCAGTCAAATCTTCTTCCGCTTCTTTTTTTTTGCCATCCAGCGCAAGTTCCAGCGTGTGCCCGGCACATTTGTGAAAGTGTGTATGGGCTGCGACGACGGCCGAAAATCCCGCCTGTTTTTCGAAAGTTTTTAAACCCTCATTGCTCAGCCATTTTCCCAGCACACACTGGTCATCACGTGCCACAATGCGCGGATCAAGAGCCTCGGTGCCAGAGCCGTCGATGACCCCTTTCAGGCGTTGTTTCCATTTGAGATGAGCCTCAAGTGCGGTCTTGAAATTCAGCCCCCCAATTTCTTCTTTGGCATCTTCCTTGATTTCCTGAACTTCTTTGTCGCTGCTAAAAAATACATTCCACCAAGCCATGATTCTCTCCTTTTTCCCCGGAATGTTATCGGATCTATCCTGTTTAATATTTTTTATATTAAGAGTAAGGCAACAATTTGAATGAGGTTTCGCTTTTCAGTGCTGGGCTGTCTTCATTTCTGGCTTGAGATTCTGTGTATTTTTTCATACAAACACCTCTTGTTCACGACTCTATCACCCATTTCACAGTTGTGGGTAAAAAAACATGGGGGATGCGTGCTGCTGGAGGAAAAGAAGAAGTTATTTTTCTGCGTCCTGAAACAAGCAACGCCGCATGATTTATTCTGCTACGGTGAATTTTCTTCTGGTGTAAAATTCCCGGCAAATTTTTAAAGGAAAAAATATGCCGTTATCCGCCGCTTCCGCCGAACTCAAGGCGCTTGTGCTGTCCGAGGCGCTGCCTTATATCCAGCGTTTTTTTGACAAGACCATCGTGATCAAATACGGCGGCAACGCGATGACCGATCCTGCCTTGCAGGAAAGCTTCGCGCGCGATGTGGTGTTGCTCAAGCTGGTCGGGATGAATCCTGTGGTCGTTCACGGGGGCGGGCCTCAAATCAATGAAATGCTCAAACGGGTCGGTAAACAGGGGCATTTCATCCAGGGTATGCGCGTCACCGACGAAGAAACGATGGACGTGGTCGAGATGGTGCTGGGCAAGGTCAACAAGGATATTGTCAACCTGATCAACCGCCACGGCGGCAAGGCGGTCGGCCTGACCGGGCAGGACGGTTCGTTCATTCGCGCCAAAAAGCTGATGCTGGAGAGCGATACCACCCCCGGAGAAATGCTCGACATCGGATTGGTCGGCGACATCAATAAAATTGATCCGGCCATTATTTCCTTCCTGGATTCGGGCGATTTTATTCCGGTGATTGCGCCCATAGGCGTGGGGCCTGACGGTGAAACGCTGAACATCAACGCCGACGTGGTTTCCGGCAAACTGGCCGAAGTGCTCAATGCCGAAAAGCTGGTGCTGCTCACCAATACGCCGGGCGTGCTGGACCGTGACGGCACGCTGCTCACGGGGCTGACCCCCGGACAAATCGACGAGCTGGTCGCGGACGGTACCTTGTCCGGCGGCATGTTGCCCAAGATCAGCTCGGCACTGGACGCGGCGCGTAGCGGCGTTCGCTCGGTACACATCATCGACGGTCGTGTCCAGCATGCGCTGCTGTTGGAAATTCTCACCGATGAGGGGGTGGGCACCCTGATCAAGAGCAAATAAGGCACGGCAGATCAGACAAATGAACGCGGATTCGAACCCCGGTTTTTTAATCTGCGCTGTCAGCGGGGGAGGCTGATGACTTCCCCGCTGTGGATTTTTGATCTGGACAATACGCTGCACGACGCGAGTCCGCATATTTTTCCTCATATCAATCAAAGCATGACAGCTTATTTGCAGGCGCATCTGCATCTGGATGAGGCTGCTGCCAATGCGTTGCGCCAGCACTACTGGCAGCGGTATGGCGCGACCTTAAGCGGCCTGATGCGTCATCACGGCACTGACCCTGCACATTTTTTGCATCAGACCCACCAGTTTGCTGAACTCGAAAAAATGGTGATCCGCCGTCCGCGTCTGCGCCATGTACTGCTCGGCCTGCCGGGAAAAAAAGTGGTGTTCTCCAACGGGCCGAAGGAGTATGCGCATGCGGTGTTGAAGCTGTTGCGAGTGGCCGATTTGTTCGATGATGTGGTGGCTGTGGAGCATACCCGCTACCGGCCAAAACCTGATTTTGCAGGCTTTAGGCATGTGATGCGACGCCACCATGTTTGCGCGGCTCAATGCGTGATGGTTGAGGATAGCCTGGAAAATTTGCAGGCGGCAAAACGGCTCGGAATGCGTACCGTCTGGGTCAATGCAGGCAACAGGTACCCGGCCTGTGTCGATGTAAAGATACGCGATGTAATGCAACTGAACAAGGTGTCATTGCCGCGCAGGCGGGAACCTGCATAACTGATCCATAAACCCTAAGGAGGGCTTTCATGATCCTGATTCTCAGTTCCAATGCCAGTGAAAAACCCCGGGAATATCAGACTTTGCTGGCGCATCTGGCGGCCATGCCGGGCATACAGATACGGGTGCATGTCGAGCGTGGTCTGGAGCAGACGGTGATGGAAATCTATCTGATCGGCAATACCAAGCTGCTGGATGTCGCGGATTTGCAGGGGCTGCCGTGTGTCGAGCGAGTGGTGAGGGTGTCCGAGGAATATCGTATCTTGGGGCGACACAAGGACGATCTTCGCCCCACGCATTTCGAATATAACGGCGTGCGTTTTGGCCAGGATACCCTGCACGTTTTTGCCGGTTTGTGCGCGGTGGATAATCGAGAGCATGTCGAAATCATGCTCCGAACCTTGCGTGATAATGGGCAGGTTTGCACCCGCATGGGCGCTTACAAGCCGCGCACCAGTCCCTATGCGTTTCAGGGGCATGGCAAGGAATGCCTGCCCTACGTGTTTGAATTGGCGGGCAAGTACGGCATCAAAGTGATGGCGATGGAAATTACTCACGAATCGCATCTCGATGAAATCAACGAGGCGCTGCATCAGACGGGGGAGGCTGTCGGCGTGATGCTGCAAATCGGCACGCGCAACACGCAAAACTTCGAGTTGCTGAAGATCGTCGGCCGACAAAACAAGCTGCCGGTGCTGCTCAAGCGCGGTTTTGGCATCACCCTGGACGAATCGCTGAACGCGGCGGAATATCTGGCCTCCGAAGGCAACCGCAATGTGGTGTTTTGCCTGCGCGGTATGAAAACCAATATGGCTGATCCGCACAGAAATTTTGTCGATTTTGCGCATGTGCCCGCAGTCAAACGCCTGACGCGTATGCCGGTGTGCATTGATCCGTCACATTCGGTCGGTTCGAGAGCCGCCTCGCCTGACGGTATCATGGACATGCTGCATGTCACGGCGCAAGGCGTGCTGGCGGGCGCCAATATGGTGCTGGTGGACTTTCATCCGGCGCCCGTCAAGGCGCTGGTGGATGGCCCGCAAGCCATGCTGCTCAACGAGTTGCCGTACTTTCTTGAAGATGTGCAGATTGCGCGCGATGCGTATCTCAAACGAGTTGAATTGCGCAGGCGTCAGTCATTTAATTGAAATATATATCGCGTATAAGTTGACAAATTCATTCAATATGCACCAATTATCAATAAACTTCTGTGTTGACTATGATGTTGTAGCGCCATAGTATGCAGCTTAAGTCAGGGTTGGTTTGGAGTGCTCATTCAGGAGATTGTAATCATGGTAGAAGAAACAAAAACCGTTAAAAAATCAACTGCTGGCAAAGTTGCTGGTGCGAGCGAGAAAAAAACATCCGCCGTCAAGCGGGCAAAAGTCGCCGCCGAGCCTGCGGTGTGGCCTTTTCCTGAAGTCGAGAAAGCTCCCGTGTTAAAGGCGGCGACTGAAAAGAAATCCGTAAAAGAACCCAAAGCAGCGGCACTGAAGGATAAAGCGCCTGCGAAGAAGGCCGAGAAATCGCTGGCGCCAAAGTCTGCTGAAAAAACGCCTGCTGAAAAGAAGCCCGCCGCGAAGAAAACGGCTGAAAAGAAAGCAGCGGTGAAAGCGGAGCGCAAGTCTGCCGAAAAGCAAGCCGTGGCTCAACCATCGGCTCAGGAACGCTATCGTATGGTAGAGACTGCCGCTTATTACATTGCCGAACGTTCAGGTTTTGCAGGCTGTACCACCGAGCATTGGGCGGCGGCCGAGATCGAGATCGCCAAAAAACTGGCCGGTTAAGGTCTCAGACAGCCCGGAAAACCTCATACGGCCACACAGGTCAGTTCGCCGTCAGGCAAGGTTTGCCGATCTTGTCATTCGTGGCTCGCTGCTCAGGCGAGCCACTTGCGCGTAGTGCCAGCCATGCTCGGATTTTTCGCTGACTCAGTCAGGATGAAACCGCCGGACGCGACCGCCTTTCTGAATTGGCCAAAGTTTTGTCAGGACGGAACGTTCTTTGCAAGACACACTCCTATTGCACCGTCGCGAGGATGGAAACGCCTCCTGAACACGAAGCACTCAGTATCGCCACTAAAAAACCACCTTATCGAACAACTGCTTGTTGAAAATGCACATAAATATCATCAGCAAGTTACGGGTATTGATTATCTGCCTCATACTGGCTTCATTGGCAATCTGGTTCAGCCGCCCGGACATGGCGCCAATGTCTGCGTTTCAAAAAGGCATCGTCTACACATCATGGTGGCATGGCGAGTATTCAAGCCCCGAATCCGATCTGACCCTCAGACATGAAATCAAACCTACCGGTGCAAACTGGATTTCCGTCGTGGTCACCTGTTATCAGGCGTCAATCACATCAACGGTCATTGAGTGCAAACCGACAACGCTCACCCCTACCGACAGCGATCTGGCTCATGTTATTCAGGAAGCGCATCGCTCGGGGCTGCGCGTCATGCTCAAGCCTCATGTTGATCTTGCAGAAAATGCACGGCAGTGGCGGGGGGAAATTGATTTTGCTGACGATGAGGCAGCATGGCAGGCATGGTTCAGAAGCTACACAGATTTCATCTCGCATTACGCAAAAATTGCACGGGATAATGATGCCGACTATTTTGTTGTAGGAACCGAGCTGGTAAAAACCAGCCCGCGCGCCGATGACTGGCGCAACATCGTCAAAGCCGTGCGTAAAATTTACCACGGCCCGCTGACCTACGCGGCGCACTTCACCTACGGCGAAACCATCAGCTGGTGGGATGCGCTCGATGCTATCGGTATAGACGCCTATTACCCGCTTGCCCTGGGCAAAAATCCGACGGTTGAGCAAATAAAAACCGCATGGGCGCCCATCGTATCCAGGCTGGGGCAATTATCCGGAAAATGGAATCGCCCTGTCATTTTCACTGAAGTCGGCTACCAGAATCTCGATGGCACAAACCTCACCCCCTGGGAAACCACCGGGACTGAGGTCGATTTTAAGGGGCAGGCTAATTGTTATCAGGCCGTTTTTGAAGCTTTTGAAGGGCAGGAGTGGTGGCATGGCGTGTTCTGGTGGGCCTGGAAAGTCCACTCTGATCGGAGCAGTGCGCTTACCGCCGACTTTACCAGTCACAATAAACCGGCTGAAAGCATCCTCAGGCAACACTATGGCGGTCGATTAAAACTGTCGCCGCCCATGCCCCCGCACCCGGGGGGAGAGGGCAATCATCTGATGATTTATCATGATGTGCTTAACGCCGGCTGGGAGGATTGGTCGTGGAATGCCACGGTCGGCTTGTCCGCCGACCAGGACAAGCAGAGCGAAAACATGGCGCTCAGGGTTCTGATCAGCCCCGGAGGGGCTTTATCGCTGCACCATAAGGGGATCGATACTTCGTCCTACAAGTGGCTGGAGTTTTATATTTACGTCGGCGATAACAGTAAAAAGCAATTCGTCGTCAGTTTCAATGATGCCTCAGACCATGAACTGTCGCAGAAAATTAACCTGGCCGATTCAGGTTACCTGGAAGGGGGGAAATTCGCGGCCCATCAGTGGCAAAAAGTCCGCATCCCGATTGAAAAACTCGCGGCGGGCAACGCCATCATTACCCGCCTGAATATCAAGGATTTATCGAAACAACGTGAAAAGGTGTTCATAGACGAAATCAGCCTGACAGGAGAGGCGGCGCCAAAGCCGTGAACTGGTCAGCCCCCGCATGCTGCGCCAGCTTCCGGGTTATTTTTCCGGCGTGACGGTGATCAGCTCTGTTCTTGCATCGTACTTTTGTAAATATTTGGCGATGGTTTCAAAGGTGGCGGTAACGGGTTTCCCGGACTGGTCCGAGGTGGATACTTCGGCGCTGAACAGGGAGCCCAGTGCCAGCTTGAGCGGATTGACGTTGACCGTTTGTGCCACAAAATAGGATTTTTCGTTCGCCTTGATCTTTTTGATGTCACTGGTCTGATAAATGGCCGCATTGATGACATCCAGCGTGTGTTCCGTGCAGTTCTGGCGCCCCAGGGTATAGGGATTAGCGATCAGTGAATAGTGCGGGTCGTGCAGCGCCGCATAAGTCGGCGAATTGATCACCTCCAGCAGGCGCTGTTGCAGCTCGTACGAGGGGATGATAATGCCCGCTTCCATCACGGCGACGCCCGCGAAGAAATCAACCGGAAAGTCCTGCACCAGATCGCTGATCTCCGGGTGCTCATTGCGCTGGTACAGGTTGTAAATCGCATAGCCGGGCACTTTTCTGCCATCGCTCGTGGTGATCTGCGAATACACGGCAAAGGCGACATGGGTGAAGTGCATACCCTCTGGCAATTCGGAGGCCGGGCGCCCCATGCGTGCCAGAATGGCGACATGCGCGCCTTTGGCGGCCAGCGTCTTTTCGACCTGCTTGGCAAACTGAATGATCTGCTCGGGCGTGAATTTTATTTCTGCGGACGCCGAGGACGAGCTGAAGCTGCCCGCACAGGCGGGCATGGATGCGAGCAGGTACAACAGTGCGGCGCAGAATATTTTGTTGATTTTCATCGTGATTTCCTTTTTGTAGTATCCGGGCCGCCCGGGTTGCATTAACGCGATTGGGCGGCTTTATCTGCCTGTTTGGCTGCGGGTTTTTTCAGTGCTTCGTCGGGCGGCATGACGGTGATGGTCTCGTCGGTAATATCAAGAGGCGTGGGGCCTGTCGCCGAATGCGCAGAGACGTGAGCGGCCTGCCCTGATACCGCGCCTGCCGTGCCGCTGACGACGCCGCCGATGGAGAGCGGGATCGCGGACGCGGCAGAGGTCACCTGTCCTGAGGCGGCAATTGAGTGTGCCGCACTGGCGCTGGCGTGTGAGCCGGACTGGAGCGCATTCTCGGATGCCTGCCCCGAGTGAGTCGCGGAAAAGGCCGTGCAGGGGAGTGCCAGCAGGGCGGGTAAAAGCCAGTGATTAAATTTCATCATGTTTCCTTATCGGGGTGGGGACTCGACTTCATATTCCGGCGTAATGATAAACACTTCCGGGTTTTCGTCATACTTTTTCAGATAATCCGCGATGGTCTCGAAGGTGGCGGTCACCGGTGTGCCGGGCTGATCGGACAGGGTGATTTCAGATGAAAACAGCGAGGCCAACGCCAGTTTCAAGCCGCTGATATTGACAATCTGGCTGACAAAATATTTTTTTTCGGCAGCCTTGATCTGTCGTATGTCGGTCGTGCCATAGATGGCGGCATTGATGACGTCCAGCGTGTGCTCGGTGCAATTTTGCCTGCCCAGAGTATAGGGGTTGGCGATAGCAGAATAGTGCGGATCGTGCAGTTGTCGATAGGCGGGCGATGCGATGGTATCGAGCAGGCGCATTTGCAGTTCGGCAGAAGGAATAATAATACCGGCTTTGAGGACGGCGACCCCTGCAAAAAAATCGACGGGAAAATCCTGCACCAGCGAACTGCTGTCCGGTTTCTCATTGCTCTGGTACAGATTGTAGACGGCATAACCGGGGAGTTCACGGCCGTCAGTCGTGGTGATCCTTGAATAGACAGCGAATGAGACATGGGTGAAGTGCATGCCTTCGGGCAATTCTTCAGGAGGGCGACCGACACGGGCTATGATTGCGACATGCGCGCGGCGGGCTGCGAGTTTTCTTTCGACCTGTTTTGCAAACCGGATGATCTGCTCGGCCGGAAATTGTGCTTCGCCACCTGCCTGACTGCCGGCAAAGCCTGGCAGGCAGATGAAAAGAAGGATGATTCCTGTCAGGTGGCGCATACGATCCTCAAACCTTGTCCGAAGTATGCATGTTTATATCACGGCAAGACCGCCACTGTGCTATCTTTGCAATTATTTATTTTTGATTTTGTAAGCTAAATTCATGAGCCTGTTTGCCCTGATCGCCGCCTTGCTGCTCGAACAACTCAAACCCCTGCAAAAATATCTGGCAGGCTGGCTGACAGCTTATGTCGACTATTTTCAGCATCGCTTCAATTCGGGCGAATACAGACATGGAAAGGCTGCGTGGTGGCTGTCTGTTTTGCCTGTGACAGTCGCGGCTGTGCTGGTATTTCGGGGTTTGCATTCTTTGCATCCGATACTCGCCTGGGTATTCAATGTGGCCATGTTGTATCTTTGCATGGGGTTTCGTCCGTTTGTTCGTTGCGCGACCGATATCCAGTTGTCGTTGCGCAGCGGGCAAATCGATGTCGCACGCGAGTGTTTGTCAAAATGGCGCGGCATGCCATCGGCTGGACTGGGTGAGCAGGAGCTCGCCCGCATCGCCATTGAAGCGTTTTTGATCGCCTCTCTTCATCATCTGTTCGGCGTGATTGTGTGGTACGTGTTGTTCAGCCTGACAGGTGTCGGGGGTGCTGCCGGCGCCTTGCTCTACTGCCTGGCGCAGGCGCTGGGCGAACATCAGATCACGGAATTTAATGCCGATGAATCTGCCGAAGAAAAAACGGATGGTTTTGCGAAAAAAATGAGTCGCCGTGCAGACTGGTTGCCGATTCGTCTGACGGCCGCAACCTTTGCGATTGTCGGCAATTTTGAGGATACGGTGTATTGCTGGCGTTCTCAGGCGGCGAGCTGGCCGGACAAGGAGGCAGGCATCTTGTTGGCCAGCGCTGCGGGCGCATCGGGGATACGTTTGGGGGCAGTCACATCGGTCGATGGCGCGCGGCCGGACGAGCTGGGTGTCGGTGACAAGGCAGGGGAAGCCGCCCTGCATTGCGCTATCCGTCTGGTGTGGCGCTCGGTCGTCTTTATGCTGGTTATTTTGTTCATGCTGACACTGGCCGGGCTGCTCGGATAACAGATGCAGGATGCAGGATGCAGGATTCAGGATTCAGGATGCAGGATGCAGGAATGCAGAATTCAGAACCGTAAACTGTGAACTGTAAACCGGGTGCATTGCCGTACAATGCGCCCTATGAATACTCATCCCTTTAGTTTACTGACCCCCGATACGGTGTTGGACGCGCTGGACAGCATCGGTTTGCGTACCGACGGGCGTCTGTTGGCGCTCAACAGTTATGAAAATCGCGTTTATCAGGCGGGCATGGAGGAGGGGGCGCCACTGGTCGCCAAGTTTTATCGTCCCGATCGCTGGAGCGATGCGGCGATTCTGGAAGAACACCGCTTTGTCGACGCGCTTGTCGAACGGGAAATCCCGGTTGTACCCGCGCTGAATATCGACGAGCGTACCTTGCATGTCTATCGCGGTTTTCGGTTTTCAGTTTTCTGTAAACACGGCGGTCGTGCGCCGGAGCTGGATAATCGCGACACGCTGCAATGGATGGGTCGGTTCCTCGGGCGCATTCATGCGGTGGGCAGCCTTGAATCATACGCGCACCGCCCCGCGCTGGATATTCAGAGCTTCGGCACCGAACCTGTCGAGTTTGTGCTGGCACACGACTTTATCCCGTCTGACTTGCGTGAAGTTTATCGCGGTGTGGCGGCGCTTGCGCTCGATGGCGTGAAGCGCTGTTTTGACCGTGCGGGAGATGTGAAAATGCTGCGTCTGCACGGCGACTGCCATGCAGGCAACGTGCTGTGGACGGATGACGGGCCGCACTTTGTGGATTTCGACGACAGCCGCATGGGGCCGTCCATACAGGATCTGTGGATGCTGTTATCCGGCGAACGCGCAGAGCAAACGCGCCAGCTGGGCGACCTGCTGGCAGGCTACGAGGATTTTTTCGATTTTGATCCGCGCGAATTACACCTGACCGAAGCGTTGCGTACCCTGCGCCTGATTCATTACTCGGCGTGGATTGCCAGGCGCTGGGATGATGCGGCGTTCCCTGTGGCTTTCCCCTGGTTCAACACCCCGCGCTACTGGCAAGACCGCATCCTGGAATTGCGTGAGCAGATCGCGCTGATGGATGAGCCGCCCTTGCTGAATTCATCCGGTTGTCACAGGCCTTGAGGACGGGGTGGCGCTCAGGCATGGAGCGCCATTACCGACTTACTTGTCCGGCCGGATGGGGTGTGCCTGTGAAATGAAAATCAGCGCATGGCTGCCATTTTTGACATCGGCATGAACGGCTTCGACGACAGGCGGGTTGGTCGCTGCGGCAGAATCCCACTGGATGATGAAATTAGCGCCTGAGCCGCCTTCAGCCTCCATGCGCTCCACGAACAACTCGGTCGTCGCCATCGCGGCGATCACCACAGGTTTGGGCACATATTCCCGGATCAGCCGGCCTTCGGTGCTGTAGTAGCGTGCTGAGGTGATTCTGATGGGGGTTTTGAGGCTGGTGTTGCGTATGCTCACCAGCGCGGAAATCAGGCTCTTCTTCGGCAGATTGCCTGCCAGATCCCCGTGCCAGATTTGGGAATAGATAGGCAGATACAGCGCCTGACCCGAAGAGAGTTCATCCGCCGCCATGGCAGTCGATGCGACAGAGTACATCAACAGTGTCAGCAACCATTCTTTCATGTTCTTCTCCTTGTCCTGTTGTATTAGGATCCTGCCGGATCGAATCGCTTAACGCGTAAAGGCCGCCCCCTGCCCGATGACTTGTTCGATGTCGGATTTGCTGAGCGGACCTGCGTGATGCCCGGCCAGTTTACCCTCAGGGGTATACAGGTAGCTGGTCGGTAAGCCTGCCATGCTGCCAAAATCGCTGGCGATGTCTTCGTTGCCGAAGACGACAGGGTAGGGGATGGCCTGCGCCCTGTCCATGACTTCCTTTTTGTTTTTGTACATCACGGCAACGCCGATCACCTGCACGTCTTTATGCTGGTTCTGCAGTGCGACCAGCTCGGGGATTTCCTGGAGGCAGGCGGGACACCAGGGCGCCCAGAAATTGACCAGCACCCATTTTCCGTGCAGCGCGGACAGCGAGTAATTCACGCCCAGCCTGTCGCTGAGCGACCATTCGTCCGCCCAGGTATTCAGATGGCACAGCAAAAGCAATGCCAGCGAATTTTTGAGCAGATTTTTCAGGGCGGTTTGCACGGGCGGCATATTCTTGAAATTTATTCGAAGGATTGTCTCACACCCAGCGTCAAGGTGTATTGCGGCGTGATTTGCAAAGAGTTGACCGACTGATAAACGGGCAGCTGAATGAAGCCGTACACGGAGGTGCCGCCGCCGACCCGGATGGATGCGCCCGGTGCCAGATAGGCCAGCGTGCCGCCGCTGACCGATACCTGCGTGACGGGGTCGAGTGGCACACTGCTGCCGGTATCGGCTTGGCGCTTGATGATGTTAAGTTGCAGCATGGGCGTGATTTTTGCGCCGAACTCGGCATAGCGGATGCCGGTGTTGAGGGTATAGGCGTCGCCCGGGCGATAAGTCAGGCCGCCCATGGCGGTGTCGGTCGCGACGGCACGCTGCACGGTGCCCTGGGCAAACCAGCCGTACTGTTTGATTGAGCCTGAGGTGTATCCGCCCAGAATGATGTCGGTGGACCCTGTGCCGATTTGCAGGCCGGAATCGAGCGCCGTGACCCCGTCGCTGAAGTAGGCGCCTGTATTGCCGGTGGGTAACTTGATGCCAGCGATGAGGCCGGAAGTTTTTTCGGCTGAGAGGCCGGTGTAGCGACCGATGATGCGCGCATCGCCGATGCTGCTGTCGGATGAGGGCAGGTAGGTGGAACCCAGCGGTGCAGTATTGCCATAAGTGGCGTGAGTACGATTCAGGAAAGGTAGCTGGATGCTGAGCCCGAATACCTCGCCGGTATAGTTGAGCGCGGCGGTGAATGTTTGTGTCCGCGTATAGGCCTCGATTTCCTGACCTGCCGCCAGCTGGCTGTTGATCAGTGTGGCTGAGGCCTGGCCGACTCCATAGCGCTGCTGGTTCTGATTCAGATAGTTGTAGGACAGATCGGCTGAAAAACCGGTTTTTGTGCTGATGCCCTGAGTATCCCAGTCACGGGAGAGCGTCGAGTCACATGCCGCACAGGCAAAAACTTCGCTGCCGCAGCTTAAGGTGGCAAGTGCTAAAATCAGGCTGATTTTTGTTTTAAGATGCGGCATGGTCGATCCATTTTTTTGAATGATTGATCGGGTGATTCTATATGAGAGACTCTCGCGCACTCTGCGACATATTGTCGCAGCAGCAATGCCGCAGCTGCGACCGATTGGCGGTAGTTGCCATGAATAGGTTATGCTTCGGGCGTCTTGCAACATATCGGGCGGGTGAATGAATTTGAAGAATGACGGTCTTGCCATGCTGGTCGGCGCATTGTGCGTGTTCGGTTTTGCGCCGTTCGGGGTTTTTCCGCTTCCTGTGGCAGCCCTTGCTGTATTGTTCGTGCACTGGTGCCGGGCGCAGACGCCGCGCGCGGCGGCCAGGACGGGTTTTGCCTTCGGTCTGGGACTGTTTGGTGCGGGGATCAGCTGGATTTATGTCGCGCTGCACGATTTTGGCAGCATGCCGATGTGGCTGGCGGCTCCCGCTACACTGCTTTTTGCGGCATTTTTGGCCTTGTTCACGGCGCTGGCAGGCTATCTTCAGGCGAGATTTCGTGTGCCGCTCAGCGCTCGCGTCGTGCTGGTAATGCCCGCCGTCTGGGTGTCGATCGAGTGGCTGCGCGGCATGATTTTCACAGGCTTCCCCTGGCTGACCCTAGGGTATGCGCACAGTGACAGTTCGCTGGCGGGTTATGCGCCGCTGCTGGGCGTTTATGGCGTTTCCCTGCTGGCGGCGATCTGCGCCGGGCTGCTTGCCATCTTGTGGATCGAACGTCGTCGGGCGCTGGCCGCTATCGCCGTGCTCATCGCAGTCTGGGGCGCAGGCGAACTGCTGCGTCATGTTTCCTGGACAGAGTCTTTCGGTACGCCCTTTTCCGTGACGCTGGTGCAGGGCAATATTCCGCAGGACATCAAGTTCAACGAGGATGAACTCGCAGGGACGCTGGATACTTATCGCCGACTGGTGATGCAAAATCCGGCGCGCCTGACTATTTTGCCGGAAACGGCCCTGCCCATGCTGCGCGATGATGTGCCGCAGGAGCTGATCGAACAACTGCGCGACAATGCTCGGCGAAATAATGGCGACCTGCTGGTCGGCGTGTTTGATCGCGACCGGGGCGGGTATTACAACAGCGTGTTTCCGCTGGGCGTGTCGGACGATCGCTTTGCCTACGAAGAGCCGCATTATCGCAAGCATCACCTGGTTATCTTCGGCGAGTTTATCCCGCTGCGCCCGGTGTTCGGCTGGTTAATCAACGAATTGCTGAATATTCCGATGGGGGATCTGGCGCGCGGCGAGCTGGTGCAATCGCCATTGAATGTGGCAGGTCAGCAGGTGGCGGTGAATATCTGTTATGAGGACGTGTTCGGTGAAGAAATTATCATGGCCTTGCCTGCGGCGACCTTGCTGGTGAATGTGACCAATGACGGCTGGTACGGATATTCCCATGCCGCCAGTCAGCATAACCAGATCTCCCAGCTGAGGGCGCTGGAAACAGGCCGCATGATGTTGCGCGCCACCAATACCGGCGTGACTTCCATCATCGGCGTGAACGGAGCCGTCTTGCAGCAATTACCGCAGCATCAGCAGGCCGTGCTGCGAGGGCTTGTGCAGGGCTATCAGGGCAGCACGCCGTATGTGCGCTGGGGTAATTTGGCCGTGCTCCTGCTGATGGCGCTGATGTTATCCGACGCCGTTTGGCTGGGCCGCAAGCCCGTGCGGTAAGTCAAACCCAAATCCGCCGACTTCTTTACCCTTTGCCGGACCTGTATTCATCGACCACTTCGCCGATGCTCGGATTTGCCTTCGCCCGGCCATGCACAAACACGATGGGGATGGTTCCTGTCATGACTGCGTTGACATTGTCCAGTTCGGCCTGATTTTGCCCGGAAAATGTAAAGTTTGCACTGCTCGAACGCGTGTGGGGTATACCCTGGCGGGAGAGTTCGCCAGCCAGCGCATTGGCGCGCTGAGCGCCATCGGAGGGGCAGTTTTCGGGAGCAAAGATGATCACGGCGACAGATGCCATGTTGTCCAGTGGCGGCAACGCGACAAAGCCGTTTGAACTGATGGTCTTGACCGGTGCGTCAGCCTTAGCTTCACCGAAGACCTTGGCCAGCGCCTCTCCGCCTGTCTGAAGGATGCCATCGGACGGCGTCTGGCCGCCTGCCTGAACGATGCCGTTGGTTGGTGTGTCACCTTGCTTATGCCAGTACTGGTAAGCGCCACCCGCGATGACGAGAACGAAAACAATCTTTGCAATACTCATGACGTGTGCTCCGTAGCCTGACAGAAGCCGGAATTATATAACCAGTCCGGCAAAATGGTTCACTGATGTTACGCACAAGCCCAAAAAATCAGGATTGATGAGTGGTAATCCTGGCGCTCCACCCTAAGCCCCTGTGTGCCGCCGAGGACTGCCTGTATACAGGCAGAAAGGCAAACAACGGTTGGGCAAGCTTAATTACGTGGTCGCGAAGCGGATCGTGCGAGTAGCTCACCCGCCTGTTTGCGGCTATCAAGGGAACGCCGCCTGTCTTATGCAAGGCAGGCTGGCGCGGCAAACCGGGGGCGCCTTCTTTTGGCTTACTTTTTCTTGGCGACACAAGAAAAAGTAACCAGCAGCCGGGCTGCACCCGGCGAAGTCGATTTGTATGCGCGACTGATGTGACGTAGTAACATTAGTTACTTATTTTGGCCTGCCGGGAAAGCCGGATTTTTCTTTATCAGTTTCATGCGTTCGCCGAATTCCTGTGCGAAGTTTCGCATGGCTTTTGCCGCTTCCTTTTCACCGGTCGAACGCTCCAGCGTGTCGGCCATGGATACCAGAGTCTGGTGATAGAACAGCTTCATCTCATCGACCATCATCTCCTGAGTCCACAGGTCGATGCGCAAAGAGTTCTTTTTCTCCGCATCCCAGACCGACAACATGATCGCCCGGCTGGAACTCAGCACGTCGCCATCGGACGCGCTCCAGTCGATTTTCTGCGGCAGGTTTTTTTCGTCCAGCGTGACGATAAATTTTATTTCAGATTGTTTCATAGTCGTCGTGAGTGGTTAGTAGTCAGTGGTGTAAATACTGTTTATAAATATTAATCAAATGTTTATGATTTTTGAATCCTGAATCCTGAATCCTGAATCCTGAATCCTGAATCCTGAATCCTGAATCCTGAATCCTGTTATTTAATCAGTTTTGAAAAAGCGGCTGCCATGGCACTCATGTGAGATTCGCGCAGCGATTCGTTCGTACCCTCGCCCTTTGGGAGAGGGTTCGGGAGAGGGGGGCGGGCGTGGCGGACTCCATTAATTTGCCCATGCCCGTTGGGGGCAGCGGGCTTAACGTTTTCCGTTTTCGGTTGAATACGGTTGGCTTGTGGTCTTTGTGTCTCACGTGGTCTGGCATCTGCCTGGGGGGCAGCATCGGTCAGGCGCATGGTCAGCGAAATGCGGCGGCGTTTAGCGTCCACTTCCAGCACTTTGACCTTGACGATTTGCCCGGCTTTTACCACCGTGTGCGGGTCTTTGACGAAGCTGTTAGCCAACGCGGAGATATGCACCAGTCCGTCCTGGTGCACGCCGATGTCGACGAACGCGCCGAAGGCGGCCACATTGGTGACGACCCCTTCCAGGATCATGTCGGGCTGCAAGTCGGAAATTTGCTCCACCCCTTCTTTAAAAGTGGCGGTGGTGAATTCCGGGCGCGGATCGCGGCCCGGTTTCTCCAGTTCCTTGAGAATATCGGTGATGGTGGGAATGCCGAACTTTTCATCCCGGTAGCTTGCCGGGTCGAGTGACTTTAATAAGGCGCCGTTGCCGATCACCGTCCTGATGTCCTGTTTGATGTCGTTCAGGATGCGTTTGACCAGCGGGTAGGATTCGGGATGCACGGTCGAGGCGTCCAGCGGATTATCGCCCCCCATGATGCGCAAAAATCCTGCGGCCTGTTCGAACGCTTTTTTGCCCAGACGCGGCACATCCAGCAATGCCTGCCGGGTGGCAAAACGGCCATGGCTGTCCCGGTAGTTCACGATGTTCTGCGCCACCGTGCTGTTGAGTCCTGAAACCCGCGCCAGCAGGGGGGCTGAGGCCATGTTTACATCCACGCCCACCGAGTTTACGCAGTCTTCCACTACCGCATCCAGCGAGCGCGCCAGCTGGGTCTGGCTGACATCGTGCTGGTATTGGCCGACACCGATGGCTTTCGGGTCTATTTTTACCAGCTCTGCCAGCGGGTCTTGCAATCGGCGTGCGATGGAGACCGCGCCGCGCAACGAGACATCCATGTCGGGCAATTCCTTGGAGGCGAATTCGGAGGCGGAATAAACCGATGCGCCGGCTTCGGATACCACCACGTTGATGAGTTTGAGTTCCGGGCGCAGGCGGATTAAATCCAGCGCCAGCTTATCGGTCTCGCGGGACGCCGTGCCGTTGCCGATGGCAATCAGCGAAACGCGATGCTTCTCCGCCAGTTTGGCCAGTGTGTGCAAGGAGCCATCCCAGTCATTGCGCGGCTGGTGCGGGTAGATGACGGCGGTATCCAGCACGCGGCCTGTTTCATCCACGATGGCGACTTTCACGCCGGTGCGCACGCCAGGATCGAGCCCCATCGTGGCGCGAGGACCTGCGGGGGCGGCCAGCAGCAGGTCTTTCAAATTGCGCGCGAACACGTTGATCGCGTCCGTATCCGCGCGGGCTTTGAGCTCGCCCATCAATTCTGTTTCCAGATGCAGAAAACATTTCACGCGCCAGGTGTAGCGCACCGTGTCGCCAAGCCATGCATCGGCCGGGCGGTTTTTATGGATGATGCCAAAGCGGGCCGCGATGCGTGCCTCGCAGGGATTATAGGGCGCGCTCATCAAAGGTTTTTCGGCTTCCGTATCGAGGCGTAGCCGCACGGTCAGCAGTTCTTCGCGGCGACCGCGCAAAATCGCCAGCGTGCGGTGCGACGGGATCGTCCTGACGGATTCAGAATAATCGAAGTAATCGCTGTATTTTGCCGCAGCATCCTTTTTGTCTTCGATCACGCGGGACTCCACCATGCCGTGATCCGTCAGGTATACCCTCAGGGCTTGCAGCAGGGATGCGTCTTCACTGAAGCGTTCCATCAGTATCTGGCGCGCGCCATCGAGCGCGGCTTTTGTATCGGCAACGCCCGGGTTTTCCCCCTGTTCGGTGGTAAAGGCGGGGCTCAGATATTTCGCGGCTTCTCGTTCCGGGTCCAGCATCGGATTGTCCAGCAGCGCGTCGGCCAGCGCTTCGAGGCCTGCTTCCTTCGCAATCTGCGCGCGGGTGCGGCGCTTGATCTTGTAGGGCAGGTACAAATCTTCCAGATGCGTCTTGTCTGTCGCATGACTGACAGCGTCGAGCAGCGCGGGCGTCATCTTGTTCTGTTCTGTGATGGCTGAAATAATCGCCGCGCGCCGCGCTTCCAGTTCGCGCAGATAGCCCAGTCGCTCAGCCAGAAGCCGCAACTGGATGTCGGTAAGTTCCCCGGTCGCTTCCTTGCGATAACGCGAGATGAACGGCACGGTAGCCCCCTCGTCCAGCAGTGCGACGGCCGCTGAAATTTGAGCAGGTTTGGCAGCGAGTTCGGCGGCGAGACGGTGTTCGATGGATGGCAGCATGTTCTGTTTTTGAATTAAATCGGCTGAAGCCGACGGGTAATGAGGGTTGTGCCGGGGTGAGCCGGGGGGGAATTATATCATTGCCTGCCCGGCAGCTTTCGGGCGGGAATTTAGCTGACGCGCTGTATTCCGGGATGTACCGGAACTTTTTTCTCTCTTCGCACATACAAAATCTCCTGCCCGCCGACCGGATCTTATCTATCTTTTGATGGTACGGGTGTCGGTGTGTAGTTTATTACCCTTGATCGTGTAATTGGTGACGCATACGTCAGAACCGCTTTCTGTCTCTTTGTTTTTAAAAGCAGAAAACAGCAAGAGTGGCAATAAGAGCAGTACGGCACCCACTAAAATCGAATACCAGCCCAGGTTATCCGAAGTCGAATAGCGCCATCCCGAATAAGCTCCGATAATAAATGAAAAAAATGAGTTGAATAACCAGTGCCTGGAGATGTTTCGTTTGCTATCTATAAAGTCCAGACTTACCGCGCAAAACTGATAAACACAAAATCCTAAAATAATTGAATTGACTATATGTGCGAACATTGACTTTCCTTTTTTGTATTCTTTAGAAACAGCGATTGCGCCCGTTATGCTCAAACTCCAAATATTTCGTGTCAGCTCTTGCATCACTGGCCCCTCCACAACTTATGCTGTAGCCGGGCAAACGAACGCCTGCGCGAGTTTTACATTAATTCGGGCATGACTCGCTTCATGTATTCGTCAAATAACGGTACGGGAAAACTGTTATCGCCATGCGCCGGGCTGTAGACCATCCCTTTTTGACCCGGTTGTTTTTTGCAATCTTTCGGCAGGCATAAAAAAGGCGACCAGCAGGCCGCCTTCTCGTTGAAGCTTTGCGAGCTTAGTCTCGTTCGCCGCTGAATGCCATCAACAGGCTGAGCAGGTTGACGAAGATGTTGTAGATGTCCAGATACAGTGACATTGTAGCCATCACGTAGTTGGTTTCGCCGCCGTGGATGATCTGGCTGATGTCATACAGGATGTAGGCCGAGAAAATCAACACCGCGATGGCCGAGATGGTCAGTGCCAGCGCCGGAATGGCGAAGAAGATGTTCGCCAGGGAAGCTACTACCAGCAGGATGACGCCGATGAACAGGAATTTTCCCATGAAGCTGAAATCCTTTTTGGTCGCCGTGGCGATGGTCGCCAGACTGAAGAAAATCAGCCCGGTGCCGCCCGCTGCCATGCCGATCAGCTGTGCGCCGTTTTTCAGGTGCAGTGCCACTTGCAGAATAGGCCCCAGAAATACCCCTGCGACGAAGGTGAAACCGAGCAGCGCGACGATGCCCCATACGCTGTTGCGCAGGGCGGTGACGGCGAACAACAGACCCATCATCGCGCCGAACATCAGCAGCGCGCCCATGACAGGGTGTTCGTGCATGAATGAAAAATTGACCGAAAGACCGATGAACGCGCCGATGACAGTAGGGATCATGGTCAGCGCCAGCATCATGTAGGTGTTGCGCAACACCTTGTTTTGTTCGGTGGCGAGGACGCCTGTGGCGACTGGATTCAAGTATGGCATGTGAGTATTCCTGAAAAATTAAGTATGCAGCGGGCGTGAGACTAGCGAATTATCGTGAAAGTTGCAATCGCGGAGAAAATTTTTCGTGGCAATAGCCGCAACTTCGTCTGGGAAATCAGGCTGACGGGCGGAGGTTTATTGCCTGTAAACAGGCAATAAAAAAGCCCATGTAAACATGAGCTCTTAGTGTTCTGGCGGAAGCGGTGAGATTCGAACTCACGGAGGACTCTCATCCTCGCTAGTTTTCAAGACTAGTGCCTTAAACCGCTCGGCCACACTTCCTTGTTCGCGCAAAATCGACTGATGCCGACTCGACGAAGGTGCGCATTTTCCACCAAGACGCGCCTTCTGTCCAGAAATTTCACGATTATTTTTAATCCCGTACGCAGTCGGCCCAGTTGTTGGGCGTCTCGAACAGGCGGATGCGTTCCAGTCTCAGCTGATTGCCATAGCTGTTTTGGTAGGCAGGATCCAGAATGTTGAACGCCACCTGTGCCAGATTCTCGGCTGTCGGAACGACATCGAAGATCACCGTCTTGTGATCCGGCATGGTCAAGAGAAAATCGCACACCGGTTTGTCGCCGCGATACACCAAAAAGGCGTGATCCCACACGTTGACCAGCTTTTCCTGGGCGATGCGTTTGACGTCGGAAAAATCCATCACCATGCCTTGTTCTGACACACCTTCGGTGTCGATGATGTCGCCCGAGAGCGTGATCTCCAGCGCGTAGCGGTGGCCGTGCAGATGTCGGCACTGGCTGTTGTGGTTGGGGATGCGATGACCGGCATCGAATTCCAGGCGGCGGGTGATAAACATGTTGTTCGCAATCAATTTAATGTGAAACTCGCGCAGCGTATCCTTGTTCCCTTCGCCTGCAGGAATTAACAGTTGCCTTTCTCGTTCGCTTCCTCGCCCGCTTGCGGGAGAGGATTGAGGAGAGGGCATCTTTGGGCGATGATGACAAAAACGGGCGTGGCGGGTTTAATTATCAGGGGCGGCATTATTGCCATGCCCGTTAGTGGCGCGGATTATACCGCGTCAGGCTTTAAAAGCGGCGGCGCGCTGTATGAATTCACGCTGCGCGCGCTCATCGGTAATTGAACCGTAGCGCAAGCCAAGATAGCGCTCGGTCAGATCTTCCATGGCACAGGCTAAATCGGGGCGGGCGGCCTTGACGCGCATCGAGTAATCGAGGGGGCCTTCGTGCGGCGCACGCGGCAGTCCTGCTTTTGCCAGTTTGCGGCACAGCTTGAGCCAGCTGGCCTGGGTTTTGTCGGTCTCGCGGGTTAACAGATGGCGCAACATGAACAGTGCAAACAGACCCGTCACCAGCGCCAGCGTCGAGACCATATAGATGGCCGTTTGTCGCCAGTTGCCAGCGTCCAGCCCCAGGCGGGAGAGAAAGGCTAACTGTCGCTCGTTGTTGTAGCCTATCACCCAGCGGTTCCACTGATAGGAAATCGCGTCCCAGTTCAGGCGCAATTCACGTAGCCACTCGGTGCGCGCGATGAACGGCAATGAGGAATTGTCCGGCAGCGCTGCCGACAAATTGCGTTCCACACGAGCCGGGGCAATCGAGGCGGTCGGGTCTGTGCGTATCCATCCTCTATCCTTCAGCCAGACTTCCGCCCAGGCGTGCGCGTCTGACTGGCGCACGATGTAATAGTTGCTGTCCTTGTTGAATTCGCCGCCCTGGTATCCTGTCACCACGCGCGCCGGGATGCCCGCTGCCCGCATCAGGTAGACAAAGGCTGAGGCATAGTGCTCGCAAAATCCCTGGCGGGTGGTGAATAAAAAATCATCTATGCTGTTCTGGCCCGTCAGGGGAGCAGGTTCCAGCGTGTAGTGAAAGTCCTGCTCGTGAAAATAATTCAGCGCGCTGCGCACGACCCCCGCATCGTCATGATGCTCGCGCCAGTCGGCGGCCAGTTTCAGTGTCAGAGGATTGAGCGCGACAGGTAATTGCAGTGCCCGGCCAAGCTGTGTCGGCGACTCGTTGATATTGGCGTGAAACAGAAGTTTTGAGCGCGCTTCATAGCTGATGCGGGCACTGACAGGCGTCATGCTCAATACCTGAAAATCGTGGGTGAGTCGGGCGGGTATTGAGAAGTTCTCCGGCATTTCGAGCGCGAACAGCCAGTTTTTATTATGGGGTTCCAGTGTCACCGTGTATTCGACAGGCTGTGCGGTATCGCTAAATTCGGGCGCTATGCTGCGTCCTGATCTGCCCCGTGTCCAGGTGGTTCCGTCAAAGTCCGATAACACCGGCCCGCGCCAGTACATCTGGTCGCGGCGGGGCGGGGATGCGTGGTAGGTGACGCGGAACGCCACTTCATCTGACAGCGCCAGGCGCCCCATGCTGCCGGGCGACATTTTGTCATCCAGTCCGCTGCTGTTAAACGCATCCTGCGGCAAACCCCACAGCGGCCCTTGTACGCGCGGGAACAGGACGAACAGGATGGCGGTCAGCGGAATGGCCTGCAACAGCAGCACTGAGGCGATCCTGATGCGGGGTTTGAATGCGCAGCCCTGCGCGTTCAGATGCACCCAACTGGCGGTGATGACGAACAGTGTCGCGATCATGTATAGCCCGGTGATCAGGCTCTGCGAATAAAAGAAGTTGGTGATGATGATGAAGCAGGAGAGATAAATCAGCGCCATCGCATCGCGTGCGGCCTTGAGTTCCATCAACTTGAGCGTGGCTAACAGCATCAGCAGGGTGACGCCCACCTCGCGCCCGAACAGTGTGTGAAATTCGATGATGATACCGGCAAGAGAGGCGAGGGTGATGGTCGTCAGTAATGCGCGTTTGGGCAACGGGTGGCCGCCGTAGGCCAGATAGCCGCGCCACACGAGCAAGGTGACGCTCAGGGCGCTGACCCACAACGGCAGATGATCCGCATGGGGTGCGGTCACCATCAGCACACTGAGCAGCAGCCCGTAGATGAGTGATTGTTTCATGCCGTTTTCCGTGTGTCAGGGGTTACCGGCAAGTCAAACAGGGCGAGGCGGCGAAGGCATTCGTCGCGGTGCGATGTGCCGCTGTCGCAGGCCAGTTCTTTATCGGGCAACCGCAGGCCGTAGCGCAGGCCTAGCGTGTGGGCGTCGAGCACCCAGCGCGTCAGGTGTGCTAATTTTTCTTCCATATCCGGCGCCGGTACGTCGGCCATATCCAGCCAGAGTTCCTCGCCCAGCTGGGTCGAGAATTGCTTGACCTGCAAGGCGTGTCCGCGTGCGTAGGCTTTCCATGCGATGCGCGGTAATGCATCTCCGGCCACATAGTTGCGCAACCCGGCAAAATCATCATTGCCCGCAACGCTGTGTTTGCCCGCGCCGTCAGGCGCTCCCCCTTCGGGTAACGGTGCACGTGACAGGGGCTTGGGATAGGCCAGACAGCGCGTGTCGAAATGCAGGTAGGACCAGGCGTGAAACAGCCCGAGCGGGAACTCGGTGCTGAGCGTCAGGCGACCGGTTTCCAGGTAGCCGCGCCGAGTCGCGGGAAGCGGGAAAAATATATCGCGGCTTTGCCCTGCGGGCGCGTCAAAGCCGACGGTGTTCCCCCGGGTGTCTTGCAGGCAAAGCTGGTAGCGGGCGCGTGCGCTGTTGAAATGCAGCAGAAAATATGCGGTATCGCCGCTGAATACAGCATCCGCGCGCCCCGCGCGGATTTCCAGGTGGGCCAGATTGCGAAAGGCGTGCAGCATGGACATGATAGCCATCGTCGCCAGTATAAAAGTTAGCACATAGCCTAAGCTCAGGTTGTAGTTGATGTCGCCCAGGAGCATCAGGACCAGCACGACAGCCAGACTCAAACCTTGCCGGGTGGGCAAAATGAAGATACGGCGCTGGGTGAGGACGATGGTTCCGTGCTCAATCTGCGGGCGGAACAGCCAGGTTCGAAAACGTTCCTTTAACATCGGAACCACTAGGGAATCGCGACCGCTTCGATCAGCTCGCGTGCCAGTGCCTCGCTGTGCCGGTATTCGCCTGCGGCTTGCAGGCGGTGGCTGACAATGCCCGGCAAAATAGTCTGCACGTCTTCCGGGATGACGGCATTGCGCCCGTCTATCAGCGCCCAGGCGCGAGCGGCCGCCAGTAATGCCAGCCCTGCGCGCGGACTCAGGCCGTGCGTGTAGCGCGCCGTCTCCCGGGTATGGCGCAAAATGGCCTGGACATAATCGAGCAGCGCGGCGGATACGAAAACCTCGCGGGTTTTCTTCTGCAATGCCAGCAACTCTGCGCTGTCCAGTTGCGGGCTGAGTCTGGCGATGATTTCGCGCCTGTCGACGCCCGAGAGCAGGCCTCGCTCGGCTGCCGGGTCAGGATAACCCATTTTGATGCGCATCAAAAACCTGTCGAGCTGCGATTCCGGCAGCGGAAAAGTCCCTACCTGATGGGACGGATTTTGCGTGGCGATGACAAAAAACGGGGAGGGCAGGGGGCGCGTGACGCCTTCTATGGTGACCTGGTGTTCTTCCATCGCTTCGAGCAACGCGCTCTGTGCCTTGGGCGTTGCGCGGTTTACTTCGTCGGCCAGTATCATCTGCGCAAAAATCGGCCCCGGGTGAAATTTGAACTGGCTGCTGTCGCGGTCAAATACCGACACCCCCAGAATGTCGGCGGGCAGCAGGTCACTTGTGAACTGCACGCGCTGAAACTGTAATCCAAGCGTGTGTGCCAGCACCTGAGCCAGGGTGGTTTTGCCGACGCCTGGCAAATCCTCGATCAGCAGATGACCTCTGGCTAACAGACAGGCCAGGGCAAAACGAATTTGCAGCGGCTTGCCAAGAATGGCGCTCTCAGCCTGGAGGATGACATTGTTCAGGTTCTGGTTCATGGATGCACCCGTGAGTAGTGAGTAGTGAGTAGTGAGCGGTTTTTTCCACTTACCACTTCCCCTTTTTTAAAAGACGATGGCCGCAATGACTTTCCGGTCTTCTTCTACCAGTATATTGTAGGTGCGGCAGGCAGCCGATGTGTCCATGCATTCCACGCCGATACCAGCATTGGTCAGCGCGCGATACAGGCGCGGGTGCGCGAAATGCTGTCTGGCGCCCGTTCCCAGCAGTAAAACTTCCGGCTTGAGTGCCAGAAAATATTCAAAATCGGCCTCACATAGCGCGTCGAAACCGGCGACGTTCCAGTCGGTGCAGACTTGTTCTTTCATGACGGCGATACTTGTCTCATGGCGTTCGCGGTTGACCTGGACATGATCTGCCGCATAGCCTGTGAACAGTTTGGTGTCGCCCATATTGGCCAGATGTAATTTCAAAATTGCCTCGCGAGTCATTCTGTGAAGATAGGGTGCAGAGTGTAGAGGCAAGGCTTGAGTTGCGTCAAACGCTGCTGCGCAACAATCCATTTTTCCGCTATCTGCTATCAAATTTGCTGTGTGCGGATAGCACAGGTAAAATCACCTACTTTCGCGCCAGTTCGTGGCGCTATCTTAGAGTAACGACAAGTGAAACCAATTTTAAAATCCGACAAGCTAGCCAACGTCTGTTACGACATACGCGGGCCGGTCATGGAACGCTCCAAACAGATGGAAGAGGAAGGCCAGCGCATCATCAAGCTCAATATCGGCAATCTGGCGCCGTTCGGCTTTGAAGCGCCTGAGGAAATCCAGCAGGATGTGATTCTGAATCTGCCCAATTCGTCCGGTTATTCCGACTCCAAAGGCATGTTCGCCGCGCGCAAGGCGATCATGCATTATTGTCAGTCCAAAAAAATCATGGGAGTGGGGCTCGATGATATTTATATCGGGAATGGCGCGTCCGAGTTGATCGTGATGGCCATGCAAGGATTGCTCAATACCGGCGATGAAGTGCTGGTGCCCGCGCCCGATTATCCGCTCTGGACGGCGGCGGTCACGCTCGCGGGCGGTACGCCGCGCCATTACCTGTGCGACGAGGCGCAGGGCTGGAATCCTGACATGGCCGATATTCGAGCCAGGATCACGCCCAATACCCGCGCGATTGTGGTGATTAATCCGAATAATCCGACCGGTGCGCTGTATTCCGACGAGGTGCTCCTGCAAATCATCGAGGTGGCGCGCGAGCATCAGTTGATTATTTTCGCCGACGAGATTTACGACAAGATGCTCTACGACGGCGCGACGCATACCTCGATCGCCTCTCTGGCAGACGACGTGCTGTTCGTCACCCTGAACGGATTGTCCAAAAATTACCGCGCCTGCGGTTATCGGTCCGGCTGGATGGTGCTCTCCGGCGAGAAGCGCCACGCGCAGGACTACATCAACGGGCTGACTATTTTAGCGTCGATGCGGCTGTGCTCCAACGTCCCCGGACAGTTTGCGATTCAGACAGCCCTGGGCGGCTATCAGAGCATCCACGATCTGGTCGCGCCAAACGGGCGTCTTTGCAAACAGCGCGATCTGGCCTATAAACTGCTGACTGAAATTCCCGGCGTCACGTGCGTCAAACCTCGTGCCGGACTGTATCTGTTTCCGCGCTTCGACCCTGAAATTTATCCGATCGAGAACGATCAGCAATTTATTCTGGAGTTGCTCGAATCCGAAAAGGTGCTGGTGGTGCAGGGCTCGGGTTTTAACTGGATACATCCGGATCACATCCGGGTGGTGTTTTTGCCCAATGCCGACGATCTGACCGAGGCCATCCATCGCATCGCGCGCTTTTTGGAACATTACCGCAAGCGGCACGGGAAGTGAGCGAGTAGCGGGTAGCCAACCCCGCCTCTGCTACCAGCCACAAGCTCAATTAATTTTAGGATTTAACGAATGAAACCAATCAACGTAGGACTCTTGGGCATCGGCACAGTCGGTGGCGGCACATTTACCGTATTGCAGCGCAACTGCGAGGAAATCACCCGGCGTGCCGGGCGTCCGATTCAAATTGTGGTCGTCGCGGACAAGAATCTGGAGCTGGCGAAGCTGGTCACCGGTGGCGCATGCCGCATCACCGACGACGCGTTTTCCGTGGTGTCGGATCCTGAAGTGGACGTCGTTATCGAATTGATTGGCGGCTATGGCGTGGCTAAAGAACTGGTGATGCAGGCGATTGCCAACGGCAAGCATGTGGTCACGGCCAACAAGGCGCTGCTGGCCACCCACGGCAACGAGATCTTCAAGGCGGCACAGGACAAGGGCGTGATGATAGGTTTCGAGGCGGCAGTCGCCGGCGGCATTCCGATCATCAAGGCGGTCAGAGAAGGCTTGACTGCGAACCGCATCGAATGGATCGCCGGGATCATCAACGGCACGACCAATTTTATCCTGTCGGAAATGCGCGACAAGGGCTTGTCGTTCGATACCGTATTGAAAGAAGCGCAGCGTCTGGGCTACGCGGAAGCTGATCCTACCTTCGACATCGAAGGCGTGGATGCGGCGCACAAGATTACCCTGCTGGCGTCTTTGGCGTTCGGTATCCCCGTGCAGTTCGACAAGGCCTACATCGAAGGCATTTCCAGCCTGGACGCCGTGGATATCAAGTATGCCGAGCAACTGGGCTATCGCATCAAGCTGCTGGGCATCGCACGCCGCACGCCGGAAGGCATAGAGCTGCGCGTGCATCCGACATTGATTCCGGCTAAACGCCTGATCGCCAACGTGGAAGGCGCGATGAACGCCGTGCTGGTGCAGGGCGATGCGGTGGGGGCGACCTTGTATTACGGCAAAGGCGCGGGCGCGGAACCTACCGCGAGCGCTGTGATTGCCGACCTGGTGGACATCACCCGCATGCATACGGCTGACCCTGAAAACCGCGTGCCGCATCTTGCCTTTCAACCTGGGGCGATGGTCGATCTGCCGATGTTGCCGATGAGCGAAGTGACGAGCAGCTACTATTTGCGCCTGCGCGTTGCCGACAAGACGGGCGTGCTGGCCGACATCACGCGCATTCTGGCCGACCAGCTGATTTCGATCGACGCGGTGATCCAGAAGGAGCCGGCGGATAACGAGACTGAGGCCGACCTGATCATGCTCACCCACCAGACACGCGAAAAATGCATCGACGCGGCGATTGCCAAAATCGAAGCCCTGAACGTGGTGACAGGCCGTGTCACCCGTTTGCGCATGGAAGAACTTGGCAAATAAACAAACTCCCCCTCGCCCGCAGGCGGGAGAGGGGCCAGGGGAGAGGGGCTACTACCCATTCCCTAATCCTCTCCTTCTGCAAGGGAGAGGGAACTGACGAGGCGGGTTCAAAATGAAATACATCTCCACACGCGGGCTGTCGCCTGCCAAGACTTTTACCGAAATCCTGCTGGGGGGCTTGGCGCCCGATGGCGGCTTGTATCTGCCGGAAGAATATCCGCAGGTAACGCGCGCCGAGCTCGATGCCTGGCGTGATCTGTCTTATGCCGACCTGGCGTTTGAAGTGCTGTCCAGGTTTGCCACCGACATCCCCGCCGCTGACCTGAAGGCGATTCTGGATAAGACCTACACGGCTGAGGTTTACAGCAATGGCCGCGCAGATTCCGATGCCTCCCAGATCACGCCGCTGCGCACCCTGGTGCCGGGCGTACATATTCTGGAGCTGTCCAACGGGCCGACGCTGGCCTTCAAGGATATGGCGATGCAGCTTTTGGGCAACCTGTTCGAATACGCGCTGGACAAGCAACAGGCTGAACTTAACATCCTGGGCGCGACCTCCGGCGATACGGGTTCGGCTGCCGAATATGCAATGCGCGGCAAACGCGGCATCAGCGTCTTCATGCTCTCCCCGAACGGCAAGATGTCGGCTTTTCAGCGCGCACAGATGTATTCGCTGCCCGATGAGAACATCCACAACATCGCCATCAACGGCATGTTCGACGACGCGCAGGATATGGTTAAAGCCGTGTCCAACGATCACGCCTTCAAGGCGCAATACAAGATAGGTACGGTCAATTCGATCAACTGGGGGCGCGTGTCGGCGCAGATCGTGTACTACTTCAAGGGCTACTTTGCCGCGACTAGCTCCAACGACGAACAGGTCGCCTTCTCGGTGCCGTCGGGCAATTTCGGCAATATCTGCGCCGGACACATCGCGCAGATGATGGGGCTGCCCATCGGCCAGCTGATTCTGGCGACCAACGAGAACGACGTGCTGGACGAATTTTTCCGCACAGGCTTGTATCGCCCGCGCGGCACCGATCACACCTATCAGACCAGCAGCCCGTCGATGGATATTTCCAAGGCGTCCAACTTCGAGCGTTTCGTGTATGACCTGGTCGGTCGCGATGGCGCGAAGGTGCGCGAATTCTGGAGCCGGGTGGATGCGGGCGGCGAGTTCGACATCAAAGGCGAGGAATGCTGGCATGACCTGGCAAAGTTCAAATTTTCCTCCGGCAAGAGTTCGCACTTTGATCGCCTCAAGACGATACGCGAGATCTGGGAGGAATACGGCGTGATGGTAGATCCTCATACTGCCGATGGATTGAAGGTAGGATTAGAACAACGCCGCCCGAGTCTGCCGCTGATTTGTCTGGAAACGGCGCTTCCTGCCAAATTCGAGGAGACCATCATCGAGGCGCTGAACTGTCATCCGGAACGCCCCGCAGCCATGGCAGGCATCGAAAACCTGCCGCAGCGCGTGGTGGTGATGGAGGCGGATGTGCAGATACTGAAGGCCTATATCAGTGCCAACGTGCCAGTCTGATATGGAGTGTGCAGCTGCGCGTTTTTTACCGGAGTGCGGCGGCATGACGCCGCTATATTTGGAGTGCAGCGACGTGTCGCTGCCATGAGCAGACTTGTCTGTGTACAAAGAAAATGGAAAAGTTATGGAGTGCAGCGGCACGACGCTGCACCGCGCAGAAGAGACTGCGCACTCCAAACCGGGTAGTATCCTGAACTCGTACCCCAAACATGCGCCACCGCACTGGTTGTTCGGGCAGGGCATTTATATGGTGACAGCGGGGACTTACCAGAAGGTGTCGCATTGGAATACGCCTGCGCGGCGTGATTATTTTCTGGGCGCTTTATTCGCATGTGCGGCTGAATTCGGCTGGCAATTGCAGGCTTGGGCGGTGTTGCCGAACCATTACCATTTTATTGCCAAGTCACCTGAAGATTCCGGTACTTTGCGGAAATTTTTATCCAAGCTGCACATGACCACGGCAAAACAATTGAATGTATGGGATGGGATGCCGGGAAGAATGGTCTGGTATCAGTATTGGGACAGTTGCATCACTTTTGAGCGCTCATATCTGGCTCGCCTGAATTATGTCAATCACAATCCTGTACATCATGGCGTAACAGATAATGCTTTGGAATATCGCTGGTGTTCGGCGAGGTGGTTCTCTGAAAATGCACCACCGGCTTTGGTGTCGACGGTAGAAAGTTGCAAGTCGGACAGGATTGAGGTGGCTGATGATTTTAATTCGGAGTGCGCGGCCTCGGCTGCGCATGCGGCGTCATGCCGCCGCACTCCATGAACAATCTTCTGCTGCTGATCCTCTGTTTCGTCGCCGGTATTTTGCTGCGGCGCTTTAATCGCATGCCGGATAATGCACCGGCGGCGCTCAATAGTTTTGTCATTCACATCTCGTTGCCTGCGCTGACGCTGTTTTATATCCACCAGCTCAAACTGTCCGACGATGTCTTGTTGACCGGCCTGATGGCCTGGCTGGTGTTTGGCTTCTCAGCGGGGTTTTTTTGGCTGGTCGGTCGGGCGCTGGCCTTGCCGCGAGCCACGGTGGGCGCCTTGATACTGGTAGGCGGCCTGGGTAATACCTCGTTTTTCGGTTTGCCCATGGTCGAGGCTTATTATGGCGGATCAGGCTTATCCACGGCGATCATCGCCGATCAGTTGGGTTCGTTTTTTGCGCTGTCTGTGTTAGGCATCACGGTCGCCGGTATCTATTCGTCGGGTCGACCGACGCCTGGCGAAATCTTCAAACGCATCATCGCGTTCCCGCCGTTCATCGCCCTGATCGCGGCAATCCTGCTGATCCCCGTCGAATATGCAGACTGGTTTTCAGTATTGTTAAAACGGCTGGGCGATACCCTGGCGCCACTGGCCTTGTTGTCAGTCGGTTTGCAGCTGCGCATGGGGCATGTGGCAGAGCATCAACGCAATCTGGCCATCGGGCTGGGTTTCAAACTGATACTGGCGCCGCTGGCGATTTTCTTGTTGTATGTGCAGCTTTTGGGCACACAGGGTCAGGCGGTACAGGTCACGATCTTCGAAGCCGCGATGCCGCCGATGATTACCGCCGCGATTGTAGCTGTCGAGCACGGGCTCGATCCTGAGCTCTCCAATCTGATGGTGGCGGTCGGGCTGATGGTTTCTTTTGTAACGCTCACAGTATGGTGGTTCTTGATGAGGGGTTTATGAGTATCTGGAATGAACGTTACAAGGGCTGTGAATACCATTTCGGCACTGAGCCGAATGCGTTCCTGTTGTCGCAGCGGGACAGGCTGAAGCCGGGTATGTCCTGTCTTGCTGTAGCCGATGGCGAAGGGCGCAACGGTGTGTGGCTGTCAGAGCAAGGCCTGGATGTGCTGTCGGTGGACAGCTCCTGTGTGGCAGTGGACAAGGCGCGCGCCCTGGCCTTGCTGCGCGGGGTGACCATGGAAGTCGAAATGGCGGATCTGACGCAGTGGGTCTGGCCTGAGAATCGTTTCGATGTGGTGGCGGCCATCTTTATTCAGTTTGCGCCGCCTGTCCTGCGAGACCAAATGTTTGCCCGCATCAGGCGCAGCCTCAAACCCGGCGGCGTGTTGCTGTTGCAAGGTTATACGCCGCGCCAGCTGGAATATCGCACCGGCGGCCCCTCACAAGCCGAGAATCTCTACACCGATGCGATGCTGCGCGCGGCCTTTTCGGATATGGATATACTGCATCTTGTCGGGCACGACGATGTTATCAATGAGGGTGCGGGGCATTGCGGCATGTCGGCACTGATTGATCTGGTCGCGCGTAAAATCGCCTGACTGTCACACATACGGAGAGTACTTTGAGTTTATTGAAATCGAATAAAGTTCTGTGGGCAGGGATGGTTCTGGTCGTCGCAGTCGGCGCATTCCTGTTTCACCGGCAGTCTGTCAACAAGACACCCGCAGGCGCCGACAGGCCTGCGTTGACCGTTGTGACGACGGTTCTCAAACCCGTGCAGTGGCAGCAGGTTTTAAATGCCAACGGTAACGTGGTGCCCTGGCAGGAGGCGATCATCGGCTCCGAGATCACCGGCGTGCGCATTGTGGAGGTGCGGGTGAGCGTAGGCGACAAGGTGACCCGGGGACAGGTGCTCGCAACGCTTGCGAACGATACTCTGCAAGCCAATGAGGCCGAATCTCAGGCGGCGTTAAAGGAGAGTGAAGCCGTTCTGGCCGAGGCCTCGGCCAATGCGGCGCGTATGCGTAAACTGTCCGAATCGGGATTTGTCAGCGCACAGCAGGCAGGGGGGGCGATTGCCACTGAAAACACCGCGCGTGCCAGATTCGATGCGCAGCGCGCACGTATGAAGGTCAGCGCAGAGCGCCTGACGCAGCAGAATATCACGGCGCCCGATGCCGGCGTGATCTCGGCCAGAAGTGCCACGGTCGGGGCGCTCACTCAGCCGGGTGCAGAACTCTTCAGACTGATACGCCAGGGCAGGATCGAATGGCATGCAGATGTCGCAGCAGAAGAGTTGAGCCTGATCAAAAAAGGCATGAAAGTCGAGCTGGCCTCGGCGCAGGGCAATATCGTTCAGGGCACGGTGCGCGCGATCTCTCCAATGATCAATCCTCAGACGCGCTACGGTCAGGTGCTCGTCGACCTGCCCGCCAACTCTGATCTTGTCGCGGGAATGTTTGCTAAAGGCGTCATTGTGTCAGGTGAACGGGCGGCGATGGTTTTGCCGCAGTCCGCCGTGCTGCTGCGGGATAATTACGCCTATGTGTATGTGCTGGCTCCGGACTTTCATGTTGCCGCGAAAAAAGTTGCCACTGGACGCCGACAGGGGAATCAGATTGAAATTGTCAGCGGGCTTGCGCCGGGCGTACAGGTCGTCGAATCAGGCGGCTCGTTTTTGGTTGAGGGGGATTTGGTGCGCGTGACAGGAACGGCCAATAATAGCAATTCTCTGCCTCACTCCACCCCCCCTCCCAACCTCCCTCCTCAAGCGGGGGTAGGCGCAAACGGTTCGCTGCGCGAGGATTCAGTTCGATGAACGTTTCAGCCTGGTCTATCCGCAATCCCATTCCGGCGATACTCGCCTTTGCCCTCCTGACCTTGCTGGGCTTCATGGGCTTTTCCGCCATGAAGATCCAGCTCTTCCCGGACATCGACCTGCCTATGATCACGGTGACGGCCACGATGCCTGGCGCCTCTCCGGACCAGATGGAGGCTGAGGTGGCGCGCAAGATCGAGAATGCGCTGGTGGGCGCTCAGGGGTTGAAACACCTGTACACTCAGGTCAAGGAAGGTGTCGCCATCGTCTCCGCCGAGTTCAGGCTGGAGCGCGATTCTCATGCGGCGCTCGAAGATGTGCGCTCTGCCGTCACCCGGGTGCGCGGCGAGCTGCCGCGTGAAGTCAATGAACCTGTGGTCAGCAAGGTCGAAATTTCAGGCAAACCGATTCTGACCTACGCCATTGAAGTGCCGAACATGAGCGAGGAGGGGCTGTCCTGGTTCGTGGATAACAACATGACCCGCCTTCTGCTCGGGGTGAAGGGCGTAGGCGCGGTCAGTCGCGTGGGCGGCGTCACCCGCCAGGTTCGCGTGGAACTCGATCCTGCAAAAATGCTGGCGCTTAATCTCACGGCGGCCGATGTCTCAGGCCGACTCAAACTGATAGAACAGGAAGCGCCGGGCGGGCGCATGGATATCGGCGGCATGGAGCAGTCGCTGCGAACGGTGGCGACCGTGCAGACGGCAGAGCAACTGGGGCTGATGGAACTGAGCCTCAAGGATGGCCGCCGCTTCCGGCTGAACGAGGTCGCGACGGTCAGCGACACCATCGCGGAACGACGGCAGGCCGCCTTGCTTAACGGAAAATCCGTGGTAGGCTTCGAGATCATGAGATCCCTCGGGTCCAGCGACGTCGAGGTGCTCGACGGGGTGACCGCCGCGCTGGACAAGCTCAAATTATCCCGTCCTGACATTCGCACCGAAAAAGTGTTCGATACGGTCGAGCGCATTTCCGATGCCTACCGTGGTTCCATGCAGATGATCTTCGAAGGCTCGATGCTCGCGATCATCGTCGTGATCTTCTTCTTGCGCAACACGCGCGCGACCATCGTCGCGGCAACCGCACTGCCGCTGGCGGTCATCCCGACCTTCGCTGTCATGTATCTGTTCGGTTTCTCAATCAATATCGTGACGCTCCTGGCGCTGTCTTTGGTGGTGGGGGTGCTGGTGGACGATGCGATCGTCGAGATCGAGAACATCATGCGCCATCTGGAAATGGGCAAGTCTCCCTACCAGGCGGCGATGGAAGCGGCTGACGAAATCGGTATGGCGGTGATTGCGACCACCTTCACGCTGGTGGCGGTATTTTTGCCGACCGCGTTTATGAGCGGCATTCCGGGGCGCTTCTTCGTGCAATTCGGCTGGACGGCGGCGATCGCGGTACTGTTTTCCCTGCTGGTCGCCCGCATGCTCACGCCTATGATGTCGGCCTATTTGTTGCGGCCTCGCACGACTCATGTGGAGCCTTCGTGGATGGCGATGTATCTCAAATGGGCAGCCTGGTGTCTGGATCACCGCAAGAGCACGCTGGCCGTCACGGCGGTTTTCTTTGCGGGTTCATTAGCGCTGTCAGGCACCCTGGAGAAGGCGTTTCAGCCCAAGGACAACCAGTCGCAAACCCAGGTGTCACTGACGCTGGCTCCGGGCAGCACCTTTGAAAATTCGCTCATAATCGCCGAGCAGGCACGCGCCATTCTGGCGGCTAACAGCTCCGTGACGCTGGTGTATGCCGCCATCGGGGGAGGCTCTGCTGCGGGCAATCCTTTTGAACCCGGCGGCGTATCCGAAGTGCGCAAGACGACCCTTTCGATCCAGTTAAAACCGATGGGTGAGCGGCCGGTCAAGCAGCAGATCGAGGCTCAGCTTCGCGATGCGCTGTCGGTCTTGCCGGGCGTGCGCGTCAAGGTCGGGATGGGCTCGTCGGCGGACAAGTACCAGCTGGTGCTCTCCTCGGAAAACGGCGAGTTGCTCAACGAGTATGCGATCAAGGTCGGGCAGGAGCTGCGCAGCATCCCGGGCGTGGGGAACGTGGTGTCCAATGCCGGCCTGTTGCGCCCTGAGATCGTGGTGCGTCCTGACTACGCGAAGGCCGCCGATCTGGGCGTGACCACGAGTGCAATTGCCGAGACCTTGCGCGTGGCCACCAATGGCGATTACGATCAGCAGCTGGCCAAACTCAATCTCCCCGACCGCCAGTTGCCCATCGTCGTGAAACTTCGCGACGATGCGAGGCAGGATATTGCGCTGCTCTCGCGTCTGGTGGTGCCGGGGGCGCACGGGCCTGTGATGCTGGGCAATGTTGCTCGCGTGCAGTTGGCCAGCGGTCCGGCCCAGATAGACCGTTATGACAGGCAGCGCAACGTCACCTTCGAAGTCGAGCTGGCAGGCCAGCCGCTGGGCAAGGTTCAGGCTGCCGCCGTCGCACTGCCCTCGATTGTGACGATGCCCGCAGGGATTGAGATGGCGCCGATAGGCGATGCGGAAGCGATGAAGGAGCTGTTCGCAAGTTTTGGTCTTGCGATGTTCACCGGCATACTGTGCATTTATATCGTGCTGGTGCTTTTGTTCAAGGACTTCATGCAACCGGCGACCATCCTGGCCGCGCTGGTGTTGTCCATCCCGGGCGCGTTCCTGGCGCTGTTTATATCCGGCACAGCGCTGTCCATGCCCTCGATGATAGGCCTGATCATGTTGATGGGCATCGCCACCAAGAATTCCATCTTGCTGGTGGAATACGCGATCGTCTCGCGCCGCTCTCGCGGCATGAACCGGATGGAAGCATTGCTTGACGCCTGTCGTAAGCGCGCAAGGCCGATTGTGATGACCACCATGGCCATGGGCGCGGGCATGCTGCCCGTCGCGCTCAATCTCGGGATGGGGGACGGGAGTTTCAGGGAGCCGATGGCGATCGTGGTGATAGGCGGGTTGATCACCTCTACATTTTTGAGCCTGCTGGTTGTGCCCGTTGTGTTCACCTATGTCGATGATCTGGTTCAGGCCATCTCCCGCCGTTTCGGGCATCAGGCGGGGGGGGCGTGAAGTAACTGATCTTTAAAAAAGCAGTTTCACGCGGAGGCGCGGAAGAACGCAGGGCAGCCGTTATTTGTTTAACCCCGCCATGTGCTGACGTTTTTCAATTTCTTGTATGAATGGATCGATGTGCTCGGAATTCCAGGATGGGCAGATACGTTTAAGTTCGGAAAACTCGCGAATTGCCCCTTCATAGTCTTTATCAAGATACAGTGCGCGCGCAAGATACCAGCGGGCGTATTCATGATTCGGATGTTCGTTTAATCGTTCAAGGGATAAGGCTTTGAGTTCGGAAAGTTTATTTTCGTTGAGTAATTCGCCAGCCTGGTGTTCAAACTGACCGGACATCAACTTTCTCAAATCGCGGTAAATCCCAAAGCAAGCCCTGAAGATAACAAGTGCCATTGCGACACCACCGACCGATGAGACGACCAGCAGTATCGTCCTGATTTGGGTTATCTCGGCTTGAATTGCGATGAGCGGTTCAGTGGACATGTTTTTGGCTGCCAACGCAGGTATGACCGGCGCTGCGGGGCTTTATCGCGCCGCGTCCAGTGGATTGAGGGGTTGGCCGTTCGCACACTAGCCACCTTGCTTTGAATGGAAAACAACATCACCAATTGAATGTGCTCCAGGCGCGTAGAGTGTCATGGCCCAGCCGGAAGCGGAAATAAACGCGGCTGTAAGAATGAAGGGCCAAACAGTACGGCGAATAGCGGTTTCCAACCAATGACGTGTTTCAAGACCGCGAATCCTGCGATAGAGGCTTGCTGATAACACACCGTCCACCAGCAGTTCCGCAAAGAGCATTGGGGCCGAGTAGACGATAAAGAGGGATGAGAAAACCATAGCACCGATGAGAATCAGGACGGCCAGCGGTATAGCAAATTCTTCGGCTTCAGCAATCGTGCCAAGAGCATCACCGACGGAACCGCCCGAATCTCCGATTGATGAGATGCCATCGGCTGGGCTATCAAATGAGCCACTCGCACCCCCACCACCAAAGTCTCCGCCTTTGCCGCTGTAACAAGCGCTGGCGCTATCAGAACTGGAAGAGGTTGTCCCTGAAACGTCTGGGATGTCAGTGTAGTCTTCAGCTCGCGTCCGCAACCAAAGCCACAAAAAAACCAAGAACATCAGGTACGCGACACCTAAGGATACCAAGTATCGAAACCACATTTCGACGAGGCCGACATGAAGCAAAGTGTACGATGCGACAAAGCCTGACGCGCCTGTGAGTGTGACAAGTAGAAACATCTGGAGCCGAGGAAAACTGTCCCTCTCAAGCTCACCTCGAATTTTTTGAATTTCTTGGTGGCGATGAATTTTCGGAAACACTTTCATTGTGATGGCCAATGTTAAATTAAGGGGCGCGCGTTAGCGCGTCCCGCTTGAATGACAGGTTGGACGAAGCCGCTATCGCGGAGAAACGCTCCCCAATCTGTTGATTCAAATCCATAATTCCTCCTCATTCCCCCGCAAGCGTCATGTCAGGAACTGAACCGGCCACCCAAAAACCGCGATGTCAAGACCTGACCCCGTCGCATGAGATTCCTTTGGATAAAGTTAACGTAGCGCCAAGGGGATGCGCGCTTTTGCGCCGTCCCGTTCGAATGCAGGGTTGGAGCCATTATGGAGACCATGTAATTCCCTTCGGCAATTTGTAACTTGAATATTCGAAGTGCAATATTCGGCGCGGTATCGGGGCAGCTGATTTTTCGGATGCATGCAGTATATGTGGGCGCATAATTACCGCGCCACCTGCGGGTACCTCACAATACACAGTCGGCGCTTGACGGGCTTTATCCTGCACTTCTTCAGTGGTGAGAATGCCGGGAGAATGTGAGCCAGGAATGACTTTCAGGCATCCATTTGACACTGTTGCATCATCCAGATGAACGCGGATGGTGACCATTTTCTTTAGTACTTCGACAGGCGGCTGAACATGTAAAGCGCCGGACTTTATTGACCAGGGCCCCCAGCCATCCGCTTTAAATCGACTGGACACGGCAACAGTTTTATCTTGGTGCCACGTGACAAACCAATTGTTATCCGGGGATTTGTCAAAGTAGATTGCTCTGACCAACTCGGGCTGACCAGATAAATATTTCCGGACAACCGACATGATGACAGATGATTTCGCCAGCGAAGCAACTTGAGGGACTCGCTGTTCGATTCTGCGAATTCCTCCACGCAGCGGTTCAAGTTTTAGCAGCGTCAGTTCTGCAAGAAGCGTTCGCACCACATCAGGCGCAACCAAGTCCTCCCGCACTTCGAAACCTGATTCATCAAAATTCACGGGTACTCCAAAATTGGCTTTTGACTGCTAACGTTGAGTGCACAGAACGTATGCAGGAGCGTGTTCTGTATAAGCTGTCCTGATATACTTCAACCTGCTGATTCTATATGGTCGCGGGGATGTTATATGTAACCCCCCCCTCATGCCAGCCGGAAGTGGTGCGTGAACGCATCCGGGCGATGCAGCCGACGAACGGAGCAATCATACGCGGACTGGATTAAACTCTTTATTTCCTTTTGCGGCAAGTGGGATTCTAACGGGCATGGCAAAGAGCCCCCCCTGATAATGAAATTCGCCATGCCCGATCCACCTTTCCCCCCGCTTGCGGGGGGAAAGGGCAAACGAACGCTGCGCGTGTTTCACGTTAAGGGGAAGATTCGGCGTCCTTTACGCAGTAGCCAGCAGCCGGGCGGCCCCCGGCGAAGTTGATTTGAATACATGACCGATGTGACGCAGTAACATCAGTGAGCTAATCGAGGAGTCTTGTCGTGCCGGTCATGAAAACTTTGTCATCCGGGCGTGTGCCGGTCAAGATATGGACCGACGATGTCGACGAGCGGTCGCAGCAGCAGCTGCTGAACGTCGCCTCGCTGCCTTTTGTTTATCATCATGTGGCGGCCATGCCGGACGTGCATCTGGGCATAGGCGCGACCATAGGCTCTGTCATTGCCACCCGTCGGGCCATCATTCCGGCGGCAGTGGGCGTGGATATAGGCTGCGGGATGCTGGCCTGCCAGCTGTCGCTGGGCGCCTGCGACACAGACGAGAAATCGCTGAAAAAGGTGTTCGAGCAGATTTCCCGCGATGTCCCTGTCGGGCGGGGGCAGCACACACACGCATTGGCAGGTGCGGTCAGGCCGTTTGAATCGCGTTTGACCGTGATGATGCAAAAACACCCCGGTTTGCTCAGATCGTTCGGGAAATATTCCAACTGGGTGTATCAGATGGGAACCCTGGGCGGGGGTAACCATTTTATCGAAATCTGTCTGGATGAAAATAACCGGGTCTGGGTGATGCTCCATTCGGGCAGTCGGGGTATAGGCAACGCGATGGCCGATTATTTTATCAGGCTGGCGCGCGAGGATATGGAACGCCAGACGATACATTTGCCTGACCGGGATCTGGCCTACTTCCCGGAAGGGGCCGCACATTTTGATGATTACATCGGGGCGCTGCACTGGGCTCAGGAATATGCCTTTGAGAACCGCCGGTGCATGTTAGATCTGGTTCTGGCCGCCCTGCGCCGACATCTGCCGAACTTTACCGTGCTGAACCAGGTGGTCAACTGCCACCACAACTATGTGTCCGTCGAGCATCACTACGGTGAAGATGTGTATGTCACGCGCAAGGGGGCGATACGGGCGCGGGCAGGGGACATGGGGATTGTTCCGGGCAGCATGGGCGCGCGCAGCTATATCGTGCAAGGCCTGGGGAATCCGGAGAGTTTCAATTCCTGTGCGCACGGCGCGGGGCGTCGGATGAGCCGTACCGCTGCGGAAAAACAATACACTCAAGGCGATTTGATGGCTCAAACCCGTGGCGTGATCTGTCGCAAGGACGCGGGGGTGATCGACGAGATACCGGGGGCTTACAAAAATATCGATACCGTGATGGCGAATCAGGCGGATCTGGTTCGGGTGCTGCATACTCTCAAACAGGTGGTCTGCGTAAAGGGATAGTTTTTTGCCGGTGCACGAGGTTCTTCGTGATCCGGCGTTGCATAACTCGCAGGCGGGGCAGGTGAAAAACATTTCAATCACGGATCAAAAATAGTGCTTGAATCAATAACCCTGCAAGATGTATTCTTGCACGGCTAAACGTGTCACCAGACCATCGGTTTTAAACTTGAGTCAACAGAGGGTAAAAAATGAATATATTCAAGTTATCAATCCTGACGCTCGTGTTGGGTACATCTACCTCTGTATGGGCCAAGGGCGGCTATATTTATGAGTTTGCCGGTGACGTGACGGTGTCGGTCGCCGGAGGCCGTGCAAAAGCTGCGACCAACAGCATGCCGCTGGAGGACAACACCCTCATTACAACGGGTCCTAAGAGTCGCGCTGTCGTGAAATTCGAAGATGGTCAGGTGGTTGTGCTTCGGCCTGACACCACGTTTAAGATCAATAAATATGAATATAATACGGCTCAGGTCGAGAAGAGCCAGATTTTTATTTCCCTGATTAAGGGGGGATTGCGCGCCATTACAGGGTTGATCGGTGACCGTAACAAACAGGCTTTCAGATTGTCGACGCCCAATGCGACCATCGGTATTCGTGGAACTGATATTCTGGAGCAAACAGATGGCCCCGTTCTTTATGGCCAGGTGATTTCAGGCGCTATCATTATTACAAATGCGGCGGGCGAGGAATTGTTCCGTGCGGGACAGAGCTCTTTAGTCGCGTCGCCTTCAGCCCGTCCGATACCCACCACCTTGCCCCCGCTTACCTTTATTCAACTGCTGGTGATCGTGGCGCCCGCCAACACGCCGGGTGCGCCACCCGTCCCCGGCACCATGCCAGCGCCTCCGAGCGCACAGGAACTGGCCGCCATCGCTCAGGGGATTTCCATACCCGGGGCGACCCCCTCGGATCTGGTCAGCGCCATGATTTACAGCGGATATAATTCGGCGACAGTGACGACAGCCATGATTATTTTTGCGCCAAATTCGGCCTCATCCATCGTCGAGGCTGCGGTGAGAGCCGATCCTGACAATGCCGAGGCCATCGTCAACGCGGCGGTCGCAGCATCCCCTGGTCTGTCGAGTGCGATTGAGGCGGCGGCGATTGCCGCTGCGCCTGGACGTGAAGCTGCGATAAGAGCTGCGGCAAATGCAGCGCTGATTCGATCCGGATATACGCCTCCGTCGGGGACGGGGACGGGAACGGGGACGGGAAGCGGGACAGGCACCCCTGTCAGCCCGAATTAACGGTTATCCCGGCAGGCACATGCCTGAAATTTTTGATGGATTGGTCGGGTGAGTCTCTTTAGCGTGTCTGTCCGGTTCGTTTAAAGGGGGGGTAGCGTGAAAAAAAACGCAATCTTGATCGGCATAGGGCTGCTGATTGTGCTGTTTTTTGCAGGCAATGCGGCCAAATACTATCCGCTGAAGTTTGTCGACCAGCTCTCGGATGTGCTGTATGACTTTAATTTACAGTTGACCATGCCGCGCACGGTCGACCATCGTATCGTTATTCTCGATATAGATGAAAAAAGCCTGAAGGAAGAGGGGCGCTGGCCGTGGAGCCGCAACCGGCTGGCTTTGCTGGTCGACAAGTTATTCGATAAATACGGCATCGCGGTAGCGGGTTTTGACGTGGTTTTTGCCGAGAAGGACGAAAGTTCCGGGCTTCGTGTACTGCAAGAACTGGGAGGAAATCAGCTCAAGGAAAATCACGAGTTCCAGTCTGTTCTGACAGAAATTCGCCCCCGGCTGGAATACGACCGCCTGTTTGCCGAAAAAATCAGTCATCAGAAGGTTGTGCTGGGTTATTACCTGACCAATCAGCAAAAAAACAACAGGTCAGGACAGCTGCCGGAGCCGATATTCCCGGCGGGTTCATTTGACGGCCACGCCGTGGCCTTTACCCAGTGGAACGGCTACGGGGCTAATCTGCCCGAGTTGCAAAGCGCGGCCGCGAGTGCCGGGCACTTCAATCCCGTGGTCGATGCCGATGGTAAGGTGAGGCGGGTTCCCATGCTGGCCGAATATGAAGGGGCCTACTATGAGTCACTGTCGCTGGCGGTCGTCCGTACCTTGCTGGGCGACCCTGCGATGCTGCCCGGTTTTGCCACGAAAGAGGGTGACTACTCCGGATTAGAGTGGCTGGATTTGAAGTCCGACGATGTCGGACTGAAAATTCCCGTGGACAGAAATGTCGCCAGCTTCGTGCCTTACCGTGGCCGACAGGGCAGTTTTCGCTATGTTTCTGTCACGGATGTGTTACACGATCGCATTCCCGCAGAGCAGCTCAAAGGCAAGATCGTGCTGATCGGTACGACAGCGCTGGGGTTGCTGGATAACCGGGCGACTCCCGTGTCTGAAGTTTTTCCCGGGGTGGAAATACATGCCAATATGATCGCCGGGATTCTGGACCAGAATTTGAAGGAGTGTCCGGATTATATGGTCGGTGCCGAAGTGGTGTGGATACTGTTAATCGGCGTTGCACTGAGCCTTCTGATGCCAAGGTTGAGTCCTGCCTATGCGATGCTGGCCTCGGTTTTTATGTTTTTCATTACGCTGAGCATGAGCCTGGCCTTATGGCAGTACGGAAATCTGTTCATGCCGGTGGCCGGCACCCTGGTCATGATTACGCTGCTGTTCGCGCTGGATATGTCCTACGGTTATTTCGTCGAGTCGCGCACCAAGCGTCAGATTACCAGTCTGTTCGGCCAGTATATCCCGAGCGAGGTGGTCGATGAGTTGAGCCAGCATCCCGAGAGCGTCTCGATGGAAGGCGACAGCCGCGAGATGACGATATTGTTCTCGGACGTGCGCGGGTTTACCTCGATTTCGGAGGGGCTGGATCCCAAGGAATTGACGCTGCTGATGAACGAATTTCTGACGCCGCTCTCGCGTATCGTCTACAAACATCGCGGCACGATAGATAAATATATGGGGGATTGCATCATGGCCTTTTGGGGAGCTCCCCTGCCGGATGCCAACCACGCGCGAAATGCCCTGCTGGCCGGGATAGAGATGCAAGCCACCCTGGCGGCCTTGCAGCCCCGTTTCAAGGAACATGGCTGGCCTCCGATCCGTGTCGGCGTGGGGATTAACACGGGGCGAGTCAGTGTCGGCAACATGGGCTCGGAGGTGCGCGTGGCCTATACGGTGATGGGCGACGAGGTGAATCTGGCCTCCCGTCTCGAAGGCATTACCAAACAATACGGCGTGGGGATCATCGTCGGCGAACACACCCGTAATGCTGTGACAGATTTTGTTTATCGCGAACTGGACTATGTGCGGGTCAAGGGTAAGGATAAGCCCGTCGCGATTTATGAACCCATAGGCTTGAAAGATGAAGTGAGTGCATCGATGCAGGATGAGGTTGCCCTGTTCCATGAGGTGCGCCGCCTGTATCTCGCACAGGAGTGGGGGAGAGCCCGTTTGCAGTTAATGAATTTGCAAGCCATGTCGCCCGATACTCACTTGTATGGCATTTATGCGGAGCGGGTCGACCATTTCATCAAGAATCCGCCGCCTGCCGACTGGGACGGCGTCTTCGTGTTTCAGACCAAGTAACTGATGTTACGCACTGACTTCTAAAGTCAGTATTTTGGAATCATTAAAATTATGTTTTAGCGATAACCTTTGAGCTTCGCCAATTTCCCCTGTGCGCCGCCGAAGACTGCCTGTATACAGGCAGAAAGGCAAACAACGGTTGGGCAAACTTAATTAAGTGGCCGCTTGCGGATCGTGCGAGGACCTCACCCGTTGTTTATTGACTGTCGAGGGTACGTCTGCCACAGGCAGACGCGGCAAACCCTGCCTGCGGCAGGCAGGCGGGGTCGCTTTTTCTTTAGTTACTTTCTTTTGGCGACGCAAAAGAAAGTAACCAGCCGCCGGGCTGCCCTGTCTGCCGACAGGCAGGCCCCGGCGAATATTACGCCTTGCCCACGGCTTCACACCCTGGATCTGGCCCACTGTATGATGCCGGACACATCCATCGCGCCTGCCTGACGGGCGACTTCCCGGCCATTCTTGAACAGGGCGAGGGTAGGGATGCTGCGGATGTTATAGCGTCCGGCCAACTCCTGTGCCTGCTCGGTATCGAGTTTTGCCAGGCGCATTTTAGGTTCCAGCTGCTCTGCCGCCTGTACAAAGGCGGGGGACATGATCCGGCACGGGCCGCACCAGGGCGCCCAGAAATCCACCAGTACGGGAATGTCGCAGCGTTCGATGTGCAGGTTGAAGTTGGCGCTGTTGAGTTCAACCGGGTGTGCGGTGAACAGGCGAAGTTTGCACTTGCCGCAGACAGGATGTTCGTTGAGCTTGGCAGAGGGAACGCGGTTGATCCCGTCGCAATGCGGACAGACGATGTGCAGTGAATCGGACATGATTATTCTCCTGGTCAAGATATTGGTTCGTAAACCGTAAACCGTAAACCGTAAACCGTTACATTATCCTCATCGAAAGATCGAGTGCCTCAACGTCTTTGGTGAGGGCGCCGATCGAGATGCGGTCCACACCCGTTTCGGCAATTTCGCGCAGACCACTTAAGGTGATGCCGCCTGAGGCTTCCAGTTCGGCGCGCCCCGCCGTGTGCTGTACGGCAAAGCGCAATGCTTCAATGTCGAAATTGTCGAGCAGGATCAGTTTAGCTCCCGATGACAGTGCTTCATCCAGTTGCATCATGTTCTCGACTTCGATTTGCACGCTGACGCCCGCAGGTGCTAAGCGGTGTGCCTGTTCGAGTACGGCGGCGATACTGCCGGCTGCCGCGATATGATTCTCCTTGATGAGTATGCCATCATACAGCCCCGCGCGCTGATTGTATCCGCCGCCTGTCAGTACTGCATATTTCTGGGCATGGCGCAGCCCGGGCAGCGTTTTTCGCGTATCCATTATTTTGACGTCGATGCCCGCGACTGCCTGCACATAACGCCGCGTATTGCTTGCCGTGGCGGACAGGGTCTGCAACAGGTTCAGCGCGCTGCGCTCGGCGGTGAGCAAGGCGCGCGCCCGCCCCTCAATCTCGCACAGTTTCTGGCCCGGTGTGATTGCGTCGCCATCCTTGGCCTGCCAGCTGATCCGGCACTCAGGGTCGAGTGCCATAAAGCAGGCGTCGAACCAGGCTGTGCCGCATAGCACGCCGCTCTGACGCGTGATGACCTGCGCGTGACTCATGGCTTCTTCTGGTATCAATTGCGCGGTCAAATCGCCGCTGGCAATATCCTCGGTCAGAGAGTTGATGGCGTTTTGTTGTATGAAGTAGGCAAGATTTGGCATAGGTGCGGCAGCTAACGGTAATGTTCATAAAAGGTGGAGTAGTATAAGGGATGCAGAAGAATACTTGCGAAATTCGCGCGAGACTTGAAATTTTTCAGAGCTTCCCCATCTGTGTTTCATTCGAATATTACTCAAGGAGTGCATCATGCGTCTCGATAAATTCACGACCAAACTGCAACAAGCCCTGTCCGATGCCCAGAGTCTGGCCGTGGGCGCCGATTCCCAGTTCATCGAGCCACAGCATTTGCTGCTGGCGTTGCTCAATGATGCCGACAGCGGAGCGGCTTCCTTGCTGGCCCGCGCCGGTGGCAACGTCAACGCGTTGAAGGCGGCGATGAGCGATGCAGTGCAGCGTCTGCCCAAGGTTGAAGGTCACGGTGGCGAGGTACAGGTCGGACGAGATTTGTCCAATCTGTTCAATCTGACAGACAAGGAAGCCCAAAAACGCGGCGATCAGTTCATCGCCAGCGAAATGTTTTTGCTGGCGGCCACCAGTGATAAGGGCGAAACGGGGCGCCTGTTGAAAACGCACGGTGTGTCGCGCGCCCCGCTGGAACAGGCCATCAGCACGGTGCGCGGCGGCGAGTCGGTAGGATCTCAAGAGGCCGAAGGGCAGCGCGAATCGTTGAAGAAATTCACCATCGATCTGACCGAGCGCGCAAGGCAGGGCAAGCTTGATCCTGTCATCGGACGCGACGACGAAATTCGCCGGGCGATTCAGGTGTTGCAACGCCGCACCAAGAACAATCCGGTGTTGATCGGTGAGCCGGGGGTGGGCAAGACGGCCATCGTGGAAGGGCTGGCGCAACGCATCGTCAACGGCGAAGTGCCCGAATCATTGAAGGGCAAGAAGGTGTTAAGCCTTGATATGGCAGCGCTGCTGGCGGGTGCCAAGTATCGCGGCGAATTCGAAGAACGCCTGAAAAATGTCTTGAAAGAGCTGGCGCAGGATGAAGGTCAGACGATTGTGTTTATCGACGAACTGCACACCATGGTAGGCGCGGGCAAGGCCGAGGGCGCGATGGATGCGGGTAATATGCTAAAACCTGCATTGGCGCGCGGCGAATTGCATTGTGTGGGGGCGACTACGCTCGACGAATATCGCAAGTATATCGAGAAAGATGCAGCGCTTGAGCGTCGCTTCCAGAAGGTGCTGGTGGACGAGCCGTCTGTCGAGTCCACCATCGCCATTTTGCGCGGCCTGCAGGAGCGATACGAGCTGCATCACGGCGTCGATATCACCGATCCTGCCATTATCGCCGCAGCGGAGTTGTCTCACCGCTACATTACCGACCGGTTTTTGCCGGACAAGGCGATCGACCTGATCGACGAGGCCGCAGCACGCGTCAGAATGGAAATTGACTCCAAGCCTGAGGTGATGGACAAGCTGGAGCGTCGCCTGATCCAATTAAAGATTGAGCGCGAAGCGGTGAAGAAGGAAAAGGATGAAGCCTCGAAGAAGCGGCATGCCTTGATCGAGGATGAAATCAAAAAGCTCGAACGCGAATACGCCGATCTGGAGGAAATCTGGAAGGCGGAGAAAGGCGCGGCACAAGGCACGGCGCTGCTCAAGGAAGAAATCGAGCACGTGCGCGCCGAGATCGTCAGGTTGCAACGCGAAGGGCGTCTGGATAAGGTGGCTGAGTTGCAATATGGTCAGTTGCCGCAGCTCGAAGCGCGTCTCAAAGAGGCCGCGCAGGCTGAAACGCAAACCGACAAGCCGAAGAACCGTCTGCTGCGCACCCAGGTGGGCGCGGAGGAAATCGCCGAAGTGGTCAGCCGCGCGACCGGCATCCCGGTGTCCAAGATGATGACGGGCGAGCGCGACAAGTTGCTGAAAATGGAAGAGAAGCTGCACGAGCGGGTGGTGGGGCAGGACGAGGCGGTGCGGCTGGTGTCGGACGCGATCCGCCGCTCTCGCTCAGGGCTTTCCGACCCGAATCGTCCTTATGGTTCGTTCCTGTTTTTAGGCCCGACTGGCGTGGGTAAGACTGAATTGTGCAAGGCGCTGGCAGGCTTCATGTTCGACTCGGAAGATCACCTGATCCGCATCGACATGTCTGAGTATATGGAGAAGCATTCCGTGGCGCGTCTGATCGGTGCGCCGCCGGGTTATGTCGGTTATGAAGAAGGCGGCGGACTGACCGAGGCCGTGCGTCGCAAACCGTATTCGGTGATCCTGCTGGACGAAGTGGAGAAGGCGCATCCGGATGTTTTCAACGTGTTGCTCCAGGTGCTGGACGACGGGCGTATGACTGACGGGCAGGGGCGCACGGTGGACTTCAAGAACACGGTGATCGTGATGACCTCCAATCTGGGCAGCCAGATGATACAGCAGATGTCAGGCGACGATTATCAGGTGATCAAGCTGGCGGTGATGGGCGAAGTGAAAACCTATTTCCGTCCCGAGTTCATCAACCGGATCGACGAGGTGGTGGTATTTCATGCGCTGGACGAGAAGAACATCAAGTCTATCGCGAGCATTCAGTTGCAGTATCTGGAAAAACGCCTGGCTGCGATGGAAATGAAGCTGACCGTCAGCGAAAGTGCGCTCTCCGAGATCGCTGCCGCCGGATTTGATCCGGTGTATGGCGCCAGACCGTTAAAACGCGCCATCCAGTCGCAACTGGAGAACCCGCTGTCGAAGCTGATCCTCGAAGGGCGCTTCGCCGCGAAGGACACCATTCGGGTGGACTGCAAAGGTGGCGTGATGAAGTTCGACAAGTAACACCGTTAACCGTCATTCCCGCGCATAGGTAGTGACTTTGCAATCGGCTTAGTCACTACCTGGTTGTTTTATCATGCGGGAATCCAGGAAAGGGAAAGCCCGGCGTTGACGCCACACCCAGGCGTTACCTTCGAGGTAATCCTTCAGCCTTAAAAAAGCAGTTTCACGCGGAGACGCCTGCCAGTCGGCAGACAGGCGGAGAACGCGGAGTAAAATCAATACATTACCTATCAACCGTTCCGCCAGCCTCCCCCGCGCATCGCCGAGGGTGGGGGCAGAGTGGGGATCAGGGGGTATGGGGTGGAAAAGTGTTATTTACCTCTACTATGAATTCTTACGCATCATCGGTGGGCGTTCTTTGCTCAAAAAGCGATGCCTGTTTGACTACATATGAAACCGGCTTGGATCGTTTCTCAATGACTCCCTCTTCAACCAATCGCCGTAACCACTCTTTGGCCTGAGCATTGGAGATTTGCAGTTCAGTGGCGACCTCAACATCTTTCATGGGGCATCTTAAAAGTTGAGTAAGCAACTTGCGAACTTCCGCAAATAAGATTTCAGATGGAATTGCAGTTTCCGTTGCCATGACCGTAGCGGTTGTCTCGCTGTTGCTTGGCGGAAGACTGGCAGCTTCATCTGAATTTGCTGGTTGATATGAGGGAGCAGATTCTCTGGCAAAGAGCGAATGATTAAGCTGGTCGGAAGCATAAATATCGCTAATGGATACACCAAATACAGCATCGAAGCTGTCCACATTTTGTGGATTTGGCCAAGGCAATGCACCTTTTTTCCTAAGCGCTTCTAGACCTTTTTCTGCTTCACCTGCGCTGCGTACATAAATGGGGAGCAGCCGGAGTTTATCCAATTGTTCGACTGCTCCAGCCCATGTTCCGCCCTTGTTCAAATCAGAACTGACAACTAGGGCAGCATCTCCCAGAGAATAAATCAGTTTGTTGCGCTGCATGGCGTTGCCGACATTAAAGCCTGCATTCGGGTCATATGGACTCAGCAGCACTAACTGCCCATCCATTAACAAATTACGGTGTTCGCGATTCATCGCAGTTTTTTCCAAGCTGTCTGCCAGTATGCCGCTTACCAATCCACCCGCGTCAAGCGCGCCTCGCATTGCCGCTTGGTCAACACCCTTAGCTCCACCTGAGACTAGCGTCCTTCCAGCTTTTGCACTTAGTCGTCCAATTTCAATCGTGTAATTGATCAAGGTGTCATTCACATTCCGGGAGCCAACGACAGCCAAACCCCCCGTTTCCAGAATATTGATGTCCCCGCATCCATATAGAACAGCAGGCGCATCTTCCTTAAGTCTCACTTTCAGTCGGCGCGGATATTCTGCATCGGCGCGGCTGACCACCCATATTGCGCGTGACTGCCAACGCGCCACCGCTTGGCTTAATAAAAAACCACGCTCCAAAAGTTGCTTAAGTCGCTCTTGATCTATTACTGATTGGCAGGCCTGGAGTAACTCCGTCGCGTCCGATGACAAAAGGTCAGCCGGTTGACGCTGTATCTCGCGCAGGTGACGCGCCAAGCGTTTGTATTCGCCTGGAGTAAGCAAATCGGATGCGACACCGCCACGCCCCACGATTAACGGGGCGGTAAGCAGTAAAATTGCCTTGGTGTTAGGCGAGAGCACAGGGCTCATTCATCATGTCCGGTTTGCGCCAAAGCCAAGGGATGTACTTCGCCGCTGCCGTGTTCACGCAACAGCCATGCAGCAACTGTCAATGTCCAGCGCGAATCGACCATGTCATCAACCAATAGCACCGAACCGGGGGGAATTGACTCGCCGTTGAGCACCAGAGAACCATCAATGTTCCGAGCTTGTTGTGTACTGTTTTCCATAGTTTTCTGTTCGGGTCTTTCGTCAGTTTTAATCAGCACCTCGTGGAAAGGTAAGGCCATTGCAGTCGCAATACGTTTTGCAAAATCCAGCACCAATTTCGGATGGCGTAATGATGGGATAGATGTCACCCAAGTCGGAGCAGGCTGTGGATTCCACTCGGCGATCATTTTAACGCATGCGGTGACTAGATCGCCTGCAAAATTCCCATCATGATACTTTCCCTGTCTTACCAGACCACCCCATCCGGCATCCCCCCAAACACAAAGCGCCTTGCCCGGCTGCGCTTGATGAGTTGGGGAAATCTTTCCTTTTATCCCATACTGAGGCATTCCACCGGCAGGCCATTGCTTGCGCGGCTCAATTGGCAAGCTGGTGCGTCGCAAAAATGCGATAGCCTCTTGAACCACTTGCGCGTTCACGGTTGTAGAAAGAGATGGCAATGGTGGTGGCGTGACAGTACTAGCATCACCATCAAGCGCACTAATCAGAAAAGCCATGTGACCGGATGCCAAATCAACATACTCCTGCATTTGTTGTTGCTCAATGCGGCGCAAGTTGGTCAAGCGCTCGGCACGTCCCCAGAAACTCTCATTCAATTTTGCTGCGGTCAATTGCCATTTGCTGCCTTGCTTTGCAATTGGCGAAGGCGACTCAAGAGAGAGCAAATCAATCGTTTTCTGAATTCGGCCTTTGCTCACATTGATTTGTGCCAATAATTCAGGAACTGACAACCCATTAGGCTCTGCTTCCAATGCTCTGATAACTGCGCTGACTTCATCGCGAGTTGGGAACGCGCTCTCGATGAAAAATCCGGTAATATTTAGCTCTTCATTCCCGCTGAGTAAAACGCCATATGCCGCCTCCAGCGCACGACCGGCACGCCCCACTTGCTGGTAGTACGCGACAACGGAACCGGGAGTCTGGTAATGGATAACGAAGGAGAGATCGGGTTTATCGAAGCCCATGCCAAGCGCCGTAGTGGCAACCAGCGCTTTTACTTGGTTTGCCAACAGTGCTTGTTCGATAGCTTCACGACGGTCGCCCGTTTCCCCGCTGTAGGCCTCAACAATCAAGCCTTGAGATTTCAGCCAGTCGGCTACCTGATTTGCATCACGAATAGTCAGCGCGTAAATGATGCCGCTGCCCTGAAGCGAACCAAGCTGTTCCGCAATCCATGCCATACGCTCTGCCTGGCTGGGCAAGCGTATGGTCTGCAAGGCTAGCGAGTGACGATGCAAATCGCCACGTGAGATTTCTATATTTGGCCCCAGTACGGCGACCAGATCATCCATCACTCGATTGTTTGCAGTAGCAGTAGTAGCTAACAAGCGCAAGTTTGGAGGCAGGAATTTTACGATGCGCTCCAGCAAACGGTAATGCGGACGGAAATCATGGCCCCAGTCGGAAATACAATGCGCCTCGTCAATCACCAGCAAGGAGACATGCGCGGCAATGCCCGCTAAAACTTGCGTGCTGAATCGCTCGTTGGCCAGCCGTTCTGGCGAGATGAGCAAAATGTCGATTTCATTATTTGCGAGTTGTGTCTCAATCGCTGTCCAATCATCCTGATTGTCCGAATTGATGGTGGCGGCACGCACGCCCATGCGCTCAGCTGCGGAAATTTGGTTGCGCATCAAAGAAAGCAGGGGCGAAATCAACAGAGCTGGGCCATGGCCTGATTCACGCAACAACTTGGTGGAGATAAAGTAGACGAAGCTTTTACCCCATCCCGTTTTCTGCACCACAAGCAGTCGCCTTTTGCCTTGGACAATATGGTGAATCGCATCTTCCTGACCTTCGCGAAAATCGGCCTGCGGATTGCCAGAACCCGTGCGAAGTAGTTCAAGTGCGCGCTGTGAGTTGTATTTCATGGCATCACCCATTAATAATTAAACGGTCAACTTCGGATTATTTTTTCGAAGCTAGAATAGCCTTCTCAGTCACTTCACTCCCACCCCCAACCAGGCATCCGAAGTCAGCGGCATCTTCAGTGTAGGCAGGGTCTCTTCCAGCCAGGCCAGCGCGAGCTTTTCCTTCTCGCGCCACAATGCTTCGCCCAGTCCCTTTTTCATCATCTGTATCGGGGCGCTGCCTTTGACCAGGTTGTCCCAGAATTCGGCGGTGCTGCCGACGGGGAAGGCCTGGGTAACGCTGCGTATCTCGATGTTGCGGAACCCGGCGTCCTGCATCTCCTGCCGGAACACGTCCGGGTCTTCCAGTGTGCCGATGGAGCGTTGCGGTGGCGGCAGGTCGGGCTTGATGGCGCGCAGTGCGCCGAACATGGTTTGCATGGCGGGCGATTGATCGACGGGCGCCCAGCTGGTGAGGGCGATGCTGCCGCCCGGTTTGAGGGTGCGGTAGATCTCATTGAAGCCCAGCTTTCGGTCGGGGAAGAACATCAGGCCGAACAGCGAGAAGGCGGCGTCGAAGGTTTCATCCGCATAGGGCAGGGTCTGCGCGTCGCCGCAGTGAAGCTGGATGTTGCGGTGTCCGGCTTGTTCGATCTTGCTCTTGAACACGGCGAGCATGGCTTCGGAGAAGTCGATGCCGTGTACTTGCGCCGCATGTTGCGCGAGGCGGAGCGCCAGCGTGCCCGGCCCGCAGGCGACATCGAGCACGGTTGAACCCGGTTTGAGTTTGGCGGCGGCAATGGCCTCGTCGGCGAATGGCTCGAATATGAGCATGGTGGTCTCGGCGTAGCCGCAGGCGACAAGGTTCCAGGGTTCGCTGGCGGAGAGCGGGTTGTTGGCTGGCGGTTGAGACAAGTGCTTCCCCCTTATGTTCTGAACGGCTCGGGCCTGATCGTAATGAAAAAGCCCGGCATGCCGAGCTTTTTTGTGTCGCCGAAGAACCGTTATTTGACCGGTGGTACTTCCTTCTTGGGCTTTTTTACTTCCTTGTTTTTACGTTGCTGACCTTTAGCCATGATAATTCTCCTTGTGTGATTGAATTTGTTTGCGCATGTTTTGGGCGTAATTATATGCGCCTATTGCGTGCCCGGGTTGTCAGATTTCGACGCGGGTGCCCATTTCGATGACCCGGTTAGTCGGGATTTTAAAGAAGTCTGCCGCATTCATGGCATTTTTGGATAACGCCAGGAACAGTCGCTCGCGCCACTTCATCATGCCCGGATTCGGGCCGGACACGATCATGGCGCGCGAGATAAAGAACGAGGTGCTCATCATGTCAAAGGGTAACCCCCATGAGGCGCACAATTCCAGCGCTGCGGGCAGGTCCGGCCTTTCCATGAAGCCGTAGAAGACTCTTACCCTGTAGAAATTTTTGCCCATGTCGTCGACCAGCAACCGGTTGCCTTTTGTGACATAAGGCTTGTCCTCGACGATGACGGTCAGCAGGATGTTGCGTTCGTGCAGCACCTGGTTGTGTTTGATGTTGTGCAGCAACGCCGATGGCGCGCCTTCGCCCACGCTGGTGAGGAATATCGCCGTACCCCGCACCCGTGTGACGCCGTCAGCACTGTCCAGCACTTCCTGTATCGGCACGGCTTTTCGCGAAATTTCCTCAAACAATAATTTTCGCCCGCGTTTCCAGGTGGTGAGCACGGTAAAGGAAATGACGGCTATTCCCAGTGGAAACCAGCCGCCCTGCGGAATTTTGATGGCGTTGGCGGAAAAGTAGGCCAGATCGACGCAAAAGAAGGTGCCGATCAAGGGAATGACGAGTAGCGGCGACCAGCGCCATGCCACGAGGACAAAGGCGATCAGGATGGTATCTATCATCATGGTGCCGGTGACGGCGATGCCATAGGCCGCAGCCAGGTTGCTGGAACTTTGGAAGGTGAACACCAGAAAGATCACGGCCAGGTACAGCGTCCAGTTGGTCAGCGGCACATAAATTTGCCCCTGAGCCTTGTCGGAGGTCTGGCGAATTTCCATGCGCGGTAAAAAACCCATCTGTACCGACTGGCTGGCGACCGAGAACGCGCCCGAGATCACGGCCTGGGAGGCGATCACTGTGGCGGCGGTGGCGAGCAGCACCATGGGTATCAATGCCCATGCCGGGGCTAACAGGTAGAAGGGATTTTCGATGGCGTGCGGGTTTTGCAGCAGCAGCGCGCCCTGACCGAAATAATTTAACACCAGGGCCGGTAATACGAAGGAGAACCAGGTGAGCCTGATAGGAAATTTGCCGAAATGCCCCATGTCGGTATACAAGGCTTCGCCGCCTGTGACGGCCAGCACGACAGTCCCTAATGCCAGAAAAGATAGCCATGGGTCAGCGAGCAGAAACTGGTATGCGAAAAATGGATTGAGCGCCCATAATACCTCGGGGCTGTGGATGATGGACAGGATACCGAAGGCGCCCAGGCTGATAAACCAGAGGATCATGATCGGGCCAAACGCCATGCCGACCACGCCGGTGCCGTGTTTCTGGATGAAAAATAATCCGGTCAGCACAAGGATGACAATGGGTATCACGAAGTCCTGGAGTTGCGGCGAGATGACTCCCAGCCCTTCAACGGCGGAGAGGACCGAGATGGCCGGTGTGATCATGCTGTCGCCATAAAACAAGGTGGCTGCAAAGACGCCGAGTACGGTGATCATCCATCTGGTCTTCGGTCGTTTTGAGGTTAGTTCGCTGACCAGCGCCAGCAAGGACAGCGAGCCGCCTTCGCCACGGTTGTCCGCCTGCATGATGACGATCACATATTTGAGCGACACCAGCAGCATGATGGTCCAGAACATCAGGGACAGCACGCCTAAAACATTGGCTTCGATAACGGGCAGAGGATGGTGCCCGGCGAAGGTTTCTTTCAGTGCATACAGCGGGCTGGTGCCGATGTCGCCAAATACCACGCCGATAGCACCCAGCAGCAGGGCCGGCAGTTTTTGTTTCGTCACGCTCATTTTGTATCCCCTTATTTCTTCTCTTCGGAAGAGTGGGGCGGAACTTTACGCTTGCCGGACGCCGGATACAATACCGTAATATTACGGATGGAAAACAAAATGACCGCAAGCGGTCATTTTTTGTGCTGTTGTCAGATTAAAAGAGAATTTATTCTTTCAATCCGACAGGTGCGTTTTTCGTAAAACAGGCCGTTTAGCCCGCCAAACCGGACAAGCGTTCGGCCGCACGCACCGTATTGGCGACCAGCATGGTGATGGTCATCGGGCCCACTCCACCGGGAACCGGCGTGATGTAGCCTGCCACTTCTTTGACGCTGGCAAAGTCCACATCGCCTACCAGTTTGCCATCGCTGTTGCGATTGATGCCGACGTCGATCACGACAGCGCCGGGCTTGACCATGTCGCCGGTGATGAAGTTGGGGCGCCCCACTGCGGCGACCAGAATATCGGCATCCCGGGTGTGTTTCGCAAGATCCACTGTCTTGGACGTGCAGATCGTCACCGTTGCATTTTTGTGCAACAGCAGCAGCGCCATCGGTTTGCCGACGATATTGCTGCGCCCGACCACCACGGCGTGTTTGCCCTCAATCGCAATGCCGGTTTTTTCCAGCATCACCATCACGCCGTAAGGCGTGCAGGAAGGGAAGGGTGTCTCACCGGTGACCAGCGCGCCCACATTCTTTTCATGGAAGCCGTCCACATCCTTGTCAGGATTGATCGCTTCGATGACTTTATGCGCGTCCAGATGTTTGGGCAGAGGCAGTTGTACCAGGATGCCGTGTATCTTAGGATCGTTGTTCAACTTCTCGACTTCGGTGAGCAGTTCGGCCTCGGTCGTGTCGGCGGGCAGTTCCACGTGGATGGAATACAGTCCCAGTTCTGCGCAGGCTTTGACCTTGTTGGCGACGTACACGCGGGAGGCCGGATCTGCGCCTACGATGATGACCGCCATGCCGGGGGTCGTGCCTTTTGCGATCAGGCTATCTGCGCGCACCTTCCACTCGGCTCTCACCTGGCCTGCGATGGCCTTGCCGTCAATGATTTGCGCCGTCATTATTTGCCTGCGACCGTTTTTTGGTAGGCGGCCAGACCGTTCGTGATTTCGGCGTGAGCCGCTTCAACGCCCTCAAAGCCACGGATCTTGACCCACTTGCCAGGTTCGAGCGCCTTGTACAGTTCAAAGAAGTGCTTGATCTGTTCCAGGGTGATTTTCGGCAAATCCTCGTAAGTCTTGATCTCGTGATACAGCGGGGTCAGTTTGTCGGTAGGAACTGCGATGATCTTGGCGTCATCGCCGCCTTCGTCGCTCATTTGCAGCACGCCTACCGGACGGCAGGGAATGATCGCGCCATGAATGATAGGGAACGGGGTGATGACCAGCACGTCCACCGGATCGCCATCGTCTGCAATGGTTTCCGGGATGAAACCGTAGTTGCAGGGATAACGCATCAACGAGCCGATAAAGCGATCCACCACCAGTACGCCGGATGTCTTGTCAACTTCGTATTTGACCGGGTCTGCATGCTTCGGGATTTCGATGATGACATTGCATTCGTGAGGTAATTTGTTTCCTGGGCGGACGTTCAGCAGACTCATAACATTTCCTTGAAATAAAGTTGAAATTGGCAAGATGCATAATTATAAGCGATGCGGCGCACGGTCGCAGAGTCGAATTCGGTTAAAATCTGTTCACTTTACTCAGGGAGACGATGTTATGACAACGCAACTTATCGGCAAGATGGTCATCGGTCAATCGGGCGGCCCCACGGCTGTCATCAACCAGTCGCTGGTAGGCGCCATTCTGGCGGCTCGCGAGCACGCAAATATCACGGGCATCCTGGGGGCGCATCACGGTATTGCCGGGATACTGAAGGAGGACTTCATTGATCTTTCCACGCAAAGCGTCGAGCAGCTTGAGCTGGTCGCCGCAACCCCTGCCGCCGCCCTGGGTTCGGTGCGCTTGAAACCCGGCCGCGCTGAATGCGAAAAGGTATTCGAGGTGTTCAAAAAACACGACGTGCGTTATTTTTTCTACATAGGCGGCAATGATTCGGCCGAGACGGCGCACATCATCGCCGAGATGGCCAAGGAGGCGAATTATGATTTTTGCACCGTGCATATTCCCAAGACCATCGACAACGACCTGAAAGTCACCGACCATTGTCCGGGTTTCGCTTCCGCTGCGCGCTTCGTGGCGCTGGCATTCATGGGCGATGATCGCGACAATAACGCCTTGCAGGGCATCAAGGTCAACGTGGTGATGGGGCGCAGCGCAGGATTTTTGACCGCAGCCTCAGCGCTTGCGCGTCAGGCTGACGGGGACGGCCCGCATCTGATCTATCTGCCGGAGCGCGTCTTCAATGTCGAGTCCTTCCAGCAGGATGTGCGCGACACCATGGCTCAGTACGGTCGCTGCGTGATCGCCGTTTCCGAAGGAATTACCGACAAGGAGGGCAATCCGATTTCCACCAGCGGCGAGCGCGATTCGCACGGCAATATCCAGTTGTCCGGCAGCGGCGCGTTGGGCGATACACTGGCAGCATTGGTCAAGGCTGCATTCCCGGGGCAGAAAATGCGCGTGCGCGCCGATACCTTCGGCTATTTGCAGCGCTCTTTCCCGACGGTCATCTCTGCGGTGGATGCGAGGGAGGCGCGAGAGGTGGGCGAGTATGCCGTGAATCACGCCGCGACTACCGGCCAACCCGGTTCCGTGGCTATCCGGCGCCTGTCGAGCACGCCTTATGCCAGCGAATGCTTCATCACGCCGCTCTCGTCCGTCGCCCGGGAAGCGACTCACATGAAGGATGAATACATCAACGCGGCAGGCAACGACGTGACACAGGCGTGGATAGATTATGCAGCGCCCCTGGTCGGCGAGTTGCCGGTGATCGGACGCCTGTAATTTACGACTAACCTCCTCTGAAAAACCGGCTGCAGGCCGGTTTTTCGGTTTTTCGAGTTCGGGTCTGGTATGAGTGAGATGAATAACAAGATTTCCGTTTTACTGGTTTGTATGGGCAACATCTGCCGCTCTCCCACGGCGGAGGCGGTGTTTCGCCATTACGTGGAGCGTGCCGGTTTGTCGGATTCAATCTTGATCGATTCGGCGGGCACGCATGATTATCACATCGGTCATGCACCGGATTCGCGCTCACAGCAGGCGGCGGGGCAGCGCGGTTATGACATGAGCGGCTTGCGCGCCCGGCAGGTGGAAAGTTCGGATTTCGAGCGTTTTGATTATGTGCTGGCGATGGATCAGGCTAATCTTGCCATTTTGCAACGCCTGGCGCCGCGCGGATGCAAGAAGACACCGGGTTTATTTCTCGATTTTTCCCGTCACTACCGAGAGCGTGAAGTGCCCGATCCGTATTACGGGGGCGCGCAAGGCTTTGAAACAGTGCTGGATATGGTGGAAGATGCGGCGCAAGGCCTGTTGCAACACATTCGGCAGCACGAACCGGATAGATTTTTGTAAGCGCCCAATAAAAAAGCCTCACAACTGTGAGGCTTTTTTATTTACAGGTGAAACTTAACCCTTGGGGTGTTGTGTTTCGATCTGAACCAGCGGTTCATTTTCTACATACACTTCAAGTTTGCGTGTGCGGCGACGGTTGACAGGTTGCGAGCGGTTGGTCGGCGTATCAACCGCAGGTCTTGCAGATACTGTTTCGATCTGAACCAGCGATTCTGTTTTTGCCGGAGCTGCTGCAACGGCGGCAACTGTTGCAACTTCGACAACAGGCACGGAAACGGCTTCGGCAACGGCTTCAACTGCGGCAACTTCGACAGCCGCTGCAACTTCAACAGCAGGTGCGGCAACCGCTTCTGCCATTTCAGCCGTTTCAACTACCGCTGTTTCAACAGGTGTAACTGCCGCAACGGGTGCCGCTGCCACAGTTTTAACCCTGGGCATCGCGACATATTCTGTCGGCTTTGCCCGCTGAGGTGCGGCAACGCTGGCATTCGTCGCGTTTTCAGAGGTCTCTTCCGCGTTCATTTCTGTACCGGGAATGACATCGCGCTTTTCACGTTCGCGACGACCGCCACGGCGACCACGGCGACGAGCGCTGCTCTTCTCCATTTTTTCCGCTTCGGTTTCGACATCGCTTGCAACAACCGGTGCTTCGATGACGGCCTTTTCCTCCACAATGCGAGGCTCGGCAGGCTTCCTGGGCGGACGGGGTTTTTGCTGTCTGGCTTCTGTCGGCGCTGACTTCTCGATCGCTTTTTCTACCGGTTTTTCAGGCGCAGCCTGCTTCTCCATGGCTTTCTCTGCCTGTTTGGCAAACGCCTGTGCAGCGCTGCGCTCCGGCTTGTCGCCGCGTTCGCGTCGCTTGCGCTGGCCGCCTTCGCTGCGTTCGCCGCGTTCGGTCGTGCGTTCACGCTGAGGGCGAGGGGGCGCGACTGTCGGCTGAGCAGGTTCCGCTGCCACCAGGGATTTAAACCATCCGGTAATCTGACCGAAGATCGTAGGTGCGGCAGGTGTGGCTACCGGTTCGACTTTCATCGGAGCCGGTGCGACAGGTGTAATACCCTTGACGGCGGCTTGCGCGCGAACGCCTTTTTGCGGTTCCTGTGCAGCCTTGCCTTCTTCAGGTTTTTCTACCATGCTGTAACTGGGCAGATGCGTATCCCCGCTCAACTCATCCTGGCGCAGGCGGTTGATGCTGTAGTTGGGCGTTTCCAGGTGCGGGTTCGGGATCAGCGTGATGGGCACACCCAGACGCGATTCGATGCGGTGCAGATCGCCTCTCTTCTCGTTGAGCAAAAAGGTTGCAACATCGACCGGTACCTGAGCGTGTATCGCCGCGCTGCTGTCCTTCATCGCTTCTTCCTGAATAATGCGCAGGATGTGCAAGGCGGACGATTCGGTGCCACGGATGTGACCGATTCCGCTGCAACGCGGGCAGGTGATGTAGTTGCTCTCGCCCAGGGAGGGCTGCAAACGCTGGCGGGACAATTCGAGCAGGCCGAAACGCGAGATCTTGGCTGTTTGCACGCGGGCGCGGTCAAAACGCAGCGAGTCGCGCAGACGGTTTTCCACATCGCGCTGGTTCTTGCTGTTTTCCATGTCGATAAAGTCGATCACGATCAGGCCGCCCAGGTCGCGCAGGCGCATTTGACGCGCAATTTCTTCTGCCGCTTCCAGGTTGGTGTTGAACGCGGTCGCTTCGATGTCGGAGCCTTTGGTGGCGCGCGCCGAGTTGATGTCGATCGCAGTCAATGCTTCGGTATGGTCGATGACGATGGCACCGCCGGAGGGCAGGCGTACTTCGCGCGCGTGAGCCGATTCGATCTGGTGTTCGATCTGGAAGCGGGAGAACAGCGGCACGTCATCCACATAGCGCTTGATGCGATTGACATTGTCCGGCATCACCGTGCTCATGAACGCGTGCGCCTGCTGGTAGACCTCGTCTGTGTCGATCAGGATTTCGCCGATTTCCGGGTTGAAATAATCGCGGATCGCGCGCACCACCAGAGAACTTTCCAGATAAATCAGGGAAGGCGCCTTCTCTGTCTTTGCCGCATCGGCAATGGCCGTCCAGAGCTGGTTCAGGTAGTTAAGATCCCATTGCAGTTCTTCTTCGTTGCGCCCGATACCTGCGGTGCGTGCGATGATGCTCATGCCTGCCGGTACTTCAAGATGGGAGAGCACTTCTCGTAATTCGGCGCGTTCATCGCCCTCGATGCGGCGTGAAACACCTCCGCCGTTCGGGTTGTTCGGCATGAGCACGATGTAACGACCTGCCAGACTGATGTAAGTGGTTAAGGCCGCTCCCTTGTTGCCGCGCTCGTCCTTTTCAATCTGGACCAGCAACTCCTGGCCTTCGCGCAGGGCTTCCTTGATGGAAGGGCGAGGGCCGCAGCCGGGCTGGTGAAACTGGGGGGCTACTTCCTTGAAGGGCAAGAAGCCGTGGCGGTTTCCGCCGTATTCGACGAAGCAGGCTTCCAGGCTGGGCTCGATGCGGGTGATGACGGCCTGGTAGATGTTGCTTTTGCGTTGTTCTTTACCGGCGATTTCAATGTCGAGGTCAATGAGTTTCTGACCGTCTACGATGGCGACACGGAGTTCTTCCGGTTGTGTCGCATTGAATAGCATGCGTTTCATTTTATATTTTTCTCCCGCGCTCTGACACGGGCAAGACTCAAGCTACACGCGGGTTGGGCGTGTGAGAGGCACTGCTGACAGCGCACACTAACGGGTATGGTGTATACCTGATGATAAAGCTCGCCGTACCCGTTTCCTTAGCCCCAATTCTCTCCCACAAGTGGGCGAGGAGGCAAACGAATCGCTACGCGAGATTTACGTTAATGGTTTGTCAAATCGGTTCTCTTTAAGTAGTCTGGTCAAAAATGTTTCGGGTGATGCGGCATTCGTTGCAACACAGGAGAATTCCTGGATTTTTACAGGGCGGCCAGGAGGCGGCTCCTGTATATATCTGGCTCAATCAGCAAGGTGCTGCAACTCGTCTGCCCTGTCACAAAAATCCACAGGTGCTTTGAGCGCGTAAATCAATTACTATCACTGCTGGTTCCGGTGAGCGATATTAACCGGGCTGCGGTTGGTGGGGGCGGCGCATCGCGCCTTTGCCAGCTGTCTGAACCAATTCATAGGACTGATTCAGATAATATTCGGCGGGAATATATCCCAAACTTACCCAATCCAAAACGCGCGAACGGCGAAGTATAAGCATAATGAATAGTTTAAGCAAAGAATCTGTGACTTTCCTGACAATCGACGAAAGTGGGGAAGAACAGCGTATCGACAACTTCCTGTTTCGCCACTTGAAAGGCGTGCCCAAGAGCCATATTTACCGCATTTTGCGAGGAGAAGTGCGGGTCAACAAGAAACGTGTCGATCAGACCTATCGCCTCAAACTGGGCGATTTGTTGCGCATCCCGCCTGTGCGCGTCGCACAAAAACAGGAAGTGAGCGAGGTCTACATTCCTGCGCTGGAATTGCCCATCATCTATGAAGATGACGCGCTGCTGGTAATTAACAAACCATCTGGTCTGGCCGTGCACGGCGGCAGCGGGGTGAGCTTTGGCGTGATCGAACAAATGCGCCGGGCGCGACCGCAGGCCAAATTTCTGGAACTGGTGCACAGGCTGGATAGGGAGACCTCAGGCGTGTTGCTGCTGGCGAAAAAGCGTTCAGCGCTCACGGCGATGCACGAGATCATGAGGGAGGGCAACAGCGACAAGCGTTATCTCGCGCTGGTGTTGGGAAAATGGCTGAACGTCAAGCAGCATGTCAAATTGCCGCTGCATAAATTCGATACCCCTGAGGGCGAGAAGCGCGTGACCGTCCGCGAAGGCGGTCAGGCCTCGCACACCATTTTCACGCTGCAAAAGAACTGGCCCGCAACCGCTCTGCCCGCATTCAGCCTGCTGGAGGCGCAGTTAAAAACCGGTCGCACCCATCAGATACGGGTTCATCTGTCGCATCTGGGCTTCCCGATTGCCGGGGACGACAAGTATGGCGATTTTGCACGCAACCGTGAGCTGATGAAGCGGGGGCTAAAACGCATGTTTTTGCATGCCCAAAGTATCGCGTTCACCCATCCGTTAACCGGGGAGGCGATGCATATCAGCGCCCCGCTGCCGCCGGAGCTGGCGAGTTTTATTGCGAGATTGGACGAAACGCCTGCGTAAGGGGCAAAATTGAGGCGACTGATGTTACCGAGTCACATCAGTCGTGTATCAAAATCAACTTCGCCGGGGGCAGCCCTGTCTGCCGACAGGCAGGCCGGCTGCTGGCGACTTTCTTTTGAGTCGCCAAAAGAAAGTCGCTAAAGAAAAAGCGACCCCGGCTTGCCGCTCCCGCCGACCCTACCTGCGCCTGCCTGTCGGCAGACAGGGCATGCAGGCGGGGGTGCCCTCGACAGTCAGCAAACAACGGGGCGGCGGAACTCGCACGATCCGCTATGCGTCCACGTGCTCAAACAGTCCTCGCCCAAAAGCACCGTTGTTTGCTGGCTATCCTCGGCGGCTCGCAGGGGCTTGAGGTGAAGCGCCAAGGTTATCTTTCAAAAAACTTATCACCCCTCTGATTTTTGAAGCTTGTGCGTAACATCAGTGAGGTTATTTTAATTTTCGTATCAGTTCCAGTTTTACGCGGGATTGGTGCAGGAGCTGGTTGAGTTCCTGCACCAGATCGTAGGTGTCTTCGTGTGTTTCGCAGGCCAGACGGCTCCCTGTTTCTTGTGCGAGCAAAAGCAATGCGGATAACTCGCCTATGGTTTCGCTTCTTCTTTTATCCTGCGCTTCGTTTATGTGCATAAATTTCTGTTTCTATGGGTTGAACGTGGCGCGTTAATCTGCGGACAACAGCATTTTACAGCCCCACGGCCCAGCTGGCAGGCTGCTGAAAAACGTTACGAGCGAAGCCGAGGCAAGGAAAAAAGCGACGAAAAAGCGGAGTTTACATGTAGTAAATGAGCATTTTGAGTCACTTTTGACGCAGTATCGACAAGCGCAATAGTTTTGCAGCAGCCCGCTAGTCATTTTGGCTGCTGCGGCATGAGGCGGGCAGCTGTGCAGGCTCCAGACCTTCGCCGTTCGTACAATCCCAGCTAATTAGCCCTTCGGCGTCAACAACCGGGGTGAAGACCAGATCTCCACGGTCGGTGCCAACGGTCAGTATCATTTTTTCCGCGTCGAGTGCAAGCCGTGTGCCATCGGTCATCGGCGAGCGGATACCTGCTGTTTCCAGCGATTCCGGTGTCTTTTGATTGGCCCGGTAATAGTTGGCAAGCACTGTGCGGGCGTTTTCTGTAGCGGTGACAGCGGTGCTGAGCCTGGCCTTGGTCGTGTAGTCGTGATACGCTGGAATCGCAATGGCGGCCAGAACGCCTGCGATATAGATCATGATCAGCAGGCCGTATCCTCCGCCCAGTCGTCCCGCATAGGGCGTGATCGCTGCCAGCAGCCAGGCGAATACATTCCGCCGGGGCATCGGTGCGCCCGTGTCCATCACTCGGGCTGCGCGTTTGGTGATCCAGGGGTAGCCTGCGGTCAGTTCGTGAAATGACATCCAAAAGCCTGATGAGTATCTGATCTGGTCAAGATAGGCTGAGATATCGAGTTGTTTCCAGCGCTCAGTGCCAGCTGAGAGCGCCGCGAGCGCTCTGAGCGCGCCTTCGGGTGATGCGCAGCAGGCCCGTCCGTGGCGGTCGCAGGTGCTCTCGCGTGCGCGGGAGTAGGCCGCCCCCAGGAGGGGCAGCCAGAGCACAGGCCAGCGTAACAGGTGTCCGCTCAGATGTTTCATGCGCAGGTGACCCAGTTCGTGTCCGATGTAGAAGCGTACGCCATCGGTATGTTGATCCATCGCATCGATGACGTCCGACATCAATACCACGTATTGCGTGCCGAGAAACCGGGTGGCGAACGCGTTGAGTCCGCCGTTGCCGTTGAGGATGTATGCCTGTGGGCGAGTCTTTATTTGTAGTTGATCGCAACAGGCTGTAAATTGCGCGTACAGGTCGGGGAACTGGGATTCGGACAGTTCGACGCCATTTCCCTTCAGATGAGCTATCAGCGCAGATTGAGCGAACAGGTAGAAGAGGAACCCCAGCGCGAGTCCTATCAGTGCACCACCGAAGGTGCCAAGGATAAGAGCCAGCCAGGCCAGAAGACCCAGCACCAGGGTGATGGTGCCGAGTGTGCGTTCGCGCGGGTATACCAGTTCGTTCATGGTCAGACTCTCAATTGTATGGCGACAGGTTTAATGATAACTGATGTGATCCAGACATATCAGTGACGCTCAAAAATATCGCCACGCAGATTACCTGTTTTTGGTCCTGGAGAGGAAGACTGTGACTTCCTCCCTGTCGTGGTAGAGCTGTTTGGCGGTCATCTTGTAGCTGATCCCCTCCATGTCGAGGCGGCTTTTGATGCCGCCCAGAGCGCCATCGAGCGCTTGTACGCGCTGTTTCATCGGCAGTTTCAAGTTAAAAATAGCATTGCGGCACCACCCGGAAGTGAACCAGGTGCCGATCAGTTCGGCAACTTTTGCAGGTTTTTCCACCATGTCGCAGATCAGCCAGTCCACGGTTTTTCGGGGTGCGTACTTGAAGCCGTCCTGCTTGAGATGCTCGACCAGCGGGTTTTTCGCCATCGCGCCTTTCATATCGCCATTGTCCACGGCTGTCACGCGGATACCGCGCCTGACCATCTGCCATGTCCAGCCGCCTGGCGCTGCGCCAAGATCCACCGCTGTCATCCCGGCTCTGAGCAATCGAGTCTGCTCGCTCTTGTCCAGAAATACCTCGATCGCCTCGGCCAGTTTCAGCGTCGAGCGGCTGGGCGCTTCGCCCGGCATGGACTGGCGCACGATCCCCATGATGGCGGCGGCGCTGTTGTAAGGATCGCTCGTGCCTATCAGCGCTGAGGACTTGTCGGTGAAGAAAATATGCAAGCGGGGCAACTTTTCGCTCCCTGCGTCTGCCGTCAATCGTCCTCGTTCGCGCAAAGCGTCTTCGAGCAGCGGCTGAAAACGCCGGATAAAGGCCGAGAGGGTTTTGCCGTCGTTGGTGTCAGGCACTTCCAGCCACAGCGCACTAAAGTTGCCGGGCAGGGCGAGGATGGCGGCGAGTATCGGGGTGAGCCGGTCGCGTTCGGGCAGCTGATCTATGGTGTGATGCAGGCGGATTAACTGGCGTGCGAAAATCAGTTCGCGATAGCTTAATGCCTGCTCGTTGAGTGTGACCACCGCATAGCCGCTGTTAGCCGTGATCTCGGGCTGTTCGGCCAGCACCGGGCGCTGTGATCTTGCCTGAGCGACCGCCTCCTGCGCGCAATCCTGTTCGAAGCCTGGGCGACAATACAGCAGCCAGTTTGCATGAGAAATTGTCTCGGTCTGATGCCGGGCAGCCGCCGGGGTTGCAGCTTTGGGCGCGGCGACATTCAGGCTGAGTAGCCGGGTGAGTTTGGTGCCGACGCGACGCGGCTTTGCGCCTTCGGCCTGAGCGGGCAGTTTTGCGGGAGCCGGTTTTGTCGGGCGACGCGCGGCATTGGCCTGAGTCGACGATCTGCCGGGTGCTGTTTTGGTTTCGGCGCGACGCGGCTTTGCCGTATCGTGTTTTGCACTCCCACTCCCGGGTTTTGTCGGTTGAGCCGGTTTGGCCCCGGTGAGCCCGGGTTTTGCCGGACGGCTTGTGCGAGGTGATGTATCAGTGCGACGGGGTTCACCTGTCTTAGCTGAAACTCCGTTTGATTTTGTGTGTGGTGTCTTTTTCATGCGCGTATTGTGGCACAGGTTTGGGAGGGATGTTCGAAGGTGGTATTATCCTCGCTTTGCATAGTTGACAGTAATGAGTAAACGCTACGATTTAATTGTGTTCGACTGGGACGGTACGGTGATGGATTCTACGGCGATTATCGCAGGTTCGATTCAGTCGGCCTGCCGCGATCTTGGCCTGACCATCCCTTCCGATGAAACTGCGCGCCATGTGATCGGTCTGGGGTTGATGCAGGCGCTGCGCCATGCCGTGCCGGACGCGCCGGAGGCGATGTATGAACCTTTGGTTGCGCGTTATCGCCACCATTTTTTGTCGCAGGATCAGATGATTCCCCTGTTCGAGGGCGCGCGCGAGACGATTATTGAGCTGCACGAGGCAGGTTATGCGCTGGGCGTGGCCACAGGCAAGAACACGGCCGGCTTGCAAAGGGCGCTTGAATCATCCGGGATGAAGTCCTATTTTCACGCCACGCGCACGGCCGAGCAGACTTTTTCCAAGCCGAATCCTGCCATGTTGATTGAACTGATGGAGGAATTGGCTGTCAGTGCTGAGCGCACCCTGATGGTGGGGGACACCACGCACGATGTGTTGTTGGCGCAAAATGCAGGTGTCGATGTGGTCGCGGTCGCTTTCGGCGCGCATCCTGCGGAACAGTTGCTGGAACTGGAACCGCTGGCGTTAATGAATGATTTTGCACAATTACGAGCCTGGTTTAAAGCCTGCGCTTAAATTCACTGATTTTTTAAGGAAGTAAAATGGCAGAGCAAAATTGGGAACGCGATGTGCTGGAGAAGTTGGCGATGTCGGCGATTCAGGAGCAGCGTCGTGCGCGGCACTGGGGTATTTTCTTCAAGGTGCTGACCTTCGGCTACCTTTTTATCATCCTGTTTGTCGTCATGGGGTGGACAGGCAAGAGCGAAACTCCTTTGAGCACCGGCCGACACACAGCCCTGGTGGATATGCAGGGCGTGATTTCATCCGATAGTGCGGCCAGCGCCGACAATCTGATTCCGAGTTTGCAAGAAGCCTTCAAGGATAAGGGAACGCAAGGGGTGATCCTGCGTATCAACAGTCCGGGCGGCAGTCCTGTGCAGGCCGGGCAAATCAACGACGAGATTCGTCGTTTGCGCGTCAAGTATCCGGCGATTCCCCTGTATGTGGTGGTTGACGATGTCTGCGCGTCCGGCGGTTATTATGTGGCGGTCGCCGCCGACAAGATTTTTGTGGACAAGGCCAGTCTGATCGGTTCCATCGGCGTGTTGATGGATGGCTTCGGCTTTACCGGAACGATGGAAAAACTGGGCGTGGAACGCCGCCTGGTGACTGCGGGTGCCAACAAGGGGTTCATGGATCCCTTCTCGACGATGCGTCCCGACCAGCAGGAATATGCCAAACAAATGCTGGCCCAGATACACCAGCAGTTCATCGATGTGGTGAGAACCGGGCGCGGCAAGCGTCTTAAGGAAACGCCGGATACCTTCAGCGGTCTGGTCTGGAATGGTCAGGCGGGTGTAATGATGGGGCTGGCAGACGGCTATGGCAGTGTGGAATCGGTGGCGCGCGATGTGATCAAGGCCGAAGAAGTGGTGGACTTCACCGTGAAGGAAGGTTTTGCTGACCGGCTGGCAAAACGCTTCGGCGCGGGTGTCATGAGTGCGACCGGTTTTTCAACCCAGAGCAAAATCACGCTGCGATAAGTGCCGGTTTTCAGTTTTCAGTTTCCTGAGTCCTGATTGATATTACGCACAAGCTCTAAAAATCAGGGTTGATGAGTTATTTTGAGAAGTAACCCTGGCGCTCCACCTACAACCCCTGTGCGCTGCCGAAGATAGTCAGCAGACAACGGCGCTTTTGGGCGAGGACTGTTTGAGCACGTGGGCGCTGTGCGGATCGTGCGAGTTCCGCAGCCCCGTTGTTTGCTGAGTATCAAGGGAACGCCGCCTGGCAGCTTGGCGGCGCGGCAAACCGGGGTCGCCTTCTTTTGGGTTACTTTTTCTTGGCGATACAAGAAAAAGTAACCAGCAGCCGGGCTGCCCCCGGCGAAGTTGATTTGAACACAGGACTGATTGTGACTGCGTCACATCAGATCCTGTTTCAGGTCATCGCAGCAGCGGTTTTAAGGCTTGCAGCACGTTGCGCATGATTTGCGGTTGTGAGGCGGCGGTGGGGTGCAGGTTGTCGGCCTGAAATTGGTCGGCTGTCACGCCTTCCAAAAGGTAGGGCAGCAGGCTGATCCTGTGCTTAGCCGCGAGGCGGGGAAAGACGCTTTGAAACTGAGTGATGTAGGGTTCACCGTAATTGGGCGGAAGTTTCATGCCGATCAACAACCTTTTAGCGCCCAGCTGGTTGATTTGTACCAGAATCTCATTCAGATTGTCTTCGATGTCTGCCGTGCTGAATCCGCGCAGGCCATCGTTGGCGCCGAGTTCCACGACAACGATGCTAGGCTGGTATTGCTCCAGTAATTTTGTAATGCGCAGCCTGCCTCCCAGGGAGGTCTCGCCGCTGATGCTGGCATTGAGCACTTTAAATCCGATACGGTTTTTGTCGAGTTCCTGCTGTAACAGGCCAGGCCAGCTTTGCGTGGAGTCTATGCCATATCCTGCTGACAGGCTGTCCCCGAATATCAGAATGTTTTTTGCGGTTTGCACCGTTTTAGCGGCTGGTGCCGCCTGTGCTGTGCCCGTGACCCACAGCAGGATGAAAATGAATGCGGTCATTCCGTGAATGACCAAACCTGAACTTTTCGAGAGAACAATATTTTTCATGACAGCAATTGTGCAGGCGGTGAGCCTAAGTAAGCAAGTGTTAAGTGGTGAGCTGCCCCTGACTATTTTGCACGAAGTCAGTTTTACGGTGTTGGCGGGCGAGAGTCTCGCCATTTTGGGCGCGTCGGGTTCGGGAAAATCCACCCTGCTCGGCTTGCTGGCGGGGCTCGATGAACCCAGCAGTGGCACGGTCCGGCTCCGGGGGGAGGATCTGTTTGTCCTGAATGAAGACGGGCGTGCCCGCCTGCGGGGGGCGCTCTCGGGCTTCGTGTTTCAGTCGTTTCAGCTTCTGCCGGCGCTCAGCGCGCTGGAAAACGTCATGTTGCCGCTGGAATTGCAGGGTGTAGCGGATGCGCGGGCGCGCGCCACCGAGTCGCTAAGCCAGGTCGGGCTGTCGAGCCGCGCCCACCATCTGCCCAAACATCTCTCAGGAGGCGAGCAGCAGCGGGTGGCCCTGGCGCGCGCCTTCGTCGTCCGCCCCAAAATTCTGTTTGCCGACGAGCCGACCGGCAATCTGGACGCGGCCACCGGCGCGCAGATCGTCGATTTGATGTTCGAGTTAAATCGCTCGCAGGGCACTACCCTGATTCTGGTGACGCATGACGAGTCATTGGCCGGGCGCTGCGCCAGACAGCTGCGCCTTTTTGCAGGGCGCGTGGTGTGAGTTGCACCCTCGCCCGTTTACGGGAGAGGGTGGGGGGAGAGGGGGTATGAGCTTGCTGGACAATGCAAAAATATTACGTCGCAATCAAACTGATGCGGAGCGAAGACTTTGGTATCACCTTCGTGCTCATCGATTTATGGGAATAAAATTCAAACGGCAAAAGCCCGCAGGTCGATTTATTGTGGACTTTATCTGCTCGGAAGAAAAATTAATCATTGAATTGGATGGCGGACAACATGCTGAGAGTGTCGATTATGATCAACAACGCGATTCGTGGTTGAGAGGCGAAGGTTACACCGTCCTGCGTTTCTGGGATAACGAGGTGCTGGGTGAAATGGAGAGAGTGCTGGAGCAGATACGGCTTGCGCTTATCCAAAATACCCTCTCCTTAGTCCCCTCTCCCGTAAACGGGCGAGGGGAGGGGGTATGAAACTGCTCCGTCTGTCTCTCAATTTAATGCGTCGCGACTGGCAGTCAGGCGAATGGCGCGTGTTGTTGCTGGCGCTGGTGCTGGCCGTCGGCAGTCTTTCAACGGTGGGACTGTTCGCCGACCGGGTGCGCGAGGGGCTGGTGCAACAGGCCACGAGCCTGCTGGGTGCGGATCTGCGCATCACGTCCACGCGCCCGTTTTCGCCGAGCTATCGTGAGACAGCGCGCGCAAAGGGCGTGCGCGTGGTGCAGAGCCGGGAGTTTCCCAGCATGGTGTCGCACCGCGAACAGGTGCTGCTGGCCGACATTCTGGCCGTGGAGGCGGGGTATCCGCTGCGCGGCAAGATAGTGGCTGACGATGGGCTGGGGGGGGCGGAGAGCAAAAGGCTTTTACCCTCTCCCTTAAAGGGGCGAGGAGGCGATCATGAAGATCAATCGTTGAGTCCTCTGCCCGGCACGGTGTGGGTGGATGATCGTTTGATGCGCAGGCTGGGGTTGCATCCTGGTGATGAGCTGGGGGTCGGTGCGCGACGCTTGCGTGTGGCCGCGCGTATCGTCCGCGACATAGATCAGTCGGTGGGTTTTGCCAGCTTCGCGCCGCGCGTGTTGATGAATGAGCTCGACCTTGCCGCCACAGGGCTGCTTCAGGAAGGCAGCCGGATGTCGTATCGCCTGATGTTCGCAGGAGATGCCGGGGCGGTCGTGGCTTTGCGCGCCGCGCTGGAGCCTGTGATGACCGGCAATGAAAAACTGGAGGATGTGACGGACGCGCGACCCGAGATACGCACGGCTCTGGAACGCGCCGAGCACTTTTTAGGTCTTGCCGCGCTGACCACGGCCATTCTTGCCGGAGTGGCTATTTTGCTCGCGGCCAGGCGTTATGTCGCGCGCCATCTGGACGGATGTGCGGTGATGCGTTGTCTGGGGGCGCAGCAAGGACAAGTATTGCGCCTGTTTTTGTACCAGTTTTTGCTCGCAGGAGGTCTGTCCGTCCTGGCGGGGCTGTTGTCAGGTTATGTCACGCAGGCGATGTTGGTCTCCCTTATCATGCCCGACTCGACGCTGCCGCAACCTTCAATCTGGCCGATGGTAAAGGCGGCCGTCAGCGGTTTTGCGCTGCTGGCAGGTTTCGCCTACCTGCCCCTGCTGCAATTGCGCCGGGTGTCGCCGCTCAGGGTGTTGCGCCGCGAATTGGGTGCGCCCGAGGCATCCGTGTGGCTGATCTACGGCCTGGCAGGGTTGGTGATTTCGGGTCTGTTTTTGTGGCAGGCAGGTTCCCTGAAGCTGGGATTGTTTGTGCTGGCAGGATTGCTTGTGGGGTTGCCGGTGTTCGGCGCGCTGGCCTGGCTGCTGCTGAAGCTGCTGGCGCGTCACGCGTCTTTTTTTACTTCGCATTGGCGACATGCGCTCAATAACATGGTGCGGCACGGGCGCAGTGTGGCCGTCCAGGTGGTAGCGCTCAGTCTGGGCGGCATGGCCTTGCTGGTGTTGACGCTGGTGCGCGGCGACCTGCTCGACAGCTGGCAGGGAAAGTTGCCGGCCGATGCGCCGAACCGCTTCGTGGTGAATATCCAGCCCGATCAACGGGTAGCGGTGCTGGATTTTTTCAAGCACCAGTCTGTCCCGGCGCCCGAACTGTTGCCGATGATAAAAGGGCGGCTGGTGGCAATCAATGGCCGCCCTGTCAGCGGCGAACATTATCCTGAGCCTCGTGCGCGGGCGCTGGTCGAGCGCGAATTCAACCTGTCCTATGCGGACAAGATGCCGGTGTGGAACGAGCTGGTGCAGGGTAAATGGTGGGGCGGAAAACAGGATTCAGGATTCAGGAATCAGGATTCAGCAAACAGCGGCCAGCTCTCTGTCGAAGAAGGTATTGCCAGGACGCTGGGGATTCATCTGGGCGATACACTTAGCTATGACGTGGCAGGCAGTCGCTTTTCGGCGCGTATCACCAGCTTGCGAAAAGTGCATTGGGATTCGATGCGGGTGAATTTTTTTGTGATAGGCACACCGCACCTGTTGCAGGATTTTCCGGCAAGCTACCTCGCCAGTTTTTACCTGCCGCCCGACAAGCTGCGCTCGGGCGATGAGCTGGCGCTGAATTTTCCCAATTTGCTGCTCATCGATACCGGGGCTGTGATTGCGCAGGTTCGCGCCATTATCGGACAAATTACTCAGGCAGTCAGCGCGGTGTTTCTGTATACCTTGTTGTGCGGTGTGGTAGTGCTGTATGCGGCGCTGCTGGCGACCAGGGACGAGCGCATGCAGGAGGCGGCGATTTTGCGCACCCTGGGTGCAGAGGGCGCTTATCTGCGCCGCTTGTATCTGGCGGAATTTGCGGTGCTGGGAGCGATTAGCGGACTGTTTTCGGCAGCGAGCGCCTCCTTGCTGGGTTGGGTGCTGGCGCGTCATGTTCTTGAAATTCCCTACCGGTCAAACGGCCTGGTCTGGCTGCTCGGCGTCGCAGGCGGCCTGGCGCTGGTGATGCTCGCAGGATGGTTAAATACCCGAAGGCTGGCTGAAATCTCGCCCATGCGCATTTTACGTGGTGAATAATGAGCTGATTTGACAGATTTATTTTTCAATTTGCGGATGTTGTTGGGAATTTGCAGCAACTTTGATACAATTCCATCCGCTTTATAAACTTACAACAGGGTGGAGTCTCAAATGTCTATTGAACAACGCGTAAAAAAGATCGTATCCGAGCAACTTGGCGTGAACGAATCTGAAGTTAAGAACGATTCTTCTTTTGTGAATGATCTGGGTGCTGATTCCCTCGACACCGTTGAACTGGTCATGGCGCTGGAAGAAGAGTTCGAATGCGAAATCCCTGACGAAGATGCAGAAACAATTACCACTGTGCAGCAAGCGATTGATTACGTATTGGCACATCAAAAGTAACCGTTTCATTTTTTGAGTTGGCGGATAATTTGTCTAAACGTAGAGTTGTTGTGACCGGCCTGGGGATAGTCTCCCCTGTCGGTATCGGTATTCCGCTTGCCTGGCAGAACATTGTCGCTGGCAAGTCGGGGATCGTTAAAATTTCGCATTTCGATGCGAGTCAGTTTGCCAGCCAGATTGCGGGTGAAGTGCGTGATTTTGACGTGACACAATACCTGCCGGCCAAGGATGCCCGTCGTATGGGGCGTTTTATCCATTTCGGGCTGGTAGCCGGTATGGAGGCGTTTGCGGATTCTGGTCTGGAAGTGACAGAACAGAACGCGGAGCGCATAGGGGTGAACATCGGTTCGGGGATAGGCGGCTTGCCCATGATCGAAGATACACATAACGATTATCTGGCGTCGGGTCCGCGCAAAATTTCCCCCTTCTTCATTCCCGGGACGATCATCAATATGATTTCCGGCAATTTGTCTGTGATGTACGGATTGAAGGGGCCGAATCTGGCGATGGTGTCTGCCTGTACGACCGGCACGCATTGTATCGGCGAGTCGGCTCGCATGATCGAATACGGCGATGCGGACGTGATGATCGCGGGCGGTTCGGAAGCGACTATCGGTCCTTTGGCTGTGGGCGGCTTCTCTTCTGCGCGCGCGCTTAGTACGCGCAACGACGATCCGGCGACAGCCTGCCGTCCGTGGGATAAGGACAGGGATGGCTTCGTGATCGGTGAGGGAGCAGGCGCGCTGGTGCTGGAGGAGTATGAGCACGCCAAGGCGCGCGGCGCCAGAATTTATGCCGAAGTCACAGGCTATGGCATGAGCGGCGATGCGTATCACATCACGTCTCCCAACAGCGACGGCCCGAAGCGCAGCATGCTGAACGCGCTGAAGAATGCAGGGCTGAATCCTGACGAGGTGCAGTACGTTAACGCGCATGGCACGTCCACCCCGCTGGGCGACAAGAACGAAACAGAGGCGATCAAGCTGGCCTTTGGCGCTCACGCAAGCCGTCTGGTCGTTAACTCGACCAAGTCAATGACGGGACATTTGCTGGGAGGCGCCGGGGGTATCGAGTCGATTTTCTCGGTACTGGCCATCCACCATCAAATTTCTCCGCCTACCATCAATATCTTCGAGCAGGATCCGGCGTGCGATCTGGACTACTGTGCCAATGAAGCCCGCGACATGAAGATCGACGTGTCGATGAACAATAACTTCGGTTTTGGCGGAACTAACGGTACGCTGGTGTTCAGCAAGGTCTGATGAACCGTTAAATTGCCATGCTGGTCAACGGTTCACCAGGCAATCTGATCAGCATCCGTGATCGCGGCCTGCTCTATGGCGACGGGGTGTTTCGCACCCTGCGCGTCGCAAATGGGGCGCCGCTGCACTGGCCGTTGCATTACCAAAAACTTCTGCGCGATTGCGCCGCTCTGGGTATTGCATGCCCGGATTTCTCCTGCCTGTCAGCCGAGTTGGACGGTTTGTTGCAGCATCATCCCGATGCTGTTTTCAAGCTGATAGTCACGCGCGGTTCGGGTGCCAGAGGCTACGCGCCCGATTCATGTGTCGCGCCTACCCATCTTTGGGATGTTGCGCCTGTGCCGGTATATCCTGAACATTGGGCGGTGTACGGCGTTGCGCTGCACCTTTGTGCCTTGAGCCTGGGGCACCAGCCAAGGCTTGCCGGAATCAAACATCTGAATCGTCTGGAAAACGTGCTGGCGGCCGCAGAGTTCGCAGGCTCTGATGCCGCCGAAGGCCTGCTGCTGGATGATCGCGGCAGGGTGATCGAAGGCACGCGCAGCAACATATTTTTAATCAGCAACAATCGCCTGATTACGCCTGATTTGTCGCGCTGTGGTGTGGCGGGCGTGGCGCGCGATCGCGTGATGGCAGCTGCCGGGAAAACTGGCATGCCGGTCGAGGTGCGGGAGGTAGCGCTTGATGAATTGTCTGCGGCCGACGAAGTGTTTTTGACCAACAGCGTATTCGGTTTGTGGCCGGTCGCCCGTTTTGAGCAAAAATGCTGGGGCAGTTTTGACGGTGTGGCGAAGCTGCGCACAGCGCTTGACGTGGAGTGAGAATGGGTAAATTCAAGGCGTTATTGCTGGTATTGGTGCTCCTTGCGGGCGGTGTGCTTTACTATGTTTATACTCCGGTGACGCCCCCCAGCTTGCCTCTGGAATTTTCGCTGAATCAGGGCAGCAGCCTGACTGCGGTCGCACGAAAACTGGAACAGGCAGGATTGCTGGAGCACCCCAGGTTGTTTGTCCTTTTTGCCCGCCTGTTGGGGCATGCCGGACAAATAAAGGCGGGTGTCTATCTGCTTGATCATGCGGTCTCTAAAAAGGAGCTGCTGGAGTTGATTGTCCAGGGCAGCGCCAGCAAGAGTCAGGTCAAGATCATCGAGGGTTGGAATTTCAGGCAGTTGCGCAGTACGCTCGACGCCAGTCCCAACCTCCGGCATGACACGCTTAATTTGTCTGACAGCGAAATTATGCAGCGCATCGGTGCATCAGAAATGCACCCCGAAGGGCTTTTCTTTCCGGAAACCTATTTTGTCGCAGCAGGCAGCAGCGATCTGGCATTGTTGAAGTCTGCCTACCGCCTGATGCAAAAACGACTCGATGAAGCATGGCAGGCGCGAAATCCGGACCTGCCTCTTGCCACGCCTTATCAGGCGCTGATTCTGGCCTCCATCGTGGAGAAGGAAACCGGCACCCCGGGCGATCGTCCCATGATTGCCGCCGTGTTTCTCAATCGCCTGCGCACGCATATGTTGCTGCAAACAGATCCGACTGTGATTTACGGGCTGGGATTGAGTTTTGACGGGAATCTCAGGCGGCGCGATTTGATCGCCGACACGTCTTATAACACCTACACCCGCAGCGGGTTGCCGCCCACGCCGATTGCCATGCCGGGGCGAGCCTCGCTCGATGCCGCGCTTCATCCGGCGGTAACGGATGCCCTGTATTTCGTCGCGCGCGGCGATGGCAGCTCAAAGTTCTCCGGTAATCTGGATGAACATAACCGGGCGGTGAATCAATACCAAAAATAGCCAGTAGCCGGTAACTGTTATACCGTTGGAGGGGTGATTGCAATGCAATCATTTATCCGGTAGTCTGTAATCATTGATTACATGATGAGGGATTGAAGTGGCTACCAACTTAGTTGTTCGCAATGTTGAGGAAGATGTAGCCCTTGCGCTGAAGCAACTGGCAGCTTCCCACGGAAGAAGCGCGGAAGCGGAGCATCGAGAAATTTTGCGTATGGTTTTGCAGCGTCCAAAACGTCGCACGGTTGCCGAGGTGTTGTCCAGCATGCCCAATGTGGGTGAAGATGCCGACTTTAATTTTCGGAACTCATAATCCATGTACCTGGTCGATACCAATGTCATCAGCGAGGCTCGCAAAGGCATCAAGGCAAACTCAGGCGTTCAGAAATTTTTCCAAACCACAGCTCCCGAGGATCTCTATCTCTCTGCGCAAACGATAGGTGAAATTCGGCGGGGATTAGAAAACCTTCGTCATCGTGGTGATCTGCCACAAACCAGGAAGCTTGAAAAATGGCTGGATTTGCTGGTGTCTGATTATGCCGATAAAATTTTGACCTTTGATGAAGAGTGCGCTCAAGTGTGGGGGCGATTGATGTCACCTCACCCTGAACATCCGATAGATAAACAGATTGCCGCGATTGCGCTGATTCACGATCTGGCCGTGGTGACGCGAAATGTGGATGATTTTCGCGGAACCGGTGTGGAAATCAAGAATCCCTTTGAATAGTATGCTTCATGTCGGGAGCATGAACACAACCGAGCAGTAAATCCAGCTACCAGCTGACAACTATCAACTATCAACTGTTTCCAATGACCAAATTTATTACTTTTGAAGGTGTGGACGGGGCGGGCAAGAGCACGCATCTGGCCTGGTTTGCCGATGCGCTGCGCGAGCGTGGTATGGATGTGATCGTCACGCGCGAGCCGGGCGGCACGCCGCTGGGCGAGCAACTGCGCGAAATCGTGCTCAATCAGCCGATGAGCATGGGCACGGAGGCGATGTTGATGTTTGCCTCCCGTCTGGAGCATGTGGAGCAAGTCATTCAGCCCGCTTTGCGTGCGGGCAAACGGGTGATCTCGGATCGCTTCAGTGACGCGAGCTTTGCTTATCAGGGCGCGGGACGCGGTATGAGCTGGGAGAAGCTGGCCCAACTCGAACAGTGGGTGCCATTGCAGCCTGACCTGACGCTGTTTTTCGATGTGCCCATCGAAGTCGCGCGGCAGCGTCTGGCAAACAATGTCTCTTTGGATCGCTTCGAACAAGAGCAGGGCGAGTTCTTCGAGCGGGTGCGCGCAGGCTATCACCGGCGTGTGGCGGAAAATCCAGCGCGTTATGTCGTGATCGATGCGGCGCAATCGCTGGCGTCGGTGCAGCAGCAGCTGGCTGTAATTATTGAGGCCATTGAATGAGCGAACTCTATCCCTGGCAGACGGATGACTGGGCGCGTTTGCAGTCCCTGCGCGGTCGCGCCTCGCAAGGCTTGCTGTTTCAGGGGCAAAAAGGCATAGGCAAGTTCGATCTTGCGATGAATTATGCGCGCGCCTTGTTGTGTGAACACCCGCAGGGCAACGGCTTTGCCTGCGGCAAGTGTCCGGCGTGTCACTGGTTCGAGCAAGGCACGCATCCTGATTTTCGTTCCTTGCAGCCTGAATCCCTGACCGAAGAGGCCGAGGTCGGCAAGAAACCCAGTCGCCAGATATCCGTGGATCAGATTCGCGGCCTGAATGACTTTCTGGGGATGACGGCGCATCAGGGAGGGCGGCGGGTGGTGATCATTCATCCGGCCGAAGCGATGAATACCAACGCGGCGAATGCCTTGCTGAAAAATCTCGAAGAACCCCCGGCAGGATTGCTGTTCATTCTGGTGACGCACAAACCGCAGTCCTTGTTGCCGACTTTGCTCAGTCGCTGTTTGTCCTTTGGTCTTGCGACACCGGATGCGGCGACCGCTGCGCGCTGGCTGGGCGCTCAGGGGGTGAAAAATCCGGCTGACGTACTGGCGATTTCCGGCTTCTCGCCTTTGCAGGCAATGCAAAGCGCGGCGGACGTCAGTCAGGATGCTCGCGCCAAATTGCTGCGCGCCTTGAGGCTGCCTGCAAAGATGGACGTGTTTGCGCTGGCGGACGCTCTGCAAAAGACCGAGCAGGTGCAGGTGGTACAATGGTTGCAGCAATGGTGTTACGATCTTTCCTCGCAAAAACTGACCGGCAGACTGCGCTATCATCCTGCTGAACAGGCCGCTATCATCCAGCTGGTCGCAACGCTGGACCCGCTGAATCTGGCGCGGTTGCAAGGCTGTTTGCAAACGGCCAAACGTGAGGCGCAGCACACGTTGAACCCCAAACTTTTCATGGAATCACTCCTGTTTACTTATTGTCAGCTCACATGCCCTTCATAGATTCCCATTGCCACATCAATTTTCACGAGCTGTCGGAGAATATCGACGACGTGCTGGCGAAAATGCAGCAGAACGACGTTCAAAGCGCCCTTTGTGTCTCGGTCAATCTGGCCGATTTTCCGCAAGTGCTGGCGTTAGCCTCCCGGTATCCCAATATTTACGCTTCGGTGGGCGTGCATCCTGACTACGAAGCGGTTGAAGAACCGACAGTCGCGCGTCTGGTCGAACTGGCGCAACATCCGAAAATTATCGCCATCGGTGAGACGGGACTCGATTACTTTCGTCTGACCGGAGACCTTGAGTGGCAGCGCGAGCGTTTTCGCAACCACATCCGCGCCGCCCGCGAATGTGGCAAGCCGCTGATTGTGCATACCCGTTCGGCGGCAGAGGATACCTTGCGCATCATGAAGGAAGAAAATGCTGCAGAAGCGGGCGGGGTGATGCACTGCTTTACTGAAAACTGGGAGGTGGCTCAGGCCGCGCTCGACATGGGATTTTATATTTCATTCTCGGGGATTGTGACGTTTAAGAACGCCGTGCAGATCAAGGAGGTCGCACAGCGCGTGCCGCTGGAGCGTATCCTGATCGAAACCGACTCGCCTTATCTGGCGCCAGTGCCTTTTCGCGGCAAGCTCAATCAGCCGGCCTACGTCAAACATGTGGCCGAAGAAATCGCGCTGCTGCGTGGTGTCAGTGTGGCAGAAGTAGGGCAGGCTACCTGCGAAAACTTCTCCCGTTTATTTAAATTGTGAAATTTTTTAAAAAAGTAGTTGACACGGTTCTGTAAACCCTTATAATTCGCGCCTCGCAAAGCGGGAGTAGCTCAGTTGGTAGAGCGATACCTTGCCAAGGTATAGGTCGAGAGTTCGAGCCTCTTCTCCCGCTCCAGTTGCACCGGAGTTTAGTTTTTACGTTTTGCGATGCTCCACTGCGGGAGTAGCTCAGTTGGTAGAGCGATACCTTGCCAAGGTATAGGTCGAGAGTTCGAGCCTCTTCTCCCGCTCCATATTCAAGGGAAAGCATCACGCTTTCCCTTTTGTTCTTCAGAAGTACGGTGCGTTAGCAAATCGGTTATGCCCTGGATTGCAAATCCAGTTAGCCCAGTTCGACTCTGGGACGCACCTCCAAACATCCGCCCGGGTGGTGAAATTGGTAGACACAACGGACTTAAAATCCGTCGGGGAGCGATCTCCGTACCGGTTCGATTCCGGTTCTGGGCACCAGTCAAATTGATGTTTCGCGTGCAGATTGCTTCTTTAGCATTGTTCAGTTCGCGCGTTCTGCATATCTGACCTGCCTGACCTGTCAGGCCTTCTCTTTACTTCTCCCCCTTGAAATCAGTTGCCTGTTCCTGTGAGGTTGTGCGGGTTTGCATGAGGCTGTCTGGCGCTTACCATTGTCTGCCTGCAATTGGTGATTGATTTTTTGTTATTCACTGATGTTACGCACACGCTCTAAAAATCAGGCTTGATGAGTCATCAGATCTGTTTTAAGGCGGGTTGCGCGTCACTCACAGCCCCTGTGCGCCGCCGAAGATAGCCGCAAACAAGCGGTGGGGTTAGGCGAGCACTGTTTGAGCGCGTGGCCGCTGTGCGGTTCGTGCGAGTTGCGCAGCTCCGCTTGTTTGCGACTACCGAGGGTACACCGCCTGACTGCTGGCAGCCTGGCGGCGCGGCAAACCGGGGTCGCCTTTTCTTGGATTACTTTCTTTTGGCGACACAAAAGAAAGTGACCAGCCGTCGGCCTGCCTGTCGGCAGACAGGGCTGCCCCCGGCGAAGTTGATTTATCTGAATAACTGATGGCGTAATATCTGTCATTCATATATAATCCGCGCCCCTGTTGGGCCGATAGTCGGCCAAAACAGCCTTGCTCCACTGTCTCGCATGGCAGGGGGCTTTCATAACCACAAGGAGATGTAATGCGACATTACGAAATCGTGTTTATCGTGCATCCAGATCAAAGCGAGCAAGTGCCTGCAATGATCGAGCGCTATCGCACACTGGTCACATCCAAGGGCGGTCAAATTCACCGTCTGGAAGATTGGGGCCGCCGCCAATTGGCTTACGCTATTCAGAAAATTCACAAGGCACACTATGTCCTGATGAATATCGAATGCAATCAGGAAACATTGGATGAGCTGGAACACGCGTTCCGCTTCAATGATGCAGTATTGCGTCATCTGACAGTCAAGACCAAGACAGCTGTTACGATCCCATCGGCAATGATGAAGGAAGAAAAATCCCGTTCAGTGCTGAGTGAAGAGGTTGTTCCGGCTAAAGAAGAAAGCGTAGAAGCTTAAATCTAGTCGCCTGACCGGGGTTACGCGGTTTTTCGCGCACCGGTTTAGCTTATCAACATTTGGTAAAAGGGAACATCATGGCTCGTCCATCAGGCAAAAGTAACGATGACAAGAAGAAGCGTTTTTCTCGTAACAATCTGTTCAAGCGTCGCAAATTCTGCCGCTTCACAGTAGAGAAGATCGCAGAAGTAGATTACAAGGATGTGAATATCCTCAAGGAATTCGTATCTGAAAATGGCAAGCTGATTCCGGCTCGCATCACCGGCACCAAGACACGCTTCCAGCGTCAATTGAGCACTGCCGTGAAGCGCGCGCGTTTCCTGGCTTTGCTGCCCTATACTGATTTGCACTAGGAGTATCGGACATGCAAATAATTTTGATGGAAAAAGTCATCAACCTGGGTCAATTGGGTGATGTTGTCAATGTCAAGAATGGTTATGCACGTAACTTCTTGATCCCTCAAGGCAAGGCAAAGCGCGCTACGACAGCCAATATGGCTGAATTCGAAGTGCGTCGCGCTGAAATTGAAGCCGCCGATAAAGCCAAGTTGGCTGATGCTCAGGCACGCGGCGAAAAGCTGGCTGGTTTGACCGTACAAGTCTCGCAAAAAGCGGGTGTGGACGGTCGTCTGTTCGGTTCCGTCACCAATGCTGACATCGCTGAAGCGCTGGCAGCTGCTGGTTTCGCAGTCGATAAGGCGCAAGTGCGTATGGCTGAAGGTCACCTGAAGAATGTGGGCGATCATCAAGTCAGCGTTGCGTTGCACACAGACGTTATTGTGGACATCACGGTTTCGGTACTCGGCGAACACTAAAAACAAGGCGGGTTCAACCCCGCCTCGTGGACAGGCGTAGCTTGCAAAAAAAGGACTGGAAACAGTCCTTTTTTTATTTCCGTTGTTTTATCGTGCGGCAAGGTAAAATAGCGCTCGTTAATTCGCCGTTCATCGTTATGCAAAATTTTTCCAATTCAGACGCGCAAGTCGATCAGATTAAACTGCCGCCACATTCGGTAGAGGCCGAGCAATCGGTGCTGGGCGGGCTGATGCTCGAATCCAGTTCTATGGATAAAATCGCTGACCTGATTACCGAGGACGATTTTTATCGTCGCGAGCACAGGCTGATCTACCGGCATATCGTGCGCATGAGCGAACAGGCCAAGCCTGTGGACGTGATTACCGTGGCAGAAGCCCTGGAAAACAGCGACGAGCTGGGCAAGGCCGGTGGCCTGGCTTATCTGGGTAGTCTGGTGCAGAACGTGCCCTCGGCGGCCAACATTCGCCGCTATGGCGAAATCGTGCGCGAGCGTTCCATCATGCGCAAACTGGTGGAAGTGGGGACTGAGATTGCTGCCAGCGCCTACAATCCGACGGGGCGAGATGCCGCGCAGTTGCTGGATGAGGCCGAGGGTCGTGTTTTCGAGATTGCCGAGGCCGGATCAAAAGGCAAGCAGGGCTTCATGTCCATGCCGCCCCTGCTGACCCAGGTGGTCGAGCGCATCGAGACGCTGTACGGGCGCGAGAACACCAGCGATGTCACGGGTACGCCCACCGGATTTACCGATCTGGATAAAATGACTTCAGGCTTGCAGCCGGGCGATCTGGTGATCGTGGCGGGTCGGCCCAGTATGGGTAAGACGGCTTTCTCGATCAATATTGCCGAAAACATTGCGCTGGACAGCAAGCTGCCGGTGGCTATTTTCAGTATGGAAATGGGCGCGGCACAGCTGGCGATGCGTATGTTGGGCTCGGTAGGTAAGCTCAACCAGCATGATTTGCGTTCAGGCAAGCTGCAAGATGACGACTGGGGGAGGCTGACCCACGCGCTGGGCAAGCTCAACGATGCGCCGCTGTTTATCGACGAATCAGCCGCCTTGTCTTCTCTGGATTTACGCGCGCGCGCGCGCCGCCTGCACCGCCAGCACGGTCAGCTGGGGCTGATTGTGGTCGATTATTTGCAACTGATGAGCTCCAACGCGGGCAAGGCCAGCGAGAACCGCGCGACGGAAATTTCCGAAATCTCGCGCGGTTTGAAGAGCCTGGCGAAGGAGTTGCAATGTCCGGTAGTGGCGCTCTCGCAGCTCAACCGTAGTCTGGAGCAGCGTCCGAACAAGCGCCCGGTGATGTCGGATTTGCGCGAATCGGGTGCGATCGAGCAGGATGCCGATCTGATTTTGTTTATTTACCGCGACGAAGTCTACAACAAGGACACGGACGAGCGGGGGATTGCCGAAATTATCATCGGCAAGCAGCGTAACGGCCCTATCGGTACGGTGGCGCTGGCCTTTCGCGGTGAGTTCACCCGCTTCGACAATCTGGCGTCCGGCGGCTTCAGAGATTCGTCCGAATAATATTGAGGTTGCCAAGTGCGAGGGATGTGGATATAATTCGCGCTCTTCAAAAGGAGCGTAGCTCAGTTGGTTAGAGCACTTGGTCGACATCCAAGGGGTCAGCAGTTCGAGTCTGCTCGTTCCTACCAGAATTTATGTTTAAAATTAAGGACTTACGGATAATCTCCGCAAGTCCTTTTTTGATTTGTGGTTGTTTTTGAACATACAAAGGAACATACAAAAAATTTGCCCCCCCCACTTTTTTTTCTCCTCTTTTTTCGCTTTAAATCGTAATATAGGAACTGTAGCTGTTCCATCTGAGTTTTTTGATAAGTTGCTTCCATTACTTCGCACTAGCTTACCCGCCCCAGCAACACTAAAAGAATAGCCTAAATTACTTTCATCAAAGTTTCTGCCAAAGCTAAGGGGTTTGGTTGCGACAGGCACTGCATCCTCATAGAACAACAATAATCAGGAATTAAATCGTGGAAATTCAGCCAGACAAACAGAATTTAGATCAAACCTTTTCAACAACAGTCTATTTCATAGATTTTTATCAACGAGATTACAAATGGACTGAGGAGCCAGTCAAACGGCTTCTTGATGATGTATTTTATCAATTTGATGATGCTTACAAGAAATTCTCTTCCTTGGAGCCGAACAAGGAGAATATTAATTCTCGCTACCCGTGGTACTACCTCAATACTTATGTGACTAACACAGTAGGCGGTCGGGTATTTGTGGTTGATGGTCAACAAAGGTTAACAACCTTGACGCTGATTCTGTTTAGTCTGTTAACCAAAGCAAAATTGCTGGGCTCAAAAACAGCAGGTTGGATAGAGCGAAAAATTTCAGGGTACTCAGGCACTGAGCATGAGTTCTGGATGAACCATGTGAAGCATAGGCTTGTACTTGAAGCTTTGATGGCGGGCAGTGATCCATCGGGGATAAACATTAGTACGGGCATTACTGCTGCCAATATGGTTAAAAATTATCAATTAATAAGTTTGGAATTAGATAAACGGTTGGGCTCGTTGCATCAATTTGATACATTTGTTCATTATTTTTTATTCCGCTTGGTTTTGATAAACCTGTCCGTAGAAACCAATCATGTGCCAATGGTATTTGAGGTTATCAATGACAGAGGTGTTCGACTCAAACCTTATGAAATTCTGAAAGGAAAATTGCTTGGGCAGATTGATAAGATTGAACTTGATAGCGGTAAGTTCAACGAACTCTGGGAAAATCAGCTACAAGCAGTCAATTCATTCAGGGGAGATGAAATCGATAGCTTCTTTCGTTACTGGCTGAAAGCAAAGTTTGCTAGCAACAAAAAATCTGGACAGCGTTTCGATGGTGATTACCACCGTGAGATGTTCAAATCCGATATAAACGCGTCATTGAAGCTTGATCACAACACGGGTGAAGTTAAGTTGTTCCTGAATGGTGCGTTTAAATATTTCACCAGTTTGTATGCTCGTTTGTGGAGTGCCACAACGCAGGTGAATTCGGCATACCCAGCAGTCTATTTCAACAACCTCAACGAGTTGGACACCCAGTTTATGCTCATCATTTCGGCATGTGCCGTTAATGACCCAGAGGAGGTTGAAAAAATCCATGCCGTTTCGGCAGGGCTTGACAGGATGTTCTCGCTTTTGCAGATACAAGGCGGATACGATTCAAATGAATTTGCATCTCGTCTGTACGACATTAGTATTGAGATTAGGGAAAAACCCGCCGCAGATATTTCTGCAATTATTGAGACACACCTGATTGCGGAGCTGGCAGAGCGAAGAGCAATTCCTATTGGCAATGCGTTCGGTTATCCGCTATTCCGTCAAATGTCGATTGACCGTTTGAATACCCGTTTCGTTCGATATCTATTTGGAAGAGTAGAACGTCTCCTCGCCGATGGAATGAAGTTGAAAATGAAGCATGAGTTAAAGGATTTGGTAACTTTACGCGGTGCGAAAAACGGTTTTCATGTCGAACATATCCTTTCGCGTAATGCTGAAAATTTAGCTCTGTTTGATGGAGATGAGGAGCGTTTCGAGCAAGAGCGTAATCGTCTTGGTGGTGTATTACTGTTAAAGGGCCGGGACAATCAATCCAGCAATAACGAGATATATTCGGCAAAACTAAAATCCTATTCCAATACTCTGTATTGGAATGAGACACTTCGTGAGGATAGTTATAAAAGTAAATTAGATTTTGCTGGTTTTTCCGATGCTCATGGGCTTACTTTTCGGGCAATGGATAAATTTGGGAAAGAAGAGTTGGAAGACAGGCAAAAATTGCTTTTCGAACTATGTCGCTTAATTTGGGCGGCTTAATGTTGCTGACCTTGGGGATCGCATGAGCCTATAGTGGCCCCAGTTTTTAAGACAATGGTTTAAGCTGTGCGCTGTTCATAGGGAATAAGCAAAATGAGCGAATCAAAGCAGCGGCAGTTCCACACGCCGGAACTTAAGGCGAAGGTGGGTCTTGAAGCAATTCGAGGAACGAAGACGGTCAATCAGATTGGTCTGGAGTACGGCGTTCATCCGGCGCAAGTAGGTTTGTGGAAGAAGGAGATCCAGGATCAGGCCAAGACGCTGTTTGAAGGCAAGCGCGGCCCCAAACCGGTGGCCGCGTATAAGGAACCAGAATTGCTGTACAGCGAGATTGGCAAACTGAAGGTGGAACTGGACTGGCTCAAAAAAAAGTCTGGGATCAGCCTGTCATGATGCGGCAAGCATGGGTTACGCATGCGGACACGATGAGCGTAGCGCAGCAATGTCGGCTGTCGGCGGTATCGCGAGCCACCATCTATGCGCATCAAAAGCCGAAGCCGCTGGACGAGCTTGACCTGTTGCACAGCCGCCTGATTGACGAAGAATATACCCTCCATCCGTTTTACGGCAGCCGCAAGATGGTGATTTTTCTCAAGACCGCAGGACACATCGTCAATCGAAAACGGGTACAACGCTTGATGCAGGCAATGGGTTTGGCGGCTATTGCGCCGGGGCCGAACACCAGTCGCGCGCACCCTGAGCACAAGGTCTATCCCTATCTGCTGCGCGGGGTTGCGGTGGTCAGGCCGAACCAGGTCTGGAGTACGGATATCACCTATCTCCGGTTGCCGCGAGGCTTCGTGTACCTGGTGGCGATTATCGACTGGTACTCTCGGCGCGTGCTCGGCTGGCGAATCAGCAACAGCATGGATGCGACGTTTTGCGTCGATTGCCTTGAAGAGGCTATTCGCGCCCATGGCAAGCCGGAGATCTTCAACAGCGACCAGGGCTCGCAGTTCACCAGCGAGGCCTTTACAGGTGTTTTGCAAAGGGAGGGGATCGTCATTAGCATGGATGGCCAGGGGCGAGCCTTCGACAACATCTTCGTTGAGCGGCTCTGCGTTGAGCGGCTCTGGCGCAGCGTCAAGCATGAGGATGTCTATCTGAAGGGCTATTCCACGATGGTCGAACTGATGATCGGGCTGACGGAGTACTTTGACTTTTACAACGTCAGACGTCCGCACCAGTCGTTGAAAAACGTGACGCCTGACGTCGTGTATCGAACCGCAATCGGCGGAGGCGCAATGATTCTGGACAAATATCCTCGCGCCGGAAAAAAAGAAAAATCAGAAACAGAATCTGAATCAGAGACGGGGAAAGCACCAATAAGCAAGGTAAAAGCAGAAGAAAAAGCAAAGGCAAAACCGGGGCAGCGCCGTCCAGCTGTAAGTGAAGTCGAGTACATAGCTTAAACTCAGCACATAACTGTCTTGACTACAGGGTCCACATTAGACAACCGGCTTGGTTTTCCCTCTACTGTAAAGATTTGGCAGCCAAAACTGGAACCTGCTGTCGGTGAGGATAAACAGCTCACCTCTAGATTTGGTAAGACTTGGGCCTTTTCAAAGATAAAATACAAGCGCACTAAGCCTGTATATATTCACAATGATGCATACTTTGGTGTCATGGCTTGTTCTGAGTTGCAGAACAGTAAAGAGCGAGTGAAGTTCCAAGGTAAAGTTGACGCTTTGATGGTGTTAAGCTGGAATCAGGATTTAGATACTTTTTCCGCCCTGATTGAATCTGCCGCACTCGATGTGCATGCATATACCATTCTGGTAAATAATCGGAAGTACGGCGATAGTCGCGTCAGATCGCCAGCTAAAGAGCCATTTATGCGAGATATTGCACGTGTGCGGGGTGGGGATAATGATTTCGTTATTGCCGCCACTTTGGATATTGATGAACTACGGGCATTCCAAAGCCGAGCAAAGCGCTGGCCGCAAGAAGGAGATAGGTTTAAACCTCTTCCTGAGGGGGTTTAAGTTTCTCAAAAAAGGCCGTAGAAAGTTACCGCCACGGTGATCTTATTTTAATAATCGACAATCTACTGCGCAAAGTGTGGATTAACGATATAGTCACAGTGTGTATTTGTAGAGTTAATTAGGAGGCTAGTCATGAGTAGCGCTATTCACGCTGAAATACCCGATCAACTTTGGCAGCAGGCGCAAACCCTAGTGAGACAAGGTTGGGCAAGTAACATGGAAGAAGTGGTCAATGAGTCACTTCGCCGCTATTTGGAATCGCATCAAGATGTACTAACTGAGTCTTTTATTCAGGAAGATGTTGAGTGGGGATTGCATGGCAGTAACTAGGCACTCTGTGGTTGTTGCTGATGCTGGTCCATTGATACATTTGGATGAGTTGAATGCCTTGGACGTGTTGAGTGATTACGCAGCTGTATTTGTACCCAATGCGGTTTGGCTTGAGGTACAGCATCATCGCCCGCAGGCATTGCAACATGCAAACGTCAATTTGATTCGTCAGTTACCGCCGACACCTTCAGCCAGAATTAATGCCATGGCGGCGATTTATACTTTGCATAACGGCGAGCGGGAAGCGCTGACGCTATGTTTGGATCACTCAGTCGGAATGTTGCTCACCGATGATACTGCTGCACGATTAGCTGCTAAAAGTTTGAATATCAGTGCGCATGGCACTTTGGGGCTGTTGCTCCGTGCGGTTCGCCAAAAGCTACGTACTTCCTTTGAAATTTTAGCGCTTTTAGCTGCCATCCCGCAACAAACAACTTTGCACATCCGTCCCAGTCTGCTCAGTGAAGTGATTGCACGGGCTAAGACTGAATGGGAATGAGTGCTGTGAATGAGTTATGTTAGTCTGCCGGACTTTTGACGGTTTTGGTTATGCATCGTTGTGCGTTGTAGTGCATGGTTGTAACGGAAGACCATGGCGCATTATAAATTAAATCAATGTGTTACAGGCTGAATGCTATTTCGACATCCAAGGGGTCCGCAGTTCGAGTCTGCTCGTTCCTGCCAAACAAGGAGTCAGGTCAATCGCCTGGCTCCTTTTTTATCGCCGGTATTCCCTGCTGCGCTCCCCTTGCGCGGCTCATCCGGTGCCCGGATTTCAAACCCAAAGGCTATGTCATCGTTGCTTGAATTTTAATTCAGACTTTCGGGGCGACCAGTCTGACACCGGGCGCTACTTTGCGCTACGGTCAGTCAATCTGACCATATCGTTCATGACACCGTCCAGTCCGCCATAAACATTCAGCGTGCTGATGCGACCTGAAATCTTCTCCAGAATCTCAAGCTCCTTCAAACGCAGCAATACGGGGTTGCCCTCCATCACCTTGGCCGTGTTGTGCAGCGAGCGCGTGGCCTGGGTTTCTTCGTGACGCCTGATCAGGTTGGCTTCGGCCACTTTTTGCGCCTCGACGACCTGCGTCAGGATGGCTTTCATTTCTCCGGGCAACACGATGTCGCGCGCACCGACGGATTTGACCTCGATCCCATATTCTGCCGCTTTGTTCGCTACGATGGCCTGCACTTGCTGGTTCAACGAGTTTTTGTCGACCAGAAGTTCATCCAGCGTCTGCGTACTGACAACAGCGCGCAAAGCCAGCTGTAGTTCGCGGTACAAAAAGTCCCGGGCATCGGCCAACTCGGCCTTTACCACCTCGGCCTGCTTGATCTGCCAGGTAGCGGACAAATTGACACGCAGGCTCACGCGATCTCTGGTCAGGATTTCCTGCCCGTTGACTTCCATGTTCTGCAAACGGCAATCCAGCAGTGTCACCGCGATTTTGCGGTTGAACTTCCACCAAACATGCGCTCCTGTAGCCAGCGTTGCAACCGCTACACCGTCCACCTCCATAAAACCGACATGGCGCTCGGGTACGGTGGCACTCGCGATAGCATTGGCTGCGGCCAGTTTCAGCAGATCATCCTTGCAATTGGATAGCAAGGCCGCCAGTTTTTTGTCGACGGCAAAATCCTCGCCGATGTCGATTTTTTCGACACGGATTTCATGCTGCGTTTTCCAGTATGCGCCGCGCAGCGCAGGTGCCTTGATGTCTTTGAGTACGTTGTTCTGGTACACCAGCCCGATTTCGTTCTCGGCGGTTTCCCATGCCTGCAAGTGCGCTGCAAAAGCCCCGGTGTGCAGCTCTGCCAGGTAAATGACCTCTTTGGATACGCCCTCCTGCAAAGTTTTCAGTACCTCGAACACCTGCACCTGGTAGCGGTTCATGTAATCGAGCATCTTGTGTACGCCGGGCATCAATACCCTGGCGAACTGCTTGTCCTTGAACAGCAACCCGCGTTGCGATTCGGAAATGATGATTTCTTTGTATTCGATGTCAAACAACTTCATGATGCGTCCCTTCTGCATAATTAAAGTGGCAAGCCTCCGCCCGTTTGTCGGCTTATAACGTCGTGGCGTGCGGGCAAGCTGCCTGAAGCCAATCGCGCGCACGTCTAACCTTGCTACAAGGCAACCTCCGGGCTGATGTCGGGTGTGCAGAAATCGAGGTTTGGGTGTTGCTGTTACGCCCCGGTTTTATTACACCTTTCACCGGGAGACTTGCCGGTGTCATGCTTTTCTACAACTACCGTGACAGGGTAGTTTCACTAGCCGGAATCGAACCGGCGACAACTGAAGTATGAGTTCAGCGCTCTACCCGGCTGAGCTATAGCGAAGGCGCCGCCAGCGGGATTCGAACCCGCGACGCCCGGTTTTACCCGGTGCTCTACCAGACTGAGCTATGGCGGCATTATTTAGTGTCGGGCTATCACCGATACGCAGGTCGCCAGAGGCGGCGGCGTCAGGCAGACTGTTGAATCTGCACCGCAGGCCATAGCCTTGCACCAAACTCTTGTCATCCCTTGACGCAGACCACCTGCTTCAAGGTATGCACGATTTCTACCAGATCCGCTTGCGCCGCCATCACCTGATCGATGGGTTTGTAAGCGGATGGCGTTTCATCAATTACGTCAGCATCTTTGCGGCATTCCACGCCTTCCGTGGCTTTGATATGTTCGGCTAGCGTCACACGACGCTTGGCTTCGGTACGCGACATCACGCGGCCGGCACCGTGGCTGCAACTACAAAAACTTTCCTCGTTGCCCAGCCCGCGCACGATGAAGGATTTCGCCCCCATGCTTCCCGGGATGATGCCCATCTCGCCCAGACGCGCGCTCACCGCGCCCTTGCGCGTGACCCAGACGTCTTTGCCATAATGGTGCTCCTGGCTGATGTAGTTGTGGTGGCAATTCACGGCCTCCACGTCGACGATAAAATTTACTTTCATCACTTCGCGCATCGCGCTCAAGGTATTCGCCATCATCAGCTCGCGGTTCACGCGGGCAAAATCCTGCGCCCAGGAAACAGCCCTGATATAAGCACTGAAGTTTTCGCTACCCTCCGGGATATATGCCAAATCCTTGTCCGGCAGGCTGATAAACCAGCGCTCCATGTCCTTCTTTGCGGCCTCGATAAAGTGTGTGCCGATGCGATTCCCCACGCCGCGCGAACCGCTGTGCAACATCACCCAAACCGCATCGGATTCGTCCAGGCAAATTTCCACAAAATGGTTGCCCGTACCCAAAGTTCCAAGGTGGCAGAGGTTGTTGGTGTTCTTCAGGAACGGGTGCTTTTCGCACAGGCGTTCAAACCCTGCGCGCAGCGGCTCCCACGCCGTCATTACTTCGTCCGGCGCGCGCCCCCAGCTTCCGGTATCGCGCCCACCGCGCAAATCTGCCGAGCGCCCGTGCGGCACACGTTTCTCGATCTGGCTACGCATCGCACCCAGCGAATCCGGCAATTGCGCTGCCGTCAACGAGGTTTTTACCGCCATCATCCCGCATCCCAAATCCACGCCTACCGCTGCCGGGATTACCGCACCCAGGGTCGGGATCACGCTGCCTATCGTGGCGCCTTTACCCAAATGTACGTCCGGCATCGCAGCTACCCATTTGTGAATAAACGGCATCCGCGCGATATTGCGCAATTGCTGCCTGGAGTTGTCGTCGAACGGAACGCCGCGCGTCCAGGATTTGATAAGGTGCGACCCTGCATCGTGTATAACTTCGTATGGTGTATTCATTGTTCAACCTCTGGTATTTTTGTTATTCGGTATCTCTGCTGCGTACCGGTTACATTGCAATCGCTGTGCCAGCAAAGCTGATGCAATCCATAAATTTTACATCTAATTGATAATTATGGTTATTTTCTGGATGATAATTTTCGTGGTATATGTCTGGCATGGTTTCGCAGTAGAATTAGATATCTTTTCGGATAGCGCTCTATCGATATGAATAATGTGGTTATCGGCATTCTGGGTTCGAGGCTGGATCACGGCGGGTTGGGACGCTGCCGCTCCCAGCGCTGGCGACCCAGTGTTTCGTTACTGATGCAAGCCGAGCTGCCCGTCGCGGAATTTGTCCTGATCCACCACCCGGATGAGGCTGAACTGGCTGCCCTCACGGTGCGCGACATGCAGGCGCTCTCGCCACAAACGCGGATCACGCCTTACATTGTGAACTACCAGAACCCGTGGGATTTTGAAGAGGTGTACAGCCAGCTTCTGGATTTCACCCGCAGCTATAGCTTCGATCCCGAGCAAAATTCCTATTACGTGCACATCACCACGGGCACACATGTTGCGCAAATCTGCCTTTATTTGTTAACCGAGGCGCGCTACATCCCGGGCAAACTGCTGCAAACCTCGCCCGCAGATAATGACCCGAGGGGCAGTTATCAGGTCATCGACCTGGATCTGTCGCGCTACGATCAAATCGCTCAGCGTTTCGAGCGCGAGGCGATGGATGGCATCACCTATCTCAAAAGCGGCATCGAAACCCGCAACGCCGCCTTCAATAGTCTGATCTCGCAACTGGAGCGCGTGTCTATCAAGTCATCGTCGCCGATTCTGCTGACCGGACCTACTGGCGCCGACAAATCGCGCCTCGCTAAACGCATCTATGAACTCAAGAAGCAACGCGGGCAATTGACCGGCCGTCTGGTTGAAGTCAACTGCGCCACGCTGCGCGGCGACAACGCAATGTCGGCACTGTTCGGCCATGTCAAAGGCGCCTTTACCGGCGCACAGAGTCCGCGCGCAGGGCTGCTGCGCGAAGCAGACAGAGGACTGCTGTTCCTGGATGAGGTGGGCGAATTGGGTACAGACGAACAGGCGATGTTGCTCAGGGCGATAGAAGAGAAATCCTTCATGCCTTTCGGCTCAGATCATGAAGTCAGCAGCAGCTTTCAGTTGATTGCCGGAACCAATCGCGATTTGTATGAGCAGGTCCTGCAGGGAAGATTTCGCGAAGATTTGCTCGCGCGCATCAACTTGTGGACATACGAATTGCCCTCGCTGAAAAATCGGCTTGAAGACCTTGAACCCAACATTGAGCACGAGTTGCACCAGTTCACCGTCAAGGCCGGTCACAAGGTCAGCTTCAACAAGGCAGCCCGGGCAGTCTATCTGGCTTTTGCGAATTCTGTAGCCGCGTTGTGGCGCGCCAACTTTCGCGATCTCAACTCCAGCATCACGCGTATGGCGACACTGGCGACCGGTGGTCGCATCACGGAAGAGGTTGTCGCAGAAGAAATATTGCGCTTGCAAAAAGGCTGGTCGAGTTTCGCGAAGAGTGATGCGGCGTCCACCGACATACTGCGCGAAGTGCTGTCGCCACAGGCTCTGGACGAACTCGACTTGTTCGATCAGTTACAGCTTGCAAAAGTCATACAGGTTTGCCGAAACAGCCGGAATCTGGCTGAGGCCGGGCGCACCCTGTTCAACCGGAGCCGCATGCAAAAAACCAGCGCCAACGACTCGCATCGACTCAAACAATACTTGCAGCGCTTTGATCTGGATTTTCACTCGGTGAGCGATAAACCTTAAAAACTCTGCGCCACATATGGGCGCGGATAAAATCAGATAAAACATCAAGTTATAAGTTTTCGTTCCATCATCAAAAAGGTGATGGTGAGTTCGAGTTAATTTTTTGATTATCCGTGATAATCAGTGTAATTACGTGGCTTGCTTTTTGAACTCAGGATGATTGCAGACCTGGTCAAAATACCTTTCCTTGTCGTTGGCGTAGCCCGATAAAGTAATGCCAGTTTGGAATGAAGGATTGAAAAAGTAAGAGGGAGGGCTCGGCGGCGGATCTGGCTTATTTAGTTTTGCCCATTCAAAAATTTTCCCGGTAGCGGACGCTCATTTCATCGACGGCCTGATTTACTCGCCGCGAAACTCCCTGCGATAGACTGAAGGTTTTACGCCGAACGCCTGTCCAAAACTGCGGCGGAATAGGGCGGGCGAGGCAAATCCCGCCGTTTCCGCCACCAGCTCAATCGGTTTGTCGGTCATTTCCAGTATGCGTTGCGCCAATGCCAGACGTTGATTCAGCAACCATGTCCCAACGGTCGTTCCGGTCACCTGGCGAAACCGGCGAGTAAAAGTCCGGCGGCTCATCAAGGCACGTTCCGCCAGATCATCCAGCGTATGCGCGACATCCAGATGCTGCGTCATCCAGTCCATCACCTGCGACAGCCTGTCCGGTGCGGCGGAATCGAATACCGGCTGCTCGATGAATTGCGCTTGTCCGCCCTGCCGGAATGGCGATACGACCATGCGTCGCGCGATGGAATTGGCAACCTCTGCGCCGTGCTGCTTGCGTATCAGATGCAGGCAGCAATCGATGGCGGACGCACATCCGGCGGAGGTGACGATGTCGCCTTCATCCACGTACAAAACATCCGGCTCCACGTCGATATCCGGATAGCGTTCGGCCAACTCGGCCGCCCATTCCCAGTGCGTCGTCGCCCGCCGTCCCGCCAGCAACCCGGCCGCAGCCAGCACGAACGAGCCCAGACAAAAACTGACGATACGCGCGCCGTGCTGATGCGCCTTGCGCAAGGCATCCAGCAGGCTCTTCGGCGGCGGCACCGAGGTGTCGTTCCAGCTGGGCACGATGATCGTCCCGACGCCTTTGAGTGCGGCAAGGCCTTGTGTGACCTGGATAGCGTATCCGGCATTGGTTTGTATGACAGACGGCTCGACTGCGCACAGCTTCACCTTGAAGTCCGGCACCCTGTTGTCCTTACCGCCCTTTTTGAAAAGGATGCACGGCACCGACAAATGGAATGGGCTGATGCCGTCGTAGACGACGACCGCGTAACTATCCGCGTTGCGGGCTGGTTTTTTCATGATGGCCTGATTGTATCTAAAAAAGTCATTCGGGCCACTGATTGAAATGCGCGCCCAAGGCGATGATGCGTCACCTTACATTCCATCACCCACAAGGAGACCACCATGCCTCAACCCAAACGCGCTTTGATCGTCATCGACGTACAGAACGATTACTTCGGGGACGCACTGCCTATCGAACACCCCGACCCGCAACAGTCGCTCGCCAATATTGGCAAGATGATGGATGCGGCCAGCAGTGCCGGTATCCCGGTCGTTGTCGTGCAGAACATCCTGCCCAAGCAGTCCCCCATCATGGCGGAAGGCAGCAGCGGTTGCGCGCTGCACGAAACAATTGCCGCGCGTCCGCACGACCATCTTGTGATCAAAATGATGCCGAGTGCATTCGCGAATACCGATCTGGATAAATGGCTGTGCGCGCATGACATCGACACGCTCACCGTGACCGGCTACATGAGCCACAACTGCAACCTCTCGACCATGCTGCACGCCTTCCACGACGGCTACGCAGTGGAGTACATCAGCGATGCCTCGGGTTCCGTCCCCTATGAGAACCGGGCTGGCCGCGCGAGCGCCGAAGAGATCCACAGCGTGATGTGCGTCGTGCTGCAATCGCGCTTCGCCGCCGTCATGTCTACCGGGGAATGGATCGCGATGCAGGCAGCAGGAACAAAACCGGAGCGGGATTCCATCTACCTCTCCAACCGTCGCGCACGCGGATTGGCGGTGCCCGCATGAACACCCCGGTCACCAAAGGCATACACCACCTCGGTCTTACCGTGAGCAAACTGGAAGAAAGCGCGCACTTCTTCATCACCCTGCTGGGCTGGAAAGAAGTGCGCAGGAACCCTGAATACCCTGCCATCTATGTCAGCGACGGCAAGACCATGGTCACGCTCTGGGCGATCAGAAAAGAACCCGGCTCATCGTTCGACAAAGACAGGAATACAGGCCTGCACCATGTCGCCTTCCAGGTCGAAAGCGAAGCAGATCTGAATCGCATCCATGCCACGCTGCTGAACAACGGCACGCCCATCGAGTTTGCACCTGAACTGCTGGGCAAGGGGCCGACGAAACACATGATGTGTTATGAACCGAGCGGGATCCGTGTCGAGTTCACTTGGCCGGGGAATTGAGCCTACGGAATCTTATGTGGTGCAAATTCGCCATACTGCTTGTACGCATGGCGACACGAGTTTGCGCAATGAGGAGGCGGGCCGGTTATCGGCCATAGCGGACTATCGTAGTTTTACAAAATAACTGTTGGCGAGATTGTTTTGAATGTCTGCACCACACCCCGAAGCCGCCTTTACAGTAGAATTATCTTATTGGCTCTGAACAGCCACAAGCGGGTTCGCACGAGTGGGCTCTTGCGGAGAGTAATTTGGTAATTGAAAGTTGGGAAACTGTCATGCCAGAGGTCTGCACTACTCCATACCTTCCGGTATATTGAAACTCCAAGACGAAAGATTTGCACAACTTAAGACTATGTCAAACACACTTACTTTTGCATCGGTTCATAAATCAATAACGCAACTGGAGGAGATCACTTTGCCCAAGTTTGTAGTACTGACGGGGCGAAATGGATCTGGCAAAACTCACTTACTAACGGCGATAAAAGGGGGGCAGGTAAGGTCGTCGCTTGCAAACAATTTAAACGTTGATGTTCGCCTTTTCGACTCAGCGTCAATCATTCCTACAGATACCGGCATCTTTGATCCCGCTAAAGATCAATCGAGGCGATCACAATGGTTTACAACTATGCAAACTCACCGTGAACAGCAGTTGCCGGGCATCAAACAGCATGCTCTTAATCAAGGAGTTCCTGCCGAATACTGTTCTAATATCCAGAAAATTAATTCACTAACTGTAGAGGTATTGCGTGGAGTCTTGGCAGATCCCGCAAAAGCGGAGCAAGTGGAAGCTTCCATCAAGCAGAATATTAAGCAGGCTGGCTCAAATGTAGGTAGCAACTCCTTTAATCAAATTGGCGATGAACATTGGCGTAAAGCAGTGCCTAAAATTCAACAGTATTCGCCTGAGACCTTTCTGGTTTCTTCACAGTCCACTTTTTTTCAAGATAAAAATTTGCTTTGGGGCGGTGTTGATCCATTTCAACAAGCTTTTGGCCGCGTTTTCACTAGGTATCGTGAGTTGATCCACGATAATGACAGATTACAAAAATATCCCCCACCGGAGGAACCTACAAGGCGATATTTATCTCAAGAAGAGTTTGTTTCCGAGTATGGCTCCCCGCCTTGGGATTTCGTAAATCAGATCTTAGAAGAATGTCGCCTTGATTTTAGAGTCGATTACCCACCACTTCACGAAATCGCCTCGTATGAGCCTAAACTCTACAAGCTTTCCACAACTGTAGAGATGCGATTTCAAGATCTTTCTTCTGGTGAAAAAGTTCTCATGTCGTTTGCTTTGTGTCTTTACAACTCACAGGACAGTCGTCAGGCAAAGGAGTTTCCAAAACTGTTGCTACTTGATGAAGTAGATGCGCCCTTGCATCCATCCATGACGGCTTCTTTGCTAAATACCATTCAAAATGTTCTCGTTCGCGACAAGAACGTTTCAGTCATTCTTACGACCCATAGCCCTTCAACCGTAGCGCTCGCACCTGAGGAAGCAATTTATTCGATGAACCCTGTCGGTCCACGAATTGACAAAGTTAGCAAGAGCTTAGCGCTTTCACTTCTTACTGTTGGCGTGCCGACTCTTTCTATTGCTTTTGATGGAAGACGTCAAATATTTGTGGAAAGTCGTACAGATGCAAATCTCTACGACTTGCTTTTTCAGCGCTATAAGGCGCACTTGAATTCAGAACGTTCGCTGGTTTTCGTGGAAGTGGGTAATACAGATGAATCTGGCGGCGAAAAGAACGCTGGATGCGCACAAGTCATGAGACTAGTTGATGGTCTATCTACCGGAGGAAATCAAAGTGTTCTCGGTCTAGTTGACTGGGATGGAGAGCGCGCAACAAAAGGCCGAATGCACGTTTTATCACCGGGAGTTCGAGATGGCCTTGAGTCGTTACTATTTGATCCTGTATTACTAGTCGTAACGATTGCAGGGGAAAATGCGGCCTTTGCAAAAGACAAAGGTATTCTCGATCAAGAGGATAGTTACATGTCAATATCTAACTGGGATCATGAACGATGGCAACGGGCCATTGATGCTTTGCAGAATTTAATATTGGGCCCCGCGCAGTTGCCTCGGGAAACCATTGAGGTGGAGTACCTCAATGGCATGACTATGCAAGTAGCAAAAGAATACTTGCATAAAGATGATCATGAACTTGAGGGAAGCATTATCACTGCGTTCGGTTTCTTAAAACCAAAAAACAAACACGCAGGCGATCTGATGCGACACGTTGCCGAGACGGTCTTGGCTGATTATTCTAAATTGTTGCCAAAAGACTTATTGGACACTTTGACTGGCTTGTTAACAGCTGAGCTAGATACTTAGCTTAACGCTGAAAGCTTTCATGAAACCCTATGGCCAGTTCGTTGACGTTTGTAGAGCGTCAATCGGGCAACGAATTTAGATAGACGCATGCACCGCTTGCGGGTTTGCAGGCGACATTCCATGGACATCAAAACGTTGCCAAGCAACGACCAATTCTATTTTGGGAGCAGACATCACTCCGACCTGCGTAGACAATCTTTTCAGTAAATCTACGAAGTCCACTCGGGCCGATTAGCTGCCCTTCTGAATCGATAACGAATTAGCATCACATTGCTTTTTCACTCCGTTCCATCGCCTTTTCCAGCACTTCAAAAACCTTTGTTGACTGACACTGCGCGACGTTGAAACGCATGAACGGCGTCGCCGTTTGGCTCAGGCTGAACACGTTGCCGGGGGCGAGCACGACGCCTTCATGCAGGGCTTCTTGCGATACGCGGGCGGAGTCCAGTCCGTGCGGCAGGCGCATCCACAGGAACATGCCGCCCTGTGGTTTCATCCAGGGGGTGATGCCCAGTTTTTCCAGCCGGTGCAGCGTGCGTCCCATGGTGTCGGCCAGACGGCTGCGCAGCGCTTCGACGTGGTGGCGATAGGCGCCCTGACGCAGCAGGGAATACACCAGTTCCGCGCCCAAACCGTTGCTGCTGAGCGTGGTGGCCAGTTTCAGATCGACGATATTCTCCGTCCAGTCTTGTCGCACCGCGATGTAGCCGCAGCGCGCCGAAGCCGTTAACACCTTGGAAAAGCTGCCGATGTGGATGACCCGGTTCAGGCCGTCGAATGAGGCCAGCAGCGGCGAGGTGTTTTGGGCGAATTCGGCATAGATGTCGTCTTCGATGATCAGCAGGTTGTGATCCTCGGCCAGTTTGAGCACGCGGTGCGCGACGATGGGTGATAACACGGCGCCGGTCGGATTGTGAAAAACCGTATTGGTGATGTACAGGCGCGGCTTGTGCTGTACCAGCAACTCGGCCATCGCCTGCACATCCGGCCCTTGTTCGGTATATGGCACGGCGACCAGTCGCACGCGATGCGCGCGCAGCAGCGCCTGAAAGTTGAAGTAACCCGGATCGTCGATCAGCACGGTGTCGCCCGGCTCTACGAGATAACGGCAAATCAGGTCGATGGCCTGGGTGCCGGAATCGGTCAGAATGATCTGGCGCGCAGTGGCTGCGACGCCGCGCTCGCCCATGCGGCGAGCGAGTTGTTCGCGCAAGGCTAAGTGCCCATACGGATGCCCGTATTCCAGTAACCCGGCTTGCGGGTCTCTGGCCAGTCGGCGCAGGGTGCTGCGGATTTCCGCTTCCGGCAACCACGAGGGTGGCAGCCAACCACAACCGGGCTTGAGCATGTCGCCGTTGGCTTCGAGCGACTGGCGGATGATCCACAGCGGATCGATACTGCGATCCCGCGATGCCCCTACCTCGGCCAGCGACAATGGCGGCAGGTGCCCGCACACATAAAAGCCCGAGCCGCGTTTCGCGGTGATCACGCCGTCGGCAGCCAGACGATCATAGGCTTCGACGATGGTGTTTTTCGCGACGCTTAAACGTTCGGCCATCTGTCGGATGGAGGGCAGCCGTTCGCCCGGCACCAGCACGCGGGCGGCCAGTTGCGCGCGCAGGGTTTGCATCACCGCTGCTACACGGGTGCTCTCTTTCGGGTTGGGTGTTTTTGTCATTTGTACCCCTAAGTTTTGCGGACAGTATCTTTGAATTGTACCCGACTGTCACTGTTGCTCTGATAATTTTCAGGGGAAGATGCGGGTATTCTTTAGATGAAACGGCGGGTGTGAACATGGACAAAGGATTTAAACCGGATTGCTCATTAGAGCCGAACCAGTTCCTTCCCCCTTGCAGGGGGAAGGTTGCACCCGCAAGGGGTAGACCGTGGTTGTACGGGGCATGCGCCCCAGCAACACACGCTCGGATGGGGGTGGCGTCGTGGAACGCCAGCGTTTCTACCCCCTCCCTGGCCCTCCCCCTGCAAGGGGGAGGGGATGATATTATTCGCGCGTCCAAGTGCGACTTCACCTCCCTAGCCCTCCCCCCGCAAGGGGGAGGGGATGTGGTGGCTAACGGACTCAGGGGATGGAGCTGCGGACTGCTGGGCGTGCTGATTTTCAGCGGCACGTTGCCCGCTACCCGTGTGGCGGTCGCCACGTTCGATCCGATCTTTTTTACGTTGGCGCGGGCGGCGATTGCCGGGGTGCTCGCCGCGTTGATCCTGCTGGCTCTGCGCCAGCCAAAGCCAGCTCGCCGCGACAGCCGCGCGTTGCTGGTGGTGGCGCTTGGCGTGGTGGTGGGTTTCCCGCTGTTGCTCGCGCTGGCGTTGCGTCATGTGAGTGCGGCGCATGCCACGGTGTTCGTCGGGTTGTTGCCGGTGGCGACGGTGATGTTCGGTGTGTTGCACGGCGATAAAAACCCGCGCGGTTTGTTCTGGCTGTTTTCCTTGTCGGGAAGTCTGGTCGTGGCAGGTTTTGCGATGGGGCAGAGTATCGGCGTTTCCTTGTTCGACGATCTGCTGATGTTGGTCGCGGTGATCGTGTGCGGCCTGGGTTATGCCGAGGGCGCGCGTCTGGCGCGCCGCATGGGCGGATGGCAGGTCATCTGCTGGGCGCTGGTACTAGCGTTGCCGTTGATGTTGCCGCTGTGCCTGTGGACGCTGCCGGGCAATCTTCAACAAGCTCCCTTGTCCGCCTGGCTGGGCTTGGGTTACGTCTCGCTGTTCAGCATGTTGATCGGATTTTTCTTCTGGTATCGCGGTCTGGCACTCGGCGGTATTGCGGCTATCAGCCAGTTGCAATTGCTGCAACCGTTTTTCGGGCTGGGTCTGGCAGCGCTGCTGCTGGGCGAACACGTCAGCGCGATGATGGTCGCCTCCGCGCTGGCGGTCGCGCTATGCGTACTCGGGGCAAGGCGGTTTGCCGCATAGGCAGGGCGCAGATCGGCCTGCCCGCCGCAGGCAGGCAGTTACTTTGGCGGTGCCAGTAACCAGCCGCCGGTCTGCCATCGGCGAAGTTGATTGCACGACGGATGTTACTGCGTAACATCAGTTAAAAACTCTGCCAGGAGCCGTGCGCTGTCCCGATGGCAGGGGAGCGCGCCTTCAGGAGCGGCAATGCGTTTGAAAAGGGGATGGAACTACTGGGGCGGGACCTGCGAAACACATGATGTGTCTTGAGCCGAGCGGCATTCGGGTGGAGTTCATCTGGCCGGGTAAATGAAACACCCTTTGATAATCTCAGTGCGAACGGACTTAATCAATGTTTTCCAGGCAGGTATTTTGGAGCAGCAGGAACAAAATAACTTTTGATACTCCCCAATTCTCGCTAACAGTCCGTTACTATTCAGCATAACCATTTCGGGGAATCGTTATGCTCAGCAATTCAAAAATACTCGTCGTCGGAGGCAGTTCCGGCATCGGCTTTGCCGTAGCGCAGCAAGCGCTCAACGCCGGTGCGGAGGTTGTAATTGCCTCGCGCTCGCTGGACAAACTGCAAGCCGCAGCCAAACAGTTCGGTGGCAGCGTTACCGTGGAGCAAGTCGATGTTTCGGACGAGCAAGCGGTGATCGATTTTTTTGCGCGCGTCGGCCCATTCGACCATTTGGCTGCAACCATCAAGCCGCATTTACCCTCCGGTAAATTTCTTGAAAACGATCTGGCCGTAGTCGGCGCGGCGTTTGATGCGAAATTCTGGGGACAGTATCGCCTGGCAAAACATGCGGTCCGCCACATCCGCCCGCACGGTTCCATCGTGCTCACGTCGGGCGTTGCCGCACGGCGCAGTTACCCGGGCTATTCGGCGGTGAGCGCCATGAATGCCGCGACCGAGGCGCTCGTCAGCGCGATTGCCATTGAGCTAGCACCCCTTCGCGTAAACACCGTTTGTCCCGGCTTCGTGGATGCCGATACGCCGATTCCCGGACGTGTCGATTATGTGAAAAAACTTGCCCCCAGCTTGCCGTTGAACCGCCTGGGCGCCACTAAAGAAATTGCCGCAGCCTATCTGTATTTGTTCGGCAATGCGTATTCGACCGGCAGCGTGATCGTGGTTGATGGTGGCGTGACATGCTGATTGGCGCAGAAGAAATAATCAGCGCTGACCTGTCGTTGCCAACCCACGCATCGGCCATCGTTTATCTGCTGAATGAGTATGCCAAAGACGACATGGGCGGCGGGGCGGAATTGCCGGAATTCGTGAAAGACAATCTCGTTACCGAATTGCGCAAACGGCAAGGCGTGCATCTCGTACTCGCCTTCGTGGATGGATCGCCCGCTGGCATGGCGGTTTGCTTTGAAGGATTTTCAACCTTCGCGTGCAAACCGCTGCTGAACATTCACGACATCATTGTGGCGAGCCGATACCGGGGGCGCGGCATTTCCAAGCGCTTGCTTGCCAAGGCAGAAGAAATCGCGCTACGCCTTGGCTGCTGCAAGCTCACGCTGGAAGTGCTGGAGGGCAATACTCTGGCGCAAGCGGCATACAAGGCCAGCGGCTTTGCCGGATACGAACTTGATCCCAAGATGGGCAAGGCGATGTTCTGGCAGAAGAAGCTGGGGCAAGTCTCGCCAATATCTCCGACAGAATGATTGTCGGCATGGACAAAATACCTTTGCTTGCAGTCGGCGTAGCCCGACAAAGTCATGTCGTTTTGGAATGAAGGATTTAGAAAGGAAGTGGCGATGTATGTGTCCGGCCATACCACCTGTTCAGATGTGCCAGTTTATGCGGCGGGTTTGAGAGGCAGCGACTCGTCGATGCGCCGCATGGTCCAAACGGGGAGTTTTTCCAGTGTATCTTTGAGCCAGGCGGCGGGCTCGATGCCGTTGAGTTTTGAGGTGGCAAACAGGCTTTGAGTGGCGGGCGCCACCGGCGCGGCCGTCACGGTTTCGTACTGGCGGCAGGCATATTGCGGGCGGATGTGGCGAATCACAAAGAATCTGGCCGGTTCGATATCCAGCTGTTCGCTGACATCTTCGCCGATCTTGACCAGATCGGACTGACAGGTTGAGCAATCCGGTTCGTGGCGCACTTCAACCCGTTCCAGATACTCGGGCAAAGTCTGGCGGCCTGCGGGCTCTCGGCTTGGCCGGTGTCGCGGGCAGCTCGGCTTCCACGGCGGCGATATTCTGAATGACATCGTCTTCGAACAGCTGTCGTTGCTCCGGACTCAGCGTTTCGCTCTTGACTCCGTAGCGCATACGGCGCAGATAGGCGTCGCGCACAGCCGCTGCCAGTCCACCCCGGCAATCAGCCAGCGCCATTGTTCAGCGCTCATGCGGAACAGAGTTTCGCCGGGAATCGGCCAGCGAAAGCGCACTTTATGCAGACGGCGATGACACAACCATAGACCTGTGCCATCCCAGATCAGCAGTTTTAAGCGCGAGTTGTTGCGGTTGGTAAAGCCGTGGGCCGTGCCGTCGCAGGGAGAACGGCCATCCTCTGCTGAATCAGCAACGACAAGCGATCCATGCCCCAGCGCATGTCCACCGGCGCCATGTACAGAAATACCTGTTCCGGCCAAATCATTTGAGCCACACAGCCAGGCATTGTCCAAAAGCGTGAGCCTGAGTGACTGGCCAGCGGATGTTAATTTTGGCGCATGTTGCCGACGACGGCGAATGGGATGAGATGATTCCATGAAAGTGTCCACTTAAAAATTGGTGGACTGCTCTTAGCTTTCGCCAACGAATTCAATGTGGGAGCATTGGCCGCTTACTGAAATAGTTGGTATTCGTCGCGTGTGTTAATCGGTCTTTGGCTGTGATTTTATATGGAGTCAATTATTCTCAGCTATCTTTGAAATTGGCATAAAATGCAGCCATCTGTTATGTCACAATACGTCAGAGTTAATTCAAAAAGACTTTTTAGGGTTGCCAGAATGAAACTCGATACCAAAGTTACGACCTTTTCCATTGTAATAACCCTGTCCATGATCGTGGTCGTCGTGGTGGTGAGTTTTCTGTCATTTCGCCAATTCACCATTACAACCGAGCGTGAGCATATCCGTTCAATTGCCGATATTGTCGGCATCAGTCTTAGTGAATCCATGCTGCACAATTCTGCAGAAAATCGGGATGATTTTCTGGGTCATCTGGCCTCTGTGGAAGGAATGCGTACAGTCAGGGTGATCCGCTCTGACAGCGTTGCCGCACAGTTTGGCAAGGACTCGAAACGAGTTCAAATCAGGGACAAAATTGAGGCGCAGGTCATGCAGGACGGACAGGCTTACTATAAACTGATCGACGAAAACGACGGACTGGCCTTTCGCGGCACGCTGCCCTATATTGCCACTCGTGCCGGACATATCAACTGCCTGCAATGCCACAATGTAGCGGAAGGGACAGTGCTGGGCGTGATTACGATTACGATGTCCATGAGCGAGATGATGCGCAGTGCCTACATGACTTCGTCTGTCATGGTGCTGGCAATCGTTTCGTTTATGCTGGTGATGCTGTGGTTTTTCCGGCGGCTGGTCAAACCTGTGATCGTCACCGCGCGCGATGTGCAGGAGACCGTTGAACGCGCCATTCAGGGGGATTTTCATGCCAATATCGAGCGACGTACCGATGATGAAATAGGGCAGGTTGCGGCGGACTTGAACAGTCTGCTGAAATTCATTCAAAATGGACTGACAACCATCAGCCAGGATGTCGCACAACTTTTGCAGCAAACGCCGACACACGAGCATGAGAATTTGCTCAATTCCACGATCAGTCGCGTCGCCGGACTGATTGAGGCCGCGCATTTCAAGCAGGCGATCGAAGAGGATGAAACCAAGCCGGAAATATACCGGCGACTGTCATCGGTTTTGCAGGAACGCTTCGCTATCCATGATTTTTCGATCTATGAAATGGTGACGGGCACCAGTCGAATGGCGCCCCTGGTGGTAGATGGCGAGATCGATGCCCCCTGTCGCTGGTGCGACCCACAAATTCTGCTTCATGCTGAAAGTTGTCGCGCCCGGCGCACCGGGCACATCATCGATTCGATCAACGTGCCCGGAATCTGTTACGCCTTTCAATCTGACCGTGATGGGGCTGATCGTGTGCATGTGTGTATTCCGATTATTCAGTCGGGCATGGTGGGTAGCGTGCTGCAACTGGTCTCACATCGGGACGATGGTGAACGCATCCATGAATTTCTACCCTATCTGAATGTTTATTTGCGCGAAGCCGCACCCGTCATTGAGGCCAAGCGGCTGATGGATACGTTGCGCGCCTCCAATCTGACCGATGCCATGACAGGTCTGCACAACCGCCGTTTTCTGGAAGAATTCGCCGAAACTCTGGTAGCTTCCAATCAGCGTCGCAAGAGCCAGCTCTCGGTGCTGATGCTCGACCTTGATTACTTCAAGATGGTGAATGATACCTACGGTCATGACGCGGGGGATCTGGTTCTCAAGGCGCTGGCCAGAACCATACAGGCATCGGTGCGCGCGGCTGACCTTGTGATACGTTATGGTGGAGAGGAGTTTCTCGTGATTATGCAGGACTCGACAGGGGAGGCCACCGACAAAGTGGCCGAAAAAATACGCGCCGACGTTGAAAAAATGAAGGTGCAGCTGCCCGGCGAAGTGCTGCAAAAAACTATCTCCATTGGAATTTCAGAGTTTCCGCTGGACAGTGATACTTTCTGGCAGGCTGTAAAATATGCCGATGTTGCCATGTATCACGCCAAGGAGGCAGGGAGAAACCGCGTGGTGCGTTTTGAAGCAAAGATGTGGAAGGACGAGGTGAAATATTGAGGTGAACCGATTGCACCGCAGATGAAAGCCCTGAAACAGACAAAGTAGGAGAGCTATATTGTTAGAGCCACCCGACCCATTTGATGAAGCAGATCGTATCGCAGCGCTGCGCGCGCTGGCTATACTCGATACGCCACCTGAAGAGCGTTTCGATCGCCTGACCCGGCTGGCTCAGCATCTGTTTGGCGTACCCGTCGCGCTGGTCTCGCTGATCGACAGTCAGCGGCAATGGTTTAAATCCAGTCAGGGGCTGGAAGTGTCTGAAACCCCTCGCAATATCTCTTTTTGTGGTCACGCCATACTCGATGACCGGGTTTTTCTCATTCCTGACGCCGCCCTCGATCCGCGTTTTGCCGACAATCCGCTGGTGAGTGGTGTGCCTCATATACGCTTCTATGCCGGGTATCCGCTGACGCTGCGCACAGGACAGCGGGCAGGAACGCTGTGCGTGATAGATTACCAGCCGCGCGAGGTGAGCGCCGAACAATTGAACATGCTGCGTGATCTGGCGCAATGCGTGAGCGAAGAGCTCGAATGGGGGCGGCAGCTTGCGCGCGCCTCGGAACACGCCCTGTTCCAGGCGCGTTATGTTTCAATCATCGCATCGTCCGAGGATGCGATCATCAGCAAGACGCTGGATGGCGTCATTACCACCTGGAATCCTGCCGCTGTCGCTCTGTTCGGATACACGAAACAGGAAGCGGTCGGCCAGCGGATGGCTATGCTCATCCCGCCAGGTCGTGAAAATGAGGAATCAGGGATTCTTGCGCGCATTCTTCGCGGCGAACGCATCGAACATTTTGAAACGGTTCGCCTGAGTAAAGGCGGGCAGTTGGTCGATGTCTCGGTCAGTATTTCGCCTATTCTGGATGAAGATGGAAAGATTACAGGCACATCCAGGATCGTTCGCGATATTACCGGGCGCGTCAAAATAGAGCGTATGAAAGCCGAGTTTATCTCGACGGTCAGTCATGAATTGCGCACTCCTTTGACCTCGATACGAGGATCCTTAGGCCTGATGGCAGGAGGGGTCGCCGGTGAGTTGCCGCCTCAGGCAAAATCGCTGGTCGATGTCGCTTACAAGAATTGCGAGCGCCTGATCTTGCTGGTGAATGATATTCTCGATATGGAAAAGATAGAGGCGGGGAAGATGGATTTTCATCCGCAGACCATCCGCTTGATTCCCTTGTTGAAACAGGCGCTGGAGGGCAACATGGCCTATGCACAACAGTTCGGGGTCACGTACGAGCTGGCAGGCGATTTATCTGACGTAACGCTGTTTTTGGATATCAACCGGTTTTTGCAGGTGATGGCCAATCTGCTCTCCAATGCGGCCAAGTTTTCCCCGGCAGGCGCGAAAGTGCTCGTGGCGGTGAACGCCGATGACTCTCGTGTGCGTATCTCTGTATCTGATCAAGGCTGCGGCATACCGGGGCAATTTCGCGGTCAGATTTTTCAAAAATTTTCTCAGGCTGATTCATCAGATACGCGCAAGAAGGGCGGAACGGGGCTTGGGCTGGTCATCTCCCGCGCCATCGTCGAACAAATGGGCGGGAAGATAGGCTTTGATTCCAAGCCCGATGTGCTCACTGTTTTTTATGTCGAGTTTCCGCTCTGGCGACAGCCTATCCCTGCCGGTGCCGACGAAGCATGAGAAAATGCGGGTGCTGCTTCGGGCGATAAGGGGTGCGTGGAGTTTCGGGCTGTTTTCACATATGATGCCGCGTGCATCGGGAATTTCGAAAAGGGAGGGGTATGACGGAAAAATTGGTGCGGGTGCTGTATGTGGAGGATGAGCCGGATATCCAGGTGGTGGCAAGATTGGCGCTGGAAATGGTCGGTGGATACACGCTGGAAATATGCAGTTCCGGGAAGGATGCCCTGATACGCGCGCCCGAATTCAAACCCCAGCTCATATTGATGGATGTGATGATGCCCGGCATGGATGGCCCGACGACCCTGGCTCACCTGCGCGAAATCCCGGAATTTGCGACGACCCCTGTGATCTTCATGACAGCCAAGGTGCAGCCGGGCGAGGTCGCAGGCTATAAGGCGCTGGGTGCGCTGGACGTTATCCCGAAACCATTCGACCCGATGACTTTGTCCGGCCAGGTTCAGACCATCTGGGAAAGACGTCATGTCTGAGGTCAATGAACTTCAGCTCATGCTAAAGCTGTTAAGCCAGGCATATGCCGGGCAGTTGCCTGAAAAAATCAAACAGATAGAACAGTCCTGGCGCCAGTTTCCAATTATAGGCTGGGATCAGGATGAGTTTTTGAATTTGCACCGTCTGGTGCACGGCCTGACGGGGTCTGGCAAGACGTTTGGCTTTTCTGCGCTCAGCGATTCGGCGCGCGAACTGGAAAACTATCTTTATTTTCTGGGACAGGCAAAAACGGAGTTGAATGCGGTGCAGCGCGACAAGGTGAGCCTTCTGCTCGCAGGGGTGAGCCTGGCGGCAAATCAGCCTGACAAGCCCGGTTCTGCGCAGGTTAATTTAATCCCGGTCAAGGCTGTTCGTGCGAAAGCGCGCAACACTCGCCGCATTTTCGTCGTGGAGCATGATCGCGAGCTCGCCTGGGAACTCAAAACGCAGCTGAAGTATTTCGAATATGACGTGAAGCTGTTTTACACGCTGGAGGATTTTCGCCGTGCCATACGACAGGATTCCAGGGGCGTGGTGTTGATGGACATCAACTTTCCCGAGGATCCTCTGGGTGGGGTGCATGTCATGCCGGAATTGCAACGCAACCGGCAGACGCCGCTGCAGGTCATTTTCCTTTCGTCGCACAGCGAGCTGGAAGTAAGGCTCGAAGCGGTAAGGGCAGGCGGCGTGGCCTACCTGATGAAACCCGTGAATCTGGGTGTTCTGGTCGACAAGCTCGACGAACTGACCTCAGCTTCAGTCGCACCGGCTCCCAGAGTTTTGATCGTGGATGATGATGTGAATCTGTCGAATTATCACGCCCGCGTGCTCGAACATGCCGGTATGTCCGTCAAGGTGGTGAACGACCCGCTTGACGTGATGCGACCATTGCAGGATTTTTCTCCTGACCTGATTCTGGTGGATATTTATATGCCCGGATGCAGCGGGCTTGAGTTGGCCAAAGTCATCCGGCAAATTGACGCCTTCGTCAGCATCCCCATCGTATTTTTGTCCTCCGAAACCAATCTGGACAAGCAGCTTGCAGCGCTCGTTCTGGGGGCGGACGACTTCCTGACCAAGTCGATCGAGGCTCATCAGCTCGTCTCGTCCATTAACAGCCGGATCAAACGCTCCTTGTTGCTGCGTTCTTTCATGGTGCGCGACGGTCTGACCGGGTTGCTCAACCATATCGCCATCAAGGATCAGCTGGTCGGTCAAATCGCCCAGGCCAAAAGGCATGCCAGGAGCATCACCTTCGCGATGCTGGATATCGATCACTTCAAGAAGGTCAACGACAGCTACGGACATCCGGTGGGCGATCGCGTGATAAAGAGCCTGTCCAGGCTGCTAAAACAGCGCCTGCGCGAGAACGATTTGGTCGGGCGTTACGGGGGGGAGGAATTTGCCGTGGTTCTTATCGATGCCGATGGGGCTGCCGCGATGAAAGTCATGGACGCCATTCGTCATGACTTTTCACAACTGCGCCACCTGGCAAAAGACCAGGAATTTTCAGCCAGCTTCAGCTGTGGCCTGGCCGAGATGAAAAATTTTGACAATGCATCCAGATTGACGGATGCGGCAGATATGGCGCTGTATAAAGCCAAACATGCAGGGCGCAATCAGGTGGTGCTCGCCGATGCCAGCTATCCTGCATAAAGTGAGCTCAGCTGCGCGGCAGATGTTTTGGCCGCCTGTCGGCGCATACTGGTTCATCGGCCGGAGATCGGGGCGGATGAAAAAAGGTTTTTACCGGGGGCGCCTTTTCTTTAGCGACTTTCTTTTGGCGACACAAAAGAAAGTCGCCAGCAGCCGGGCTGCCCCCGGCGAAGTTGATTTGAATACATAACTGATGTGACGCAGTCACATCGGTTAAGGAAGATAGGGGTCGTATGAGTTTGGTGTCGGAATCAGCCTTGACTGGCTCTAAAGTGCTCACCGTCGATGATATGGCGACTAACCGCAAGCTATTGGGTTATGTGTTGAGACCTCCGGAATACCATCTCGTCGAGGCCTGCGACGGGATGCAGGCGTTGGAAATGTTGCGCCACGAAGCCTTTGATCTGGTGTTGCTCGATGTCATCATGCCAGGTCTTGACGGCTTTGAAACCTGTCGCCGTATCCGCGAGGAACTCGGCCTGAAATTGTTGCCCATCATCATGGTGACGTCTTTGGGGTCGCCCGACGATGTGGTCAGGGGGATGGATGTGGGGGCGGACGATTATGTCACCAAGCCATTCAATTCGATCGAGCTCACAGCAAGAGTCAGGGCCGCCATCGAGCGCAAGCGTTTGACCGACCAGCTGGACGACGCCAAATCGGTGTTGTTCGCGCTGGCGCGCATGGTCGAGGCGCGCGATGCCAATACCGGAGACCATTGCGATCGCCTGGCTCACACCGGGGTAGTCTTTGGCCGGGCGCTGGGGATGGGTGCCGAAGAACTCGATGCCTTGCGGCGCGGCGGGGTTCTGCACGACATCGGGAAACTGGGTATTCCGGATAATATCCTGCTCAAGAAGGGGGCGCTGGATGCTGCGGAATGGCAGATCATGAAGCAGCATACGGTGATAGGCGCGGCGCTGTGCAGCCCGTTGCGTACCATGCAACGCACGGCCGATATCGTGCGATGCCACCATGAAAAATGGAATGGCACGGGCTATCCGGCAGGACTGGCAGGCGAGGAAATCCCCCTGATCGCCCGCGTGTTCCAGATTGTCGATATTTTTGACGCTCTGTCCAGTGAACGCCCCTATAAACCCGCGTTCCCGCGAGATAAAGTCATACAGATCATGGAGCAGGAAACGGCCAGCGGATTTTGGGACCCAACTTTGATGGCAATATTTCTGTCTATTGTACGCGAGCGTCCCGAAGCCTTGCTGCGGCCAGAGAGAGTCAGTCAGGATCGCAGTGTCGATGTTCTGGAAGAAATTCAGGGCTGCGGGGTCATGGAATGGTATGCGAAGGACTAAGCCATGAGAGCCGATATTGACGAGGTTTTGTCGGGAAACTGCCAGGTGTTGGTGTTGAAGATGGGGGGGATGCTGGCCTGCATTGAGCTGGGGTATGTGGAACGCACTATTTCGCTTGTGGCGCTGCATGTCATGCCGGGCAGTGCACCGCATGTGGCGGGTATCATGAATTATGCGGGCAGCAGTGTGCCCGTGATTGATCTTGCGATTCGTCTGGGTCTGCCGTCATTACCTTATACGCTGGATACGCCTATTGTGGTGTGCATGCACGGGCTAAAACGCATGGGGGTCATCGTTCAGGACATTAAAGGAATTCAGATGCTGCAAGAGTCGGACTTGCAGCTTACCGGCGAACTGGGACGCCATGATGCGGCGTTTCGTGCCTGTGCGCATACGGATACGGGGCTGGCATTCCTGCTCGATGCGGCCTGGCTGATCAATTCCGGGCTGTATCAGGGCGCCGAGCAATGATGGGCGACACATATCTGTATCTGCATGGATAGTCTTGCCGCCGAACTTGAAGATGCATTTTGTCGGCTGATTGCGCGGCGTACCGGTATCGTCCTGCAAGATCATCAGTTGTCCAATCTGCGCGATACGCTGCGCAAGGGATGTGCACATTTTTTTTATCGCAACGCGGCGCACTATCTGGATGAGCTTCAACGCGCTGCTGATTGGAGCGAGCCTCTTCAATATTTGATTTCAGGGGTGACAGTAGGCGAGAGTTATTTTTTTCGCGACAGCTGCCAGATCGAATTGCTGCGAGAGACGTTGCTGCCCCGGATGATAGACGCAAAGCGTGCAAGTGGGAATTTGTCATTGCGCGTCTGGAGTGCCGGATGCTCGGAGGGGCAGGAGCTCTACACGATGGCCTTGTTGTTGCTGGAGCTTATTCCGGATATTGTGCAGTGGCGCATCCATTTGCTGGGAACCGACATCAACAGTGAAGTCGTGGCTCGCGCGATGTGCGGGCGCTATTCGGACTGGTCCTTTCGCGCGACACCGCAGGCGGTGCGCGAGCGCTGGTTTACTCCGGCGGGGAATAAATATGAAATTCACAGCCAGATCAGGCAGATGGCGCATTTTGCTTACCTTAATCTGAGTGCAGATGTTTATCCGTCGATACTGGGGCAGACCAATGCGATGGATCTGATCCTGTGCCGCAACGTGTTTATCTATCTGGATCGCGAGGCCGTCAGGCGCAGTATGGCGCAATATGCATCGTGTCTTGTCGAAGGTGGCGTGCTGATGCTGGGCGCGTCAGACCCAGTCGAATACATGCATACGCCACTTGAATTGCGGCAAACGAACTTTGCGGGTTATTTTTACAAAGCTTCTGCACCGGGGGCGCCGTCCGCGAACCAGGCCAGAGTGTGTCCGGATGCGGCGCTGTCGTCAGATTCAGAGCCGGATCCGGCGCCGACGATGGCCGTGGAAAATAGCGCCGCTGTTCAATCCGATGAACAGATGGATGAGCTGATCGAGTTATTCGATCGCGCGGACTGGTCGGCGGTGCTGGTGCAGGTCGAAGCCGCCTGCAAGAGAGGGGATGAAAACAGCAAGCTATGGCAAATGAGCGCCCGCGCGCTGGCGAATCTCGGGCGTCTGGACGAGGCTCAAAGAGCTTGTGTTCGAAGCTTGCAACTGGATCCTGGCAACAAACATGCTTACCTGATTCAGAGTCTGATTCTCTCAGAGCTCGATCATATCGAGGAGGCAGAGGATGCTCTGCGCCGCGCGTTGTATCTGGATCGCTCATTTCTCGAAGCGCACTATGAAATCGGCATGTTAAAAGTGCGAAGTGGCAATTTAACAGAGGGCATCAAAAGCCTGGGGACGGCGCTGAAGCTTGCACAATCAGGAGAACCGGAACGCAAGCTGCACAACGCGGGCGGAATGACTTATAGCCGTTTCGCACAGGTTTTGCAAAATGAAATCAGCATGCTCGGCAGTGCCCGCAGTGCCCGCAGTGCCCGCAGTGGCAGGCGGGGAGCTTCACGTTAATTTTTCGAAACACGGGCAGGAAATATGGCGAAAATCAGAAAAAAACATCCGCCGCATGGCGCCAGGGATATCAGGCCGGATTCAGAACCGCCGCCTGCGGGGGATATGCCGCTGCCCGGCCCTTCTGTTTTGGCTCCTGTTCAATTTGCAGCGGCACTGATGCCGCAGGATGCTGCCTCTCAGAAGATGCTGGCCGCGCGTGCCGAGTTGATTGCCAGGCCCGTGAGCGGGCCACAGCACGAAGCCTGGGGCCAGTACCTGCGTTTTCGCCTGGGGGCGGAACGCTATGGTATCCCCTATCCTTATTTGGAAGAGTTACTCTATGTGGGGCATCTTGCCCGTGTGCCGTGCACGCCTGCATTTGTGGCCGGGGTGATCAATCATCGTGGCGAATTGCTGACGATACTGGATCTGAAACAATTTTTTCGTATGCCAGCGGTTCCGTCGGGGGTTGATGCGCGCATTATCGTGGTCAAGCACGGCCAGATGCGCGCAGGCCTGCTGGTGGATGCTGTGGATGGTAACGAAAAATATCATGAGGCTGATGTGTCCGCGCCTCTCATGTCGAACGGGGTGACGAATATGGAATATGTACTCGGTATTCACAACGCCTGCGTCACGCTGTTAAATCTGGCAGCATTGATGGATGATCCGGCGTTGCGCGTGCAGCGTCAGGTTCTTTGAAATTTCTGAAAATTAACCGGAGAGTTGCATGAAATTTAGCCAGTCCCTGACCCAGTTGATGGGTATTGATGCGAACGAACAGGCCTCGCGCAAGAAGTTTGTCGATTTTGGCGATCAGGACATACAAGCGTTAAAAGCCTTGCGTCCCTTTATCCAGCAGCATTCGGACGTCATTGTCGATGCTTTTTACGCCAATATCGAGCGATATACCGAACTGATGAATGTCATCGGGGAGGCCGGTTCAAACATTGACAGGCTCAAGACGACCCAGAAACGCTATCTGCTGGAAATGTTCGATGGAGATTATGGCGACGCCTATTTTGAACGGCGGTTGAAAATCGGTGTGATCCACAACAAAATTGGTCTTACTCCGCGCTGGTATTTGGGCAGTTACAGTGTGTACAGTTGCCAGATCGTCAAGTTGATCCAGCGCCAGTACCGGTGGAATGCCCGTGCGCGGGAGGCGGCTTTGCAAGCCTTGCATAAGATCATCTCCATCGATTCCCAGTTGTCCATGGATACCTATATACATGGTTTGATGACTGACCTGAACGGGGTCAGCATGTCAAAAGATGAGATTGAGGCCAGACTGGCGACCTATCAGACTTTCATTGCAAGCGTGGCCGAGGGCGATTTGAGCCATAGGCTTGATGTGGTGGGCAGCGACGATCTGGCAAAGCTGGGCAGTAATCTCAATGGCATGACAGAAAGTCTGGCGCATGTGGCCTCGGATACGACAGAGGCGATCAATACCATTTACAGCACGCTGGAGCAATTGCAGCAGTCGATCAACGGCCAGTCGGCCGGTGCTTCCGAACAGGCGGCAGCGGTCAACGAAACCACTTCTTCGCTTGATGAAATCAAGGCCATGTCGGCTCAGACCATGGAGAAAATGCAGGTGTTAGGGGAGTCGGCCGAACGCGCCAGACGCGAAAGCGAACAAGGCAGTGTTGCGGTAGAACAGGCTATTTTGGGTATGATAGCGATCCGCGAGCGCGTCGAAGGTATCGCGCAAACCATACTGGCGCTCAGCGAGCAGACACAGCAAATCGGTGAAATTACGGCTGTCGTGACCAACCTTGCCCAGCAATCCAAGATGCTGGCGCTCAATGCCTCCATTGAGGCTGCCAAAGCCGGCGAAGCAGGTAAGGGATTTGCCGTCGTCGCGGCCGAAGTGCGTGAGCTGGCGGAGCAATCGCAGCAATCGACCGCTCAGGTGCAAAAGATACTCCAGGATATACGGCATGCAACGGATCGCGCAGTGATGGCCACCGAAGAGGGCAGCAAAGGGGTGGATGCCGGGATGCTGTCGGTGCAAAAAAGCGGGGAGGTGGTGCGCAAGTTGGGTGAAGTCGTGCGTGAAACGGCCATCGCAAGCCAGCAAATTTCGGCTGTAGTGCGGCAAAAATTTATCGGCATCGAACAGGTGACCCTGGCGATGAAAGAAATCAATAAAGTGACGGCGCAATTTGTCACCACCGCGCAACAAAGCAAGCAGTCGTCGGCAGACCTGCGCCGTGTGGCCGAGCGGCTGCGCGACAGCGTCAGCACTTACAAACTGTAGGCAGCTTAACCCATAACTGAAACGAGCAATCATGCCATTAGGATTTGATCAGGAATTGATGCGCATGCTGATGGACACCTTTGCCATCGAACTGGAGGAGCAACTCCAGGTGATTACCGATGGTTTGCTGGTGTTGGAGAAGGGGGCGGCGGGCGACGAGCAGCGTCAGGTGCTCGAAGGCGTATTTCGTGCCGCGCATAATATCAAGGGTGCTGCGCGCGGGGTCGAAGTGAATGATGTATCCGACATCGCACACCATCTGGAGAGTATTTTTGCCGTGTTAAAACGGGAGTCGCGCAATCCGGACGGGGAGGTGACCGATATTGTGCTCGAAGCCATGGACGCGATTCGTCAGGCGATGGCAGCCTTTGATGCCGGGCGATCCTTCGACAAGGAGGGGCTGATCCTGCGACTGGAAAAGGTCGCCTCACTCGTCGAACAGCCGTCCGCGATGCCCGTGACGTCAGTGGCAGAGGAGGGCGCCGGACCGGCTGATTCAGCTGTCATTAATGCGTTACCCGTTCATGCGACGCAGAAAACCGCCTCTTCTTCGATGGCGCCCGCCGTACCTCCCGTCGAACGCATCGCGCCGACGGGCGCTGATGAAGACGCCGAATCAGTTAATACTTCGGAGTCAGCCCGTGCCAGGCCGTCAGCGGAGGTGGTGAGGATCAGCCGGGAGAAGCTCGAAAATCTGGCCGCGATGATGGAAGCGCTGCAGGTCACAAAAATTGAAATGGACGATCATTTAGCTTCCTTGCAGCAGTTGCGCAACAGTGTACAGGCGCTGGTCGTGCCCCACAGGGCGTCGCCCCCTGATGCTGCCGCGCAAAAGCGCAGTGCAGATGCGATTGCGGAGCTTGATTCTTCCAGTGCCCGGACACACCGGGAAATGCGTTCGAGTTGCAGTCGTCTGGGATTGCTGGTGGAATCCTTGCAGCAGAATGTACGCATGATGCGGCAGGTTCCCGTGGCGAGTTTACTGCGCCCGCTGTCGCGCCAGGTGCGGGACATCGCGCGTGAGCTGGGTAAGAAAATCAATTTTGAAATCAGCGGTGACGAGATTGAAATTGATCGCATGGTGCTCGAAGGTATCCGCGACCCGTTGATTCACCTGCTGCGCAATGCGCTCGATCACGGCATTGAATTGCCGCAACAAAGGCTGGAGGATGGTAAACCCGCCGAGGGTCGTCTGCATATTTCGGTTCTCAGCGAAGGCAGTCAGGTCGTATTGACCGTAGAGGACGATGGCGCTGGCATCTCGGCTGAAAAGATTGCGGACTGCGCACGCAAAAAGAAGCTGGTCGTCGATGCAGAGCTCGCCTCCATGGGGCGCGAGGAAATCATGAACCTGATCTTTCGTCCCGGTTTTTCCAGCCGTGACATCATCACCAGCATGTCCGGACGCGGCGTGGGGCTGGACGTGGTCGTTGCAAATCTGCGCAAGCTCAAAGGCTCTGTGCAGCTGGAAACCGAAGAGGGGCATGGTACGCGCTTTATTCTCAGACTGCCTATCACGCTGGCCACCGAGCATGGCGTGCTGGTACGCGCAGGCGGGGTGGTGTTTGCCATTCCGGTATCAGCCGTGGACAAGGTGATGGAGATCGAGTCTTGCCAGATTATCAAAATCGAAGCCAGTCATGCCATCTTGCATCGCGGGCACAGTATTCCGTTGCGCGATCTGGCCGCGATCCTGAGCCTGGCCGAATCTGAAGTCAGCCATAAAAAATCCATGCCTGTGGTCGTGGTGGCCAAAGGCTGGGATAGTGTGGCTTTTCTGGTCGATGAAGTGATCGGTGAGCGTGAAATCGTCGTCAAGCCGTTTCGCCCGCCCCTGCTGTCAGTGCGTAATGTCAACGGTGGCACGCTGACCGGCAGCGGTGAGGTGATCATGGTGCTCAACCCGTCGGATCTGGTGGACTCGGCGTTGAGCGCAAGTCTTGCCACACCGCGCGATGACGGCGCCGAGAGTGCTCCGGTGCCGTCTGTGCTGGTGGTGGATGATTCCATTACGACCCGTACTCTGGAGAAAAGTATCCTGGAGCATGCAGGCTACAAGGTCAGTGTGGCGGTTAACGGACGTCAGGGATGGCTCATGCTGCAAGAACAAACATTTGATCTGGTTGTGACGGATATTGAAATGCCGGAAATGAACGGGTTTGAACTGACCGCACTGATTAAACAGAGCGAGCGGCTCAAAGCGGTGCCGGTCATCATCGTGACCTCGCTCGCCCGCGAGGAAGACCGGCTGCGCGGCATTGAAGTTGGCGCCGAGGCCTATATTGTCAAGGGTCAATTTGAAACCAAGGTATTGCTGGACGTCGTGGAACAGCTGATTTGAACTCAACTGGTTTTGCGCGCAATTGAAAGGAATTATGTTACGTATTCTCATCGTGGAAGATTCATCGGTCGTAGCGCTCCTGCTTCGGGCGATCTTTGAGCAGCAGGCGGACATGCAGGTGGTGGGGCACGCCAAAAACGGCCTGGAAGGCGTGCAGATGGCACATGATCTGACGCCTGATGTGATTACCATGGACATCCGCATGCCGGTGATGGATGGCTTCGAGGCGACCCGTTTGATTCTGGCTGACAATCCGGTGCCTATCGTGGTGGTCAGTTCCAGTGTGGATGATGAAGAGTTGCGCATCACTTTTCGAGCCATAGAAGAAGGCGCGCTGGCCGTCATGGAAAAACCGCGCGGCTTCGCCCATCCTGATTTCGAGTCCATACGCCGCGATCTGGTGGATACCGTGCGTGCCATGTCACAGGTGAAATTGTTCAGTCGGAAAAAAATCGAGCGTACGATTGAGGCTGAAATCTATGACGCGCCCCTCCCTCAGCCCGGTCAGATATATGAGCTGGTGGCAATGGGCTGCTCGACCGGTGGTCCGCAGGCGCTACAGCAAATTTTTTCGCTGTTGCCCGGCCATTTTCCTGTGCCCATCCTTGTCACGCAACATATCTCAAAGGGATTTGTCGGTGGCCTGGCAGCCTGGCTGTCTGATAATACCCAGCTCAACGTCAAGCTGGCAGAACAGGACGAAACGCTCAAGGCGGGCACAATTTATTTTGCGCCCGACGACCAGCACCTTTTGCTCAGTCGCGGTTCATCCGGACTGATGGTGTGCCTGAGTCAGGCGTCGCCGTGCAATGGCTTTCGTCCGTCAGTCAGCCCCATGTTCAATTCGGTGGCGCAGATCTGTCAGCATCGTGCCATCGGCGTATTGCTGACCGGCATGGGGGAGGATGGCGCGGATGGCTTGTTGGCTATGCGTAGTGCCGGCAGTCACACGGTGGTGCAGGACGAGATGAGCGCCGTCGTCTACGGCATGCCGGGCACGGCCATTGCACTGGATGCGGTGGACAAGGTGGTGGCGCTGGATCATCTGCCCGCCTATTTGAGTCGCCTGGTGCGCGAACAGGCGCTTTTGGATGGATAAGATTTTTGAGGCTCTGTCACAGGCCTTTTGTGAGGATTGTTGTGAGCGCATGCAACGGGCTGCCGCCATTGTTCGATCCGGCGTACCGCTGGATCGCGTGCAACTGGATCAGTTGCACCAGGAATTTGACACCTTGTTCGGCGGCGCGCGTGCTGTGCACTTGCCCCGGCTGGAACATTATTTTCGCAGCATGGCGCGCTATGCGCGTTATCTGCGCAACCGGCAGCAGGCCGGAAAACACATCGCACCCGAGGCGTGGGAAAAGTTGCAAACAGGTGTCTCGATAGGGTTGCGCTGTGGCGGTGAACGGGCAGGTTGCCTCAAACACTGCCAAAATGAACTGCCTTTGTTACTGCATGAGATAGAAGATACGCTTCTGCGTTGAAATTGCGAGATTAAATCCCGTTGGTCGGCGCCAGAGGTGATGGTGGCGCGATTTCCGTAATCTTAAGGGTGGCTGATGCGACTTGTACCTGGCCGTCGGTTTTGCCGATGGCGGTCAGAATCCGCGTAAACAACAGGTCTTTGGTCGACCGCCTCGCGCGGTAATCGACGACGTAACGCAAGGTGAACTCAATCCAGTTGGCATCGAAATTCATCGTCACCGAAGGCTCCAGCCGGGCGTCATCGACGCGGTAGTGGTGCGCAAAGTTGCGCCATGCCTCTTTCAATTGGTCGCTGATGTCGGGCAATGCAGAAATGGCGGCCTGTTCGATAAGGGTGCGGGCTAAGCGATGGTCGGACGTGGTTCTCACCGGGATGACAATCTCGTCCCACAAAAAGGGGAAGTCCGAGGTGTAATTGATGATGTGTTCTCTGAACACCAGACTGTTCGATAAACGAACCAGGCGACCATTGTATAAATCCCCCTTGATCCACCCGCCGCACTCCATTACGGTGGTGGTCAGCAGGCCGATGTCGATCACGTCCCCCATGATGCCGGCGATTTGAATCCGCTCGCCGGGTTTGTACAGCCCCCAGAATGACAGGGCGATCCAGCCGATCAGGCTTTGTATGACTTCGCGCAAGGCAAAGCCGATCCCCACGCTGAGCGCGCCGATAATCACCGTAAGATTGGTCATCTGCGCGCTGAAAATGGTCAGCACGACGGTGAGAGCGAGCAAGTAACCTGACAGGCCGACGGTTTTGCGCATCTTGTAGCGCAGCTCTTTGTCCTCGATCTTCTTCGATGCGGCCGTCTGGACAAAACGCACCACGATAAAGATCAGCACGGTGGCTAAAGCCGCTTCCACCCCTTTGACGAATAAGGGGTGAGCTACAAAACTATCGAGTGAAATGTGCATGATGGTCAAGCGAGCGTTAATGCTTTTAATTGATACAGCTTTTCAAGTGCATCCCTGGGGCTCATTTCATCCGGCTGTAGTTCCCGTAACGCGCCAAGCACGGGGTGTTCCTCGGGTTCGTCAGGTACTGCGGCAAATAAATCGCCCTGTGGGTTTTGTGCGGCGCTGTTTTGTTCCAGTGCGCGCAGTTGTTTTTTGGCCGCCTTGATGACTTGCGCCGGAACACCGGCCAGGGCTGCGACTTGCAGCCCGTAGCTCTGGCTGGCCGCCCCTTCGTTGACCGAATGCAAAAACACGATGCTGTGCTGATGTTCGATCGCCGCCAGATGCACGTTGGCGAGCTGGGCGAATTCCTCATTCAGGCGCGTGAGCTCGAAATAGTGCGTGGCAAACAGGGTGTAACTTCTGTTTTTTTCCAGCAGGTGGCAGGCGATGGCGTGGGCCAAGGCCAGCCCGTCGAAGGTGGAGGTGCCGCGCCCGATTTCATCGACCAGCACCAGGCTTTTGTCAGTCGCGTTGTGCAGGATATTGGCCGCTTCTGTCATCTCGACCATGAAGGTGGAGCGTCCGCTGGCCAGATCGTCGGATGCGCCGATACGGGTGAAAATCTGGTCTGTTTCGCCTATTATCGCCTGCTGCGCCGGAACGAAACAGCCGACATGGGCCAGCAGAACAATGATCGCCACCTGACGCATGTAGGTGGATTTACCTCCCATGTTGGGGCCTGTAATCAGCAGCATGCGGCGCGCGCAGGACAACTCGGTATCGTTTGGCGTGAACCTGTCCACCTGGGCTTGTACGACCGGATGTCGACCTTCCTTGATGATGATTTGTTCGTCGTCCGTGAATTGCGGCGCGCTGAAGTTCAGCGTGGCGGCGCGTTCGGCAAAGGTGGCTAACACGTCCAGCTCGGCAATGGCCGTGCTGATGCGTTGCAGTTGCGAAATATAGGGCGCTAACTGGTCCAGCAACTGGTCATAGAGATATTTCTCGCGAGCCAGTGCGCGCTCGTTGGCGGACAGCGCCTTGTCCTCGAAGGTCTTGAGTTCCGGCGTGATGTAACGCTCGGCGTTCTTCAGGGTCTGGCGCCGACGGTAATCCTCGGGTACGTTGACGCTTTGTGCGGCGCTGACTTCGATGTAAAAACCGTGTACGCGGTTATATTCAACCTTGAGCGTGCTGATCCCGGTGCGTGCCCGTTCGCGGGCTTCCAATGCCAGCAGAAAATCACCGCAGTTGGTCTGTATCCCCCGCAACTCGTCCAGCTCGGCATCGAAGCCATCGGCGATCACGCCGCCTTCGCGCAGCACGCTGGAAGGCTCGGTGCGCAGCGAGCCTTGTAAAAGAGCGGACAGATGCGCATCCGCCTGCAATGCTTCCGTCAAATTTTCGATGAGCGAGTGGGGGGGCAGGTCGGAATCAATCCCGACGACGCGCAGTTGCGGCAATGAGGTCAGCGTGTCGCGCAATCCGGATAAATCGCGCGGGCGCGCCGACTTTAAGGCGATACGGGAAGTGATGCGTTCGACATCCACGCAGGGTTTGAGCAGGTCGTGGACCGTTCTGAATAGTCCGCTGTCGTTCAAGGTGCTGACAGCATCGAGCCGGGCGCGCAGCACGACCCGGTCGCGCAGCGGATGGTGCAGCCAGTGCGCCAGATGTCGGCTGCCCATGTTGGTCGAACAGGTGTCCAGCAAGGATAGCAGGGTGGGGGCGGCGTCTCCGCGCAGTGTCTGGGTAATCTCCAGATTGCGGCGGGTGGCCGCATCCATGCGCACGTAGTGGTTGACGCTGTACACCTGCAAGCTGCGGATATGGCTGATCGCCTGACCCTGGGTGACGCGGGCGTAGCCCAGCAGCGCACCGGCAGCGCTCAGTCCTGCTGTGAAATCGTCGCAACCGAAGCCTGCCAGATCCAGCGTTTCAAATTGCTGACACAGTGCGCGGCGCGCCGTGTCCAGCTCGAAATGCCAGACGGGGAGCGGGCGGCAGGCGGCGCTGTATTGCAGGGGTGCATTTTCGGCGTGCAGGATCTCGGACGGTTGCAGGCGTTCAAGTTCTGCGGCCAGGTTATCCGGTGTCGTTTCGCAGACGAAGAATTGCCCGGATGCCAGATTCAGCCAGGCCAGCCCCAGTCGTCCTTTGTGCTGATGGACGCCCAGCAACAGGCTGTCGCGTTTTTCATCCAGCAACGCGGAATCGGTGATCGTGCCAGGCGTAATGATGCGCATTACTTTTCGTTCGACAGGCCCTTTACTGGTGGCAGGATCGCCTGTCTGCTCGCAAATCGCCACCGATACGCCCAGCTTGACCAGTCGCGCCAGATATTGTTCGGCGGCATGATAGGGCACGCCGCACATCTTGATCGGCGCGCCGTTAGATGTGCCGCGCTGTGTCAGCGTGATGTCGAGCAGTTTTGCGGCGCGCACGGCATCGTCAAAGAACAGCTCGTAAAAGTCGCCCATCCGGTAGAACAGCATCGTGTCGGGATGATCCGCCTTGATGCGCAGAAATTGCTGCATCATCGGGGTGTGTTTTTCTGTGTGAGTCATTGATTTGTATCGGTTTGTTGTTGTCAGTCAGGCAGGGTGCGGCGTACATCCCGGGCGTAACAGAATGTCAGCCCTGCCTGGTTTTGCTGCATATTGATTCGATGATGTTTTCGGATTTTACAACATCCGGGTGAGATCATTCAGGGATTGTACTTTACCATGAGGATGAAGCCGATGACGCCACAAACTTAGGCTCATTTCGAGGCGCAGATCTCGACTACCCTCCCTCGGTAAGGGCCAGGGCCAGGGGGGAGACTCGATATCTTGGGTTAAAACCCGATCCGTCAGACCGTAGCCCGCATGAAGCAATGCGGGAAAACTTGCGCAAATCAGATTCAAGCGCCACTTGTTGGCTCGCTCACACACGGGGTCTTGATATTACGGTTTGTGGCTCACCTGATATGAAATCAAAACCGTAATATCAAGATTTGCCCCTGTCCTGTTGTATGCTCAAGGTAAACGAGTAGTCATTTGTCCAGCCCCGCCATGTGCTGACGTTTTTCAATTTCCTGCATGAATGGATCAATGTGCTCGGCCTTCCATGAAGGGCAGATGCGTTTGAGTTCGGAAAACTCGCGAATTGCCCCTTCATAGTCTTCATCGAGATACAGTGCACGTGCAAGATACCATCGGGCGTATTCATGATTTGGGTGAGCCTGCAATCGTTCAAGCGCCAGAGCTTTGAGTTCGGCAAGTTTATTGCAGTGGAGCAATTCCCCGGCTTGCTGTTCAAACTGCTTTGACATCAGCCTTTCTACATCATGGTAAATACCGAAGCCGGCTCTGGTCATAACGAGGATAGCGGCGAAGCCCCCAATCGACGAGACGACTAACAATATCGTCTTGATTTGGGCAATTTCGGCTTGAATTGCGATAAGCGGTTCAGTGGGCATCATTTTTGACTGCTGACATTTAAATTGAGGGGCTGCGCGCTTTTGCGGCGTCGCTCTCGAATGATGGGTGATGCTGTTTATTTATAATCATGCGCCTGAAAAATAGTTGCATCAGGTAAAGCCCCCGTTTGCTCGAAAGCACAGGGCTATTCAACACGGGATGTTGGATTGTGAGAACTGACCCCGCGCCCCTCGCGGCAAGCGGCTTCGATTTTGCGGCTGTGGATGATGCCGCGACTGTAGGCTAACAGGATGATTTTGATGAGCACTGCCGGGTCGTAAGCCGATGCGCCTTCGACGTCATTCTTGTAGCGTGCATGAAAGGCGGAAAGATCAAGTTCACTATCGACAAGGTGGCATAACGCGTATTCAAAACTACCTGGAATAACTTGCCGATCAAAGTCGACCGGCAGTAGTTTTAAGCCTTTGTGTATCGGTTTGAACCGTGCCATGTCGCCTCCACCTTTGTTTTATCGCGCAGTGAAATTATGGCAGATCACGGGGCGATTTTCTGGGGAAATTTGGGTTTTTATACAGCCTCAACGTAGAATTAACCGGCTCCGCGCTTTTGTGGAGTCCGAGTTGAATGTCGGGTTAGGCTTTGAGTTCGAGTTGTACTCTGAATGACATAGCACCTTTTCGTATGGCATGCTGCCTCGTTAAATAACGAGTGCACCGCAAGTGCAAATTCAAGAAGATTGTCCCCATGAAGCGGCTCGATTGGTTTCATTCGTTCTGAAATTTCTCGAACATTGTATTTTTCAACCCCAACATCTGAGGGGGACAAAAATAACCTAAATGAGAACTTATGCATGTACTCCACCTCCTATCGGGCTAACGGTGTTGCATTTCAGACGAACCAGTTCAATTATGTTAGCAATTGCCATAGCTGTATGATCAGCAACGAATGCCATTGAATCCACATGGCTAACCTTAAAGACTCCTTGGTTTCGAGAAGCTACGTATAAAATTCCGATCATGTCTTGCTTGCTCCCTGAGAAAGCATTTAATGGCGCAACCATCATTGTCGAAATATCTTCAGGATACTGCGTGTCGTTTTTCGTAAATTTATATGCACCACTTTGAGCTGCAACTATTAAGTCGTAGTAGAAAAGAACACCTTGGCTGTTTTTTTCGTCTCTTAAAAATCTTGGAATTCCTTCATTTGCGGGAATGGGTTCGGAATGTTTGCTTCGATTTTGATTTAATCCTTTAGATCGAGCAAATGTCTTATATGCAATCCCATTTGTTTTGTCGGGTACGGCAAGGCGTATTGAAACCGTAATCGTGTCATCTCTAATGAGCTCTTTGAAATAATCCGACAAGTTTGCACAAATTTCGGCAAGCATTAATTCGAGTTCTTTTGTTAGCTTACCCTTTGAATATGACTTCGTTGGAACAAGCTTGCTGTGCATGGCCGTCTGGCGGTCTCGGACATCATGTGTCAGCCTGTGCAATTGGTATTTCATGTTTAGAGATCGTTGGATTCTTTTCCGTAGATATATGAGCAACAGAATAATAACGACACTGACTGTTATGGCGAAGAAACCAGCAATACTTTTGACAGAAAATTCGATAGTGGTTGGGGTATTGTCTGGCCACCACCAAGGGGCACCCATCGTAATCAAGGTGACTAGACCAGCAATTGCAATACCTCTAATTCTAATAACTCCTCCCACGAAACCAAGATTCCATGCATTTCTTCCATCAGAATAGTGAGCGACAGGTTGTTTCATTTGCATATAGATAACTAATTAAATTTATTGATTGCCTAACGTAAATTGTATATTGCTAACATAATCTCAGAATTTGCAAACTTTCCCATAATCCATTTTTATACTTGCGGAGCGTTAATGCTACACCAAGCATTCTTGCCAATTTTTAGCGCGCAAAGCAATGCAAGTGTAACTGCTCCCGTAATGACACCAATTGCCACATGAAATGTTCCACCTATCGCTGTTGCAATAATTGTAATTAAATTCTTTATTGTTAGGGTGCCGTCCGTTCTTTCCTTTGTATATGTTTTAGATTTTGTGCAAAGGAAGTCGTAAATTTCATTTTTGATAGCTTGCCACATACTGCTTTCAGCTTTTAATAGTGTGGAAGTGGAAACTATAAATCCCGTTTTTCTTTGCTCTCCAGTTAGAGATAGTCCAATGTTCTCAATGTCGGATTCCGATAAGGAATCTGAATTCAATGCCGCTTCAACAATTTTTCGATGATGCATCGGCACAAGCTCATTTATTGCGCTTGGAAATTCTGCTTTATTAAAAGTTAAATCACACATTTAAACCCTCACTTATGAGCAAGTCTTTACCATATGAAATTGTCGTTGCATAAGAAATTGAACTTTCGGTGCCAAGAGCGTAACCCCCAATTCTGACTCCACCAGCATTGCCAGTTGGACTAAATCTGCCGCTTATTATTCCAATAATTTGACCGGTAGTAAGGTCTACCAATGGGCCGCCACTGTTGCCTTCGTGAACCATAGCATCAAGCTGAAACTGCTTTGTGTTGTTTGAAAGGACTTTAGCGCTAATGATGCTGCTAGATATTTTCAATACGTGAAGACCAGATTGTCCAAATGGATACCCAAAGTAGGCAACGCTTGTCCCAACCATTACGCGATTTTCGTCACCAAACAAGTTTTCTGGAACAACGAGCGGCTGAGGTGCTGTAATCTTCAATAGAGCGACATCGTTTTCTGCATTGTACTGCGCTACGCTAACATCAATGACGTTTACACGTTCAAGCGTAAGGGGGGTAAAGTCGTTGATTGGTTGAGGAGGTATTATTGCTAATTTATCGGTAAGATTAATCGAATGGGCGCAGGTTAGTAAATACCCTTTGCTATGGCAAAGAAAGCCAGAACCAACAAACTCGACACCACCATCATCTTTGCGCCTAACAATCATCAAGCAACCGCCACCATGCTGCTGTGCAATTTTTCTTAGCATAATACCTCCAGTTCAAATGCAAACGTTAAGAGCCACCGTAATGCTTTGTTCCACAATTAAACCGTTCAAATTTATAAGAAGCTTAACGAATAGCGTTTATCTGCCGCGCAGTTAAACTTGGAAATGGCGATGAACTCATACGCGGCAGATAAACCTTGTTGGACTGAACCGCCTCCCGGGAAGAGTGAAGGGACGGTATAGGGGATTGATATGATTTTCCCACCCGATGGGTCAGACTATAGCAGGGAATCTTGTTGCTGGCGTTGCAACTAAGCCATTAATCGCAAATAAGTATCCGGCAGGACAAGGCGTTAAGCGCACGCTAGCTTTGCCGTGACCTGAAGCGCTACATTTGCTGCCAATTTTCCCCGTCAACACCGGTTTGGGTGCTGAAGCGAGAGGCTGATTTTTACTCAGGACGGACATCACGGCGGCCCCCGACTTTGCTGGAATGGTATGTCGCCCGGTGCGCCTGTATGCCCCCGGCGAAGTCGATTGCACGAATGATGCGACGGCGTCACATCATTCAATAATTTTTCCGGAGACGCTAACCGGCGGAATCAACGTCGGGCAAGCGTCCGGCCGGCGATGATCGAATATCCCTCTAGATTGACCGGCAGCGTAAACCCTGAGGCGTTACGGTGGCCTCCGCCCCCAAATTTTGCCGCCAGTTCTGCCACGTCGTAATCAGCGCATGAGCGCAAACTGATGTTGAGAACATCATCAATCTGATGCCAAACCAGGCCGAAACTGCCCGAGATGAGCGCCAGACGATGACCCAGTTCGCTGCTGTACCTGCCCGGGGCATTGACCGCAAGGCCGGTTTCCCCTGCCAGTTCGACGGTATAACGATCCTCCAGCAACGTCGCGATTTCGCACTCGAATGCGCGACGGAGTATCTCTCCTTCGGCAATGAAGGCGTCTGTTTCCTGCTTTGACATTCCGGCAATTCTGTCCCAGCTGGAAAAATTCACAGGTTCCAGTGCAAGGCGCAGTTGAAATTCTCGGGTGCCCGGCAGTGCATGACGCCAAAGATCGCCATCTTCCACCAGATTGACCAGCGCCGGGCGGGGCTGATTGGGATGAAACCAGTCCCATGCCATACCGGCGCCGCTATGATTCATATCAAATACGGCAAAGGGGAGACCGGCCAGATCGGCTTCTGCGCTTTTGTGATGATCCAGCACGAGAAGGGAGCGTGCGTCCCGATACATGGCTTGCATGACGGCGCGCCCGAAGGAAAAATCAACCATGATCACGTCACGCCCGGCAACGTCCGGTGGCGCGTCCCCGTGAATGACCGGCACATAGTCACCATCGCCCAGGGCTTTTCTGACCGCCCACGCAGCAGTCATTCCATCGGGACATTTTCCGTGATATATGATCAAATGATTGGGCATGGTTCTTTCATTATCGGTTGAACAAGTTTGTTTCGTCCGGCATCAAGGGTAGAATCGGCCTGCTGACGCGCAGCGCGCCCAGGCGCACAAAATACCATCAATACACAGGTTGATCCATGAATTTTCAGTTCACTAAACGGCATCCCGGGCGTCTGTTCCTGGGATTGCTTGCCGTCATTTTCATCGCAGAACTGCTCATCATGTTCGTTCTTGACCGGTTTCTTGACCTGTTTCTTGATGCGGCTCCCCCCCAATGGCTCGAAGCCCTGCTCGACTCCACGCTGTTGACGGTGATGTGCGCGCCGTTGTTATGGCGTTATCTGTTAAAGCCGCTGCAAAGTGCGCTGGAACAGGAGAGCGTCAAGGCTCAGGTGGCGATGAAGATGGCCGCTGAGGGCATCATCACGCTCGATGAACACGGCATCATTCAAACGTTCAACCGCGCCGCCGAGTCGATTTTCGGCTTCAGCGAAGAGGAAGCTCGCGGCCTGAATATATTGCAACTGATCTGTACCCTGGATGCGGAAAACGAGTCTGAGGATGGGCCGGGCACTTATCTTGGGATGCCGGACGAGCGCGTCCGGGAAGCGCAGGGGCTGCACAAGAATGGCGCGACTTTTCCTGTGGAGCTTGCCATCAGCGAGTTGAAGCTGGCAGGGCGCCGACAGTTTACTCTGATCGTGCGCGACATTACGGCCAGACGTCAGGCGCAAATTCAGCTCGAACAGGTCAACGAACAGTTGTCCAGTATTTTTGCCCATATACATGGATTAATTGCCTATCTTGACCCGAAGTTCAATTTTATTCGCGTCAATCAGGCCTATGCGGACGCAGATGGGCGGCCTGTCGATTTTTTCCCCGGAAAAAATCATTTTAAATTGTATCCCGACCCGGATAATGAAGCGGTGTTTCGCCGGGCGCTCAAATCCGGTGACTCTCACCGGGTGATGGCCAAACCGTTTGAATATCCGGATCATCCCGAACGCGGCGTGACCTATTGGGACTGGGGCTTGTATCCGGTCAAGAATGCGGCAGGCCAGGTGCACGGCTTGCTGCTGTTTCTCACCGAAGTCACGGCGCAGCAGCGTGCCAGAATCGCGTTGCAGGAGAGTGAGGAGCGCTACCGCGCGCTGTTTGATTACAGCGGCGATGCGATCCTGTTCCTCAGGACCACCCCCGAGGGGCGAAAACTGGTTGTCGAAGCCAATGAAATGGCCTGCCTGCACTTAGGCTATCGGCATGGCGAACTGGTAGGCATGGATGTGGATTGCTTCAGCGCCCCGGACTCTGTGCGACCGGCCAGCCAAACCACCCGGCACGGCTGCGTCTTGTACGAGGCGCAGCATCAGGCGAAAGACGGGCGGCTGATTCCGGTGGAAGTACACTCGTGTTCCTTTCAATTTCGCAATGAGCCGATGACCCTGGCCGTGGTTCGCGATATCACCGAGCGTAAAGAGGCTGAAAAAGACAAGGACGAGCTGCGCCGCAACATGCAATCGTTGCTCGATTCCATACAGGAATCGACCTTTTTGCTCGATCGGGCGGGTCGGCTGTTGATCGTCAATGAAGTGGGCGCGCAGCGTTTTAATTCCAGCCCTGCTGAACTTATCGGGCGTAATGTGTTTGAAATCATGCCACCCGAGGTCGCCCGCTTTCGCCGGGAAAAATTCAACGGGATTGCTCAGCGCGGACTGCCTGAAACCTATGAGGATGAACGCTGTGGGCGGCGTTTTCTGAGCACCACCTGCCTTGTTCGCGGTGCTGCTGGTGAAGTCACAGGTTTTGCTGTCTATGCCGCAGACGTCACCCAGCAACGCAGGTTGCAAAGCATCGAGGGGCTGTTTTCCGAGATTAATCAGATGGTTTTGCAAGGCGAGGGCGAGCCTTTGCACGACCTGTTGAATTTTGCCTGTGACAAGGTAGCGGATTTATTTCACCTGGCAGCCGCCTGGGTGGGGCGCAAGGAGCAGGATGGTTCGACCACGGTGCTCGCGGGTGCGGGCCCTGCATTGAAATACATTGACAGGTTAAAGCAAGGGGGGGTGCGCTGGGACGATACGGCAAAGGGTCACGGCCCTTCGGGGAGCGCGATCCGGGAGGGCGTTTTGCAGGTGTTCAAGGTCAGCGATCCGCGTTTTCAGGCATGGGCGGGCATCGCCCGCGAGAACAATTTGCAGTCGATACTGGCGATTCCGCTGATGATACGCGGTGAGATTCACGGAGTGTTTACCCTGTATTCCACGGATACCGCATTTTTTGATTCCCCCTCCGTCGTTGAAATATTGACGGGAGTCTCGATGCGCATCAGCGTTGCCATGGAAACGGCGATGGACCAGCAGCAGATCCGCTTGTTAAGTTCGGCGCTTTCGGCGGCCGGCAACGGTGTGATGATCACCAATGCACAAGGCATCATCCAGTGGGTGAATCCGGCGTTTTTGAAATTGAGCGGTTACAGTGCGGACGAGTTAATCGGGCGGACGCCGCGTATCCTGAATTCCGGACAGCATGCACTGAACTATTATCAGGCGTTGTGGGCGTCGATCGGCAGGGGGGAGACCTGGAATTCCGACACGACCGAACGCGCGCGCGACGGCAGCTTGTATACGGTTTCGCAAACCATCACGCCGATCACCAATGACGAGGGTAAGATTTCTCACTATATCGCCATTCACGAGGATGTGACCGCACAGAAGCTGACTCAGGAGCGCATAGAGCATATGGCTCACTATGATGCGCTGACCGGCTTGCCCAATCGAGCGCTGTTTTATGACCGTTTAAGGCAGTCGCTGGTGATGGCCAAACGCAACCGGGGCGGGATGACTTTGTTGTTTCTGGACCTCGATGGCTTCAAACAGGTGAATGACAGCGCGGGTCATCATATCGGCGATTTATTGCTCAAGGAGGTGGCTGTGCGTCTGCGCGAATGTGTGCGCGAGAGCGACACCGTGGCGCGTCTGGGCGGCGATGAATTTACGGTCATTCTCAACGAAGCGCACGAGCGCGATGCGGTGGGTAAAATTGCCGCGAAAATTGTCGGGGAAATAGGGCAGCCTTTTGTTCTGGAAGGCTTTGAGGCGCACATCGGCGTCAGTATCGGGATCGCGCGTTATGCCGAGGATGCCGGCAGTGAGGACGAGCTGGTCAACAGTGCCGATCAGGCGATGTATGCGGCCAAATCGGCCGGCAAGAACACCTACCGCTTCGGCGGTGCCGAGATGGACGCGTAGCGGACGCACCACCCCGCCCTGAAGGGCCGGGTTTTAGGGGGTGAGTTGCGGGGGGATGCAAACCCCTCCATGCCTAAATCCACCGGCCTGAAGGCCAGTGACAAATCGCTCAGTCATTGTGTCTTTTTCAGGCGCCAGTTCACCAGTGCGATGGCCGTCGTGCTGTGCAAAATCATGATAAGCGTGCTGCCGTGCCCGGCATCGAAGGGGAAGAAGAAATAGCGCAACGCGTCAAGTCCGGCAACCCCCGCGACAAAAGGCAGCAGCAGGTCGAGCACCATCAGATACGCGACGGTGGCGCTGGCTGCACGTCGGCTGTTCGGGGAAAACGAAAAGAACAGCAGGATGCAGGCATCGCGCAATATCATCAAGGCAAAGGGTATTGCAAGACCGGGTGAAAGCGGACTCATCGGCAGCTCGCGGCTTGAGGAGAGCTGTATTAACAGGGCAAAGATAAAGACCAGCGCCAGCGTTGTCGGCCAGAGCGGCAGATTTTCCAGCCAGCCGCGCCAGTTCCTGTTTTGTTGCAGCAGGCGCAGTTTTTGCCATTTGAGTCGGGTGTTGGGTTCGCTGAACAAGGCGGCATAAGTCATGCCGCCCGAGACCAGCAAGCCTGTCAGCAGCAGGGCGTCCCCGTCGATGAATCCGGCCGAATAATACGTGAGTATGCAGGCCAGAGCAGGCCAGGCCCAGGGCATCGTGCGTACCTGCAGCGCATTGGACATGACGCGCCAGGCGGCGAATGTGGCGCAGGCGGCGAATAGGGCCGCGCTGGCTAACCAGAAAAGGGCATGATCCGCCTGTATCCCCCACCATGATACATGCATCTCGCGGCTGTTGGAGAAAGCCGGAATGAGGATGAAAACCGGAATGATGGCCAGCCATCCCATGCCGCCCTGACGGATGTTTTTCGAGTCGAACTGGCTGGTGTGCAGATTGACAGCGATCAGGGCCGCGTGCAGCAGCACGCCGATAAAACACAGTGTTAACAGCGTGGCGATGACGTCCGGCTTGCGGGCCATGAGACCTGATGTGGCGATGACCAGCAGGCACATGAGCCCGGCATACCAGTTGAACGAGGTCGAGCCAAACAGCTTTCCCCAGGTCATGGTCCACGGACCGAGTGCGCTCATGCGCTGCTGATCCCAGGTCCTGTCGCGCAGTTCATCGACGATGGCGGCGTTTGCGTTGCGCGTCCCCCACAGCCAGACGATGAAGATAAACAAGGTGGTGGCAGCCGAATACAGGCTGTCGGCCACGTTGCCCTGCAACTCGCTCATTGCGCTGGCCAGAAAAATCAGTGCGAGTAACAGCGGGACGGCGATGAGCCGGTGCAATGAAAACGACAGCCAAAGGTTGCGTTTGAATTCAGGGTTGTTCACGGCAAGTTCTCCCTGTGTGTGGCGATCGAGCGCAGATAGGATTGTTGCAGATTTTCCTTGTGGGAGGCCAGGCTGCAAACGAGGAAGCCTGCCTCTACCAGCTCCCTGATCAGCCGGGCTTGTGCAGATACATCGCCGTTAAAGTCGAATTCGGCATGCTCAGGCGTTGCACTCCTGAGTATGACCTGAGGGTTTTGATTTAGCCATTCGTGCAGCCTGTCGTCGGCGCTTGCCAGTTCAAGATGCAGATAACGGACAGTTTCTGCCAGGCGTGAGGGTTTGAGTTCGCGATTTTCAAGGATGCGGCCATCGCTCAGTGCCAGCATGTGCGTGGAATATTCATCAAGCTCGGCCAGAATGTGCGAGGACACCAGTAAGGTCATGCCATCGGCTTGCAGTTGGCGGAACAACGATGCCAAATCGGCGCGCGCTTCCGGGTCGAGTCCGGATGCGGGTTCGTCGAGCAGCAAGACTTTGGGACGATGGATGATAGCCTGACCGATGGCTGCGCGCTGTCGCTGCCCGCGAGAGAGCGAACCTGCACTCTGATTGAGCAGCCCGCCCAGGTTGAGTCGGCTTGCCGTCAGTTCGATGGCGGCAGGAATTTCGTCGGCCGGTAATCCTTGTGTCGCGGCGGCATATTCCAGGCATTGCGCGACGGTCAGATCCTGATACAGGCCGAAAAAATCGGACAGATAGCCCATGAAACGATGCGCCTGGCGCGGCTGTTCGATAACATCCATGCCATTGACGGTGATGCTGCCGACCAGCGGCGTTTCAAGACCTGCGATGCAGCGCATCAGGGTCGTCTTGCCCGCGCCGTTAGGCCCCACCAGTGCGGTGACGCTGCCGCTGTCCACTGCGAACGTCACTTCATTGAGTGCACGATGACCGGGATAATCAAAAGTCAGTCCGTCGATTTTTATCATGGTTACCCCTGGCGTTTGGCTAGCCTTTCAGTTCCGCCGTCAGGTGAGGCTGGATGGTTTGCAACAGCAGCGGGTGTATGTTCGGATTGCCCGCGCAAATGTGACCGCTCTTGAGGAAAGTATCGCCCCCTGACAGGTCGCTCACCATGCCGCCTGCTTCCGTGATCAGCAAGGTGCCGGCGGCGATGTCCCAGACCTTGAGGCCGGTTTCAAAGAAGCCGTCGTAACGGCCGGCGGCCATCCAGGCCAGATCAAGTGCGGCTGAACCCGGGCGACGCAGGCCTGAGGTCTGCTGCATCAGGTCGCGGAAGATGCCCAGGTAGGCGTCCATATGCTCGAAATTGGTGTAAGGGAATCCCGTGCCTATCAGCGCGTCCGCCATATGGATGCGTTTGGAGACGCGCAGGCGTTTGTCGTTGAGGAACGCGCCGCGTCCGCGAGTGGCGGTGAACAGTTCGTTTTTGGTCGGGTCGTAAATCACAGCCTGAGTGATGATGCCCTTGTGCTGCAAGGCAATGGAGACGGAAAATTGCGGGAAGCCGTGCAGGAAGTTGGTGGTGCCATCTAAGGGGTCGATGATCCATACAAAATCGGATTCGCCGTGAGCGCCGCTCTCTTCTGCTAGAATCGCATGGTCGGGATAGGCATCGAGCAGTGTCTGGATGATGGTCTGCTCGGCGGCGCGATCCACTTCGCTGACGAAATCTGCATGTGATTTACGTGTGATGGTGAGGTGATCGATCTTGTCGGTGCTGCGGTGAATCAGATTGCCGGCGCGACGTGCGGCTTTTACCGCGATGTTGAGCATGGGATGCATATTTACGACCTTATAGTATGAAAATCCCCCGAACACGCACTTGCTCATTTTGAGCCGTGCTAGCCGTGTGGAGATTTTTTGAGTTTAATGAGCAGTAGAATCTGGTCGCGTATTCTAGTTGGTATTGGGCTTTGTATAAACAAAATATGTGACGGCGAATTCATTTGTACGTCAGGAATGATAACTTATCATTTAAATTCAACCTGTTGTATTAATAAACACGATCTTGCGAGGGTGGTAGTCTTGGATGAACTGAAATATTTGGATAACGTGCGCGTGGTGTTGAGCCATACAACTCATCCGGGCAATATCGGCGCTGCGGCGCGTGCGATGAAGACGATGGGGTTGCGTCACCTTTATCTGATTAACCCGCGTCATTTTCCGGATCCTCAGGCGTCGGCGATGGCTGCCGGGGCTGACGATGTGTTGAGCAATGCAGTGGTGTGCGCCTCTGTCGATGAAGCCCTGGCAGGGGTTGTGCTGACCGTCGGGATGACCGCGCGCCAGCGGGATATTTCCAATGAGGTGAGCGCGCCTAGAGAGGCGATGCCGCTGCTTGTTCAGCAGGCGGCGTTGCAGCCCGTGGCCTTGTTGTTCGGCACTGAAATGTCAGGATTGACCAACGAAGAGGCCAGTCGTGCGCAGCTTCTGGTGAATATTCCGACTAATCCTGACTTTTCTTCGCTCAACCTGGCCGCAGCGGTGCAGGTGATCGCGTATGAGATGGCCGTGGCGGCGCAAAACTATCAGCCTGTGGCGCAGCTGGAGCAACCTGCCGCGCACCAGCAGGTCGAGGGTTTTTTATCCCATCTTGAAAAAACCTTGTGTGAGATCGGATTTTTTACCACGCAAAATCCGGAGCGCATGATGCAAAGATTGCGAAGGTTGTACGCGCGTGCACGGCTCGAATCTGATGAAATCAATATTCTGCGCGGTATATTGAGTGTGACAACCGAGTACAATGCGCGGCTTAAGGCGCGCTATCAGCAGAGTCAAGATGTTCAGCAACATTAAGGAGGATATAGCCGGTGTGTTCGACCGTGACCCGGCAGCGCGCACCACGTTTGAGGTGCTCACCTGCTATCCGGGGCTGCATGCGCGCATCCTTCACCGCTTGTCCAATCGTTTGTGGCACGCCAATCTCAAATGGCTGGCGCGTTTTTTGTCCTATCTGACGCGAGGCTTCACCGGGATCGAAATTCATCCGGGCGCGACCATCGGTCGGCGCTTCTTTATCGACCATGGCATGGGGGTCGTGATAGGCGAGACGGCCGAAATCGGTGACGATGTGACCCTGTATCACGGCGTTACGCTGGGCGGGACTTCGTGGCGGCACGGCAAGCGTCATCCGACGCTGGGCAACGGTGTGGTGGTGGGCGCCGGCGCCAAGATACTCGGCCCCATTACCATAGGCGCGGGCGCCAAGGTGGGCTCTAACGCCGTGGTGGTCAAGGACGTGCCGCCCGGGGCGACGGCGGTAGGGATTCCGGCGCGTATTCTGGACGAAGAGAAAAAGAAGACGGCAGGGTTTGATGCCTATGGCATCGGAAATGATCTGAACGATCCTCTGTCCAAGGCGATTCACGGCCTGTTGGGTCACAGCGTGACCGTGGACGAACGCATTGATTTTATTTTGCAGCAACTTGAAAAACTGGGTGTCCGGGTAGAGGAAGAGCGAGCCACCGCCGATAAATTTGACCCTAATCATCTGAATAAAATAGTTGACCGATAAGTTCGGGTATTATACTATTTGCGCAGTTGATATTCGGCAATCGCCGATGGTTTTTATATAACAAATTATTACGAGGCTTTGAATAACATGCGATTAACAACCAAGGGACGTTTTGCGGTAACCGCCATGGTTGATCTGGCACTAAACGGCGGGCGCGGTCCGGTCACGCTGTCATCGATCAGCGAGCGCCAGAAAATTTCACTCTCCTATCTGGAACAATTGTTCGGCAAGCTGCGCCGCAACAATCTGGTCGAAAGCGTGCGAGGCCCGGGTGGCGGTTATTATCTGGCTCGCGTGCCCGCCAAAATCAAGATTGCCGAGATCGTCATCGCGGTGGATGAGCCTCTGGATGCGACACATTGCAAGGAAAAGGGAGATTGCTATGACGGCAAGCCTTGCCTTACGCATAACTTGTGGATGAACCTGAACGAAAAAATTTATGCTTATCTCGATTCGGTCAATTTGCAGCAACTGGTCGACGGGCAGAGCAAGTCCGATTCGTCCGTGACAGCCATCACGATGAATAAGTCTGCCGTCAGATAGCTTTACGCCCGCCACGAACAACAGAGAGTTGACTATGAAGCTACCGATCTACATGGATTATTCTGCCACCACGCCGGTTGACCCTCGCGTGGCGGAGAAAATGATTCCCTACCTGACGGAGAAATTCGGCAATCCGGCCAGTCGTTCGCATTCCTTCGGCTGGGAGGCCGATGCGGCGGTGGAATTGGCGCGCGAACAGGTCGCCTCCCTGGTCAACGCCGACCCCAAGGAAATCGTCTGGACGTCAGGGGCGACCGAATCGAATAACCTCGCCATCAAGGGCGCGGCGCATTTTTATCAGGGCAAGGGGCGTCATATCGTCACCATGCGCATCGAACACAAGGCGGTGCTCGACACGGTGCGCGAGTTGGAACGAGAAGGCTTCAGTGCAACTTATCTTGATCCTGAGGCGAATGGTCTGCTGGATCTGGACGCGCTGAAAGCGGCCTTGCGTCCGGACACGATTATCGTTTCCATCATGCTTGTGAACAATGAAATCGGCGTGATTCAGGACGTGGCAGCCATCGGCGAGATTTGTCGCGAAAAGGGCATTCTGTTTCATGTCGATGCGGCGCAGGCGACCGGCAAGGTGGCGATAGACCTGCAAAAACTCAAAGTCGATCTGATGTCGTTCTCCGCTCACAAAACTTACGGCCCCAAGGGTATCGGCGCACTGTATGTGCGGCGTAAACCGCGCGTCCGTCTGGAAGCGCAGATGCACGGCGGCGGTCATGAGCGCGGCATGCGTTCAGGTACGCTGGCGACTCATCAGATCGTCGGCATGGGCGAGGCGTTTCGCATCGCTCAGGCGGAAATGGCCGAGGAAAACGAGCGCGTGCGGAGCTTGCGCGACCGCATGATGGCAGGATTGATGGAAATGGAGGAAGTGCATCTGAACGGTGACATGGTTCAGCGTGTGCCGCACAATCTCAACCTCAGCTTCAATTTTGTCGAGGGCGAGTCGCTGATCATGGCGATCAAGGATGTGGCCGTATCGAGCGGATCGGCCTGTACCTCGGCAAGTCTTGAGCCCTCTTATGTGTTGCGCGCGCTCGGGCGCAGCGATGAACTGGCTCACAGCTCGATTCGTTTTTCGGTGGGGCGTTTTACCACCGAGGCAGAAGTCGATTATGTCATTGCCCTGATGAAGAGCAAGATCGGCAAGCTGCGCGAACTGTCACCCCTGTGGGAAATGTATCAGGACGGTATCGATTTGAACACCGTGCAGTGGGCGGCACACTAACAACAGGATCAAGGATGCAGGATGCAGCCAAAACCGGCTTTCCTGAATCCCGAATCCCGTATCCTGGAGAATAAAATGGCTTATAGCGAAAAATTACTGGATCATTACGAAAATCCGCGCAATGTGGGTTCCTTTGACAAGGACGAAGCGGGGCTGGGTACCGGCATGGTAGGGGCGCCGGCCTGTGGCGACGTGATGAAATTGCAGATCAAGGTGGGCAAGGACGGCATTATTGAAGACGCCAAGTTCAAGACCTATGGCTGCGGCTCGGCGATCGCGTCCAGCTCGCTGGTGACTGAATGGGTCAAGGGTAAAACGGTAGAGCAGGCGCTGGAAATCAGGAACACGCAAATCGCCGAAGAACTGGCACTGCCGCCGGTAAAAATTCACTGCTCGATTCTGGCCGAAGACGCCATCAAGGCGGCCGTGGAAGATTACAAGGCTCGTCACGCGGCAAATCTGGAAACGTCTGCCTGCAAGGGCAGCTGTTAATATCAGGGGGTGTCATGCCCTTTGTTTGCAGCTTAAATGATCATATTGGGGTTTAGGGAGTCAAAGTGATGGGTGTCGTTCTGAGCGAGGCTGCGGCAACGCATGTGAAAAACTTTATCGCCAAACGTGGTCGCGGCCTCGGGTTGCGAATCGGCGTGCGCACCAGCGGCTGCTCCGGCATGGCGTACAAACTGGAATTTGCCGACGAAGCGGGCAGTGATGATCTCTTGTTTGAAAGCTTCGGGGTGACAGTATTGGTGGACCCGAAGAGCCTGCCCTATATCGACGGCATGGAACTCGATTACGCGCGCGAAGGGTTGAACGAAGGATTTAAGTTCAACAATCCTAACGTGAAGGATTCCTGCGGTTGCGGTGAAAGTTTTAAAGTCTGATGTCTGCCGCTGATTTTGATCTGTCAGAGAATTACTTTCAGTTATTCGGGCTGACGCCTTCTTTTGAAGTGGATGCAGCGCGGCTGGAGTCTGCTTTTCGCGCCTTGCAGGGGCAGGTTCACCCTGATAAATCGGCGCATTTGTCCGATGCGGATCAGCGCCTTGCGATGCAGCGTTCAACTCTGGTGAATGAGGCCTATCAGACCTTGAAGCATCCGATACGTCGCGCGCGCTATTTGTTGTCGCAGCACGGAGTCGATACTCAGGAAGAAACCAATACGGTGATGCCGGTGGACTTTTTGATCGAGCAGATGGAGTGGCGCGAGGCGGTGGCTGACGCTGCCAGGTCGCGCGATGCTGCCGCGCTCGAAGAACTCGACGCCCGCATGAAAACGGATACGCGCGAACTGGAACGACAACTTGCGGTTAAAATAGACGCCGCGCGCGATTATGTGGCGGCGGCCGACATGGTGCGCAAACTGCGTTTCATGGAAAAACTCGCGGAAGAAATCGATTCCGCATATGACGAAATAGATAGATAGCTAGTGAGTGGGGAGTGGTCAGCCGTGAGTAGCAAAAAGCTATTTACCACTTACTACTCACGACTTACTGCTCACGACCCCATATGGCTTTATTACAAATTTCCGAACCCGGTTTAAGTACGGCGCCTCACCAGCACAGGCTGGCGGTGGGCATTGATCTGGGCACGACCAATTCGCTGGTGGCTACGGTGCGAAATGGCATCAGTATCGTGTTGGGCGACGAACATGGCCGCGCCATGTTGCCCTCGGTGGTTCACTATTCATCCGATGGCAGCATCGAGGTGGGTGAGTCGGCGCAGGCTTTGCTCGGCGATGATCCGGTCAATACCATCGTGTCGGTGAAACGCTTCATGGGGCGGGGACTGGCCGATGTCGGCGATACCGGCCGCCTGCCATATCGTTTTGTCGAACGGGTTCCATCTTCAGAACAGTCAGCCTCAGGGCACGGGATGGTACAACTGCGCACGGCGGCCGGCATCAAGAGCCCGGTCGAAGTGTCCGCAGAAATTCTCAGGGTGTTGCGCCTGCGCGCCGAAGCCTCATTGGGCGGCGAGCTGGTGGGGGCTGTGATTACCGTACCGGCTTATTTTGATGACGCGCAGCGACAGGCGACCAAGGATGCGGCGAAACTCGCCGGATTGAACGTGTTGCGCCTGCTCAATGAACCTACGGCGGCGGCGATAGCCTACGGTCTGGACAATGCTTCCGAAGGCGTGTATGCGGTGTATGACCTGGGCGGCGGCACCTTCGATATTTCCATCTTGCGCCTGTCGCGCGGCGTGTTCGAGGTGTTGTCGGCCAACGGTGATTCTGCTCTGGGCGGGGACGATTTTGATCAGCGTATCCATTGCTGGCTGCTGGAGAAGAATAATTTATCCGCACTGGCGCCGCATGACACCCGTTTGCTGCTGACACTCGCCCGGACGGCCAAGGAGCAGCTCACCGAGCATAGTCAGACACGCATCACGGCGCTGTTGTCCAGTGGCGAACTTATCGACAACGTGCTGACTCAGGACGAATTTCAGTCCCTGTCGCAGAACCTGATTCAGCGCACCTTGCAACCCTTGCGTCGCGCCTTGAGAGATGCAAAACTGACCGTGGCCGATGTCAAAGGCGTGGTGATGGTAGGGGGGGCTACGCGTATGCCGCAGGTGCAACTGGCCGTGGGCGACTTCTTCGGCCAGACGCCGCTGACCAATCTTGATCCGGATAAAGTCGTGGCGCTGGGCGCTGCGATTCAGGCCAATCTGCTGGCGGGCAACCAAGGCGGCGATGACTGGCTGTTGCTCGATGTGATTCCGCTGTCGTTGGGTCTGGAGACCATGGGTGGACTGGCAGAAAAGATTATCCCGCGCAACAGCACGATACCGACTGCCCGTGCGCAGGAGTTTACCACCTACAAGGATGGTCAGACTGCGATGAGTTTGCATGTGGTGCAGGGCGAGCGCGAGCTTGTGAGTGATTGCCGGTCGCTTGCGAAGTTTGAATTAAGAGGGATTCCTGCGATGGTGGCCGGATCCGCGCGCATCCGTGTGACTTTTCAGGTGGATGCAGACGGCTTGCTCAATGTGGCCGCGCGCGAGATGGGCAGCGGGATCGAGGCGGCCATTGTGGTGAAGCCTTCCTATGGCTTGTCCGACGCTGACATCACCCGCATGTTGCAAGAATCCTCGCAGCATGCACAGGATGATATGCAGGCGCGGGCGCAGCGCGAGCAGGAAACGGAAGCGCATCAGTTGCTAGAAGTGGTACAGCATGCCGTGGAGCAGGATGGCCAGTTGCTGGATCAGGCGCAGCGTGCGCATATCGAATCAAAAATGGTGCTGTTGCGTGAGGCGCTGCAATCGAAAAATCAGCCGCTGATCAAACGCAGTATTGCCGCGTTGAATGAGGCGACCGTGAGCTTCGCTCAGGCACGCATGGACAAGAGTGTGACGCAGGCGCTCTCCGGCAAGAATATTTCTGATCTGGAGATCAAGTCATGACGCAAATCATTGTATTGCCGCACGAAGAGCTGTGCCCGGACGGGGCGGTGTTCAATGTCGCGCCGGGTATGTCCATCTGTGACGCGTTGTTGCAAAACGGTGTCGAAATCGAGCACGCCTGTGAAAAGTCCTGTGCCTGTACCACCTGTCATGTCATCCTCCGCGAGGGGTTCAATTCCTTAGCGCCGTCCGACGAAGTCGAGGATGATTTACTGGACAAGGCCTGGGGCCTGGAACCCAATTCCCGCCTGTCTTGTCAGGCGCGGGTGTCGAATGCGGACCTGGTGGTGGAAATACCGAAATACACGATCAACATGGCGCGGGAGCACTGACATGAAATGGATAGATGTACGCGATATAGCCATCGCACTGAGTGAAAAATACCCCGATATCGATCCGGCAGGCGTGCGCTTCGTCGATCTGCACAACTGGGTCGTGGGTCTGGATGGCTTTGACGACGATCACGGTCATGGCGGCGAAAAAGTGCTCGAAGCGATTCAGGCGACGTGGATAGACGAGGTCGAATAATATGTTGAAGTTGTGGCGCACTATTTCCAACCGCTGGCTGTATCTGGCAGGCTTTTTGTATGTCTGCGGGCTGATGGGCTTCGGCCTGTTTTTGCAATACGTCAAACATCAGGATCCGTGTCCGCTGTGCATGGTGCAACGCGTCATCTTCATCGCCATTTTGCTGGTGTTTTTGATCGCGGCAGCACATGGGCCAAGGCGCGTCGGTGCGGGTATTTATGCGGCGCTCATCACCCTGTTTTCCCTGACCGGCGTGGCCGTTGCCGCACGGCATATCTGGATTCAAAACCTGCCGGCTGACCAGGTGCCTGCCTGTGGCCCGGGGCTTGATTACATGCTGGAAACCATGCCGATGGCCAGCGTGTTGAAGGAGTTGCTGCACGGCTCAGGCGAATGCGCGGCACACGGCTGGACTTTGTTCACGCTGGGCATCCCCGAGTGGTCGCTGTTGTGTTATCTGGCTTTAGGCGTGTGGGCGGTGCTGATCGCGATCAAGACGCGCAGTTAACACGGGCAGGATCGGGGGGGTATATGAACAGCCTGTTTTCTGCCCTGACTCGTGCACTAGGCAGCCTGTTTGATCCAAAGATGCTGGCGCTGGTGCTTTGGCCCATGCTGGCGTCGGTCGTTATCTGGGTGGCTGCTGCGATATTTTTCTGGGCGGACTGGGCCGCTCATTTGACCCAGCTGATTCAGTCTACCCCTGTCGAGCAATGGATGGCGACGGGCGCGCTGGTCGTCGCGTTTCATTATCTTGTTACCCTCATTCTGATCCTGTTGCTAGTCCCCGCCATTTATGTGACCGCTCTGGTCATCACAGCGGTCTTCGTCATGCCCATGATGGTCAGTTGTGTGGCCGACAAAGATTATCCGGATCTGCAAAAAAAGCGGGGCGGCAGCAATGCGGGCAGTCTCCTCAATGGCGTGACGGCGGTGTTTGTGTATTGTGCCGCATGGATACTGAGCCTGCCGCTGTGGCTGTTTTTCCCTTTTGCCATCGTCTTGCCAGTGTTTTTGTTCGCTTATCTGAATCAGCGCCTGTTCCGTTATGATGCGCTGGCCGAACACGCAAGTGCTGACGAGTACCGGCAGATCATTGAACGCGCGTCCGGCCGGCTTTATCTGCTGGGTGGAATGACAGGGTTATTGCAATTCGTGCCCGTGCTCAATCTGTTTTCACCGGTTTATATTGGCCTGGCGTTCATTCATTTGTGCCTGGCCGAGCTGCAACAACTGCGCCAGGAAGATGCCGCGCCGGGCGGGTAGGCGCGTGTCTGTTGGCTCGTTTGATGAAGAGGGATGACGGGTCTTTTTTAATTGTCTCAGGATATATTTCTTTCGGCATATATGAATTAATCGGAAACAGGAGTAGATTTCCAGCTCTTGTCTTCCGGGAAATTGACGGGGGAGCATTAGCTACAACCAGAGGTCAGACATGCTGAAAATACGCTGCGTTTTTATCTTGCTGGGAATGCTGTCCTCCTCGGTTGGCACGGCTGCCACTCAGGTGAGCATCGGTATCGGTCTTCCCTATGCCAGCATCGGGATCAATCTGTCCGAATACCCGACATTTGCCGTTGTGCCGGGTTATCCTGTCTACTACGCGCCCTATCTGGACGCAAACCTGTTTTTTTACGACGGAATGTACTGGCTCTATGAGGACAATAACTGGTACGAGAGCAGCTGGTATAACGGCCCATGGTGGCGGGTAGATCCGGATGTCGTGCCGGTGTTTCTTCTGCGTATTCCCGTGCGCTACTACCGCCTGCCGCCTGCGTATTTTTACGGATGGTATTTCGATGCGCCGCCGCGTTGGGGTGAATACTGGGGGCATGACTGGGAGCGGCACAGACGCGGTTGGGACAGATGGAACCGAAATAAGCGGTATGCCCCGGCTCCATTGCCTCTTTATCAGCGGCAGTATTCAGGGGACAGATATCCCAGACGACTGGAGCACCAGCAGGAGATTCAAAAGCAGTATTACCGTTACCAGCCGCGTGATCCGATAGTGCAGGAGCACTATCAGGAGCAGCAAAGAGCGCCGTACCGGCGGAAAATGCAAGGAGATCCTGACGAACGGGCCTACAGGCCGCAGGAAGTACAAAGAGCGCCCGACGAGCGGGGCTACAGGCCGCAGGAAGTACAAAGAGCGCCTGAAGAGAGAGGTTACAGGCCACAGGAAGTACAAAGAGTGCCTGACGAGCGGGGCTACAGGACTGAGCAAAGAGTCCCCGAAGACAGAAGGCCTCAGGAAATGCAAAGAGTCCCTGAAGACAACAGACAGCGTGCCGCGCCGTATTCTGTTCCGGTTGCACCGTTGCCACGCAGGGACGATTTCCAAAGACCCGTGCCGGTCGCTCCACCCCAGGGACAGTTGCCACGACCCGGGCAGCGTGGACAGCAGGGCGCGCCTGAGCGGGAAGAGGCAGGTCCCGGTAATGACGCCATGCGCGAACCGATGCGCGTGCAAGAACCGGGGCGAGGGCGCAATGACTAACGGATGTTACGCACTGACTTCTGAAGTCAGTGTTTTGGGATCATTAATGTTTTAGCGGTAACCTTTGAGCTTCGCCCACAGTCCCTGCCTGCGGCAGGCAGGCCTGTGCGCTGCCGAGTAGCGCAGGCTGGTCAGGGGGGTTTCGGCGAGGACTGTTTGAGCGCGTGGACGCGCAGCGGATCGTGCGAGGACCTCACCCGCTTGTTTGCCGCTGATCGAGGGGGGCCATATAGGCGCGGCGGGTCGCCCGGGTTACTTTGGCAACGCCAGTAACCAGCAGTCGGCCTGCCTGTCGGCAGACAGGGCTGCCCCCGGCGAAGTTAATTTTGATACAAGACTGATGTTACCCGCATGCGCCGATTGCGCCGCAACTGGTGCAAAATTCGCAGCCGTCCTTTTTAATCAGCGTGGTGTTTCCGCATTCACGGCAAGCCTTACCTGTTATCGTTTTTGCAGTGGTCGCCCTGATCTGGCCTTCGGGAATTTCCAGTACGCCCATCTGCCGCACAGGATAGCCATGCTCGTCCAGCACCCCCAGCATGGCGTAGCGGTGAATAATCAGATTGGCGACATAGGAGACCGTCGACGGGTAGCTGCGCATCCTGGCCTGCCCCGGCACTCGCGCCATGAAGTCGCCCAGAGGCTCTCCGTAGTTGAGCAGCTTGCGCAGCTTCATGCCTATCCAGGCAGGATCGATCACGCGCATATCCAGGCTCAATACCTTGCACAATCCGTCCAGTGCTCGCGGATAAACACCGGACAGCCACATCGAATAGGGGCGGCGTTGCCCGTCCGGCAACACCAGTTCCTTCAGGCCCAGCACGAAGTCGTCCCCCGAACCTGCATTGGCGACATCCACCGTCCAGCTCATCGTGCCATCGGTACCGGTCTTGGGTTCCTTTTTCGCAAACAGCGCGTCCATCATCGGGGTGGTCATGGCATCGTGAACTTCCAGCGCGCCCAGCGCCTCGATGCGGTATTTGAGCAAATGAGCGAAGGCGGCCACCAGGCTGGGCATACGTTTGATTTCGCCATCCGGTGGCATCGGCATGTCAAAGGCGTCGTCGCCTGCTGTCTTCATCAGCATTTCGAGCTTCATGCGCACCCATACCGGGTCGCGCGAGCGCATATCCATGGACAATGATTTGGCCAGTGCGCCCAGTCCCCGGGGTTGTTCCGCGCCATTGACCCACACCTCGAAAGGATGATGTTTGCCGCCCGGAGTTAAAGATTGCTTTTCACGTTCGCCTCCCCGCCCGCTTGCGGGAGAGGATTGAGGAGAGGGCGAGGTGGTGTGCGAGACGAAGGCCACAAAGTTTCCCAGCGGATGTTTGACGACCTGCGACACCCAGCCTTCGCTGCCGGCGGTAAGCTCGGGGCGACCAGGCCAGCGCAAGGATGCCAGCGCAGGTTGGGGGGCTGCATCCAGCACGATGCGCCTGTCCTGATCGAATACAAAGTCCTGCTCGTCTTTGACGGGTTCCTGCGTGATCGACAGCACGGATCCCAGCACGCTGTTGGGTCGATAGGTCGCCAGTCCCTTTAGCCCGGCGCGCCAGGCTTCGGTGTAGAGGTTTTTGAAATCATCGAAAGGATAGTCGGCGGGCACGTTGACGGTCTTGCTGATCGAGGTGTCGATGAACGGGGCGACGGACGCGACCATTTTCATATGGTCGAGCGCGCTGATTTCAAGTGCACAAACGAAGGCTTTCGGCAGATGGCTCATATCGCCGCCCAGCTTCTGGTACAGCCGCCAGGCGTGGTCTTCCACCGGATAATCGCGGGTTGTGCCATCCGTCATGCGCTTCTTGCGCGTGTAGCACCACGAAAAGGCCGGCTCGATGCCGTTGGAGGCGTTGTCGGCAAAGGCCAGTGAAATGGTGCCGGTGGGCGCGATGGACAGCAGGTGGCTGTTGCGGATGCCATGTTTCCGTATCCTGTTTTTGATTTCGTCGGGCAGGCGCGAGGCGAAGCGTGGCGCGGTTAAATATTGTTCAGCATCCAGCAGCGGAAAGGCGCCGCGCTCGATCGCCAGTTCGATTGACGCCGAATAAGCCTCGTCGCGCATGATGTGCGTGATGTCGGCGGCAAAGGCGCGCGCTTGTTCTGTGTCATAACGCAGCCCCAGCATGATGAGTGCATCGCCCAGCCCGGTATAACCTAAGCCTGTGCGCCGTTTGTTCATCGCTTCCTGTCGTTGTTCGGGCAGCGGCCATGCGGTCACGTCCAGCACATTGTCCAGCATGCGTACCGCGACTTTAATCAGTTGTTTGAAGGACTCGTAGTCGAAACCCGCATGCACCGAGAATGGATTCTTTACCATGCGCGTCAGATTGATCGACCCCAGGCAGCAACAGCCGTAAGCGGGGAGGGGCTCTTCGGCACAAGGATTAGTCGCCTCGATCACTTCGCAATAGGACAGGTTGTTGTCGCGGTTCATCAGGTCGATGAACAATACCCCCGGCTCGGCATGATCGTAGGTGCTCTCTATGATCTGCCGCCAAAGATCCGTTGCGCGCACCTTGCGGTATATCCACAGGCCGTCGGGACGTCGCGCAGCACCCGCCTGTGCCGCGCCGGGTTCGGCTGCATGTACCAGCTCGAATGGATGATCGTTCTGTACCGCCTGCATCAGAGCATCGGTGACGCCGACGGACAGGTTGAAGTTGCGCAGATCGCCCTGATCCTTGGCACGGATGAATTTTTCGATGTCAGGATGGTCGCAGCGCAACACCCCCATCTGAGCACCGCGCCGGGCGCCGGCTGATTCGACGGTCTCGCAGGAACGGTCGAATACGCGCATGTAGGAGACAGGGCCGCTGGCTCGCGAATTTGTGCCTTTGACGCGCGCGCCTTCAGGGCGGATGCTGGAAAAATCATAACCGACGCCGCCACCGCGCCGCATGGTTTCAGCCGCCTGTTGCAGTGCGTCGTAGATGCCGGGCTTGCCGTCAGCCAGGCCGGAAATCGCATCGCCCACCGGCTGCACGAAGCAGTTGATCAGCGTCGCCTGTATGGCTAAGCCTGCCGCCGAATTAATCCGTCCGGCAGGCACGAAGCCATTCTCTTGCGCCAGAAAAAATACCTCTTCCCAGTGCTTGCGCGACTCAGGACTTTCGGCCTGCGCCAGACCCCGTGCCACCCTGCGGCGCACATCTGAAACTGAAGTCTCACCGGGTTCCGCATACTTTTCCAGCAATACTTCAAGGCTGATTTCCTGCGTCATGGTTAAAACTCCAGTTTTCAGTTTTCGACTTCCCACTTCCCACTTGCCGTTAGTTTCCGAATAGTTTCGCCAGTCCGTCGAGACCTGTGAAATTCAGCGCATAGCTCGCCTGCTCGCGCACTACAGGTTTGGCGTGATAGGCGATGCTGACGCCGGCCCGAGCCATCATCTTCAAATCGTTCGCACCGTCGCCCATCGCGATTACCTGAGACGCTTCGAGTCCCAGTTGCTCGCGTATCTTGATCAGCCATTCGGCCTTGCCGTTCGCGTCGAGTATTTCGCCCAGCACCCGTCCGGTCAGTCGGCCATCGCTGATCTCCAGCGTGTTGGCATGGGTGTAGTCCAGCCCCAGGCGCGGTTTGAGCCGTTCGGTAAAGAATAAAAATCCGCCCGATACCAGCAGGGTTTTGATGCCGTGCTTCTTCAGTTTGGCGAGCATGACTTCGGCTCCAGGATTGAGTTGCAGTCGCTCATCATACACGCGTTGCAACGCACTCTCGTGCAGTCCTTCGAGCAACGCCACGCGGCGTCGCAAACTCTCGGCGAAGTCGATTTCACCGCGCATGGCCGATTCCGTGATGGCGGCAACCTCGGGTTTGAGTCCCTGCATGTCGGCGATCTCGTCGATGCACTCGATCGAAATCAGCGTCGAATCCATGTCCATCACCACCAGCCCGAAGTCGGCAAGCGTCTTGTCGGCAGCCACGAAACCATAGTCTATCCGGTGTTCAAAGCAGTATGCGCTGATGTCGTCGTGTGGCCGTGCCTGGCGCAGACGCCAGGTATCTGTGGCTATCTGTTCGACGCTTGACGCGCCGGATAAATCCGCCAGATGCCGGAGTTGAATGGAGGGAATGTCGTGCAGGGCCAAAAGGATCAGGTTCATGCTGTTCACGTAGTCGGGTTTGTCGTGTTAAAAGGAACTGCGGGCGCTGGGCGTGCACTCATCGCGCGCCTGCGGTGAGGGGATCGCCGTGGATCGGTATTTTAGCGGATATTCCTCTCCTTGTAGTGCGATCTGCAGGCGGGTCGGCAGGAAGGCATGGCAGCGACCTCCGGCATGTCGGATTCGGTTACACTAGTGGTCATGAAAAAATCAAATGAATCCGGCTGGGATGCATTGCAGCAGTCTGTCCTCTTCGCGCCTCTGCGCAGCTTTATTGCGCTGCTGGCGGGCAGCCGACAGGAGGTGAACTGTCCGTCTTCGCCGGATACGGGGGGAGCGTCAGGGACTGAGTCCGGCAGGACGCATTTTCCTGCGTTAGCCCGGCTCAATGCGTTGCTCGATGCGAGACACATCACCGTACAGAACGGCTGTGCATTGCGGTTTGTTGCGCAAGGTGTCGGGCGTGCTGCGTTCGAGGCGCAATATGAGCCGCGCTGTTATTTGACAGGCGAAGTGCAAACGCGCGCGGATAACTGGCACGATCTGTTAAATGCCCTTATCTGGCTGAGCTATCCTAAAGCAAAGGCTGCGATCAATGCGCGCCACTATCTGTCCCTGACGGAAGAAGGCCGGGGTGCGCCATCCGGCAGGGGAGGCGTTCGCGATACCTGTACGCTGCTGGATGAATCCGGTGTGATCGTGGCTTGTGCGGATGATGAACTGGCCTGCTTGCTGAAAAATTTTCAATGGAAGGAATTATTCTGGAACCGGCGCGCACGGGTCAAATCGAACATGGGCTTTTATTTGTTCGGCCACGGCCTGTGTGAAAAGGCTTTTCACCCTTATACCGGCATGACAGGGCAAGGATTGGTGCTTGCGGTTAAGTCGTCTTTTTTTACCCTGGCCCATGATGAGCAGCTAGCGTATCTGGACGGTTTGTTGGCGGATTATCTGTACGATCCTGCTCGCTGTCTGAGCACGCGTGAGTTATCGCCTGTGCCGTTGCTGGGGGTGCCAGGCTGGACAGCGGAGAACGAGAATGCGAGTTACTACGACAATACCGCCTACTTTCGCCCGGGGCGTCGCCCGCAGTTGTCAGGCGCTGCGAGCAGGTCCGGTGCGCTGTAAAAATCGCGAGGATTCTTCAGGATCAGATATTGAACCTTGACGAAATTAATTCAGGCGTTGGTGTCCTGCTGAAGATACGGAATCGACCAGCGGCTGTCGCGCTTTAGTCGTTCGGAGGGTGAATATGCGTGCCGGGATGTTTCATCATGTCAGAACTTACATCGTCGCGATAGCGGTTGCAGGGATTGCGGCAGCGCTGGTGTCGACGATAATTTTTACCGAAAACAATCCGCAATGGACTACTTTTCTGGCAGGGATCCTGGTCGCCTCTGTGCTTGCCGAGGCTGTCAGGGCATCGCGCACGGAGTGGGCGCTGATGCGTAGAACGGCTCAGTTATCCGCGACTAAGGATAAACTGGAACGTGAAGTGAGCCAGCGCAAGCGCGCCGATATTAAGGTGACCGATGCGCAGATGCGCCTGCATCTGGTCGACGAGGTATTGTTGACGATGGTCGTCCTGGTCGATCCCGGCGGGTATTGCCGGTATCACAACCGGGCTTTTCGCGACTGGTTGCATATGAAAGCGGAGTCGATCGATGGCCGACATCTGCGCGAGCTGCTGGGCGCAAAGGCTTATGCGGGCATTGCAACAGCCGTTCGCCAGTCGCTGGACGGCCAGTCAGTTCATTACGAGCATTTTCAGGAAATGACAGGCGGCGCCGTTTATAAGCTGTCGGTCGAGCATGTCCCCCAGTTTGACGCCGCAGGCCAGGTTACCGGATTCTATCTTCTGGCCGAAGATATTACCCGGCGCGGTGATTTATCACAGGTTCAATCTCATCCGGTGATAAAGGTCGTCAGTACGCCTGAAAATATTTCCGGCCAGAGCGATTACACCGCTCAGGATATGTATCTTGACGATTTCTCAGGCCAGGTAGGAGGAGGGGTGGACGCCGGGAAGCAATTTATTTCGGCCATCCTCAGCGGTGAATTTCGCCTGTATTGCCAGTTGATTTCCCCTATGGATGAGGGCAAGACGGTGCATTACGAGATCTTGATACGGCTGATGGAGGAGGAAGGCGGCCTGATTCCGCCCGGCGCTTTCTTCCCGCTGGCCGAACGGAACGGATTAATGCCCTATCTGGATCGCTGGGTGGTCCGGCATGTTCTGCAATGGGCTGCAAACACGCATAGTCGCGATAGTGAGAGCATCTTCTTCATCAATGTTGCTCAGGCGACGACAGGCGATCCTGAATTCCCCGGCTTTTTGAAGGATACGCTGGTCGAATATGGTTTGCCCGGTTCAACGCTGTGTTTTGAAATCGCCGAATCGGATCTGGCTGTCAGAAGCGAGAGCGTTGCCGATTTCGTCCGTCAGGTAAGACAATGCGGCTGTCTGGCTGCGCTGAGTGGTTTTGGTCGTGACGGCGTCTCGTTCGACAAGATACGCGGCTTTCAGGTGGATTTTCTGAAGATAGACGGGGCGACTATCATCAATATGCTGGGTAATCCGGTAGATCTGGCCAAGGTGGTATCCATAGACCGGGTCGCCAAAAAAATCGGCGTTAAAACCGTTGCTGAAATGGTCGAAAGCGATGAAATTACGGCTAAGCTTTGCGAGATTGGTATCGACTTCGCTCAGGGGTTCGGTATCTCCCGACCAAGAAAATTGACAGAGTAAGTACGTCGGGCTATTTGGGCTGGCATGTCCGGTGTTTTTCGGACGATGCTCGATGCCGGGATGTCGTGCGGCTATTGACAGGTACTGTAGACTATTCGCAACAATAGAGTGAGGGTGTGTAAATGCGTGGTGCTTTTTTTCGTCGTCTCCGGCAATATATATTGGCAATCGTCGTCGTCGCTGTAGGTGCGGTTATTGTAGCGACTGTTTTTTTAACCGAGGACAGGCTGCAATGGGCCATCTTCCTGACCGGTATTCTTGTCGCTACGGTGCTGACTGAATCAGTCAAGGTATTGCGTGCGGAATGGGTGTTGATGCGTCGCACGGCGCAATTGGCCTCAATGAAAGAAAAGTATGAACAAGAAGCTGGCCGCCGCCGCCGTGCCGAGGAGAAGAATGCAGATGCGCAGGTGCATTTGCGCCTGATGGAAGAAACATTGTCCACGATGATCGTGTTATTCGATGCCGACGGAAATTGCCGTTATCACAACCGAGCCTTTCGAGACTGGTTAAATCTGAAGGCAGAATTCGTTGACGGCAAGCATATCCGCTTACTGTTAGGTTCCAAGGCATATTCTGCGATTGCTACCGCCGTCCGCCAGTCTTTGGACGGGCAGTCTCTGCATTATGAGCATTTTCAGGAAATGTCAGGTCGCGCTGTCTACCGGCTTTTGGTTGACCATGCTCCGCAGTTTGACGCTGTGGGAAATGTCACCGGATTCTTTTTTCTGGCAGAAGACATCACCAAGCGCGGCGATTTGTCTCCGTCTGCCACCAATCAAGGCAGAGTTACCGAGAAACCGGCAAATGTTTCTGTCAGGGAGGAATACAGCAACCAGGATATGTTTATCGACGACTTTTCCGGACAAATTGACGGGCGGCACGATGAGGGAAAGTTCTTTATAGCAGCTATTCAGCGCGGTGAATTCACCCTGTATTGCCAGTTGATTTCTCCGTTGCCTGTCGACTCCGGCAAGACGGTGCATTATGAAATACTGATACGTTTGATGGAAGAAGAGGGTTGCATGATTCCGCCCGGTGCTTTCTTTCCGCTGGCAGAGCGAAACGGATTAATGCCATATCTGGATCGCTGGGTGGTTCAGCATGTTTTGCAATGGGTCGCCAATCAGCGAAATCTTCGTCGTAACAATGATTCCATATTTTTCATCAATGTGGCAGCCGCAACGATAGGCGATCCGGAGTTCCCCGCTTTCTTGCAAAAAATGCTGGCTGAGTACGGGATGCCGGGCTCAGTTTTTTGCTTTGAAGTGGCCGAATCGGATCTGGCCGCCAGACGCGATAGTATTGCTGATTTTATTCGTCAGGTGAGGCTGTGCGGCTGCCTGGTCGCGCTGAGCGGTTTTGGTCGTGATGGTGTCTCGTTCGATAATATACGCGGTTTTCAGGTAGATTTTCTGAAGATAGATGGTGGTACCATCGTCAATGTGCTGAGTAATCCGATCAATCAGGCTAAGGTAGTCGCCATAGACCGGGTGGCTAAAAAAATTGGTGTTAAAACCGTTGCTGAAATGGTCGAAAGCGATGAAATTACGGCTAAGCTTTGCGAGATTGGTATCGACTTCGCTCAGGGGTTCGGCATCTCCCGACCACGAAGACTGATGGAATGACAGGCGGGGGCAGGGTTGTATATTCAGACACCATCCTGAATTTTGAAACAAAAAAAGCCGACTTGCGTCGGCTTTTGCTGGCAAGTAATGCTTACTTGGCAGGAGCAGCTTCAGCAGGAGCAGCTTCAGCAGCAGGAGCAGATTCAGCAGCTACAGCAGATACAGCTGGCGCTTCAACAACAACAGCAGAAGCAGCTGGCGCTTCAACAACAACAGCAGGAGCAGCAGGAGGAGTCGCTTCTTCGCCGCAAGCAGTCAAAGTCAGAGCCAACAGAGCAGCAACAAGAGCAGATAATTTCATGGTTAATTTCCTTAGTGTTTCGTTAATAAAAGGTTTGATCGATTCGCTTTGCAGCTAGATCGAAGTCGCGGCATTCTACCAGCAAACGGGAAAAAATCTAGTGCCTATCAGTTTTTTTATAGGCCCAGCTTGGTCGCCGACATGGCTGGATGTGAATGCGCCCACATTTCAAGATAGAGCGCGTCGAGCGCGTGTGCGTAAGGATCATTTTGTGCCAGCAGGCCGCGAGGGTCATCAAAGTGAAAACGGCGCACATAATGCGTCTTGTCCGCCACGCAAAACGGGGCTGTGATATGCAGCAGATGCTTGGCCGTCTGATGGACGAACATGCTGTTGCCAAACTGGCGCAGTAACATCGTCATACGCGGGCATCGCGTGGACAAATAGCGTATGTCGTGTGCCAGGACAAATAATCTGTTGGCAGGGTTAGCGAGCAGGAAACGTCGCAAGGTTTCATAGCGTAATTCCGAGTTAAATCCCAGTCCGTCGAAATCCTTCTCGAACAGGTATAACTTATGTCGCGCGAGCCCGCACAATGTGTCGAGCGCGGCAGTATAGTCCGCAATGCCGTCCAGTTCGGTGTGCGCCAGCAGATCATCAGTCATGTTCTGTCTCCTGCTCAGGTGGGGGAAATAAAACCGTCCAGATACCACTGGTATAACAGCGCTGCCAGTTCGTCTGAACACGCAGTCAAGGGCGGCAGTATCCGATGATCTGCCAGTTCGCGCAGCAGATCGTAGTCACATTCTGTTGCCTGCACCGTTTCACCGTTGATGAAAATGCTGTTTTTATGGCACAGCATCTGGGTCTTGAGATCCAGGGTCACCCCGGTTTTTTGTATGGCTTTGGTGAATTTTTTCAAACTCAATTCAGGTTCCGGCGCATCAAAAAAGATATGCGGTTTAGGCTCGCTCAGATAACAGCCCAGAAAATTGGCGATGTCCTCCTTGTCCCAGCGCACCTGTTTGATGGCTTTTTCTACCTGATACAGCATGTCTGAACTGATTTCGGACGGATGTTTTTGTGTCTTGAGATCAGGGTCGGCATAGATTCCGTCCACGCAAATTCTATCCTGCAAATACACCAGAAACTGTTCGGCTAGTTCCTGATAAGCGGGTGTGCGAAAACCGATGGAATAGGTCATGCAATCGTCTTCTGCGATGCCGTTGTGCGCACACTGCGGTGGAAGATACAGCATGTCGCCCGGCGCCAAAATCCATTCCTGCTCGATTTTGAAGTCTTTGAGGATGCGCAGCGGCGCCCCTTCTATCAGGGTGCGATCAGCCTGGGTTGAAATTTGCCAGCGGCGGTGCCCCATGCCTTGCAGCAGGAAGACATCGTAAGGGTCAAAATGAGGGCCCACTCCGCCGCCTTTGGGGGCGTAGCTGACCATCAGGTCATCAAGGCGCGCATGAGGGATGAAGTCGAACCGTTTGAGCAGATCGGCAGCTTCCGGCAAGTGGTGGTTTAAGCCCTGTACGAGTACCGTCCAGGTGGTTTTACTCAGTCCTTTGAAGTCTTTCGCGGTGAAGGGCGATTGTTCCAGTTCGAACTGACCGTGCCGCTGCGTCACGAGGCGCGCCTGAACATCCTCTTCGCACGCCAGTTCTATCGCCTGTTGAGGTGTGAGCAAGCCGGTAAATTCGGGCAGGGCGCCGCGGATGAGCAGTGGTTTTTTTTGCCAGTAGTCGCGCAAAAACTCGTTGACACTGAGATTGCCGAGCAATGTAGAGAGTGTTTTCATGCGCGTTATTATAGCCGTGTGGCGATTGTTGTATTAAAAATTTATTAGCTGGCTGCACACAATGCGTTTAAAATGTCGCAAAGTTCACATGGATGCGCAGGCGAGAGAGTCATCGCGGGCGGGTGTGCGTTATTTTATAAAGGAAATCAAATGAAGATTGCAAAAAACTCCGTCGTATCGCTGCGCTACGAACTGATCAATGCCGAAGGTGATGGCGAGGTGCTGGAGAACGTCGAAGATCCGATCAGCTATCTGCACGGCGGATATGATGGTATTTTCCCTCTGGTCGAGGAAGCGCTGCACGGCAAACATGTGGGCGACAGTGTGAGCGTCACCTTGCAACCGGATGATGCCTTTGGTGAATATGAGCATGAGCTCGTCGAAGTCGAAGCGCGCAGCTCATTTCCGGAAGATGTGGCCGTTGGCATGCAATTTGAAGGTGCGCCCGAAGAGTCTGACGACGAAGATTTCATCCTCTACACCGTGGTGGGGATTGATGGCGACGAGGTGACTGTGGACGGCAATCATCCCTTGGCCGGCAAGACGGTCACCTTTAACTGCACGGTCACGGGCGTGCGTCCTGCGACCGAAGAAGAGCTGGAGCACGGGCATGTGCATGACGAAGGCGGTCATCTGCACTAAGCCTGGAATCAGATAGTAACTGATGTTACGCAGTAACATCAGTTGTGTATTCAAAGTAACTTCGCCGGGGGCAGCCCGGCTGCTGGTTACCTTCTTTTGCGTTGCCAAAAGAAAGTAACCCAAGAAAAGGCAACCCCGGCTTGCCGCGCCGCCTGACTGCCCTGCCTGCCGACAGGCAGGCGCAGGCAGGCGGCGTTCCCTTGATAGCCGCAAACAGGCGGGTGAGCTACTCGCACGATCCGCTTCGCGGCCACGTGCTCAAACAGTGCTCGCCTAACCGCACCGCTTGTTTGCGGCTATTTTCGGCGGCGCACAGGGGACTAAAGGTGGAATGCCAAGGTTACCACTCATCAATTCTGATTTTTTGGGTTTGTGCGTAACATCAGATAGCAAACCGGCAGGGCGCATGGGAACATGCGCCCCGTTTCGTTTAGCCCAGTTTTTTGGCTATCCAGGCGGCAACCTGGCTCGCCCCTGCGGCTGCGAGTGCCTCAGGTTTGTGTGCGCTCCATAATTGCTTCAGTTCACGATGGATATTTCCGCCCAGCAGCGAGTCATGCGAGAGTTCAAGGCTCAAGCCATGCTGCTGTAGCCAGGCGGTCAGGGCGGGAGTCTCCGGCCAGTCGGGTCGTCCGACATAGAGTACAGGGATGCCGCAGCAGACAGCCTCGACGAAGCTGCCGTAACCGGGTTTGCAAACCAGTGCATCACAACTGGCCAGCAGGTCGCCAAAACTCATGGGGATGGCTTCGATCGCAATAAAGTCTTTACGCATAGCCTTTGGATCAGTCTCGGGAGCGGCTAGCCAGCACGCCTGCACCACGAAATGCAGCCCTTCAATCATTGGCCAGTCTTCGACGGGCAGGCGGCTGTTGATGCCGCCCATGCTCACGAGCACCAGTTTTTCTGTTTCCGGTAATCCCAGATGACGGTTGAGCTCGTCGCGCCGGTTTTGGCCTGTGGCCGCGATGGGTTCGACAGGCATCAGTCTTGATAAGTCGCTCATCGCCATGCCCGGGGTGGTGCGCAAAAAAGCATCGGCGCCCGCATAGCTTGCCCGGATTTGCGAGGCGATCAGGTCATCGCCGCAGTAGTGCCGGTAGATGTCAGCCCAGTTGAGCGAACACATCGCCGCATTTTTAATGCCTGCGGCCTGCGCGCCTGCCAGCGGCAGATAGCCGACATTGGAAAAGACCATGTCGGCTTGCAAGGCCTCCAAAGTGTGCGCCTCTGTTGCGACCAGTTCATCCCACTCGGCATGAAATGCCTGATAGGAGGCGCGACTTTTTTCGACGTCAACGATCAGTGCCGAGGACATCACCATGCCGATATCGCCACGGCTTTGCAGGTGGTCGAACGGCGCATGGATGCGCGAGCGCAGCTGCTCGACGGGTGCGGACGAGCGCACCGTGATGCGCAGTTGCGGCAGGAGCTGATGCAATGCGTTCAGGACGGGGGCGGTCTGCGCCACATGGCCGAAGCCGTGGCCTGAGATGGATACGACAAGATGAGCTGGCATGATTAAACCTTAAAAAAGCAGTTTCACGCGGAGACGCGCAGAGTCGGACGCGATTCGCCTAAATCAAGGTGCCTGACGTAGTGGCAGGTATAACCTCCCTGATGCCTTGCCAGGTATTTCTGGTGGTACTCTTCGGCGCGGAAAAACTCATTAAAAGGCGTGACTTCGGTGACGATATGATCGTCAATCTCGCGCAGCGCATCCTTGTCCCCCTCGCCTGTTGGCGGGAGAGGGCGGGGGAGAGGGACGTGGGTATGTTCGTTCGTATTCAACTGACCTGAGGCATCCACGGTTTTGATGACCTCCAGCGCGGTGCGATGCTGTTCTTCATTCAAAAAAAAGATGGCCGAACGGTATTGCGTGCCGATGTCGTTCCCCTGCCGGTTGCGCGTGGCAGGGTCATGCATGCGAAAGAATTCGAATAAAAGATGCCGGTAGCTAAGTTTTACCGGGTCGAATATGATTTTGAGCGATTCTGCATGTCCGGTGCGTCCCGTCTTGACCTGCTGGTAGCTGGCATCTGCCGCGTTGCCGCCTGTATAGCCGACTTCGGTTTGCAATACGCCCGGAATCTGCCGCACCAGTTCCTCCATGCCCCAGAAACATCCGCCTGCCAGGTACGCCGTGTGTGTGTTGTCGTTCATGTCAACTCAGCCTGAAATTGTTGAAGCATTGTGGCAAAGATAACACCCAAAAGCAAAGTTAGTCGGAGGCTGCGGGTGATACATAAAGATTATCCCCCTGATGCTACGGCTTAACATCAGCTATCTGTTGCATATCCACTGATCTCGTAAGAATCAGCGGATATGTGCGAGATGCGGGTCAGCCGCCGACGGCGATGCTCATCACGTCGCTCCATTGTCCGACCTGCTCGTCGTGCAGACGATAAATTGCCTTGTACCGCCAGTTAACGCCCGCCCCTTTATCCGGCAGCGGCGTGGTATCGACCGTGTCGGGTTCGGTGTTGATGGTAAAAAAGGCAAAGCCATTGCCATCGTTTCTGTCCGCCCAAAATTCAATCGCCGCAGCCTGGCCTTTTGTCCAGCAGATCACAGGGTGACCTGCATTGTTACGGCTGCTCAAGACGGGTTTCCAACTGCCAGGTTCACTGGTGATATGAGCGCCTATCAGCCACAGATCCTGACCGATTGCTTCGGTGTAGTTCTTATGCGCCTTGATACCGGCAACCAGGACAGACAAACGGGGAATGATTCCGGGAAGAGCGACAGGCGAGAGGTTTTCATCCGCTTTGGGCAGCGTCGGCCAGTCTGTATTGCCTGTGCCGCCATCGCGCAGCAGGTTCTTATAGGCAGTCCAGTTATGCGCATAGCTTTGCGCCTGATGATGCATGGTGAGCGCAAGGTTGAAATTGACGGCATCCGCTTTCAACGCGTCCATATCCGTGCTGCCTATCTCGAAAATTGTGGCGTATCCGGGCAGATGCGACACAAGATGTTCCATCAATTTCACTTTACCCGCATCGTCATTAGGCATGAATTTTTGTGTTGGCATGATTGAAACTCCTTGAATGGTAAATTGAAAAACAGGACTTGCTCTTGTAAATCGCGATTGCCAATGACACCTTCATGAGCACTTCATTGCTCTTTTTATGCACGCCGACTCTCTTGCACGACATTACAAAAAGCTTCCGAAGCACGTCAACTGCCCGTCAGACCGTTTGAAAAACCAGCCTGACTGCGACAAATATTTGCCTGACTGTGGCAGATACCTGCTGACACAAGATCAACACCTGTAGATACAGGACAAATCTCTGTCAGAGCACGTCAACAATCGCCAGAACAGTGCGGACACCGGGCACAGCCGTGCAAACACTTGCCGGAGCAACGCAACAATCATCAGACCAGTGCCGACGCCTTTTGTCGTCTGACAAACATCTGCGGCCTTCCGACAAACATCTGCGGCCTTTTGACAAACACCTGCAGCCTCATGACAAAGATCTGTAGCCTCCTGATAAACACCTGTAGACGTGATGCGCGCACTTGTCTGAGTGGTACAAACACCAGACCGGGCATGCCGAAGATTTTTGTAGTGCTCAGCAGGCTCTGGTGAGCGCTCTGGTTACTTCGCAGCATGGTTGCAAGGGGTTCGTCGTACGTCAACAGGTCCGGCACTCGGTGCAACAGGGGTGGGAAATGGTCTGGCAAGCTTTTAACTCATATAAAAAGAAGGGGTACGAGGAGCAAAGTATCCGTATGAGCACTCAAAAAGACAGATTCCATACTACAAACTGCTTGCGGAGCGCGGGATATTCATAATCGGCTATCAACAGAAATCTTCCGCTCCAGCAGACTGCACAATAACGGCTTGAAGCTGACAGGGCAATATGCCAAAAGGCCTATATAATTGAATATCCTGGCGAGTGTTAATCAGTTGATTTTCAATGAGAGACAGGGCAGGCAGGCCTGTGCGCCCCGGTAAAGTTGATGGCATTGCTGATATTGCGGCGTTTAGACTGCCGAACAGCAGTTGTTCGTGATGTGTCACAATGTGCCATTAACGGAAGTTCACTCAGTGATGCGAGGCAATAATCTTTCGTGCCGAAGCAGGGTGCGTAGAATAATTCATGGAAATGGTTCAAAGGAATTACGCTCACAATTTTCTCCGTAACAGATGAGCGAACAGTCTCATTGCCTGCCATTGCTATGCACCAAATAAATAACAACATTAACAATCGCTTAGGTTATAGCGATAACATAGTAATTACCCAATAAAATTGATTGAAGGAAAGTGATTTATGTCATTGAAAAAGTTCAGCTACTCTGAGTTCGAAGGCGACCAACGAAAATGGGAATTTGAAAGAACCGAATTTGGCAATGTGAATTTATTGGTTGGTCGAAATTCAACCGGAAAATCCAGAGTTTTGAACGTCATCGCGTCAGTATGCAAGGTAATTTCTGGACAGCAAGTCAGACCATTTACAAGTGGACGATTTGATATTGAAGTCGAAATTGGTGGGGAACTGTATGCATACTTGATTACATTCAAAGATAATCTTGTTATGGAAGAGCATCTTACTGTTGATGGATTTGTTCGGCTGACACGAGATTTAGATGGAAAAGGGCAGGTTTATTTTGCTTCTGAAGACAGAGATATTCGTTTCCAAATTACCAATAAAACTATTGCCATTCAGAACAAAAACGACCGATTGCAACATCCATTTATTCACCACTTATATGAATGGGCTTCAGGAGTTGCTCTTTATAACTTTGGCTCTGATTTTGGAAAAAATCGCCTGATGGCACGGCCACCAAATGACCTGCTAGGCTCAATTGAAAATTCCTCTATCGGTGATGTAGACAATACGGTCGGTATATACATAAATGCCTTTTCCAGATTTAGCCATGATTTTGATCATGCAGTTATTCGGGACATGTCAAAACTCGGCTATCATTTGGAAGAAGTGGCTGCCGAGCAATTAGATAATATAGGCCTGAACAGCCCATTATTGGGGTTGATTACTGTTGAGCGCGACTTGGGCGCTCTTCGCAACCCGCAACTCTCAATGTCACAAGGAATGTTTAGGGCTCTTGCTTTGATTATTCATCTCAATCTGGCAATTTTTTCTCACGATAAAAAGCTTCTCTTGATTGACGATATTGGTGAGGGACTGGACTATGAGCGTGCATCAGCAATTATTGATTTGATCATTTCTGCTGCGGAAAAAGAGCATATTCAAGTTTTAATGACCAGTAATGACCGCTTCGTTATGAACCGAGTGCCCCTCGACTATTGGGCTGTATTGGAGCGAACTGGAAAGCTAGTAAAAACATTCACACCAAAAAACTCCCCCAATGAGTTTGAAAATTTTAAATTCATTGGGTTGAGCAACTTTGACTTTTTTCAAGACATTCGCTTTCAATAGGACTTTTATATGAAAGTTGCAGTATTTGTTGAAGGCTTGACTGAGCTCGAATTTGTTCAAACACTGATAAAAGTAATTTGCGGTAGGCGTGCTATTACGTTTGAAATTCTTAAACAGTACAAGGGAAGTTTGGTCGTTGTCAGGGTTGAGCCAACTTCCGGCGCTACAACTCATGTAACAATCGTGAATTGTTGCTCGGATGAGCAGGTAAAAACGAGAATGCGTGATGCCTATTCTTCTTTAGTAATTGCTGGTTATACATATATCATCGGTCTTCGAGATGCTTACCCTTACAGCTATACAGATATACCCAAAATTCAAGCGTCACTTTCAACAGGAGTTCCTACACAGCCGATTCCGGCTGAAATGCATTTGGCTATTATGGAAGTTGAATCGTGGTTTTTAGATGAAGTGACCCACTTTAAACGTATTGATCCTATTCTTACGCATAATGTGATGCAGTCATCCGGTTTTGATGTCGTAAATACTATGGGTTACGATTGGGTCCATCCAGCACAGACGCTTGATGATATATACCGCGTATCGGGCAAGCGCTACAGAAAAAAATTTAGTCACATTCAGAGAACAGTAAATGCCCTATCACCAGAGGAATTGTATGTATCGGTTAGAGCTCGTTCACCAAGTTTTGACAAATTCCTCACGGGGTTAGAAGCTGCTTTGTTTTAGATTATTCTCCACTAAATCTATCGCTTGCAGTCAACACTCGCAAGGACTGCTTAGTCTCGGGAACGGAACTACGTGGTTCTTAAATCGTAGCCGTAAAGCACGCGTTCGAGCTAGTGATATAACCTCGCTCAGTGCCCATTCATCGTGTCGGGCGCGCCGTTTTTGCATCATCCTGGCGCGGGATGCGCTTCGGAAAATTTTATCCGCCGGGGTGGCAGGGGGAATAAATCAGCGTTTTTTAGCCGCATGTCAGACTGCCGAACAGCGATCGTTTGTGAGGTGTTACATGTGTTATCAAGCGAGCATTGAGTTTGGGAATATGCAGCAGGAAAGCCGCCATTCGACATGGTCGGCACAATGTTTCACACGCATCTTTGATGACTTTAGCGCAAAGCGGATGTGTGGTGGCGTTGGTATAATCTTCGCTTATTACAGGCAAAAAACGCACATCAGGTTTTCGTTACGGCAGGCTTGCCAATAAATTTCAAGGGGTGAATGCATGAACTCGAAATTTTTGAACCAAAGCATTGCGAAGCAGCTGGTGATCGTTGTAGTGATCTGGCTGAGCCTGAGCTCTTCAGTGCAGGCTGAACAGGCCGAGTGGCAACGACTGACGGAGAGAGTCCGGATTCTTTTTCAGCAAGGTCAATATACCGAGGCGATAACGAATGCCAGGCAGGCTGTCCATGAAGCTGAAAACACTTTTGGTGAAGGGCATGTCAATGTCGCTACCAGTCTGAACGATCTTGCGGTAATGCTTTCTTTCCAGGGACAATATGCGGAGGCAGAGCAGCTCTACCAACACTCCTTAAGCATCTTTGAAAAGGCCTTCGCCCCTGATCATTCTAATATTGCAACGACCCTGAGCAATCTGGCCGATGTTTATAAAGCTCAGAGCAAGTACGTCCAGGCTGAACCCCTCTATCAGCGTTCACTTGCTATCTTTGAGAAAAATCTGGGGACAGAGCATCCCAATGTGGCGACGGTACTGCTTGGAATTGCAGGTATTTATTTCTCTCAAGGCAAGTACGCACAGGCGGAGAATGCGAACAGTCGCGCTTTGGCCATTCGGGAAAAAGTTTTAGGCTCCGATGATCCTGGTGTTGCCATATGTCTTAACAACCTGGCGCTTTTGAACGAGACACAGGGGCGATATGCTCAAGCAGAGGTGCTCTACAGGCGGTCCTTGTCGATTTACGAAAAAGCGCTGGGCTCCGGCCATCCTGGCATAGCCAATATGCTGAGTAATTTCGGCGGGTTGTATGCGAAGATGGGAGAGTATGCGAAGGCCGAGCAATTTTTGAAGCGCTCACTTGAGATCCGTGAAAATGCACTCGGATCCGGGCATCCTGAAGTCGCGATAAGTTTGGTGAATCTTGCAGATGCATATCGTGCACAAGGCCAGTATACCCAGGCAGAGCAGCTATATACACGCGCATTGGCAATCATTGAAAAAACGTTCGGCCCGGAGCACCCTCATGTGGCAGCAGTGCTGAACCAGCTTGCACTTGATTACTATATACAAGGCAAATATGCGCAGGTCGAATCCATTTTCAAGCGCGCGCTGGCAATTCGGGAAAAAGCTCTGGGCTTTGAGCATCCTGATGTGGCGGTGAGTTTGAACAACCTGGCCGGCCTGTACACCACGCAGGGACGATATGCGCTTTCGGAGCCGTTGCGTAAACGTTCGTTGGAAATTCAGGAGAGAAACTTTGGTCTGGAACATCCCGCTGTCGCCACGAATCTGAACGACAGCGCATATCAATATTTTTTACAAGAACAGTACTCGCAGGCAGAAGTGTTTTACCGTCGTTCGTTGTCAATCAGGGAGAAAATTTTCGGTGCAGAGCATCCTGACGTAGGCAATACCCTGCGCGATCTGGCCACGGTCTACAGCAAACAAGGGCGGTACGATGAAGCCCTGGCTTTGTTCAGCCGCGCGCTGATTATCGCAGAAAAGAGTTTCGGGCCGGATCACGCCGAAGTCGCAACTATCCTGCACAAGCAAGCTGAGTCGTACAAGGCGCAAGGCCAGTACGCCCAGGCAGAGCCGCTCTACACGCGCTCACTGTCGATAATAGAAAAGATTGTCGGGGTAGATCATCCGGGCATTGCGCTGAGTTTGAACAGCCTGTCAGAAATGTATGCAACTCAGGCGCGCTATGCAGATGCACTTGCACTTGCGCGCAGAGCCAGCGCCATCGCAAGGCGACGTATTATTGCTGGCGGCGTTGATGACACGGCCCTGCGTGAGGCTTATGCAAACCATGCAGGCTTCTTCAATCACCTGGCACTGCTTGCCAGGAATCCGGAAAATCAGCCAGCCGAGATGATCGCCGATGAAGCCTTACAGATCACCCAGCTTGAACAAACTTCCGGTACGGCATCCGCCATCACTAAAATGGCCTCTCGTATTGCCACGGGGGACAACGTACTGGCGGGACTGGTCAAACGTAAGCAGGATGCGACGGATCGTCGTGCCAGAGACGAGGCGCAACTGGTCAAGGCCGCCAGTAAGGCACCGGGGATGCGGATAGTCGCAGACGAAAGCAGGCTGAGCAAAGACATCGTTGCGATGGATCGGGAGATTGAAACAGTCAATATTGAATTGGCTCGGAATTTTCCTGAATATCGGGAGTTGACGCGTTCCGATCCTGTGACAGTGAGTCAGGTTCGCGCCTTGTTAAATCCAGACGAAGCGTTACTGGTTTATGCACTTGGCGAGCGAAGTTTTCTTTGGGTAGTAAGACCAGAGGGGGCTGTGTTCCTGCCAATCAATATGGATGCCAAAAGCATAGCAGCCAAAGTAACGATACTCCGTTCCGAGATGGAATTTGACTCTGCCGGGCGCCCCTTGCCTGTCAGTGTCAACCTGCTGCACGAGCTGTACCAGAATCTCTTTTCTCCGGCTTTACCCCACCTGAATAAAGCCCGGCATGTGATGATCGTTCCGACAGGTGCGTTGCAAAGCCTGCCTTTCAGTATGCTGGTCGCGTCCTCGCCTGCGCTGACAAAGACTGAAACTGATTATCGCCAGATAAACTGGCTTGCCAGACATTACGCTGTATCTGTGTTGCCCTCGGTCGGATCGCTGCAGGCATTACGCCAGTTTGTGAAACCTGACACTTTACAGCAGCCTTTTGCAGGTTTTGGTGATCCGTTGATAGGTAATGCGGATAGCAAATTACGCGGAAAATCGGCCAGAGTTGACGTTGCTGCGCTATTTCGCAATCTGGCAGTAAGTGCGGCGGCTGACTTGCCTGAAGCATCTCATTCCGGTGAAATTGCAGATGTGAATGTTATTCGCAATGCCGCTCGTCTCCCCGAGACGGCCGATGAATTAAGGTCCATGGCCAAGGCGCTCGGCTCTGACGAGCAATCCATCTGGCTGCAGAAAAATGCTACCGAGAGCAAGGTTAAGCATCTTGATTTGACTCAATATCGCACCATTGCATTTGCGACTCATGGCGTGATGGCTGGTGAGGTCAGTGGTGCAGGTGAACCTGGCCTGATTTTTACCCCGCCTCAGGAAGGCAGCGCAGAGGATGATGGTTATCTTGCGGCCAGTGAAATCGCCAAATTGAAGCTTAATGCCGATCTGGTTGTGTTGTCTGCATGCAATACAGCAGCGGCCGATGGCACTCCGGGTGCAGAGGGACTTTCTGGGTTGGGTAAAGCTTTCTTTTATGCTGGCGCTCACTCGTTGTTGGTTTCCCATTGGCCGGTGGAGTCAGTGGCAACGGTGGCGCTCACCACTTCGTTGTTGAAAGAATATGCATTCAACCCCGGATTGGGCAAGGCCGAAGCTCACAGCAAGTCAATGATGGCGCTGATGAATATGCCGACACATCCCGAATACGCACACCCCATTTATTGGGCACCTTTTATCGTAGTCGGTGAAGGGGGCTCAGTCAGACAAGACCTGAATACGACACGAGGACAGAAAAAGTAAATACTAACTGACGTTGCGCAGTATCATCGGGCGCCCTTAAAAATATTCCAATCACTTCGCCGCAGGTAGCCCATCGCTGTTAGCGCCGCTCCTTCTTCATCGCCTGAGCCGCTTCGCGTTTGGAGTCTTTTTCCTTTTCGGTTGCGCGTTTGTCGTGCAGCTTTTTGCCTTTGGCCAAGCCTATGGTGAGCTTGACGCGCCCGCCCTTGTAATGCATGTCCAGCGGCATCACGGTATAACCGGCTCGCTGCACTTTGTTCAGTATTTTTGCAATTTCCGCCTTGTGCAGCAACAGTTTGCGCGTGCGCACAGGGTCAGGATGGATGTGCGTGGAGGCGTTGAGCAAGGGGCTGATGTGCGAGCCGAACAGGTACAGCGCGCCGTCTTTTGCGGTGACGTAGGCTTCCTTCAGCTGAGCCCGACCGGCCCGGATGGCTTTGACTTCCCACCCCTCCAGCATCAGGCCTGCCTCGTATTTATCCTCGACGAAGTATTCGTGAAACGCTTTTTTATTCTGAATAATACTCATGATAGGTGAATTTTGCCTTGTGTTCGGCTATTCTACCAGTCTTTGGAATGATGGCTTGATTGCTAATGGCGACGGTTGAAAAAACAGTATTGGTAGCATACAGCGCAGAACAGATGTTCAATCTGGTTGATCGCGTGGAAGAATACCCGGCCTTTTTGCCCTGGTGCGGGGGGGCGAGTGTGCAGGACGTCGACGGCAACAAGGTGCACGCCACGGTGCATATCAATTATCACCATATTAAACAGAGCTTTACTACGGAAAATAACCGCACGCCGCCGAACCGGATCGACATCACCTTGCAAGACGGGCCGTTTCGTCATCTCGATGGCAGCTGGCGATTCATTCCGCTGAGCGATTCAGCCTGTAAAATAGAATTCCGCCTGCATTACGAATTTTCCAGCAAGTTGCTGGAAAAACTGGTGGGCCCGGTGTTTCACTTTATCGCCAACAGTTTCGTGGATGCTTTTATTCACCGTGCAGAGAAGGTTTATCCGAATCCATGACAGATACCATCAATATTGAAGTCGTTTATGCAAGGTCTGACGTGCAAACCCTCCTCAAAAAAGCCGTGCCCGCAGGATCGACGGTGATGGCGGGGATTGAGGCCAGCGGGCTGCTCGAAAAATTTCCCGATCTGGACTTGTCCGCCCACAAGCTGGGGATTTTCGGCAAACTCACCAAAGCCGATGCCGTGCTGCGCGACAAGGACAGAATCGAGATTTATCGCCCGCTGATAGCCGACCCTAAAGAAGTGCGCCGACGCCGAGCCGAAGAAGGCAAGGTCATGAAAAAAGGCGGTGGCGATGCTGCGGCGGCTGACTCCTGATGGGTATGACGGATTTGGACTGGACAGAGGTTTCGGGTGCTTGATTACGATCTGCATTGCCATTCCAATGTCTCCGACGGTACGCTGACCCCGGCTCAAGTCGTCACGCGCGCGGCATTGCGCGGCGTCACCATGCTGGCGCTGACCGATCATGATGATACGGATGGTCTGGATGAAGCGCGATCGACGGCGCTGGCGCACGGCATGACTTTCATCGACGGCGTGGAGATTTCCGTCACCTGGCGCAAGCATACGGTGCATATCGTGGGTCTGGGGATAGATCCGGCCTATGCTCCGTTGCAAGCCGGGCTGTTGTCGGTGCGCAGCGGACGGGGGGCGCGCGCCCAGAAAATGTCCGACGAGCTGGCTCGTGCGGGCATCGGCGGCGTACTGCAAGGCGCGCTCCGGCATGCGGACAATCCGAACATGATAGGACGGACGCATTTTGCCCGTTATCTGGTCGAGGCCGGGCACTGCAAGGATGTCAAAAGCGTTTTTAACCGGTATCTGGCGACCGGCAAGCCTGGGTATGTGCCCCATCAGTGGGCAAACCTCAGCGACGCGATCAGCTGGATAACGGGCAGCGGCGGGGTGGCCGTACTGGCGCATCCGGGGCGCTATATGGTCGGCCGACACAGCATGGGAAAACAGACCATGCACGTGTTGCTCACCGAGTTCGCCAGTCTGGGCGGGGGCGCGCTGGAAGTCGTCACGGGCAGCCATACGCCGGAACAATATGCCGAATTTTCCCGTTATGCCGATGAATTTAATCTGCTCTCTTCCTGTGGTTCGGATTTTCACGGGCCAAATGAAAGTTATCGCGATCTTGGGCGACTGCCCGATCTGCCGCTGATTTGCCGTCCGGTCTGGCAGGTTTTTAGTTAATTTATTGAATAAATAATTATGTCTCAATTCTTTACGATTTATCCGAACAACATCAACCAGCGGCTGATCCGTCAGGCCGTGGCGATCATCAAGGAGGGCGGCATCGTGGTCTATCCTACCGATTCTTGCTACGCCTTAGGTTGCAAGCTCGACGACAAGAATGCGGTAACCCGCATTCGTCAGATTCGCCAGCTGGACGACCAGCATTTTCTCACGCTGATGTGCCGCGATTTGTCCGAGATTTCAACTTATGCGCGCGTCGATAACGCACAGTTTCGCTGGCTAAAGTCCAATACGCCGGGCAGTTATACCTTCATTCTGGAGGCGACAAAGGAAGTGCCCAAGCGTTTGCAGCATCCCAAACGCAGTACGATAGGCATACGCGTGCCCGATCATCCGGTGGCGCTGGCCTTGCTCGAAGAGCTGGGCGAGCCCATGTCCAGCTCCACGCTGATCTTGCCCGATGAAGTCTGGCCGCTCAACGATGCGGAGCTGATCCGCGAGTTGCTGGAAAAAAAGGTCGATGCGGTGATAGACGGCGGGGCGGTCGGTGTGGAGTTCACCACGGTGATCGATCTGACCGGCGCTGTGCCTGTGCTTTTGCGTCAGGGTAAGGGCGATATTGCACCCTTTGGCCTTTAAGAATGGAATCAATCATTAAATGCAAATAGATCAGCTGATTCAAACCATTTTCCTCGCGGCGATTCCCATTTTGTTCGCCATCACCCTGCATGAAGCGGCGCACGGCTATGTGGCGCGGCATTTTGGCGATAACACGGCTTATCTGCAAGGGCGCATCAGCCTGAACCCGATGCGCCATATCGATCCTGTCGGGACTATCCTGTTGCCGATGTTGACCCTGATATTGGGGGGCGTGCTGTTTGGTTGGGCAAAACCCGTACCGGTGAATTTTTCAGCCCTGCGCAATCCGAAAAAAGACATGCTGTGGGTCGCTCTGGCAGGACCTGCCTCAAATCTGTTGATGGCACTGGGCTGGGCGCTGCTGTTCAGGTTCGCGTCCTCTTTTCCCGAGAATTATTTCGCGGAACCTGCCATGAGCATGGCGTTGATCGGCGTGAAGATCAACGTCGTGCTGCTGGTGCTGAATTTATTGCCCCTGCCGCCGCTGGACGGCGGGCGGGTAGCGGTGAGTCTGCTGCCGCATCGCGAGGCTTACCAGCTGAGCAGGATAGAGCCTTATGGCATGTTTATTCTGATATTTTTGGCGATCACCCCGGTGCTGGGCTGGGTGCTTTTTCCTCTGGTCAGGTTGGTTGAAAATTTACTTTTTATTATGGTTGGAATTTGAATGTTTGCTGAACGCGTATTATCGGGAATGCGTCCTACGGGTAGTTTGCACCTGGGACATTACCACGGTGTGTTGAAAAACTGGGTGAAGATGCAGCATGAATTCGAATGCCTGTTCTTTGTGGCCGACTGGCATGCACTGACCACGCATTATGAGTCTCCGCAAATCATCGAGCAGAGCGTCTGGGATATGGTGGTGGACTGGCTGGCGGCCGGTATCGATCCGGCTCATGCGACCCTGTTCATTCAGTCGAAAGTGCCGGAACACGCCGAATTGCATCTGTTGCTGTCGATGATCACGCCCCTGGGCTGGCTCGAACGCATGCCGACCTACAAGGATCAGCAGTTGCACCTGGGCGACAAGGATCTCTCCACTTATGGTTTTTTGGGCTATCCGCTGCTGATGAGCGCAGACGTGCTGATTTACCGCGCAACCCAGGTGCCGGTGGGCGAAGACCAGGTGCCTCATGTCGAATTCACCCGCGAAATGGCGCGTCGCTTCAATCATTTGTATGGCCGCGATCCGGGCTTTGCAGAAAAGGCTGAGGCGGCGGTGAAAAAACTGGGCAGCAAGAAAGCCCGTCTTTATCAGGAGTTGCGCAACCGTTTTCAGGAGCAAGGAGACAGCGAGGCGCTCGAATCGGCCAAGGCCTTGCTGGACGAACAGCAGAGCCTGAGTCTGGGCGATCGCGAGCGATTGTTCGGTTATCTGGAAGGCGGCGGCAAGATGATTTTGTCCGAGCCGCAAGCCATGCTCACCGTGGCATCGAAAATGCCGGGGCTGGACGGGCGAAAAATGTCCAAGTCCTATAACAATACCATCACGCTGCGCGAAGACGAGGCGAGTGTCGCCAAAAAAATACGCACCATGCCGACCGATCCTGCACGCGCGCGCCGCACCGATCCGGGGAACCCTGATAAATGTCCGGTCTGGCAGCTGCATCTGGTGTATTCCAGTGAAGAGACTCGTCAGGGCGTGATTGTCGGCTGCAAGAGTGCGGGCATCGGCTGCATCGAATGCAAACAGCCGGTGATCGACGCGGTGCTCTCGGAACAGCGTCCGATGAGGGAACGCGCCCAGTTGTATCTGGATGATCCGGCTCTGGTGCGCAACATCATCGCCGACGGTAACGAAAAGGCGCGCAAACTGGCGAGTGAGACGATGCGCGACGTCAGAGAAGCGATGGGACTGAGCTACAGCTGATGAATGCACGCGGATGCCTCTTTGATTTCACCCGGCGGGCGAGGCTCACTCTCATCATGTCGGCTTATTTTGAACCGGCCAAAATCAGATGAATCATTCAGAACTACCGGCATTGCCTGATAAAGAGGTGTTCGAAGAGTTGCTTCGGGCTGACAATGTAAGGATAGAGCGGATCGTATCCAAAGGTCATACCTCTCCCGAGCAGGGCTGGTATGATCAGATTGAAAATGAATGGGTTATCGTCCTGGAAGGCTCTGGAAAGGTGCTTTTTGAAGATGGAACAGAGGTGCTCCTCAACAGAGGTGACTACCTGAATATTCTTGCGCATGTAAAGCACCGGGTAATATGGACTGACCCGGATCGTGAGACTGTCTGGCTGGCTTTTTTTTATCTGTAGCCGTCCAACACATTGAAGAACAGAGGAAAAGTGCTGTTTCGTTGTCCCGGCTTCATTTGCATGTTGCGCGGGTTGCCGCCGATACCTCCGCAGGCTCAGGTTTGCCTGTGGCGAATGCCTGTTAATTTCAACTTTGACGCCGGGCGAGAACCCCGCCGGTTCGCGGGCATTGTCAGGTCATGATTGATGCGCCATCACAGACCGGGCGGGACGACAACGATACCGTCCCTGATCCTGAATCGCGTCATGCCCGTATTCACGGCGAGACTATGTTGCAGATGCCGGCAGATTTATATATTCCGCCGGACGCGCTGGAGCTGGTGCTCGACACCTTCGAAGGGCCGCTGGACTTGCTGCTGTACCTGATCCGCCGCCATAATCTGGATGTGCTGGACATTCCGATGGCGCAACTGACCCGGCAATACCTGACTTACATCGAACTGTTAAAGCGGCACAAGATCGAGCTGGCGGCGGAATATCTCTTGATGGCGGCGGTGTTGGTCGAGATCAAGTCGCGTCTGTTATTGCCAAAATTGCTCAAGGCGAGCGATGAGGATGAGGAGGACCCGCGCGTCGAGCTGATGCGCCGTTTGCTCGAATACGAGCAAATGAAACTGGCCGCCCAAAAGCTCAACGAGTTGCCGCTGGCCGGGCGCGATTTCGAGATCGTCCGGGTGTCGGTCGGGCAAACCGCCGAGGCGAGCCTGCCCCGGATCTGCGTGGACGATCTGAAGGCGGCATGGCTGGGGCTCATGGCGCGCGCCAGGCTGCATACTCACCATACCGTGCGCCCGGAACAGTTCTCGGTGAAGGATCAGATGGCGCACATCCTGCGCTGTTTAGAAGGCGGCGAATACGTTATCTTTGACTCGCTGTTCGATCTGTCAGGCGGCAGGCCCAAATTGATTGTCACGTTCATCGCGATGCTGGAACTGGCCAAGGAGTATTTGCTGGAAATACAGCAAGGCGAAATGTTTGGAGTCATTTATGTCAGAAGCCGCCGTACGTAACGCATCCGCCCTGAGCGGGAAGGCGTCGCTCAAAATTATCCTCGAAACGGCACTGCTGACCTGTGCCGAGCCGCTGCCTTTGTCCGAGCTGAAAAAACTGAGCGATATTGCTATGAGTTCTCATCAGATGGAATCGCTGCTGGGCGAGCTGGCGCAGGACTGGCAGGGGCGCGGGGTGGAGTTGATCCAGGTGGCCGGCGGCTGGCGTTTTTGCGCCATGGCACAGATGCAGCCGTATCTGGACAGGCTCAATCCGCAAAAGCCGCCGCGTTATTCGCGTGCCGTGCTCGAAACGCTGGCCATCATCGCCTATCACCAGCCTGTCACGCGCGGTGATATCGAGGAAATACGCGGTGTTGCGGTATCCTCACACATACTCAAAACGCTGGAGACTCGCGGCTGGATAGATGTCGCGGGTTTTCGCGATACGCCAGGCCGTCCCGAGTTGTTCGTCACCACAACACAGCTGCTGGACGATTTGAACTTGCGGACGCTGCAAGAACTCCCGTCCCTCAAGGAGATGGGGGCTTTGATCGAACAAAAGGGCTGAACGCTTAATACACGCATCTGTTTTAACGTTACAATTTGCCCTGTGAACCCGCGACTGGCAGGCTGACTGACAGGAGGAAATGGTATGAATAATATGCGTCGGCTGTTTAGCGGTCGTCACCGCCCGGCATGGGTGGTGCTGCTGACCTGTCTGTCGCTGACCTGTCTTGCCTGGTACGGCTTGCATGCGCAGACCGAGCGTCACGCGCGGGAGCAGTTCGAACTTCATGTTCGCGATGTGCTCGACTCCATCGAAGTTCGTATGCGCCAGCACGAACAGATTCTGCTGGGCGGGGTGGGGTTGTTTGATGCGAGCGATACGGTGGCGCGTGAGGACTGGCACGCGTACGTCGAGCGCCTGAACCTGGGGCTGCATTATCCGGGAATACAGGGCGTAGGTTTCAGTCGCGTCATTGAGCCTGCCGAACTCGCTGCCCACATCGCCTCGGTGCGCCGTGAAGGCTTTCCGCAATACACGGTGCGCCCGACAGGTGATCGCGCGCTGTATACGTCGATTGTCTATCTGGAACCGCTTTCCGGGCGCAATCTTGCCGCTTTCGGTTTCGATATGTTCTCCGAAGAGACCCGCGCCCGCGCCATGCGCGCGGCGGTGGATAACGATGCGCCTGCCATCACCGCCAGGGTGAAGCTGGTTCAGGAAACGCACGGCAAGGAGCAGGTTGGCCTGCTGATGTATCTTCCTGTCTATCGCAAGGGCATGCCGACGGCGACAAAAGTGCAGCGCTGGCGCGCGCTGACAGGCTTTGTGTACAGCCCGTACCGTGTGGATGACCTGATGGCCGGGATCTTGAACAACCGTAAACTGATGCTGGACTTCAGCCTCTATGACGGAGCCTCCGAAGCCGATTCTGCGCGCATGTTTGTGTCGACGACAGAGGTGCATAAGCCCCTGATGAGTGTCTCGCGCACCCTGAATGTCTACGGAAATGTCTGGACTGTGCGGTTGGGCAGCCGTCCCGAGCTGGAGGAGGCGTTCCGCTCACCCTTGAATGCGGTCATCCTGATGCTGGGAGCTGGCATCAGTGCGCTGTTTTTCGTACTGGTTTCGTTCCTGATCTCGCGTCGTGAGCATGCTGAAGAAATGGCGCTGGCCATGACCGCTGATATCCGGAAAAATGAGCAAAAACTGCGCGACAGCGAGGCGAGCCTGGCGGCCATACTCGATAATGTGCTCGACGGCATCATCACTATCAATGAGCTGGGTATAGTCGAATCCTTCAATAAGTCGGCGGAGAATATTTTCGGTTATGCCGCAGTCGATGTGATCGGAAATAACATCAGCATGTTGATGCCTGAACCTTATCACACCGAACACGACGGTTATTTGCATAATTATCTGTCGACAGGGATACGCAAGATTATCGGAATAGGTCGCCAGGTGGAGGGACTGCGTCGGGATGGTTCGACCTTTCCCCTGGAACTGTCCGTATCCAGAATGCAGCTGGGGAGCCGACTGTTGTTCACGGGCGTGGTGCGTGATGTTACCGAACGGGTGAGAATCGAACGCATGAAGAGCGAGTTTATCTCCACCGTCAGCCACGAGCTGCGTACGCCGTTAACTTCGATACGCGGCTCCTTAGGGTTGCTGGCAGGCGGGGTGGCAGGCGAGCTGTCAGAGCAGGCGCGTATGCTGATCGATATTGCGCACAAGAACAGCGAGCGGTTGATCCTGCTGGTCAACGATATTCTCGATATGGAGAAGATAGAGGCCGGCAAAATGGACTTTAATCCGGCGCCTGTCGCATTGATGCCCATGCTGGTACAGGCGATAGAGGGCAACCGGGCCTATGGCGAACAATTGAAGGTGAATTACGAGTTGGCAGGTGTCGTGCCTGACCTTCATGTGCATGTGGATGCCAATCGCCTCCAGCAAGTGCTGGCGAACCTGTTGTCCAATGCCGCCAAGTTCTCGCCGCCGGGCGATAAGGTTTTGGTGAGTGCGACATCCGATGGTTGTCGTGTGCGCGTGGCGGTGACCGACCACGGCAGTGGAATTGAAGAGGCATTTCGCAGCCAGATTTTCCAGAAGTTCGCCCAGGCTGATGCCTCGGATACGCGCAAGAAGGGCGGCACGGGGCTGGGCCTGTCGATTACCCGCGCGATCGTCGAACAAATGGGGGGCAGCATAGGCTTTGATTCGCACCCGGAGGTGTATACGACGTTCTGGGTAGAGTTTCCCGTCTGGCAGGAGACCCTTTGTTCCGCTGTCTGCCGGGGGAAGTGAAACAAAGCGCGTGCTGATCTGCGAGGACGATGAAGATATTGCGGCTTTGCTGCGCATGATGCTCGAACAGGCGGGAATGGAGGCCGATATCGCCGTTAACGCGATGCAGGCTCGAAAAATGCTGGCCGGAAGAGCGTATGCGGCAATGACGCTTGATCTGGGGCTGCCCGATCAAAGCGGGATCTCGCTGATACGCGAACTGCGTTCGGTCGCATCCACCGCCAATCTGCCTATCATCGTCGTATCGGCCAATGCCGAGAACGGTCGTCGTGAGCTTAACGGCGAGGCTTTTTCGGTGATAGACTGGATAGGGAAGCCGATTGATCGAAACCGGCTGGTGATCGCCATGAAACAGGCCGTGGCACGCGCCCCGGGGCATCGCCCCCGCGTATTGCATGTCGAGGATGATCAGGATATTTTTCAGGTGGTGAATGCGATCGTAGGCCAACTGGCTGATGTGGATCATGCCAGCTGCCTGAGTCAGGCCAGACAGCTGCTCAAAAACACGCGCTATGATCTGGCGATTCTCGATTTGGGTTTGCCGGACGGTTCAGGAATGGAGTTGCTGCCCGAATTGAACAGCGCCTCGCCGCCGGTTCCGGTGATGGTTTTTTCTGCCGATGAAATGGGCAATGATGGCAGTCGGCAGGTAAGTGCTTCGTTAGTCAAGTCACGCACCGATAATATGCAGTTGTTGGCAACCATCAGGCGCCTGGTCGGAATCGAGTCGTAGAGGGAGCCCTGCCGGGCGCGGGTATGGGGCAGTGCAGGGGTTTTAACGAAATTGATGTTAAAAGGAGCCTCATGGAAAACCGTAGAGTCAAAGTGTTGGTCGCGGACGATGAAGCGCATATTCGCACTCTGGTCAGTCTCATCGTCGGTTCACTGGGGGCTGAGGTGATCGCCGAGGCCTCCGATGGAGAGCAGGCGTTAGAGCTGTTTGTGCAACATCAACCCGACATGGTGATACTCGATATCAATATGCCCAGGCTAGATGGTGTCGCGGTGTTGAAACGGATAATGGAGCTCAATCCGCGCACGCTGGTCGTGGTGCTCTCTTCGCTCAATGCGCTGGAGGTGGTAAAAGAGTGCATAGATCTGGGCGCCTGGAACTACATTCTGAAAAACGTTACCGCCGACGAGTTGCGCATCGCACTGAGCGATACCTGGCAGGATTATCTGAACGAAATCAGCTCAAGGAGGCAATCGTGATCTGCGGACATGCCAATCCGGCAGGTTACGCCTACTGTGGAAAATGCGGCCAGGCGCTGGACGTTGTTCGTTGCCGTTGCGGCTTTGTGGCGGCTTTGAATGATGTGTTCTGCGGCCGGTGCTCCATCAGCTTGACGCTTGAAATTGCAGGGGAGGCAAGTTTGTCTGCGGCTGTTGAACACAGGCATGATCTTGATGTCCTCGTGCAACAGGCCGCGCTGGAAAAACAGGAAAAGCAGATCTCCGGTACCGATCACAAGGTGCGGGTCAAGCAGGATGACATCCGTAAATTGCTGGCTTTGCGCAGAAGGAAATTCTGATCATGGAACTCACCCCCAAGTTGATTGCCAGTATTCAGGAAAAGGCGCATGTCCCGGCTGTGCCGCTGGCAGGGATGATCAAGGCGGCCGCAGGCGATGCAATCGAATTCGTGCAGTTTGTGATTCAGGAAGGTTATCTGGAACGCGATATTGCCGGTGAGTTGCTGGCCCGTCATATTGACCGTACCTACGTCAATCTGAGCAAGACCTTGTTTCAGGACGAGGTGGTTCTGCTGATCAACGGAAGCATTGCGGCGCGTTACCAGGCTATTCCTGTCTATCAGTTAGGCCAGGTGGTGACGGTTGCGATGGTCGATCCGACCGATGCTCGCATTGTTGTCGCCCTGGAAAATCTGCTGATGAAGCCGGTCAGTCCGGTTTTTTGTTTCAGGGATGAGATGGAGTCGGCGATCAAGGTTAATTACCAGAGTGCGCACAAAGTAGATGATCTGGTGAGCAGTTTCGATCTGAGGATATTTCACGGCGGCAAGCTCGAAGACGCGGCGTTGACTAAGCTGATGGATTCCAAACCGCTGGTAGAGTTGGGCGATTCCATTATTCTGCTCGCCTTGAAGGAGCGCGCCTCTGACATTCATGTCGAACCCAAGAAAAACGAGGTGGTGGTGCGCTTCAGGATAGACGGGGTATTGCGGGATCGGCTGTTTTTGCCCGCAGAGATGGGCTTGCCGCTCGCTTCCCGTTACAAGGTGTGCGCCCAAATGGACATCACCGAACGCCGCAAACCCCAGGATGGCAGGCTGGCATTCAAATTGCCGATGAAAACGCTGGATCTGCGTGTCTCCTGCCTGCCTGTGATGCATGGCGAAAAAATTGTCATGCGCATTTTAGGATCGCTGTATGCCACTGAAGCGCCTAATCTGGACAGGTTGAATTTCTCTGACGAGGTGTTGCGGCCTTTCAAGGCTGCGCTCAAACACCCGCAGGGCATCATCTTCGTGACAGGCCCTACCGGCTCGGGCAAGAGTACGACGCTGTACGCGGCGCTGGATTTTATTAACAGCCGCGAGATCAATATTATCACCATCGAAGATCCGGTCGAATATGATGTGCCGACCCTCAATCAGGTGATGGTTAACAGTCGGGCCGGACGAGGTTTTCAGGAAGTGTTGCGCGCCGTGCTGCGTCAGGATCCGGATGCGCTGCTGGTGGGCGAGATTCGCGATCCTGAAACGGCGCGTATCGCGGCTGAAGCGGCTTTGACAGGTCATCTGGTGCTGACCACCTTGCATACTAACGATGCGGTTCAGGCCACCACCCGGTTGCTGGAAATGGGCGTTGCAAGTTACGTGGTGGCGCCCGCTATTTTGGGGGTGTTAGGGCAGCGACTGGTGCGCAGGTTGTGCGAATACTGCAAGACGGCTTATCAGCCTGAACCGGCTGATTTGCGTCAGTATTTCTACTGGCGTGAAGGAGCTCAGATTCCCCAGTTCTACAAGGGGACTGGTTGCGATCACTGTGGCGGAACCGGCTATACCGGGCGGGTGGGGATACATGAATTTCTCAAGGTGACGACCCAGATACGGGAAGCGATCCTGAGGTCGGCCGACTACGATGAAATCATGGCCATCGCGGTGCGGCAGGGGTTTCACAACCTGCGCTACGACGGCGTCAAGAAAGCCTTGCGCGGCTTGACGTCACTCGATGAAGTGATACGCGCGACCGCCTCGCTCGAAGATGAGTGACCTTTAAAACCGCAGATTAACAAACAGTTGCCAAATGGCCCGCCGTTTACGCGGCTCTGATTATTGATGAATATTGAAAACGTTGCATCGGCGCGTACATTGGTGATCGGCGATATTCACGGTTGTTTCGATGAACTGTTGGCGCTGATCGGTGCGGCAGGGGAGCCTGAGCGTATCGTCTGTGTAGGTGATTTGGTCGATCGCGGGCCACACCCTTGGGAAGTCGTTGATTTCTTTCGTTCGAAACCGGACTCAAGGCAGTCAGTGTGCGGCAATCATGAGTGGAAACACCTGATGCATGCTGGTCGCCCGGATATGCCCAGCCGCGCGGGGGAGCAGACACGCCGCGCAATGGGGGCGTTGCGATATGCCGAGGCGATTGATTACTTTCGTTCCCTGCCTTTGTGGCTGGAATTGCCGGAGGCCTGGGTGGTTCATGCCGGGTTGGATCCGGTTTTGCCGCCGGATAAAACTGACCCGAAACTGATCATGGGCGTTAATTCCCGTTCCCGTACAGGATTCGACGGGCTTTCGCCATGGTGGTTTGACGATGCACGTTTGGATATTTCCAAGCCGGTAGTGTTCGGTCATCACGTTTTTCCTGAAGTGGCTCGCGGCATGCGCGGTAACGTCTGGGGCATTAACACCGGTGCCGGATACGGGGCTGCGCTGACAGGATTGCTCTTGCCTGAATTTCGCATGGTCTCCGTCCCCACGGCTGATCATGCAGGGAATATTCCCTCTCGCTGGGCAAGCGAGGGGGAGCTTCTCAAAATCCGGCAGTTTTCGTGGAACAAGATTTTTCAGTTTCTGGAAGAACCCGATGCATTGCCGATGCCGGTGCTGGCCTTAATGGAGGAGGCGCGGGATGATTTTAATGCGCTGATTGCTCATCTGAGCCGTGAAAGTAATGATCTGCGAGCTGATTACCGGGTCGACGGGCTGTCCCCTCAGAATAAGGGGTTACTCTTTAAATCACTTGCATCCAAAGCGGATTTTCAAACCTCCTATGGACGTTGCCTGATCAAGGTCATGCAAGGCCATGGTGCATTCGACGGTGCGCGGAAATTTTTTCCAACGCCTGCGAGTTTGCGCGAAGCGTTCTCTGAAGGACGTCTTCGCGCGGTTTCGTGTTGCACCTGACCATATTAGTTTGATGAAGTTTCAGATTCATTCCGGATCTCCAACTTCTTCTTTGCCTCTGCATGTATTGAATATTAGCGGGTCGTGCGGGGGGGGGCGAACTTGCGACAAACGGATTAAGAGCCAGGATTGACCGATGCTTCTATGTCAGGTGCTTATCCACCTCTGCGTGATAGTTCAAAAATGGTTTCCGGTAACGCAGACGATCAACGGAGCGTACTATGAGGCAACACAAATCTCAAACTCTTGCATTCGCGGACAAAAGGCATGTGGCGCTCTTCATCGCTACCTTGCTGTCCTCGTGTGCCACCGAACTTCCCATAACCGTTGATGCCCCCCAAATTCTGGAACTACACTGCAATTCAGACAAATCTGTCGTGGCAACTGCAATCAGAGCGTCTGGTATGCAGCTGGAAACGGATGGTGAGATCCTGCACTCTATTGATGGCGGTCTGACATGGTCTCCCGCAGCACGCGGCAGCAATCTCAGGGGAGTTGCTCCTCGATTTTTTTCAGATCCTCGCGACAAAAATGCGGCAAACCGGCTCCTGGTAGTTACGGGCTACAAAAGCAGCGGATTTCAGTGGACATATCAGCTTGGGGGGTGGATGAAATCTACGGATTCAGGAAAAACTTGGGAAGTAATCGCCCCTCGCTTGCCCGCCGTGAAATCGGCAGACCCAATCGGTTGGCCACCAAATCTTGTCGTCGTTGATCCAACCGGGCGTTTGGCAACAATTGGCGAATCAACCACAATTTTAATCTCCGACGATCAGGGAATAATCTGGATTAAGGCGAAACTCCCAGAATTTGATTACTTCGCTGAACTTTATGAGTTGTACTCAGATGGCCGAGGGCGCTTGGTTGCTGTGGGCCGTAGCAGTTCACTTTTAAAGGAATTTGGCGTTAATCGCACGGTGGTTGTTTATTCAGACGATAGCGGGAAGACATGGTCAATTGCGTTGAGCAAGTCAAGTTCAGCGTCCTGCATCCCCCGTGTTATTGGAAATCCAGACGGGTCAATGCTCATAAACACAGGGTGCGCGGGAACCGACAGGCATTATTTCTTCTCAACTGACGGCGGCCGAACTTGGCAAGAACGAAGATTCTATCGTTATGCCTATGGAACTTTTGAACTCATCAGAGCCCTGGACGACAAGCGTTGGATTGCAATTTCCCGGGAAGGTCAGTCGCTGTTTGCATGGATTTCGGACAATGGAGGGGGCGAGTGGCGTGGCTATCCAACTGGATATTCGATTCTTTCGGGCAACCCTCATCTGGAATGGCAGTCCATTGTTACCTTGCCCAGCGGAGTGGTGCTCTTCTATGCCGGTGACGGCCAGATACTAAGATCTGCTAATCGTGGAGAGTCCTGGAAACTTATCGATGCAGGGCTTCCACGGCAAGGTAAGTATTCTTTAGGCGCGAGTTGTTCAGACGGCCGCGGGCTGGTTGTTTTGGGGGGGGAGCAAGGGATGCTTGTGCGCTCGCCCGACGAGGGGCTCACTTGGGAACGCGGTCAATTGCATTGAATGGCACACGTCGGCGCCGGGGTCAGCGCCGGGGTCAGGTCTAGAAAAGATGCGGGTCCAGCGCCAGGCAGCGCCAGGGTCAGGTCTGGAAAAGATGCGTGTCACTTGCATTGTTTTCTGCCCCTGACGATTTTCCCCACTGTCGTGAAGTGTAACCCAAAGTAATCGGCGATTTGCTGGTAAGAATATCCGCCTGTCGCGTAAGCGGCTTCGATGGCTGCATTTCTGTTTTGCGTGCGACTTT
>JAQTUP010000003.1 GCA_028707275.1 Gallionella sp. | reverse complement strand
AATCACAACTGATTCTTAAAGCTTTTCTGGTTTCCCGTCCGGCTCCGTTTCAAACCTCGTTTCAGCGAAGAGGTGCGCATTATAGAGATCTGAACCCTCACGTCAACACATTTCGGAAATATTACTGCAATAACTCCTTGCACCCCTGTTCATATAGCTCATTACTCACTGACGACCACATCCGGAAGACTCAGGATCAAACCACTCAAACCACCCGGGCATAAAAAAAACCGCAGGGGTTAGCTACGGTTTTTTTATGCTATTTGTTTCGCTTCCCTCTCCCCTGCTCTCTCCCGGAGAATAGCCCCCTATCCAACTTTCCCCCGCAAGCGGGAGAAAGGACGAATGAGAAAGACAATCTTCATTTCCGGCGGGCGAGGGGGGCAAGGAATCGCTACACGCGCTTTACATCAGTGGTATTTGCGGCTCAGTTCGTGCACAGCTGCCACCATCTCCGCGACATTTTCCGGGTTGGTGTGTTGCGAGATACCATGTCCCAGGTTGAATACATGACCGCTGCCGAAGCCGAAGCTGCTCAACACTTTTTCGACTTCTGTGCGAATGGCATTCGGGTTGGCGAACAACACCGCCGGATCCAGATTGCCCTGCAAAGCGACTTTGTCGCCCACCTTCTGGCGCGCAACACCGATGTCCATCGTCCAGTCCAGGCCGATTGCATCGCAACCTGTTGCGGCGACGCTGTCTATCCACAAACCGCCACCCTTGGTAAAGACGATATTCGGGATACGTACGCCGTCTTTTTCCTTGATCAAACCCGCCACGATACGCTGCGTGTAGGGCAGGGAGAATTCATGGTAAGCCGAATGAGACAACACGCCGCCCCATGAATCAAAGATCATCACGGCTTGTGCGCCCGCTTCGATCTGCGCATTCAGGTAAGCGATCACTGCCTGGGTCGTGACTTCCAGAATATGGTGCATCAACTTTGGCTCGTTATACATCAGCGTTTTTACGCGGGCGTAATCGTCGCTGCCGCCGCCTTCTACCATATAGCATGACAGGGTGAACGGGCTGCCTGAGAAACCGATCAGCGGGACGCTGCCATCGAGTGTCTTGCGAATCTGCGTCACGGCGTCGGTGACATAGCGCAAATCTTTGTCGATGTCAGGCACGCGCAGCGCCATGATGGCCGCTTCATCGCGCAAAGGACGCTTGAACTTTGGCCCCTCGCCATCCGAAAAATATAGGCCAAGACCCATTGCATCCGGCACGGTCAGAATATCGGAAAACAAAATGGCCGCATCCAGCGGAAAGCGCTCCAGCGGTTGCATCGTCACTTCGGTGGCAAAATCCGGGCTCTTGCAAAGCCCAAGGAAGCTGCCCGCACGGGCACGCGTTGCACGGTATTCCGGCAGAAAGCGACCGGCCTGGCGCATCATCCACAGAGGCGTGTATTCGGTAGGCTGGCGCAACAGCGCGCGCAAAAAGGTATCGTTTTTCAATTTGAAGTTCATTTTATTTTCCGAGTTATATTTTTCGTCGTAGATCGTGTGTTAACGCGGCAGAACTGACGATCCCATCAGATACTCGTCCACAGAGCGTGCGCACTGACGCCCTTCACGAATAGCCCATACGATCAACGACTGACCGCGTCGCATATCGCCGGCGGCGAAGACTTTGTCTATACTGGTGCGGTAGTCGTCTGTATTGGCGCGAATATTGCCGCGAGCATCTTTTTCAACGCCAAACGCATCCAGTATTTTTTGCACCGGACTGACAAAACCCATCGCCAGGAAGACCAGATCGGCCTTCAGTTCAAACTCGCTGCCTGCCACTTCAACCATTTTGCCTGCGATCCATTCGACGCGCACCGCACGCACTTTTTCAACCTGACCATTACTGCCGACGAACTCTTTAGTCGCGATGGCCCAGTCGCGGGTACAGCCTTCTTCATGCGAACTGGAAGTGCGCAGCTTCATCGGCCAGTTGGGCCAGGTCATGGCTTTGTTCTCCTGCTCAGGCGCACGCGGCATCACTTCGATCTGCGTGACCGACAATGCACCGTGGCGATTCGAGGTACCCACGCAATCTGAACCCGTATCCCCTCCGCCGATCACCAGCACGTGCTTACCGGTCGCCCGCAACTGTTCGGGCAGCACGTCTCCCGCATTGACGCGGTTTTGCTGCGGCAAAAATTGCATCGCATTGTAAATACCGGAAAGCTCACGCCCGGGAACCGGCAGATCACGCGGCGTTTCAGCTCCGCCTGACAGCACTACGGCGTCAAATGTAGCCAGCAGTGCTTCCGGCGTAACCGTCTCTGTGGCCATGTTGCTCACACCGATATCGCTGTCGATACCGACAAACACCGAGGTTTTAAAGGTCACGCCTTCAGCTTCCATCTGTGCTATGCGACGGTCAATGTGCGACTTTTCCATCTTGAAGTCCGGGATGCCGTAGCGCATCAGCCCGCCGATGCGACTGTTCTTCTCGAACAGTGTCACATCGTGTCCGGCGCGTGCCAGTTGCTGAGCACAAGCCATACCGGCAGGGCCGGAACCTACGACCGCGACCTTTTTCCCGGTCTTGGCAGGATTGACCTGAGGGACAACCCAGCCCATCTCCCAACCCTTGTCGATAATCGCATGCTCGATAGACTTGATGCCCACCGCGTCATTGTTGATGTTCAAGGTACAGGCCGCCTCACAGGGAGCCGGGCACAAACGACCGGTGAATTCCGGGAAATTATTGGTCGAATGCAGCACATCCAGCGCACCGCGCCAGTTACCGCGAAACACCAGATCATTCCAGTCCGGAATAATGTTGTTCACAGGACAGCCCGAGGTGCAGAAAGGAACGCCGCAGTCCATGCAGCGCGCCCCTTGCGTCTTAGCCTGATCGTCCGTCAGATGCAACACGAACTCTTTGTAGTTGGTGAGCCGTTCCGCGACCGGCAGGCTTGCCTCAGACAGACGGTCGTACTCCATGAATCCAGTGGGCTTACCCATTATGCAGCCTCCCCTTGCTTAAGTTTTTGTGCAGCCTGCTCCTGCAAGGCGCGGCGGTAATCGGTCGGCATCACCTTGGTGAACTTGGGCAAATATAGCGCCCAGTTCTCAAGGATCAACCTCGCGCGTTCGCTGCCTGTATACAGCAGATGCTTTTCGATCTGTTCGCGCAAGGCATGCTCGTCGGCCTTGTCCAGATGATTGAAATGCACACGACCGTGACTCGCCGGTAAATCCTCGGTGCTGTCGAGCGTGGCCAGCTCTTCGGCAACCGGCTCCAGATCCACCATGGTCAGATTGCAGCGCTTTTCAAAGTCGCCTGTCTCGTCCAGCACGAAGGCCACGCCGCCTGACATACCCGCCGCGAAGTTTCGTCCCGTCTGCCCCAGCACGACGACCATCCCGCCTGTCATGTACTCGCAACCGTGATCGCCCAGCCCTTCGACAACGGCAATCGCACCCGAGTTACGCACGGCGAAACGCTCACCTGCCACGCCATTAAAGAAGCATTCGCCCGAGGTCGCGCCGTACAACACGGTATTACCGACGATGATGTTGTCAGAGGCGACCAGATTAGCCTCGATGGGCGGCATGATACTGATGCGCCCGCCGCATAGCCCCTTGCCCACATAATCGTTGCCTTCACCGCGCAATTCAAACGAAATGCCGTGCGAGAGGAATGCACCAAAGCTCTGTCCGGCGGTACCTTTAAAATTCACACGGATGGTGTCAGTCGGCAATCCGGCATTACCGTAACGCTTGGCGACTTCGTGCGACAACATCGTGCCGACGGTGCGATTGACGTTGCGAATCGGGCTGTCAATGACGACAGCCTCCTGATTATTCAGCGCATCCTGAGCCTTTGCAATCAGCGTGTTGTCCAGCGCACGATCGAGCTCGTGATCCTGCTGCTCGGCATGTTGACGCGCCACGCCAGCGGGCATGTCAGGCTGATGGAACACCTTCGAAAAGTCGAGACCTTGCGACTTCCAGTGCGCAATGCCGTGCTTCACGTCCAGCAGATCAGAGCGGCCAATCAGATCGACAAACCGGCGTATGCCCATCTGCGCCATCAACTCGCGCAACTCTTCGGCGACGAAGAAGAAGTAGTTCACCACGTGTTCCGGCTGGCCGGTAAATTTGCGGCGCAACACAGGATCTTGCGTCGCAACACCGACAGGACAGGTGTTGAGGTGACATTTTCTCATCATGATACAGCCCTGAACCACCAGAGGAGCTGTCGCAAAACCAAATTCGTCGGCGCCCAGCAGCGCACCGATCAGCACATCGCGACCCGTCTTCAGCTGGCCGTCCACTTGCAGGGCAACGCGTCCGCGCAACTGATTGAGCACCAGCGTCTGCTGAGCCTCGGCCAGCCCCAGCTCCCAGGGAGTACCGGCATGCTTGATCGAAGACAGAGGAGACGCGCCCGTGCCGCCGTCGAAACCGGACACCACGATGTGATCGGCCTTGGCCTTGGACACGCCAGCGGCCACCGTACCGACGCCGACTTCGGATACCAGCTTCACCGAAATCGATGCGGCCGGATTGGAATTCTTCAGATCGTGAATCAGCTGCGCCAGATCTTCGATGGAGTAGATATCGTGATGAGGCGGCGGTGAAATCAGCCCGACGCCCGGCACGGAGAAACGCAGCTTGGCGATGTACTCGGACACCTTGTGACCGGGCAGCTGACCGCCCTCGCCAGGCTTTGCACCCTGAGCCATCTTGATCTGAATCTGATCAGCATTGGCCAGGTACTCTGCCGTGACGCCAAAGCGGCCGGAAGCTACCTGCTTGATCTTCGAACGCAATGAATCCCCGGCCTGAAGCTCGCGATCCGCTTCGATGCGATTCTTGCCGATGATGTCGGAGAGCATCTCGCCGCCCTTGAAAATCGCAAAGCGCGCGGCATCTTCCCCGCCCTCGCCGGTATTGGATTTTCCGCCGATGCGGTTCATGGCAATCGCAAGCGTGGTGTGCGCTTCAGTCGAAATGGAACCTAACGACATCGCGCCCGTGACAAAACGCTTGACGATTTCGCCCGCTGCTTCGACTTCATCCAGAGGAACGGCCGCGCCTGCCGGTTTGATATCGAACAATCCGCGCAGCGTCTTGAGCTTGGTGCTCTGTTCGTTGATGAGATTCGCGTATTCCTTGTAAGTCGCAAAATTGTTGGTGCGCGTCGCACTCTGCAATTTGGCGATGGAATCCGGCGTCCACATGTGCTCTTCACCGCGCACACGGTAAGCATATTCTCCCCCTGCCTCCAGCGCATTCGCCAGCACAGGGTCGCGGCCAAACGCCTCTTTATGCGTACGCAGCGCCTCCTCGGCCACCTCACCCAGGCCGATGCCTTCGATCTGGGTCGCCGTGCCGGTGAAGTAGGTTGCCACGAAGGACGCGTCAAGGCCAATTGCCTCGAATATCTGCGCGCCGCAGTAGGATTGATAAGTCGATATCCCCATCTTGGACATCACCTTCATCAACCCCTTGTTGATCGCCTTGATGAAACGCTTATGGAGTTCCTTGACATCCGCGTTGGCAGGCGGCGTCATCGCCGAAATCGTCTCAAAGGCCAGCCACGGACATACCGCTTCCGCGCCGAAACCTGCCAGCAGCGCAAAGTGATGCACTTCACGCGCAGACCCTGTGTCGACCACCAGCCCGGTGCTGGTGCGCAAACCTGCACGCACCAGATGCTGGTGTACTTTTGAGCAGGCGACCAGCGCAGGAATTGCGACCTGAATGGCCGACATCGAGCGGTCAGACAGAATGAGTACGTTATAACCCTCTTCGACAGCCTTGTCGGCGGCCTGGCACAAGGCTTTGATCGCCACCTCGCAACCTGCCGCGCCAGCGTCGGCAGGATAGGTAATGTCCAGCACCTGCGAGCGGTAACGCCCGCCGGTCAGCGTGTCGATGTTGCGCAGCTTTGCCATATCGTCATTCGACAACACCGGCTGATGCACTTCCAGGCGCAGCGATGGTTCGGTTTCATCGATACCCAGCAGGTTGGGTTTGGGGCCGATAAAGGAAGTCAGCGACATGACAATTTCTTCGCGGATCGGATCGATCGGCGGATTGGTCACCTGGGCGAACAACTGCTGGAAGTAATCATAGAACGAGCGGTTCTTGTTCGACAATACCGCAAGCGCGGCATCGGTCCCCATGGAGCCGGTCGGCTCCTCACCCGCATTGACCATCGGCGTCAGAATGAACTTGATGTCTTCCTGAGAATAACCAAAGGCCTGCTGGGTATCGAGCAACGATGCGTTTAACGTGTTGTCACTCGCGGATGCGGCCAGGTCGCCCAGGAAGTAACGAGAGCTTTCAATCCACTGGCGGTAGGGCTTCGCCGTAGCCAGCTGGTTCTTCAGCTCGGCATCGTCGATGATGCGCCCGGCCTCCATGTCGATCAGGAACATCCGGCCTGGCTGCAAACGCCATTTCTTGACGACTTTATGCTGAGGAATATCCAGCACGCCCATCTCGGAGGCCAGCAACACCACATCGTCATCGGTAATCAGATAGCGCGCAGGACGCAGCCCGTTGCGATCCAGTGTCGCACCGATCATGCGTCCATCGGTAAAGGCGACGGCAGCCGGACCATCCCAGGGCTCCATCAGGGCGGCATGATATTCATAAAAGGCGCGACGCTCTTCATCCATCAGCGGATTACCGGCCCATGCCTCGGGGATCAGCAGCATCATCGCATGCGGCAAGGAATAGCCGCCCGCCACCAGCAATTCGAGCGCATTGTCAAAACAGGCCGAGTCGGATTGACCATCGACGATCAGCGGCCAGAGTTTCTCCAGATCCTCGCCCAGCAAATTGGATGACATGGCCGCGTGGCGCGCCGCCATCCAGTTCACGTTACCGCGCACGGTATTGATCTCGCCGTTATGGGCGATCATGCGGAAGGGGTGAGCCAGATTCCAGGTAGGGAAGGTATTGGTCGAAAAGCGTTGATGCACCAGCGCTAACGCGCTGACAACGGTACTGTCCTGCAAATCGGGGTAATACTTACCCACCTGATCTGCCAGCAACATACCCTTGTAAACAATGGTACGGGAAGACAGGGAAGAAATATAAAAACCCTGTGCTGGCGCCAGAGTATTCACCGCATGCTCAACAATCTTGCGGATCACAAACAGCTTGCGCTCGAATGCGTCCGTGTCTGCGCAGTTATCGCCTCGTGCGATGAATACCTGACGAACGACAGGCTCGACAAGCTTGACACTCTCGCCCAGGATGGAACTGTCTACCGGCACATCGCGCCAACCGAGCAAAATCTGGCCTTCGGCGGCGATCTTGTCGGCGATAATCTTCTCGCAGGCCGCACGTGCGATGGCGTCCGTCGGCAAAAACAACATGCCCACGCCATAACATTCCGGCAAATCAACACCCAGCGCGGCGCATTTCGCACGAAAGAACGCATCAGGAATCTGCAACAAAATACCTGCGCCATCGCCCGCCAGAGGGTCAGCACCCGTAGCACCCCGGTGGGTCAGATTTTCCAGTATTTGCAAACCCTGACTTACCATGTCATGGCTTTTTTTCCCCTTGATATGGGCTACAAAACCCACCCCACAGGCATCGCGCTCCTGGCGCGGATCATACAAACCTTGTTGCATCGGCAAATTAACCACGGTGTACCTCAATCAAATCAATCTGGGTGCTGAAATATGGTGCGATTGTGCGATGCACCTGCCTGTTTCAACACGCTGTTAAAGCTAAAAAATGACGACACACGTCGCCATGCGTACGAACTTCGCTCAAATACAAAAGCAAAAGGGCTGGAATCTTACCTCTAATCATGCCTATCGGCAACACAACTGGCCGCTCATCTTTGTAAAATAATCATCCGCCTTCGCGCAAGCAGTCATTAATCCTGCCTGAGCACACCAAAAAATCGAAAGATGGATTAAAAAATCGTGCGCCGCATTCCTATATGGAATCTTCGCCCACGGCGAAAATACGTTTATGTTCACGTATCGCATAACGATCCGTCATGCCCGCTATGTAGTCGGCCACCGCGCGCGCGTGAGCGGCCCGGTCAGCGTTCCGCTGAAACTGCGGCGGCAGCAAATGGCTGTCCTCCATGAAGACCGCAAACAACTCCTGAATGATGCGCTGCGCTTTTGCGCTCATGCGCATCACCCGGTAATGCCGGTACAAGTGGGTGTGCAGGAATTTTTTCAGCACACGCTGTTTCGTCGCGAGTTCAGGACTAAAGGCGATCAATGCGGGTGCATTGCGCACCTCTTCGAGCGTGACAAGATTGGAGGACGCAATATTACCGGCACTCTGCCTGATCAAATCTGTCACCAGCGTATTGATCATGCGCCGCACCGTCTCATGCACCACGCGCCTCCCGGTCAGCCCGGGATGAGCCTCCCTCACCTGCTGCAGATGTTCTGCCACCAAAGGGACAGCGGACAACTGCTCAAGGGTTATCAAGCCCGAACGCAGGCCGTCGTCCACGTCGTGATTGTTATAAGCTATTTCGTCGGCCAGGTTGGCAATCTGCCCCTCCAGAGAAGGGCGGCGATTATTCAAAAAACGCTCGCCCAGCTCGCCCAGCTGCGCTGCATGTTCGAGCGAACAGTGTTTGAGCATGCCTTCACGCGTCTCGAAGCAAAGATTGAGCCCGTCGAATGCGGCATAGCGCTCTTCGAGCACATCCACCACGCGCACCGATTGCAAGTTGTGTTCGAAACCGCCATAAGCCTTCATGCAACCGTTTAATGCATCCTGCCCGGCATGCCCGAAAGGCGTATGTCCCAGGTCGTGCGCCAGCGAAATAGCCTCCGTCAGATCCTCATTCAGGTTCAGGCGGCGAGCAATCGAACGGGCAATTTGCGCAACTTCAATACTGTGGGTCAGACGGGTGCGAAACAGATCCCCCTCATGATTCACGAATACCTGCGTTTTATACTCCAGGCGACGGAATGCACTAGAATGAATGATGCGGTCACGGTCACGTTGAAATTCGCTGCGACCGGAAGGCGCGGCTTCAAGGATGCGCCTGCCGCGCGAATTGGACTCAGAGACCGCATAGCTGGCGAGCTCAGTCATATTTAATGCATGCTTTTAAAGTTTGTCGTAACAAATCTTCCGGCACATCTGCGCAAATGACGGCGTGACCGATGGTCTTGAGTAAAACGAAACGCATCTTGCCTCCTTCAACCTTTTTATCCATGCCCATCAGATGCAGATAAATCTCTATGCCTAAGGCCGGTCCGGCCACTGGCAATCCTGCACGCTGAAACAATGTGCGTATACGCGCCACATCCTGCTCGCTGATCCATCCCATCCGCTGCGACAAATCGGCTGCCATGACCGTTCCGGCAGCCACACCTTCACCGTGCAGCCAGACGCCATAGCCCATGCCGGACTCGATCGCATGGCCGAAGGTATGACCCAGATTCAGCAGGGCGCGCTCACCACTCTCCCGCTCGTCCAGAGCCACCACCTCTGCCTTGTTCTGGCAGCTGCGCGTCACAGCGTATTGCAACGCATCCGTATCACGCGCCAGCAGCTTATCCATGTTTTGTTCCAGCCATTCGAGGAACGGCAGATCACGGATCAGGCCATACTTGATAACCTCGGCCAGCCCGGCGGACAATTCCTTGTCAGACAAGGTGTTCAGGGTGGAAATATCCGCCAGCACCACCCGTGGCTGATAGAATGCGCCTATCATATTTTTACCCAGCGGATGATTGATGCCGGTCTTGCCACCCACCGATGAATCGACCTGGGAGAGCAAGGTTGTCGGTATCTGAATAAACGGGACGCCACGCAAATAAGTCGCCGCCGCATACCCCGTCATATCGCCGATCACGCCGCCGCCCAGCGCGATCAGCGGCGTGCTGCGTTCGCAGCGATGAATCAACAGGGCATCGTAGATCAAATTCAGGGTGTCGGCTGTCTTATATACCTCACCATCTGGCAAAATAATCGGCACACTTTCAACACCAATTGCCTGCAAGGTGTCCTGCAAGCGCTTCAAATACAGTGGCGCCACCGTCGTGTTGCTTACAATCGCCGCACGTTTCGTCGGCAGATGCGCCACTAACAATTCCGCGTTTGCCAGCAAACCTGATCCTATGTGTATAGGATAACTGCGTTCACTCAATCCTACTGTCAATGTTTGCATAATTTATCTTTGTTAAAAAGATGCTACGAACTCTCCACAATAACCACACAACCTTTTGTTTCAGATTTTCGTGGGCCGTGTTTTAGTTATTTATGGGTTATTTTTCCGGTAGGCTTCAATTTCGCCCACCAGTTTCAGCATCAGCGCATGCACACTCTGTCGGCCAGTCGGCATCACAATGTCCGCCACCTGTTGATAGAGTGCATCCCGCTGATTCAACAGCTCTGCCAGCCTGGCATGTAAATTACCCGTCTGTAGCAGCGGGCGGTTCTTGTCATTGCGGGTACGCAGCCACAAATCATGCACCCCCGCCTTCAAGTAAATCACGATGCCATTTTGTTGCAACATCTTACGATTTTCTTCCGCCAGCACGGCGCCGCCGCCCGTAGCCAACACCTGTCCATCACGACTGACCAGCGCCGCCAGCGCGTCGGTTTCACGCTGACGAAACCCGGGTTCACCCTCCACATCGAAGATATGCGGAATCGTGACCCCGGTACGAAACTGAATTTCCTCGTCGCTGTCGACAAACACGAGGTTCATATGTTTGGCCAAAACTCGCCCCATGGTGGTCTTGCCTGACCCCATCATGCCGACCAGAATCAGGTTACCTGACTGACATTTTCGCGTGCTGTTCATAAGACTGTTTTGCATAGTACACCAAACGGTTAAATCAAAAGCCCGGACTGAGCCGGGCCTTGATGCTGTTCATACCGTAACAAATATTAGTGAATATTCAGAGAATCCTGCAAAATTTTCGGTGTCAGGAAAATCAGCAGTTCGTTCTTGACTGTCGAAACAGCTTTGCTCTTGAACAGATACCCCAGTACCGGAATATCACCCAACAGGGGAACCTGGTTAACAATAGTCGCATCATTCTGCTTGTAGACGCCGCCTATCACCACCGTCCCGCCATTTTCGACCAGAACCTTGGTCACCACCTTGTTGGTATTGATCGCTACCCCTGACCCGGTCGTCGTACCGCGCGAGTCCTTGTTAACCTCCACCGTCATATCGACATTGTTGTCCGGAGTAATTCTGGTTTTGACCCCCAGTCTCAACAGCGCTTTTTTATATGTCGTTGTATAGACCACACTGTTAGCACTGGCCACACCGACGACGTAGGGAATTTCTTCGCCCTGTTCGATGACGGCCCAGTCCTTGTCGTTGTCGGCGCTCAATACACGCGGACTCGAAATGATCTTGCCCTGATCATCCGACTCCATGGCTGTCAGCTCAATGCCCAGCACCTTGGTCGCCGCAGCATTAAACAGGGAAAACTGAAATGTTCCCGACCCCCCGGTCACCGGCAAATTGACATTCCCCGTGCTCGGCGTTATCACTGAGCCTCCGGCGCCGATCGCAACGAGCCCGCCACGGAGACCCGTGATGCCATTTGCACCACCATTTGCACCCGGCACGGCAGCGCTGTTGTTATAACCCAACCTGACACCCAGATTTCTGGCAAATCCGGCATTTGCTTCGACCACACGCGCCTCGATCAACACCTGTTTGGCAGGTACATCAATGAGTTTCAACATCCTGCGAACGTCTTCCAGACGCGATGGGATGTCCTTGACGAACAAAGTATTGGTCCGCACATCGGCCATTGCACTGCCGCGACTCGACAAAATACTCGGAGAGGCAGATGCCTTTGCCGCCGCTGCAGTGGCCGCAGCTTTGGCGGATCCGGCCGTTGCATCGGGCGTCACATCAACCTGCTCTGTACTTGATTTTACAGCGCCTTTACCCGACAGGATTTCGGCAGCATCGGCGGCTTTTGCATAACCCAACTGAAAGCTTTCCGTACGCAACTCTTCCAGCTCGGAAATTTCCTGACGTGCCGTCAGGTCATTCTTCTCTGTGGCCGCCAGTTCACCCATAGGGGCTACCTGGATCACGTTTCCATTTTTGCGCATCGCAAGGCCACGGCTTTTCAGGATGATATCCAGCGCCTGATCCCAGGGAACATCTTTGAGGCGCAAGGTCAGGTTACCCGTCACGCTGTCGCTGATCACCATATTGAGTTCAGTAAAGTCGGCAATCACATTCAATGCCTCGCGCACTGAAATACCCTGGAAATTGAGTGTCAGCTTTTCGCCCACATACCCGACCTTGACCTGTTTTTCGACATCCTCTACAACAGGCTTCACTTCGATGATAAATTTATTGTCGGTTTGATAGGCAGCATGCTCCCACATTCCTTTGGGCTCAATCACCATATGGATGTTGTCTCCCTGAGCAAAAGTATCGACAGTCTGCACAGGTGTTGCAAAATCGATGACATCAAGCTTGCGTTGCAACTTGCGCGGCAAATTTGTTTTAAGAAAATCGACGACCAACTTGGTCCCCTGACGGTGGATGTCGATTCCCACGCCAGGGTCTGACAGATCCACCTCAATGCGCGCTTCGCCATTTTTTCCACGCCGGAAATCCAGCTCGCTCAGTGTGTGTTTCTGCGCACCCTTGCGTTCATCGGCAAAACGTGAAGTGTCAGCGACAGCCGTCTGAGTTGCAGGTTTTGCATGCAGGGTAATCAGAACGCTGCTGCCCTCTGTCTTTGTCTCGTATGCCAGCATCTGATTCAGATTAACCACCAGACGAGTGCGCGCCCCAGCCTGAACGATATTGGCACTGCGCAAATCTCCCATGGAGAACTCCTGAGCCGTTCTGCCCAGCGCATTCTCGGTATTAGGAAAATCCAAAGCAATGCGGGGCGGCGTGTTGATGGCGAATCCGGCAGGCGGATTGCTCATCGGTTCGCTCAGTTCCACCTTGATCACGGTGTTGCCCGAACCTGAATCGGAAACGCTCAGTGCAGTGATTTTATTTTGTTCTGCGGCATGCACCGTGCCGACAGCCATCAACAAACCCAGCAGAGCACCTTGAACCCGCGAAATACACTTGAAATAACCGACGACCCCTGACGGGGATGGCAGATGAATTCCAGTCATGTCTTGTCCCATTGCGTTACTCCTTAATCTCATTCAACAATTGCAGACTGCTCAAACGTTCAGACCAGTCACCGGTACTGTCTTGTACCACCTCTTTAATCACGATCTCCGTGTCGGATAATTTCTTAATCTGGCCAAAATTAGTTCCCAGGTAATTACCCACCTTGACCTGGTACAACTTCTGGTCGGGAGCTCGAACAACTGCATAGCCGACTTTGGCCTTATACACATAACCCACCATTTTCAGGCTGTCCAATGGAAAATCTTCCAATGATTCCTTAGGACGATTAAGATCAGGTTCATTTTCTCCGCGAGCCATACTGGAGGCGGCTTCCGGCTTGCGTGGCTTGAAGGGATCTGACAGGCTCTTGTCATTATCATAGGCAAAAGGCTCGTAGAGCTTGATGCTGGGCGGAGGCGGGATTTTTCCGCGCAAGTTCACGCCGGAATCTTTTACAAAGTCATGCAAATCCTGAAACTCCTCGCCACCACAGCCGCTGAGCAATACACAGGCAAGTGCCAGATAGATTAGCTTCATTTCTTTGCTCCTGCTGACTTGTCAGACTTCTTTTGCGAGGCAAGTTCTTCTTCATCAAGATAGCGGAAGGTCTTCGCGACCGCATCCATAGCCAATGCACCACCGGCAGGGGAAATAGAAATATCATTCAGCGTCACAATCCGTGGCAGCTTGGAAATATCGCTGGCGAATCTTCCCAGGTCGTCATAGCTGCCGATCACCTTGATGGCAATGGGCTGCTCGGCGAATGAACCCTGTATGACCTCGGCACCCGGACGGAAAAATTCAAACTGTAAACCGCGCCCCAGACCTGCCTGATTAATATCCGTCAACAGGGCATCCATTTCAGATTTGTTGGGTAATTGCTTGAGCAGTGCACCAAACGACTCCTGCGTTTCATGCAGCTGTTTCTTGATCAGATCCAGATTAACAGCCTGAGCCTTCTTGGACATAAACTTGTCCTTGAGCACGCCCTCTTCGTCTTTTGAAGTTTGCAGATTCGCCCATTGATCCTGCCAGTCCATCAGCGCACCTGCCACCACCACACTGATAAATATTGTCCCGAAAGCAATCAGCTTCGCCGCCCAGGGCCAGGCTCCCGGTGTTTTTGGATTGAGGCTTTTCAGATCATCTAAATTCATCATGACACCTAATTCTTTCCATCAACGAGCTTGTCAGCGTCTAAACCAGTCGATTTTGTCAAGTTGAAATTCAGGGAAAACTCATTCAGCCGGGCGCCATTCGCCGTGGAGGCATGAATTTCCACCAGCTTGGGGGACTCCAGCCACACAGAATCTTCGATCGCTCTCATCAGGGTCGACACCCGTGCATTGGACTGGGCATAGCCCACCAGATCAATCGAATCACCGCTCTGTTTGATCGACTTGATGTGCACCCCATCCGGCAAAATGCGCAGCATCTGATCCATCAAATGAACCACGCGGGCACGATCGTTTTGCAGCTTTTCGACAGCGTCCTTACGCTCCAGCAAAGATTTGGTCTGTTCGCGTAATTTCTTGATTTCACCTATCTGCTTGTCCAAAATGTCAGTTTCTTGTTTCAAATAGGCATTGCGCCGTTCCTGGTTTGATATTTGCGCACCGATCGCCACGTGCACAAGGCCCCAGATTAACACCCCCAGCAGCAAAGAGATCACGCTCAGAATGATGAACTGATTTTGTTTGGATTTTCGCTTTTCCTCGCGGTGCGGCAGTAAATTGATGCGTATCATGACAGGTCAAACCTCCGCATAGCCAAACCACAGGCAACAATCAAGGCCGGCGCATCCGTTTGCAACTGACGGGGCTTTATTTTGCCGGACAAGGCCATCAATGCAAATGGATTAGCCACCATGGTGCTTACCTGAGTACGGGTCGCCACTGCATCGTCCAGGCCGGGTAAAACCGCGCAACCACCTGCCAGAACGATATAGTCGACTTCGTTGTATTGTGATGAGGTAAAAAAGAATTGGAGTGCGCGGGCGATTTCCATCACCAGATTTTCACGGAATGGCGACAACACGTCAGTCTCATAATTATCCGGCAACCCGCCATTGCGCTTGCCCGACTCAGCTTGCTCGGCAGAAAGGCCGAAAAGAGCCTGAATCTGTTGCGTCAGTTGCTCGCCGCCTATTTGCTGATCCCGGGTATAAATAGACTGTCCGTTGCGCAGCACATTCACATTCATCACAGTCGCACCGATATCGATCAGAGCAACGCACTTGTCTTCAGCGGAATCGGGAAGCTGCGCCCTTATTTGCGAAAAGGCAGTTTCGGCCGCATATGGTTCGACATCGACGACGACGACTTTAAGACCTGCCGCCTGGGCTGCCGCAACCCTATCCTCCACGTTGGCCTTGCGCGAAGCTGCCAACAGGACTTCGACTTCAGCCGCATTGCCCGCAGAGGATCCCAGCACCTGAAAATCAAGATTCACCTCATCGAGCGCGAAAGGGATGTATTGGTTGGCCTCTGATTCGACAAGAAATTCCAGATCTTCTTCGCGCATGTCAGCCGGCAGCAATATTTTTTTCGTAATGACGGCGGCAGCCGGCAGCGCGACGCTGACGTTTTTGATTTTGGTCCCCATACGCTTCCACGCCCGCTGCAAGGTTTCTGCCAGCGCGTCCAGATTGTTGATATTGCCATCACTGACAGCATCTTTTGGCAGCGCCTCGATAGCATATCGCTCGACGATATAACCTGTATTGTTTGGAGCCGTGCTGAGTTCTACCAGCTTGACGGACGACGAGCTAATATCCACGCCAATCAGCGGTGGTGTTTTTGTCTGGAGAAAATCCAGAAATGTATCGAAATTTACTTTAAGCATAGTCCGTCCGGAGCTTTTTCATATAAAGTGTTTGAAATCCTAACAACAACTATGAGCACTGTAAAGGCGATTTATAAAAGAGAGGCGATTTTCTCGTATAATTCCCGCGCTTGTTGAACGATACCACTATTAATTATTTTTGAACAATTATTCAATGCCCACACGTCGCTGGCTGCTCCCCGTTATTCTGACAATCACGCTGCTTTCACTGCCCCTGTTGTTGCTGGGCATGGCGGTTATGTTGACTTACCCTACCTTGCCGTCCCTGGAAGTGCTCACCGACTACCATCCAAAAGTGCCGCTGCGTATCTACAGCGCCGAAGGCATACTGCTGGGTGAATTTGGCGAGGAACGCCGCGCACTGGTGAAAATTTCAGACGTTCCGGAAGTTATGAAGAACGCGATTCTCGCGGCTGAAGACGATCGCTTTTATCAACACGGCGGCGTTGATTACATGGGCGTATTGCGCGCTGCGCTTTCAAATTTTACCGCAGGCGGCACCAAACAAGGCGCGAGCACCATCACCATGCAAGTTGCGCGCAACTTCTTTCTGTCCAAGGAAAAGACCTTCACGCGTAAATTCAACGAGATGTTGCTCGCATTCAAAATCGAACACTATCTTTCCAAAGACGACATCCTGCAGCTATACATAAACCAGATTTATCTCGGACAGCGCTCCTACGGTTTTGCGGCTGCTTCACAAATTTATTTCGGCAAATCGCTCAGTCAAATTTCCTTGGCCGAAGCCGCCATGCTGGCAGGCCTTCCCAAAGCCCCCTCCAGTTTCAATCCCGTCGTCAACCCGAAACGCGCCAAGCTGCGCCAGATGTACGTTTTGCGGCGCATGCACGAATTGCATTTAATTGACGATGCCGAATATAAAATCGCTCAGAATCAACCGCTTAACACAAAACATGGCAACCAGGAATTTTCGGTCAAATCAGATTACCTGAACGAAATGGTAAGGCAGGCCGTTTATGACAAATACCAGGAGAATACTTACACACAAGGGTTCAAGGTTTACACCACCATCCGCCAGCAGGATCAGCTGGCCGCCTATGAGGCGGTTCGCAAGGGTGTGCTCGAATATGATCGCCGTCACGGCTATCGCGGCCCGGAACACTTCGTCGACTTGCAAAAGGATAGCAGCGAAGAGTATCTGGAGGAAGCGTTACAGGATACGACTGACAACGATGATTTGCTGCCCGCCGTAGTGCTGTCGGCCTCTGCCACACAGATACAGGCCTATTGCAAGGGGGGCGAGCGGATCACCATCAGCGGGGAAGCCCTGCGCTTCGCCCAGCGCGCGTTAAGCAACAAGGTTGCGCTCAATCTGCGCATCGTGGCGGGTTCCATCATCAGGGTGCAAAAAAACGACAAGGGTATCTGGCAAATCAGCCAACTTCCCCAGGTCGAATCCGCCTTTGTATCAGGCAGCCCGCAAGATGGCGCGATCTATGCGCTGATCGGCGGCTTTGACTTCAATCACAACCAGTTCAACCACATCACCCAGGCCTGGCGTCAACCCGGCTCCAGTTTCAAGCCTTTCATCTATTCTGCCGCCCTTGAAAAAGGCTACACCCCCGCGACCCTCATCAACGACGGGCCACTGTCGTTCGGCACGGACCAGACAGGCAGCGAACCGTGGCAACCGAAAAACTATGACGGCAAGTTCGAAGGCCCCATGCGCATGCGCCAGGCGCTGATCAAATCAAAGAACATGGTTTCGATACGCATCCTTCAATCCATTACACCAAGGTACGCACAAGACTACATCACCAAATTCGGTCTGGATGCGGAAAAGCATCCGCCTTATCTGACCATGGCGCTGGGAGCCGGCTCAGTCACACCCCTGCAGATGCTGACCGGGTATTCCGTATTCGCAAACGGCGGATTCCGCACGACGCCTTACTTTATCCAGCGCATCGAAGATGCACAGGGGCGTGTCCTCAACAAGACCGTTCCTGTGACGGCCAACGAGGGGGCAGAACAAGTCATCGACGTGCGCAATGCATACACCATGGTCAGCATGATGCAGGACGTGGTCAAACACGGCACGGCCATCCGCGCCATGCAACTGGGCCGCCAGGATCTGGCCGGCAAAACAGGCACCACCAGCGACTCGATCGATGCATGGTTTTGCGGCTTTCAACCCTCCGTGGTGGGTATTGCATGGATGGGGTTCGACCAGCCACGCAGCCTGGGCGATAAAGAGACGGGTGGCGGCGCGGCGCTGCCGATATGGATGGGCTACATGGCAAAGGTCTTAAAGAATGTGCCCCAGGCCGTCTACAGCATGCCGGACAACATGGTCGCGGCTCGCATCAACGACAGCGGTCATCCGGACGAAAACGGCGCGAGGATAGAATATTTTTATCAGGAAAATGTCCCCGGGCCGCAGGCTGCCCCCGCTGACCCGGACGCGCCTGCCGACACCATCAACGATCAATTACTCTGATGACTCATAAGCCACACAGTCGCGACCTGATGCGCAAACAGCTGGCGCATCAGGCGGCCCGGCTGATTGCAGAAGCGGGCATCGCAGACTTCTCCTCTGCAAAACACAAGGCGGCTCGCCAGCTCGGCGCGGAAGACACCCAGCACCTGCCCAGCGACCAGGAAGTGGAAGAGGCCTTGCACAGCTACCGTGTTTTATACCAGCACGACAGTCATCCGGACATTTTGCGTCAACTAAGAGATGAAGCCTTGAGCTGCATGCGCCAGCTTGCCGCATTCAACCCCTATCTGACAGGCTCGGTATTGAGAGGCACAGCAGGGCAGTATTCTGACATCAACCTGATGCTCTTTTCAGACGACGCCAAAGCCGTGCTGCTCTTTTTGCTCAAGAACAAGCTTGAATTCGATGACAGCGAATGGAGGGCGCGACTGGGAGGACGCGAGGTGACGGTCCCCAGCTACACGCTGACAGGCGAATCAGGAATCCCGATACACCTCATCGTATTGCCCGAAAACGCCCGGCACAGCGGCCTGCGCCACCCCGAAACCCATGCGGGCATCGCGGCGGTGGCTAAAATGATCGAGGATGCGGGATGCGGGATGCGGGATTCAGAGGCAAAAAAACAGGACTGAATGGCGAGGACTGAGTAACCCACAGCGAGTTTCCCTCAATCCGCAATCCTGAATCCTGAATCCTATTTCTTGAGCCACCTTGCCGCATCCAGTGCGAAGTAGGTCAGTATCCCGTCAGCGCCCGCGCGTTTGAATGCCAGCAAGGACTCCAGCACACAAGCCTCTTCGTTCAGCCAGCCGTTTTGCGCGGCGGCCTTGAGCATCGCATATTCGCCGCTGACCTGATACACAAAGGTAGGCGCACGGAATTCATCCTTCACGCGACGCAGAATATCCAGATAGGGCATGCCCGGCTTGACCATGACCATGTCAGCGCCTTCTTGCAGGTCGATGCCGACTTCCCACAAAGCCTCGTCCGAATTGGCAGGATCCATCTGATAAGTGTATTTGTTGCCGGTGCCCAGATTTCCACTGGAACCTACCGCGTCGCGGAACGGGCCGTAGAAACTTGACGCGTATTTGGCTGAGTAGGCCATGATACGGGTATGGATGTGCCCTTGGGCATCCAGTGCTTGCCGCACCGCGCCGATGCGGCCATCCATCATATCGGAGGGAGCGACAATATCGGCACCCGCAGCTGCATGGCACTGTGCCTGACGGGTTAACACGGCGATTGTCTCATCATTGAGCACGTAGCCTGCCTCATCAATCAACCCGTCCTGCCCGTGACTGGTGTAAGGATCGAGTGCAATATCGGTCATGATGCCCAGTTCAGGATAATGCTTCTTGAGCGCAGCCACCACGCGCGGCACCAAGCCATCCGGATTATAGGCTTCGGACGCATCCAGGGTCTTTTTCGAGGCATCGATCACCGGAAAAATCGCCATCACCGGAATCCCGAGCGCCACGCATTGCGCCGCGTCTGCCAGCAATAAATCGAGCGTCTTGCGCTGCACCCCGGGCATGGACCCGATGTCCTCGACCTTGTTGCTTCCGTCGAGCACGAAGACTGGATAGATAAAATCAGCCGGCGTCAGCTGATGTTCTCGCATCAGGTCACGTGAAAATGCATCGCGGCGCATACGGCGCATGCGCCTGAGAGGATATTGCCCTAATGTCTGCATGATTCTTCCTAAAAATTATTTTTCTTTGGAACTATTCTGAAAAACGCCTATCTGAACGCGTGAATGACGATAAATCATTCCACGTTTCTCCTCCCTGAGCGTGTCTTAACCATGTTAAGATTTTTGCCCCCACGAGTTGGGGGCTTTTTTTTGCCTGCCGAGCCTGCAGGTCGAATTGAATCCGACAAGTCGGGCTGAAGCCCGACCTGCAACCTGCTAATCCATGACGCCTTCATCAACCGCTGGTTCATCTGAAATCTCCGGCGTCAGCCATCCTGCGATGACGGCTTCAGCCTCTTCCACGCCCAGCTTCTTCAAGCTGGAAAATAACTGCACCGAACACTGCGGATAATGCTCGGCAAGATAGGCTTTCACCTTCATCAAGGTGATCGTCGATTGTTGGCGGCTGAACTTGTCGGATTTGGTCAGCAGAATATGTATGGGCTTGCCGGTCGGCGCAAACCAGTCCAGCATGGTTTCATCCAGTTCCAGCAAGGGCCGACGTATGTCCATGATGACGACCAGCCCGCTCAACTCCTCGCGCTTTTGCAAATAGGTGCTCAACAGCGATTCCCAGTGGCGCTTGGCCTCAGGCGGCACCTTGGCATAACCGTAACCTGGCAAATCCACGATATAACGGTCATTTCCCAGTGAAAAGTAATTCAGGTGCTGGGTGCGCCCCGGCGTCTTGCTGGTGTAAGCCAGGCGCACATGATTGGCCAGCGTGTTGATCGCGCTCGACTTACCCGCATTGGACCGGCCGACAAAAGCCACTTCCCGGCCGCCGTGCATCGGCAAATCCTTGATGTGATTGACGGTTGTATAAAATGTCGCCAGAGAGAATAATCCCATTATTTCCAGCCCGAAAAAATTGCGTCCGCTGCGGCAATCGTCTCGTCAATGTCAGCAGCTGTGTGCGCGGAAGATACGAAGCCGGCCTCGAATGCCGAAGGCGCCAGATAAACGCCTGCATCCAACATCGCGTGGAAGAAACGATTGAAGGCCTCCTTGTCGCAGGACATGACCTCGGCGTAGCTGGTGGGGATTGCATCGCTGAAATACAGGCCGAACATGCCGCCTACCGATTGGGCGCAAAAAGGGATGCCGTATTTTTCAGCCGCCGCCGTCAACCCTTCGGTCAACTGTTTAGCCCGTTGTTCGAGGTATTCATAAAAACCCTCCTGCTGCACCAGCTTCAAGGTCGCCAACCCCGCCGCCACGGCGACCGGATTGCCCGACAGGGTACCTGCCTGATACACGGATCCCATCGGCGCCAGACATTGCATGATGTCGCGTCGTCCGCCGAATGCAGCAGCCGGCAGACCGCCGCCCATCACCTTGCCCAGCGTAACCAGATCCGGTTTGATACCGTAATAACCCTGAGCGCCTTGCAAGCTCACGCGAAATCCTGTCATCACCTCATCCAGAATCAACACCGCGCCATGCCTGGTGCATACCTGACGCAAGGCCGCGAGAAATTCGGGCCTGGGTGCAACCAGATTCATGTTGCCCGCAACCGGTTCGACGATCACGGCAGCGATCTCATCCCCCATTTCGGCAAAGGCGCGCTCCAACCCTGCGGCATCGTTGTAATCGAGCACGGTAGTGAGCGCGGCAATTTCGGCAGGTACGCCGGATGAACTCGGCTGCCCGAAGGTCAGCGCGCCGGAACCTGCCTTGACCAGCAAACCATCCGAATGGCCGTGGTAACACCCTTCAAACTTGACGATACGGGAGCGCCCGGTAAAGCCTCTGGCCAGACGAATCGCCGTCATGGTCGCTTCCGTACCGGAGCTGACCAGCCTCACCATTTCCAGACTCGGCAACAGGCGGCACAACAGCCCGGCTATTTCAAGCTCGGACGCGGTTGGCGCACCAAAACCCAGTCCATTGGCGGCAGCATCCTGTACCGCTTTGACAACATCAGGATGGCAGTGACCTGCGATCATCGGCCCCCATGAACCCACGTAATCTATATAGCGCTTGTCATCTGCATCCCATACGTAAGCGCCACGGCCACGCTGAAAAAACAAAGGAGTGCCGCCGACCGAACGAAACGCGCGCACCGGCGAATTCACGCCGCCTGGAATAACCTGTTGCGATGCGTCGAACAGCTCTTGATTGTGTGAAGTCATGTTAAATACCTTTATAAATTTGTTTTGCAGGCGAAACACGCGCCTCGCGTGCTCGCTCATTTCTCGTCTGTCAGTCGCCTCATCATTCGCTGCGCGGTGGCTTTATCCCGCAAAACTTATAAAAGGTCTGCTTTGAATAGATTGGAAAAATCCCTTGTTGCGCCTTCAATATCCGGAGCGGAAAATACCGCCGAGATAACCGCCAGCGCGCCAGCACCAGCCTCCAGCAAGGAGGCGCCATTCGCCGCCGTAATCCCGCCTATCGCCACCAGCGGCAGATCAATCTCGCGGCGCGCCCGATTCAGCAAATCCGGTGTTGCCACCGGCGCACAAGGTTTAATCGTCGAGGCGAAGAAGGCGCCGAAAGCGATATAGTCAGCCCCCAGATCAGCGGCATCCTGCGCCAGGCTGAAGTCATTATAACAAGATACGCCGATCATTTTATCAAAGCCCAGCGCGTGCCGGGCGGCCGCAATGCTGCCATCATCGCCGCCCAGATGCACGCCATCGGCATCCACCTGCCCAGCTAATACGACATCATCATTAATGATGAAGGGCACCGCAAACTCACGCGTCAACTGGCGCAAAGCCCTCGCCTGCTCCATGCGCAACGCCGCATTGCCCAGCTTGTTCCGATATTGCAGGACGCGCGCACCGCCTTGCAAGGCCAGTTTAACCTGTCGCTGCAATTTAGCCGTATCGGGCTCCTCAGGCGTAATGACATATAAACCAATGATCCGCTGTTGCATCGGGCTCGCGCCCGACCTGCCGACCAAATCCTGAATCCTGAATCCCGGATCCTGAATTCCGGGTCTACTCATCCTCTTCGCCCCGCGCCCAGAACAGCCTGTCGGGGATGTATTGTCCCATACCGGGTCTGAAACCGGCATTCAGCGTTTGCCAAGTGTACTCCTGCGCCTCCTTGACGGCTTCGGGAACATCGACCCCTTGTGCCAGCAGGGCGGCAATGGCCGATGCCATAGTGCATCCTGAACCGTGATAAATCCCCGGCAGACGCGCCCAACTATCGCTGCGCACGATGCCCTGCTCGCTGTACAAGGTATTAATCACCTTGGGCGTTTGTTCGTGCGTACCGGTAATGAGCACATACTCGCAACCCATCGCCAGGATACGTCTGGCACATTCTTCCAGACTGGGATCGTCCTCTTCATCGTCTTCATCCATCGCCAGACGACGCGCCTCTATGCTGTTGGGTGTGACGAGCGTTGCTTGCGGAATCAACAATTCGCGGATGGCATCGAGCATATCTTCGTCCGCCAGCTCATCGCCGCGCCCTGAAGCCAGAACCGTATCGAGCACGAAAGGTACATCCGGATAATCCGCCAATATCTCGGCAATTGCCACAATATTTTCCACGCTGCCCAACAGGCCGATCTTGAAAGCGGCGACCGGCACATCTTCGAGCATCGCGCGCGCCTGATCTGTCACCCACTCAGGATCGATCGGCAGCACATCCTCCACGCCACTGGTGTCTTGCACGGTGATGGCGGTGACGACAGACAGAGGATGGCAGCCCATGCTGGCAATCGTCAACATGTCAGCCTGTAAACCGGCACCGCCACTCGGATCGGTGGCGGCAAAACTCATTACTAAAGGGAAGGACTCGGACATGGTATGGGCAGTGCTATTATGCGTGTCAGGTCAGTCATTTTACCCTATATAAACAGGCCGAATATCAATTTAACACTGTGAGGATCTGATGCGCATACTGCATACCATGTTACGAGTCGTTAATCTGGAACAATCGCTCGCCTTCTATACCGGCGTGCTCGGCATGAAATTACTGCGCCGCACCGATTACCCGGAGGGTAAATTCACGCTGGCCTTTGTCGGATTCGGTGATGAAACGCAAGGCGCGGTGATCGAACTCACCCACAACTGGGGCGTGACAGAATACGAGATGGGCAACGCATTCGGCCACATCGCCATCGAAGTTGAAAATGCTTGTGCGGCCTGTGAAAAAATCAAACTGCTGGGCGGCAAAGTGGTGCGAGAAGCAGGACCGATGCAACACGGCAGCACCGTGATTGCGTTCGTCGAAGACCCTGACGGGTACAAGATTGAATTGATACAGAAAAAATAACCCGGATGACGGAACTGTCCGCCGTCAGCGAAGAGCAAAAAACTCAGATGACCTTGCCCGGATTCATCAACCCTGAAGGATCGAATGCCTGCTTGACCGTGCGCATCAGCTCCAGCTCCAGCGGATCTTTGTAGTCACGGATGACTTCACGCTTGAGTTGCCCCAAACCGTGTTCGGCGCTGATACTGCCACACAACTCGCGCACCACTTCATAGACGAGCCGGTTTACCCCGTGCTCCTGTTGCCCGATAAACGCCCTGTTTTGTCCGGCATCCGGCATGGATGCGTTGAAATGGATATTGCCGTCGCCCATGTGACCGAACGCGACGATGCGTACCCCAGGATACGCACAACTCAACTCACGGCTGGCGCGGGCGATGAATTCCGCCACCAGACTGACCGGTACGGCCACGTCATGCTTGATGCTGAGCCCTTCGCGCTTTTGCGCCTCACTGATGTTTTTGCGCAGCTGCCACCATTTTTCCGAAACTGTCGAATCGGCGGAAACACCGAACGCCAGCACTTCTTCACCAAAATCTTGCAGGCCGCAGCGCAAGGCGATCTCGGGTGATGCTTGCAACATATCGTCCAGCTTGATCAGCAGATACCATTCATATTTCGTCCCGAATGGTTCATGCGTATCTTCGATATGTTTAAAAACCAGATCCAGACAGTTGCGCGAGATGATTTCAAAGCCGCTCAACGACTGGCCGCAGTGAGCGCGAATATGCGCGAGCAAGCGCACCGCAACCTCAGGGCAGCCAATCGCCACACACGCGGTGGCACTGGCCTGCGGGCGCGGAAATAATTTCAACACCGCCGCCGTAATAATGCCTAACGTCCCTTCCGCGCCGATGAACAAATGTTTGAGATCATAGCCGGTGTTGTCCTTGCGCAGACGGCGCAAGCCGTGCCAGATACGACCATCGGGCAGCACCACCTCCAACCCCAGCACCAGATCGCGCGCGCTGCCGTAACGCAGCACCCCGATACCGCCCGCGTTGGTCGAGAGATTACCGCCGATTTCGCAATGCGGCGCGATCGCCGTCAGCCCCAGCGGAAACAGCCTGTCCGCCTGTTCGGCGGCTTCGTATAACGCCGCCAGCTTGCAACCTGCGTCAACCGTCATGGTGTAATTGACAGCATCCATCGCGCGTATCCGATTCATGCGAGACAAGTTCAGCACGACCTGACGCCCACCTTTGAGCGGCACGCCGCCCCCGCACAAACTGGTGTTCCCCCCCTGCGGCACGATGGACACTTGCCGCGAGACACACAGCCTGACGATATCGGACACCTGGTCCGTGTCCGACGGGAACACGACAGCCAGCGCGACACCGGAATACCGCCCGCGCCAATCCTGGCAATAAGGCCGTGCCGCTACACCTGTCAGGACACTATCTCCGCCCGCGACAGCGGCGAGGGCGGCCAGCAGGGATTGATCGGCGGTCAGCTCACTTCTCCGCGACCGGGTTTGCCGGTTTGATCGTGTGCAGCGGGGCTATCCACATCTGGTACAAAGAGGTGAAGATCATCACAGTCGACGCCATGCTGTAGCCGAATCCACCGATAATAACCAGCCAGGCGAAGTTTGGATTCATCTTCGTGAGCCACCATGAGGCGACGTCGACGATCAAAAAACCAAACGGCGTGAAAATAAGGATAGCCTTGACAAGCGGCGAGAAACCAGTCGCATAGGTGAAAATCCAGCCCACGAAGAAGAAAATAAAGGCGATGCCAAACAGATGGATGTGCGACACACGGGTCAGCGTGGAAAAGGATGCGCCCTCGTCGCGCGTGGTCATCGTGTCCATCACCGCCTTATCGGAGAGATTAGCCAGCCCCGGCATATTGGCATGACAGGGCGCACAATGTTGTTCGACCAGAGGCTTGATATTGCCCTCCCATTCACCGACCGGAGCGCCCTCGCCTGCCCACTTGAGCAGGGCGATGCGCACTTCAGGAGGCGCATTTTCCTTCATCGAACCATGCAGTTTGGACTCCAGCTTGGACGCATCCGGGCCGTCGTGATTACCGTGATAGCTGTACACGATATCATCCACAGAAAGACCGAGCTTCCCGTCTGCCATGCCGTGCGTCAGCATGATCTGAGCCCCCGCAAATAATAAACCCAAACCAATGACCAGCAGATAGCCGGTAAAAAGCGTTTTGACCGGCAGCGACAAATCAGCCAGGGTGAATCTCTGAATATCTCTTATCATATTAACCTCTCATTTTTGATAAACATTATACACCAGCCCCTGTCAGGGACTTCCGTCCACCACAACCGCTCAAAAATTAAAACTCAAGCGGGTCAATGTCCAGCTGGCAACGCAGTTTCCTGGCCGGGAGCGCGTCGAGCAACGGTTTCCAGGTGCGAAGAAATTGCTGCAAAGCCCTGCGCGTATCAGCCTGAATCAGCAGTTGCGCGCGGACGTGGTTAGCGCGGCGCGCAAGCGTGGCAGGTACGACGCCCAGTATATCGACCTGGTGTTGCAATTTTATGGCCGAAGCACGCGCCAGATTCAGATACTCATAGACTTCGGGCTCATTCATTCCCTCGACACGCAACATCGCCTGAAAAACAAAGGGCGGAAAGCCTGCCATCTGCCGCTCGACCAGCAAAGCCGCCGCCCACCCCTCAAAGTCGTGGTTTTGCAAACAGCGAAACAGTGGGTGATCCGGGAAAGCCGTCTGTATCACCACGTCCCCCGGCTTATCTGCCCGCCCGGCGCGCCCCGACACCTGCATCAGCTGCGCGAACAGCTTTTCGGCGGCTCGAAAATCGCTGCTGTATAACGCGCTGTCGCAATTGAGCACACCCACCAGCGTCAGTGCCGGAAAATCATGCCCCTTGGCCAACATTTGCGTGCCGACCAAAACATCTACTTCATTGGCGTGTATCTGCTCACGCATCATATTCCACGCGCGCTTGCTGCGGGTACTGTCCCGGTCGACCCGGAGTACCCGCGCGTCCGGGAAGCGCGCGTTTAACACCTCCTCCACGCGCTGTGTCCCGCTGCCGACCGGATGCAGACCGGCCTTGCCGCAACCGGGACAAGCGGTGGGCACACGCAGCTGATAGCCGCAATGATGGCAACGCAGGCGATTTTCATTGCGATGCAACACCATCTTGCCGGCACAGTGCCGACAATCGGACAACCAGCCGCATTCGGTGCACATCAGCACGGGCGCGTAACCCCGGCGATTGATAAACAGCAGACTCTGCTCCACGCGCCCGATACGCACCCCGACCTCGCGCAACAGCTTTTCGCTGATCCCGTCCGTCATGACCGATTGATTGATATTGATGTAGCTCACCCGTGGCAGGCGCGCGCCCGACTGCGCCCGCCCGGTCAGCCTGAGCATGCGATAACGTCCGGTCTGCGCGTTATGATAGCTCTCCAGCGATGGCGTAGCCGAACCGAGCACGATGGGCACCGCACACTGCCTGGCCCGAAAAATCGCCACATCTCGTGCCGAATAGCGCAGGCCATCCTGTTGTTTGAACGAGCTGTCATGCTCCTCATCCACAATGATGAGCGACAAGGCGGGCATTTCTGCGAAGACTGCCAGACGTGTACCGAGCACGATTTGTGCCGCGCCTGACTGCGCCTGCTGCCAGTTATGCAGGCGCTCCTGTTCGGACAAGCCGCTGTGCAGACTCACCAGCACCACGCCGGAAAACCTGCGACTGAAATAATTCTCCAGTTGCGGCGTTAAATTGATCTCCGGCACCAGCAACAATACCTGCCCCGCACGGCGCAACGCGTCATCCATCAGATGTACATACACCTCAGTCTTGCCGCTGCCCGTAATGCCGTGCAACAAAAAACAGCCGTAGCCCGCAGCGCTCCTGACACTGTCCACCGCCGCCTCCTGCTCAGGAGTCAACTGATGCGCGTTGCTGAAAGTATGCGGCGCTGCGGAAATCCGGGCGGGTGCGTGAATAAAACTTTGCACCCTGCCTGCCGCCACCAGCCTCTTTAACTGCGCGCCCGCAGTAGCGGACAAGGCCTTGATCTGTTCGAACGTGCAAGGATGCACGGCCAACTCATCCAGAATACGTCGCGCTACCACCTGACGCACGGGCAAAGGTTCAAAATCGGCAATGCCGTCACTCAGACGATAAGCCGGTTTGCTTTTGAGGGGTTTATCCGAACGCAGCCTTGCTGGCAAGGCTAACAAGACGACCTGACCTACAGGACTGTGATAATAATTGCTGCAAAACCGCAGAAGATCCAGCAGGTTAGCCGACAGCGGCTCGCTGTCGTGCAACACCTGCACCACAGGTTTAATCCGGTCAGCCGACAAGGCTGAAGTCGCAGCGACTTCCATGATGATGCCGACCAGCTGTCGGCGCCCGAACAAAACGATCACGCGCTGCCCGACCTGTGCGGCGTCCTCCACCGTGTAATCAAACAGGGTGGGGACAGGGATATCAAGGGCGACTCGGACGACGAACATAGATTATCGGGTCATGTGCAAGACGAGCTCGGGTTGAAAGGGGAACACTACTCCGCGTCTACGCGTGAAACTGCTTTTTAGTGCGATCGGATTGCTGCCAACAGTTAATTGCAACACCGCCTTAAATCAGATTCCGGCCAGCCATGTCCGGACTTGCAGTCCGATTTTTGTGGTGTAGCCGACCTCGACAAAACGTATCCGCCCGTCCGGCGAGAGAATGAAGCTGGCCGGTACGGCGTGAACCCCCCAGGCTCGGGCGATACTGCCGTCCGGATCGTTCAGCACCGGAAAATCGATGCCCTGTTCGCGCATGTGGCGCGCTACCTCTTCTGCCTTGCCGCTCTGCATCGCGATGGTCACCACGTTCGGATCGTCGTGTGCGATGTCTGCGATGGAACCTTGCTCGGCGCGACAGACCGGACACCAGCTCGCCCAAAAGTGCACCAGCACCGGATGCGCGGGCAAGGGCCCGCCTGCTGTGGTGACGCCCGGCAATCTCGGCGCCGAACCGCTTACCATGTCGCGTTGTTGCCAGAGCCGGATGCCCGCCACCAGCAGCACAAACAACAACAGGTTGACGGCATAACCGCGCCGCCGTATGTCTGTCGGCGGGCGGCTGCGGCTTTCACTCTTCATGTCTGAATTTCTCGATCTCGCGCCGGTCGCGCTTGGTCGGACGACCCCTGGTAAAAAATTCCGGCTGTAATTTAAGTTGCGCGGCAATCGCCTCCCGCCGACCGATGCTCTCGTCAGATTCGCGATAGAGCTTCTGTGCCGCCGGTGCCGGACCCCGTTTGTCCGAGATCGCCAGCACTTCCACCTCAAAGCGTACCTGACCCGCGCGTATTTCCAGTATATCCCCCGCACCGATCGTCCTGGCAGGCTTGACCCACCCTGCATTGACCATTACTTTGCGGGCGTCCACCGCATCTGCGGCAAGACTGCGCGTCTTATAAAAACGCGCCGCCCACAGCCATTTGTCGATGCGCAGTTTATCGTTGCCCGGCAGACGATCCGAGGAGATTTTCACCTGTGATCGGCAATCAGATGCTGCGCGAGCGAGCGTAAAGCCTTACCAGCCCGATCTGTACCATATCGGACGCATTGCGAAACTCGGAGCCGTGCAGCATTTTTTCGGCCGACTCACTGCCGTTGCGGTGTGCTTCGAGCAAAATATTGCCCGCATTGAGATGAAACTGCGCATGCAAATCAACCAACTCTTTATATTCGGGTAGTTGCGCAAACCTGTTTTTACCTTCCTTGTGTATCCACTGCCCTAACTTGCAGCGCTCATCGCTGGCCACATAGCCGATTTCCAGTGTTTCACTACCCGTACCGGCAAACTCTGCCTCCAGTCGGGTTTTCCATGCAACGTGCGCATCAATCGCATCCTTCATGTTCAAGCCATGAAAATCTTCCTCACCCGGTGCAAACGTTGCATTACCTGCATTTTCTTCGCCTGCCGTAATGCGCTTTAACCATGACAAAACACCCATTGTATAAATCCTCCTTTAATAATTCCGGTATGGCACTTGCCACATCGGCTTGCTTATTTTAACAACACACCGAACAGGCTGATCCAAATCAAGGCTAATGAAGACTCACCATCGGCATGAAACCCAGCTTATCCCGCAGCCCCGCCCGGTTGTTTCGCGCCTCTGTCAGGCTGGCATAGGGGCCGATATGCACGCGAGTCTTGCGGTTCTGGCTGAACAGCACCAATTGTTTGCTTGCGTCGCCCAGCTTTTCGCGCATCTCGCTCAAAAACTTTTCTGCGGCGTCAGTCGAGTTAAAAGCCCCCAGCTGCAAAAAGACATTGCCGCCTGTCGGCGCAACCTGCTCACTGCTGACGGGCGCGGGCTCAAGCGGCGCACTTTGCACCACTTCCGCTCTGGCAAGTGTTCGTGCGTAGCTGTTTGCGGTGACGCTTTCCACCTCCACCTCTGAGCTGCCGCGGCCCGTGATGCCCAGTTTGTGCGCGGCAGTGTAGGAAAGGTCGATGACGCGATCATGCAAAAAGGGGCCGCGATCATTGATGCGTACGATCACCGATTTCTTCGAGCCGACATGAGTCACGCGGGCATAACTTGGAATGGGCAGGGTCGGGTGCGCGGCGGTCATCAGATACATGTCGTATTTCTCGCCGCTGGAGGTGCGCTGACCATGAAATTTTTTGCCATACCACGAAGCGATTCCGCGCTGCCTGAAGTTGCCCGCCGATGTCAGCGGTGTATAGGTTCTGTCCAGCGCGGCATAGGGGCGATTCGCGTAGCGATGCAGCGGCTCAGACACAGGCACGGCATCGGGAGTCGCGTCAATATCGGCAGGAGGATGCTCGCCGGGGCCGTCACCTGCGAGGTAACCGCCACTGCCGGGGACAGGGTTGCGGACTGGCAGAACCGCATGTCCTGCACCACTCGCCTCGTTCGGCGCGAGAATAATAGGGCGTTGATCCTGGGGCTGCGGTGCGCTGGCGCAGGCGCTGAGCACCAGTGCTGCCCATGCCAGGACGATCATCTTTTTACTCATGTTTGCTCCTCTTTTTTCGGTTAACTCTTCTGTGTCAGAAGAATCCCTCGCGCGCCTCCGCGTGAGGAACTTAGCTCTTGACCAGTTTCATGTGCGTCTGAATACTCATCAGCATACCAAACCCCAGCAGCAGCGTCAGCATGGATGTGCCACCATAACTGACCAGCGGCAGCGGCACCCCCACTATGGGCAGAATACCACTAACCATCCCCATGTTGACAAACGCATAGGTGGCAAACGTCAACGTGATCGACCCTGCCATCAGCCGGGTGAAGTAGGTCGAAGCATTCGCCGTGATCACGAAGCCGCGCGCGATCACGAAAAAATACATCGCCAACAGTATCAAATTCCCGATCAGACCAAATTCTTCCGAATAAACCGCGAAAATAAAATCCGTGGTGCGTTCGGGCAGAAAGTCCAGATGCGTCTGCGTACCATTCAGATATCCCTTGCCAAACACACCTCCGGAACCCACGGCTATCATGCCCTGAATGGTGTGATAGCCCTTGCCCAGCGCGTCCTTTGACGGATCGAGCAACATCTCGATACGGTGACGCTGATAGTCGTGCAACATGCTCCACATCACCGGCGCACTGGCCACCGCCGTCACGAACAATCCGCCCATCACGCGCCAGCTCAAGCCTGCCAGGAACAACACGTAAAATCCACTGGCCGAAATCAGCAGCGCTGTGCCCAGATCGGGCTGGCGCGCGATCAGACCTACCGGCATCAATAAAAGCAATGCGGCCACGACGTAGTTCTTCATCGTCAGGCTGGCTTCATGCTTCTCGAAATACCAGGCCATCATCAGCGGCACACCGATCTTCATCAGCTCGGACGGTTGTATGGTCGCAACGCCAATATTCAGCCAGCGCCGCGCGCCATGGCTGATTTCACCAAACAACGCCACGCCGATGAGCAGCAGCATGCCAAGCACGTAAATCGGGACTGCGGTGCGCATCAAATAATGCAGCGGCAAATTGGCCACTACCCACAGACAGCAAAATGCCACCAGAATATTGCCTCCTTGAGCCAGCACGCGGTCGAAATTGTGTTCGCCCGCACTGTAGAGCGTGAGCAGGCTGGCCAACATCAGCAGACACATCCCGGCCAACAGCGGAAAATCAAGATGGGCGATGAAACGTTGCCATAGTTGTCGTCTGTTCATATCAATCGGCCTCAACTTCCGGAACACCTGATGCAGCCGAAACCCCTGACGCTGCCTGAACGGCCTGCGGCAAATCTTTAGGTTCCACAGGCGGCACTTTTCCCAGCAGGTAATAATCCATGACTTTACGCGCGATAGGGGCTGCCGTGCCACCGCCGTGACCGCCATTTTCAGCCAGCACCACCACCGCTATCCTGGGCTTTTCGGCCGGAGCAAAGGCCATAAACCAGGCATGATCCCGGTGCCGCTCATCGAGTTTGCTGGCATCATATTTTTCGCCCTGCTTGATGCCGACGACTTGCGCCGTACCGGTTTTGCCGGCGATGGTATAGGGCGCACCGGCAGAGGCTTGCGAGGCCGTGCCGCCGGGCTGGGTGACAGCCACCATCGCACGCTTGACCAGTTCAAGATGCGCCGCATCAAGCTTTAAATCAGACGTGGGTTTGTTTTCCAGTCGTCTCGCCTCAAGGGTAGCAGAGTTTCTCACCTCTCTGACCAGATGTGGCCGGTAGCCTACGCCATCGTTGGCGAGGGTCGCTGTCGCTGCGGCCAGTTGCAACGGCGTTAACAGACTGTAACCCTGACCTATCCCCACCGACACGGTGTCGCCCGTGTACCATTTTTGCCTGAAACGCTTCATCTTCCATTCCTGAGAGGGCAACAAACCCGATGTCTCCCCCTCCAGGTCTATACCGGTTTTTTTGCCGAAACCAAAGCGGGTCAAAAAATCGAAGATGTTATCTATGCCCAGATCAACCGCCAGACCGTAGTAATAGGTATCACACGAAATCACGATGGATTTGAACAGATCGACCGTGCCATGACCGCCTTTTTTCCAGTCGCGGTAATGGTGACTGCTGCCCGACAAGGTATAAAAGCCCGGGTCGCTGATCGTTTGAGAGGGCGAGCGGATATTGTAGTAGAGCCCTGCCAGCGCCATAAAGGGTTTGATCGTCGAACCCGATGGATATTGTCCGCGCAACACACGGTTATTGAGCGGATGATCCGGAGAATCGTTCAGCGTTTTCCAGCTGTCCGCATCAATCCCGTCGACGAACAAGCTGGGGTCATAACCCGGGCGGCTGACAAAAGCCAGCACCTCACCGTTAGCCGGATCAATCGCAACCAATGCGCCTCGATATTCGCCAAACGCCTGCTCGGCGATTTCCTGCAACTTCGCATCGATGCTCAGCACCAGCGTATTGCCCGACACGGGGGGAGTGCGCGACAAAATTCGCACGGCGCGCCCGGCAGAATCGACCTCTACCTGCTCGATACCCGTCGTGCCGTGCAATTCATGTTCGTAATATTGTTCCAGCCCGGTCTTGCCGATGTAATCGGTTCCCCGGTAATTGGCGGCCGATTCGTTTTCCTCCAGCCTGTCGACATCGGCTTCGTTGATCCGCCCGATGTAGCCTAACAGATGCGATGTTTTGTCGGAATAAGGATATTCGCGAAACAGGCGCGCCTTGATTTCGACCCCCGGAAAGCGATATTGCTGAGCGGCAAAACGAGCCACCTCGTCGTCGCTCAGGCGGCTGCGTATCATCAAGGTCTCAAAATCGTGACTTTCAGCCTGAAGCTTCCTGAATCGCTTACGATCTCTGGGAGCGATATCGACCAGCCTGGCCAGGTCGTCTATGGTAGCCTGGAGATTGACGACCTTGCTGGGCGTGATTTCCAGCGTGTAACCCGAATAATTATGCGCCAGCACCACGCCGTTTCTGTCCAGAATCAGGCCGCGATTGGGAACGATGGGCATGATGGAGATGCGGTTTTTTTCTGCCAGCGTGTGATAATAATCGTGGCGCATCACCTGTAAATAGACGAATCTGGCCAGCAAGGTTCCCAGCAGCAGCGAGACAAAACCGATACCGATAAACAGACGCAGGCGAAAATTGAAAATTTCCTGCTGATGATTCTTTAGCTCGACTTGTTTGTTCATTCACGTTCCACGAACGTCTGTCGCACAGACTGGAACAGCCTGCTGGTCGGAATCCACAGCAGCGTTGAAGTCAGCGCGCCCAGCAGGTAGGTCCACGCGACCTGACCGTTCACCTGCCAGTGCACCAGCGCATACACAAGATAAGTCAGCAGCAGGATAACGAAGACCTGAGTCGTTTGCTCACGCAGGTCAAACATCCGTATCCGGCGACTTAGCACCACTCCGCCAAACGCCAGCACGGTATAGGACAGCGCGTGCTGCCCGAACAGGCTGGCATCAGACACGTCAGCCAAGATGCCTACCACCCAGGACAGGCCGACACCGAAGCGCTGCGGCTTGTGAGTGCACCAGTAAAGCATGACCACAGCCACGAAGTCGGGGTGCAACATCAGCCAAAGACCATTCCACGGCAAACTGTTCAGTAACAGCGCAACAAACACACTCGCGAAGATGAAAGCATTGCTGACGGGGCGCAGAATCTCCGGTTTAGCCTGATCACGGTAGGTCATCAATGAACCCCTGCCTTATTCTTTTTTAATTTTTTGACCACAGGCTCGGCTTCCGGGCGTTCCGGCAAGGCTGGCATGTCGGATAACACCAGCAAATGCCGGTGCTTGTCCACGCCCCCCACAGGCAGACACACAATCTGGGCAAAAGGATAAGCCGCATCGCGCTCTATTTTCTCGACGGTCGCTACCGGAATGCCCGGCGGATATATGCCGTCGATACCCGATGTCACCAGCAAATCGCCCTTCTGAATATCGGTACTGACAGGCATGTAGCGCAAGGACAACCGGCTGGTATCCCCCGCGCCGAAAGCGATGCTGCGCAGTCCGCTGCGCTGGACCTGCACCGGCACCGCATGGTCTTTTTCGGTGATCAGGGTAACTTCGGACAGCCACGGATAGACGCGGGTGATTTGCCCGACGATACCCCTTTCATCCATCACCACCTGCCCTGCCTGAATATGGGCGGAACTGCCCTTGTTGATGAGCACTTTGCGCCTGAAAATATCCCGTTCTGCATAGACAATTTCAGCAAACTGCCCGGTAACCCGGCTGCGCTGCTGCAACCCCAGCAAGTTGCGTAATTGCTGATTTTCCAGCAGCAAGGATTGCTGTTGCACGAGTTGCACGGCATCCAGTCCATGCTGATGTTGCAACGCCTTGTTGTCTTCGAGCAAGCTGTTCTGTTTGACCAGAAATTCTTTGCCCTGTAACCACAGGACGTTCGGCATCGTCGCCAGACGCTGTACGGGGGAGACCAGCACCGACAACGCGCTGCGGGTCGATTCAAGATAGCGAAAACGCGCGTCGACAAACATCAGCAACAACGAGAGCACCGAGAAAAATACCAGCCGCGCTGCCGGACTGGGGCCACGGTTGAAAACGTGAAAAGTTTGCGTGCTGTCCATCTTGGCTAGTAAGTGGGAAGTGGAAAATGGAGAGTGGGGGGCGTGCGGAGTAGTAAGTGGTAAGTGTGGACAACTGCTTATTCCCACTCCCCACTGAGGCACGCAGTGCCGCTCCACTCACTACTTACCATCAAGCTTATTCCGTCGTAAAGATGCCGGTTGATTTGTCCATGTATTCGAGCGCATGTCCCGAACCGCGCACCACACAGGTCAGCGGATCATCCGCGATCAGCACGGGCAGACCTGTTTCTTCCATCAACAGACGATCGATGTCGCGCAACAGTGCACCCCCGCCGGTTAACACCATGCCCTTGTTCGCAATGTCAGCGCCCAGTTCCGGCGGTGTCTGTTCCAGCGCAATTTTCACAGCACTGACGATGTTGTTCAAAGGATCGGTCAGCGCTTCGAGAATCTCGTTGCTGGAAATGGTAAAGCTGCGCGGCACGCCTTCGGCCAGATTACGCCCCTTCACTTCCATCTCGCGCACTTCGGATCCCGGGAAAGCCGAGCCGATGGTTTTCTTGATGTCTTCGGCTGTCGTCTCGCCGATCAACATGCCGTAGTTACGGCGGATGTAATTGATGATGGCCTCGTCGAACTTATCGCCGCCCACACGCACCGAACCCGAGTACACCGTACCGCCCAGCGAAATCACGCCCACTTCGGTCGTGCCGCCACCGATGTCCACCACCATGGAACCTGTCGCCTCCTCTACCGGCAAACCGGCGCCTATCGCTGCCGCCATCGGCTCTTCGATCAGTTCCACGCGACGCGCACCGGCGCCGACGGCTGATTCACGGATCGCACGGCGCTCAACCTGAGTCGAGCCACAGGGCACGCAAATCACGATGCGCGGGCTGGGGCTGAAAATACTGGCTTTATAAACTTTACGGATAAATTGCTTGAGCATTTGCTCTGTCACGGTGAAGTCGGCGATCACGCCATCCTTCATCGGACGAATCGCCGTGATATTGCCCGGCGTGCGCCCCAACATCTGCTTTGCACCTAAGCCCACTTGCTGGATGATCTTCTTGCCGTTTGGACCGCCTTCCTGGCGGATAGCCACCACCGAAGGCTCGTTAAGTACGATGCCCTGACCGCGCAACCAGATCAGCGTATTCGCCGTCCCCAGGTCGATCGCCAAGTCGTTAGAAAAATAGCCGTTAAAAAATCCAAACATGTTGATTCCCGAAAAGTCCAAAGAGGTGTGCTGCGAAACTTGTTATGATACTCTATCAGTCTCATTAATATAAAGCTTTTACTATGTCATTAAGCACAGCCGACGTTCAGAAAGTAGCGCGCTTAGCGCGACTGGCCATGAACGACACCGAAATCGAAGCCGCGAGAGCCCAGCTGTCCGGCATTTTTGAACTGATCGCCCAGATGCAGGCCGTGGACACAGCAGGTATCGAGCCTATGTCTCATGCCCAGGATTTGTCGCAACGCCTGCGTGAAGATAATGTCACCGAGACCAATCAACGCGAGCTGTTCCAGTCCATCGCCCCGCAGGTCGAGTCCGGCCTGTACCTCGTCCCGCAAGTAATCGAATAGAAAAAGGAGAAGGGAGAAGGGAGAAAAGTGCAAGGAGAAGGGTAAAGAGATAAGGGTGAAGGGTAACTGCGGCTCAGCGGTTCTTCTCTTCCCTCCCCACTCTTCCCTCTTCCCCGATTGCCCTCTTCACACCTCTCCCTGAAAAAATGATTAACTTCTCACTCAAACAACTATCCAAACAGCTGGCTGCAAAAAAGATTTCCAGCGTCGAACTTACGCAGCTCTATCTTGACCGGATCGCAGCCCACAACCCGGTCTACAACGCCTACATCACTGTGGATGCCAAAACCAGCCTGGCTCAGGCGGTGGCGGCCGATGCGCTGATCGCCTCAGGTGGCGCACAGGCACTGACCGGCATCCCGATTGCCCAAAAAGACATTTTCTGCGCCAAAGGCTGGCGCACCACCTGCGGCTCGAAGATGCTGGGCGACTTCATCGCGCCCTATGACGCGCATGTCATCGAACAATTCAACAAGGCCGGCGCCGTGAATCTGGGCAAGACCAACATGGACGAATTCGCCATGGGCTCTTCCAACGAAACGTCCTATTTTGGCCCGGTGCGCAACCCGTGGAACCAAAATGCCGTACCGGGAGGAAGTTCGGGCGGCGCCGCCTCGGCGGTGGCCGCACGCCTGTGCGCTGCGGCGACCGGCACTGACACGGGAGGCTCGATCCGCCAGCCGGCAGCACTGTGTGGCATCACCGGCATCAAGCCTACCTATGGCACGGTGTCGCGCTACGGCATGATCGCCTTCGCCTCCAGCCTTGATCAGGCTGGCCCCATGGCGAAGAGCGCGGAAGATTGCGCGCTGATGCTCAACGTGATGACAGGCTTTGACTGCCGCGATTCGACTTCTTTGCAGCGCGAGGTGGAAGACTACACACGCCACCTGAACCAACCGCTGTCAGGACTGCGCATCGGACTGCCCGTGGAATTCTTTGCCGAAGGTTTGTCAGACGACGTCGCCGCCCGCGTTCAGGAGGCGATTGCCCAGTACCAGAAACTGGGCGCAACCGTCGTTGACATCAGCCTGCCGAACTCGAAACTGGCCGTGCCGGTCTATTACGTGCTGGCACCGGCCGAAGCCTCCAGCAACCTCTCCCGCTTCGACGGCGTGCGCTACGGACACCGCGCAGCGGAATACACCGATCTGGCGGACATGTACGAAAAGAGCCGCGCAGAGGGTTTCGGCGCAGAAGTAAAACGCCGCATCATGATGGGCACTTATGTGCTCTCCCACGGCTACTACGACGCCTACTATCTGCAAGCGCAAAAAATCCGCCGCCTGATCGCGCAGGATTTTGCCGATGCGTTCAAACTGTGCGACGTCATCATGGGGCCGACCTCCCCTTCCACCGCCTTCAATCTAGGGGAGAAGGGCGACGATCCGGTACAGATGTATCTGTCTGACATCTACACCATCGCGGTCAATCTGGCAGGATTACCCGGCATGTCCATCCCGTGCGGGTTTGGCCACAACAATATGCCGACAGGCTTGCAGATCATCGGCAACTATTTCGACGAGGCTCGCATGTTGAATGTCGCACACCAATATCAACTGGCAACCGACTGGCACAGTCGCGCGCCGCTGTAAGGAAACACTATGTCCTGGGAAATCGTCATCGGGTTGGAAGTGCATACGCAACTCTCCACCCACACCAAAATCTTTTCGGGCGCCTCCACCACCTATGGTGCGGAGCCCAACACCCAGGCGGACGCGGTGAGCATCGCGCTGCCCGGCGTGCTGCCGGTGCTGAACAAGGGGGCTGTCGAACGCGCGGTCAAGTTCGGCCTGGCGGTCGGCGCGCACATCGCGCCGCGTTCGGTATTCGCGCGCAAGAATTATTTCTATCCTGATTTGCCCAAGGGCTACCAGATCAGCCAGTTCGACCTGCCGGTCGTGGGCATGGGCGCGCTGACCATACAGGTAGAGCCCTTGTCGGGCAACGCAAAACCTTACGAAAAAGTGGTGCGCATCACCCGCGCCCATCTGGAAGAAGATGCCGGAAAATCGGTACATGGCGCGTCCCAGGGCATGACAGGCGTCGACCTGAATCGCGCAGGCACGCCGCTTTTGGAAATCGTCTCAGAACCCGACATGTGCTCCGCCGCCGAGGCAGTGGCTTATGCAAAAGCCCTGCACACGCTGGTGCGCTGGATCGGTATTTCTGACGGCAACATGCAAGAAGGCTCGTTCCGTTGCGACGTGAACGTCTCGGTAAGACGCGCGGGCGAGCCGCTCGGCACACGCCGCGAGATCAAGAACCTGAACTCGTTCCGTTTCATGCAACAGGCGATCGACTACGAGGTGCAGTGGCAGATCGACCAGCTTGAGAGCGGCAGGAAAATTCATCAGGCCACCATCCTGTTCAACCCGGACACGGGCGAGACGCGCGCGATGCGCAGCAAGGAAGACGCTCACGACTACCGTTACTTCCCCGATCCCGACTTGTTGCCGCTGGACATCACGCCCGCAATGCTGGACGCTGCGCGCGCCGAATTACCCGAATTGCCCGAGGCGCGCCGGACTCGCTACGTGAACGAACTCGGCTTGTCCGCCTATGACGCAAACAGCCTGACCTCATCGCGCGAAATGGCGGATTTCTTCGATGCCTGTGTTGCATCGCTCTCCCCCTCTCCTCAATCCTCTCCCGCAAGCGAGCGAGGAGGCGAACGTGAAAATAAGTCTTCTATCTCTGCCAAGCTGTGCGCCAACTGGCTGATCGGCGAATTGTCCGCTCAGCTCAACCGCGACGGACTGGAGATGGCAAAGTGCCCTGTTTCCCATCAACAGATGAGCGGCATGCTCTCCCGCATCGCGGATAACACCCTCTCCAATTCAGGTGGTAAGGAAGTGTTCCGCACGTTGTGGGCGGAAGGCGGTGAGGCCGATGCGATCATCGAAGCCAAAGGCCTCAAGCAAGTATCCGACTCCGGCGCCATCGAAGCGCTGGTGGATGAAATCATCGCAGCCCAGGCCGACAAGGTTGCAGAATACCGCAGCGGGAAAGACAAACTGTTCGGCTTCTTCGTGGGGCTTGCGATGAAGGCCAGCCGTGGTAAGGCTAATCCCGCGCAACTGAACGAAGTGCTGCTCAAAAAACTGGCGGGGTAAATAGTTGTAGCCCGGATTGCATTGCATCCGGGCTACGCTGACGGGCAAAGGAGAAGCGATAATGAAAAGCAGATCACACGACGAAGCGATGGCTGAGCTTTATCAAACAGATTCAAAGAACGCAGATTCAAAGGGTCAGGTCTAGATTCGCAGCGTGCGCAGATTCACGCAGATTCAAAGGGTCAGGTCTAGATTCGCAGCGTGCAGATATTTCTGGCAGACAGAAGATTATATACTCGATTGATTATATTAAACTAAATAAGCAACCATCGCCTTACCTGCATAGCCCTTACGCCAGCATCTCAAGCAGAATGGAATGCCAGAGTTTGAGTTCAATTTCTCCCATTTTTCCTGCCAGACGGCGTTTGTCTACGGAACGCACACAATCGAGCAATATAAGCGCCGACTTGTTCTGCAAAGTTCACCTCAGGGCGGCAACCCAGCGGGTGCACCTTACTGGTTAGCGATGATGACTCGCGGCGAGTCAGCATGCTTCAAAAATATTTAAATATCATATCCTGTGGTCCGGTTTTTCGAGTATAATTCCGTCCCTCAGAAAATGCAGGTGACCGGAGCTGTCGTTTAGTCACCCGGGCAGCAGCGCTGCAACCTGTTTAGCACGTCCCTATCGTCTAGAGGCCTAGGACATCGCCCTTTCACGGCGGTAACACGAGTTCGAATCTCGTTGGGGACGCCACATGCTTATTCAAACACCCCCTGTTTTTCGCGTCAGGCACCGTTAAACACCCGTATTGCTCCCCAGACCCACCTTAAATTCCAGTCCACAGGCAAAATTACCCGTGACGAGCATGGCGATGCTATACAATCGGCCAGATGACAGATAAGCCAACCCCCCCAGCTGCACCCACCGAAGAGGCGTCCGAGTGCGACGTGCTGGTTATCGGTGGCGGACCTGCGGGCTCAACCGCCGCCGCTTTGCTGGCCGAGCGTGGCTGGCGCGTGACGCTGCTGGAAAAAGCACACCATCCGCGTTTTCATATCGGCGAATCGCTGCTGCCGGCCAATCTGCCGCTGCTGGAAAAACTGGGGGTCGCGGATGCGGTCAGAGCCATCGGCATGGAAAAATGGGGCGCTGAATTTGTCTCCCCCTGGCACGAACATAAACAGTCGTTCGAATTTGCCGACGCCATGGATAAATCCATGCCCATGGCCTACCAGGTGCGCCGCGCCGAATTCGACGAAATCCTGATCCGCAACGCCGCCTGCAAAAACGCCCGGGTGGTGGAAGGCTGCCGGGTACAGACTGTCAATTTTTTGCCCGACGGCGCGCGGGTTTCCGCCCTGCACGAGGACGGTCGCATCGAAACGGTACACACGCGTTTTGTGCTGGATGCGTCAGGCCGGGACACCTTGCTGGGCAATCAATTCCAGGCAAAACGACGCAACAAAAAACACAACAGCACCGCCCTTTACGCTCACTTTACGGGCGCCGCCCGCAACACGGGCAAGACCGCCGGCAATATCACCATTTACTGGTTCGAGCATGGCTGGTTCTGGTGCATTCCGCTGACGGACGGCACGACCAGCGTGGGCGCCGTGACCTGGCCGTATTACCTCAAAACGCGCCATGACAAATCGCTGGAACAGTTCCTGGCAGAGACCATCGCCTTGTGCGCGCCGTTAAGCGAACGCCTGAAAGACGCGCAGCTGGCCTCCCCGGTTGAGGCCACCGGCAACTTTTCCTACATGTGTGACCGCACTCACGGCCAAAATTATCTGCTGCTGGGAGATGCCTACGCGTTCATTGATCCGGTATTTTCGTCCGGCGTGATGATGGCCATGCAAAGCGCCTTTGCCGGCGCCGATGCCGTGGATACTTGCCTGAGCCACCCCGAACGCGCAAGCGTCGCCTTGAAAAAATTCGACAGTACGATGAAACTGGGCCCTGAGGAGTTTTCCTGGTTTATTTACCGCGTGACCAATCCCACGCTGCGCAATATGTTCATGGAACCGCGCAATATTTTCCGCGTAAAAGAAGCGTTGTTATCGGTGCTGGCGGGCGATATTTATGGCAAAACGCCTATCCGTCGCCCTCTGATCATCTTCAAGGGGATTTATTACGCGGCATCCTGGCTCAACTTCAGGCGCACTTTTAACGCCTGGCGGATGCGCAAACACAATATCCGGGTAGTGGATGAAACGGGCGCAGCGGTGAACTGATGCGAGACTCGTCATCCTCCATCAACGGCGAACACTTGTCTGTCGCGGCACGCTTGCAACAAGCAGCTCACCACCGCGTGCTGGGTGCGCTGTGTTTTGCGGCGGAAACGTCAAATGAAACAGGTTATCCACAGATCCCCTGCATGAGCGTCCCCATGCAGCGACTCGACACGAATGAGCCCGTCCTCGAACTATGGCACGGCAGCGGTGAACTGGCGAAGGGGCTGTGCGGCGACATTCATTACAGCCATGACGACAACGTTTTGTTCGGGGTGATCGCCCTGAATGAGGCCTTATTTGACGCGACTGATGACAAGACACCGCTGCAACAGGCCACCGCTTCTGCCTATTGCCAGATATTTGCCCTGCTCGACGCCATGCCCTTTCCGTATCTGTTTCGCGTCTGGAATTACATCGCCAGGATCAACGAAAAAAGTTTCGATCTGGAACGCTACCAGCAGTTCAACCGGGGCCGCCAGGAGGCCTTTATGGCGCACGGGCGCGATGTGATGAAAAACGCCCCCGCCGCCTGTGCGCTGGGCGTGGCACAAGGACCGCTGACCATAGCCTTTCTGGCAGGACGCACCCGCCCGCTGAACCTGGAAAATCCCCGCCAGATCAGCGCCTGCGAGTACCCGCCGCAATATGGCCCGCGCAGCCCGATCTTCTCGCGCGCAAGCCTGGTGCGCATGGGGCAGAACGAGGTGTTGTTTATCTCCGGCACCGCCAGTATTGTCGGTCACGCAACCTTGCATGCCGGTGATGTCGTGGCACAAACCCGCGAAACCATGAACAACATCAAGGCGGTGCTGGTCGAGGTCAATCGACATCAGACGGGATTCGATCCGGCCTGCCTGAGCTACAAAGTCTACGTGCGCCACCCGGCAGATTTTGAGCTGATTCGCGATGAGCTGGCGCGCAGCGGCGGCGCGCCGAAGGCGGTTTATCTCCGTGCGGATATCTGCCGTCAGGATCTGCTGGTGGAAATTGAGGCGACAGCGATACGTGCGTCTTGCTCAGGACAGGTAAACTGATCGTGCGCACCGCCTTTCGTGTGTTGCTCAATGGCTACGATTACCTGGTGCTGTATCTGGGGCTGGCCTGGCTTGGCATACTGTGCCTGGCATGGACGCCGGTGGCCATGGTGGCCTACCCCCTGCTGCCGGAATCAGTGGGGCGCGCGCTGGGACGCCGCGTCATCATGGCCGCCTTCCGTCTGTATCTGGCCAGCATAAGCATGACGCGCCGGTGCAGTTTCGACATTACCGCATTGGATGCGTTGCGCGATGAGCCGCCGATGATCATCGCGCCCAATCATCCTTGCCTGCTCGACGCGGTGATGGTCATTTCCCGACTGCCGAATGTCGCCTGCGTGCTAAAAGCCGAGCTGATGAATAATATTTTTTTAGGTGCGGGGGCGCGTCTTGCGCGCTATATACGCAACGATCCGGTGCGGCGCATGGTGCAGCTGGCGACGGCCGATTTCAAATGCGGCAGCCATCTGTTGCTGTTCCCCGAAGGCACCCGCACCACGACACATCCGGTCAACCCGTTCAGGGGCAGTATCGGCCTGATTTCGCACCATGCCCAGGTGCCCGTGCAGACGATACTGATCGAAACCGACACGGCCTATCTTGGCAAAGGCTGGCCGCTGTTCCGCAAGCCTCCCATGCCTATTCATTACCGGGTGCGCCTGGGGCGGCGTTTTGATCCGCCGCAGAACACCCGGGAATTCATGGCCGAACTGGAGCACTATTTTGCGGACGAGCTGACACAACGCTCGGCGCTTCATCCTCCCCGACCCGAAAATACCAATGGTTCGCCAACATGATGACTGCCTCGACCACGCATTTAGTCCTCATTCCCAGCTACAACCCGGGCGAAAAGGTCTATGAAACCGTGCATGCCGCACGGCAATACTGGAACCCGGTCTGGCTGGTGGTGGACGGCAGCGATGACGGCAGCGCCGAGGGTTTACTGGCAATGGCCTCAGTCGATCCCGGCCTCTGCGTGATGGTTCTGCCGCACAATCAGGGCAAGGGGGCGGCTGTGCTGCACGGACTGGATCAGGCCGCTGCTGCGGGTTTTACTCACGTCTTAACCATGGATTCGGACGGCCAACACCCGCCTGAGAGCATTCCGGCGTTCATGGCAGAATCCGCAAGTCAGCCTGCGGCGATGATCCTGGGCGTACCGGTCTTCGATGCCAGCGCGCCGTCTCTGCGCGTAAAAGGGCGCAAAATATCCAACTGGTGGGCCAATCTGGAAACACTGTGGGCCGGCATCGGCGACTCCCTGTTCGGATTTCGCGTGTATCCGGTCGAACCCCTGCGGCAGGTGATGCGTACACAGCGATGGATGCGCCACTTCGACTTTGACCCGGAAGCCGTGGTGCGCCTGTGCTGGCGCGGCGTCGAGCCGGTCAATCTGGCTGCCCTCGTCCGCTATTACCGCCCCGACGAGGGCGGCGTATCACACTTTCGCTATCTGCGCGACAACCTGCTGCTGACCTGGATGCACACGCGCCTGTTCGCAGGCTTTTTATTGCGCCTGCCGGTTCTGTTGGCAAGACGAGTTCGGGGGCGTTCTTGAACCCGCCGGATTTACACTGCGCGCAGCTAAAGGCGAGTTAAAAATTACGGATTATCCCGTGTCGCTGTGCAACGTTGCAAACGTTCGGGTGAATAATACAATTGTGCAAACCTGACCCCGAACCATGACCCGATGGGTGTAGAAGTTCACGTCAATGAAGTATGACGTGCCACTGTCAAGACATCGTCACCCTTGGCCAGACAGGAAAGCGGTACGAAGGTCAGCTACTCGGCCTAAGCGGTCGCTGGCGGTTTGCTGAAACATTACTCAGATTAGCTTCTGGGAACGTCCGCTTCCAACTTTGTCGAACATTCACTTTCTATTGCTGTCCTTCAATTTTCTTAACAGCAATCGCTCAGGAATTCCAACAAATTAGGTTGCGGAAACCGATACATTTGAACTAGGGGTGACAAAATCATCGCGCAATTGAAACGCAACTGACGAACCGACTTGCACCAGTGCGTCGAGGATAGACATTGTCGCTGTTCGTAGGCGTGGTGTAGCTTTCAGTCTCTTTAGGTCTTCGTAGATCACTCGATCCATGAGCGCGTCGAGATACCATCGAAGATTTCCATCGTTGGATATGCTCGCACCCAGAGTGTCGCCAAACTTCTCCGCTATTAGCACAAATGCATTCGGCAGTGAATCTTTGCCAATGTGATAAAGATAGTGCGTGTAGCTTTCCAACGCGAAGGTTGATGCGGGCATAGCTTGGAAGTAATTATCTATTTCAACAAAATTGGCGTCCAATCTAGACCAACTCTGTATGCCTTCTTTCCAATGAGTATTCAGAAAAGTGACGCGAACCAGAGCTTGCCCATAGGCATGTTCTCTATCGATATTTTCAAGCCATGAAGCTTTGCAAACCAGATCCGCGATCACACGCCACAAATTCCAAAACGGCGTGGCTGATGTACGCCCATCCTCCAGTGATAGTAACCTTCGGAGTAGATCAGCAACTTTGTCTGGGTTTTTCGATATGGCATCAAGCAAAGGATGCACAAGCTGAAGTGCCTGTTCTGTGTCAGATACAAGTAGAAACTCTGCGAAGGTCTCTTCCGCAAGATGCTCAAGCTCGTAGTCACGACGCTCTCCGCCGCCATGACGACGATCGAGCGCCCACCACGCTTTGAGAGCAGTCTCAATTCGAGAAAAATAATCGCAAGCCTGTGGTGAGCGCGGGTGAGCACGAAAAAGTGTGATTAGTTCGCGTGCAAGTTGCCGCTCAGGCCATGTACCAAAGCCGATGTGCTGGAAGTCTGGAAATTTTTCGTACCAAGCGTCGGTAGTCGCTTGCATTACATGGTTCGTAGCCTCGATCATTCTCACCATGAATGTTCGGCGCTTATCATATTCGATGCTTCTCTCTTTTTTCTCGATTTCATTACACCATGCGGCATGCTCGACCAGCACCCATGCGCAAAACGCCGCCAAGCGATTGTCGTTATCAAGCACGAACTCGGAAACACCACGTATCGCTTGATGACGGGCGTCTTCATTGAAATGAAGTAAAGCGGCAATCATTCCATTTTCAATAAGCCGGTCTGGGCCAGATCGCATTCTCATCAACGGCAGAACGTGGGCGCAAGCCGGGACGCCGTTAAAAGGATTCTTTGCTATAAATTCGCTGTAATCCTCGCCTATTGGAGGGCGAAGCACGTGTTCTAGAACCGTCGTCATGCACCACTGGCGATCATCAGTGCCGAGATCATCCCAATGATCCCGGATGCAAACCGCCGCGACGATCCCAGGCCCGCCGCCAGATATACCCGAAGCTACCGAAGCGGCTTGAATTTCCTGATAGACAATTTTCGCCTCTACCAAACGAGCTCGCCATTCGTTCACATTGTCGGCGGAGCCATCTCTCTTTTCAAATTGATTTGTCGCCCACAGAAATATGGATGTATATCGGTTGTTGCGTTCTTGCTCGGGCGCAGCTCGATCTATTACCGCCTGAATATCGCCTTCTGGCTGACGCATTTGAATATAGTCATAACCATCTTGGGTCACACCTGTCTGCTTATACTGGCGCAAATCCATGCGGATCAGGCAGAGCCTCCATAGGCGATCACCATCATTTTTCTGATCAAGAGGTGGTAAGTTAGCCTGATGCTGATCGAGAATAGCCCATACTTTGTCGCGCAAGGAGCCAACCTGAAGGTTGAGCGCAAATTGCTCAAGATCGCGTCGGCGGTGAGGTAGCTTATTAGAGGCTAGCCGCTCTTCTTGGAGATGCCTTTCATGAGCACCGGTGCCCCCAATTGCAAGGGAGCTAGATTCGACAACCATCCTTTGGCGGTCAAGATCAAAGAAATCACGACATCCTAAAAGCGCCAAGTTTGTCTCGCCTGTCTTCGACGGATGGGCCATACACACACTCGCCACCACTGAAATTAGGGAGACGTTGTTTGTACTTTGCAGTATCCAATCCAGCCATTTCTGAACAAATTCTTCCGCTCCCGGACGTTCTATCGTTTCTAAGGCCCATGCCTCAAGAGCCATGAGTGCGCTTTGGAGCACGTAAGGCACTACTGAGTTGCCTCGGAACGCGTTCCATAGACGAGCATTTACCCAAACCTGTTTCGTTATCCCATCAGGAAACGTCATGGTTACCAGTTCGGGTTCTTCAACAAATTGGAGTCTCGCGCGGCCCTGCCCATAATGCTCTGCCGCGTAATTCATCAATGAAACGATAAAGGGGATACATAAGGCAGGATGAAACAGCAGAAGGTGTTTAAATGGGCCTTGAAGCGCACTAGCCGGAAAGAAATCGTGCCGTAAATTTTCCGAGAGGCCAAATACTGAATCGACCTCTCTTAAGCCCGAGTAAAAATCATCACTATCGGGCGTATGCTTCTCTTTCCACATCGACAAACAGAGATTGATTATCTCATTTGGAAAGTCTCTGCATGCTGGCATCGCTTGAAACGGTTTCAACAAAGATTCTGCAAATAGTTCTGCATCAGGATCTTCGCGGCGGCGACTGGTTGTTTGCGCCCGATTAGCCAAATCCTTGAATAGCGGCTCGACAACTTGAGGCACGCGCGTAATCAAGGAGAGAACTCGCTGTTTTTCACTCTCGCCACGCCACCCCTCTTTCATATGCGGGAGGAGCCTTTCCAACATTATCCCTGCTGACTTAGCGCCAGCCGGGTACGGTGTCTGCCAGCTCACACCGTTGGCCCAGTCCTCAAGAAAACCAAGAATCAATGGGTAGGCAGAACGAGGTACCTCATCCCATCTGCCAGCTACAAAATCCAGCAGATTCGGCCATGCTGAACCGGAAGGTATATGCCATTGCCGAGCCATGCCCGCATCTTTTGGCGCAAGTGGAGACACAGTCTTACATGCAACCCGAACCAGATGAATTGCACGACACAGCAGACGCGCCTCATTCTTTAACAGGGTTGTTCCAAACTTCGATAGGAAATCAACTGAAACTGACGACTGGAAAATTGCGATCAACGTGTCGTCGCGGAGGTAGTCGGATATTGTTGCGTCCAGCATCACATCTGATAGATAGTCAGCCGCTGCGGACGAATCACTTTCAACCAGTTCATAAAGCCACTTGCGATACGCTCGACGGAGTGCAGGATGGGATTCTCGTGCGCGTGCGAAGGTGCTTGCGTCCTTTTCAGCCGTAGCAAACTCAGATGACAGCCATTCAATCAGCGCCCAATCTTCAAATACATCATGTGCTGGCGCTACACGCTGCCTTTGGGGGGAATCGAATACGATCAGGTTGTCCAAGGCGAGCGCCTGGATAGCTGTTGCATCTCCGTCCCCTTGTTCCACAAATGGTCGAAGTGAGCGAGCGCGATCAAGAGAAATTTTTGTTAACGCAAAAGCTCGACGTGCAGGAAGCGCATCACGCTGGTACGCTTCACGGCACACGACTTCACTCCATAATCGCTCTCGCAATGCTCTTTCAGTAACTGGCAGCGGTTGATCTATCGGCCAAGATAGTTCAGCAGCGTGAGATAGCATGAAAGGATTTCGCAGCAGTCTGCGTAGCGATGCTGACGCAAGTGGAGTCTCCAACACAGGAAGGATGCGTGCTGCCTCGGCCAACTCATCATCAGTTAGGTCGGGTACAACGACCCGTCTGTATGCAACGCCACTGGGGCGCAGCATTGACCTCTCTACAGTTTCCGCATGGTAATCCCTGCATGTGATGACAAGTCGCAACGCCGGGTCATCTGCAATAGCATTTAATAGGTCGGCCAACGCTCCTCGATCATCAGACTCAAGCAAGCGCTCCAAGCCTTCAAGGAGAAATGTTTTCTCGCTTTGCATAGAAAGCAGCGAACGCAAGCTGATCCAGTTGATTCCGATTTGAGCATCGGACAACACCTTGTCTATGTGAGAAGCGCGGAATTCTTCTGCGGCAAATACAAAGGTGAAATATTGTTCTGATTTTGAGCGTACATGGCGCTTGGCAAGCACTGATTTTCCACTTCCCGCTGCGCCTACAACTAGTACGATTTGGCTTTCTAATGCTGCTTCCGCTAATTCGTTTGCAAGAGCCATCCTTGTAAAAGTCAGGCCCTTCGGGCCACCATCAGCGACCCGTTTCAAGACAACTTCAGAGTGTTGCCGAAGCGCATTGACTGCTGCATGTTCCGATGGTGCGACACTACGATGCCGTACAAGTATCGTGTTCGGCAGGCCATTTCTCTCAAAGCTGCTCCCAGTAGCCGCCGCTTGTGCCGACAAATTGACCAACTCGCTCCATGTTGTTGAAGCAGACGATTCGGGATTTCCATCTGTCACAACTAAGGCAAGTAAGCTTCTAACCAATGCCTCATCTTTAGACGACTGTCCTGACAAGTCGTAACTCACTACATGAAACGCGCACAAAAATTTCCACAACTGGTTATCTGAGATTGCAGTGCCAGACTCTTCTTCAATAATTTTTTGGACGGTTTTGCAATCCGCCTTGGATCTTTTATTTAGGAGGCCATTGCCTGAGCGGCGATGCATAAAGTCTCCTACAGAGGAGCTTGATCGCGCTTGAGTAAGGAGCCAGCCGAAGTCCCCAAGCAATCTATTTGTTCCAAGATGAGTGATAAGAAAAAGAGCATCGCAAGAGCCGTTGAAAAGCGCACTGTTATTGAAGTCGTTCCACGCCGCGAGAAATGTTTTTCTGCACTCTGAATCAGATGCACTTACGGAAAAGGTGCGTTTCACCTGTACGGCGATGCGATGACGCTGCCCCGAAGTGTCAGCACCCTCTATAACCAAATCATCCGTGTTCCATCCGAGGCGTTTTGCCTGAAAGTGAACTTCGATTGGCGATGCTTGGGGAAATACAGGGAGGAAACCACCAGTCAGGAGAAGGCTAAGGAATGAGGCTCCAACATGGTGTTCAAAAACAGTACCGCCAGCACCAGTGGAAATCACACTGGCAGATGATGAAGATGAACTCATTTGCGCACGTCTAGGAAAGTCACGGGGCTTATTTTAGCTGCTATAGCCAATTAGTGCAGAATTGGTGATTGATTGGGCATCTGAGTCGAAAGTGAAGGTTCGAAAAAGCAGGAAGCGGACAGACCAGCAGGCTGAACCGCCAGCCTTTTCAGCCAATTGCCACAGTCCGCTTGGGCAGACAACCGGATTCTCCTCCTGACATTCTTCTTATGGCACAGCGCGGAGCTACGCACGTTCTGAAATATCAACGCAATTTGAGAGGGGCTTGCTGCTTACCCCCGCTTTGCGAGTTGATACCCGCAGGGCATCATCCCGGCTTACCCCATTTCTCTGTGTTCTCTGTGGCTAACGGTTTTTTCCCGGCGTTATTCGGGCTTGCCGGCCTTGATCGCCTGGTATTCCGAAAAAATACCGACAGCCAGATGCCGTTTAACCTCGGTCAGTCCCGTCGCGTTCAGTGTATGAATGACTTGCTCGGGCGGGACGCAGGCTTCTATGCTGTCCCAGAAATAGCGCCAGATGGTCGCGGTATCTTTTTGTCTGGAAACGAACCGCGTCAGCAGCGGGATCACGCCGCGCATATAACTTTTGAGCAGCCACCGGCCAAACGGACTCGGCGTCTGAGTGATTTCGAGTATGCACAAGCGCCCCCCGGGTTTCAAGACCCGTTCAAACTCGGCAAAGGCGACAGACAGATCGCTGATGTGGCGCAAGGCATAGCCCATGCTCAGAAAATCAAAATGGTTGTCGGGAAAGGGCAAGGATTCGGCACGACCTTCCACCAGCACCATACTCCCGGGCAGTCGGCTGGCCGCCATCATGCCCGGACTCGGATCTACACCTGTCACCAGCGCCGGATCGCCCGTAATAAGGCAGGCTTGCGCCGCAACCAGCCCCGTGCCGACGCCCACATCGAGCACCTTCATGCCGACTTTTAAACCTGCACGGAGCAGCGCCTCGCGCCGGTAGCCGGGGCCTGTGCCGAATGCCAGCATCGCTTCGATGCGATCGTAATCGGCTGCGGTATTGTCAAAAATCTGCCGCAAATAAGCTTGCCTGTCCTGTTCTGTCTGGTAGTAGTCAGTCAGCGGGATGTGCGGTGCATGCACCGGTGGGGCAGAGTCGTTCATAGGGTCTTTCAAGTGAAATTCACGCGGCGCTTCATGGCCCCCTTCCACCACAGGCGGCGGAAGGACGGGATGGGGAAAGATCAAGTCCGCATCGAGCACGACTGCGGCGCGCCCCTCCAGCAAAGGTCGGCCTGCCGCGCTGACGCTGAACTGGTAGAGGAGATTGTTCTCGTTTTGACTGATGCAGGTCGTCTCTATGGTCAGATCGCAGGCAATATCGTCCAGCCGGGATACATGCAGCCGGGTGCTGCGCACGCTGACCAACAAACCGGCTCGCGCGCACAGGCTGTCCGCTGGCGCCAGCAATGCGCCGTGAACGGCCATGGCCTGCGCCGCGTATTCGATCCCGCAGGCAACCCCCAGCCGTCCATTTGAGCGCAACGGGTTACAGGCGTCGCGGTGGCTGATCGCACGGCAGCGGATATGCAGCGCATCCCACGCCTCAACGCATTCGAGCAGACACATGCTGCCCTGATGCGGGATGTGACGGGCTATCCAGGCGCGATCCGGTTTGATCGGATGGAGTGCGCGCTGGTTCAGCAAGGCGTAATGGCCACTGACAGCCTTGTATCGCCCAGATAATCGAGCACCATACAAGCGTCATTTCGCATCGCGACCGCACACAACAAGGGCAAGCCGCGCGCCGCCGGAATACTGGCGCGCAGGCTTTCGAGTGTGGCATCCTCAAGCAGGTCAGCGCGGGCATCCGTCAGACTGACGCTGATTTTCGCCAGCGCCTGTTCGCTCTGTACGGGCGATAATACCAGCGCAATGCCAAACGCATCATTGATGGGGCGTGCGCTGTTGAGCGGCTCAGGATACGCGGTATCGCAGGCGAGCATGACAACGCGCGCGTCATCTGCCACCACCTGGGATAGCGCTTCGAGCAGCCCGGCGCCAAAGCTTGCGTCAAAGGCACACAACACCGAAGCGCTGCTCATCGCACCCGTGGCGATACTCCAGTAGCCCGCCGCCGTGTTGTGCACAGAATTGTGAAAGCGGGTCGGAGAGATTTGCCTGTCGTCCGTGGCTAACATTTCGCAGATGGCATGACAATTTTCCCCGTCACCGCCTGAGGCTGAGAAGACACAGGCCAGGTCGGCGGCATTGAGCCCGGCGGCGTTGATGGCCTCCAGGCCTACGGCCAGCGTGAGTTTGACGATAGCGCCGCTGCGACGGCGTTCTGCCGCAGGCAGCAATGCGGGGGATGGCAGGACGGTTTTGTCCGGCTGACAGGGGCGTTGCCCGGTCAGCATGGCCTGACTGCCCGACCAGCCGGTCAAACCGGGCCCCAGTAAACCGATGCCTTCGATGTAGGCGCTAAGTGTCATCAGTGATCCGCCCGTCCGAAAATCAGGCTGCAATTGGTGCCGCCGAAGCCAAACGAGTTGCTGAGCACGCGCGCCACCGGCTGTTCGCGATTCTCCAGCAAATAATCGAGGGATGAATCAGCCTGCTGCGTGTTAAGACCTGCGGGCAGCAAGCCGTTTTGCAGCGCCAGCGCGCAAATCACCGCCTCCAGCCCCCCTGCCGCTCCCAGCGTGTGGCCGGTCGCGCCCTTGGTGGAACTGCACGGCGTGCCGTTGCCGAACAGCGCGGCAACAGCCAGACCCTCTGCCGCATCATTGCTCAGGGTCGCCGTGCCGTGCAGGTTGATATAGTCGATGTCGGACGGCGCCAAACCCGCCATGTTCAGCGCATCCTGCATCGCCATGCGCGCCCCCAGCCCGTCCGGATGTGGCGATGACATGTGATAGGCGTCACTCGATTCGCCTGTTCCCAGCAGCAACACCGCATCGCTGCAAAGATTTTTTGGCGGATGTTCCAGCAGCGCGAAGGCCGCAGCTTCCCCTATCGACAGGCCGTTACGCTCTGCATCATAAGGGCGACAGGCCTGTCCGGACAGCAGGCCCAGCGAATTAAACCCGTAAAGGGTCGTCAGGCACAGCGAGTCCACGCCTCCCACGACAGCCGCCTCAATCAAACCGGCCTTCATCATGCGCCGCGCCGAGGCGAACACCTTGGCGCTGGATGAACACGCCGACGACACCACGACAGCCGGGCCTGTCAGGCCAAAATAGCAGCGCGTAAAGTCTGCGACGGAGAATGTATTGTGCGTTGTGCCGTAGATAAAATCGACCGGAAGCGCGCCCGTCTCAGCATCCCTTTGGCGGTAGGCCAGCTCGGTTTGCAAAATGCCGGAAGTGCTGGTGCCGATAAAGACACCGATGCGCTGCGCACCGTATTTTGCAATGGCTTCATGCACCGCACCGGCAAAGCCATCCTGCATCAGACCCAGCTGCGCCAGGCGGTTGTTGCGGCAATCAAAGCGAGCCAGATGCGCGGGGAGTTGCACCTCATCGACCCCTGCGACTTCGCCTGTGAAAGTAGCCAGTTCCACCGTGTCAAATGCGCAAGGCGCAAGACCCGTGCGACGCTCGCGCAACGCGGCGAGGGTCTGTTCGAGACCGCGACCGATGCTGCTGGTGGCGGTGAAATGGGAGAGCCAGAGCGGGTTCAAAGTTTAGTCGGCAATAAACCGGACGGACGAATGAGGCTTTCCGCCGGAATACCCAGGCCGTTATGCAGCTTCCAAATCATGGCCAGCGTCAACGAACGCTTCCGGTTCAAAATTTCATATACGCGATTTAAGCGCCCGATCATCGGGACTAAATCTTTTGCTGTTAAATCAGATTGTTCCATGCGAAATTTGATTGCCTCGACCGGATCCGGCAGGTCAATGGGGAAATTCCTGGCCTCATAAGCTTCAACCAGTGTCAGCAGCACCTCGAAACGATCCCCTTCAGGGGAACCGGGCGCAGGTTCGTTGTCGAAAAACGCGGAGACTTCACGCATCACGGCTTGATAGTCATCTTCAGTATGAATAGGGCGGATTTCCATGATAATTACTCCATTTCTATCGTTTCGGCATCGATAGCATCGTACTGCGCATGTGTACCGATGAATTTGATGTAGACAGCACCAAACCGGTACGCAACGGACACAACAAGGCGGTAATCGTTGCCCTTGATGTTGAAAACCACGCGTCGATTTTTAAGGATGCTGGCGCTACGGTACTTCGCCTTGATATCCGGGGGCTGATGCCAATCGGCCTGCTTGACTTCATCGACCCAGGCCTTTAAATGCTGTTCGGCGTTCGGGAACTGCACCCAGAACTCTCGAAGAATTTTGACGGAGACGATTCTCATAGGCGCATTATAGTCCCGAAATGGGATAGTGCAATAGTTATCCAACTGATGTTACGCAGTAACATCAGTTATGTATTCAAATCAACTTCGCCGGGGACAGCCCTGTCTGCCGACAGGCAGGTCGGCTGCTGGTTGCTTTCTTTTGCGTCGCCAAAAGAAAGCAACCATCGATGCGGCGACCCCGCCTGCCTGCCGCAGGCAGAGCTTGCCGTCTCCGCCTGCCTGTCGTAAACAGTGCTGGCGGTGGATGCCCTCGACAGTCAGCAAACAACGGGTGAGGTCCTCGCACGATCTGCGTTGCTGCCACGTAATTAAGCTTGCCCAACCGTTGTTTGCCTTTCTGCCTGTATACAGGCAGTCTTCGGCGGCGCACAGGGGTTTTAGGTGGAGCGCCAAGGTTACTTCTCAAAATAACTCATCAACCCTGATTTTAGCAGGCTGCTGAAAAACGTTATGAGCGATGCGGAGGCAAGGAAAAAAGCGACGAAAAAGCGGAGTTTACATGTGATAAATGAGCATTTTGAGTCACTTTTTGACGCAGTATCGACGAGCGTAATAGTTTTGCAGCAGCCTGTTAGAGCTTGTGCGTAACATCAGTTATCCAATACTTACACGGCGCGATATCGCAGCGACAGGCAGGCCGCCGACACACCCAGCGCCAGTCCTGCCAGCACATCGAGCGCCACATGCTGGCGTGTGGCCAGAGTGGAATAAAGAATGCCGATACACCATGTCCAGTTGAAGATGAGTATCCATACCGGCGCGGTAAAGCGGCGCAGCAGGTAGTGCAACCAGATAGCCGAAAAAACGGCCGTGGTGACATGAAGAGACGGGCAGGCGTTGCCTGAGGCGTCCATGCTTTTTAAAAAATCCATGTCGGGATACAGGTTCCAGTCGATATGGGCGGCAGGCACCACTGTCGGCCAGAAGTAGAAGATGATCAGCCCGACAAGGCAGGTGCCGCTCATAAACATCCCGTAGCCATACAGCTCGCGCCTTGTCGCCAGCAATGCGGGAGGCAGGGAGACATACACCCACAGCGACAGGTAGACGGGCAAGGCTTGAGGCACAAAGCCGATCAGGCGATCCATCCAGGTAAAAGGCATCACCGTTGCAGGGTAAGCCGGAGATTTGAGCAAATAAAAATAAGCCGCGAAAAACAGGCTGATGAAAAGCGTCGTCCCGATGCCTTTGAGATACACATGCAAGGGGATGACCGCCCTGATTTGACGGTACCAGAGTGCCTTGCTCAGGGCGGTGGGTTGTGTCATAAAAGCGCCTGGCGCAAGGTAACAAAACGCAGGTTGGTGGCCGCCGCTGCCGCCAGCACGGCGGGGAGTGCTGCCAGAATGACCGGGACACCGTCCTCTGTGCGTGCCGCGTGCCCATCGTGCAACAGCAAAATATCTCCTGCCCGCAGCTCGCGCAACAGTTTGCGGTTAACGCGCGCAACATCGGCCACCCGGGTGTCGAAACCGCGCGCAGACCAGCTGGCAAGCCTCAGCCCCAAGCGAGCTAACACCGGGTCAAGAAAGGGATTGCGCAAACCGGCCGGCGCGCGAAAGAACAAGGGACGCTCACCTGTAATATTGGTGAGCGTATCCTGGGCGGCCTGCAATTCACGCATGAAGCCTGCGCGACCCGACAGCGCAAAAGAATGACGGTGATGCTGGCTGTGATTTTCCACCGCATGGCCTCTGCGCACAATTTCCCGGCACAAGTCCGGGTAGCGCGCAGCCTGCTCCCCGATGCAGAAAAAAGTGGCGCGGACAGCGTAACCCTCTAACAGATCCAGCACCCGGGGCGTGACGATTGGATCAGGGCCGTCGTCTATGGTCAGGGCGATTTCGCCCCTGTCGCTTGCCGCAGCAGGCAGCCGCGTCCAGTTCGGCCCCAGCCAGTCGCAACGCGGCCAGAGCCCGGCCAGCGTGAGCAGCGCGTGATTAAAAAATACGGCAGCCAACGCCCAGCGCCACTGTCCGGGTGCTGCAATGATAAAAATCAAGGCCAGCAGATGCAGCGCAAGGGTTGCACGAACCAGTAAGGTCGGTCGCCAGCGCGCGTTATGCACGGGGTATTCTGGCGAAAATCGCGGAATAAATCAGCGCGAGAATGACGCCCGGCGCCACCGTGACGCCCATAGCCTGCAATATCGACACGTTAGAAAAAGCCAGCACGCCAAAACCTGCGACCGTCGTCAGATTGGCGAACAGCATCGAGGCCAGCGTGCGCGGCGAAATCATGCTCTCTGCCCGCTCAAAAAACAGGGCGTAATTGGAGCCTATCGCCACCACCAGCAGCAAGCCCACCAGATGCAGGATCATCAGTTGCTGCCCGAACAGGGCTAACCCTGCGGTAACGGTAAGGATGGCCGCCGCAAGCGGCGCGATGATGCGCACCACGCGCCGGGGACTGCGAAACACCCAGAGCAGCAGTCCGACAATGGCCGCCAGGCCGCCCAAAGACAACAGGATCGCCTCATGAAGATAGGCTGAATACAGGCTGTCGGCCTCGTATTTCATATCCACAAACAAGACATCCGGCATACCGGACGCATTCAGCGCGGCGCGTAGCCGGTCTGCATTGATTTCTGCGCCCTCCGGCGCCGTCAGCGGCAACAGGGCGCTCCAGTGATTTTTTTGCTCGATGAGCAGCGCATCGAGCGCCATGTCCATCGAAGTATGTTCAAGGTCGGCAGCGGTCAGCGGCGTCCGGTGGCGCGCGGCTTCGACATCGACCAGGAAGGGCGCAAAGAGCTGTGCGCGCACCGGCAAGCCCTGAACAGATTGTTCGAGGTTTGTTTTCAAGGCGGCGGGTGCGGGCAGGCTCCCCTGCCGGGCTTTCTGAGACGCCTGACTGGGCAGATAGCGGCCGGGGCTCTCAAAGCCTGAAAGTTCGCCCAGCTCGACCTGGGTTTGCAGTATCCGGGAGACCTGTTCGGCGGACTGCAATACAGCTTCCCGGCTCAGGCCGGATGCCACCACCAGATAACGCACATCGGCAGCGCCCATGTCGGCACGCAGACTCGCATCCAGCGCCACGTCGGCGGCTGACACAGGACTCAATGAGGAAATCTTGTCATTCCACATACTGTGCTGCGTGAGAATGAAACAGGCTGCCAACAGCCACAATACGGCGACCTGGCGCAATTTAGGCGCGTATCGCACCTGGCGGGATAAAACCTGGCCGATATGCGACACATCGTGAATTCGAAAGTGCTCAGGCAGCAAATGAGGCAGGACGAAGCGGGTTACGCCGGCGGCGGTTATCAGGCCGGCCATCGAATACAGGCCGAGTTGTGCTAATCCCGGGAAGCCTGACAACAGCAATGACGCGAAACCGAATACCGAAGTCAGCACGCCCAGACGGATGGTTGGCCAGAAGCGACTGACCCAGCTCTCTTCGCCCGACTCTGGCCGTCCTGCCCCGCCCTGCTGCACAAACAGGTAGATTGAATAATCCACCGCTTCGCCTATCAGTGCGGTGCCAAAACCCAGGGTGATGCCGTGAACCGCGCCAAACCCCAGGCTGACGGCCGCGATGCCGGCCAGCCCACCGCTGACAACCGGCAAAAAACCCAGCGCCAGCGCCGTGAAGGAACGGTACACCAGCAACAAAAGGGCGGCGATCAGCGCGATGCTGACGAGAGACAGGCGGCTCACCTGACTTTCGATCGCGTCGCGGGACGTGACCGAAAATACGCCCGGCCCCGTCATCAACAGCCTGGCGCCCGGCGTCGCGCCCGGCGCTGCGGCAAAGGCCTGCCGGATGGCGGTCATGGCGCGCAACTGACCATCGGTGTCCGCACCCGAGGCGCGAGTTTGTACCAGCAGCAAGGCGCGCGCACTCTCACCTGACGCCCATGCGCCATCGATCATCTGAGGGCGATTTTTGCTGTCCATCTGGCCTAACAATTGCACCATTTCGCCGGTCGGATCGCGTGGCAGCAGGGATTTGACCAGCAGCCCGGCAGGCGAGGCTAACAGCTCGATGCTCTCGCTCAGCGCCGCGTGCAGACCCTCCGCCTCAAAACGTTCGGGTGCAACCTGCGGGCTTAATAAGTAGCGATTGTTGAACAGATATTCCCGGTCGCGCGCAGCGTTGACAGGCTCACCGTTGTTGACGCTGACAAAAGCGGGATCGGCGCGCAGCACCCGCGCGATTTGCTTTGAAAGACGGGCCCGGGCGGGCGCATCCTCCCCTTCAATCCCGACCAGAATCAGCCTTGACGCCAGGCCGTCACGGATCTGCTCTAACAGCAACTGCTGCGCGGGCGTGGGATTTTTCGGCAAAAAAGCCGATAAGTCAGCCGTAAAATGGCTGCGACTAATGACGATCAAACAGGCCGCGATAAACGCCAGCCACAAGACGATCGCCGGGCGCTGCACCAGCCTCACGGCGTTGCCAACTTTTCGATGAGCATCAGCGAGCTGTCGCCATCGGCCTGAATGATTTCAATGCTGCGCACGGCGTTGTCCTCCCCCGCAATACGGATGCGTTTGACGACGGCCTGCATTTTTATCTCCACCGGCAACAGTTGCAGCGTCCAGCGCTCGACCGTACCCTCCAGACTCAGCCGGTAATTGCGTTCCAGTGCATGACGGTCCCCCGCCAGCGTGCCGCGTATGCTGTCGATGAAAGCGGCAAGTTCCGGATAATCCTGCAATTGCAATCGATGTTTCTGGCGTCCGCGCTCGATGATCAACGCGCCCCCCTCCACCGTCATCGATTCGGGCCTGGGCTTCAGGGTGCGCTTCTCCAGACGATCGGGCGCGCTGTAGAACAATTCCCCCGAGGATTCGACCGGTTTGTCCAGCATGGCGATGAATTTCTTCTCGACAAAACTGGCATGGTCGGCACGGGTTTGCGCAAGACGATGCATCAGCTGGTCTATATCCCAGGCGGCGGCGTAACCGAATGTTGGCAGCAGCAACGCCAGAATGAAGGGCAGCGAACAGCGGCGCACAAAGGACAGTTTCATCATGATTTTTCAGGGGGGACAACCGGCTCTGGCGGCCAGAAATCAAAAAAGTTAAACCAATTATAAGGCGCCTTGCGGCAGTATTGATCCAGCAGTCCGGCGTAACGGCTGATGGCCGCCTGCACGAGTGCATCGCGCGTACCCCGCTCGGCAGACGAGAAGTCCGCCAGCACGTCGAAATGGATGACATAACGGTTGCCCCCCATGTACAAACCGGTCATGAAGACCACCGGGCGACGCAACAAAGCGGCCATACGAAAAGGGCCCGAAGGCAGATTCGCGCGACAGCCCAGGATTTGCACGGGAGACAAAGTGTCGTTGCCCGGCGTGCGATCGACCAGCATGCCGACCACGCAGCCCTCATCCAGTCGCTCGCGCACCCGGAGCATGGAATCAATATGTCCCAGGCCGATAATATCCTGCACCGCTTCCCGGTTGATCGCCCCCAGCATGGCGTTGATTTTTTGCGCGTTATCCTCGTGCATCAGCATGACGACGCGCAAACCCGCATCCATCCGCCCGAGCGCGCGTATGACTTCAAAGCTGCCCAGGTGGGCGCCCATCAAAAACAGGCCGTGACCGTCGGCCAGCCGCAGGATGTCCTCGCCATGCACTTCAAAATCAAACAAATCGAAACGGCGGTTGACCAGATAAACCCGATCGTGGATGGTGGCGGCAAAGGTGAAAAAATGCCGGTACAGATCGCGCCAGCGGGCAGGCCTGCCTAACGCTCGTACGAGATAACGGTTCGAGGCGCGGCGACTGGCAGGGGAAAACAGCAGAAAATAAAGAGCGATCGGGTGCAGCACGAGGCGCGATATGCCTCGCCCCAGGCGCAGTGAAAGCCAGGTCATGAGGCGCAACATGAGCATGTTGCTGCGTTCAGGGGTCTGAGCCCAGGCAGAAGCTGTCGTCATGATGAGTCTCCTGCCCGCGCAATACTGCCGCTGGCAATTTTGCGCGCGTCCGACACGATCTCAAAACGTATCGAACCATTAACTGACACGCTGTGCCGGATCAGCAGTTCGTCGCCGGGGCCGACAGGACTTAAAAATTTGACCGAACTGATCTCGCACGACTCCTGCGCCATTCCTTCGTGACTGCAAATCATTTGCAGCGCATAGTCCAGCAGCACGACACCGGGGAGTATGGGCATACCCGGAAAATGTCCGGCAAAGGCCGGGTGAGAAACAGGAACCGTCCAGCGCATCGCGTTATTCATGCGACTGAAACAACGCCTGCAGCGCCGAACGCGGCAATTTTCCGGTGCTGTTACGCGGCAGCGCGTCCACAAACAGCAGCGGGCGCGGCAAAAAAACAGGATCTATGTGTTCGCGCAGCGCCGACAACAGGGTGGAGGGCGTCATCCGTGGTGCCACCACGCACGCGGCAAGCCGGGTGATGTGACCTGTTTCATCGGGCATGTAAAAGGCGCCGTCGACTACGCCGGGAATGCTGCCGAGCAGATGGTCAAGGCTCGCCAGAGAATGCCGTTTACCCGCAATATTGACCAGATCAGCCATGCGCCCGTGCAGCAAAAAATGCTCGTCTGTCAGCGGCTCGATCTGGTCGCTCAGGGCGACAGGCTCCCCGATGTGAGCGCCATGCGCACGCGCGCACTCGCCGTCCACTGTCAGTTTTATTCCCGGAAACAACTGCCACGCGGGGCCGTGAGCGGGGCGGCGCGCCGCGATCTGCCCTGTTTCGGTGCTGCCGTAAATTTCAAACAGCGGCGCATGAAAACCCGACTCTATGTCCTGCGCCAGTTTTAGCGGCAGCGGCGCGGTGGCCGATACCACCTGTTTAATGTCGGGCAGTACCAGCCCGGACGCTATCAGCGCTCGCAAATGCAGGGGCGAGGACACCAGCACGCGAGGCGCGGGCACGGCCTCCAGCGCACAGCAAATGTCAGCAGGGTAAAAGGGCTGCGCATGGCTCAGTGCGCACCCGCTCAGCCAGGCCATCAAAATCGTGGTTTCAAATCCGTACATGTGTTGCGGCGGCACGGTGCCAATCAGGGTGCAATCTCGCTCCACCCCCAGCCGCGCGATCTCAGCCTGCACAGAACTCACCAGCGCGCCCCAGGTTTTCGGATGCGGCTGCGGGATGCCGGTTGAGCCTGAGGTAAAGACCACGGCGATACGCTGTGCGGCCTTGATTTGCGGGACGGCCAGTGCGCTCGCCGGGCACGCGCCCATAGCAGGGTATTGCACCTGGGGCAAATCCTGCGCGCATAGCTCGTTATCCGTCAGACAAAACACGTCGGGCGCCAGCCCCCTGATCTGGCGCAGCATTTCAGGGGTATGAGCGCTGGGCAGCAGACTGACTTTGCCACTCACCATGGCCGCCGCCAGACCTACGCTGAAACGGTAACGATCACGGCACATATTGAGCAGGTGCTCCCCTGTCGGCAGCTGCGCGGCAAGCTGGTCGACCTCGAAGAGAAACTGCTGCCGCGTGACGGCGCCGTCCGCGCGCCAGGCGACGATATCCTCTGGCGACTGGTGCAATATCAGGGGCAGCATGTTCAGCGAGCAGGCGCCCTGAACGCCCTCACGGCATCCAGGATGTGGATATTCTTCACCTCAGGCAGCGCATATTTGCGCACCCGGTATTCGGCGACGAACATCAGGGCCACCAGAGGCAAGGTCATAAAATTGGCAAAAATCGACCATACCGTCATAGGCGCCAGGAAAAACAACAAAGTGGAGGTTAACGCCATCGCGGCAAAAAACAGGCTCCAGGCAACCGTCACCTTCCGCGCGTAAATTTCATGTGCGGGGGTCAGTGGCGGGTGCACGGCCTCAGCGAGGCGAGTGCAGAGCGGTTGCCTCCCGCCTGACAAGGTGATGGCAAAAGTCATCAGCAAAACTAACTGCATACCCACATGGTCCAGCCAGTAAACCACTCCGTAATGTTGCAGGAGCAAAGGCCAAACCGTCATGAGCGCAAAACACGCAAGCACGGTTGCGCCCAGCATGACGTGGCGTCTGGCAGAGTTCCAGGCCAGCACAAACGAAATCGTGAGCACGGGGGCGACGGACAACACCGCGCCTAACTGCTCGCTGTGCGCGTGCTCATTGGTGTAATGCGCCAGCAAGGGATAGCCTATCACTGCGGCAGCGATGACCAGCGGGCGCGCAATACGCAACATCAAAGGGTTCTGTGCGTTGCGATATAATCGCAAAGGCTGCGCAGCGAGCCGAAAATATGCCGGTTATCCGCACCGTCGGAGCGCAGTTGCAGGCCATAACGCTTGGATACTGTCAGAGCAACTTCCAGCACATCAATCGAGTCAAGACCCAGACCGTCGCCATACAGAGGGGCGTCGGGGGTGATTTGATCTGCTGTGACATCAAGATTCAGACACTCGACCAGCAATTGGGCAACTTCATCTTGCAGATCGGCGGTGCTGGAAATAACTGGTTTCAGGTTGTTTTGCATGGTCTTAAATATATGGAACAGAGCTTCTTGCAAAATCCCCCGCCCGGAATGTTACGGCGGACGGGGCAAAGACAGGAGCCATTGCTGGCAGGAGGTGGTCGATAAAAAATATCGCGCGCGTGTCGGATAGTACGCAACACATGAAAATTATGCAACGGCGGCGGGGAAGCTGCGCGTCGCTTCGAGCTGACCGGCGTCGCGCCCCCGGGGCGTTGAATCGAAACACGACCAAATATGCGTTTTTGTTATATCATCCTGAAAAAAAGCAGGCCATCCCGGAAACTGCCTGTCCACAGGTCGGCGGGCGCGGATGGAATAAGGTTTTAAGGTTAATCACGAACAATAAAGATTCTCAGGATTATTACTTATGGCAATCAACCCTGCTTCTGCTGAAATCAGCCGCCTCTTCGCCAACAACAATCCGGATGAAGTCTGGCAAAAAGCCGGGGAAATTATCGGGCGTATCAGCGCCACTTACGATGTAAGTTTCATCAAAACCGTGTTCGATGACGTCGTGCGTTTGTTTCGCGGTGCATACAAGGGCTTTTGCCCGATCAAAACGCCATACCATGACCTGCACCACACGCTGGATGTTTTCCTGTGTGCAACCCGGCTGATGCACGGCGTGCACCTTTCCGGCACATGTCTGACCGACGACGAAATAACCATCGTCATGATGGGCGCTCTGATGCACGATGTGGGCTACGCGCAACGCGAGGGCGAAGAAACCGGCACAGGCGCACAACACACCAAATGCCATGTCGATCGCGGAATCGAATTCTTCCGGCAGTACGTCATCGATAAAAACCTGCCCGCAACTTTGACCGCGAGGATAAGACCCGTCATCCTTTGCAGCAATCCTGCGGTGAATATCAGCGATATCCAGTTCCCTGACGAGCGCACGCGGCTTCTCGGAAAAATTCTCGGCACGGCCGATGTGACCGGGCAAATGGCAGACCGGACTTATCTGGAAAAACTGCTGTTCCTGTATCTGGAATTCGAGGAAGCGCGTTTTAGCAACTACCAGAATATCCACGATCTGTTGCGCAACACACAGATATTTTACGAAGCAACCAGGCTCAGGCTGCGAGACCAGTTCGACGGCATCAACGGCAAACTGGCGCTGCATTTCAAGGACTGGTATGGCGTTGAGCGCAATTACTATATTGAAGCCATCGAAAAGAATATCGCCTACCTGGACAAGATCACCTCGCTCCAGGATGTCAATCATCTTTCCATGCTCAAACGCGGCGGAATTGTCGAAAAGACCGAACCCCTGGTAGGCGCGGCCTCTGACCGTCCTGTTAAATAGGGCGAACCCATGAAGTTATTTTTGCGATACAAGGCGTACGCTCCTCTGAGCGGTGACGGCCTGTAATCACCGCACACGCACTGAAAAACAGCATGTCGCTAAATTTTCCTGACAACACCATACTCGCGCTGATCAAACGCTTCGCGCTGATTTACCTGCCCATCGTGGCGGTGCTTTCCATCATTTTGCTGTTGAGCGCGCGGAACGATGAACACAGGCAACTGGAGAACAGGAAGAATCGGGAGAGCAACGAAATCAAGATATTCCAGGCGCGTGCCAAGAAAAATCTTGAGATGGTCGATTCCGATCTGAGACTTATCGCCCGCCTGCCCATGCTGCGTTCGTATCTGGATACCGGCAGCGAAGAGCAACGCGAAGCACTGGCTGATTTCTTTTTGGTGCTGGTAAAGGAAAAACGCTACTACGACAAGGTGCGCTACCTGGATAACAGCGGTCATGAAATCATTCGTATCGACAATAACAACGGCGATCCTGTGATCGTTCCACGCGAGGATTTACAGGATAAATCCACCCGCTATTACTTTCACGACACGGTAAAACTAAACCGTGGAGAAATATATGTCTCGCCACTGGACCTGAACGTCGAGGAGGGGCAGATTGAAATTCCACACAAACCCATCATCCGCCTGGGAACTCCGGTTTTCGACAGCGCGGGCAGCAAAAAAGGCATTATCCTGTTCAGCTATTTCGGGCGCGATCTGCTACTTGATTTTCGCAAGACCATGCCTGGCGGCGACCATCAAAGCATGCTGCTCAGCCGGGATGGCTACTGGCTGAACAGCCTCAATCATGCCGATGAATGGGGCTTTGTTCTGGGCAATCAACAACGCACCTTCGGACACGATTTTGCCGACGAGTGGAAAACCATCTCAGGCGATGAAGAGGGCTCCTTGCAGACAGAAAAAGGCCTGTTTACCTACGGCACCATACGCCCGCTGTTCCCGGGGCAACGCTCCTCCACAGGGTCTGAAATGACCAGCGGCGCAAGCCTGCGCACGCTGTCATCGGATGAATACTACTGGAAGATTGTGGCGTTCACCCCGAAGGACGTGCTGTCAGCTGCCGCCTTCTACAACCAGACCAGCAACCGGCATTTGCTGATCTTTATCTATCTGTCACTGGCGCTGGCCGCCGGCCTGATTGCCCTGTTCACCCTGGGGCGCAAGCGGTCCGAAGCTGAGCTTCGCGTGGCCGCCACGGCATTTGCCTCGCAACAGAGCCTGATCATCCTCGATGCGAACCGGGTGATCATGCGGGTGAACAAGGCGTTTGTGGACGAAACCGGCTACACTCCTGAGGAGGTCACAGGACAAAAGCAGCACATGCTCCGTTCAGCGCGCCATGACGAGGCGTTTTACACCGCAATGTGGGCATGCATCGATCAAACAGGATCATGGCAAGGAGAAGTCTGGGAGAGACGCAAAAATGGCGAAATCTATCCCAAGTGGCTGACCATCACCGCCGTAAAGGGCGTTGACGGCAGCGTCACCAATTACGTGGGGGCGCACATAGACATTACGGAGCGCAAGGCTGACGAGGAAAAAATCAGGGATCTGGCCTTCTACGACCCGCTCACCCATTTGCCCAACCGGCGGCTGCTCATGGACAGGGTTGGCCAGGCGGTCGCCCTCACCGCACGCAACGACCGGCACGGCGCGCTGCTTTTCATCGACCTGGACAACTTCAAGACACTCAACGATACCCTGGGGCATAACGTCGGGGATTTGCTGCTGCAACAAGTAGCGCTGCGTCTTGAATCCTGCATGCGCGAAGGTGACACCGTCGCCCGTCTGGGGGGCGATGAATTCGTGGTCATGCTCGAAGACTTGAGCACAGAGGCCATCGAGGCCGCAGAGCAGACCGAAAACTACGGCGAACATATTCTGGAGACCCTGAGGCAACCCTACCGACTGGCCGGACATGAGTACAACAGCACGCCCAGCATAGGCGCAACCCTGTTCGGCGCCCACCCCCTGACGACAGAGGATATGTTCAAGCAGGCTGACATTGCCATGTATCAGGCCAAAAAAGCCGGACGCAATACGCTGCGCTTCTTCGACCCGAAGATGCAAGAATCCATCAATTCCCGCGCCGCACTCGAAAAAGCGTTGCGCGACGCGCTTGAGACGCAACAGTTGCAGCTGTATTACCAGATACAGGTCGACCATACCAACCATCCGACGGGTGCCGAGGCACTGATACGCTGGATATCCCCTCAACGCGGGCTGGTATTGCCCGCCCATTTCATTGCACTGGCAGAAGAAACCGGCATGATACTGCCCATCGGGCAATGGGTACTGGAGGCCGCTTGCGTGCAACTGCGTGCATGGCAACAACATCCGGATACCCGGAATCTTACGCTCGCGGTCAACGTGAGTGCCAGACAATTTCGTCAGGCTGATTTTGTCTCTCAGGTACAGGCCGCTGTCGGGCGTCATTCGATTAACGCCCATTTACTCAAACTGGAACTGACTGAAAGCACCTTGCTGGAGAATATCGAAGACACCATCGCGACCATGAGCGCAATCAAGGCGTTAGGCGTCCGCCTGTCGCTGGATGATTTCGGCACAGGCTATTCGTCCTTGCAATATCTCAAGCGATTGCCCCTCGATCAATTGAAAATAGACCAGTCATTTGTGCGAGACATCGCGACCGACGACAGCGACCAGGCCATTGTGACCACCATCATCGCCATGGCGCATGGTTTGAAACTGGATGTCATTGCCGAAGGCGTCGAAACGGCAGAGCAGCGACAGTACCTGTTGTCTGCCGGATGCCGCCACTACCAGGGCTACCTGTTCAGCGAGCCGATACCCATCGAACAGTTCGAGGCGCTGCTGAGCAGTCAAATCAAGGGTTAAGCAAACATAGCAGCCTTCTGCGAAGCGTCAAGCGTAGCTGTTGTGTGGTTGAGGCGTGCTAAAAATTTGCTCATAATTGATAATCATCAAGTTTTATTTATTAATAATCATTTAGTCATCTATCCCGCTAAAAAATTTAGTTGTTTTTTTTCTATCTACTTTACGTTGGACGTTGAAGGTTTTCTTGGAGAATTCATATGAAAAGCTACCAAATCGGGGACATCGTATGCACAGCTGTTCCAATGCCAGACGGGAAATGGCGTGCCGAGGTGCGCGTTAACGGACTCAAGTTGCAACCACCAAGTAAAGCCGATTACATTTTTCAGTCCGAAGCATTGTTCCAAGACAAGAGCGCTGCGTTGCATTGTGCAATAGATCATGCAAATGAAAAGTTTCCTGCGGAATAACAACAAGTCCCATAGAGATGAGCATTGAGCACAACAACACGCCTAACAGCTAAGGTTAATTGCGACACGAGGTCGCGCGATGAAGTTGTTCTGCAAGTGTACGGACATGTCACCGGGTGAATCCAAGAGACTGAATAGCGTCTCTGACAACTAAGCGTCGCAAGGCACAGGATGAAAGCGATGGGCTGCGAGGACTGATCCGAAGACTCAAACTGCACCCCCTCGGTGGTGTGGTTACATCGAAAGACTCAACAAACTGAACGTCTCTAAATCGAATCTGATGGCCACTCTACCCCCCTCCCAGCTCCCCGAGCTGCGTGAAGACGGCGGGCTGTTCCGCGAACTCAATGTTCTGGAACGCCTGCGAATCGGCCTGCCTGAGGGGTGTGAGTTTTTCACGAAGTAACCTGGCACAGTCTCCACGAGGGGATAGACCGGCACGGCGAGGGAGGCTCATGGGGGCAAACCACTGTTTTTTGCGCAATGCGACGCTAATTTATTCGGTGGTACAATAATCAAAAATCAGGAGTACGGATTATGTATGCAGTCGAATTTGAAACCATTTCAAAAAATGGGATTATCGAAATTCCTCCGGCCTATAGAGAGTTTTCATCCAGTTCTTTGCGTGTTGTGCTGATGATGAATGATGCTCAAAAAGATAGCAAACGTGCACAATTGCAAGCGCGCATTGACGAAGGTATTGCCAGCGGTATTGGTAATCGCTCGATGTCGGAACTTAAAAACATTGCTCAAAGTCGGTTTTCAGCCGACGCAAAGTAATGGCATATCGGTTAAGTGTCGAAGCCGAAAAGGATGTCATTGGCATTTACATTTCAGGTGCAGAACAGTTCGGATCCGCGCAAGCAGAACGCTACCATAACAACCTGGAAAAGATTTTTGATTTTTTATCGGAATATCCGCAAGTAGCACGAGTTCGCGATGAGTTGGCTCCGTCAGTCAGAGTGCATCCATTTGGTTCGCATATCATCATGTACAACGTGGATGAAGCTGGTGACGTATTTGTTATTCGTATTCGCCATGCCCACGAGGACTGGTTGACGCACTAACGGTCATGGAAAAGTGACCATCCCTGAACAATGGGCGATTCACACACGGGCCGATCAATGTACCTGAGTCACTTTGGCCTCAATGAGGCGCCATTTTCCATCGCCCCGGATCCGCGCTATCTCTACATGAGCGAGCGACACAGGGAAGCGCTCGCGCATTTACTCTATGGCGTAAATGGCGGCGGCGGGTTTGTTTTGCTCACGGGTGAAGTGGGAGCCGGCAAGACCACGGTATGCCGCTGCCTGCTCGAACAAGTTCCCGCCTCCTGCGATGTGGCCTACATATTCAATCCCAGGCAGACCGCATGCGAATTACTCGCCACCATCTGTGGCGAATTTGGCATCGAATATCCAGTCGGCAATACCAGCGGCAAGGTATTCGTCGATTGCATCAACGCCTTTTTGCTCGACGCTCATGCCAGGGGGCGGCACACCGTACTGATTATCGACGAGGCGCAGAACCTCTCCTTTGACGTACTGGAACAAATACGCCTGCTCACCAATCTGGAAACCAACCAGCGAAAATTGCTGCAAATCATCCTGCTCGGTCAGCCTGAACTGGCCGTGATGCTGGACAAACCTGAACTGTCCCAGCTGGCGCAACGCATTATTGCGCGCTATCACCTGGAGCCTCTGGCACGCCATGAAGTGGCCGCCTATGTGACGCATCGCTTAGGGGTTGCGGGTACGCAAAAATCGCTGTTCCCGCAGGCGTTGATGAAGCCGCTGTTTCGAATGACAGGCGGCATTCCGCGCATCATCAACGTGCTGTGCGACCGTGCTTTGCTGGGAGCCTACGTGCAAGGCCATGATCGAGTTAACCGCGCGACCCTCATGCAAGCCTCGCGTGAAGTATTCAACAAACAGGCGACACGCAGCATGCGGCTCCCCCTGCTTGCCGGATTGCTGGCCGCAACCGTGCTGGCGGCAACGCAATACCTGCCCGCAGCACCTGCCCCGCCCGTGATGGCGCCATCCGTCAAAATCATACCGGTGGCAGCCAAACCGGCAGAGCCTGCCGCGCTACCATGGCCGCCCGCCGAGCCTCTCGCACGCAGCGAAGTTGCCGCTTACACGGCGCTATTTAGCGCCTGGGGCACGAACTATCAGGGGGAAAACCCGTGCCTGCAGGCTGAATCCATCGGCTTACGCTGCCTCACAGGTCGCGGCGGACTGGACGAACTGCGCCAAATTGACCGGCCCGCCGTGCTGTTGATGCATGACGATCGAGGAGAGGCATTTCATGCAACCCTGACCCGGCTTGACGAGCAGTCCGCCACCTTCACCACCGGCACTGAAAATCGCACCCTCCCCCTGTCAGACATCGCCGCGCAATGGTCGGGGCATTACACCCTGCTCTCGCGGATGCCGCCGGCCGCGAACCGGCCGATCAGACCGGGTGATCGCGGGCCGGATGTAGCGCGGATTGCCCATCAACTCGCGCAAATCGACGGTCACGCGGCAGAACCTGCCAAAGATCCGGTATTCGACCAGAGCATGATGAATCAGATCAGGCAGTTTCAACTGCTTCACGGGCTCACGCCCGATGGCGCCATCGGGGCTCAGACCATGATGCGTATCAGCACCGCTGCCGATCTGACAGCCCCCGGGCTGCTTCGCGCGAAAAAGAAAGAATAGACATGTCGTATATCCTGGAAGCACTCAAAAAATCCGACCAGCAGCGCCAGCGCGGCACGACGCCCACTTTATCATCGGCGCAGCTGAGCGCAGTCGAACCCCGAAAAGCCGTGCATTACGGCGGGTGGGCGGCGGTGCTGCTTGTCGGCATCGCGATCGGCTGGCTGCAACCCTGGCAAACCGTGCAAACCACTCCCGTGGCAATCACCGCGCCAGCCCCGCCCCAGCTTGTCCCCGCGCCGCTTCAAAAAATCGCTGAAGACGCTCGCCCGACACCTGTGCAAAAACCAATATCCGCAGCACTTGCGGCTCCCGCAATAAACACCCCGCAGGCGCACTCGCCCGTCCTGGCCGCTGAACTCAGTGTGCCAGCCTCGGCACCGATAGCCGAAAAGACCAAGACTCCGGCCCCGGTACCGCCGCCGCTCGTTGCGCCGCTAGCCGAGCTGCCGCCCGCGCTCCGGCAGGAAATACCCGCCATGAATATCCAGGTTCATTCTTATTCCGGCATCCCCGCCCATCGTCTGGTCAGCATCAACAACCGGATGTTGCACGAAGGAGAATCCCTGACGCCGGGACTCAAACTGGAACAAATCACAGAAGACGGCGTGATCTTCAGCTACAAAGGATATCGCGTCCCGGTCGGAATTAGATAGCATCCGAGCCGTGCCACTCGGGTGTTGTGAAATATCCATTGTCAGGTTTTGGCTAATCCAGCATAATTAGCACTGCCGTCAAGACCAATGGGAGAGCGTGGTATCGATACCACCGCCGAAGGCGTAACACCCGTAACCGCTCAGGCACAAAGAACTATTGGCACAGGCAAATCTGGAGAGCGCAGGCTGAACCTGCCACCGAAGGGGCAACCGAAGTCGTCATTCCCGGCCAGACCCGGAATGACCAATCGCAATCTCTCAGGTATCAAGGACAGATGGGGCGCAGCACGAGACCGTGTTGCGCCTTTTTTACTTCCGAAAGCCTACATGACGACACTTAAAACGACTCCTTTAAACGCTGCCCACCGTGCCATGGGCGCAAAAATGGTGGATTTCGGCGGCTGGGATATGCCGGTGAACTACGGTTCACAAATCGACGAACACCATCAGGTGCGCAATGGCTGCGGCATGTTTGACGTATGTCACATGCGCGTGGTGGATGTAAAAGGCGATGGTGTGCGCGCATTCCTGCGTTATTTGCTGGCGAACAATGCCGACAAGATCACCCTGCCCGGCAAGGCTTTGTATTCCGCCATGTTGCGCCCGAACGGCGGGGTCATCGACGATCTGATCATCTATTTCATGACTGAAGACTGGTTTCGCATCGTGGTCAACGCCGGCACGGCCGACAAGGACATCGCATGGATGAAGGAACAGGCCAAGGAATTCAAAGTGCCGAAGGCAACGACCGCCCTTTCCCCCTCCGAAGGGGGAAAGTTGGAAAGGGGGTTAACCATCACGTCCCGCGATGATCTGGCGATGGTCGCCGTGCAAGGCCCCGACGCGCGCGCCAAAGTATGGCAGGTATTGCCACAGACTCAGACTGCGACCGAAGGCTTGCAGAATTTCCAGGCCGCCGATTGCGGCGAATATTTCATCGCCCGCACAGGCTACACCGGCGAAGACGGTTTCGAAGTGATGCTGCCCAAAGAAAAGGTCGAGGCCTTCTGGTATGACCTGAACAAGGCGGGCGTGGCACCCATCGGTCTTGGCGCACGCGACACGCTGCGCCTGGAAGCGGGCATGAATCTTTACGGGCAGGACATGGATGAAACAGTGGGCCCGCTCGAATCGGGTCTTGCCTGGACGGTCGATCTTGTCAGTCCTCGCGACTTTATCGGCAAACAGGCGCTGCTGGACAATCCGCCCGCCAGTAAATTAGTCGGGCTGCTCCTGCTCGATCGCGGCGTATTGCGCAGCCATCAAAAAGTACATACTCCGCACGGCATCGGCGAGATCACCAGCGGCAGCTTCTCGCCTACCCTGGAAAAATCCATCGCCCTGGCTCGCGTACCGAAGGAGGTCGCTGTCGGCGACACGGTACAGGTCGCAATTCGCGATAAAATGTTGAACGCACAAGTGGTAAAGTATCCCTTCGCAAGAAATGGAAAGGCAGTCGTTAGCCTTTAGTCGCCAGTTAAAACCGCGAAGCGACAACATCAACTAGCGACTAATAACTAAATTTAAAGACCGCGTAGCGACAACCCCAACTAATAACTTGCGACTAGCAACTAACGACTATTTAGGAGTTTTAAATGAGCAATCCATCCAATCTGAAATACACCGCCTCCCACGAATGGGTCAAAACAGAAGCTGACGGCACGGTCAGCATCGGCATCACCCAACACGCACAGGAATTATTGGGCGACATGGTGTTTGTCGAGACACCGGCCGTCGGACGCCACCTCAAAGCCCGCGAAGAATGCGCGGTCGTCGAATCGGTCAAGGCCGCTGCCGACGTTTATGCCCCGATCACGGGTACTGTGACCGAAATCAACGGCGATCTGGACAGCAGCCCGGAAGCCATCAACAGCGATCCTTATGGCGCATGGATGTTCAAGATGAAGCCTGACAATGCGGCGGATGTCGATGCGCTCCTGGATGCGGCAGCTTATCAGGCCGTCGTCGACAGCGAAGCGCACTAAAAACAGGGAAGGGTAAAGGGGGCAGTGGGAAGGGTGGCGCGCGATGCGCGCCTTGGGTTTATCCCTTCTCCCTTGAGCACCGCTGGTGCGTTCCCTCCCCCATTCTCTCTTTCGAATCCTGAATCCTCAATCCTGAATCCTATGACCGACCTCTTTGTAAACCGCCATAACGGCCCTTCTGACGGGGACGTTGCGAAAATGCTCAAAAAAATCGACGCGCCTACGCTGGATGCGCTGATCGATCAGACCATCCCTGCTGCAATACGTTTAAAGACGCCGTTGAATCTCCCTGAAGGCATGTCAGAACACGCCTATTTGCAGCATCTGCGCGGCATTGCAGCGAAAAACAAACTCTACAAAAGCTACATAGGCCTGGGCTATTACGACACTATTTTGCCGCCGGTCATCCAGCGCAATGTGCTGGAAAATCCGGGCTGGTACACCGCTTACACCCCCTATCAGGCCGAGATCGCCCAGGGTCGACTGGAAGCGCTGCTCAATTTCCAGACCATGATCATCGATCTGACCGGCATGGAAATCGCCAACGCGTCCCTATTGGATGAAGCGACCGCCGCCGCAGAAGCAATGACCATGCTGCACGGTCTGCGCAGTCGCGAGGCCGCCGGAAAAAACAGTTTTTTCGTCTCCCACGAATGCTTCCCGCAAACCATCGAATTGCTCAAGACCCGCGCAAAGCCTTTAGGAATCGAGCTTGTGATCGGCGACTTCAAGACCGTCACCCTGAACGACAAGCTGTATGGCGCCCTCTTGCAATATCCGGCAGCCAATGGCGTGGTGCATGACTACAGCGATTTTGTCACTCGCGCCAAAGAGCACGGCATGAGTATCGCGGTCGCCGCCGATATTTTGAGCCTGGTGCTGCTCACCCCGCCTGGCGAATGGGGCGCCGACATCGTATTGGGTTCCACCCAGCGCTTCGGCGTACCGATGGGCTACGGCGGACCGCACGCAGCTTTTTTTGCCTGCCGCGACGCCTACAAGCGTTCCATGCCGGGGCGCATCATCGGTGTATCGGTGGATAGCGACGGCAATCCGGCACTGCGCATGGCGCTGCAAACCCGCGAACAACACATCCGCCGCGAGAAAGCCACCTCCAACATCTGCACCGCGCAAGCCTTGCTGGCGATCATGGCCAGCATGTATGCGGTGTATCACGGTGCGGCAGGCCTCAAAGGCATCGCGCTGCAAATACACCTTAGCGCCGTGGCGCTGGCGGCCGAACTGAAGACGCTGGGCTACAACGTTGCCTTCGACAATTTCTTCGATACGCTCAAACTGACACACACCGACAACGTGAAAATTCACGCGATGGCGGAAGCGGCACAGATCAACTTCCGTTACAGCCCTGAGGGATTGGGCATCGCGCTGGATCAAACCACCTCGATCGACGATCTGAACGCCATACTCGCGGTATTCGCACAAGCCGCAGGCAAGCCCGCAGTCACCCTGACCTGTGCGCAGGTAGCGGGTCAGGCGATACAAATCAAACTGCGCGAGTCGGCCATTTTAAGCCATCCGGTGTTCAATTCCTACCACTCCGAAACGCTGATGATGCGTTACATCAAACGACTGGAGAACAAGGATTTGTCTTTGACCCACTCGATGATCGCGTTGGGTTCCTGCACCATGAAACTGAATGCAGCCTCCGAACTGCTGGCGCTGACCTGGCCGGAATTTGCCAACCTGCACCCTTTCGTCCCGGTCGAACAGGCGGAAGGCTATCAGGAACTCATATCAGGGCTGGACGCGGCCTTGTCCGAAATCACAGGCTTCGCGCAGATGAGTTTCCAGCCCAACAGCGGCGCGTCCGGCGAATACGCAGGTTTGCTGGTGATACAGGCCTATCACCGTTCGCGCGGCGAGGGGCAGCGCAATGTAGCGCTGATCCCGTCCTCGGCACACGGCACGAATCCTGCCAGCGCGGCGATGTGCGGAATGAAGATCGTGGTGGTGAAATGCGATCAGAAGGGCAACATCGACGTGGAAGACCTGCGCGAAAAAGCCGAATTGCACAAGGACGACTTATCCTGCCTGATGGTGACGTATCCGAGCACCCACGGCGTATATGAAGAGTCCATCATCGACATCACCGGCATCATCCACGCGAACGGCGGCCAGGTGTATATGGACGGCGCAAACATGAACGCGCAAGTCGGCTTAACCAGTCCTGGCAACATCGGCGCGGACGTGTGTCACCTCAACCTGCACAAGACCTTTGCCATTCCTCACGGCGGTGGCGGACCCGGTGTCGGCCCGATCGGCGTTGCCGCACACCTGACGCCGTTCCTGCCATCGCACCCTGTCGTCAAGACCGGCGGCGAGCAGGGCATACACGCCGTATCAGCCGCCCCTTACGGCAGCGCGCTGATCCTGATGATTTCCTATGGCTACATCAAGATGATGGGCGGGGCAGGACTCACGCAGGCGACCCGCATGGCAATCCTCAACGCCAACTACATCAAGGAATCGTTGAAGGATCACTACAGCACGCTGTACAGCGGGAAAAACGGTCGTTGCGCGCATGAGATGATCCTTCAGTGCATCGATTTCAAGCGAGAAGCGGGCATTGAAGTGGGCGACATCGGCAAACGCCTGATGGACTTTGGTTTTCATGCGCCCACCACCTCCTTCCCTGTCGTGGATACCTTGATGGTCGAGCCGACCGAAAGCGAATCGATGGCTGAACTGGATCGATTCTGCGAGGCCATGATTGCGATTCGCGGCGAGATCGACGAAATCATTGCAGGGCGCGCCGACAGGAAGAATAACGTGATCAAACGGGCGCCGCATACCGCGAAGACCGTGGTCGCCAACGACTGGGATCGCCCCTATACGCGTGAACAGGCAGCCTTTCCCTTGTCCTGGGTACGCGAAAATAAATTCTGGCCTAGCGTGGCTAAAATTGACAACGTGTACGGCGACAAGAATCTGGTTTGCGCCTGCCCGCCGGTAGAGAGCTACAGCTAACACCTGATATTTCCTCCCCCTGTTAAGGTGAGGATCAGGGACGGGGTAGAAACATTGAGGTCACGCAACTCAACCCCCATCCTGCCCTTCCCCCTGCCAGGGGGAAGGAACCTAGAATAAGGATGCTCCATGACCAAGAAAAAAGAAGCCTCCAATAAAGTTGCCGTAACTCTGGATGGCGCACCCGTCACCCTGTACGGCACTTTTCCTGCGACCGGAAAAACAGCACCTGCGTTCACCCTGGTGGATAAGGACCTGAAAGACGTGACACTGCAAAGTTTCGCAGGCCGTCGCAAGGTGCTGAACATCGTGCCCAGTCTGGATACTGCCGTGTGTGCGACCTCGACCCGAAAATTCAACGAGGCCGCCGACGCGCTCACCAACACCGTGGTGTTGGTGATATCCGCCGACCTGCCGTTCGCGATGAGCCGTTTTTGCGCAGCCGAAGGGCTGGACAACGTAATTCCATTGTCGCTGATGCGCGGTCGCGACTTCATGCGCAATTACGGCGTGAAGATCGCCGATACCGCCCTGGCCGGCCTGACCGCCCGCGCCGTGCTGGTGCTGGATGAAAACGACAAAGTGCTGCATGCAGAACTGGTTTCCGACATCACTCACGAACCGAACTACGATGCAGCTCTTAAAACGCTGTTAACGGTAAACAGTTAACTGTTTTGACTAACGACTAACCACTAACTACTGGATTTAATAATGAATACTCTCATCTGCGGCTCCATGGCCTATGACACCATCATGGTGTTCAAGGATCAGTTCAAGAAACACATCCTGCCTGAGCAAATCCATATCCTGAATGTCGCGTTTTTAGTGCCGGAAATGCGCCGCGAATATGGCGGTTGTGCCGGTAACATCGCCTACAACCTGCATCTTCTGGGCGGAAAACCGCTGATCATGGCAACCGTGGGCGACGACTTTACGCCTTACGCCCGCCGCCTTGAAAAGCTCTCCATCGCGCAGACTCATATCCGCCATGTGCCGGACAGCTTTACCGGTCAGGCATTCATCACCACCGACCTTGACGACAATCAGATCACCGCCTTTCATCCGGGCGCGATGGGTTTTTCCGAGCAGAACAAGGTGTCTGACGCTGCCGATGTCACCTTAGGCATCGTATCCCCTGACGGGCGGGACGGCATGATCGAACACGCCGAGCAATTCGTCGATGCCAATATTCCTTTCGTCTTTGATCCGGGCCAGGGCATGCCGATGTTCTCGGGCGCCGACCTGCTGCGCTTCATCGATCAGGCGACCTATGTGACGGTAAACGATTATGAAGCCAAATTGCTGCAAGACAAGACCGGCAAGACGCTCAAAGAGATCGCGAAATCCGTGACGGCGCTGATCGTCACCTTAGGCGCCGACGGCTCGATGATTTACACAGAAGACCGTGAAATCGCCATCCCTACACCCAAGCCTGCCGCCATCGTCGATCCTACCGGCTGCGGGGACGCGTATCGCGCAGGACTCATGTACGGAATCCAGCACGGCTTTACCTGGGAGACGACAGGACGCCTCGCCTCCTTGATGGGGTCTATCAAGATTGCCAGTCGCGGCGGCCAGAATCATGCGCCTACCCGGGGTGAAATCAGCGCGCAATTTGAGCGGCACTTCGGCTACGAATTGCCACTGTAAATGCGAGCCGGACTGTCACTGCTTTTCATCCTCCTGCTGGCAGGCTGCGCCAGCGACCGGCATAGCGCATCCGGCGCGTTCAAGGAAGTCATCAAATCGGGCGTGATTGAAAGCGTTGCGCCCGTCGAGATGGACGCCAGCGCCAGCGGCAGCTCGACAGTGGGCAGCATCTTCGGTCAGGTGGGCGGCGCGAGTACCGGAGACGGGCGCGGCGCCGTGGCAGGCTCGGTTTTAGGTTCTGTGCTGGGTGGCACGCTGGGCCACCGGGCCGGTATCAACACCCGGCCGGGCCTGGAGCTATGGGTCAGACTGGATGACGACGACCAGAGCACCTACATCATGCAGCCGGGCAAGCCGGATACCTTCAAAGTCGGCGACCGCGTGCGTGTCATACGGAAAAAAGAAGGTTTACGCGTCGAAGCCGCCCCACCCGCCGTCATCGCCCCCTGATATGGCAAATTCGTTCAGCGTCTGCGGTATCACACCGCCGATTTGATCTGACAGGCTGCTGAAAAATCAATTTTACCCGCGAGCGCCTTCTCGATCGCATCCTGTCGCATGGTAAAGGTTCCCTCCTGGAGGGCGAGTTTCAATATCGACGCGTCAGAAGCATGACTCAAAAGCTGCGCCTTGATTCCGGGCGTCGCCACCACGACTTCAAAAACAGCCACCCGCCCCCGATAACCTGTCCCCGCGCAGTTGTCGCAACCCCGTGCCCTGTATTTCAGCAGGACACTCTCCTTACCGCCATACTCCGTGAGCCAGCGCTCAAGGGTAGCCTGAACGACTTCAGGCGGACTCCCTTCGCCAGTCAGCAACAGATTTTTAATATCCTCCTCGTCCAGCCGACTGGCCTCTTTACAGTCAGGACACAGCCGTGGCAACAAATGCTGATAAACGACACAGGACAAGGCCGCCACCAGTGTGCGGGCAGATACATTTTTTCCGGAATCCAGGTAGCCTGCAATGGCGTCCACCGCATTGTTCGCATACATATCAGCCATGACCGTGACGCCGTCCAGCGCCGCCTCTGCCGCCATAAAAAGCTTATCTTCACCTGTCAGCGTGCCGATGTGTATGACATCCGCATCCATGCGGACCAGAGCCTTCATCCAGCCTTCATATGAATATCCGGAACCCGGCCTTGCATCCGTTTCACAGAGCCCCGGAATCGGCGAAACAGATTCCACATCCCTGACCGAACAGACTTTTTGTTGCTGCTGGTTCCGGTCGGAAAGCGCGCTCCAAAGCAAGGTCTGTCTGCCCGAAGATTTCGTTCCGGCAAAGAGAACCACCCCGCCTCTCACCGCCCTGATTGCATCCAGATCAAAGGCTCTCAGGCCGAATTTTTCCAAAGGAAGCGGTTCGCCCGTGTATAAAATCCTGATCGACAGATCCACGCCCGTCGTGGTGGGGATAAAAGAACAACCCAGTTCGAGATTAATACGGGCAAATTTTGCGGATGACACCTGAGCATAAAGCGGCATCTTACGATCGGCTGTATGGAGCCCTGCTAACACCTTAAGATGAGCAATGATCACGGAATAAACCGTCAGGGGAAGTTCCTGCCTGTAGTCTTGCATCACGCCGTCAATCTTGAACCGGACTCGCGCGCACGCGTCCGTTAATTGCTCAAAATAAATATCAAATGCACAGGCGTGATATGCATCTTTTATGCATCGCTCCAGGAATTGAATCGTTTCCTCGTTGCCATTTTCATCCATGCTGTCTCCCTGCAAAAAAGTGGCGTAACTTATGATGCGACGCTGTCGTCAAACGCCACGTCACCTTCTTCGACCGGCTGCCCCATCTGCATTCCCTTGAAATCGAACAGCTTTCCGTCGAGCAGATGCGAAGGCCCGACATTTTGCATGGCGGTGAAGATGGTCTGGCTGCGCCCCGGATATTGGCGCTCCCAGTTAGTTAACATTTCCTTGATATTCTGGCGTTGCAGATTTTCCTGTGAACCGCACAGGTTGCACGGGATGATGGGAAACTCCATGCCGCGCGCATAGCGGGCGATGTCTTTTTCGACGCAATAGGCCAGAGGACGGATCACGATATGATCCCCCTTGTCGGTCACGAGCTTGGGCGGCATGGCCTTGAGCTTTCCGGCAAAAAACATGTTCAAGAACAGCGTCTCTATCATGTCATCCCGGTGATGCCCCAAGGCGATCTTGTTTGCGCCCAGTTGACCTGCCACTTTGTAGATGATGCCGCGCCGCAACCGGGAACACAGCGAGCAGGTCGTCTTGCCTTCAGGAATTTTTTCCTTGACGATCGAATAGGTGTCCTGGGTTTCGATGTGGTACTCGATGCCTAGGGATTTGAGATAATTGGGCAATATTTCGGCAGGGAAGCCCGGCTGTTTCTGGTCCAGATTCATCGCGACGATGCGAAAATCGATAGGCGCGCGTTTACGCAAGGTGAGCAATATGTCCAGCAAGGTATATGAGTCCTTGCCGCCGGAGAGGCACACCATGACCGAGTCGCCCTCCTCTATCATGTTAAAGTCAAAAATAGCCTTGCCTACCTGATGCTCCAGCCGCCCCTTGAGCTTGTTGAAGTTGCCGGAATGGTCGAACTGGATGGGTTGTGCGATTGCGTTCATTAAAGATTCCAAATTAAATGTTGATGCTTCTGCCGCCATCGACCGAGATGACCTGCCCGGTAATATAAGGCGCGTCCTGTATCAAGAAGGCGACGGTTCGTGCGATGTCGTCCGGCTCCCCTTCCCGCTTGAGCAGGGTATGAGCCACAATTTTACGTCGCTGTTCCTGGTCTTCCCATGCCAGATTCTCAGGCCAGAGAATCACGCCGGGGGCGACCGCATTGACACGAACCTGAGGTGCCATTTCCTGCGCCAGGCCGCGTGTCAGCGCGACCAGCCCCGCCTTGGCCACGCTGTACAACAAGTGCCCGTGCATCGGGCGTTCTGCATGAATATCCACGATATTGACGATGCAGCCATGACGACGGCGCAGCTCATCGGCCGCCGCCTGCGCCAGAAACAAGGGCGCGCGCAGATTGGTGCCTAACAGGTCATGCCATTGTGACTCGTCCACCCCCGCCAGAGGGGTCGGATAAAAACTGGAGGCATTATTGACCAGCGCATCCAGTCGGCCAAAGCGGGCTACCACGTCACCCGCGAGTTTTGACAAGGCCGTCAAGTCGAGCAGATCGGCCTGAAAAACAGCGGCACTGTCCTCTCGCTGCGCATTGAGTTCATCATTCAACGCCTGCGCCTGCGCCTCCGAGGTATGATAGTGCAGGGCAATCGATGCACCATTCGCGTGCAAACGACGACAAATCGCAGCGCCTACCCGCCGCCCTCCCCCAGTCACCAAGATAACTTTGCCTTGCACAGCACCCTCCATTAAACTTGCAACCCCGACGAGTTGTCGCCTGGCCGGACAAACCGGAATAAAACCGGACGGCATCCGACAAAGCCTGCCCTGAATTTTTGAATTATACCTGACCATGCCTACGACATCCGCCGCATCACTCCCCGCGCCTGGCCCTGAAGCGGCCCGGCACAGCGCCAAACTGACCCGATTCATCAGGGACGACATCGCCTCGCATGGCGGATGGATTTCATTTGAGCGTTATATGGAACTGGCTTTATACGCGCCGGGACTGGGTTATTACACGGCGGGCGCACACAAATTTGGCGAGGCCGGCGATTTCATTACAGCCCCGGAGCTCTCTGCCCTGTTCGGTCGCACCCTGGCCCGCCAGGCAGAACAAATCATGAAGAGCAGCGCGCCGCACATTCTGGAACTGGGGGCGGGCAGCGGAAAACTGGCGGTCGACCTGCTCACGGCACTCGAAGAGTACGGCTATCGGCCTTTGAGCTACAGCATACTCGAAGTGAGCGCCGACTTGCGCGCGCGCCAGCAAAGCCTGATACAGCAACGCCTGCCGCATTTGTCGGACAGGGTGCACTGGCTCGATGCCCTGCCGGAACAGTTTAGCGGCGCCATCATCGCCAACGAAGTGCTCGACGCGCTGCCTGTGCATCTGGTTCGCTGGCAGGAGAACGCCCCCAACGGGCATGCCCGTTCCCTCTCACCAACCCTCTCCCTCCCTGAGGGCGAGGGAGCATCGTCAATCCCTGAATCGCTACGCGAATTTAATATTCTTGAAACAGGGGTCGCGCTGCGAGAATCCGGTTTCATCCGCGAGGAACGCGCCGTCACGGATGAGGCGCTGTTACAGGCTGCCCGGAAAATCAGCGCGCCTGACAATTACGTCAGCGAAATTTGCCTTGCGGCACGCGGCCTGGTCAGCAGCCTGGCGCGCATGTTAAAAACGGGAAGCATACTGTTCATAGACTACGGTTTCGGCGCGCGCGAGTTTTATCACCCGCAACGAACGCTCGGCACCTTGATGTGCCACTACCGGCACCGCGCGCATGACGACCCTTTCTTCCTGCCCGGCCTGCAGGACATCACCGCTCACGTCAATTTCAGCGACATTGCAGAATGCGGCATAGATGCAGGGCTGGAGCTGCAAGGCTACACCAATCAGGCGTTTTTCCTGATCAACAACGGCATTACAGAACTGTTAAACGACACCTCGCCGGAAAACCTGCGCGAATATCTGCCCTTGTCCTCGCAACTGCAAAAACTCACCAGTCCGGCAGAAATGGGCGAACTGTTCAAGGTCATCGCCCTGGGCCGGGGCATGACGACGCCGTTATCCGGCTTCTGCCGTGGCGACCTGAGCCGCCTGCTCTGAGCCAGGCTTCAGGGCCGGGTTGAAGACGATACCGTGACTGGCACGGCGCTCCCCCTGGCACGAACGAAGTCGGCGATTTCCTTGATGACCAATTGCCCGTCCGCATTACTATCTATTTCATCGAAGCTGGCGCTGATTTTTGGCAATGCCGTCGCCTCCTCCCGGCTTAATTTGCCATTATTGTCCTTGTCAGCCGCCTGAAGTTTCCGGCTGAACTCGCTTCGTCTTTTCTCTGCCGCATCAAAGGCCTGCCTGATTTCCTTTTTGGTCAGGCCACCATCACGATTTTCATCGATCAGGTCAAAATTTTCGGCTAAGGCCGGCGCTTTCAACTCGGCTTCTGCCATCGAAATCTTGCCGGATTTATTCGTATCCATCGCGCGAAACATCTGGTCGAAATTGGCATTCTGCTCCTTCTTGCTGTCGGCGGCAGCTATTGCGCTGCATGGCAGTGCTATCAATAAAATACTCACGATCCACTTACGCATTAAAGTCCTTTCGACATTTCAAAAAACAGTCTACCGCGCCGACACGCGCATGCCTGACGGCTGCCGGAATTGTACCGCTATCCTGACATGATCGTGCAATTGCGCCCGAATTCACCGAGCGAGCCACCTGCAACAATTGCAGCAAATAATCCGCCTGAGGATAAGGCGCATCGGCACTGCCCCACCGGCCTCGCGCATCCGCAGCGCAGGCTTGCAGCAGCTGAGCAAAGCGGTCCGGGCGTCGCCACGCGTCGGCAGACTGAAAAAGATCGACGATCGTCGCCGAGCGCAACTCCATCGCGCGATGAATATCGCCGTGATAGCGCGCGGCAAGCTGCGCCAGATCGCGGCATTCACCCGTTGCGCGCAGGCGCTGCGCCAGGCTGTTGACCAGCTCCACCCCGCGCACCTCGTGTCCGATATGGCGCGGCAGGATTTCCGTCGGCGTGGCCGCTTTTCCCAGGTCGTGCGTCAGTGCCGCGAAACGCACTTCGAGCGAATAGCCGTGCGCGGCTGCATCGTCGACGACCAGCATGGTGTGAAGACCGCAATCTACTTCAGGATGATGTTTAACCGGCTGGGGAACGCCGAACAGCGCATCGAGTTCGGGCATGATTTTAGCCAGCGCCCCGCACTCTCGCAGCGTCATAAAGAAACGGGAGGGCTTTTTCTCCATCAGCGCGCGCGCCAGTTCCTGCCAGACGCGCTCGGGCACCAGCGCATCCACCTCGCCGGCCAGCACCATCTGGCGCATCAAAACCTGAGTTTCCGGTGCGATCGTAAAACCGAAGCGTGCCGCAAACCGCGCCGCGCGCAAAATGCGCACCGGATCCTCGCTGAACGCGCCACTGACGTGTCGCAGTATCCCGGCGTGCAGGTCCTGCATGCCGTGATACGGATCGATCAGGCGACCGTCCGCATCCTGCGCCATCGCATTGATAGTGAAATCGCGCCGCAACAAATCCTCCTCCAGCGTGACGTCAGGTGAGGTATGGACGGCAAAGCCCCGGTAGCCTTGTGACGTCTTGCGCTCGGTGCGCGCCAGGGCATATTCTTCACGGGTTTTTGGGTGTAAATACACCGGAAAGTCGCGCCCTACCGGCAAGAAACCCTGCTCGACCATGGCCTCAGGCGTGCTGCCGACCACGACCCAGTCATGATCCGTGACCGGCAGACCCAACAGGCGGTCACGCACCGCTCCCCCCACGCAATATATTTTGGTTCTATGTGATTTCAAGGGGATACTCTATAAATCAGTTTTTTGCCGGGGGCAGCCCGGCTGCTGGCGACTTTCTTTTGCGTCGCCAAAAGAAAGTCGCTAAAGAAAAAGCGACCCCGGTTTGCCGCGACTGCCTGTTTGTTACCAAACCGGCAGTCGTACCCTCGATAGCTACAAACAGGCGGGTGAGCTACTCGCACGATCCGCTCTGCGGCCACGTGCTCAAACAGTGCTCGCCTAAACCCCCGCCTGTTTGCAGCTATCTTCGGCTGCGCACAGGGGCTGGTGGTGGCAAGGGCGGTGATGTTCATCGCATTATTCCCGCTGTAGTTTTCGTATTACCCACGGCCTTTCATATAGAGCCTATATTTCAGGGTTCATGGCGCAGGAGACTTGTCGTCCGGAGGGTCGGCGGCCTGCGGTTTACCGGCGATGATGCCCACGCGCTGCTTGAGCGGACGGGAGGGGGTGCCAAATTCGCGGGCGTAATAAACGGTGTTGCTCATCACCTTCTTGACGTAGTCGCGGGTTTCATCAAACGGGATGGTCTCCGTATAAATCGCGCCATCGAGCGGCGTGACCGCACGCCAGCGCTTCGCCCGCCCGGGCCCTGCGTTGTAGGCGGCGGAGGCCAGCACCGGACTATCGTCCAGCGACGACAAAATATTTTTCATGTAATACGTGCCCAGCGTCAGATTGGTGTCGAGCTGATGGAGCATGGATTCGCGGTAGTCTTTTAACCCGAGCTTTTTAGCGATCCAGCGCGCGGTCGTTGGCATGACTTGCATCAACCCGGACGCGCCCACCCCGGACCTGGCAGAGGTAACAAAACGACTCTCCTGACGCATCAGGCCGTAAACCCAGGCTTCTTCGAGGCCATTTTCACGGATATGCTCGCTCATCGCCGAGCGGTAAGGCGCAAGATAGCGCAGGCTGAAATTATGCACCAGCACAGTTTTGTCGGCGGTATTGATCGCCCTGTCATACATCTCGTGCCGCCGGGCAATTTCGGCGGCGGCCAGCAACTCGCGATCATTGAAGTTGCGTATCACCCAGACCCACTCGCGCAGCGCATCGGTGCGCAGATTCATGCGATACAACGCCAGCGTGCGCTGCACCCCGGGCAACTGTTCGATGGCCGACAAATCCTGTCGGCCGGGCTGGTAGCTGCTCTGCACGGCGCTGAGCACCGGGGTGTCGGACAATTCGTCGGCGGCCAGCTGCCCGTAAAAAGAGGCTTCCGCACTCAGCGGCACGAACACTTCCACGGCCGCCGCGCGCATCCCTGTCGCATCCAGGGCGCGCGCCTTCCAGTATCGCCAGGCATCCTCGGCACGCTGCGCCTCACCCATTGCATTGATGGAAGACAGCACATAAGGCCAATCCTGTGCGCGCAAGGCCGCACGCACCCGCCAGGCCGATTGCTGCTCGTTCAGCGGAGTATTTCCTGCCAGCTTATACCATTGCAGCGCGCGCTCGTCGTGTCGGCGCGCGGCTTCATAAGCTAGCCAGCCGAAGAAATAATGCTGCTCGTTTTGAGAAAAATGCGCGCTGATCGTCCCCCAGCGTCCTGAGGCCAACTCCGGCGACAGGCGCGCCAGACGCTGCAAGGCGAACAGCGCCACCGCGCGCTGCCCGATGCTATCGAACGATGCGCTGTCCAGATAGCGGCCGGGATCTGCCATCGCGCGATCCAGAGCGGTGACAGGCATCGCACGACTCCCTGTCAGCTGCATGGCAAGCGATTTGGCCAGCGACACATTACCGGCTTCCAAAGCCCGCTGCCCCCTCTGCCAGATGTCATCCTGAGTGATAACCCCGGCGCTGATCGCCTGCTCGAACAGAACATTACAACTATCAGGCTGATCCTTGCCGGTAAACCATCGCTCGCGCGCCTCAAGAAAGACCGTCTGTCCATGATTTTTCATACGCGATTGCAAGGCATAACAGGCAAGTTCGGCATCCTCCGAAATCAGGCGCGGATACTCGCTGTCGAACAACTCCCATTGCTGTTTGCGGGCCAGCGTCCTCAACCATTCGGCACGCATTCTGTCGATGAGCGGCGAGTCGTCAGGCCGGGCAAGATAGGCTCTGATCACGCTGACGTCTGCCACTTCCAGTCGCATCTTCAGCTGATAATAGGCGGTATAAATTTCCAGCGGGGTGTGTTGCAGGCGCTGCGAAAAAACAGCCAGCTTGACAGCATCCCCCGCGCGAAAAGCATCGCGTGCGGCCAGAAAATCATCGTCCTGACTCGCCTGCGCAGCGCCTGCCATCAGTGACAAAAACAACAAAAAGAATTTCATCGATAAAAATAGGTAACGAACTGTGGGCTAGCATACCATAGCACCGGCCTGCATTTTTCAATGCGGGCGCGGATCTATGCGGCATCTGTCATATCGTTGTCACAACACCGCGCTAATGTGCTGCTGTCAAGACAGAACACGGTATAAACTCATGTCCGCTAACCTGGCCGTTCATCCCCAGCATTCCATCCCCCATATCCGGCATGCGCCCCCCGATTTCATCCAAACTCAGCGGCCGCCGCCCACAGCGCTTGAGGACATCATCGCTCAGCGCAAATTAAGCGCCTTGTTCCAACCTGTGATCAGCCTGAAAAATGGTGAATTTATCGGCTATGAAGGGCTGATCCGGGGCCCGTCTGACAGCCCCTTGCATTCGCCGATCAACCTGTTCGACGCGGCCTTACGGCAGAATTTATTCCTTGAAGTCGAAGTGCTGTCGCGACAAGTCGTGCTGGCCGCCTTTGCCAGACAAAAGCTGCCGGGCAAACTGTTTCTGAACATCAGCCCGCAGGCGCTGACGCATCCCAGCTTCAAAAACGGACAAACACTGGCCTTCATGCGCACACACCACATCGACCCTGCCTGTGTCGTCATGGAAATCACCGAAAACCAGCCGACTTACGATTTTGAAGAAATGCGCAGCGCGCTGCTGCACTACCGTGGCATGGGATTCAACATCGCGATCGACGATCTGGGCGCGGGCTTCTCGGGCTTGCGCCTCTGGTCAGAGTTGCGCCCCGAGTACATCAAGATCGACATGCATTTCATACAAGGCGTGGACCAGGACCCGATCAAGCTGCAATTCCTCAAATCCATCCAGCAGATTGCCGAGCGTTGCGGCACGCGAGTCATCGCCGAAGGCATAGAGACCGAGGGTGAATTGCGCGTCGTAAAAGAACTCGGCATCGCGTTCGGCCAGGGTTATTTTATCGCCCGCCCGAGTCCTGTGCCGCCATTGCTGGCCAACAGCGAGACGAGCAGCATCATCCATTCGTCAGGCATCGCGCCCCTGGCAACCTTGCGCCAGCGCACACAAATCAACGCACACAAGCTGCTGACCTATGTCGAACCGGTACAGCCTGAAACACCGAATGAAGCGGTTTTCGAGCGTTTTTCCGGCAATCCCGCCCTGCATATCCTGCCTGTTGTGAAAAACGGGCTGCCGACGGGGATCATCAATCGTTACCAGTTCATCGACTGTTTCGCCCAGCCTTTCCAGCGCGAGTTGATCGGCAAAAAAGCCTGCGAAAAATTTATACAAAGCGCGCCTCTGCTGGTAGACAAGAACATGCCTATCGATGAACTGAGCCACTTTCTCGTGGAAGCGGACAGCCGCCATTTGGCCGACGGTTTCATCATCACCGAGAACGGGCGCTACACAGGCGTGGCCTCGGGACAGGATTTACTGCGCGAGCTCACCCGCATGCAGCTCGAGGCGGCGCGCCATGCCAATCCGCTCACCCTGTTGCCGGGCAATGCGCCGATCAACGAATACATGGAAAGCCTGCTCAGGGAAAACGCCTCGTTTGTCGCCTGTTACTGCGATCTGGATCACTTCAAGCCTTTCAACGACTGCTACGGCTACAGCAAGGGCGACGAAATGATACAGCTCACAGGCCGCCTGCTCGGTTGGGCCTGCGATCACAAGCTCGATTTCATCGGACACGTGGGCGGGGATGATTTCATTTTGCTACTGCAAAGCCCCGACTGGAAGAAGCGTTGCGAACAGGCGCTGCTGTCGTTTGAACAGGCCGCCTCCTTGCTGTTCAGGAAAGAGCATCTGCTCTCGGGAGGCTACACCAGCGAAACCCGCGACGAACAGCTGCGATTTCACCCGCTGACCAGCCTGTCCATAGGCGCAATCCAGGTGACGCCGGGACAGTTTTCATCCCATCACGAAGTGTCTGCCGCCATGAGTCATGCCAAAAAAATGGCGAAGAAAAAACCCGGCAACAGCCTGTTCATCGAACAGCGCGTCGCCCGAAGTTCGTGAGTCTCGGGCGCTGAAACGAAAGACTTCCCCTTTGAGATATTTTCTTATGCCGCCGGGCTCTTGGGTGCGAAGGTGAAGGCGTCTGAATAGAACGCATCGTTGGGCAGGCCGCGAGTGGCGGTAAAATCGGTGTGTGCGGCCTCGACCACCACGGGTGCGCCGCAGGCATATACCTCATGAGCCGACAAATCGCTGTAGTCATCCAGCACCGCACGGTGGACAAAACCCGTGCGGCCTTGCCAGTCATCTTCGGGCCGGGCATCAGAGAGCACGGGCGTAAATACAACGCCTTGCGCCTCCCAGCTTTTGGCCATATCCAGCATGTACAGATCGGAGAGCGTGCGCGCGCCCCAGTAAAAATGCATGGGTCGCTTGATGCCCAGATACAGCGCGTGCTCGATGATGGCCTTCACCGGCGCAAAGCCGGTGCCGGAGGCGAGCAGGATGATCGGTTTATCCGAATCCTCGCGCAGGAAGAATGTCCCCAGCGGCCCCTTGAAGCGCAATATATCGCGCACCTTCATTTCTTCGAACACATGCCGGGTGAACTCGCCGCCTGCGATATTGCGGATATGCAATTCCAGAAACTCATCGTTGTGCGGCGCATTCGCCAGCGAAAAACTGCGCGGCTTCTGGTCCTTGAGCAAAATGTCGATGTACTGGCCGGCCAGAAATTGCAGACGCTCGTTGACCGGCAGTTTGAGCTTGATCACCATCACGTCCTCTGCGGCCTTTTCCATGCTGTGCACCCGGCAAGGCATGGTCTTGACCTGAATATCCTTGACGGCGCTCACTTCCTTGCATTCGATCACCAGGTCGGACTTCGGTTTTGCGCAGCAAAACAGGGCAATCCCCATCGCCTTGTCCTCATCGCTCAGGGCGCTGCTCTGATGCTTGCCGTGATCCACTTCGCCTTGCAGCACGCGACCACGGCACACGCCGCAAATGCCATCGCGACAGCTGTACGGCAAGACATGTCCGTGCCTGAGCGCCGCCTCAAGGATGGTTTCGTTATCGGTGATGGGAAATTGCTGGCCGCTGGGCTGTATCGTGGTCTGAAAGGTCATGATCTTTGCTGAATATAGGGCGTTTTACGCGAAAGCGTGAATTTTAACGCATAATCAGGCATGAAACGAATACTGATTATCGGCTGTGGCGACATTGCCCTGCGCACTATCCCACGGCTCAAGCGCAGCTGCCGCGTGTATGCACTGGTGCGCAACCCGGACTATCGTGAGGCGCTGCGCCGTTTGGCTGTCGTGCCCGTCACAGGCGACCTGGATGACCGCGCGAGTCTTGCGCGCATCAAAGGGCTGGCCGATATAGTGTTGCACTTCGCGCCACCCGATTCGGCGGGCAGGACCGACAAGCGTACACAAAACTTGCTGAGCGCTTTATCGGCGGGAAAAAATCCTGAACGGCTGGTGTATATCAGCACCAGCGGCGTGTACGGCGATGCTCTGGGGGCGCAGGTGGCCGAGACTCATCCCTTGAATCCACTATCCTCGCGTGGCGCGCTCAGGGTAAATGCCGAGCGGCAAATCCGCAGCTGGGCAAGACGCAACGGAGTGAATGCCAGCATCCTGCGCGTGCCGGGAATTTATGCCGAAGGCCGCATGCCGGTGGCGCGACTCCGTCAAGGCACGCCGTGCATCACAGACGCCGAGGACAGCTATACCAACCATATCCACGCGGACGATCTGGCGCGGATTGCCATAGCCGCATTGCGGCGCGGTAAACCGTGCCGCGTCTGTCATGCGACTGACGACAGCCGGATGAAGATGGGAGAATATTTTGATGCGGTGGCAGACACGTATGGTTTGCCTCGCCCGCCGCGCCTGAGCCGGGCCGAGGTAAAAAACGCCGTCTCGCCGTCGATGTATTCGTTCATGAACGAATCAAAGAGGCTCACCAACGGCCGCATGAAGCACGAGTTGAAAGTAACGCTGCGCTATCCGACTGTGGCGGATTTTCTCGAAAAAACGAAACGCTAGAAACGACAAAGCCGGATTAACTCCGGCTCTGATGTATCTGTATTGCTGGATGGCCGTTCCTCGAAACTTCGGCCTTTGGCCTCGTTTTCCCGCCGCAGCTTGCCCCCGAAAGTTGTAATCGGGGGCGGAGGATGACACTATCAGCTTGCGTGCATTTCCAGCATCAGATGGTTGATGCGCTTGACGAATCCGGCAGGATCGTCGAGCTGACCGCCTTCTGCCAGCAAGGCCTGATCGAACAGGACCGCCGCCCAGTCGTCGAAGTGCTGGGTTTCCGCCTTCAGGCGAACCACCACCGGATGCTGCGGGTTGATTTCCAGAATTGGCAACGATTCAGGAATCTTCTGGCCTGCCGCTTTCAACATGCGCGCCATATTGCCGCTCATGTCATCTTCGTCCGCCACCAGACATGCCGGGGAGTCAGTCAGACGGTGCGTGACACGCACTTCCTTGACGCGCCCTGCCAGGCTGGCTTCGATCTGGCCGGTCAGCTCCTTGTGTTCACCGGCCTGCTTGGCCTGTTCCTCTTTCTCGGCCTCATCTTCGAGCGCGCCCAGATCCAGCCCGCCCTTGGCCACGGATACCAGCGACTTTTCCTTGAATTCAGTCAGCGAACCGACGACCCATTCGTCCACACGGGAGGACAGCAACAACACTTCGATGCCCTTCTTGCGGAAGACTTCAAGGTGCGGGCTGTTCTTCGCCGCATTGAAGGTATCGGCCGTGATGTAGTAAATCTTGTCCTGGCCTTCTTTCATGCGGGCAATATAGTCGGCCAGCGAGACGGACTCGGAGCTGGTGTCATTATGCGTCGATGCGAAACGCAGCAGTCCTGCGATTCTGTCCTTGTTGGCAAAATCCTGACCCACACCTTCCTTGATGACCTGGCCGAACTGTCCCCAGAAGGTGGTATATTTTTCAGCGTCGTTGGCGGCCAGATCTTCGAGCAGGCCTAACACCTTCTTGGTGCAGCCTTCGCGGATCGCCTTGATGTCCTTTGATTCCTGAAGGATCTCGCGCGAAACGTTCAGTGGCAGGTTGTTCGAATCCACGATGCCGCGCACGAAGCGCAGATAGGACGGCAACAACTGTTCCGCATCGTCCATGATGAATACGCGCTTCACATACAGCTTGATGCCGTGCTGGGCGTTGTGATCCCACAGGTCAAAGGGCGCACGAGCAGGCACATACAGCAGTTGCGTATATTCCTGACGTCCTTCGACACGCGCATGCGTCCATGCCAGCGGGTCTTCATAGTCATGGCCGACATGCTTGTAAAAAGCGGTGTATTCCTCGTCCGTTATCTCGTTCTTGGCGCGCGCCCACAAGGCGGAGGCCTGGTTCACGGTCTCATCTTCATCCGTTGTGACCTGAGCGCCGTCTTTCCATTCTTCCTTTTTCATCACGATAGGCTGGATGATGTGATCGGAATACTTGTGGACGATGGAGCGGATTTTGTGGCCCGAGAGCAGATCGTCCTGATCTTCGCGCAAATGCAGTTCGATGGTGGTGCCGCGCTGTGCCTTTTCGACCATTTCGATGGAGAACTCGCCGCCGCCATCCGATTCCCAGGAAACGCCCTGATCGACATGTTCACCGGCGCGGCGGGTCGTGACCACCACCTTGTCCGCCACGATAAACGCGGAGTAGAAGCCGACGCCGAACTGACCGATCAGGCCCGCATCCTTTTGCTGGTCGCCGCTCAAGCGGGAGAAGAACTCACGTGTGCCGGATTTTGCGATCGTACCCAGGTTGCTGATGACTTCGTCGCGGTTCATGCCGATGCCGTTGTCGGAAATCGTCAGCGTACGCGCTTCCTTGTCGTAAGCGATGGTGATTTTCAGCTCGGAATCGTTCTCGAACATCGAGTCATTGTGCAAAGCCTCGAAACGCAGCTTGTCGCAGGCGTCCGACGCGTTCGATACCAACTCGCGCAGGAAAATCTCGCGGTTGGAATACAGGGAGTGAATCATCAATTGCAGAAGCTGCTTCACTTCTGTCTGAAATCCCATCGTTTCGCGATTCGCAGCAGTATTTTCAGTCATACCAGTCCTTTTACGTTTTGAAAGAGTGGCAAGTAGATGGGGCAGCGTCGCAAATTTTCAAGAGGGACAGATCAGGATTCAGGATTCAGGAGCCGACTGAATTCGATCAGTTGCTCCAGCTTGGCTTTTGCCGAGCCGTCGGCGATGACTTCGGCGGCGCGGGCGATTCCATCGGCTAGGGACGCACTCAATCCGGCGACATAGATCGCCGCACCCGCGTTGAGCGTCACGATGTCGCGCGGTGCGCCGGGCGTGTTGTCCAGTACGGCGCACAGCATGGCGCAGGCCTCACCAACATTGGCCACGCGCAGCAGATCATTCGATGCACGATTCATGCCGAACTGCTCCGGACTGACCGTGTATTCGGTGATTTCACCATTTTTAAGCTCTGCGATAAAACTCTCGGAGTTGATCGATATCTCATCCATGCCGTCCGCGCCGTGAACCACCAGCACATGAAGGCTGCCCAGGCGTTGCAGCACGCGCGCCATGATGCCGACCAGATCGGGATGAAACACCCCCAGCACCTGATTGTCAGCGCCTGCCGGATTGGTCAAGGGTCCCAACACGTTGAACATCGTCCGAACACCCAGTTCGCGGCGCACCGGCGCCGCATACTTCATCGCGCCGTGAAAATTAGGGGCAAACATGAAACCGATACCTATCGTATCCACGCAAAGCGCGACCTGCTCCGGGGTGAGATTGAGGTTCACGCCGAGATGTTCCAGCACATCCGCGCTGCCGCAAGTGGATGACACGGAACGCCCGCCGTGTTTGGCGACGCGCGCGCCCGCAGCGGAAGCGACGAAGGCGGCGGTGGTCGAGACATTAAAGGTGCTGATGCCGTCCCCCCCCGTGCCGCAGGTGTCTACCAGATGTTCGCGGTTCGCGACCGGCACTTTGGTGGCGAATTCGCGCATCACAAACGCGGCGGCAGAAATTTCGCCCACGGTTTCCTTCTTGACCCGCAAGCCCACCAGAATGCCTGCGATCTGCGCTGCCGAGACCTGGCCGCTCATGATCTGTCGCATCAGGGACAGCATCTCGTCGTAGAAAATTTCACGCGACTCTATCAGTCGGGTCAAGGCCTGTTGCGGCGTAATCATGGTAGGCCTTCCAGAAAATTCTTCAGCATGTCGTGTCCGTGCTCGGTCAGGATGGATTCAGGATGGAACTGCACGCCATGCACTGCAAGCGTCTTGTGGCGCACGCCCATGATCTCGCCGTCATCCGTCCAGGCGGTGACTTCAAGACAGTCGGGCAGGCTCTCACGTTCGATCACCAGCGAATGGTAGCGTGTCGCCGTGAAAGGATCGGGCAGGCCGGTGAACACACTGTTGCTGTGATGGTGAATCAGCGAGGTCTTGCCGTGCATCAGCTGTTTGGCGTGGATGATCTTGCCGCCAAAAGCCTGGCCTATGCTCTGATGCCCGAGGCAGACCCCCAGCACGGGGATTTTGCCGGCGAAATGTTTGATGGCGGCGACTGATATGCCGGCCTCGTTCGGCGTGCAGGGCCCCGGCGATACCACGAGATATTGCGGGTTCATTTCTTCGATCTGAGCTACCGTGATTTCATCGTTGCGATGAACCTCCACCTCGGCCCCCAGCTCGGCAAAATACTGCACCAGGTTGTAGGTAAAGGAGTCGTAATTGTCGATCATCAAAAGCATATAAAACCTGTCTACCTGATTAATTTCCTGTCATAACGATGCCAGTGCTGTCATGCGCCGTCCGGATGAGGATGAAATCCCGCTGCGGCTGATTATCCCACACCTTGCAAATCGAATCGCGGTGATACGAAGCGGCCTATTTCACCGTTGCGCCGACAGCGCCGGACACAGCCTGTCTCAATAGAATTTTACAAAAGAAAATTTGGGATCCCCGGGCTCTGTCGCACTAAACACATCCGCTATGGCCAGTTCAGTCACCTTGTAGTCGCGGCATTTCTCGCCGACCACCCAAATCGCCCAGCCTGTTGCATTGGGCTCGGCGTGCAACAGGCAGGAAGCGCCAAAGGGTGAACCGGGTAATGAGAAGGTAAAAGCCTTGTGCCTGTCAAAAGTGACTTTGCTTATTCTCGGAATAACGGGCGGCGCAGTAAAACCCAGGGCATCCCACGCCCCATCCCGATCCAGCGCCTCCGAATGGGGCGGAAGCATGGCGATCACCGAGATGACATCAGGCGCGATGAGCGCGAGAGCCTCTTTTTGTTTTATAAATAAATTGGCCTGCTTCTCGATCTGAGCAATAAATTCGGCGGCAGCGGCCTCTGCGGCTGAGATATTTTTTAAAGTCGGGTTGTCCTCGAAGGCCGTGAGCAGCCTGACGTCCCTTTCATCGAGCTTGCGGACGAAATGATTGCTGCTGAAATTAAACACGACCTTGTTGGCGACTTCCAGGTGGCTGGGGAAAAACTCCAGGTGCACAAACCGGCCCGCCGCTTTTTTGCCGTTTTTGATTTTCAAAATCGCTTCGTTTATCTTTAATTTCAAGGGTGCAATTTCTTTGGGATCCTTGATCGCGGCGGCAGATATTTCAACGACACTTTTCCCGATTTCTTCGGCAATTCTGTCCAGAGGATTCCCGCCGACTGGAACAAATGTCGTGGTTTTAACCGCCATATTCCCTTCTGAATCGAGCTCGTGGGAGGCAGGCTCTATCACGATGGACGAGCCCTCGTCACTCATCAAATACAGCTTGCCGTGAGCCGCATGAGCCGACATGACTTCCTCGCCGTCAGACCAGTGGCCGTTCATGGCGTAAAACAGCTCCTTGCCCGGCGCGGGCGAAGAACCGAATTTCGCATAGACCACGAAGGCCAAAAACAGCCCCATCACCACGAAAAAAATCAGGCTCGCATTATCTCCGAAAAGCCGGTCACTCTTGGGTTCATACCTCGCTGCGATCAGGACAGGCTCCCGATGCATTTTCTCTGCGGCCGCAGCAGCCGCTGCAACGGCTGCGGGCGCCGTGACCGGCGCCGCCGAGTAAACCACGCCGCACTTCGGGCACACCAGACGCGAGTCAGCATCGGTTCTTTTATAACCACACTTGTAACAAGTCACATCGTGATTAGGCAAAGTTGCGACAGGATATTGCCCGGTGGCCATCCCTTCAGCAAATTTTGCCCAGTACACCCCGCACGAAGGACATTTCTCGACGGGGTTTCCGGCCTGATCCTGAGAATCGGACGATGCTCCACATTTTGGGCAAGTTAACATTATGCTTTTCCTGAATTTTATTTATCGCTATCGTCAGCGCATTTAATCACAGCGCAGAGATACGCAGCTGGCCGCGTGCCTGTTCAACCTTAAAGTGGCTGAGCGCCGTTTGCCCCAACAACACGCCGCCTGGCAGATCATTCATCACCGCAGCTTCAACATTTTGCAGGGTAAAATCTCCTACCTTCAGCGTGCGGATAACCGTCATGTAACCTGTGGCAATGCCGTTAGCCGTGGCAAATTGCTGCGGCTGGCCATGAGCCAGCTTGAGTTTTTCAGCCAAAGACCTGGGGACAGACACCATGGATGCCCCGGTATCCACCTGCATGATCACACCTGTGCCCTCGATTTCGCCTTTTACCTTATATCCTCTCATGCCGTCCACAGGAATCACGATGGACGCGGGGGTATAGGGGGCGGCAGCTTGCGGAGTCCAGTGCGACACCTCATCTGATTGCAGGCACCGGCTGCCCTGGTAATGCATCGCACCGTCGGCGCCCCGGCACTTGAAAATGGAATCAGCGCAGGCTTCCTGCCCGGCGAAGGCCAGAGACATAACCACTAAAACCCGCAAGGATATGGCTACGCGTATCAGATTCATTTTCAGTCCCCCAAGCTTATGGTTAAGGTGATCGTATCGACGTCAGATCAAACAGCGTAAGCATACCTGAATCAGGCAATGATCGTTAGCGCAACTCATCCGAAGAAGGCTCGATAAAAAACTTCACTTTCCCCAGCAGCCAATGAAAAAACACGTGACTGTGCCGAAAAAAAACGCAAGTCTCAACTAACTCACAGCCCATCAAGCGCTTGGCCGGATAGGACGATACGCCCAACTCTATCCGGGTACAACCGGCATGCAGAGCCGCTTCTATCCCCCGCAAGCACATCACGAAATACAGAAAATATTGGCGGTTGCGCCTGTGATCCATACCCATGTATTTCAGGTTGGCTTTTTTTCCGCTGACGATCATCTGCAAAAAACCGATCAGTCGCGCGCCTTCAAAATACAGATGAAATTGACCCAGCCCGGATACCGCCCTGAAGTACTCAGGGGTGAGGATCTCGAAGCATAACTGTGTATGTCGCAGGGTATCCAGATAAAGCTGATAGACCGGCGCCTGTAAATGCCCGGGCAACGTGCTGTATTGTTCGAGTCTGAGCGTGCTGGCCGCATTGAGCTTATGACGAAAATCATTACGCCTGTGCCCGTCCAGCCCCGAGTAGTAATCAGCCGCAGGGGTGAGCACCGCCACAGGCAGGCCGCGCGCCCGGATAAAACCCGTCAGCGGCAGATCTTCCGGGAAACCCTTGTAGGCGATTAACGCGGATTTTTTTGCCAGCGTCGCATTGACCAGATTCAGCACTTCGGCAGAAACCTCTCCCTCTATCTGGCCAAAGTCGGTCGAAGGATGACCTACACATGCGTAGCCGAACCTTATCCATCCTGTACATTTTTTCAGCATGCCATGGGGCAGCAGCATACCCAGACTGAAGTTGCCCAGGAAATACGGAACCACTGCAATACGCATCCCGTTTTTGAAAACAGCCAGATAACGACAATCAAAATCCCCTATGCCGGATGCCTGGAACGCTTTGTAAAAAGCCGCCCCCTCGGGTTCGTCAGCCAGAAAATCATCGGGCGGAGTATCCAGCTCGATAACACTCAAATCAACCAACGACTACCCCTGTGTTGCCGCGATGCTGCGCGCCACCGCTTCGGCAACTTCGATCCCGTCCACTGCCGCCGACAAAATTCCGCCCGCGTAGCCTGCGCCTTCGCCCGTCGGATACAAGCCTCGCGTGTTGATACTTTGAAAGTCCTCAGGATTGCGCCTGATGCGGATCGGCGAGGAAGTGCGCGTCTCGACGCCGGTCAAGACCGCGTCTGCCAGATCGAATCCCTTGATCTGCCGCGCAAAGGCGGGCAGCGCTTCCCTGATGGCGTCTATCGCATAGTCGGGCAGCGCTGTGGACAAATCGGTCAGGTGTACGCCTGGGGTATAGGACGGTTTGACCGCGCCCAACTTCGTCGACGGTCTGCCCGCCAGAAAGTCGCCGACCAGTTGTCCGGGCGCCTGATAAGTGCCGCCGCCCAACTTAAAAGCTTGCGACTCCCACAATCTTTGAAAGGTGACGCCGGCCAGCGGATCGCCCGGATAGTCCTCCGGCGTGATGCCCACCACGATCCCTGCATTGGCGTTGCGCTCGTTGCGTGAATACTGGCTCATCCCGTTAGTCACCACGCGCCCCGGTTCTGACGTCGCCGCGACCACCGTGCCGCCCGGACACATGCAAAAGCTGTACACCGAGCGCCCGTTGCTGGCGTGATGCACCAGCTTGTAATCGGCAGCGCCCAATAACTCGTTACCTGCGTTCTTGCCGTAACGCGCCTGGTCGATCAATGATTGCGGATGCTCGATGCGAAAGCCGATGGAAAATGGCTTGGCTTCGATGTAAATGCCCCGCTTGTGGATCATCTCGAAGGTGTCGCGCGCGCTGTGGCCTACCGCCAGCACCAGGTGGCTGGTCGCAATGCGCTCGCCGCTGGCGAGCACGACGCCGCACACTGCGCCATCGACAATTTCGATGTCATCCACCCGGCTCCCGAAACGGATCTCGCCCCCCAGGGACTGTATGGTCTCGCGCATCTTCTCCACCATGCCGACTAAGCGGAAGGTGCCGATGTGCGGGTGGCTTTCATACAAAATTTCTTCCGGCGCTCCCGCCTTGACGAATTCTTCGAGCACCTTGCGCCCCAGGTATCGGGGATCCTTGATCTGGGTGTACAGCTTGCCGTCTGAGAAGGTGCCCGCCCCTCCTTCGCCGAACTGCACGTTGGATTCGGGATTGAGTACGCCCTGCCGCCAAAGGCCGAAGGTGTCTTTAGTTCGTTCGCGCACGGCCTTGCCGCGTTCCAGGATCAGCGGCCGATAACCCATCTGCGCCAGCAGCAGCCCGGCAAACAGCCCCGCCGGCCCCATGCCGATGACGACAGGCCTGGAGGACAAACAGACAGGTGCACGGGCGACGAAGTGGTAGCGGGTGTCCGGCGCGGTTTTGACATGCGGATCGTTGGCGAATTTCGCCAGGATCGCCGCTTCGTCGCGCACTTTTACAATCAGCGTGTAGGTAAAAAGGATGGCGTGAGCCCGACGCGCATCCACACCGCGTTTGAACACGGTGTATTCCTCCACATCCCCCTCATCGAGCCCCAGGCGTTTCTGGATCGCGGCCTTGATTTCGTCCGCAGAGTGCCCGACAGGCAGTTTTATTTCGGTTAACCGTAACATCGTTTTTCGATCTGTTCAAATTGTCGCTAAGCGTACCATTTTACGAAGGGCGCGTTCAAAAACCAAGCACAAGATTTTTCACGAGGACAGAACTGAAATGAAAAAAGGCTTACTTCTCAATGGAAATAAGCCTTTATCAGAATTGGTGCGCTCGGCGGGAGTCGAACCCACGACCCTTGGCTTCGGAAACCAATACTCTATCCAGCTGAGCTACGAGCGCGTATATGACAAAAACACATCCGGCGGCGACAAAATTCGTCGTGCCAGTTGCAAAAGCGTACGCAGCATAGCTGTTTTTGGCTATTTCGTCCATGATCAGCATCAGATGGCGCCGACAAGTGCGCGAAAAGTGCTATCTTTACGCCTTCAGAATAGCCCGTTCCTATAGCTTATGTTCGCCCATCCAGATAAAGAGTTTATTCGCCGACTGCTGCCGCAGATACATACTGTAGCCATAGTCGGCCTCTCCTCCAACGAATCGCGCCCCAGTTACCGGGTGGCGCGCGGCTTGCAAAGTCTGGGGTATCGCATCATTCCGGTCAGGCCGATGATCAGCGAAGTGCTGGGCGAGAGAGCCTGGCCGGATCTGGAAAGCCTGCCTGAGATACCCGACATCGTGGATGTGTTCCGTGCCGCAGAACATGTGCCCGCCATCGTGGACAGCTGCATCAAACTGGGCATCAAACGTCTGTGGCTGCAAGAGGGCGTGATTCACGAAGCCGCCGCACAACGCGCCGTGGATGCAGGCATCACGGTCATCATGGATCGCTGCCTGTGGCGCGATGCCAGCGGGCTATGACTCAGGACGCGCAGACTCGTTGTGCCTGGGCGGGGGCGGATGCCTTGTACCGGCAATATCACGACACCGAATGGGGCGTGCCGCTATATGATGACCAGCGTCTGTTTGAATTTTTGATTCTGGAAGGCGCGCAGGCGGGTTTGAGCTGGATTACCATTTTGCGCAAACGCGAAAATTACCGGGCGGCCTTTGACCATTTCGACCCCTCCCGCATTGCGGCCTACGGGACCGATAAAATAGAATCCTTGCTGCTAAATCCGGGAATCGTGCGCAATCGTCTGAAGGTACAATCAACGGTGAGCAATGCGCAACAATTTCTTCGCATCCGGGATGAGACAGGCAGTTTCAGTCAGTTTCTGTGGCAGTTTGTTGATGGCCAACCTAGGCAAAACGAATGGCGCCATCCCGCAGAAGTGCCCGCGAGCACGCCGGAATCTGATTCGATGAGCCGGGAATTAAAGCGCCGTGGCTTCAAATTTGTCGGCACGACGATTTGCTACGCTTTGATGCAGGCAACCGGCATGGTCAATGACCATACTGCGGATTGCTTCAGGCATGAAGAACTAAAACACTCTCGCCTCACCGCATTGCGACCATAAAAAAGGAATCCATAAGATGTTGTTGAAATTCACCAAGATGCACGGCGCCGGGAATGACTTTGTGGTGCTCGACGGCATACGCCAGCATATATCGCTCACCACCGAACAGTTGCGCCTGCTAGCTGACCGGCATTTTGGCGTGGGCTGCGACCAGATATTGCTGGTCGAAAAGCCGCACGATTCCAGCGCCGACTTCCGCTACCGCATCTTCAATGCCGATGGCGGAGAAGTCGAACAATGCGGCAATGGCGCGCGTTGCTTCGTGCGTTTTGTGCATGAGCAGAAGCTGACAAGCAAGCCTGAAATCGTAGTCGAAACGCACAGCGGCATCATCCGGCCGCGCCTGGAAGAGGACGGCCGCGTGGTGGTCAACATGGGCGCACCCGTCTTCACGGCGGATCGAATTCCATTTTCAGGCGGCACGGTAGACGTGGTGCAACCGCTGACCGTGGCCGGTGAAACGCTGATGATCAGTGTTTTATCCATGGGGAATCCACATGCGGTACAGATCGTCGATGATGTTGCAACGGCAGCAGTCGCGAGCTTAGGACCGCTGATCGAGCATCATCCGAGCTTCCCCAAACGCGTCAATGCAGGCTTTATGCAGATCATGGACAGACAGCATGTGCGCCTGCGCGTGTACGAACGCGGCGCGGGAGAGACGCTGTCTTGCGGAACGGGGGCATGCGCGGCGGTCGTCGCGGGCATTCGTCGCGGCTTGCTCGACAGTCCGGTGAGCGTCGCCACGCACGGCGGGACGCTGAGTATCGCCTGGGGCGGGGAAGGCACACCGGTCCTGATGACAGGGCCTGCGATCAGCGTATTTTCAGGCGAAATCAATCTATAGGGAACCTGCATGAAATCACCAGACGTTGCACACTATTTGCTGAACACCCCGGAATTTTTCGAAGAGCACGCCGAAATGCTGGCGCAAATCACCTTGCCCCATCCGCATGGCGGACGCACCATCTCTCTGGTCGAGCGGCAACTGTTCGCGCTGCGCGAAAAGAACAAGGCGCTGGAGAGGCAACTGCGCGAACTGCTCGAATTCGCAAAGGATAATGATGCGCTGCAACACAAGGTGCATGAGTTCACCACCTCGCTGTTCGCCGCGCGTGACCTTTTTACCGTACAGGAGATGGTTCCACACCTGTTGCGCGATCTTTTGTCTGTGCCCCATGCAGTGCTGCGCCTGTGGCAGACACATCCGCCCGGCGCTGACATTCTGAAGTTTACCGACACACTGACCAAACCGGTTTGCCAGCAACAGGCAGCACCCGACACGGCCGCCTGGTTCGGGGAGGTTGCCTGCCAGCTACACTCTTTTTCCTATATGCCCTTGCATGCGGGGAGCGCATCAATCGGCCTCCTGGTGCTGGCCTCCGAGGACAGGCAACGCTTTTATCCGGAGATGGGCACGGTTTTTCTGCAACGCATAGAAGAAGCAGTGGAATGTGCATTGCACCCTTATCTTGATCATCAGGACTGACCTGCCAGCGTCTGCCTGCGGCAGGCAGGACAGGCAGGACAGGCAAAAAACACGACATTCATCCGCGAAGAAAATCCTCCTGCAAAACCCATAAACAAATATAAAAAATGACCGACAAAACCAAACGTACGCCTTCCACCCCGCATCGCGCCTCTCAGGGCAATCGAGATTTTCGCAAGCGTACCCGGCGCGACACTCCCCCTGCCGATGCGCTCGCCAGTCAGGTACGCAGCGCACCCATAACGGGGAGTGCAAGTGCGCCAGCTGCCATCTTACTCAGGGAAGGCCGCGAGAAATCCCTGCTGCGCCGTCACCCCTGGGTCTTTTCCGGCGCAGTGGAACGCATTGATGGCGCACCTGTCAGCGGACAGACGCTGCCGGTACTCGACTCGGGCGGAAAATTTATCGCCTGGGCCGCCTACAACGCAAGCTCACAAATCACCGCGCGCATCTGGTCATGGAATCAGGATGAAGCCATCGACGCGGATTTCTTTCGCCGCCGCATCAGCGCAGCAGTGGCGGGGCGCGCAGGCCTTGAACGGGCCAGCAGCGGCATGCGTCTGGTTCACGCCGAATCGGACGGCCTGCCGGGACTGATCGTGGATCAGTACGGCGACGTGCTGGTGATGCAGATCGGCAGCGTCGGCGCCGAACACTGGCGGGAAACATTCGCCGACATCCTCCAGTCGCTTTGCTCTCCTGCCTGCATTTACGAGCGATCCGATTCGGATTCGCGCACCCTGGAAGGACTGGAACTGCGCTGCGGCGTACTGCGCGGCACCTTGCCCGAGACGGTGGAAGTCATCGAGCACGGCCTGCATTTTGGCGTGGACGTGGCCGAAGGACAAAAAACCGGTTTCTATCTCGACCAGCGTGACAATCGTGCGCTCACCGAAACCATGTCCTCCGGCCGGGATGTGCTGAACTGTTTCTGTTACACCGGCGGCTTCTCGCTGTATGCCTTGCGCGGCGGAGCTAAATCAGTCCTGTCCATGGACGCATCGTCCGACGCGCTGCGCATCGCCCGCGATAATCTGACGCGCAACGGGCTGAATGAATCGCGCGCCGAATGGCAGGAGGCGGATGTATTCCAGGCGCTGCGCAAACTGCGTGACCAGGGTCGCAGTTTCGACATGATTATCCTCGACCCGCCAAAGTTCGCACCCACGGCGGCCTTCGCCGAGAAAGCCGCGCGAGGCTACAAGGATATCAATCTTTTGGGATTCAAACTGCTGCGTCCGGGTGGCTTGCTGTTCACCTATTCCTGCTCGGGAGGAATCAACGAGGAATTGTTCCAGAAAATCATCGCAGGCGCGGCGCTCGATGCCGGTGTAGATGCGCAGATCATTCATCACCTGCACGCCAGCCCCGACCACCCGGTGCTGCTCAGTTTCCCCGAAGGCGCATATCTGAAGGGCCTGGCGCTGAGAGTGGCAGGGTAGAGGCTATCGGCGTGCCTGCGGCTGCTCTACGTCAGGCAGAGCAGGCCGTAGCCGTCAATCCCTGAGCCAGCGTGTAAGGCGGCGTCCAGTTAAGTTCGCGGCGGATTTTACTGCTGTCCACTTGCAGCGAGCCTGACAGGCGCTCGACCTGATCGGCACGCCCGGTCATTCGTCCAGCCAGTTTCAACAAGGCCTGCGGAAAAGGAAGCAGCCGCGCCGGATGCCCCATCGCCCCCCCTAACTGGCGCAACAGGTCAGGCGTCGAAACATCCTCGCCGTCGCTCACCAGATAAGTCTGTCCGGCAGCTGCGGGATGCGTCGCACACAGGATCAGGGCATCCGCCAGATTCCCGACGTAAATCAGGCTGCGCAGGTTTTCCACGGACGCCAATGGCAGCGGGATACCCTTCGCCAGCACCTTGAGCATCTGCGCGAAGTTGCCTTTCACGCCCGCGCCGTAAACCAGAGGAGGACGGACCATCACCACTTCCAGACCCGTTTCTTTCGCAACGCGGTGCAACGCCTGCTCTGCCTCCCACTTGGATACGCCATAGGGATCCTGGGGATCGGGGATATCCGTTTCCGAGAAGCGCCTGACGCCATCGGTCGCCTCGCCGTTCACCTTGATCGAGCTGACATAGACGAAGCGCTTCACGCCGACAGCCGCCGCAGATCGCGCCAGGCGCTCGGTTCCGGCGACATTCACTTTACAAAATTCCGCGAGAGGGTCAGCCGAGTCATCGTGCATGACATGAACGCGAGCCGCCAGATGAATCACCGTATCCACACAGGACAAGGCCGCGCTCCAGTCGGTTTTGCCATCTATCGCGCCCACTATTTCACGCTCGCAATCATCCAGCCCGGCATTCGCTGAACGTACTGCGGCACGAACTGCAAAACCTCGCTCGTGCAATTCGACACAAAGCGCTCTGCCGACAAAGCCATTGGCACCCGTCACAAGAAATTTCATCATTGCTTATCCACGATTTGCGGCCACATAGTGTGAAGATCGACGCAGGAAAGGTTTTTCTATGAAATGCCAGAGCAAAAATGCCACCGTCATCACCAAGACACCTGCCACAAAGAGCATGACCCAAGGCGATTCCTTAAACAATCCATAGGAAATCATTAACTGCAAGATCGGAAAATGGGCGATGTAAATCCCATAGGAAAAATCGCCATATTTATCAAAATTTCCGAGACAGGGTATCACGCAGGCAAAGCTGACCACCAAGACTGCTAATGCGACAGGCTGAACCACGCCCCACGGCAACCATGACTGCAAGGCGAAAACTACAATTGCCGTGGGTATCAGCCAGTTCGCGTACCTGACCAGATATTGAAGGTAATAATAGCCCGCAGCTCCTGCAATAAAAAAGGAGAGCTGTCCGGGTAGTTGTCGCTGCAATTCGAGATAAAACCCCTGCCCGGTCTTGTGAGCCAACCCCTCCATACTCATGGAATAAATCACCGAGCAAAGGAACAAAACTGTCAAGACCGGCATGCGACCAAATTTTCGAAAAGCCTTCACCACCAGCGGCACAATCAAGTAGAACATAACCTCAATTTTCAACGTCCATAACGCACCGTTTACTGCCTGTAGCGAATTAGCCTCAAACACTCCTGGTAAATTGGGTTGCAAAAAGTTAAGAAAAAATAAATTGGCTGCGACATATTTCAGGAGTTGCAGTGAAAAATAATCGCCAGCGGCGTGTGTACTGAAAAAAATTCCAAATACAGCGCATATCGTTACGACAAACAAATAGGCCGGATAAATACGCCTGACCCTTTTTACGAAGTAACTCCGGGTATCGCGAGAGTTTTCATAGCTCATGAAAATCAGAAAACCGCTGACCACAAAAAATGATTTAACGGCGATTTCTGAAGAAACCAGTTCGCTTAATATCGAAAGCTCCCCTGCTCCAGACAGCACGTAGGCATGAACCAGGAACACGACAAAAGCGAATAAGAATCGCAGCAGGTCGAAGTTATTCTGCCGGAGCCTTACGTCCGGCGCCACATATGCACCTAACTTTTCATGCGAGTTAGGGGTCACAATCACGCGGCTTTCCGAATCCAGAAAGATCTGGGCTCAATTTGTGCTGCTTGCCCCCGCAACATTGGAAATTTGTCCTCCAAAACAGCGGGGTGTCTGTGGCTCAAAAAATTCAGGGCCAGGACGATTTCGAATTGCGTGTTACATGACAGAAATGCTTCCAGCAAATACTGCTCATTCCAAAGCTTGACCTCATCGATCAACCAATGGTCGAGATAATCATAGGGAGTAAAAATGTCGTGAATGTGAATCAATACGCCCACGTTTAAAATCGGTAAAATTTCCAAACATTCAGTCAACACATCGCTTTGCGGGCGAATAACATGTGAAGAATCAATGAATAATATATCATCGGCTGTAAGTTCTTTGAATAACGCAATATCCACTTCCTCAACCCTTTGACGCACTACCTCAAGACCTGGCACCCCTTCCAGCCAGCCCATTTCATAAGGTTCAATGCAGGTGTGTATGCAAGAATAAGCTGCATCTTCGCGCTTATTTTGAGCAATCGCTTCACGCGCCATCATGGTAGAAAATCCGCTGCCAATCTCGATAATCCGCCGTGGCTTTTTCAAACGAATCAGGCTGTACAAGCATTCTGCATCGCCTTCGGAAAAGTTCGGATTTTTATAATAAAACGATCCGTCTGCGGATGGATTAAGGGGGATGCGTTCAAGTTCGGCAGCATAATTAAACTGTTCGAGCCAACAGAGCTGCCCGGCTTCATTCATATCCATGCCCGGCAAGCTGCGTTCATCGCGCAATGAATGTTGTAAATGCTTCTTGTAGTTATACATCGGCTCGTAATAGTGGTCGCGAATCGGATAAATCCCAACGCGATTAAAAATGGCTTTGCTGACCGGCATGCGCCAGATACCAAACCGCCGCACGATTTTCATCAAAACAGCCGCGACAAGCACCATTGGCGCAAGAATAAAATCTGCTATCGGCACTATTAAGTCGGCCATACCACGTTTCAACATAAACATCACTCCGTTGTAATTTATTTGCGAAACCACACCTGCCAGTAGGCAGATGACATGAAGAATCTCATCATGCTGTTCAAATGCCAGCGTAAATACCTGAAACTACGATGACTGCTGCGATGAGCATGATGAATCACCCGCGCTGCGGGGCACAAAGCCACCTCATAGCCCAGCAATCTCAGCCTTGCGCACAAATCCACGTCTTCGTAGTACAGAAAATAGCGCTGGTCGAAGCCACCCAACTGTTTGAATATATCGCGTTTAAACAACATAAACATTCCGCCCACCCAGTCGGGGTAGACGAGCTGGTCACTGACCTCATAGTCGCCGCCCTCACATCCTCCGAGCAGCTTGCACAATATTTTGAAAGGTGTCGGGAAACGACGGGCGCTGTCTTCCATCTCGCCGCTCTCGCCCACGACCAGCGGAGCTACCACACCAACGGACGCATCTTGCAGGCATGCAATTAATGCCTGAAACGGATCGCTGTTAAAACGTATATCCGGATTCATCACACAAAAATATTGACCTGTCGCGTGTGTGAATGCCTGATTGTGGTTGGCGGCAAATCCCAGCGGGTTTGCATTGCGTATCACCTTTACCGCAAATGAAAAACTGTCCGCCGCAAAGGGTAGCGGCTCATCCAGATTCAGGGTCAATATCAATTCGACAGAGGTCGCCCGACAATTGGATTCGATGTCGCGCAACAAATGATCGACTAAAACCGCCTGCCCGTGACTGACGATAGAAATGGAAACTTGAGCGATACAGACTATTTCTTCCATTGCAAATAGCCCCAATAGATGACCCGCCTGCGAATATATTTCAGTAAAGAATAAACGATGAGTGCTCCGAGCTGAAAACCATTAATATGACTGGCGCGATAAAGCCTGTGATAATTCCCCAAATCACCTCTCTCCATCGGCCAGAACTGAGCACTAAGGCCCGTCACACCAAATGGCCTCTTATAAATGGCAGCCAAGGGGGCGGAAAGCTTTACAACCACACCCCCACCACACACAATTTTCAACCACAACATATGGTCTTCCATATAACGCTGCTTTTCGACGAAACGCGGCTCAATATCGCGTCGCAACATGACCGAGGGCGTCACAAATCTGTTGGATAGCATCAGCGCCCATTTGTGTACAGGCTGCACTGCGCATTCGGAAACATCCCAATCCGGAAGCGCATCCTGTTGCGTGAGTCTTCGATATTCGTGACCGCACAACGCGACCTCAGGGTGTTCATTCATATAGGCGTACTGAATCTCTATTTTTTTCGGGTGCCATGCATCGTCGGAATCAAGAAATGCGATATAAGGTTGCGTTGCCGCTGCCCACCCTGCATTCCTCGCGCTTGCCGCACCTGAATTTTCCTGCAACGCGACAATTTTAATCCAGCCCGGATACTGCCGCTCCATCGTGCGCAAAAAATTCAGCGTTTCATCTCCACTCGCGTCATCCACCAGAATCACTTCTGCTGGTTTCTGTGTCTGTTTGGCAACAGAACCTATCGCACGTACTATAGTGCGCGCGCAGCAAAAGCAGGGGATTACAACTGTGACAGGAACACAGTCACTATTTTCATTCATGAGTTTTCCAAGATATAACAGCCGCATCATGGCTGGCGTGCATTATGTTATTTCGGCTAAATCTTTACGATGCAAATATTTCCATCCTGGAAGAACACTACTGATGAGGCCGTAACCGAGAACGCAGCAGCGACCAGAAGCCTTCCATCACATGGACCTCAAAACCATCGCCATCTATTGTGAGCCCTTCCGTCAGGGCAATACTCATTTGCGCGATGACCAATTGCAGAACTCATCCCATAGACCGTACGGCCCTTTTTTCCACAATACCCAAAATACTTTTCTAAGACGACGCTCGTAAATTAGAAAACGATAGAGCGCGTAGTTCGCGTGATGGCGTTTTAACACCGCGCGAATTTCTTTTGCCCAGTCAGACTGTGTTGCCAGTTGTGTCGTCTGTTCGGAATGTTCTCGGTACATCGACAAAGGTTGCGGTAAATAAGCCAGTTGACCGGCTTGAGAAAGGCGAATAATCCAATCCCAATCTCCCATATAGCGAAGCCCCACATCAAAATAAATCTGTTTGTCCTGCACCAGGGTTCGCGCCACAAACAATGAGCAGTGCGGAATCAGTAAAGAATAACGCAAATACCAGGCGGAATAAGGCGGTTGTTTCAACGTAGGGTCGAGTGCCAATAAATTGCCTTGGCTGTCCATCCGCAAAGTTTGACCATACACCCCACCACATTCAGGACGCGATTGCCAAAAAGCAATCACCGAGCTGAATGCACCGGGGGCGACATATTTGTCATCCGCCGAAATGATGCCGATCACATCTCCTGTCGCGGCAGCAAGCCCTTCGTTCAACGTGGCGTATTGACCCTTGTTTTCACGACTCCACCAACGCAGATGGGGATACTGTTTCAATATTGCCACCGTCGCACCGCTATCCTTTGAGCCATCATCAATCACAATATGCTCAATATGCGGGTAATCCTGCTGCAAGACGCTCTGAATCAGCTCGTCGAGATACTCAGCCCCGTTGTAAACAGGCGTGATAATAGAAATCAGGGGGCGCTTCCCCGTCATTACGCCGTTTTTGCTGGTTTCTTCCATGTCTTATGATTCTACTGTGAACCCCCTCAGCCAAGACAGTATCGAGTCTAAGAAGATTGCCTTTCTCATGCAGCTGGACGGCGCTGCCCCGGTTTTTTGATACTGTTTCTGACGGCTTTTTTCTATCGTCTGGAACTTGTCCACGATTCTGGCGCCAGCTGCCGCAGGTTCGACAGACATGATCCTGTATGCCTCAAAACCCTCGCTTGCTGAAAAATAACGAGGCACCGTATTTTTCAGCATTCCACTAGCACCCAATACCAACACTTGCACCATAACACGCCCTTAAATTAAGAACGCTCAAATCAAAAAAGCACGAAATAATAGCCGCATCACACGAATCAGCAAAAAATAAAGCCGCGCAAACACAATCGGTAACACCATCAACGGGGCGAGAAAGACGTAGTATCGCCAATTCCCCTGAAATACACGCTTCAAATCCACCGACATATTTTCTGGCACATAGCCTGTTTCACCTTGGCGGCACGACATGATGTAAGTGGGAAACCAAGTCACAATCGTTCCGTTTTGAATGGCACGAGCCAGTTTGGGCTGGTCTTTGAAGATCGCATTGGCAATGTTACTGAAGTTCCTACCAAAAACATTGATTGCCCCATACCCACCAGAATTCCCAATTTTTGCGGCGTAAACTCGGTCTCGGAGGATGACAAATTTTTTCCCGTCACGCACCAATGGCAGAATCCAACCCAGTTGTGGCAAATTGCTACCCTTGACCACTTCACTCACCAATTCAACTTTTACCCCCGTGCGTACGACCAGTGCCGTGATAAACGTGAGCATGACATGGGTTCGCCTCACAAACTCCAAAGCACTTGAACTCACCTCAATCCCGCTGTTACCTTTTCCGCGCGAGGGCTCATCTAAATAGTCATCTGAATAGCTATACCCATTCACATACAATATATCTATGTCTTGCCTGATCAAGCTATCCAGCACACGACAGAGCTTGTTGGGCAAAACAAGATCGTCGTCTCCTAACACCCAGACATAAGGGGTCGTGGCTGCGGTGTAACACTGGGCAACATTACGTTCCCCACCAATATTTTCTGGATTATTTACGACTTCAAATTCGCCAGCAGCCTTCAACTTATATCGGGAAATTATTTCGGTTGTATTGTCTGTTGATGCGTTGTTAGAGACGTACAATTTTACCAACTTGCACTGATCTGCACTTAGACTGTCAACCTCTTCGCCGATGCGCTTCAGGCAAAGATCAAGGAAATTGGCCCGGTTATAAGTAGGTATTGCAATCGTCAGCAGTGGTTTAACAGCGCAATTATCAGCTTGCATTTATATCATTACTTTCTGGGTTATTTCGAGCGCACAGCTTTTTTGCCACTCACTTCGCTTTGTAAAAAATATAACACTGCCCCAGCCAAATCCAATTATCGCGCATACCGAAAAATAGCCTGACATGATACCTAACGCACCATATTCTTTTCCCAATGCAAACGTCAAAGCGGCAATCAAGCCCGCGCTTATCAGACTGATCATCAAGAATGGCTCCTGCTTATGAGCTCGCAAATAGGCGGATTGAGCATAAGTCACATAATTGAGCATAGTTGTCAGTATCAGCAATGTAAAAGGCAACGGATCAAGAACACGCGATGAAAATTGAATGTTTTCCACGTGCAGAAAATAGTTCACTATGCATAGCATTACACCGAGCACACCCATTACAAAAAAAGAACGTGACAATGTCAGTTTGAATAACCGATCCAAACTAACGTAATCTCGCTTCGCCACCAGGGTTCCAAATTGAGGTGCTTTCGTACTCATCCAAGCCATTGAGATACTCATCAATGCGTTGACGATTGAAAAGCTCATACCCAACTGCCCTGCCTCTACCGCACCACGGTACGCAAATAGCACAGGGGTAACTAACTGAAAAATAAAATATCCACTCAGCCAGCTCAGCGCAATCTTCCACTGCAAAGGCCAAATTTCAGTTTTCCAATTTATCCCAATATTTGAACTCTTCTTATAGCAAAATAAATCCTTAAGAAAGGTTCTTTTAGTGCGCCACAGCCATATTGAAACCGTCAATGCCAGGCCAGTACTCATGACAGGCATAGCCAACAACCCGCCCCCACCTATTAGTAATAGCCATGCGGCCAGGCCACCAATGACGTTCTGAAACATTCTTAGCCGAGCGACTTCTGTTATACGACCGCAGCCTTCCAATAGGGCAATTAACGGCATGAAGCAAATATTAACTGCCGCCGCAAGTACGAGCCATACCCAGGCTATTTGCCAGCTGACAGTCGACTGGGGATAACTCACTGAAAAAAACACCCAACCTGTAGGAAGGATTACCACAACAATCAGTATTGCGATTACGCCATACCACTTCGTAACCAGCACTAACAATGAACGCAAACGACTTTTTGCCAGTGCATCGCCTTCGACAACCCCCTCATGCACCCATGTCAGGTTTGCCATTTCATGGCTGGCAAATTGCATAACCACGAAGCTCATGCCCAACTCAAACAGAACCTGCATGGCTAATAGACTGGCAAAAGTGTAATAGTAACCTTGTTCATCAGGTGTTAAAAACTGCACAACCAGCAACAAAGTCACCACCCCGGAAATCAAGCCCCAGCCACGCCCTATCAACGTGTAAACAATGGCCCGATCTACACCCAGAAAGGCCAGCAGCTTTTTCATATATTACGCACCGCGAAACAGATTAGAAAAACTAGTTGAATAATTCATCAATCAGCTGTCGGTGCTTTTGAGAATGCAAGAAAAAGAAATTAGTTTCGATTGTGTCATCGGTCATTTCGATCAGCTCTTTTAATGCTGCGCCGTCTGCGTAAAAACAGCGATATCCCAAGCGGGCAAACAACGCTAGAATTTCGTTCGGATGATAGTTAAATTTCACTGACCATTTACGCAACATCTCAGTAAACACAACGGGCTTATCTTTTTGCAAAGTTGCTAGCGCCCCCTGAAACGCGAATAGCTCTGCACCTTCGACATCGCATTTGATGAAATCAACACACAAGCCGTTTTTTTGAACAAAATCATCCAGTCGTTCGACATGGCAGGTAACCAGCTCTGCATCTGAACGCTCGCTTAAATTTGCAGACGAGGCATTACCACTGCCTTCAGGGTAAAAATAAAAGGTTAAATCTTTACGCTCATTGGATAAACCAAAGTGATGAGCGGTAACATTTTCTATTTGATTCAAAGCGATATTTTTCGTGAGAAAAGAATAGGTTTTCGGGATGGGTTCAAAAGCATGAACTTTGCTCAGAGGGTAACTCTTGGCAATATTGATTGAATACCAGCCCATATTGGCACCGATATCTATGACGCAGTCGTTTGGTGATACCAAACGCATAATCATCGCTGAATCGGTAGTTTCATAATCCAAAAAGTTCAATGCTTCGATGGGTGCCACGCGATAATCGCCCAACGGACAAATCATCTTTATGCCCTTATCTCGCGAAGTCATGAACACTGCATCATCAGTTATTTCAATTGACGCAATATTGGTTTGCTTCAGGTACTCCGCATAGTCGAAGAGCTTTGCGTGGTGTTCTTGATACATCGCCTGAATAAATTCAGGCTTGGTAATTTTGCCACTTAGGAAGTCATTGCGTGTATCGATTATTTTCATGATTGATAACTTTCTATTGTTCTACGAAATCCATTTTCAATTGATGTAACCGGGCTCCACCCCAAGCTCTTCGCAAATGTTATATCAGGGCATGTAACAGAAATCTGGCTGGTGAGATAATCTTCCGACTCTTTACGATGCTCAAATCTCACTGATATGCGTTTTTCCGGATAAAGCCCGGCGACCAGCTTCGCCAAGTCGCGAATGCTGATTTCCCCGTCCGGATTACCGATGTTATAAGCTTGTGCATTCGCACCACTCAATAACACAGTCCAAAATCCGGCGGTAGCATCTGCCAGGTAGCAAAATGAACGTCTGGTTAAACCATTACTTTTCAATACGATGTCTCGCCCATTCACCACATCGGCCACAAAGTCGGCATAAACGCGACCGTCATCAAGTTTCATGCCGGGTCCATAGGTATGGAATGGGCGAACAATTTTAGTTGGCACTTGATACTGTGCGTGCCAGGACACACACATATTTTCTCCCATCCGCTTGCTTTCCGCATAACACGAGCGAACTGCCAACGGGTCAAGATAGCCATAATCAGACTCGCCAGTCGGCACACGAATCGGCTCACCGTAGACCTCCGCACTGCTGAAGTAGAGAAACCCTTCCGTTTGGTGTGTCCGTGCCAATTCCAACAGCTGCGCTGTACCTAACGTGTTTGCGCTCAACGTACCGACAGGGTCTGTCGCATAGTATTTCGGGCTGGCTTGGCTTGCCGCATGAATAACGAAATCAATTTTACGATCCACCTGCAATGGTAAGCTAATGTCTTGCTCGATACATATCAAGTCAGATCTTTTCAGATGATGGAAAAATCTTTGGATAAATCCATCTCGATTCCTGACAACGGCAATGACTGTCACATTGAGCTGTTGCGTCTCATTGAGAAACAACAACGTCTCCACCATGTATGCTGCCAGAAAACCAGCGGCACCGGTAATTACCACCGTTTTATCGCGCAATTTATCCCAGCAAATCGAATATTGGCTGGTCATAAATTCAAAATCTGTGGCCACAATAGAATGACGGCTAACTGCCTGATTACTCATCAAGCGGTTTCACGATCATATTTGCAAGAAATTCTTCTCGATCCAGGAAAGGGTACATATCCTCAAGCGGCTTGGATACCATGCGTCCGTCTGGCATTTTTTTGGAGCTGGCCGTGGGGATAATTTCTTGGTTTTGCGGGCACATTACCTCAAGAATCATCGGCCCAGATGCTGCCATCAGTTGAGTCAGCGCTGTATCAAGCAGCACGGATTCAGATACACGATGAAACGGAATACCATAAGCGACTGCAATTTTTTCAGTAGATGGAAATGAAATGCCGGACTCCGGATCGGTACCTAGTGCACGCCCGGCAAAAAACTTGCGTTGGGTCGCACGAATCGAAAGGTAGCCATTGTTATTCCACACCACGAGCTTAACCGGAAATTGATGGTGTACCAGCGTCTGCAGTTCCTGAATATTCATTTGCAGCGATCCATCGCCAGTGATGCCAACAACTTCTCGACCACCCCTTGCAACGCTGACACCAATCGCAGCAGGCAGGGTAAAACCCATATCCGCCTGCGCGCCGGAAGTCACATAGCGCTGCTGATCGCGGATTTTCAAAGCCTGCGAGGTAACATAGTAGGAAGAACCCGCATCGGACACCACGACAGAGTCAGGCTTCAGGTGATCCTTAAGCTTCTCGATGAAGAAGTATTTATTGATTCCCTCTTTACCGTCAGCATAGCCTGGCAAGCTAACAGGCCACTGCTCTCGCCACTTACGGCAAGTCATCCCCCAGTCGTTCCAAGCGTCCACTGGAGTTGGATAGGGTAACAAGGAAAAAAATCCCACCACATCAGAATGGATAAACTGGTCAATCTTGACGGTATTCTTACAGTGCTCATTTGGATCAATGTCAACCACCACAAGCCTGGCCTCACGAGCGAACAGCTCATACTCAAAACCTGTCAGGGCAACACTGAGATGACAACCAATAGAAATAACCAAGTCAGCGTTCTGAACCGCAAAATTACCTGCACGGTCACCCTTAATACCAAGACGCCCTACATACTGAGGGTGATCGCTCGACAATAAATCGGCACCCAGGTAAGACACAGCAACGGGAATCTTGCTTTTTTCGACAAATTTCTGAAACAGCTCAATGCCCCCACCCAGGCGAATTCCGTTTCCCGCAATGATGATGGGACGCTTAGCGGTGGCGAACTTGCCCGTTAACGCTTCCAAATCGTCTGCCGAGGGGATAGGCTTGATGACCATATCAGGCTCGGGAATATAGTGTCGGAGCGATTCAAGGGCGACAGAAGCGCCTTGAACGTCAAGCGGCACATCTATCCATACAGGGCCAGGACGTCCGGTCCTGGCCAAAAATGCGGCCTTTTCCAGCTCAAACATAACATCCTGCGGATCGTTGATCATGACCGCATATTTAGTGAGCGGTTTGACTACGGGGATAATATCGGCCTCTTGAACTCCAAATTGTCTCAGTGGCACCGTAGCGTTGTGACAAGTTTCCTTACGCTTGACCTGCCCTGACACGAAGATACACGGAAGATTATCTTGCCATGCATCCAGCAGCCCTGTGATTGCATTTGTTGCACCACAACCTGTCGTCACAATTGCTGAGGCGTAACCATTGCGTAACTTGGCATATCCAACAGCAGCCATCGCACATGCCTGCTCGTGGTGATTACAAACAGCCTTCATTTTAGGATGCGCTGCAACCGCATCATTCAGAAACATCGCACCGCCGCCAGTCACAGTGAAGACCGTGTCAACGCCCAGGTTGTATATGAAATCGACGATGAAATCGCTTACTCGAATCAATTGACTCATTCTTGACGCTCCTCTATTGCTTGCCTGAGCTTTACAACTGCGAGCTCAATGTTTTCCAGCGTATTCACATAGCACAGGCGAACATAGCCTTCACCATACTCACCAAAATTATTGCCTGGCAATAATGCGACTCCTGCCTTATCCAGTGCAAAATCAGCAAATTCCTCACTGGTCATTCCTGTGCCAGAAATATTTGGAAAGGCGTAAAGCGCCCCTTCTGGCTTAACACATTTGATTCCAGGGATGCTATTAAGCCCGTCAACAAGTACATCGCGACGTTGCTGATAGGAGATCAGCATATTCGCGATCGCGGATTGATCGCCTTTGATCGCCTCAATCCCGGCAAGCTGAATAAAGGGAGGAACGCATGACACAATCGTTTGCACTACCAGCCCCATTTTTTCAATGACATCTTTAGGGCCAATGGCTACGCCAAGTCGCCACCCCGTCATCGCAAAAGCTTTACTGAACCCATTGATAATGATGGTTCTTTCTTTACAATGATCCAGCATCGCCGGCGTATGAAATCTATTTACACCATCGAATACCATGCGTGCGTAGATTTCATCGCTCAACAAATAAATATCATGTTCTGCTGCGATACGTGCCACCTCGTCAATCTCATCGGGTGTCATGACAGCACCCGTCGGATTGCTTGGCGAGTTGATAATTATCAATCTAGTCTTAGAAGTAATGCATTTACGCAGATCGTCAGGATTTAGTCTGAACTGATTTGATTCATGGAGAGGAACGGTTACCGGTATCGCCCCGCAGTATCGTATTGCCGAATAGTAAGTTGGAAAGCCTGGATCAGGAACTATCACCTCCTCTCCGGGGTTCACCAGGCAACTAACGGCAAGGTAAATAATCGCATTGGCTCCAGGGGTAACCAGTATCTGATCAATTTCAGGCTTAAAACCACGTGAGATCTGCGTCGTCTGTTGCACCACCTCTCGAAATGCATATAGCCCCATTGAACTTGCGTAATGTGTTTCGCCATCTCGCAAAGCCTGGCAAGCTGCATCAACTATGTTGGATGGGGTATCAAAATTGGGTTCACCCAGCTCGAAGTGAAGAATTTCACGCCCGGCTCGCTCAAGCTGCTGAACTTTATCCAGCATCTTAAACATTGGCTGACCTTCGACATTGAGGGCGGCGGTCGAGAGATGTTTCATAATTTTCCTTAGAAATTCACGCCAAAGAACGCTTCGATCTTCTCGACCACAAAACTTAACATCTCTTCGGTCAGACCCGGATACACACCGATCCAAAGCGTGTCATTCATGATCTTGTCCGTGTTGGTCAACTCACCGCTGATGCGATAGCTGCGCCCTTCAAAATACGGCTGGCGCGTCAGGTTACCCGCAAACAGCAGGCGCGTGCCGATCTTGTACTGATCCAGATATTTCAGCAACTCGACACGGTCGATGTCGGCCGAGGCGCGCAAAGTGATCGGAAAACCAAACCACGACGGCTCGCTACCGGCAGTGGCTTCCGGCAGGATCAGGAATTCTTCGCAAGATTTCAGGCGCTCTTTGAGGAAGGCGAAGTTCTGTTTGCGAGCCTCGATGAAGCCTGACAACCTGTCCAGTTGTGCCAGCGCACAGGCGGCCTGCATGTCGGTGATCTTTAGGTTGTATCCCAGGTGCGAATAGGTGTACTTGTGATCGTAGCCCATAGGCAACGAACCCAGTTGCTGACTGAAGCGTTTACCGCATGTATTGTCGCAGCCCGGCCCACAGTAACAATCGCGTCCCCAGTCGCGGAACGATTCAATGATGGTGCGCAGGTCGCGATCTTTAGTGAAAATCATGCCGCCCTCGCCCATGGTAATATGGTGCGCTGGATAAAAACTGCAAGTCGCGATGTGGCCAAAGGTTCCGACATGGCGGCCTTTGTAACGCGAACCCAACGCATCACAGCAATCTTCGATCACCCAGAGATTGTGCTTTTCAGCTATAGCCATGACCGTATCCAGATCGAACGGATTGCCCAGCGTGTGGGCCACCATGACGGCGCGGGTGCGCTCAGTCAACGCCGCCTCAATCCTGGCAGGATCGATGTTGTAAGTGGGGATATCCACATCCACAAACACTGGCACCATACCATTTTGCAAGATGGGATTCACGGTAGTCGGAAAGCCTGCTGCCACAGTAATCACTTCATCACCCGGCTTCAAAGCGCGTGCACCCAGTTTGTGCGAAGTAAGCGCTGTAAATGCCAGCAGATTAGCCGATGAACCTGACGTAGTCGTCAGCGCATAAGGCACGCCGACAAATTCGGCAAAGCGTTTTTCAAAGGCTTCGTTGAAGCGCCCGGTCGTCAACCATCCATCCAGGGAGGCTTCGACCATGTTTTTAAGTTCAGGCGCACCAATCACTTTACCGGAAGGTGGAACAACGGATGTGCCTGCCGTGAAAGCTTTCTCTGCATATTGCAGCGCGCTATATTGCTCGACCAGATTCAATATTTGCTGCTTGATAACTTCTTTGTCCACACTAAGCCTCTGCTAATTTCAATTCAATATGCATCCGTATCAGTCACATGTTATATGCGTTGATTTGCCGGAGCGTTACTTCACGCATGTCTTTTTCATCGCGACAGGCACGATGCCATTCGACGATTTTGTCCAGGGCTTCGTCCAGATGCCATCGCGGATGCCAATTAAGGCGCGCGTGCGCCTTGGAACAATCCAGCTTCAGGTAATGCGCTTCGTGAGGATGATCGCCGCCATCCACTACCCAGCCGGCCCCCTCACCCCAGGATTGGGTCAGCTGATCCACGATCCATTGTACCGGTTTGGCATCTTCATCGTTGGGTCCGAAGTTCCAGCCTTCCGCATAGGCGGCGCCCTCTTCACAGAGTTTTTGCGCCAGCGACAGATAGCCTGACAACGGCTCCAGCACATGCTGCCAGGGACGAATGGCATGCGGGTTGCGGATATTGACCGGGCGGCCATCGGTGATAGCGCGCAGAATGTCCGGGATAAGCCGGTCTTCTGCCCAGTCGCCACCGCCGATGACGTTGCCGGCACGAGCCGAAGCGAGAGCCACGCCATGTTGCTGATATTTATCAGGATGAAAAAAAGAACTGCGATAGGCCGATGCCACCAACTCCGCACAGCCCTTGCTGTTGCTGTACGGGTCAAAGCCACCCATCGCTTCGTTCTCGCGGTAGCCCCACAGCCATTCGCGGTTCTCATAACACTTGTCTGAGGTCACGTTCACCACGGCCTTCACGCTGCCCGAACCGCGCACAGCTTCCAGAAGGTTGACCGTACCCATCACGTTGGTGGAGTAAGTCTCGACCGGCTCGACATACGAATAACGCACCAGTGCCTGTGCCGCCATGTGAATCACGATCTCAGGCTTATGCTCGGCAAACACCGCGCGCAGAGAGCTGAGATCGCGGATATCGCCGACGATGCTGGTCATACCTTTTCCGACTCCTGCCACCTCGAACAGGCTGGGCCTGGTCGGAGGTGCTAATGCAAAGCCCACTACCTCGGCACCCATGGACTGCAACCAGAGCGACAACCAGCTTCCCTTGAAGCCGGTGTGACCGGTGATCAATACTTTTTTTCCATGAAAAAAAGTATTCGTTGACAGTTGATTGCTGAAGGCTGAAGTCATTGAGCAATTCTCCTTAATTGTGAGGCGAAACGCCGTTTACGGTTAAGTATAAAATCTTTGTTGCATCAACATTCAACCGTGGATGGAAAACTGTAATCTGTGCTTACCAGCACTTCCAGGGCGCTTTGCCCGACTGCCACAACTCTTCGAGATGCATCTTGTCGCGTAAGGTGTCCATCGGCTGCCAGAAACCGGAATGATGAAACGCTGCCAGGCTTCCTTCTTCAGCCAGTCGCTCCATCGGTTCGCGCTCCCAGGTGATTTTGTCGTCGGCGATGTAATCGATGACTTGCGGAGACAACACGAAGAAGCCGCCGTTGATCATCGCACCATCGCCCTGTGGTTTCTCGCGAAAACTGTTGACCTTATTACCCTGCATATCGAGCGCACCGAAGCGACCGGGAGGCAGGACAGCCGTCAACGTTGCCTTGACGTTCTGTGCCTTGTGGAAGGCGATCAGCTCGGTGATGTTAACGTCACTCACACCATCACCATAGGTCAGACAAAAAGCCTCTTCATCCTTGACATACCCGGCCACGCGCTTCAGGCGACCGCCGGTCATGGTGTCCTCGCCCGTATCCACCAGGGTTACTTTCCACGGCTCGGCATTGCGCTGGTGAACTTCCATCTGATTATTCTGCATGTCAAAAGTCACATCGGACATATGCAGAAAATAATTGGCGAAATACTCCTTGATGACATAGCCCTTGTAGCCGCAACACACCACAAATTCGTTGATGCCGTGGGCGGAGTAGCTTTTCATGATATGCCAAAGAATAGGCTTGCCGCCAATCTCCACCATGGGCTTTGGCCGGGTGGATGTTTCTTCGCTGATGCGCGTACCCAAACCGCCCGCAAGAATAACGGCTTTCATTGACGCCCCGACCATGCAATAAATTTATTCATGTGAGTTCCCCCGCAATTCATTCTGTTCAACGGCGCGTTTCAACTCTGCTATCTCCGCGTGCAGGCGCTCATATTCCTGCATCTTGATTTGCAGAAATTCCACCGTCATTTGCGCTTTTTGCTCGACACCGTGCGGGGTGAGTGCATAGATGTATGCCAGCTTGTTGCTGCTGTTGCGAAAATTGCCCACTTTCAGGCAGCCTTTTTCGACCAAAGCGTTCAGGCAAAAATTTACCTTGCCAAGACTGACACCCAGGCGTTTCGCCAAATCTCTTTGGGAAAGACCGGGGTTGTCTGTCAAGGTTTTAAGTAAGCCGTAGCTGGTGGTGTCGTTAGCCATGCGGTGCGTTCATTCAGTGAACGCGCATTTAATCAGCCGCACACCGAAGCTGTCAAGCTCAAATCAGTTGAGCGACTGGTTGACCCTGGCCAGATCCGCTTCCCCCAGCGAACCCACGGCCGCTTTCAGGCGCAGCTGGCTCAACAAGTAGTTGTATTCGGCCTGATACAGGTCGCGGCGGGTTGAGTAGAATTGCTGCTGTGCATTGAGCACGTCCAGATTTGTTCGAACGCCGACTTCCTGCCCCAGACGGCTGGCGTCCAGCACACTTTCGCTGGAAGTGAGTGCCTGCTGCAAGGCTTTCACCTGTGCGATGCCGCTCACCACGCCCAAATAAGCCTGACGCGTTTTCAGCGCAACATTACGCCGCGCGTTTTCCAGCTCCTGACGCGCCCGTTCACTGTTAGCCTCGGCTTCTCGCCATTTTGAATTGGTCGCCCCCCCCTGAAAGAGCGGCATATTCAGTTGCACTCCCACACTCTTGTTGGTGCTGTCGCTCCCGACACCGAAACTGCTGCCGTTCGCATAATTTTTTGAATAATTCGCCACCAGATCCACTGTCGGCAAGTGCCCGCCCCTGTTGCGATCCACTTCCTTCGCGGCAAGCCCTGCACCCGCTTGGGCGATGGCCAGCTGGGGACTGTTCAGCTGAGCCTCATTTACCCAGGCTTCCATATCGGCAGGTTGCGGCGCTTCCAGCTTGAATTGCCCCCCGAGTGGCCTGAGCGCCTGAGGCTGCGCATTAATCAGCTGTTGCAAGGCGTTACGCTTGATTTCCAGATTATTTTGAGCGGCAATTTCCTGCGCGCTGGTTAAGTCGTGACGCGCCTGAGCCTCGTGGGTATCGGTAATCGTGGCGCTGCCCACTTCGAAGTTTCGCCTCGCCTGAGCCAACTGCTCGGAAATAGCCGTTTTTTGCGCGGAAGCCAAATGCACGCTGTCCTGCGCAATCAGCACATCGAAGTAAGCCTCGGCCGCGCGCAGCACCAGGTCTTGTTCTGCGATTTTGAATTGCGCATCCGCCTGGGCTACTTGTAATTCGCTCTCACTGTAGGCCACCCAGTTTTGCTGGCGAAACAGAGGCTGAACCAACGTCACGCCGTAGCCGTGACTATTGTAACGATTAGTTCCCCCCGGGAAAGGGAAGGCGCCCTTGTACTGCGTCGTTAAATCGTTGAAGGTGCTGTTCGCGACAAGATTCACGCTCGGCATCAACAAGGCGCGGCCTTGCGGCAACTTTTCCTGCCCTGCCTGTTGCGCGGCGCGTGCGGCGGCGAACACCGGGTCGCTGGTCTGGGCGCTGTGATAAATATCCAGCAGATCAGTCGCCTGCGCCCAGCTTGATGAGCCGACGGCCGCGACAAGAAGAAGTATCAGTGAGTTAATTTTCATCGGTTTTGCGCAAAGTTTATTAGATATTGCTAATATTAGCATATGGCGCCGCGCAATCGAAAAATCTTAAAATACAAACCGTTTCGGCTGTTGCGCGTTTTGCAAAGGTGCCACACTGGTTTCCATGATGTTGACGGTTTCATAAACATCATCCCCTACCCGCCGGATCAATTTCGCCTCCATCACCGGTGCATCCCCCACGACAGCAAACAGACGGCCTCCAATGTTCAGACTATTTTGAAAGGCGGCAGGTAAAACGGGCGTGGAACCTGTCAGCACGATAACATCGTATTTCTCATCGCCACCCCATCCTCGCGCAGCATCACCTGTTTCGAGCGTAATATTTTCGCGATGAAAGGGGTGCAGGTTAAGTCTTGCTGCAGCACTCAGCTCGGGGATAATTTCGACAGAAGTGACTTGCCCTGCAAAAGCCGACAATAACGCCGTCAGATATCCGCTGCCAGTGCCCACTTCCAGCACCTTGTCACCCCGTCCGATATGAAGTTCTTGCAGTGCACGCGCCTCAAGCTTGGGCTGCCACATGGACACCCCGTGCCCCAGGGGGATTTCCATGTCCATAAAGGCCATCGCCTTTTTGTCCTCGGGCACGAACAGTTCGCGGCGAACATGATGAAGCAGATCCAGAATCCGCGCCTCCAATACGTCACATGGGCGAATTTGCTGTTCAATCATATTGAAGCGTGCTTGTTCCAGATTCTGCATTTTGATCTCCATCCCTGAGTAAGTAAGGTAAAACTCGCGTAGCTTTAGATTTTATCCTGGCAGTATAACAACACACCCCGTCATGCTCAACCAAACTGCTGCACACCAGTTGCTTTTCCCCTACTTTTCCAGTACCTTGCGCAACTCGCTGGGGGTCTTTGTCCGCTGCACGGCAAAGTGAGATACACCCTTTGAACCTGTACGGGTAATGCCGACGTAGGGAAGCATCTGTCGATGCCCCTCAATTTTTAGGAGCATCAAATGAACGCCCACAACACCAAATTTACCGCCGAAGCTGCGCAAGTTGATGCCGCAGCCATCAAGCCCCTCCCTAATTCTCGCAAGGTGTACGTGCAAGGCAGCCGCCCTGACCTGCGCGTGCCGATGCGCGAAATTTCCCAGGCTGACACGCCCGATGGCATGGGGGCTGAGAAAAACGCCCCCATCTATGTGTACGACTGTTCAGGCCCTTACACCGATCCTGCCGTTGCCATCGACATACGCTCCGGTCTTGCTCCGATGCGTGAAGCATGGATCGTTGAGCGCGACGATACCGAAGCCCTGCCCCGCCTGACCTCGGATTATGGCCAGCAGCGTCTGGCCGACCCCGAATTAGCCCAGATGCGCTTCAATCTCAAACGCGCACCCCGCCGTGCCAAGCCCGGCCGGAATGTCACCCAGATGCATTATGCGCGCCAGGGCATCGTCACGCCTGAAATGGAATACATCGCGATTCGTGAAAATCAGAAGGTTGATGGCATGTCCGAGATGATGCTCACGCAACATCCGGGCGAGAATTTCGGCGCATTCATGCCAAAGAAAATCACCCCTGAATTTGTGCGCGATGAAGTGGCCGCAGGGCGTGCCGTCATCACCGCCAACATCAATCACCCGGAAGTCGAACCGATGATTATCGGTCGCAAATTCCTGGTAAAAATCAACGCCAACATCGGCAATTCGGCTTTAGGTTCGAGCATTCAGGAAGAAGTCGAAAAAATGACCTGGGCGATCCGCTGGGGCGGCGACACGGTGATGGATCTGTCTACCGGAAAGCACATACATGAGACGCGCGAATGGATCATGCGCAACTCGCCCGTACCCATCGGCACCGTGCCTATCTATCAGGCGCTGGAAAAAGTAAACGGTCGCGCCGAAGACCTGACATGGGAAATCTTCCGCGACACCCTGATCGAACAAGCCGAACAAGGCGTAGATTACTTCACCATCCACGCCGGCGTGCTGCTGCGCTACATACCGATGACCGCGAATCGCATGACCGGCATCGTCTCGCGCGGCGGCTCCATCATGGCAAAATGGTGTCTGGCGCATCACCAGGAAAGCTTCCTCTACACGCATTTTGAAGAAATCTGCGAAATCATGAAGGCTTATGACGTCACCATCAGTTTGGGCGATGGCCTGCGTCCGGGTTCGATTTATGACGCAAACGACGAAGCTCAGCTGGGCGAATTAAAAACACTGGGCGAGCTCACCCAGGTAGCCTGGCGTCACGACGTACAGGTGATCATCGAAGGCCCCGGCCACGTGCCTATGCATTTGATCAAGGAGAACATGGACTTGCAGGCAAAGTGGTGCCACGACGCGCCTTTTTACACGCTGGGGCCCCTGACCATGGACATCGCGCCGGGCTATGACCATATCACCAGCGCCATCGGCGCGGCAATGATAGGCTGGTTCGGCACGGCGATGCTCTGCTACGTCACCCCGAAGGAACACCTGGGACTGCCGAACAAGGCCGATGTCAAGGAAGGCATCATTACCTACAAGATTGCGGCGCATGCGGCAGACTTGGCCAAGGGACACCCCGGCGCTCAGGTTCGGGACAATGCACTGTCCAAGGCGCGTTTCGAATTCCGCTGGGACGACCAGTTCAATCTGGGGCTCGATCCTGATCGCGCCCGTGAATTCCACGATGAAACCCTGCCCAAGGAATCTGCCAAGGTGGCGCACTTCTGTTCGATGTGCGGCCCGCATTTTTGCTCGATGAAAATCTCTCAGGATGTGCGCGATTTCGCAGCAAAGGAAGGCATCGCAGAAGCGGAGGCCTTGAGCCGTGGCATGGAATCGAAAGCCATCGAATTTGTCAGGAAGGGCAGCCAGCTCTACAGCAAATCCTGATGCCAGACACCATCCCTCTCTTCAATTCTCTCCCGCCAGCGGGCGAGAAAGGCAATCGCAAATCTCCGACCGCCGAAAGCCCGTGCGTCGGGCATTGCACCACGGTTTTAGGCGACGATGTGTGTCGCAGCTGCCTGCGCACCTTCGAGGAAATCACGCACTGGGTGGAAATGACGGACGAGGAGCGTTGCGCTGTCAATCAGCGCATCGAGGCAATCAAAAGGATGGCGGGTTAAAACCCGCCCTACAGGACATTTATGGATATTATTCTTTTACTCAAAGCTGTCATTCTTGGCGTCGTCGAGGGGCTGACCGAGTTCCTGCCGATCTCATCCACCGGCCACTTGATCCTGGCAGGCGACTTGCTGGATTTTAACGACGAACGCGGCAAAGTGTTCGAGATCGTGATTCAGTTCGCGGCGATCCTCGCCGTATGTTGGGAATACCGCGCCAAACTGGCACAGGTTACGTCTGGACTGATGCAAAAACAGGAAGCGGCACAACGCTTCACGATAAATTTATTTATCGCTTTTCTGCCGCTGGCGATACTCGGCCTGCTGTTTGGCAAGGCTATCAAGGAACATCTGTTCGCACCCGTTCCAGTCGCCCTGGCATTCATCATCGGCGGCTTTATCATCCTGTGGGCTGAAAAACGCACCCATACGGTGACCATCGAAAGCGTGGATGATATGCACTGGAAAGACGCAGTGAAGATGGGTTTCGCGCAAGCGCTGGCGCTGATTCCCGGCACTTCGCGCTCCGGGTCGACGATTATCGGTGGACTATTTTTCGGCCTCTCCCGCAAGGCTGCGACCGAATTCTCATTCTTTCTGGCGATCCCGACACTGACGGCGGCAACGATCTACGAGGTGGTGAAATACCGCGACCAGTTTCACGCCGATGATCTGGGCATTTTTCTGGCAGGCTCCATCGCCTCCTTCATCAGCGCCTTCATAGCGGTGCGCGCGCTGTTGCGCTACATCAGCCATCACGATTTCACCGTATTTGCCTGGTATCGCATCGCCTTCGGACTGATTGTGCTGGGGACGTCCTATAGCGGTCTCGTCAGCTGGTCGGCAGCCTGACAAACTTTCAAAAACCGCCTCCGGGCGGTTTTTTTTGCCCCGCACAATACCCTGCGTGCGTTAACGCTCACCCGCTCTTTTCATCCTCTCCGCCTGAGACGCGCATAACTGTCATTACAGTGTCATAATTGCGTCATAAAATTCAATCTACGGAGATTTACAACATGACAAGAATGGTGCAATGCGTAAAACTGGGACGTGAAGCCGAAGGCTTGGAGCGCCTCCCCTATCCTGGCCCCTTGGGTCAGCGGATTTTTGAAAACGTATCCAAAGAAGCCTGGGGCGGATGGATCAAGTTTCAGACCATGCTGGTGAATGAAAATCGCCTCAACCTGGCCGACCTGGCTGCACGCAAATACCTGGCCGCACAAATGGATAATTATTTCTTCGGCTCAGGCACGCAAATGCCGGACGGTTACACCCCTCCTGGCGGACATTAAAACAACAGGCCCCTGAAAGTGAAGCCTGCAATGCCCGTTCCCTCTCCCCGGCCCTCTCCCGCTTGCGGGAGATGGGGATAAAGATTCGCTGCGCATACTTCATGATTAATATTAAGGTTTATTAACTTGCCGAATACATTCACCCCGCAACAGTTCCTGAACCGGGAACTTGGTCAACTTGAATTCAACCGGCGCGTGCTCGCACAAGCCGAGGATGAAGCCATCCCGCTGCTCGAACGCCTGAAATACCTGTGCATCGGCAGCAGCAATCTCGACGAGTTTTTTGAAATTCGCGTCGCAGGTCTGATGGAGCAAATCAAGCTCGGTGGCATTGCGACGGGGGCGGATGGCATGACCGCCCAACTGACACTCAAACTGGTTCGCGAACAGGCCCACCAGTTAATCGAGCATCAGTACCAGCTTTTCAACGCTGAAATCACCCCGGCACTTGCGGAACATGGCATCAAATTTCTGCGCCGCACGCATTGGACCGATGACCAGCGCGCCTGGCTGAAAGACTACTTTTTTCGCGAAGTGATGCCGGTATTGACGCCGATCGGACTCGATCCTGCGCATCCGTTTCCGAGAGTGCTGAACAAGAGTTTAAATTTTGCGGTTGAACTACAGGGGCGGGACGCATTCGGGCGCAACTCGACACGCGCTATCGTGCAAGCCCCCCGCGTCCTGCCCCGCACCATTTTGTTGCCGCCTGACATCAGCGGATGCGAGTATGGCTTCGTATTTCTTTCTTCCATTTTGCATGCACATGTCGATGAACTCTTCTCCGGCATGGAAGTTCTGGGCTGTTTTCAGTTCCGTGTGACGCGCAACAGCAACCTGTTCGTCGACGAAGAAGAAGTCAAGAATTTACGGCTGAGCTTGCAAGGCGAGTTGCCGCAAAGACATTTCGGCGATGCGGTTCGTCTTGAGATTGCCGACAACTGCTCACCGCAGATAGAGGCATTGCTGCTCAAAGAATTCAAGCTGACCTCTGACGACTTATACAGGGTGCATGGCCCGGTGAATCTGGTGCGCCTGATGGAAATCCCCGGGATGGTCGAACGCCCCGATCTCAAGTTTCCGGTCTTTGTGCCTGGCGTGCCCACTGTCTTGCAGAAAAAGGGCGCGGACATGTTCAAGGTGATCCGCAAGAGCGATGTGTTGTTGCATCACCCTTATCAGTCCTTCAAACCCGTGATCGATTTCATCCAGCAGGCGGCCAGCGATCCGGCCGTGGTCGCGATCAAGCAAACCGTGTATCGCACCGGCGCCGATTCGGCGCTGATGGAAGCCTTAATCGCCGCAGCCCAGCGCGGCAAGGAAGTCACCGTAGTCGTGGAATTGCTGGCTCGCTTCGACGAAGAGGCCAATATCAACTGGGCAAACCGTCTGGAAGAAGTGGGCGCACATGTGGTGTACGGGGTAGTCGGTCACAAGACTCACGCCAAGATGCTGATGGTGGTGCGTCGTGAAGATGGTCGTCTGCGTCGTTATGTGCATCTGGGAACCGGAAACTACCACCCGCGCACCGCACGGCTCTACACCGACTTCGGTCTGTTTACCTGTAACGAGGAGATTTGTGCCGATGCCAATGAGGTATTCAGTCAGCTCACCAGCCTGGGCCGGGCGCGCAAACTCAACCACTTGTGGCAATCACCGTTCTCGTTGCACACCGAGGTGGTACGCGCCATCAAGAATGAGACCCTGCTGGCCAAATCGGGCAAACGCGCGCACATCATCGCCAAGATGAATGCGCTGCTGGAACCTGTAACCATCAACGCGCTTTATGAAGCTTCGCAGGCCGGGGTAAAGGTGGATTTGATCGTGCGTGGCGTATGCGCGCTGCGCCCGGGTGTGGCCGGGCTATCCGAAAACATTAAGGTGCGCTCCATCATCGGACGCTTTTTGGAACACACCCGCATCTTCTATTTCCGCAATGACCTCAAACACGACGTGTATCTGGCCTCTGCTGACTGGATGGATAGAAACTTCTTCCGCCGCATCGAGGTGTGCTTCCCTGTGCTGGACAAGAAACTCAAGAAGCGCGTGATAGACGAAGGATTAAAGGCTTACTTGCAGGACAATTGTCAGGCATGGGAGATGGATGGCGCAGGCCAGTACCACCACAAACTGGCTCGCATGGCCGCCAAAAAATGCGCGCAGGGCGAGCTGCTCGGGCAACTGGCCAGCGCTTCGGTCAAGACAACAACCTGATTCAGGATTCAGGATTCAGCAGTTTTCCTGCATCCCGATTCCTGTATCCTGCTTTTTAGCAGGCTGCTGCAAAACTATTACGCTCGCCGATACTGCGTCAAAAAGTGACTCAAAATGCTCATTTACCACATGTAAACTCCGCTTTTTCGTCGCTTTTTTCCTTGCCTGCGCATCGCTCATAACGTTTTTCAGCAGCCTGCTAGTGCTTGTTTGGCCGTCCGGTTTTGATTTTGTCCAGCGCGCTCAATGCAAAAATCAGTTCGGCCTCGCTCATCGCACTCAGCGCAATCACGCCGGCTCGCAACACTTCGCTTTTCTTTACCTGCACCCCAACCTTCAGGCACAATTCCTTGATTTCAGTGATCTTCTGATATTCACTCTGCGGCATGGTAAAACTGTCACGCACCACTTTTGGCTTCTTGGCGGCTTTCGCTTTGACCGATTTTTCTGCCTTGGCAACATCGACCGGCTCAGGACTGGCTTTCTCTGCGACGGCTGCTTTTACGGCAGGCTTGGGAGCTTTAACGACAGGTTGGGAAGCCTTAACTGAAGATGTTTTACTCAGCGGTTTGGCCGCGACTGGCTCCGGCTGAACGACAACCTTATCGGATTTTTTGGTTTTCATGCTTTTTTCCTTGTATTGAAATTGAATGATATATACAGTATATACTGTATTGGAAGTATACACTTTTCCACAGGCTTAAGGCCTGCACTGCGCAGGGAGATAAAATGGAGCTGATTTTATGGCGTCATGCGGAAGCCGAAGAGGGTCTGGCAGATCATTCACGCGAGTTGACCGAGAAGGGTCGCAAACAGGCACGCACCATGGCGGCCTTCCTTCGACAGCATTTGCCCTCCGACACACGCATACTGGTGAGTCCGGCGATCAGGACTCAACAGACAGCCGCAGCCCTTAGCGACAATTTTGCAACCGTGCCCGGCATCGCGCCCGGCGCGTCCGTTCACGCCGTATTGCAGGCGGTGCGCTGGCCAAATGCCGGGGGTGCCGTGCTGGTCGTTGGTCACCAGCCCACTCTGGGGGCGGTAGCCGCACAAATTTTAGGCTGCGGGCAGCAGCCTTTGCGCATCAAGAAAAGCGGATTGTGGTGGCTTAGTCGCCGTGAAGGCTCATCTGAAACCACGCTGCGCCTGGTGATCACACCGGATTATCTGTAGTTTTTGGAGGAAACCATGTTTGAATCGGCAGAGCTTGGGCACAAAATTGACAAGGAAACTTACGACAGGGAGATGCCTCTTTTGCGTTCAGCCTTGCTGGATGCGCAGATGGATATGGCCACGCTTGCTAAATTCCCGGTCATCATTCTGATTGGCGGAGTAGACGGGGCAGGACGGGGGGAAACTGTCAATCTGCTCAACGAATGGATGGATCCGAGATATTTGCAGACACATGGCATGGGAGAACCGACCGACGAAGAGCTCGATCGCCCGATGATGTGGCGATTCTGGCGCGAGTTGCCGCCCAAGGGCAGAATCGGCATCTTCCTGGGCTCCTGGTACACCTGGCCTATCATCAACCGTGTCCAGGGTCGCACCAAGACGGCAGAACTCGACCAGAGTCTGGAACGCGCCGCACGCATGGAAAAAATGCTCAACGACGAAGGGGCCTTGATTATCAAGTTCTGGTTGCATCTGTCCAAGAGCAAACAGGAAAAACGCCTGAAAATCCTCGAAAAAGACCCGAAGACTCGCTGGCGCGTTTCCGCTCGCGACTGGGAACACTACAAGAAATATGACAAGTTTCGCGTCGTGAGCGAAAGCGTGATCCGTCACACCAGCACGGCTGAGGCGCCGTGGATCATCGTCGAAGGCTTCGACTCACGCTACCGCAACCTGACAGTCGGAAAGGTGATTCTTGACGCCATCCACAAGCGACTGGCGGACGCTGACAAGGCCATCTCGGAGGTCTCGGCGCCTCCGCCGCTTCCCTCAATCGACAAGCTGAACATCCTCAAAACCCTGGACCTGAGCCAGAAGATAGATAAAAAAACCTACCAGGACGAGCTGGAGAAGTATCAGGGGAAACTGGCACTGTTAACGCGCAGCCCGAAGTTCAAAAACATCACCGTGATTGCCATGTTCGAAGGCAATGATGCGGCAGGCAAAGGCGGTGCTATCCGGCGCATCACCGGCGCCCTGGACGCGCGCTATTACAACGTCATCCCGGTCGCGGCACCCACAGATGAAGAAAGAGCCCAGCCCTACCTCTGGCGTTTCTGGCGCCACATCCCGAGGCGCGCGCGGGTCACGATTTTCGACCGCTCCTGGTATGGTCGCGTGCTGGTCGAGCGCGTCGAAAACTTCTGTTCGGAAGCCGACTGGATGCGAGCCTACAGCGAAATCAATGATTTCGAGGCGCAGCTGGTACGCCACAATATCGTGGTCGTGAAATTCTGGTTATCCATCAGCCAGGAAGAGCAGCTCAAGCGCTTCAAGGCGCGCGAAATGATAGGCTTCAAACATTTCAAGATCACCGCCGAGGACTGGCGAAATCGCGAGAAATGGAATGAGTACGAGCAGGCGGTATGCGACATGATAGACAGAACCAGCACCGAAATTGCCCCCTGGACACTCATCGAAGCCAACGACAAGAACTTTGCCCGCATCAAGATTCTGAAGACACTTTGCCAGCAGATCGAAACCTTGTTGAATAAAAAAGGCATCGAATTCAAAAAAATGAAGTGAGCAGATGGCCTGTTTTCTGAAGCACGACAGCTTCACACCGGATAATTTTCTTCCGAGCCGGAATATCTGGCCAGATTTATCGCCAAATCGCGTCTTGTTTTTTTCGTGTATTTCGTGGACAGATTCTTAGCTTGTAACCGGTTGCACCAGCACCCAGGGGCTGACAACCACGGCCCACAGCAAGGCATCCGCATCCCACCAGGTACGCGCCTGTTCATCCGTGACCCGGCCAAACTGGCCGTCCGCCATCCATTGCCCGATTAACGCGGCGTTATCTGCGGACATCTGGTATGCCGTCTCGACCAGATCCAGGTCTGAAGAGACGAATAAAGCGGCGCCGCTGGCAAAATAGCGCTGCATCTCGCGCCAGGGCATTTGAGCCGTTTCAAGATTGACCTTTGCGCGTAAAATTTCCTGTTGATTACTGGTAGTCATTTGTTCTTTCATTTTTTTAATCCGGCCAGGTAGTTATCCTTGACCCGCATGTAATGCTCCGCAGAATAACGAAGAGAAGCGACCTCCTCTTCCGTCAGAGCTCGCACGAGACGGGCAGGACGCCCCATGTAGAGCATCCCGCTTTCCAATATTTTACCGGGAGACACCAAAGAACCCGCTCCTATCATCACGTGATCGGGAATCACTGCATCATCCATGATGATGGAGCCCATGCCAATCAGGCATTCGCGGCCTATCGTGCAGCCGTGCAGGATCACCGAATGCCCGACCGTCACATAATCGCCGATGATCAAAGGTGAACCATCCGGCTTGTCAGGCGTCCTGTGCGAGACATGCCCCATCGTCAGATCCTGCACGTTGGAACCGCGCCCGATCACAATGCGATTCACGTCCCCGCGCAACACCGTGTTGCACCAGATAGAACTGTCGTCGCCTATCGTTACATCGCCTATGACCTGGCAGGAGGAATGCAGATAGACGCCATCACCAATAGTAGGAGCTGTATTGAGATAATTTGAAATTGGCATAGTGGTAGGTTTCGAAAAGTCAGGATTTTGATGGTTCAATTTTGGCGGATTTACAAGAACCATTTTCACAACTTCAGCAACAGTATCCATGCGTCTTGCAATAATCAGATTCGAGCCAGATGGCAAGCTCCCCAAGGCCTTATGGCGCAGGCTGCCAGGTCACGTCAATTTTAAGATGCTTTGAAACGCAGTCTCGCAAATAGAGATTGATCAGGCTTTGATAGGGGACACCCTGTTCTTCGGCCATTTGTTTGAAATAGCCAACCACATCCTCGCTCAAACGCATCGTGACTGATTTTTTCAATTTCGCTGCATAAGGATTCTTGCGCGATTTCATTGTGGACAATTCATATTCAGCTTTCATGTCTTGACTCCTTGATAGTAGGCACTCTCGTTTCTGGTCGATTTTCTGGCCGAGATGATTCGGATGGTTTTACCTTGGTCTCGCTCACAGTGACAGACAATCAGCAGCCTGGCTTCGGTGCTAAAACCCAGCATCAAAAATCGGTCTTCCGAATCGGTATGCGTTTCATCATAAAACTGCACGGCGAATTCGTCATAGAAAACTGATTGCGCTTCCTCAAACGATACACCGTGCTTTTTCTTGTTTGACGCAGCTTTCGCCGCATCCCATTGAAATTTAATCATGGTCGCATTGTAGATGGGGCGAGAGGGTTGTCAATCAACCGCAGCAAACGTCACCCCACCAGCTTCCACTTCAGCATCTCACCTGCGCACAACGGTACCAGGCGATCATCGCCAAAGCCCGTTGTAGCGGGCACTTGCCATTCTTCGCGGCGCAGCGTAATGGTGTCGGTATTGATGGGCAGGCGATAAAAATCCGCCCCGAAAAAACTTGCAAACCCTTCGAGCTTGTCCAGTGCACCTAACTGTTCGAAGGCTTGTGCATACAATTCGATCGCAGCATGCGCTGTGTAAATTCCGGCACAGCCGCAGGAAGATTCTTTCGCGCCCAGCGCGTGCGGGGCACTGTCAGTTCCCAGGAAGAATTTAGGATTACCGCTGGCGACGACAGCACCCAGCGCTTCCCTGTGCAACTCACGCTTCAACACCGGCAAACAATAATAATGCGGGCGGATACCCCCCTTGAACATGGCGTTGCGGTTATACAGCAGATGATGCGCGGTGATAGTTGCCGCAACGCTGGCAGGAGCCGCCATCACAAATTGCGCCGCATCGCGGGTGGTGATGTGCTCGAACACCACACGCAACTCCGGCATATCGCGCAGCAACGGTTGCAGCACAAGATCGATGAACGCCGCCTCGCGGTCGAACACATCCACTTCCGGGCAGGTCACCTCGCCATGCACCAGCAACGGCATCCCGCAACGCTGCATTTCTTCGAGTGCGGAATATGCCTTGCGAATATCGGTCACCCCGGCATCCGAATTGGTCGTAGCGCCCGCAGGATAAAGCTTCACCGCATGCACAACGCCGCTGTCGTAAGCTTCGCGTATCTCGGCGGCTGTCGTATTGTCGGTGAGATACAACGTCATCAGGGGTTCAAACACGGCTCCTGAGGGCAGCGCTGCCAGGATGCGCGAGCGATACGCCAGCGCCTGCGCTGTGCTGGTCACAGGAGGTCTGAGATTGGGCATGACAATGGCGCGGGCAAACTGTCGCGCGGTATCGGGTAGCACCGATTGCATCAGAGCGCCATCGCGCAGGTGCAAGTGCCAGTCATCGGGGCGGGTGAGGGTCAGGTGATCCATGATATTTTCCAGCCGTGTAAAGAGATGCAATTGTAATTCATCAGGTGGTCGATTACTTTGAGTAAGGCTGGGCATCCTCGCGGGTAATTTTCCACGCCCCATCCGCGAACACGAATGACAACGTCTTTCGTGTATCGTCATTGATGGTGCTGGACTTGTAGCGCTGGCGGAAAACAACTTGCGCCCTGTCGGCATCCGCCCGTACAAATCTGATCTCATCGATGACCACCGAAATGCCTTGCGCCTTCGCAACGCGATCGCGGCGCCGGGCCTCCCATACGCTGCGCGCATCCCCTCCTGCGGGAACAAAGTTCACGCTGTAATGTTGCAGGTAATCATCCACTCGCTTTGCCGCCCAGGCGCTCGCCCATGCCCGAATATTCGCCTCCAGCGCGGACTGCACAGCAGCTGGCAGCGCACCGTGTGTTGCGACAAGCTTTTCAGCCTCCAGTTTCTCGGCTTTTTCCCGAGCCAGCGTCTCCGCCTTCTGAATCGCCAGCTTCTCGGCCTCAGCCTTCTGGCGAGCCAGTTTCTCCGCTTGCGCCTTTTCCAGCGCCAGCTTTTCCGCCTTCTCGCGGGCCACTCGGTCCGCTTCCACTTGCGCGAGTTTGGCCGCCTTCTCGCGGGAAATTCTCTCCGCCTCTGCCTTGGCCTGAGCCAACTTCTCGGCTTTTTCCCGAGCCAGCGCTTCCGCCCTCTGAACCGCCAGCTTCTCGGCCTCAGCCTTCTGGCGAGCCAGTTTCTCCGCTTGCGCCTTTTCCAGCGCCAGCTTTTCCGCCTTCTCGCGGGCGACTCGGTCCGCTTGTGCCAGTTTGGCCGCTTTCTCGCGCGCCACTCGCTCGGCCTCTGCCTTGGCCTGAGCCAACTTCTCGGCTTTTTCCCGAGCCAGCGCTTCCGCCTTCTGAATCGCCAGCTTCTCGGCCTCAGCCTTCTGACGCGCCAGTTTCTCCGCCAGTGCCAGCTTTTCCGCCTTCTCGCGGGCCACTCGGTCCGCTTCCACTTGCGCGAGTTTGGCCGCCTTCTCGCGGGAAATTCTCTCCGCCTCTGCCTTGGCCTGAGCCAACTTCTCGGCTTTTTCCCGAGCCAGCGCTTCCGCCCTCTGAACCGCCAGCTTCTCGGCCTCAGCCTTCTGGCGAGCCAGTTTCTCCGCTTGCGCCTTTTCCAGCGCCAGCTTTTCCGCCTTCTCGCGTGCCACTCGCTCGGCCTCTGCCTTCGCCTGAGCCAATTTCTCAGCCTCCAGTTTCTCGCGCGCCAGCTTCTCGGCTTTTTCCCGAGCCAGCGTCTCCGCCTTCTGAACCGCCAGCTTCTCCGCTTGCGCCTTTTCCAGTGCCAGCTTTTCCGCCTTCTCGCGGGCGACTCGGTCCGCTTCCACTTGCGCCAGTTTGGCCGCTTTCTCGCGCGCCACTCGCTCGGCCTCAGCCTTGGCCTGAGCCAACTTCTCGGCTTTTTCCCGAGCCAGCGCTTCCGCCTTCTGAACCGCCAGCCTGTCGGCCTCAGCCTTCTGACGCGCCAGTTTCTCCGCTTGCGCCTTTTCCAGTGCCAGCTTTTCCGCCTTCTCGCGGGCGACTCGGTCCGCTTGTGCCAGTTTGGCCGCTTTCTCGCGCGCCACTCGCTCGGCCTCTGCCTTGGCCTGAGCCAATTTCTCAGCCTCCAGCTTCTCGCGAGCCAGCTTCTCGGCTTTTTCGCGCGCCAACGCTTCCGCCTTCTGAACCGCCAGCTTCTCGGCCTCAGCCTTCTGGCGAGCCAGTTTCTCCGCTTGCGCCTTTTCCAGCGCCAGCTTTTCCGCCTTCTCGCGGGCGACTCGGTCCGCTTCCACTTGCGCGAGTTTGGCCGCCTTCTCGCGGAAAATTCTCTCCGCCTCTGCCTTGGCCTGAGCCAATTTCTCAGCTTCCAGCTTCTCGCGCGCCAACTTCTCGGCTTTTTCGCGAGCCAGCACTTCCGCCTTCTGAATCGCCAGCTTGTCGGCCTCAGCCTTCTGGCGCGCCAGTTTCTCCGCCAGCGCCTTTTCCAGTGCCAGCTTTTCCGCCTTCTCACGGGCGATTCGGTCCGCTTCCACTTGCGCCAGTTTGGCCGCTTTCTCGCGAGCCACCCGCTCGGCCTCTGCCTTGGCATGAGCCAATTTCTCAGCCTCCAGCTTCTCGCGCGCCAACTTCTCGGCTTTTTCGCGAGCCAGCGCTTCCGCCTTCTGAATCGCCAGCTTGTCGGCCTCAGCCTTCTGGCGCGCCAGTTTCTCCGCGAGCGCCTTTTCCAGTGCCAGCTTTTCCGCCTTCTCGCGGGAAATTCTCTCCGCCTCTGCCTTGGCCTGAGCCAACTTCTCGGCTTTTTCCCGAGCCAGCGCTTCCGCCCTCTGAACCGCCAGCTTGTCGGCCTCGGCCTTCTGACGCGCCAGTTTCTCCGCCAGCGCCAGCTTTTCTGCCTTCTCGCGGGCGACTCGGTCCGCTTCCACTTGCGCGAGTTTGGCCGCCTTCTCGCGGAAAATTCTCTCCGCCTCTGCCTTGGCCTGAGCCAATTTCTCAGCCTCCAGCTTCTCGCGAGCCAGCTTCTCGGCTTTTTCGCGAGCCAGCGCTTCCGCCTTCTGAATCGCCAGCTTGTCGGCCTCAGCCTTCTGGCGCGCCAGTTTCTCCGCGAGCGCCTTTTCCAGTGCCAGCTTTTCCGCCTTCTCGCGGGCGATTCGGTCCGCTTCCACTTGCGCCAGTTTGGCCGCTTTCTCGCGCGCCACTCGCTCGGCCTCAGCCTTGGCCTGAGCCAACTTCTCGGCTTTTTCCCGAGCCAGCGCTTCCGCCTTCTGAACCGCCAGCCTGTCGGCCTCAGCCTTCTGACGCGCCAGTTTCTCCGCCAGTGCCAGCTTTTCCGCCTTCTCACGGGCGATTCGGTCCGCTTGCGCCAGTTTGGCCGCTTTCTCGCGAGCCACTCGCTCGGCCTCTGCCTTGGCATGAGCCAATTTCTCAGCCTCCAGTTTCTCGCGCGCCAGTTTCTCCGCGTGCGCCTTTTCCAGTGCCAGCTTTTCCGCCTTCTCACGGGCGATTCGGTCCGCTTCCACTTGCGCCAGTTTGGCCGCTTTCTCGCGAGCCACCCGCTCGGCCTCTGCCTTGGCATGAGCCAATTTCTCAGCCTCCAGCTTCTCGCGCGCCAACTTCTCGGCTTTTTCGCGAGCCAGCGCTTCCGCCTTCTGAATCGCCAGCTTGTCGGCCTCAGCCTTCTGGCGCGCCAGTTTCTCCGCGAGCGCCTTTTCCAGTGCCAGCTTTTCCGCCTTCTCGCGAGCGACTCGGTCCGCTTGCGCCAGTTTGGCCGCTTTCTCGCGCGCCACTCGCTCGGCCTCTGCCTTGGCCTGAGCCAATTTCTCAGCCTCCAGCTTCTCGCGAGCCAGCGCTTCAGCCTTCTCACGAGCGAGTTTCTCGCTTGCCAAATTCTCCGCCAGAATCTTTTCACGAACCAGGATTTCCGCCTGCACGACAGCTAATCTTTCAGCCCTCTCGCGTGCTGTTTTGTCAGTTTCACTCTTCTGGTCGGCTAATTGTCCTGCCTCACTCTTTTCATCCGCTTCTGTCTGAGCCTGTTTCTCCCCGGTCGCACTCTCGCGCCAATCCTGGTTGTCCGCTGACACCTGACTTGCATTATTGCTCACCGGTATTTGAAGCGCTGTTTCGACCTTAATACTTTCGGCAGGTGATTTCTCCAAGTTCTGAGTCTTCCAGCCAAGATAACCCGCTCCAGCCATCATCGATATGACAAGAACGCTGAGCACCCCGCGCACCAGCTTATTGGCAGCCCAACGACGCCTCTTAGGACGAGTCCGTCCGCCAGAGAGTTTGGCCAGGCGCCGTTTTTTTTCCCATGAGGCAAGCATCGTCACAAGAGGGATCAGCACTGCCGCAAGAATAATAAATACGAACAACAAAGGGTTGTCAGATGAGTTGCCGGATCCAAAAAGCCCGGGGCTCTCCCCCTGACTCAACAAAATAGCCAGAGTGATCCCAACTGCACATAAAAAAATAATGACAGGCATGAATTTCAGCTGCGCACGATGCGCACGATCAGGTTCTGGACAGCGTAATTTATTGGCATAAAATTATCCGGGGAAATTTATTCGCGTTCCGAAGTATCATTATCAGCTTGTATGCCGAAATCTGATTGCTGTTGGCCTGGTTCTTACCGACGATACAATCGTCAAGGCGAGACAGTTTCCCACAAACAGCAGGGGTTAATCAACAGATTCAACCCGACGCATCGTTACGGCGAGTAATTCAAGGCAGACTTCAGGAACGCTTCTAAAAAGCGAGGGGAAAACTCGTTGAGGTGCAAAACTGAAGATGCCAGGATAGCCGCGCCCCGGCGCCGTCTGTTAACCCAAGGGGATTAAACAATTTATGAATAACTACAACTCCCGGGTGTATCCGCTCCCTGTTTCAAACAGCCGCGAGTCGAGTTCACCTCTGGCAGCCTGCATCATGCCGGCTATCGAAAAACGTGCGATGTGCCGCGCCGTGGCTTCAATTTCGGCAACATCATAATGTAAATCGGGATACAGGCGTTGCAACACCGGATGCGAGTTGCGATAAAACACGCACTGGCCAAGCAGGCTGTATACGCAGCGGCGCAATGCCGCCTCGTCCGCCCTATCGCCCACGATCTCGCGCACCAGCCGACTTAAAAAGTCGAGCAGCGGCGCAATGGCTTCAACAAAGATCTTATCTAACGCCGGCGTCGGGTCAGCCAGTTCGCGCGCCATCATCCGGCATTGCCGCGAAGCATTTTTTTCATCCAGCAGCATCAGCATGAAATCACGAACGAACAGATGCAAGCGTATTTCCGGACAGGCATCCACCGTGGCATTTTTCTTTTGCAGCGCCTTGAGCGCCGAAAAATTGAACGCCTCGGCCAGCAACCCGTCCTTGCTGCCAAAATGATAGTTTACCGCTGCAACATTGGCGTCGGCCAGGCGGCAGATCTCGCGCACCGTAGCACCCTGAAATCCATGTGCTGAAAACAACTCGCGCGCGGCGTCCACCAAGCGTGCCCGGGTCTGTTCACTGGCAGAATTAAGCTGAGGTGCTTGTGCCCCGGTCATTTTACTTTCTCAGCCGTATCACCCGCCAACGCCTTGTACAGCTGAGTTGCCGCAGACAGCTGCGCACGCCGGACTTGTACCTCGCCTTGCTCTGCGGCATAAGCGTCGCGTTGCGCGTCGAGCAACTCCAGATGATTGGCAATCCCTGCCTGATAGCGCGCCTCTACCAGGGTCAAACGCCGATGCTGAGCGCGAGCATTAGCCTGCTGCGCATCGAGTTGCGAGGTTAAACTCTCGCGCGCATTCAACAAATCCGCCACCTCGCGAAACGCCTGCTGGATGGTTTTTTCATACTCGGCTACCGCGATCGAGCGGCGTGCCTGTGCCACATCCAGGTTGGCGGAGTTTCGTCCGGCGTCAAACAAAGGCAGCGTGAGCGAGGGCTGAAAACTCCAGGCATCGCTGCCTGGACCGAACAGTCCGCCAAGCTGACGGCTGGCCGTACCCAAAGCACCTGTCAGACTGATGCGCGGCAAGAAGGCGGCGCGCGCGGCACCGATATTGGCGTTAGATCCAATAAGTCGCTGCTCTGCGGCCAGCACATCAGGGCGTTGCAGCAACACCTCACTGGGTACGCCCGCGATCAGGCCAGGCTCGATTCCCTGCTGATCCAGGCTGCGCCCCGCTGGCAGTGCTGCGGGCATCCCGCCCACCAGTTGCGTGAGCAAATTTTCGGCGGCAGCCAGTTGCCTTTGCAAATTCGCCTGATCGGCCAGCACGGTTTGATAGGTGCCCTCCGCCTGCAAATAATCCAGGTCACTGGACACGCCTGCATCGCGTCGGTGTCCGATCAGTTCTGTCATCTCATGGCGTCCCTTTGCGGTGGAATCCGCTAATTGAACGCGCTGCTTTAACTCCAGCGCCGATAAATAGGCATTGGCCACATCGCTGATCAGCGACAAACGGAACGCGCGCTGCGCAGCTTCTGTCGCCAGATAACTGGCCTTCGCCGCCGCATTCAGGCTGGCGACCCGTCCCCAGAAATCGAGCTCGAACGACACCAGACTCGCGTTCACATCATAGCGCTGCGCCTGAAAAGGACGACCGGTAAATGACGTGCTGGCCGGCGACAAAGATGCTGTGCGCTGCGCGTTTAAATTTACAGTGGGCAGACGGTCGGCCTGCTGGATGCCATATTGCGCACGAGCCTCTGCGATACGTGCGGTGGCGATGCGCAGGTCGCGGTTATTTTCCAGCGCGGCCGCGATCAACGCCCGCAAGCGCGGATCGGAGAAATAAACCTGCCAGTCCGGCATGAGACGAAGCTCACCGGAGGTTACGGCTGCCGATTCAGGCCAGGCATCAGGCACAGGCGCGGCAGGGCGCTGATAAACCGGCGCCAGCGAACAACCGCCCAGGGCTGCTAACAACACGACGACTCCCACCCTGACTCTCCTCCTGCAAGGGGGAGAGAATGCTGTGGCTATTGGATTATTCGGGTTTTTCATTTTGAGCCCTCCTCATGCTCGACGTGTTTTCGGGCATGGCCGGGGAATATTTTGCGCACGAATACGAAGAACACCGGCACGAGAAACACCGCCAGCAGCGTTGCCGCGATCATCCCGCCCATCACGCCCGTACCGATGGCATGACGGCTTTGCGCGCCGGCGCCGGTTGAAATCGCCAGCGGCAATACGCCGACAATAAAGGCGATAGAGGTCATCAGAATCGGCCGAAAACGCAATCGGCAGGCTTCGAGCGTCGCATCCATCAGGCTCATTCCGTCGTCTTGCAGCTTGCGGGCAAACTCGATGATCAAAATGGCGTTCTTCGATGACAGGCCGATGATGGCGATCAGGCCGACTTTGAAATACACGTCATTAGGCAGGCCGCGCAAGGTCACCGCCAGTACCGCGCCGAAAATACCCAGCGGCACCACCAGCAGCACGGCGAACGGAATCGACCAGCTCTCATAGAGCGCGGCCAGACACAGGAACACCACGATCAGCGAGATACCGAACAGCAGCGGGGCCTGAGCGCCCGACTGCCTTTCTTCAAAGGAGGTGCCCGACCACTCGTAGCCGAAACCGGGCGGCAATTTACGGGCGATTTCTTCCATGGCCGCGACCGCCTCCCCCGTGCTTCTGCCGGAAGCTGGCGAACCCGATATTTTCATCGCAGCCTGCCCGTTATAGCGATCCAGCTTGGGCGAACCTGCCACCCAGCGCGGCGTAGCGAGTTCCGACAGCGGCACCATCTGGCCTTTGTTGTTGCGCACCGTCAGCTTCATAATGTCGTCAGGGGTGCGCCTCACATCGGCTTCCGCCTGCATCTGTACGCGCAAAATACGTCCCTGACGCACAAAGTCGTTGATGTACGCGACCCCTAAAACGGATTGCAGGGTGTCATTCAGATCTGCGATGGAAACCCCCAGAGCCTGTGCTTTTAGCCTGTCCACATCCAGCAACAGCTGAGGCCCCGCCTCCTGGCCTTCGGGGCGCACCCCTGCCAGCACCGGATTCTGCATGGCCATGCCCAGCGCCATGTTGCGCGCTTCCAGCAGCTTTTCCCGACCCATACCCGCCCTGTCCTGCAAGCGGAAGTCGAAACCGCCGACCGCTGCCAGTTCCGGTATAGGCGGCGGATTGATCGCAAAGATCATCGCCTGCTTGATCCGGAAAAACAGCATATTTGCCTTCTTCACCATGGCAGGTGCCGCGCTGTCAGCGGCAGGCCTCTCGTTCCAGCTCTTAAGACGCACAAACACCAGCGCCGCATTCTGTCCGCGTCCAAAGAAGGAGAAGCCCGCCACCCCGATCACGTGCTCGACTTCTGGCTGCTTCATGTAGAACTGCTCGACCTGTGAGAGCACATCCAGGGTGCGCGCCTGGGTCGCACCGGCGGGCAGCTGAACCATGTTGATGAAATAGCCCTGATCTTCTTCGGGTAAAAAGCTGCCCGGCAATTTGCTGAACAACCAGCCCATCGCGATAAAGATGGCCGCATAAACGAGCAAATAGCGCGACGTTTTCCGGATATTCCGGCTCACATTATCCGTGTAGCGTTGCGTGGTTCGGGCAAAGAAACGGTTGAACCAGCCAAAGAATCCCCGGCTGGGCATCATTTCCCGGCCTGGCTCGTGTTTGAGCAAGGTAGCGCAGAGCGCGGGAGTCAGCGTCAATGCCATCAGCGCCGAGAACATCATGGTCAGCACCAGCGTGACGGCGAACTGGCGATAAATCGCGCCCGTTGATCCGGGGAAGAAAGCCATCGGGATGAACACGGCCATCAGCACCAGCGTGATCGCGATAATCGCACCGACAATCTGGTCCATCGCTTTACGTGTTGCATCGCGGGGCGACAAACCCTCGGTCGTCATGATGCGTTCGACGTTTTCCACCACCACGATGGCATCGTCCACCACGATGCCGATTGCCAGCACCATCGCAAATAACGTCAGCACGTTGATCGAATAACCCAGCAGATACAGGCCGACCAGGGCGCCTACCAGCGCGATCGGAATCACGATGGCAGGAATCAGTGTCGCGCGCCAGTTTTCCAGGAACAAATACATGACCAATACCACCAGCACCAGCGCCTCGGCCAGACTTTTGAGCACTTCACTGATGGAAACATCGATGAACTTGGAGGTGTCATAGGGCACCACCCAGTCTATGGATTTCGGGAAGAACCGGGCCATCTCGGTCATCTTTTCATTGACCGCCTTGACCGTGGAGAGTGCATTGGCGCCGGGAGAGAGGCGTATCGCAACGGCTGCCGTCGGATTCCCGTCGATGCGAGCCGCGCGCGAATAGTCCTGCGCCCCCAGCTCGACGCGCGCCACATCTTTTACGCGCACAGACGAGCCATCAGGATTGGTGCGGACGATGATGTCGCCAAACTCCTCCGGAGTGGAAAGACGGCTGCGGGTGACGATGACGGCGTTAAGCTCCTGCCCCTGCGCCGACGGCAATTGTCCCAGCTCGCCGGTCGCCAGTTGCGAATTTTGCGCGCGAACCGCACCCGACACATCGGCCGGTGAAAGATTGTATTGTTGCAGCTTTTCAGGTTTTAGCCACAGCCGCATCGAGTATTCGGTGCCAAACAGCAGCACCTCGCCCACGCCCGGTACGCGGCGCAGACTGTCGATCACATTGGACGTTGCATAGCTGCCCAGCGCCACATCATTCAAACTCTTGTCGGGCGAGAACAAGGCGACGAACATCACATAGTTGCGAGCGGTCTTGGTCACCGTGATCCCCAGACGACGGACGTCTTCAGGCAAACGCGCCTCGGCGCGCTTGATGCGGTTTTGCGCCTCGACCGAGGCCAGATCAAGATTGGATCCTGCCTCAAAAGTCAGCGTGATGCTGCCGTTTCCCAACTCGGACGCGGATTCCATGTACAGCAGATGCTCGATGCCGTTCATTTCCTGTTCGAGCAACGCCACCGCCGTTTCCTCGATCACCTGGGCCGAAGCTCCGGGATAATTGACCGCGATGGTCAGCGCGGGAGGGGCGACCGACGGGTACTGTGAGACGGGCAGATTTTTCAGCGCCAGAGCGCCGCCCAGCAATATGACCAGCGCAATGACCCAGGCAAAAATGGGTCTGTCAATAAAAAATTTAGCGAACATTGGAAGAACCTGTTTCCGGTTTGGAGTTAGCAGTTTTCAGTTTAGCGTTTGCGATTTGCGGCTCGGCCGGTTTTGCGGCAGGCGCCAGTAACGGAGCGCCAGGATCCCACGGCACGGGTTTCACCTCGGTTCCGGGACGCGCCTTCTGCAACCCGTTTACGATCACCTGTTCCCCCCCCTTCAAACCGTCGGCGATGATGAAGTCAGTCCCGGCCATGCCGCTGGTCTTCACCGGCACCGGCACGGCCTTACCCTCCACGACGGCCATCACAAACTGGCCTTGCGCACCGGATTGCACCGCGCGCTGCGGCACACGTATCGCGTTGTCCTGGACGGCTTCCGGGAAGCGGATGCGCACAAACATGCCCGGCAGCAGTTCGCGCTCCGGATTGGCAAAAGCCGCACGCATGGACACGGAGCCTGTGGTCGGATCAACGGCCATGTCGGTGAAGAAAATCTTGCCCGCATGCGGGTAGACACTGCCGTCCTCGAGCATCAGTTCGACGCGGGCCGTTTCGTCGCGCTTGAATTTTCCGGCCTTGATAGCTTGCCGCAAACGCAACACATCAACCCCGGACTGGGTGAAATTGGCATAGATAGGATCCAGCTGTTCGATGGTGGCCAGCTGAGTGGGTTCGCCTTTGCCGACGAACGCGCCCTCGGTCACCAGAGCACGGCCTATGCGCCCGGAAATGGCCGCAGGCACGCTGGCATTTTCCAAATCCTCATGGGCTCTGGCCAGGACGGCCTCGGCCTGCTTGACTTTGGCGGCCGCCAGATCGAACTCTTGCACACTGACCGCCTTGATCGCCAGCAGCGGCCGGTAACGTTCGACGGTTTGCCTCGCTATGGCGACATCCGCCTCGGCCGCAGCCGCCGTTGCCTTGAAGGTGTGAGAACTGATCTCAAACAGGTGAGCACCCGCCCGCACGTCACTGCCTTCATCGAACAGACGCTTTTCGATCACACCCTCGACCCGGGCACGAACTTGTGCAGTGCGATAAGCCTGCAATCGACCCGGCAAATCACGGGTAAGCGTCGCACTGCCCCGGCTCACGGTAATCACATCGACTTCAGGCGGCGGCATTGCCGCCGCAGGCCCGGGGCCGCCAGGCTTGGCGCCACCACAAGCGGTTAGCAGGATTGAAACCAGAATGGTCGGAACAAGAGTTTTGGCAAACATATGGTTTTCCATGACGACGATAAGTTACAGGGTGCGGCGATGGCGCCGGATGGATAATTCCATCAAATCCGAATATCAGCGCACAACATATCAAACACTTGTTTGAAAGTAAAGCGCTGTTACCTGTCATCAGGACTAAAAAATGCGCATCCCTGAGCATAGTCATACACGTTCCTGCAAGCACTTGCGCCGTAAAGCATTACACTATCGACTTCACGCGGGGCAAATTTTCCAGCCGCGTTTGGCACCCCTGCATGTTTCATATTCATTCAAAGGTAATACAATGTTTCCAGTTCACGATGTTGATGCATTTCTTTTACTCGCCATTGCCGCGTCAGCGAAGCGACGCCCCGCCGACCTTGTCGGGATCATCGCGGCCGGCGATCTTATTCAGGGCGCGACCTGCTCCGAACAGGATTTGTCAGAGTCGTTTCACAGCCTGTCCGTGAACGGTCTGATTATCGGGCTGGAAGGGGGATACACGCTGACATCCGATGCGGAAAAAATTCTGAGCGGTCAGCCGAAAAAAGCCGATGCACATGAACGCATCCAGAGCATCAAGGGCAATCTTTCCGCATACAACCCCAAAGGGGAACACTCGCCCGTTCAGGTTTCCACGGAACAATTGAGCGCGGCGATTCTGATGCACCAGACATCGAAAAGTGAGCCCGGCCGTAATCTGTTTGTGCCAAAACCCAGACCCGCAGAGCTCGACACGCGCCGCCGCCCGATTGCCCACAGACGCAAATATTAATCCGGCCGAATCCATTTCAACCGTGCAATAAATTTTAGTTGAATTCGGCTAAAATTAGGCGTATAAAATCACTGTGGTTGCAAAACCACGGGGTTTGCAAAGTTGACTATTCCGAGGAGACGCTTATCAAGACATCTGCGAGTGATTATTTCTGGCTGTAAATCCGATCAGCATTCCTGCTGACCAAGTCGGCATCCCATAAGCCGACACATAACGCCGCTACACGCGGCGTTATTCATTCATGAAGACCTAATTGTAACGGCCAGCTCGTCTGCGTCCAGCGACCGGGTGGTGGCCAGCTGGTGTTCCAGCACGCGCAAATCGGCATCGGAGGCGTCACCGCCCTCCGCCTGCCGCCGCCTGACCCGTTCGCGCAGGGTGGCAGGATCGGCCTGAATGTCCAATATCCCAAAGCCTGCCCCGAGGCGTTGCGCCAGGTCGCGGAACAAATCGCGCTGCCATCGTTCGAGGAAAGCGGCATCGACGATCACCGGCCAGTCGGCTTTTAACAAACCTTCCGCCAGCTCAGCCAGATGTTGATAAGTGCGCAGACCAAACGACTCGCTGTAAAGTCCCAATGCCTCGCCTTCCCTCGCGCTGGCGTCCAGCCCTGCCAGCCGCTTGCGCTCGACGTCGGAACGCAGGCGTATCATGCTGTGCTTTTCGAGCATCTGCTGTGAGAGCGCCGTCTTGCCCGAACCGGACAGGCCGTGGGTAATACACAGGGAAGGGGGAAGGGGGAAGGGGGAAGGAATGCCTGCGAGCTGTCCGGCCAGTTGCAAATAACCGGCAATTTCAGCGCGGGCGGATTGAACCGCAGGACTGTCAGCCACTTGTCCTGCGCGCAGCGATGCCACTTTGGCGCGCACCAGCGCGCGATACACCGCGTAATAGCGCAACAGCGCCACGCCCTGATAATCGCCGGTCGCCTCCAGCCATGCATTGAGAAAACGCGAAGCAAAACCCTCGTATTTCCGGTGTAACAAGTCCATGTAGCAGAAGGCGCCTTCCGAAATTACGTCTATCCAGCGCAGACCGGGACTGAATTCCAGACAGTCGAAGATCAGCAGCCGACCATCCGCCCAGGCCATATTGGCCAAATACAGGTCGCCATGACATTCGCGCACCCGGCCATTTTTTTTGCGCGCGGCCATCAGGGGCGCAAGACGCGCATGTTCGGCCACACACCAGTTTTGCAAGTCGGCAAGAAGCAGGCTTTGGGCGGGGTTCTCCTGCCGGTCTGCCAGTATCCTGAAATTTTCCTCGACAGGTCGGGCGATTGCCTCCGGCTCGCCCCACGGGCTGTCGGCGGCGGCACGCTCGCACTCGAACTGATGAAAGTGCGCCAGACGCGCTGCCAGCGCGTCTATTTGCTCATGAGCCAGTTCACCGCGCTCTGCCAGTTTGTCCAGCGTCGCATCGACCGGAAACTGGCGCATCTTCACCGCGTACTCGATGACCTCGTTAACATGAGCCTCGCCCGAACCGCCAACGCGCGGAGCTTCAGGGGTTCCGGTTATCGCCACCACATCGAGATAATATTCCGCCGACAGCCGCCTGTTTAATCGCAGCTCGTCGATGCAATCCTGATGGCGCAACGCCAGCGTACTGAAATCCAGAAAACCCGGATTGACCGGCTTTTTGATCTTGTAGGCATAATCACCCGTCAGTACGACCCAGGAAATATGCGTCTCGACCAGCTCCACCTTTTCGACAGGATGGTCGTAGCAGGCAGGATCGCTCAGCAGCGCGCGGATCAGGAGCGGCAACATGGCGCTTAGTCGGCGTCTTTCATCTGCAACGCCCGCTGATACAGCTCGCTGCGATTTTCGCCGGTAATTTTAGTGGCCAGTTGTACGGCCTGTTTCAGCGGCAGCTCTTCGAGCAACAGCTTGAGCGTATTCAGCGTTTCAGCCGACAAACCTTCCTCTGGTTGCGCCCCCGACACCAGCACGACGAATTCGCCGCGCTGCTGGTTGGCATCCGATTCCAGCCAGCTTTCGGCATCGGCAAGCGTGCAGGCATGGATAGTCTCGAACAATTTGGTAACTTCCCGCGCCAGCACGATGCGTCGCGCACCCCCCAGCACGGCATGCAAATCGGCGACGCATTCGACGATGCGGTGCGGAGCCTCGTAAAACACCAGTGTGTAAGGATGGCCGATCAACGCCTGCATCACCGTGCGGCGTGCGGCGGACTTGTTAGGCAAAAAGCCGTAAAACAAAAAATGGGGTTCATTCAACCCGGACGCCGACAAGGCAGCGACCACGGCGGAAGCGCCAGGAATCGGTATCACCCGCAGCCCTGCCGCGATAACCGCCTCCACCAGCAAGGCGCCAGGATCACTGACCGCCGGCGTGCCGGCATCGCTGACGAAGGCGACACTGTCTCCTGCCCTGATCCTGGCAACGAGCTTCTCTGCCGCGCCGCGTTCGTTGTGCTGGTGCACTGCCATCAGCTGTTTGGCATGTATGCCGTGGTGTTTCAACAGATGAGAAGTGTTGCGCGTGTCTTCGGCTGCGACCACGTCAGCGCCTGCCAGCACGTCGAGCGCCCGCAGCGTAATGTCGCGCAAATTCCCTATCGGGGTGGCAACTACATATAATGCGGGTTCCAACTTTTGCGGGTGTTCCATATGCAGCTTCCTCTACAGTGTATTAACGTGAAACTCGTGCGGAGTATCCTGACTCTGTTCGCACTATACGTGAGCGGTATAGCCTGCGCCACTACCGAGCCGCCCGTCGTCAGCCCGGCTGTTCCGCACATAGCCCTGATGCTGCCGCTCAATTCGCCGACTCTGGGCGCTGCCGCAGAAGCGGTGCGTCAGGGATTTATGGCTGCCGCAAGCTTACAAAAGTCCGGCCTGCCCGTCATCGTTTACAGCGATTATGACGAGGCTCACGGCGTCATTGAAACATACAACAAGGCCATATCCGGCGGCGCCGTGGCGGTGGCAGGCCCTCTGACGCGGCGGGGCATACACCTTTTGGCCGAAGGCAACAGCATTCCTGTCCCGACGCTCGCACTGAACATCATCGAAGATCAGGCCCCGCCCCTGCTGTATTTTTTCGGAATGGCAGTCGAAGCCGAGGCGCGCCAGGTCGCAGCCCTTGCCTGGCAGCAAGGCTTCAAACAGGCCATCGTGATTTCTTCGAACGCGCCACTCTCCCGGCGCCTGCAATTCGCCTTCGAGGAACAGTGGAATGCGACAGGCGGCACGATACTGCGGGAAATCGAGTTCAGCGGTGACACAACGGCGCTCTCGGATATCGCGGCGACGCCCGAGAGCATGGTGTTTTTTGCGACGGAGATCGGCAAAGCGCGCACCATCCGCCCCTATCTGCCGACGAATCTGCCGGCTTACGCCACTTCGCTGCTCTTCGCGGGAAATCGCGACACCCTGGTAAATTTCGACCTGGAGGGAATTCGTTTCATCGACATGCCCTGGTTGATGCAGGGCGAGCTGGCATCCGTCATGTCCTATCCGCGCGCCAATCCGCCGCTGAGCACAGAGAACGAGCGGCTCTACGCGCTGGGGATAGACGCCCATCGCCTGATTTACCTGTTGCTTGACAACCAGATCAATGCCGCGCTGCCGCTCGATGGTGTGACAGGGAAAATACGGCTCGACGGCCAGACCTTCGTCCGCGAGGCGGTTCCGGCCATCTTCGTGCGAGGACACGGTCAGTCCACCGATGCGCCCGTCGCCCCCGCCGAACAAATGTTTCCGGCTCAGTTCAGAAACGCCTCACAGGTTGAAGCTGCGGCGACTTCCGATTTAACCAAAAAGCCGTGAACAGCGGGGCAGCGGCCGAGCGCTTTGCCGAAAAATTTTTGCAGCGGCAGGGGTTAACGCTGCTGCAAAAAAACTACCACAACTACTTCGGCGAGATTGACCTGATCATGCAGGACGGCCACGCGCTGGTTTTCATCGAAGTACGGCAGCGCAGCAGCGCGGATTACGGGGGCGCTGCGGGCAGCATAGACCGGCACAAACAACGGCGCCTGGTCCGCACCGCGCAATATTACCTGGCCCGGCGAACTCGTCTCCCGCCGTGCCGTTTCGATGTGGTATTGATGGACAATGCCGAAGGGCTCAATATTGAATGGATAAAAAATGCATTCGACGCCTGAAACCGCAATGCGCATGAATTAATGCACCATTCGGGTTAATATCCGCATTCAGGACATCAACAGTTATCGATATGGACATCAACAAACGCATCATCAAACATTTCACTGACAGCGCTGAACTCAAGTTGCGTGTCAAAGATACGCTGGCAGCTCCCATCGCCGAAGCCGCACAGTTATTTTTCGACTGTGTCACCAACGACGGGAAAATCCTGTGTTGCGGCAATGGCGGCTCTGCGGCCGACGCTCAGCACTTCGCGGCAGAATTGCTCAACCGCTTCGAGATCGAAAGACCGGGGCTTGCCGCTGTCGCCCTGACCACCGACAGCTCGGTGCTCACCTCCATCGCCAACGATTATGATTTCAGCCTGATTTTTTCCAAACAGGTGCGCGCGCTGGGCTTGCCCCGCGACAGTCTGCTGGCCATTTCGACCAGCGGCCATTCCCCGAATGTCGTCGCGGCAATACGTGCAGCACATGAACGCAACATGCGAGTAGTCGCGCTGACCGGTCGTGACGGCGGCGAAATGGCCAGCATACTCAGACCGGGGGATGTCTCGATCTGTGTGGATGGACGCAGTACCGCCAGAATACAGGAGGTACACCTGCTCGCCTTGCATTGCATCTGCGATGTGATTGATTACCAGTTGATGGGGGAATAACCGTGCGCAATATTTTGTTTTTAGTGATTTTATCGGCCAGCTTGCAGGGCTGCTTCCCGGTTGTGGCCGCAGGCGTAGGAGCGGGCGCCCTGATGGTGCAGGACAGACGCACCAGCGGCGCCTATGTCGAGGATGAGGCGATCGAAGCCAAGGCCTTCGACCGCATAGGCAAACAATACAAAAATACCGCACATGTGAATGTCACCAGCTTTAACCGCAATGTTCTGATCTCAGGCGAAGTTCCCGATGAACAAACCCGTGCCCAGGTTGAACGCATCGTCGCAAACATCCAGAATGTGCGACAGATCCACAATGAACTGGCTATTGCGCCCCAGAGTTCACTCTCTTCCCGCAGCAATGACAGCCTGATCACGTCAAACGTGAAACTTCGCTTCGTCGGCGACAAACGCTTCAGCGCGACCAGCATCAAGGTCGTCACCGAAAACGGTATCGTCTATTTGATGGGTATCGTCAGGCGAGCAGAAGCCCGTGACGCGTCGGAAGTCGCCAGCGGAAGCCAGGGCGTAGCCAGCGTCGTCCAGTTATTCGAATATATTGAATAAAATGTATTCCAACGTTCATGGCAAGATTGCCGACACCGACGATGAAACTCGCCATGCCCGAGCCCCTCGCTTCGCTCTCCCCCTTTCCAACTTTCCCCCGCTTGCGGGGGAAAGGGCAAACGAATCGCTGCGCGAGTTTTATGCTAACCCGGTATTCGAGACCAAGCTGTGCTGCCGTGAACAGTTTGAAAAACGGGCAGCGATGCTGCCCCGCCCTCTGGTGTTTACCAACGGCTGCTTTGACGTGCTGCATCGCGGCCATGCAAGCTATCTCGCGCAAGCCCGCGCGCTGGGAGCCTCGCTGGTCGTGGGGGTCAACAGCGATGCGTCGGTGAAGAGGCAAGGCAAGGGCGACGACAGGCCGATCAACGCCGAAGCGGATCGCATGGCGGTTCTCGCCGCGCTGGAATCGGTCAGCCTGGTCGTCCCTTTCGATGAGGATACACCGCTGAATCTGATCCTCGCCTGTCAGCCTGACGTACTGGTCAAGGGCGGCGACTGGCAGCCGGAAAACATCGTCGGCAGCGCCGAAGTTCAGAGCCGGGGGGGAAAGGTGCACAGCATCCCTTTCCTGCACGAACGCTCCACCACCGCTTTACTGAAGAAAATACGCTCACTATGAATCCGACCGAAATCATCCTGCATCAAAAATCCAGACTGCTGGAACTCGCCTTCGACGACGGCGCCCGCTACCAGCTGCCCTTCGAATTCTTGCGAGTGTTCTCCCCTTCCGCCGAGGTGCGCGGCCATGGCCCGGGGCAGGAAGTGCTGCAAGCGGGCAAGCTTGATGTGATGCTGACCGGCGTCGAACCCGTCGGCAGCTATGCGATCAAACTGACCTTCGATGACGGACACGATTCCGGCCTCTATACCTGGGAATACCTCTCTGAGCTGGGAAAATATCAAAGCGGCATGTGGCACGATTATCTGGCGCGCCTGGAAGCGGCAGGCGCAAGCCGCGAACCATAAACACATCACCTCCCCCTTGCAGGGGGAGGGCCAAGGAGGGGGTAGAAATCAGCAAGCCCCTCTCCCCATCCCCCTCTCCCGCCAGCGGGAGAGGGGGTAATAAAGGAGACATGCAATGAGCAAAACCACCCATTTCGGTTTCGAGACCGTAGACGAAAAGGATAAGGCGCGCCGCGTTGCGGGCGTGTTTACCTCTGTTGCCAGCAAGTACGACATCATGAACGATTTGATGTCAGTCGGACTGCACCGCATCTGGAAGCGTTTTGCCGTCAGCGTCAGCGGCGTGCGCACAGGCCAGCGCGTGCTGGACGTGGCAGGCGGCTCGGCGGATCTTTCGCGGTTATTCTTGAAAGCCGTAGGCAGCAGCGGTCAGGTGGTGCTCACCGACATCAACAACGCCATGCTGCGCGTAGGCCGCGACCGCCTGCTGGACGAAGGAATCAACACCCCGGTCACACAATGCGATGCCGAACATCTGCCCTTTCCCGACGATTACTTTGATGTTGTGAGCATCGCCTTCGGCCTGCGCAACGTCACGCACAAGGATGCTGCGCTGCGCGAGATGCGCCGCGTGTTAAAGCCGGGCGGGCGCGTGATCGTGCTGGAATTTTCAAAAGTTGCCAAACCACTGGAGAAGGCTTACGACCTGTATTCCTTCAAGCTGCTGCCCAGGATGGGGCAGATGATTGCAGGGGATGCTGACAGTTACAAGTATCTGGCCGAATCCATCCGCATGCATCCGGGGCAGGAAGAACTCAAGCAGATGATGCTGGATGCGGGGCTGGAGCGCGTCGAATACTTCAACCTGACCGGCGGCGTGGTCGCGGTGCATAGAGGATATAAACTGTAAAGGCAGAAGTGAGAAAGAACTAACATCATGCTTACAACAGACATTATCTCCGGTAAACACGGCATCACCGCCGAGACCGGCCTGCATCGGTGGCACTTCTTTAGCATTTCAGATGGCTGGTGGCTGCAACGCCAAGCGAAATACAACACCGAAATGGCAAAGGATACTATGGCAGACGTGTCAAGTAAGATTCATCCGCAAGAACCAATTGCAGTATGAATTCTTCCATGTCCGCGCCTGTTAAAACGACTGTTTGTGTCGAGCGACACCACCAACTCATGGCAAAGTATTACGTCCCTGATTTGGGGGGTAACTCAACGAGTGATAGCCCTTTGGCATTCATCCTTGACCGACTGGATACCAACAACGCATTGCCGTCTGAAGACAAACAGTACCTTCGGGACAAGGGACTTTTCGATCTCCATCATTTTGTAAAAGAACTCGAAGCGCACGGCAAGCCTGATTTCAGCGTCCTACGGAGTAAGTTCGAACACGAACGCAAGCTATCTATCCGCAACAACCTGCGTTCGAAGTATGGGCTTGAATATGATGAGCATGGACACATGGACAAGCTAATCCATATCATCGCAAGGATTGAGCAAGGTATTCGCTTCACTGATGCAGATGTCGTCTGGCTTACAGATCGCAACTACTTCACCCCGTGTTTAAAACATGAATTTCATCGCTTGGAGGCTATTTTTTGCAGCCAAAACTTTGCGAGCAATGGCAACCCGTGGGAAGCGGTCAATGCCAGCAGTCACTTTCGAAAAGCCAACATGCCAAGCGATGGATTGAACATCGCCACTCGCGTGGATATGGTGCAACACAAAGACAAACATCTGAAATCTGCAATATGCACGACTATGGGCGGCTCGAAGCGTGATCTGGGAAAATTCGATGAAGCGCTAATCTGTGCTCATGATGCACACGCTCACGACCCAAAGAGCTTTCACCCATGTACCTTGTTTGGCGCACTGCACTACCAACTTGGAAATTATTCTTTGGGAGACGAGTGGTTTCAAAAAGCCGTTGAACGAGGAGCGAAAAGCGGGAGCATTGATGCTGAGTTGCGTTCTATCTTCAGGCAAGCAGAGAAAAATAAGAAAGAAGAGTTGAGGCATCACTTGCTTAAAATTGACCCCGTGCGATATAGCTGGGTCAATCGCACACAAAATACGCCAACACGCGTAGGGCAGAAGCCCTGACAGGGCGTTCTGCCGCAATAATCATTCGGTGGAACCGCGATGCGTTCCACCCTACGACGACTCAACTTCGTTCCCTTGACTCTTCGCTCCGCCTTGCTACAATGTATCTACACAGATATACATCAGGAGAGCATCATGCGCCTACAAGTTTCCAAGTGGGGAAATAGTCTGGCTGTCCGGCTACCCGCTACTTACGCAAAACAATCCGGAATTCACAATGGCGACTATCTGGAAGCTACGATTATGCCCGGAGGCGAAATGCATCTTGCTCCCAGCGCGCCTTCGGCGGACAAAATCGACCTGCTGAAAAAACTTTCTGCATTGCACAAGACCTTGCCACCAACCACCAGCGTGATGGATGCCCTGCGTGAAGAGGCGCGTTACTGATGGTTTATCTGGATACCAGTGTGCTGGTTGCGCTGCTCACCAACGAGGCTGCGGCCAGCCGCATCACGCTATGGTATGCAGATGAAACCCGTCCAATAGTTACCGGCGATTGGTGCGTTACGGAATTTGCCAGCGCACTCGCACTCAAGGAGCGCACCGGACAACTCTCCCGCGAACAGAATGATGCCGCATGGGGGATGTTTACCGAGTTTTGCGGCGGTGGGTTGCGCCTGTTGCCGCTTGAGCGCGAAGTGTTCGCACAAGCCACGCAGTTAGTGCGCGAGAGCAAAAACGGTTTGCGTGCAGGGGATGCGCTACATCTGGCGCTTGCGCTACATGTGCAGGTGAAAGCTTTTTTTACACTGGATAACAGGTTGGCGGCAAGCGTCCAGCAAAACGGGCTGTCGCTCGTTACGCTTCCTTAAATGCCGTCGAAAAATTCATTATTAATCCATCAACTATAGGAAATAACATGAGCGGTTTACCAAAATGTCCAAAATGCGGTTCGGAATACACCTATGACGACGGCAGCCAGTATGTATGCCCCGAATGCGCACATGAGTGGTCCAAGGATACAGCCGCCGAAGCCGGCGAACAGGTTAAAGTCTACAAGGATGCCTTCGGCAACGTGCTGGTGGATGGAGATTCGGTCACGGTGATCAAGGATCTGAAAATCAAGGGTTCATCTTCCGTCGTCAAGGTGGGAACCAAGGTCAAAAACATCCGTCTGATCGACGGCGACCACGATATCGACTGCAAGATCGACGGTATCGGCGCGATGCAGCTGAAGACCGAGTTCGTGAAAAAAGCCTGACGGCTCCCCCTTCCCAGCCTTCCCCCGTGAACGAGGGAAGGGGCAAACGAATCGCTGCGCGAATTTAATTTCTGATGTTACGCAGTAACATCAGTCGTGTATCAAAATCAACTTCGCCGGGGGCAGCCCGGCTGCTGGCGACCCCGACTTACCGCTCCGCCTGACTGTCCTGCCTGGGTCTGCCTGTCGGCGGACATGGCAGGCAGATGACAAGTCAGGCGGAGTTCCCTTGATAGCCGCAAACAGGCGGGTGAGCTACGCGCACGTGCTCAAACAGTGCTCGCCTAACCCCGCCGCTTGTTTGCCTTTCTGCCTGTATACAGGCAGTCTTCGGCGGTGCACAGGGGGAAATTGGCGAAGCTCAAAGGTTATCGTTAAAATGTTACCTTAATGATTCCGAAATACTGACTTTAGAAGTCAGTGCGTAACATCAGTTAATTTTACGGAGGCACTATGAGCGCCTGGGGTTGTCCGCACGATATACAAGGCAAATGTTCACGCGTCAACAATATTCCCTGTGATTTGGGCATGAAAGGCTGCGTGCTGTTCGGACGTTTTCGCTTTGCCGATCCTGCCAAGAACAGACCCAAAAAAACGCCGCCAGTCAGTGCCGACGGAGCGGCGACGCTGGCAAAGCCGGACCAGACCGCTGACGGCTACGCCCTTATTGAAAATCAGGAAAAACAATGAAAATCATCATCATAGGAGGTGTTGCCGGCGGAGCCACCGCCGCTGCACGCATTCGCCGCAACGACGAAAACGCCCAAATTGTCATGGTAGAGCGCGGCCCTTATATCAGTTTCGCCAATTGTGGCCTGCCCTATCACATTTCAGGCGCCATTGCCGAACGCGAACAACTCCTGGTGACCTCGGAGCCCGCTTTTGAAGAGCGTTACCGTGTCGATGTACGCAGTCGCACCGAAGCTATCGCCATCGACCGCAAGGCGAAGATAGTTCGCCTGCGCAATTTGAGCACAGGGGATGAGTCCGACGAATCCTATGACAAACTGCTGCTCTCACCCGGCGCTGAGCCCTTGCGCCCCAAATTACCCGGCATAGATTCAGCCCGTATTTTCGGACTGCGCAATATTCCCGATCTTGATCGCATCATGGCGCATATCTCGCAACATGAGCCGCGCCGCGCCGTCGTCATAGGCGGGGGTTTCATCGGCATTGAAGTTGCAGAAAACCTGCATGAAAAGGGTATTTTCACCACGCTGGTAGAAGGCGCCGATCAGATTTTAACTCCGCTCGATTATGAGATGGCCGCCATCGTCCATTCCCACATGAAGGACAAGAATATCGAGCTGTACCTGAATGACAAGGTGGAGCGTTTCGAGGACAGAGATGAACATACCGTGGTCTACCTTGGCAGCGGTCGCCGCCTCAAGGCCGACCTGGTGATACTGGCGATCGGGGTACGTCCCGAAACCACGCTGGCGCGCGCATGCGGGCTCGAACTGGGCACAACTGGCGGCATCAGGGTGAATGACTATCTTCAGACCTCCGATTCAGACGTATATGCCATTGGTGACGCCATTGAAGTCACTCAGTCCGTCAGTGGTCAGCAGGCGCTGATCCCGCTCGCGGGGCCTGCCAACCGGCAGGGGCGCATGGCTGCCGATAATATCGTATTGGGCAACAGTCGTCCGTACCGGGGAACTCAGGGCACCTCGATACTCAAGGCGTTCGATCTGGCCGCCGCCACGACCGGGCTGAACGAGAAGCAGCTTAATGCCGCAGGCATTCCTTTTTTAAGCTGCATCACACACAGCGGCTCGCACGCCAGTTATTACCCCGGCGCAAAACAAATCAGCCTCAAATTGCTGTTTACCCCTGACGGCCGGATACTCGGCGCACAGGCCGTGGGAGCTGACGGGGCGGATAAACGCATCGATGTCATCGCCACCGCGATACACGGCAATTTGACGGTAGATGATCTGGCCGAGCTGGAGCTGGCCTACGCGCCCCCCTACGGTTCAGCCAAGGATCCGATCAACATTGCAGGCTATGTCGCGATCAATGTCATCAACAAATCCCACGAGCTGATTGAATGGCGCACCTTGCACCGCCAGCTGGAGGAAAAAAATGACAGCCTGCAACTCATCGACGTGCGCACGGCCGAAGAGTACGAGTTCGGCTCCATTCCTACCGCCCGCAACATCAATGTCAACCAGTTGCGCGAACACCTCGAAGAACTCGACCGGAATAAGCCTCTGGTGCTGTTCTGCCAGATCGGCCTGCGCGGCTATCTGGCTTACCGTATTCTCAGGCAGCATGGTTTCACCCAGGTCAGGAATCTCTCGGGCGGTTACAAGACCTACTCCTGGGCCGTGGAAAAACAAGCCAACCCTGACATCTTCGACTACGAAGACATCAAGCTGCGCGATCCTGCCGAAATAGAGGCGGAACTCAGCTGTACGATCAGTGCAGCGCCAATCGCGACAGATTCTGCGGCCCGGATGCACATACTGAATGCGGTCGGACTGCAATGCCCGGGGCCTATCATGAAGACCTACCGTGCCATGGACGCGATGGAAGCAGGAGAGCTGCTGGAAGTCACCGTATCTGATCCGGCCTTCGGTCGCGACATACGCGCCTGGGTCAAGAAAACCGGCAACGAACTCTTGTCGCTCAGGACCGAAAAGGGACTGATCATTGTTCTGCTGCGAAAAAATGCGCCAGCGCCGGTCGCCGCAGCGGTTGCAACCCGCGACAAACTGACACTGGTGGTTTTTTCAGATGACCTGGACAAAGTCATGGCCAGCATGATCATCGCAAATGGCGCGTTGGCCATGGGCAAGCCGGTTAGCCTGTTCTTCACTTTCTGGGGACTGGACGTGCTGCGCCGCGCGGATGCGCCCGCCAGGAACAAGACGATGAAAGACCGCCTGTTCAGTTCCATGTTGCCGACGGGCATCGATCATCTCAACTCGATATCCAAGATGGACATGCATGGCCTGGGAGCTAAAATGATCCGCCATGTGATGCATGACAAGGGGGTGGAAACACCGGGACATCTGCTGCAAAGCCTGATTGATGGCGGAGCGCAGCTCATCGCCTGCCAGATGTCCATGGATGTGATGGGTATCGTGCAGGCTGAACTGATCGACGGTGTCGAAATCGGTGGCGTTGCCGCATTTCTGGGCGAAGCGTCCGAATCCGGCACCACCTTGTTTATCTGAAGCAGGAGCGGCCTGGCCGATTCGCAGTCATTCAAAGTGAATTCATTCCATTCAAAAAACCCCGCCGCCGGGTATATCTGCTGCGACGAATGGCTGCTGATGGTCAATAAGCCCGCCGGCCTGCTGTCTGTGCCCGGGCGCGGGGAGGACAAACAGGATTGTCTGTCCGCGCGCGTCCAGCAAGATTTTCCCGATGCACGGGTGGTGCATCGCCTCGACATGGCGACATCCGGCCTGCTGCTGTTCGCGCGTGGCATAGAGATGCAAAGGCAATTATCCGCCCTGTTCAGCGAACGCAAAATTCACAAACGCTATGTGGCCATCATTACAGGAAAGCTTGAAAATGAAGAGGGTCAAATCCAATTGCCACTGGGTGCCGACTGGCCAAATCGCCCCCGGCAGAAGGTGGATTTTACGGCAGGAAAGCCCTCCCTCACCCGCTATCGCCAACTGACATATAGCAGGCAAACGGATCAAAGCCGGGTGGAACTGGAACCTGTCACGGGGCGCACGCACCAGTTAAGAGTACACCTGATGGCCATCGGGCATCCCATTGTCGGAGATACTTTATATGAGGGTCTGCCGGCCAAACGACTGATGCTGCACGCAGGCGATCTGGCATTTAGCCATCCGGTCGGCGGCCGCCTGCTCACTTTTAGTTGCGAACCGGCCTTCTGACAGGCACACTGATCAAAAATGTCATTCACCACAATGAACCATTCACACTATTCGTTGCCTTAACGCCGCTTGACTCATTTGAGGGAAACAATCATGCCACGCAGAATACTCCTGGCTTTTATCGGTATTTGTTTAATTGTGTTTCTGCTTTTGGCAGGCTATATCTGGCTGGCCTTGCACTGGAGTTATTCGGTGGGTGAGCGCGCAGGTTACCTGCAAAAGCTGTCTGACAAGGGCTGGCTGTGCAAGACATGGGAGGGTGAACTCTCACTCGTGTCCCTTCCCGGCGCAACACCCGAGAAATTTGTGTTTACGGTGCGAGAGGACACCGTTGCCGACAGAATCAATCAATTGGCCGGACAACGGGTTGCCTTGAGCTACGAGCAACATAAGGGTCTGCCTACGTCCTGTTTCGGCGATACAGAATATTTCGTCACTGACGTCAAAGCCGTCAAACCGTAAGCTGCCCGCCAAGAGCAGGTCTTCGCCTGCTGCGAGCGATGTTATACTTAGTCCCACTTGTTTAAATTACCCAACGAGGAATACATGAAACGATTTTTGATGTTGTTAACGATTGCTTTAACTTGCCTGAGTTTGTTTGCCGCAACCGCCGAAGCCAAACGCTTTGGCGGCGGCAGCAGTTCGGGCAAACAGCGAACGATGGCGCCACAGCAGACGCAAAAAGCACCGACCGCCGCGCCTGCACCGGCCGCGCCCGCCTCTACCGGCAACAAATGGTTAGGTCCTCTGGCAGGTCTTGCGATCGGCGCCGGCCTGGGTGCCATGTTCGCAGGTGGAATGGGCGGAATGGGTGGATTGGGCGGCGCGATGGGCGGCATTTTGATGGCGGTGCTGGCAGGCGTTGCGGTGATGTTCGCGATTTCCATGTTCCGCAAGAAGCAGCAACAACCTGTGATGCAATATGCAGGTGCGGGAGGCCATTACAACGAACCTGAACCCATGCAATACTCAGGTGGCAGCAGCCCCGCCGTTGCGGCGCCTGTAACCGGACATATTCCTGCCGATTTTCCGGTGGATAGTTTTCTGCGCAGCGCCAAGACATCGTTCATCCGCCTGCAGGCCGCGAATGACCGGAAAGATCTGAATGACATCCGCGAATACACCACGCCTGAAATGTTTGCCGAAATTACCATGCAGCTGCACGAACGCGACAACACCCCGCAAACGACCAGCGTGGTTGTAATCAATGCTCAGTTGCTGGAAGTCGCAAACGAGGGCGACACGGCGACCGCCAGTGTGCGCTTCACCGGTCAGTTGAGCGAAAACAACGGGCCTGCTGAAACCGTGGATGAAATCTGGCACGTACAGAAGAATCTAAAAGATGACAAGGCCGTCTGGCTGCTGTCGGGTATCCAGCAAACCACCCTGCACTAACCATGATCGCCCGGCTCTTTGCGTCAGCATTAAATCATTTGCTCGCGCAAAACAGCTGGGCGTTGACCAGGCTTACGCGATTTGCCGGCAAGACGGCGCGATTTGAAGTCGCGCCGTTTTCATTTGCATGCACCATCTTGCCCGACGGCACGCTCGACACGGCTGACGATACGACGCTGGCGGATGCTCGCTGCGTGATTGCCCCCTCGCTCCTGCCGCGACTGGCATTGCACGACGAACTAGCATATGCCCAGATACAAAGCGACGGCGATGCCGCCTTGCTTTCCGAAATATTTTTCCTGTCGCGCAATCTTGACTGGGATGCGGCAGAAGACTTGAGCCGCGTGACCGGCGACATTGCGGCTGAACGCATCGTCCAAAGCGTAAAGGGGCAAAAGCTGGGGGCGTCAATAACGGGTTTTGCGCAAGCTGCCGCCGAATACTTTACCGAAGAACGCCCTCTGATCGCCAAACCACGACAGATCAATGCCTTCATGCAGCAGGTAGACACGCTGCGCGACGATCTGGCCAGACTGGAGCTGCGCATCAAGGCGCTCTCCCCCTCTCGCGAGAACGGGCCCTGACATGCGCTTGTTCCGACTCCTCAAAATTTTCTTTGTCGCCGTAAGCTTCGGGCTGGACGAGTTCCTGCTGGCGCACGCGCGCGTGAGCTGGATACGCGTCCCGCTCAACGGGCTGTTGTTCATGCGCGACATTTCCGCACCCAGGGCGGTACGTCTGCGGCTGGCCTTGGAGAGTCTGGGGCCGATTTTTGTCAAGTTCGGCCAGATGCTCTCCACCCGTCGCGATTTAATGCCGACTGACCTGGCCGACGAGCTGGCCAAGCTGCAAGATCAGGTGCCGCCGTTTTCCTCCGAGCTTGCCGTGTCCATGCTGGTGGCCACCTACAAGAGACCGCTGGCTGAAGTATTCAAAAGCTTCGATGAAACGCCGGTTGCCAGCGCTTCTGTGGCGCAGGTTCATTTTGCCGTGCTGCACGACGGGCGCGAAGTTGCGGTCAAAATATTGCGCCCCGGAATCACGCGCACTATCGCCCACGATATCGCTTTGCTGAAAATCGCCGCCGATTTAATTGCCTGGCTCTGGGCGGACGGTCGCCGCCTCAAACCGCGAAAAGTCATCGAAGAATTCGAAAAACATCTGACCGACGAGCTGGACCTGACCCGCGAGGCGGCCAACGGCAGCCAGCTTCGGCGCAACTTTGCCGACTCGGGAATGTTGCGGGTGCCTGAAATGTTCTGGGATTACTGCACGTCCGACGTGATGGTCATGGAACGCATGTACGGCATGCCGATAGGTCAGCTGGACGTGTTGCGGGAAGCTGGGGTGGACATTCCGAAACTTGCCGCAAAAGGCGTCGAGATATTCTACACGCAGGTGTTTCGCGACGGTTTCTTTCATGCGGACATGCATCCTGGCAATGTGATGGTGGCGAAGGATGGCAGCTATATCGCGCTCGATTTCGGCATCATGGGCACACTGACCGACAGCGACAAAAATTATCTTGCGCAGAACTTCATCGCCTTCTTCAGGCGTGATTACAAACGCGTCGCCCAGGTGCATATCGAATCCGGCTGGGCACCTGCGGATACGCGCGTGGATGAACTCGAATCCGCCATCCGTGCGGTATGCGAACCCATCTTTGACAAACCGTTGCGCGAAGTGTCTTTCGGCCGCGTACTGCTGCGCCTGTTCCAGACCTCGCGTCGCTTCGGCATCGAAATCCAGCCCCAGCTGGTGCTGCTGCAAAAAACGCTGCTCAACATCGAAGGACTGGGTTTGCAACTGGATCCGGAGCTCGATTTATGGCAAACCGCCAAGCCCTGGCTGGAACGCTGGATGAGCGAACAGGTAGGCTGGCGCGGACTGATCAGGTCGTTCAAGGAAGAAGCGCCCCGCTATGCCTCCTTGCTCCCCCACCTGCCGCGCCTGCTGCATCAGCGCCTGCTCGACAACCCCTCGGCTGGCGTCGAGCGCGCCATGCAGCAACTGCTGGTGCAACAACAACGCCGCAACAGCCTGCTGACATTCATCGTCGGGATTTTGCTGCTACAGATGGTCTGGATACTGCTGGGGTAATCGTTCATTCTCTTGATACCCGAAACCGGGTACCCGTGATCGGCAGGAAGCGACGCGCAGTTCAATGGTTGATGCCCGGCGTGAAACCGGGGGCTGACACTGTATTTGCGCCAGTCAGGTTGAGCGCCGGGTCAAACTCGAAGGTTTTTCAAACAAACGACCCGCAGCATACTTGTGCAAGATGCTGGCGATAAAAGTCTGGTACGGAATCCCCTCCTCCAGAGCTCGCGCCTGGATATCCATCAGATCTGGCGAGGAAAGTCGGATATTGATACGCTTATCCTTGATAAAAGTTGCAGTCGCTGCTGCCTTGAACTTGGCCAGATCGGCTTTTGACGGCGAGATGGACTTGAGCTCTCCCGACTCGTAGTCGTTCAGAATATCTTGCTCAAACGTATCAAGTTTTTTCATTTTGGTTTCTCCTCAGCAAGTAGTCTCTGGTCGCCTTTCTGCTCGGAATCACTGTCTTCAGAAAGTAGTAATCCGCATCTTCAACGTAAGGTACCAGGTAAACATATTCATCAAGTGCCACAACCAAAACGAACTGGTTCGGATATTTTTCCGCGTTTGGGTGGCGTAATTCATCGAGTAGCCCATCAGCTTCGATCGCAAGAACTATTTCCTCGAACGAAATGCTTCGCTCAATTTTTAGCGTCTCATTTTTATCGTGGTTCCAGCGAAAGGGTTTCATGGCGTCAGTTTAGCTTGATGTGTGCCTATTGTCACCTTTCGGATGCTGAGGGCTAACGTGAGGGGGATAACTGGCGGGTTAGCCATCACGTGACGATCCGCTTAATTTCCCGCGCCTGACGGGTGGAAAATATGAAATGCTACAATAAAACCTGTCAACAAATCTGTAAGAACAAATATCCATGGACAAGAAAAATGCCGACCCGACAGATGAGGTCATGTGCCATTGCAGCGGAACCCGGCGGAGCAATATTCAAAGTCTGGTCGAACAAGGTTTTGATATAAACGCCATTTCCAGATGGACGGGGGCGCTCTCGGGCTGTGGCGGCTGTGAATGGGATATCGCACAGTTCCTCAGAGAACTCGCCGAACGACAAGCGCCCGCAAACCGAACGGCAGAAAAATCATAACTGATGTTACGCACAGACTTCTAAAGTCAGTATTTTGAAATCATTAAAATGATGTTTTAGCGATAACCTTTGAACTTCGCCAATTTTCCCCTGTTTGCTGCCGAAGATAGTCAGCAAACAACGGTGCTTTTGGGCGAGGACTGTTTGAGCACGTGGCCGCATAGCGGATCGTGCGAGTTGCGCAGCCCCGTTGTTTGCGGACTATCGAGGGTATCCCTGCCCGCCTGTCGGCTCTGTCTGCCGACAGGCGGGCAGGGGCGGCAAACCGGGGGCGCCTTTTCTTGGGTTACTTTCTTTTGGCGACGCAAAAGAAAGTAACCAGCAGCCGGGCTGCCCCCGGCGAAGTTGATTGGTATGCACGACTGATGTGACTGCGTCACATCAGTCGTATAATTCCCTCCCCCTATATCAACTGGTACCCGCCTGTGATCAGCCCAGCCCGTGAACTCCTCAATTTCATCGACACCAGCCCCAGCCCCTGGCACGCAGTGGCGAGCGCCGAAGCGCGCCTGCTCGCGCAAGGCTTTACACGGCTGGCGGAAGACGAGCGCTGGCAACTGGAGGCAGGCGGGCGCTATTACACCGTGCGCGGCGGAGCATCGTTGATTGCGTTTGTGCAGGGCAGTCAACCGATATCACAGGCAGGTTTTCGCATGGTCGGCGCCCATACCGACTCTCCCGGACTGAGGCTCAAACCAAAAGCGGCACTGACCGGCAACGGCCTCGCGCGCCTGGCGGTTGAAGTTTATGGCGGGCCGATACTGGCCACCTTCACCGACCGGGATCTGAGTCTGGCCGGACGCGTGATATTGCGCGGCGCGGCAGGTCAAAAAACGCGACTGATCCGCTTCGAGCGATCGCTGCTGCGGCTGCCCAACCTTGCCATACACATGAACAGGGAAGTAAACGAACAAGGGCTGAAGCTCAACAAGCAGACCGAACTGCCGCTGATCCTGGGCATGCTGGGGGAAGGGCTGGACGCACAAGCCAATTTGCACAAACTGCTGGCCGATGCGGCGCAAGCCGAGGCGGCAGACCTGCTGAGTTTTGAGATGGCGGTCTATGACGTGCAAAAAGGCTGCCTGTGGGGCGCGAACGAAGAGTTTATTGCCGACAGCCAGCTGGACAATCTGGCATCCTGCCACGCGGCGCTCTCGGCGCTGATCGCGATGGAGCAGCCTGCGGCCTGCTGTGTGGCGGCTTTTTTCGACCACGAGGAAGTCGGCAGCGAGAGTGCTACCGGCGCCGGCGGCAGTTTTATTACCGACGTACTGAACCGCATCTGTTTTCATGCGAAACTGGACGAAGAGGACAGACGTTGCGCCATGGCGCGCAGTTTCTTCATCAGCGCCGATATGGCTCATGCCTACCAGCCGAATTTCCCGGGCGCCTATGAGCCTGAGCACAAGGTGATGATAAACGGCGGGCCGGTTATCAAGAGCAACGTGAACCAGCGCTACACGACTAACGCAGAGACTGCGGCGCGCTTCATGGGGCTGTGCGAAAAGGCCGGTGTGCCGTATCAGGAGTACGCGCATCGCACTGACCTGGGTTGCGGCAGCACCATAGGCCCCATGCTGGCAGCACAGCTGGGGGTGGCCGGCGTGGATGTCGGCTCTCCCCTGTGGGCGATGCACAGCGCGCGCGAAAGCGCAGGGGTTCTTGACCACGGCTACATGATTGCGGCCCTGGTGGCGGCTTTCGACAGCTGAACCGCGCCGGCTCGCCGCGTCGATGATTCCAGCCCGGCAAAGTCGTACATGTACAGCGAGGCTGGTTTCGACGGAGCCGCCCGTGCGTTAATGCAAGACCAGACACCTCGCTCTCAAGTCGGTGTTGACGGGGCAAATTGTCGACAAATGTAGCGCGTCAGGTCACGGAAAAGCTAAAGTGCGCTTAACGCCTTGTCCAGCCGGATACTTACTTTCGATTGTAGGGTTGCGATACGCCTGAAACGGGTGTAAAACACCGTTACACATAAACACCTATAAGCAAAGGATCGCCATGAGTACCATCCGCTGGAATGTCGCTGTTTCTGCCACTACTGACCAATCGCTGCGCATGTTTCTGGCCAGCCAGGGGGGAGGCAGAAAAGGCGACTTGTCGCGCTTCATCGAGGAATCCGTCAAGGCGCATATTCTTGAGTTGTCGGCTGAACAGGCCAAGGCCGCCAATGAAAATGTGAACGAGACTGATTTGAGCGCGATGGTCGATGAAGCTCTCCAGTGGGCGCGGCAACACTAATGCGCGTGGTTCTGGATACCAATATTTTATTCAGTGCGCTCATTTCGCCACACGGCGCGCCTGATCTTATCTATCGCGCGTGGCGCGCGGCACGTTTCGAAATTGTCACCTCGCAAACGCAGCTCGAAGAGATTCGCAGAGCCAGCCGTTACCCCAAGCTGCAAGCCGTTTTACAGCCGGTAAAAGTGGGCGCCATGATCAACAATCTGCAACGCGCTTTGGTGTTGGAAAATCTGAATATCAAGGATGAAACCGATGATCCTGACGACGCGTTTCTGTTAGCGATGGCTTTACAAGGAAATGCGGACTATCTGGTAACAGGGGATCGTCGTGCCGGATTGCTGCAACGCGGGCATATAGAGCGCACGCGGATTGTCACGCCAGCGGTATTTTGTGCCGAGATGTTGTGAGTACCAGACATCTGCCGTGAAAGGCGACGCAACTCTTCCAGAATGTAAACCGACAGCAGAACTTCTATCGAACCATGCCGCCCGGCAGACATAATTTTACCCTGCACACTGGCAGAATATGCAATCCCTGAGAGAAGCACGTTTGTGTCGAGAACTACACGCAGCGTAGCCATGCTGGCTCAGCGCGTTTTAGCGGCGGTTCGCGCCAATACTCGCTCAATTTCAATAGCGGCATTAATTTCAGCAATCCCCGGCTGCTGGCGACTTTCTTTTGAGTCGCCAAAAGAAAGTCGCTATCGATGCGGCGCCCCCGGTGCGCCATCCCGCCGATCTGCCACTGGCAGGCGGGATTCCCTCGACAGTCAGCAAACAAAGGGGCTGCGGGTGACGCGCAAGATTACCCCCTTAAAATATATTTGATGACTCATCAAACCTGATTTCAGGAGCGTGTGCGTAACATCAGATAGTCATGCTGGTTGATCGAACTTATACGTTTGAGGACTACCCCCTGTTTGCTGGCTTCTGCACTTGAAGACCAAGGATCAATTCCTTGAACGCCTCGTCCTGCGGCAATGTATGGATGCCAGCATCCTTGAGTTTACCTTGCCGTAATTCTTCGCCGCCCAAGGAAATTGCCCGAGCCAGAATGGGCTGCGCCTCTTCACGTCGTCCCAACAGGAAAAGGATATAAGCTTGATTGCCAAGATAGATTGGTTCATCCGGCTTATCCTTTAATGCCGCCTCGATTTTACTCAGCGCCTGAGTCAACAATTCAGTTGCGAAAGTTTCATCTCCGTCGTTCCATGATTTTTTCGCTTTGCACAACAAGACAAAACCAAGGCCATTGCGGGCTCTTGCCACTTGCTCGCGCAACGCTGTCTCCGTCGCTTCGCCATAGCGCAGCACTACTTCGTCATAGGCGGCAATTGCTTCTTCGTTACGCTGCATCTGGCCGAGTGTGACACCCTTGTTCACCAGCGCATTTGCCACCAGCTCGCGCAATGCCGTCTCCGCAGCTTCGCCATAGCGGCGCAGCACTTCGTCATATACGGCAATCTTCTCTTCGTTGCGCTGCATCCGGCCGAGACTGACACCCTTGTTCACCAGCGCTTTTGCCACGGGCTCGCGCAACGCTGTCTCCATCGCTTCGCCATAGCAGCGCAGCACTTCGTCAGATACGGCAATGGCCTCTTCGTTGCGCTGCATCTGGCCGAGACTGACACCCTTGTTCACCAGCGCTTTTGCCACTTGCGCGCGCAACGCCATCTCCGCCTCGTCGCCATAGCGCCGCACCACTTCGTTACAGGCGGCAATTGCTTCTTCGTTGCGCTGCATCTGGCTGAGAGCGGCACCCTTGTTCACCAGCGCATTTACCACCTGCTCGCGCAACGCCGTCTCCGCCGCTTCACCATAGCGCCGCACCACTTCGTTACAGGCGGCAATTGCTTCTTCGTTGCGCTGCATCTGGCCGAGTGTGATGCCCTTGTTCACCAGCGCATTTGCCACCAGCTCGCGCAACGCCGTCTCCGCCGCTTCGCCATAGCGCCGCAGCACTTCGTCATATACGGCAATGGCCTCTTTGTTGCGCTGCATCTGGCCGAGTGTGACACCCTTGTTCAGCAGCGCTTTTGCCACTGGCTCGCGCAACGCCGTCTCCGCCGCTTCGCCATAGCGGCGCAGCACTTCGTCATATACGGCAATCTCCTCTTCGTTGCGCTGCATCTGGCCGAGTGTGAAACCCTTGTTCAGCAGCGCTTTTGCCACTCGCTCGCGTAACGCTGTCTCCGTCGCTTCGCCATAGCGGCGCAGCACTTCGTCATATACGGCAATCTCCTCTTCGTTGCGCTGCATCTGGCCGAGTGTGATGCCCTTGCTCAGCAGCGCTTTTGCTTGATCTACTGATTCAGTAGCTGCCTCAGCCGCTTTAGAAAACTGATCGGCCGCAGTCTCGTATTTTTCTGATTCAAAAGCCTGTATGCCTAACATGAACCAATCTTCGAAACGGTATTCTTTGGGCGGCTTGGATTCCAATTCTTTAACCATTTCGTCCACTGTTTTCTTTTGTTCATCACTCAACGGCTGTGCTTTATCAACTGTCCGGGCAGATAATTCACTAAGCACTTTTTCATACTGCTCGCAGAGCTGACCATGTTTGGTATTGTGATCGTGAGCAATACGCTGCTCCTCTTCCAGCCCACTGAGTACACCACCTGCTGCATTACGAATATCTCCCAAAGCTTTATCAACCTCTGGCCTCAGCGTGTCTTCCACCTTTTTAACGAGTAGCGGCTGTCCTTCTTTGCTTAGCCAAGTCTCAATAATAATTTTCGCTTGAGCTTCAACTTCTTTGCGCGCTTCTTCCTTCGCCGACAGCACGGCCTCTTTGGTGGAACGGAAGCTAAAGAACACGACTATCACGGTCATCAGCACTCCGAAACATGCCAATGAAAGGCTGAGATAAAAAGCCAGGTCACCAATCCGTTTATCTTGCGAGTCTAGACGTTCTTTAAAGAATTCCAGCTTTTGCTGCTGCAATTTAAGGTCGGTAGAAATATCCGATGTGGCGGGTGCATTATCTGGCGTTTGAAGTGTCTGTTTCGTCGCCGCCAATGTCGACAGAGCAATGAATAACAAGCAGCACAAAATTGCCGTAAATATATTTTTCACGCACACGCTCCTTTGGTATTAATTTCCAACACGCCACGTCATAATTCTTCGCACAAGATAACTGGATCTTGGGTAGAGTAGAGAACAGGTTATCGCCTGCCCTCCCTCATCAAACCGTACATGCGCTCACACGCACACGGTTTTCCGATGTTCTTCACGCCAAGGCATGCACATTCACCACTCACGCAACTGAGTAAGTCGCATTTAAACTTAAATTTCGAGGGCGTAAGAAATTTTGTGTAAAGGGTCATTTGGCAGGTAAATCTGCCCGACTTTGAAAAGGAAGTGAGCTTGACCGCCGCAAAGAACTCACCCTCGCCGGATTTTTTACAGGTGGCGGGTAGCATGCCATCCCGTAAACCACAGACTAAGGAGACATCGATTTATTCGGTTTTGTCGTTCCCGCCTGCGCCTGTCTGCCGACAGGCAGGCGCAGGCGGGAACCCAGTCACACAAGGCACTGGATCTCCGCTTTCGCGGAGATGACGAATAAATCAACGTCCCCTAAGTCTGTCACTCTACCGTGACGGATTTTGCCAGGTTGCGCGGTTTGTCCACGTCGGTTCCCTTTTGCAACGCTACATAATAGGCCAGCAACTGCAAAGGGATGGTGTGCAGAATCGGGCTTAAATATCCCGCGTGCTCCGGCATCTGCATGATGTGCACGCCATCTTCGCCGCTCATATGCGTATCCGCATCGGCAAACACATACAGTTCACCGCCGCGCGCGCGCACTTCATGCAGATTGGATTTGAGCTTTTCCAGCAACGCATCATTCGGCGCGACCGAGATAACCGGCATATTCTTGTCCACCAGCGCCAGGGGGCCGTGCTTCAACTCGCCCGCAGGATAGGCTTCTGCGTGGATATAGGAGATTTCCTTGAGTTTTAACGCGCCTTCCAGGGCTATCGGATAATGCAGGCCACGGCCTAAAAACAAGGCATGATGCTTGTTGGCAAACTGTTCGGCAAGTTTTGCAATCTGCGGTTCCAGATCCAGCACTTTTTGCGTCGCGGCGGGCAAATGGCGCAGAGCATGCAGGTGTTCCTGCTCACCTGCCGCCGTCAGACGATTGCGCTGCTTGGCCAGAACCAGTGTCAGCAGGAACAGCGCGACCAGTTGCGTGATGAAGGCCTTGGTGGAGGCCACGCCGATTTCAGGGCCTGCGCGAGTCAAAAAGCGCAACTTGGCCAGTCTGACCAGGGCGCTTTCCGGCACGTTGCAAATGGCAAGGGTATGAATGTGACCCAGCGCCATCGCGTGATTGAGCGCGGCCTGCGTGTCCGCTGTTTCGCCCGACTGGGACAAAACGACCACGAGGGTTCGAGGATCAGGCACGCTGGTGCGATAACGGTATTCGCTGGCGATTTCCACCGTACACCGGATACCGGCGATTTCTTCGAGCCAGTAGCGCGCGACCAATCCCGCGTGATAGCTGGTGCCGCAGGCCAGAATCAGAATGCTGTCTATTTCCCTGAAGGAAGCGGCGGCTTCCGCACCGAAAATCCCCGGAACGATGGACTGACTGTTGCAGACGGATTCGAGCGTGTCCGCTATCGCCTGTGGCTGTTCGTGAATTTCCTTCTGCATATAGTGGCGATATTTGCCCAAGGATACGCTTTCGTTGCTGATTTCACTGAGCTGTACCGGGCGCTCCACAATGACGCCTGCGGCATTGAAGATGCGATAACTCAGCCGACTGATTTCAACCACGTCGCCTTCTTCGAGATAGATGACTTTGTTGGTCACAGGCAACAGCGCCGACACATCGGAGGCGATGAAATTCTCGCCGATTCCGATGCCCATCAGCAGCGGACTGCCGCGCCGGGAACATATCAGTTGCTCAGGATTATCCGCTGCAATCACGCCTATCGCATAAGCGCCCACCAGTTCGGTGAGCGCGGCACGGGTCGCATCCAGCAATGAAATTCCGTTTACGTAGTGGCTGTGAACCAGATGCGCGATGACTTCGGTGTCGGTATCGGAAGTAAATTCATAGCCTTCGCTCGTCAGTCGGCTGCGCAGCGATTCGTAATTTTCGATAATACCGTTATGTACCACGGCAATCAGCTCGCGACTCATGTGCGGATGAGCGTTGCGGATACTTGGCACGCCATGGGTCGCCCAGCGCGTGTGCGCAATGCCGAGACACCCTTGTGTATTTTCACTTACCGTGGTCAGTTCAGCGACCCGCCCCGTACTGCGGGCACGTTCCAAAACCCCGTCATGCACCACGGCCAGCCCCGCCGAGTCATAGCCCCGGTATTCGAGTCGCTGCAAACCTTCCAGCAAGATGGGGACGACATTGCGTTGAGCTACTGCACCTACGATTCCACACATAATTTAAACCCAAGGGAAAATTAATAATTAATAATTGATAACGACTGGCTACTGGCTTTTTACTTTTTTCACCGGTCTTTGCCAGCCATTGATCGTCACCTGTTTAGCCCGTGACAGGGTAAGTTCGCCGGCTGGAGTATCGCGCGTAATGGTCGAACCCGCACCGATGGTGGTGCCACGGGCGACTGTGACGGGGGCGACAAGTTGCGTGTCCGAGCCGACAAACACATCATCCTCGATCACGGTGCGGAATTTGTTCGCGCCGTCATAGTTACAGGTGATGGTGCCCGCACCGATATTGACCCTGCTGCCTATCGTGGCGTCCCCGATATAACTCAGATGGTTGGCCTTGCTGGAATATGCGATTTCGCTGTTTTTGATTTCGACAAAATTGCCCACATGAACCTCAGCGTGCAATTTCGTACCGGGACGCAGACGCGCATACGGGCCGATACGACAATCAGCCCCCACGATACTCGAATCGATATGGCTGTAGGGGGCAATCTGAGTCCCGTCTGCAATCGTGGCATTTTTAACGATGCAGTATGCCCCGATCTGAACGTTGCTGCCCAGCGTGACTTCACCTTCAAAGATGCAACCGACATCGATTTCGACATCACGGCCGCAAACAAGCGATCCGCGCACATCAAGACGCGCCGGATCCGCAAGGGTTACGCCCTGCACCAGCAGCCGCTGCGCCTCAACCTGTTGCCAAGTGCGTTCAAGGACGGCCAGCTGAGACTTGCTGTTTACGCCGTGTATCTCCCACTCATGTGTGGGTTGTACGGTATGAACGGGAATCCCCTGTTCCACCGCCATGCCGACGATATCCGTCAGATAATATTCGCCCTGCGTGTTGTTGGTTCGCAGGCAGGCCAGCCATGTCTTCAAATACGGGGTCGGTGCCAACAATATTCCGGTATTGACTTCCCTTATTTCCCGCTGCGCTTCCGTGGCATCCTTTTCTTCGACGATACGGCTCACATCGCCCTGCTCATCGCGCACGATGCGACCATACCCTGCAGGATTATCCATATTGACGGTCAGCAGGGTAAGTCCGCTGCCCGCCTGCTGCATCTGATGAAGTGTGGCGTGCTGAATCAGGGGCACATCTCCGTATAAAACCAGCGTGCGCCCCTCATCCCCCAGGTAGGGCATCGCCTGCTGCACAGCGTGACCCGTGCCCAGCTGCGGCTCCTGAATCACATAGGTCGCGTTGGATGGCTTCAAGTTTTTTGGAACCGCTTCACCACCGTGCCCGTACACGACGCATATCTGCTGCGGATCCAGTTTTTGCGCACAATCTACCACATGCTGAACCATCGCTTTTCCAGCCAGCGCGTGCAGCACTTTTGGCTTGTCGGAGTTCATGCGCGTACCTTTTCCGGCAGCCAGGATAACAACATTGATAATATTCATAATCACCTGTTTTCTGTTCTCGGTTCAGGTGCGTAGTTTACCTGAAACTGAAAACAGGAAACTGGCAACTGTTTTTTTGGACACAAAAAAAGCAGCCGTAGCTGCTTTTTCTGATTATTACCTGAAACTAATGTCCTACACGCTTCCTGATTTGCTGTATCAGGTGCAGCTGAGCCAGCGCCTGAGCCAGTTCTGCCTGTGCCTGAGCGTAATCAAGATCGGACGTGCGATTCTTCATCGCTTCCTCCGCCGCTTGTTTAGCTTCCATTGCACGAGCTTCATCCAGATCCTTGCTGCGAATAGCCGTATCCGACAGAATCGTCACAAGATCAGGCTGTACCTCAAGCATTCCACCAGATACATAAATCAACTCATATTCGGCCTGGTCCGGACGCTTGATGCGCACGGAACCCGGCTTGATACGAGTCAACAAGGGCGTGTGCCGTGGATAGATGCCCAGCTCGCCCATCTCTCCCGGAACAATGACTATTTCTGCGAGCCCGGAGAAAATCAATTCCTCCGCACTCACTACGTCGACATGTACTGTCATGGCCATGATGATCCCTTTATTAGAGTGTCTTGGCTTTTTCGACTGCTTCTTCTATGCCGCCAACCATGTAGAACGCCTGCTCTGGCAGGTGATCGTAATCGCCGTCAACGATGCCTTTAAAGCCCTTGATCGTTTCCTTCAGTGTCACATATTTGCCCGGGCTGCCGGTAAATACTTCAGCCACGTGGAAAGGTTGCGACAGGAAACGCTGAATCTTACGAGCGCGTGCAACAGCCAGCTTGTCTTCAGGTGCCAGTTCGTCCATACCCAGAATCGCGATAATGTCACGCAATTCCTTGTAGCGTTGCAGGTTCTGCTGAACACGGCGGGCAACCGAATAATGCTCTTCGCCGACAACCAAAGGATCCAGCTGACGTGATGAAGAATCGAGCGGATCAACAGCCGGGTAGATACCCAGGGATGCGATGTCGCGAGACAACACAACAGTTGAATCCAGATGCAAGAAGGTCGTGGCAGGAGCCGGATCGGTCAAGTCATCCGCAGGAACGTAAACAGCCTGAACGGAAGTAATCGAGCCTACCTTGGTTGAAGTGATACGCTCTTGCAAGCGACCCATTTCTTCAGCCAGTGTAGGTTGATAACCCACAGCGGACGGCATACGACCCAACAACGCAGATACTTCAGTACCGGCCAGTGTGTAGCGGTAGATGTTGTCGACGAAGAACAGGATATCGCGGCCTTCGTCACGGAACTTTTCAGCCATGGTCAGACCTGTCAGCGCTACGCGCAAACGGTTACCGGGCGGCTCGTTCATCTGACCGAACACCATGGACACCTTGTCCAGAACGTTTGAATCCTTCATTTCGTGGTAGAAGTCATTACCCTCACGAGTACGCTCGCCCACACCTGCAAACACCGATAAACCTGAGTGCTGCTTGGCGATGTTGTTGATCAGTTCCATCATGTTAACGGTCTTGCCCACACCGGCGCCACCGAACAGACCTACTTTACCGCCTTTTGCAAACGGGCAAACCAGATCGATCACCTTGATACCGGTTTCGAGCAGGTCAATAGAAGGTGACAGTTCGTCAAATTTCGGTGCTTTCGCATGAATCGGACGACGCTCTTCACATTCAATTTCACCTGCGTCATCGATTGGACGACCCAGCACGTCCATGATACGACCCAAGGTACCTGCGCCGACCGGAACAGAAATCGGGCTGTTGGTGTTAACCACAGCCATGCCGCGTTGCAGCCCGTCGGATGAACCCATGGCGATCGTACGAACGACGCCATCGCCCAATTGCTGCTGAACTTCAAACGTCAAACCGGCTTCTGCAATAGAACCAGCAGCCGCTTGCAGCGTCAGCGCATCGTATACTTTTGGCATATGGTCGCGCGGAAATTCAATATCCACCACCGCACCAATACACTGAACTATCTTACCTTGAGTCATTTGGATTTCCCCATCCTAAATTAATTTTGGTGTTATCGCCGTATCAAATAAACAGTCAGGCAATTAGCCTACCGCTGCCGCTCCGCTGCAGATCTCGGAGATCTCGCGGGTAATCGCGGCCTGACGTGCCTTGTTGTATACCAACTTGAGATCAGCGATGACGCTCTTGGCGTTATCAGATGCGGATTTCATCGCTACCATACGTGAACTCTGCTCAGACGCCATGTTTTCCACGACCCCCTGATAGACCAGAGATTCGACGTAGCGCAGAAGCAATTCATCGATTACAACCTTTGCGTCCGGCTCATAAATATAATCCCAGTTGCCTTCCGGGGCGCCCAACTGTTCGCCACTGAGCGGCAACAACTGCTCTACGCAGGGCTCCTGCTTCATGGTGTTCACAAAATGGTTGTAGCAAATGTGAATGGCATCAATCTCGCCGGCTACGTAAGCGTCTAACATGACTTTTACGGCGCCGATCAGACTGGCAAGATGAGGAGCGTCACCCAAACCGGTCAGGTTTGACTTAACTTCCGCACCCATGCGATTCATGAAACCCAGACCCTTATTACCGATGGCGCACACTGCAATCTTTTTGCCTTCGGTATCCCAGGTCTTCATTTGGGTTACCACCAAACGAAGCAGGTTGCTGTTCAAACCACCGCACAAGCCCTTGTCCGAGGTGATCAGAATCACGCCAACCTTCTTGATGCTTTCCCGTTTTACCAGAAAAGCATGCTTATACTCAGGATTGGCGCGGGACAGGTGTGCCGCCACTGCGCGGATCTTCTCAGCGTAAGGCCTTGCTGCGCGCATACGCTCTTGTGCGCGGCGCATCTTGGCAGCGGCAACCATTTCCATGGCGCGTGTAATCTTTCGTGTATTTTCTACACTCTTGATTTTCGTGCGGATTTCTTTACTGCCAGCCATTTCTCACCCCGATTTAGTAAACTGCAGTTGCTTTGAATTCCTCAATCGCAGCAGACAACAGCTTTTCATTATCCGCACTCAGGTCTTTTTTGGACTCAATCGTATCCATCAATTCCTTGTTTTTGGACTTCAGGTAAGCATGTACTGCAGATTCGAATGCCAATGCCTTCGGCACTGCAACGTCATCAAAGTATCCCTTATTCACGCAGAACAAAGTAACGGACATTTCAGCGACAGACAGCGGGCAGTATTGCAACTGCTTCATCAGTTCTGTTACCAGCTTGCCGCGTTCGAGCTGCTTGCGTGTTGCTTCATCCAGATCAGACGCGAACTGCGCGAAAGCGGCCAATTCACGATACTGAGCCAGCGCCAGACGAACACCGCCACCTAGCTTCTTGATCACCTTGGTCTGAGCCGCACCACCTACGCGAGACACCGAAATACCGGCGTTGATCGCAGGACGAATACCGGCGTTGAACAAGTCCGTTTCCAGGAAGATCTGACCGTCGGTGATCGAAATCACGTTGGTTGGAACGAAGGCTGAAACGTCACCCGCCTGGGTTTCGATGATAGGCAATGCTGTCAGCGAACCTGTCTTGCCCTTGACTTCACCCTTGGTGAAAGCCTCTACGTAAGCCGCATTGACGCGAGCTGCGCGTTCGAGCAAACGTGAGTGCAGGTAGAACACGTCGCCAGGATAGGCTTCGCGACCTGGCGGACGACGCAACAACAGAGAAATCTGACGATAGGCCCAGGCTTGCTTGGTCAAGTCATCATAAACGATCAGAGCATCTTCACCGCGATCGCGGAAATATTCACCCATGGTGCAACCGGCATAAGGTGCCAGGAACTGCATTGCGGCTGAATCGGATGCGGTAGCGGCAACAACGATGGTGTAACCCAGAGCGCCGTGCTCTTCGAGCTTACGTACCACGTTAACCACGGTAGATGCTTTTTGACCGATAGCCACGTAAACGCAGGTAATTCCCTGGCCTTTTTGATTGATGATCGCATCAATCGCAACAGCCGTTTTCCCGGTTTGACGATCGCCGATGATCAATTCACGTTGACCACGACCTACCGGCACCATGGAGTCAATCGCCTTCAGACCGGTTTGCACTGGCTGATCAACTGATTGACGCTCAATCACGCCTGGCGCTACTTTTTCAATCTTGTCGGTCAACTTCGCGTTGATCGGACCCTTGCCATCGATAGGCTGGCCCAGCGCGTTAACGACACGACCGCACAACTCGGGACCTACTGGAACTTCCAGAATCCGCCCGGTGCATTTGACTGTGTCGCCTTCGGTGATGTGTTCATATTCGCCGAGAATAACGGCACCAACGGAATCACGCTCCAGGTTAAGAGCCAGACCGAAAGTATTGCCAGGGAATTCCAACATTTCACCTTGCATCACATCGGACAAACCATACACACGTACGATACCGTCAGTCACGCTGACCACTGTACCTTCAGTGCGCGCCTGGGTCAGCGCTTCGAAATTTTCGATGCGGCTGCGAATCAAATTGCTTATTTCAGAAGGGTCAAGCTTCATCTGGATTTCCTTATCTTGATAAATCTTTTATCAGGCCAGGGCGGTTGCCATTTCGGCAAGACGGGTGCGCGCTGAACCATCAATCACCTTGTCTCCGGCACGTATGACCACACCACCTAGCAAATCTTTGTTCACGTTGCAGACAAGCTTAATCTCACGCCCCATGCGTTTTTTCATTGAGGCGATAATTTTATCTTGCTGCGCGACTGACAACTCAAAAGCCGATTCCACCACAACATTAGCGCTTTTTTCGGCCTCTGCACGCAAAGCTTCAAATATTGCGGCGATTTCCGGAAGTTCAGCTAAACGACGCTTTTCAACCAGAATCCGGACAAAGTTGTGAAGCCCGGGCGATGTTTTCGCGCCAAGCAACCCGAGCAGAAGGCTTTCGACCGATGCACGAGCCACACGCGGACTGCCGATAATTGCCTGAACATCAGGATGACTGACAGCTTCAGCCAGGGACAAAATCGCCACTGACCAACCTTTTAAATCCGACAAACTTTGCGCCGCATCAAATGCGGCTTGTGCATAGGGTCGTGCTGTGGTTATGGCTTCAGACATAATGATTACATTCCCGCAACAAGTTTATCGAGCATGTCGTTATGCGCTTTAGCATCAATTTCACGCCCCAGAATCCTGCCGGCTCCTGCCAGAGCGATTGCCGAAACATGAGAGCGCAGCTGTTCTTTGGCACGGAATGTTTCCTGCTCAATCTCAGCCACAGCACCGGCCACGATGCGGTCAGCTTCAACTTTTGCCTGAATCTTGGCCGCTTCAACAATTTCGCTGGCACGCTTATCGCCACCTGCGAGAATATCAGCTGCTTTTTCTTTTGCTTCGCGCAACAATTCCGCAGAACGCTTTGCAGCCAGGTCCAGATCATGCTTCCCACGCTCAGCAGCAGCTAGGCCATCAGCTATGGTTTTCTGGCGGTTTTCAATCGCCGTCATCAATGGCGGCCAGATAAACTTGGCTGTAAACCATATCAAAATGGCAAACATCAAAGCCTGCGCAATCAGTGTAAAAGTAATATCCATTTCAGCTCCTTACGTCGGCCAATACAGCGTTGACCAGGCTCAAACTATTTAATAACGCTTAACAGCGGGTTAGCGAAAGCAAACATCATTGCCAGACCAACACCAATAATAAAGGACGCGTCGATCAGACCCAACAACAGGAACACTTTACCTTGCAGGACTGGAATCATTTCAGGCTGGCGAGCTGCACCATCCAGAAAACTGCTACACATAATACCGATACCGATACAAGCACCAAGAGCACCCAGACCGATAATCAGGCCAATACCAATTCCAGTGAACGCTTGAATTTGTGCCAAAAGTTGCATGTTGTCCATAGTGTTTCCTTTCAATTTACTAAGTTATAAAAAATTTTACTGCGACTACTAGTGACTCTCATGCGCCATCGCCAGATACACAACGGTAAGCATCATGAAAATAAAGGCTTGCAACACGACAATCAAAATATGGAAGATCGCCCATCCGGCACCCAACAACGCGCCGAATATTGTTCCCACCAACCCGGTCGCCGCCCACATTCCCAACAACAGGAAAATGATCTCACCGGCGTACATGTTACCAAACAGACGCAATGCATGCGACAGCGGTTTGGATACATATTCGATCAGGTTAAACAGAAAGTTTGCAGGCCAGATCAACGGGTTTGAACCAAATGGCGAACAAAACAACTCATGTATCCAACCCCCCAGACCCTTTACCTTGATGCTGAAGAAAATCATCAGGAACCAGACAGACAGCGCCAACGCAAAGGTGGTATTAATGTCTGAAGTAGGCACTGCGCGCCAGTGTTCCTGACCGAAGACATGCTCATATACCCATGCCATAACATCTATCGGCAAAAAGTCCATGGCGTTCATCATCAACACCCAGACAAATACGGTCAGCGCGAGAGGAGCCACAAACTTGTTGCGGTCGCCGTGGAAAATGCCTTTAACCTGATCGTCGATAAATTCGACCAGAAGCTCAACCGCCGCCTGGCGCTTGCAGGGAATACCTGCCGTTACACCACGGACAATCCAGTACAAAAAGCCGAATGTCAGAAGCCCGAGCAATCCGGAAACGATCAACGTATCCACATGCAACGACCAGAATCCACCCTGAACAGGCTGAGAATTAAAGGTTAGGTGATGAGTGATATAGCTAGATGGTGTTAGCGCGTGTTCTGTCGACATTCATGAATCCAGTTATTTTTTATTATTCCCTACGGCTCCCAGTCCTGCACCAGAAACCAGTACAGAAGCTGCAAGCCCGCCTATCAGAGCCATTGCGACCAGCCCGTCATAAAGTTTAAATATTGCCAGTAACTGCAAAGAAATCACCATTATTTTAGTGATTTCAGCCTTCAGCAGGGCAATCAGTACTCCGCCGGGCGACTGATCGACCCTTTGGCGCGTCATCAACACACCTGCGTAGCCACCCACCAGCGCGGCCATACCTCCTAAAAAACTGGAAATTGCAGCATGTACACCTATTCCCGCTAATATTGCCGCACAGATGATCACTGTTACGATTATTTGCCAGCGTGCAGCTTTTTGGAAAGCGTGATTTATTGTTATTTTTGTTTCGTCCATCCCGTGAACACGATTTACCTTTTCGTACCCATGGATTTCCGAATTGCACGCATTGTCATTGATTTCATCAGTCAAAGTCAACCCCTCTTGCGACAGTTTTTTGCAAATTGCCAATTAATTCTTCCAGCTGTTCGTGACTGACATAATCGATCACCAGTTTGCCCGCACCCTTGCTGCCCGCCTTGATCGTCACCCTGGTGCCCATTGTTTCGGACAAAGACTCTTCCAGACGCTGCGTATCGCGATCGACCTGCTTTACTTTATGAGCTGGTCGACTGACCGCATTCAAAAGGCGCTGCACCAGCAGCTCGGCTTCTCGCACCGACATTTGTTCCAGAACGATCTGGTTGGCCGCCGCAATTTGCGGTGCGCCCTCCAGAGCCAGCAAGGCGCGCGCATGCCCCATGTCCAGCTTGTTTTCCATCAACATGGACTGCACAAGCTGCGGCAGCTTGAGCAGTCGCAACAAATTGCTCGCAGCACTGCGCGAACGACCCACCGCATCGGCAGCAGTCTGATGAGTCATATCGAACTCATCGATCAGCCGCTGTATTCCGATGGCCTCTTCCAGCGGATTCAAATTTTCCCGCTGAATATTCTCGATCAAAGCCATTGCCAGCGCAGCGTTGTCAGCGACGCTGCGCACCAGTACCGGAACATGCGTCAAACCAGCCATTCTGGCGGCTCGCCATCGCCGCTCGCCGGCTATGATTTCATAACTCTCATCGGGGAGCTGACGCACCAAAATGGGTTGTATCACCCCTTGCGCGCAGATGGAAGAAGCCAGATCCTGCAATGTCTGCTCGCCCATATTCGAACGCGGCTGGTACTTGCCGGGCTTGAGCAGCGCAACACTCAGGTCGCGAAGCACGTCATCCTTTTCGCTTTTATTGCCCGAAAGCAATGCGTCCAGCCCGCGACCCAGCCCTTTTGGCGGTTTTGACATACTTGATTCCTTCATTCTGAAACCGAAAATCTATCCACGAATTGCGCAGATATCCATAGGGTTAGGGTTATTTTTCATTGCACATACCGCCAGCGCCTGAAATTTTACGCGGCTACCGCAGGTTTCCTCGCGACATTCAGCAACTCATCCGCCAATGCCAGATAAGCCTTTGCTCCCCGGGACGCCTTGTCGTGATAAAGAACGGGCACACCGTAACTGGGCGCTTCCGCCAGGCGGACATTGCGGGGGATTACCGTGCCATAGACCTTGCTGCCAAAATGCTCAGTCAGCTCGGCAGAAACCTGCTGCGCAAGGGTACTCCTGGAATCATACATGGTGCGCAAGATGCCTTCTATCTCCAGAACCGGATTCAAACTGGCGCGAACCTTGCGTATCGTGTTGATAAGGTCGCTCAATCCCTCCAGCGCGTAATATTCGCACTGCATAGGAATAAGCACTGATCTTGCCGCACACAAACCGTTTAAAGTCAATAAGTTGAGCGCGGGCGGGCAGTCGATCAGCACGTAGTCATATTCGGGCAATACGGGCAGCAGCGCATCGCGCAGCCGAGTTTCACGCTGCGAGAAATCAACCAGTTCTATTTCAGCGCCTGCCAGATCCCGGTTGGCCGGCAACACATCAAATTTTCCGGCCTGAGAATTTTTACGCGCGTCAGTGACTGTTTTATTGCCCAGCAACACATGATAGACAGTGACCTCCAGATCTCGCTTCTCTATCCCGCTCCCCATGGTCGCATTGCCTTGCGGATCCAGGTCAACCAATAACACACGCTGGTTTAAAGCTGCGAGACTCGCGGCCAGATTCACCGTCGTAGTCGTCTTGCCCACCCCACCCTTCTGGTTGGTAATCGCAAATATTTTAGTCATGCCTGCACTTTCCCTGTTGGTGATGCAACGACCAGACAGCGCGCTGCATTTAAGCCCGGCACACGCAATGGAATCACCGTTTCGACCAGACAATCATCAGGCACGCCTGGCAACTCGGCATCCGGCAAACCTTTCATCGCCACCCAACGCCCATGCGGGGCAATCAGATGACGAGTCATGCGCAAAAAATCGCCCAACTCAGTAAAAGCGCGCGAAGTAATCCCATCAAACTTGTCGACAACCTGAAGCTCTTCTACCCTGGCACAACGAACCTGTACATTGCGCAACCCCAGCTCAATGATCGCCTGCTGGACAAAGCCGGTCTTCTTGCTGTTGCTGTCTATCAGGGTAAAGTGCCATTCCGGCTGGCAAATCGCCAGCACAAGGCCTGGCAAACCCGCCCCGCAACCGACATCCAGCCAGCGCCCGGCAGTCAGGTGAGGCATCACGGCCAGACTGTCGAGCAAATGATGACTCACCATCTGCTTTGGATCCCGGATTGCCGTCAGGTTATAGACCTTATTCCACTTTACCAGCAACGCCAGATAATCGAGCAATTTTCGCTGCAATTCATCGGGCACAACAAGCCCCAGCTGACGGATCCCATCGGCTAACTCTTCTGACAAGGCTGATTTATTTAGCTGGCTGTGCATCCCGGAATCCTCGTTTTAAGTGTACCTGCAACAAAGAAATGGCAGCCGGCGTTATTCCGGAAATTCTCGCTGCCTGCCCCATTGTTTCGGGCTTGTGTTGATTAAGTTTTTGCTGCGCCTCAATCGACAAGCCGCGCACCTCGCGGTAATCGAGATTGCCGGGTAAACGCAGCGCCTCATGGTGCTCTGCGCTCTTGATTTCTTCGTGCTGACGATCAATGTAGCCCTGATATTTGGCCTGAATTTCGACCTGCTCGGACACTTTTTCATCATCGGCCGCAACGCCTGCTCCCGGCAGCGTCATCAGGCTGGCGTAATTTACCGCCGGGCGACGCAGCAACTCATATAACGAATACTCACGCTCTATGCTCTTGCCCAGCACACGCTGCGCATCCTCATCCGGCAACATGCGCGGGTTCACCCAGGTTCTGCGCAAACGCTCTTCCTCGGCGGCAATGGCCTCGCGTTTTTTTTCAAACGCCTGCCAGCGTGCATCATCGACAATTCCTAACTTTCGACCGGTTTCAGTCAATCGCAAATCGGCATTATCTTCGCGCAGTTGCAATCGGTATTCGGCCCGACTGGTGAACATCCGATAAGGTTCTGAAACGCCCTGGGTAATCAAATCGTCCACCAGCACACCCAGATAAGCTTCATCACGACGAGGACACCAGGCATCCATTTCGCGCACCTGTAACGAGGCATTCAGTCCTGCCAGCAATCCCTGCGCGGCGGCTTCTTCATAACCCGTCGTGCCGTTGATTTGACCTGCGAAGAACAAGCCGGCGATAGATTTTGTTTCCAGCGAACTTTTTAGTCCGCAAGGATTAAAGTAATCATATTCAATGGCATAACCGGGACGCAGAATATGCGCGTTTTCCATGCCCTTGATGGAACGCACCAACTCCAGTTGCACGTCGAATGGCAGGCTGGTTGAAATACCGTTAGGATAAACCTCGTGAGTAGTCAACCCTTCCGGTTCCAGAAAAATCTGGTGCGACGTCTTGTCGGCAAAACGAGTTATCTTATCTTCGATAGAAGGACAGTAACGCGGCCCGACCCCTTCGATCACACCGGTAAACAGAGGGGATCTGTCCAGTCCTCCACGAATGATGTCATGAGTACGCTCACTGGTTTCGGTGATCCAGCAGGGTAATTGCCTCGGATGCTGTGCCGCATTGCCCATAAAGGAAAACACAGGGATCGGGGTATCGCCCGCCTGCTCCTGCAATACAGAATAGTCTATCGTACGCCCGTCAATACGCGGCGGCGTGCCTGTTTTCAAACGCCCAACCGGCAGTTGTAATTCGCGCAGACGGTGTGCCAGGCTAATCGATGGAGGATCACCTGCACGTCCGGCCTGATAATTGGCCTGGCCTACATGTATCAAGCCCGACAGGAAAGTGCCTGCGGTCAATACAACCGATTTTGCTTTAAAACGGAGTCCTAGCTGTGTAACGACGCCCGTTACCCTCTCCTGTTCCACCAGCAAATCGTCAACTGCCTGCTGGAACAACCACAAATTTGGCTGATTTTCCAAAAGAGTGCGTATGGCCTGTTTGTACAACATACGGTCGGCCTGCGCGCGCGTGGCACGCACCGCAAAACCCTTGCTCGAATTGAGGGTGCGAAACTGAATTCCGCCAATATCTGTCGCCGTGGCCATAGCCCCGCCCAGCGCGTCAACCTCTTTGACAAGATGCCCCTTGCCTATCCCGCCGATTGAAGGATTGCAGGACATTTGTCCCAGCGTCTCGATATTGTGCGTCAGCAGCAAAGTTTTGCAACCGGTTCGCGCGCTGGCCAGGGCCGCCTCGGTGCCGGCATGCCCGCCGCCCACCACAATCACATCGAATACATCAGGAAATTTCATGTCTCTTCAGCTTTTAAAAAGTGCCGCATCATACACCGGCGTCATTCCGAAATCAGCTGTTCCACGTGGAACAATTATTTTCCGATGCAGAAGCGACTGAAAATCTCGCCCAACAGATCGTCGGCGGTAAATTTTCCGATGATACTGTTCAAGGCTTGTTGAGTCAGACGCAATTCCTCGGCGAATAACTCAGGCTGGTTCAAGAGCATCCCGGCCTGCTCAAGGTGGTCATGAGCCAGATTCAGGGCAAGCAGATGTCGTTCGCGAGCGATGAAGGTACCGCTTTCCTGATTCTGCCAGCCGATCAGTTTGAGCATCGCTTCACGTAATTCATCAATCCCGGCCCCGGATTTTGCTGAAATAAATATTCCTTCAGCCCCCGGCGCTTGATCTGGCAACAAATCAACCTTGTTGAACACACGAAGAAGAGGGATTTCAGACGGAAAACTGGAAATAATTTCAGTATCCTCGGCACTACATCCCCGGGTGGCATCCAACAAGAGCAAAATCAAATCGGCGCGCCTGACTGTCTGATGAGTCCGCGCCATGCCCATATTTTCAACCTCGTCCTGCGACACCCGCAAGCCGGCTGTATCCATGATGTGAAGAGGCACGCCGCGTATCTGTATTGCCTGACGGATGACATCACGGGTCGTGCCCGGTACATCGCTGACCAGAGCCACCTCCTCTCCTGCCAGACGATTGAGCAAGCTGGATTTGCCGACATTCGGACGCCCCACCAGTGCAATGTGAGCCCCTTCACGCAGCAAACTGCCCTGTTTGGCCGTAACCAAAGTCTGTTCCAGACGAATCTGAATTTTTTTTAACAGATTATCTCGCAACGAACTATCGGCGACATCGATATCCTCTTCCGGAAAATCCAGCATCGCCTCAACCAACATGCGCAGTCGGATCAGGTCATCGACCAATCCATTGATTGCTGAGGAAAAATCACCCTGCAAGGAACGCATGGCGCTGCGAGCAGCTTCCGTTGTGCTCGCTTCAATAAGATCAGCAACACTCTCAGCCTGCGCGAGATCCATCTTGTCATTGAGATAGGCGCGCCGGGTAAATTCACCTGGTTCAGCCAGGCGGACACCCAGACTCAGGCAGCGTTGCAGCAACAGGTGCAAGACGGCAGAACCACCGTGCCCCTGTAATTCAAGAACATCCTCACCCGTATACGAATGCGGAGCTGCAAAATAAAGCGCGATTCCCTGGTCGATAACCTCACCGTTTGTATCCAGGAAATCACCATATGTGGCGTGACGGGGCACAGGCAATTTGCCCAAGATCGCCATGGCAATGGAATTGATTCCAGCCCCTGATATACGCACTACCCCCACGCCACCGCGTCCTTGCGCGGTAGCGATTGCGGCTATCGCATCAGCGTTTTGCCGGGACACTCGCAACCTCTACGCCGCGAGTGATATACCATTGCTGGGCGATAGACAAACCGTTATTGACGATCGAATACAACACAAGACCTGCCGGGAAGAAAAAGAACACCACACTGAATGCGATCGGCATGATCTGCATGATCTTGGCCTGCATGGGATCCGGTGGAACCGGGTTGAGCTTCGATTGCAAAAACATGCTCGCCCCCATAAGCAAAGGCAACACGTAATACGGGTCAGCCGCAGACAGATCGGTGATCCAGGCAAAAAACGGCGCATTGCGCATCTCAACGCTGGCCAGAATCGACCAGTAAAGCGCAATAAACACCGGAATCTGAATAATGACAGGAAGACACCCGCCCAACGGGTTGATTTTTTCAGTCTTGTACAGATCCATCATGGCGCGATTCAATTTTTCGCGGTCGTTTGCATACTGTACTTTGAGTTTTTCAAGCTTCGGCGCAACCAGGCGCATCTTTGCCATGGAGCGATAGCTCGCCGCCGACAAGGGAAAAAACAACAGCTTAATCAACACAGTGAGCAAAATAATTGCAACACCCCAGTTTTGCACGATGCTCTGGATAAACGTCAACATCCAGAATATAGGCGTTGCAATCACGGTCAACCAGCCGTAATCGACCGTCAGCCCAAGACCTGGCGCAATTTCATCCAGTTTTGATTGGGCGGGACCTGCATAAAGCGGAACGGAAACAACAGATTTCTGCCCGGCAGCGATAGCTGGAACAGGCACAATGACGCCGGCGGAATAGGATCCACCCTCCAGTTTCCGGGTGAAAAATTCCCGGTTCGTCTTCTCTTTTGGAATCCAGGCAGCAACAAAATAGTGCTGCAATATGCCAATCCAGCCGTTATCCGACTCTTTCGGATAATCGAATTTGTTTTTATCTACATCAGAAAAAGCAACTTTCTGAAATTTATCCTTTTCAGTGTAAACAGCCATCCCGGTATAGGTAGGCACCATTTTAGAGCCACCGACAGGGTCTGCACTATCGCGAATAAGCTGATAATAAGCCGAAGGCGTTACGACGGCCGCCGTCGTGTTCTCAATTTCATATGCAACATCAACAAGATAGCTGGATTTATGAAAAGTGAGCAGTTTTGCTACTTTAATTCCATTCACCGCGACTGCCGTCAGTCTGACCTGCAATTGGTCGGCATTGGCACTCAGCTCATAGTGATCCTGTTCAGTCGCGAACAAACTCGTGTGATTAGGCATCCCCGCGCCCAGCAAACCGGACTGGGCTACATAATTGTGAGTTCCTGTTCCTTTTTCAAACAATACAAATTGTTTACTTTTATCCTGACCATCCTGATGTTTGATGAAATCCAGACGCTGTATATCTCCGCCCACGCTGTTGATTTCTGCTTCCAGAAAATCTGTCTTGACCTTGATTATTCTGCCGGATTCAACCTTTGAAGGCTGCTGGATAATAGAGGCGGGAACCGCGACACCCGCTACCGCAGGAACATCCGATTTGACCGAAGCGGCTTGTATTTGCTCCTGTGGATGTTGATAGCGTTGCCAGCCATCCCAAACCATCATCAGCGAAAAGGAAAAAATTAAGAACAGGAAAAGTCTCTGAAAGTCCATGATGGTATTTTTTAATTAATTAGGGTGCAGGATCATAACCACCCGGATGCCAGGGATTACAACGCGCCAGACGCTTGATACTTAACCACAAACCTTTAAACAGGCCGTGCCTGGTCAAAGCTTCACATGCATAGTGGGAACAGCTCGGAGTAAAACGACATGTTGGAGGACTGAACGGACTAATGAAATACTGATATCCGCGTATGGCGATAATCAGGATTCTGCGCATCTCATTGCTACCCGACTGAAGAGTTTATTCAAACCATCCCTGCATGCGCCCTGATCCGTGCGTTCTGTGTTGCGTGCCATCACGACCAAATCAATACCGCACCCCTTGATCTGGTGTACACGAAACAGCTCCCTGATTTCACGCTTAGCCTGATTTCTGTCTACAGATTTCGGCATATAACGCTTGGCAACAACAATGCCCAATCTGGCCATTTTTTTATGATTTGGAATAAAAAAAAGCTTGAAATATTTGTCTGAAAACACATGTGATTTCAGACACTGACCATAGCCCTCGCTGCGCGGTATTCGCTGCGCAGCGGCAAAGCTATTTTGCTGCTTAAACAGCGAGTCTTGCACGGCCCTTGGCACGACGAGCGCGAATGACTGCACGGCCACCACGTGTTTTCATGCGAACCAGGAATCCATGGGTGCGTTTTCTTTTCGTAACTGAAGGTTGGTATGTGCGTTTCATTCTGAATTATCCTCGGGAAGTCATAAAACGCGGTATTACAATGCGTTACACCTTAAGTGTCAAGACAAATTTACTTTATTGCCTGTGGATAAGTTTTTACAGGGTCTGTAGAATTGCCAAAATCTACTGCTAATTTGCACGACTATTTAGGTATATATGCAAGAAGACGCCTTCTGGGACACTTGTCTGCTCTCCTTCGAGAAGAGCCTCCCCCCACAACAATTCAACTCATGGATCAAACCGCTTAAATTATCCAGCGATAATGGATCCTTGATTCTGACAGCGCCCAATACTTTTACCTTAAAAATATTACAGGATCGCTTCTTTCCGGAAATCAGCCGTCTGGCAAAACAGACTTATTCCGTTGTTCCTCAATTTGAATTCCGTGTTTCGGAAAATACTAACGCGAATACCGCCCCCCCCTCTCCTCTGCCCGAAAAGAAAAAACCACCCGTCATTACAGAAACAAAACCCAAAATTGAAACTTCTTTTCGTGGCTACGGAAAGCTCAATCAAAATCTTACCTTTGAAAATTTTGTTATTGGAAAAGCCAATCAGTTGGCTTTTGCCGCCGCAACACAAGTAGCCGAATTACCTGGCGTTTCTTACAATCCGTTATTCATTTACGGCGGCGTTGGCCTGGGGAAAACGCATTTAACCCAGGCCATCGGCAACCAGATCATTTTAAATCGCCCTCAGGCCAAGGTTTGCTATATGCATGCAGAACGCTACGTTGCAGACGTCGTCCGCGCCTATCAGACCAATAAATTTGAAGAGTTCAAGCAGTATTACCACTCGCTGGACGTGTTGCTGATCGACGATATTCAGTTTTTCGCAGGAAAAGCCAAAACTCAGGAAGAGTTCTTCTATGCATTCAACACACTGGTTGATTCGCATAAACAGGTTATTTTGACCAGTGACACTTTTCCAAAGGAACTGACAGGATTGGAAAGTCGGTTGGTATCTCGTTTCGGATGGGGATTAACCATCGGAATCGAACCTCCGGAACTGGAAATGCGCGTGGCCATCCTGCTCAAAAAAGCGGCGTTGACCGGATATACCCTGGACGATGCCGTTGCTTTTTTTATCGCAAAACACGTCAATTCAAACGTGCGTGAACTGGAAGGGGCGCTCAAACGCGTCGAGGCATATACCAAATTTCACAAGAGGATCATTTCCGTTGAATCAGCAAAGGAAGCCTTAAAGGATATTCTGGTCGCGCAAAGCAGACAGATTTCAATCGACAACATACAAAAAACCGTTGCTGACTATTACCGGATCAAAATTGCAGATTTGTTATCAAAAAAGCGCACCAGAAATCTGACCCGCCCAAGACAGATCGCCATGAGCCTGGCTCGCGAACTGACAGCAATGAGTTTACCTGAAATAGGTAACGCATTTGGCGGTAGAGATCACTCGACTGTTATTCATGCCTGTCAGACAGTGCTGGCGCTCAGGGCGGTCGATACGACGATAGACGCTGACTGTAAAATCCTACTCCAGACACTGACGGGATAAAAATGTGATAAAACTGTGGATAACTTGTGCATATACCGGGTAAAAATTTAATTCTCAAACTTATCCACATAAACACCCTGATTGATCAACAACTAAAGAACGTGCCAATAATTAATATAAGATTTTGTTTTAATATAAAAAAATAAGTTATCAACAATAAACAGGTCGGCTTATTATGGTTATTAGTTATTTATATTACTTTATTAAAAAACAAAAGCAGTTCTTAAAAGCTGTTTTTTAATCCATAGTCTTGTTTTCTTTGAACTGCGATATATCTACGTTATGGATTTCTTCTCGAACTGATGGAAGGATAATCTGCCCGCTGATGGAATTAAAAGTTGAAATCACGCTGGGCAAATTAAGTGTCCATATGAAATATTACAGATAATGAGGTTAATCTCGGTTGAGTAACTTTGTTGGCGGACTGTGGATAAATTGTGAATAACGCAATATAAAATAAATTTGTTAAACTTGTACACATCAAACGCATCATCCGCCAACAACTTTTACACAAGTAAATTTATACTGTAACTTATTGTATAAATTTACTATTTCAGACTTATCCACTCAATTTTGAGACATTATTAGTCTTATTAGGTATTTATATTATGTTTATTGAAAAGATAGAAAAGGAAGTTTTATTAAGGCCTCTGCAAACAGTAGTTGGTATTGTAGAACGTAAACAAACGATGCCTATTCTATCTAACATATTGATTGAAAATGAGTTTGGTAAAATACGCTTCACTTCAACTGATCTGGAAATACAAATAACAACATCCATAGAGACTAATTCTGAAAACGATGAGTTCACTGCGATTACAGTGGGCGGAAAAAAGTTGCAGGAAATTCTGCGTATACTTCCGGAACAAAGCAAAGTCTCTATCGAGGTTAAAGAAAATAAAGCTCAGATCAAATCAAATAAAAGCAGGTTTAATCTTCAGTCGCTGCCGGCGCAGGATTTCCCCAAACTGAACAGCCAGCTTTCAGGCTCTCATAAAATTAAACTGAGTCAAGCTGCATTAAAAAATCTGCTGAGTTCCGTTCAATTTGCGATGGCTCAACAGGATGTACGTTATTATCTGAACGGGGTGCTTTTTGTTATCGAGGAAAATACATTCAGAGCGGTCGCGACAGATGGGCACAGGCTGGCGTATAACGCGATAACAACAGAAGGCACTTGTCAGAAGCAGGAAATCATCGTCCCACGGAAGGCGATAGTAGAACTTTCAAAATTATTGAGCGACGCAAATGAGGAAATTGAAATTGAATTTTCAAGCCAGCAACTAAAAGCCATTTTTTCAGGAATTGAACTTGTAACCAAGTTGATTGAAGGAAAATTCCCTGATTATCAAAGAGTTATACCTGTTTACAGCAATCATTTAAGCATCAATCGCACTCTTGTCCAGCAGGCATTACAAAGAGCTGCTATTTTATCAAACGAGAAATTCAGGGGTGTTCGATTTGTATTAACCGAAAAGAATTTATGCATCATCAGTAGTAACAGCGAACAGGAAGAAGCTCAGGTGGAAATTGAAACCGATTATCATGGCGAGGCCATCGACATCGGTTTCAATGTAAATTATTTGCTGGATGGATTGAACAGTATCGATACTGAGATGGCAATATTTTCCTTCGGCAACCCAAACAGCAGTATTTTGATTACTTCACCTGACGATCTAGAATTCAGATATGTGGTAATGCCCATGCGTATTTAGCCCGGGACATATAGTATTTTGTCTTTATGCAATGTTTCACGTGAAACAAACTAACACCAGGAAAGAAACCGATGAGTGAATATGATTCCAGTAGCATCAAGGTACTTAAAGGCCTAGAAGCAGTCCGTAAACGTCCCGGCATGTATATTGGTGACACAAACGATGGTACTGGTTTGCACCACATGGTATTCGAAGCGGTGGATAACGCGGTAGATGAAGCTTTAGCGGGGCATTGCGATGAAATTAATGTGATCATTCACGCTGACAACTCTATCAGTGTCAGTGATAACGGGCGCGGGATTCCAACTGATATTCACAAGGAAGAAGGTCGTTCGGCTGCCGAAGTCATCATGACTATTTTGCATGCCGGCGGAAAATTTGACAGCAATTCCTACAAAGTATCGGGAGGTTTGCATGGGGTCGGTGTCTCTGTGGTCAACGCCTTGTCAGAATGGTTGAAATTAACTATTTATCGCGACGGCAAAGAACATTTCATGGAATTTCGCCACGGAGACCCGGTTGAGCCGTTAAAAATAGTAGGAGATTCAAAAAAGAAAGGAACGCTGGTTCATTTTCTTGCGGCCAAAGAAACCTTTGGACTGATTGAATTTCATTTTGACATCCTGGCCAAGCGCTTGAGGGAGTTGTCCTTCCTGAATAACGGCGTAAAAATTGCGCTGATTGATCACCGTAATGGCAAGGAAGAAAATTTTTCCTTTACGGGAGGTATCAAGGGTTTTGTGCAATATATGAATCGTAACAAGTCAGCGTTGCATCCAACAGTCTTTCATGCTATCGGTGAAAAGGACGGGATGACGGCTGAAATTGCGATGCAATGGAATGATTCTTATCAGGAAAATGTTCAGTGTTTCACCAATAATATTCCGCAACGCGATGGTGGTACCCATTTGACTGCCATGCGTGCCGCCATGACGCGCACTCTGAATCAATATATTGAAACCGAGCAATTGGCCAAAAAAGCCAAGGTCGATCCGACAGGCGATGACATGCGTGAAGGCCTGACTGCGGTATTATCGGTGAAATTACCTGACCCAAAATTTTCGTCACAAACTAAAGATAAACTGGTTTCTTCTGAAGTGCGCCCTGTGATTGAGGAGCTGATTGGCCAGCAGATGAGTGCTTTCCTGCTGGAAAAACCCAATGACGCCAAAATTATTGTAAACAAAATCATTGAAGCTGCCCGGGCCCGCGAAGCCGCACGTAAAGCGCGTGACCTTACCCGTCGTAAAGGGGTGCTCGATGGCATGGGATTGCCCGGGAAACTGGCTGATTGTCAGGAAAAAGACCCTGCCCTGTCTGAACTATATCTGGTCGAGGGCGATTCTGCGGGTGGCTCAGCCAAGCAAGGGCGTGATCGTAAATTTCAGGCTATCCTTCCGCTCAAGGGCAAGATTCTTAACGTGGAAAAGGCGCGTTTCGAAAAACTTATCAGTTCTCAGGAAATTGCCACTCTGATTACCGTGCTGGGTACCGGCATTGGCAAGGATGAATATAACGCAGACAAATTACGCTATCACCGCATCATCATCATGACCGACGCGGACGTGGATGGTTCTCATATCCGTACACTTTTGCTTACTTTCTTCTATCGTCAGATGCCGGAACTGGTTGAACGGGGTCATATCTATATCGCGCAGCCTCCCTTGTACAAAATCAAACAAGGCCGGGAAGAGCGTTATCTCAAGGACGATCTTGAAATGAAGAGCTATTTGCTGGGTAATGCCTTAAAGGATGCATCTCTTTATCCCGCACTGGAGGCGACACCAATCCAGGGCGAGGCACTGGAACTGATTGCCAGGCAGTATTTTTTGGCCGAAGCGGTGATCGACCGTCTGACGCATTATATTGCGCCGGAAGCCAGTCACGCCTTGCTTGTTTTGCCTACGCTGTCACTCGATGATGCAGATCAGGCGCAAAAAAGCGCGCAGTTGCTGGAAAGCGCCAGCGGAGGCGTCATCAAAGTCAGTGTTGAGAACGATGATCAGGGCGAACTGCGTCTGAGGCTGGAAAAACTTTACTATGGGAATTACTCGTTAAGTTATCTGGACAAGGATTTCCTGCAAGGAGGAGATTACAGGCAGATTCGTCAGACGGCTGATGCCCTGGACGGATTGATGAGTCCGACGGCTTATGTGTCGCGAGGTGAACAAAAACGCGGTGTTTCCAGTTTCAAACAGGCAATCGAGTGGTTGCTGGAAGAAGCTAAACGGGGTCTTTCCATTCAGCGTTACAAAGGGTTGGGTGAAATGAATCCGGAGCAATTGTGGGAAACCACGATGTTTGTGAAAAATCGCATCCTGCTCAAAGTGCGCATCGAAGACACCATCGCAGCCGACGAGGTATTCACTACCTTGATGGGAGATCTGGTTGAACCTCGTCGAGCCTTCATCGAGAAGAATGCATTAGGGGCAAAAAATCTGGATGTTTAAAAATATAGATTCCCGGAAAAGGTAGTTCGCCTCTGTCCGAAGATGCTTGCCTGATGGCCGCTGTTTATGAGCGGCCATTTTTTATGACAGCAAACCGAGTCGTTTGTACTCCCTTGGCGATGAGGCTTGCAGATCAGGCTTGTTAAAATGCGCTCTGATGGATTCTTGCGGGGGTTGGCAGGGGTCGTAGGCAGGCTGATTGCCGTTCGATTCTGCGGCGTTTAAAGCGAAATTGACTGAAGAGTGTTGTTTTACGACCGGTGTCCGTCTTGTCAACGAGATGGACTGCCTGAAAAGCGTCCCCTTGCGCTGAAGGCAGGGGGTCAGGCGGAGGGGAATGCAACTTCTCCGCCTGGACCTTCAGGTCGGCGACAGGCTGTATGTCATGCTCGTCAGTGTGATTTAGGCGATGAGCTTGCGGTGAGTCTGGTATGGTTTTTAAGAAGGCCGACTTCATCGCTGAGTATATGCGCGGCTTCAACCAGCAACAGATCCTTTGCGTTTTTTCTGAACTTTTCGATTGCCAGATCGGCTTCGAGGTTGCGTTCGTTGGACTGAAGACCGTCATCTTGAAAAGATGAATTCAGAGCCTCCGCCGACTCTCCTTTATCTTTTTCGCGAGACTTTATACGTGCTTCTTGTTTTTCACGCTCCTTGCGGCGTTCAGTTTCGTTGAGAGTGATCATGTTTTTTTTGCGCAAAGCGTTGAACTCCTCAATATCCTCGCGTAAATACTGGAAGTCTTTATCGTGCCCCACCCGTACTTTGTGCTGAGAAATCAACATGGGCAGGACCCCTGTCAAATCCCCCGCTCGCGTATAGTCGGCCGCCTTGATTTGAGTCCATGGCAAGGCATTATCGTAGCTGGACTCACCAAATTCATCTTCGTCTGTTAATGTCGGAAGACTGATATCAGGCGTTACGCCATGCAATTGTGTTGTGCTGCCGTTGACGCGAAAAAACTGGGCGATTGTCATCTTGAGTTCTCCTAATTTGGGATTCTCGTTTTTTACCAGTTGATCCAGATCGACAATAGACTGAACCGTACCCTTTCCAAAACTGGTCTCGCCGATAACGATTCCACGCCCATAATCCTGGATTGCCGCTGCGAAAATTTCGGAGGCAGACGCTGAACCGCGATTGATGAGTACGCCTAAAGGTCCACGCCATGCCAGACCCGCATGCGTGTCGCTTGCAACGGTAACGTGACCTTTGGAGTCGCGTTGTTGTACGACAGGACCCTTATCTATGAACAGACCTGTCAGCTCGATGGCTTCCTCTAATGAACCTCCTCCATTGTTCCTCAGATCAATCAACACACTGTCCACTCTGTCTTTTTTAAGTTCACTCAGCAAGAGCGATACATCGCGGGATGCACTCTTGAAATTCTTGTCGCCTTTTTGGCGGCCGACAAAATCAAGGTAAAATCCGGGCAGTGTGATGACACCGATGTGGCGTGTACTGCTACCCTCTTTCACTTCGATGATGGTTTTTCTGGCGGCCTGTTTGTCCAGGCTGATCTTTTTCCGGATCAGTGAAATGAGTTTATGTTTTCCGTCAGGCCCCGCCTCTGCGGGGAGAATATCGAGCACGACCACTGAATTTTCAGCTCCGCGTATCAGTGCAACCGTATCGTCGATGCGCTGACCCAATACTTCAGCGATTGTGCCACTTTCGCCTTGTGCCACGCCGACAATCCGGTCTCCGACCTTGAGTTTCCCCGATACAGCTGCCGGCCCGCCTGCCACTAGCTCCCTGATGGTGGTGTATTCATCTTTTTCCTGCAGCACAGCCCCTATGCCCACAATTGATAATCTCATCGAAACCTCAAAATCCTCCGAGGCACGCGCTCCGAAATAATTGGTATGAGGGTCAATCGCCATGGCGTAGGCGTTCATAAAACTTTGAAAAACATCGTCGCTTTTAACTTTGGAGAGGCTGCTGAGGGAATTGTCATAACGCTTGGCCAGGGTGTCGGCGATGTCTTTATCGTTTTTTCCGGCGAGCTTAAGACGCAGCCAGTCGTTTTTTACACGTCGGCGCCACAAGTCATTCATTTCGTCAGCTGTCCCGGGCCAGGCGGCATGTCGGCGAGTGTATTGATAGTCTTCGTTTTCCTGAAAATCAAAGCCTTTTGCCAGCAAGGATCTGGCATACGCAAAGCGTTCCGCAATGCGTTGCTGGTACAGATTGAAAATAGCAAAAGGAATGCTCAGATCTTCATTGCGTATCGCATCGTCAAGCCGGGTTCGCGCATAGTCAAATTGAGCGATGTCTGTCTGTATGAAAAATAATTTTTCACTGTCCAGCGCCTTCAAATAGTTGTCGAAAATGACTGCGGAGGAACTGTCGTCCAGCGGTACTCGTTTGTAATGATATCGGGACATGATTTCAGCGGACAGGAGCGCGGCTTTTGCCTGTTGCGGCAGTGGTTCGAGCTGAGTTCCCGCGAGCGTCGTGTTGAACGTGGCTGAAGTAATAAACAGCAATACCCACAGTAATTTATGTTTCATTTTTATCTCCGAAAATCGTCGAAAAATTATACAGCAGTAAGCATTTTCAACCGTGCTTGTCCGACTCAAAACCGTACAGTGCCTTTCACAGCAGCTTTTCAGCTGCCGAGTACGGCAGCCCAAAGGTATCCGCGACCGGAAGGCAGGTGATTTTCCCGGCAGCGACGTTCAGCCCCCTGAGCAGGGGCATATTGTCGCGCAGTGCGATTTTCCAGCCCTTGTTTGCCAGTTGCAGCACATAAGGCAGCGTTGCATTGGTCAATGCCAGGGTTGAGGTGCGCGGCACCGCGCCTGGCATGTTGGCGACCGCGTAGTGAATCACGCCATCCACGACATAGGTCGGGTTTTCGTGCGTAGTGGGATGGGTGGTTTCAATACAGCCGCCCTGATCTACTGCGACGTCGACAATGACACTCCCAGGCTGCATAAGTTTCAAATCATCGCGCAGAACTAATTTGGGTGCGGCAGCCCCCGGCACGAGCACGCTGCCTATCACAAGATCCGCCGTGGTAATTTGTTCCAGAAGATTATGGCGATTGGAAAACAAGGTCTGAACGTTTGCGGCGAGTATCTCGTCAAGATGACGCAGTCTTGCAAGTGAAACATCCAGCAGGGTGACTCTTGCTCCCAGACCCGCCGCCATGCGTGCGGCATTGCCCCCTGCGACGCCGCCGCCCAGAATGACGACATGAGCCGGGACTACACCTGTTGCTCCGCCCAGCAGAATGCCGCGCCCGCCATACAGCTTTTCAAGATATTTTGCGCCTTGTTGAACGGCCATTTTTCCTGCGACTTCTGACATGGGGGTCAGCAAGGGAAGTTCGCCCGTGGGCAGTGCGACGGTCTCGTAGGCGATGCAGATTGCGCCCGATTCGATATGCGCCAGGGTTAATTCGCGGTCAGCCGCGAAATGAAAATAGGTAAAGATAATTTGTCCTGAGCGAATGCGCGGCCACTCAGCGCGGACAGGCTCCTTGACTTTGACGATCAGCTCAGCACGTCCCCATACGGCTTCGGCATCCTGCACAATTTGTGCGCCGCAGGTCTCGTATTGTTCATCGCTGAATCCGCTGCCCTCCCCGGCTTTTGATTGCACATAAACTGAGTGTCCTGCCGCAACCAGCGCCGCCACGCCAGAGGGTGCCAGAGCGACACGATATTCATTTGCCTTGATCTCTTTTGGAATACCAATCTTCATTTCGACTCCCAGGTTTTGACTCACGCTATTCACTGTTGCAATATACCTTGGTTTTCCTCAATCATGAGCCGTGTATCTCCGAAACAGCAATAGGGTGTATGCTGACAATCACTTGTTATGGGCAATGTGACGATGACTACAGCTTCCTTAAATTCCGGTACGGTTGTCTCGGTGCGAGGCAGTGTCGTGGATATTCGTTTTGAGGGCTATTTGCCGCCGATTTATTCGCTCCTGCATACAGGCGAAGACGGGCATATCGCCATCGAAGTGTTAGCCCAGCTGACAGCAAATCTGGTGCGCGGAATTGCGCTCAACCCTACACAGGGACTCTCTCGCGGCATGAAGGTGGTCGACTCCGGCGGCCCGTTAAAAATTCCTGTCGGAGAGGCGACCCTCTCGCGCATGTTCGATGTCTTCGGTAATGCCATTGATCGCCAGCCGGCGCCTGTTGATGTCGAATGGCGCAGCGTACATCGCGCCCCCCCGCCTCTGGCGCAACGCTCTACCAGATCAGAAATATTTGAAACAGGCATCAAGGTCATCGATGTATTGATGCCTTTGGAGCGCGGTGGCAAGGCGGGCCTGTTCGGTGGCGCCGGCGTGGGTAAGACGGTGCTGCTCACTGAAATGATTCACAATATGGTCGGTCAACGGGAAGGTTCTCCGGCCGGATTCGGGAGTGGCGCGTCAACAGGGAATAAAACCGGCGTGAGTATTTTTTGCGGGATTGGCGAACGCTGCCGGGAAGGGGAAGAGCTTTATCGGGATATGAAAGCGGCAGGCGTATTGCAGAATATGGTGATGGTGTTCGGTCAGATGAATGAACCTCCCGGCGCGCGTTTTCGTGTCGGTCACGCGGCTCTGACCATGGCCGAGTACTTTCGCGACGACGAGCACCTTGATGTGTTGCTGTTGATCGACAATATTTTTCGTTTTATTCAGGCCGGCATGGAAATCTCCGGGTTGATGGGGCAAATGCCGTCCCGCCTGGGGTATCAACCGACCATGGGCACGGAACTGTCGCAACTGGAGGAGCGCATCGCCAATACCGACAGAGGCGCGATTACCTCGATTCAGGCGGTATATGTGCCGGCTGACGATTTTACAGATCCTGCCGCCGTGCATACCTTTTCGCATCTGTCAGCCTCCATCGTGCTGTCGCGCAAACGCGCGAGTGAGGGGCTGTACCCTGCCATCGATCCTTTGCAATCCAGTTCAAAAATGGCCACCCCCGGCATCATTGGCGAGCGGCATTATTTGCTCGCTCAGGAAATCCGGCGCACGCTCGCGCAGTATGCCGAACTCAAGGACATCATCGCGATGCTGGGTCTTGAACAATTATCGCCCGATGACCGAAATGTGGTGGGCCGTGCGCGGCGTCTGGAGAGATTTCTGACACAACCTTTTTTCACCACGGAGCAATTTACCGGCCTTAAAGGGCGGTTTGTCAGTCTTGACGATGCGTTAGATGGTTGTGAGCGCATCTTGCGCGATGAATTCAAGGACTATCCGGAGAGTGCGCTTTACATGACAGGTACGATAACAGACGCGAAGCTGAAGGCTGCACTCGACCAATCCTCAGCCCGTACAGAACCCGCTGCCCCGACGGCGACGGACGATATCCCCGGCTAAAGCTGAACATGCAGACCATGAACCTTAAGATTCTCCTGCCATTCGGGATTTTTTCGGAAAAGGACGGGGTTTTGCGCATCACAGCTGAATCAAGAGCCGGCTCGTTCGGACTCTTGCCGCACCGGCTTGACTGTGTGGCGTCCCTCGTGCCCGGGATACTGTCATTCGAGACGGAGGAGGCCGGGGAGATTTGTCTTGCCGTCGATGAAGGCATCCTGGTCAAGACCGGAAGCTATGTGAGGGTTTCCGTGCGCAACGCCATTGGAGGAACCGATCTGGCTCGCCTGCGCGAGGCGGTAGAGCAGCAATTTATGCGTCTGGACGAACAGGAAAAGAGTGTGCGTTCGGTGCTGGCTAAACTGGAGAGCGGGTTTGTCCGCAGATTCGCGGCATTTCATCATGAGTGAAAAAATGAAAACAAAGTCTGCGGCAGATGGTGCACAATTGACTCGGCAGGTGGGGGAAAAGGCGGCGCGCCGTCTTCGTGCGCAGCAACATGTCACGCAGACCGTCTGGTCAGGTCTGGGCATGATGGGGCTGGTCGGCTGGTCGGTCGCAGCGCCTACGCTGATGGGCGCAGCTCTCGGTCTTTGGCTGGACAAACACTATCACGGCAGTCATTCCTGGACGCTGATGCTGCTGGCTGTCGGACTGGGTTTGGGCTGCTTTAATGCGTGGCACTGGGTCGCCCGGGAAGACCGGGAAATACACGAGCAAGAGGAGGATCATCATGAATGAGGCGCCGCGTCTGGTATTGGCTTTTGTCGCTGGTCTTTTTCTGGGAACATTATTTTTCGGCGGACTCTGGTGGACAATCCGCCGGGGTATTTCGGCCGGACATCCGGCGCTTTGGTTTTTTGCCAGTCGGCTGTTGCGCACGGGCGTGGTCATGCTGGGGTTTTATTTTTTTCTTGGGGATAACTGGCATAAGTTACTGCTGGGGCTGGCCGGGTTCATCGCGGCGCGCTTCATCGCAATGCGGATCAGCCGGGGCGAGAGCGCGGCTCCTGTGGCGATGGAGGCCGGTCATGCACCTTAGCCCGGACGACATTATTTTCTGGCAATATGGCTTTTTTAAACTCAATGCCACTATTTTTTACACATGGGGGCTGATGTTCGTGCTTGCGGGCGGCTCAAGGCTGGTTACACGTAAGCTTTCGACGGGTTTGCATCGTTCTCGCTGGCAAAATATGCTGGAAATCGTGATTGTCGGCATCAATAAACAAATCGAAGAAATAGGCATGAGTCAGCCACAGAAATATATCGGTTTTTTGGGCACCCTGTTTTTGTTTGTCGCAATGGCTGCCATGTTCACCGTTATTCCCGGTTACGAGCCACCGACAGGTTCTCTTTCGACGACAGCGGCTCTGGCCATTTGTGTGTTTGTGGCGGTGCCTTTGTTCGGGATTGAGGATCAGGGGTTAGGAGAATACCTGGGAGAATACCTGAAGCCGACACCTGTCATGCTGCCTTTTAATATCATCAGCGAAATTTCGCGGACGCTGGCTTTGGCCATTCGTCTGTTCGGCAATATGATGAGCGGCACGATGATACTGGCCATTTTACTGACCATCACGCCGTTTATCTTTCCGGTGGCCATGAGTGCGTTAGGATTGCTGACCGGCATGGTGCAAGCCTATATTTTCAGTATTCTGGCGGCGGTCTACATTGCGGCCGCCACGCACGCACGTCGCGCCCGCCCGGATCAAAAATCCTGAACAAGACAACGAGAGGAAATACCATGGACAGCATAACGATTATCGCCGTAGCATCAATTGTCACTGCCGGATTGACTATCAGCATCGGGGTGATAGGCCCCGCTCTCGGTGAAGGGCGCGCGGTTGCAACGGCGCTGACCTCACTGGCTCAGCAGCCCGATGCTTCTGCTACCATCACCCGCACACTCTTTGTGGGGCTCGCGATGATCGAATCCACGGCCATCTACTGTTTCGTGGTCTCGATGATTATCCTGTTCGCCAACCCGTTCTGGAATCGAGTCATTGAACAGGCCGCCGGGAAATAATCATGCTGATAGACTGGTTTACCGCAGCTGCGCAACTGGTCAATTTCCTCGTTCTGGTGTGGTTGTTGAAGCGCTTTCTGTACAAGCCTGTTCTTCACGCCATCGACGAGCGGGAGACGAAAATCGCCCGCGTGTTGGCAGAAGCGGATGCTAAAAATGCCGAAGCTCAGCGCGAGCGAGACGAGTTTGTGCTCAAGAACGATACGTTCGAACAGCAGCGCGCAGCGTTGATGAATAAGGCTGAGGCTGATGCGAAAACCGAACGTGAGCGCCTGCTCGATCAGGCGCGGCAGGAGGCTGATGCATGGAGCGCCAGGCGGGAAGAAACGTTGCTAGGTGATGCGCACGCCCTCAATCAATCCATACGCCTGCGCGCGCAACAGGAAGTGTTCGCCATCGCGCGAGTTGCGCTGACGGATCTTGCCGATAGCCGCCTGGAAGAGCGCATGGTCGGGGTATTCATACGCCGCCTGTCCGAGATGGACGCATCGTCGAAAAAAATCCTGGGCGAGACACTGCGCGCCGCACCTGCACGGATCCGCTGTGCGTATGAACTGCCGGAGTCTTTGCGAACGGCGATACAACAGGCGCTCAATGAAACCTTTACGGCTGAAATTAACATCCGTTTCGAGACGGTGCCTGAGCTCATTTGCGGGATTGAACTCGTCTCCAAAGGACAAAAATTGGCCTGGAGTATCGAGGATTATCTGCGCTCGCTGGAAAAAGGCGTCGATGAACTTCTCAAAGATAAAGCACAGCCTGAGCCGGGAGCCGGGAAATAACCATGGAAGCTCAGAGCCTGCAGCAGGTTTTAGACGGCATGTTCGCTAAAATAAGCCAGGCACGAAAAGCGTACACGCCCGGGCTCTTCTTGCGTGAAATCGGCACGATTACCAGCATCGCCACGGGCATTGCCAAGGTTTCCGGTCTTCCGGGCGCAGGGTTTGAAGAGGTGTTGAAGTTTCCCCATGAGGTGTATGGCATCGCATTTAACGTCGATGAAGACGAGATCGGCGTTGTTTTGTTGGGCGACTACTGGCAGCTACATGCCGGCGATGAGGTAGAGCGTCGCGGGCATGTGATGGACGTGCCGGTAGGAGACGGGTTGATCGGGCGTATCATTAATCCGATGGGCAGACCGCTTGACGGACATGGTCCGCTGGCATACAGCGCGCGTTTGCCTGTCGAACGATCGGCCGCCGCCATCATGGATCGCGCGCCTGTCACCGTGCCCTTGCAAACCGGCATCAAGGTGATTGATGCGCTTATCCCCATCGGACGGGGGCAGCGCGAATTGATTCTGGGGAATCGGCAGACCGGAAAAACGGCGATTGCGCTCGATGCGATACTCAATCAGCGGGACAAGAACGTCCTGTGCGTTTATTGTGCCATCGGTCAGCGTGCATCCGGGGTGGCCAAAGTGATTGCAGCCCTGCGCGAGCATGGCGCGATGGAGTACAGTATCGTGGTGGTTACCGAAGGAAACGATCCTCCGGGCTTAGCTTACGTCGCACCTTATGCTGCAACGAGTATCGCCGAATACTTCATGGAAAAAGGTCGTGACGTGCTGATTGTTTATGACGACCTGACGCATCATGCGCGGGCCTATCGCGAGTTGTCCTTGTTGCTGCGCCGTCCGCCGGGGCGAGAGGCTTTTCCCGGAGATATTTTTTATATCCATTCGCGCCTGTTAGAGCGTGCAACGCACCTGCTTGCGGAAAACGGCGGCGGATCGCTGACCGCGCTGCCCATTATTGAAACCGAGGCCGAGGATATTTCCGCCTACATTCCGACCAATCTGATTTCCATCACTGACGGGCAAATATACCTCTCCCCTGCCCTGTTTGATCTGGGGCTGCTGCCCGCCGTCGATGTCGGGAAATCGGTCTCGCGCGTGGGCGGCAAGGCGCAACTTGCGGCTTACCGTGCTGTCACCGAAGATTTGAAACTGGCTTACGCGCAGTTCGAGGAGCTGGAATCCTTCGCCCGGTTTGGCGCCAGGCTCGAAGAAGGTACGCGAAAAACAATCGAGCACGGCCGAAGAATTCGCGCCTGCCTCAAGCAACCCGAATTCGGGACGATCCCTGTGGCCGCGCAAATTGCGGTGCTGCTGGCGTTAAGCGACAAGGGCTTTGATAGCGTGCCCGTCGAGCAGATGAAAGCGGCCGAGCAGGCCGTGCGCGAGGCGGCCATTCCGCCCGAGGTGAGTGCGCGCCTGGCGACGGCGGATAAACTGAGCGATGAAGACCGGGCGATCATCAGCTCGATCGCCCAAAAGGCTCTTGCCGTCTTTCAGGAAGCCTCCTGAGCATGGACGATCATGACTGATACGGCCGCCAGTTTGCGTCGCAAGATAGACAGCGCCGCAGAACTCGAATCTGTGGTGCGCACCATGAAAGCCATGGCCGCATCCGGCATCGGGCAATACGAAAATGCGGTGCGCGCGCTCGATGAATATTCCCTCACGGTGCAACTGGGGCTGGTTGCGTGTTTCATGCAAAGGCCGCCGGATGCCGCCAGATTCAGGAAAAAATATCACGAAAAAGGCGGGATAGGCGCGGTCGTGTTTGGCTCTGACCAGGGAATGGTCGGTCAGTTTAATGATGTGATGGCAACCTTCGTCGGGGATACGCTGAGGGAACTCCCGGGAAAAAAGACGGTATGGGCGGTCGGCGAGCGCATACAGGCTCGTATGGCGGATATCGGCTTCCTGCCGGGAAAAAAATTCACCCTGCCGAATTCCATTGGTGCGATCACGCAACTGACAGGCCAGATTCTGCTTGAAATGGAGGCGCTGCGCGAAAAGGGCGAGATCGCGCAGATCTATATCTTTCATCACAGACCCAAATCCGGGGCAATTTATACGCCGGTGAGTGAAAGATTATGGCCGCTGGATGATGAGTGGTGGCGCAAGATGGTTCAAATGGACTGGCCGACAGGCAACTTGCCGCAGGTCATGGGCGCTGAGGATGCTACGCTGGACGCTTTGATCCGTGAATTTTTATTTATCTCGTTATTCAGAGCCTGCGCCGAGTCGCTTGCAAGTGAAAATGCCAGTCGGCTCGCCTCGATGCAGCGCGCCGAGAAAAATATCAATGAAATCCTGGCGGTGCTAAACCAGGATTTTCACCGTCTGCGGCAGACCGTGATTGATGAAGAGTTATTCGATGTCATCGCCGGCTATGAAATGTTGTTCACTGACAAGGATCACGCCGCCCCTCTGAAGGGGCGGAACCTGAAACCGCCGTCACGGTAGTTTTTTTGCGGCAACCTTTTTTACCGCTACTTTTTTCGCTGTAGCTTTGGGCTTTGCCGCAGCCTTCGGTTTTTCGGCAGCTTCAGGCGCGGATTCGTCCAGCTTCGCAGCTTTGGGTTTGGCCGTTTTCGCTGCCGCCCTGGGTTTTGCTGCTGTCTTTGCTTCGGCTTTCGGCTTCGCGGCCTTTCTCGCAGGCTTGGTGTCACCCTTGGCCGCCTTGGCGGCAATCAACTCCAGCGCCTGTTCCAGGGTGATTTCATCCACAGGGACGTCCTTGGGCAAGGTGGCATTAATTTTTCCGTGCCGAGCATACGGGCCGTAACGACCGCTGCATATATCCACAGAGGTCTTGTCATCAGGGTGATCGCCCAGTGTGCGCAGCACCGTGTTGCCATCCTTGGCCTGCGACAACAATTCAACGGCGCGCGCTAGCGTGACATCGAAAATGCTGTCGGTACGCGGGATGGATTTGAACTTGCCGTCGTGGCCGATGTAAGGGCCAAAGCGACCGATGTTGACGATGACTTTCTTGCTCGTTTCAGGGTGCAAGCCCAGATCGCGCGGCAGCGACAGAAGTTTCAAGGCGGAGACCAGATCGGCCTGATCGACCGGCATTTCCTTGGGCCAGGAGACCCGTTTGGGTTTTGCCTTCTCGCCTTCGATGACTTCGCCCAGTTGCACATAGTGCCCGTAAGGGCCGCGCAACAGGAGTACCGCTTGCGCGGTCTCAGGATGCACCCCTAATTCAACCCGTGCGGTCGCGTCATCCTGCGTTTCTCCGCTCAGACTGCGTTTGTATTTGCATTCAGGATAGTTGGTGCAGCTGATGAAGCTGCCGTAACGGCTCAGTTTTTTTGCCAGCGGTTTGCCGCATTCCGGGCACGCCTCGTCGATCAACTCTTGCGGGCGCTCGATATTGGTTTTTTCCTTGATGAGTGCTGAAAAACCTTTCCAGAATTCGTCCAGTACGCCTACCCAGTCGCGACGGCCATCGGAGACTTCATCGAGTTCATCTTCGAGCGATGCGGTGAAGTTATAATCGACATAGCGGGTGAAATGCTCGGTTAAAAAGCGCGTCACCACCCGACCCACGTCGGTGGGCACGAAGCGCTTCTTGTCCAGAATGGCGTATTCGCGGGTTTGCAGCGTGGAGATGATGGTGGCATAGGTCGATGGACGACCGATGCCGTATTCTTCGAGAGACTTGACCAGGCTAGCTTCAGTGAAGCGCGGCGGTGGCTGGGTGAAGTGCTGTTCGCCGTACAATTTGTCCAGTGACAATACATCGCCTTCAGCCAGTTGCGGCAGACGGCTGCCCTGCTCTTCTTCGGCATCATCCACGTCTTCCATGTATACGCTGATGAAACCGGGGAAAACCAGCACCTGACCATTTGCGCGGAACAGGGTGTCGTCACCGCCCAGGCGTATGTCCGCGCTGACCGTGTCGTAACGCGCCGCCGCCATCTGACAGGCGAGGGTGCGCTTCCAGATCATTTCGTACAAGCGGGCCTGATCGACCGTCAGCCGGTCACGCAGGCTCTCGGGTGTGCGTGTGATGGACGTCGGGCGTATCGCCTCGTGGGACTCCTGTGCATTCTTGGTTTTGCTTTTGTAGGTGGGTGGCGCGCCCGGCAGGTAGTCGGATGAAAAGTTGTCTGTTATATAGTCGCGGATCTCCTGCACGGCTTCTTTTGCCAGCGTTACCGAATCGGTACGCATATAGGAAATCAAACCGACGGTTTGCCCTCCTACATCGACCCCTTCATAGAGCGATTGCGCGGTGCGCATGGTTCGTTCGGCGGACATCCCCAGTTTGCGGACGGCTTCCTGTTGCAGCGTGGAGGTTGTGAAAGGGGCTGCGGCATAACGCTGCTTGGCTTTTTTCTCCACCCGTACCACTTTGGGCGGCAATTTGGCGTCGCCAAGTTTTGCATGTATAGCGTCGTATTCGGCCTGTCCCTTGATGCTCAACTGTTCGAGTTTTTTGCCCTGGTACTGGAACAGGCGGGCGGAAAACGGTTGTTGATCCTTGTGGCTGTCCAGATGGATCGTCCAGTATTCCTGACGGGTGAAAGCCTCGATTTGCAGTTCCCGCTCGACGATCAGGCGCAAGGCGGGGCTTTGCACACGACCTGCGGAGAGTCCCGGGCGAATTTTTCGCCACAGCAGCGGCGATAAATTAAATCCCACCAGGTAATCGAGCGCGCGCCGCGCCTGTTGCGCATTCACCAGTGGCATGGCGATTTCGCGCGGGTGGGCTACGGCATCAATCACGGCGGATTGCGTGATCTCGTAGAACACCACGCGTTTCATGTTCTTGTTTTTAAATCCCCTCTTGGCTTTGAGCAGCTCGGCGATGTGCCAGGCAATCGCCTCCCCCTCACGGTCAGGATCGGGAGCGAGCAGGATGTTTTCAGCGACAGCCGCAGCTTTCGCGATCGCATCCATGTGGCGGCTGTTGCGCGCGATGGTTTCGTAGTTCATCGCAAAGCCATTTTCGGTATCTACCGCGCCACTCTTGGGAACGAGATCGCGCACATGGCCATAGGAGGCCAGCACCTCGAAATCACTGCCCAGATATTTTTTGAGCGTTTTGGCTTTTGCCGGGGATTCTACGATCAGAAGATTAATTGCCATGCGTGGTGTTTAATGTAATTGGGTGGAGTGAATAGGGACGAGCAACTCTTCGATTAACAGCGGACTCAGATCCTGGTGGCGATCCCACAGGACGATCAACATGATGAGTTTGAGCTTGTCCAGTCCCAGGTCTTTGTGTTGCAGCGCTACTGCCCTGTCGATGATAATCTCGCGCTCGACGGCTGAAATCATCGCCTGCTGTTCGGCGAATAACAGAAATTGCCTCGCCTGAGCGCTGATGAGTTGAAACTCCAGCGGAGCAAAAAAACGCATCCCTGAATGCTCAAGGATAGCAGGGTAACTGCCGGAATTTTGCAGCCTGAGCGCCGAGAGCCAGGTGATAGCCTCGTCTATGTCTTCACCTTCGAAACCTGCGGCAGAAAGTTTACGGGTAAGCTTATCCGGTGCCGGGTAGCTGCCCGCATCGATATAGCTTTCAAACAGGTACATTAGAATTTCAAACATGATTTTCGGGTCATTAGTGTATGCGTTGGAACAGTCCGCCGGGAAGGGCTGCGATTCTGCCTTCCAGTTCAAGCGCTAACAGCATGGCGGATAGCTGGCTAACCGTCAAGCCGCTGCGCTGACAAAGCTGATCGATACTCACCGGATCGAAGCCTGCCAGCGCGAGCAATCCTGTGTTTTTAGTATCAGGTTTTTCAGCCTCGCTGGCTGTCGGTTTTAGCTGCACGGTCAACTCCTCCAGTATGTCCTGCGCGGTTTCGGCAAGCTTGGCTCCTTGCTTGATCAGCGCATGGCAGCCACGACTTTGTGGCGAATGTATCGACCCCGGTATGGCGAATACGTCGCGCCCCTGTTCCAGAGCCTGTCTTGCCGTGATTAAGGAGCCGCTTTGCAGTGAAGCCTCAACGACCAGTGTGCCGATACTCATGCCGCTGATGAGGCGGTTTCTGCGCGGGAAATTAGTGCCCAGGGGGGGCGTGCCCAGCGGAAATTCCGAGAGCAGTGCGCCTTCACCGGCCAGCGTATAAGCCAGATCGCGGTTGGCGGCGGGATATACCTTGTCCAGCCCCGTCCCGACAACGGCAATACTGCTACCTTGTCCGCGTAATGCGCCACGGTGTGCGGCCGCGTCTATGCCCAGCGCCATGCCGCTGATGATGCACAATCCGGCATGGCTCAAGGCACAGGCGAAATCTTCTGCGTTGACAATTCCCTGTGGCGTCGCGTTTCGGCTGCCGACGATGGCGACAGATGTGCGGTTTAACAGGTCGAGCCGTCCTTTTACATACAGCAAGATGGGCGGGTCTGTGATGTTAAGCAATGCCTGTGGATAATCCTCATCGGCCAGAGTGACAAGGTGATTGCCCTCTGTCTCCAGCCAGGCCAGTGCCGGAGCTATGGCTTCATGGTCAATGCCCCGGGCTATCGTTCCGGCTACCTCCGCCTTTACGAAGGGCTTCAGTGAAGCTGGCGACGCCGCGAAAACAGCCTCGGGGGAGGCGAATTGTTTGAGCAGACGCCGCGCGCCCTCCCCTCCGAGACCATGTATCAGGCTAAGAGCCAGCCAGGCCTTGAGAGCTGGGTCCGGCGGCATCGTTAAGGATTTTTTGCTCGATCCAGCAGTTGCACAGGCAGGTGTGTCTGCATCACCAGCGCGTAGGATACCTTGTCGAAGACGCGGAACACATACAGCAGGCCGTAACGCTCGTCCGGCAGTTCGACGGCTTTGCCGTTGTCTTTTACTTCAACGCCTTTGCTGTACAAGGCCAAAACATGGCCGCTCTGCAAGCCGTCCCTGGCGCCCTTGTTGAGCGTAATGACGGTGTTCTGCCCGGCCTGGGACAGTCCGCCATAGACTGAAATCACGCGCGCGCTGACCGGACTCGATGGTGAGCGGGGCAAGTAGCTGGGTGCGACTTTTTCAGCGGGGGACGCCAGATGATCTCCGACCAAGATCTCCTGTTTTGCCTCTGTGACGATGACCGTGCTCACGTCTCCAAAATGTTTCACCTCGGCGGCTCCAAGGTAGACCGCTTCATGCCCCAGCACTTCTTTAGTATCAGGGTCGATGAAGGTTTTCCCCGGACGGTACAGTTGCCACTGGTTGCCCATGTTCTGGCTCAGCCCTTTTACATAGGCAATATCGCCCTCTCCGGCCACGAAGCGTTTTTCTGGCAGTCCCACCAAAGTCGGTGCGCCCGGCAATACTTCATCGGCCACGACCAACGGCTGGCTTAAAAATGGTTCAATTTCTTTGGATGGAATGGTAGGAATGGCATCGTGTATGCTGCCTTCGGTGCGCATTTGCGGGAACAGTTTGACCACATCACCCGATCCTGAACCCGATACCGCTCTGCTGCCGACAATTAATGTCCCGTTGGCGCGGTCGAGCAAGATGGGCGTGCCCGGATAAATCCAGTGCGGATCCTTGATGGTGTTTTTGTTCATTCCCCAGATGTGCGGCCATTTCCAGGGATCCTTGAAGAATTTGCCGGAAATGTCCCACAAGGTATCTCCTTTAACTATTGTGTACTGATCAGGAGCATCGCTGCGTATCAGTGATTGTGTCTCGGTTTCGCCTGCGAAAGCCAGGACAGGGAATAAAAAGCAAATCAGCGATATAATCTTGCGCATGGGAAACCCCGAAAGAGTCAATGACAAAGGCGCACGGTTTGCCGTGGCACGTCAAATTCTGCATCCAGTCAATTAAATTAGCAAGCATTATGGCAATCTTACAAATTTTGCAGTACCCCGACGAACGCTTGCACACAATTGCCCAAAAGGTTGTGCAGGTGAATGATGTCACCCGCCGATTGGTGAAGAACATGGCTCAAACCATGTATGCTGCGCCGGGCGTCGGTTTGGCGGCCACCCAGGTGGACGTGCACGAGCAGGTCATTCTGGTGGATATTTCTGAAACACACGACCAGTTGATGGTGTTCATCAATCCTGAAATTTTGTGTTCCAGCGGTCAACTGGACGGTGAGGAAGGCTGCCTGTCCGTGCCGGGTATCTATGAAACCGTGCGCCGCGCCGATAAGGTGACGGTGCGGGCGCAGGATCTTGACGGACAGACCTTCACGCTGGAGGCTGAAGGCTTTTTGGCCGTTTGTATCCAGCACGAAATGGATCATCTGAATGGGCGCGTATTCGTTGAGTATTTGTCTCAGCTCAAGCAGACCCGGCTGCGTGCCAAGCTGAAGAAGCGCCGTCGCGAGGCGCTGTGATTGATGGATTTTTTTACGATTTTTTTCAGATCGGAGTTTTCTCCGCGTCTTCGCGTGAAGCATGTTTTTTGTTCCGGCTTGTCCGGCTTAGGATAATTTAGTGAAAATAATTTTTGCAGGGACTCCGCAGTTTGCCGCCAGCGCGCTGGCGGCCTTGTTAAAGGAACATCAGGTCATGGCCGTGCTGACTCAGCCTGACCGCCCTGCAGGTCGCGGCATGCAGCTTGCTGCCAGCCCGGTCAAACAGTTGGCACAGCAGCACGGGCTGGTCGTTTTGCAGCCGGATAGTCTGAAAACAGAACAGGCGCAGCAGCAGATCGAGGCGCTGGGCGCTGACGTGATGGTGGTGGCCGCCTACGGGTTGATCCTGCCCAAAGCGGTGCTCGATATGCCACGTCTGGGCTGTCTTAACATTCATGCATCACTGCTGCCGCGCTGGCGAGGCGCGGCTCCAATACAGCGCGCGATTCTGGCGGGGGATGCCGAGACTGGAATTACCATCATGCAGATGGATGTGGGGCTGGACACGGGAGATATGTTGCTGCGTCGCGCGTGCCCGATTGCGGACACGGATAATGCGCAGACTTTGCATGACAAGCTGGCAGAGCTGGGAGGCATCAGCCTGCTCGATGCACTGCGTTTGCTGGAAGAAAATCGCCTGACACCGGTTAAACAGGATAACAATGCCGCGTGTTACGCGGCAAAGCTGCTTAAAAACGAAGCGTTCATCGACTGGCGGCAGGATGCTGCGCAGATTGAGCGGGCGGTGCGCGCTTATAATCCTTTTCCGGTGAGTCAGGGCAGAATCAACGATGTCGTGGTGAAAATCTGGCAGGCCGAGCTGTGTTTGGATCTGCACGGCGCGCCCGGTGAAGTTCTGACCGCAGACAAGCACGGTATTACAGTTGCCTGTGGACAAGCGGCGCTTCGTCTGACGGTGTTACAGCGCCCCGGCGGACGCGCACAACCCGCAGTACAGTTTTTGCAAGCGATGCCTGTGCATCGCGGCGATAATTTTCAGGTTCCTTAAATGCATAACATACAATTGGCAGCAACTCAGATCGTTCAGCAAGTACTGGTGGACGGGCGTAATCTCAATCAAGTGCTGGACGAATCGCTGCGCAGAAAATCGGTTTGGACGCCCGCCCAGCGCGCGGCGTTGCAGGATTTGAGCTACGGTACCTTGCGTTTTTACGGGCAATTGAACGCGGTGCTGGATTTATTGCTGCACAAGCACATGACGGACAACCGCATCACCTATTTGCTGCTGGTCGCCCTCTATCAGCTGCAATACAGTAAAGCTGCGAAGCATGCCGTGGTCGATCATGCCGTGCGCTCGGCAGATATACTGAATCCGAAAATAAGGGGGCTGGTCAACGCGATTTTGCGCAATTTTTTGCGTACTCAGGATGCCTTGCTGGTGCAGGCAACCCAGAAGGATGAAGGACGGTACAGTTACCCTCAGTGGTGGATAGATGAATTGCGCATGCAGTATGGCGAACATGCCACGGCGATACTGGATGCGGGTAACGGTCACCCGCCGATGACGCTCAGGGTCAACCGGCGACATGGCACGACAGCAGACTATCTGGCGCGGTTGTCAGAACAGGGGAACGGTGCCCGGCTGATTGCGCCCGATGCGTTGCAATTGGAAAAACCGGTGTCGGTCGACAAGTTGCCCGGGTTTTTTGAAGGCCGTGTGTCGGTGCAGGATGCCGGAGCGCAGTATGCGGCCCGTTTACTGGATGTTCGGGATGGCATGCGTGTGCTGGATGCGTGCTCTGCCCCCGGAGGCAAGACGGCGCATATTCTGGAGACAGCTGACGTTGAAATGGTCGCGCTGGATAAGGACGAAAAAAGGTTGCAGCGCGTCGATGATAATTTGCAGCGCCTGGGGTTGACGGCAACACTGTTGGCAGGCGATGCCGCCACGCCCGACGTGTGGTGGGATGGCAAACCGTTCGAGCGCATTTTGGCCGACGTGCCCTGCTCCGCTACCGGTGTCGTGCGCCGCCACCCTGATATAAAATGGCTGCGTCGCAGGAAAGATATTGCATCTTTCGCTCTGCAGCAGACAGAAATTCTGCATTCCCTGTGGACGCTGCTGGCTGAGGAAGGGAAGCTGCTCTATGCGACATGTTCTATTTTTAATCAGGAAAATCAATCTGTTATAGATTGTTTTTTGGCGAAGCATCCGGAGGCCCGGCAGCTGCCAATTGATTTGCCCAACGGGGCTTTGTTGCCAAACGATGCGCATGACGGGTTCTTTTATGCCTTGCTTCAAAAAACTGCTTAACGTCCTGCTGTTGTTTGTCTGCTTTGCCTCAGCGGCGTACGCTGACGGCATTGAAGTGAACAAGGCCGAAATCAGGCTCAGGGATGAGGGTTACCAGCTCAGCGTTGATTTTGACGTGAATTTCAGTTACCAGGTGCAGCAGGCTTTGTCACTGGGCGTGCCGCTTTATTTCGTCGGTGAATTTACGATGATGCGTTCACGCTGGTATTGGCTGGATGAACAGGTCTTTCAAAGTGAGCAATCGGTCAAGATTTCATATAATGTGCTCACGCGCCAATATCGCATATCGCGGGGGGCGCTGTTTCAGAATTTTGCGAGCTTTGAAGAAATGATGCACATTCTTGCGCGGCAAAATTCGCATTACATTCCGGCTGAGGTGATGAAGAGCGATGTCAGCTATATTGCCGCCGCAAGATTACGTCTGGATACCAAGCAGCTGCCTAAACTGATGCAGGTTAACGTGTTGACCAGCCGTGACTGGGACTTGAATTCCGGCTGGTATCGCTGGGTGATCCGTCAGGCGGAAAGCGCTGCGAAAAACGCAGACTATAGGCGGGATTAAGGAAACTTTGAGATACCTTATCATTTTGAGCGTTGTCGCAGGCAGCGCCTTGCTGTACCTGTTGTCGAGCAACAGCGTGAACACCGAGGTATTTTCCAACAATTACTACGGATTGCTCGCTCTGATGGGGCTGCTTGCCGCAGGTTTGCTGGGGCTGGTCGGCTTTCAGATATGGCGTCTGCGCTCGAAGCTTAAAAATAAGGTGTTTGGCGCAAAGTTAACCCTGCGCCTGGTGCTTTTTTTTACCTTGATCGCCGTTCTGCCCGGCATCCTGGTCTACACAGTATCGGTTAATTTTCTGGCAAAAAGCATCGAATCCTGGTTTGATGTTCGCGTGGAAAAGGCGCTGGAAGGGGGCCTGAACCTGGGCCGCAGCGGTCTGGATAACAGCCTGAAGGAATTGTCCAAAAAAACGCAATTTGTCGCGCTTTTACTGTCCGAGAAAAATCCCGCGAAATTTAAAATCGCGTTAAGCCAGCTGATAGAGGAAGGAGTGGCTCAGGAGGCTGGCGTGTTTGATTCTGCCGGTAAATTGTTAGCCTTTTCTGCCAGTGACGATGCCTTGTTGCCCGATATTCCAAGCGACAAGATGATCCAGCAGGTCAGGGAAAAGGGTCAATATGCTGCGATTGAAGCTGTGCCTGACAAGGGGATGAGCCTGCGGGTACTGGCGCTGGTCAATGCGAACAGCTATTCGGGCGACAGTTACATATTACAATTTAATCAGTCTGTTCCGAAACAAATTGAAGCCGATGCCGAAACGGTGCAAGCCGTTTATCGGGACTATCGGGAGTTGACGCTGTCACGTCTTGGATTAAAGCGTTTATATGGCGTCACGCTGACCTTGTCCTTGTTGGTGGTATTGTTGTCGGCAATATCGGCGGCTTTTTTTATCAGTGAACGCATAGGCGCATCGCTCGAAGCGTTAGCTGATGGAACCCGTGCCGTCGCACAAGGGGATTTTTCGGGTTATTACCCGATTCAAAGCCGCGACGAACTGGGCGCCTTGACGGGGCTTTTTAATCAAATGACACGCCAGCTGGCGGATGCCAGGCGGGCCAGCGAGCAGCAGCAACACCAGGTTGAGAGCGCCAAGGGATATCTGGAAAGTGTGCTCACGCATCTGTCCTCAGGGGTATTGGCGCTCGACAATGAATTTTGCCTGCGCTCGGTCAATACCAGCGCGGTGCATATTCTGGGTGCGCCCTTGCAGGAGTTGCAGCGCGTCCCGTTGCATTTGATTGCGGAAAAATATGGTTTGTTGAGTTCATTTTGCCAGACGATTGCCGCAGCCTTTGCCGGTACGGTTAATGGTGAATGGCAGCGCCAGATTGAGAGGCTGAGTAAAAATGGCACCCAGGTTCTGCTGATGCGAGGCACCAGTCTTCCGCAAGGATCTGAGGCCGGCTATGTGGTGGTTTTCGACGACATCAGTCATTTGCTGCAAACAGAACGACAAGCGGCCTGGGGAGAGGTTGCGCGTCGTCTGGCCCATGAGATCAAAAATCCGCTCACACCCATCCAGCTTTCCGCTGAGCGCCTGCAATACAAGTTGAGCGCAAAGCTCGACGAGAGCGATGCCAAGTTGTTGCAAAGATCCACACAAACCATAGTCAGCCAGGTGGCGGCGATGAAAAACATGGTCAGCGATTTCGCCGACTATGCGCGCGGCCCTGTCTTGAAATTGACAAAACTGGACCTGCACAGGCTGATCCGCGAAGTCATGGGTTTATATGAGGCCAATGCCGTTCCCATCACCCTGGATTTGCAGGCGAGCCGGGCGGAAATATACGGGGATGCAACGCGCCTGCGCCAGGTGTTGCACAATCTGTTGCAAAATGCACAGGATGCCCTGGCGGGGGTTGCAAATCCGCAGATCACACTGAGCAGTGAAATGACACCGGGTCAAATTCATCTGCGGGTGCAGGATAACGGTACCGGCTTTTCAGAAAATGCCTTATCGCGAGTCTTTGAACCCTACATGACGACCAAAACCAAGGGTACGGGGCTGGGACTTGCGATCGTGAAGAAAATTATCGAAGAGCATGGCGGGATAATTTCCGTCGAAAATCATGTAAATGGCGGCGCGTGTGTAAATTTCAGTTTGCCGCTGAACGAGGAGGCACAAGTATGAGTAAGCTGATTCTGGTGGTGGATGATGAGTCGGGCATACGTGAATTGCTGGCAGAAATATTATTTGATGAGGGTTATCAGGTTCAGCTTGCAGAAAATGCAGAGCAAGCGCGCAGCTTCAGGCATGGGCACGAACCCGATCTGGTGTTGCTGGACATCTGGATGCCCGACACCGATGGCGTCGCGCTGCTCAAGGAGTGGGGCGAGGAGGATTTGCTGACGATGCCTGTGGTGATGATGTCAGGCCACGGCACGATAGAGACCGCTGTTGAGGCGACGCGTATTGGCGCGGTGGATTTTCTGGAAAAGCCGATCTCGATGCAGAAACTGCTGAGCACCGTAGCCCGCGCGATCAAGGAGGGGGCGGCCAAACCACAGCCTGTGGTTTCTGATATATCGCAAAAGTTGACTGTAGAAATTGATGGCTCACCGCAACATTTTGCCCTGCCGCTGGATTTACCGTTGCGCGAGGCTCGCGAACATTTTGATGCCATTTATTTTGATTACCATTTGCAAAAGGAAGCGGGTAATGTGTCGCGAGTGGCGGAAAAAATAGGTTTGGAACGCACTCACCTGTATCGCAAGCTAAAACAGTTGGGCATAAAAGTGAGCAAATAAGGCGCTTTAAAAGTGAACTACGCGAGAAATATCAGCAAATAGTGGTGTTTATCGACAGAAGCCTTGACATTAAATTGGCAAGCTTGTTGATGTATTGCGGGGCGTGCGGCATAATTCTGCATATCTATAATTAGGCGTTAAACATAACCCATCCCTACGGGATGTTTCGGAGGAGTCAGTATATGACAGCAAATCGCAGCATTACCCCACCCAAGTTCAATGACATCACCGGCGCAATCCGCATGCTCGCAGTAGATGCGGTGCAAAAGGCAAATTCCGGCCACCCGGGCGCACCGATGGGCATGGCAGAAATCGCTGATGTGCTGTGGAATCGCCATCTGCGTCACAATCCGGCTAACCCGAAGTGGCCAGGTCGCGACCGTTTCATGATGTCCAATGGACACGGTTCCATGCTGGTTTACGCTTTGCTGCACTTGTCAGGTTACGACTTGCCTATCGATGAGTTGAAGCGTTTCCGTCAAATGCACTCCAAGACACCGGGTCATCCTGAATACGGTTATACCGCTGGCGTCGAAACAACAGGCGGTCCGTTAGGCCAGGGCATCACGAATGCGGTGGGTATGGCGATGGCCGAGAAGTTGCTGGCGGCTGAATTTAACAAGCCAGGCCACGAAATCGTCGATCATCGCACCTACGTATTCATGGGCGATGGCTGCATGATGGAAGGTATTTCTCACGAAGCCTGTGCGCTGGCCGGCACCTGGGGTCTGGGAAAACTGACCGCTTTCTGGGATGACAACGAAATTTCCATCGACGGCCATACAAATGGCTGGTTTACAGACGACACGGCAAAACGTTTTGAGGCTTACGGCTGGCACGTTGTAGCCAATGTGGAAGGTCACGATCCTGAAGCGATCAACGCCGCGATCGAAGAAGGCAAGGCCGTTACCGACAAACCTACCCTGATCTGCTGCAAAACAGTCATCGGTGCCGGCTCTCCTAACAAGGAAGGTACGCACGACGTGCACGGCGCTGCCCTGGGCGATGCTGAAGTGGCGGCAACCCGCGCGCATATCAACTGGCCTTATGCTCCGTTTGAGATCCCGACACATGTGTACGAAGCATGGGATGCGCGTACGCGCGGCGAAGGCCTGGAAAAGCTGTGGAACAACAAGTTCGCCGAATACGCCGCAGCTTATCCTGAGCTGGCGGCCGAGTTCACTCGCCGCACCAACAGCGAATTGCCGACTAACTGGGCAGAACACGCCGCCGCCGCGATTGCTGCGACCGATGCAAAAGGCGAAACCATTGCAACGCGCAAGGCTTCACAAAATGCGATTAACGCACTGGCCCCTGCCCTGCCTGAATTTTTGGGCGGTTCAGCCGATCTGACAGGTTCCAACCTGACCAACTGGACAGGCTGCAAGCATGTTCACGGCAAGAGCACAGGTAACTACATCAGCTACGGCGTGCGCGAATTCGGCATGTCGCACATCATGAACGGTATGGCTTTGCATGGCGGTCTTCTGCCATTCGGCGGCACCTTCCTGATGTTCTCCGAATATGCCCGCAATGCCTTGCGCATGGCAGCCCTGATGAAGCAGCGCGTGATTTTTGTCTACACCCATGACTCTATCGGTCTGGGCGAAGACGGTCCTACTCACCAGCCTGTCGAACAAACCGCGACCTTGCGTCACATCCCCAACATGGAAACATGGCGTCCTTGCGACACCGTAGAATCCATCGTTTGCTGGGTGGCGGCAGTTGAGCGTTCCGATGGTCCTTCCAGTCTGATTTTCAGTCGCCAGAACCTGCAATTCCAGAAGCGCGATGCAGAACAGATCGCGAACATCCGCAAGGGTGCTTATGTATTGTCGGACGCGGCAGACGGTGCTGCAAAAGCTGTGATTATCGCTACAGGTTCGGAAGTGACTCTGGCTCTGGATGCACAAAAAGCACTGGCAGCCGAAGGCATCAACGTGCGCGTGGTATCCATGCCTTCGACCAATGTGTTCGATAAGCAGGACCAGGCCTACAAGGACAGCGTGTTGCCGCGCGGTGTAAACCGTGTTGCGGTCGAAGCCGGCGTGACAGGCGGATGGTACAAGTATGTCGGACTGGAAGGCGCGGTAGTCGGTATGGATTGCTTCGGTGAATCAGCCCCTGCACCTGAGTTGTTCAAGCATTTCGGTTTCACCGTGGAAAATGTGGTGAAAGCTGTAAAGGGCGTGCTGTAAGGCAATGACAAAGTTTTTAATAACTAAAACGGGAGAGTAGACATGGCAATTAAAGTTGGTATCAATGGATTTGGTCGTATCGGCCGTATGGTATTCCGTGCGGCAACCAAGGATTTTCCTGAAATCGAAGTCGTTGCCATCAACGACCTGCTGGAGCCTGACTACCTGGCTTACATGCTCAAATATGACTCCGTACATGGCCGTTTCAATGGCGATGTCGCTGTAAGCGGCAGCAATCTGGTGGTCAATGGCAAGACGATCCGCCTGACAGCGGAACGGGATCCTGCGAACCTGAAGTGGAATGAAGCGGGTGTCGACATCGTTATCGAATGCACAGGCTTCTTCCTTGACGAAGCCGGTTGTCAGAAACACATCGACGCTGGCGCCAAGAAAGTGGTCATGTCTGCTCCTTGCAAAGACACCACGCCGATGTTTGTTTATGGTGTAAACCATGAAACATACAAGGGCGAGGCGATCGTCTCTGCGGCGTCTTGCACCACCAATGCTCTGGCGCCGGTTGCCAAGGTATTGAACGACACCTTCGGTATCAAGCGCGGCCTGATGACGACCGTACATGCAGCGACAGCAACGCAAAAAACGGTCGATGGTCCTTCGATGAAGGATTGGCGCGGCGGTCGCGGTATCCTGGAAAACATCATTCCTTCCTCGACCGGTGCCGCCAAGGCTGTGGGCGTCGTGTTGCCTGAACTCAAAGGCAAGCTGACAGGGATGGCTTTCCGTGTGCCGACATCTGACGTTTCTGTCGTCGATTTGACCGTGGAACTGAACAATCCGGCCAGTTACGATGAAATCTGCGCAGCGATGAAGGCAGCATCAGAAGAAGGTCCGTTGAAGGGCGTGCTGGGCTATACGAATGAAAAAGTGGTGTCTACAGACTTCCGTGGACAGACAACTCCTTCCGTGTTTGATGCTGAAGCCGGCATCGCGCTCGATCCTACCTTCGTCAAAGTTGTCGCATGGTATGACAATGAATATGGTTATACCTGCAATCTGATGCGCATGGTTCGTCACATTGCATAGAAGCAGGGAGTAGTGAGTGGCGAGTAGTAAGTGGGTAAATCCACTTGCCACTTGCCACTTGCCACTTGCCACTTACAGTTTTTTTGGAGTAGAAAATGTCTGTAATCAAAATGATTGATCTGGATCTCAAGGGTCTTCGCGTCCTGATCCGTTCTGATTTGAATGTACCTGTCAAAGACGGCAAAGTTACATCCGATGCCCGTATCACCGCCTCCATGTCTACCATTAACGCTGCGCTGAAGGCCGGCGCACGCGTGATGGTAACCTCTCACCTGGGGCGTCCGACTGAAGGCGAATATTCTGCGGAAAATTCACTGCAACCTGTTGCCGACTGTATCGCTGACAAGCTGGAAAAACCGGTCCGCTTAATCCGCGACTGGACCGATGGCGGGTTTGACGTTGCCGAAGGTGAACTGGTCTTGCTGGAAAATTGCCGCTTCAATGTGGGCGAAAAGAAAAACAATGACGAACTCGCCAGGAAATATGCTGCGCTGTGCGATGTTTTTGTCATGGATGCTTTCGGCACGGCACATCGTGCTCAGGCCTCGACACACGGCGTGGCCAAGTATGCGCCGGTTGCCGCAGCAGGCATTCTGCTGACAGGTGAACTCGAAGCCCTGACCAAGGCGTTGCTCAATCCTGCGCGTCCCATGGTGGCCATTGTCGGCGGCTCCAAGGTTTCCACCAAGCTCACCGTTCTGGAATCCCTGTCTGAAAAATGCGAACAGCTGGTGGTCGGCGGCGGTATCGCCAACACCTTCCTGAAGGCGACAGGTCATCCGGTCGGCAAGTCTTTGTGCGAAAACGATCTGGTGCCAACCGCACAGGCGTTGATCGCTAAGATGACAGCGCGAGGCGCCATCATTCCTATCGCAACCGATGTCGTGGTAGGTACGGCAGCACCCTTCCTGCCGGGCAATGAGAATACCCCCGCGATCCTGAAGAATGCCGACGATGTGGCCGATGACGAAATGATTTTCGACATAGGCCCCCAGTCTGCACAGGAAATTGCCGACATCATCATGAATGCCGGAACGGTGGTATGGAACGGTCCGGTCGGCGTGTTTGAATATGACCAGTTCGGTGAAGGCACTAAAACCATTGCCCGCGCGATTGCCGAAACAAAAGCCTTTACTCTGGCTGGCGGCGGCGACACGATTGCGGCGATCCAGAAGTACGACATTTTTGACAAGGTGTCCTACATCTCAACCGCAGGCGGCGCATTCCTTGAATTCCTCGAAGGCAAAACTTTGCCGGCGGTGGCGATTCTCGAAGAACGCGCTAAAAAATAGCCAGTAGCTAGTAGCGGGCAGCGAAAACGATTTGCCGCAAGCTACAGGCTGCAAGCCATACAATATAAGGTACATATGCTTCGTAGAACCAAAATAGTTGCAACACTGGGGCCGGCCTCCAACGATCAAAAAGTTCTGGAGCAAATGATCCGTGCCGGGGTCGATCTGGTGCGCATGAACTTCTCGCACGGCAGCGCGGCCGATCACGTCAAGCGTGCGGAAGTCGTCCGGGCGGCAGCCCAGGCTGTCGGTCGCACCGTGGGCATTCTGGCTGATCTGCAAGGCCCCAAGATTCGCGTCGGCAAGTTCGAAAATGACAAGATCATCCTGAACAAGGGCGATACGTTTGTTCTCGATGCCGAGCTCGAAGGATTGGGCAATCAGCAGTGCGTGGGTCTCGATTACAAGGAATTACCCAACGATGTCAGCTGTGGCTCGGTCTTGCTGCTCAACGATGGCATGCTGGAATTCGACGTGGTCGAAGTCGACGGTTCCAGAGTCATTTGCCGGGTTGTGCGCGGCGGCGTGTTATCCAACAACAAGGGTATCAATCGTAAGGGCGGAGGCTTGACGGCTCCTGCTCTGACCGAAAAGGACATGGAAGACATCAAGACGGCGGCGCTGATTAAGGCCGACTATCTGGCGATTTCCTTCCCCCGCAGCGGCGATGACATGCGTTTTGCGCGCAAGTTGATGCACGAAGCGGGCGGCAAGAGCCTGTTGATGGCCAAGATCGAGCGTGCAGAAGCCATTCCGGCGTTAGCTGACATCATCGAAGCCTCTGACGCCATCATGGTGGCTCGCGGCGATTTGAGCGTTGAGGTGGGTGATGCGGCAGTTCCGGGATTGCAAAAGCGCATGATCAAGATGGCTCGCGCCAAGAATCGGCTGGTGATTACCGCTACGCAGATGATGGAATCGATGATTACCAATCCTATCCCGACCCGCGCCGAAGTCTCCGACGTGGCCAATGCGGTATTGGATGGTACGGATGCGGTGATGTTGTCTGCCGAAACGGCTGTCGGCGATTACCCGGTGGAAACCATCGAAGCGATGGCGCGTATCTGTCTTAACGCGGAACATCAGGCCGAAGATCGCGATAACGATTGCCGCGCGGCCATGCATAAATTTACGCGTATCGATCAATCCATCGCGATGTCCGCGCTGTTTGCGGCATCACACTTCAAGGTTCGGGCCATCGTGGCACTGACACAGTCGGGTTCCACGGCTTTGTGGATGTCGCGTGTCAATGCGGGTGTCCCTATTTTCGCCCTGACGCCGGTTCAGGAAACTCTGACCAAGGTGACCCTGTTCAGTGGTGTGCACCCTGTCCTGTTTGCCAGCCGCAATGCGAAGCAACCAGCTCAGGAACTGATCGACGCCGAACAACAGCTGCTGGAAATGGGCTATGTTCAGGACGGCGATCTGGTGGTGGTGACCGTCGGAGAATCCGTAGGAAAATCGGGGCATACCAACACCATGAAGATCGTGCGTATTGGCGATCACCAGAAAAATATCCTTTAATCAATTTACCCCGCTCTTTCGGGCGGGGTAGTACGAGTTAGCAATCTAACCCATCAGGAGATAAAAATGGCATTAGTATCATTGCGTCAACTTCTCGATCACGCGGCAGAAAACGGCTACGGCCTACCTGCATTCAACGTCAACAACCTCGAACAGGTCAAGGCGATCATGGAAGCGGCTGACGAAACCAACAGCCCGGTCATCATGCAAGGCTCGGCCGGCGCGCGTAAATACGCAGGCGAACCGTTCTTGCGTCACCTGATCGAAGCCGCAGTTGAAATGTACCCGCACATCCCGGTCGTCATGCACCAGGACCACGGCGCGTCTGAAGGCGTTTGCATCAATGCGATTCGTTCCGGCTTCTCCAGCGTGATGATGGACGGCTCCTTGCTCGCCGATGCAAAGACACCTTCTTCCTTCGAATACAACGTGAATATCTCCCGCCGTGTCGTTGAAATGTCACACGCGGTCGGTGTTTCCGTTGAAGGCGAATTGGGTTGCTTAGGTTCTTTGGAATCAGGCGAAGGCGAACAGGAAGACGGTCAGGGCGCAGTCGGCGTTCTGAGCCACGACCAGTTGCTGACGGATCCTGAAGAAGCGGCTGAATTTGTACGTCTGACCGGTGTTGATGCACTGGCAATCGCCATCGGCACCTCACACGGCGCGTACAAGTTCACACGCCCTCCTACCGGCGCCGTATTGCGTATCGACCGCATCAAGGAAATCCATGCGCGAATTCCTAACACGCATCTGGTGATGCACGGTTCTTCCTCCGTGCCACAAGAATGGCTGAAGATCATCAACGAATTCGGCGGCACCATGGGCGAAACCTACGGCGTTCCAGTTGAAGAAATCGTTGAAGGGATCAAGAACGGCGTTCGTAAAGTCAACATCGACACCGATCTGCGCATGGCATCGACAGGTGCTACCCGTCGTTACCTGGCACAAAACACCAAGGACTTCGATCCTCGCAAGTTCATGGCAGAAACAACCAAGGCCATGAAGGGTATTTGCAAGGCGCGTTACGAAGCATTCGGTTGTGCTGGTATGGCCGGCAAGATCAAGCCTATCTCACTGGATGCAATGGCAAACCGTTATGCCAGGGGTGAATTGAACGCCATCATCAAGTAGGTGTTTGAGTTGTAAAAAAAGCGACCTTCGGGTCGCTTTTTTTTGGTGCGGGAGGCGGCTTGATGGATGATGCTTGCTATTTTCCTGAGTGAAAGCATTGGATATCAAAGTTCTTTCGGGGTAAACTTCAGCTCAATAATTCTGAATGATTAAAGGTTTTAAATGAGCCGTAAACTCTTGCTTACTCTGGTGTTGATGCTGTCAGGTCTGAGCGGTATTTCATATGAAATCCTCTATGGCCGTATCCTGGGTGGCATCCTGGGCGACCAGTTTGCGGTCTCATCCGCAGTGCTCATTACTTTCCTGTTGGGTATAGGCCTGGGCGCCAGGTTCGCACACCGGCTATGGCGTTGGCTATGGGCCGTCGAGGGGATGATAGGCGTCTACGGCATCGTCTTTGTCCTGTCCCGAAATGGCATAGAGCATCTGCTCTACAATGGCATGGGATTTTTGCCAGGCTTAGCCGGGCCGATTCTGCTCGGCACAGCGCTGTTGTTGTTCCCTGCCCTGATGTTGGGCTGTAGCGTACCGCTGTTCGCCGGCTATCTGGGCCGCATGAACGAAGGTCCCGTGTTTGAACGCGTTTATTCAATCTATAACATGGGGGCTGCGGCGACTGCCTTGCTGATTGAATTCTGGCTGATCCGCGAGTTTGGCGTTACCGGCACCGTGCTGGTGTTCGGCCTGGTCAATTTGTTGGCGGCTGGCTTGTTGTTCTTTGCAGGCCGACCGATCGCCGATGTGCCGCCGACGCTTGAACCGGATGTAAAGTTTCCGCGCAATTACATGGTTGCTCTGGTGCTGGTCAGCATCGCCTCTGCGGTGTTTCAATTATTCATGGTGAAGATGTCCGAGCTGATGTTCGGCCCGTTCAGGGAGTCCTTCGCGCTGGTATTGGCAATCATCCTGTTCGGCATTGCCTTCGGTTCATACCTGGTCAAACGGCTCAATATCAATTTCCCCAGGTTGCTGTTGCTCAATGTTGTCGGACTGTTGTTGTTCCTCGTCCTGTACCGCGACTTGTTGTATATCTATGCCGACCTTTACGAAAAGGCCGTGGAGCACGGCAAGACCATCCTGTTTCTGAAGGGAGGGGTGCTGCTTCTGTTGATGGGGCTGCCCGCCATCACCTTCGGGGCGACCATCCCAGCCCTGTTAAATGCCAGCCGCGAGGTGGCGAAAGAATCCGGCGTCCTGCTGTATATCAGTTCACTGGCCAATGTGGCAGGATTCTTGTTGATGGCGCTGCTGTTGCATCAGTTTCTGGATTACGGCGTACAGTTGCTGGCGATTTCAGCGCTGGTGACCGCCTCATTGTTCGCCTACCAGTGGGAGAGCATCAAACGCTTTAAAGGTGTCCGCATGTCGGCTGCCGCCGCCGTGGTGCTGATCAGTTCCGCCGGGATTCATCACTGGAAATGGGACGAGGATCTGCTGTATTTGAGCTATACCTCTTTTCATACCGCCAAGGATATGACGGATGATCGCAAGTCCTTCAATTTTCCGGAAAAGTTCAAGGGCTACCAGGATGTGTTTTCGATCAACTGGTCCGGTGGCAATCCCTACTTCTTTATCAACGGATACATCAGTATTCCGATGAACAATCCGTCCGAGAAAATTGTCGGCGCGGTAGGTTCGATGTATTCGCCTAAAACAGGCGATGCGCTGGTGCTGGGCCTGGGCAGTGGCGCAACCGCGTCGGTGGTCGGCCTGTTGTTCGATCACACCGATGTGGTCGAGATCAATCCTGTGGTGCGAGACAACCAGTTCCGCATGAAGCCGTGGAACTTCGATATCGAGAACAACCCGCGCGTGAATATCGTGGTGGACGATGCGATACACTACATCCAGTCCGTGCCCGACACCTACGACATGATACTCAATACGGTGACTTCCCCTCTGTATTTCAGTTCATCCAAACTTTACACGCTGGATTTTTTCGATAAGATCAAGCGCCGTCTGCGCCCGGATGGCATGTATGTGACGTGGATGGACTCCCGGATCGGCAGTGCAGGGGCGCGCATCGTGCTCAACACGGTCAGGCAGCGTTTCAAACACTGCTCGGTGATTTTTATCAAATCGGGTTATTACCTGTTGCTGGCCTCGGATGATCCGGTCAGGTTGCGGCATCCTGACCTGGTCGACAAATCAGCCGAACTCAAGGCTAATCTGCTGAAAAACAGGATTATTCCCCGTCAGCTGGCGTATAACGTGCTGACCTCGGAAGTCTTTACGGACAAAATGAAGTTTACCGCGCCGATCAACACCATCGACAAACCGGTGCTGGAATTCGAGATGGCGAGTCTGAAAAAGAAGGAGTTTGGCGATTTTCAGAGGGAATTGTTTGCCACCTTCAGTCTTGATGATATCGCGAAGGCCATCGAGCCTGCGATGAAGTACGATCCGATCGAGCATCTGGCCCACCTGAAGCTGGCATTGAGAAACTCAACTATCACGGAGCGTTTTGAGCAACTGGGGCACATCTATGTCAGGGATATGGATTTCAGGGTGGATGAAGCGACGCTAGGCATCTATGAAACCATCGCCAAATCCGCCAATGATGCAGAGGCCTATCATCAGTTAGGAGACCAGTATCGCCTGCGTCAGCGCTACGATGAGGCCATTGCCGAATATCGACGAGCCTTGCAACTCGACCCGAAACACAAGGACACCCTGTTCAATATCGGCGCCTGCCAGGAATATCTGGGGATGCTGACTGAAGCCCTGGAGTCTTTTTCTCGTGCGGGAGAACAAAATCCGTCCGACATGGATGTGCTCTACAGAAAGGCGAGGCTCAATGTGAAACTGGGCAACCAGGATCAGGCGCTGGCCTATATTGCGCAGGCGAATCCGCAGAGCGAAGATATTTTGTCCCTCAAGGCGAAAATACTGCAAGATTCCGGGCAGCAAAATGAGGCGATTGCGATCTATCAGGCGCTGCTGAAGTTGAATCCGGATAACGCTGATGCCCAATATGAGCTGAACAAGTCGCAGGCGAAGTGGTAGGTGCAATCGCGCCGCTGAAATTCACACAGAGCCCATACTTCTTCGCTGATGCGACAGAAGTGTTCAGTATGATCCCTTTTGGGCGCCCCGACCCGCGAAGTCGCGGGGCGGCACTGACCGACACGGGCGAGGCCGCCGTGCGCCATCTGCGACATCGATTAATATCAGAAGTCGGGTTGAAACCCGACCTGCAGGATCTGCCCCATTTTTCACCAGCAGCGACGCCGCTCAGGCGTCCAGCATCATGTCGGTGTTGTGGGGTCGCACTGTCGACGCGCGGCAGCTACCGCTGGAATTTGCACAGGGAGAAACCCGGTAACGCTTGTCATCGGTCTTGCTAAATCCCGGTCAGAACCCCTCAAGCGTGCCATATCAGAAGCTCCGCCACGCATCCAGAGGCAACCCGTCGCGCTACACCCTCACTGCATCGAACACAACTCACGCTAAACTAACCACCAATTTTTTTCCGCAAGCATGGGCGTATTTTTTCAGCGTAGCAAAACTGGGTGAGTGCTTCTGACTGATCAGGGAAGACTCCAGACGAGATACGGCACTGGTTGTTGTGCCCATGCGCTGAGCAATCTGGGATTGGGTTAATCCAGCTTCACGCCGGGCATTTAGCACAGCATTGAGCGCGGCATATTCTTCCTCCAACTCATCATAAGCATGTTTGGTTTCGGAATCGCTCAACATCTGAGCAACAAATGCATCATCGTGAGCAACCGGATTGAATCGTTCATTTTGCATTTTTTAACCTCCTTCTGGCGACGAATCGCAATTTCCAATTCATTATTCGGTGTTTTTTGTGTTTTCTTGACGACCGAGTGAAGTACCACGATCACTTGCCCCACCTGAGTGCAGTAGAACACACGCCCAATTCCCTCCCGCCCTTTGGGACGCAACTCGAATAAACCATCCCCCCATTGCTTTGGAGTGTGGCAATCTCAAGTCAGCACCATGCTCTTCCATCAGCTCAGCCAGGCGCAGATAGTCAGCACGAATGCCGGGAGGCAAGGCCCGTACATCAGTCGCACACGTTCAGAGAAGTAAATTATCCGCCAGTTCATGCGCAGATATTAGCATAAATGTGAATTTTTTGGCTCTGTCGTCGAGGCGAGTTATCACACCGAGCAGGAGGAACAGCGCTTCTTCATGCGGCAGGAGATACGCGCCGACTCCCTCCCCTTCGATGCGGCCGGGAGCCGACCGGGATTGAATGTGTACCGGTGCTAGCGGATTTTCGTGCAGCTAACCGATAGCTGTGATTTAAATACGTGTTACATTCGCCCGTGTTGATAAGCGTTAATTAACAGAATACAATCCGACCATGATTAAAACCTTTCGTCACAAAGGGCTTGAAACCTTTTTTCGTACAGGCAGTAAAGCGGGCATACAGCCGCACCACGCCGTGAAGCTACGCATACTGCTGACCACGTTGGACAATGCAAAACGCCCGGAAGACATGAGCGCGCCGGGCTGGAGATTACACCCTTTGACTGGCGACCTTGCCGGGCTTTATGCCGTCACGGTAAATGGTAACTGGCGCATGACCTTCGCCTTTGATGGCGGGAATGCCGAGCTGGTTGATTATCTGGACTATCGCTAGGAGAAATTGAAAATGAGCAGAATGCACAATCCGGCACACCCCGGTGAAGTTTTGCGAGAATGGTTGCCCGAAGGCATGACGGTAACGGATGCAGCCAAGGCGCTGCAAGTTTCCCGTGTCACGCTATCCAAGGTGCTGAACGGCAAGTCCGGAGTAACTGCGGGAATGGCGCTACGCCTCGCTACATGGCTTAGTACATCCCCTGATGTTTGGCTGGGAATGCAAACGCAATGGGACTTATGGCAAGCTGAACAACAGCCAAGCCCAAATATCAGGCCGCTTGAAAGGCTGGCTGCATAACAAATATTGGAACTGATGTTACTGCGTCACATCAGTTAAAATCCCCGACCGTATTTCAGGAATCATTGCATGACCCGCCACTACACCCTGACCATTTCCTGTCCCGACCGCGCGGGGATCATCGCGGCGGTGACAGGATTCATCGCGCAGCATGGCGGCTTCATCGTCGAGGCGAGTTATCACACCGAGCAGGAGGAACAGCGCTTCTTCATGCGCCAGGAGATACGCGCCGACTCCCTCCCCTTCGATGCGGACGAATTTGGACGCCGCTTTGCGCCGCTGGCGGATGAATTTTTGATGCGCTGGCAGTTAGCCGATTCCGCACAGAAAAAACGCTTGGTGATCCTGGTGAGCCGTCAGGATCATTGTCTGGACGACCTGCTGCATCGCTGGCGCAGCGGCGAACTGGCGGTGGACATCCCCTGCGTGATCTCCAATCATGAGGACTTGCGAAGCTTCGTCGAGTGGCACGGCATCCCGTTCATCCGTGTAGACATGCAGGACAAGGCTGCCGCATTCGAGCAGATCGCCGCCTTGTTCGACGAATATCGCGGCGACACGCTGGTGCTGGCGCGTTTCATGCAGATTCTGCCGCCATCTCTTTGCCGGCGTTACCCCGGTCGCATCATCAACATCCACCACAGCTTTTTGCCCTCCTTCGTCGGCGCGAAGCCTTATCATCAGGCACATCTGCGCGGCGTGAAGCTGATCGGCGCTACCTGCCATTACGTCACAGAAGAGCTGGATGCGGGGCCTATCATCGAACAGGACACAGTGCGCATCGACCATGGCGACACGGTGGAGGATCTGGTGCGCTACGGGCGCGACATCGAGAAATCGGTACTATCCAGAGGGTTGCGTTACCACATCGAGGATCGCGTGCTGGTGTGCGGCAACAAGACCATCGTGTTCCGCTGAGATACGCCATGACCTGCCCGCAGCCCCGATTCTCACGACGCATTCTGATGGCAGGTTGCGGCTCAATCGGCCAGGGATTGCTGCCGCTGCTGCTGTCCACCCGTTTCGCCGATCCCTCGCAGATCACCGTCATGACAGCCGACGAAAAGGGACGGCATGTCGCCGCACGCTATGGCATCCGCTATCTGGTCGAACCGCTGACGCCCGAAAATCATGAGTCCTTGTTGGCCTCCTGTCTGCGGGCGGGCGACTTGCTGCTCAATCTGTCGGTGAATGTCTCATCGCAGGCCTTGATACGCTGGTGCAGAACGCATGACGTGCTGTATCTGGACACCTGCGTGGAACCCTGGGCTGGCGGCTATATCAGCCAGGACGCCGACTCCATCGAGACGACGAATGCCCGTCTTCGCCAAAAGGCGCTGGAATTGCACAAGCCTGGGGCAGCCACGGCGGTGATCGCGCACGGCATGAATCCCGGTCTGGTCAGCCACTTGCTCAAGGAGGCGCTGCTGGCACTGGCCGGGCGCAAAGGCATCGCGGTGGCGTCCGTACCTGCCTGGGGCCGGCTGGCGCAAACTTTGGGCGTAAAAGTGGTACACGTCGTCGAGCGAGATACCCAGGACAATGACCAGCCCCTGGCGCGCGGTGAATTTGCCAACACCTGGTCGGCAGAAGGCCTGTACAGCGAGGCATGGCTGCAACGCGCGGAGCTGGGCTGGGGCACTCACGAACACACGATACCGGCAGGCGCTAAATTATTGCCGGAAAGCCGGGCGCTGCGGCTGATCGATGCGGGGGCGAAGGTCAGGCTGCGCTCATGGCTGCCGTCGGGTGGCGAACAGACGGGCATGCTGCTGACGCATCATGAAGTCATTTCGATCGCCCGGCTGCTGGAAACCGAGGATTACCAGCCCACGGTCTGTTATGTCTACACCCCCTGCCCCAAGGCTCAAAAAAGTCTGCTACAGTTGCAAGCAGGGCATGCCGTCAGCAAATTTTGCGTGTTGGACGGCGACGCGGCGCAGGGTTTCGATGAAGTCGGCGTGTTGCTTGTTCACGATACGGGCAGCCTGTGGCATGGCTCCACTTTGAGTTGCGATGAAGCGCGCGCTCTGGCGTCGTACAACAGCGCGACCTCGTTGCAAGTGGTGGCGGGCATATTAGGTGCGCTGGCGTGGATGCTGGATCATCCGCGTGCCGGAGTAGTCGAGGCCGAGGCCATGGACAGCGCGCAGGTGCTGGCCGTTGCCCGCCCCTACCTGGGATTGATTTCCACGGTCGAGACCGACTGGCAGCCGGGCGCGCCGCTCACCTTCGACAAGTTCAGAAACGAAAAGGATTTCCTTTATGAAGCGATCTCATGAGGTAGTGCTGTGGATGCTGGGCGCCGGACTCGGGATTTCCCTGCTCTCCGAGACCCGAACCACCGAGCAGCTAAAACAGGACAAATACGCGAGCCGGACTGACTGCGTGAAAGACTGGGGAGCGGAATCTCAATGCGAGGAAGACGCGCCGGGGAGTGGCGGGGGAAGCGGTGGAGGGGGAAGTGGCGGCGGCAGCGGCGGTGGCTACCACGGCCCACGCTACTATTGGGACAGGTCAGCCGGTCAGCCGGTCACCGTGTCGGATTCAGGCGCGCACCAGCTCATGCCCGCAGCTCATCCTGGCGGCCTGTCGCATGCCAGCGTCGATGCGGGGACGGTCAGCCGTGGCGGTTTCGGACATTTCGGCTTTCATAGCGGCGGCGGTTAAAGCCGGGAGAACAGACATGGAACGTTTATGCAGCACCGTGCGCCCGGATCACGGAAAAAAGCTCGAAGCCATCGGTTTGTCGTTCTGGAACTGGGACAACTACTGGAAGGAAGACGTATGCTATCGCTTCACGGCAGCTCAAGTCGACGAGATAGAAGCCGCGACACAAACACTGCACGGCCTGTGTCTTCAGGCGGTGGCTCATGCCATCGAACACAAGCGCCTGGGTGATTTAAAAATTCCCGAAGCTTTTCACGCGGCAATCAAGGCTTCCTTCGAAGCCGATGATTTCAGCCTGTATGGTCGCTTCGATCTGGCCTATGACGGGATCAATCCGCCTAAGATGCTCGAATACAACGCGGATACGCCCACCTCGATTCTGGAATCCGCCGTCGCGCAATGGTACTGGCTGGAGGAAGTATTCCCGGCGGACGATCAGTTCAATTCCCTGCACGAGAAGCTGGTTGCACGCTGGGATGCCTTGCCGGACGAGGGGCTGATCCATTTTGCGTCCATCGCCGACAACGAGGAAGACTGGGTCGCCATCACCTATCTGATGGAGACCGCTGTTCAGGCGGGCCGTCAGGTCGCGCACATCACGCTCGATCAGATAGGCTGGGATGCGGCGCAGAAAACCTTTGTCGATCTGCGGGGTGAACCCATCCGGTGCCTGTTCAAACTGTATCCCTGGGAATGGATGATGCAGGAGTCCTTTGCCGCGCACATTGTCGAGTCGGGCACGCGCTTCATCGAGCCTGTGTGGAAGTCCGTGCTGTCCTGCAAGGGCATCCTGCCGCTGCTTTGGGAATTGTATCCTGGCCACCCTAACCTGCTCGAAGCGCATTTCGATCATTCAGGCGCCATGATTTCATATGCCAGAAAGCCGCTTTTCTCCAGAGAAGGCGCCAACATCGAACTGCATCGTCTGGGCATGCCGACTCAACACCAAAGCGGCGGGCCTTATGGCGACGAGGGCTACGTCTGCCAGGCGCTGTTTCCCCTGCCCTGTTATCGGGGTATGTATCCGGTTATCGGCGCCTGGGTGGTGGGCGAGGAAGCGGTCGGCATGTGCATACGCGAAGATGTTTCACCGATCACCACCAACATGAGTTATTTTGTTCCCCATGTATTTCGATAGGAGTTTTTCATGCCCATATTGATGTCTTTGAGCTATCTGGCGACCGCCCTTGTCCTGCTGGCGTTCTGCATTACGCTGTATCTGTGGGCGACGCCGTACCGGGAGCTGGCGCTGGTGAGAGAAGGCAACGTGGCGGCGGCGCTCTCACTGGGCGGCGCGGTGATCGGCCTGACATTGCCCATCGGCTCGGCGATTTTTTTCACGCACCAATTGATGGAAATGGCGGAGTGGGCGGCTATCGGCTGCATCATGCAACTCGCGCTGTTTTATCTGATGCGCAGCCAGGCCAAGGACATACAGACCGGCAATGTGGCCGCCGGTCTGCTGTTGGCCTGCCTGTCGCTGTCCACAGGACTATTGGTTGCGATGTGCATCAGCTGAGGATGCGCTGATGGTCCGCCAGGCCGGATTCAGATTGCAACAATCCTGTGCTATTAAAGACGGCCGGAAACTATTCTTTCCGGGAACACTCTATGTTGCGGCAGTTATCTGACTGACTTACTCTCCACCCACCGGCCTGCTAAATGTCGCTTTCTCAAGCACCCAATCGCATAGGCAATTATTCCATCATCGAGCTCATCGGCGAGGGCGCGACCTCCAATGTGTATCACGCGCAGCACGTCAAATCGCTCGCGTCGGTCGCCATCAAGCAGCTGCGCCGCCAGTCCGAAATCTATCGCAGCATGTTCACGACCGAGGTGGATCTGGGAAAAAAGATGCGGCACAGGAACATCGTCCGCGTGCTCGATGCCGATCTGACAGATCCCGGCGGCCCCTACCTGGTCATGGAATACATCAACGGGACGGCGCTCGATCACCACGACAGGGAAAATACGCTGCCGACGATACAGACGGTGATGTCGGTTATCGAGCAGGTCGCCCATGCCTTGCGCTATGCGGCGAGTCTGGGCGTCGTGCATCGCGACGTCAAGCCGGGGAACATCATCCTGATGCCCAACGGAGTGGCCAAGTTAAGCGATTTCGGCTGCGCGATTCCGGCAAGCGAGATGGGCGCGGTCGTCGCCGGCAGTCTGGCTTATATGTCGCCCGAACAGCTGGACGGGGAAGCGCTCGATCAGCGCGCCGACATCTATGCCTTGGGCGCGGTGATTTACCGCCTGCTGACGGGCCGACACACCTTTGACGCGGACAACACCTTCGATGCAAGGATTGCGATCCTCAACTACCCTGTCATCCCGGTTGAAACCTACCGCAAGAAGCTGCCGCAGGAACTGATTCACGTCATCAACCGCGCGCTCGAAAAGGACAAGGACAGGCGCTATGCCAGCTGGGACGAATTCATACGTGACTTTGGCAATGCCGCGCACAAGATCCGCATGTCCGACTACGACATGGACTTGTATCGCGGCTTCAGCATGTCCACCCAGTCGGTGCTGTCGAGCTATATGGCGGCCGACCGCGCCTTTTCCAGAAGCGAATATTCCAAAAGCGGCTTCTCGCGCAGCACCATGCCCGAATCCTACGGAATCTGACCATCTGCGGATCCCGCGACCAGAGGCTGCAAGGCCGGGATCATGGACTTGAGCAATTGCACGGTCAGCGCACTGGTGAAGGCGTAGTCGGCCGCATAAGGTTCGTGGACATAGGCTGTCACTGTGCCGAAGAACCGCTCGCCGATCAAAAACACGAAGGTCGCAGAGCGATTCACCGAACGCGACTCGATCAGGCGCCCGTTGGCGGCATAGCTTACGAAGCGCTGATCGCCCGTGCCGGTTTTTCCACCCATCTCGATGCCTTCCCCCTCTTTTTGCGTAAAGCCATTTTTCAGGCGAACACCGGTGCCGGCCTGCACGACGTCGATCAGCGAACGACGCACGATTTGGGCCACTTCTTCGGGCAACACCCGCTCCGCCTTGGCTGGCGCCGGCGCAAAGCGGGTCTCATAGGGGGTGCCTCGTGCAAACTGCAAATTTTGCAATTTTCTCCCCGGCAGCAGCATGCCTTTGTTGACGATGATGCCCATCAATTGCGCGAGGGATGACGGACGGTCGCCGGACGCGCCCAGCGCAGTGGCATAGGAGGGCGTCAGGTTGTCAAACGGGTAGCCCATATGACGCCAGTTTGCCGCAATCTCAACAAATGCATCCAGCTCCAGCATCTGGTGAATGCGCGATTCCTGCGTTCTCTTGTTGCGCGTATTGAACAGCCAGCCGTAGACTTCCTGACGCTGGTCACGACTGGCCTCCATGATCTGCGCGCGGGTCGCATCCGGGTTGTGCTGCAAAAAAGCCACCAGCCATAGTTCCAGCGGATGAATCCCGATCAGATAACCTCTGTCCGTCAGGGAATACTTATCAATGCCAAACTGCTCATACAGCGCCTGCAAGGACGACTCGCCGGGCGGTGCCGCCAACTGTTCGCGCATGAAGCTGGCGAACTGATTGAAATCGGCACGAGGCTCCAGACTGCGGAACAACAGGCTCAGGTGCCGGGGACGTGCGCGCGCGCCATCGATCAACACCTGAGCGGCCTCCTGCCCCGTTTTTCCCTTGTACTTATTATAAAAACGGTTCAGAAATTCACGTCCTTCCTTGTCGGCAAAGCGCGACAGCGCGGCCTGCCTGACCGCATCGGCCGAGGTGATCGAGGCTTCCGGGTCTGCCGTGATGTCAGGCGAGATGCCCTGCGCCAGCGGCTGTATGTCAGAGCCTTGCGAATTGAATTCATAAAAGCGCACGATGTCACGCATCAGGCGCACGAAAACCAGATTGACCGAGTGTTTAAACCCCTCGCGCACCGTCAGCATCCGGCCATTTTCCTCAGGATCAAAGTTCGTGAACTGCTGCAGGCCGCCGCCGGTAAAAAACCGCTCGGAAGGATTGCCCGAATACGTCCTGAGCATGGCCGCCTCCAATATGTCGGCCAGGCTGCAACCCGGATGCGCGGCAAGATAGGCAAAAGTCCAGGCACTTAACGCATCATGCCGGTCGGGCGCCAGCTGTAACAGTTCATCCCGGCTCTGTCCCCCGTGGGAGGCGTGCAGGCGGGCGATGATGTCCAGATAAGTGATCAAGGTGCGCAACTTGGCGGTTGATCCCAGATTGAGCCGTGCGCCGCTGTTAATGTCGAAAGGCTGATTCAGATTGTCCGTCTGCACGCGCAGTAAATTGGCGTCCCTCACCCGTTCGAACAAGGTAAAACTGAAAGACAGACGGCCAGGATCATCGCCCGCACTCAGCATGTTATGACCGTACAATCCGGCCGCCTGAGCACCCGCCGTGCTCTGTACCTGATGGAGCATGGCCGTGACGAGCTGTTGCGCCTCGCCGTCCAGGGTGGATTTGACGCTCAGATCCATCCTGTCCAGATCGTACAGGCGGGGGACATGCAGCAATCCTGACAGTTCTCCGCGCAGCGAATTGACCGCCTTGCGCGACACGAAGGAAGTGTCCGCTTCGGCCACCTGTCCCTGATTCAATTCCAGCTTGATTGGCAAGGCCGCATCCAGCAAAGCGGGCGAGATAATGCCGGCGGCACGCAGTAATCGCAGGTGATTATCGGTCATCTGCATCAGCGCTGGCGCACCCTTGCGTAAAAAGTAGGAAGGGCGGCGCTGGGAGATCATCAGCGATAAGGCCTGTTTATAGGTTTTGGCCATGCGCTGTTCGGCTCCCCGCTCCCGGCTGTTAAGCTGCGCATTGACATCGGCAAAGTCACGCCCGTACCAGGCCCACATGCCGTCGCCCAAACCGTTGATTTCGCCGTATCCGGCCTTGGCGGTTAAAGGGACCGTGTTGAGATAGGCTCTCACCGCGCGGCGGCGGCTGTCGATGTTGTTCTGTCCGTTCAGGTAGGCGCGGATAGACGCCGATTTCATCTGCAATAATTTCTCATGAGCCGACGAGGTGCGTCCGTCAGGAGAGTGGCGGTATTTCTCTATCTGCGTCACCAGAGTGCTGGCTCCCGGGGCATCGTGGGAAGAATCGAAGACATGTACCGCCTGATCGGCCACGGCAAGCCCCAGGCGACTCCAGTTGACGGCAGGATTGCGCATAGGATAGCGTGTGTCGAGCAATTCCCGGTCTTCGATAAACAGCAGCGTGTCCGTCAACAGCTTCGGAATGGCCTCGAAATTTGCATACACCCGTTCTGGCGAACGATCCGAATAGAGCATCTGCTGATTTCGGTCCCGCAGATCGAGTCCTGCCTGATCTTTCTCCGGGTAAATCGGTGGCAGCTTTAAATTCAGCAAAGCGGGTGACATGCGCGCCTGCTGCGTGACGACAAAACCGTGCGACTTCAGCAGATCGGTAAATTCAGCGATCCGGGTATAACCTAGCCGCTCGTCATAAGGGCCGGCTGTCGGAAAACGTATCGAAGGGCTGACGCCGTCGGCCAGTTTATAGCTCAGTTGACTCGCGATACGGGAAAAATAGCGCGCCTGATACTTCGATGTGCGCATTTCATGAATGGACAGCCAGGCAATTGCGGCGGTCAGAATCAATAAAACGAGCAAAATCCACAGTTTGACAGAACGAAAATAGGACATGGCATACAAGGTTCGTTAAAAGGCGCCGGGCTCGCATTGAGTCAGGCTCGCACCGGATATCTGTATCCGGCGGCTGATTGTACACAAAGCCCATCCTGTTAAACGGCGGGCGGCATATATTAACCCGCATCCGCAAGTTTAGCGCCTTATCCTTAAAGCCTCGTTCTATTCACGAAAAGCACAAAATTCACCCCATAATAAAGTTAAACCCCTCAATACAAATTTGCACCTATACTGCACTCCCGCAGATACAAACGACACCACAGAGGCCGCCATGAATAACCGGATCCGCCAAATTCTCGACCAGATAAGCGCGCTCGAAAAAGAGTTGGAAGAAGTCGTGGAAGAGCGGCAGTGTCGCTTAAATTACGAAATCAAGGGTCGTCGCGTCATTTTCGAACAAACCCTGAAAACGGCGCACCGGCGACTCAAGATGGATGTATTTCGCTGGTTTCTGACGGTTCGCCCGCAGAACTTCCTCACCATGCCCATCATCTACGGCATGGCAATTCCGCTGGCTTTGCTCGACCTGTGTGTCACCTTATACCAGACGATCTGTTTTCCGGTTTACAGGATAGCCCGCGTGCATCGCGCAGACTACATCGTGCTGGACCACCAACATTTGGCCTATCTGAATGGTATCGAAAAAGTACATTGCATGTACTGTTCCTATGCCGTCGGCATGTTAGCTTATGCCCGCGAGATCACGGCTCGCACCGAACAGTATTTTTGCCCGATCAAACACGCACAAAAAGTCATCAGCTCACACGCGCGCTATGAGCATTTCCTGGACTACGGCGATGCAGATAACCTGCATCAGAAAATCGAAAAATTCCGCAGCGAACTTGCCAGGGAAAATGACGGGGAGAAACAGCCCGGAATTTGATGGTCTGATGTTGCGACGATCTGAAAACCTTTGTCGACTCCGCTGTGGATTGAACCCGGGTTTTCAGCTTGATCAAAACAGCGAGAACAACTATCTGAGCGAACTCATATATTTCGAATCTTTCGGCGCCATCCGGTACGCTGGGTGATATTCCTCCTTGATGAGTTCAGGATGTACCTGGAGGATACGCTCTGCCAGTTTGTGCAATTCGTCAGACTGGGTAAAACTTACCAGACGGAGAACTTCACGCGCGTAGGCGGCATCCGCGCACATCCACTCGACGTCGATAATGCGATTGGTCTCACGCCGCAAAAGCACATGCATGCGCCCGGTCAAAGAAAACAGTATTTCCATTTCGCCCGACATTTTTCCACCCCTCCTTCAATCGTTATACTTCCGGCAAACAGCAGCGAGTCACGCCTGCTCGATGCTTCAGCACGGGATTTTACAACTCATCCCGTACCTGACTCTGTACAAGCAACAATAATGCCACAACAATAAATAGCAATATAATCAATTATATGAATAATATTCACCACGTAGGCAGCACCATAATGGTGCCGCGCGCATCCCTCATCGGTACTGCGCCAACAATTTGTCACCAACCTTCATGTTGGTGAATTTAAACGTAGAGGGATTTGTATCCCCTCTCCTCCACGCAATTAAACCTCGCCCTTCAGGGCGAGGTGGCGTAGGATAAAAAAAGGGCGCCTGACGGCGCCCCAAAAATGGAGCCAGAGAGGCTCCGGGAGGAGAAGTTTAACGGTTAGTAGTTGTAAGCACGCTCGCCGTGAGCGGTCGTATCCAGACCTTCGCGCTCATCTTCTTCTTTCACACGCAGGCCGATGGTAAAGTCCACGATCTTGTAGCAAATGAAGGCGACCACACCCGACCAGATGACCGTAGTCAACACGGCCTGCGCCTGTATCCACACCTGACTACCGATACTGGTGTCAACGATCGTGTTGTTCACGTAATCGACGATGCCGGTGCCGCCCATGCTCCAGGTGTTGAACACACCGGTGAGCAGAGCGCCCAGAATACCGCCGATGCCGTGTATGCCGAACACATCGAGCGCATCATCAGCCCCCAGCAGTTTCTTCAGACCCGTGACACCCCAGAAGCAGGTGACACCCGACAGTGCGCCGATGACCAGACCGCCACCGATACCGACCCAACCGCAAGCCGGTGTGATAGCTACCAGTCCTGCCACCGCACCGGAAGCGGCGCCCAACAAGCTGGGTTTGCCCTTCAGCATCCATTCCGCAGCCAGCCAGGTCAGCACAGCAGCCGCTGTTGCAATCAGGGTGTTAGCGAAGGCCAGTGTTGCGGTACCGCCGGCTTCGAGCGCAGAACCTGCGTTGAAACCGAACCAGCCCACCCACAAGAGCGACGCGCCTATCATGGTCATCACCAGATTGTGCGGCGCCATCGCCTCACGACCGTAACCGATACGACGCCCCACCAGGAACGCGCCGACTAAACCTGCAACTGCCGCGTTGATGTGCACCACAGTCCCACCGGCAAAGTCCAGCGCACCCTTCTGGAACAACCAGCCCGCCTTTACAGTTTCACTGGCGAGTGTAGCCGCATCCTTGATAGCGTCGGGGCCGGTCCAGAACCAGACCATATGAGCGATCGGCAAGTAGGCAAAGGTAAACCACAGCGCAGAGAACAACAGTACGGCAGCGAACTTCATCCGTTCGGCGAAGGCACCCACAATCAGCGCCACGGTAATGGCGGCGAAAGTAGCCTGAAACGCGGCGAAGATGAACTCGGGGATGTACACCCCTTTGCTGAAAGTCGCGGCATTGGCAACACTACCTGTAGCAGGATCGAAGATTCCCTTGAGGAATAACCTGTCGAATCCGCCAATAAAGGCATTGCCTTCGGTGAACGCCAGCGAGTAGCCGTAAATTGCCCACAGCACGGTAATCAGTGCGAAGATACTGAATACCTGCATCAGAATAGACAGCATATTCTTGCTGCGCACCAGACCGCCGTAGAACAAGGCGAGCCCCGGGATAGACATCATGATGACCAGCAAGGTCGCAACCAGCATCCAGGACGTATCGCCCTTGTTCGGCACGGGAGCGGCAACTGGCGCTGCTGCAACGGGTGCTGCGACTGCGGCAGCTTCAGGAGCTGATACGGCAGCAGCTTCGGTAGCTGACGCGGCAACTGTTGCGGCCGGAGCTACGGCGTCTTGAGCAAAAGCAGGGGCTGACAGACCGCATAGTGCGGCCAGCAACAGCAGTGAAGCGATGATTTTTTTCATTTCATTCTCCTTAAATTGAAACCCGCACAAGCGTTCGCTCAATCCCTCGCCCTCTGGATAGGGTTTGGTGAGGGAGACGGGCATGGGTGTGTATTTTTGCCATGCCCGTCAAAGGGCATCCTGACCGACTTCACCTGTGCGGATGCGGATCACCTGTTCCAGGTCCTGCACGAAGATCTTGCCATCGCCAATCTTGCCGGTCTGAGCCGATCTCTCTATGGCTTCGAGCACGCGATCGAGCTGATCTGCGGCGATGGCAGCTTCGAGCTTGATTTTGGGCAAAAAATCCACCACGTATTCCGCGCCGCGATACAGTTCGGTATGACCTTTTTGACGACCGAAACCCTTCACTTCCGTAACGGTAATGCCCTGCACGCCAATTTCGGAGAGCGCTTCGCGCACTTCATCGAGTTTGAACGGTTTGATAACAGCTGTGACCATTTTCATCATATTCTCCTGTTCGTAGAAGGGAGCGGTTCACGCTCCCTGTTCTGTTAAAACGAATGAGTCAAAGACAGCGCGGCAGTACCCTTGCCCCAGTTACCGCCATTTGCAGGCCATGTGTAGAACGGGCTGGCATTGGTGCTGGTGTAAGCCAGACCGAGCACATATCCGCTGATGTCCTTGGTTACGCCAACCTTGTAGTCTGTATAGGTTGGCGTATTGCCAGCCGCTGCTGCCAGGTTTGCCGTTGTGCCCTTATACGTTTGCTTGCCTACGTGAGCTGTAACCGTGAATCCGCTGTCCGCGACGGGCACACTGGCGTTCAATTCCAGGTAGTTCGTGCCCTTCGCGCCCGGCACGGTCAGGAACTGCCCAAGACCGTAGGAATACTTGGCTGTCAGCCACTTGTAACCGATTGCGCCGTAGATTTCGTCTGTGTCCGCCTTGGCGAATCCGGCTGCAGGAGTGTAGTTGCCCAGGTAGTTGTAGCGAACGAAGCCCACGTCGTAGCTGAAGTCTTCGGCAAAGGTATTTTTGAAGCCCAGATACGTATCCAGTTCCATCGTGACACTGCCAGTCGCCACGGCGCCGCTGTCGGCGATCCAGCTCACATTAGATCCCCACACGCCCGCATAAAAACCGCTGCTGTGTGCGTAATCGAGCCCGCCTTGTATCGCCGGGTTGTGCGAAGTTTGCGCAATACCCCGGAAAATATAATCGGTGGTAAGGCCCACGTTTGCGGTAAAGGTGTGTGGCGATGCGGGTGCATCAGCCGCCATTGCGACGCAAGGTACAGCCAAAGCTGCCAGGATAAGAGTGTTCAATATGTGTGACATGATGCTTCCTTTCTTGAGATAAATAAAAAATTTACGCACAAACTCATAAGCAGTTTGCGTGCCACAATAATTTTTCAATAACAAACAAAAGGTTAGAAATGCAGGTCTGCTCAGCATCTCAATGCGCGCACTACAGGTACGCAACACGCCAATTAAATGCACCAGTTATGTGCGTCACCGCAACAGTTTTGCTACACTGACATAAAAACAAGTTTACGGTTTACCGTTTACAGTTCAAGAAATCAATTCACCTATACTGAAGGAGATATTCCATTGTTGAACCCGAAAATTTTTGAAGACCTGTCCGCCAAACTGAGCGCGGCCGTCGAAAACAGTCCGGCCAAAGACATCGAGAAAAACATGCGCGCCCTGCTCACCCAGGGCTTCAGCAAACTTGATCTGGTCACTCGCGAAGAGTTCGACATACAGACGCAAGTGTTGTTACGCGCCCGCGAACAGCTCACAGCGATGGAGGCGCGCGTTGCCGAGCTGGAAGCAAAACGCGACGCCCTTCAAACTGCTGGATCTCCGCCGAAGCCAGACCTCGAATGAATTAGTCAGGGGGCGGGAATGACGATATGACTCTCGCGGTGCTGTACAGCCGCGCGTTGTCCGGCATGGACGCAGAACAGGTCACCGTCGAGGTGCATCTGGGCAACGGTCTGCCCAGCTTTACCATCGTCGGGCTTCCGGAGATGGAGGTCAAGGAAAGCCGTGAGCGCGTCCGTGCAGCACTGCAAAACTGTCAGTTCGATTTCCCTGCACGCCGGATTACCGTCAATCTGGCACCAGCTGACTTGCCTAAGGAAAGCGGGCGCTATGATCTGCCGATCGCCCTGGGGATACTGGTTGCAACCGGACAATTGCCCGCCGATCATCTTGCCGACTATGAATATGCCGGCGAGCTTGCATTGACAGGGGAACTGCGTCCGATACGCGGCGCACTGGCGATGACTTACCGCGCAGCAGGCTCCGGTCGCGCCTTCATTTTACCCGCAGCCAATGCGGCAGAAGCGGCTCTGGTTGCGGACGCAGTGGTCTATCCTGCCAGATCCCTTTTACAGGTCGCAGCCCATCTGGCGGGCCGTGACCTTATCAAACCACAGGTCAGTGATCCGAAAACGATAGTGCCCCACTATCCTGACATGCTTGAGGTAAAAGGTCAGGAGCAGGTAAAACGGGCACTGGAGATTGCAGCCGCAGGCGCGCACAGCGTGCTGATGATAGGCCCGCCCGGAACGGGAAAATCCATGCTGGCCGCACGTTTTCCGGGCATCCTGCCGCAGATGACCGACGCCGAAGCTCTGGAGAGCGCGGCATTGCAATCGCTCGATGGCAGCTTTGATGTGAATCACTGGAAGACCCGCCCGTATCGCGCACCTCACCATACCGCCTCCGGCGTGGCGCTGGTCGGTGGCGGCAGCAATCCCCGTCCGGGGGAGATTTCCATGGCGATGCACGGCGTATTATTTCTCGACGAATTGCCCGAATTTGATCGCAGCGTTCTGGAAGTGTTGCGCGAACCGCTCGAATCGGGCCACATCACCATCTCGCGTGCCGCCCGTCGCGCAGAGTTTCCTGCGCAGTTTCAACTCATCGCTGCGATGAACCCCTGCCCTTGCGGCTATCTTGGCCACTACAACGGCAGATGCCACTGCACGCCGAATCAAATTGCGCGTTATCGCGACAAGATTTCAGGTCCGCTGCTCGATCGGATTGATATCCGGATTGAAGTACCCGCTGTCGCGCAACAGGATTTACTCAGACAGGCCGATGGAGAGCGCAGCAGCATCATTCAGGCCAGAGTGGACGCGGCACGCCGACGCCAGATTAAAAGACAGGGCAAGCCCAACGCACAATTGTCCGTTACGGAAATTGACACTTACTGCGCGCCCGACACATCAGGTGAGGCGCTGTTACGGCAGGCCATCACCCGTATGGATCTGTCCGCCCGGGCATACCACCGCATACTCAAAATGGCGCGCACCATCGCCGATCTTGCTGGCAGCGAAGCTGTCGACACCGCGCACATTGCCGAAGCGGTACAATACCGGCGCATGGACAAACAATTTTAAAGAGGCTCGTCAACCATGTTTGAACAAAAACTGATTTCCGGCATGAAGAACTTCAACCAGTTCATCCACGTGTTGCTGGCGTTGGCGCTGGGGGTTGCCTGCGTGATGGTGATCTGGGACTTCGGGGTGAGGGCCACTGATGCATGGAATGCGGGGAATGCAACCAGCGGTTTTTTTCATGCGCTCGCCTCGCTGTTCATCCTGTGGACACTGTCGACGCTGATTTCGGCAGAGATGAACTACTTGCTGACGGGGCGCACTTCCGTCCGCGTGTTCGTCGAGGTCGCGATGATTTCGGTCATCCGGGAAATGATCGTGCAACCCGTCCAGGTTGTCAGTACCCCCGGCGGCCATGACGCCGGCTTCAGCCCGCTCCACTACGGACTATTGCTCGCAGCGCTGCTGGTGATCGGCGTCGTTTACAGGCTGGTGAGTGATTCGCGGCAAGATGAAACGGTGACTGAGGCAAAGAAGCCTTAACAGGCTGCTGCAAAACTATTACCCTCGTCGATACTGCGTCAAAAAGCGACTCAAAATACTCATTTACTACATGTAAACTCCGCTTTTTCGTCGCTTTTTTTCTTGCCTGGGCTTCGCTCATAACATTTTTCAGCAGCCTGTTAAAGTCACCGCTGCGGTTCAATCAGATCCCTGTTCGGATCAGCCAAACAGCCTGCTGAAGAAACCCTTCTTCTTCGCTATAAAATTTGCCTGCTGGACATTTTGCGCTACAAACTCGACATAATCCGCATCGTCTCGCTTGATGTGGTTGTACAGCCAGCTGAACAGCATCTTGTGCAATTCTTCTGAAACATCTTCACCTTGGGCAAAACGGTGTTGCAGACCGGACACCTTGATCGTGAATGTCTCATGCACTCTTTTATGCGCCTTGATAAAGGGGTACTGCGCCTCTTCGATCATACTTTCTTCAAAGCTGAAATGAGACAAGGTGTACTCCACCATCTCGTCTATGATACGCCCCAGCTCTTCCATCTTGCGGCCGCTGCTGCGCGCATCATCTAACTCATTAATATACTTAACTATTCTCTGATGCTGCTTGTCAATCACCTCTATGCCGGTATTAAGATCCCGGCTCCAAACTAAACTGGCCAAATGAGTCCCCTTGTTGGATTGTCGATTCCGACAAAAAAGTGTGATTATAAACGCGCCAGATTCCTGCGATGGCGATTTAATCGTACCCGGCCAACAAATTGCCGGGGATACGTCTGCGTCCTGACTGGCTAGAACAGAGGCTTGAAGAGTATTTTCTTCATTTCGTCAAACGCGCTGGCAGGCTGGGCGTTTTTCTGTTTCAGATGATTCCTCACAACCTCGGCAAAGTCGGCATCGTCGCGCTTGATGTGATTCAACAGCCAGGTAACCAGCATGCTGTTCAATAGACGGGTAACATTTTCGCCCTTGTTGAATCTTGCCTGATATTCAGCGACACGTTCACGAAACTGGTCGTGAACCTTCTTGTGTGCCGCGATGTAAGGATAATTCGCTTCTTCTTGCAAACTTTCTTCAAAAGCGAAATGAGTCATGGTGTAATCCACCAGATTATTGATCAACATGGCGATTTCATCGCGCGAATTATCTTTTAAGCGCAAATCATCCAGCTGGTTGATATATTCCACTATCCTGCGGTGCTGCTGATCGATCACGTCGATACCCGTGTCGAATTGCTCGTTCCATTCGATCTTACTCATTAAATACTCCCAAAGCTTCTGCGCATTGTACACGACCATCCGGCGAAACCGCAGGACAGATCAAATCTAAACATACGGATAGTATTGATTAATTTCAATTGTATCAACTTGGATTTAATCACATGGTAAAATCGACGACTATTTTTTAACGAGTCTGGCAATCCCCGGGCTCATTTCCCTGACTCCCGACCTCTCATGGCAGGAGGGGGAAAAAAGCAATAATCAATCCCGAATCGCTACGCGAGTTTTACATTAAGGCTGCCACCATGACCCGACATACCATTGAAACCCTCATCCGGCAACGCATACTGATCCTGGACGGCGCCATGGGCACCATGATCCAGCGTCATAAACTGACCGAGGCGGACTATCGCGGAGAGCGTTTCAAGGACAGTCCGCGCGATCTGAAGGGCAACAACGACCTGCTTGTGCTCACCCGTCCCGAAGTGATCAGGCAGATCCACTGCGAATATCTGGAGGCCGGCGCCGACATCATCGAAACCAACACCTTTGGTGCCAACGCTACCACCTTGCACGCCTATGGCATGGCACAGCTCAACTATGAGCTGAACGTAGCCGGCGCCCGCCTCGCACGCGAAGCTTGCGATAGCTATGCCACACCCGACAAGCCACGCTTCGTGGCCGGGGTGCTGGGGCCTACAGACAAGACCTGCACCATATCACCTGACGTGAACGATCCTGCCGCGCGCAACATCACCTTCGATCAGCTGGTCACCGACTACGCTGAAGCCACTCGCGGCCTGATAGACGGCGGCGCCGACACCATTTTGATCGAGACCATCTTCGATACGCTCAACGCCAAGGCGGCCATATTCGCCGTGAAATCGGTATTCGAAGAGCGTGGCATGGAACTGCCCATCATGATTTCCGGCACCATCACCGATGCCTCGGGGCGCACACTCACAGGACAGGTGACCGAGGCTTTTTATAACTCGCTGGTTCACGCAAATCCAATCTCCATCGGCTTGAATTGCGCGCTCGGTGCAGAGGAGCTGCGCCAGTACGTCGAGGAATTGTCGCGTGTGGCCAACTGTTATGTGAGCGCGCATCCCAACGCCGGCTTGCCTAATCCGCTGGCCGACTCCGGCTATGACGACACCCCCGAAAATATGGCGGGCCACATCAGGGAGTGGGCTCAGAGCGGTTTTCTTAACATCATTGGCGGTTGCTGCGGCACCTCCCCTGCCTTCATCAAGGCGATTGCCGAAACCGTTAAAAACATTGCGCCGCGCAAAATCCCAAGCATTGCCGTCGAATGCCGTCTGTCCGGTCTTGAGCCTTTCAACATCGGCGACGACTCTTTGTTCGTCAATGTCGGCGAACGCGCCAATGTCACCGGCTCTGCAAAATTCAAACGCCTGATTCTGGAAGGCCAGTTTGACGAGGCGCTGGAGGTTGCCAAGCAACAGGTGGAAACTGGCGCGCAGGTGATCGACATCAACATGGACGAGGCGATGCTGGACGGCGAGGCCGCGATGGTGAAGTTTCTCAACCTGATCGCCTCCGAACCCGACATTTCAAAAGTCCCGCTGATGATAGATTCATCCAAATGGAACATCATCGAAGCCGGCTTGAAATGCGTGCAAGGCAAGTCTATTGTCAATTCGATCTCGCTCAAGGAAGGCGAAGAAAACTTCATCAAATATGCAAAACTGGTGCGCCGCTATGGCGCGGCGGCCGTGGTGATGGCATTCGACGAGGCGGGCCAGGCGGACACTTATCAGCGCAAGATCGAAATCTGCCAGCGCAGCTACGACATCCTGGTGCACAAGGTCGGCTTCCCCCCCGAAGATATCATCTTCGACCCGAACATCTTCGCGATCGCGACCGGCATCGAGGAGCACAACAATTACGCGGTGGACTTCATCGAGGCCTGTGTCTGGATCAGGAAAAACCTGCCCTTTGCCAAAATTTCCGGCGGCGTATCGAACGTTTCATTCAGTTTCCGTGGCAACGAGCCGGTAAGGGAGGCGATACACACCGTGTTCCTGTATCACGCCATCAAGGCCGGGATGAACATGGGCATTGTCAATGCCAGCCAGCTGGGCGTATATGAAGAAATCCCGCGCGAATTGCGCGATGCGGTAGAAGACGTGGTGCTCAACCGCCACCCGGATGCCGGCGAAAAACTGGTCAAAATCGCCGAGAGCGTCAAGGGTGGCGGCAAGACGCAGGTGGAAGATCTGGAATGGCGAAAAGGTACGGTGCAGGAGCGCCTGACTCACGCACTGGTACGGGGGATTACCACCTTTATCGTCGAGGACACCGAAGAAGCGCGCCTGCAGGCGACGCTGCCGGTCGAAGTGATCGAAGGCCCGCTGATGACCGGTATGAACACGGTCGGCGACCTGTTTGGCGCGGGCAAAATGTTTTTGCCCCAGGTGGTCAAATCCGCGCGCGTGATGAAACAGGCGGTGGCGCACCTGATCCCCTACATCGAAGCTGAAAAGTTGCGCTCGGGAGACACCAGCACCAAGGGTAAGATCGTCATGGCGACGGTGAAGGGCGACGTGCACGACATCGGCAAAAACATCGTCACCGTGGTGTTGCAATGCAATAACTTCGAGGTGGTGAACATGGGTGTGATGGTGCCTTGCCAGCAGATCCTCGACACCGCACGCGAACACAACGCCGACATCATCGGTCTGTCCGGCCTAATTACGCCATCGCTGGAAGAAATGGCGCATGTAGCGAAGGAAATGGAGCGTCAGGGCTTCAAGATTCCGCTGCTGATCGGTGGCGCGACCACTTCCCGCGTACACACTGCGGTGAAGATCGAACAGAATTATCCGTCAGGCTCCGTGATCTATGTGACCGACGCATCGCGCGCGGTAGGGGTGTGCAGCAACCTGCTCTCAGACACGTTAAGCCGCGATTATGTCGCTTCGATTAAAACGGACTATGCGGCGGCTCGTGAACAGCACGAATCCCGTCAGGCCAGAGCCGTGTATGTCTCGCTGGAACAGGCGCGCGCGCATAAACTCGATACCGACTGGAATACCTACGTTCCGCCTAAACCCGCCTTTGTAGGAGTAAAAGAGTTGCGCGACTACTCGTTAGCCGAGATCGCAGAATACATAGACTGGACGCCGTTTTTCCAGGCCTGGGAGCTGGCAGGACGTTATCCTAAGATATTGCAGGACGAAGTGGTGGGCGAAGAATCCCGTAAATTGTTCGTCGACGCCCAGGCGATGTTGAAACAAATCGTCGATGAGCGCTGGCTGACCGCGAATGCCGTGTACGGACTGTTCCCGGCGAATACGGCCGCCACAGGGGAAGGTGCGGGCGACGACATCAAGATCTACACGGACGATAGCCGGTCGACGGTCGCGATGACCTGGCATAATCTGCGCCAGCAAACCAAAAAACCTGCGAATATCCCCAACTACTGCCTGGCAGACTTTATCGCTCCCGAAGATAGCGGCACGGCCGATTACATCGGCGGTTTTGCCGTGACCACCGGCATCGGCATCGACGCGCGGGTCGCGGAATTTGAAAAACAGAACGACGACTACAGCGCCATCATGTTAAAAGCGCTGGCTGACCGTCTGGCCGAAGCGTTTGCCGAACTGCTGCATGCGCGCGTGCGCCGAGAATTCTGGGGCTATGCGGCAGATGAAGCGCTGGACAACGATGCATTGATCAGTGAAGCCTATCGCGGCATCCGCCCGGCGCCCGGCTATCCGGCCTGCCCGGAACACAGCGAAAAAGGCCCGCTGTTCGACCTGCTCGACGCGCCGAACAGGGCGGGAATCACCATCACCGACAGTTTCGCGATGATGCCCACCGCTGCGGTTTCCGGTTTTTACTTCTCGCACCCGGAGGCCAAATACTTCGCCACCGGCAAGATAGACCGCGATCAGGTGGCAAGCTACGCCGCGCGCAAAGGATGGGATATTGAAACCGCCGAGCGCTGGCTGGCACCGGTGCTGAGCTACTAACGGTAAGGGATAAGCGAAACTGCGATCTTCCCTTTGATTATGTGAGTGCATGCTGGTTTTACGGGTGAATCCCGCCCGTTGTTTGTTTCGATAGCCGAGGACGCAATGGATAGCCATTTTTTAACTGAAATTGAGATTGAAGAATTCAAGTGCTTCAAAGGATTCAAGACTTCAGGGTTCAGGCGCGTCAATTTGCTAGGCGGCAAAAACAACATCGGCAAAACAGCGTTGTTGGAGGCGATGTATATCAATGTTCGCGCAAAAGATGTCTCACGTTTAGTTAATGCGATACTTAATGTAAAAATAACGAGAGAACTCCCTAATCTTGTGACGTTAGGACGACCATTAGAAGTAAAAGACTTGCTTGTTTTCTTGGATTTTTACAAAAGGTATAGCGTTAAATCTAATTTGATAAAACAGGATTTTCATGTTTTGTTTGAAGAGATTAATAAGCAGTATTCTTTTTCCGTAGATGAAAAAAACATTGTCGTAAATGCAAGTGACATAAATATGGCAAGTTTCTTAATTGAGAATAAAGCGGAGAACATTACATATTTTTCTCAAATCAAACAAGATTCGGTTTTATCACAGTTGTTTCAAATTATTCAAAGAAAAAATAAAGAAGACGACTTAAATATATTTATTAAAGAGTTTGATGGTGGTATCGAAAGATTTAAAGTAATCGGAAATATTCCTCAGTGTGAAACCAATGGCGAGTATCGTGATATATCGGAATTCGGCGACGGCTTAAAAAGCTATATTTCGATGATTTGCGCGCTGTATGCCTGTGAAAACGGCTATTTGTTCGTGGACGAAATAGATAACGGCATCCATTACACGCAACTGGACCGCTTGTGGGAAATTATCCTCACGCTTTCCAGACAAACCAATTGCCAGGTCTTTGCCAGCACTCACTCAAAGGAAATGATAGATTCATTCGTCCGCACCGCGAAGCGGCTGAAGGAGCAGGATATTTCCTATACGCTGCTGGTGAAAAACAAAGATCAGGAAATCAAGACCATTACGCGTGATTTCGCGATGCTGTTGGACAGCATGGAAGATGAGCGCGAGGTCAGATAATGAAAGTTGCCATTATTTGCGAGGGGAAAGGCGACAGGGGATTTCTTGAAGAATTTATTAAACACCTCAAGATCGAAACCAAACCTAATTTTTATACCTTGAGCGGCAAGAGCAATCTTCTTGATCCCACGCATACAAAATATCAAGAGCTAAAAATTGTCGTTGCTGCCGAACCGCATAAATTGCTATTTGTGGTGGATGCCGACGATGTAAAAAATGATACCCGTCATGGTGGCTTTGAAAATACACAACAAACGTTAAATCAAGTCATTGCCGAATTAGAACTTGGGGAGGTGTCCAATACATATATCATGTGTGATCCGATGACGAAAATAGGCTATTTGGAGTCGTTGATTTTATCGACCATCCCAGAGCATCAAAAAAACTGCATTCAGTCTTTCTTGGAGTGCTCTGAATTCAAGTCAAAAGAAAATCACAAAACCATTTTGAATAGCATCTATAAGACGGCTTACCCCAATACCCCCTATGATTTTGCACACCCGCATTTTGACGAATTGAAAAACAAACTATCCTCTCTATTTGCGAGTGAATAGCACAAGCGCGAGAGGCAACGGGCATCGCGCCGGATGTAACAACCAGGCGCAATAAACGCCGCGCACCCTACAATAACGAAAAAAGGAACACCATGACCACCCTCATCAAAACCGACACCAAATTGGGCGAAGGCGCAGAAGCGCAGGCAGGACAAACCGTGATCGTGCATTACACCGGTTGGCTGTATGACGATGCCGCACCGGACAACAAGGGCGCGAAATTCGACAGCTCGCTCGACCGCAATGACCCGTTCGACTTCCCGCTCGGAGCGGGTCACGTCATTCAAGGCTGGGACGAGGGCGTGGCAGGGATGAAGGAAGGCGGAACCCGCACGCTGGTGATCCCGTCTGAAATGGGCTACGGCGCACAAGGAGCCGGCAGCGACATCCCGCCCAACGCCCGACTGGTGTTCGACGTGAAACTGCTCAAGGTAATCAGAACCGAGATAGCAGATACCACGGTCGGCGAAGGCCGTGAGGCACAGGCAGGACAAACGGTGACCGTGCATTACACAGGCTGGCTGTATGACAAAAAATCTCCGGAAAACAAGGGTGTAAAATTCGACAGCTCGCGTGATCGCAACGAACCGTTCGATTTCCCGCTGGGCATGGGCCGTGTCATTCCCGGCTGGGATGTGGGTGTTGCGGGCATGAAAGTGGGCGGCCGCCGCACGCTGACCATTCCGCCTGAAATGGGTTACGGCCGTCGAGGCGCGGGCGGCGTGATACCGGCGAACGCCACGCTTTTGTTTGATGTAGAGTTGTTGTGCGTGCGATAAACCTCCGGCACCTTTTTATTTCCGAACCATGAAGACAAAAATGAACCTGATCCCTAAACTGTCATTCGCCCTGCTGCTGGCAGCTGCGTTTGCGTCCACAGCGTGCTCTGAACAAGCCGCCACACCCACAACCGAAATGGAGAAGAGCAACATGAGCGAACTGATCAAGACTGACATTAAGCTGGGCGAAGGTAAACTGGCCGCCCCCGGCCAAAACGTATCGGTACATTACACAGGCTGGCTGTACGACGAAGCCGCAGCCGACCATAAGGGCAAGAAATTCGACAGCTCACGCGATCGCGGTCAGCCTTTTGAATTCCCGCTCGGTGCCGGGCACGTGATCAAGGGATGGGATGTGGGCGTGGAAGGCATGAAAGTCGGCGGTCAACGCACGCTGATCATCCCCTCCGGCATGGGCTACGGCGCACGCGGCGCGGGTGGCGTGATTCCTCCGAATGCAACGCTGGTATTTGACGTGGAATTACTGGGCGTAAACTGAACCTTGCGGCCTGAATTGGCGTAGAATTCTGCGCCAGTCAACACATAACGGGGGAAGGTCATATGTTCCAGATTCGTGTTCATGGTCGTGGCGGTCAGGGCGTGGTAACGGCGTCAGAGATGTTATCCGTCGCCGCGTTCGAGGAAGGACGCCACGCGCAGGCCTTCCCCAGTTTCGGTTCGGAACGCACCGGCGCACCGGTTGTGGCGTTTTGCCGCATATCGGATCGCGAGATTCGCTTGCGCGAACCTGTTGTGGAACCTGATGCCATCATCATTCAGGATCCCACGCTGTTGCACCAGATCGATGTATTTGCAGGTCTGAAACCGGGCGGTTACGTCTTGCTCAACTCGCGCCACAGCATTGAAGAACTCGGCCTGGGCGATCTGGCTAAAAATTTCGACTCAACCAGGTTTTGCACACTGCCAGCCACTGAACTTGGGCTCAAGCATGTAGGACGCCCGATACCCAACGTTCCCCTGATCGCCGGTTTCGCCGCGCTGTCGGGCACCATCCGTCTGGAATCGGTGATCATGGCGATCAACGAAAAATTCAAGGGCAAAGTCGCCGATGGCAATATTGCCGCAGCAACCGAAGCCTACGAGCTGGTGAAAGAGATGATGAACCCCCATCCAACTTCCCCCTTGAAGGAGGAAGAGCATGCTTAAACAGACCGAAGGCTCAAAAGCCGTTGCCGAAGCCATCGCGCTGTGTCGACCCGAAGTCATCTGCGCCTACCCTATCTCGCCGCAGACCCATATCGTCGAGGCGCTGGGCGAGATGGTCAAAGCAGGCGAATTGACGCCGTGCGAGTTCATCAACGTCGAGAGTGAATTCGCCGCCATGTCGGTAGCCATCGGCGCCTCCGCTGCCGGTGCGCGCGCCTATACTGCGACCGCCTCGCAAGGCCTGCTGTTCATGGTCGAGGCGGTATATAACGCATCAGGCTTAGGCCTGCCCATCGTCATGACGGTGGCCAACCGTGCCATCGGCGCGCCGATCAACATCTGGAACGATCATTCCGACTCACTCTCGCAACGCGATTCCGGCTGGATGCAACTGTTCGCAGAAACCAATCAGGAAGCGGTCGATCTGCACATTCAGGCATTTCGCCTTGCCGAAGAATTGTCCATGCCCATTATGGTGTGCATGGACGGCTTTATCCTCACTCACGCCTTCGAACGCGTGGATATTCCGTCGCAACAACAGGTCGATAGCTACTTGCCGCCGTTTGACCCGCGCCAGGTGCTGGATCCGGCCGATCCTGTCTCGATCGGTGCCATGGTAGGGCCTGAAGCCTTCATGGAAGTAAAGTATCTGGCGCATGCCAAACAGATGCAGGCCATTGAACGGATTCCGCAACTGGCCGCCGAATTCAAACAGACATTCGGACGCGACAGCGGCGGTTTGATTCGCACCTACCGCGCTGAGGACGCTGAAACCATCATCATCGCAATGGGTTCGGTGCTGGGCACCATCAAGGACACGGTGGACGAAATGCGCGAGGAGGGGCACAAGATAGGCGTACTCGGCATCATCAGTTACCGCCCCTTCCCGTTGGAACAGGTGCGTGCAGCCCTGCTCCACTGCCGTCGCTTTTTGGTACTGGAAAAAAGCCTGGCCGTCGGCATGGGCGGCATCGTGGCGACCGACGTGCGCATGGCGGTCACAGGAACGGGGCTCAAGGGTTACACCGCCATCGCAGGCCTGGGTGGCCGTGCCATCCCGAAGTCCTCGCTGCACAAGCTGTTCCGGCAGGCAGAGAAGGAAGATTTACCCCCGGTCACCTTCCTCGATCTTGACTGGGAGGCCGTCAACAAACAACTGGAACGCGAGCGGCTGACACGCCGTTCCGGCCCTGCTGCCGAAAACATGCTGCACGACAAGGGCATCGTTTCGGCGAAGTTTGGCTAACATGAGATTCGCACAGCGAGACCGCGTCCCTCTCGCCCGCCTGTCTGCGTGCAACACACAGGCAGGCTTGCGGGAGAAAGTTAGAAGAGAGGGGAACGGGCGCGGCTTGTTTCATTATCAGGGACGGCCTGTTTGCCGTGCCCGTTAGGAGATCATCATGAGTTTTCAACCCGTAAAGTTCTACCAGACCGGCACTTATACCGTTGGCAACCGGCTGCTCGCGGCCGTTGATCACAGCGTGCAGGCCGACCCGTTGCGCAGCAACTCGATCAACTCCGGACACCGCGCCTGTCAAGGCTGCGGCGAGGCGCTCGGCGCACGTTACGCCATCGACGCGGCAATGGCTGAAAGCCACGGCCAGTTGATCGCCGTGAATGCCACCGGCTGCCTGGAAGTCTTCTCCACCCCTTATCCGGAATCATCCTGGCAGGTGCCGTGGATCCATTCTTTGTTCGGCAATGCCCCGGCGGTCGCCACAGGGGTCGCGGCAGCGATGAAGGTAAAGGGAAAAACGGATGTGCGCATCGTCGCGCAAGGGGGAGATGGCAGCACCACCGATATAGGCTTCGGTTGTCTCTCCGGCATGTTCGAACGCAACGACGATGTGCTGTATATCTGCTACGACAACGAAGCTTACATGAATACCGGCGTGCAAAGGTCTTCCGCCACGCCGCCTGCGGCTCGCACCGCGACCACCATGCCCGTCGGCGCCGAACCCGGCAATGCGTTCGGTCAGGGGAAAAATCTGCCGGAAATCGCCATGGCGCACAACATACCTTACGTTGCCACGGCGACGGTTGCCGACCTGCGCGACCTGGAATACAAGGTCAGAAAAGCGATGGGGATACGCGGTGCGCGCTACATCCATCTGTTCGTGCCCTGCCCACTGGGCTGGGGTACAGCACCGCACGACACCATCCTGATGGCGAGACTGGCCAAGGAGAGCGGAACTTTTCCGGTATTCGAGGCCGAGTATGGAGAAGTCACCGGCGTGCTGAAAATTCGCCGCCAGATTCCAGTGGAGGACTATCTCAAGCCGCAGAAGCGTTTCGCTCACCTCTTCGGCAAGCACGCTCGCCCCGACATGGTGGCGCGTATCCAGGCCATCGCCGACCGGAATATCCGCAAATACGGCCTGCTCGAACAAGGAGCCAACTCAAATGCCGAATAAACCATTCGCAATTACCCTCAAACCCGGCACGTCACTGGCCAACCTGACCGGCACCTGGCGGACCGAGCGTCCGGTGTATCTCAACCGCCTGCCACCGTGCAACAACGCCTGTCCTGCCGGCGAGAACATTCAGGGCTGGCTGTTCCACGCCGAATCCGGCGATTACGAGCAGGCTTGGCGCGTACTGGTGGAAAACAATCCGCTGCCGGCCGTGATGGGTCGCGTGTGCTATCACCCCTGCGAAGGGGCGTGCAATCGCGGACAACTCGATGAATCGGTCGGCATCAATTCAGTCGAACGCTTCTTGGGTGACGAGGCGATCAAACAGGGATGGAAATTTGCAGCCCCTGCGACGTCCACCGGCAAACGGGTTTTAGTCGTGGGCGCCGGCCCCTCAGGGCTCTCCGCCGCCTACCATCTGGCGCGGGCAGGACATCAGGTAGAAATACACGAAGCCGGATCGCAGGCGGGCGGCATGATGCGCTTCGGCATCCCTAAATATCGTCTGCCTCGCGAGGTATTGGACGCCGAGATTGCACGCATCCTCGAAATGGGCGTGACCCTCAGGCTGAACACTCGTGTCGATCTCATTGAGCAGAGCATGAAGGGCTTCGATGCGGCTTTTCTGGCCGTCGGCGCGCATATCGCAAAACGCGCGTTCATCCCGGCAGGGGACGCGGCGCATATCGTCGACGCGGTGTCGGTGCTGCGCTCCATGGAAGGCGAGGATCAGCCTATGCTGGGTCGCCGTGTGGTGGTGTATGGCGGCGGCAATACCGCGATCGATGTGGCGCGAACCGCCAAACGTCTGGGGGCGACCGATGCTGTCATCGTCTACCGCCGCACGCGGGAGAAGATGCCCGCCCATGATTTCGAGGTGGAGGAAGCGCTGCAAGAAGGCGTGATGATCAAATGGCTGTCCACCATCAAACAGGCCGAAGAAGGCAATCTCACGGTTGAAAAAATGGTGCTGGACGAAAAAGGCGTGCCTCAGCCGACCGGCGAATTCGAGACCATAGAGGCCGACTCGCTGGTATTGGCGCTGGGTCAGGACGTGGATTTATCGCTGCTCGACGGCGTATCGGAGCTGAAAATCAGCAACGGCACGGTGCAGGTCTCGGCCAACATGATGACAGGACATCCTGGCATTTTTGCCGGTGGCGACATGGTGCCCTCCGAGCGCACGGTCACGGTGGCGATAGGTCACGGCAAGCGGGCTGCGCGCAATATCGACGCCTGGTTGCATGGCACAAGCTGTGAGCCTGTCGCGAAACATGAGATTGCCACCTTCGACAAACTCAACCCTTGGTATTACTCGGATGCGGACAAGACGGTGCGCCCGATGCTCGACATCATTCGCCGCCAGACCAGTTTCGACGAGGTGCAAGGCGGGCTCAACGAGACTAACGCCCTGTTCGAGGCGCGCCGCTGTCTGTCCTGCGGCAACTGCTTCGAGTGCGACAACTGCTATGGCGTATGCCCGGACAACGCGGTGATCAAGCTGGGTGCGGGCAAAGGTTTTCAGTTCAATTATGACTACTGCAAAGGCTGCGGCCTGTGCGTTGCCGAATGCCCGTGCGGCGCCATCAAGATGGTGCCCGAACAAACCTGATGGGGCTGATTTCGCAGCCTCTGCTGGTCACGGCGCTAATGCTGGCCATCTCCAACTTGTTCATGACTTTCGCATGGTACGGTCACCTGAAGAACATGGCGTCATCCCCCTGGTATCTGGCCGCGCTGGCCAGCTGGGGCATCGCCTTGTTCGAGTATCTGATTCAGGTGCCCGCGAACCGCATCGGCTACACCATACTCGATCTGGGACAACTAAAAATCCTGCAAGAAGTCATCACGCTGCTGGTGTTCGTGCCGTTTGCGGTGATCTACATGAACCAGCCTTTGAAGTGGGATTATCTGTATGCCGCGCTGTGCATGATGGGCGCGGTGTATTTTATTTTTAGAACTTAAAATGACAATGAGCAAACACATACACATACACATACACATCCTCGGCATCTGCGGCACCTTTATGGGCGGGATTGCCGCCATCGCAAGACAGGCCGGCTACCGCGTCACGGGGTGCGACGCCAACGTCTATCCGCCGATGAGCACGCAGCTGCAGGCGCAAGGCATCGAACTCATCGAAGGGTACGGGACAGGGCAGCTTGAGCTCAACCCGGATGTTTTCGTGATCGGCAACGTGATTACGCGCGGCAACCCGCTGATGGAAGAAATCATGAACCGCAATTTGGCCTACGTCTCGGGCCCGCAGTGGCTGTCCGACACCCTGCTGCGCGATCGCTGGGTACTGGGCGTGGCGGGCACGCACGGCAAGACCAGTACAGCGTCGATGCTGGCCTGGATACTGGAACATGCGGGACTCAATCCCGGCTTTTTAATCGGCGGCGTACCGCAAAACTTTGACATTTCGGCAAGAATCACCGAATCGCCGTTTTTCGTGATTGAGGCCGACGAATACGACACCGCCTTCTTCGACAAACGCTCCAAGTTCGTGCATTACCACCCGCGCACCGCGATACTCAATAATCTGGAATTTGACCACGCCGATATTTTTTCGGATTTGACTGCCATCGAAACCCAGTTCCATCATCTGGTGCGCACAGTGCCGGGCAACGGCCTGATCGTGGCCAATGGCCGCGAGGCGGCGCTCGAACGCGTGTTGCAGCGCGGTTGCTGGACGCCTGTTGAATTGTTTGGCACCCCTCTCCCGCAAGCGGGAGAGGGGCTGGGGGAGAGGGGATGGAACATCGACGGCGATAATCGCGTCACCTTGGACGGTGAACTACAAGGCATACTCAACTGGGACTTGCTGGGTGAACACAACCGCATGAACGCCCTCGCCGCCCTCGCGGCAGCGCGCCACGTCGGCGTACCGACGGCTCTGGGTCTGGCCGCACTTCTCGAATTCAAGAATGTGAAGCGGCGCATGGAAGTTCGCGGGGTAGTGAACGGAATTACCGTCTACGACGATTTCGCCCATCACCCCACGGCGATCGACACCACGGTTGCCGGATTGCGCCGCAAGGTAGGAGACGCGCGCATTCTCGCGGTACTGGAGCCGCGCTCCAACACCATGAAGCTGGGCGTGATGAAAGAGGCGCTGCCCGGCAGCTTGAAAGACGCAGATCATGTGTTCTGCTACTCGGGCAACCTGGGCTGGGATGCGAAGGGCGCCCTGGCATCGCTGGGTGACAAGGGCATTGTTATCGACGACCTCGACGTTCTGATCAGAGCCATCAGTGCTGCCGCGCAGCCCGGTGACCATATCCTGATCATGAGCAACGGCGGATTCGGCGGGATACACGACAAACTGCTCAGGCAAATCGACAAACTCGGGCGCCATGAGTCCGACCCGGACGCCGCCTGACAACACGGTTCAACATATCAGTGGACGACCCTGTCATGCTGCGCTACGCTTCCCCCAAAATCACGGGCCGAGGCTGTTCCGATACTATCGAAAAACGAGAACACTGCGGCTCCTTCCAATAAAATCACACGAGGATGGTAATGTTTACCCCTGACACCCTTCAATGGCTAGGATGCGGCACGGGCGCTTTAGGCTCCCTGCTCCTGGCGCTCAACACCCGGCATTCAGGCTGGGGCTTTGTTTTTTTCCTTATCTCCAACGGATTTTGGACGGCGTATGGCTTAGCCATACACGCGCCCGGCCTGATCGTCATGCAGATCATTTTCACCACCACCAGCCTGATAGGCATCTACCGCTGGTTGCTTTCAAGCAAGAAAGAGCTGGTTCCGGCCAATTAAGTTGCCGGGCTGTCCTCCAGCCCCAGTTCCTGGATCTTGCGGGTGAGCGTGTTGCGGCCGATACCGAGCAGCATGGCAGCTTCAATGCGCCGTCCATTGGTGTGGTGCAAAGCTTGCAGGATCAGGGTGCGTTCAAACTGTGCGACAAGCTCGTCCATGATCCCCTCGTCACCGCGCTGCAAGGCCGCCGCCACATGAGCGGCCAGCGCACTGCTCCAGTCAGCGACAGGTGCCGCCCCGCTGGTGCGCCATTCTGGCGGCAGATCGGCCACTTCGATCAGCTGCGAGGGGGTCATCACCGTCAGCCAGTGACACAGGTTTTCCAGCTGCCTCACGTTGCCGGGAAATTCCTGTGTGCCCAGATGCTGCAAGGTAGCCTCGCCAAATTGCTTCTGCTCGACAGCCAGCTCAACGGCGCTTTTTTGCAAAAAATATTTAGCCAGCAGCGGAATATCTTCACGCCGCTCGCGCAAAGGCGGCAGGCGCAGCCGTATCACGTTCAGCCTGTGAAATAAATCCTCACGAAACAACCCCAGCCGGACCCGCTCCTCCAGATTTTGATGGGTTGCCGTGATGATGCGCACGTTGGCTTTGATGGGTTGATGTCCGCCTACGCGATAAAAATTACCATCCGAGAGCACGCGCAACAAGCGGGTCTGCAACTCGGAGGGCATATCGCCGATTTCATCGAGAAACAGCGTGCCGCCTTCGGCCTGCTCGAAGCGACCGTGCCTTGTGGCAGCAGCCCCCGTAAATGCGCCACGCTCATGCCCGAACAGTTCGGATTCGAGCAGATCTTTCGGGATGGCCGCCGTGTTGATCGCGATAAAAGGCTTTTCCGAGCGCGGACTATGCCGGTGCAGCGCGCGCGCCACCAACTCCTTGCCGGTTCCTGATTCGCCGTTGATGAGCACCGTCGCATGGGACTGCGACAGGCGTCCTATGGCGCGAAAAACATCCTGCATGGCCGGGGCGTGCCCCAGAATATCGGCCGCAACCTCCAACTGACCCACCTCATGCAATTTGCGACGGCTCTGCTCCATCGCGCGACGGATCAGGTCGACCGCATGGTTGATGTCGAACGGCTTGGGCAGATATTCAAATGCCCCGCCCTGAAATGCCGAAACGGCACTTTCCAGATCGGAATACGCCGTCATGATGATGACCGGAATCAGCGGGTGACGTTCGTGCAGCAGCTGCAAGAACTCCAGACCGGAACGCCCCGGCATACGAATGTCGCTCACCACCACCTGCGGCAAGGCATGACTCAATGCGCGCAACGCATCGTCTGCCGTGGAGAAGCTCTCAAATTCAATGTCTGCGCGCGCCAGGGATTTTTCCAGCACCCAGCGTATAGAGCGGTCGTCGTCAATTATCCAGACTGGTTTCATAGTGTGCTCGATTATCTACTTGAGGTTATGCATAAAAAGCCGGTAGTCACTACCCGCTTACCACTCACCACTCACCACTCACCACTCTCCACTAACCAGCGGCCTGCAACGGCAGCATCACGGTGAAGCGCGTGCATCCGGGTTCGCTGTCGAACTCTATGGTTCCGTGGTGCTGGCTGACAAAATCCTGAGCCAGTGTCAGCCCGAGTCCGTGCCCATCGGCGCGTCCGGACACCAGAGGATAAAAAATCTTGTCGCGCAATTCGGGTGCAATGCCAGGCCCGTTGTCGATAATCTGCACCATCACCGCCAGTCGATGCCGCTTTTTGAACAGCGTCACCTGACGCGCGATCCGGGTACGCAGAATGATGCGCCCCTGTCCGTGCATCGCCTGCGCCCCGTTCCGGACGATATTGAGTATCACCTGGATCAGTTGTTCCTTGTCGCCCGTCAGCGCGGGCAGGCTGGTGTCGTAATCTCGCCTGATTTCCAGCCCTTCGGGCATCTCGGCCAGCACGACCGAACGCACCCGTTCCAGAACTTCGTGGATATTAAGTGCACTGTGGCGCGTATTGCTCTGCGGAGTGAGCAGCTTTTCCATCAAACCGCGCAGTCTGTCCGCTTCCTGAATGATGACCTGGGTATATTCCCTGAGACCTGGCTTATCCAGTTCCTGCTCCAGCAGTTGAGCCGCGCCCCGTATGCCTCCCAGCGGATTCTTGATTTCATGTGCCAGGTTGCGCAGCAGCAGGCGATTGGCCTGAGTCTGATCCAGCATCTGCTCTTCCCGCGCCAGCTTGAGCGGCCTGTCCATGGGATGAAATTCCAGCAGCAGGCGGCCCGTTGACAGCGGCGTGACGGTGCAGCGCACATGCAGCTTGCTGTGCGCATTGGTGGTGAGCATTAAATCATGTTCGATATAACTGGCGTTATTGTCTGCCGCGCGAGCCATCGCGCTCGCCAGTTGCCCGTTATCGGTGAATACCAGCGGCAGCGGCTGCCCGAGCAGGTTTTTTCCGCTCACTTCGAACAGATTTTCCGCCGCAGGATTCAGGTAAATGACGCGCTCCCCCTCGTCCAGCAGAATCACTGCGGTGGAGAGATGGTCTGGCGTAATGTATGGATAATCAGGCATACCATTAAGCAAGCAATAAGCATGCCAAATGGCGGCTATTTCAATTTTGAAATTTCGACTTTGAGGGCGTCGATGTTGCCCTGATGCAATTCGACCTGTTTGGACAGCGATTTGACTTTTGCCTCATCCCTGGGCTTGGCCGTCTCGGCCAGCTGCTGGGCTTGCCGGGCAATATTGAGCAGCCCCTCTTCCGTTTTCAACTCTTCTTCCAGGATATTGCGCCGTGTGCTATCCCTGCCTCTTTGCGTTTCCTGATTGACCTTGGGAAAATCGCCGGGAGAAGGATTCGATGAGGCGCGTGCGCGTGTCTCAGGCGCGGGAGGCGTCAGAATCACGACTTTCCCGCCTTTGATGGGCGCGCTGGAATAAGTGACATGACCATCGGCGTCAACTTTTTTGTATATATCGGCCACGGCCAATGATGGAATCAGGCATAACAGCAAGTACGCTAACTTCATATTCATTCCCCTGCAAAAAAGGCTGAATGAGTATAGGGCAAGCGTCTGTCTGTGACAAACTTTTTGCGTTTAATGTATTAAATGAAAAAACGGGGCACAAGGCCCCGTCTCATTTATGGCTCTGCCGTGCAGCTTAGATGCTGTAATACATTTCAAACTCAACAGGATGAGTCGTCATGCGCAGGCGCGTCACTTCTTCCATCTTCAAGGTGATGTAAGCATCCAGGAAGTCGTTGGAGAACACACCGCCGCGAGTTAAGAATTCGCGATCCTTGTCCAGAGCTTCGAGCGCTTCATCCAGCGAAGTGCATACGGTCGGGATCAATGCGTCTTCTTCAGGCGGCAAGTCATACAGATTCTTGTCAGCCGGGTCGCCGGGGTGAATCTTGTTGGCGATACCATCGAGCCCCGCCATCATCAGAGCGGCGAAGCACAGGTATGGATTGGCTGTAGGGTCCGGGAAACGCGTTTCGATACGGCGTGCCTTGTCGCTGGCAACGTGAGGAATACGGATCGAAGCAGAACGATTCTTGGCAGAATAGGCCAACTTGGTTGGTGCCTCGTAGTGAGGAACCAGACGCTTGTAGGAGTTCGTGCCAGGATTCGTGATCGCGTTCAGTGCCTTGGCGTGCTTGATGATACCGCCGATGTAATACAGCGCGGTTTCGGACAAGCCTGCATAGCCATTCCCTGCGAACAAATTCTTGCCATCTTTCCAGATGGATTGATGAACGTGCATACCGGAACCGTTGTCGCCAACGATAGGCTTGGGCATGAAAGTCGCGGTCTTGCCATGCTGGTGAGCTACGTTGTGCACAACGTATTTCAAAGCCTGGGTCTGATCCGCGCGACGCACCAGGGTATCAAACTTGGTACCGATTTCGCATTGGCCGGCCGTTGCAACTTCATGGTGATGAACTTCGACTTCGATGCCGATATCGTCCAGAATCAGACACATCGCAGCGCGAATGTCGTTCAGGCTGTCAACGGGCGGAACCGGGAAGTAACCGCCTTTTACCACAGGACGGTGGCCGGTGTTGCCGCTGTCATACTTTTCATCGGATGACCAGGCAGCCTCTTCGGAGTTGATCTTGACCGAACAACCGGACATGTCGATTTTCCAGTTAACCGAATCAAAGATGAAAAATTCAGGCTCAGGACCGAAGTAGGCGGTATCGCCCACGCCAGAGGATTGCAGATAGGCTTCAGCGCGCTTCGCGATGGAGCGAGGATCACGGTCATAGCCCTTGCCGTCGGTAGGTTCTACCACGTCGCAAGTGATGATCAGCGTCGCGTCGTCCGTGAACGGATCGAGGTAAGCTGCGGCAGGATCCGGCATCAACAGCATATCGGATGCCTGAATACCTTTCCATCCGGCGATGGAAGAGCCGTCGAACGCATGACCTTCTTCAAACTTGTCCATACCGACGTATTTGGCAGGCACGGAAACATGCTGCTCTTTGCCGCGTGTATCGGTAAAACGGAAATCCACGAACTTGACGTCGTGGTCTTTAATCATTTGCAATACATCATTTGCCGACAACGACATAAATCTCTCCCAAAGTATCAATCAAACAGTGAATTACAACCAAAAATCAAGACGCATAAAGCGCACCCGCTTTTTTTTCTGCGTACCAAGTCGGCATTGTGCCATAAGCCTGCGACGTAACACAAAAATAAATCGCACCATAAATGTGCGGCAAGGGCGCGATTACGCACTATTATTGTGCGTGGTGTGCACATGAATACTGCGGAACAAGGGATCATCACGCAGCAACTCGTCGCAACGCGCCTGCAAGGCACTCCCGGCAGCCTGATCTGCATCCGGCAGATACAGCTCGACATCCACACGACCTTCCAGGTAATGAAACACCACACGATAGTCCTGTACACAGGGTTCGTCCAGTCGTTCGGCCAGTTCAGCCAGCAACCGGGGGCGGCCGGGAAGTTTGGTATTGTGCCGGGCCTGCATGTCGTCTTCGGGATCAATGTGCACCATGACATCGAGTACGTGGTGATGTTTCAGCACGGCATTGCGCGCCGATTCGGCGATGTAATGCCCTTCTGAAACGCTGATTTTCGGGTCGACCAGAATATGCGCGTCCACCAGCGCATTGTCAGCCATCTTGCGGGTGCGCAAATCATGCAAACCCAAAACGCCGTGTACGTTGAGTAAGGTTTGCCGGATCGCCTCCACTTCTTCGGCATCAAGTCCCGTGTCTATGAGCTCCGACAGCGCCTCAAGCGCAAGTTTGCCGCCCATGTGTGCGATCATCACCCCCACCACGGCTGCGGCGACGAGATCCAGAAAGGTGTAGCCCATCAGGTTGCCGACGATGCCGACTACCACCACCAAAGAGGATGCAGCATCAGAGCGGGCATGCCAGGCATTGGCCACCAGCATCTGCGAGCGCACCCTGAGCGCCACCGCCATCATGTAGCGAAACATGCCTTCCTTGGCCGCCAGTGCCAATAGCGCGATGACAAGACCCGCCGGGCTGATCGTCTGTCCCGCCCCGGGATCTTGCAGGCGGAGTGCTGCGGCGACCAGCAGACCGACACCCAGTGCGGCCAAAAAGCCCCCCAGTATCAGGGTTGCAGCAGTTTCAACCCGCGCATGGCCATAAGGATGATTGGCGTCCGCGTGGCGATTGCCGTGCCGGTTAGCATACAGCACCAGCACATCGGACAACAGATCTGACAGCGAATGCAGCCCATCGGCCATCAATGCCTGTGAATGCGCAAAAAAGCCTCCCACTACCTGAAAAAAGGTCAGCATCAGATTGATACAGATACTCACCCAGGTGCTTTTTTGCGCTGCGGCAAATCGCTCCGGATTGGCGGGTTCAAAGGCCAGCTTGCTGGTCGATGGTGAATCGGTGTGATTTTTCATATCGGTTGAGCTAGTATGCGACTATGTTGTGCAGGATAACATCTGCACATGATTCGTTAAACCTGAATCCATACTTGAAAATAACACTGGAATAAATACCATGGGAAAAATAACATCCATTCTGCAAGCCGCCCAACAACGCGCCCGCGACAAGAATTTGCCTTATGAGGGAGCGCTGTATCCGGACGAAGCCTTCGAGATTCTGCAGCTGGCGCCCGGCGCCCGGCTGGTCGATGTGCGTTGCCGCGCGGAACTCGATTGGGTAGGGCGCATTCCTGATGCGGTCGAAATCGAGTGGATGACCTACCCTGGCATGAAGGCCAATCCAAATTTTATCGCGGCGCTGGAACAGCGGGTCGACAAGGAAGCGCTGGTGCTGTTTATCTGTCGCAGTGGCGCACGCTCAAATGCAGCGGCCATCGCCGCCACACAAACCGGTTACAGCGACAGCTACAATGTACTGGAAGGGTTTGAAGGCGAAAAGGACGGCAAGGAACACCGCAACACCACGGATGGCTGGCGCGCAGCCGGTCTGCCCTGGGTACAAAGTTAGTCCCGGTAATCGATGGTGAGCGGCGCGTGATCGGAAAAGCGCTGCTCCTTGTAGATGCTGGCCGAATATCCCCGCAGCGCCATCCCGGGCGTAGCGATCTGATAATCGATGCGCCAGCCCACATCCTTAGCCCAGGCCTGACCCCGGTTTGACCACCAGGTATAGGCTTCGAGCTCGGGATGTACGCTGCGAAATACGTCCACAAAGCCTGCCTCGTCAAATAAATGAGTCAACCAGGCTCGCTCTTCGGGCAAAAAGCCTGAGTTCTTCTTGTTGCCGCGCCAGTTTTTCAGGTCGATCTCTTTGTGAGCAATATTCCAGTCACCGCACACCACCACTTCGCGTCCTGACGCCCGTAGTTCCTTTAAGTGAGGTAAAAAGGCCCCCATGAATTTAAATTTCACGGCCTGTCTTTCCTCACCGCTGGAACCTGATGGCAAGTACAGGGACACCACGCTGTAATCGGCGAAGTCCGCGCATAAATAACGACCTTCGGCGTCGAACTCATCAATTCCCAGCCCGACGATCACCTGTAAAGGCTGCTGGCGACAATAGATACCCACGCCGCTGTAGCCTTTTTTTTGGGCATAATGAAAATAACCGTAATAGCCCTCGGGCCTTAGCATCTGCTCGGTCATGTCGGCCTCTTGAGCCTTGAGTTCCTGCAAACAGATCACATCGGCATCCTGGCGTGCCAGCCACTCATAAAAACCTTTGCTGGCGGCAGAACGAATGCCGTTCAAATTAACAGAAATGATGCGCATGAAAAAATTCCAATCATTGATAACGCGAGATTATAATGTTTCTCACTGCCATATCCCATCCGGACAACCATCATGTTCAATTTCAGACAAGATTTCATACGTTTTGCCGTTCAACAGAACGTGCTGCGCTTCGGCGAATTTCAAACCAAGGCCGGACGCACGTCGCCCTATTTTTTCAACGCGGGCTTATTCAACGATGGCGACTCACTGCGCAATCTGTCGCAGTTCTACGCGCAAGCCATACAGGCGGCCGATATTCCGTTCGACATGCTGTATGGCCCTGCCTACAAAGGCATCCCGCTGGCGGCGGGAACGGCCATCGCCCTGTCTGAACAAGGTTGCAATGTGCCTTATTGCTACAATCGCAAGGAAGCCAAGGATCACGGCGAGGGCGGCACGACGGTGGGGGCTCCCTTACGGGGGCGCGTGCTGATCATCGACGATGTCATCTCTGCCGGCACGTCGGTACGCGAATCCATCGAATTGATACGCGCGGCGGGTGCCACACCCTGCGCCGTTGTAATTGCACTCGACCGCATGGAACGGGGATTGGGTGACTTGTCCGCAGTACAGGAAGTGCAACAAAACTACGGGATTCCGGTCGTGGCGATAGCCACGCTGAATGATCTGCTTGATTTCCTGCAAGGAGAAGCCGAGATGATGGAAAATTTAAGCGCGGTAGAGGCCTATCGCAATCTTTTTGGAGTTGAAAATGACTGATGAAACAACTATCCATGTAAGCTGCCGACAAACAACACAGCCGGTCAGGACCTGTAAGCCAGGTTTGGCCGTTCTGTTCATTGCAGGCTTTGCCTTCAGTCTTCCAGTTTCAGCGAAGACCTACAAATGGGTCGACGATAAGGGCACAACCCATTACGGCGAGACCATCCCCGCCGAGTATGCAAACAAAGACAGAACTTTATTGGACAAATCCGGCGTCATCATCAAGACTCAGGAAGTGCTGACCCAGGAAGAGCGTCGCGCCAGGGAGCTGGAGAAGGCCAAAATTGGCGCTGACCAGGCATCTGCCCGGGATCAGAAGCTGCATGACAAGTCGCTGACCGACACCTACAGCAACGTCAAGGAAATTGAACTATCCCGCACCCGCAGCATCCAGCAGGTAGATTCCCGTATCAACAGCATCAGTTCGCAACTCAAAATGGCCATGGACAGCCTGCTCGGCCTGCAAGCAGACATGGACGCACGAAGGAAAGCCGGTGGCAAGATACCTCCGTCCCTGAAGGATGACATCAAAGACACGCAGCAGCGCGTGAATAATCTGCAAATTGATCTGGACAAATACAAGGCAGAAAAACAGGCCGTCGATGCGCGCTACGATGCAGATAAAGCGCGCTACAAGGAACTGACCGGAAAATAACTAACGAGCATGGCAAAGTTGTCGCCCCTGATAATAGAACACGCCATGCCTGTCTGCCATACCGGGCACGGCACAGGCAGGCCCGTTCCCCCTTTTCAACCTTCCCCCACCTGTCTGTGCGTCGCGGGGGGAAGGGACAAACGAATCGTGAGTTTCAGGTTAAAGCGGCTCAAACCGGGTAGTTGTGGTGTTATAACCGAGCAATTGCCCGTGTTTGATGTCGAAATACCAGCCGTGTATCCTGAGCGTTTTGGCCATAACGCGTTCAGCGATCCACGGATAGGTCAGTAAATTGTCCAGAGAAACAAGAATTGCGCGCTGCTCACAGGCACACTGACGCACGTCCGGATCTGCATCCGCATAATCTGCTTCCACGCTCACCCTGGCGGACTCCACCAGTCTCATCCAGTCGTCAATAAAAGAGTCCGGGTTCGATTTTCCACCCGTCTGCAACAGGGTCTGAATGCCGCCGCAATGTTGGTGGCCTAATACCACGATGTGTTCCACGCCCAGGTTGCAGACGCCGTATTCAAGCGCCGCTGTGGTTCCGTGATGACCGATGCGCGCTTCATTGGGCGGCACGATGTTCGCCACATTACGGACAACAAACAATTCACCCGGCGCACAATTGAAAATGATCGCGGGATCAACTCTTGAATCGCAACAACCCACGATCAAAAACTTAGGTTTCTGCCCTTCTGCAAACAAGCGCAAATACTCGATATCATTGCTTGGAAAGAGATTGTCACGGAAACGCAGAAATCCTTCTATCAGCGGCTGCGGCCAACCCTCCTGGCGCGCGGCAGCCCGCTCCGTTTCTGGCACAGTCAATCCACCACTCCCGGGCTTTTGCACAGAATGGCTCATGCAGCCATCAAACGCTGTAGTGCTTCACGGTATTTGTCAGCAGTTTTTTGCAGCACCTCCTGAGGAATACGGGGAGCGGGCGCCTGCTTATCCCAGCCGGAGGCATCGAGCCAGTCGCGCACGAATTGCTTGTCAAAGCTGGGTGGATTACTGCCGATCTGATAAGCTTCAGCCGGCCAGAAACGCGATGAGTCCGGCGTCAGCGCTTCATCGATCAGGTACAACGTCCCTTCGTCATCCACGCCGAATTCGAACTTGGTATCGGCAATGATAATGCCTTTGGTTGCCGCATAATTTGCAGCCTCCACGTATAAGGCTATCGTTGCATCGCGAACCTGAGCTGCGCGCGCCTCTCCCAGCAGCTCTACAGCCTGCGCATAGGAGATGTTTTCGTCATGATCGCCCACTGCCGCCTTGGTGGAAGGAGTGAACAAAGGTTCTGGCAGCTTTTCGGCTTCACGCAATCCTTTGGGGAGCGCGAGTCCGCAGATGGTGCCGGTCTTCTGGTAATCCTTCCAGCCGGAACCGACCAGATAACCGCGAACAATCGCCTCTATCGGCAAGGGCTTGAGCCGTCTGGTCACGAAAGCACGGCCACGCACCTGCGCTTTGTCATCTTCACCGCTTACCACCTCTTCGGGCTTGATGCCGGAGAGATGATTGGGAATGATGTGTCCTAATTTCTCGAACCAGAAATTCGACAGCGTGGTGAGCACCTCGCCCTTGCCCGGAATCGGATCATCCAGGATCACGTCGAAAGCCGACAATCTGTCGGTCTGTACGATCAGCAAATGTTGCGCATCCACTTCATATAGATCGCGCACCTTGCCGCGATGCAACAAAGGCAAGCTCGTTAAATTGGATTCGTGCAATGCAGACATGATGCTTCCTTGTTAAACGGTGAACAAAACAGAAAACGGAAATCGGAAAACCGAAACCGAAAACTGAAAACCTCTAGGGTAGTTCTGGCAATACAGTCTCGGCAATCGCGACCGCCTGCTTTTTGCGGTAATCTGTCAATCGCTGCGCTAACTGCGGATCATTCAGGGCCAGCATGGAAATGGCGAACAGTCCTGCATTCGCAGCCCCGGCTTCACCAATCGCAAAAGTTGCAACGGGGATGCCTTTTGGCATCTGGACGGTGGACAACAGCGAATCCATACCCTTGAGATACTTGGACGGAATCGGCACGGCCAGCACCGGCAGCGTAGTCTTGCTGGCAATCACGCCGGCCAGGTGCGCTGCCCCGCCCGCACCTGCGATAAAGCATTGTACGCCCTGTCCGCTGATCTCTTTGATGTATTCAAGCAACAGATCAGGTGCGCGATGCGCGGAGATAACGCGCGCGTCGTAGCCGACACCGAAATCCTTCAGTTGTTGTGCGGCCTGACTCATTACTTCCCAGTCATTGCTGCTGCCCATAATGATGGATACAAGTGGTTTTGACATAGCAACTCCAAATATTTGACGTAAAAACGCCCCCGAACCCGGGGGCATTCGATGGTGTTACGCGCCCTTGTGGTAACCCACCAGACGATCGACTTCGTTCTTTGAACCCAAAATGACAGGCACACGCTGATGCAGACCGGTAGGGGTCAACTCCATGATGCGCTCGCGACCTGTTGAACACACGCCACCTGCCTGCTCTACGATAAACGACATCGGATTAGCTTCGTACATCAGGCGCAGCTTGCCGGCCTTGGCAGGATCCTTGGTATCGAACGGGTACATGAAAATACCGCCGCGAGTCAGAATACGATGCACTTCGGCAACCATGGAGGCGACCCAACGCATGTTGAAATTCTTCTCGCGTCCACCGTCTGTACCCTTGATGCATTCTTCCACGTAACGCTGCACGGGCTCTTCCCAGAAGCGGCGATTCGACATATTGATGGCGAATTCCTGTGTATCGACAGGGATTTGCATATCCGGGTGAGTCAGGAAGAAGTCACCTACGTCGCGATCCAGCGTAAAGCCGTTCACACCGTGACCTGTGGTGATGACCATCATGGTGTTAGGACCGTACAGTGCATAACCGGCGCACACTTGCTCCGTTCCTGGCTGCATGAAGTCCGCTGCGGTTGGATTTTCCACGCCTTCGGGGCAGCGCAAAATGGAAAAAATCGTACCGACAGAGATATTCACGTCGATGTTGGACGATCCGTCCAGTGGATCGAAGGTGATCAGGTATTTACCCTTTGGATACTGCGCAGGAATCGGATAAATATCATCCATTTCTTCGGATGCCATCGCAGCTAAGTGACCACCCCATTCATTGGCTTTGATGAACACTTCGTTGGTGATGATATCCAGCTTCTTTTGTGTCTCGCCCTGCACGTTTTCGCTGCCAGCACTGCCCAGCACGCCGATCAGCGCACCCTTGTTCACGTCGTGAGCGATCTGCTTGCAAGCGGAAATAATATCGCTCAACAGGCCGGTGAATTCGCCACTGGCGTTAGGGATGTTGCGCTGTTCTTCGATGATGAATTGAATCAAACTTTTACTCATGTTTTCTCCTCAGTTATAAATTTGCAGCCGTTATAAAATTATAGTCCTGCGATTCTACCGCTTTTCGGCCTGTTTCTGCGTGCTCTATTTGGTCAGCGAAATGAACAGCTGAGGCAGCTTCTCCGGCAACTGCGCTACCTTGTCGATAATCGTGTACTGCTTGCCGAAAATATCCTTCACATATTCATCCGCTTTCGGGTCAAGATTGATGCAATACGCATAGATCCCCTGTCCGTCCAGCTCCTTGACCGCCTGGCGCGCATCTTCGATCAAGATTCGACCGTCCTTGCTGTCAATATCCGCCGGTTCGCCATCGGTCAGGATCAGCATCAGCTTCTTGTCCGCCTGCTGTTTGTCCAGATAATGCGCCGCGTGACGCATCGCGGCCCCCATCCGGGTGGAATAACTGGCTTCCATCGCGGCTAACCGGCCCTTCACCTCGTCATCCCAGCGTTCGCCAAAGCCCTTGATATGCATGTAGCGCACATCGTGGCGCGTGTTCGAATGAAAACCTGCGATGGCGAACGGGTCGCCCAGTTGCTGCACCGCCCAGGCCAGCAGCGACACCGCTTCCTGGCTCAGTTCGAGGATGGTCTGATCGCTGCCCGCCGCTTTTTCATTGAGCGATTCAGACAAGTCCAGCAGCACGGTCACAGCGATGTTGCGCCCGTCATTCCGGTGACTCATGTTGATGCGCGGATCGGGCGATGATCCGCCCTTATAGTCGATCAAGGAGCGCAAGGCTACATCCAGATCCAGTTCGCTGCCCTCTTCCTGGTAGCGGATGCGCACCTTGTCCTGGGGTTTTAACAGATCGAGCATTTTTTTGAGCTGTTTGGCGAGCCCCGCATGTTTGTCCAGCAGTTTGTCGATATCGGCTGCATTGCCTTGTGGATGCAGGCTTTCATAGACGCTCACCCAGTCAGGCCTGTAGCTCTGAGAGTTGTAATCCCATTCGTGGTAATGGCGTGGCGGCAAGCCTTTGAGCTCTTCACCCGGCTCGATCTTGCGCTCTTCGTCGAAGGCCTCTTCCTCGTCGCCCTCTTCGATGAAACGCCACATCTGGCGGTTGTCGTCGCGGTAATCGATCACCGTATCCGTGAAATGCGTCCTGGAAAAATTGTCGCTGGGCAGGCGCGTTCTGACAATAAAAGAAATGGCCAGGTCAACCACTTCCTGTGTGCTCATGTCGCTAGCCTGCATGGCTTCGTGAAAGCGCCGGGCGAAGTCTACCGTCTGCGGATTTTGGTATGGATGCGCGGCATCCAAAATCGCGCGGGACAACATCGCCAGCCGGTGACGTACGCCAGACTCATGCTCAACGTCGCAGGCATCTTCTGCAGGTTGCGGGTGCAACGCCATAAAGATACGACGCAAGCCCGGGTACTCTTTCATCGCCAGATATTCCACACGGCAGTCTTCCAGAAACTCTACCGCCATCCGTTGAAACGGACTCAGGTTGTCGGCAAAAATGGCGTTCGTCCAGCGACGATGTGCCGCGATATGCGTCAATGCGGCGCGATACCTGTCCAAACCAGAAACCCCTCTGTCGTCCTGATATACGTCCGGCAGCCGTATGCCAAGCTTGTCATAGTAGGGGATCGGTTGGCGCTGTTCATCGAAGTCACTGGAATAGGGGATCAGCAGATCTTCATCGCGCCATAACCCGCGCATAAACATATCGAGCTTTCGTTCGCTGTCGACCAAAAGAGTGCCGTGTCGCTCGTGCTGCAATACCGCGCGACTGTCCGCCGATTGCAAGCTGAAATAGTCCACCTGACGTTCAGGATGATCGTTATAAAAACGGACGCCGTAATCGACCCAGTTTTTTAAACCCACCAGGGATAGCTGGCTCAGCAGCACCGGAATTTGCCTGAAAAATTCCGGCAAACCGGGACTCGGAAAAGTCTGGTGAATGCCGTGTATCGAACCCGTGGTGCGTTCCATGAAGTCCAGCAACAGCGCCAGGTAGTCACGCATCAGCTGGTCTGAATGCAGGCGACGGGCGGCAGTCGGTAAAGACTGCAAAAAGGGTACGATCGCCTTCCCGTTGGGCGACTTTGACATTCGCCCGATGGTGGCGATTACATCCGGCAAGGCATCTTCACCCCATGCCCTGGCAACGGCCGGCCACTCCTCCAGAAAAATCAGGATAGGTTCGGCGCCACGCCCCATTTTTCCCAGACTGCGAGCATAGCTGATGTAAGCATCCATGCCGGCATTGCTGAGCACCGTCCACGCTTCCCGCATGCAGTCGGCAAACACGGGCTCGACGCGCGGGAAACCGCAATCGAGTTTCTGCCAATAGAGTTCAAGTTCGTTAACTTGAATTTCGCGCAGCGATTCGCTTGCCCCCTCGCCCGCTTGCGGGAGAGGGTTGAGGCGAGGGGGACGGGCGTGCACGTCAGGTATGGTTACGGTCGTCATGATTTTCCTATTCTGAGGCAGCGACGTGTCGCTGCACTCCAAAACTAAGCAAACACCGCATCGATCGCGTGATCCAGCGTATCGCGGATATCGGCGTCGTCTGTGATCGGTCTGACCAGCGCCATGCGGCAAGCGGCGCGCGGATCGACCCCACCCTTGATCAGGGTAGCCGCATACACCAGCAGGCGCGTCGAGATCCCTTCATCTAGCCCGTGCCCCTTCAGGTTGCGTGCGGCTTGGCCGATTTTAACCAGCTTGGCCGTCAGTTCCTTATCCATGCCGGTTTCCCTGGCCAGAATTTCAGTCTCGACTGACGCTGTCGGATAATCGAAATCGAAGGCGGTGAAACGCTGCTTGGTCGACTGTTTCAGATCCTTCAGCAGGCTTTGATAGCCCGGATTGTAGGAAATCACCAGCTGAAAATCCGGGTGAGCCTGAATCAGTTCGCCCTTTTTGTCCAGCGGCAGCGTGCGCCTGTGATCGGTCAGCGGATGAATCACGACGGTCGTGTCCTGGCGCGCCTCGACGATTTCATCCAGATAACAGATCGCGCCGATGCGTGCAGCGGTGGTCAGCGGGCCGTCCAGCCAGCGGGTGCCATTTGCATCGAGCAAATAACGCCCGACCAGATCACTGGCGGTCATGTCTTCGTTACAGGCCACGGTGATCAGCGGCTTGTTCAGCTTCCACGCCATATATTCGACAAAGCGTGATTTGCCGCAACCGGTAGGCCCTTTTACCATCACCGGCAGGCGCGCAGCATAGGCCGCCTCATACAGCACGACTTCGTCGCCCTGCGCCTGGTAGAACGGTTCGGTATGAACCTTGTATTGGTCTATGTTTGTCATGATTTGCTCTCCATCAATCTCTCGCCCGGCAATGGACGTGGTGTTTTCGGAGTGCGGCGACACGTCGCCGCTTTAAAGCGCAGACGAGTCTGCGCACTCCATAAAATGGTGTTTCATTTTTGGAAAAAAACGCCCCCAGCAAGTGGGGGCGCATTTTCACAACACAAGTCAGAAAGACTTACTTGTGTGAGCCCAACTTGTCGCGCCAGCCCGGGAAAATCTTGTCTGCATCTTTCGGGAAAGACTCGAATGCACGCGCGAATTCCTTATGCTCCTTCGCGTATTCAATCGGATCTGAACCTGATTTCCAGCATTCGTATGCCTGACGCAACGAGATAGCACCGGCAGCAGGAGAATCGATGTGGCCGTAAGCGCCGCCGCCCGCTGTGTTGATGACGTTGCCGTGACCCAGATTTTCGAAGAAACCTGGCAGACGCAGAGCATTCATACCGCCGGAGATAATCGGAGTCGTAGGCTTCATGCCGTACCATTCCTGATGGTAGTAAGGGCCGGTGCAGCTGTCGCGCTCGATCATGTAGGCGATGATACGGTCGTCCTTTCCACCTTCCATCTTGCCAAAACCCATTGTGCCTACGTGGATGCCTGAAGCACCTTGCAGACGGGACATCTTGGCCAGAACAAACGCTGTGTAGCCGCGACGGGATGAAGGGGATGTCACAGCACCGTGACCTGCGCGATGGTAGTGCAGGTATTGGCCAGGATACTGACGACGTGCAGTCGTGATCATGCCAGGACCGCCCACATAACCGTCCACCAGGAATGCCAGCTTGTCCGCATCCGGGCCGAATGTTTCCAGCGCGTAATCGGCACGAGCACACATTTCATAGTGATCGTCGGCGGTGATGTTCATGGAGAACAACTTAGCCTGACCGGTTTCGTCCTGCGCGCGCTTCAACGAATCATAGACCAGTGGCAGCACTTTCTTGATCGGGCAGAATACCTGATTGCCCTGTGGTTCATCGTTCTTGATGAAGTCGCCGCCCAGCCAGAACTGGTAAGCTGCCTTGGCGAATGGCTCAGGACGCAGCCCCAGCTTAGGCTTGATGATGGTGCCGGAAATGTAACCGCCGTCAACAACCGGGCGGCCCAGGATACGCCACAGATCCGAGATATCCTTGGCAGGACCGTCGAACAGCTGCAACATGCGTGGTGGAACGTAGAAATCCTGCATTTGCAGATCCGCCACGTCGCCCATACCCTGGTTGTTACCGATAGCCAGAGTCAGGAAGGAGACGATCATCGCACGACCGTCGGTCACGTTGCGATCGAACAAATCGTTCGGGTACGCGACCTTCATGATGCCCTTTGCTTCGTCGATGAAATACACCAGCGCGTCTACGCCCTTGGTGAAATCATCGGTGGTGCACACTTCAACGTTGGTGCCGGTTGAAGATTCAGCAGCGACGTGTGCTGCTACTTCCAGATATCCGTAACCCTTTGCCGGGGTCATTGTGTAAGCTACCAGAATGTGATTGCCGCCCTTGAGCAGGTCATCTTCATTCAGATCCAGATTTGCATAACGATTAGATTGATCCATGTTTTACCTCTCCTGTGTGTTAACGATAAATTCACTAACTACCAACAACGAACAACATGGTGTGACTATAGGCGGATTGCAGCATAAGCGATAATCAATTATTTTTATCGGAACCATAAGTTTTACCTATAGTTCGTTATAATCGCAAAATTCTCAACCGTAGTCACACCCGACCGATGCTCCACTTCACCCTGCGCCAATTACAGGTATTCGAGAAAGTGGCCAGCCATTTAAACTACTCGCGCGCTGCACGTGAACTATACCTCTCGCAACCGGCAGTGTCCATGCAAATCAGGCAGATAGAAGGGCATATCGGACTGCCCTTATTCGAACAAATGGGCAAGAAGATTTTCCTCACCGAAGCCGGAGCCGAGCTGTTTCACTACGCACGCAGCATCGCGCAACAACTTGCCGAAATGGAAGCCGTATTCGACCAGATGAAAGGGCTGGGGCACGGAAAGCTGACTCTGTCGGTGGTCAATACCGCCAATTACTTTACCCCGCAACTGCTGGCCACCTTCTGTCAGCGCCACCCCAACATCAACGTCATCTTGCAAGTGGCCAACCGCGATGCGGTGCTCAAACAGCTCTCCGACAACAGCACCGATCTTGCCATCATGGGGCAGCCGCCTGAAGGTCTGGATCTGAGCGCCGAATCCTTCCTGGACAATCCGCTGGTGGTGATAGCCTCCCCTGACCATCCGCTGGCAAAACTTCGCCAGATAAAATTCAGTCAACTCACTGCGGAGACTTTTTTATCCCGGGAAAAGGGTTCCGGCACGCGCAGCGCCATGGAACGCGTATTTGCGCAGCATGGCGTACAACCGCGCATCAGCATGGAAATGGAAACCAACGAGGCGATCAAGCAGGCGGTGCGCGCCGATATGGGACTGGGAATACTGTCGCTGCACAGTATTGAGCTGGAGCTGGAAACGAACCGGCTGGTCGTCCTCGATGTGGAAAAATTTCCACTGCTGCGCCACTGGTTTGTGGTGCATCGCAGCAATAAACGTTTATCGAGCGCAGCACTGGCCTTCAAGGACTTTTTGCTCGACACCGAGCCTGCCGTTAATGAACAACCCTGAAATCAATATCATGAACACTATACATGACCGCTCTTCCGGATTAACCGGCCGCCTGTCAGGATGGCCTCTCCACCAGTCGGTTTTGAGTAGAAACAAGCACCTGTAGTCACTAATATCATCAACAACGAGGAGTTAACATGAAAACGCAACAAGGATTTTCCCTGATCGAGCTTTTAATCGTAGTCGGTATCGTTGCCATTCTGGCGTCGGTCGCGATGCCCATGTACAGCGCCTACCTGGTGCGCGGCAAGGTCGTCGAGGCTCAATCCACACTCACCTCCGCACGCGTCAGGATGGAACAGTATTATCAGGATCACAGAACCTATGTAGGTGGAGATGCTGCGGTCAACGCCACAACACCCGGCGCCTGTCCTTTGTCCACCACTTATTTTAACTACGCCTGCGCAGTGACTGCCAGCACCTTTACCATCACCGCCACCAGTCGCGCCGACAACAAGCAAGGTCTGGGCGCTGCAGGAGACTATACATACAGCATTAACCAGGTTCCTGACAAGAAAACGACCAAATTTGCAGGCGTGACAAGTTCCGCCATCTGCTGGATCAGCAAGAAGGGTGAATCATGCTAGCGCGCCTACAGCGCGGCATGTCACTGGTCGAAGTGCTGGTGTCGATTGCCATCGTGGCGATTATCGTGTCTATCGGCATCCCCAATCTGACCACCTGGATGCAGGACACCCAGATTAAGTCGACCGCCGAATCAATCCTGACCGGGCTGCAACTGGCTCGCGCGGAAGCCGTCAGGCAAAACGCCAAGGCCAGATTTCAGCTGACAGGCACGACAGGGATGGCCAGCTGGAAGGTGACGACGCAGCGGCTGGATCGGACAGATTGCAACGCGGGGGCGGATTTGTTTCCCTGTGACGTGCAAAACGGTCAGGCCAAAGAAGGTGGCGCAAATGCACGCGTGGGCGTGAGTACGGCAGCGCCCGGAACAGTTGCCTATACGACAGCCATTGCTTCGGGTACGGGAATGAGTGGGAGTCCATCCGTTGTTTTTGATGCTTTTGGTCGCGCGGATTCCAAATCGACCAATATCACCCGGATAGATGTCACCAACGCTGTGGCAACCAACGCGCGCCGCATGGTGATCACGATATCGGACTCCGGCATGGCTAAATTGTGCGACCCGAGTCTGCCGGCCGCTAACCCGCGCGGTTGTAGCTGAGGAGGATGAAATGAGCACCGCACACAACATGGCATCAAAAAACTCACAGCAAGGCTCCGTATTGCTCGAAGCTCTGGTGGCCTTCCTGATTTTTTCCATGGGCATCCTGGGCGTGATCGGCTTACAGGCAACCGCCATCAACAACACGCTGGACGCGCGCTTTCGTTCCGATGCCGCCTTTTTAGCTAACCAGATCATCGCACAAATGTGGACGGACCCTATCATCACGGCGAGCGGATACGATGTCGATACGACCTATGCCTGCGTCGCCTGCTCCAGCACCAATGGCAATGCAAACACACGGGCCTGGGCCACGCAAATACAGGGTTCGAATGTGCATCTGCCTTTTTTGCCCGGCGTGACCGATACGGCGAATCAGCCCAGCATCGTCATCACACAGCTTCCCAGTGGCGTCAATCAGGTCACGGTCACCCTGACCTGGGTATCGCCACAAAACGGATCGGTCGTACACAATTACGCGACCGTCACGCAAATGCAATACAACCTGTAATGAGACAGACCATGAAAACCATCACTATGCGTTCTCAGCCGGGCTTTACCCTGATCGAATTACTGATCGGCCTGGTGTTGGGTATGATCGCATCGCTGGCAATTTTTGCGACCCTATCCAGTTTCGAGGCACAGCGCCGCACCACAGGCACGGGCGTCGACATGCAGCAAAACGGCCTGCTCGCGCTGTATTCTCTGGAACAGGACATCCGCATGGCAGGCTTCGGTCTGATCGACACCTCCTCGACCCCCGGCACGCTGCCCTGCGCGAAGGTGAACGCCTACAATCCCAACAGCGTATTCAGCGCCGCGCCACTGGTCATCTCCGACGACGCCACGGTGGGCAGCAACATCATCACCATCAACCGGCTCAATTCGGATACGGGCGGGATTGTCACAGGCGGGCTCACGGCGAAATTGCAAACCGCACTTTCAGCTGTCGGCGTGATGAATCTGGACACGAGCCAGGCCATACGCGCGAACGACTTCCTTCTGGTGTCGCAACCGGGCAAGGACTGTACCCTGGTTAAAGCCAGCAGTTCCTCCAACAGTATCGGTACCTCTGCTGCCCCGGCCACGGTGACGATTGCGGCAGCCGGCAATGGGGGCGCAGACACGACGCTCACCCCGGCCGCGTTCCCCAGCTACGACCCTGTGAGCGCCGTCGTCATCAATCTTGGTCCTGCCAGCGCGGTGGCGGCGACGACCTTCGGGTCAACTGACCCGACTGCCACACCCACGTTTGCATCGACCAAGTACCGGATCAGCATCAATGCCGCAAATAACTCGTACGATCTGCAACGCACCACGGACAACTGGAATACCAACAGCGTGGTGGCCGGTAACATTGTCAACGTCTCGGCACAATACGGGATCAATGACCCTAACGATGCGACATGCAAAGTTGCCGGCAATCCGTTGGTCTGCCAGAAAGTAAAATACTGGGTCGACGCCACAGGCAATGACACCGGCGGCACCAATCGGGTAACGGTGACAACGGCTGATGGCATCAAGCGCATCAAGGCCATCCGGGTCGCGATCGTCTCCCGTAGCGGGCAAAAGACCGACTGCAAGACGACGACGGTAGCCCCGATCTGGTTCGACAATCCGGTCGCCATTGATCTTGCCACCATCGTGGGCGCCGACTGGACCTGCTACCGCTACAAGGTGTATCAGACCGTGATACCGATCCGCAACGTGATATGGGGTAATTTTCAATGAGACAGTTCAGCAAACAGCAGGGGGTGGTGTTGATCATCTCGCTGATCGCCCTGGTGGCGATCTCGCTGGCAGGTCTGGCGCTGATGCGCACCGTCGATACCAGTAACGTGATTTCGGGCAACGTTACTTTCAACGAGGCGGCGAACCAGATTGCCGATGTCGGTGCCGAGATCGCCTATACAGAGGTGATGGCCAATACCGCCGACAATGCGTTCAGCTGCCAGAACGTGGCTGCGAACTGCCCGAAAAATGCGGCCGGCGACTCGTACATGTATCCGAACGTCGCAAGGCTCGATGCCGAGACGAAACTGCCGGCCATCGCGCCGATGTACTGGAGCGACAGTCAGCCCAAGACGCTGCCTGGTGAGACCTTGGCCACTGCGAGTTATTCGTACAAGTATCTGATCGAACGGATGTGCGGCAGGGTGATCAGAACCGCCGGTGCGACAGCGGTAGCGTCAGACGACACGACAAACCTGCAGGAACCGGCGACTTTTAGCAAATGCCGGGCATCACCGCTGTATGACACGAGCGGCGCTCCCATCTCTCAGAAGGGCAAGTTGTTTTATCGCGTCACGGTCCAGGTATCAGGGCCCAGAAACACACGGGTGCTGGCTCAATACTTTTTCGGCATCATTGATACAGTTAAATAGCGAATGACTCACAAATATCGGGAGGGCCTGACATGACATGAAAATACACACCGCTTTTGTACCCTAATCCGTATCTGACAGTCTAATTATATAAAAGGAAACATCATGAAAACCCAACCTGCAAAACTTATTCTCGCCCTGTTGTTCAGCCTCGGCAGCGTCGTATCGGCTTCAGCCTTTGCTGGCGATGATAATAAGGATTCCAAGGAATCCAAGGATGCGAAGGACTCCAATCGCAGCGTGAGCACGCAAAGATGCACAGGCGAGCTGATTTCGGCTTGCGGCCTGAAGCTCGTCAAGACCACCTGCACGGGTTCCAGCGTTGACTCATCGACCAAGAGCGAAGAGCGCGACGACGAAACTCACCATTCTAAAGACAAGGACGCCAAGGACAACAAGAACGACCGCGAACGCGCCGAGGACAGCCGCAAGGATCACGCCGATCGTTCGAGCGGACCCAAGGTTTCGATCTGCCACCGCATGGGCGGAGCTGAAGTATCAATCACCGTCGCCAACGATGGTTATTTGAGCGGCCACTCCAAGCATGCGCTCGATACAATCGGCCGCTGTGCTGACTTCGATACGGCCAAGAATGAAGATGATTCCAAGGCAGAAAAGGACAAGGATCATAAGATTTCCGCATCCGATACCGGCTACAGCATCGGCATGACCACCACACAGATCGCCTGCCTGAAGGCTGCCGGACTCAACAGCAGCGCATTCTCTATCAGCGTTCAGTCACCTGGTCAGGCTCCTAGCCGTGGCGGCGCAAGAACCCTGCACTAAACAGCCGGGGATTTGATGTAAAAACAGGGCGGAGCAATCCGCCCTGTTTCATTGTGCGCCCAGCATGGGCGCAATCTTGGAGGTGCAAGTCCTCCCGTAAGCTGACCACAGCGAACGAAGTGAAGCGCAACTGCATGAGGGCGACCGAGTGTGGGGAGAGCGGAGCGAGGGGC
>JAQTUP010000001.1:729944-804538 GCA_028707275.1 Gallionella sp. | reverse complement strand
TGGCGCGTGTTGCCGCCGACGGCGAATGGGATGAGATGATTCCATGAAAGTGTCCACTAAAAATTGGTGGACACTATGCTCTTAGCTTTCGCTAACGGAATCAATATGGTGCGGCTGGACGCTTACGCATCACTGTTCAACAGGGTTTCTTTGTCGATTACGCCTACCAGTTCGTTGAGTGCCATTTTGCGGTCAGAGTCATTGGCGCGTGGATCTTTTATGGCCTTTGCCAGTAGGCTGTTAGCGCGTTCAGAACGATTAATAAAATTGATGGGATGCGCAGAGAGGTGGCTGGCGTTGTCGGTGAGTTGCTTGGTAAGTTGCGCCACCAGTTGTTCAGAGCACTTTACTGGTTTTACGCCGAGAAACTGGACGTCCGGCAAGAGTGCGAATGCCTCTATCAGTTCAGTATAAATTTTTCGGGTGGTATGGAATTTAGATGAAACGGTATCTTCGAGAGTTTGTTTAAACTGTTCGTCAGAGAGCGCGATCCGCAGGTATTTGACTTCTGGACGCCAGTTCGGCTGTTCGGCTGGATTGGTTTTTTTATACTCGACTATTTGAGTTTCGAGGTAACGTTTGGTGCGTTCATCGGATGATATGTCTGAGCCGAGGGCGCCTTGCACGATCAGCGCCTCATAGGCATCGAGCGCGGCTTCAGATTGCTTCTGGAATATTTTGGCTGCTGCATACAGCGCATTGGCTTTATCATCAGTGCAACCTGCAAGCGCAAGTGATGCTGTAAGCATTATGATCATAACTGAGCGACGTACTATCATAATATTGCCCTTGTTAAAGTCACCGGGTTTCGCGGGTCTGGTCTATCAAGGATACGTTTCATCCGCGAGGGAGCTGTCATAAGTCCTCGGTTAATGACTCCGAATGAAAATTGAAGCCCGCTTGCGGGGTCTTGTCTATAAAGGATGCGTATCAGCCCCGAAAATACTGGCGACAAAACACGGTTCATGACCTTGGCTGACAGAAATTGTGAGACGCTTGCATACATTTGTTTCCCCTTTAAAAACAAGTTGTAATGTGTGATTTTTCGAACTATTGATCCGCCTTAAAGTTGAACCTTGTTGACGCCGCCGCTCCAGTAATAATTGCCGTTCTCATCTTTGTACCAGACCGGATTGCCGTTGACCGGTTCGCCGTTGTCGATGACGGAGACATAGGCCAGCTGCGTGCCTGTACTGACGATTTGATAGACTTCTGCGCGGGTGCTGGGCGCGCCTTTGCGGATGTTGAGCCGCGTGGTGACCGTGACTTCGCCCGATTGTGCGGTCTCATCCCATGGTTGTTGCGTGAGGGGCAGGCTATCCCCGGTACATTCCTTGTATTCGGCGACCACGTCGCGCAGCAGTTGTTCGTAGGTGCGGCGGCTGTGCGCCAGTCCTGTGACAGGATCGGTCTTGCGGCGCGGGTCGAGCATGAAGTGGCCGACCACCGATTTCGCAGGATCGAGGTTGAACTGGTGGCAGGCATAGGCAATCAGCCAGAGGTATTTTCGGTAGGCTTCGTCGGCGTTGATGTTGGCGCCGTAGCAGTATTCGATGCCGATCGCCGCGTCGTTGGCGTTATGCCCGAACATCTGGTTGTCGGTCGGCACGTTGTAGAGGACATGCCAGGCTTTTTCCGGGGCTCCGGTCAGCGCCGGGATGCACTCGATGATTTCCTTGTCGTCCACAAACAGGTGCGCCGACGCCGATATTTCGTTGGCGCTGTTGCTGTAGTAGCGGACGTTCGCCGCTGCGGTGGACTCCGGGTTGCCCGTGTCATGCGCCACGATGAAACGCACGCCGGGGGACATCGGGATGCCACTTCTGCGAGCAGAGGGGGACGGCAGATAACGGCTGGTGATCTGATATTTCAGTTTAAATGACATGGGTTCACCCCGCTGCCGGATGTTCTTGTGCGGCGGCGGCAGACGTTACTGCGGCGGATGGGGTGGCGGTCGTTTGTGTAGTTGCAGCGTTCTTTGAAGTGTCGGCCGGAAGATATTTTTTCATGAAGGCTTCAATGAAGTCGGTTCCGGCATAACCTGCGGCGATCAGTGCGAATGCCGTGCTCTGGCTGATGTCGATCTGAGTAAACCCGCTGGTGGCGAGCAACGCGAGCGCACCTGCCGTAAAGCCAATGAACAGGCTGATGATCAGCGTACTCGTTTCGATGATCGTGGTCTGGTTTTGTTGCGCCGCCGAGTCGTTTGCTTTTTTCAGGCCGGCAATGACGCGCACGCCCTGACCCAGTGTGCCGAGCAATCCTCCGGCAATGATTTGCATGGTTAATACTTCAGGTGACAACATGTGACTCTCCCTTAACAGTTGCAGAAAGATGAAGCCCGGAAATGCGGAAAACTATTTACATGGATGGGAATTTTCTACATCGCCCTGTCACTTGCGTTACGGCTGCGCGTGAGCGCTGAGTATGGCGAGGGGCGCCAGCTGGCGGGTGTTCTGAATAGCGTGAAGGCATTAGATTTTCCCCTGTTTTAAGTTTTCGGGTGAATCGAAATGATCTTTGTGCGGGAAGTATCCCGCAGCAGGCGCTTGTCGATTGCCAAGTCGGTGCTGTGAACGCTCTGTTCACAGGATGCTGACGACGGCTTGTGCCAGTTCCGGCGTGTTCGCCGTGTGCTCTCCCTGGTCGTGAGTGGATATGCGCGCGGGTGGAATCCTACCACTATTCATTGTAGATGGTAAGGTTTTTTTGTTTTTAAAATTCAGCGGGATATAACGAGGGGGAGATCCTTTTTACTGAATAGCTGACGTTACGCACACGCTCCTGAAATAATTCCCAGGGGGCGGCCCGAGGGTATGTACGACACCGCACAGACTTCATCCGGCGCTCCACGCCATGATGTCCCGCCGTCCTGCAACAGAGCGGCCTGATGCCGCTCACGAGTTTCACCGCTTTAATCATAAACCCCGAGGTTCATCCCGATGGCTCCAAGTGCAACGCCTGTATCGGAAGCTCCGGCAGGCAATGAATACCCGGTCGTGCAGGCGCCGGAGACTGTTCCTGCTTTCACCATTCACGTTCCGGTGGATGCGCGGGGTCTGGCGCTTGGCATTCTGGCGACAGTTGCGCTGGTATTCGCGCTGGACTGGATGCAGAAGCTATGTGTCCCGCTGTTGCTCGGTATTTTCATCGCTTACACCCTGAATCCGCTCGTTGCCGGGCTGGAGCGCATCAGGATTCCGCGCGTGCTGGCTAGCAGCCTGGTGATGCTGGCCGTTGTGAGCGCACTCGTGCTGGGCACCTGCGCCCTGGGAGGGCAGATGCAGACGATCGTTGCGCAATTGCCTGAAGCTGCAAGCAAGCTGTCTGCGGAGTTTGTCAGTATGCGCGACGATCCGCGCGGCAGCTTGCAGAAAATGCAAACCGCCATGGGTGAAATGGAAAAGGCGACCAGCCAGATGGCAGGCATTCAGCCAGGTCTCAAGCCGCGCACGACCCATGTCGTCATCGATACGCCCGGGTTCAAACTGGGCGACTATATGTGGGCGGGTTCCATGGGGATTCTGGGTCTCGTCGGGCAGGTAGCCATGGTGCTATTTTTGGCTTTCTTTCTCCTGGCGGGTGGCAACACCTTCAAACGCAAGCTGGTCCGGTTAGCGGGGCCGTCGCTGTCCAGGAAGAAGATCACGGTGGCCATTCTCAATGACATCAACGACTCCATCCAGAAATACATGTTCATGTTGTTGGTGACCAATATGCTTTTGGGCATGCTCACCTGGATCGCGTTCCACCTGATCGGCCTGGAAAACGCGGGCGCCTGGGCGGTCGCTGCGGGCTTGCTGCATGTCATTCCTTACCTGGGCCCCCTGTTTACCGCTGCCGCTACCGGGATGGCGGCTTTCATGCAGTTTGACTCGCTTCCTATGGCGCTGATGGTCTCGGGGGCATCACTGGCGATTGCTACCCTCGTCGGTACTTTCGTGATGACCTGGATGACCGGGAAAATCGCCAAAATGAATGCGGCGGCCGTGTTTGTTTCGCTGCTGTTCTGGGCTTGGCTGTGGGGTGTTTGGGGCATGCTGCTGGGTATTCCGGTCATCGTAATCTTAAAAGTAGTCTCCCAGCACGTTGAACAAATGCAGTCCGTGGCGGAGCTGCTGGGGGAATAAATACAGGGTGGAAAAAGTCTGGCGCGTCCATCGGCTGAACGGTGGATAAGTGCCGTCAGCTTGTCTGTACATGCAATAAGCGCGCGAAGCCGAACAAGGAGAATATCATCGTTATCAGGGAATTCGGATTTTTGGCGCACTCAAGGCACGCATCGCGTAATAACCGGGACACAGAGTTGCTGCGCTCGGAATTGTTCAGCGTCGAACAATTGAAACGTCACGCGATTATGCTGGCAGGCCAGCACAGAATCGATCCGATTCCGGGGCCGGACAAGTTGTTGCCACGGCTGGCGGACAATGCGCGCGTCTTGCTGGACGCGTATGACGTCGTGACCGCCGCAGTCGTTCCTGGACAGCGCCTGGTGCCGGCAGAGGCCTGGTTGCTCGACAATTTCTATCTTATCGAGCAGCAGATAGGTCTGGCGCGCCTGCATTTGCCGCGCGGGTACAGCAGGCAGTTGCCGCAGCTGGCCGATGGCCTGTCGGCAGGTTTTCCCCGCATCTACGATCTGGCGCTGGAGCTGATCTCCCACATGGATGGTCGTGTCGACAGCGATAACGCCCTCCAGTTCGTTGTCGCCTACCAGACCGTTGAACCGTTAAAGATCGGGGAGTTATGGGCCTTTCCTATCATGCTGCAATTGGCGCTGCTGGAAAACCTGCGCCGCGTTGGGGTGCAAATCGCCCGTCGTCGCGAGGAGCGCGATGCGGCCGTCATGTGGGCGGACCGCATGCTGGCGACGGCCGAAAAGGAACCGAAACAGCTTATCCAGTTGCTGGCCGATTTTGCCAATGCCGACGTGCCACTGACTGCGGCGTTCGTGGAGGAATTTTACGAAAGACTCCAGGCCCAGGCGCCCGCCATGGCGTTCGTTCAAACCTGGATCGAGCAAAAGTTGCTCGAACAAGGGGTGACAGCAATCGCTTTGTCGGCGGCGGACGGCCGGACGGCGGCGACCAACCAGATTTCCATCGCAAACAGCATCGGTAGTCTGCGCTTCATTGGCGCAATGGACTGGCGCAATTACGTCGAGTCGCTCAGCGTCGTCGAACAGACCTTGCGTGAAGACCCGGCGGGGATGCACGCCGCCCAGGATTTCGCCACCCGCGATCGCTATCGTCATGTCGTCGAAGACATAGCCAGAGGGAGTTCGCGCAGCGAGTTGGCGGTAGCGCGCGAAGCCATCGTTCGCGCGCGGACGGCAGCAGGGCGATTGGGTGCTCATGATCGCAGCGCGCATGTCGGCTACTACCTGATCGATCGCGGACGCCCCGTGCTGGAGCGCGCGCTCGGATGCCACTGGTCATGGCGCAGGCCGGCCGGCCGGGTGAGCAGGAATCTTTGCCTGACCCTTTACCTCGGCCCTGTCCTGTTACTCACAGCACTGGCGGCATCGTTCGCATTATCCCCGTTCGCCGGATTTTTGCCGGGCGACTGGCGCTACTGGTTTATAGCCATCGCCAGCGTCATCGGCGTCTCGGGGCTGGCCGTCTCGCTGGTGAACCTGCTGGTCACGCTCGTTTTGCCGCCTCGCGTGCTGCCACGACTGGACTTTTCGCAGGGCATACCATCACAGCACCGCACCATGGTGATCGTCCCTACCTTGTTGAGCCAGATGCAAGAAGTGGACGATCTGCTCGACGCGCTTGAGATTCGCTATCTTGGTAATCGCGATCCCAATCTGTTCTTTGCCCTGCTGACGGATTTTCGCGATGCGCCCGAGCGCACGCTGCCCGCCGATGATGCCTTGCTCGCCTACGCGCGCCGCGCGGTCGAGACGCTCAACGCGACCTATAGCGAAGACCGCCCGTGCATCTTCTACCTGTTTCACAGGCCCCGGGTGTGGAATCCTCACGAAGGGGTGTGGATGGGCTATGAGCGCAAGCGCGGAAAACTGGAGCAGTTCAATGCCAGGCTCAGGGGAGGTGCGCAAACGGCGTTCTCGGAAGTGGTCGGCGATGTGGAAATCCTGGCTTCGATCAAATACGTCATCACCCTGGATACCGACACGCAATTGCCCCGCGACGCGGCACGCACACTGGTCGGCAATCTCGCACATCCGCTCAACCGGCCGGTCTACGATGCGGCCAGGGGACGCATTGTCGAAGGCTACGCGATCTTGCAGCCACGCGCGTCGATCAGTATGACCAGCGCAGGCCAGTCACGCTTTACCCGTCTGTTCTCGGGCGATTCGGGCATCGACCCCTACACGCGCGAGGTATCGGATGTCTATCAGGATCTGTTCGGGGAAGGGTCGTTCATCGGCAAGGGCATCTACGATGTGGACGCTTTCCGGCAGGCGGTCGATGGGCGTTTTCCGGAGAATCTCATTCTCAGCCACGACCTGCTGGAAAGCGGGTATGCGCGTTCGGCACTGGTGACCGATGTCGACCTCATTGAAGAGCATCCTGCCAGTTATGCCCTGGACGCCAGCCGACGCCACCGCTGGTTGCGCGGTGACTGGCAGCTTGTCGGCTGGTTGCTCCCGCGTGTGCCCGGGCCGTCAGGGCCTGACGGGTCAAAAGGGAGACGGCAGGCGAATCCGCTCTCGGCCTTGTCGGTATGGAAAATATTCGACAACCTTCGACGCAGCTTGGTGCCGCCAGCTTTGCTTGCATTGCTGGCGGGTGGCTGGCTGTTTGGTCCGGGACCTGACTGGTTCTGGACTCTGGTGGTATTGGCTGTCGTGCTTTTGCCCACCCTGTTGTCCACTGTGATCGAACTCATCCGCAAACCTGAAGAGCGCGATTGGCAGGTGCATCTGATCCTGACCTGCCATTGCGCAGGCCGCCCGATCTTGCTGGCTTTGCTGACCCTGGTCTTGTTGCCCTATGACGCGCTGATTTGCCTGGATGCGATCCTGCGTTCTGGTATGCGCATGCTGTTCACACGGCGCGGATTGTTGCTATGGCAACTGCCGTCCTATGCAAGACGCAATGCGTGTCGCAGCCTGGCCGATTTTTTCACGGAAATGTGGATTGCGCCAGTGGTGGCGCTGGCGTTGAGCCTCGCATTGTGGCGCGACGATCGGCTCATGAGTGCGCCTGTGTTGTTGTTCTGGCTGCTCTCGCCCGTCGCCGGGTGGTGGATCAGTCGGCCGCTGGCGCTCCTCCCGCCAGACTTGACCCTTGCGCAACGAGCGTTCCTGCGGGCTTCGGCGCGGCGAACCTGGCGATTTTTCGCGGAATTCGTCGGGCCAAAAGACAACTGGCTGCCGCCCGATAACTTTCAGGTCTATCCGGCGCCGGCCATTGCCTCGCGTACATCGCCTACCAACATCGGCATGTCGCTGCTGGCAAATCTGGCTGCGTATGATTTCGGTTACGTTTCCAGCGGGGAATTCCTGAAGCTTACCGAGAACACGCTGGCTGCAATGGAAAAGCTGGAACGCTACCGTGGCCATTTTTACAACTGGTATGACACGCGAACGCTGCAACCGCTACATCCGAAATACGTCTCTTCGGTGGACAGCGGCAATCTGGTCGGCTGCCTGCTCACCTTGCAAGCGGGATTGGCCGAGTTGAAAGACCAACCGGTGCTGTCCTCATGTGCATTTCAGGGGTTGCAGGATACCCTGGAGCTGCTTGTCGAACACCTGCCCGCGTCACCCGCCCCGGATTTCGCCAGGAAGATTGATTTTCTGCGGGACATGTTACAGGCGCTCACGCTGAACGAACATCCTCAGTCATTGGAGGCTGCCGACATCAAGTTCGACGAGATTCACCTTGCGGGCGAGTGGCTGGTGGAATGGCTCCCGGCAGATATCGATATCGATGGTGAACTGTATTACTGGGCGCATGAATTCGAACAGCAATCCTGTGCACTTCGAGATGACCTCAGATATCTGGTGCCCGAGCCAAAGCAATTCGGCGATATTCCTGTCTTGGCGGAATTGGCTCGCGAGCACACGGACGACGCTAAAGCTTCGCCTCGTTGCCCGGGCGCGGTGGCGCGGCTCAAAATCATCGACAATTTGCAGGCGCGTTGCCACGAACTGGCAGCGATGGATTTTGAATTTCTGTACGATACCTCACGCGGTTTGTTGAGCATCGGTTACGACGTGGGCGAACGGCGCCGCGACCCGTCCTGTTACGACCTGCTGGCATCCGAAGCGCGTCTCGCCAGTTTTCTGCTCATCGCGCAAGGACAGGTGCCGCAGAAACATTGGTTCGCACTCGGACGTCTGTTGACCAGTCATGGCGGCGAAGTGAGCCTGATTTCGTGGAGCGGCTCGATGTTCGAATATCTCATGCCGCAACTCATGATGCCGAGTTACGACAATACCCTGCTGGCTCATACCTGCAAGGCTGCGGTGTCGCGACAGATCGAATACGGCCGACAACGCGCCGTGCCGTGGGGTATTTCAGAATCCTGCTATAACGCCACCGATGCCGCCCAGGTCTATCAATACCGGGCCTTCGGCGTGCCAGGCCTGGGCTTCAAGCGCGGGCTGGGGGACGATCTGGTGATCGCGCCTTATGCCACGGCACTGGCGCTGATGGTGATGCCGAGGGAGGCGTGCCGCAACTTGCAGACGTTAGCCGACAATGGATTTCTCGGCGACTACGGGTTCTACGAGGCGATCGACTACACGCCCTCGCGTGTGCCACGCGGCAAGAGTCACGCCATCGTGAAAACATTCATGGCACATCATCAAGGCATGAGTCTGCTTGCCTTCGAACATGTATTGCTCAACCGGCCGATGCAACGCCGGTTTATGTCCGCTCCACAGCTTAAGGCCACGGAATTGTTGCTGCAAGAACGTGTGCCGAAGAAGGGCGCCACCTTGCACCCCCACGCGGCTGAAGTGAGTGCCGCCGCCCGCCCGCCCGTCGTGGAAGTCGGCGCGACCATGCGCGTGTTTACCGACCCGAACACGCCGATGCCTGAAGTACACCTGCTGTCCAATGGCAGGAGTCACATCATGGTGAATCATGCCGGGGGGGGATATTGTAACTGGCTCGGTATGTCCGCCAATCGCTGGCGCGAGGACGCTACCTCAGATAACTGGGGCACATTTATTTACTTGCGCGATCTTGACACGGGGCGCTATTGGTCAAGTGCGTACCAGCCGACATTGCGCCGCGCCGATCACTATGAGGCGATCTTTGTGCAAGGACGCGCCGAATACAGGCGGCGCGACCAGGCTATCGATACACACACCGAAATCTGTGTTTCACCTGAAGACGATGTCGTGATTCGTCGCGTGACACTCACCAACCTGTCATCCCGTACCCGTCATATCGAGGTGACGAGTTATGCGGAGGTCGTGCTGGCGCCGCTGAATGCCGACCTGGCTCATCGCGCTTTTAGCAACCTGTTCGTACAGACCGAAATTATGCCCGAGCAGCAGGCGATACTTTGTACGCGGCGCCGCCGCACACCGGGCGAGGCGACGCCGTGGGGGTTTCACCTGCTGGCCGCCCCCGGCGCGGTTGCCGGCGAGGCGTCTTACGAGACGGACCGAGCCCGATTTATCGGGCGCGGTCGAACGGTGGCCAACCCGATCGCGCTGGATAGCCGGTCGGCATTGCGCGACAGCTTCAGACTCCTGCGGCGGCGCATGGCGCATAATCCGGATGAGCCGGGTAGCGGTGACGGCTCGCAGCCTCTGTCAAATACCGATGGCTCGGTGCTCGATCCCATCGTGGCGATCCGCAGCACCATCACCTTGTTGCCCGACGAATCGGCGATCGTGCAGATCATCTCCGGCATCTCGGGCACGCGCGAGGCAGCCCTGGCCCTGGCCGAGAAGTATTGCGACCGGCATTTTGTCGATCGTGCCTTTGAAATGGCGTGGTTCCAAAGCCAGGAAGTGCTGCGTCACCTCAACGCAAGCGAAGCCGATGCGCAGCTTTTTGGCCGTCTCGCAGGCTCTGTCATTTACGGTCATGCTCTGCGCCGCGCCGCGCCCAGTGTCATTGCCCGCAACCATCTCGGTCAGGCCGGACTGTGGCGCTTTGCCGTCTCGGGCGATGTGCCGATTGTTCTGCTGCGCATCGGCGATTTGAACCGCATCAACCTGGTAAAACAGGTGCTGCAAGCACACGCCTATTGGCGCATGAAGGGGCTGACTTCGGACCTGGTGATCGTGAACGAGGATTTTTCGGGCTACCGTGCGGAGCTTCACGACCGGATCATGGGGCTGATTAACGCAGGCCAGGAAGCACAAATGCTCGATAAACCAGGCGGGATTTTTGTGTTGCGCGCCGAAGATCTTTCCGAGGATGAACGGGTCTTGTTCCAGACCGTTGCACGCGTCGTATTCACCGATACTGCCGAGACACTGATCGAACAAGTGGAACGCCGCGTGTCGGCAGAACGCGCATCGGACCTTCTGGAACCACCGCTGCAACCGGTAGCTGAACCGGTCTATCCGCTGGCAGCACGCGAACGCATTTTCTGTAACGGCATAGGCGGTTTTACGCCCGACGGGCACGAATACGTCATCACCCTGGAACCTGGCCAGACTACGCCTGCGCCGTGGGTCAACGTCATCGCCAGCCCGCATATCGGCACCGTCGTCAGCGAGAGCGGGAGCGCGTATACCTGGGTGGAAAACGCGCACGAGTTTCGGCTCACCACCTGGCACAACGATCCGCTCAGCGACAGTAGCGGTGAGGCGGTCTATATTCGCGATGAGGAAACCGGGGCTTTCTGGTCGCCGACGCCCTTGCCCGCGTGCGGCCGATCCGGCTATGTCTGTCGGCACGGGTTTGGCTACAGCGTGTTCGAACATTACGAAGCCGGCATCGCCTCGGAGCTGTACACCTACGTCGCCATGGATGCGCCGGTGAAATTCGTGGTGGTCAAGCTGCGCAACGAATCCGGGCGTGCGCGTCAAATGTCGCTGACCGGGTATTGGGAACTGGTGCTAGGTGAGTGGCGACACGCCAATATGATGCATATCGTGACTGAAACGGACCCGCACAGCGGCGCACTGTTTGCCCGCAATGCCTATGGCCGCGAGTGCGCCAATCGGGTCGTGTTTGCTCAGGTTAGCGAGCCGGACCGGTCGGTGACCGGAAACCGTACCGAATTCATCGGCCGCAACGGTTCGCTGACCAGTCCTGCTGCGATGCGCCGCAAGCGTTTGTCAGGCAGGACGGGTGCGGCTCTTGACCCGTGCGCCGCGATACAGACCCAGGTCGAATTGGCCGAAGGACAGGAGCGCGAGATCGTGTTCGTGTTTGGCGCCGCCCGCAGCAGCGAAGAAGCGCAGCATTTCATCCAGCGTTTCTGTGGGCCGATTCGCGCACGGCAGGCATTGGAAGCCGTGTGGGAACACTGGAACCATATTTTGGGCGCGGTGCATGTGGAGACGCCGGATCCTGCGATGGACGTGATGGTTAACGGCTGGCTGGTGTACCAGACCCTGTCGTGCAGAGTGTGGGGTCGCAGCGGATATTATCAGTCCGGCGGCGCCTACGGTTTTCGCGATCAATTGCAGGACACCATGGCGCTGATCCACGCTGCACCCTGGCTGGCTCGCGAACAGTTGATCCGTAGCGCCGAGCGCCAGTTCCTTCAGGGCGATGTGCAACACTGGTGGCATCCGCCCAACGGACAAGGGGTGCGTACTCATTTCTCCGACGACTATCTGTGGTTGCCTTATGCTACCTGCCGTTATGTGCTGGCGACCGGCGACACAGGCGTACTCGATCAGCCAGTTCATTTTCTGGAAGGGCGCGAACTGAACCCGAACGAGGAGGCTTATTACGACCAGCCGCAACGTTCGTCTGAGCTTGCAAGCCTGTATGAACATTGTGTGCGTGCCATCAAACATGGCTTGCGCTTTGGCTCGCATCAATTGCCGCTGATGGGCAGCGGCGACTGGAACGATGGCATGAATCTCGTTGGCCGTGACGGCCGGGGCGAGAGCGTCTGGCTGGCGTGGTTTCTGTACGAAAACCTTCAATTGTTTACCGGCCTGGCGCTGGGACGTGACGATACGGCCTTTGCCGAGGTTTGCAGCGGACAGGCTGCGCAATTGCGCGGCAGCATCGAGGCTCATGCCTGGGACGGCGCATGGTATCGGCGCGCCTATTTCGACGATGGCACCCCCCTGGGTTCGTCCGGTAACGACGAATGCCAGATCGATTCGATCAGCCAGAGCTGGGCGGTCATCTCACACGGCGGCGATCCAATACGCGCCCGTCAGGCGATGGCAGCGGTCGATCAACGCCTGGTGCGACGCGATGCGCAGTTAATGCAGCTACTCGCACCGCCTTTCGATATATCGGATCTTGAGCCCGGCTATATCAAGGGCTACGTGCCCGGCGTGCGCGAGAATGGCGGCCAATATACCCATGCCGCGATCTGGGCCACGACAGCGTTTGCCATGATGGGTGACAGTGAACGCGCGTGGGAATTGTTCTCCATGATCAATCCCGTCAATCATGGCAGTACACCTGCCGGAATCGAATGCTACAAGGTCGAGCCTTATGTCATGAGCGCGGACATCTATGGAGCCGCGCCCCACACGGGCCGGGGCGGCTGGACCTGGTATACCGGTGCTGCGGGCTGGATGTACAGGCTGAGCGTGGAAACCTTGCTGGGCCTGCAACTGGAAGTGGATCATCTGCGCGTGGCGCCATGTATCCCGGCCCACTGGGATGAGTACAAAATCCACTACCGTTATCGCGAGACCGTCTACCATATTACTGTCAAGCGCATCGGCGAACAGTCTGGGCAGATGATCCGCGTGACGCAGGATGGCATCGAGTGCGACGGCAATATCATTCCGCTTATCGACGACCGCCAGGAACATGAAGTCGAGGTGGGAATAACGGCGCTATACCAGTCATCACGGAGATGATGGTGTCCGGTACATAATTTTACTGAATGGATCCGGCCTAGGCCGCCCACTCCTGTGTCAGGCTGAAGCCTATGGCCAGCAGGGTGGGGCCGATGAAGATGCCGACGAAGCCGAAGGCGAGTACCCCGCCCATCACGCCGAATAAAATCAGGATAAAGGGCAGGTTGCTGTTGCGGCTGATGATCAGCGGTTTTAACACATTGTCCACGCCGCTGATCAGGAAAAATCCCCACAGTCCCATAAAAATCGCCCAGCCCACGCTGCCCTGGTAGAGCAGCCAGGCGACAGCGCCTGTCCATATGATGGGCGGCCCCACCGGGATCAGTGACAGGAAGGAGGTTGCCAGGCCTAGCAGCATGGCGGCGGGCACGCCTGCGATGATAAACCCGGCTGTGGCTACCAGCCCCTGCGCCAGTGCGGTTCCCAGCAGTCCGTGCATGACGCCCCGCATGGTGTTGTTGATGATTTCAAGCACCTTCGTTGTGCGAGAGCCGATCACCCGATTCATCGCCATGTTAAGAAAGTGCAGCAAGGCCTCTCCGTTGCGATATAAGAAAAAACTGACGAAGACCGCCAGGCTCATTTGCATGACCCCTTGTCCCAGCAGGATGCCAGCTGCCAGCAGGAAATTTTTGACAGGCTCCAGCAGGCGTTTTTCCAGCGCGACCAGCTCAGTATGGTTAGTCGCCAGAAGCTGCCAGTAGTTTGAGATGGATTCGCCGATTACCGGCAATCCTTTTAACCAGGCAGGCGGTGCGGGCATGCCGGCGTCGACGGCTTGTCTGATCCAGTTGTAGGTGGCGGTCACGTCATCTGCCAGGCTGTAGGCTACCAGTGCCAGCGGCAGGATGAGCACCAGCACCAGCGACAGTGTCATGACAAATGCAGCCAGATTTTGCCGTCCCTTCAGTTTTTTCAATAACCAAAGATAAAGCGGCCAGGTCGAGACGCAGACCACCACACCCAGCAACGATGCGGCCAGAAATGGCCTGAGCACCATGAAGCAACCGGCCGAGAGCACGAATATGGACACAAGTTGCGCGATATAGATGAAGCGTTTTTCCACGGTGTTGTCCCTTGTAGAACGTAATTGAACGGGAGGCATACTGTACCGCGTCCGAGACTCACGTATCCGGTTTTTTTACCAAAATCTGATCGTTGGCGCTCCGTGCACTGCCGAACAGAAAGTCTGTCGCGAAAAGGAAACAATGACCATGGATTTTGGGCGTAAGATCGTTGCCCTGGAGCCTGCGCGGCGAACGGCAAGCCCTGATTCGGGCGTGCAGGGGCATCCTTTGCAACTTATCACCCTCCGCTCTTGAGGCGGCAGGTATCTTTGGAGAATCAACCATGAGGCAAGAACGAGTGCCCGTTGCCGATCCTGTTGTCGAGCAAGTTCAGAACGAACCGGCCAAAGCCTGCAAAAGGGTGCGCAAGCCTGTCCTTCGCAGACTGTTTTATTACTTCATCCATGCCATGCCTGACTGGCTTCGGCGTTTGAAAATTGTACTGATCGAGTCAGTAAAATCCTGGATCGATCACCGCGCGTCGAGCAAGGGCGCGGCGCTTGCCTTCTATACCCTGTTTTCCATGACGCCTATTCTGGTGTTGGCCATCGCGGCCGCAGCTTACGTCTTTGGTGCTGAAGCGGCTCAGGGCGAAATAGTGGCGCAGGTAGAGGGGCTGGTCGGAATCAATGGCGCGCGCGCCATTCAGGCGCTGCTGGCCTCGGCGCAGGACCCCGCGTCCGGACTGCTGGCTACCCTCATCGCGAGTGTCATGTTGTTGCTGGGTACAACCACGGTTTTCGTAGAACTCAAGGGGAGTCTGGACGAGCTGTGGGGGGTCGATACCAGTCAGCGTTCCGTTTTCAGCGTGCTGCTCAGGACGCGTTTGTTGTCCTTTGCCATGGTGATAGTCCTGGCCTTTTTGATGCTGGTGTCTTTGGTGGTGAGCGCCGTGCTGGCTATGGCTGAACGCTACGTGGGCGGGATGCTGGGCGGTTCTGTGGCCATACTCGCGACGGCGTCATCCCTTGTCTCATTTTGTGTAATCGCCTGTATGTTTGCCATTATTTACAAGACCTTGCCGGACGCACCGCTGTCGTGGCGCGATGTGTGGACAGGTGCTGTGTTTACGGCCGGACTCTTTAGTCTCGGGAAATATGCGATCGGCCTGTACCTGGGCAGCAGCGGCGTGGCCTCGGGCTTTGGCGCCGCAGGATCGCTGATCGCATTGCTGTTATGGGTGTACTACTCGGCACAGATTTTCTTTCTGGGGGCGGAGTTCACGCGGCATTACGCACTGTGGTTTGGCAGCTTGCAGCCTGAGCGGCGGCGCTTTGAGGAAATGGCGCGGATAACACGGAAATAGACAGGCGACCGGTGTGCGCCTAAGGGCGGCGTCCGGGCGTGGTGGCGGGGATGCCACCACGCCAGGCGCGACCTTGAGGTCGGTGGCGTTTGATCAGAACGAATACTTGCCGTTAAGACTCCAGTTGGTGGCTCTCCAGCGATTACCCAGGTTATCTGCCGGTAATTTGCCGAAATCTTCATACTCAAAACGCACCGCAACATTTTTGTTGATGTTGTAACCCGCGCCCAGACCCAGCAACAGGTCTGATTGGCGCCCCGATCCTGGCATTGTCGTGCGGTTTTCAGTTGCGCCCAGTTTAGCCAGGATGTCCCATTCAGGATTGATCGGCAGCGTGCCGGTCATGGCGACAGACCACGCAGTTGCCGTTGCACCACGGTAGCCGCCGAAATTGTTGTACGCTACTTCAACGCCGAAATTCTGGGATGCCTGGAATCCGGCCAGAAGTTTTGTCGATGTGTTGCGTGCATCCGTTCTCGACAGACCAAGACCTGCGCCCACATAAGGTTCAGCCGAGGCCGGAATGGCTGCAAACGTGCCACTAACGATGATTGCTGCCAGAATTTTTTTCATTTTATTTCAGTGTGATGATGGAATTCGCAGTCTAGTGCTGTTTTAAGATGGAGTATGTGCGCTGGCGTACGGAGTGTGTTTACCCGGTATGTATACTGCAAAACAGAAATTTAACGGGTTACGTCGATGTCGATGGAAAAAGGCAGCGCGGTCGGGGCCTCCGCACGGGGGATCTTCATGTGGCGCGTCGTCGCGGTACTGGTGACCGGCGCGCTGCTGGCTCACTGGACGTGGGTGCTGCTGGCGCCGGTGAGTGTTCATGTTTTGTCGGCCGCACAGCATGAATCCGATATTCCGGCAGAGCATTTGTTCGGTGTTGCTGCGCCATCGGAGAGCCGGCATGAGGCGGCGTTACCCAATGTGCGTCTGGTAGGCGTGTTTGCCGGTACCCCGGGTTTTGCGATTTTTGAACTCGATGGAAAGCGTCAGGTAGGGCTGGTGACGGGGCGGGAGCTTGTCGCGGGTGCCAAACTGGTGGAAGTGGCTAAAGATCACGTGGTCATTGAGCGTCGCGGCGTGCGTGAACAGATACAGATAGAAAAAAAATTACCGGCACGCGTGGAGGGAGAACAGGCCACCGCCGTGTCTGCTCCGGCAAGTTAATGCCTGCCGGATAGCTTCAGTCGCACATGCTGTTCGCCTTGAGTGAACCGTAAATAATAATTATTAAGGGGTATCGAATGTGGACCAGGTTAGCATGGTGGGTCTCGTGCGGCGTATTCGTCGTGTCTTCGTGGGCTATTGCTGCGGAAGATCAGGTGTCGCTGAACTTTGTGAACGCCGATATCGAAGAGGTTATCAAGGCTGTCTCGCAAATTACCCGGCGCAATTTTCTGGTAGATCCCCGGGTTAAAGGCACCATTAACATGGTATCTGCGACGCCGATTCCGGCCTCCTTAGCCTACGACACGCTGTTGTCGGCGCTGCGTTTGCAAGGCTTTGCCGCCGTCGAGTCCAACGGCGTGACCAAGGTGTTGCCCGAAGCGGATGCCAAGCTGTACATCTCCGGTGTCGGAGACAAGGGCACGGCAGACAAGCTTGTGACGCGCGTGTTCATGCTGCACCACGAATCGGCGGCACTGCTTGTGCCTGTCCTGCGCCCTTTGATCTCGCCTAACAATATCCTGGTGGCCTATCCGAATAACAATGCTTTGGTCGTGACCGACTATGCCAGTAATTTGAAACGCATCGAGCAGATTGTGGCGACGATAGATCAGCCGCAGGCCGCAGCCCCCATCGTGATCCCGGTGAAATACGCCTCGGTCATGGATCTGGCGCAAACCATCAATCGACTGATGCAGGATGGTTCGGTGATGGCCTCGGGCTCGACCGATGCGAGCCAGCGCTTCATGCTGATGGCGGATGTACGCACCAATTGTTTGTTGTTGCGCACCGACAGCCCGTCGCGGGTTGAGCGTGTCAAAGAGCTGGTGGCCAAACTCGATATGCAAACCAGTGCACCGGGCAATATTCATGTGGTGTACCTGAAAAATGCGGAAGCGGCCAAACTGGCGGTAACGTTGCGTGCGGTATTGAGCGGCGATATGACCGCCGTTGCAGCGCCTGCAGGTGCAGTTGCAGGTGCCGTTGCAGCCCCCACGGGCGGCGGCATGATACAGGCGGATGTGGCGTCGAATGCCCTGATCATCACGGCACCGGATGCGGTGTATAACAATTTGCGCGCCGTCGTGGAAATGCTGGACATGCGCCGTGCGCAGATTTTTGTCGAGGCATTGATTGCAGAAGTGACCGCCGATAAGGCAGCAGAATTCGGTATCCAGTGGCAGGATTTGACCGGCGTCAACCGGGCGGGGGCCAATGTGATCGGCGGAACCAATTTTGGCGTGGCGGGCGCCGGTGGCGGCAACATCACCAGCGCGGCCAGTAACCTCAGCACGGTGGGGCAGGGGCTGAATATTGGTATCGTAAGAGGTACAACGACCATTCCGGGTGTCGGTACGGTGCTCAACCTGGGCGTGCTGGCGCATATCCTGGAAAGCGATGCCAATGCCAATATCCTGTCCACGCCGAATCTGCTGACCCTGGATAACGAAGAAGCCAAGATCATTATCGGCCAGAATGTCCCTTTCATCACCGGCAGCTATGCGCAAACAGGAAGTTCGACGACCGCTTCGCCATTTCAGACCATAGAGCGCAAGGACGTCGGGCTGACCTTGCGCATCAAACCGCAGATTTCGCAAGGGGGTACGGTCAAGTTGCAGGTGTATCAGGAAGTGTCCAGTGTTCAGCCACAGACGATCAACAATGCGGCCGGGATTATTACCAACAAGCGGTCGCTCGAATCGACCGTTCTGGTCGATGAAGGTCAGATTATTGTGTTGGGTGGCCTGATTCAGGACTCTGTGAGCAATGGTGAAGACAAGGTGCCGGTGCTGGGGGATATTCCCGGTTTGGGGAATCTGTTCCGCCGTGAAAACCGGCGGCATACCAAAACCAATCTGATGGTATTCATCCGTCCGTACGTGTTGCGCGACGGCCATGCGCATCAGAGTCTGACGCAGGATCGTTATGATTATCTGCGCGAAGAACAGATGAAAGGCCAGTTTCCATCTCGTGTGCTGCTGCCGGATATGACAGCGCCCGTCTTGCCGCCTTTGAGCCCGCCATCCTCACCTTCTGCTGCCGCCGTAAAATCGTGAGTGCGGCTCATTATTTTCGCGATCTAACAGGCGCACGGAGTTGACCATGGATGCCGCGATCAGGTTCTCGCCTAAAAAAATTCCCTATTCATTTGCCAAAAACCATGGCGTGCTGCTGATCGGGTTAAGCCCGGAAGGTGCAAAGGTGTGTGTGCGCGCGGATGCGGCGGCGGCCGTGCTGGCCGAAGTTCGTCGCGTGCTGGCCGTGCCGTTACATGCCACGCTGGCACAGGTTGCTGAATTCGACTGCGCCCTGGCGGCTGCCTACGGGCAGGCAGAAGGTTCTGCCGCGTCCATGGTGGACGATGTGGAACAGGACATGGATTTATCGCAGTTGGTGAACGACCTGCCGAAAATAGAAGATTTGCTCGATGCTGACAGCGATGCGCCGGTGATCCGCATGATCAATGCGCTGCTGACTCAGGCGGTGCGTGAAAATGCATCGGATATCCATATAGAACCGTTTGAGATGCGCTCGGCAGTACGGTTTCGTGTGGACGGCACACTGAAAGATGTGATCGAGCCGCACCGCGCCTTGCATGCCGCGATGGTATCCCGCATCAAGATCATGGCGGAGCTGGACATTGCCGAGAAACGTCTGCCCCAGGACGGACGCATCACCCTGAGGCTGGCAGGTAAACCTGTCGACGTGCGTGTCTCTACCTTGCCCACCGGACACGGCGAGCGCATCGTGTTGCGTCTTTTGGACAAGGATGCGGGGCGACTTGAATTAACCAAACTGGGCATGGACGGCAGTACGCTCGCAGCGATAGATACGCTGGTGCGTCAGCCTCACGGCATCGTGCTGGTGACAGGCCCTACCGGATCGGGAAAGACCACCACGCTGTATGCGGCGCTCTCGCGTATTGATGCTACCGTGACCAACGTGATGACAGTGGAAGACCCGGTGGAATACGATCTGGACGGCATAGGCCAGACCCAGGTTAATCCGCGCATCGACATGAGCTTTGCGCGCGCGTTGCGCGCGATTTTGCGCCAGGATCCGGATGTGATCATGATAGGCGAAATCCGCGATCTGGAAACCGCACAGATTGCCGTGCAGGCGAGTCTGACCGGCCATCTGGTGCTGGCGACACTGCACACCAATGACACTGTCAGTTCGATCACGCGCTTAACCGATATGTCGGTCGAGCCTTTTTTGTTATCCTCCAGTCTGTTAGGCGTGCTGGCACAACGGCTGGTACGCACCTTGTGTACGCATTGCCGCGAGAGTTATTTGCCCGATTCGATCGAACAGGCCATGTTTGAGCCGGAGGTGCCCCCTGCCAGACTCTACCGGCCATCGGCCTGCGAGGCCTGTCATCACACGGGCTATCGGGGGCGCAGCGGGATTTATGAATTGTTGTTGGTCGACGATGGCCTGCGCCATTTGATACACGACAGAGCATCCGAACAGGATTTGCGTGCCTATGCCCAGCAGCACGGCATGCGCCGCCTGCGGCAAGACGGCATGAGGCTGGTCGCCTCCGGTATCACTTCGCTCGAAGAATTGCTGCGGGTCACCCGCGACTAACGATCAAAAACCAGGGCTATGTCATCGTTAGTTGTTGAACTCAGCCTATCAATATCCCCTCCCCCTTGCAGGGGAGGAATCCGCGCTCTCCGTGTGAGACGGCGTTTTTTATCCGGCAAGAGATTAAATTATGGCAGCATTCAGTTATCAGGCACTGGACAGTCAAGGTAAGCTGTTGCGCGGCGTGACCGAGGCCGATACGCTGCGTCAGGGACGAGTCAACTTGCGCGAAGCGAATCTGACCCTCCTGTCCATTGAAGTTGTCTCTCAGGATTCCATGCAGAACTCCCGCGAGGGCGGCTGGCAGTGGCGGCGTGGCCGCTTGTCGGTCGCACAGTTGAGCCTGATCACACGCCAGATGGCCACCTTGCTGGATGCGAGTCTGACCCTGGAGCAGGCGCTGAGTGCGCTGGTCGAACAAAGCGAAAACGAGACCGTGCGACAGGTGCTGGCGGGGGTGAGGGCGGAGGTGCTGGCAGGACATACCTTTGCAAAAGCGTTGGGGCATTATGAATCCATCTTCCCCGAGTTGTATCGCGCCCTGGTCACGGCAGGCGAGGCGTCCGGAGAACTGGGGCGCGTCATGCTGCGTCTGGCCGATTACACCGAGCAGCGTCACGCCTTGCGGCAAAAGGTCGTGCTGGCGTTCATTTATCCGGCGATCGTCACGCTGGTGGCATTGCTGGTGGTGGGCGGTTTGTTGATTTACGTGGTGCCGCAGGTGATAGGCGTGTTTGAACAGTCGCATCAAACCTTGCCGCTGTTGACGCGATCGCTAATCTGGGTGAGCGCAACGCTGCAGGCCACCTGGGGTTATGTGTTGTTGATGCTGGCAGCGGGAGCCGCGACCATGCACTTCGTTTTGCGCCAGCCCAGGCTGCGATACCAGGCGCATTTGCGCCTGTTGCGGCTGCCGGTGCTGGGGCGGCTGGTACGAGGGATTAACACCGCTCGCATGGCCAGTACCATGGCCATTTTAGCCGGCAGCGGCGTTCCGCTGATGATTGCATTGAATGCGGCAGCAGGCGTGGTCAACAATTTGCCGATGCGGCAAGCCCTGGATGACGCGGCTAAAAAGGTGCGTGAAGGGGTGAGTCTGAGCCGCGCGCTTGCCGTATCAGGCTATTTTCCGCCGATGCTGGTGCATCTGATCGCCAGCGGGGAGGCCAGCGGAAAACTGGATGTCATGCTGGAGCGCGCAGCAGACCAGCAGGAGCAGGAGGTGGGTAACTACACCGCCATCCTCACCTCATTGCTGGAGCCTGTGCTGATTTTGACCATGGGTGCCGTGGTGCTGATGATCGTGTTGGCTATCCTGATGCCGATTATTCAGATGAACCAGATGGTGCGCTAGCTGCCAGCGGCGGGTGTTTTACAGCGAAATTTTATACACCCCGGGAGTCTCCTCCGGGCCAAGATGGTGGAGGAGTTCGGCGAGCATGGGTCTTGAGGCTTCCGTGGCGCTGGCTGTCCCGTTGAAATTAAATTTTTGCGCGGGCGACCAGCTCCCCGTGCCCGCCAGCAACAATGCTCCGCCCTCGGTGGTCAGTACGGCATGCAGGCTTTGCTGGTCGGCGACCATGTCAAGCTGGTAATTGCCCAGTGGTTGAACGGCAGACAGGGCGGAGCCTGCCTGATCCCAGTGTGCGGTGGCGTTGCCGGACAGATGATGACCGGTGTAGCTAAGTTGCGGGCTTTCGATAAAGAGCCTGCCGCTAAATTGAGCCGGTTTGAGATACGGCGACAATTCGCCGATGATCTCGGCCGGCAGGGGCAGCTGAAGACGGGTCAGGATGACTGACTGACGATCCAGCGTGAGCTCCATGGATGTTGCGGATTGGTCCCAGTGAAGGACTGCATTGAGCTGGCCTTTGAGCACGGCTTGTGGCCTGATGCGCCAGTCGAGCAGATGCAGTGCAATATCCGAATTTTTCCCCAGGTGCAGAACCGGTGTCGCGCTCCCGTGCCAGATTGTACCCTGGCAATTGGCCAGTGACAGACGCCCTTCGCTCAGGCGCATGAGGGGGCTATTCAGCAAGGAGGAGGGCGCCGTCACGAGCAAGGCGAGGAGAAAATAGGCGGCGGCAAACAGCGCAAGATAGCGTCTCACAGCGTTGAGCCATTGGTGAGCGTGGCGCGGACAGCGACCAGGCCTGGCTGTGCCAGTCGTGTGATGGCGATGGAGTCGACCCGGATATGTTGCGAATTTTCCAATTCACGCAGCCAGATCAGCCATTTTTCAAATGATATGGCAGAAATGCTCAGGCGCACACCGGCGGGTTCCTGTGCAATGAGCGTGGTCAGCGTATCTTGCAGCTGATATTTCGCTGCCGACACTTCGATGGCGGCCTTGACCGCTTCTGCATCCATCACGGCCAGTTGCGGACGGTGGCGAATTTCTTCAATTTGACCGGCCGCTATGCGCATTTGTCCTGTTTGAATCCGCAGTTGTGGCAGGCTCTTGTGCAACTGACTCACCGCTTGATGTGCCGGACGCCACAACAGAAGATAGGCGGCCAGCGGGAGTACCAGCAGAGCGCCTGCGATAATGATCTTGCGTTCGGTGAGCGTGCGCGTGTCCCAGTTTTGCTGACGCAGTTTTTTCAGACGCAATTTCATCGCAATCCTTCCTGTGACAGGGTTAATTTTGCCTCGGTGCCATCGACCAGATCGCGCAGGTTGCTCGCACGAATCCTGAACCCGTTTCGTTGTCCTTCCAGGGCGTGAAAAGCCGCCGCATTGCCCAGTTTAAGATCGAGTTCCAGTTTTCCGGATTCATAGCTCAGGCCTCGCAGCACGGCGCCGGCACTCAGTAATGGCGTCGCCGCATCGAGCAGCGCAATAAAATCGGCATCATCTGCGACCCCGGCACCATGGCGCAAGGCGGCCAGATTGCGCTGCATTTGTAATGGGGCGTCGACCAGCGTGCTCTCATCACCAAAGGCCGCGCGAAAAATCTGCTCCTGCTGTTGCAGCAAGGCATGTTTTTCCCGAGCTAACATGGACCACTCGATATGTGTCCCGATTACCTCTATAGCCAGAGCCGCGAGCAAGATATACAGGGCGGGGCGCAGTTTGCCAAGTCCGTCCAGCAGGCGCAGGGTGGGCGCGAAGTCGCCCCACAGCAAATTGGGTATTTTGTCGCTGATCGGTGCGCGCCGCCAGTCCCAGGCGTCGCCTGGCGTCAGAGGGACGGGTAAACTCCAGTCAGGTGTAACAGTGTTCGTGTCTGATAAGCGCAGCTCAATTTGTGCGGGAGCCCGGAGCCCGGCGGCCGCCAGGCTGAGCTGTAATGCCAGGGGTGGCGTGTGTTCGTCGCCGTTGTCCAGCGCCATGCCGGTGGTCATCGAGGTGCGCAAAAATCCCTGTTGTCCGTCCCGGACGAGTGTCCACGAGTTGTCGGATAAGGTCGGCATGAGTGACTCGGCAATCAGGCGGCGCATGGGCCTGTCTGCCGTGGCCGACAGGATTTGTTTTAACCAGGATTTTGAGATGACAGACACCGCTATGCTGCCGACATCCGATGATGCGGCAGGAACTGCGTGTAGATCGTCCGGATCTGTCAGGGCGTGTTCCTCTGCGATAAAAGGCAGCGCCGTTCGCCAGCGGCGCAGGTTGCCGGGCGGCTTGTTTGTTGTGAAGATCAGTACCCGGTCGGCCGCAAGAATGCCGATGCATTCCGGGGTGCGTGGGATGGCGGCCAGTGGCGATACCCCCTGTTGCAACACAGTGCCGGCCTCGTCGCAGAGCGCCCAGGGACAGGGGGAGTTGCCATCTTGCCATTGGGCTGAAAAATAGAGACGCAGAACGTTCATGATGGGGACACCTGAGGCAAATTATTCGGCAAAACAGCGTGTTGTTGCAAATCAATCGTGTGACGACAATTCAAAGGAGGCATGCCAGGCGTGATGCCGACGCCAATATCGTCCGGCATTGATGACGGGCGTCCGGTGCGGGAGATGAGGGCTCTCATTGTACGCTTTGCCAGACGACGGTCGGCCAGTTTCCCGTACGCTGCAACAGGGCTTGTGTGCTGACCTGGGAATTGGCGACACTGGCACGCCCGGTGACCCAGAAAAAGGTACTGCTGACGGAAAAATCCTGACTGTTCACTTGAGTACCATTTCGGGGCAGGCGTTGTTTGAATTCGATGATGTTATTGAACGGGTGTCCTCGTCTTTGCTGAACCAGTATGCGTGCATCCGATAAACTCATCTCCGGGATGAGGGCGGCGAGCACTTCGGCAGGCGCAAAATTGGCATTGACGGGTAAAAAGAGTGGTAATGTGCTGACAAAAGGGCGCAATCGTTCGATGACGCGTTCGTCAAATCCCTTGATGCGGGATAACTCGCCCAGCTCTGAGAGCGGATGATTCGCGCTGCGATAAGGTTCAGGCAAAGACAGATAGTAACTGTCCTCAGCGCCGCCCTGGCGCGCCGTCTCACTGTCGCTGTCCATCCAGTCGGCCAGCGCGAAGGCCAGCTCACTGTTTAATCCGAGCAGGCCCAGCAGACGCTGGAATTGTTCTATGTCAGGTGCGCTGCTCAAACCGTTGCGTACCAGATTGTTCAGATTGTAGCGCCCTTGCCGGTCTTCTATGAGGCCTATGACTTCGCCGTTATCAACGGGCATGGCAGGTAAGCGCAGTGTCCACATTTCGCCATCGTGGTCAACGCTGTTGGCGCGGGCGTCCTCGGCCAGTACCGCTCTTGCCCAGTCTATCCCCGCTATCCCCAGGCGCCTGGCCTGTGCGCGGTCAAACTGACTCTCGACCTGGCGTTGCCACAATTGCTGTTGCTGAGCCAGATAGCTTGCCAGCACCGTGGCCATGGCGACGATCAGCATGACCATGATGATGGCTACCCCGCGCTGATGCGCCTTTCCCCGTGCGAGTTTGATCTCTCTTTTTTTCATTGCGGCGCAAAGATACGGGTCAGCTTTTCGCCGCCCAGGAGAATCAACGTGACCTCGGCCGCCTGTGGTCGTCCTCCGTTGCCAGCTTTGGGCGGCCATTGTGTCAGCCAGTTTCCGTCCGTGTCCAGATAGCGCCACTTGAATTCGCTCACCCCCTCCAGCAAGGTGTAACGTGCAGGCTTCGTGTGTGCGGCCAGGTCGGGTGTCGGCCAGCGCAGCGAGATGACCTTGTCCTGTTCCAGCCGATAAGCAATGCGTTGTGGCGAGCGCATGAACAGGCCCTGATCCTCAACGCCTGCCCGGGTAAAAGTGAGTTCTGCATCGTCATCGCCTACCACGACGGCATGGCCTGCCCATTCAGGTTGAAATACACCGGCCCCGTCACGCGCACGGCGATGTATGGCCTGTGCAATATCCTGATCCAGGCGCGCAAAGAAAAATGCGAGATGTTGCCATTTGCGCGTTTCGGCAGCGATTCGCTCGCGTGTTTGCAATACCGCATCCAGGCTGCGATAAGCCGCGACGGATAGCAAAGCCAGAATGACCAGCGATACTAACAGTTCAATCAGGGTAAAGCCCCGCTGAGGATTCAGGATCGAGGATCGAGGATCGAGGATGCAGGATTCGGGATGCTGGATTTTCATCGGCGCGGAAATTGCACTAAATAGCCGCGCAGGGTGCGCAGGGCATGTTGCGGGTCTTCTGCGGAGGCGACACTCACTTCGATGAGGCGGAAGGCGGGATTGGGCGTGGCGCTTATTTTTTCATTGATGATGAATTTCAATCCAGCCTGCTCTTCTTCTGCCTGTTGAGCGCCTGCGGGCAACCAGTCGCCGCGACCTGCATGAAGTGACAGGCGATTTTGTGCGACCCAGTCGGCGAGCAGACGCTGGCGCAATGCATCGACGTGGCTGGTGCTGGCACCGGTTGCGCGCAACACGGCCGTCAGCGCAATCGCAAGTATCGCCAATGCTACCAGGGATTCGAGCAGGGTAAAGCCCCTTTGGCGGGATTTGAGATTCAGGATCGAGGATAGAGGAGGGGAATAGTCGCACATTATTTTGATGCCCCGTCAGCTTCGCCATCGAGCGATGCGCTCACATCAACAGTGCTTTTGCCGGTGATGCTGGCGTTGCCGTATTCATTGCCCAGTCGTATTTGATAAGGCTGCGAGAAAGTATAGGCACTGAGCGAGATGCGATCGCCGGGCTTGATGGCCAATCCTTCGACGGTCACCTGACCCACGCGTATCCCGTCGGGCAACTCGCGCGGCCTGAACAGATTGTCGTCCTCGATGCGCACCCATTCGTTGTAATCGTTTTTGCGCCAGAAGCGGTAATGAGATGCCTCGCCCGACCAGCCTAGCGTACGTCCGCCAGCTTGTGCCTCCAGCGCCGCATTTTCCAGCAACAGTGCCAGTCTCAGCGCTTCCTGGCGCAGTACCTCGCGCTTGTCAGGCATCAATTGCACCATGGTTATGCCAAGCGTAATGCCAATCACTACCAGCACGACCAGCAACTCCACCAGCGTAAAGCCGTTTGCAGGATGCAGGATGCAGGATTCAGGATGCAGGATGCAGGATGCAGGATCCGGCATGCCGGATTTGCTGATGCGCGGCTGGCGGGTTACAAATCCCACGAACCGATGTCCGCATCAGTGCCTTCGCCGCCGACTTCGCGGTTTGCACCGAAACTCATCACATCAATTTCGCCGTGCAGGCCCGGTTGCAGATATTTGTAGGGGCTGCCCCAGGGATCCTTGGGTAGTTTTTCCAGATAACCATTGCCTTTCCAGTTTGCCGGGACGGGCGCAGAGGCGGGCTTTTTGACCAGCGCCTGCAATCCTTGCTCGGTCGTGGGATAACGCATGTTGTCCAGCTTGTAGAGTTTGAGCGCCTGCGTGATGGCGCCTATATCCTGCCTGGCCGCCGTGACGCGCGCTTCATCCGGGCGGCTCATTACGTTAGGGACGATCAGCGCTGCCAATACCGCGATGATGACGATGACCACCATCACTTCGATCAGTGTGAAGCCGCGCGCGGCGCGAGGAGGATGATTTTTCATGATGCTCTCCGGATGATGATTCAATGAGCGGTGCATGTATGCCAGGTTAGCTGCACACGCTGCGAGGCAGGCGGGCGCAGTTCCACGGCCGACTTTAACGGCGCGAATGGTAGCAAAGGAGCGCGCCGCCTTCTGTGCGTTGCCGAACATAGGGCGGGCGCTGTTCCGGGTGTGCGGTCAGTTATTCCTGTTCTGCAAGATCGGTCAGCACGACGCGCACCAGCAGTTCCTCGCCTGGTTTTTCCAGGCGCTGACAGTCCACCATGACCCGGGTGAGCGTCCCGTCACTTTTTTTCAGTGTCAGTTCGCGGCGTCGCCTGTTGTCGTTCGCTATTGCCGACATGAAGAGGCGCTGCCAGTTTTCCTGATCGTCCGTGGCAACGAATGAGGCGAAGCGCCGGTTCTTCAGCTTGCTGCGCACTACGCCCAGCAGCGCCGCGCCGGGTAGATTGATATCGTCTATCATGGCGTGCTTGTTGAGCGTGAGATAACCTACCAGGGCAAAGTCATAGAATTCCACGTAACGGTCGCGTGACTTCTCAAGTTCAATCTGCGACTGGCGCAGAGCCTCGTTTTGCATCTCAAGTTCAATCTTGTGCACGCTCAGTTCATGCATGAGTTCGTGCAGCAGGTTCTCCCCCGGGTGCGGCTGCAAGAAAGACAGCATCTTCCTGTCAAGTTTCGCCTCGGCTACCTGCCGCAATTGCAACAGATTCTGGTTGCCAGGTTTCATATATTGTTTTTCATTGTTTCTGTCACATCCTTGCCTATGCCACGGTATCCGGTATAGCGGCCGGACGAATCGAACATCGGTTCACCGCTCACCATCAAGTATTGTGTCTGCCCATCAGGATTAATCCGGCTGTAAGTATAGTCGAGGAAGGGTTGCCTGGTGGCAAGTTTGGATTCCAGGAGGCAGCGCTCGGCCTCATTCCATCTCGCGCCTCTGTCATCTCGTGCGCCCGGCTTGTCTTCCCGGATGCCGAGCATGTCAAACACCGGGCCAAATACCCTGACAAAACGGCCATTTTCGTCCTGTTCCCAGTACCAGTCGGACGAGAGCTCCGTCAGTCGGCGAAAACGCGCTTCGCTTAGTCGAAGTTCCCGGGTGCGCTCCTGCACCGTAAATTCAAGCACCTCGTTGTATTCTTTTAGTTTTCTGTACAGCAGCCTGACTTCGAGCATGTTGTGGATACGCGTCTGAACTTCGGCCAGATCGAAGGGCTTGGCGATAAAATCTTTCGCCCCGACAGCGAGTGCGCGCAGTTTGTGATCGGGTTGGGCTGTGATGACCAACACCGGAAGGTAGTCGTCCTGATTGATTTTTTTGAGCCCTTCCATCACCTGAAATCCATCCATGCCGGGCATTTGCAGGTCAAGCAAAATCAGGTCGTAGCAGTGCTTTTGATGTAAGGCGCACACCTGGTGAGGGTCTGTTGTCGATGTGATGCAGGTGTAACCGGCATCGCTGAGTATATTTTCGAGCAGCAGCACATTCGATTGCTGATCATCCACAATCAAAATGCTGGCGTTAAGAATATCCTGTTGGCTAATCATTTTGCTTATCCTTTGCACTTGTGCAGCTTAACCCCGTTTTTTTTAAAAGCAGTGCGTCATCGATCACTGTCATGAATTCGTCGAGCTTGATAGGTTTGGTCAAATAGCGGAAGAATCCTGCCTCGCATGCCTGCTCTATGTCGTCTGGCATGGCGTTGGCGCTCAGGGCAATGACGGGAATATGCGTCGTGAGAGGATTCATCTTCAGTATATTCAAAGCCTCTGTCCCGCTGACGCCGGGCAGATTGATGTCCATGAGGATGACATCGGGGAGCAGGTCGCAGGCCAGTTCGACGCCCGTTATGCCATCCTTTGCGCTGAGCATGCGCACATGCGGATGATCGGTCATAATTTGCTCGACCAGCATCAGGTTGGCCGGATTATCTTCCACATAAAGCAAGGAATGCAGCTCTGTCATGTGCGTTTTTAGCGCAGGCGTCTCAGGCCTGCTTGTTTCGGCCGACGGCATCATGTCCCGGCTCAAATCGAACCAAAACTCGCTGCCCACACCGACGGTGCTTTTAACGCCTATGTGTCCTCCCATCAGCTCCACCAGTTGGCGGGTCACCACAAGGCCGATGCCTGTGCCGTCCACTTCGCCACTCTCTTGTCCTAGCCGGTTAAAAGGCTGGAATAACTGCTCTTGCAATTCCGGAGATAATCCGGCTCCGCTGTCCTTGACGCGGATGCAGATTTGCTCGGGGGTGGCGATACAGCTGACCTCGACGGTTCCCCGTGCGCGGTTGTATTTGACGGCGTTGGATAACAGATTGACGATGACCTGTTTGAGCCGGGTTTGGTCTGCGATTACCCGCAAATCAGGGTCGAAGGGTACAAAACGGAGCGTGATTTCGTGTGTTTGTGCCAGAGGTTCGATCAAAGACTGGCATTCCCGGATGACATCGGTGAGTCGCACAGATTCTTTCAATAAGTCCAGATTACCCGATTCGATCCGGGCAAGATCGAGGATCTCGTTGATCAGATCGAGCAGATACCATCCCGCCCTGGTAATTTGCTGCAGGCGGACGATCTGTTTGCCGGTGGGCGGCGGCGAACCGGCTTCGAGCAACTGGGAGAACCCCAGGATTGCATTGAGCGGGGTGCGCAGCTCGTGGCTCATGTTTGAGAGGAAAACAGACTTGGCCAGATTGGCTTGTTCCGCGACGAATCTGGCATTCTCCAGTTCGGCATTTTTTTCCTGCAAAATCTGATCCATGTGTTTGTGTTCGGTGATGTCCTGCACGATGCCTATCATGTGCCACGATCCTAAATGACTATCAATCCTGTGCGTGCCCAGGATGCGCAGCCAGCGTATGGCGCCATCGGTGCGGCGTATCCTGCACTCAAGTTCCCAATCGGATTGCTGTGCGTTGGCCTCACGAAATTTGCGATTGACCTCGTCTTTGTCTTCATCCAACACATGAGACAGAAACCTGGAATAGTCCCATTCATTCAGGAGTGAGTCATAACCGAAGAGGCGGTCGTGTTCGAGTGCGCGCAGCGTCGTGTGATCGCGAAGGTTCAGATCCCAGCTGCCCATGTGGCCCAGCTGCGTGGTTAATTCCATCAGTCGGCGGCTCTCGGCCAACTTTTGGGTCATCAGCTGGTGCTCTGTGTTGTCCTGGACGGTGCCGCGCAGTCCGATCAGGCGGCCTTCGGTGTCTGTAACCGCTTCGCCGCGCGCGACGACCCATATTCTGCTGCCGTCTTCTCTTTGTGCGGGTAGCTCCAGCTGGTAAGCTGTCTTGTCGCTGATCGTTTTTTGAATGGCCGCCTCCAGATGCTGCCACGTCTTTGGCGCATACAGGGTATCGCACTGCCCGGCAAACGGGGGGATCTCTTCACGGCCGAAGATTCGGCACATCTCCTTTGATGCGGTATGTTCGCCTGTATGCAGGTTCCAGTACCAGCTGCCTGTATGGCTGATGCGCTGGGCATGAGCCATTTCATCAAATTCGTTCACGCCACCTCCTTTTTTATGGGTGCGGGTATCTGGTGTATCTGTCACGACAAGACTTCCGAGCATTTGAGCGCATCATCCAGGGCGTTCATGAACTCGTTGATTTTAATGGGCTTGGTCAGATAACGAAAGAATCCGGCTTCCAGTCCCTTCTCGATGTCGCGCAGCATGGCATTGGCGCTGAGTGCGATGACGGGAATATGTGCGGTTGCCGCATCCTTGTGCAGGATATGCAGCGCTTCGATGCCGCTGATGCCGGGCAGGTTGATGTCCATCAAGATCACGTCCGGCAGATGGGCGCGTGCCAGGGCTATGCCCAGATTCGCGTCGCGCGCACAGAGCATGCGGACCTGCGGATGGCCTGCGATGATTTGTTCGACCAGCATCATATTGGCAGGATTGTCTTCCACATAAAGCAGAGTGTGTTGCGCAGTATCACCGTGAACCTGAGCGGCAACGGGGGGGGGCATGGGATGTCCGTCGGCCAGTTCAGGCGTGACATCGCGGATTAACTCGATACTGAATTCGCTGCCCACGCCTACGATACTTTTTACGCTGATGCTGCCTCCCATCAACTCGATCAGTTGCTTGGTGACCACAAGCCCTATCCCTGTGCCTTCCTCGCTGCCGTTCTCCTGTCCCAGACGATTGAAGGGTTGAAACAACTGCAACAGTTTTTCCGGCGGCAATCCTTCACCGCTGTCCCTGATGCTGATGCGGACGCGATCAGGCGAGCTGACCGTACACACGACTTCGACGGTGCCTTGCTCGCGGTTGTACTTGATCGCATTGGATAGCAGGTTGATCAGCACCTGTTTGACCCGGGTGCGGTCGGCATTGGCAAACAAGCTGGCATCAAACGGGCGAAAGTTGATTTTGATGGCATGTTGTTGTGCCTGAGACTCGATCATGGCCTGGCATTCGCGCATCACTTCAGCCAGCGACACAGGCTCACGCGACAGCGACAGTCTGCCCGATTCGATCACGGCAAGATCGAGGATTTCGTTGATCAGCTCCAGCAGATACCAGCCGGCCTTGATAATCTGATGTAGCCTCAGCACTTGCGTCTCGGTGGGCGGCGGCGAGCCGATTTCCAGCAATTGCGCGAATCCTAAGATAGCGTTGAGCGGCGTGCGCAGCTCATGGCTCATTTTGGACAGAAAAATTGATTTGGCCAGATTGGCCTTTTCAGCCAGCAGCTTGGCCCCGGCAAGTTCGGTGTTATTGTCCAGCAGGATCTGATCCTGGCGTTTGCGTTCGGTCAGATCCCGTGTCAGCTTGGCGTAGCCGCGCAGATTGCCGTCCTGATCGCGTATTGCGGTGTAAACCACATTCGCCCAGAAGGTTGAGCCGTCACGGCGCACCCGCCAGCTCTCGTCCTCGAACCTGGCCATGGCGTTCACGATGCTAAGATCTCGCTGCGGTTCGCCGCGCAGGATGTCGCTTCCCGGATAAAAACGCGAAAAATGCTGTCCGATGATTTCCTCGGCGTCATAGCCTATGATGCGTTGTGCGCCGCTGTTCCAGCTCACGACGTGCCCCGAAGGGTCGAGCATGACAATGGCGTAATCGGTGACGCTCTCCACCATCAGGCGAAATCCCTCCTCGGTCCAGCGCAGTTTTTCATCGGTCTGGCGGCGAGTGGTGATGTCGCGTAAAACACAGGTCAGGTGACGCTGCTCACCCAGCCACATCTCGCTTGTGACCATCTCCATCGGGAAAATGCTGCCATCCTGGCGCGTACCTGTCACCTCGCGTTCCTGCCCGATGGAGAACATCCCATTGCTTGAGGCATCTTGCTCAAAGGCGGGTATCAGGCGCGTGACATTTTGTCCGACGAGTTGTGCGGCACCATAGCCGAACATGCGCTCGGCGGCAGGATTGACGGTCTCGACGATTCCGCCTGCGGCGTGGATGGTGATGATGCCGTCCGCCACCGTGTTAAGGATGGTCTGGGTCAGCGCGGTACTGTCGCGCAAGGCCTGCTGTATCGCATATTCTCCAGTGACGTCGCGGAACACCAGCACGGCGCCGATGACCCGGTTGTCCCGGTCGCGTATCGGAGCACAACTGTCGGCGATATCGCATTCGCTGCCATCGCGTGAAATCAGTACGGTATGATTAGCCAGACCATGTATCGTGCCCAGCTCCAGGGTGCTCATCACCGGAATCGTGGCAGCAGATCGGGTTTCCTTGTGAATGATGTGGAAAATCTCGTCCACCGGGCGATTATAGGCTTGCGCCTGTGTCCAGCCGGTGAGCCTTTCTGCCAGAGGGTTCAACAGGGTGACCCGCGCCATGGCATCAGTGGCGATGACAGCATCCCCGATGGAGTTCAGCGTGACGGCCAGTTTTTCTTCGCTCACTTGCAGGGTAAGATGGGCCTGTTGCAGCTGTTTGTTGGTCACTTCCTGAATGTCGAGCAGGCGCTGTTTCTCGGCTTCAATCTGTTTGCGGGCGGTGTTGTCGGTGCCGATCAGCAGGTAGCCGATGATGGCGTTTTCATCGTCGCGCAGCGCGGTGACGGATACGACGGCCGGGAAGCGGCTGCCGTCACGGCGGATATAGGTCAGCTCATAAATATCCTCGATGCCACGCGATGCCTTGAACACCAGGGCTTCGAAGCCGGGGGTAATCGGCGTGTCCAGTTCCAGGCTCAGCGCGGCCGCGCGCGCGATCACTTCGTCCGGATCTGAAATATCGGCCGGGGTGATCTTGTTCATCACTTCCTGTGCGGTGTAGCCCAGCATGCGTTCTGCACCCACGTTGAAGATCTGGATCACGCCTTTCGCATCGGTGGCGATGCTGGAGAAATTGGCGCTGTCGAAAATCGCTTTTTGCAAGGCACCGGCCTTGCGAAGCGCCTCTTCAGCCTGTTTGCGGGCGGTGTTGTCGGTGCCGATTAACAGGTAGCCGATGATGGAATTTTCATCGTCGCGCAGCGCGGTGACGGATACGACGGCCGGGAAGCGGCTGCCGTCACGGCGGATATAGGTCAGCTCATAAATATCCTCGATGCCGCGAGACGCCTTGAACACCAGGGCTTCGAAGCCGGGGGTAATCGGCGTGTCCAGTTCCAGGCTCAGCGCGGCTGCGCGCGCGATCACCTCGTCCGGATCGGAAATATCGGCTGGCGTGATCTTGTTCATCACTTCCAGTGCGGTGTAGCCCAGCATGCGTTCTGCGCCCACGTTGAAGATCTGGATCACGCCGTTTGCGTCGGTGGCGATGCTGGAGAAATTGGCGCTGTCGAAAATCGCTTTTTGCAAGGCGCCTGTTTTGAGTAATGCCTCCTGACGGCGAAGCTCGATGATGCCCTCAGCTGAACCCGCCAGGGCAGGGCCGCCTGTTTTATCTGACATGACTTACTTTCATATAAATATTTTGGATCAAAAACGAACTGTAGCGCGGCCGACTGACCGGGAAACGCCCGCCTATTCGAACCCACATTTGACGACTTGTTTATTGATTTCAGCCGTATTGCCCAGCAGGCGATGAAACTCTTTTTTGACCACCAGATAGCATTCGCACGAGAGCGACTCCAGTCCTGATCTGTCCAGTACCGTGATGTGACCACGGCGGTAACTGATGTAGCCGCGTCGTTGCAAATATCCGGCGGTTTCGGTGATGCCTTCACGGCGCACACCGAGCATACTGGCAATCAGTTCCTGTGTCATGGTCAATTCATTCGAGGGCAGGCGATCGAGCGCCTGCAACAGCCAGCGACATAATTGCTGCTCGACAGAATGATGCCGGTTGCAGACCGAAGTCTGGGACATCTGGGTCATCAGCGCTTGGGTGTAACGCAGCAATAAATGCATCATGAGTCCGCAGCGATTGAATTCCTCCAGCATTAATCCGGCCTTGAGCCGGTAGGCATGTCCGCCTGTATATACAGCCGCGCGGCTGGAGGTGCTGTTGCCACCCATAAAAAGTGCAATACCGAGCACACCTTCACGACCCACGCCGGAAATTTCGCCTGATGCGCCGTTTTCCATGATGTAGTGCAAGGAGATAATGGCGGTAGTCGGAAAATAGACATGTTGCAACTTGCCACCGGGTTCGTAGAGCACGTCTCCTAGCTTCATTGCAACCAGTTCCAGATGGGGCGAAATGCGATCAAATATTTCCGCAGTGAGCCCGGCAAGTAACTGGTTTTGTTTCGGGTCATGCCGTGCGGGCAAAGTAATCACCATATTTTGTTGTCCCGGGGAGTGATGGGCGGGCAGCCGCGAGCATGATTCAACGGGTAGCGACACCTGGTTTAGACTGTGTCTTCTTTATAGCACACTACGCCTGGGGGGTTATGTACGGCAACGCACAAAGCTCGCCCGTTGAGCCTGTCCGGCGATGTCATGACAGGCTGCGCTATGTCAGGGTTTTGGGAACAGTGGATTCAGGCGTGAATATTTTGGGGGGTATGTGTGCTATCGAACAGAGCGCGACCGACAACAAAGGCATGATGATTTCGGGTGTTTATCCCTCCCCTTATAAACATCTGGAGCATTTAGGCCCGGTTCGGCGATCCCGAACCGGGTTTTTTTTAGCGAGTTCTCAGAGCGAAGAATATACCGGAATTTCTTCCGGCGAGCGATTGAATCTGTCTTTGAGGGCGCGCAATCATTGGCTGACTGGCAAACCCGGGAGGGGGAAGTTGATGTTGCGCATACGCTACAAAATCAGGGTTAATGAGTTTTTTGAGAAGTCACCTTGGCGCTCTGCCTTAACCCCCTGCCTGCAGCAGGCAGACCTGTGCGTCGCCGAAGACTGCCTGTATACAGGCAGAAAGGCAAACAAGCGGCGGGGTTAGGCGAGCATTGTTTGAGCACGTGGCAGCAACGCGGATCGTGCGAGTAGCTCACCCGCCTGTTTGCGGCTATCAAGGGAACTCCGCCTGACTGTCATCAGCCTGCCATATCCGCCGACAGGCAGACCCAGGCAGGATAGTCAGGCGGAGCGGCAAGCCGGGGTCGCCGCATCGATAGCGACTTTTTTTTGGCGACTCAAAAGAAAGTCGCCAGCAGCCGGCCTGCCTGTCGGCAGACAGGGCTGCCCCCGGCTAGTCATTTTCGGTATCGCGCTATTTCCCCGGGAAATAACGAGTCAGGCGTTCAGTGGAGGGGAAAAAGGACAAGATGCGCCACCCTTGTCTGAGTGTTTCAGACAAACTTTTTCGGCGCAAAGCCACGAATATCGCAACGGCGCCCGTCACGAGGGCAGGATGGCGACGGACGAAGAGGACGGCATTGAGTCCTGTGTCAAACACTTGCAAGGGAGTATGAAATTGCAGTGCAATTTCGGCCATATCGGCTCTTTGGCTGTGAATCTTCTCCAGCAGCACGCGTCGGCGGAGGATGATATCGTGTTTATTCATGGTCTGTGGCTCAGCCGTTCACGGTCATTGGACAGTTCGGCTAGACTGGTTGATAACAGCGCATGCCTTTGGCGGGTCATGCGGCGCAAATAGCCTAACATCAGCAGTCCGCCGATGAAGAACAGCCCGGCCAGGCTGGCTGTCACCAGCAGTCTGTGACTGTCCCAAAACAGCACGACCACAAATACCGTCAGCAACATGATGGACAGAGAAAAAAACAGCAGGCAGACGCTGCCGTAGAGCATCATTTTCTCGACGTGCAGGCGTTCTTCCTGTATCTCGTTGACCAGTAATTCAAGCCGGGTTTGAAGGATGGAGAGTACTGTGCCCGCCAGCCTTTTGAGTGACTCTTTCAATCCAGTCGCATCCCTCATGACGGTTATTGCCGTTTGATCAGCATTCCGACGATGACACCGGCACAGGCGGCAACACCTATCGACTGCCATGGATTTTCGTGGACATAATTGTCCGCGACTTTGGCACTCTGACGGGTGTGTTCAATGACGGAGGCTTCGGCAGAGAGCAAGCTTTTTTTGACAACTTTCAGACTCTCCTGGATGCGCGCGCGCGCGATCGCTGCGACTTCACCTGTTTGATTTGCAGTCGCATTGAGCAGATCCTCTGCATCGGCCACCATCACACGCAGTTCATCCATAATTTTCTCCCGAGGAGCCGCGATGTCGTCAGCGATGACGTCAATAATTTTTTTGCTCATGATTTAACTCCTTGATTAAATGAAAGTTGCGGGCAATGCCCGCAACAATATTATTTATGGCGCATGTCGTTTTTGACAGACTGGACGCCGTGGACGCTGCGTGCGATTTCGACGGCCTTGTTCATGTCAGCCTGTGAACCCACGAAGCCGCTTAACTGCACTGAACCTTTGAAGGTTTCAACGTTAATTTCAGCCGATTTCAAAGTGGGTTCATTGAGGATGGCGGCCTTGACCTTGGTCGTGATGACCGTATCGTCAACGTATTCACCCGTGCCTTCCTGTTTGGGGGTGGATGCACAGCCTGCGGAACCTAGCAGGGCGAACGCCATCAAAATAGCCGTAAAAAACTTGAGGTGTTTCATGGTCAGTCTCCTTCTTAAATTAAACTTCAAAGTTACAATGCCTGTCTCGTTTTTGCCGAGACCGGCGGACTACAACCGTCCCGTCAGCAATAAGATGAGCAAGATGAGCAGCAGCAGCCCGATGCCGCCGCTCGGTCCATAACCCCAGCCTTTACTGTGCGGCCAGGTTGGAATTGCGCCGACCAGCATCAATACAATGATGATCAGCAGAATGGTTCCTACAGACATTTTGTTTCTCCTTGTCGCCGGTTACGGGCATCTGAGTCAGGATAAAATCGATCCGTGAATCTAGCGGGGGGGGATGTTGCCCTTTTCATCAGACAGGATAATTTCCACACGGCGATTCAATTGACGGTCAGTGGCCGTGTCGTTGCCGGCCACCGGATAGGCTTCGCCGTAGCCATGCGTGCCAATACGATCACCGCTGATGCCCTTGTCGACCAAAGCGGTCTTCACAGCACTGGCGCGACGATCGGACAGCCCCAGATTGTGGCTCTCGCTGCCGGTGCTGTCGGTGTGCCCTTCAATCATCACTTTTGTTTGAGGGGACTTCTTGAGGAACTCGGCCAGCTTTTCCACGTTGCGCATACCGCCCGATTCCAGTTGCGCCTTGTTAGTGCGGAACAATACATCGCCCAGGGTAATCACCATGCCGCGATCCGTTTTTTTGGCGTTCAGCTCTTTGAGCTGCTGCTCTTGCTGGGCAATGAGTGCACGGTCACGCTGTGCATTCGCATCGGCAGTGGCAAGATCAGATTGTTGCTGATTTGCAACCTCGGTAATCATGGCAACCTGCTGCTTGGCCTCATTGGCTTCAGCCGTGCGGGCGTCGAGGCGCACTTCATTGCGTTTTGCAGCAGCGTTGGTTACGGCTAACTCGGCTGTTTTTTGTTTTGCAGTTTCCTGCGCGATACCCACTTGCTGGTTGGCGATATAGGCCAAATGATCGACAGTGCCAACGCCTTTTTTCTGGCTCATGGCCGTATCTGCCTTGGCGAGTGTGTCACCTGCCTCTTTGAGCTCAAGTGCTGCCAGATTCGCTACCTGCGGGTTGCTTCTCGCGTCGTTGTAGTTGCTGTGCGCTTCTGTGAGCAGGGTGTTTTTTGGCGGTGTGGACGCGCCGCAGCCTGAGAGTACGGCGATGGCGATCAACGCCATGGGAAAGTATCTGTTCGTTTGCATGATGAACTCCGTTTAAGAATGATTTGATCGTAAGGAAAAGTTTTGCTGCAACACTGACGCAGGACGAACTCCATTTGATGAGGCGTTCGCAGATTCGTTGTCAGGCAGCGCGTGTTCGGCTGTCGGGCACGGACATCTGCCCGACGGCTCGTTCTGCAGCTTCCAGCCTTTGTTTCAGGCTCGTTGCACCCGTAAAGGCCTACTGACCGGTATTGCGGTCGAGTTCATTGCGCAGCACTCGATTGCTCTCGCGCAATGCATCGGATGCCTTCTGCGCTTTTCCGGCGCGGGCGGCTGCGGCGGCCAGCTGCGCGTCTACCTGAGCCTGTTCAGCCATTTGTCGGGCAAGCCCGTAGTTTTTGGCGCCCATTGCACGTTCGGCTGTATCCATCTTGTCGATAGCCGATTTGAGTTGTATCGGGGCAAACTCGCTGGCGCCGGCACTGCTGGCCGTGTTTACCGCCGCGCGGGAGACAGCCATCTGCTCGACGGGCGCGGGCGTGGTCGGTGTGGACGCGCAGCCTGTCATGAATATCGCCGTTGCAATGGCTACACCCAGCGTGCGCAGTTGATATGATTTGAAACAGTCATTTTTTTTCATTATTTTCCCCATTCGTTGAGATGAACATCGAACACTTGCAAAAACTCTTTATGCCAAAACCCGTTTTTGATCCTGGCGGGTATTTGATTCTGAGGAGTTGATATTGAAGTGACGGCCCTGCGCGGTCTGTGCGGTGTCGTACATAGCCGCTGGTTTTTGGATTCGAGCGGGGGTGTTGTGTCTGCGGCAATATGATGGCCGTGAAGGTCGGTCGCGACCATGTCAGGCCAGCCTGACGGCAGGCCGTCAGGCGGTAGTTTCAAAGCAGGGTGTTATTTGTCATGTCCGCGCCCGTGACCGCCCCGGTCATCGTGCTTGTTTCCCTCGCCACGATTTCCCTCACCACGATTTTCCTCGCCACGATTTCCCCGGTATTCATCACGGTATTCGTCGCGGCGGTTCTCTTTGCCGTGCTGTTCCCTGTAGCGCGGCACATACTCATTGTTGTACCAGTTGTCTTGTACAAAATAGACTCGCTCGCCGCATGCGTGGTATTCGCGGCAGTGGCGACGCCAGTTTTTGGCATGACCCGGCGGTACGCGCAGGTAGACGGGCGGGCGGTCTGCTGATACCCGCTCGATGACCATGGGTCGACGGTAAATGACTTGTGGTTCATAATAATCCCCGATGTCGATTCTGCCGTAGAATCCGGGTTGGCCTATGCTGAGTGACACCCCTACATCTGCAGCGAAAGCGGGGAGGGTGGCAGCTAACAACGCTGCGGTCATCACAAAACGTTTCATGTTAAAGCTCCTTTTGAAAAATGAAATCCTTCTTTAAGTGCGCAGGGTTGTTGATGTTCTTTCCTGTATGGAGGGGGATGCCAGGCGTTTGAAAAAAAGGCCAACCCAAAAAACATCTGGTTGGCCATCGTATCAGGACAGGCTTACTCTTTGGCCGGATTCTGACCCTTAACTTCCATCACGATGCGACGGTTAGGTTGCAGGCAGTTGATCAGGGCATGGTTGTTGTGGTTGGCACGTCCTTTTACGTTATCGCAGGAAACAATGGGTTCGGATTCGCCCCTGGCCGCCGTTTCAATGCGGTTTGCATTGATTCCCTGCCCGATCAGAAATGTTCTCGCGGCATCTGCACGACGCTGAGAGAGCGCCTGATTGTATTGTTCCTGGCCGATCCGGTCGGTGTATCCGGTCACCAGAACCACTTCATCCTGAGGAGATTCTTTCATCGCGACGACGACCTCGTCAGACATTTTTTTCTTGCCGACAGAAGATAACTCTGAGCTGTCGAAGGCAAAGAGTGTCTCAATTTGTAAGGTTCGGGGAGCGAAAGAGGTTCTTGCCGGTACAGGTGCTGCAACAGGTGGCATGGCTCGGGCGAGCCTGGGCACGGGTGCGACGGCCGGAACGGGATCGCATTCGGCAATAGCCATGGCGGGGGTCCAGAAGCCGGTATGCCAGCACAGGCCAGTTCCGCTTTTGACAAGATCGCCACGGCTGTCGGTCAGATAACCTTCCTTGGTGGTTTCATCTGCCAGAGCCATGCCAGACAAGGCGAGCGAGGCCATGGCCAGTGTATTGAGAAGTACTCTTCGTGAAGTTTTCATGATATTTTCCTGTTCTTGAATAGTGTGAAATGAGCGCCTGTTAAAACGGGCGAAGTTTCAATCACGCGTGACATGGTTGTTTTCGATGCGCACTCGGTCGCCGATGCGCAAGTCTGTAATGCCCTGGGTCACGGTTTGATAGCCGCCGCGATTAAGTTTTATCTGTATGCGGTAGGCATCTTGCTGATTGTTGCGTTTTTCGATCTGATGCCCCACGACGGCGCCGCCTGCAACACCTGCGATGGTGGCGACATCATTGCCCGAACCGCCGCCTACCTGGTGTCCGAGTATTCCTCCTACGACCCCCCCGATGACCGCGCCGGCGCCTATTCCATCATTCCCTCCTCGAATTGTTTCTATCGAGTCAATGACGCCATAAGCGACCGCTGAACGCGAATGTGAGGGATATGGCGAGGATGAAACGGGGCGTGAATCCGTGTTTGCGCAACCACTGAAGAGCAGGGCTGCCAGGAGCATTGCGATAATCATGCCGAGTGTTTTCATAAAACCTCCTTTAGTTATATTCGAAGCTTAGCCGCAAAATAACCCGGGCTCTGTGCGCTGTCGTACATTGGAATTTGTAATATCGGGAAATTTTCAACCGCCCGTCAGGTGTGTACGGGTGAATGCCGGAATTAGCAGCTGTGACACCTCTGCTTGTTATCAGCAGGTGTCGCAGTTCTGTGGAATGTGCTGCCTGATCGTTATCAGGGCGCAGGTGCGGCCGACGAACAGTCGTCGCCGCATCGGTTTAATCAACCGGCTCCGCCGTTGATTACCCTGAGCAGGACGACCACGATAGCGATGACCAGAAGGATATGAATGAAACCGCCCATGGTGTAAGAGGTAATCAGTCCCAGCAGCCACAGGACAATCATGACAACTGCAATGGTATACAGCATGATAGGTGCCTTTCTTTTTATGAGCACGCGTAGCGTCGGACGCGGCGCGTGCTCAGCTTGTGTTTTATCGGTTGATGGTGTTGCCGATGACGCCGCCCACGGCAGCGCCCCCCACGGTGCCTGCCGCGCTGCCACCGGTCAGAACGGAGCCGCCAACGGCTCCGACACCCGCACCGATCGCGGTATTCTTATCTCGCGCCGACATGCCGGCACAGCCGCTCAGGACGCACAATACGGTTAAGGCTGCGGCATTCAAGGCTAATTTTTGTATCTTGTTCATTTTGGATACCTCCGAATCAATGCCCGGTGTCAGAAGGATTTCTGACCGGTGGTTTATTTGCCGAATTTCAACTTTGCTTCATTTATGCACTTGCTCTCTTCTGCTGCGCATTTTGCGACCGAGTCATTTGAGTCACGCTGGCTGGCGGCGGCATCCTGGCGTGCTTCTTCGCTTTTTTCCTTTGCCTTCAGGTTCGCATCAATAACAACTGCGTCGTGCCGGGTGATGGCGTCCGATGTTTTTAATTGCGCGTTGGCATCTGACTCGGCGCGCATCCGAGCGGCTTTTGCATCTTCCACACAAAGGTCTTTGAGGTTGCCCGCCTTGTCATCGCATTTTTCAAGCGAGATGGCGTAATCCGCGTCCCCGCGGGCAATGTTGACAGCATAGTCAGCATCAATGGAAGGCTTGTAGCGTGCATCGAGTTTGGCTTTTGCGACTTTTTCCCGGCCTTTGGCCACCGCCCGGCAGATGTCGCGTGCGTTGTCACAGAAGGCGTTGCAACTGGCTTTGGCCGACTTGTGCTCCGCCGCTATGGCCTTTTTGGCCGCCTTGTATTCATCCTGCGACATCGCCATCGAACCACTGCTGAAGGCCAGCGCGCTGACAGCCAGCATTGCAGCGATGTGTTTCTGGTTCATGGTGAGTCCTTTAAATTGTGCGAAGTGGTTCGTCAAATTTGTCAGCCGCAGGGCGAGCCGCACGGGGTAGTGAATCATGATTCTTTTACCGGGCTGTTTCTGTGCGCTGGTACACAAAAGACGCGATCTTTTTTCGATGCGGGACGGCGGGCTTGCCGCTCTGTGCTGTGGCGCACAGAGTCAGGATGCACAAAGGGCGTATCGTCCGTCTGATTTCATATTTATTAAGGGAATGATCGTGCATACAACCTTGAGTCTGGGGCCTTTGGTGTCGCTGTTAGCAGGGGTGCTGATTCTGCTCGTGCCCAGGATGCTGAACTATATTGTCGCGATTTATCTGATCATATTCGGATTGCTGGGCATATTCGGCGATGTACACTTCAGATAAGCAGGAATCACTCCTGTGTGTCGCCAGGATAAGTGTGGAGGACGGTTTGAGCGCTTTTATTCGCAATAAAAATGTAAGTGCCAAAGGGGCGGGATTTGCAACGATCCCTGTCTTTTTCGTTCTTTTACTGGCACAGACGGCCATGGCGGCTACGGCTCCGGCGCTGGGGGGGGCGGGTGGTTTTGCGGTGTTGGGCGCAACGATCGTGAGCAATGTGGGTGGGAGTGTTATCTCAGGCGACCTGGGCAATTCGCCGGGTGTCACCATCACAGGCTTTCCGCCCGGTGTCGTGAGCGGAATCATCCATGCCAATGATGCGGCCGCCGCTCAGGCTCAGATCGACGCTACCGCCGCATACAATGCTCTTGTCGCACAGGCGTGTACCTCAGGCCCCCTGGGTGCGACCGATCTGGCAGGCACGACGCTGATCCCGGGCGTCTATTGCTATTCGACTACGCTGCAAAACAGCGGTTTGCTTACGCTGGACGCGCAGGGCAACAATAATGCTGTCTGGATCTTCAAGGTCGGCAGCACTTTAACGACCCTGACCGGCGGATCCGTTTCCCTCATTAATGGCGCCGAGAGCCGCAACGTATTCTGGCAGGTGGGCAGTTCGGCGACGCTGGGGATCAATACCCAGACCGCAGGCAGCATCCTTGCGCTCACCAGCATCACGCTGAATACGGGCGCTGCGGTTTCCGGCAGGGTCCTGGCCTTGACGGGTGCTGTGACGCTCGATACCAATACCGTGACACTCTCCCCCGCCCTGACTTCTGCCAAATCGGTGGCGGTGTTTTCCGATCCTGTAAACGGTACGGCCACCCCCAAGGCCATTCCCGGATCGGAAATTTTATACTCCATCGCCGTGACCAATAGTGGCTACGGGGCTGTGGACAATAATACAACGGTGGTGACGGACGTCATTCCGGTCAATATGAGTCTGTGCGTCTCGACCCTGTGCAGCAATCCGCCCGTTACCTTTACCTGCGGCGCGGTGTGCGGTCTTGCATACACTTATGCCAGCGGCGTGACTTACTCGAATCAGCCGGGGGGTGGCGCACCCTATACCTATCTGGTCGTACCCGATGCGGCAGGTTATGACGCTAATGTAACCGGGGTGAAAATTAACCCCACAGGCGTTTTTAGCGGGGTCACGGGCGGCGTTAATGCATCGTTTGGCCTGACCTTGAAGATGAGGGTCAAATAGCCGAGAACGAACCTTGCACCAGGAAGGTTGATCCTGAAACTTGTCCGCGCCAGTCTGCCGCAGGCAGGGCAGGCAGGGCAGGCAGGAAAGGCACGAAAAGCACAAAAAGCACGAAAAGCACGAATTTGAATCAACCTGCAAAGTTTAGCAGGCTGCTGAAAAACGTTACGAGCGAAGCCGAGGCAAGGAAAAAAGCGACGAAAAAGCAGAGTTTACAAGTAGTAAATGAGCATTTTGAGTCACTTTTTGACGCAGTATCGACAAGCGCAATAGTTTTGCAGCAGCCTGTTAGTGGGCAAATGAATTGGCTATTTATCGGCGTTACGTAACATTATGTGTTACGTGTTATTTGTAGGGTGGAAAAGGCGCAGCGTTTCCACCGAAAAAGCAATGGTTCGCGGTGGATACGCGCTTGCGCTTTATCCACCCTACCCGAAGCTCAACACACAGTGACATGGCTAATGAATTTGAATACCCGCTGTATTTCACATCGAGCCTTTGTTGTTCCTCTCCTGCATCCAGACCGGTAGCGGGCGTGGTTGATCCCGGGTTTGTCGTTGCGGGCGGTGTGTTTTACGGCAGCTTGCGCACAGAGCTTCTACCCATGCGCCTTGCTCGCATTCACGGTCGATCATGCCAGGTGCACCGCATAACTCACAAGTCTCAGTCGATCGTTCGCTCGCCTTGTCCACCAAGGCACGAATAGACTTGCTGACAGGAACATCAAAACCGAACTGTACCCGCAGCGAGCCGAATTTCTGCTTGAGTATCCGAACGGAAGGCCACGACCCGGCTGTTTCTGGAATGCCTTCAAGACGCGCCGCCGATTCGATGTCTGCGGACAAATACCAGATCAGATCGAACCAGCCGTCCCCGCACTCGAAACCCCACTCCCGCAACTCGCGGTAGAGGAGCGGATAGGCGGCGAGCAGCCTGGCGGTATTTTCAGGATTCATGACCGTATTTAATTCCTGTCGAAAAGTTGTGAGATATTACGCCTACAACATGACACGCTGTGTCGCAGCCGGTTGGGCGAAGTTGAATTCATATCGACGTTATCCATGTGTGAACATGTCGTATGCGACACGTGGCGGCGCACTCAGGGCGCAGGATATGCATCCTTTGATATTTTTTAACCTGTTGGTCGAATACCGCCTTTTGGGTTGGAATTTCGATCGAACCATCAAATGAGGTGCCATCCATGTACGACATTTACTCGAATGCTCAAGATGATCTTTGGCGTTTTACGCTTGGCAAGTCAGGCTGCCGGAATCTCATCGTAATCGGGCTGAATCCAAGCACTGCAACTAAAGAAAAATCCGATACCACAATCGCGAAAGTTGAAGCGGCTGCGAAACAGGCTGGCTTTGACGGTTTCGTTATGCTCAACCTCTACCCGGTTCGCTCGACCGACTTCAACGCATTGCCCAGGGAAACAAATGCTGAAGCGTTCGCAGCAAACCTGGCAAAAATCGAGGCCGTTGTAGCCGCCGAATCCGAGCCGGTGGTTTGGGCTGCATGGGGCGAAAATATCCTGGCGCGAGAATTCTTCGTGGCTGCAAGTAAGGAATTGTTCGCCAGTTTGGGAAAGTATGGCACTTCATGGCAACAATTCGGCTCGCTGACGCAGTCCGGCCATCCGCGTCACCCATCGCGTCTGCATTACGCATGGGAGTTTTCGACGTTTGACACCATAGACTATGTGCGAAAACTCAGCAGCTAGCGGCCAACTTTCAGCACCCGTCAGTTAGGTGCGCCACATCACATTGTTATGTTCATAATTCGTCAGGAACAAGCATTAGCACAAATCCTTTGTACAAGATATGATGTGCAGAAATCTGCATAAGGAGTGCCGGAATGAGAACGACGCTGGATATTGATGATGGTTTGCTGATACAGGCTAAGCAGTTTGCTGCGGGTAAGCATACCAGTCTGACCCGCCTGATTGAGGAAGGGTTGTCGTTGCGCCTGCAAGCGGCACAAGCCGCAACAATCGGCAAGGCACGATGCGCTTTGCCGGTTTATGCCGGACAGGGCGGACTCCAGTCGACAATCAAAAATGCTTCGAGTCAGCGTGCTCTGCTAGATGCGATAGATGAGGCGGATGGTGTCCGATGACGCCGGATGTAAATATTCTTGTGGCCGCCTCCCGTCAGGATCACCCGCACCACGAGCGGGCGCTGGACTGGCTGGAAGAGGCTATCAACAGCCCAAACTCATTGGTCATCCTGCCCATGGTGGCTTCCGGATTTTTGCGCCTGGTGACTCACCCGAAAGTATTTCTTGCCCCCACTCCGATCAATGAAGCGTTGAAATTTTTGCGCGCCGTGCTGGATGCGCCCGGTGTCGTGTTGTTGCCACTGAGTAAGGAGTGGGGCGAATTTGAACGGCTGTGCGCCTTTCACGGCCTGACAGGCAATGCAATTCCGGATGCGTGGATTGCTGCCGCAGCCTCAAGCAATCGCTTGCATCTGGTGACGTTCGACAAGGATTTTCGCAAGTTATTGAAACCCGGTTCTGTGACCGTGCTGAAAGGTTAGTTCCCGTCGTCGCATCCGCACCGGCAGCACGCGGATTGTGTGTCGTAGCGGATTTGATTGAGGTCTTGATCGTCGCCGTAGGTCAGCGTAAGGATTCGGCTGTGTACACGGCGGCTGGAAATCGCGTTTAAAAACTGAGTCTGGCAACGGCTTAAACGGCACGTTCACGAAACGTAGTTGTGACCTAATTCGCCAAGGCAGGTTGAATTGCCACTTACAAAAGTTGCACTTCAGAGTTGAATCTGCCGAAGATTTTGTCATGCCCGTTTGGCAGTTTAATCGAAAAACAGACTGTACATCTCAACTGCGACGCAGTGTGACGCGAACGAGTGCGATTCTGCTGCCTGTAAAAAAGCGGGACGAATCCGTCGAGGGGATTTGATGCGGCCTTAACCCTTCACCAGCCCCCCACCGGTTCAGGGTTGTTCACGGGCAAGGGGGCGAGCGCGGTCGTTGTTCAGATCGAAGGTGTCCTGATCCACTTTCATGCGCAGCGTGATGAACGGGCCGCGCGCACGGTACGCGGAGGCGACGAAGTCGCGATCGTTCAGACCCCGCACGTTGTAGCCCAGCGACACCCAGGTATTTTCCATGAGGTTGTAGCCTATGGATGCGCCCATGCCATAGTCGCGCACCCCGGAATTGACTGAACGCATCACCGAACCGAATGCGCTGATGTCCCAGTCATGCGTCAAATCGTAGCGAATCTCGGCGCCCAGCAGGTCGGTATAGCCCTTGTAATCCGTGCCGTCGATGACATCCCGCACATATTTTGCGCCATATTGCAGCGCGATCTGGGTGCGCCGGTCAGGCATATAGTTGGCGTTGAGGTTGTTCACAAGTTTAGCCCCGTTGAGCTGCGATACGGCGCCCTGGCTAGCCTGGGTGATGTAATCGGCACGGTCAAACCATATCCATTCGCCGTCATTGGGCCTGTGCGCATAAGACAGGCGCAGATCGCTGTTCCGCGTGGTGCCGGTGGTTGAACCATAGGCCTTGCGCAGGGTAAAGCCTGCCGCCACAGAGCGACCGTCTTCCAAGGCGCGTTGCATGCCAATTTGCAGATTTTTTTGCCAGGCGGTGCTGGCATTGCGAATTTCCATGCGACCGTTGCCGCTCCACAGCGTGTCGCGATAAGCGGCACCGAGCGTCGCCGCCGTGTAGTCGCCCGTTATCGAGCCGTAGGCGGGCGCAGTGTTTATGTTCAGCGGCACGCCCGTGTTGCGCAGGGTTTGGCTGCGATCGACGCTAAAATCAGTTTGCCATTGCTCGTTGACTTGCCAGCGTTGCACGAGTCCCATGTTGCTGTACAAGCGCTGGGCATCGTTGTAGAAATTGTTGCCCACTGATGCTGTCATTTCCGCGCCACTCCAGGGCTGGGTGCGTACGCCGACGCGGGTGGTGTTGGCGGCAATCAGTTCTCCTCGGGCAAATTCCTGTTCGGCAAACAGTTTTGATTGTTCGGTTACTTTATAGTCGACGCCAAACAGGAGGCGATCTGGCATGCTGATGCTGCCCGCCGTACCATTGCCGATTTCGGCGGCCCCCCGTAATGTGATCTTCTTGTCCGGCAGGGTATAGGCCGCGCCCGTGATGAGCTGGTTGCTCTGCTTGCGACCAGCAGCGCTGCTGTCTTGCGAGGTGCGCGCGCCGTAGTAAGCGTTGAAATCCGGGCTGAAAATCTGATCCATGCGCCCTTCGAGCACGCGGTTATTTGCATGGGTCGACAAATTTTCCTGCCGGTATGCCAGGCCTTGCAGTCTTAAGGTTTCAGAGAGTTTAACCCGGCCATCCATCCCCATCTTGCGCGTGCCAATTTCGCTGCCGGCTTGCTGGCCCAGGCCGAATCCTGTCGCCTGTTCGCGCACATAAGCCTTCGCATCCCACTGCTCGTCGTGATGTTGCACTTCGCCCAACCAGGCGCTGCCGCCGGATGCTACACCTGTGCGGTTGCGCCGGGTGTTTGCCGCTTCTGCACGTATTCGGGTGTGCTCATCTATCTGGTAGGCCGCATCCAGGCCCTGCAAATCACCTGTCGCGCCCGCCGTGCCTTCGCGTATCAGGGTTGCGCCGATTTCGGTATCTTTGACCGGTTTGAAACTGGCTCGTCCGCCGAAGGTGGCCGCCTTGTCGGCAGGATCGGCTGATTCATATTCTACGACGATGATGTTTGGATTGAAGTTGCTGTCTTTCACGGCGATGGGTTCGTGGAATGTCAGCGTGCCCTGTGCATAGTCGATATCGTAATCCAGATAGCGCGTCATGCTGCGCGTGCCGGCGATGATGTGAGACTGGAACCTGTCACGGGATTCGATGCGAATTTTGTCGGAATTGATGACCAGATTGCCGCGAGACAGTTTGTACACGCCTGAGGTGCCGTTTCCGGGGATCTCCTCTTTGCCGTAGGCTTGAGAGGTGACGCTGGCGAAAGCGTTATAAGCGGCCTTTTCACCCTTGTATTCGCTCTTGATGCCGTTCATGGTGCGGCTATAGCGGGACAATTCGGTCACGCTCAACCCGGTGTCATAGTCGCCGAACATCGCATAAAACTGTTTGCGTTCAAGTTTGAGGTACAGGCGGCTGGCTGTGGCCGCATCGAACCTGGACTGACTGGCATCCGCGTACAGCGTGTAGAACTGGGTGGGATCCACGGCTTGTTTGAGCAGTTTGTTGCCGGTTTTCTTGCCCGTGTCATAGGCCATGGTCAGCAGGTAGTCGCCCCTGATGCGCCCCTTGGCATAGAAGGCCAGCTTGTTACTGTCGAATAATTGTTTTTCGGTGTCAGCGGCCAGGAGTCCCTGGAGGTTGCCGGACAGGGTTTTGTGTCCTGCTGTGCCTTCTGCAAAACCTACCAGTATCCAGTCGCGATCGGGAGCCGCAAGCCAGGCTCGCACTTCCTGGTGGCGCAGGTCATTGAATTGAAAATTCAGGATGGCATCCCCCGATTGCGTGGTGGGCTCCAGCTCTATCAATGCCAGACCATCGTTATCTATCTCAAAGCGAGGACGGCCATTGATCGCCCCTGTCAGCGGGTCGCGGGCAATCCCTGTGCTGCGGTTGTAAGAACGATAAGGCTCGTTGAGCTGAAACTCGCCCGTGATGCCGCGCCGTACCGGCACGTTGTTTTTGTCGAGGAAGCGCACAGCGATCATCGGGCGCGTCTTGCCATCCGAGATCAGGCGCGATTTTTCCGGCACAAATTCGACGTGATCGGGCGACGATGAATAGTGGATCAGCCGTACCGTGCGACTGATCAGCTGACCCTGTTCATCGCTGATGAGCAACTCGATTTGGTTGTCACCTTCTTTGACGGGCACGGCGTTCCAGCTGCTCAGTGCCACGCTGCGCGCCTGATTCACCAGGGTGCCCTCGAATAAAAGCGGACTCACCGTTTCGCCATTGACAGTTAATGTCAGCCGGTATTTTGGATCGTGTTTGACGGCGACCTTCATCGCCGGCAGGTTGGGATGGAAATTCTCCTGAGGATGCAGCCACTCGTTGCCGGGTAAGGCAGTCGACAGCCAAAGCTCGTCATAGGGCAATACTTCAACCAGTCGGGCAGGGTCTCTCACCGCGAGTGATTCTTTGGCGATATCCGCATTCTCTCCCGCCGGGGTGGGGATGAGTTCTGAAGATGCTTTTCTTTGCACGAAAAAATCGGCGCGCCATAAGGTGCCGCCGCGCAGGTTGACGAATTGCGCATAGCTGTGACCTGAAACCCGGCTGTTCTTGTTGCAGTCGGACACTTCATAGCCTTTGGGCAGAGAATCCAGATCGAGCTGCACGACATGGGTACCCGGACGCAAGTTGTCGATGTGCCAGCGGCCATCCTTGTCAGTCAGCACATAGGTGCCGTCCTGCAATGCCACGCGCGCATTGGCCAGTCCCTGAACGCTGTTATCTACTCGATCGCTGCAAGGGCCATCGATCACGCGACCTACCAAAATCGCCTGGTTACGGAACAAGTCTTCACGAACCAGTACACTGGCGCGCGCGGTATTCGAGGTGATGGTGCCGATGGCTGCTGCAATATTTTCCGCGATGCCGGGGCGGGCACCCGGGGTGACTTCCAGTACATAGTGCAACGTGGCCGTCGCGGCCTGCGCGATGTCGAGTTTAAATGTGAGGGCGCGCGCATCCTGCGAGATCAACGGATCTGCAATGATGACCCCATTTAAGCGTGCCGACCCCTTTTGATAGCGGAAACCCGGCGGCAGATGGTCGGCAATCAATGCGCCTCTTATCGGTAAGGTGGTGCTGTTGTTGGTGATCGTCAGGGTATAGGGTATAAATTCGCCGATGCCGACGACCGCCTTGCCGGCGATTTTCTGAATGCTCATTGATGTGCTGCCAGGATCAACGGGTATATCGATTCTCAGCGAGTTTCCCCAAACACGAAACGCGCCGCCATACGACCCGCCCGGGTTGGCACCCGGATTCCCCAGGATGACGGACGCAACTTTGGGTGTGCCGATGTATTTTGGCAGATTGACAGCCGGAACACTGGATGGAAAGGCATAACCCTGAGGCGGGGTGACGACGAGTTTGTAGTTGCCGGCTGGCACCAGCGGAAAGTGGTAGCCACCTGCATCCATGGTGGCATCGCATACGGTAGGAGAGCCTGAGATAACAGGTTGGGGCAACACAGTGACACCATCGTCGCAGTACACGGTGGCCGCCAGTCCGGTGAGCAGGTTGATTTTTCTGATGGTCGCGCCGTTAACCGGTGCGCCGGAGGTTGAATCGAACACAACTCCATACGGATCTATCAGTCCGCTGCTTGAGCTGACAATATTGGCGCCTGTGGTGCAATTGGTGTGGTTGTACAGGGCAGCGAGTGTGTCGTTGTGACTGGAGATGGTGATCTTCCCGTCATTGGGGCGCGCGGCTGTACCAATTGCGGCAAAGACCGAGGGGACTGCCCCGACGAAGACCCCGGTGGACGGGCCTGTCTCAGTCAGTTGCAGTACTTCGCTGTCGCCGCTGGCGGTGGTGGTGAGCGTGACCGAGATCCGGTCTGCGGCGGCAGGGTTGATGTTGGCGTCATAACTTGTCACGCGGATAAAAACCGGTTCGTTGCGCGAGTAGGCCGCAATCGAGCGACCCGCTGCATCGTTCATCGGAGATAGTAATAAATTGGCCGGCAGCGTTGTCGAGTTTCCCTGTAATGTCGGGTAGGCCACAGGGCTGAACGGGCCGGTGACCTGTCCGCCAGGCGCATATCCTGTGGGCTGTACGGGTTCGGTTTTAGTGCCGACAGGTGCGTAGGCGGCGCCTGCGGGTGGTACATATTGCAGCAATTCAATCTTGATACCGATCGTGTTACACGCGGCGGTGCTGACTGTTGCCGTGCTGTTGGCCGTGAAATTGTTAACGCCGATACTGTAAGCGGCTGTTGCCGTGTTAGTGATGGTGCTGTTGGGCGGCGTTGCACTCCAGGCGATTGATGACAAAAGACAGAGCGTAGTGATGAGCAGCGCTTTTTTGTGGGGGAGTTTAGTTCCCATGAAAAAGCGGGCTGTCCTGGTCAAACAGGACAACTCGCGCTCAAACCCCCCTCCCGCGAGGCAAGCCTGGCGGGAGGGGGGAGGTGCTTTGGGCAGATGAGACACGTTTACAGTACGGTGGTGTTAAAAACAATCGTCACTGTCTCACCGACATTGAGCAGACCCGCTGTAAGGTGGGCGCCATCGGCAGGCAGTATGGCGGAAAAAGTTGCCGTAATCGCCTGACCTGTGATGTCTACGCCGTCACCATCCGCTAACGTCGTAAAATAACCAACGGTTGTGGCGAGCGTCAGTCCTATCGTCCGTGCGGCGTTTGCTGTTACCTTGAAGCCACGACCCGCAAGGCTCTCAGGTATCCCTGTCGCCGATACGCAATTGGCGGCAGAGCTGGGGACAACCAGATTGGCATCGTGCGCCAACACCAGTGCTGTGAGCGTGTCGCTGATGCTCGTCAGTGTAGCGGCCGCAGCGCCGGTATTCGCGATGGAGACTGACCACTGGGAGATGGCTCCGGGGATGTTTTTCGGAACGAGTATGCCGTTGAACGGATCGCACAACAGTGCGACGGTCTTGGTGACGGTCAGCACGCCAGTGACAACCGAGTAGGTGTCGTGAGCGGAATGTCTTGCATCTCGCGCGGCATCCTCGGTTCCTGCAATATCAGCAAACACGATATCCACGATGCCCGGGGTGTCAGCCACAGCAGTGGCGGTAATCGCCGCGCCTTGTGCGCCGACCGTTGCGACGTAGATGCCATTGAGCCCGGTGAAGTTACCCTGAGCGGTCGCTGTCAGCCCCACCAGTCCGGTGTTGGTGTTAATCACGGTTCCTGGGATGTTACAGACCACGTACACCACTTTACTGGCATCGGCTGCCAACTCGTCAACGAAGGTGGCGATATCAACGCCTGCCTGGTAACCCACTGCCCCGCCGCTTTCAACGAAGACGCTGCAAGCGGCAGGATCGAAACTGTCGCCTGTGATGGCCGTAGTGGCCGCCAGGCTAAAGTCCAGCGGGCTGTTGGCAAAGTTGGTGACAGAAAATGCGGTCACGGCGGCCAGCTGCCCTGGTACTACGCTCGTGGTGGCGCCGCCCGTGACGGTAAGATTTACTTTTTCATCTACCAAAAATGTCGGTGAGGTCGCGGTGATGCCGGTCTGGCCTACGCCGCCGACGCTATAGGCGAGCGTCGCAGTATTGACGATGGGGGTGCCGGAGCTGGTGCCTGCGGCCAGCGCACTTTGTGCGGTCAATCCGAGTAATATCCCGCCGATTAGCAGTGCGCCGATCCCGGGTCGTTTGTTATGATTTTTCATGTTGATACTCCTGTGAGATGCTGAAGATTAAAATTCAGGGTAGTTCCGGCTCGCAGTGCGAGTCAGATCCGGAAGCGGGCGAACGGTGGATCTGTCATGGGTTCCTGCATCAAAAAACATCCTGTGCAACTTGAATAGGTGAGGTTCATGGCATCTTGCTATCTGATGACGGCGCTAAAACCGACCTCGCCTGATTTTCCGGCGGCCAGTTGCCCTGTGTAATTCCAGCGTATGTGCGTGTATTGCGCAGGGTGCGCGGTGTATTCACGGCCATCAGCGCCTCTGAGCCGGATGTTTTCCGCCAGAGCAAAGGTTTTTCCGCCATCGACTGAGAAGGTGATCGCACAATCAGCGCCGAATGCACTGTCGGCCTGATAGACGGTATTGGCGGGTATTGCATTGCTGATGACGATATCGCGCGCCGCTTTTTTGCTGATATTTTCGAAGCGGTTGGTGAAAATAACCACGGTGCCGGGAACCGCCTTTTCAGGTGAGGTGCGCACGATTTCTTTTTTCCCGTTTTTGACGACTTCCACTGCCACTTCAGCGATGCTGGTGACTTTAATGTTTTCTTCTGCAGCCAGCACGGGGGTTGAAATGCCGCCAAGCAGGAAAAGCAGGTTGGCGGTGAGCATTAAACGAAAAATATACATGGAAAACTCCTTTGGTCAGTTGATGGTTGCGCGAAAGGTGATGAGGAAATTTGCCGGAGAGGCAACATTCCCCAGCGAAACAACAAGGGTTTGGCCGACCGTGATGAACTGCGCGTTATCCGCATCCGCTGCATCCGTTTTGGCGATGTTGTTCACGGTGATGCTGCCCGGCAGGTAAGTGGTGTTGGCCGGGAGCGGGTCGGTAATCACAATATTGTTCGCAGTACCACTTCCGGCGAGTGTCGCCACGATCTGGTAGGTGATCACAGCGCCTGGCATCAGTGTCGCCGAGCCTATCGGGTCGAGTACGCTGGCCACTGACTTATTAAGCGTTAATCCTGCGCCGCTGCTGAGGTAGGCGGCATACGCGGAATGTTTTGCATCGCGTGCGATGTCGCCTGGCGATGCGCCTGCGATATCTGCAAAGACGAAATCGACGCCTGCGGTATCAGGCCCCGGGGTGGCCACTAAGGCGGCCATCGTGGCGGGCGCTGTCGCCGTGGCGGTCAAACTGACCACAGACTGCTGATTGCTCAGCACCGTTGTCGGGATGTCGCCCACGACAAATACCTTCCGGGATGTGTCTGCGGCAAGGACGGAAATTGAGGTGGCGGTATCTGTCAGGGGTTCATAGATGCCATTGTTGTTGGAATCTGCATAGGCGACCAACCCGGTCGCACTGAAGTTGTTGGTCGAGAATGGGGGAGGGCCTGCCGGATTGGCCAAGGCTAATGCCGCAGTCAGATTAAACCCTTGCGGCGCATTGCCCAAATTGGTGACAGAGAAAGTCGTGACTGCACGGGTTTGACCAGCACTCACGGAGGTGGCCGAACCTGTTACTTCCACAACGAGCAGATTTATTTTTTGATCCACCAAAAATGACGCGATGTTGCTCGTCGTTGTAGCGGGTATGGAGGTCGATGTGGTGTAGGTTAAGGTCGCGCTGTTGGATATGCTGGTGCCGGCAGCCGTTCCTGCCGCCCAGCCGGGTTGTGCTGCGATTAGCCACAGGACACCACCTGCCAGTCGCGTATAAAAATTGAATTTCGAGCCGGAGAAAATGGACATGATGGGTCAGAATGATTTGCGCCATTCAACCATCAGCGAGCGGCGGCGCGGCTTGATTTCAAATCGCTGGTCTTTTGTCTCGAAGCTAAGCTGTGGCTTGAATAACGCCAAATTGTTACCCTGGGTTATTTTCCAGTGTGCACTTGTTGCCCAAAGAGAGTCGGCCTGGGCGCCAGGAAACTCGGCTGAAGGCCGTGCTGCGGCATTCATCGTGAATGCACGATTCGGATTGATCCTGTACAAGGCGCGCGGCTCTGTGTGTTGCAAGGTTGTCATAGCAGGGTCGGGCGTCAAAATATTCTCCATGGATTGAGCTGCATGCAATGCTGCGGTGATACTTGCCAAAACCAGGCAAAGGCAGATGCGCGGCACGGCGGTTTTGAGCCGAAAAGAGTCAAGTCTGTGCATAGCGCTTCCTCCTTCTGCATCTGTCGTCGCCTGTTGACGCTTGCCGATGCGGCAATCGCCTGTTATGGACGGGTAAAGCTATCCGATCCGTCACTTTGAAAATCCCGGCACGCATGCCAAGCGTGACCGCTGACCTGGTACCTGTATTTTTCCTGAATCTAACCCATTGTTCCTTAAGAATTACAGCCGGGCTGTACGTTGGCGCACATAACGCGATTTTTTATCAGGAGCCCTCAAAAAATATTTTCGATGCGCTCGTCAGAGGCAGCTTCAGGCATTAATTTTCTCTATGTGCGATAGCGCACAGTATGTCGTCGGTGAAAGTGGGATAAGTGCAGCAGGTTGATCAGTCAGCCTTTTAGGCAGCGCATGGCGGTTTGCAGTCTCGTATGTGGTCGTGGCACTGGCAGCAGGTGTGTGATGGCATTGATGTATTTCAGGATAAATTCAAGGGGATGAAAATGAACGGATTAGAACGTGTTACCAGGCCACTGATGTGGCTCATGGCATTACTGTTGGCCGCTTTGGTGGCCGGTTGCGGAGGGGGGGCCGGAGGCGGTGCGCCGATTTTGGGCTTGCCGGGTGTGGTTTCGTTTGCTGTGACGCCTGCAACGGCCACCATACCGGTGACAGGCGTCCAGCAATATAAGGCGATTGCCACGTATAGCGATGGCTCGTCCCGCGATGTGACAGCCACATCTGTATGGAGCTCAGGTACAGCGGCTGTTGCGACTGTCGTACCGACTACGGGGTTAGCTACCGGCGTTTCCAGCGGCATTTCGGTCATCACAGCCACCTTGGGTGGCAGGACTGCGACAGCTAATCTGACCGTCAGTGCGGCAACCTCCACATCGTTCAAAATAACCCCTACATCGGCCATTATTCCGGTTTCAGGGACGCAACAATTTGCGGCGATTCAGACGTTCAGCGATGGAACAACCATCGACAGGACAACAACGGCTCTTTGGTCCACCAGTGGTGCCAGTGCCGCAAATGCCACCGTGGGTGCTGCAACTGGCCTGGCTACCGGTGTGACTGTCACACCCGCAGGTACGCCTGTTATTGTCAACGCCACTTTCGGCGCGCTGGTCGCGACACCTGCTACCTTGATTGTGAATGCGGCAACTTCCGTGTCGTTCGTGGTCAAGCCTACAACGGCCTCGGTACCTGTTTCCGGTATCCAGCAGTTTGCAGCGATTCAGACCTTCAGCGATGGGACAACCTTTGACAGGACAACGACCTCTGCCTGGTCTACTGGTGGCGCGAGTGCTGCCAATGCCACCGTGGGTGCGGCTACGGGTCTTGCAACGGGTGTAACGGTGACTCCGGCAGGTGTTCCTGTCATCATCAACGCCACTTTCGGCGCACTGGTCGCGACACCGGCCAACCTTACCGTGAACGCGGCAACCTCCGTTTCGTTCGTGGTGAAGCCTACAACGGCCTCAGTACCGCTTAATGGCACTCAACAGTTTGCAGCGATTCAGACATTCAGCGATGGTACTACCTTCGACAGGACAACTACCTCTGCCTGGACATCGGTTAATGTACCCGCCGGTGGTCCGGTCGTCGCTACACTCTCTGTGAATGGTCCTGGTGGCGGCCTTGCAACGGGTACGGCGGTTGGCACCTCAAGCATTAATGCCACTTTCGGCGCACTGGTTGCGACACCTGCGACTTTGACTGTGACCGCTGCAACCGTGACGTCTGTCAGCGTAACGCCTCCCGCAGCTTCAATAGTGGTCGGTGCTACCCAGCAATATACGGCGCTGGCGATATTGAGCGATGGGTCATCCAGTGACGTGACATTAAACCCCGGCACCACCTGGGCTTCAGCCAGTCCTCTGGTTGCTGCCAATCCGGTCGCAGGCTTAGCTACCGGACTGACGGCGGGTACGGCCAATATTACGGCCAGTTTCGGCGGTAAGACTTCGCCTGCCGCAGGTGCTATCCTGACAGTGACCGCTGTCAATACCGGACCTGTCACTCCCGCACCTAACCTTAAAACGGCTGCGCCTTTCGGGATTATGGCATGGGATGCCATGACGATTAATCTGGGCAGCCATATTTATGGCGATGTCGCGTTGCCAGGCGGTGTGATTGCGTCCGTAGTCGGAACCGGTGGTGTGAATGATGGAGGGGTTGCACCTAACCTGACTTCATCTGCTGTGACCAACAGTGCAGGCGTCACCCCAGGACAGATAAACGCCACTAATAATGGCACTTTGACGCCAGCGCAATTGACTCAGGTGCAGGCTGATTTGAATGCGGCGTTTCTTGACCTTAATACCCGCGTGGCGCCAGTGACACCGCTGACGACAATCGCCTCGGCGGCCAATGTTCCGGGCGGTACTTTTGCAGCGGCAACAGACTTGAGCGGTTATGTTCTCAGCCCAGGTCTTTATACTTGTGCTTGTACATACGGGCTTAGTAGTGCATCAGGCCCTCTGGTGCTGGATGCGAAAGGTAATCCGAATGCAATTTTTGTCATCCGTTCTTCATTAGTTGGCCCATCCGGTCTGACTTCAACCACGGGTAGCGTTGTGCTGCAAGGCGGCGCCCAGGCGAAAAATGTCTTCTGGGTGATGGACAATGTAACGGTAGGCGCGAGCACCTTCTTCCAGGGCACTGTACTGGCAGGTCATGTCATCACGCTGAACGGGTTTGCCATCGTGCAGGGCAGAATGCTCGCAGGTGCTCTCGGCCTTGTGAGTGGAGCGATCACGTTAACAGGCACCAATATCGTCACCGTTCCTCAGTAAGGCATGAGCTATTAACACAAGGGTCGGCAGCGCTGCCGACCCTGATCAGCAAATCAAGATAAAGTTGATCCACCGGAAATTTTGGAGAAAATCATGAGATTAGCAAAAGCAACAGGAACGCTGGGTATGGCGGCATTCGCCGTAATCGTCAGCCCGTTGGCAATGGCGGACGATTCAGGCTGGTACGTCGGGGCCAACGTGGGGCAGTCGAGAACTAAAATTGACAATGCGCGCAACATCGCCAATTTGCAGACACAAGGGCTTGCCACGACCGCTATCGTCGAAAACAATCGGGCAACCGACTATAAGCTTTTTGGCGGATACCGGGTCAGCAAGAATTTCGCCGTCGAAGGGGGGTATTTCGATCTCGGGCAGTTTGGTTTTGCAATGACCACGCTGCCTGCCGGAACGCTGAACGGCAATATCAAGATTCAGGGCGTCAACCTGGACGCTGTCGGTATTTTGCCTGTCACCGAACAGTTCTCGGCGTTTGCTCGGGTGGGCCTGAACTATGCGCAAAGCAAAACCTCCTTTAGCGGAACCGGAGCCGCCCTGAATGTCGTGCCGCTGAATTTCAATCCGACCAAGAGCCAAATAAACTACAAGTTTGGTGCAGGTCTTCAGTACGATTTTACTGAATCTCTTGGCATGCGTCTGGAGGGGGAGCGCTACCGGATCAATGATGCTATCGGGAATAAGGGCGACATTGATTTTTTCTCGCTCGGGCTGATCTATCGGTTTGGTGTTGAAAAGCCGGCACCCGCACAGGTTACGCGTGCGGTAGTGGTGCCAGAACGGGTTGTCGTGCCGCCACCTGCGCCGGTAGCCGTGATCGCCCCGCCAGTTTACCGGAAGGCTGTTTTTGCTGCGGATTCATCGGCTGACTCGCTGTTTGATTTCGGCAAATCGGACGTGAAACCTGCCGGCCGCGCAGCATTGGACAAGTTTTCTGCTGATTTGAGCGGAGCTGACTATGAAGTCGTCAAGGTGACAGGTCATACCGACCGGATTGGTTCTCATGCATACAACATGAAACTGTCGACCCACCGTGCGGAAGCGGTCAAGGCTTATCTTGTAGAATCAGCAGGCATTCCGGCCGATAAAATTGAGGCTGTCGGCGTAGACGGGGCAGAACCTGTGACCCTCCCTGGTCAATGTAAAGGCAAAAAAGTAACCCGTGCACTGATTGCATGCCTTGCCCCTGATCGCCGCGTCGAAGTCGAAGTTTCTGCAACACGCACCAGTAAGTGAGGGCTGGCCCGAACACAAAGCCATTGAGGTTGAGCGCAGTAAGGCGTGAAATCTGTCAGAAATGTTATGTGAGTCGGGTCGCTGCACCTTGTCAGACGATCCGTTGGAGATTGTTTTTCCAGCGGACGTCATACATTCTCCGCTTGAACTATCCGTTAAATCAATTAACTTTTGGCGATATGAGTCAGCCTTGAAAGGTAGTTAAAATGAAAATCCTGAAAAATTTGAAGTCAGTCAGTGTGTCGGTGCTGTTGCTAGGCAGTCTTGCCGCATGTGATAACCCGGGGCCTGCTGAAACTGCGGGCAGACAGATCGATCAGTCGGTCAGTGATGCGGGCCGACATATTGACAATGCGGCCGTTGATGCTGGCAACAAAATATCCAATACCGCCGATAAAGTTGCCGAAGGACTGGGGGAGCAGAGTAACAAGGCGGGCGTGGGCATCGAAGACGCCGAGATTACAGCCAAGGTTAAAGCCGCCTTCTTCGCAGAACCCGGGCTCAAGACACTGCAAATCAGCGTCGATACGATAAAAGGCGTCGTGACTCTGACAGGCTCGGTTAATTCTCAGCAAAACAGCGATACTGCCCGTGCACTGGCAGGAGCCGTGTCGGGTGTGCGTGAGGTCGAGAATCGCCTGATGATACAGGCTGCCAAATAGTTTTTTCAAATACTCAAGGAGTTTGTCGTGGAAATTAAAGACGCCTATAAACAAAAAATGAAAGCTCAACTGAATGAGTGGAGTGCCCAGATCGCCTTGCTGGAAGCTAAAGCTGACAACGCCGGGGCCGGTATGGAAATCAAGCGTGCCGAGGCGCTGAGTGAACTGCGCATCAAACTGGCGGCGGCCACTGCAAAGATGCATGAACTGGAGAAGTCCGGCGCAGAAGCGTGGGAGCAGGTCAAGGATACGGCGGATAAGGTATGGGACGACCTCAAGGCAGGCCTGGCTGACGCCCATTCAAAATTCAAGTGACATATGTGTGTGGCCAGGTCGGGTTAACGCCTGTGCGTGTCATTAGAAGTGAGGTTTGCCGCAAACTGGTCCGTTTTGTCGTCATTATTTTGTTATTTGGCAGCCAGGCGGCCTTTGCAACCAGTGATCCTCTTAGCAGTATACTGGTCACGCCAGGCGGTGCCGGCATGGGTTTTGCGACCGGGATGGAGAATTCTCCTTATCGTGATGGCCGGACACGGAACGATCTCGTCCCGTTATACCTGTATGAAGGCGAACAGTTCTACCTGCACGCTTACCGGGGCGGGCTGAAAATAATTGACGGAAACGATAACCGTTTCGAGGTGTTTTTAGCGCACCGTTTTGAAGGTTTTCCCTACGACAAAGCGCCCTCCAGCCTGGCCGGGATGGCGATGCGTAGTGCCGGTGCGGATGTCGGTCTGAGTTATCAGCACAGCGGGCAGTGGGGCGCGCTGTATGCAGAGTATTTTCACGACATTACAGGCGCCTCTGATGGCAATGAGTTGCGCCTGGGCTACAACTACGAGTGGCAGACTGAGCGCTGGCGGTTGCGCCCCCATCTGATGCTCGCTGTGCGCGATGCAAGATTGAATGATTACTATTACGGCGTAAGAGTCGGTGAAGCCACTGCGATTCGTCCGGCATACCAGCCGGGGAGCGGAGTCAACGGGCAGGTCGGCCTTTATGGCGCGTACAATTTGACCGAGCGATGGCGCCTCCTGGCGGGTATCGCCGCCACCCGCTGGGCAAAAGGGGTTCGTGGCAGTCCTGTCGTGGACAGTCGTCTGCAGATGACAGGCGCGCTCGGGCTTATGTACGATATTTCACCCGAACATGCCATGTGGCCTGAAAACAAGCCGCTGATTGTCAAAGTGATGTACGGCCGGTCCACCGATTGCAACCTGGCGTCCATCATGGAATTTACCTGCGCATCAACCAGAACTGCGGATCGGACGAGTGTGAGCGCGCTTGAATTCGGTCGGCCGTTTATTGAGCGACTCAATGGTTGGCCTGTCGATGTGGTAGGCTACGCGGGTTTGCTGCACCATGACGAGCGCGGGCTTTTGCAGGATTTTTGGCAGGCTGACGCTTATATGAAAGTGTTTTATTACGGTTTTCCGTGGAGTGAGCGGGTCAAAACTCGATTGGGGATGGGAATCGGCGTTTCATACGCACAAAAGGTGCCATTCGTCGAACAGCGTGCTCAGGCTCAGCGGGGGCGAAATTCATCCAAACTGTTGAACTATCTCGATCCCAGTATTGATGTGAGCGTGGGCGATCTGTTCGGGAACCGTACATTGAGCGAGACTTACCTGGGCTTTGGTGTCTCGCACCGCTCAGGCATCTTCGGCAACTCGCAACTTTTGGGGAACGTTAATGGCGGCTCGAACTATATTTACTCCTACCTGGAGTGGAAAATGTAGGATGCCGCGTTTGGCCAGTCGGAGTCTGTTTGCAAGAGATTTCATGCGGGCGGTTTAAGGGTTTTTAGGCTAAAATTCACAGGTCATTTTTTGTATTCTTCTGTTTTCTTTTGGGAAGTCTTTTATGCTGGTTACATTCAAAACCGATGCACATGCCAATATCATCATGTTCGGAAATGATGCGTTGTCCATGTTGAAAATAATGGGTCACAGCGGAACCATACCCAGCGCAATTCTGGCAAGAGATGTCCCTGAAGCATTGGGCAGGTTAAGCGCTGCAATCGATCAGGCAAGACGAGCGGGGCAGGATGCGGATACGGATGAGTCAGATGTGAGCCTGGTTAAACGGGGCTTACCCTTGCTGGATCTTTTTACTGCCGCAGCCCGTGCAAAAAACGATGTCATGTGGGACTAACTTACGATAAAGAGGCATTGTCATGAAGGAAATGGAACAGCTGGAGTTGGATGCATACCGAGGTGAAATTGCGACAGATATGGGCGAGCTGGTTGAAAAATATCGCGCAATATTCGGCTGGGATATTCCCGAAATTGACCAGGCGGCGGCGGATAAGTTGATTTTAGCTGCCATGCACAAAGCGCTGGACGATCTTTCGGCGTAACTTCAAACAGTTGCACCGACATATGGGTTCCTGGGGTAATGCAGTACGGCGCTGGCGCAGGCGTCAAATGCTCAGGCACAGCCCGCTTCCGCATCCTGTCTGGCATAATGCAACGCGAGATGTTTTTTTGTTGCGTAGCTTGGATGCCGTGCAAATGGCGCATCTGCGCGAGTTGACGACGTGGTTTTTGCACAGCAAGTCAATTGTCGGCGTACAGGGTCTGGACGTGACGCTGTCGATGCGTGTAGTGGTGGCCGTTCAGGCCTGCCTGCTGATTTTGAATCTGGATGTCGACTACTTTGATGATTTTGTCGAGGTGATCCTCTATCCCGGTGTTTTCCGCGTTAATCACGAACAAAGGGACGCGGTCGGCCTGATACGCAACGAAGCCGTCGTCCTCAGCGGTGAAGCGTGGCTGCGAGGGCCTGTGATTTTGTCATGGGACGATGTTGCGCGCGATACTCGCCATGGTATTCCCGGGCACAATGTCGTGTTGCACGAGTTCGCGCACAAGTTGGACGGCATCAATGGCGTGATGAACGGCATGCCTCTGTTACGCTCAGGCATGAGCCGGAAAAGATGGGCGGAGGATTTGAGCGCCGCCTATGACTTGCTGTGTCAGCAAGTGCAAAGAGGACAAACCCCCCTGATTAACCCGTATGCTGCGACCAGTCCGGCCGAATTTTTCGCTGTATTGAGCGAGTATTTTTTTACCGCGCCGGATATTTTGAAAAATGGCTATCCCGGTGTACACAGGCAGCTGACACGTTTTTATTCTGTCGTGCGATAATTTACCATACCGTTTGTCCGCAGATTCAGCGACTAGATTTGTTTTAAAGAGGAAAAGATTATGGGAAAAGTTGACCCGCTGCAATTGCAGGCGCGGCATCGTGAAATCGTTGCGGATATGCGCAAGGTGTTTGAGAAGTATCTCCGGATTTTCGATCTGGATATTCCGGAAATTGATGAACGCGCCGCAGACCAGCTTATCGTGGCTCAGATGCGAAAAGCTCTGGATGATATCGAAAATGAATTGCTGAGTTAGCAGGCGCCCCGCCTGGCACACAGGAGGGGCTGGTAAGCCTGTCAGCCTCCCCCGCTTATGAACGCGTCTGTGATTTGACGATGCTCATGGCCGTGGCCACCATCGTTCCCATATCTGCCAGATTGGCCGGCAAAATCAGTGTGTTGCCTGTTCGGGCGACATTGCCGAAGGCTTCCACATATTTTTCAGCGACTTTCAGATTGACCGCATCCATGCCGCCAGGCGACTGGATAGCCTGGGCTACCTGCTCGATGGCCTGTGCCGTGGCGGAGGCGACGGCCTTGATGGCTTCGGCCTGTCCTTGAGCCGTATTGATGGCGGCCTGCTTCTCGCCTTCGGAGCGCTGGATAAAGGCTTCGCGTTCGCCCGTGGCAATGTTGATCTGCTCCTGCTTGCGCCCTTCGGATGCCGCAATCAGCGCGCGCTTCTCGCGTTCGGCGGTGATCTGCGCCTGCATGGCGTGCAAAATTTCCTTGGGCGGCGTCAAATCCTTGATTTCGTAGCGTAATACTTTCACCCCCCAGCTGGTGGCCGCTTCATCAAGAGCGGCTACCACGGCGCGGTTGATGTCATCTCGCTCTTCAAAGGTCTTGTCCAGTTCCATCTTGCCGATGACCGAGCGCAATGTGGTCTGGGCTAACTGGGTGATCGCCACGATGTAATTGCTGGTGCCATAGGAGGCTAACTTGGGATCGGTCACCTGAAAATACAGGATGCCGTCCACCGTTAATTGCGTGTTGTCGCGAGTGATGCACACCTGGCTCGGTACATCGAGCGGCACTTCTTTTAGCATGTGCTTGTAAGCGATTCTGTCGACAAACGGGATCACGATATTCAGCCCGGGCAGTAATGCCGCATGGAAGCGCCCGAGCCGTTCAACTACCCAGGAGTTTTGTTGTGGTACGACTTTGAGCGCCTTGACAATAAAAATGACGGCTGCGGCCAGTATAAACAGACTGATTTCCATATATCCTCCTCATTGGTTTTGCGGTTTTTGATGCGAAATAACCAGGGTGGCGCCACGTATTTCCTTGATGTAGAACGTACCGTTACGCGGCATTTCGCTGTGTTCAGGCACCGCGTCCCAAGCGGCGCCACGGTATGAAACCCGTGCTGTGCCGTCATCGTGCCAGGCCAATACCTGTACAGGCTGCCCGACATCCATGCTGGCGAAACTCTCGTGGCGACCCCGAGCTTTTTTCCAGCGCCGCAGGATGAGTGTGCCGGAAATGATGGTCAGTGCGCACAGCACGAGTTGCAACTCAATACCTGCGCTCAGCAATGCCGCGAGGCCGGCCACGGTCATCGCGACAGACACCAACAGCAGGTAGAATGTCCCTGTCGCCATCTCCAGACCAAGCAGGACCAACGCCAGCAAAAACCAGTAACTGTAAATTGCCATGAGCCCTCCGATGATTGTCGTGCAGCGCCTAGAATATGCCAAGCTTGCGGTTAAATCTAGCAATAACTTTCAGCTGCCGGTAATCCGGTGGCCGCGCGGCTATTCTATCAGGAACGACTCAGCTGAAAAGTTGAGACGGCGCGCGGGCCCGGGTCTGCCGGGTGAGGAGTTTTCGGCTAAAAACGTTCGTCAGGCGTGAGATAACGCCACTCCCCGGGCGGCAGTTTTTTCATGGCGACACGGCCTATGCGTATGCGTTTCATGGATAACAGTTGCAAGCCTGTGGCCTGACAGGCATGCGCGATTTGTCCGGGTATCACGCCCTTGAGGGCAAAGCGCAGCCGGGTCTCATTTTGCCAGCTGACTTTGATCGGAGGCAGGGCGCGACCGTTAAATCTGAGTCCGTGGTTGAGCAGTTTTAAGCCGTCGGAAGTCAGTTCGCCTGCCACCTCGACGACATATTCCTGTTCTATGGTCGCCGCATCGTCACGCAGTTTGCGCGCGACCCGCCAGTCCTGGGTAAACACCAGGAGGCCGCCCGCATTTCGCTCAAGCGGCGTGCACTCGGCCAGTTTTAAAAGATGCTGCCGGAGCAGGTGCATGCCCGAGTGGTCGTCCGCTGATTGCGTGTCGGTATTGATCTGTATATCGCAGGCATTCATGTCAGACGGTTTATGAAACAGGATGGTCACGGGCTCTGCCGGGATGAGATGGGCGTCCGGGTGGAGCTCGACGGTTTGACCGGATACCATGAACTGGGGTTCTTCCACTACCCGACCGTCGACCGTGACCCAGCCCCCGGCGATATACAGTTCGGCCTCGCGGCGAGAGCAGGAGACTAATTCGATGAGGCGTTTTGCGAGACGGACAGGTTCGGTCATGGAAAGTGTATTTTTAAAACAAAGAAGCTTATTGTATACGCCCGGTCACTGTAAAATGCCGCCATGGATACGAAAACTGCAAAACTCCCCACTCTCGATGGCGTCACACTGGAGGCCATTGTCACTTATTTGTCCGTGAATATCGGCTGGGCGGCGATGGCCGATGCCGTGCCTGTGCGCTGCTTTACTCATGATCCCACCATTAAATCCAGCCTGAAGTTTTTGCGGAAAACCCCGTGGGCCAGAACTCGTGTGGAGCAGTTGTATTTGCAACAGCTAGCCCAACGATGAATATCAGGAAAACCTGAACCTTTCGTGTGGTTCTTTGACTAACCGGGTGCTTGAAAAAATGCGGATATGCCCCATTTACACACACGGGCGCCCCGGGGCGCGTTAAATTTCAGGAGTGAATGTTATGAAGCGAATTTTTCTGTTTATTTTGACCAATCTGGCGGTCGTATTCGTGATCAATATCACGCTGCGTCTGCTGGGGGTTGATCGTGTACTGGATCAAAGTGGCGCGATCAATTTTAACGCGCTGCTGGTGATGTCGCTGGTGATCGGTTTCGCAGGTTCCATCATCTCGTTGTTCATGTCCAAGTGGTCGGCCAAACGCATGGTGGATGCGCAGGTCATCGTCACGCCGTCAGATCCTACCGAACGCTGGCTGGTCGAAACAGTGCGCCGTCAGGCGCTCTCCGCCGGTATCGGCATGCCGGAGGTGGCGATTTACGATGCGCCGGATGTCAATGCGTTTGCCACAGGATGGAACAAAAATGACGCGCTGGTGGCCGTGAGCACAGGGCTGTTGCACAACATGAGCCGCGACGAGACGGAAGCGGTGCTGGCGCATGAAATCAGTCATGTGGCTAACGGCGATATGGTCACACTGGCGTTAATTCAGGGCGTGGTCAATACTTTTGTGGTGTTCTTCTCCAAGCTGTTCGGAATATTCGTCGATTCCCTGTTGCGCAAGGAGGGCGAAGAACACGGTCCCGGTATGGGCTCCTTCATTGCGGAAATTATCGCACAGCTGGTGTTGGGCGTACTGGCCAGCATCATCGTAATGTGGTTTTCCCGTCAACGCGAGTTCCGCGCCGATGCGGGCGGTGCATCGTTAGCCGGTCGCCAGAAGATGATTGCAGCCCTGGAACGCCTGAAAATGAATCACGAACAAGCCTCCTTGCCTTCGGAAATGGCCGCATCCGGCATATCAGGGGGGGGCGGAATGGCGCGTTTATTCATGACCCATCCGCCGCTGGAAGAGCGCATCGAAGCGCTGCGCGCGGGACGTTAAACAGGCAGGGCAGACAGGCGTGAATAACTGCTTTTTTATTCCCGGTCTGCACGGTTGCTCTTCCAGATCGACAGGAGCAGCCAAAGTCCGCCTGTTGCCGCGCAAAGAAAACCTGTCAGGCCGAAAAATGGCAGGCCAAACAGACTGGGGCCTCCCGGTACGGTCATGACGATGGACGAACCCACGATGAGTGAGGCGACGACGATGCCTACCGCCAGCCGGTTGACGGCGCCGTCGAGCTGGTTGCCTACATGTTTTAAGTTTGTGACATCAATGTGGACTTCGAGCTTGCCGCGACGGGCGGCGCGCAGCAGGCGGGACAGGTCGTGGGGCAGGCCGGCGATGAGCGTCAGCGCCTCAACGACTGCGTGCCCCCCTCGTTTAATGACGGCCTCGGGGGTGTAACGCGCGCGCAGTGATTTCTCCAGCATCGGCATGGCCTGGCCTGCAATATCGAAGTCAGGGTCGAGCTCCCGCCCCATGCCTTCGAGCGAGATAAAGGCCTTGACCAGCAACGCCATGTCGGCGGGCAGCATCAGATGGTGCTGGCGCAAGATTGCGACCAGATCAGAGAGCATGGAGCCCAGCCTTAGCTGCTTTAACGGCAAGCCGTGGTACTGGTCGAGGAAAGTTTCAATTTCAAGGGTCAGTCCTGCTTCATCCTCAACACCGTTGCCTGTCCAGTCCAGCATGACATCCAAAACTCGCACAGGTTCGTGCCTCACCATTCCCAGCAGCAGGCGGATCAATTGTTCGCGACGCTCCTCGGTCAAGCGTCCAACCATGCCGAAGTCGATAAAGGCGATGCGGTTGCCGGGCAGATAGAACACGTTTCCCTGATGCGGGTCTGCGTGAAATACACCGTCTTCCACGATCATTTTCAGCACCGCCCGCGCGCCGCGCCGGGCGAGTTTTTTTCGGTCCAGTCCGGCCTCATCGACAGCCTTGAGCCGGCGTCCGGGAATGCCCTCGATATATTCCTGCACGCAGACTCGCTCGCCCGTCCATTGCCAGTAAACGCGCGGGATGACAATGACGGGAGCCTCAGTGAGGTTTTCAGCGTCGGGGAGGGAGGAATCAGAATACCCGTCAAAATTTTGTGCGATGCGCTCGGCGTTGCGACATTCGACGGCAAAATCTAGCTCACGCCTGAGCGACAGCGAAAATTGCCGCACGACTTCTTTGGGGCGAAAGCTGCGCAGCTCAGGGCTTTCCGTTTCGGCCAGCTCGGACAGGCGCATCAGCCAGCGCAAATCGGCTTCGATGACGGGACGGATGCCGGGGCGACGCACCTTGACCACCACCTCGCTGCCGTCTTCGAGACGGGCGCGGTAAACTTGCGCGACCGATGCTGCGGCCAATGGCGCAGGGTCGAACCAAGCGAATACGTCTTCCGGAGGTGCGCCCAAATCTTCAGTCAGTTGTTGCCGGATTTCGCTGTAGGGAACCGGGGGGGCGCTGTCCTGTAATTTGCCGAATTCTGTAATCCACTCGGGCTCAAATAAATCCACACGGGTGGCCAGTACCTGGCCTAATTTCACGAAAGTCGGCCCCATTTCCTCCAGGGCGCGACGCGCGCGGGTGGACGCCGGCAGGTGAGTGTATTGAGCCGCGTGTCGGTGGTGCAATCCGGCTCGCTCCAGTAAACGGGTCAGGCCGATTCTGGATACGACATCGCCGAATCCGTAGCGTATCAGGATGGCGGCGATATCGTGCAGGCGTGTCAAATCCCGTACGGCCAGAAGTGCCTGTAACAGCATCAGTCAGCCTTGGTTTCCAGCCCTCTATCCAAAGCTCCCTCGCTTCGCTCTCCCCCCAACGAGGGGGAAGGGGCGATCGATCCTTCTCCCTCCGGGAGAGTGGCGGTTTGATACTTGCCGGGTTTTATGTGATCGGCAATGCCTGTGAGCACCCCTGCGGCTATCTGGCGTAACAGGACGGTCGTGGCTTGCGCCAGGTGCAGCCCGGCTTCAGCCTGAGTGTGCCCGGCCACTGACAACTGGTGCGTGACGACGGTCAGGGTCTCCTTTAACTGGGCGCCGACAGCTGTGCCGTGTGTGCGGCCATGTTCTGCCAGGTTGTGCAGTATTTCACCCGCTGCGTCGCGCACGTCAGATGTTGAGCTTTGCAGTGTTTCCAGGAACATTGCTTCCAGGGTTTCCAGGTCGCGCCTGGCCGCAGCCAGATCTTCGTCCGAGAACTTTTGCGCACGACCGCCTGCTTCCTCAAGCGCCAGGCGGGAGGCTGATACCAGTTGCGCCAGCGCCATATCAAGGCCTGCAACCGCCTGTTTGAGCTGCGCGCGTGCGGTCTGCGCCTGAGCGGCTGACAGGTTGATTTCCTTTTTTACCCCTGATTTTGCGCCTTGCAATACGGCATGTGCTATCTGTCGCCAGGAGTCGATGTCAAGCGAGCGTGCGCTGATCCGGCGCAAGGTGAGTTCCCGCACCATTTCCTGTACATTTTGTCCTTGCTCTACCGCGTGGCAAACTTCGGCTTCGAATGTATCGTTATCTGCTTGCATGATGGCGCCCCTTCTGATGAGATAATTAAAAAATATCCAGACGTTCACATCTTACCTTGTCTGACTACTGATGGGCAGTCGCATCGAGGCAAAAAACGACCAGCTTATTCAATATCCGTCCGAGTGCGAGATTGGCCGCGATGACGCCGCCGTAAGCATCGTCACTCGGGGTGTTTTCGGACTCATCGAACAGTTTTATAGCGATGACTTTTTTATCTTTTACATTGATCAACTGGGCGCGCAACGTCAGCTGCACGCGACCGGGTTTGGTCGAGAAATCTTGTTGTAGGCGTATCAGATCTGTATCCAGTCTGATTTCGGCAGGAATGCCCCCCGGCGCCTGTACGACGGCACGAAAATCAGATTCAAGCGCCTGCACCAGCAGTGGCTTTAACATGCGAGCCGGTGTATCTGCCCATTGATGGTTTGCAAAGTATTCGAGCTCATGCGCCTGCCGGATATAGGCCATTTGCGGCGTATCGAATCCGGGTTCGCCTGAGGTCATGCTGATTGCAAGCACCTTGTCTGATTTTGCGTGCGAAGCTGAAGCGACAGGTCCGGCATCAAGCAAATAAAAATGAGTGTTCGCTACCCTGGGTGAGGGCAAGGCACTGCAAGCGGTCAGTAGCAAGGCCAGGACAGGTACAATCCGGCAGGGCAGTCGTATGTTCGTGCCAGGTTTTTTCAGATTAAATGATGAAAGTTTCATTCTCCGGGTCCTTGTTTGGCAGCGGCCTTACCGTGTATCAGCATGCCTGGGTTTTGTTCCATTTCTGCACTGACTCGTCGCAATGAACGGGTCAGATCGCGCAACTCGATCACCAGCTGGTGTATTTCAGGGAGTGTCTCGCCGGTAAACACCCGGGTGCTCTCCATTGTTGCGCTGGTATTCACGCTCGCGCGCCCGAGCTGGTCTGTCATGCGGTCAAAGGCATCTGCACTTTGTTGCAATTGACGGGTGAGCTGAGGGAATTTTTCTGTCAGGCGTGCGGTGTTTTCCAGCGCGAGCGCCGCATTGCCCAGGCCGGAATCGATGCTTTTCTGGCGACCGGCCAGGGTGCGGGACAAGATGGCGACATCTGCCAGGGTGTGTTTGAAGGCCTGACGATTATCATCGTCCAGCAGTGCGTTAAAACTGGCGGAGGTTCGGTTGAGATTATTCAGTAAGGCTGTGACCGATGTATCCAGTCTGGTCATCAATGATGGCCCGGTTTTGATCACCGGATAATCGTTCTGGCCTTGCTTTTTTAGCTCGGGGGAGGTACGACTGCCGCCTGTCAGTTCAATGAAGGTGAGGCCGGTCAGGCCGTGGGTCTGAAGCAGGGCGACCGTATCGACCTTGATCGGTGTGCCGCGCACGATGCCCAGCGTCAGTTGCACCTGCTCGACATTGTCCGGCGCCAGCATGATTTTTTGTACGCGCCCGATTTCGACACCCCGGTAGCGCACGGGTGCATTCAGGTTCAACCCGGATACGGATTCGTTCATGTAAGTCTGATAGGTGTCGTAAGTTGTGCGGTAGGACTTTGCGCTGCTAAGCCATAACACCCCCCCTATGAGCGCTGCGACCAGCAGCAGCACGAAAAGACCTACTATCGTAAAATTTACTTTCTCTTCCATGCCTGTTCACGCGCGGATCGCCCGCGTGGCCCGTAAAAATAATCCCTGATAATCGGATGTTCCATGTCGGAGAGCTCTTCCATTGTGCCGATTCCCAGAATATGCCCCTCACCCAGTACGGCCACTCTGTCGGCTACCCGCCACAGCAAGTCAAGATCGTGGGTGACCATCATAATGGTCAATCCCAACGCATCGCGCAAGTTTATGACCAGATCGTCTATCCCGACAGCGCTCAGCGGATCGAGGCCTGCGGTGGGTTCGTCCAGAAACAGCAATTCCGGGTCAAGCGCGATGGCGCGCGCCAGCGCCGCCCGTTTACGCATTCCGCCACTCAGTTCGCTGGGATATTTTTCGCCGGCATCTGCAGGCAGCCCGGTGAGTGCGATTTTAAGACGGGCGATTTCGTCGATTAAACTGGTGTTCAGTTGCGTATGTTCGCGCAGCACCATGCCCACATTCTGGGCGACCGTGAGAGCGCTGAATAATGCGCCTCGCTCGAACATCACGCCAAAGCGGCGGCGCAGCGGTAGCGCCTGCTCGTCGGTAAGCCCCAGAACTTCCTGTCCGAAAACACGGATCGATCCCGATACAGGCTGTTGCAGCAGCAAGATGGTGCGCAGCAGGGTCGATTTTCCGCAGCCACTGCCGCCTACCAGTGCGAAAATCTCGCCAGGGTTTACAGACAGACTGACATTGTCATGCACCACGTTCAGCCCGAAACGGGTGTGTAAATTTCTGATGTCGATGACGGGCGGGGCGCTCATATCTTCAGCCAGTTGAAGAGGATGGAAAACAGCGCGTCGGATAAAATCACCAGAAAAATAGCCTGCACTACGCTCACCGTCGTCTGGCGTCCGACACTGTCGGCGCTGCCCGTTACCTGAAAGCCCTGGTAACAACCGACCAGTGCGATGATCGCGGCAAATACCGGCGCCTTGCCGATGCCCGTCAGATAGGATGACAACTGAATCGCGTCGCCTAATCGATCCAGAAAAACATCAAAGCTCACATCGAGCTTGGAGCGCGCCATGATCATGCCGCCTAACAGACCGGTTATATCGGAGAAAACTGTCAGCAGGGGCAGGGCGACAACCAGTGCAATGAGCTTGGGTAACACCAGCAACTCGGCAGGTGTGATGCCAATAGTGCGCAGTGCATCTATTTCTTCGGTCACTTTCATGGTGCCAATCTGTGCGGCGTAGGCTGATCCGGAGCGACCTGCCACGATGATCGCGGTGAGCAGCGGGGAGAGCTCGCGCAACATGGAAAGGCCCACCAGATCGGCGATGAATATATTGGCGCCGAAGCGTTGCAATTGATCTGCGCCCTGATAAGAGATGACTAGCCCCATCAGAAAAGACAGCAGCCCTACGATGGGCAGCGCTTCAAATCCGGCGCTTTGCAGATTGTGCAGTATGGCTCGCCAACGTATGCGGCCGGGGCTGCGCAATGAATATAACAGGATCAGTGCAGTTTCGCCGATAAAGGCCAGCATGTTCGAGATATTGTTCAGTTCTCGCCAGGTCCTCTGTCCTGCGCGATTCAGCCAGTTAGGTGCGGAGACAGGCGGGCTTTTCGGGGAAGAGGCACAGGAGGCAATCAACTGTAGCATGGTGCTGCACTCGGGGCGTAATCCGCTGAAGGAAACCTGTTTTCCTCCTTGCCTTAGTTCGTTGACGGTCTGGTTCAGCACCAGAGCCCCGGGGGTATCGAGCGCGGTCAGCGCCGAGCAATCGAACACTAAATCGTTCTCCGTCGGCCAGTTCACAAGCGCTATGCTTTGTTTTAGCCGGGAAATCTTCATGGCAACCCAGGCGCCCGTGCAGTGCACGGTTTTTCCATCGGCGTCCATGGCCAGTTGAGGTGCGTGTTCTTCTGTTTGGGCATCAGGTTTCATCAGCACCTCAATCCGTAGAAGAATGAAGATTATTCGATAGGTGATTCGGTTGTTGCCCGTAAAATTATCTGCGCAATTGGCTGGTATATCAAATGTTTCGTGAATGACAAGGCCAGCGTGGAGCTGGCCTTGTGGTGTGATGCGCTAAGGGTGGGCGAGTTCGCCGTTATAACTTACTGATTTGACGCGGGGGTTCCTTGTGATTGAACCGCCTTGGCATCCCGCAGGGCTCTGAGTTTTGCGTCACTCGCCTCCATGCGTGCCTTGAGTCTGGCAACTCTGGCATCGGCTTTCGCAATCGCCTCATCTTCCGTTGCAGTTTGTGTGGCGGGTGCTGCGTCCGCCGCAGTCATGGCCTTCTGTTCGGCTTTTACTCGCAACGCTTCGGCTTTTGCCTCCTTTTGCGCCTGAACTCTGGCGGCCTGCTCTTGTGCTGCCTGTTGTTTTGCCTGAGCCAGCGCCGCTTTTTTCTCCTGAGCCTGTGCCTCGGCTTTAGCTTTTTGCTCGGACTTCAACCTGACCGCTTCGGCGTGAGCTGCCTGTTCAGAGGCCCTGGCATCCTGTTGTGCCTTGAGTTTGGCCACTTTGGCATCCGCCTCTGCCCGAGCTTTTTCATCGGCTGCGGCACGAGCTTCGGCTTTTGCTGCGGCTGCTGCTGCCAGCTTGGCGGCTTTTTCCTCCTGAGCCTGTGCCTCGGCTTTAGCTTTTTGCTCGGACTTCAACCTGACCGCTTCGGCGTGAGCTGCTTGTTCAGCGGCCCTGGCATCCTGTTGTGCCTTGAGTTTGGCCACTTTTGCATCCGCCTCTGCCCGAGCTTTTTCATCGGCTGCGGCACGTGCTTCGGCTTTTGCTGCGGCTGCTGCTGCCAGCTTGGCGGCTTTTTCCTCCTGAGCCTGTGCCTCGGCTTTAGCTTTTTGCTCGGACTTCAACCTGACCGCTTCGGCGTGAGCTGTCTGTTCAGCGGCCCTGGCATCTTGTTGTGCCTTGAGTTTGGCCACTTTGGCATCCGCCTCTGCCCGAGCTTTTTCATCGGCAGCGGCACGTGCTTCGGCTTTTGCTGCGGCGGCGGCTGCCAGACTGGCGGCTTTTTCCTCTTTTTGCGCCTGAACTTTGGCGGCCTGCTCTTGTGCTGCCTGTTGTTTTGCCTGAGCCAGCGCTGCTTTTTTCTCCTGAGCCTGAGCCTCGGCTTTGGCCTTTTGCTCGGACTTCAACCTGACCGCTTCGGCGTGAGCTGCCTGTTCAGCGGCCCTGGCATCTTGTTGTGCCTTGAGTTTGGCCACTTTGGCATCCGCCTCTGCCCGAGCTTTTTCATCGGCAGCGGCACGTGCTTCGGCTTTTGCTGCGGCGGCGGCTGCCAGCTTGGCGGCTTTTTCCTCTTTTTGTGCCTGAACTTTGGCGGCCTGCTCTTGTGCTGCCTGTTGTTTTGCCTGAGCCAGCGCCGCTTTTTTCTCCTGAGCCTGAGCCTCGGCTTTAGCTTTTTGCTCGGACTTCAACCTGACCGCTTCGGCGTGAGCTGCCTGTTCAGCGGCCCTGGCATCTTGTTGTGCCTTGAGTTTGGCCACTTTGGCATCCGCCTCTGCCCGAGCTTTTTCATCGGCAGCGG
>JAQTUP010000001.1:0-729844 GCA_028707275.1 Gallionella sp. | reverse complement strand
CGGCAGCGGCACGTGCTTCGGCTTTTGCTGCGGCGGCGGCTGCCAGCTTGGCGGCTTTTTCCTCTTTTTGTGCCTGAACTTTGGCGGCCTGCTCTTGTGCTGCCTGTTGTTTTGCCTGAGCCAGCGCTGCTTTTTTCTCCTGAGCCTGAGCCTCGGCTTTGGCCTTTTGCTCGGACTTCAACCTGACCGCTTCGGCGTGAGCTGCCTGTTCAGCGGCCCTGGCATCTTGTTGTGCCTTGAGTTTGGCCACTTTGGCATCCGCCTCTGCCCGAGCTTTTTCATCGGCAGCGGCACGTGCTTCGGCTTTTGCTGCGGCGGCGGCTGCCAGCTTGGCGGCTTTTTCCTCTTTTTGTGCCTGAACTTTGGCGGCCTGCTCTTGTGCTGCCTGTTGTTTTGCCTGAGCCAGCGCCGCTTTTTTCTCCTGAGCCTGAGCCTCGGCTTTAGCTTTTTGCTCGGACTTCAACCTGACCGCTTCGGCCTGAGCTGCCTGCTTTGCAGCCCTGGGATCAAGGGCGCTTGTTTTTACATCGGCAGATGGCGGGATTGTAAAGGGCTTTTGTTCAAGAGTCGGCGAACTCTCCTGGACAGGCGGGGTGACTGACTGTTCATTGTGAGCTCTTAGCTGTTTTTCAATCCTCGATGTTTTGACAGACTCGTTGTCCCGGTTAGCCGCGCGTTCCTGGGCCACCTTTTTCCTGGCCATCGCGATGGCTTCCTGAGTGCGGCTCACACAAGCCACCAATGTGTAGCTTCCCGTATCAAGCACAACATTTTTCACGGTGAAACTGTTTGAACGAGGATTGACTTCTGATGACATTGGCAGCCATTCGCCATCGATATTCGACCAGACTGTCAGTCCGAGCGTATTCTTTATTTTGTCGCCCAGTTCGTGACGGGTCGATCCTTCGTTGAGAAAGTCAATTTCAAGGTTGCCCATTACCTGACTGTTCTGAGTGCGATTGTTGATATGCCAGGTGCGCTCGATGCATGCTGCCGGGTCAATCTCGTCGGGTACGGCAGCCGGCACTTGTTGTGATGACACTTGTACGTCAAATCTGCTGGGCTTGGATAGACTCAGCACATCTATTGCCATCAGCGGTGTGCCCAGCATGGTATCGGAGAAAAATACGCGCCCGCCCGCTTGCATCAGATCGCCGGGGGAGAGCATGTTCAGTTGCTCTATCCGTCTTTTTAACCAGTAATTATCAGGCCGTGGTTCCACAGGATCATATGATTTGTAGGGCAGCCAAATCGGCGTATTCCATACCGACGCTGACAGCATCAGTTTGTTCAGGTACTGATAACGCCATTCGTTAAAGAAACGCAACGAGTCATACATGTAGTCGAATTCTGATTTGTCAGGATTCGGATACATTTCGCTCATGATGGAGCGGTATGTTTCAGCACGTTTTTCTTTGAGTATCTGGCTGAAATTATGCGGGTTGTACCAGCCTTGAATCGAATTTTCCCGGAGCGGAACATCGGCAAACAAGTCTTTTACCTTAGCCTTGAATCGCTTGTACAGCGCATTGTTTTGCAGCGTTTTTTCCTTCAACGGGCTGGCGGCTCCTGATTCGGGGGAATGCAGGTACTGGAAATGTGTGTTAAAAATCGTGCGAGGAAAGAGGACGCCCACATCTGCGACACGTCCAAAAGCCATGTCATAGTCCCATGGCACGACCGTCCATTTATGGGTCGCATTGCTGTAGTACAGGAAGAAATTTTTGTTGTAGGTGTCTTCGCTGCCCGCCAGCGTATTGACGATCAGCCAGTTGATGACTGAGTCGCCATCAAAGTTTTTATCCAGATACTCGTCAAATTTTTCCGCAGGAACGGATATCAGATCCTGTGCCAGCTGCTGAAGACGGCTGTAATCTTTTCCATTATCCAGGCGGATAAAGCACTCTTGCAGGCGTTTGATATCTTCTTGCTGGAAATTTCCACAGTAAAAAGTGTCGTCCGGATGGTACAACTCGCCATCGCGGCCCAGCCCGAACCGTTCAAACATGGCAGGCTTGATCCATTCGACCATCAGGTAACGCCCGACGAGCCTGTCGTTGATGCTGAGTTTTGTGAACAACATCTCCGGTGTTGCCATGTTCAGGCGTGTCATCAGGTCATGCGCCAGCCACTGGTGTAGTTCAGTCACATCGGTGGACATGGCATCGAGTGAAATTCTGTCCTGGCCGTGCCATGTGGCGCCGTTGTCGAATTGGATAATCAGTGATTTTTTGAGGAAATTTCGTGTAAAACTTCCCTTTACGCTCACCCGGCCGTTCAGGACAGTGTCGCCATCCTTGAATTTAACCGGAAAACTTGATTTGTCGGTGGGTTCCTTGTTGAACAGGCTGGCAGCATCCCGCTCATCCATTACAAGCTGGACGCCATGAGCTTGCAGGTGAAGCGAAATTTCCTTCCATGTTTCAAAGTCGGCAGCTTGTTCGTGCAGCGCTGCTGGCGCTTGCAGGTGAGCCGCTTCAGCCTGAGCTGCCTGTTCTGCGGCCTTGGCATCCTGTTGTGCCTTGGCTGCTTTTGCACCCGCTTCCGCCAGAGTCCGGGCTTCTGCCCGGCTTTCAGCCGGTGTCTGTCCGGAACTATTCGGAATTTGTTCGCCCGGCTTCACGGATGCGGCAGTGCTTTGCTCTGCCCATACACCAGCAGACAAGGTCAGCAAGGCTACAGCTAATAATTTGTAAATATTCATGGCAGCACCGTTGTTAATTACGCCAAACTTTGGAATAGGTAGCAAAAACACCCGACACATAACTGGTATTGTGCCCCCACAATCCCCGTTCGAGGAAAACGTTGACCGACTCGGTTCTGCTCAGGGTGCGGTTGAGTCCGATTTGCCCCGAGAGCAGGTTGAATTTGTCATGGGTGTCAAGGCCAATGCCGGGAACCGTGGTACGCGTCTTGCCGAGCGAATTTTTTAAATCCATGCGTGCCGTAAATGCCCATCCTCCGACATTTTTAGCCCAATCGGAATCCGTCAGAATGTGAGAATAGCCCACATAGCCCCACAGTTCGCCGGGTACATCACCCGTCCAATATTTGATGCCAGCACCATAAGAGATAACATTTTTTGCAATTTCATCCTCGGTCAGGAAACTTTGGTAAGGATCCATCCGCGCGCTCGAATGGATACCCGCCTTGATGCCGAACTGTTTGGGCTGCAAGGCGGCACCATTCATGGATAAATGCTGGGGAAATATGGCTGCCACTTCCCAGTTGTGGTCAATGAAATAGTCAAAGTGTCCTCGGATGCCGGTTTCAATATCGTTAAAGCCCTGCAAGGTGCCCCGACCGCAACTGAAGTTATCCAAAGAGGTCGACACATATACTGTGTTGTAGTATGAAACACCATATTCGGCGTAAAGCGGAATGTTCAGGCCGCCGCCGCAAGTGTTTCGCACGGAAGCGCCCTGGCGGTTAAAGAAGTTTCCATTATCCTTAATCCCGAGACCCGTCGAAAAAGCGATGTCGCCTTCACTCTTCATCCAGCCGGCATGGCTGTTTGCAACTGGTAATACGGCAAACATCAGGGTTGCCAATAATTTCACTTTAATTTTCATCATACCGTCCGTTAGATGTAATTGTATTAATCCGCCAGCGCCCGCTCAGTGACAACGTTGCTTCCAATGACAGGACACCGCATCCTTTGCTGGCTTGTTTTGTATTGTAAAGTCCACATCTGTCATACCCCCTGCATTTTCATCGCTGTACCAGTTCCAGATCAGGATGCCCTGATGCCATTTACCCGCTAATTCGGCAAGCCAGCCATCCAGAACTATCGCTTGCAGGGCCGGGTCTGCAATGCTCCCTTTACCCAGTTGTTCCGGCCACAGCCACGGATTTGCCAGGGCTCCCGCGCGAGAGGTAATGCCAATCTCGGCAATCCAGAAAGGCTTGTTTAGTTTTTCGGCGGCTGCCCTGATTTTTCCTGCCAGCTGCTTCATCTGTTCGCGAATGCCGTCTTCCTTCAAAGTGGGGTAATAGGTAATCGCCACACTATCGAGTTTATCCAGGGCAGAAAATGCGGCCAGATCTTCCACATCATGCGCAACATAACTTAGTTTTCCCTGATAAATACGTCTGACGGTGTCTGTCAGGGTGCGCCATTCGGCTCTTTGTTCTGTTTTTTTCAACTCTGTGCCAATCACCAGTATTTCGGTATGACTATCCTGTGCCAGTTTAGCCAGTGCTGTCATTTGCTGCGTGTAGGATGCGAACCAGCAAGACCAGCCAGCCTCGCTTCCCGGGTCAACTTCACCTGCCCAACTCCCTTGCACCAGAATTTGTGGCTTTAATACCACCCGCAACCCGGCCATATGCGCATAATCAATTGCACTGTGCAGGCGTGTGATGGAATAGTGCTCATCTTCAGTCAACTCACAGCTGTTGGTTGATGATTGTCTGATGAAAGGCACAAAGGCTACGGTGTTCGCCCCCAGTGCTTTCAAATTCTGCATATTTCCCGCATTGTGAAGATCATCCAGAGCCACGTTGCTGCTTTGCAGTAAATTAACACCTTTCATCTGTATCGGAGCGCACCCCGAGATCAATAAGAGCAATGAGGGCAGGATGATGCGCATGATCAAACCCGTACGCACTTATTTTTTAACCGCTGCCATGGGTTTGCTGTCATTGCGCCGGTACACGCGCCACTGCTGATCGTCATATACCAGGTGATAACCGGCATGTCCTCCCCAGTAGATGCCTTCGAATCGTTTCCCTACTGCATCGACCACGCTGCGCCTGTGTCTGGGATTGAGTGTGGCAAACTGATCCACGGTGTCCAGAAAATATTTGTCGAGTATTTTGACTTCCAGTCTGAATGGCAGAATCAGATTGTCAACATTGCCCTTGGAGGCAATGACGCGGAAGCCTGCGCGTTCATCTATCAGGGTGCTGTAGGGTTGTGCATTCAGAAATTTTGCCAGATTTTCATCTGATGTCGAACCGTTGAGGGAATGCAGCATTGCATTGCGCCAGCTGTTGATTTGTGGCGCGTCACTCGAATGCATGATCCACCAGCCCCCCAGGTTTCCCACCAGCAGCAGCGCGAGCAAAATATTCATGGATTTTCCATGCAGTTTTGGCAGCAAAAGCAAAGCTGCCATGAACACGGCTATTTCCATGTACAAAATATCGACGGCGTGAAAAAGTGCAAAACCGACTGTGCCGATAACGGTCGCAACAGCTGGCATCAGAAACAGTTTTGGTGCCGTGTGCAACACCCGATAATGTCGGCGGTTGCGCCAGATCATCCATACGGTTGCAGGTGCTGCCAACAAAGACAGCCAGAGCGAGTAGCCGATGGTGGCTATCCATTCTCCTCCCCATTGGTTTAACCAGGAGTACTGGTCAGAATTCTGCCAGACGCCGTTATACATGGCTTCCGGCGCATGCATGAACATAAATACGTCGTTATGAAACATCCAGTTCAGATACATCCAGGACAGAAAAGCGAACACGAAAGGCATCAGCAGGATGACATACACGCTGGCAAGCGATTCCTTCAGCATGCGCTCGGGAGCGACTAAGGGAATGAACGGGAACATTACGATTGCGATGTAAATAGAGCGGTCGTCGATCATGAAGAATGCAGCTAACGAGGCGCTGAGAAACAGGATAGAGTGAACGTCACGCAATAATACCAGGCGTACGATACCAAAGCAGAACAGGTAGAAAATTGCCAGGGTGAGCGCGTTGTTCAGGCCGCTGGTCATGCCCCATAAGGCAAAGGGGTGGCTGATCACCAGCGCGATCAGCAGCAGGCGTTGCCTGATCTCGTAGCCCTTTTTAACAAGAAAACTATTCCAGTGAGTAAAAACTGCTGCGGCAATGAACACCGACAGCAGGTAGGACGTGTATTCGGTGTGTAATCCCGGAATACGGGCTACTCCCCAGAACAGATAAAAGGGTATGTAGGGGAACAGGATACCTGCATCTTCGAGGCGGAAATCGTTGGAGCCAAAAGCAATAATCTTCGCCCAGACCCTGAGTGAATATTCGCTGTGATAATTGTGGCTCAACAGCCATATCATGACGACCGCGAACAGCGCAGTCACCAGGATGAAAGATTCCAATACGCGGTGTGATTTACGATTTTGCATGTTCATTCTCAGGTAAATCCAGGTCTTCATGGATAAAATTGGTCTGACCATGATTGGTCTTTTCCCAATAGAACGGGTTGAAGACAAGTTGCCACAAGGCTTTGTATCCTGATACCGACATAATCATCCAGTAGATAGGGGAGGTCAGCGCAAACGGGATCAAGGAGTAACTATGACGCTTGAATGCCCCCAGCATATAGACATAAATAAAGAACCCGTTGCCCAGCAACAGATTGAACAGGCTCATATACAAAATGACCGGCGGGAAGTAAGGATCAAGCGCCATGGTCTGCGTGACCAGCCAGAAAAAATACATGCCATACATCAGTGGCAGGATCAGCGTTGCCAGAATGGTTCCGCCGACGAACATCTGAAATCCCCAGAATCCGGCGTGTCCCAGTGTTCTGTAGGTATCAATGGGATGGCGCATGTAAACCAGATAGGTTTGCATATACCCCTTTGCCCAGCGCGAACGCTGTCTGATCCAGTTGCCAAGGTCGCTGGTAGCCTCTTCCAGTGTGGTTGAATTGACCACGCCTACGCGATAGCCCAGCTGTGTGATGCGCAGTCCAAGGTCGGCATCTTCGGTGACGTTGTGAGGATCCCAAAGCCCTACCTCGCGCAGCTTGTCCATTTTAAAATGGTTGGAGGTGCCGCCAAGCGGGAGGGGGATGCGCAGAATATCCAAAGCGGGCAGGAAATAATCAAACCAGATTGAGTATTCCAGTGTGAACATGCGCGTCATCCAGTTTTGGTTGACGTTGAAGTAATTCAGGCGCGCCTGAATGCAGATCACATCCTCCGGAGAATTCCAGAAGGTGATCAGTGCCTTCTTTAATTGCTGCGGATCGGGTTTGTCTTCTGCATCGTAGATGGTTATAAATTTCCCGCGCGCAAAATTGAGCGCATAGTTGCAAGCCTTAGGCTTGGTTTTGGGCATGGAATGGGGGACGCGAATAATTTCGAAAAACGTCTCCAGTCCCAGGTCTTTTGCGGCCTGTATCGTTTCAGTATCGTCTTCTTCCAGAACCAGTTTGACGTCCAGCTTGGCCTTGGGGTAATCCATCTTGCGCAGCGAGGCGGCGATAATGGGCAGTGTTTTGGCCTCCTTGTACATCGGTACCAAAATGGTGTAAACAGGTAGTGTGCTGTCGTCGATGCTGTTGATCATCTCTTCGGAAATCCTCGAATCGACACGGCGATCGCTCCCCACCCACGCCAGCGTGGCTTTGAAGAAGAAGTTCACCAGGAAGAAGAGTCCTGCGAATAAATTTAATCCGATTAATGTTTCGGTCGGCCAGAACACCAGTACGCCAATCAGCGCCGCGAGCGTCAGTCCGATCTGGACGAGTTGCTGAACCGTGAAAACCTGCTTGGCCGATTGTTTGGGTTTGGCAAAACTCAGCGCGTGAACGGCTGTTTCGTTAAAGTGTTCCTTGCCGCAAGCTTGAAGATGCCAGATGATGTCGAATTTTCCGGTCAGAACTAATTCTGCGTCAGCGCCAAACTGGCGAGTCGCAAATTTTATGCTCGCCTCATCAGTGTCCGCCATGGCAACCAGCAGTTTTCCGTCCCGCTTCTGGTAGGGCATGACCAGATTCTCAAGATAGAAGCTGATCATGCCATTCTTGATCAATCGGGGATCAGCCGGATCTGCGGAGAAATCCACAAAAGGCATTTCGTGATAGCGCGCCAGAGCACGGTCATAAACGGCCGCAGACATCCAGCGTTTGGCTTTCAATACCTCGCCCAGTTGCGCTCCCCATTCCTTTTTGATGATCAGCGCTTCTGTCAGTATCTCGGCGCTGATCAACCCCTCAGCAAGCAGGAACTCACCTAAACTTATTTTCTGTTCGCCGCTGTTCTTCATGAGAGATTCACTTTTTCTTTTTTTGGTTTTGCTGGATGCGGCGGTAAACCATCACAAGTACCAGACCCAATGCCATCCAGGCAACAGAGACAATCCAGAAACGGTAGCGTCCCAGCTTGCCGAAGAAATCAACGAACTCCGGATAGCCTACCTTGGCGCGATTCATCTGGCGGGTTTTCATGTTCAGCACCTCGCCGGAAGGGTCGGCAAATGAGGTGTCCCCCTGCTCAAGGTAGTATTCCTTGATGTCGGATTTGATATGTTCCTCAGATGGCGCGAGCCATAAGCCGCCCACACCGTTGTGCCTGACAACCTGCGCGATGGAAATGCCGGGCAGTTTTTTTACGGCCAGTAACACGCGCTTGTCGTCCGTTTGTACCTCGATCGAACCACGGTCGAAACGAACCGTCATGTCGTCCAGGGAAACAGGTTGTCGACCGTAAATCATGAAAGGACGCACAGGGTTAAAGGGTGTTTTACCGTCGTAACTGGTTACCTTGAGGTTGGCCAGGTCATATTTCTGGTCGCTTAACACGGTCGTCAGCAGCGGGAGGTGTTCCACTTCAAAATAGGCGGGATCTATAAAAAGATCGAAGCCGTTGGTAAAATAGGGGTGCAGGTCGTTGAATATGCGCGGATCTACTTCGAATTTCTCAAACTCGATGGTGCTGTCCCGGGTTATTTGTACCTGATACGAGGCCAGGCTGTTGAGGCAATCGCGAGGTGCGAAGCGCTGCGCCATGATCTTGACGTAATTTCGCCCCACCCATTGGCTGTAATTGGCAATATTGAACGTGAATGACTGGGTTTTTCCCGTGTTTTCGACGGGTTGTACTTCTTGCAGGATGTTGTTTACATAGACGAATAACAGTATGCGCTCGTCCATTCTGTCCTTGGTGGGAGGGGCGATTACATTGATATGTAACGCTTTGATCCGCATATCCCCCGGTACTTGTGGCAGACCTGCGAAGAACTTCCATTCTGTTGTCCGGATGATCGTATGCGGATCCTCGCTCAGCCCCATCTCTCCCAGCGTAAAGGTTCGATTGGTGCGTTTATCCATTCCGGCCGGGGTTTGATCGAGGTACTCGCCTTGCAAGGTTACCTTGCGCCAGTCGCGAGACAGCAGTTGCATATCCCGCTCTGAGGCGGCTTCAGTCAGCGCGATAATGTCAGACGAACCCTTGCGCTGAATGACTGCAATATTGCTCTCGGCGTTGAAATCAGTCGCAGACACTCCGGGTATGGAGGCCAGCCAGGCAGACAGGTCTGCACGTTCGGCGACGATGACGTTCCCCGTCATGGGCAGATTGACAAAACTTACGGTTTTTCCCGATAACCGCAGATGCGTGGATGCCTGCAAGATCACTTTCATGAGCTCTGGCGTCAGTTTCTGTGGAATGGACATAACCACATCCTTAGGCAATACGCTCCACACACCGCGCAACGAACCGACCGGCTTGGTCAGGCCGAATAACTCAAGACGTGTTTCCGGCAGAATCTGTATGTAGTGCAGCGCAAAGGTGCGCTCGTCAAAACAGCGCACATCTGTCGGCATGTTCGATGCCCTGATGGTCAGTTTGACGTGACCGATTTTCAGGTCTTCTGTGCTGACTGGGATGTCAAATCCGCTCAGCGTAGGCTCAAGCGCAAGCGGTGTGCTGTAAACTGTTTTGTCGTTCACTTCCACTCGCAGGTTGGGCATTGTGCCAGTCAGTGCGGAGGTCCTGTAGCGCAGCTTGATGATGCCCGATGCCGGTGTGGAATCCGCCGTCACGGGGAAGAACACGGTAAACTCGTGTTCAGAACTTGCGCCTTCAAAAATACTTCCCTGAATAAATCCCAGTTCGTGCAGCGAAGTCACGGCAATATCGGGGAGTCCTGCGCCCAGCTTTTTCAAACTGTTCACATCCATCTGAGGTTCTGCATGAACCTTGATTTCATTCTTTTCGGTGTTATCGGCGGCTTTGATGTCAGCGGATTTGGCGACAGATGCCGCAGGATGATTGATGGTTCCACTCGATTCGGCTGATGCGCTCATTGCGTAGGCACAAGACAGCAAACACGCTATTAACGTGCAAATTCTATATTTCTTCATCCCTCACCCCAGATCGTGCTCGTTTTTTTTGGTATGTTCGGCAGTGTTGCCTGACTTTATTATAAATGCTTGCGCCAAACTTACATGGTTTTTGATTCTACCTGTTTATTTGAATTTTTGTAATAACTCAGGGTGTGTTTTTATCTTAACTTCAGACATTCAGCACTAGCCCTTGTGTCCATGAGCGGTGACACGATCTGAATCGGTTAAAATGCTGACAGCGGTGTTGCCGCCTGATGGGCGCGGCTTTAATGTCTGAATATTTTCGATTGCGAAGCGAGAATTCGGCATTTCAAGTTTGCCAACTCTGAAATTCCCCCGAGCCTCCCTTGCAGCTTCCTTCTGGCGCCTACGCATTATGAAAAAAACCTTCAGGCCGCGCTTTACCAAATCCGGATCATCCTTTATCAAATCCGGATTTGTTGGCATTATGTAGTCAAAATAGTCAAAATATCCCCCTGACAATGACTCGATGCCCCGAATGAAGTACACATCCGTTGCCGCGTTGCCGCAGATTTTTCTGGTGGACGATTCGCCCCGTGACCTTCGACTGCTCAAGACCGGTCCGGTGACGTGCCGTATCCCGGTGATTTTCCTCACCCCCGTCCGGAAAATTTCCAGGCAGGTGGGGTTCGGCACCGGTTTTGCCACGACGTTCTGCAAGCGCATGGGCATGACTGTGTACCGGCAGTCGTGGCAAAAGAGGGATGAGAAAACATGATGCTGCGTTATCTGCTGGCAGGCCTGCTGGCGCTGTTCACGTCGATGGCGGGAGCTGCCGAGCTGACGCTTGCGGGTAACGAAACTTTGGTGCCGCTCGCACCGCTTGCCGATGTCTTTGAAGACAAGAGCGCTGCCATGAGCATTGAAGAGGTCTTGCGCCAGAACCGCTTTGAGGCGAATCCGGAGATGCTGCGTCCCGGCCACACTCACTCGGCTATCTGGTTGAGGCTCAACGTTGCCAACGCATCGGCTGAAACGCTGACGCGCTGGCTGGAAGTGCAGACGTTGCACGTGAGGGAGCTCAGCCTGTTCCAGAACCAGAATGGACTGTGGCAGCGCCTCGATGGCGGGACGAACCAGTCTTTCACGCGACGGTCAGTGGCGACGGCCAATGCGGTATTTCCCATTCAACTGAAACCACAAGAAGTAACCACGGTGTATTTGCGCATCGCCAGCCAGATGCCTGTCGCGCTCACCCCGGTCCTCTGGGAGCCGCTGGCGTTCCGCACCCATGAGAGTCGCACACGCCTGCTCGATGGACTCATGTTAGGCGGCCTGGTGGTCATGGCGCTGCTGGGCATACTGCTGCTGATCATGTTCCGTGATCGCGCCTTTTTGTTCAATGCGCTGGCCACTGCGACCTATTTCTTCGGAGAATTAAGTGCCAAAGGATACAGCTTCATGTACCTGTGGCCGAATGCCGGCGATTGGGTGATGCGCGGCCTGCCCATGTACGCTCTCTTGGGCGTCGGGTTCCACCTGCTGTTCCTGCGCGACCTTCTCGTCACCCGCCGCAATTTCCCGCGCATTGACCGCTTGCTTCTGGTGCTGCTCGCCGCCGAATGGCTGCCAGCGCCGGGCATCCTGTTCGGCGATGCGGAGTTCTGGGCGCGAGTCTCCTTTCCGCAACATTTCCCGATCACGGTCGTCATGATGCTGATCGGTATTTATGCGACAAGCAAAGGCGTCCGGGCGGCACGCTATTACACCGCAGGCTATGCCGTCCTCGCCATCGGCAGCCTGGTGCAGGGACTGGCCATGTCCGGCGTCGGCATTCCGCCGGACGTCAGCCGCTATGCCTTACCCATCAGCATGATAATCAACAATCTGTTCCTGTTGACATCGGTGGTCGAACGCATCATGCAGGTGCGCCGGGAAAAAGAAGACGCCCAACAAGCCCTGCTGACTGTCCGTACCGCGCATGAAGCAAAATTGGAACGCCAGGTCGCGGAGCGCACCACCAGGCTCAACATGACGCTGGCTGAACTCAACGCCGCCCTGGTCGAAACTCGCAAGGCCAACCAGACGCAAAGCCGTCTGGTGGCATACATCGGCCATGACCTGCGCGCGCCGCTGGCTACCATCATCAATTACGTCCGACTGCTCGGCCATCAAAGTGACGAGCAGTCACGCCGCTACCAGTCCACCATCGAGCGCAGCGCCACGCACCAGCTGGAATTAATCGATGACCTGGTGGAGTATGCGCGTGGCAAGCTGGAGCATCTGGAACTGGTGCCCGCCCCCGCTTATCTGCACGACTGGCTGAACGATATCGCCAGACAAGCCGAATTGCTGGCCGTGCAATACGGCAACCGTTTTGAGCTGAAAGTCACCGGCGATATGCCACCCGTGGCCGTGTTCGACCCCAAGCGCCTGCGGCAAATCCTGATTAACCTGCTGCAAAATGCGGCAAAATTCACCAGCGGCGGACAAATTCGCTTGTGCCTGCACGCCGCACCGAGCGCCGACGGCAAAGTGGACCTGGAGTTTGCGGTGGAAGACACAGGCCCGGGCATCGCGCAACAGGACAGGGAACGCATCTTTTTGCCCTTCGAGCGCAGCCAGTCCGAGCGGGAAGGCTCCGGGCTGGGCTTGAGCATCGCCCACAAACTGGTTAACGCCATGGGCAGCAAACTGACGCTGGCCAGCGCGACGGGCAAGGGCAGCCGCTTTGGTTTTACCCTGACGGTGGATACCGCCGAAGAAGCCGACGTGCCGCACCCCATGCAGGCGTTTAATTTCCCGGAGCCTTTCGGCGCGGGAAAAACGCTGCTGGTGGCCGACGACAATGCAGCCAGCCGGGATTACCTGCGCGAAGTGCTCTCTGCGGCGGATTTTGAAATCGTCTGTGCGCAAGATGGCGCCGAAGCTTTGCGGCTGACAAAAGAACGCCGTTTTGATGCCGTTCTGGTCGACCAGTTTATGCCCGGCGCGGACGGCTGGGATGTGCTGCGCCGACTCCATGCAGCGAACGACGCGCCGCCGATCATCCTGTGCTCGGCCATGCCCGCACAACGACCCGATGACTTCCCACCGGAGCTCGATTTCAATACCTGCCTGCTCAAACCGGTCGGCGCGGACACACTGCTGCAAACAATGCGACGGCTCTTCGGCAAGGCATTATCCCCCATCCCCGACGCTCTGCTAAATCCGCTGCGCGACATGATCGCCGACGGCTGCATCACCGAAATCGAAGAATGGGCGAGCGCGCTTAAAAACAATCACCCTGAACACGCCGATTTCGCCGATAGTATCCGGGATGCAGCACAGCGGTGCGACCTGGGCGCGCTGACTCAACTGCTGAACGGAGTGGCGAGCATCTGACAGCATGCGTAGTGCATAAGGTTTCCAAACAATTTGCCACCAATCTTCAGGTTGGTAAATTTACCCGGCCTGAAGGCCAGGGTTTTAAACTGAGTCGGAAAAGGGTAGGCCGCACGATGAAATTACGCAGTGCAGCTCTTAACCTGTAATGTCTTCAGCGGTCAACTGCGACCCGGCTTAATAAGGGATGCGAAAAAAAGCCAGGACTAGCCTGGCCTTGTTTCGGATACTGAAAACCAGTGTCAGTTGTTTTCTGACGTCGCCGGGGTATCAGTCGCCGGGGTGTCTGGCACCTCGGAGAGGGTTGGCGCATTTTCACTCTCCGTATTTTCATCGGTGTCCGACGGCGGGTTTCCATCGTAGACGCGATTTTCTCGTCGCTGCAAGTAGGCATCGCGGATAAATGAGTAGCGGTCCATGATTGTCCCGTCGAGTAAATTTTCGTCAGTGAGCAGTTGTGCGCGGCGTTTTATGCCTCGGGTCAGGTACAGCTGGTTGCGGGTACGCACATGCTGTGTCCTGGCAATAGGGCTGATCTGACTGTCGCCTATATCGCCTATGCTATCGCGCAAGGTGCTGGGGCCTAACACGGGTATGACCAGGTAGGGGCCGCTTTTGATTCCCCAGTAGCCCAGTGTCTGGCCAAAGTCCTCGTTGTGTTTATCCAGATTCATTGATGCGACATCGATCAGCCCGCCTATTCCTACGGTGGAGTTGACCAGCACTCGCATGCCGTCAGAAAATCCCTGAACGAATTTGAATTGCAGCAAGTCGTTTGCGGTGACGACCACGTCATCAAGGTTGGAGAAAAAATTGATAACCATGGTCTTGGCCAGATCCGGCATGACCTTGTTGTAACCTTGTGCCACCGGCTTGACGACAGCTTTGTCCAGGGTGTCATTGAACGTATAAACGCCACGGTTGAATGATTCGAGCGGATCGGCGGGATTGAGCGGTCGCGTTGATGCGCAGCCTGTCAACAATATGGCGGCGATTGTGATAAAAATACGTAAGAGTTTCATATAGTGTGACATTGAGTTTTGTAAGATAAAAAAGCGGTCGCTGAGCCTGGCTAAACAGGATGAGCCGCGCGTCCTAGTTCACCTACATGCAATTTAAAAGCGCCCGTGTCGCGTTCAGAAAAATAATGCTCCAGGCTATAGCGCACCGGGCGGAAGGCCAATTCATCCCAGGGGATTTCGGCCTCGCTGAATAATTTTACTTCCAGGCTCTCCTGCCCGGGAGCGAAGTCAAGATCGAGCAGGCGCGCGCGGAAGAACATGTGTACCTGATCGATATAGGGCAAACTGTACATCGAATATAAATCAATAATTTCAATGCGCGCGCATGCTTCTTCCTCTGTTTCGCGTATTGCCGCGCCCTCTGTGCTTTCACCGTTTTCCATGAAGCCGCCGGGCAGCGTCCACATGCCATAGCGAGGCTCGATAGCGCGCCTGCATAATAGCACTTTATCTTCCCATGCTGGAATTGAACCGATTATCATCCTGGGGTTCTGATAGTGGATGATGCCGCAAGCCGTGCAGACATGTCGCGGACGGGTGTCGTCTGCCGGTATGCGCAGCTCAACGGCTGCGCCGCAAGCAGGACAGTATTTCATTTCCAGAACTGCCACCAGGAATGTTCGGGTTTGCCTGATGCGACATTCCCGCCTCTGGCCGCGTTAACGGCCAAAACACGTCTGGTATCATCGCGCAAGTCTGTCATGCCCATTCCGTCGTAGGCGTTAGCCATGATTTCCAGCGCTTCGAGGGTGGCAGGGCTGTTCGGATAGTCTTTGAGAATGCCTTGCGCACGATTCAAGGCCGCGATATACGCGCCACGGCGCAGGTAGTAACCGGCCACATGCAGCTCGTGTCTGGCGAGTGAATTGACCAGATACTGCATGCGCACGCGTGCATCCGGGCTATACTTGCTGTCCGGAAACCGCGTTATCAATTCCTTGAAAGCCTTGAAAGATTCCTGCGCGGATTGCGGATCTCGCTCGGATTTATCCTGCCCAGCCACCGAGCTCAGGATGCTGAGCTCACCGTTGAATGTTGCCAGCCCCTTGACGTAATAGGCGTAGTCGACACGCGGGTTGTTCGGAAATTGTTTGATGAAGCGATCCGCCGTCGAGATTGCAGGATCAGGTTCGCTGTCCCGATAATATGCGTAAGCCATTTCCAGCATCGACTGTTGCGCGTATTGACCATAAGGATAGCGCGATTGCAGCGCTTCATACAGCTTGATCGCCTGACTGAAATTGTTGTCATCCAGTTCGGTTTTGGCCTGGTGGTAGAGTTCTTCTGCGGACAGGTGTTTGGATGAATCGGACGCATTCCCGGTCGGCAGCGGATCGAGCATACTGCAAGCAGTTAACGTAAGTAACAAAAATACAGCTAAACTATGGCGCATGACTGAATCCGAAAAAAATATGAGTAATTATAACGCAAACATTCTTCCTGACGATGTAATCCATTTCGTCATCCCTGCCGATTGTGCCGGTTTTCGCCTCGATCAGGCGCTGGCCAAATTATTGCCCGAGTACTCTCGCAGCCGACTGCAAGAGTGGGTAGTCCTGCAACAAGTGCTTCTGGACGGCAAACCTGCCATTTCCAAACAAAAAGTCTGGGGTGGCGAAAAGCTCGACGTGCTGCCGCAAGTTCAGCAGTCGGAGCAGCCTTATCTGGCCGAAGACATACCGCTGGACATTGTCTACGAAGATGATGATCTGCTGGTCATCAACAAGCCGGTCGGGCTGGTGGTGCATCCGGGCAGCGGTAACTGGGAGGGCACGTTATTGAATGCGCTTTTGTACCATGCCCCTCAGCTGTCCGGTGTACCTCGCGCGGGCATCGTGCACCGGCTGGACAAGGATACCAGCGGCTTGCTGGTGGTCGCCAAGACGCTGGTTGCGCAGACAAATCTTGTGCGTCAGCTGCAAGAGCGCGCCGTGAAGCGTGAATATCTGGCGCTGGTGCACGGTGAGTTGGAGCATGGCGGTTATGTCGATCAGCCGATCGGTCGTCATCCTACGAATCGCGTCAAAATGGCGGTGGTTGAAACCGGCAAGGATGCGGTGACGCACTATAAAGTCGAAAGGGCATTCCCCAGTTGCACACTGCTGCGTTGCACACTGGAGACGGGGCGCACCCATCAGATTCGCGTGCACATGACGTATCTTCGGCACCCTTTGGTTGGCGACAGCGTGTATCTGAAAGGGCCGCAAAAATGCGTCTTGCCGCTGCGTGATTTGCTCACCCGTTTCCCGCGTCAGGCTCTGCATGCGACGCGTTTGGCGCTCGAACATCCTGCAACCGGCCAGATGATGGAGTGGCACGTGCCGTTGCCGGAGGATATGAAACAGTTGCTCAAAAACATCAAAAATGCGCTCGATGAGCCTGAGTCGGCCTGATTATGGCCTGATCCCCGACTGGCCGGCGCCAGCCCGGGTCAGGGCTTTGCAGACAACCCGGCAGGGCGGCGTGAGTGTTGCGCCCTATGACAGCCTCAATCTGGGAGATCATGTGGGGGACCCGCAACAGGCCGTGGCGCGCAATCGCCTGTTGCTGAGCGCACGGCTGCCGTCCGATCCGCTCTGGCTGGAGCAGGTGCATGGCCGTGTGGTGGCGGATGCGGATGCGCCCGGATGCCAAAGGCGTGCGGATGCGTCCGTCGCGCGCCGGGCGGGTTCGGTGTGCGCGGTGATGACTGCCGACTGTCTGCCGCTGTTGCTGTGCGATCAAGTCGGCAGCGTAGTGGCTGCCGTGCATGCGGGATGGCGTGGGTTGGCGTCAGGCGTGATCGAGGCGACCGTCGCTGCTATGGATGTCGCGCCTGGGAATCTGATGGCCTGGATGGGGCCGGCAATTGGCCCGCAGGCCTTCGAGGTGGGGGATGAAGTGCGCGCGGCCTTTGTGGCAGCTAACGCTCGCGCCGCTGTCGGCTTTATTCCCGGTTCATCCGGCAAATGGCAGGCGGATATTTACGCGCTGGCGCGCCTGCGCCTGAATCTGCTCGGTGTGAACGATATTTACGGCGGGGATCGCTGCACCTACAGCGAACCCGGAGAGTTTTTCTCCTACCGGCGTGACGGCGTCACCGGACGGCAGGCTACGCTCATCTGGCTTGCCTGACGCCGGGGATAAAGTTGCTGCTATGATGCGTTCATGGATTATTTTTTCGTAAACTTTGTCAGCTGGGCGTGGGAGTGGCGATACCTTCTGGGACTGATTCTGGGCGCGGGTTTCGTTTTTCAGCTCTTCTCCATCTCACGGCGAGACAGGCTGTTTTCGATGTATATGTTCAGCAGTTTCTTTTTGATCATCACGACCTACTGGATACTCAAGCCGCTTAAAAAATCCCTGTTTATCGGCTATCACAAGCTGCACGCGTCGAGTTTTCTGGGGCAGACCATCGATGCGGCGCAAGTCGAGTTGCTGGCCAAAGAGCTCAATATTGTCATCGCGTTCTTCGCGATGATCGTCTATACCCTGTTGGCCAGGCGATTCAAACGAGAGCGTTATACGCTGCTGGTCACGACGTTCTTTGTGGCTTGTCTGGTGTTGTTCTATTTTTTACTCGACAGTACAAGTGCGCTGTCCGTCTGGGCCTTTTATTTGTTCGGGGATTTATTCATCACCAGCATGTTGCTGATGTTTTTCTCTTTTCTCAACGACAGTTTTGATTCGAAAACTTCCAAGTTGACCTATGGATTGATCGGAACGGGCGGCGTACTGGGCGGATTTTTTGGCAGCTCCGTGATCGCCCATCAATCCGCGCTGGTGGATCCGTCTTATTCTGTGCTTTTGTCTTTGGCGCTGGTGGCAGGGGTTGTGCTCATCGAACATCTGGCCGCGCATATCATCGAGCGCAGGCCTGTGCTGGATTTTCACAGCACGTCAGATTCGCCGCTGCCCGAAGGGGGGGGGTATGCGCATGCCATGGAAGGGATGCGACTGACGATGCGCTCCCCCTATCTGCGCTGGCTGGCAGGTATTGTGATGCTTTATGAAATCACGTCCATCGTGATTGATTACCAGTTCACCTCCAGCGTGCTTCATTCGGTCGCAACGGAAAACTACAAGACCTACTTTGCATCGGTGTATGCTTTTTCGAATTTTGTCGCGCTGATCGTTCAGATTTTCCTGACGGGCTGGGTGATCAGACGCTGGGGGATCGCAGTCGCACTCTGTGTTTTGCCGGTTTCGGTGTTGCTGGGCTCTGTCGGTTATTTGCTCTTTCCTGTTCTGCTCTTCGGCAGCCTGTTGAATACTTTCGATTATGGCTTCGCCTATTCCATTCAGCAGACCGCCAAGGAATTGCTCTACGTACCTGTTTCGCGCAAGGAAAAATACGAGGCCAAGGCTTTTATCGATATCTTCTGGCTGCGCCTGGGGAAAGGTGTCGCGGTACTGCTGGTTTATTTTATCAGCCTGGGTTTTTCAGGTGAGTCGGTGCGCTGGCTCTCCTTGTTGCTGGTGCTGGTCATGCTAGGCTGGATCGCGCTTGGGATACTGGCGGGCCGTTATCACAAGCGCCTGGAGGACGAGCAGTATAAAGTGTCACTGAATCCTGAATCCTGAATCCTGAATCCTGAATCATATTCCCAGTTCTGCCCGGATTTTCTCCACGATACTGCGCAGCGTTGTCACTTCTTCACTGAGCCTTGCCACATCGGCCTGCAATGCGGTCACCTCCTCGGATGCCGTGTGCTGATGAGTGGCGCCTGATGTTGTTTTAAATGTTTCAATATCGACCGCGCCGCACAACAGGTGAGTCCAGCGGTGTTCGCGCGAGCCGGGCAGCTTGGGTAATTTGACGACCCAGGGCGGTTGAGCGCCGGCGAGTTCCTCCAGAAATGCGTCTACCGAGGATATGTCGCCAAACGGATGCAGCCTGTCGCAATTGGTGCGCAATTCACCTGCCGTCTGCGGGCCGCGCAGCATCAATACTGCCAGCAGTGCGACAGACTGTTCGGGTAATTTGAAGGCGCGCCGCGCGTTGTGCGCATAGCGCATCACGCGTCCGCCGCTCGATTCGATGATCAGCGAATATTCCTTGAGCCTGTCTATCGCCTCCAGCACTTCACTCTCGGACACCGACATGACCGGATCGCGCGCCGTTTTTTGATTGCAGCCCAGGGTCAGGGTGTTCACAGACAGCGGGTAGGCGTCAGGTACGGTTTTTTCTTTTTCGATCAGTACCCCCAGTACGCGGGCGTCAAGGGGCGAGAAAATCGGCAGCGTTGTCATGAGTTTTCCAAATACGCAAGAGGAGATTGAATGCTATCACGCAGCGCACCCGATGAGTTGGGCCGTAAGAGGGCGCAATCCGCTATAATTCGCGACCTTGAATCCATGAATGAATCCTATGACCGTTTTGCTGTGGATCATCGCGGCCAGTCTGTTAGGCGGTGTGCTGAGTGTTTTGTGCGCCGCGTTGTTTGCGCTGAACGCCCGTGCGCATTGGGTTAATGCGCTGGTCAGCTATGCGATAGGTGCATTGCTGGGCGCTGTATTTCTCGATATTTTGCCCGAAGCTATCCGCCTTGCGACCAATGGTGCCGTGTTGAGTGGCACGCTGTTGTTAGGCATCCTGCTGTTTTTCACGCTGGAAAAATTATTGTTGTGGCGGCATTGTCACCACGACCATTGCGAGGTGCATGAGCCGCATGAGCCGGTTGTGTCGCACGAGCCTCATGGTCGCAGCGGGATGATGATTATGGTGGGCGATACTTTTCATAATTTTGTGGATGGCATTATTATCGCCGCCGCTTTTTTGACCGATGTGCATTTGGGCGTGGTCACGGCCTTGGCGATTATCGCGCATGAAATTCCACAGGAAGTCGGTGACTTCATGATCTTGCTGCATTCGGGCTATAGTCGTGCGCAAGCATTGATGCTCAATCTGCTGTCCAGCCTGGCAACGTTAGTCGGCGGTGTGCTGGCGTATTTTGCCTTGCAATCCATGCAGGGTGCCGTGCCTACCCTGCTGGCGCTGGCTGCTGCCAGCATGATTTATGTTGCCGTCGCGGATCTGATTCCCGGCTTGCATCAGCGCACGCGCTTGCGTGACACGCTGGAGCAGGTCACGCTGATCGTGGCGGGCGTGTCTTCGATATTTTTGGTCAACCTGATGGTTGGCACATAAACCTGAAAGTTTAAAATGAACATTCCAAAAGTAGGTTTTGTATCGCTCGGTTGCCCCAAGGCAACCGTGGATTCCGAGCATATTCTCACACGGCTGCGCGCCGAGGGTTATCTGATTTCTGACACCTATAAGGACGCGGATCTGGTGGTGGTGAACACCTGCGGCTTTATCGACAGTGCGGTGGAAGAATCGCTGGACGCGATAGGTGAAGCCCTCGCCGAAAATGGCCGTGTGATCGTCACAGGTTGTCTGGGCGCCAAGGGGGATGTGGTCAAACTGGCTCACCCCAAGGTGCTGGCGGTGACAGGGCCGCACGCGACCGATGAAGTGATGGAGGCGGTGCATCTTCATCTGCCCAAACCTCATGATCCCTATACCGATTTGGTGCCGCCGCAAGGCATACGCCTGACGCCGAAACATTATGCGTACTTGAAAATTTCCGAAGGCTGCAACCACCGCTGCACCTTCTGCATCATCCCGAGCTTGCGCGGGGACCTGGTCAGCCGCCCGGTAGGGGACGTGATGACAGAAGCTCAAAATCTGGTCAACGCCGGGGTGAAGGAATTGCTGGTGATCTCTCAGGATACCAGCGCCTATGGCGTGGACGTAAAATACCGCACCGGCTTCTGGGGTGGACGCCCTTTAAAAACACGCATGACTGAACTTGCCGCCGCCCTGGGTACCTTGGGGGTGTGGGTGCGGATGCATTACGTCTATCCGTACCCGCATGTGGATGAGTTGATCCCGTTGATGGCGGAGGGCAAAATATTGCCCTATCTGGATATCCCGTTTCAGCACGCCAACCAGCGCATCCTCAAACTGATGAAACGCCCCGGCAACAGCGACAATGTGCTGGCGCGCATCAAGAAATGGCGCGAGATATGTCCGGAACTTACCTTGCGCAGCACCTTCATCGTGGGTTTTCCCGGCGAGACCGAAGAGGAATTCGAGGAACTGCTCGATTTTATCGAGGAAGCACAGCTCGACCGCGTAGGCGCATTCGCTTATTCTCCGGTGGACGGAGCGGCGGCCAACGAGCTGCCCGATCCTGTGCCGCCCGAAGTGCAGCAGGAACGTCTTGCCCGCCTGATGTGGTTGCAGGAAGAAATCAGCGAAGAAAAACTCAAGCTCAAGATCGGCAAGACTATGACGGTGTTAGTCGATGAAGTGGATGAGGAGGGCGCAATTTCCCGCAGTTTTGCCGATGCGCCGGAAATCGACGGCCAGGTCTACATCAACGAAGGTCAGCATTTGAAGGTGGGCGACATGGTAGACGTGGTGATCACCGATTCCGATACACACGATTTGTGGGGCGAACTGGTTTAGTCTCAATCATCCATGAGCAATAGCTGCGTCATACCGGCGAAGGCCGGTATCTAGTTCTCATCCAGAAACTCGATTTTACCTTTAAAAAACAATAATATAGATTGATATTTTCAAGATGCAAATGACATAAAATACCCGCTAAAATCAATGAGTTATTGTTTTTTTGTAGTGATTTTTCTGCTATATTTGTCGTATTTTTGTTTAAGTTCAAATAGTTACGTTTCTGGATGAGAACTAACTAAAAAAGCTCAACTTATGAACATTTTCAGTATATTTTCAGCGGCGTACAGGGGATTCAGGTGGAGCGCCAAGATTACCCCTCAAAATAACTTATTAACCCTGATTTTTTGAGCTTGTGCGTAACATCAGTTATTCATCGCGCAAGAACAACAGCAGGAGGTTTCATGCCATTCCCTCGGATCACGTTCGAACTCTTCCTGCTCCAGACGCCGAAGCTCTCTGAAGCTTTCTGACTGCCCCTTGATTTCGCTCCATGCCTTTCGAAACGTAGGAAGAGAAAGGTTCGTCTTGATGCCGTCACACCAACTCTCCCAAACGTCTTTGCCAATGCGATTACGAAACCGAAGGCAAACCTGCTCATTTGACAGGTCGATGTAATGAAAGATGTCATCGAAGGCTTTATTGTATTCATCTTCGGATAGCTCCGCACCCAAAAGAGCCTTTGTCGGTATGCAGTTCGCGAGATCGCGGTATTCCTTAGCGAGAGCGTCCTCGAACTGGAGTTGAGAAATTTCTCTACTTGTCTGCAACTGCCGCCGCGCGTACCAGACGCCCACAGATGCAACACACGTTGCAATTGCAGAGAGGAGCGATGCGCTTGCAGTAATCCAATCGGTTGATACAGTCATGGGCGAGTATCGCGTTTATGTTTGAAATCTAACGTCTGAATTCAACGGCCTGCGCGGCTTTTCGCGCAGGTCCGCTCGAATGATGGGTTGGGCCACTCGCGAGACTAAAAGATATGCCGGATGTCCTTTATTTCACCTCTGGACACGAAGCTGTACAGGATTTGTTATCGGACAAGCACCCTTCGGTGCAGCTAGAGTCGCCTTCACAATTCAACAAGCATGCATCAAGGCATACGATGTTTGTTGCTTCCTCGTTTCCGCAATTCCGGGAGCAGTTCCGCTTACAGCTATTCTCAGCACCATTACAACTTGCTTGGCATGAACGTAACTGGATGCCGCAGGAGCGAATGCATTGTGGATCTGGCTTCGCCGACGTGGCTAGTGGAAAAAGCATCGCGGCTAACAATGCCAGCCTAATTATAGTAAGTCGTAAACAAGACATTTCAGCCTCCTATGTTATGCACGGCAAGAAATAGTGAAAGACCCGGCCCGTGCCAACCAAGCCTAACGAAGAATTGCCGCCGCCATACAGCCCAACACCACGGAAAGTGCGATGTTTGGAAAGACGGATGAAAAGCAGCGGTGCGAGACATAGGGATGAGAGACCCAACCTAAAGCCGCTGCGACAACAACCAAATTTTTTAATCGGACAGTTGGCTATGCTTTTGTTGATATTTAAAACTTCTTCAATATCAGTTTATTGCGCGTGTTTGGCGCAGCTTGTTGGTAAATGATGAAAATCGTGAATGCACGCTGGCGCGGGTTTGGGTCGGGCTTTTATGATGACTTCGAACCATGCGGCAGTCTCATCGTGTTGAGTGTGGGTGTCAATATGCCGAACGGCCTATGTGTTTTGGTCTATGCGTGCATATTGGCAGAATTTTTAGGTATCGGGTGCCGTCGCTGCAAGTTGCTTGCGCAGTCCGTGTTTCCCCGATAAGCTGCGTTTTGAGTGCCATAAAATAATTGGGAGGAGTCAAGTCATGGATAAGCAATTGCCGGAAGAAGAGTTGGTAGCATGTGATATTTGCCGCAAGGAAGTGCCGATTTCAGCGGCTAAAACGCCGGAGGCCGTCGATTACGTGGTGCATTTTTGCGGTCTGGAGTGCTATTCAACATGGCAAAAGGGTGGGGCGGAAACCTCTGGCGAGTCTGGCAAGAAATAGCGGGCGCTGCCCGCCAGAACGGGCAGCTTGGCTGGTTATTTTGCAGGCTTTGCGGCAGGTTTATCGGCCGGGGGCATGTCGCATTTCATGTCGCGTTTGAATCGACGGCGTTCTTCAGGCGGCATGTTTTTCCAGTGCTCACGCATTTCACGACGGCGTTCTGCGCGTTGTTCCGGGGTCATGCTGTCCCATTCATGCCGCATTTCCTCGTGACGCTTCGCCCGTTCTTCGGGCGACATTTTTTGCATGTCATCATGCATTTTTTGATGCATTGCGCGGCGTTCTTCCGGCGGCATTTTCTCCATATATTCGTGCATCTCCCGGCGTCTGGCTGCCCGCTCTTCCGGGGTGAGACTCTGCATTTCCTTGTGCATCGCATCGCGTTCCTTCGCCCGCTCCTCGGGCGTCATGGTTTTCATGCGCTCCATATGTTCCTGCATCACGGGTTTTACGGCAGATGCCGCGTCTGCGGCCATGGTATTAAAACTGAACGAGGCCAAGATGCCGGCGGCGACAAGCGTTTTGATAAGCATTTTCATGATTTAACTCCTGATATTTGATCGGATTTGCATGGGTGGTACAGGATCGATAGTAGGTTCTAATTGTAAGTAAAGTGTTTTTCCGGCGGGTTAAGTTGTAGCAATTTGTTTCAATTCACCTTCTGCCGTCTCCAGTTTTCCTTTCCCGCTGTATCATGTTGCGATGGAAAATACACAACGCATATTGATTATTGATGATGACGTGCGGCTACGCGAATTATTGCTGCGTTATCTGGGCGAACAGGGATTTAGTGTCAAAGCCGTGGGGGATGGCTGTGAACTGGACAGGGCGCTGTTGTTCAATCGCTACCATCTGCTGGTGCTGGATCTGATGTTGCCGGGCGAGGACGGCCTGGCGATCTTGCGCCGTCTGCGCGCGGCAGGCGAGAACGTGCCGGTCATTTTGCTCACGGCCCGGGGCGATGAAATCGATCGCATCATCGGGCTGGAAATGGGCGCGGACGATTATCTGCCCAAACCTTTTAATCCGCGCGAACTGGTCGCACGCATTCACGCTGTTTTGCGGCGCAAAGGGCAGCATGCGATAGGCGCGCCTGACAGTTGCGAGAGGGTGGTAGTCTTCGGGGATTATGAGCTGAATCTGGCGACGCGTGCACTGAGTAAAGCCGGTGCGCCTGTCCAGATTACGACCGGGGAATTTGCACTGCTGAAAGTTCTGGTCACGCATCCGCGCCAGCCGTTGTCGCGCGACAAGTTGATGGAACTGGCCCGTGGCCGCGATCACGACCCGTTCGACCGGGCCATTGATGTGCAGGTTTCACGCCTGCGCAAGCTCATAGAGCACGCGCCCGCTCATCCGCGTTTTATCCAGACGGTATGGGGACATGGTTATGTGTTCGTCCCCGACGGGGAAAAACAGTGAAAATCCTGTTGCCAAATTCGCTGCTGATCCGGGCATTCTTGTTGATCGTGGTGTTGATCGTGCTGTCCATGGCAGCCTCCCTGGCCATCTTCGGCCATGCGGAGCAGGAGCCGCGCACAAGGAGGATGGCGCAGATGGTGGTCTCGGTAGTCAACCTTACGCGCGCCGCAGTCATGTCTGCCGCGCCTGAATGGCGCGGCGCACTGCTGGCCGAGCTGGCCGACGCAGAAGGATTGCGCGTCCATATGGCGGAGACAGGCGATGTGGTTGAACCCTTGTATAACCCGCCTGCCGATTTGCGCAGGATGTTGGATGAGGTGCGTCGCAGGCTGGGTGATAACACCCGATTTGCCGCAAGGCGCAACGGCGTCGAGGCCCTGTGGGTGAGTTTTTTTTTAGGAGAGGAAGAGATCTGGGTGGCGTTGCCGCGCGAGCGTATCGAACACCCGGTATCCCGGGTATTGCTTGCGTGGGGCGGGATTGTTTTATTGCTGGCCTTGCTGGGCGCATATTTTATTGCCCGCCAGGTGTCGCGCCCCCTCAAACGTCTGGCGCTGGCAGCCGCGCAACTGGGCGGGGGGCACACGCCGCAACCTTTGCCCGAAAAGGGTGCGCGGGAAGTGATAGCCGTCACGGCAGCCTTCAATCAAATGTCGGCTGACCTGGCGGCCAATGATCGTGAGCGAGCCTTGGTGCTGGCCGGAATTTCCCATGATTTGCGCACGCCGTTAGCTCGCGTACGTCTGGCGGCCGAACTGAGTCAGGATGCATCGTTACGGGAAGGTTTGATATCCGATGTGGAGCAGATGGATGCGGTCATCAGGCAGTTTCTGGACTATGCGCGCCTGGACGAAAATGAGGCGGCAATTCCGACCGACTTGCGGGTGCTGGTGCGTGACGTGGCGCAACGGTTTGGCGCGTCGACCGGAGTGATGAGCCTCGAATTATCAGATGTTCCTCTGTTGTCTGTGCGCCCGCTGTTGCTGGGGCGAGCGTTATCCAACCTGCTCGATAACGCAATTAAACATGGCAACGGCGAAATTACCGTGCAGCTGGACAGCACAGGGGATAAGGTTGTGCTGCTTGTGATGGACCGGGGGGCAGGTATTCCTGCGGCACAGCGCGATGCTGTCAAAAGACCTTTCGTGCGACTGGAGGCCGCTCGAAGCGATGCGACAGGATCGGGTCTGGGCCTGGCGATCGTCGAGCGGGCAGCGCGTCTGCATCGCGGCGAATTTTCTCTTGAAGACAGGGCGGGTGGCGGGCTGCTAGCCAGGTTGATTCTGCCGTTATCTCCTTCCTCCCCTAGGCCGGACATTTGAAGAAGGCTACGGCTTCAGCTTCCACTCTGGTGCGTTTCATCGGCGGCAGGCTCTGCCATATACGGCGGCCATAGGGTTTGCTGATCAGGCGCGGGTCGCAGATCATCAGCACGCCCCTGTCGTTTTCGTCGCGGATCAAGCGCCCCGCTCCTTGTTTGAGGGTGATGATGGTGCGCGGCAGTTGATATTCCATGAAGGCATTGCGCCCCTGTTTGCTAATCTGGGCAATCCGCGCGGCCAGCACCGGGTCGTCCGGCGGGGCGAACGGCAGTTTGTCGATGATGACCAGGGACAGCGCTTCACCGCGCACGTCCACGCCCTCCCAGAATGACTGACTCCCCAGCAATACCGCGTTGCCGTGCAGGCGAAAGCGGTCCAGCAGTTCGTTGCGCGAGGCATCTCCTTGCAGGAGCAAGGGGTAGTCGCAGCCGATCCGCTCGAATTCGGCCTGCAACATTTCAAAAGCGCTCTGCATGGCGCGCAGGCTGGTGAACAGGAAAAAAGCGCGGCCACGGCTGGCGGCTATCATCGGCAGCGCCGCTTGCACGACAGCCGCCGTGTAACCTTCGCTGTTAGGCTCGGGCAGGTTCTGTGGCACGTACAGCAAGGCCTGTTCTTCATAATTGAACGGACTGTCCCAGCAGGCGGTTTTCGCATGGAGCAGGCCCATCTCGCTCTGGTAATGGGAAAAATCCTGTTTGACCGCCAGGGTCGCCGAGGTAAATATCCATGCTCTAGCGGTGTTGCTGATCTGTTTTTCGAATATGTCGGCGATGGACAGTGGCGTGGAGTTCAGCTGCAACGAGTGATGGAATACCTCCAGCCAGCGCACGAAACCATCCCCCTCACCTTTGGAGGGGTGGGGCGGGGGGGTATCTTCCTGCCAAAGCTTCAGTTGCAATGCGTAAGCCTGCACCTGCTGCCAGCAATTTTCGAGCCCTTCACTGCGTACAGCCTGGCTCTCCAGCAGGGCGGACACCTGTGCCAGCTTTTCACCCAGCGTCTTCAGTGCTGGAGCGAACTCCCTGAAATTGGCGGTGGCGGTGGCGGGCATCCGCCCCTCCTTTTTGAAGACCAGCCGCAAGTCGCGTGCGGCCTTGTCCAGTTCGTCGCAGGCACGGGGCAGTGCTGCAAAATCTTTAGCGGAAGTCAAAGCTTCGATGCGCGTCTCCTGCGCCAGTTCCAGGAGTTGCGAGGTGGACAGATTCTCTCCGAAGAACAGGCTGGCAGTTTCAGGCAACTGGTGCGCCTCATCGAAAATAACCGTGTGGCACGCAGGCAGCAGTTCTGCAACCCCTTCATCTCGCAGCATCACATCGGCAAAAAACAGATGGTGATTGACCACCACGATGTCGGCCTTCATCGCCTCGCTCCGTGCGCGGAGCACAAAGCATTCCTTATGGTTCGGGCATTCCTGACCCAGACAGTTGTCGCGTGTCGACGTGACTTGTAACCAGATCGGCGCATTCTCGGGTACGCCGACAATGCCGCTCTTGTCGCCGGTATTGCTTACCTTGGCGTATTTCCTGATTTTTCCCAGATGCCTGATGTCTTCGCGCGTGGCGAAACGACCATCCTGAGCTGCGCGCTCCAGATGATAGTGGCACACATAGTTCGCCCGTCCTTTCAATAATGCGATAGAAACAGGCGCTTTCAGCGCATCGCGCACCATCGGCAAATCCTTCTGGAACAACTGGTCCTGCAAGTTCTTGGTTCCGGTCGAGATGATGACCTTGCCGCCGCCCAGCAGTGCGGGGACAAGATAGGCGAAGGTCTTGCCGGTGCCGGTGCCGGCTTCGGCCACCAGGATCGTGTTGTCGCGTATGGCTTCACTCACGGCCAGCGCCATTTCGCGCTGCTGGGTGCGCGGACGAAACGATGATACCCCGGTGGCGAGCGGGCTTTGTTCGGAAAAAAAACGGGCAACTTCTGTGGTCATAGCAATGGCGGGCAAAATTTCGTCAGCGATGTTATCCCAAACCGGCGTCCTTCGGCTGAATAAATGCGGAAGCAGGCTTCAGTTTTTCGCGATGGCAGCATTTTGCCATGCAAAGGGGAAGGTAACGTTGTGGCCTGTTTTCTGATTCGGTCGTTTTTAGGATATATGCTCTCTTTTGGTTTTTTGCGGCTTGATTCAGTTCATAAATCTGGTATCGTGTGCTGCGTGAAAGTTTGTTGTAATACTGTTTTTGTTCATTTTTTTGTCCGATCGGGAGATGTCATGACAAGACTCTGTTTCTCTGTATTCGCCTGTAAAAGTTGTATTTCAGAGCTGGTTCATGAGGGCTTGTGTTTCCCGTCGATGCGTTAAAGAACAACATCCGTTCGGGAGTGGAAATGGAAGCTTTAAAAGCTAAATATCCCAAGCTTACACAAGCCTTCGATCAGGCGGGGCTGCCCTTCCCCAAATTTTTGCTCGAAAAATACGAGCGCATCTTGCAAAAAATAGAGCTGAGCTGGGACAGTCAAGATGCAGATAAGTATCTTGACTCGCTGCTGCTCAAAGATCGTGATGATCGTCAGGGGTTTTCATTTGAAGCCATCAGCGAAATCGACCTGGTTAAACGTATACACGACTATCTGATTCCATCGTCAAAAATTGATTTATATGATCCTTTTGGGGCTGGAGTAGTCAGCCCGCGCGATGAAATGCTTGCGTATTGTCCCAGCTGCGACCAGAAAAATACTTCAGATACGACGCAGATACCCATTCCGGTCACGGTTGATGAGCCCCCTGAAAAAACAGTTGAAAAGCATATCAATTGGCCCCGTGTGCATACGCAGCGTGAGCTGATAGAGTATGCCGAGTTAAAGAGTAAGCAAGGACGGCTCATTTATGAACAACAAGGCAAATCGCTGGGGGAAATTCTCAAATATTACAAAATAATTGACGAACGAGATATAAACCTTACGAAGTCTTTGAGAAATTTACCACAGAACGCCAAACTTCCCGTAGGCCAGATGCTGGTCGAAAGCGGTATGATCAGCAGCGAAGAACTGGTCTGCGCCTTGTGTATTCAGGCTGGAATCATCATGGTGGACATCGTGATGATGCCCATCGACTTCCAAACTGCGAAAATACTGCCGATTGACATCGCGCGCGTCAAACAGGTATTTCCGGCAGGAGTCTACCAACACACCTTGTTTCTGGCTGTTTCTGATCCATTTTCATTCAACGAGGCGTCGTATTTTACAATATTGACGGGTCTCAAGATTGAGCTTGTCTATGCGCCGCGCCATGAAATAGTCAATCGTATCAACCTTACCGGTTCACCCAGAAGTACCATCGAGTCACAAAAAGAGTTCCGTAATATGGCCATGACGGCTCTGGATTTGTCCGGCGGCAAGCCCCCGGTTGATGAAGTGGTGAAAGACGATATTTCGGAAAATGATTCGGGTATTATCAATCTGGTCAATCAGATCATCCGCCATGGTATTGAGCAAGGTGCGTCCGATATTCATATCGAGCTGTTTCAGGGCAGCGAGGAATCCTGTATCCGCTTTCGCCGGGACGGGCGCATGGAGCATTTCTCCACTTTTCCTGCGGCCTACCACAGAGCGGTGATTTCTCGCATCAAGATTATGGCTAATCTGGATATTTCGGAAAAGCGCCTTCCGCAGGATGGCAAGATTTCATTCGCCTTGCCCGAGGGCAAACGGATAGACCTGCGTGTTGCGACACTTCCCAGTCTGCATGGAATTGAGTTTGTTACGATACGCATCCTGGCTGCCGGTGAGCCGTTACCTTTGGATACGCTGGGTATGGCAGAGCGGGATATGAATGTTTTTCGGGAAATATCCCAGCGTCCGTATGGCCTGATACTGGTGTGCGGGCCGACTGGCAGCGGCAAAACGACCACGCTGCATTCCGTGTTGAAGCAGCTCAATACAGACGACCGAAAAATATGGACGGCTGAAGATCCTGTGGAAATCGTTCAGCCCCATCTGTGTCAGGTGCAAATCAACAAAAAAATTGGTCTGAGCTTCGCAGAAATTTTGCGTTCATTTCTGCGCGCAGATCCTGACGTTATTATGATCGGTGAGATGCGCGATCAGGAAACCGCAAAGATTGCGCTGGAGGCCTCCATGACAGGGCATCTGGTGCTCTCCACCCTGCACACCAATTCAGCCTCAGAAACGGTGGCGCGTCTCATCGACCTGGGCATTGATAGATATAATCTGTCAGATGCATTATTGGCCATCCTGGCTCAGCGTCTTGCGCGAAAATTATGCGCGGCCTGTTCCTGGCCGGAAGAAATTTCTGCACAGGCGTTAGATGAAGTGGCTAACGAATATGTGCTGTCAGTCCAGACAAAATTACCTTCCAGGCAGGAGCGAGAAGATCTTGTTGAGCGCTGGCGTGGTGCCTATGCTCAGGATGGCAAGTTGTATTTCAGGAATCCGGCAGGGTGTAAATTGTGCAATGGCGGATACAAGGGGCGCGTTGGTTTGTATGAGTTATTGCGTGCCACACCTGCCTTGCGCCATCAGGTTCGCCAACATTCATCCGCGAGTGAATATTTGAAGGCGGGTGTTGAGGATGGTATGCGCACGCTCAAACAGGACGGTATCGAAAAAGTGTTGCGCGGCATCACCGATATGTCGCAGATACGCAGCGCCTGTGTCTGACCGTGTATTCGGGCGTCAGTCCTGATATTGCGCCTGTATGGCCAGAATATCCGGGATGATTTCCATAAACAGCGGCACCAGATTGGGATCGAATTGTTGTCCGGCTTCGCTTAAAAGGTGTTTCAGTGCCACCTCCGGCGGCCAGGCCGGTTTGTAGGGACGAGCGCTGGTCAGCGCGTCGAAAACATCGGCAATGGCGACGATGCGCCCGACCAGTGGAATCTCCTCCCCGGCCAGCTTGTTCGGATAGCCTTGTCCGTTCCATCTTTCGTGATGTGTCAGCGCCACCGTGCGTGCCATTTGCATGAGTTCAGACGGGTCATCGCCAATGATATAAGCGCCTATCTGAACGTGGGTCATCATGACAGCCCACTCCTCTGGCGTGAGCTTCCCTTCCTTGAGCAGGATGCTGTCTCGAATGCCGATTTTACCGATGTCATGCATGGAGGCTGCCAGTTGCATCAGGCCGGTTTCGTGCGAATTCATTCCGGCTTTTAACGCGAGCAATTGTGAATAGCGGCTCATGCGCATGACATGCATGCCGGTTTCATTGTCACGGTATTCGGCAGCACGCCCCAGTCGTTCGACGATTTGTTGCCGGGTTCGGGTGATCTCTGCGGTGCGAGTCTCGACCAGTTTTTCCAGATGAAGGCTGTATTGCTTATTTTCGCGCTTAAGAATGGCGCGTTCCACGCACCTGCGCACGGTGTGTTCGAGCGCTGCCATGTTGAGAATGGGCTTGGTGACGAAATCCCACACCCCTCTGTGTACCGCATCAACTGCACTTTGCAGGTTGCCGGTACCGGAAATGACGATCACCGGTTGATCAGGCGATTCCATACGCAGCTGGTCTATGAACTCAAGCCCATTCATCACCGGCATGGAAAGATCGACCAGTACCACGTCAGGGTGGTGTGCGCGGAACATCTCAAGACCTGACATGCCGTCAGCGGCTTCGAATACCACGACTCCGGAATCTTCAAAAAAGATGCGGATGCTACGCCGCAACCGCTCGTCATCATCTATGGTCAGCAATGAAAATGAATTTGAATAATGATTCATATCTCCTCAGTGTCGTCTTCGTTAAAGCCGCGCAGAAGCGAGAACAGGGCATTGATATCGGAGACAGGCTTGATGAATACACTGCCGTCCGTTAACCCGAGACGGCGCAGCTCGTCGGGCAAAATGTAGTCCATTGCGCCGGTGTGGATCACAAAGCGCAGCGCAGGCCTGATGGCATGGGCTGCCACAATGAATTCATTGCCATTCATGCCGGGCAGCCGAATGTCCACGATGACGGCATCGACCCTTCTGTGCTGCACCATCTGTAGCGCTTCCTCGCCACTCGCGGCTTCCATCACCTCGAACCCCTCATCCTCCAGCAGTGCCAACAAGTTGCGCCGGAGACTGGGATGGTCGTCCAGAACCAAAACCATGACGCAAGGGGGCGGCTTCATGAACCTTTCTCTCCTTCAAACGGCAGATTAAGGATGATCTTGCATCCCTTGTCGGGCGCCGAGTCCAGAATGATTTCTCCGCCATGTTTTTCGATTACGATGGCGTATGAAATCCATAGCCCCAGCCCTGTGCCACTGCCTGGCGGTTTGGTGGTGAAAAAAGGTTCAAAGGCGCGACGCCTTGTTTCCGCAGTGAAACCCGGCCCGTTATCCTGTATTTCGATGCGCACGTGATCGGCCTCCAGTTGCGCGCGCAGGGTGATCTCCGGCGTGAATGCAGAGCCCGAGGCCGCCGAACTTGTGATTTTGTCGGTCAGTGCCTGCGCACTGTTTTTGAGCAGGTTGAGTAGCACCTGTTCGATTTGGCTGCGCACCATGGATACGGGTGGCAATGCCGGATCCACTTCGATGGAGATCCTGATCTGGCGAAAGTCGGTGTGTTTTTTAAGATCATAGTCTTTTTGTGCCAGTTCGAGAGATTGAAGGAACAATTCCTCCATCAGCACCGGCTCGCGAGCAGATTCGTTCCGGTGGCTGAATTCGAGCAGATTGCGCACAATTTTGGATGCGCGCGCACCATCTGACTTGATGTCCTCCAGGAATTCCAGGATATTGCGTTTTTCGAGATAGGCGCGGATTGTGCCGATTGTCGTGCCACATTCTTCGGCAACCCGGTGATTGGCTGCCAGTTTTTCCGACAGGCGGCGTTCGATATTTTGCGCCGCCTGTACCATTACACCCAGCGGATTGTTGATTTCGTGCGCGACCCCGGCGGCCAGTCCCCCGACCGAGGCCATTTTGTCGGTTTGCATCATTGTTTCCTGCATGCGCGTCCGTTCGGTTACATCGTCGACACGAATGACCGCCCCCTCTGAGGCCGCTGACGACAGCGGATAGACTGCGACTTCAAAGAAATGTAACTGCTCGTCAATCAATTTCCGTATAGGCAGGCGCGAGACGGCCTGGTGATGGCGAACCATGTTGAGAATAATATCGGTATCTTCATCTGAGTACGGGAAAGCCGCGCGCAGCGGTTGACCCACAACCGGCTGAGTCGGGTTTTCGGTCGCGGCCAGTGCCGTCCGGTTGCAAAACGAAATCGTGCCGTCCTGTGCGACGACAATCAGTGAGGAGCGCATGGTGTTGGCGACATCCTCCATCAGGGCGCGCGCAGCGTCAATTTCTGTCAGCATCGAAATGCGTGCGTGATCACGCGATTGCAGGCCTTCGAGCATGGTGGAAAAACGCTTTTGCAGCACATCGATTTCATCCCGGAAAACATCCGCTGACGGATCTGGGCTGAGTTCATCGGGTAATTCTGTAGCGATTACCTGTTCGGTGAGCCGCTTGAGATTCCGGATGCGTTTGACCACCAATTCGTTCAGCATGTAACGCAAGCTCAGGATGAGCAGGGTAAACGCAAAGAACATATTGAAGACCATGCTTTTGACGCGTGCGGCGATGATCGCCTCATTATCGCGTTCGGAAATGAGTAGTTTGACCTCGCCCAGCTGATATTCCGGCATGGCCGTGTTGCGCAGCATGACACGGGCCTTCGAGACCAGCACGTTGTCCGGTGACATATGGCCGTAGCGCGCGATGACCCGTTCATTTTTTGAGACTTCGATCAGCACGATGTTGTCACTCTCGCGCCCTATGGTCTGTAAAACCTTATCCAGTGCCGGATAATCTTCCGAGATGATCGCCTCGACGCTGTATGAGGCGATCGACTGCGCCATGCCATTCCCCTGCTTGTGCAAAATGGACTGCAAGGCAAGGCGCTCTTCATCGACCGAGAGTATGCCGAAAATACTCATCAGAGCGGCCGGCACGAGCGTGATGCTCAGTGTAATCCTGTTGGAGATGCTCAGATAGGGTCTGCCGGGTAGGTGCATGGTGGTCTAGTCGCCGAACGTTTTGATTTTTCTCATGCTGTTGCGCAAGCCGTCGTAGTCGGTATCCTGGGCTGGCATGAAGCCGTCGCGACCGATGTATTTAAGCGCAGGGCTCTTGATTTCCAGCAGCGCTCTTTGTAATTGTTGGACGACTCGCGCCTCAAGGCCAGCCCGGCCAACCCAGGCATGCGTCGGGCTGGGATACGCGGCCAGCTTGCGCAAGCCTTTTGATGAGCCGTATTTTTCCAGTGTGGTCTCGTTGGCCGCCCCTGCATCGTAATTACCAGCGCTCACCGCAAACGCGACTTTGTCATGTCGGCCGACGAATTCATAGTCTGCCAGATCGCGCCCGTTAATGCCCGCCTGCATCAGTGCTTCCTGAGCCAGGTAACGTCCGGTTGTAGAATTTGCCTCGCCAAAGGCAAAGTGCTTGCCGCGCAAATCGGCCAGCGTTTTGATGGGGGAATGGGTCGCAACCAGAATGACGCCATCAAAGAATTTCCCCCCGTGATGGCTCTCCATCGCCAGCAACTGGATACCCGGGTTTTGTTTTCTGGCAATCACGTAGTTTGCGGGGCCTAATCGGGCGAAGTCGGTGTCGCCGCTGACCACAGCATCGACGGCGTCCTCATAGGTCGGGAAGATGCGCATCCTGATGGTTGCAGGCATCCCCTGTTTTGCCAGAACCTGTTCCAGATGCAGGCGGATGGGCTCCATTTTTTTGAACTCTTCCGAGGGGCGTTCGCTGGCGTAAGTGGCGAAGGTCAGCACAGTGGGTTCGGCGTCGGCTGTATTGCAGACAAGCAAGAGAGCGCAGCACAGCGATTTTAGTAGTGATGACATGAGGGGGGCTGTTTGTCCGTTCAGGTGATTTCCACGCCTGACACAGGGTCGTGAAAGTAGAAGATGGGAGGGCTCAATCGAAATATCCCGGTCAGTCTCAGATCCAGGTACAACTGTGAGCCGAGTTTTAACAGATCATAATCCCACTTATCCTTCATCGACTTGATTATTTTGTATGACAGCTCAGCTTCGAGCAGTGCATGCGTTTGAAAATCGCGTCGGATAACCAGATTCCACTCTATGGTGACTTCGCGCCACGCTGTGATCATCTTGCCGCACACCGTCTCTTGCCAGTGCGATACAGGGCTGAGCACGGTATCAGCCGGGGCGATTTGCTCGATTTCGGGAAACAAACGGCTGAAATCGAACACGGTGGAATTGTGGGTGCGCCGTCCCTTGAGGAATAAGGAACCCGAGGCGCAATATTTGCAATTGTCGAAATGGATATCCTGCTCCAGCTTGAACTTTACGTCAGTGCCCTTGTTTTTTGGGTAGCACAGCGCAGATTTTGGTTTTTTGCAGAGCAGTTCCGGAATGAAATGATGTTGCTTGCATTTGTACTTGGTCAGCTGGTCGGTGGCCTCGATGGCCAGCGATATATTGTGTTCGCGAAATAGACCGTCACGGGGACTTGTGTCATAGCGTATTCCTTCGCGCAACCAAGGGGTTGGGAATTCTAATTTCAGCCGGGATTTCCCGGCGAGTTTTTGCACGGCTCTGGAAATGACTTCCTGCACTTTCGCATAAAGTGCCGCATCAATATCGGAAGATTCAGTCCCGACCATCGTGGCGTCAACCTTGAGTTGGAATTCGACACTTCTTTCGTGAAGGATAGTCATGCTCGTCTCCTCTGTTAAGCGGGTGCGGGTTCGTGTGGTCAGTCCAGATGATGCGTTATTGAGATACAGTCATAGAGGGAAAATCGTAGCATAAAAAAAATGAATTACATAGGTAAAAAATATCTGGCTGGCAGTGCACGATGAAAGGCACAGAGGCGGCAGTCACGCAAGCCGGACGCACGGGCGTAGTTGTGCTGTTTGCCGACTCGCGTTAGAGTGCCGCATGGTTCAAGATGACAGCGGGAAAAACTTTAGGAGACGCACGATGATGTTGTTAACCATACTGATCGCTCTGGTCGTATTTATTCTGCTCGCGTTCTTTCGCGCCACAGTCATCAGTTGGGTGCTGGCGATTATGGTGATCGTGCCCGTGGTGGCGATTCAGGCAAGGCTGTCTGAAACGATACTGTCAGTGGTCTATTTCCTGTTGTTCTCGGTCATCGTGGTTTTCGGTGTGCCTTTTTTGCGCCGCACGGTGGTCAGCGCCACGGTCCTTGAATTATATCGAAAAATTCTCCCGCCTATCTCTGCCACCGAGCAGGAGGCGATTGACGCGGGAACGGTGTGGTGGGATGGCGAGTTATTTGGCGGTCACCCGGATTGGGAGAAAATGCTGGCCTACCCCAGGTCCGGACTGAGTGTGGCGGAGCAGCTGTTTATCGACACCGAGGTCGAACAGCTCTGCGCGATGCTCGATGACTGGGAGATCACTCACAAGCTTGCCGACCTGCCGCCGGACGTCTGGCAATTCATCAAGGACAGCGGCTTTTTCGGGATGATCATTCCGAAGGAATACGGCGGTCTCGGATTTTCAGCCCAGGCGCATTCGGCGGTTGTCAGCAAGATAGCCTCGCGCAGCGGTACGGCGGCTGTCACCGTCATGGTGCCCAATTCGTTAGGGCCTGCCGAGTTGCTCTTGCACTACGGCACGGACGCGCAAAAAGAAAAATATCTGCGTCGCCTGGCGCGGGGGCAGGAAGTGCCTTGTTTCGCGCTCACAGGGCCGTTCGCAGGCTCTGATGCAGGATCGATTCCCGATTCTGGCGTGGTATGCCGGGGCGAGTTTTCGGGCAAAAAAGGCGTGTTAGGCATTCGCCTTAACTGGGAAAAACGCTACATTACCCTGGCGCCTGCGGCCACCTTGCTGGGGCTGGCCTTCAAACTGTACGACCCGGATAAGCTGATAGGCTCTGAGGTGAATCGCGGCATCACGCTTGCCCTGATCCCGGCGGTTACGCCGGGCGTGCAAATCGGTCGCCGCCATTTCCCGTTAAATTCGGCCTTCTTGAATGGCCCGACACAGGGTCAGGACGTGTTCGTGCCCCTCGATTACCTCATCGGTGGCGAGGCGCGTATCGGTCAGGGCTGGCGGATGTTGATGGAATGCCTGGCGGCGGGGCGCTCGATTTCCTTGCCGGCCAGCAGTGTCGGCGGGATGAAACTGGCCGCCCGCACCAGCGGGGCTTATTGCCGGGTACGCAAACAATTTAACCTTTCGATCGGCCAGTTCGAGGGAGTGGAAGAGGCGCTCGCGCGTATCGGGGCGCACACTTACATGGTGGATTCGGCGCGCGCATTCACCGCGCTGGCCGTCGATCTGGGCGAGAAACCCTCGGTCATATCCGCCATCGTCAAATATCACGCGACCGAGCGCGGGCGCATTGTCATCAATGATGCGATGGATGTGCACGGCGGCAAGGGAATCAGTCTGGGGCCGGACAACTACCTGGGTCGCCTCTACCAACAGACACCTATCGGTATCACCGTGGAGGGCGCGAATATTCTGACCCGCACGCTGATGATTTTCGGTCAGGGTGCGATCCGCTCTCACCCTTATGTGCTCAAGGAAGTCGCGGCGGCGAGGGAGCCTGACCCGGAGCGTGCGCGGCAGTTGTTTGACGATGCCTTGTTCGGGCATATCGGTTTTGCCCTCAGCAATATGTCACGCAGTTTTGTGTTCGGTCTGACGGGCGGACGCGGCATTCCTGTTCCCAGTGGGGTCGTGTGCCGCCGCTATTATCAGCAGATGACGCGTTTTTCGACCGTTTTTGCCCTGAGTGCGGATGTCGCGCTTGCGGTACTGGGCGGCTCGTTGAAGCGGCGCGAAAAAATATCGGCGCGTCTGGGGGATGTGTTGAGCCAGCTTTATTTGTGTTCGGCGACCATGAAACGCTTTGCGGATGATGGCCGTCCCCTCGAAGATTTACCGCTGGTGCACTGGGCGATGCAGGATGCGCTGTACAACATTCAGCAAGCACTGGCCGGCGTGATCCAGAATTTCCCCAACCTTTTTGTTCGCATGACGTTAGGCGTGCTGATTTTTCCGATGGGCAAACGTTTGCGGCCTCCGTCCGACCAGTTGGGGCATGAAGTAGCTGCGCTGCTGATGCAGCCCGGAGCCGTCCGCGATCGCCTGACGGCCGGGATTTATATCCCGACCGACGAGGAAGATGCGGTAGGGGCGCTCGAATCGGCGTTAGCCAGTACGCTTGCCTGCGAATCGCTGCAAGAGAAGCTGCGTGCTGCGCGAAAAACAGGCAAGCTTGGCTCGACCGACGAGTTGCTGCGCATCGGTGAGGCGCGCGATGCGGGCCTCATCACCGCTGAACAGGCTTTGCAGCTCGAACGCGACTATGCGTTGCGCCGTAAGGTGATCATGGTCGATGATTTTTCACCGGAAGCCTTGCGGGCAGGTCAAGCGTGAGCGACCTTCGCGACAAGGTGATTTTTATCACGGGTTCGACGCGCGGTATCGGTCGTGAAATAGCCCTGCGCTGCGCGCGCGACGGCGCAAAGGTCGTGATTACGGGCAAAACGGCAGAGGCGCATGCCAGGTTGCCCGGCACAATCTATTCGGTAGCTGATGAAGTGGTACAGGCGGGCGGGCAGGCCCTGGCGATTCAACTCGACGTGCGCGATGCGCAGCAGATAGCCGACGCCGTGTCCAGGGCGGCGGAACACTTTGGCGGCCTGGATGTTCTGGTCAATAATGCCAGTGCGATCAGCCTGACGGACACGCTGGCCACGCCCGTTAAAAAACTGGATTTGCTGTGGGACGTGAACGCGCGCGCCACATTTTTGATGTCGCAAGCCTGCATCCCGCACCTGAAACTGGCCGAACGTCCGCATATTCTCACGCTCTCTCCGCCGCTTAACATGGAGGCTAAATGGTTTGCGCCCCATCTGGCCTATACCCTGTCAAAGTATGGTATGAGCATGTGTACGCTGGGGCTGGCGCAGGAATTCGGGGACCTCTGTGTGAACAGTTTGTGGCCGCGCACCACCATCGCCACGGCGGCAATTGAGTTTAATTTCACTGATGAGATCCTTCATGCCTCGCGTCGGCCGTCCATCGTGGCGGATGCCGCCTGGCAAATACTGACAGGACAAGCTTGCAGCGGAAATTTTTACACAGATGAAGAAGTGCTGCTTGATGCGGGCGTCACCGATTTCGGGCAATATGCGGTGTGCCCCGGTACGGCGCTTTTTGGTGACCTGTTTTTGGATTAGCAGGCATTTTCAGACGATATGGCTGGTGGCTCGCCTCCGGCAGACAACAGGGGACGGGAAGGATATGGTTGAATTGGCAGACGATGTGATTTCACCCGCGCAGGCGGTTACCCTGCATGGTTTGTTTCTGGAGCGTGTACGCAGGACGCCCGGCAAGACTGCCTACCGGTATTTTCGCCAGAATGCGTGGCACGATTTGACCTGGCAGCAGATGCACGCGGAAGTGGCGCGCTGGCAGACGGCGCTGAGCGGTTTGGGTTTGCAGCGCGGGGACCGCGTCGCCATCATGCTGCGCAGCTGTCCTGTCTGGATTGCGTTTGATCAGGCGGCCATGTCGTTAGGGCTGGTCACGGTGCCGTTGTATACCGTAGACAGGCCGGACAATATTGCATACATCGTGAATGATTCCGATGCGCGCGTGCTTTTGTTTGAAACGGCTGAACAGTGGCAGGCGCTGCGCACGGTGCGTGATCGTATCGGCGGCGTGGCGCGCTTTATCAGTATCGACACCATGCGCGACGGCCCGAGGCTGACCCCTGTGGTGGATTTTTTGCCGAAGACGGCCGAGTACAGGCCCGGTATAGAGGGCTTGCCTGACGATCTGGCCAGCATTGTCTACACCTCCGGCACGACAGGCCGTCCCAAAGGCGTGATGTTAAGTCATGCCAATGTGCTCAGCAACGCATATGCCTGTCTTGCCACCTTCGCCGTGAGCGGTGATGATCTGTTCCTGTCATTTTTGCCGTTGTCGCACACCTTTGAGCGCACGCTGGGTTATTACCTGACTGTGATGACAGGCGCGACCGTTGCCTTTGCGCGCTCTATCTCGCAGCTCTCGGATGATTTAAAGATCATCCGTCCGACCCTGTTGATTTCGGTGCCGCGCATCTACGAGCGCATCTATGCCGCCATACGCACCAAGCTTGAGGCCGGTCCGAGAGTTAATCGCAGGATCTTTCATCTGGCGGTGGAAACCGGCTGGGCCCGTTTCGAATATCAGCAGGGGCGTGGCAGCTGGCATGCCTCATTTTTACTCTGGCCGCTGTTGCACAAGCTGGTGGCTCAAAAGCTCATCGAGAAACTGGGGGGCAGGTTGCGCGTGGCCATCAGCGGCGGTGCTGCGCTCTCGCCGGAAATATCGCGCGTATTTGTCGGCCTGGGTTTGCCTGTCGTTCAGGGCTACGGCCTGACCGAGACCAGTCCTGTCATTACGGGGAATCACCTGGAAAATAACTTCCCTGACAGCGTCGGTCAACCGATAGCCGATGTCAGGGTGCGCCTGGGCGCTCAGGGCGTGTTGTTGGTGAAGGGGCCGAATGTGATGTTGGGCTACTGGAACAATCCGGAGGCGACCCGCGCAATCATCGATCAGGATGGCTGGCTGGACACGGGGGATGTGGCGCATATCTCCGATACAGGGCATGTCTACATCACCGGGCGCATCAAGGAGATTATCGTCATGTCCAATGGCGAAAAAATCCCGCCAAACGACATGGAACTGGCCATTTTGCATGATCCTTTATTCGATCAGGTGATGATCTTTGGCGAGGCGCATCCCTATCTGGTGGCGGTGGCGGTGCTCAACCCGGAGGTCTGGGTGCATTTTGCCACTGAAGTCGGCATCCGTTCCGATATGCCAGAAGCCCTGACGGACAGCCGTATAGAAGCCAAGGTGCTGCGGCGGGTCGCGCGCAATTTGCGCGGATTCCCGGGCTATGCCCGGGTTAACCGTGTGTTGCTGTTGCGTGAACCCTGGAGCATCGATAACGGACTGCTCACGCCCACGCTGAAACTGAAGCGAGACGAAGTGACCCGGCGATATGCGCCGCAAATCCGCCAGCTCTACGAGGGCCATTAAGGATGGGGGAACAGACGGCACTGCCTTTGCGCCAGCCGACGTTGCGTGTGGTGGCGATGCCCACGGATTGCAGCTATACCGGAGATGTGTTCGGCGGCTGGATCATGGCGCAAGTGGACATCGCGGGCAGTATTCCTGCGGTACACAGGGCTCGTGGCCGGGTGGCGACCGTCGCCGTTAACTCTTTCTTGTTCAAGCAGCCCCTGTTCATGGGAGATGTGGTCAGTTTTTACGCCATCATCGAAAAAGTCGGTCGCACGTCCATTACGGTGAGTGTCGAGGTGTATGCGCAGCGCGATCCGGCCGAGCCTGTTTGCGTGAGGGTCACCGAGGCGCGTTTAACTTACGTGGCCGTCGACGAACAGCGCCGCCCGCGCGTTGTCCCGCCGGAAATGTAGCGACTGTTGGATTTTTTGGATATTTTTTGCAGCTGAGTTTTTAACAAAGAGGGGATGCGATCATGAAATTCAGGAAGACGGCGGAGGACTGGTCTGTCGCGGGTGCGATGCTGGTGATGGCAAGCAGCGCTGCCGCTTCAGGATTTGCGTTGATAGAGCAAAGCGGCAGCGGCCTGGGCAATGCCTTTGCCGGAGGAGCTGCGAGCGCCTATGACGCCTCGACGATTTTCTATAATCCGGCGGGCATGTCGCGTCTGTCAGGTCGTCAGATTACTGTATCGGGCAGCATGATCGGACCTTCGGCACAGTTTTCCAATACGGGTTCTGTTGCGGCGGCCGCGCGCCCGTTGGGCAGCGCCCCGGGAGATGCCGGAAGCTGGGCGCTGGTGCCTAATGCCTACTTCGCGATGGAAGTGAATCCGAAGATGCATATCGGGCTGGGTATCAATGCGCCGTTCGGCCTGAAAACCGAATATCAGGCAGGATGGATGGGGAGGTTTCAGGCGCTCAAATCCAGCGTGGAAACGATCAACCTCAATCCCTCCTTGTCCTGGCGGGTCACCGATGCCCTGACTCTTGGGGCCGGCGTCAATTATCAGCGGATACGTGCCGGGTTGACGGCTGCACAGAGTTTTGGCCCATTGGGGGAAGGGGTGTCCAATATGTCCGGCAGCGATGCGGCCTGGGGGGTAAATTTTGGCGCACTGATGGATATGGGCAATGGCGGGCGTCTGGGCATCGCATACAGGTCTTCTGTCAATTATCAGCTTTCCGGGACGCTTGTCGTCACCAATCCTGCGGGCGTTGCCGTACTGAACAGACCCGTGATTGCGAACATGAAGATGCCCGACACACTGTCGTTGAGCTATTTTCGTGATCTGGGCAATCAGTGGGATGTCATGGCTGACCTGACCCGGACAGGGTGGAACAACTTTTCGGAATTGCGTATTGTGGATGCTGGGACAGGCGCTGCGCGATCTTTGACGCCGGAAAACTGGAGCAATACGTGGCGGGCGGCTCTTGGGGGTAACTATCATTACAATGATCAATGGACGGTGCGGATGGGGGGGGCCTATGACCAGGCCGGGGTGTCAGACGCATTTCGCACTGCGCGCATTCCGGACATGAGCCGCACCTGGTTGGCTTTGGGCGGGCAATACAAGCCGACAAAATCGAGTGCAGTGGATTTCGGCTATGCGCACTTGTTCGTGAACAATTCGACCATCAATAATAACACGGGGGCGACAGGCGCCGCTTCGACCGCTACTGTGGGTCGACTGGCAGGCTCTTACAAAAACAGCGTGGATATCCTCAGCGTGCAGTACGCGCACAGCTTTTAAGTCGGGATGACTGACAGGAGGGTTAGCCTTCCTTGCATGACGAACTGTATGGGAGCCTTGCTATGAATATTCGTAAAGTGGCCGTGCTGGGCGCAGGTGTCATGGGCGCGCAGATTGCAGCTCACCTGGTGAATGCTTGCGTGGAGACACTTTTGTTTGAATTAACGGCAAAAGAGGGCGATCCGGATGGCAATGTTATCCGTGCCAGGGAAGGCTTGCTGAGGCTTGATCCTGCGCCTGTCGTCACGCCCGCAAAGATTACCTTTATTCAGGCGGTCAACTACGAGCAGCATCTGGATAAATTGCGCGACTGTGATCTGGTGATCGAAGCGATTGCCGAGCGCATGGACTACAAGTCCGATCTGTACCGCCGTGTTGCGCCCTATATTGGCGAACATGCCATTTTCGCCAGCAATACCTCAGGGCTTTCCATCAACCAGCTCGCACAGGCGTGCCCTTTGCATCTGCGCCATCACTTCTGCGGCATCCACTTCTTCAATCCTCCGCGCTATATGCATCTGGTCGAGTTGATTCCCTGTAAGGAAACGGACGCCGCACTGCTGGATCAGCTCGAAACCTTTCTGGTCTCGACGCTGGGCAAGGGTGTGGTGCGCGCAAAGGATACCCCCAACTTCATCGCTAACCGCATCGGCGTGTTCTCGATGCTCGCCACCCGGCATCATGCTCAGGTCTTTAACCTGGGCTTCGATACTGTCGATGCGCTGACCGGGCGTTATCTCGGACGCCCCAGGAGTGCGACTTTTCGGACGCTGGATATTGTGGGGCTGGATGTGTTTGCACATGTGGTCAACACCATGCGCGAGAATTTGACCGATGACCCCTGGCACAGGCACTTCGAGTTGCCCGTCTGGTTCGCCTCTCTGGTGGACCAAGGATCTCTCGGGCAGAAGACGCATCGCGGAATCTATCAGAAGATAGGCCGTGAGATACACGTGCTCGACTTGCACACCAAGGCCTATCGCCTGTCCGATGCCACTGTGGATGACGGCGTGAAAGACATTTTGCGCGAACGCGACTGGGCGAAGAAACTGGCCGGGTTGCGCGGTCATCCGCATCCACAAGCGCAGTTCCTCTGGGCGGTGTTCCGCGACGTGTTTCACTACTGCGCGCTGAATTTGGAAGTGATTGCCGACAACGCGCGCGATGTCGATTTTGCGGTGCGCTGGGGGTTCGGCTGGGACAACGGCCCGTTCGAGATATGGCAGGCGGCAGGCTGGCAGCGGGTGGCCGGATGGATAGCAGAAGATATTGCGGCAGGTTGCGCGATGGCTCCCACACCGCTGCCCGCCTGGGTCACCGAGGCGAGTCGCACCGGCGTTCACACGCCGGAAGGTTCCTACTCACCGAGCGAGGCGCGCGAGAAGTCGCGCTCCGAACTTGCTGTTTATCGTCGCCAGCTCTTTCCCGATGTCCTGATCGGCGAAACACGCCAGTACGGCGAAACGGTGTTCGAGACCGTCGATGTGCGGATGTGGCATATGAATGACGGCATCGCAATCCTCAGCTTCAAGAGCAAGATGCACGCCGTAGGTCTTGATGTGCTGGAGGGGATGCTTCGCGCGGTGAATGAGGCTGAAGCGAATTTCACCGCCCTGATCCTCTGGCAGAGTGAGCCGCCGTTCTCAGTGGGGGCCAACCTGCTGCAACTGATGCGGGGTACGCATGAACCCGCGCCCGGGGCTGGCATGCTGGGCAAGTTTAAACAGGTGGCGAGCCGCGTCAAATATACCGTCGCGGGCGGTGGCGGATTGAATGAGGTGCTTGATGCGGTGACGGGTAATGTGCCTGACGTGGAGACGGTGGTCGCCAAGTTTCAGCAGGTATCCATGCGCCTGAAATACGCGCTCGTGCCTGTCATCGCCGCCGTGGATGGACTCGCGCTGGGCGGTGGCTGTGAGCTGGCTCTTCACTGCACGCGTATCGTCGCCACTCAGGAGAGCTACATCGGTCTGGTCGAAGTCGGTGTGGGCCTGTTTCCGGCCGGTGGCGGGTGCAAGGAGATGGCGCTGCGGGCAGCCCGGGAGGCACAGCGCTTTTCCGGTGACAATCGCATCGATGTATTCCCGTATCTGAGGCGTTACTTTCAGAATATCGCGATGGGCGAAGTGTCGAAGAGCGCTGATCTGGCGCGCGAGATGGGGTATTTGCGTGCGTCTGATCGCATCGTGATGAATCGCTTCGAGTTGCTGCATGTCGCCAAGGAAGAAGCCAAATCGCTCAATGCCACCGCCTATCGTCCTCCACTGGCACAAAGCCGGATTGTGGTGGCGGGTCGCACCGGTATCGCCACCTTGAAGGCCGCGATGATTAACATGAAGGAAGGGGGTTTTATCTCCGAACACGATTACGCCATCGGCTGCCTCATCGCAGAAACGATGTGCGGCGGCGATGTGGATGCGGGTTCTCTGGTGGACGAACAATGGCTGCTCGACCTGGAACGCCGCAATTTCATGGAACTGCTCGCGACCGAGAAGACGCAGGATAGAATCGGGTACATGTTGAAAAACGGAAAGCCGCTGAGAAACTAAGATTCAGGATTCAGGATTCAGGATTCAGGATTCAGGATTCAGGATTCAGGATTCAGGATTCAGGATTCAGGATTCAGGATTCAGGATTCAGGATTCGTTGCGGTTTCTTCGGTAGCCTGATTTATAATGCACGACAAAAAATGTCTGATTTTATAAATATGCTGCCAGCTCTCGGAGCGGTTCCTCCGTTAACTATCTGAAAATTATTTGAAAAAAATGAAAGTATGCCCACAATGCACATCCTTGCGTATGCGCCGCAGTCAGGCGCGCTTCAGGCGTGAAAATTTCTTGCAGAACGTGCTGGGCTACCGGTTTTATCGCTGCCAGCAATGTAACTGGCGCGGGGGGGAGCGATTCGAGAAGAAAGTATTCGCCAAATTAAGTGGCTGGATGAATTTTGCGCTCTATGGTCTGGCCTTGATGTTGGTTGTTTTCATGGTTTTTGCCTTGTCAGTCTGGCTGGGGTAACGCCTTTGTCCTGTCATCTGCAACCTTTGCTGATGTGTTGCTGTGACTTGTTGTTGCATCATCTGAAAATTGAACTGAGGTTGTGGGGTGTTTTCAGGGGTTGTTAAAAAATCAATTAAAAACAAAGAGTTTAAAATGAAAAATTGTCCGGAATGCGGCGGCAGGCGCATCGTCTATAGCCGCACACTCTCGCCTTTCGAGTATTTCTTGCGTTTTGTGCTGGGTTTTCGTGTTTATAAATGTACTGACTGCCAATGGCGCGGGGTGGGACGCCCGGCTAAAAGGAAGAAAAATAACGCTTCCAGAATCGGCCTTCGGACTACCCTCGGCATTTATGCTCTCAGCGCTGTCGTTCTTCTTTATTTGGTCTTTTCGGTGGCAGGCGTTTAGCATCGAGGCGACTTCGGATCGCTGCACCTGCCTGTCGCCGTCAGGAAATCCGGTTTTGCGAAGATGGCGAGCTGGCGGGGGATGAAATGAAGTTTTGAGGGTCAACGGCGTTGCCAGATGGAGGAATAAATCATGAGCAAACAAGTCCAGGAAGCCTATATCGTTTCAGCGATGCGCACGCCGGTGGGAAAAGCCCCGCGCGGGATGTATCGCAATACGCGCCCGGACGATCTGCTCTCGCATGTGATCAAAAGCGTGCTCCTGCAGACGCCTTCCCTTGATCCTGTCGGCATAGAGGATGTCATCGCAGGCTGTGCGATGCCGGAGGCGGAACAGGGTATGAATGTGGCGCGTATCGCACTGCTGCTGGCTGATTTGCCGGACAGTGTGCCGGGTATGACGGTGAATCGTTTTTGCGCGTCGGGCTTGCAGGCGATCGCTCTCGCGGCCGATCGCATCCGGCTGGGGGAAGCTGATGTGATGCTGGCCTCCGGTGTGGAGAGCATGAGCATGGTGCCGATGATGGGTAATAAGCTCGCGTTTAATCCCGCCATTTTCGAGCGCTGCGAACACTACGGCATCGCCTATGGCATGGGGCTGACGGCCGAGCGGGTGGCGCAGCAATGGCGCGTGTCGCGCGAAGATCAGGACGCCTATGCCTTGCAGAGTCATCTGCGCGCCCTGGCTGCTATCAACAATGGGGCATTTGAAGACGAAATCGCGCCGTATCGGATCACCGAACATATCCCCGAAATGGATAGCCGCGAGGTGAAAATCGGTTTTCGCGACGTGATGCGGGATGAGGGGCCGCGCGGTGACACTTCGCTCGATGCCCTGAGTCGGCTCAAAACGGTTTTCGCGCAAAAAGGTTCGGTGACGGCGGGGAACAGTTCGCAGATGTCAGACGGTGCGGGCGCTGTACTGTTGTGTTCTGAAGCCGCGTTGAAACGCTACGATCTCACGCCTATCGGTAAATTTCTGGGTTTTTCAGTGACGGGTGTCGCGCCCGAAATAATGGGTATCGGGCCTGTGAGGGCGATCCCGCAGGTGTTGCGCCAGGCGGGGCTGAGCCTGAACGACATGGGCTGGATAGAACTCAACGAAGCCTTCGCCGCGCAGACGATCGCTGTCATCAGGGAGGCGGGCCTTGATCCTTCTGTCGTCAACCCGTCGGGCGGCGCCATCGCGCTGGGTCATCCTCTGGGGGCAACCGGCGCGATTCGCAGCATAACCTTGCTGCACGGTCTGCGCCGAAACAGGCAAAAATACGGCATGGTGACGATGTGTATCGGCACGGGCATGGGAGCGGCTGGGGTGTTCGAGGCACTATAATCGGTTTACGGTTGGCAGGAAGATCATCTGTCGGAGAGAGTGGTTGTGATAAGAATATTACTGATTGCGTTTTGTCTGAGTTCGGCCGCGCAGGCCGTTGAGGTGGGCGGTGTGACGCTGGCTGACAGTATTCATCCGGGGAATCGCTCTTTGTTGCTTAACGGCGCCGGAGTGCGCAGCAAGCTGGTCTTCGATTTGTATGTGGCGGCACTGTATCTTGAAGCAAAAAAAACCAGTGCGGCGGCGGTGCTGAATGACGCGGGCGAGAAGCGTATTGCCTTGCATCTGATGCGAGCAATTGAGGCTGAAGACTTGTTGCAGGCTTTTAACAAAGCGATCGTGAAGAATCACACGAATGAAGAAGTGTTGGCGATGAAGCCTGCGTTGCACGAGTTTGAAATGATTTTTAACCAGGCAGGCAAGCTGAAAAAGGGGGATGTTGTGGCGTTCGATTACCGGCATGACAAGGGCACAGGTGTTGCGATAAATGGTGTCGAGCAGGGGGTGATGGTCGGCGCATCGTTCTATGCCGCCTTGCTGAAAATCTGGCTGGGCGATCAGCCTGCCCAGGCTGACCTGAAGCTGAAGTTGTTGGGAGATGACAGGTGATTGAAGCTGAACGGCTCAATGCAGACAGTCAGGCGGGTCGGTTAAACAGCATGGATTTGCAGCAGGCGCTGGGTGCGCAGGGGGATGCCTGGCAGCGCCTCGTGAGCGAACGTTGCCCGCATCTGTTCGCCGAGGTGGCAGTGTTTGTCAGTCCTGCACAGTTGCAGCAGATGAAGGAGCTGATCGCGGCGACAGAGCGGGTGGTCAACAGCAGCGAGTGGCAAGTGGCGAGTAGTAAGTTGGGGGGCGGGGAACAGGGAGCTGAAAACGGCCAACTGAAAACAGGTCCGTCAGGCGTGTTTTATGGTTACGACTTTCATCTGAACAGCGATGGGGCGCAGCTGATCGAAATCAATACCAATGCGGGAGGCGGCTTTCTCAATGCGCTGCTCTCGGGCAGTCAGGTGTCCCTGCCGGGGGATGCTGTGAGCGAATTCGATCTTGAACAAGTGTTTGTCGACATGTTCCGCCGTGAGTGGCAACGGGCGCGCGGGGATGCGCCGCTGAACTGCATCGCCATCGTGGACCAACTGCCGGAAGAGCAGTATCTGTACCCTGAATTTCTGCTGGCCAAAAGCATGTTCGAGCGCGCCGGAATCCGTACCTTCATCAGCGATCCGGCTCAGCTGGAGGTGCGCGATGACGGCCTGTATGTCGCAGGCACCAGGACAGATATGATCTATAACCGGCTGACGGATTTTGACTTGCAGCAATATCCTGCCCTGTTGGGCGCATGGCATGCAGACAACGTGGTGCTCACGCCTGACCCTGCGCACTATGCCCGTTATGCGGACAAGCGCAATCTGGCGCGACTGACCGATGTGGATGAGTTGCGGGCGCTGGGCATCGCTGAGGCTGACATCAGGACGCTGCAATCGGCCATTCCGCACACTTTTGTGGTGCGCCCCGAGCTGGAAGACGCGCTGTGGTCAACTCGCAAGCAGTTGTTTTTCAAGCCTTATCGCGGTTACGGCAGCCGGGGGGCGTATCGCGGCGAGAAGCTGACAAGGCGTGTGTTCGGCGAAATTTTGCAATCCGGATATGTGGCGCAACGACTCTCCCCGCCAAGCGAGCGCTGCGTGGACGAGGGTGTGACGCTCAAATATGACCTGCGTTGCTATGTTTATGACGGGCAAATTCAGCTGGCGGCAGCGCGCCTGTATCAGGGGCAGACGACCAATTTCCGCACCCCCGGCGGAGGATTTTCGCCTGTGCGGGTGGCAGGATAGCCATGATGCATTCGTTTCTGGCCATCGGTGCGGGTGCCGCATGTGGCGCCTGGTTGCGCTGGGCGCTCGGGCTTTGGCTAAATCCTTCTCTGCCCGACTTGCCGTTGGGCACGCTGGCGGCCAATCTGCTGGGCGGCTATCTGATCGGACTCGCCGTGGCATTTTTCATGCAACATCCCGGCCTGTCGCCGGAATGGCGATTGCTCATCATCACTGGTTTTCTGGGTGGACTGACTACTTTTTCCACGTTCTCGATTGAGACGGTGACGCTGCTTTTGCGCGGACAGTATGCGTGGGGGGCGGGTATCATCGCAGCTCATCTGGCAGGTTCGCTGTTGATGACGGTACTGGGTATTGAGTCGTTTAAATATCTGCAAGGAGCGCCATGATGCAGCTGCTTTGTTTTTATGTGAGTGAAAAGCAACATCATGCAGGCGGGCTGTTGCACGAGTGGTTGCTGGGGCAGGCGCAGGCGCTGGGTGCGCATGGTGGATCGGCTTTTCGCGCCATTGCCGGGTTCGGGCGGCATGGCAGGCTGCACGAGGAAACCTTCTTCGAATTGGCAGGCGAGCTGGCCATGAAGATCGAATTCATCCTCGACGATGAGGCCGCAGACAAGTTGCTGGAGGTTTTGCGGGCGCAGCACCTGAATATCTTTTATTTTCGCAGCAGCGTGCAGACAGGTTTTGTTTGAGCGTGCGGCAGGGCGTGACAAAAAAACGCCCCGGATCGGGGCGTTTTTTTTGGGTAAGACGGATAGTATTACTGACCGAAAAAATCTTTCACCTTGTTCATCCAGGATTTTGCTCTTGGATTGTGATGCCCGCTGTTGAGATCGTTGATGCCTTCAAATTCACGCAGCAGTTCCTTTTGACGCTCGGTCAGATTCACCGGCGTTTCCACGATGACATGGCAATGCAAATCGCCATACGTAGCGCTGCGCACCCCCTTGATACCCTTGCCACGCAGGCGGAAGACCTTCCCGCTCTGGCTTTCGGGCGGAATCTTGATGCTGGCCTTGCCATCGAGCGTCGGGATCTCAATTTCACCACCCAGGGCTGCGGTGCTGAAGCTGATCGGCATCTCGCAGTGCAGATCGTTGTGGTCACGCTGAAATACAGCGTGAGCCTTGACCTGTATCACGACATACAAATCACCGGACGGGCCGCCATTCACGCCGTGTTCGCCCTCGCCTGACAAACGGATACGATCATCGTTGTCCACGCCCGGCGGGATTTTGACCGAAAGCGTCTTGTGTTTCTTGATGCGTCCGCTGCCGCTGCAAGGTTTGCAGGGCGAGGCTATCATCTTGCCGTTGCCGTGACAGCGCGGGCAGGGTTGCTGGATGGAGAAGAAACCTTGTTGCATGCGCACCTGGCCGTGCCCGCCGCAGGTGGTGCAGGTGACAGGACTCGTGCCGGGTTTTGCGCCCGATCCATGGCAAGTCTCGCATTCGTCCATGGTAGGTACGCGTATCTGCGTCTCGGTACCGCGCGCGGCCTGCTCCAGCGTGATTTCAAGGTTGTAGCGCAGGTCGGCGCCGCGTTGAACATTGCTGCGTCCGCCACCGCTTCGTCCGCCGCCGAAGATGTCGCCGAAAATATCCGAGAAATCAAATCCCTGCGCGCCAGCCCCTCCTGCGCCAAACGGACTTCCTCCGCCCATGCCGCCCGCCTCGAATGCAGCATGACCATACTGATCATAAGCTGCACGCTTCTGGGTATCAGACAGGGTTTCGTAAGCTTCCTTGGCTTCCTTGAAGTGTTCTTCCGCCTTCGGATTGTCAGGATTGCGGTCAGGATGATGCTTCATCGCCAGTTTGCGATAAGCCTTTTTAATCTCATCGTCCGAGGCATCGCGATTGATCCCCAGGACTTCATAATAGTCTTTTTTGCTCATTTTAATAATGGGAAGGGAAGAAGGGAGAAGGGGGAAAGGGTTAGGGGGCTGCGCGGCGTTTGATGGATGCCGACAACCCCATTAACAATCCCGAAACTTCATCCACCTTTCCGTTCAGCTCCTCTGTGTTATTCAGGTAGCCCAATCTGGCGGCAAGTTCGATCAAAGTATCCAGCTCGGAAAGCGAACCCGCCGAGATGCTCAAAAAATGCAGCAGTTCACGGGTTCCATTGCGAGCAAAACCTTCTGCAATGTTCGCAGGAACAGAAACAGCTGCGCATTGCAGCTGACTGGATAATCCAAATTTCTCGTGGGCGGGGAAGGTGGAGGTTGCAGTGTAAATCGCAGTCACCAACTCAATTGCCTGTTGCCAGACTTTCAGGCTGCGGTGAGCGCGCTTCACACTCTTCTCCCTTCCCCCTTAACTCTTCCCGTCTTACTTCTTGTCCTTCACTTCGGTGAACTCGGCATCGACCACATCACCTTCGTCCTTGTGGGCTTGGGCGCCTTGTGAGGCGCCCGTATCCGCACCCTGAGCCTTGGCCTGCTCGGCCGCGTACATCTTTTCGCCCAACTTCTGTGCGGCAGAGGACAAGGCCTCAGACTTGGCTTCGATCGCATCCTTGTCGTCGCTCTTCACCACTTCTTCGGCTTCCTTGACGGCAGTTTCAATGGCTGATTTTTCGTCCGCAGTCAGCTGATCGCCGTATTCCTTGAGCGATTTGTGGGTAGAGTGAATCAGTGCATCGAGCTGGTTGCGCGCAGACACGAGTTCCACAGCCTTCTTGTCGTCTTCGGCGTGCGCTTCAGCATCGCGAACCATGCTTTCGATCTCGGCTTCGGACAGGCCTGAGCTGGCCTTGATGGTGATGTTCGCTTCCTTGTTGGTGGCCTTGTCCTTCGCCGCAACATGCAAGATGCCGTTTGCGTCGATATTGAAGGTCACTTCGATTTGCGGCATGCCGCGAGGAGCAGGCGGAATGTCAGCCAGGTTGAACTGGCCCAGGCTCTTGTTGCCCGATGCGACTTCGCGTTCACCTTGCAACACATGGATGGTGACGGCGGACTGGTTGTCGTCAGCCGTCGAAAACACCTGGGATGCCTTGGTAGGAATCGTGGTGTTTTTCTTGATCAGCTTGGTCATCACGCCGCCCATGGTTTCAATACCCAAAGACAATGGCGTGACATCCAGCAGCAGCACGTCCTTGACTTCGCCTTGCAGCACGCCGCCCTGAATACATGCGCCAACGGCAACTGCTTCGTCCGGATTGACGTCCTTGCGTGGCTCGCGACCGAAGAATTCCTTCACTTTTTCCTGAACCATAGGCATGCGGGTCTGGCCGCCTACCAGAATCACGTCGGCGATGTCCGAAATGGAGATGCCAGCGTCCTTCATTGCAATCTTGCAAGGCTCAATGGTGCGCGCAACCAGATCTTCAACGATGCTCTCCAGCTTGGCGCGGGTGATCTTTACGGCCAGATGTTTGGGGCCGGTCGCGTCAGCCGTGATGTAGGGCAGGTTGACTTCGGTCTGTTGTGCGGAGGACAGCTCGATCTTGGCCTTTTCTGCCGCGTCTTTCAAGCGCTGCAACGCCAGCATGTCCTTCTTCAGGTCGATGCCGGATTCCTTCTTGAATTCGTCTACCAAAAATTCGATCACGCGCATGTCGAAATCTTCGCCGCCCAGGAAAGTATCGCCGTTGGTGGACATGACTTCAAACTGGTGTTCGCCGTCGATTTCGGCGATGTCGATGATGGAGATGTCGAATGTACCGCCACCTAAGTCATACACGGCGATTTTGCGATCGCCTTCTTGTTTGTCCATACCGAAGGCCAGGGCTGCGGCTGTCGGTTCATTGATGATACGCTTGACATCCAGACCCGCGATGCGGCCTGCATCCTTGGTCGCCTGACGCTGAGCATCATTGAAGTAAGCCGGTACGGTGATGACAGCTTCCGTGACGGATTCGCCCAGATAGTCTTCGGCCGTCTTCTTCATCTTCATCAAAATTTGTGCGGAGATTTCAGGAGCTGAGAATTCCTTGTCGCGTACCTTGATCCATGCATCGCCATTCTTGGCCTTGACGATGGTAAAGGGCACCATGTCGATGTCTTTTTGTACCATCTTTTCGTCGAAACGACGACCGATCAGGCGTTTGACGCCGTACAGGGTGTTCTTCGGGTTGGTGACAGCCTGGCGCTTGGCCGCTGCGCCGACCAGTACTTCACCATCTTCCATGTAGGCGATGATGGAGGGGGTGGTGCGCGTACCTTCCGCATTTTCGATGACTTTGGTCTTGCCGTTTTCCATCACGGCGACGCAAGAATTCGTTGTGCCCAGGTCAATCCCGATAATTTTTCCCATAATGCTATTCCTTTTAAAAGTTATTGATTGCGATGTAGCCCAACATGGGGCGGGTATTTTTTATTTCAAGTGCTAAATATTGAGAAGGGGGAAGGGAACGCGCCTTTGGCGCTCAAGGGAGAAGGAAAAATCGTCTCTCCGAATAAGGAGGGCGAGGGGTTCACCCTTCCCTCTTCCCCTTTTACCCTTCCCCGGTTTTTTACTGTCCCTGTGATACCAGCACCAGCGCCGGACGCAGCACGCGGTCATTGAGGGTATAGCCCTTTTGCATCACGCTGACCACGGTGTTGACAGGCAGTTCGCTGGCTATCATGCTGATCGCCTGATGTTTGTGCGGGTCGAGCTTTTCACCCACCGGGTTGATCTCGGCGATGTTGAATTTTTCAAACACGCTGGACAGTTGCTTGAGCGTCAGTTCCATGCCGCTCTTGAAACTCTCGACTGTCGCCGTTTCAACGGCCAGGCCGGCTTCCAGGCTGTCTTTGACGGCCAGCACTTCGTTGGAGAAACGCTCGACGGCAAATTTCTGGGCTTTACTGACATCTTCTGCTGCACGGCGGCGGATGTTCTCACTCTCGGCCTTGGCGTACATCCATGCGTCATAGTGTTCCTGCGCGAGGCGTTCGGACGCTTGCAGCATTTCTTCCAGGTTGGGCATGATTTCGGGCGTGCCAGCTTCAACGGTCGTATCAACAGTCGCTTCATCGTTTGCTTCGTTGTTTTGCGAGTCAGCCTTCGGGTTGTTTTGTTCCATCTTGTTCTCCTGAATTGTTGCGTTGGTAAATTGGGGCTGATTTATAGTTTTCAAGGGGCTTTGTAAATTTTTGTTGTACAGAGCGTCCGGTTTATCTGGCGGTGTCGAGTGATTAACCGGTCTGCTCATCGAAAAAATGTGCAAAATCCATGTGGCAGTTAGAATGCACCCACTATCAGACTGAATCGAAGATGCAAGTGAGCCAGACCAAAAATTATTATTGGCGTATTGCCGGATTTTATTTCTTTTACTATGCCTTTATCGGCATGTTTGCGCCCTATTGGAGCCTGTACCTTCAATCCATCCATTTTAATGCGGTCGAGATCGCCATACTGATGTCGGTGCAGCCGGTGATGCGCATGTTGGCGCCCAATCTCTGGGGCTGGCTGGCAGATCACACAGGGCGTCGGGGTCTGGTGGTGCAGATCGCGGCAACGCTGAGTGCTGTGTTTTATCTGGGCGTGTTCGCAACCCACAGCTTCTGGGGCATGCTGATGGTGCTGGGGCTGATGAGCTTCTTCTGGAGCGCCTCCATGCCGCTGGTGGAGGCGACTACGCTCAGCTATCTGGGCAAACATACCTCGCGCTACGGGCGTATACGCTCCTGGGGTTCGGTCGGATTTATTGTGTCCGTGGTCGGTTTAGGTTACGCGTTTGACTATATTGCCATCAGTTGGTTGCTCACGGCCGGGTTGATCTGCGAGCTGGGTATCCTGATCTTTTCCCGCCAGTTGCCGGACACCCCCGTGTCGGTGCATCACACCGATCAGCAATCGATCAGGCAGATTCTGTTCAAACCCTCCGTGCTGGCGTTGTTTTTAGCCTGTTTTTTGATGTCCGCCGCACACGGGCCATACTATACTTTCTTCTCTATTTATCTGGTCGAGCACGGCTACGCCAAGAGTGCGGTGGGCGCTCTGTGGGCGCTGGGCGTTATCTGTGAAATAGCGGTGTTCTTTTTTATGCCCAGGCTGACGCTGCGTTTTGGTTTTGATCGCGTCCTGGTTGCCAGTTTCGCGCTCGCGGTGCTGCGTTTTATGCTCATAGGCTGGGGGGTGGATTTTCTCTTGTTGCTGCTGGTGGCGCAAGTGTTGCACGCCGCGACTTTTGGGGCTTATCACGCAGCGTCGGTGGGGCTGGTTCACGAGCTTTTCCAGGGAAGGCACCAGTCAAAAGGGCAGGCGACATTTGGCAGTCTGACCTATGGCGCAGGCGGTATGTTGGGCGGTATTATCAGCGGCCCGATCTGGCAGCATTATGGGGCGAGCGTGTTGTATTCATGCAGCGCGGCAATGGCGCTGCTGGGGCTGTTTTTGATGTTATGGAAGCAGAATGTGGCGGATACTGCGGCATGAGGTGTCAGTCTATGGTCATGATTTGATATGGAAAATCCGCACAAACACAGGCCGGGTCTGATGCATGCCTGGCGGGCGGCAGGTGTCGCGCTGCAAGGCCTGCACGCTGCATGGCAGCACGAAGACGCCTTTCGTCAGGAGGTGTTGGTCGCTCTTGTCGCTATTCCCGTGGCGCTGTTGTCCGACGCGAGTCCTGTGGGCAAGGCGCTGCTGGTGAGTTGCATTTTTCTGGTGCTGATCGTGGAATTGCTAAACTCTGCGCTCGAATCCGCTGTGGATTACACCTCGCTGGCGCGTCATCCGCTGGCCAAGCGCGCCAAGGATATTGCCAGCGCTGCGGTGTTTGTCAGTATCGTGAATGCGATGGCAATCTGGGTGCTGGTACTTGTTTTTTGATGCCGGAATGACCGTTGTCAGGTTAAATACGCCCCTTTTGGCTGGCTGCGAGCTGCCAAGACGCGGCCGTTGTGTCATAATCGCGCGTTCTTAAAACCGTGTATCAGTCAGGCGAAACAAAATGAGCGCACAAACTCTTTACGACAAACTCTGGAATTCTCATGTGGTCAGGCAGGATGCGGACGGCACGGCGTTGATTTATATCGACCGCCAGCTGGTGCATGAAGTGACCAGCCCGCAGGCATTTGAAGGCCTGAGGCTGGCGTCGCGTCGTCCGTGGCGTACCGCTTCGATGCTGGCGGTGCCCGATCACAACGTGCCGACCACCAACCGTGCGGCAGGTATTTCCGACCCGATTTCACGTATTCAGGTAGAGACGCTGGATGCGAACTGCGCCGAGTTTGGTATAACAGAATTCAAAATGGGCGATATTCGTCAGGGCGTCGTGCACGTCATGGGGCCTGAGCAAGGCGCTACCCTGCCTGGTATGACGGTGGTCTGCGGCGATTCTCACACCAGCACGCACGGCGCATTTGCGGCCTTGGCTCACGGCATCGGTACTTCCGAAGTCGAACACGTGATGGCGACGCAATGTCTGGTTGCAAAAAAATCCAAAGCCATGGAAGTGCGCGTCGAAGGTGTCCTGGGCTATGGGGTGACGGCCAAGGACATCGCGTTGGCGGTGATCGGTCAGATCGGCACGGCGGGCGGAACAGGTTACGCTATCGAGTTTACCGGCAACGCTGTGCGGCAGTTGAGCATGGAAGGGCGGATGACATTGTGTAATATGGCGATCGAAGCGGGCGCTCGCGCGGGCATGATCGCGGCGGATGACACGACTTTCGAATATCTCAAGGGTCGCCCCTTTGCGCCTGAGGGCGAGCAATGGGATCAGGCGGTAGCGCAGTGGCGGGAGCTGCACAGCGATGCAGGTGCCGTGTTCGATGCGACTGTTGTGCTCGATGCGGCAAATATCTGCCCTCAGGTCACCTGGGGTACCTCGCCTGAAATGGTGGTGGCCGTTGACGGTTGTGTGCCGGATCCTTTGAACATGAGTATTGATAAGCGTGAAGGTATTGAGCGTGCGCTGGCCTATATGGGGCTGACAGCGAACACTCCTGTCACTGAAATCAGCATAGACAAGGTGTTTATCGGTTCTTGCACCAACGGGCGGATTGAAGATATGCGTGCGGCAGCAGAAGTGGCGCGTGGCCGTCATATTGCGGCGAACGTGAAACTGGCGATGGTGGTTCCGGGTTCGGGTCTGGTCAAGGCTCAGGCAGAGCAAGAAGGGCTGGATAAGATATTTATCGCGGCGGGTTTCGAATGGCGCGATCCGGGTTGCTCGATGTGTCTTGCCATGAATGACGACAGATTGTCGGCGGGTGAGCGCTGCGCCTCGACTTCCAACCGGAACTTCGAAGGGCGTCAGGGTCAGGGCGGGCGCACGCATCTGGTCAGCCCGCAAATGGCGGCGGCAGCAGCGATTGCCGGACATTTTGTTGATGTGCGGGAGTGGAAATAATGAAAAAGTATACCTTGCTCGATGGTCTGGTCGTCCCTTTGGATCGTGCCAATGTGGATACGGATGCGATCATCCCTAAGCAGTTTTTAAAATCCATCAAGCGTTCAGGATTTGGCCCGAATGCGTTCGACGAATGGCGCTATCTTGATCACGGTGAGCCGGGGATGGATAATGCCTGCCGTCCGCTGAACGGTGACTTCGTGTTGAACCAGCCCCGCTATCAGGGCGCGCAAATACTGCTGACCCGCGAGAACTTCGGTTGTGGCTCCTCTCGCGAGCACGCCCCGTGGGCGCTGGAAGATTACGGATTTCGCGTGATCATCGCGCCGAGCTTCGCCGATATATTCTTCAACAACTGTTTCAAGAACGGATTGTTGCCGATCAGGCTCGCTGCGGATAAAGTGGACGCGCTGTTTCGCGCGGTGGAGGCCAATGTGGGTTACAGGCTGACGGTTGATCTTGAGGCGCAGACCATTACCACGCCGGATGGCGCAGTGTATCCGTTTGAGGTGGATGCATTTCGCCGCCACTGTTTGCTCAACGGACTGGATGACATCGGACTGACTTTGCAGCATGTGGATGAAATTGCCGCGTTCGAGACCAAACATCACGCAGCCCAACCCTGGCTGTGAGGAATGCGGACTGAGGATTGCGGATTGAGTTTTTACTGCCCACTCTCCACTATCCACTTCCTGTTTTTAAGAATTTACTAGGATATCAGAATGAAAATTGCAATTTTGCCGGGTGACGGTATCGGGCCTGAGATTGTGGCGCAGGCCGCTAAAGTGTTGGATGCGCTGCGCAGCGATGGTTTACCTATCGAAACAGAATATGCCGATATCGGCGGCGCAGGGTATGATGCGGTCAAAGACCCGTTTCCTGCGGCAACCGAAAAGCTGGCTTTGGCGTCTGACGCGGTGTTGCTGGGTGCGGTAGGCGGTTATCAATATGATACCCTGCCGCGTGCGATGCGCCCCGAACAGGGTTTGTTACGGATCCGCAAGGGCCTGGGTTTGTTCGCTAACTTGCGTCCGGCGCTGGTGTATCCGGAACTGGTCAATGCGTCCAGTTTGAAGCCCGAACTGGTGTCGGGTCTGGATATCATGATTTTGCGGGAATTGACTGGCGATATTTATTTCGGTCAGCCGCGCGGCATTCGTCAGCTGCCGGGTGGCGAGCGCCAGGGCTTTGACACGATGCACTACAGCGAGTCGGAAATCCGCCGCGTAGCGCATGTCGGTTTTCAGATTGCCATGAAGCGTAGCTTCAAACTGTGTTCGGTGGACAAGGCTAATGTGCTCGATACCAGCATGTTCTGGCGCGAGATCGTGACAGATGTGGCGCGCGACTATCCGGAAGTCGTGTTGTCGCATATGTATGTCGATAACGCCGCGATGCAGCTGGTGCGTGCGCCCAAACAGTTTGACGTGATGCTGACCGGGAATATTTTCGGCGATATTTTGTCGGACGAAGCCTCCATGCTGACTGGCTCTATAGGCATGTTGCCATCCGCCTCGCTCGACGCGAATAACAAGGGGCTGTACGAGCCTTGTCACGGTTCGGCGCCGGATATTGCAGGGCAGGACATCGCCAACCCGCTGGCGACAATTTTGTCGGTCGCGATGATGATGCGTTATACCTTCGAGCTCGAAGACGCAGCGTTGCGCATTGAGGATGCAGTCCGTCGGGTGTTGCAGCAAGGACTGCGCACGGGTGATATTTTTGAAGCCGGGATGCACAAAGTCGGCTGTCAGGCGATGGGCGATGCAGTGGTTGCGGCACTATAAATATTGGGAAGGGAGAAGAGGGAGGTGAGAAGGGAGGTTGCGGTGAGAGGTTTTCACCCTTATCTCTTCCCTCTTGACCCTTCTCCTGAATAATCAAGATGTAACGAGTTCAGTTAGGAAAGAAATAATGAGTAAGCAATACGACGTATGTATCCTGGGTGCAACAGGTGCCGTGGGCGAGGCAATGTTGGCGATTCTGGAGGAACGCAAGTTTCCGGTGCGCAATCTTTATCTGTTGGCATCGAGCCGTTCTGCTGGCACCGAGATCATGTTCCGTGGACAGGAACTCACCGTGATCGACGTGGATGATTTTGATTTTTCCCGTGCGCAGATCGGTCTGTTTTCGGCAGGTGGCAGCGTTTCTGAAAAATATGCGCCGATTGCCGCAGCCGCAGGCTGTGTGGTCATCGACAATACCGCGCATTTTCGCTACGACCGCGACATTCCCCTGGTTGTGCCTGAAGTGAACCCGCACGCCATCGCGCAATACAAGAATCGCGGCATCATCGCCAACCCGAACTGCTCGACCATCCAGATGCTGGTGGCCTTGAAGCCGATCAGGGATGCGGTAGGTATCTCCCGCATCAACGTGGCGACTTACCAGGCCGTATCGGGTACCGGCAAGGAAGCGATCGAGGAACTGGCTGCCCAGACCCGCGCGCTGTTTAGTTCCCAGGATGTGGAAGTGGACGTTTATCCGAAACGCATCGCTTTTAACGTGTTGCCGCAGATCGATGTGTTCATGGAAAACGGCTACACCAAGGAAGAAATGAAGATGGTCTGGGAAACCCAGAAGATCATGGAAGATGATTCCATTTTGGTGAATGCGACGGCCGTTCGTGTGCCGGTGTTCTACGGCCATTCCGAAGCGCTGCACATCGAAACTCGCAAGAAGATCACTGCGGCGGAGGCTCGCGCCTTACTGGAAAAAGCGCCGGGCGTGGTGGTGATGGATGAGCATGTTCCGGGCGGCTGGCCGACGGCGATTGATGCTGCGGGCACAGATGCGACCTATGTCGGGCGTATTCGTGAGGATTTGTCGCATCCATTGGGGCTGGACATGTGGGTAGTGAGCGATAATGTGCGCAAGGGTGCAGCACTCAATAGCGTGCAAATTGCCGAGATTCTGATTGCCGACTATCTTGCCTAGCCGCCGGTTATCCGGCCAGGCTGCCGGTTATCTGAATTAGTAGCCGAATATCTGAATTTAATTTTTGTCAGGGCCTAATGACTTGTTTTGCTAGTCCCTTGATGTTATTTTTGTAGTCCAACAAACAGAGTGAGGCATATACCGTGGGAAAATCACTGGTGAAACGACTTGACTTACCAACAGCAGCGCATGGCCGTTCTACGGCTTGTACCACGTGTAAATCCTCTGGCGCTGCGGAAAATCGCAACTGGATAATTCCCCGCAAGCTTTTTTTGCAACTGCTCGGTATGACTACCGGTCTGACCATCAGCTTGTTGAGCAATGCGGTGGGGCTGGGCGGTATCAATGTAGTTTCAGCTCTTGGTCAGCCGTTAAAAGCTGAAATTGGATTGGTGGCAGTAGGTAGTGCAGATAAAGCCGGCCTGGTCGCGCGCCTGGCATCCCCTGAGGCTTACAAGGTTGCAGGTCTTGAGTATCCTTACGGGATAAAGTACAGCTTTCAGCTTGAAAATCGCGCGAATGGTGATTTTTACCTGAAATTGGGCAGCAAGGAAGAAATCAACGATCCGTTTGTCAGTTTGTTAGTCGAGTTGTCATGGTCATCGGGCAAGTTGATACGTGAATATACCTTCTTGCTCGATCCGCCAGGCTACGTTGCCATTCAGCCCAAAACTGCCGCAGTGCAGACCCTGGCGCCTGCTGCTGTGCGTTCTGCCCCGTTGCATCTGCCCCCAAAAGAGGTGGAAAAAAAGCCTGTTGTTGCCAGCGCCCCTGAAGAAAAGCCTTCTGCCGCTCATGAGGTCGAAAAAAGTCCTGAAAAGCACAGCTCCATCGTGGCGACAGGTCAGATTACCGTCAGGCGTGGCGATACATTAGGCCGGATTGCTGCACAAATCAAACCGGATGACATTAGCCTGGACCGCATGCTGGTCGCGCTGTATCGCGCCAATGCGGACCAGTTTGATGGTAAAAACATGAATCGTATTGATTCGGGGAAGATTTTGCGTCTGCCGGGGCAGGCGGAGCTCGCCGAGGTGTCCCAGGCTGAAGCGATTCAAGTGATACATGCCCAGTCAGCCGACTGGCATGCTTACCGTCAGAAACTTGCCGGTGCGGCGGCCACCAGTCGCCATTCAGAGGAGGCGCGGCAAGTCTCCACGGGTAAAATTACCAGCACGGCAGCCGATAAAACGCCTGTCGTGAGTGAATCGGCCAAAGAAGTGCTGCGTCTGTCCAAAGGAATCGCCCCGGGAGAAAAGCTGGGTGCGGCAGGACACAGCGTACAGGACAAGAAAAATGCTGCGGCAGAGGAAGCTATTGCCAAAGAAAAGGCTAACAGCGAAGAGAAGACTCGTGCTGCGTTGCTGGAGAGTAATCTCAAGAATATGCAGCGTCTGGTTCAGCTCAAATCCGAGGCCGCAGCGCTGGCAGCTGCGGCGTCCAGGGTGGCAGCAGCTTCATCGGTCGCCAGTGTCGCAGTCAGCCCTGTTGTGAGCGCCGTGGCAGCAGTGAGCGAAGTGGCGGCGGTGAGTGAAGTGGCAGCTGCGAGTGAAGTGATGTCTGCAAGCGCCGTGGCAGCCGAGAGTGAGGCTGCTGCGAACAAGCGGGCGGCGACCGCCAGACGTCTTGCCGCTGCGCGTGCGGCTAAACCTGTCGAAGAGCCGTCCCTGGTGGACGAGCTTTTGGATTCACCGCTGGTGCTGGGGGGCGGGTTGATCGTTCTCCTGGCTCTGGGTGGATTGGGTTTTGTGCTGATGAAGCGCAGGCGTAAACCCGTGGCCGTTGAAAAAGCAGTCGAAGAAGTCGGAGGGGTGACAGACGGTTACAGCGGTTATAAGAACACCATTGTGCCGGCTCACGATATGGGCGATTTTACGGCAACCGTGCACCGTGTTGAAGCCGCCACGCCCCAGCCTGACGATGTGGACCCTATCAGCGAGGCCGAGTTGTTCCTGAATTTTGGCCGCGATGAGCAGGCTGAGGAAGTGCTGAAGGACGCCTTGCAACGCACACCCGACAATCAGCCGGTTCGTTTGAAGTTGCTGAGCATCTATGCTAACCGCAAGGATGTAAAGGCTTTTTCGGAAATTGCCCGCGTGTTGCAGGATTCCGGTGATGAAGCTGCGATAGAACAAGTTGTTGCGATGGGACGGAAAATTGATCCGAACAATCCGATGTATGCCGATGCGACGATTGAGGACGTGGGAAGCGCTACGATGTTTGCGCCCCCCTTGCGCGAGGAGGCTGTGGGCGAGTCATCGGTGACAGCGGACTCCAGAATCGCGCATGCTGCTCAGGATCTTGGCGTGTCCATCGATTTTGATGTGACGGCAACTCATCCATTTGCAGCCAAGGCGGATCCGGTGGACTTCGATGTGACCTCAACCAGCCCGTCGTTTTCGGCGCTTGAAGTGCTGGATTTGGACGTTGATTCCAAAGACACAGGAGCGGCAAGTCATCAGGAAGATGAGAGTATGCCCAACCTGGACGATTTGATTTTTGATGTCATGACGCCTTCTGCACCTCAGGCTGTCGTTGATGCCAAAGCACCTGATGTGTCTTTTGTCGAAAAAGCGCCAAAAGAAGATCACGGTATGGAATTTATCCTTGATTTCCCATCGGCCCAAGCGCCTAAAAAGATTGAAGATAATTCGCCGAGCTTTAGTCTGGCAGATATCAATCTGCACATGGGAGATGTCAGTACGCCTGCGGCTGAAGTGACTGCCGCTGAGGGGGGTGAGCACTGGCAGGATGTTGCAACCAAATTGGATTTGGCCAGAGCCTATCAGGATATGGGCGACCAGGAAGGTGCTCGCGAAATTCTCGATGAAGTCATGCTCGAAGGTGATGAAGCGCAGCGCAAGGAGGCTGAGTCGTTAATCCGGCAACTTGGCTGATCAGGGGGTGCTGACGTGACGGCAGCTCACCCAGAGCTGCCGTTTTTTATTTAGTTGAGGATACTGAAAACCCCGGCATTCGCCGGGGTTTTCAGATTTGCCGGAGTGTTCCATGAGGCTGCATCCAGCCACTCAAATTCTGTTCTGGTGTCAACTGGTGGCAATCGTGCAGTTTTTGCCTCCCGCTCGCCTGCTGATGGCAGGCGCGCTGGTGCTGAGCATTGCCTTTGTGCGCTCACGCCACAAGTTCGTTCAGTTACTGCACCGCACGCGCTGGATCATGTTTTCATTGTGGCTGATTTATGCCTGGAGTACGCCGGGTGTTGCCGTGCTTGATGTGCCGTTCAGTCCCAGTGTCGAGGGTTTGCAGGAGGGCGGTTTGCAGTTGATACGCCTGTTGATTTCGTTAGCCGGATTGGCGATGTTGCTCGATCGCCTGCACCGCCTGCAACTGATGGCAGGTCTTTATAGCCTGTTTGCACCACTGAATTTTCTGGGTCTGTCGCGTGAACGTCTGGCGGTGCGTCTGGCGCTGACATTGCATTATGCCGAGGTCGCGATGTTGCGCAGCGCGTCATGGCAGGATAATCTGCGCGGCCTGACAACGGAAAACAGAAAACATGAGACTGAAAACATCAATATGGAATTGCCGGTGTATCGGTTTGGTCTCGCGGATGTCTTGTTGATAACGGGTATGGGGCTAGGGGGAGTGGTGGTATGAGAATTGCGCTGGGCGTGGAATATGACGGCAGGCCTTACTGCGGCTGGCAGAGTCAGGCGGTGGGTTCAACGGTGCAGGATACTTTGCAGTCCGCGTTGAGTCAGATTGCCAGTGTGCCGGTTTCAGTGCTTGCCGCAGGGCGTACTGACACGGGCGTGCATGCGATGGAGCAGGTGGTGCATTTCGATACCCGTATCGAGCGACCTTTGACGGCCTGGGTGCGCGGTACGAATGCGATGTTGCCTGAGAGTATTGTCGTGCGCTGGGCGCATGCCGTGCCGGATGAGTTTCATGCGCGTTTTTCTGCACAGGGACGCAGTTACCGTTATTTTCTGATCAATCGTCCGGTTCGTTCTGCTGTTTATGCCGGGAAGGCCGGCTGGTATCACAAACCGCTGGATATTTCGCTGATGCGCGAGGCCGCGCAATATTTGCTGGGCGAACATGATTTCAGCGCGTTTCGTGCTGCTGAATGTCAGGCTAAATCTCCTGTCAAGTGTTTGTATAACATCGATATTTCTCAAGACGGCGAAATGCTGGTTTTTGATTTGAGCGCCAATGCATTCTTGCACCACATGGTGCGTAATCTGGTGGGTTGTCTGGTTTATGTGGGCAAGGGGCGCTACCCGCCGCAATGGATAGAACAAGTGATGCACAGCCGCGAGAGGCGCCTTGCTGCGCCGACCTTTGCGCCGGATGGTTTATACTTGCGCCGCATTCAATATGACCCGAAGTGGGGACTGCCGCAAGAGCAGGATTCAGGATTCAGGATTGCGGATTGCGGATAGTTATGGAGTGCGCAGACTCGTCTGCGCTTTGCGATCAGCGACATGTCACGGCACACTAAAAGGATAGGTATGCTTCCAAGAGTGAAGATTTGCGGCATCACCAGGGCAGAGGACGCGCTGGCAGTCGCATACAGCGGTGCAGATGCGATAGGGCTGGTGTTCTATGAGAAGAGTCCGCGATATGTGAATATGGAAAAGGCGGCCAGGTTAGCGGCCTCGCTGCCGCCGTTTGTGACTGTGGCAGGTTTGTTTGTGAACGCCAGTGCAAAGGCCGTGCGCGAGGTGCTGGCCGCCGTGTCGCTGGATGTGTTGCAATTTCACGGGGATGAGTCGCCGCAATTTTGTGAACAATTTCAGAAACCCTACCTCAAGGCAATTCGCGTCAAAGCGGGGGTGGATTTGTTACAATGCGCGGCGAACTTTCATACGGCTCAGGGCTTGTTGCTCGACGCTCACGTCGAAGGGGTGCCGGGAGGTACCGGATCAGTCTTCGACTGGACGCTGATTCCCCCTGATTTTCCCTTGCCGCTGATTCTGTCAGGCGGCCTGAATGTGGAAAATGTTGCGGCGGGAATCAAACAGGTGCGCCCCTATGCGGTGGATGTTTCAAGCGGTGTAGAGGCTGACAAGGGAATTAAGGACGCGGCGAAAATCGCCCGTTTCATGCAAGAGGTAAGAAATGTATAACTATCCAGACAGTTCGGGCCATTTCGGTCAATTTGGCGGTATCTACATGGCAGAGACACTGATTCCTGCCGTGGAAGAATTGCGGGTGCAATATCTGCGCTATCAAAACGATCCTGAATTCAAGGCCGAATTCGCCTATGAGCTCAAACATTACGTCGGTCGTCCCAGTCCGATTTATCATGCAAAAAACTGGTCTGACCGGCTGGGCGGCGCGCAAATTTATCTCAAACGCGAAGACCTGAATCATACCGGCGCGCACAAGATCAACAATGCCATCGGTCAGGCGTTGTTAGCCAAAAGAATGGGCAAGAAGCGCGTGATTGCCGAGACCGGGGCGGGCATGCATGGCGTGGCGACTGCGACGGTTGCCGCGCGCTATGGCATGGAGTGTGTGGTTTACATGGGGGCTGAAGATATTCAGCGCCAGTCGCCCAACGTGTATCGCATGAAGCTGCTGGGGGCGACCGTTGTGCCGGTGACCAGCGGTTCTCAAACACTCAAGGATGCGTGCAACGAAGCGATACGCGACTGGGTGACCAACGTCGAGAGCACTTTTTATATTTTCGGCACGGCCGCAGGCCCGCATCCTTATCCCATGATGGTGCGAGATTTTCAGTGTGTCATCGGCAACGAAGCGCGCGTGCAGATGCCGGAGATGATCGGGCGTCAGCCGGATGCGGTGATTGCCTGTGTCGGCGGCGGTTCCAACGCCATCGGCCTGTTTCATCCCTATATCGAAGACACCAGCGTGCAGATTATCGGCGTGGAAGCGGGCGGACACGGCATTGCATCCGGCCAGCACGCGGCGCCCCTGACGTCAAACAGCCCGGTCGGCGTGCTGCACGGCAACAAGGTGTATCTGATACAGGACGAGAACGGCCAGATCATCGAGACGCATTCCATCTCGGCAGGCCTGGATTATCCGGGCGTCGGCCCCGAGCATTGCCTGTTGAGAGACATAGGCCGGGCTCAATATGTGGCGATCAACGACGACGAGGCGCTGGCCGCGTTTCACGATCTGTGCCGCTTCGAAGGGATTATTCCCGCCCTGGAATCCAGTCATGCACTCGCCCATGCCGCGAAGATCGCGCCGGGCATGAGCCGGGATAAAGTGCTGCTGGTGAATCTGTCGGGTCGCGGCGACAAGGACATCAATACCGTTGCACGTCTGTCGGGGATTGCACTATGAGCCGTATTCAAACAGTTTTCGATAAACTCAAACAACAGCAGCGCCGCGCGCTGATTCCCTTTTTTACGGCAGGCGACCCGAGTCTTGAGCTCACCGTCCCCCTGATGCATGCAATGGCGGCAGCCGGTGCGGATGTGATCGAGCTGGGCGTGCCCTTTTCCGATCCGATGGCGGACGGACCTACCATACAGCGCGCCTCCGAGCGCGCGCTAAAACTGGGTATGTCGCTGCGCGGTGTGCTGGCGATGGTGGCTGAGTTTCGCCGCCAGGACAACGCGACCCCGGTCGTGCTGATGGGCTACGGCAATCCGATTGAGGCGATGGGCTGGGGTGTTTTTGCCGAGCGTTGTGCGGCCGTTGGCGTCGATGGTGTGCTGACCGTGGATTTTCCGCCGGAGGAGAGTAGCGAGGCTTTCGAGCATCTTCAGCGTCATGGCATCGATCCTATCTTTTTACTGGCGCCCACGACGGAAGACGCCCGTATAGAACAGGTCAGCCGCCTGGCGCGCGGCTATGTGTATTATGTCTCGCTCAAGGGGGTGACAGGCGCCGGTAATCTGGATTTATCGGCGATCGAACACAAGATTCCGCAACTGCAAAAGCATATCAAACTGCCTATCGGCGTGGGTTTTGGCATCCGCGATGCCGCGACGGCGCAGGCGGTCGCGAAACTGTGCGACGGCGTGGTGGTGGGCAGCCGTATCGTTCAGGAAATTGAAAATTCGACGGCAAAAAACGTGATCGCCAATGTGGGCGCATTGATTAAAGAATTAAGGCTGGCAATAGACCAGGCCTAGTTCAGCATGGAAATGCAGGTCGGGTCGGCGGTTTGATCGCGTGATCCGACAACGTCAGGTTACAGGGGAGTAAGCAATGAGCTGGTTTCAAAAAACATTACCGCCAAAAATGAACCGCCGTGAAGGCGATGTCAGAAAAACCGTGCCGGAAGGCCTGTGGAGCAAGTGTCCCTCCTGTGAGGCGGTGCTGTACCATTCCGATCTGGAAAAAAATCTGGGCGTTTGTCCCAAATGCAACCATCATCACCGCGTCAGTGCGCGCACCCGTCTTGACTGGTTGCTCGATGGCGAGAATCGTTTTGAGATAGGCGCCGAAGTATTGCCGGTGGATACGCTCAAGTTTCGGGATAGCCGCAAGTATTCGGAACGCCTGACAGCATCGAAGAAGAGCACGGGTGAAGATGATGCGCTGGTTGTGATGCAAGGCAACGTACGCTCGGTACCAGTCGTGGTAGCGGCATTCGAGTTTGCCTTTATGGGCGGTTCGATGGGCTCGGTTGTGGGAGAGCGTTTCGTGCGCGGTGTGCAGGTAGCCCTGGAACAGAAATCGCCTTTTATCTGCTTTGCCGCCAGCGGTGGGGCCCGCATGCAAGAAGGCTTGTTGTCACTGATGCAAATGGCGAAAACCTGTGCGGCGCTGACGCGGTTGTCGGAAGAAAAGCTGCCTTTCATCTCCGTGCTGACTGATCCCACCATGGGGGGGGTGTCCGCCAGTTTTGCCTTTATGGGCGATGTGGTGATCGCAGAGCCCGGCGCCCTGATCGGTTTTGCCGGCGCGCGCGTGATTCAGCAGACGGTGCGGGAAACCCTGCCTGACGGTTTTCAACGCGCCGAGTTTTTGTTGGAGCATGGGGCTGTGGATATGATTATTGACCGGCGCGAAATGCGTGGCCAGCTGGCGACGCTGATTACGCTGTTGACGCGTCAGGCGGCAGTCGTGGAGGCCACCGCTGCTTAAATGCTTTATTACGCCATAAAAGTGGCTATTTCCGCCGTCGTTATCGTCTCAATAACGGAAATAGCCAGGCGCAGCAGCGGCTTTGCCGCTTTATTGGCAGCTCTGCCGCTGACCTCGGTGCTGGCTTTCGTCTGGTTGCATGCAGAAGGCGCAGAATCCGGGCATATCGCCGAACTCTCCACGCAAATTTTCTGGCTGGTGCTGCCGTCACTGGTCTTGTTCCTGCTGTTGCCGCTTTTGTTGAGACTGGGGCTGGGATTCTGGTTGAGTCTGTTCATTTCAATTTCTGCAACGGCGGCCTGTTATTTATCCCTGATGCCCTTGCTGCGCAAATTCGGTGTGCAGCTATAATTAACGTAAGGTGCGATGACCGCACCATGGTACGCACAGCGCACCCTGTCAAATATGCAAATGACTCTCGCCGACTGGCTCTCCTATCTTGAATCCCTCCATCCCAAGACCATTGCGCTGGGGCTGGATCGCGTGGACAAAATCCGGCAGCGGCTGAATCTGTCGCCTGATTTTCCGGTGATTATAGTCGGCGGCACCAATGGCAAAGGCTCGGTTTGCGCGATGCTCGAATCCATTTTGCACGCGGCAGGCTACCGTGTCGGCTGCTATACCTCGCCGCATCTTTTGCATTACAACGAGCGCGTGCGCATCGGCAAACTGGAAGCTGGCGACGAGGAACTGTGTGCATCGTTTGAAAAAATTGAGCAGGCGCGCAAACTGGATCCTCGTCTTTGCGGGGATGACGATTGTGTTGAGGTGCCTTTAACGTATTTTGAATTCGGCACCCTGGCCGCGATGCAGTTGTTCATCGACCATAAGGTGGATGTCGCCATTCTTGAGGTGGGGCTGGGCGGCCGTCTGGACGCGGTGAACGTGTTCGATGCCGATTGCGCGATCGTCACCAGCGTGGACATCGATCACACGGATTATCTGGGTGAGACCATCGAGGAGATCGCCTTCGAAAAGGCGGGTATTTTTCGCCAGGGGCGCGTGGCGATTTTTGCCGACAGCGTCGTGCCGCAGGCGATTGCCGACCATGCCGCAAAAATTGGCGCGAAGTTATGGCGGCGCGGTCACGAATTTGGCTTTGTGTCGCACCCGGGCCAGTGGGATTATTACGGCAAGTCAGGGCAGCGCAATGCACTGCCCATTCCGGCCTTGCGCGGCGCTTTTCAATTGAATAATGCCAGTGCCGTGCTGGCGGCGCTCGATGCGCTCAGCGCCTGTTTGCCCGTCAGCATGGAACCTGTTCGTCGCGGGCTTGTCGAAGTGAGCCTTGCCGGGCGATTTCAGTTTGTGCCGGGTCTGCCCCAGTTGATTCTGGATGTGGCGCACAATCCGCATGCGGCGCGCTCGCTTGCGCAAAATATCGCCGCTTTGCCGCCGTCCCCGCACACTTATGCCGTATTTGCGATGCTGAAGGACAAGGATATGGCGGGGGTGGTGAAGGTGCTCAATCCGTACATCGACACGTGGCTGGTGGCGGGTATTTCGGCGCCGCGCGGCGCCAGTGCTGAGGAAATGGCCTGTGTGTTGAAACAGGCAGGCGTGCGTGGAACGGTTGAAACCTTTGTCGATATTGCCCATGCAATTGCGCATGCCTGTAACGTGGCGGGTGAAAATGATAGAATTGCGGCCTTCGGGTCGTTTTACACTGTGGCGGAAGTGATGACTTTCAGATCGTTGCGTGTACGGTAGCGCGCATCGCTCACCGTTGATGTACAGTATTTTTGCAACAGCTCGCGTCCCGTAATCAGAGGTTTTAGTCGATGGCAAAGCCAGCAGAAGAACAGAATATAAAAATCCGTGCGCGTCGCCGCCTGATCGGCGCGATTGCGCTTGTGGTAGCGGTGGTGGTGATCTTGCCGATGGTGCTGGACAGCGAGCCCAAAAACACAGGCAAAGACATCGAGTTGCGAATTCCTGATGCGGATAAGGCAGGCGAGTTCGTGCCGGGCGTTTCCGTGTCTGACGCGGCAGAAGCCGTTTCTCTGGCTGCGTCCTCTGTGAGTCCCGTCTCTTTGGTTCAAGCGCCTGTAAAGCCGGAAAAGATCGCGGTAGCTGAGCCCGTTAAAAAAGCGGCTTCCGATGCCAGGCCTGATGTGAAGCATGAAGTCAAACCGGAGGGTGCGCCTGACGCCCGGCATAAGCCTGATGTGAAGCCGGAAGTCAGCCCTCAAACGGTCAAACGGGTTGAAGTCGATCCGGCAGAAATTCTGTCCGGCGCGCCTGTGGAAAAATCAGCCGGAACGTATATTGTGCAAGCAGGCGCATTTTCCAATGCACTGACGGCCAGGCAGGAGGCGGACAAGATCAAGGCACTGGGCTTTAATGTGTATACAGAGCAGGTGGGCGGCGTGACCCGGGTACGCGCAGGGCCTTATGGGCGCAGTCGGGCAGACGAGGTGCGATCAGAGCTTGAAAAACATGGATTTCACCCGGTTCTTGCTGCGGTTAACGGGCATGCCAAGTAGAGTGTACTCATCCCCGCTTCAATCCTCTCCCACGTGTGGGGAGAGCGAAGCGAGGGGGGCGTAGCCATGCAAACGAATCGCTGCGCGAGATTTGTCAGATGACGGGATTTGATTATGCCGTCACAGGCATCATGCTTGCATCGGTTTTGCTGGGGTTCTGGCGCGGTCTGGTTTACGAAGTGCTGTCGTTGCTGGGCTGGCCGCTGGCGTTCATGGTCAGTCGACAGTTTGCCGCGATTTTGGAACCGATGCTGCCTGTCACTCAGGAAACGGTACGCGCAGCCCTAGCTTATGCGCTTGTGTTTATCGCCGCGCTGGTCGTATGGGGTGTGCTGGTCTGGGCGTTCGCAAGACTGGTCAAGGAAATGGGGCTGGGCGTGCTGGACAGCTCCTTAGGCGGCCTGTTTGGCGTATTGCGCGGCATCCTGGTCATACTGGTTTTGGCCTGGCTGGCCGGCGCATCAAGTATCCCGGAGCAGGAATTTTGGCTTGAGGCAAAATTGAGCCGGACAACAGAAGATGTTGCGCTGCTGTCCAAAGTCGTGCTGCCGGACAATATAGCCCAGCGCATTCATTACAGAAATCGCAATTAACTTTTTAGGATAAAAATCATGTGTGGCATTCTCGGAGTGGTCTCGTATTCGCCAGCCAATCAGCTGTTGTATGATGGCTTGCAAGTTTTACAGCATCGAGGTCAGGATGCCGCCGGTATTGCGACGCTGGATGGTAATACCATCCATCTGCATAAGGGAAACGGCCTGGTGCGCGATGTGTTTCGCACTCGCAATATGCGCGCCTTGCAGGGCAATACGGGCATCGCGCATGTCCGTTATCCGACTGCCGGCTCGTCGGTCGATCACAATGAGGCGCAGCCTTTTTATGTGAATTCGCCGTTCGGTATTGTGCTGGGGCACAACGGCAATCTGACCAATGCCGAAGAACTCAAGAAGCAACTGTTCGTCGAAGACCTGCGCCACGTCAACACCAGTTCAGACTCGGAAGTGTTGCTCAATGTGTTGGCGCATGAGTTGCAGGCCAAATGCAAGGGGCTGCGTCTTGATGCTTCGACGGTGTTTGACGCGGTATCCAGTGTTCACGAGCGCTGCCGTGGCGCTTACGCGGTGGTGGCGATCATCGCAGGTTACGGCCTGCTGGCGTTTCGCGATATTTATGGCATCAGGCCGCTGGTCATCGGCGTGAACGAGACCGAGGCCGGCACGGAATACCTGGTCGCGTCCGAGAGCGTGGCGCTCGATACCTTAGGATTCACCTTCTTGCGTGACATCGCCCCTGGAGAGGCGGTATTCATCGACTTCGTCGGGAAGTTGCACAGCCGTCAATGCAGCAATCGGGCACAGCTTAGCCCATGCATTTTCGAATATGTCTATTTTTCTCGCCCCGATTCCGTCCTGGACGGCATATCGGTGCACGAGTCGCGCCTGTTCATGGGCGAATATCTGGCTGACAAGCTGGCTCGCATCTGGCCTGACGTCAAAATAGACGTGGTGATACCGATTCCCGATTCTAGCCGACCCAGTGCGCTGCAACTGGCCAATCGCCTCAATATTCTGTTCCGCGAAGGGTTTGTCAAGAATCGTTATATCGGCCGCACCTTCATCATGCCGGGGCAGGCGATGCGCAAGAAATCGGTTCGTCAGAAACTCAATGCGATAGGCCTTGAATTCAAGGGCAAGAATGTGTTGCTGGTGGACGATTCCATCGTGCGCGGTACGACCAGCCGGGAGATCGTGCAAATGGCGCGCGATGCGGGTGCGCTGAAGGTGTATTTTGCGTCCGCTGCCCCTCCTGTGCGTTACCCGAATGTGTATGGCATCGATATGCCCAGCCGTACCGAGCTGATCGCAACGGGCCGCACCGACGAAGAAATCTGTCGCGAAATCGGTGCGGACGCGCTGATTTACCAGGACCTGGACGATTTGAAGGCCTCGGTGCGCAAGGCAAATCCGGCTATCGTCGATTTCGAGGCATCCTGCTTTGACGGTAAATATATCACCGGCGATATCACCGCAGCGTATCTGGACAAGGTCGAGCAGGGGCGAGCAGGCGGCAAGGCCAATCGTGCGGCAGAGGACGATCAGATGGAGCTCGAACTTGCGATGAGCGCGTCTTCGATGTAGAAAAAACAGGATTCAGGATTGAGGATTCAGGAAACCGTAAACCTAAAACCGTAAACTGCTGTGAGTGAAAAATGAACGAAGAAAATTATCAACCTGAAACGCTGGCAGTGCGTAGCGGTACGGTGCGCAGCCAGTTCGGCGAACACTCGGAGGCGATGTTTCTGACCTCTAGTTTCGTGTTCGACAGCGCCGCGCAAGCCGCCGCGCGTTTTATCGGTGAGGAGCCGGGCAATATTTACGCGCGCTTCACCAATCCTACCGTGACGATGTTCGAAGAGCGTCTGGCGGCTTTGGAAGGCGCCGAGCAGTGCGTGGCCACCGCCTCCGGGATGGCTGCCATACTGGCGTGCGTGATGGGTGTGCTGAAGGCGGGCGATCATGTCGTGGCCTCCCGCAGCCTGTTTGGCGCGACGGTCAACCTGTTCAACAATATCATCAAGAAATTCGGTGTCGAAACGACTTATGTTTCCGCTACCGATGTCGAGCAGTGGCGCGCGGCGGTGCGCCCCAATACCCGTTTGTTTTTCCTCGAAACCCCCTCCAATCCGCTGACCGAAATCTCCGATATTCACGCCATCTCAGTGGTGGCAAAGGGGTGCGGCGCACTTCTGGCGGTGGATAACTGCTTTTGTACGCCCATCTTGCAACGCCCCCTTGAGCTGGGCGCGGATATCGTGATTCATTCGGCCACCAAATATATCGACGGGCAGGGGCGGGTGCTGGGCGGGGCGGTGTTGGGCAGCCGCCGACACCTCGAAGGCGTGTATGGATTTTTGCGTACCGCAGGGCCTACCATGAGCGCGTTCAATGCCTGGATATTTTTGAAAGGCCTGGAAACGCTGAAACTGCGTATGGAAGCGCACAGCAAAGGGGCGCTGGAATTGGCGATATGGCTGGAGGCGCAGCCCAATGTGGCGCGGGTTTTTTATCCCGGACTGCCTTCGCACCCGCAACATGAACTTGCGATGCGCCAGCAAAAGACCGGTGGCGGCATCGTGGCGTTTGAGGTGGTGGGCGGCAAGGCCGCTGCATGGCGGGTGATCGATGCGACAAGGATGCTCTCCATTACCGCCAACCTGGGGGATACACGCACCACCATCTGTCATTCGGCCAGCACGACTCATGCGCGCATCAGCGCCGAGGCGCGCGCGGCGGCAGGCATTTCGGACGGATTGCTGCGCATAGGCGTGGGTTTGGAGGCTGTCGTGGATATCCAGAACGATCTGGCTCGCGGATTGAGCTAAAACACTTCAGGGCGCGATTCATCGCGCCCTTTTCGATTGTTGTCCCTGTGGACGGAATGATGATGGATATTTTGGCTGTTCAGGCAGGGGAATTGCTCAAGGCGCACGGACTGATGCTGGCGACAGCCGAATCCTGTACCGGCGGCGGCGTGGCGCAGGCTGTGACCGATATATCGGGCAGTTCGGCGTGGTTCGAGCGCGGCTTTGTCACTTATTCCAATCTGTCCAAACAGCAGATGCTGGGGGTGAGTGAAGCGACGCTCGCAGGATTCGGCGCCGTGTCAGAAGCGGTGGTGCGCGCGATGGTTTCGGGCGCCCTGGCACGCAGCGCGGCGCAAGTGGCGCTGTCAGTCAGCGGTATCGCAGGGCCCGACGGCGGAACTCCCGACAAGCCTGTCGGGACGTTGTGGTTCGCCTGGGGCTTGAAAAATGGCGAGACTCGCGCGCAGCGTCATCTGTTGGCAGGCGATCGTCGCCAGGTGCGCGAGCAGGCCGTGTGCATCGCGCTGCAAGGCGTGATCGACTTGCTGAATCGACGTACCGAAACGGTTTGAAAACGGCGATTACTCAGCGTTTCCAGCATCTTTGCGTGATTTTTATTAAAAGAACGAACTTCAGAAAGTCAATGGGTATGCCGTAATCCGTGCACTATAAGGGGACGATCATGGATGAGAATAAAAGCCGTGCACTTGCGGCAGCGCTAAGTCAGATCGAGAAACAGTTTGGCAAGGGTTCTATCATGCGCCTCGGTGAAAATGAGGTGGCGCGCGACATCGATGTCGTATCCACAGGATCGCTGGGGCTGGATATTGCGCTGGGTGTGGGCGGACTGCCTCGCGGCCGGGTGGTCGAAATTTTCGGCCCCGAATCATCGGGCAAGACGACGCTGGCGCTTCAGGTCATCGCCCAAATGCAGAAACTGGGCGGTACTGCCGCCTTCATCGACGCAGAACACGCGCTCGATCCCCAGTACGCGCAGAAACTGGGGGTCAAAGTCGAGGAGTTGCTCATCTCGCAGCCGGATAACGGAGAACAGGCGCTGGAAATTACCGACATGCTGGTGCGTTCGGCCTCCGTCGACATCGTGGTGATCGACTCGGTCGCAGCCTTAACGCCCAGGGCCGAGATAGAAGGCGAGATGGGCGACGCGCAAATGGGGTTGCACGCCCGCCTGATGTCGCAAGCGCTGCGTAAACTGACCGCGAATATCAATCGTTCCAACACGCTGGTGGTCTTTATCAACCAGCTGCGCATGAAGATAGGCGTCATGTACGGTAATCCGGAAACGACGACCGGCGGAAATGCGCTGAAGTTTTACGCCTCGGTTCGACTGGATATTCGCCGCATCGGCGCCATCAAGAAGGGCGACGAAGTGATCGGCAACGAGACTCGCGTCAAGGTGGTGAAGAATAAGGTTGCCCCTCCTTTTCGCGAGGCTTTGTTCGATATTCTGTACGGAGAAGGCATCTCGCGCGAGGGAGAAATTATCGACCTGGGCGTCCTCTACAAGCTGCTTGAGAAGACCGGCTCATGGTACAGCTACCAGGGAGAAAAAATCGGTCAGGGCAAGGACAATGCGCGCGAATATTTGCGCAGCCGTCCGGATGTAGCGCGCGAAATTGAAAACAAGGTGCGTGTCATTGCCGGGGTGGCGCCTGTCGTCTGAGCCTGTGTGAAAAAAAATGCCGATTTGCGTACGCGGGCGCTGCGTTATCTGGCGCGTCGCGAATATACGCGTACCGAGCTGGAGGCGAAGTTGCGCCCCTGTGTTCAAAACGAGAGCGAGTCTGAGCAAGTCAGTCTGGACGCCTTGCTGGATGATTTGACGACATCCGGCTACTTGTCCGATGAGCGCGCAGCGCGCCAGTTGTTGCATGCGAAGCGTTCCCGCTTTGGCGTCGGGCGTATCGTCCACGAGTTGCGGCTAAAGGGCGTCTCGGAAGAGCTGATAGCGCAGCTTTTGCCGTCGTTGCAAGAGGGCGAGGCGGAGGTTGCGCGCGGCGTCTGGCAAAAGAAATTCGGCGCACTGCCGCAGCCTTCAAAGGCGCGCCAGCTGCGCTTCATGCAGTCGCGCGGCTTCGGGTTTGAGGTGGTTGCTGATCTGCTGCTCTTTGCGGAGGATGACGGATAGTTTTTTCAGTCGCCGGTTAAAGGCGATGTGGTCATCAGTGAAGGTCGTTATATGCTGGCTTTGGAGAGAGTGGATGAACGACGAATCTGCAAGTTTGCCGCGTCATCTTCAAGTTTTTCTCGATTACATCATGCCTGTCAGGCAGGAGTTGTGCCGCGCGCTGGAGCTGCGTGTCGTGCCGGTGGTCGAACCGCTTGATTTTCCCGCGCGCATCGGTCGGCTGCTGGAGCCGTTTTACGGCTTCACCGGAAATATCGAGCATCTTGTCAACGATACGATGGGCGCCGTGGTGCAATGTGCGGCGGCGGAGGACGTTGAAATCATCGACATGGTTCGCCATTTTGAGCGGGAACTGGGCCGCTTGTTGTCGGGCTATCGTTTCGTGCGGGAGTTGAAGGTGTCAGGCGAGCATGTGGGCGCGCGCGATATGCTGGCCGGGGTGTACCTGCATGTGTTGCTGCAAATTGAAGCGTGGCTGGGGGATGTGATCGAGGTGCTGTGCTATCCCCGGGAAAGTCTGAGCAAACGCGGCCTCTCGTTGGCCGACGAGGTGGAAATTTCGCTTGATTTGATCCTGTCGGCGCCTCCCGAACTGGTCAGGCTGACGGCATGGGCGGACAAGAGGGTCGCGCGCTGATCCCGGATATCGCCATTGCCCGCAGGCGTTGAATCTGGCGCGCAGCGTCATGCTAGAATGAATCCATCTTGCAGCTGTTTAATCAAGGAGCAATCATGCACGCAAATATCAAAGAAATAGCCCAGGCGACGATGCAGTTGAATATTGAGGACAGGGCGCTGTTGGCAGGTAAGTTATTGTTGAGTTTGGATGAGCCTACACCTTCGGAGTTAGAGCGATTATGGCTAGCTGAGGCTGAGTCCCGGCTCGATGATTATCGCGCCGGGCGAGTGCAGGGCATTCCGGGGGATGAGGTGTTTCGCCGCGCCGTTGCCGAGTTGTCATGACATTTGAGTTTTTACCCGCAGCAGATGAGGAGTTTCGCGAGGCTGCCCGTTATTACGAAACTGATGTTACGCACAAGCTTCAAAAACAAGGGTTAAATAAGTTGTTTGAGGGATAACCTTAGGACTTCCAGCGTAAAGCCCCTGTGCGCCGCCGAAGACAGCCAGCAAACAACGGTGGGGGTCGGCGAGGACTGTTTGAGCACGTGGACGCGTAGCGGATCGTGCGAGTTCCGCAGCCCCGTTGTTTGCTGACTGTCGAGGGAATCCCGCCTGCCTGCCACTGGCAGGCCGACGGGATGGCGCACCGGGGTTGCCTTTTCTTGGGTTACTTTCTTTTGGCAACGCAAAAGAAAGTAACCAGCAGCCGGGCTGCCCCCGGCGAAGTTGATTTTGATGCACGACTGATGTTACTGCGTAACATCAGTTACGAAAGTGAAGCCGCAGGCGTGGGTTTGGCGTTTATCGCTGCGGTGCATAAAGCGGTAGCCGAAATAGTCGAATTTCCGTTCGCTGCGCAGGTGATGCGAGTGGGCATACGCAAGAAGGTGCTGCGTCACTTTGCATACAATCTTTTTTACGCTGTTGAAGCTGATGCCATCGTGATTGTCGCGGTGGCTCATCAAAGAAAACGGCCAAATTATTGGCGTGCTCGCTTGAAGGCTCGCAAGTAGCTCATGCCAATAATCCGGAAGGTGAGCGGCTGGATATTCTGCTCGCCCTGCGCCAGGTCGCGCAGCCTATCCATTCAACCGCAAACCTTTACTTTCACTGTGGCTCGAAAAGGGTGCCCGATGGTATGATGCGCACCTTGTCCGGTGTGCCCAGAATATGCTTCGAGAGCCGCCTGTATCAACGATATTTGCAATGGATGCCAAACATGAAAAGCAGTGAAATCCGCCAGAAATTCCTGGATTACTTCGCCTCCAAAGGCCACACGATCATCGCATCCAGTTCGCTGGTGCCCCATGAAGACCCGACGCTGTTGTTCACCAATGCCGGAATGAACCAGTTCAAGGATGTTTTTCTGGGCTTTGACAAGCGCCCCTATACTCGTGCCGCCTCGTCGCAAAAATGCGTGAGAGCCGGCGGCAAGCACAATGACCTGGAAAACGTCGGTTATACCGCGCGTCATCACACCTTCTTCGAGATGCTGGGCAACTTCAGCTTCGGCGATTACTTCAAGCGCGACGCGATCAATTACGCGTGGGAGTTGCTGACCTGCGTGTTCAAACTTCCAAAAGAGCGGCTTTATGTCACGGTGTATGCCGAGGACGACGAAGCCTATGACATCTGGACAAAAGAGATGGGACTCGCGCCCGAACGCGTGATCCGCATCGGCGACAACAAGGGCGCGCGCTACGCGTCGGACAATTTCTGGATGATGGGCGATACCGGGCCTTGCGGGCCTTGCACCGAAATCTTTTACGATCACGGCGAACATATTGCGGGCGGCTTGCCCGGCACGCCAGAGGAAGACGGCGACCGGTTCATCGAAATCTGGAACAACGTGTTCATGCAGTTCAATCGCGACGAGAAGGGGGTGATGCATCCTCTGCCCAAGCCCTCGGTCGATACCGGCATGGGGCTGGAGCGTATTTCCGCAGTCTTGCAACACGTGCACGCCAACTACGAGATCGACCTGTTTCAGGCGCTGATTAAGGCGGCCTCTCGCGAGACCCGCTGCGAGGATCTGGATTCACCGTCCCTCAAGGTGCTGGCCGATCATGTCCGCGCCTGCTCGTTTTTGATCTCGGATGGCGTGATTCCCGGCAACGAGGGACGCGGCTACGTGCTGCGCCGCATCATCCGCCGCGCTATCCGTCACGGCTACAAGCTGGGCGCCAGAGACGCGTTCTTCTACAAGATTGTGCCCGATCTGGTCGAACAGATGGGGGCGGCCTACCCGGAACTGGCCGAGGCGCAAGTACGCGTCAAGGGCATCCTCAAACTTGAGGAAGAGCGTTTCTTTGCGACCATCGAGAATGGCATGGCGATCCTTGAAACTGATCTGCTTGCGATGGATCAGGCGGGTAACACCGTATTTAACGGCGAAACCGCCTTCAAACTGCACGACACCTTCGGCTTTCCGCTCGATCTGACCGCCGATGTATGCCGCGAACACGGCGTGACCGTCGATGTTGCCGCGTTCGATGCGGCCATGGCGCAGCAAAAGCAACAGGCGCGCGCGGCGGGCAAATTCAAGATGGCGGCAAATCTTGAATACGAAGGCCCTGTGACCGCGTTCCACGGCTACGATACGCTGGAACACAAGGGCAATGTGCTGGCTTTGTACAAGGACGGCGTATCGGTCAATGAGCTCTTTGAGGGCGAGAGCGGCGTGGTGGTGCTCGATGACACCCCGTTTTATGCCGAATCCGGCGGACAGGTGGGCGACAGCGGCGAGCTGCGCTCGGTGCACGGCATTTTCTCGGTGGAGGACACGCTGAAGATACAGGCGGCCGTTTTTGGTCATCACGGGACGGTGACGACAGGCCGTCTGACGGTGGGCAACGGCGTGGACGCCCGCGTGAACACAGCCGCGCGGCATGCGACCGAACGCAATCACTCGGTCACGCATCTGATGCACAAGGCGTTGAGCTGCGTGCTGGGCGCGCATGTGCAGCAAAAGGGTTCTCAAGTCGATCCTGACAAGACGCGCTTTGACTTTGTGCATAGCCAGCCGATGTCGGACGCCGAGATACTCCGGGTCGAGTCCATCGTGAATGCCGAAATTCTGGCCAATGCCGCGACCCAATCGCGCGTGATGGGCATAGAGGATGCGCAGAAGACCGGTGCGATGATGCTGTTTGGCGAAAAATACGGCGACGAAGTGCGCGTGCTGGATATTGGCACCTCGCGCGAGCTGTGCGGCGGCACGCATGTTGTGCGCACCGGCGACATCGGCCTGTTCAAGATCGTCTCGGAGAGCGGTGTGGCCGCAGGTGTGCGGCGCATCGAGGGCGTGACAGGTGAGGGTGCGCTGGACCTGATCCAAGTTCAAGAAAGGCAACTGCGCCAGGTGGCCGATCTGGTCAAGGCGCAACCTCAGGAGGCCGCTTATCGCGTCGTTCAGATACTCGATCATGTCAAATCGCTGGAAAAGGAACTGGCAACGCTCAAGTCAAAATTAGCGTCAGCACAAGGCGACGAGCTGGCGGGGCAGGCTGCGGATATCGGCGGCGTGAAAGTGCTGGCGGCCATCATGGCGGGCGCGGATGCGGCCATTTTGCGCGAGACGCTGGACAAGTTGAAAGACAAGCTTAAATCGGCCGCGATTGTGTTGGCGTCAGTGACTGACGGCAAGGTCAGCCTGATCGCGGGCGTGACGGCGGACGCGACGGCGCGCGTCAAGGCGGGCGAACTGGTCAATATGGTCGCGCAGCAAGTCGGCGGCAAGGGCGGAGGCCGTCCTGACATGGCTCAGGCCGGCGGCACACAACCCGAGCATCTGGCAGCGGCGCTGGCCTCCGTCACCGACTGGGTGAGGGCTCGCTTGTAGGGCTTGCCGCCCCGGGCATGATCGCGCTGTGCTCAATTTGGCAGGTCGAACGCAGCATTTACAGAGGTTAAATGATGGGATGGTTCGAGGGTTTTGGGGTTGATTTGGGCAGCTTTGCGTTGAGCGCATTGCTGCTGTACGCCTATCATCGTTATCTGGCGTATCAGACCCGCAAGCATCCCACATACACGGTGCAGGCGGTGAACCGTCTGGCGCGCACGGCGTGGGTGGAGAACATCATGCGCAATGAGGGCAAGGAAGTTTTGGCCGTGCAGACCTTGCGCAACTCTACGATGGCCGCCACTTTTCTGGCATCGACGGCGGTGCTGTTCATCATCGGCGTGCTGTCGTTGAGCGGGCAGGGGGACAAGCTGGAGAGCACCTGGCATGCGCTCAATATCGGATCCCGGCATTCGGAGCTGTGGCTGGTCAAGCTGCTGTTTTTGTTGCTCGACTTGTTTTCGGCCTTTTTCAGTTTCACGATGGCCGTCCGTGTCTACAACCACGTCGGGTATCTGGTGAATGTGCCGATCTCGCGCAACTACAAGATGATCTGCCCGGCACATGTCGCCGCCCACCTCAATCGCGCCGGCAAGTTCTACAGCATAGGCATGCGCGCCTTCTATTTTACGGTGCCGCTGGTGTTCTGGCTGTTCGGCCCGCATTTTATGCTGGCGTCCACGGTGGGGCTGATCGTCGTGCTCTATCACCTGGACCGAGCACCTGTGATCGAAGAAATTGCGGAAGACCCTTCGTTTTGAACTGCGCTGCGCATAGCTACGGCTACGCCGACTGATGTTACGTACAAACTCAAAAAATAGGGTTGATGAGTTATTTTTAGAAGTCACCTTGGCGCTCCATCTTAAGCCCCTGTGCGCCGCCGAAGACTGCCTGTATACAGGCAGAAAGGCAAACAAGCGGTGAAGTTAGGCGAGCATTGTCTGAGCACGTGCGCGCTGTGCGGATCGTGCGAGTTGCGCAGCACCGCCTGTTTGCGACTATCGAGGGAACCATGTGGGCGCGGCCGGTCGCCCGGGTTACTTTTTCTTGGCGACGCAAGAAAAAGTAACCAGCAGCCGGGCTGCCCCCGGCGAAGTTGATTTTAATACACGACTGATGTGACGCAGTAACATCAGCAAATCACATGGATGGCCAAAACTGATGCCGAAGTCTGCTGCGCGCCCGCAATACCTCAATATCTTTATCGGGGCTTTTGCGCTGAATCTGTTGGTTATTTTCAGCCTGTGGGGCGTGGGTGAGGAAAAATTCGTTTACCTGCACCTGGTCTTCGATACCAGTAACGCGATCCTCGGATAGTCAGGCGAGGGATGATGCCGAATTGGCCTTGCGGGAGGAAAAGAATCGTTTAAAGCTCGCGCTGGAGGAAATCAACAAGCTTGCTTTTTACGACGAACTGACCGGGTTGGCTAACCGTCGTCTGTTGAATGACAGGCTCCAGCAAACGTTGGCGGCCAGACAACGCGCGGGGCGTTATGCGGCGCTGATCTTCATCGACCTGGATAATTTCAAGCCGCTCAATGATGTGCAAGGACATACCATAGGCGATTTGCTCCTGGTCAGCGCCGCCCGACGCATCACGGCCTGTGTGCGAGAGACGGATACCGTCGCCCGCTTTGGCGGGGACGAATTTGTGGTGGTGCTGGGGGATCTGTCAGCCGACAGGGCGGAATCGATCTCTCAGGCTCGCGTGATTGCGGAAAAAATCCGCGTCAGTCTGGGCGAAACCTACCGGCTCACCCTCAATAGCCCGGGCGCCGAAGAGGCTCTTTTGGAGCACCATTGCACCTCAAGTATCGGCCTTGCGGTGTTCAACCGGCAGCATAGTCCGGAAGAGGTGATCGTGTGGGCGGATACGGCCATGTATCAGGCCAAGGATGAAGGCCGCAACCTGATCCGGGTTTGTCAGCCCTTGTAGCGCAAACAGGCCGCGGGGCGTGCAACGAAAGCCATCGTCGGCTTTTCAAAAAAGAAACCGTGAGCGGCTGAGGGTTTTGAACCGGTGAAAGGTATACACTGAGCGTCATTCAAAACAGCGGGGGAAATAAATGCTTGGACGCCATCTGCAACACTCTGATAGTCCTGTCAATCCCCCGCCGCTTCCTTTAAATCAATGTCTCGCCAAATCACGTAAATCTGCTGATGGCATGGTGTTGCCCGGGCGACGGGTTCTCAGTCATTGTCAGATCGTCGGCGAAGTCGCGCGGGCTATTATGTTTCGCATGCCAGATTGGCTACGAGCAGCCTTGTTTCCTGATGGATCCGAGTTAATCGCGGCGGCTCACGATATTGGCAAGGCAAGCCCGACTTTCCAGAAGAAAATTTACACCGCACTGACGCAACGGGATGATGCCGTCTTGTCAGCATTAAAAACATTTAATGCCGACACTGAAAAGCAGTGGGGCGGACATGCAGGGGTGAGCCAGGCTACAGCAGAAGCGTATAAAGTCGGGCGGTTCATCCCCGAAATTTTAGGCCAGCATCACGGTTTTTCACCTAATTTGTCGATGTATCTGGCAAGTTGTGGATCATTCGGCGGCCAGGTTTGGCAGGATCAGCGCATGGCCTTGCTGGCGCAACTGAAACAGGTTCTGGGCAGCGAATTTCCTGTTGTAAACGGCGAGCTGCACGCCCGTGTCTTGGCAGGATTTACTACCGTATCCGACTGGATAGGGTCGGGATCATTTTTTGACAACCCAGATGATGACAGCCCTTCACAAATCGAATTCGCATTAGATTCGGCTGGATTTATCCAGCCGCAGTTTAAATCCGCTTTAAGTTTTCTCGATATATTCAGCTTTACACCAAAAGATACTCAAATCAATCTAATAGCAGCAGTGAATCAGCCTGGCGTGTATGTACTCGAAGCGCCGATGGGGCTGGGTAAAACGGAAGCAGCGCTGTATGCCGCCTATCAGTTATTGGAAAAAAATTTAGCTACCGGCATTTATTTTGCACTCCCCACCCAACTGACTTCCGACAAAATTCACGAGCGGGTTAACGCGTTTTTGCAGAAAATTCTGGCGGATGAATCACCCCATAAGCAAGCCTTGCTCGTCCACGGCAATGCCTGGCTTAAACAGTTTGAAATGGGTGAGGAGGGCAATCCTGGCGGCGCGTGGTTTGCCCAAGGCAAGCGCGGCATTTTGGCACCCTTTGCAGTCGGTACGATAGACCAGGCCTTGATGGCGGTCATGAATGTCAAACATGGTTTTGTACGCACTTTTGGCCTGGCGGGTAAAGTGGTGATACTGGATGAAGTGCATTCGTATGACAGCTTTACCGGCACGATTTTGGACTCGCTGGTTAAAGCGCTACGGCAATTGCACTGCACGGTCATTATTCTGAGCGCTACACTCACTCAAGAGAGAAGGGCTAAATTGCTCGGCATTACGCCGCTTGTCACCTCCTATCCCTTAATCACTGCGCAACCCAATAAGGGAAATCTCGCAGAAATTGATGTCGAAGCCATTCCCGATGTGGCGGTAGGTATTGTTCACCAAACTGATGTCAATGCCATTGAAGAAGTCTTGCTCCGCGCAGAAGCAGGACAGCAGGTATTGTGGATAGAAAATACCGTCAATGAGGCACAAGACATTTACAAAAAACTCTCCGCTCGCGCCACAGGAATGGGCGTGGCGTGCGGCTTGCTGCATTCCCGATTTACCAAAGCGGATCGTGCTGCCAATGAAGAAAACTGGGTGACTTGTTTTGGCAAAGGCGGCACCAAAACTCGTGCACACCAAGGGCGCGTACTCGTAGGCACACAAGTGCTGGAACAGTCTCTGGATATAGATGCTGATTTTCTCGTCACCCGTATCGCACCTACCGACATGCTGCTGCAACGCTTGGGGCGTTTGTGGCGGCATACAGAAACTGTGCGCCCGCAAGCCGCGCGGCGCGAGGCATGGATACTTTTCCCGGATTTAAGCACGGCAATAGCAACACCTGAAGTTGCTTTCGGCGCAACGGCCAAGGTTTATGCACCTTACGTGCTGTGCCGCAGCCTGGCTGTCTGGCAAAGTCTTACTCTGGTGAACATACCCGGTCAAATTCGCGAATTGATAGAAGCGACCTACGCCAGACAGGACGAGAACGAGGATATGGCCAGACACCTGCATCAAGTGGAAGCCATGCGAGCCAAGCTCGAACGCTTGGCATTGCTGGGTTTGTCTAAGGCTGGCAAAACATCATCCGAAGAAAAAGCCCAAACCCGCCACAGCGAGTTGGAATCTGCCGAAGTGTTATTGATTCGTTCCTACCAATTTGATCCGCATAAACACGGCACCTGGGTTACCTTGCTCAACCAGGAGCGACTCTGGGTGCCGCAAAATGGCCGCTCTTTGCCGCGCAGTAAATGGCGCGAGATCAGTGCAACGCTCATGCAAAATACCCTGAAAGTTGCCGATTATCTGGCGCCTAATGCGGTGAGTAAAACCCGGATTAATTGGCTGGCTGATTATTTCTATCTGGGCAGGCCTGAATATGACGAAAGCGATCTGTTGCGCGTGGCATTAGTGGGTGATGATGAAAACCTGAGTAGTCTGGATGGCGCGCAGGTGAACGATAAGTACCAGCTTTCATACAACTCCAGAGCAGGTTATGTTGCGAAAAAGTGAGGATCATAAAAATGGCTAACGATATAAACAAAATCGAGATTTTTGAAACTCAGGATGGGCAGTTCCGTTTAGATGTTCAATTGCAAGAAGACACTGTATGGTTGAACCAGTCGCAAATGGCGGCGCTTTTTGAAAGAGATCAATCTGTTATTGCACGTCATATTCGTAATATCTTCAAAGAGGGTGAGCTGGAGAAAAATGCAGTGTATGCAAAATTTGCATACACTGCCGAAGATGGCAAAACTTACCAGGTAGATTATTACAACCTGGATGTCATCATCTCGGTGGGCTACCGCGTCAAATCCGCGCGCGGCGTACTGTTTCGTAAATGGGCGACGCAAACCCTCAGGCAACACCTGGTACAAGGCTACACCCTCAACCAGCAGCGCTTTGAAGAAAACGCGCTCGCGCTGGAAAAAGCACTGGAACTGGTGCAAAAAACGGCTCGCTCGCCCGAACTCAACGCTGACGCGGGGCGTGGTCTGGTCGAGATTGTCAGCCGCTACACCCAGACTTTTCTGTGGCTGCAACGCTACGATGAAGGCTTACTGAATGAACCTGCCGGGCAAATTGGCGGACAACTACCCACGACAGAAGAGGCCGCCCATAAACTCCAGCAGCTCAAGCAAAGCCTGATCGCCAAGGGCGAAGCCACGGCTCTGTTCGCCCAGTCCAGAGGCGACGGACTGGCCGCTATCCTTGGCAACCTCAACCAATCCGTGTTCGGCGAACCCGCCTACCCCACGATAGAAAGCAAAGCCGCTCATCTTTTGTATTTCGTCGTCAAAAACCATCCGTTTGCCGATGGCAACAAGCGGTCCGGCGCTTTTTTGTTTGTGGATTTTCTGCATATCAACCAGCGTCTGTTCGATAAAAACGGCGACGTGGTGATCAATGATACCGGCCTTGCCGCGCTGACATTGCTGGTGGCCGAATCCGATCCAAAGCAGAAAGAGATACTGATCAAACTTACCATGAACATGCTGAGCTCAAACGAAGAAAAAGGACGCACATGACCACAGAAAACCGCTTCAACCTGATAGACGAACCCTGGATTCCGATTGTGGACGTGGGGCTCGTCAGTCTAAGGCAAGTCTTCAGTCATGCAGACTACCGCGCCTTGGGCGGCAATCCGGTGCAGAAAATTGCCCTGACCAAACTGTTGTTGGCGATTGCACAATCTGCCTGCACACCGGACGATGACGACGACTGGGCAGTCTTGGGCGCGGAGGGGCTGGCGCAGAAATGTCTGGAATATCTCAACCGCTGGCATGGCAGATTTTATTTGTATGGCGAAAAACCGTTTTTGCAGATGCCCGGTTTAGACGCCAGTATTTTAAATGAAAAGGAAATGAGCTCTGTCTCTATAGGATATAACTACTACCCTTCTTTACCATCTGAAAATAACACCATACTGACACAGTCAAATTTCATAAGGGACTTGGATTTATCTGAACGAGCAATTTTCATAATTACACAAATGAATATGTCGCTAAGATCATCCGCAATTATTAAGGCACTAAAAGGCAGGGAGAAAATTAGCTGTGCATCATCAGGGCCTAGTGTGGGTAGCGGCAGTGGGTATGTCCACTCTTTCTTGATCGGACTAAACCTGCTGGAAACGTTGTGGATGAATATGCTGACCCGTGAAAAAATCGAGCAAGCAACACAATGGGTTGGAGGTCTTGGTACGCCCCCTTGGGAGCAATCTTTACAATCACAAAATTGTGAAAATGCTCAGAAACTCAAATCCTCTTACATGGGTTGTTTGGTAGGCATGTCACGATTTATGTTGTTAGAGGAATCGAAAGTTTTTCTTGCTGAAGGCGTGAAATATCCAACGTACAAAGATGGATGGTTTGAGCCTAGTGTTAGTGCGGACATGACCACCAAAGATATTAAGCCGTTGCTGTTGAGTGTGCATAAAAAACCATGGCGAGAGTTAACAGCTCTGCTGTCGTTTGTAAACGCGACCAGTCAAAAAGGCTACGAGTGTATGCAAATAAGGCAGGGGTTTGAAAGGCTGAAAACCCGGAAAAACCAGATTGGTATCTGGTCTGGCGGTTTGAAAGTTACGTATTCTATGAAAGACCAAAAGTGCAAGGAGGATGATGATTTCGTAGAGTCACTTGTAATGCTACCTGCGCCAAATGAAATAACTGGCAGTGGAAGCACCTGGTTTGGCAACCTGTCAATAGAAATGAAGAATTTGGAGGACATCGCTACTAAATTAGCTAACGCAGTATATTTTTGTAGCAAAAGAGAGATTCGTGATAGTAAAGAAAGAGATAAACGCGCTGATTCAATAAAGAAACAAGCGCAAAATTTATTTTGGCAGCTTTGCGAAAAAAGATTTCAAGATTTGGCAATCCATGCTGGTCAAGCAGAAGAAGTCGCTCTATTACGCAAAATATTTGCCGATTTCGTCCACAAAGCTTACGACAGCTATTGCCCGAACGACAGCGCGCGGCAGCTCGATGCCTGGGCAAAAAATCGTCCGAATTTAAGCAATTACCTTAAGAATCCCAACAAGGAGGCCGCATGAGTATTGTTACGGAACCACCGACACCCCAAACCCGAAGTAAGAGTCTGGCCTTCGTGGACTACATTATCAGCCGCTGCCAGGCCGACAATGGTTTGCGTGCCGCGCTCAAACGCGCCGACAACCCCGCCACTGAATACCAAAGCTGGGAGGTGTTGGCCGGTTTCAAGATTAATCTGGAGTACGAGAACCAACGCTTGCCTTATGCGACCGTCGCGGCTGCGATTGCGCGGAGCAAAGTCGAGAAAAATGGCGCTGCCAAAATCGGCCAGGCGATTGCCCGTTGCTACGAGGATGGTAATGCCAGCGACCAGGCTAAAGCGAAATTGCGCCGCCTGTTGGCATGCGATTCCGTGCCTGAAGCCTGCCGGATTTTGCGTCCACTATTTAGTTTGATTGAGGCCAAAGGCGGAGTTTCGCTCAACTATGCCCAGCTTTTGGATGATCTGTTGTGGTTTAGCCATGACGACAGCCAGCTTCGCATCAAGGCGCGCTGGGCGCAGGATTTTTATGGCAAATCGACGGCAGGTGGCAAGGATGAGTGACGCTATTGTGGCTTATGCCAGTGTGCTGCGTTTGAGCCGTGCCGACATGAAAATCCTGAATATCAGGGACGCTTACGCACTGCATAAGGTGGTGTATGGCCTGTTTGAAGATGTTCGCAGCGATGCTGACAAACAAACCAGTACCGCCAGTGGCATCGCCTATGCTGACAAAGGCGGCGATTTCAATACACGGCAAATCCTGATGTTGTCTGATCGCCGCCCGCATCAAACACCGCAGTTTGGCGAGGTGGAAACCAGACCCATTCATGCAGGTTTTCTGGCTCACGAACACTATGCCTTTGAAGTCACTCTGAATCCCGGTAAGCGCGATAAACAAACGGGCAAAATTGTGCCTATACGCGGGCGCGAGGCCATCGAGCAATGGTTCAAGGCGCGCGCGCCGGAGTCCTGGGGGTTCAGCGTCAATCCTGAAAACCTGCAAATTGGGCAAATCAGTATACAAACTTTTGAAAAATCGGGAAAAACCATCACCCACGGCAGCGCTGCGCTCAAGGGTGAGCTTACCGTCATCGACCGTGATCGTTTTATGCAAAGTTTTACCCAAGGTATAGGTCGGGGGAGGGCATTCGGCTTCGGGTTGTTGCAAATCGTACCTTTGGCTTCTATTTAACCAATTGTTTAATAAAATTAATTTAAAGGCAATCAAAATGACCATCAATAACCCGCTCAAAAATACCCGCATCGAATTTCATATCCTTCAATCCTTCCCTGTGACTTGTCTTAATCGCGACGACGTAGGCGCGCCTAAAACGGCCATCGTTGGCGGCGTACAGCGTGCCCGCGTCAGCTCGCAGGCGTGGAAACGCCCGGTGCGGATGGCGATGCACGACTTTGGCGTGACTCACGGTACGCGAACCAAATTCATCTGCAAGTTGATTATGGATGCCTGTATTGCCAGAGGCGCGACTCAGGAGCAAGCTCAAGCCTGCGGCGATAAGATTGAAGGTGCCTTCATCAAGAAAAAGGAAGAAAAGAAAACCAAAAAGGTAAAAGAGCCTGTTCTTGAAAATGAAGTTGATGAGATTGAAACGGAATCAGGTGCTGATAAATCAGATACCTTGATTTTTTTAAGCCCTAATGAAGTCGCCATTATTGCGGATGCCTTTGCGGAAAAGGGGTTTGTTCAAAATGAAGTCATCACTCAAAAGGAACAGAAAAAGCAGGCTAAAGAAGTGGCTGGTTTGATTAGCAAAGTATCAGAGGCAATTGATGCCGTAGATATCGCACTCTTTGGCCGCATGGTGGCACAGGCAGCCGAATTGAATGTTGAAGCCGCAGCTTCATTTTCCCACGCTATTTCTACTCATAAAGTCAGCAACGAGGTCGAGTTTTTTACCGCGCTGGATGACTTGGCCACCGAACCAGGTTCCGCGCACATGGGCAGTCTGGAGTTCAATTCGGCCACGTATTACCGCTACGTGAGCCTGGATCTGGGGCAGCTTTGTCAGACGCTGGCGGGGCAGAATCTGCCTGATGCGGTTGAAAACTTTACCAAAGCCCTGTTTGTCGCCGTACCGACTGCGCGGCAAACCACTCAATCGGGCGCATCGCCCTGGGAATTCGCCAAGGTGCTGGTGCGCAAAGGCCAGCGCCTGCAAGTGCCGTTTGAAACGGCAATTAAAGCCCGTGATGGCGGCTTTATCCAGCCTAGCATCGAGGCCATGTCCGCCTATTTGGCGAAACAGGAAAAACTGCATGGTAGCCTGTTCGGCAAGCAGGCGGAATACACTTACGGGCTGGACGACTGTTTCAGTATCGACGACCTGATTGCAGCGCTCCGGCAACATGCGGCAGGGTGCGAAGCAGATGCGTAACCCTTATTTGTTGCTGTGGTTTGAAGCCCCGTTGCAATCCTGGGGTTCGGATTCCAAATTCGGGCGGCGCGACACGCAAACCTTCCCGACCAAATCCGGTGTGCTGGGGTTGCTGTGCTCAGCGCTGGGGGCGGGCGGCGAGCAGCGGGAATTGCTGGCCGAATTTGCTCTGCTGGGTCAAACGGTAGTCTCTTTTGTGCGAAGCAAACAAACAAAAGAGGGCGGTTTAACCAAGGTAGAACGCGAGCCGCTGTTGCGTGACTTTCACATGGTCGGCAGTGGTTATGACAAGCAAGACCCATGGGCGAGTTTGCTGATACCAAAAACCGCTGAAGGCAAACCAGCTGTGGGGGGTGGCACCAAGATGACTTACCGCTATTATTTGCAAGATGCTGTCTTTGCTGTCGTGTTGGAAGTGCCCGCCGATAAAGCCGAAACCATCGCACAAGCTTTGCAAAACCCGGCTTGGGATGTCTATCTTGGTCGAAAAAACTGTGTGCCTACCGACTTTATTTATCGCGGCACATTCGATCAGGAATCAGCCGCGCTGGCACAGGCGGATTTGCTGGCGAAGGAGAAGAACCGCATCGAGGATTTTCGGGCGTTACACGGCGCGACGGGTGAAGGCGAGGCCGATGAGGTTTTTACCGTCAACGATGTTCCCGTGCAGTTTGGCGCAGATAAGCGTTATCGTGACCGACAGGTGAGTCTGATTTATGCCGGATGATGTCATTGCTGCGGGTGCGCCAGAAAAAGCCCCATCCAACCGCCTGCTCATCAAAGTCACCCGCGATAGTCTGCCGCAGGTCAAGGATAAATATCCATTCCTCTATCTTGAGCGCGGGCGGCTGGAAATAGATGATTCCAGCGTCAAGTGGATAGATTGTGACGCCAATGTGGTGCGGCTGCCCATCGCCACGCTCAACTGCCTGTTGTTGGGGCCGGGCACCAGCATCACCCATGAAGCCGTCAAAGTCATCGCGCAATCCAATTGCAGTATCTGTTGGGTGGGCGAAGACAGCCTGTTGTTTTATGCCTGCGGGCAAACGCCTGCCGCTGATACCCGCAACATGCGCGAGCAAATGAAACTATCCGCTGACCCGAAAAAATCACTGGTAGTTGCGCGGCGCATGTTCGCCAAACGATTTCCCGAGGCGGATCTGGCGGATAAGACTTTACATGAAATGATGGGCATGGAAGGCTACCGTGTTCGTGCCTTATATGAACAAAAAGGGCTGGAGTATGGCGTAGGTTGGAAAGGGCGCAGCTTTACGCCGGGTAAATTTGAGCTGGGCGACATTACTAATCGGGTGCTCACGTCCAGCAATGCCGCACTTTACGGTATTTTGAGTTCAGCCGTGCACAGCATGGGCTACTCGCCGCATATCGGTTTTATTCATTCCGGCAGCCCCTTACCTTTTGTGTACGATTTGGCCGATTTATACAAGGAGCAGCTATGTATAGACCTGGCTTTTTCGCTCACGCTGGAGATGGCGGGGCAGTACAACAAACACAAGGTATCTGCCGCATTTCGTCAGCGTGTCATTGAAATGGATTTGCTGGGCAAGATAGGTCAGGATATTGAAGCCATATTGGGAGTTAAAGATGCTCGTCGTGATCGCCAATGATTTGCCGCCTGCCGTGCGCGGAAGAATGAAACTGTGGTTTATTGAACCGCGTCCCAATGTGTTCGTTTCAGGCATCAAGGATTCTGTTGCAAAAAAAGTAGTGGATTATTTATACGATCATTGTCCGCGCGAAAGTGGCTTGATGATTTTTAATCGTATTCCGGAAACGCCGGGATATGAAATTCGTGGCATGGGCGATACCCGGCGCAATATCACTCAGATTTCGGGTTTGCAATTGGTGATTGAAAAACAGCCGCAATCTGAGCCAGAACCCGCTATGCCAGATGCTCCGCCTCATATTATTTGAATACGATCTGTTGCCAGATAATTTCTATCACACTATATATTGTGGTTTAATAACGCTCATTAACAATATGTTGCTGTCTTCCCCACGCCCGTGGGGGTGTTTCTATCCACGGCTTACTTCGCAGGGGTCTCGTCCAGTCTTCCCCACGCCCGTGGGGGTGTTTCCGAAGTTCGCGCTGATCGAGGATGGGAAGAAATGTCTTCCCCACGCCCGTGGGGGTGTTTCTACGATCATGCACGGTGCTTTCCCTGCTTCTTTGTCTTCCCCACGCCCGTGGGGGTGTTTCTACGCTTGCCGCAAGACCCGGGGCAAGCTGGCAGTCTTCCCCACGCCCGTGGGGGTGTTTCTTTCAAGCGCACCGCGAAGACGGATACAACGGCGTCTTCCCCACGCCCGTGGGGGTGTTTCTACCACAGCCGCGACATGGACAATGACAGGAACGTCTTCCCCACGCCCGTGGGGGTGTTTCGGTAGCTGGATAGTGCGCGATGCGGAATTAAGCGTCTTCCCCACGCCCGTGGGGGTGTTTCCGAACCGGTTACATTAGAGTCAAATGCTGGAAGGTCTTCCCCACGCCCGTGGGGGTGTTTCTATTGCAGACATTGTATTCGGGCGCGGGATCCTGGTCTTCCCCACGCCCGTGGGGGTGTTTCTAACAGCTATAACACCCGCTCGATGGTGACGCAGTCTTCCCCACGCCCGTGGGGGTGTTTCTGCCACTGACAATCAACTAGCCAGTCGTCAATCGTCTTCCCCACGCCCGTGGGGGTGTTTCTGTTGTAATTGCCCGTCTCTTTTTTGTCATCCTGGTCTTCCCCACGCCCGTGGGGGTGTTTCCGGTACGCATGATGATATTATTGATGCCCTGTCGTCTTCCCCACGCCCGTGGGGGTGTTTCTCAAGAAATTAAAACTTAATGAGCAATCTGATTAGTCTTCCCCACGCCCGTGGGGGTTTTTCCGCCACGCTGCAAGGCGCTTTCCGATGTAGGTAGTCTTCCCCACGCCCGTGGGGGTGTTTCCTACTCGCCTATCTGCTGATTCTTTCGATCAGCGTCTTCCCCACGCCCGTGGGGGTGTTTCCAGCAGCTCTTGCCACGGCTGCGCCTATACCAAGTCTTCCCCACGCCCGTGGGGGTGTTTCTATGTCTGTGTCGTTATCTGGATATGCTCTGCTGGTCTTCCCCACGCCCGTGGGGGTGTTTCCCACGTCTCATCACCGGTCTGACTTGCAAGCTCGTCTTCCCCACGCCCGTGGGGGTGTTTCCTGCGATACGAACTTCTGAATCAGAACCCATCGGTCTTCCCCACGCCCGTGGGGGTGTTTCCGGTACATAGATATGAAAGCACTTTTTAGGACAGTCTTCCCCACGCCCGTGGGGGTGTTTCTTGATGAATATATCATTTACCACTACAAAACTAGTCTTCCCCACGCCCGTGGGGGTGTTTCTGACAGGTTCTGCCGTTGGGGGTATGGCCGAAAGTCTTCCCCACGCCCGTGGGGGTGTTTCTAACGTAATAGCCCAACGGCAAGGCAATGCCATGTCTTCCCCACGCCCGTGGGGGTGTTTCCAAACGGTGATGCGTGCATTGTGCTTTATGAGTCTTCCCCACGCCCGTGGGGGTGTTTCTAAAGCGGATTATCACCAAAGCAAAGATGACCTGTCTTCCCCACGCCCGTGGGGGTGTTTCCGGCATGGTGGCAGGACACTGCGCATTCGGCTCGTCTTCCCCACGCCCGTGGGGGTGTTTCCGGGCTTTTACCGTCCTTTCCGATTACGATTGCGTCTTCCCCACGCCCGTGGGGGTGTTTCCGCGTACAGCAAGGCTATTATCGCGGAAGAAAAGGTCTTCCCCACGCCCGTGGGGGTGTTTCTCAGGCGCGCATCCATGGTCTGATCGACGCAATGTCTTCCCCACGCCCGTGGGGGTGTTTCTCGCTACTGAGCTTGCCGCGCTTGTATCAATTGGTCTTCCCCACGCCCGTGGGGGTGTTTCCAAAGGCAACGCCTATCAGCAAGGCGCGCAACAGTCTTCCCCACGCCCGTGGGGGTGTTTCCGCCTGCCGGTAAATTTGCCACGGCGTAAGCAGGTCTTCCCCACGCCCGTGGGGGTGTTTCCGACTACGCATTCCGCAGCGCCTCGCAGGAGTTGTCTTCCCCACGCCCGTGGGGGTGTTTCCGATAGCTCCCAGAACGATCTGACCGCGCGCATGTCTTCCCCACGCCCGTGGGGGTGTTTCCGTAAGGCTTCATAGTTTCCGTTCTTACAGGTAGTCTTCCCCACGCCCGTGGGGGTGTTTCTAACGTAATAGCCCAACGGCAAGGCAATGCCATGTCTTCCCCACGCCCGTGGGGGTGTTTCCAAACGGTGATGCGTGCATTGTGCTTTATGAGTCTTCCCCACGCCCGTGGGGGTGTTTCTTATTTTTTATTAAATTGCCATGACACAAGAAAGTCTTCCCCACGCCCGTGGGGGTGTTTCTAGATGCGTAACTTGCTACACCTGTCGCCGCCAGTCTTCCCCACGCCCGTGGGGGTGTTTCTAAAGCGGATTATCACCAAAGCAAAGATGACCTGTCTTCCCCACGCCCGTGGGGGTGTTTCCGGCATGGTGGCAGGACACTGCGCATTCGGCTCGTCTTCCCCACGCCCGTGGGGGTGTTTTTACCTTGGAAAACACGGTGCGCTTGAGGTGATGACCATGGCATTTGAGGAGGTGCTTGGCGGTAACGCAAAGCACCTTGAGTCGCTGATAGAATATGACCGAGAGACATTTGATCTGGTGACAGGACTATTATTCAACTATGTTCCATAAATACACATTGCAACCTGCCGCATGGCATCAAAAACCGCTCGTGTTCGAGTGGAATGCGGCAACAGGAGAGGTACGCGGGGCAGATGCAGATAAGTTGCTCGGCATTGTTGCGTCTGCCGTCAATGAAGGCGGTATGACCGGACACCCCCACCCGACCAGTTATGACATCCTTGACCCGTTGCATCGCCCCTCGGAAATGGCTGTAATACTTGGTCAATACTGGATACTGCCTGATGACCTTGCCGCCGCCTATCCGATTCCTGTCATCGATGATGAAGAGTTTTTTGTCATCGATGAAAACGGCGTCAAGCATGACATATCCGGCATGGAGCTACACTAGGTTTCAATCTCTCCAAACAAACCCGCTTCGGCCTACCTGTCAGCAGGCAGGATTTGCCGTCGACCCCTGTGTCAGACTAGTTGTCGCCTGGCTGCTTGTGGCTTTGCGTCATCTGTCACTGCGTTGCGTGCACCGGGGCATGACGTGTTGTACATTGCCGAATCTGATTTGCTGCGGCGGTGACAAACGGCTTTTACTATAAAAATATAAAGGCTATGTCACAGTTAATTGTTGAGCTTCGGGGGCGGATAAAGCACAAGCGCGTATCCACCGCGAACCATTGCTTTTTCGGTGGAAACGCTGCGCTTTTTCCACCCTGCAAATAACACGTAAATTCATAATGTTACGCAGAACAAATAAGTAACTATGATATAGTCAATATACATCACGCAAGGAATGCAAACCATACGTCGCTCACTGGAAAAGGACATTCAGCAAGATCCTGTCGCCGATGCCCGTGTATTTTTCGAACGCCTCAAGTCGCTGGAAAGCTTTGTCAACACTGAGCCGGAAACCTGCGTGCGCAGCGCAACACCAGCCGCCTGCTTCAAGCCCAAACAGATGATGCCTGACCGCCTGGTGTTGGACACAGGCATGACCGCCAGCGAAAAACTGAACCGCTGCCCCTGGTGGACAGGCAATCGTCGCCACTACCCCATGGATGACCTTGCCCTGTTCGATCTGCCGGGCTGATTTTCTATGGCCTTCCTGCTCCTGCCTCTCAAGTGTGTTCCCCCGCGCCTGCGGGGATAGGCTCCATAAAATTAGTTTTGGGGGGATAATCTTTGCGCGTCACCCACAGCCCCTGTCTGCGCAGGCCTGTCGGCAGACAGGCTCCTGTGAAGTTGATTTGTATGCACAACTGATGTGACGCAGTTTGTAGGGTGGAAAAAACGCAGCGTTTCCACCAAAAAAGCTGCTTGTTAAGGGTTATTGCTTAGCCCAGCCTTGTAGACTCAGGGTCAGGCATTTTGCGCTGCCGCCGGACTTCATGAATTCGGACATCGCTGTTTCGATGACTGAAAAACCGATGTCGGCCAGCAATTTATCGAGTCGGGGCGTGCTCTGATTCATAACAATGACGCTCCCCGCGCACACTGCATTCGCGCAAAATTGATCCCCCTCTTCGGGGGTCAGGGAAATCAGCTTGCCCTCGAAACTGCGCTCTAAAAGAGCACGGGAAGCCTCGTCGAAGGCGAGTGGCAGGTATAGCGCGTATCCGTCGGGCAGCGGGCAAAAACAGGTGTCCAGATGATAAAAGCGCGGGTCGGTCAGCGCCAGTCTGAATATCGGCGCGTCGATGTGCCGCGCCAGATGCATCAGCGCCGTTTCATCCGAGCGAGGCCCGCTGCCTGTCCATAGCCGTCCGGCGTCGTCGAACAAAGCGTCTCCTGCGCCCTCGAAAATGACGCCGTCAGGCAAGTCTATGCAGCGCCAGCCCTGATCTTCGAACCAGCTGCGGTTGATGGCCTTTTCCCCCTGACGCTCCGGGTGCCTGAAATTGGAGAGGATTATTTTCTTTTCGGCGGCCAGGGGCAGGCCGACGTTGGCGGTAAAAACAAGATCCGGCCAGGAGGGCGCGCCACGCATCAACCTGATCTCCGCCACGGAACAGAGCGTGTCGTAAAGCGCTTGCCACTGCTGGCGCGCGAGTTCATGCGAGACCCGGCCTGTCTGATTTTTCATCCAGGGATTGATTTCGTAATTCACCGTAAACCATTCCGGAGTGCACATCAACATGATTTCCGACATACATTCTCCCTCATGAGGCAGGCTAAAACAGGTGAGTCAGAACCGCAGGTGCGGCGCGGCCTCGTGCAATATCCGGCGAAAATCGTTTTGAATGCGCGCCAGGGCCGCTTCGGTGTCGGCTTCGAAGCGCAGCACGAGGGCGGGCGTCGTGTTGGAGGGGCGCACCAGGCCAAAGCCGTCGGGGTATTCCACACGCAGGCCGTCGAGCGTGATGACTTCGATTGAACCGGGAAAGTGCGCCGTAGCCTTTAACACTTCCAGCAGCGAATGGTTCTCGCCCTCATGGGTTTTGATGTGCAACTCCGGGGTGCTGAATGCGTCCGGCAGGGCGTTGAGCGCGGCGCCCGGATCGTCGATACGGCTCAGTATTTCCAGGAGCCGCGCGCCGGCGTATAACCCGTCATCGAAGCCATACCAGCGCTCCACAAAAAACAGGTGTCCGGTCATTTCGCCTGCCAGCAATGCGCCTGTCTCGCGCATTTTAGCCTTGATCAGTGAGTGGCCGGTCTTCCAGATGACAGGTTTTCCGCCGCGTTGCCGTATCCATTCGAACAGATGGCGCGTGGATTTGATGTCGAAAATGATTTGGGCGCCCGGCTGGCGGCTCAATAAATCGGCCGCGAACAGCATCAGCTGCCGGTCGGAGCAGATGATCTTGCCATCCTTGGTGACCACGCCCAGACGGTCGCCATCGCCATCGAACGCCAGCCCCAGTTCGCTGTCGTTGACTCGCAGCGCGGCGATCAAATCTTGCAGGTTTTTCGGGTCGGCAGGGTCAGGATGATGGTTGGGGAAACTGCCGTCCACCTCGCAGTACAACTCCTCTACCGTGCAGCCCAGTTTTCGGTAAAGCGCTGCGACATAAGCGCCTGCCACGCCGTTGCCGCAATCGACTGTAATCTTCATCGGGCGCGCCAGTTTAACGTCTGAGACGATGCGTCGGCTGTAGGCGCCGCTGATGTCCTGCCGCGAGTAAAGACCCGCGCCGTGGCTGAGGTTGTTTTGCTCGATGCGGGTGCGCAGCGCCTGAATGTCATCGCCATACAGGGTGGTGCCGTCCAGTACAATTTTCAGGCCGTTGTACTCGGGCGGGTTATGGCTGCCGGTGAGCATCACCGCACAGCGCGTGTCGAGTTCGAAGGCTGCGAAATACACCATGGGCGTCGCCACGCAGCCGACGTCGATGACGTGAATGCCGCTTTTTTGTATGCCGCGCGCCAGCGCCGCGAGCAGTTCTGCGCCTGACAGGCGGCCGTCCCGGCCGATGGCGATGGTCTTCTGTCCGCGCGCGTGCGCCTCCGAACCGATGGCGTGACCGATGGCCTCGACAATGTCTGCGGTCAGCGTCAGGCCTGCGATGCCGCGTATGTCATATGCCTTGAAAATTTCGTTAACGGGAAGTTCGCGCTGCGAATCAGGTATTGACCATTGCTTTTCTCGTTCGCCTCCTCTCCTGCTTGCGGGAGAGAATTGAGGTGAGGGTGTTTTTGCCCCCTCGCCCGCAAGGCGGGAGAGGGTTGGGGAGAGCGAGTGGGTATGCTCACCGGGTGGATTTTGCATCAGGCGATGAGCTGCTCAATTTTTTCCCACACCCGGTCGGGGGTGAGCTGGTTCATGCAGTTGAAATGCCCCAGCGGGCATACCCTTTTGAAACAGGGGCTGCACTCGATGTCGAGTTTGACGACGGTGGCGTGAGCGGACAGAGGCGGGGTGAACTGCGGGCTGCTTGAGCCAAACAACGCCAGCATCGGACGATCTAACGCCGCTGCCAGATGCATCAGGCCCGAATCATTGCTGATGACAAGGTCGGCACAGGATAACAGAGCGATGGCGTCAGTAAGATCGGTGCTGCCGCACAGATTGCGCGTGGCAGGATTGCCCAGGGCGACGATCTTTTCGGCGACCTCGCGGTCTTTGGCAGAACCCATCAGCCAGACCTGATAGCCTGTGTCGTGCAGTCGCTGCGCCGTCTGGGCGAAATAGGCGACGGGCCAGCGTTTGGCCGGGCCATATTCGGCGCCCGGACAAAAAATGGCGACGGGTTGATTTAACGTAAGTCCCAGTTTTTGCAGCGATGCCTCAAGCTTGCCCGCAGGCACGGTGAGTCTTGGATTGGACAGCGGGCGCGGGATGCTCGCGCCACGCGCCTCTGCCAGCTGAGCGAAGCGCTCTACCATCAGCGGCAGGATCGTCTTGTCCAGTTTGCGCGCGTCGTTGAGCAAGCCGTAACGCATCTCGCCGACAAAGCCAGTGCGCAGCGGTATTCTGGCGAAGAAGGGTACCAGAGCCGATTTGAGCGAATTGGGCAGCACGATGGCCTGGTCATATTGCGCCGCACGCAGTTGCACGCCCAGCTGATAACGCCCCATGATATTCAACTCGCCATGCGGGAAGGGATTGACGATGACCTGGTGGACTTCAGGCAGGGCATCCAGCAATCCGGCCGTCCATGCCGGCGCGAGTATGTCTATCAGACAGTCCGGATATCGCTGTTTGATGCGCATGAGCATGGGCTGCATCAGCATGCAGTCGCCCACCCAGCTGGGGCCTGTGACTAATATTTTTTTCATTCAACCTTCATGTTCACGCTTCTCTCCCGGTCGGAAGGAAGGGCAGGCTGCTAGTGATGGCCGTGCGGTAATTCGCCTGTCAATTTGTAGCGTGTGCCGCAGTACGGGCAATGCGCCTCGCCAGAGGCGTCGAGCGCCAGCGTCACTTTCGGGTGTGCATTCCACAGACTCTTGCCAGGCATAGGGCAGGTCAGCGGCAGATCATTTTTGGTGACTTCGACTTGTTGACTCACGGTGCATCTCCTTAAACGTAAAAAGACTTCTTGTTCTGCGAAAAAACAGTCGCCTTTTCGCAGAACAACTTTGCAGATTAAACGTAGTTCAGCCAGTCGGTGTGCAGCGGATGACGGCCCGCCACGCAATCGAAGAAGGCCTGTTGCAACAGCGTCGTGACAGGCCCGCGTACTCCCGCGCCTATGGTACGCTGGTCCAGTTCGCGGATCGGCGTCACTTCTGCTGCCGTGCCGGTAAAGAAGGCTTCTTCGGCGCAGTAAATCTCGTCGCGGGTGATGCGCTTTTCAATCACCTCTATGCCCATTTCGCGCGCCAGTGTGATCACTGAATCTCGCGTGATGCCTTCCAGGCACGAAGTCAGGTCCGGCGTGTACAACTTGCCCTTCTTGACGATGAAGATGTTTTCGCCCGCGCCTTCTGCCACATAGCCATCGACATCCAGCAACAGCGCTTCGTCGTAGTTGTCGTTCGCGACTTCCTGATGCGCCAGGATAGAATTGGCGTAAGTCGTCACCGATTTGGCGCGGCACATGTTTACGTTGACATGGTGGCGGGTGAAACTTGACGTCTTGACGCGGATGCCCTTTTGCATCCCTTCGTCGCCCAGATATGCGCCCCAGGGCCAGGCGGCGATGGCCACATGGGTGGACAAGGTGGTCGCGGCAATTCCCATCGCCTCGGAACCATAAAAACAGATGGGGCGGATGTAGCACGATTCGAGCTTGTTGGCACGGACCACTTCCCGGTGCGCCTCGATGATCGTTTCCTTGTCATAGGGCATCTTCATCTGGAAGATGTGCGCCGAATTAAACAGGCGGTCGGTGTGTTCGGCAAGACGGAAAATCGCGGTGCCCTCTGTCGCCTTGTAAGCGCGCACGCCTTCAAATACGCCCATGCCGTAGTGCAGGGTGTGGGTCAGCACATGGGTCGTGGCATCGCGCCACGGCACAAGTTTGCCGTCGTACCAGATAAAGCCGTCGCGGTCGGACATGGACATATTCGAATTCCTTTGATGAGATCAGTTGCAAAGCATGGATTCTAGCAGCCTGCCGGACTTTTTGCAGCGACAGGCTGCTAGTTGCCGTTTTTTTCGCCTTCATCGTCTGCCAGGTCTCCGCTGACAGGCCTTGCGCGCTCGGTGTCGACGATATCCTTGAGTTTTCGGGTTTCCGCCAGAAAGTCGCTTGCCGGTTTGTCCGAACTCATTCGCCACGCCGGGCTAAACATCTCGCTCATAAACAGCTCGTCAGCCAGGTAGCCTTTGCTCTGGAAATTGATCATCAGTATTACAACCGAGCCCATCAGCGAAACAATTACGCCTGTCAGGGCAAAACTTTTTTTGTGGGCAGGATTGATGGTGAGCAGATGGAAGTACACCATGCCGGAGACGACGGCCATCGCAAGATGGCTGTCGTAGCGCGTGAAGACTTCCAGTGAAAAGGCGTAAGCCGATATTGAACACAGCAGCGAAATGATCTCTGAGACCAGCAGGCCGCACGCCGTAATGAACAGGTGACGACCGATGCGCATATGTCCGGCAAACAGCCGGTTGGCCAACGCCCATGTGCCGCACCACAGCAGGCTCATGCTCAGCACGCCGACACTCGCCGTAACATAGCGGATCGGTTCAAATTTTTCGGTATCCGTAAACCATTCGCCCGCCAGCGTCAGCAGCAAAATCACGAGCACGCCTGTCATGGCAGGAGGCCAGCCTTCCCACTGATGCAAGGTGGTATCGGTCAGGGCATCGTCTGTTGGAAAATCCACCGAACGCAGTCTGAGGGGGGTATGACCCAGCCTGAAGATCGTGTTCCCGTCCAGGGAGGCGCGCTCACATCTGCTCCCCTTGAGGATCACGCCATTTTTGCTGTCAAGATCGCGGATTGAAATATCGCCCTCGCAGCTGCGCTCGATGATCGCGTGATGCGGGCAGGCGTGCCGGTCATCGAGGATAAAGTCGTTGTCATAGCCCCGGCCGATGCGGATGGGCAGCGCGTCGACCCGCTGGCGATGTCTGACTTCTCCGCTGCGATTTAATACTTCGACAAAGAAGGGCGGATTCATGGGCGGCTCTCGCGGCTGATACCTTCTATGAAGATGCGCGAAATGCGCAGGCCGTTTTCGAACGATACGCCTCTGGCATCAAGTCGGCTTTGCAGGCTCATACGACTCTCGTCGGTGCTGGCGGTCATCAGCGCGAAGTCGTACAGCTCGGGAAATTTTCGGTAGGCGCGCAGGCAGATCACCGCGCGCATGGGCAACTTTCCGTTGCTGACAAATTGTTCCCGGCACTGTGCCTGGGTGTAGCGCGTGTCCTTGTGTCCGCCCATGCCCTGATCCTTGAACGATGCGCCCGCCAGCGATGAAAACTGCCAAACGCCCAGTTCGCGGCTTTTAAGGAATTTGTGATTGATGGCAATCATGCCCGTTTCCAGTTGATCGGATACATAAATTCTGGATTCTATCGCACAGTTAACCTCGTCCACGGTATAGGGCTTGCTTTGTTTTGCATTGGACTGCCCCCAGCAGCGAACCTGGTCCGACTCCCATGCAGGCACCCGGTAGGGGCCCAATACCTTGAAGGTCAGTGGCGTCTTCTCCAGTCTATCCATCATCAGCGCCTGATGTTCGAGCAGCTGTAACCCTGTCAGTATCTTGAAATCCTTTGGGGTTTGTTTTTGCCCTGCAACTTTTTTGAGCAGGTCGCGGACGTAACGCGCCGGAACCAGAAAGCTCACCAGTTCGCCATCTTGCCGTTTGGATACGTTCACCCCGGCCACCTGTCCGTCGACTGTCATATTAGGCCCGCCGCTCATGCCCGCATTGATGGGGCCTGTGAACATCAGCTGGTCGTAAAAACCGCGACTGATCACGCCGTTGTAAGCGCCTTCCGAAATGGCAAAGCCCAGATCCAGCGGGTTGCCCAGGGAGTATAAATACTGCCCCTGCGTGAGCGTCGGGAGTTGTTCGGGCACGGTAAAGAATCCGCTGCCGGGCCTGTCAATGCGCACGACGGCCAGGTCGTGCAGCACATCGACTGCCAGCAATTCGACAGCGCCGCGACGTCCGTTGGTGTCGATATATTCGCCGGTATAGGTTTCCGGCTCCAGCGCGATTTGCGACATGACATGATAGTTGGTCACCACCAGATGGCTGGTGCCAATCAAAAACCCCGACCCGACGGACGACTGGGTGTGCCCGCTTTTGAGCAGCACGCGTAATTGCAACAGATCAGGTTTGGCCTGCGAGTAGATATGCTGCGCAGACGAGGAGGGGGGCGCGAGTTGCGCTTCTGCAGCGGCACCGGCCAGCCATAAGGCCATCAAAAAGCTCGTACAAGTCGCCAAAGTGGCAGAAACAGTCATCGTTTTTATCCTATCCGTCATTTTTTTCCTGTTATGCGCACGGCGGTAAGCCACGTGCTCAATGCTGCCAGTATACCGGTGCCCAGAATGAATAAAAGGTTCCCCGAGAAATGGAACACTTCAGAAAGTGCCGGGGTGCCCAGCACCACGACGAGGCCTGTGCCGGTTCCCAGCAATATCCAGCGCAGCACAGGGTTTTGAGCTGGCATGCCTTGCCGGGACGCTGCCCGGTTAGCGAATACTAACGCAATATTTCCGCCTACCATCGCCGTGAACACCAGCGCTCGTATGGTGTTTTCGTCGTTTCCCAGCAAAAGTGACACGAGATAAATGGCGGCGCAAACAAGGAATGCCACGCCCCCTTGCAACAGGCAGGCTATCAGCCGGCCTCCGCCAAACAGCGCTTCGTTCGCAGCTCTGGGCGGGCGCTGCATGATGTCTGATTCTTCAGGTTCGGACTCGAAAAAGATCGAGCAGGCAGGGCCGATGATCAGTTCCAGAAACATGATGTGCGCGGGCAGCAGCATCAGCGGATTCCCAAGCAGTACTGGCAGCATCGCCATGCCGACGATAGGCAGGTGAGCGGCCAGTGCATAGCTCATCGCGCGGCGAAGATTGTCGTAAATGCGCCGCCCCAGGCGCACCGTGGTGACCAGGGATGAAAAGTCATCTTCGAGCAGCACGAGACTTGCCGCTTCCCGTGCGACATCTGTGCCGCGCCGACCCATCGCCACGCCGATATGCGCGGCCTTGAGTGCGGGCGCATCGTTCACGCCATCGCCTGTCATCGCGACGACTTCACCGTTGGCCTTAAAGGACTCCACCAGGCGTAATTTCTGTTGCGGCGCGATGCGTGCAAACACCTGAACTTCTCGCAGCCGGGCGCGCAGTGCTTCGTCGGACAGTTCGGCCAGCTCACGGCCTGTCAGAACCTCTTTCGCGGGCAAGCCGAGTTCGCGGGCGATGGCCTGTGCCGTTCTGGCATGGTCGCCGGTAATCATGACGACGCGAATACCGGCTTCGTGGCACTGGGCGATGGCCTCTTTTACATCGGGGCGCAGCGGATCTTGCAGGCCGAGCAGGCCGACAAAGGAAAACTCAATATCGTGCTGACAATCGGGCCAATGTTGTTCCGGCTCGCCGGCAGGTGGCAATCGGGCGCGCGCAACGCCCAGGACGCGCAAGCCTTCGTCGGCCATTTTGTCGGCGATTTGTCCGATATTTTTCGCCAGGTCTTCGGGCAGGTGACAAAGGTCGATGATGGCCTCCGGTGCGCCCTTGGCCGCGACCAGATGGTGCGGCGGGTTATCAGCCTGCCAGACATGCGACATGGTCGGCATTTCGGGTGACAGGCTGTATTCGTGGACGATTTCCCATTCGTTATGCAGGTGTTCACTGCCGCCCAGGGTGCGATTGCCCAGTTCATGCAGGGCGCGTTCCATCGGGTCGAACGGGTCGCGCTCGCTGGCCAGAATGCCGTATTCCACAAGCTCATGCCAGGGTTCGGGCAATGCTGCGTTATCTCGTACATCCAGCATGCGATCCGCGCTGTACAGCCTGCGTATCGTCATTTTATTTTCGGTCAGCGTGCCGGTCTTGTCGGTGCAGAGCACAGTGGCCGCCCCCAGTGTCTCGATGGCATCCAGTCGCCTCGTGAGCACGCCGTGTTGTGAAATGCGCCATGCGCCCAGCGACATGAATATCGACAGAATCACCGGCAGTTCCTCGGGCAGCGTGGACATCGCCAGGCTGATGCCGGCCAGCAGCGCGTTGAGCCAGTGCCCGCGCGTGTAACCATAGATCAGCACCAGCGCGATGCAAAGCGCGATGGCGATGATGGCCAGTCGGCGCACCAGTCGCCCTGTCTGGATACGCAAAGGGGATGTGCCGGCCTGCGTGTCTTCCAGTGACCGGCCTATCTTGCCGATGGCGCTGTGTATGCCTGTGGCTATCACCCGGCCTGTGCCGCTGCCTTGCACCAGCACCGTGCCGGCATACACGAAGGGCAGATCATCTCCGCCCGGTTCTGCAAGGGCCGAACCGGCTTCGCCTGCGCGTTTGCATACCGGCATGGATTCGCCGGTGAGCATGGACTCATCGGCCTGCAAATCGCAGCAGCCGAGCAAAACGGCATCGGCGGCCACTCTGTCGCCTTCTGTGAGCAGCAGCAAATCGCCTGTGACGACCTCTCGCCCGGCGATGCGCTGTACTCGTCCGTCGCGCATGACCAGCGCACGCGGGCTGGATAAATCGCGCAAGGCCTCCAGCACCCTTTCGCTTTTTTGCGCCTGAAAGACCGTCATGGTGATGATAATCACGACGAAGCCCAGTAACATCAGTGCATCGGATACTTCGCCCAGCAGCAGATAGATGCCGCCTGCCGCAATCAGCAACAGGAACATCGGCTCGCGCAATACTTCCGCCGCGATGTGATACAGATGCCGAGGGTGAGGAGGGGTCAACTCATTGTAGCCATCCTCGGCCTGACGCTGCTTCACCTCTTCCGCACTCAGCCCTGATTCATCCTGCGTATTCATGTCATCGGTCTCCTGTGAGGCGGCCAGCATACCGCGATAGACTGACAAAAGTAAGGGCGGGCGAAGTTTTGATTCGTTCCGGGCGAGCACTTATTATCGTTGCAATGGAACTTTGTCGGCTCAGCGCTATCGGATGTGTTCTAACTACTTGAGGGGAAGCTTATGACGCATTACAGCAATCGAATGATATTCATACACTGGCTGACGCTGGCACTGCTGGTCGCCGCCTGGTTTTTCGGTCACGAACTGGCCGAAGCGACCGATGAGAGCCATGCCAGCCTGGCAGGTTACATTGTGCATGGTCTGCTGGGTGCTGCTGTGTTGCTGTTGACTGTGGCGCGTCTGTTTTTTCGCCGCAAGGACGGTACCCCGGCGGCTATCGGCAATACTGCAATGGACAAGTTTGCCAAGGGCGTGCATCACATGCTGTACACCGTGCTGTTCTTGCTGCCGGTCAGCGGCGTTGTGACTGTGATAAGCAGCGACGCGGGTCATGCTCTGCTCTCGGGTGATGCAAGTTTATTGCCTAAGGACGGCGGTTATGAGCACGTGTTTTCGCATGAAGTGCATGAAACCCTGTTTACCATTTTGCTCGTGCTCGTGCTCGTGCATGTGATGGGCGCTCTCAAGCACCAGTTCATTGCGAAGGACGGTCTGATGGAGCGCATGTTGCCGCGTCGCAAGTAACTGTCCTGAGCCAGGGTTTGAAAAAAAGACACTCTGGTGTCTTTTTTTTTTGCACCTCAGGAGCGCGTCTGCTCTAAGTGGCTACAGGTTAAGCATATTTTTGCTTACCCACACTATCTGTGGATAACTCTGTGGGTAGTTCTGTGGGTTGTGGCGCTAACGCTATGCGGGATAAGACTTTTTTCTGCTCTGCCTGTTTTTTGATATAAATAATATTTCTTTACAAACAAAAGGTTGGAGTAATTTCGCTTCGCGGTGTCGCCGGGGGAATATAAGGTGTGGTCAGGCGCGCCTTGTGGATAGACTCGCATCAAGGGGGAGGGTGGATGCAGGGTGGGCGCGACGCTCCGAGCATGGTTTTACCCACAGTATCTGTGGATAAAGTTGTGGGCAGTGGTGTGGGTTGTGTTGTTAACTTTATGCTTTGTAATGTTTTTTATACGGCTGCTTGTTTTTTGGCGCAAGGGGTTCAAATAGCCCCCTGAATGCGTTTTTTGCTCTGAAATCAGATGTAATCCGGCAGGAGGAGCAGGTGGGCGTGACTTTTGTTGAAGCAAGGATGCAGCAAAATGGCGTTGTCCACAATATCTGTGGATAACGTTGTGGGCGGTTATGTGGATTGCCTCAGCATCTTGCTGTATTCAATGGATTTAACAGCGTCTGCCTGTTTTTTGCCGGCGCCGAACGGCAAGCCGGGCTGAAGACGTCCGAATGGCGATCAGGCGTGTTGCAGTACCCAGCCGATGCCGACGATGGCGCCGAAAAAGATCGCCAGATGTGCCCATGCCCATAACAAAAAGCGTCTGGATAGCTTTTTCTCGTCGAAGTTGCTGATGAGAAAGGGTTTGCCATCCTGTGTGGAACCGATGATGTGCAGATCGGGCATCATTTGCGCGTCGCGCTGCATCTTTGCCACTTCCCGCCGGGCCGCCTGTCTGGCGAGCTGCCATTCATCCTCGCTCAGTTCGCCATCCTGATTCAGATCAAACCGCCTGAACAGTTCCTGTCTGTCCTTTTTCCAATCGGTGAGCAATGCGTTGAGTTCTGCGCGACTGTCAAATTCCGCCGCACTGTTTTGCGTCCTGAATTCGCCCAGGATATAAATCATATCTTGCCGAACCAGTTTCCATTCGGTGTAGCGATAGTCGCCAACTCGCCAGTGCTCGCGGTGCTTTGTGGTGATTTCAGCATTTTCAGGATCGACGACACACACGCCGCTGCCGTCTTGCAACAGGAAGGAATCGGTGCTCTGGCCGCTGTCGGTGGTCACCCATTTGTCCCGGGACGTGCGGTGTTCGACCTTATAGCGGTACCAAAGGCAGGGCAGATGGGTGAGTTTGCCAAGCAAGGGCGTATCGCCGAACGGCTCGCCTTGTCCTGTCAGTTCCACATAACCTTGTGCGGCGGCTGCGATTTTTGAGGTGGGTGTGCCGCGAATGGCGCGCAGTCTGTTGAGTGCAGAGAGCCAGGCTGCCAGGCTGATGGCGGCCATCAGTGCCAGACAATACAGCCAGCCGCTGGCCGATTCCATGTGCACTCCGGCGAGCAGCAGGAAGAGCTGCGCGCCGGACGTGACGAGTTGGGCGTAACTATGGCGAAATGACGCCAGCATGGCGGCTTGCACGATGCTCGCCTTGGCAGGCAGAGATGATGGACGATGGATGAGAGGGGGCGTCGGGTTTCATGGGCCGGGTCTACGTTATGCCTGTCAGCCGAACAGCGATTTTATGTCCACGTCGGTCTTTTCGTTGCTTGCAAATTCCAGCAGGGTTTTGGCTTCATAGTGGAACAGGTTGGCGATCAGCGCGGCGGGGAACTGTTCGATGCCCACGTTATAAATATTGACCGATTCGTTGTACAACTCGCGGCGGTCGGCGATGGTATTCTCAAGGCCGCTGATGCGCGCCTGTAGTTGCATGAAATGTTCATTGGTCTTGAGTTCGGGATAGGCCTCCGCCACGGCAAAGATGCTGCCCAGGCCTGCGCGCAACATGCCTTCGGCCTGACCTAACGCGCCGATGTCGCCCTGCTCGCGCGCGGACTGCACCCGCGAGCGCGCCTCGACCACCTTTTGCAGTGTGCTCTGTTCGAATGCCTTGTATTGCTTGCATACTTCCACTAACTTGGGCAGCTCGTCATGGCGCTGCTTGAGCAGCACGTCGATATTCGCCCATGCTTTGGCCACTGCATGTTTGAGATTGACCAGATGGTTATACAGGCTGACGCCGTAGATGAGCACCACCACCGTGATGCCCAGTAAAATTAGGCTGTTCATGACAGTCCCCCGATGTTGACGATAGCGTATGCTAAAGCAAAACGCAGTCTTGTGGTATTGATCGCGCTATAAAACCAGCAGGTTATTGGTGCAGGTCTTCGCCTGTGCCAGGCGCGTCATGGTCGGTAACAGATTCATGCCGGTTTCTTCCTTGAGCGCCAGCGCAGAGGCCTTGAGATCGTCCAGGCTGATGCTGACCTGGTCGCCATCGGCGGCAAAGGCGATGGTATTGCCGCTCTCGCAGGACGGAAACATCAGCGCGCGGTCGTCGAAGGCGGTGAGAATATGCGCGAAGCCGCCCAGCACACCTTTGCACAAACCTAACAGATTCACGGCCATGATGCCCTGATCGGTGAGGCGGCTGCGGCACGCCTGATAGAAGGGCAGGCTGTTGAGCTGACCCGGGTGCGCGTGCTCGTTGAAGCCGTCCACCAGAATCAGGTCAAATTTTTTGTCGGTGCCGAGAATGTATTCCGCGCCGTCGCCGATAATCAGGTGAATGCGCTTGTCATCTTCGGGCAATTTGAAAAAATGGCGTGCGGCAGCGACCACGTCAGGCTCGATTTCGACGATGGTCAGATGCGCGTCGGGGCGATAGCGGTAGAGAAACTTGGTCAGCGACGCGGCTCCCAGGCCGATCAGCAGTACGCGGCGCGGCCAGCGCTTCTCTTCGCGCAGCAGCAAGGAGGCCATCATTTCGCGGGTGTATTCGAGTTCCAGATTCCACGGGCGGGCAATGCGCATCGCGCCTTGTACCCAGGAGGAGCCGAAGTGCAGATAACGCACGCCGGCTTGTTCGGAGATGTCGATAGGGGTAGTCATGTTCGGGCTTTCGTTTTAGGTGAAATAGTTGCGGCAGGGGCGGCTCATCTGCGGCATGGCCTCATTCTTCGTGCAATGGCTCAGGGGATTATCCTATAAAATGGGGGGCGGGTCAGTATCTGCCGGAATACAGGCAGCTCGCCCGGCCGTTGCGCGGCACTTTTAAACGGGTAATGAAAAGAATATTTGGATGCAAAATGATGAATAACGAGGAACTCAATAGCGCGTTGCAGTTGCTGGACGCTCATCCTGATTTTAAGGTGATTCGTCGAATCCAGCCTCGTACCTCGTTCGCCGAGAATGCGGGCAGAGCGCTGTTGCGCGGCGTCGTGGTCGATACGGAAACGACGGGCCTGAATGCCGACAAGGATGCCATCATCGAACTGGGGATGGTTCTGTTCGAGTTCGATCCCCAGACAGGCGCGGCCTGTCGGGTGCTCGAATCCTTCGATCAGCTCGAAGATCCGGGCGTCCCTATTCCTGCCGAATCCACGGCTGTGCACGGCATCACCGACGAGATGGTCGCAGGATGCCGTTTTGATGACGCCCGTATCGCGCAATTTCTGGCGGGCGTATCTTTGGTGATTGCGCACAATTCGAAGTTTGACCGGGTGTTCCTTGAAAAACGTCTGCCTGTCTTTGAATCCCTGCCCTGGGGCTGTTCCTTAGCCCAGGTGGACTGGCGCGCAGAAGGCATAGGGTCGGCCAAGCTCGATTATATTTCCTATCAGTATGGCTTCTTCTACGAGGCGCACAGGGCAGAGGGCGATTGTTATGCCTTGCTGGAAATTCTCCAGCAGACCTTACCCGTGTCGGGAAATCTGGTTTTGAAATCCATACTGAATCAGCTGCCTGAGAAAAGTTATCAGCTCTTTGCGACAGGTTCGCCCTTTGAAACCAAGGATACGCTCAAGTCTCGCGGCTACCGGTGGGACGGCGATAAAAAATGCTGGCACACCACGGTGACAGGCGATGAGGCGATCAAGGCCGAAGTCGCCTGGTTGAAGCATCACGTCTATGGCGGTAAAAAAGCCAGAGTGGAAATTGAAGTGCATAACTGCCTGACCCGTTTCTCGGGCAGGACGGGCAACCGGGCGGTAAGGGATATTTAACGGCTGTTTGATTTGAACGCGCAGACGCGGTCGGCGGCGCAATAAGGGACACTATGAAAGCACTGTTGTTGGTAGGTATGATTTTTTTTAGCACATTCTGCCGGGCGGATCAAAGCCCTTCGCCACAGGAGCAGGTGACAGGTGTCGTTCTAGACGTGACCGATGCCGGGGGGTATAGCTATTTGCGTCTGATGACGCCTGAGGGCGAGACCTGGGCGGCGGTGAGCCATGCGGAGCTTGTCGCGGGGAGCCGCGTGACGATAGACCATGTGATCGTCATGAAAAACTTCGAGAGCCGTTCGCTCAACAAGACCTTCCCTTCGATTTTTTTCGGCAATCTGGCAGGGGAGGCTGGTGCTGATTCCGCCGAGAAGATCGCGCCTGTCGCCGCGATTCATGTCGAGAAAGCTGTCGGCGCGCATGCCAGAACCGTAGAAGAGGTAGTGAGTGGCGCCGCACAACTGAAGGATAAGCCTGTGCTGATCCGTGGCCAGATCGTGAAATACAACCAGGGGATTCTGGGCAAAAACTGGATCCATCTGCGCGATGGCTCAGGCGCCGAAGGCGGTAACGATATTCTGGTGACCAGCGCCAGCGCAGCCAAAGTCGGCGATGTCGTGACGGTCAAGGGGGTCGTGCGCACCGACCGGGATTTTGGTGCGGGTTACTTTTATAAGGTGCTCATCGAAGGCGAAATACAGGGGCGGTAGGCGACCCATCCGGTCAGCCGGGTCTTGCGCGATAGTCCTGGGCCGTATGCAGCTGCCATCCGCCGCAGCCGTCGAGCTCCAGCACCTGTGTATGATATTTGAGAATGGACAGGCGGTGGGCGACGCTGACCAGCGTCGTGCCGCTCCCCTCCAGCTGCCGGTACAGGCTGTCTTCATTGGCCGCGTCGAGTGCGCTGGTCGCTTCGTCCAGGATCGCGTATTCAGGCGCGGTGAGCAATACGCGGGCAAAGGCCACGCGCTGTTGTTCTCCCACGGACAGGACACGGGCCCAGTCTCTTTCCGCATCCAGCCCGCCAAATCTGGCGGATATATCCGGCAGATTGACCCGTTCTAACAGGTGCAGCAGCTCCTCATCGGCGACGATCCTGTCCTGCTTCGGATACAACAACTGGCAGCGCAGGCTGCCCAGCAGCATGTAGGGGCGTTGCGGCAAAAACAGCATGCTCCCGATTTCAGGGCGGATGATACGACCACTTCCCGATGACCACAGCCCTGCGATGGCGCGTAACAATGAGCTTTTCCCGCAGCCGCTGGCACCCACGATCATGATCCCTTCGCCTGGCCTGATGGTAAGGGACAGCGCCCTGATCAGGGTTCTTTCATGGTCTGGTGTCTGCAAGCTGATGTTTTCAAGGCAAAGACGTGAATCTTGTGCCATGATGATGCGGTCTTTGATGGTCGCCGAATCGGCAGGTTTTTCGCCGAGAAATTTGGCAAAGCTGTCGAGGCGATCAATCCCCGCCGCAAAACGGCTTAAACTTTCGAAGTTGTCGATAATCACGGTCAGCGCGCCCAATATCGCCGTAAAAGCGCCCGCAGCCTGAATCGCCCGCCCGACTTCCAGCTCCCCCGAGATGACTCGCCCGGCAATGATGGCGCTGGGCAGGATGATTGTCATGAAATTGTAGCTGTACTGGAACAGATTCAGATTCAGCTGTGCCCTGATGAGTTTGTTGTAATTGCTGAACGCTTCATTGAAACGCTGGCCGATCTGCCACGATTCCTGCGCTTCGCCGCGATAGAAGGCAATCGCCTCGGCATTTTCGCGAATTCGCACCAGGCTAAAGCGGAAGTTCGCCTCGCGTTTGAGCTGGTAGAAGTTGAGCCCGATCAGCACTTTTCCGAATACCAGCAAGGTGATCGCCGTGCCGGAAAAGGCATAAATGATCAGGAAAATGACCAGTTCTGTGGAAATTGACCAAAGAACGCCGGAGAAGGCGATGAGCTGCAACAGCGCGCCGATCAGCACCAGCAGAAAATACAGCGATTTCTGAGTAAAAGTATTGATGTCTTCGGCGATGCGCTGATCGGGGTTGTCGATCTCGCTGCTGTTATTGAGTTCGTAGTAGGCGCGGTGAGCAAAATAGTTGCCCAGAAATTCCCGTGTCAGCCAGCGTCGCCAGTAAATGCCAAGCTTGTCGCGCACATAGTAGTAAAACGCATAAATGGGGACGGCGGCGACCAGGATAGCCAGGCATTGCCCGATGGAAGTCCAGAATCTGTCCGCATCCTTAGCTGCCAGCGCCGAAGTAAATTCACCGCTTAACTGGTTGAACAGCACGGCGAAGCCTGTTTGCCCCAACAACAAGAATACCAGCAGGGCAAGCAGAGCTCTGGCTCGCCATTTTTCTTCGCGGAACCAGTAGGGAGCGGCTATTACGCTAAAGCGTTGCCACAGGTGTCGATTGAGGTGGATCATGCAGGATAGGTTTGCAGTCTGTCAGGCTGCAAACAGTGCGGTCGGATTCGGCCTGACAGCATCGGCAATCGGCTCACAGGCGGCCTGTGAGCCGAGACCGGGAGCCTGGTCATCAGGAGATGGCCGACTCGTCTGTCGTCGCTGGCAGTTCATCCTGGGGATGTTCGGTTTTGGACGCGGTTTTTTTCAGGAGTTTTTCAGCCTGTTTTTTTTGTTTGGCTAATTCTTTTTGTCGTTTTTCGAAGGTGTAATTTGTCTTGGCCATGGGGGTTTCCTGTTCTTGCCCTGATTTGGCAGGGCAAGGGTTGTAAATAATAATTCGCCAGCGACTAGCGACTAGCGACTTTTTGGCTATTTGCCCCTGCGTGCCGCAGGCCTGGGTGAGAACAGCGCAGGTTGAGGCATGGCCTGATGGCGGGCGGCTTCAGACAAGAGTTTTTCTGCGGGTTGAGCCGGACGCGGTCTTGCAGGCGGTTGTCCGGTGCGGGGTTGTCCAGATGGTTGCTGGCTGCGCTGATCCCTTGCTTGTGGATCGCGCGGCTGGCGAGGCTTGGTCGCATCAGAATTGCGCGGTGCTTGTCCTTCGCGTGGCGTGCGACTGGCAGCCTGTCCTTCGCGCGGCGTGCGGCTGGCGGCTGTCGTGTTGCTGTGACGTTTTTGACCGTGCTGCGGGCGTGGCGGACGTGGCGCTTCAGCCGGAATGTGAGCCGGCGGCACGAAGCTGTCGATGTTAACCCGTGGAATCTGCGTCTTGATCAGCCGTTCGATGTCCCTGAGGTGCTGCATTTCTTCGCTGTCGACCAGTGAGATTGCCGCGCCACTGCTGCCCGCGCGACCCGTTCGGCCGATGCGGTGCACGTAATCCTCGGGTACGTTGGGTAATTCGAAATTCACCACATGCGGCAGCATGTCGATATCCAGACCGCGTGCGGCGATGTCGGTTGCAACCAGTACCGGCATCGTGCCATCCTTGAACTGCGCCAGTGCCTTGGTGCGCGCTGACTGGCTCTTGTTGCCGTGAATCGCGGCAGCGGGAATGCCGTCGGCGTTTAATTTTTCAGCCAGACGGTTCGCGCCGTGCTTGGTGCGGGTAAACACCAGCACCTGTTTCCAGTCATTGTGTTTGATCAGATGCGAGAGCAGGTGGCTCTTGAGTTTTTGCGCCACCATATGCACGCTTTGCGTGACCAGTTCGGAAGTGGTGTTGCGGCGCGCGACTTCGACGAAGCCCGGGTTAGTCAGCAAGCCGTCGGAAAGCGTCTTGATCTCCTCGGAGAAGGTAGCCGAGAACAACAGATTCTGGCGTTTTTTCGGCAGCAGGGCGAGAATTTTTCGGATGTCGCGGATGAAGCCCATGTCCAGCATGCGGTCGGCTTCGTCGAGGATCAAAATTTCCACCGAGGATAAATCCAGCGTTTTTTGGCTAAGATGATCCAGAAGGCGTCCGGGCGTTGCCACCAGAATGTCCACCTGTCCGCGTAACGCCTTGATCTGGGGATTGATGTTCACGCCGCCAAACATTACTAAGGATTTTAGCGAGAGATATTTGCCATAAGTCTGCACCGACTCTTCAACCTGGGCTGCAAGTTCGCGTGTCGGCGTCAGAATCAGGCAGCGCGGAGCGCCGGCTCTCGGATTGGCGGCAGGCTTTGCATTTAGCAAGTGCAGCACGGGCAGTGTAAAACCGGCGGTCTTGCCGGTGCCGGTCTGTGCGCCGGCCAGCAGATCGCCGCCGGCTAAAACCAGCGGTATGGCTTGTGCCTGTACCGGTGTGGGTTGTGTGTATCCGGCGTCAATGATGGCGCGCATGATGGGTTCAGCCAGATTCAGACTGGCAAAGGTAATTTCATTGTTCAAAGTTGTCAAAGCATGGCTCCTGCGACGGCCTGACGCTTAAAGTTTAAGCGGCACCAATCGGGGCAGACGTGTGTGTGATCGAAGAGATCGGGGGGTGGATTAATAGACCGCTGCGCTGATTGGTTTTACGCAGGGCAGTGGGATTATACACGCAATCAAACAACGGTGGGGTTCGGCGAGGACTGTTTGAGCACGCGGATGCGTAGCGGATCGTGCGAGGACCTCACCCGCTTGTTTGCAGCTGATCGAGGGGGGAGCCATATAGGCGCGGCGGGTCGCCCGGGTTGGCAACGCCAGTAACCAGCAGCCGGGCTGCCCCCGGCAAAGTTGATTGGTTGCACGACGGATGTGACGCAGTAACATCAGTCGGCTTGCGATTCAATCATTGCATGCCTGCGCGGCCGTGATGCAGAAAACCCGCTGCGCTGTAGAGACGCGCTAAGGTATAATGCGAGCTTTTCAAAATTACCCGAACGAATAGGAGATGCCATGCCAATTTATGCTTATGCGTGCACCGCTTGCGGTTTGCAGCAGGACGTGATGCAAAAAATGAGCGATGAGCCGCTCAATACCTGCCCTGAATGTGGCAAGGTGACCTTTACTAAACAATTGACGGCGGCCGGTTTTCAGTTGAAGGGAAACGGCTATTATGCGACCGATTTCAAGAATAAACCCAAGGCCGAGTGTGCGCCTTGCCCCGGCGCCGGATCGTGTCCTGCCGCTAACGGCTGATCAATGAAGAAATTTCTCGTCACAGGTCTGCTGGTCTGGGTGCCGTTGGGCATCACCCTCTGGGTGCTGAATCTGACCATCACCACCATGGATCAGACCCTGCTGCTCCTGCCGCAACACTGGCAGCCGGATTATCTGTTGCCCTTCCATATTCCGGGTCTGGGCATCATCCTGACCTTCGCGGTCGTGCTGACCACCGGGCTGCTGATCCGCAATGTTTTCGGTCAGCGGCTGTGGGATGCCTCCGAGAAAGGGATGTTGCACATTCCCTTTGTGGGCAGCATCTATAAGGGGGTCAAACAGGTCAGCGATACCCTGCTCTCCGGCAACGGAAATTCATTTCGCAAGGTGTTATTGGTGCGCTATCCGCATCCGGATGCCTGGTCGCTGGCTTTTCAGACCAACGTGCCAAATGAAGTGGCCTGCCGTTTTGACGACGAATATGTGGCGGTGTTCATTCCCACTACGCCCAGTCCGGTCAACGGCTTTTATTTTTTCGTGCGCAGAGCTGACACTATCGTCCTTGATATGACGGTAGATGCGGCTTTGCGCTCCATCGTTTCGATGGGTGTAGTGTCCGATGTGCAGTCAGGATCGTCCTTTACACCCGATATTTCTTAAAGAATAAAGATTATGCGTACACATTACTGCGGCACCCTCAACATCGACCAACTCGACCAGACCGTGAGCATTTGCGGTTGGGCGCATCGCCGCCGCGATCACGGCGGGGTGATTTTTATCGACTTGCGCGACCGTGAAGGACTGGCGCAGGTGGTATGCAATCCGGACCAGCTCGATATGTTCAAAATTGCCGAGTCAGTGCGCAATGAATTCGTCTTGCGCATTACGGGGCAGGTGCGTCGCCGCCCGGAAGGCGCGTCCAACAGCAATCTGGTCAGCGGAGAGATCGAAATTCTCTGCCAGGAAATTGAGGTATTGAACGCGTCGGTGACCCCGCCGTTCCAGCTCGATGACGAGAATCTGTCGGAGAACGTGCGCCTGACCCATCGCGTGATCGACCTGCGCCGCCCGCAGATGCAAAAAAACATGATGTTGCGCTACAAGGTGGCGATGGCGTTCCGCCGTTTTCTCGACAGTCGCGGTTTTATTGACATCGAAACGCCGATGCTCACCAAATCCACTCCGGAAGGCGCGCGCGATTACCTGGTGCCATCGCGTGTGCATCCGGGCGAATTCTTTGCCTTGCCGCAATCCCCCCAGTTATTCAAGCAGTTGCTGATGGTGGCCGGATTCGATCGCTATTATCAGATCACCAAGTGTTTCCGCGATGAAGATTTGCGCGCGGATCGCCAGCCTGAATTCACCCAGGTGGATATCGAGACGTCCTTTTTGAACGAGACGCAGATTACGGCGCTGACAGAAGAGTTGATCCGTACCGTATTCAAGGAAGCGCTGGATGTGGATTTGCCCAATCCCTTCCCGCGCATGGCGTACAGCGAGGCGATGTCGCGCTTCGGTTCTGACAAGCCTGATCTGCGTGTGACGCTCGAACTGACCGAAGTGACCGACGTGATGAAGGATGTGGCGTTCAAGGTATTTGCCGGTGTGGCGAATTCGGCAACTGGCCGCATCGCTGCGATGCGAGTTCCCGGCGGTGCGGCATTCACGCGCGGCGAAATCGACGAATACACCAAGTTTGTCGGCATTTATGGCGCGAGGGGCTTAGCTTACATCAAGGTCAACGACATCACTCAACTCAACGATGCCGGTTTGCAGTCGCCCATCGTCAAGAATATTCACGAAGCGGCGCTCAAGGCGGTGATCGAGCGCACCGGCGCGCAAAACGGCGACATCATTTTCTTCGGCGCGGACAAGGCGAAGGTGGTCAACGATGCTCTGGGCGCGTTGCGCAGCAAGATCGGCCACGAAAAAGGCCATGTCAACGGTAACCAGTGGGAACCTATGTGGGTGGTGGATTTCCCGATGTTCGAATACGACGAGGAAGGCGCTCGCTGGAATGCCTGTCACCATCCGTTCACCATGCCCAAGGACGAACATATCCAGTTTCTCGAAACCGATCCGGGCAGGTGTCTGGCCAAGGCCTATGATCTGGCGTTGAACGGCTGGGAGTTGGGCGGCGGTTCGGTGCGTATCCACAAGGCAGAAGTGCAGAGCCAGGTGTTCCGTGCATTGAATATCGGCGCGGAAGAAGCTCAGCTCAAGTTCGGCTTCCTGCTCGATGCCCTGCAATATGGCGCGCCCCCTCACGGTGGCCTGGCGTTCGGCCTGGACCGTATCGTCACCATGATGACAGGCTCCGAATCCATTCGCGATGTGATCGCTTTCCCCAAGACTCAGCGCGCGCAATGTCTGTTGACGCAGGCGCCGTCCGCCGTGGATGAAAGACAGTTGCGCGATTTGCATATCCGTCTGCGTCAGCAGGTGGTCTCTACCGTGGAAGTCGAAAAGGGTTAAGGCGATGTTGCAAGCACTTCGTTTGCTGGGCGTGATGATCCTGTCCCTTGCGCTTTTCTCGAATGCGCAGGCTTTTCAATGGCCGGGGCAGAGTCAGGGAGGCAACACGATCGCTGTGACTGAGCTGCCAGCCGAAGCGCATGACACGCTGCGCGCCATCAAGCAGGGCGGACCTTTCGCCTATCCGCGTGACGGCGTGGTGTTCGGGAATTATGAGCGGGTCTTGCCAAAACAGGCTCGCGGCTATTACCATGAATACACGGTGAAAACTCCGGGTGCGCGCAACCGGGGCGCCCGGCGCATTATCGCGGGGGTACCGGGCGAGTATTATTACACGGCTGATCATTATCAAACCTTTCAACGCATACGGGAGTAGCTATGGACGCAGCACCGCAACTGAACGATCTGGCAGCAGCGGGCTGCTATAAGCTGGGCTGTAGTGTGGACGAGCTGTGCAGTGCTGTCGAAGCGGCAGGATTTGCGCTGTTTGAGACGGATTTGAAGGGCGTCAAGGGTAAGAAAAATCTGCTCATCGCCCTGGCTAAGGCCACCGAATTCCCGGATGAGTTTGGTGCGAACTGGGATGCCCTGGTCGATGTGTTGTGCGATTTGTCATGGAAATCTGCGCCCGGATATGTGTTGCTGTTGCGCAACGTGAGTCCCACGCTCGGTTTATCTTCTAACGACCGTGAAATCGCGCAGGATATTTTCGATGATACGGTGGTGTACTGGCGGCAACGCAATAAACCGTTCTGGGTTTTCTTTGCGTGACTTTATTTCATCGGCAGCGTTGCCTTACTCGTTCGCTTCTGGTCGTGCTATAAGCACTGTCAGCATCGCTCACTCGTCGCCGCCTTGTCTCACCTTTGAAATGGAGTCAGGAAGATGACGCACTACAAACAGCCCGTTTCCGTACTGGTGGTGATTTACACGGCTGACCTTGACGTGTTGTTGCTCGAACGTGCGGATCATCCGGGCTACTGGCAATCGGTGACGGGCAGCCGGGAGGGCAATGAGCCCCGGCTTGCGACGGCCATCCGCGAAGTGGGCGAAGAGACGGGGCTGGATGCCCGCCTGTACCCGCTCACCGACTGGCAGTTGCAAAACAGCTATGAGATTTATCCGCACTGGCGCCATCGTTATCCACCGGGCGTCACGCAAAATATCGAGCATGTATTTGGCTTGCAATTGCCCGGCCGCACAGCAATAACGATAGCCCCTCGCGAACACCTGAATTTTCAGTGGCTGCCGTACAGGGAAGCCGCAGAAAAAGTCTTTTCGCCGAGTAATAAGGCCGCGATCTTGAAACTTGCGTAATCAGGAATATTCCATGACTGACATCTGTATTCCCTATGACCATCCCGGTGTGCTGACATCTGCCGCCTGGGCCAGTATTCCGCGTGAGCCTGCTCTCCTTGAGAAACTCGCGTTGATCGAGCGGATCAAGCGCCAGTTAATCGAACAGGATGCGGTGCTGGTTGCACACTATTATGTGCATCCTGACTTGCAGGACCTGGCAGAAATGACCGGTGGGATCGTCTCCGATTCCCTCGATATGGCCAACTTCGGCCACCGGCATAAGGCTAGCACCATCGTCGTGGCCGGCGTGCGCTTCATGGGCGAGACAGCCAAGATACTCAACCCTGAAAAACGCGTGCTGATGCCCGATTTGAATGCCGAATGTTCGCTCGATCTGGGATGTCCTGCCGACGAGTTCGCCGCCTTTTGCGATGCCCACCCGGACAGGACGGTCGTGGTGTACGCCAATACCAGCGCGGCGGTGAAGGCGCGTGCCGACTGGATGGTGACCAGTTCCATCGCCTTGCCTGTCGTCAAACATCTGGCGGATCAGGGGCGCAAAATTCTCTGGGCGCCCGACCGCCATCTGGGCAACTATGTGCAGGAGAGAACCGGTGCGGACATGTTGTTGTGGCAGGGCGCCTGTGTGGTGCATGACGAATACAAGGCTCAGGAGCTGTTGGCGTTAAAGGAACAATACCCGGGCGCACAGGTGCTGGTGCACCCCGAGTCGCCCCGTGCGGTCGTCAAGCTGGCCGATGTGACAGGTTCCACCACGCAGCTTATCAATGCGGCGGTAAATTCTGCCGCAGAAGTGTTCATCGTCGCCACCGATAACGGCATCCTGCACAAGATGCGCGCGCTCTGCCCGGACAAGTTATTCCTCGAAGCGCCGACCGCAGGCCGGGGCGCCAACTGCATCAGTTGCAGCCATTGTCCGTGGATGGCGATGAACGGCTTGCAGAATCTGGCGGAGGTGCTGGAGACGGGGCGCAACGAAATACGGGTCGATCCTGCCATCATCCCGCGCGCCGTCCAGCCGATACAGCGCATGCTGGATTTCGCAAAGGCAATCAAACTGCCCACGCGCGGCATAGGGAATGCCTAGCCGGGGGCAGTCCCCGGCGAAGTTGATTTGCATGCAAAACTGATGTTACGCAGTAACATCAGTGACACACATAAGGCAGGCTACCCTCAGCATCCAGCGAGCATAAAAGGCATGGTGCTGGCTGGATGGCTTGAGGTGTAAAAACATCATGTCTATGTAAAATCATATGGTTACGGTAGTGCAGGACAGTGTATACAGAACGCTCTCCTGCATATGTTTGAATTGTTCTGTCCGTTTAACGCCAGGCATATCACAGATCCGGATCAACAGTTGCGCCTGTCAACGTGCCCCTGTGAGCGTCACTCGATGTGCTAGACTGTGAATCGTCAGCATTTAACTCATTGGAGGTCAGTGTGAGTACAAACTTAGAGGTTCTGGAAGCAGAAGTCTTGCAGTTAGTCCCTGTTGAACGATCACACCTGCTTCAGAGGCTGATCGCCAGCCTTGATTTGGATCAGGAAGTCGAGGAGGCATGGGAACGAGAAGCAGATCGCAGGGAAGCCGAACTGGAATCCGGTTCGATATCGGCAGTTTCAGGGCAGGAAGCCATCGCTCGACTTCGAGCAAGACTTGCGCGATGATTTACTCGCTTCATCCCGGAGCAGAGAATGATATTGCCAATGCTCTGGATTTTTACAGCGAACAAGCTGGCCACTTGGTCGCTGAACGTTTTATCGAAGAATTTGAACGTGTCGCCAAGCTCTTGGTTGAACATCCAGGCCTGGGAACTCCAACGACGAGAGGAAGAAGAACATTCCCGCTGAAGATTTTTCCGTACTCAGTCGTTTGTCGAAATCTTGAAAGCGACATTCGAATCCTGATAGTTCGCCATCAGCATAGGAAGCCCAGCTACACTGGTGGTAGGCGGTGATCGTGCGCAGTCCGGCGATGTCCAACCCGCCATTCGATGGCGACGCCGCAAAAGCGCGCAGCGCCGGTTAGCTTTACGGTATGCACTATGAGCAAAATTAAATCGCCCGACGAAAAGAAGCGCATGAGCTACGAGAAAGATCGCCGTAATGTTTACGGTGAGAACTCGAAAGCGAGCCGGAAAAATATTCCTCGCAGTAAGCAGCGGGCGCATATGGCCGAGCGCCATGTTGCAGCAGAGCTTCTCAGGACACTTGGCCCAACTCCAGTGGAATCCAATCTTGAAAAAGCAGAGGGCGAAGTAAAGGCTAAAACCAGGCTGCAGCGCCTAAATGGTTTCAAAAAAGATCCGGACAAACCTCTGGCCGAGGTGCTAAAACGTCGGGCAGCGCGGCAACAACGGTTAAAACAATATCGAGATCGCAATGGTGTATAACGGGGCACGGGGGGCTACCATTGCGAGCAAACGACGGGGGCGGTCTTGCATAACGGTTGATCGCACACCTTGATTGGCTTGTTCACGGTTGAACAGAAGTTGTGACATGTGTTAAAAACCGTGATGTCAATACCTGACCCCAAAACGGTGTGCGTTTCAGCACTCAAACCTGTGTTGACGGGGAAGATTAGCGTCAGCGGTGGCGTTTCAGGTCGCCGCGACGTAGAAACGCACTTAACGCCTTGTCCTGTCGGATACTTATTTGCGATTAATGGCTTAGTTGCAACGCCGGCAACAAGATTCCCTGCTATAGTCCGACCCATCGGGTGGGAAAATCATATCAATCCCCTATACCGTCCCTTCACTCTTCCCGGGAGGCGGTCCAGTCCAACAAGGTTTATCTGCCGCGTATGAATTCATCGCCATGTTCAAGTTGTGCTGCGCGGCAGATAAACGCTATTCGTTAGGTTGTCTATGACCAATACATCACACGGGCTTGAACTTGAAATCATTTGGTTTGACGACGACATGTTGGAGCTTAGAGTCAGCGCTTCAAACGGTAGGTTTTCTGGCCAGTCGACTTTCTATGCATCCCTAGATGAGCCCATGACATTTGCTAACCATATTTCGGGTTTTCCTAAGTCCACAGGAGATGTCAGAGAATATGAGTTTGGTGGTATTGATTTACAGGGGTACGGTAGAGCAAAGATACGAATGAGCTGTAAAGATGGGAGCGGACATCTCGATATTAAGGTATCGATCTCTTCGACACTATTTGGCGATGTTCAAGAATTGGAGACAACGAGCCTTCACTTTGCTACCGTTCCATCTGACATCGATTCATTCGTTGATGACCTTCGTAAAATCCAAATTCGGGTGGGTGACAATGCAAAATTACAACCTGCAACCTAACGCATAAGGTTATGTCGTGATCGCGGAGCGAGCCACGACCAGCGGCGGGGGGCAGGTCTTGACATAACGGTTTATCGCACACCTTGATTGGCTTGTTCACGGTTGAACAGAGGTTGTGACATGTGTTAAAACCGTGACGTCAAAACCTGTAGACCCCAAAAAATCCACCGAAAAAGCAATTGTTCGCGGTGGATACGCGCTTGCGCTTTATCCACCCTACCCGAAGCTCAACAATTAACAATGAGATAGCCAAGTTTAAAGCTCAACGGCTAAGAGACGATGATTATTGTCATGATTCATGTGCCGGGAGTCCTGAAATGAGAACGTCTCGAATCGCTATGTTAGCTGGCGAACATAGGCGCCTTCTATGTTCTGTTATAAGGATGTCGCTTTAAGTTGACAGATTTTATAGCTCTGTAACGTCAACAACAGCACAGTACTTATTCAATGGCGTATAGCTTTTCAGGTAATTAAGGTATGGTAAAAATAGCAAAAGAGTCGTCTCACGATCCGAAACAAAATCTCATTCTTGCAGCGCTTCCCGCAGAGGATTACGAACGCCTGCTGCCTCACCTGGAGTTGATTACGATGCCGCTAGGGTGGCGGATGAGTGAATCGGGTGATCATGTGAATTTCCTGCATTTCCCGATCACAGGTATCGTCTCGCTGATTTATGATTTGGAAAACGGAGCGTCGAGTGAAGTTGCGCTGGTTGGAAATGAAGGAATGGTCGGTATCTCCATTTTTATGGGGGGTGATAGTATGCCGAGCAGCACTGAAGTGCAAAGCGCAGGTTATGCCTATCGGCTCAGCAGGAAAATTATGAAGCAGGAGTTCGCCCTGGGTGGTCAACTGCAACATTTGGCACTGCTTTTCACGCAGGCGCTGATTAGCCAGACCTCACAAACCGCAGTCTGCAATCAACATCACTCAATAGATCAGAGACTTTCCCGCTGGCTGTTGATGAGCCTGGACCGAATGCATGAAAACAAACTGATGGTCACGCAAGAGCTGATCGGAAACCTGTTGGGTGTGCGCCGGGAGAGCGTGACCGAAGCTGCCGGTAAGTTGCAAAAAGATGGCTTCATTACCTACTCGCGCGGCCTCATCAAGGTCATAGATCGCCCCCGGCTTGAAATGCAAGCCTGTGAGTGCTATCAAGTGGTAAAACAAGAGTACGACCGTTTGCTTCCCCCTCGCCGTTTTAAAAAGGACTAGGATGATCGGGCAATGAACGATCACATTTTTAGCCTGGTTGTGTTCGGGGTCAAGTCTTGACATTACGGTTTATCGCCCCCCCTTGTAGATCGACCATCGTCAGGGGTGCAGTTTGTCATGCCCGTTAAACCGTAAACCAGTTTTGGATAAGCAGTTCGCCATAATTTGCAACGTCATCCACATTGCGCGTGACTAAAGTGAGTTGGTTGGTGAATGCGATCGCCGCAATTTCGCCATCCATCAAGGGGATGGTCACGCCTCGTTTTGATAGTCTTCCGTAAAGCGGGTGTCTTGAAGCTCACAATGCCGTAAACGCTTCGGCCGAGACCAACCTTTAGAACAGGGCGAAGCCAAAGGTATACAACCGCCGGGCTGCGCGTGGCAAAGTTGAGATAGAGTAACCTCTTGTCCTGTGATTGAGTAGAATACACACATGTCAACGCTCACTGTCGCTACCTATAATATTCACAAGGGTTTCTCGCATTTCAACCGGCGGGTGGTGCTGCACGAGTTGCGCGAGCGCCTGCGCGAGTTGAACGCCGACCTGGTGTTCTTGCAAGAGGTGCAAGGCGAACACGCGCGGCATTCCCGGCGCTTTGCCAATTACCCCGACGGCGCGCAGCACGATTTTATCGCCGAGTCTTTATGGCCGCATTCTGCCTATGGCAAGAATTCGGTCTACGAGGCCGGGCACCACGGTAACGCGATTTTAAGCCGCTTCCCGATCGTGCAGACGCTCAACACGGATATATCCGCGCATCGTTTCGAGAGTCGCGGCCTGCTGCACAGCGAGATTGATCTGGGGGAGGGGCGTCGCGTGCATTGTCTGTGTGCGCATTTTGGCCTGTTCGCCAGAGGGCGCCGCCAGCAGACCCGCGCCCTGATCGAATATGTGCAGAATGAAATTCCGACCGGTGCGCCTGTCATCATCGCAGGCGACTTTAATGACTGGCGCAACCAGATGAGTCTTGCCCTCTCTGCCGAGCTTGATATGCATGATGCGTTTCATTTGCATGGCGGACGTGTGGCGCGCAGTTTTCCGGCCATGTTGCCGGTGTTCCGCCTGGACCGGATTTATGTGCGCGGTTTCACGGTGTTGCAAAGCCAGGTGCATGTGGGGGGCGCATGGCAACGCCTGTCCGATCACGCAGCACTCTCGGTCAGCCTGAAACCTGCGGCCTGACCCGAAGCTGATAACGGTGTTAACGACACAATGACTGATACCCATCAGGTAGACGGAAACGCGCTCACGCTGCTGCAAAATGGAGCTGCGTATTTCCCGCAGCTGTGCGCCGACATGGATGGCGCAAGGGATTTTATCAGTCTGGAAACCTATATTTTTGCAACTGATTCGGCCGCCCGCCAGGTAAGCGATGCGCTGCAGCGCGCAGCGTTGCGCGGAGTGGTCGTGCGCGTTTTGCTGGACGGTTTCGGTTCGGGTGGCTTGCCCTCAGTCTGGCTGGACGAACTAAGGCTGGCGGGTGTGCAGGTGCACCTGTTCCGGCACGAACTCTACCGGTTTAAATTGCGCCGCTATCGCCTGCGCCGTTTGCATCGCAAGCTGGTGGTGATAGACGACCGGATCGCTTTTATTGGCGGCATCAACATCATCGACGATGCCACCCTGAACGGGGACTTTGCCGCACCGCGCTTCGATTTCGCCGTGCGCGTCGAGGGCAGCGTAGCCGGGGCGCTTCACCTTGTCATGCGTCGTCTGTGGAGCGCGGTGTCATGGGCGAGCCTGAGCGGCAAACGCGTGGAACGATTTTCCATGAGCGCGCCCGGGCCTGCGATTTTGCCCAATATCAGGATTTTGTTGCGCGCCAATTTGCGCCACAGACGGGATATCGAGCGGGCTTATCTCAAGGCTATTGCCGGTGCGCAGCGTGAGGTGGTGATTGCCAATGCCTATTTTTTGCCCGGGCGGATTTTTCGCCGCGCGCTGATACAGGCCGCAAGGCGCGGGGTGCGCGTGGTGTTATTGTTGCAAGGCCGTGTGGAATTGCGTTTGCTGCACTATGCATCGCACGCGCTCTACGAGCAGTTGCTGGCGGCAGGGGTCGAAATTTACGAGTATCAGGCCTGCTTTCTGCATGCCAAAGTTGCCGTGGTGGACGGGCAGTGGGGCACGGTAGGTTCTTCCAATATAGACCCGTTCAGTTTGTTGCTGGCGCTCGAAGCCAATCTTGTCGTGACGGATGCAGGTTTTGCCACGGAACTGCGTACCCGGCTTTTTGCGGCCATCGCGCAGGATGCACTGCGTATTGAGCCTGAGCACTGGAGCCGCATGGGGCGGGGGGCGCGCCTGCTGGCCAGATTCAGCTATGCCGCAGTGCGCATGATGATAGGCGTGTTGGGCTACGGGAAACGCGTCGTATGACCCCCTTGAGGCGCTGGCAAGCCCAAGTCAGTAACTTTGGTTTATCCTAAAAACGGTTTTTCATCCACGAAAAGCACGAAAGTCACGAAAGAAAACAAGTGATTACATAAATTGATCGGTTCACCTAATGGGTGAGGTGACAAATCCTGACATGCATTTGAATCTGTTCGTGTTTTTTCGTGTCTTTCGTGGACAACTGCTTTTTCTAGGTTTATGAATTGATCAGCGCGACCATGTCGTTGACCCATTTTATCTTCCCCGATTGCAAGGTGGGCAGCGGATGAAAATATTTGTTTTTCGTCTCCGGTTTCAGCAGTCCGGTCAGGCCTGGCAGTTTTGAGACGCGCGCCAGGCACCTGTCGATCAGCGGCTCCAGATCGGGACTGACCCCCCAGGCGCAGACGATGGGGGTTTGCGGATTTTTGGCAAGCTTGCGCGCCAGCTCGCAGGCCCGTTCATCGCTGAACAAAGAGTGCGCGGTAAAGCCCGTGCTGCGCTCAATCTGGCTGTAGCGCTCGATAAATTTGCCGCTTTGCGGATCTCTCATGTCCGAGAGGTTCAGAACCCTGACATGCGCCCAGCCGCAATAATGCATGGCTCTCATCACCTGATACTGGGTAATGTCGGGCTTTGTTCGCACCAGCGAAAGTTCAAGCTGACTTATCTCGTCTTCGGGCACGATGTGATGAACCTCTTCGAGCGGCTCCGAAGAACCCGGATTCATCATGATAAAAATTGCGTCGGGAACCTGTTCCGAGAGCAAACCCAGATCGGAGGGTATCCTGTGCGGGGCGACCAGTTCCAGAACGCTGCGACAGTCGATTCTCTCGCCCGACTTCAAGTCTACAGAGTAGAAATGACCGAAAACTTCATAGCTTCCTTTGAGTTTTGCTGCGGGTATAAATTCAGGCAAGTGCGGGGCTCCTCTGCTGGGTGTGATGAACATGCGTGGCGGGCGGCAGGCCACGGTAATAAATTTCCGGCAGGTTAACATGGAATTTTCCGGTGTCCGCATTCATTTGTGTCATGACGTGCGGCGGTCAGCAGGCAGAGTCCGTTTCTCGATTAAACTGACTGGCGCGGGCGGCAGCAATTGCGCTGTTATATTGCGCGCGGTAGACTCCGGCGATGGCTGTGAATTTTCAGGGGGACATATGACAGATTTGAAAAAAGACGGTGTAATTGCGGTTGAAAAACTGGTCGTGGCGGTTTCATCCCGTGCCTTGTTTAATCTGGATGAGAGTCATGAGATTTTCGAGAGGGAAGGGGAGGCGGCGTATTGTCGCCACCAGATCGAACACGAAGAGGTGCTGCTGGTGCCGGGGGTCGCGTTCAGTCTGGTCAAAAAACTGCTGGCGCTCAATGCGCCCGATCCGGCCCATCCGCGCGTCGAAGTGATTCTGCTCTCGCGCAACAGCGCCGACACCGGCTTGCGCATCTTCAATTCGATACGCCACCACGGTCTTGCCATCAGGCGCGCAGCGTTTACGCGCGGGGAGAGTACACACCCCTATATTTCAGCCTTTGGTGCGCATCTGTTTTTATCCTCCGAACCCGATGATGTGCGCAAAGCGCTGGATGCGGGGTTTGCCGCCGCAACGATTTTGTCATCGGCCTCGGCTGCCGATACCTGTTCTCAGTTGCGCATTGCCTTCGATGGCGATGCGGTGCTGTTTTCGGACGAGTCCGAGCGCATTTACCGGGAAGACGGGTTGAATGCCTTTGAAAGCAATGAAGTAGCGGCGGCTAAGCGCCCCTTGCCGGGCGGGCCGTTCAAAAACTTCCTCGCCATGTTGTACAGGATTCAACTGGACTATCCCGCTGACACCTCACCGATACGCACAGCGCTCATCACGGCACGCGGCGCACCCACTCATGAACGGGTCATACGCACCCTGCGCGCCTGGAACATCCGCATCGACGAGGCTTTGTTTCTGGGCGGCAAGGACAAGGGCGATTTTTTGAAGGCTTTCAGAGCCGACATCTTTTTCGACGACCAGCAAAAACACTGCGACTCGGCGCGCCTGCATGTCGCGACCGGCCATGTGCCGCATGGCGTGGCGAACGAGCGAGCCTGAAAGAGCAGTTCAAGCCCCAGCTTTAAACAGGCAGTTTCACGCAAAGACGCGGAAGAGCCGCTTTTTATCTGATCTTGTACAGGCGCTGAGCCAGGGTTTTTCCGCCGGTTCCGTCGAAGCGGCTGTCCATCGCATCATCCAGCTTGGCCAGTCGTTCGTCGGGGTGAGGGTGGGTCTTGAACAGCAAAGCCACGCTGCTGTCGTCCGCACTGCTGTGGCCGATTTGTTGCAATACGCCGGGAAGGCCGTAGGCATTGTAACCGGCGCGGGCAGCGAGCACGATGCCTGTGCGGTCAGCCTCAAACTCTGCCCCCTTGTCGAGCGAGCGGGAGACGATTTCGGCGCCGCTGCCGATCAGATTGCGGATGTTGTCGTTGCCACCGGCTTGCTTGCCCAGCAGTTTTCCGCCCAAATCCACCATGCGGCTTTGTTGTAAAATTTTCAGGTGGTGTTTTTTGATGACATGAGCGATCTCATGCGCTAGCACCCCTGCCAGTTCCGATTCATCCTTGAGCTGTTTATACAGGCCGCGAGTCATGAAGATGTAACCGCCGGGAGCTGCGAAGGCATTGATGTCGTTCGACTCGATTACGCCAAAATGCCACTCAAGGTCTGCGCGCTCGCTCTGACTGGCAACCCAGCGGCCGACGTTGTTCACGTATTTTTGCAGCTTCTTGTCCGGAACCAGAGGGGAGGCGCCCAGCAGGTTGCCCGCGATCTGACGACCGATGGCTACTTCCTCTGTTTCCGAATAACCGCCAAGCGACGAGGCCGCCCCCGGTTTTTTCAGATCACGGGCGGCGTTCCTGAGTTCCTGTCCCAGGTCGAAGGCCTGTGCAGCGGGTAGGCACAGACCCGCCAGAATCAGACTTTTTAAAATCAGATGGTTCATTTTGATGATCCTCCAGGTTCAGGCAGGTAATTCATCTGCACAGGTGTCAGGCGGGCGCTGGCGGCAAATTTTTGCGCCTCGGCCCGGGTGGTGGTGTAGGACTCGGCGAGGGCTACCTGCTTTTCGTCGAATTGAGCAGCGCGGAGTTCTTCCTCGTTCAGGCCGCGTATGCCGGTCGTTGCGACAACTTTTCCGGTACCGGCACGCCCGGATGCAAGACTCGCAAGACCCGTCAGTTCGCTGCCCGACGACCCGGTTCTGGCCTCGCCCCGCCGCAGACTGAGCATCCGTACCCAGCCGCTCCCCTGAGGACTCTTGACCTGATACCAGCCGCCTTCTTTTTTCAGGATTTCGACACGGGTCGCAACCGGCAGGCTGGCGATGACCTTTGCGTCGGAAAACGGTTTCGCCTTGAGGCTGTCAGCCTTGATGGTCGTCGCACTCTCGCCAGCCTGCGCGCTGGCCGATACCAGCAGCGCTGCAACGATGATCATTTGTTTAAATTGCATATTTCCTCCGGTTTTTTTACTTCCCACTTCCCACTTCCCACTTCCCACTTCCCACTTCCCACTTTCCACTTTCCACTTACCATTAGCTGTTTTTTGTTTCGTGCCAGTTCAGCAGCGTTTGGGCGAACAGGATGCGCCAGCTGTCGCGCGCATCAACGCCCCCGGCTATGTGTCCTTCATGGACGATACTGGAGATGTCATTATCCGTTGTCGCGCAGTATTTGTGCAGCAGCGGCCCTATCGCATTTTCCAGTGCAGGAATATCGCGGGCGATGCGCTGTCTGGCCGCTTCATCATCGGCCTTGCATAGCCAGGAAATGGCCAGTGTATCCTCAAACAGATCCCACAGCCCTTGCTGATCGCCTTTGATGATTTCAACGCTCTTGTCATGGGCGCCAATTTTATCCATTCCCGAACAAATTTTCTCGCGCAGGCTGTCGTTGAGCATGTTCCCTTGCAGTCGTATCAGCATCAGTACGCCGATAAGGTCGCCACTGTGCCTTTCAGCCGTTCGCACGGTGTTGTTTTCCAGTGCCTTGCTGGTGGCGAAATCATACAGTCTGGCAATGGAGAAAAAGGCCAGACCCAGCGTGACAGGCCCTGTGAGGTTGATGTAGGTGTTGGTGAAATTGATGCTGGCATAGGATATGCCCAGCAGGATGAATTGCGAGGCGCCGAACAGGCCATCTATCTTGTCGCGGCCTGTGTTGCGGTAAAAACCCCAGGCGGTCGACCAGATGACTATCAGCGTGAGCAGCAGGTAGAGGATGCGTGCGTCCGGAAAGCGCAGGAAGTCGCCGTGTTTGAAGTTGTCGATCGCGGTGGCCAGAATTTCCACGCCCGGGTGGGTGCGGGAGAGCGGCGTCGGCTTGATGTCGAACAGGCTGGGGGCGGTCGAGCCGATAATCACGATCTTGCCGGTGAATTCGTCAGGACGGCGCTGTTTGGTCTGGCTGGAAAAATCCGTGAACACGTCGCTGAAACTGACCGACTGGTAGGTGAACGGCGGGCCGCGCCAGTTGAGCAGTACGCGTTCGGCGTCGGGTTGGGTATAGCCTTGCTGTTCTGCGATGCGCAAGGGCAGGGAGGGGATTTTCCAGCCATAGTCGTTGCGATAAACCGGATACTGGCGGACGATGCCGTCTATATCCGGGTAGATGTTGTGCAGACCCATCCTGCCACTATCCAGTATCGACTTGAAGTAGGGCAGCACCATCGCAACAGTGGCGTCAGAACTGGCGCCCGCCCCCATGGCTGTCACGCCCGGAATCATCCCCGGTTTGACCAGGCTTAAGGCGTCATCGGCAGGATCCAGGCGCAGCATCGGGAAATAGGTGTTTTTCGTCGCAGCGATCGCCGCATCGAAATAGGCGTCGCTGTCCGGGTTGTACACATCTGCATCGCTGAACAGGACATCGAAGACGACAGCCCGGGGGTGTTGTTTTTCAATCTGTTCGAGGAATTCGCCCATGACCTGCCGGGGCCACGGCCAGCGGCCATATTCACGCGCCATAGCAGCCAGGCTCGCCTCGTTGATGTCCACGATGACGATGTCCTGGTCAGGTTTCGGGACATTGACGCGGTATTTCACCATCATGTCAAATGCGCCCTGCTTCATGTTGGTCGTCAGGTGCAACACGGCGGCGTCGGCGATGATCAATACGCTGAAAATTCCCGCCAGATACAGGTAAAAACTGGTGTTCCACCGCAGCGCCAGCAGGGTGGAAAAGGTGCTCTTCCAGCGTCTGATATGGTAGGAGAGGGCGGAGATCGGATTCATGGTCAAACTCGGGATAAGTGATGGCGTATTATGCGCCGATGTGGCGCGCCCGGATAATCGAATATTGGATGCGTCCTAAAAGATGGCCGGGTCACAGTTGGCAGCAACCGGATCGCACTGCGCGTGAGATATTTCAAATCTTGAATTTTAGTTTCAACAGTCAACTACGACAGAGCCTGTGATCAATCTGCCGATGAGCTTGCGTGAACGTTTTTTCAGATCGACGATCAGAGGCTATAATCCGCACTCATTGATTTTGTCCACCTGCCATGCAACCACATTCCACTTCATCCCCTGAACACGATACGCGCGGGGGCTGGAACACGCTCCGTTCGCTCATCCCCTATCTGATGGAATTCAAGGGGCGGGTGATACTGGCGATGAGCCTGCTGATTCTCGCCAAGTTTGCCAATGTCACGGTGCCGCTGGTGCTCAAGCAGATCATCGACGCGCTGGATAAAACGCATGCGGTGCTGATGGTGCCGGTCATGCTGATTTTAGGCTATGGCCTGCTGCGTCTGTTGAGCACGCTGTTTGGCGAATTGCGCGATGCGGTGTTTGCCAAAGTGACGCAGCGCGCGATCCGTCGCGTAGCCTTGCAGGTCTTCGAGCATCTGCACAGCCTGAGTCTGCGCTTTCACTTGGACCGGCAAACCGGCGGGGTGTCGCGCGACATCGACCGTGGCACGCGCGGCATCGGCTTCTTGCTGAACTTTATGCTGTTCAATATTTTGCCGACACTGCTGGAAATCGGCCTGGTCGCGGCGATTTTGCTCAGTAAATATAACCCCTGGTTCGCCGGGATTACCTTCGTCACCCTGATTTTCTATATAGGCTTTACCCTGTTCGTCACCGAGTGGCGCATGGTGGTGCGCCGCACCATGAACGATCTCGATTCCAAGGCTAACAGTCGCGCTATCGACAGCCTGATTAACTACGAGACCGTGAAATACTTCGGCAACGAGCAGTATGAAGCGCGCCGTTACGACAATAACATGGAGCACTGGGAAACTGCGGCGGTGCGCAACCAGACGTCGCTGGCCTTTTTGAATGCAGGGCAGAGCGTCATCATCGCCATCGGTATCACGGCGCTGATGTGGCTGGCGGCAGACGAGGTGGTGCAAGGCACGATGACCGTGGGGGATCTTGTCCTGATCAATGTGTTCATGTTGCAGTTGTATATGCCGCTGCATTTTTTAGGCTTCGTCTATCGCGAGATTCGCCATGCCTTAGCCGACATGGAGAAGATGTTCGACCTGCTGCAAGAGGATCGGGAGATTGCGGATGCAATGGGCGCAGCGGCCTTACTGGCAGGGCCGGCCGATGTCCAGTTTGAACATGTAAGCTTTGGCTATAACGCGGACAGGCAGATTCTGTTCGATGTCAATTTCACCATTCCTGCCGGGCACACGGTGGCCGTGGTGGGTTCCAGCGGTGCTGGAAAGTCTACCCTGTCCCGTCTGTTGTTCCGTTTCTATGATGTGCAAGATGGCAGCCTGCGCATCAACGGGCAGGATGTCCGGGAGGTCACGCAAAGCAGCTTGCGGGCCGCGATCGGCATCGTGCCTCAGGATACGGTGCTGTTCAACGATACAATCTACTACAATATCGCCTATGGACGTCCGGACGCGGATCATGATGAGGTGATCGCAGCCGCTCAGGCGGCGCACATACATGAATTTATCGAATCCCTGCCTAAAGGTTATGATACGACGGTGGGTGAGCGCGGCTTGAAATTATCCGGCGGCGAGAAGCAACGCGTGGCGATTGCCCGAGCCATTTTGAAAAATCCGGCCATTCTTATTTTCGATGAGGCGACCTCGGCGCTGGATTCGAAATCGGAGAAGGCGATTCAGGCCGAGTTGCGCAGTATCGCGCAAAACCGCACCACGCTGATTATCGCGCACCGTCTGTCTACCGTGGTGGATGCCGATCAGATTCTGGTGATGGATCATGGCAGTATTGTCGAGCGCGGAACGCACGATGAGCTGCTCCGGTACGATGGTTTATACGCGCAAATGTGGAATCTTCAAAAACGGGTGGAGCAGGAGCCTGTTATTGATTGAGTTACTGATGTTACGCACTGACTTCTAAAGTCAGTATTTTGGGATCATTGATGTTTTAGCTATAACCTTTGAGCTCCACCCACAACCCCCTGTGCGCCGCCGAAGACTGCCTGTATACAGGCAGAAAGGCAGGCAACGGCGCTTTTGGGCGAGGACTGTTTGAACACGTGGCCGCTGTGCGGATCGTGCGAGGATCTCACCCGTTGTTTGCTGACTGTCGAGGGAATCCTGCCGATCTGCCACTGGCGGGTCGGCGGGATGGTGCACCGGGGTCGCCTTTTCTTTAGCGACTTTCTTTTGGCGACTCAAAAGAAAGTCGCCAGCCGCCGGGCTGCCCCCGGCGAAGTTGATTTGAATGCTCAACTGATGTTACTGCGTAACATCAGTTGAGTTATATTGATTTTGGGGTATCCTTCGGGCATCTGAAGCAGAAGCAGAGAAAGCAGAAAATGAAAAAAAGATTATTGATATGTGTGCTGGCCGGACACGCGTTGCTGGCGAAGGCTGAAGAGGCGCGTACTTATCGCGTGGCGGCGAAGTTTGAGACCGAATTGTCCAGCGCGTCTTTCCAGCCGGCGTCGAGTCCCAAGCTGATGTCGTCCATCGCGCTGATTTATGACGAAAAAACGCATCGCCCCTTGTATACCAAGAATCCGGACGAGGTCACCCCTATCGCCTCCATCACCAAGCTGATGACGGCGATGGTCGTGCTCGATTCAGAGCCTGATCTGGCCGAAGAGCTCAGCGTGAATATCGCCGATCTGGACAGTTTGAAGGGTACGCATTCGCGTCTGAGTATCGGGACGACATTCACACGCAGCGAGATGTTGAGGCTGGCACTGATGTCGTCTGAAAATCGCGCCGCCTCTGTGCTGGCGCGCTATTACCCCGGGGGCACAGCGGCAGCTGTCGCGGCGATGAATGCAAAGGCGCGTAAGCTGGGCATGTCGCACACCAGTTTTCGTGACCCGACGGGTTTGAACAGTGAAAATGTATCGACCGCTCGCGATCTGGTCAAAATGGTCGCTGCGGCCCGTAATTATCGGTTGATACACCTGTACACCACCACGGCCTCGCATTTGGTCGAAGGCGTGAGTGGCCGCGAGATGCTGTTTAATAATACCAATCCGCTGGTTAAAAATGCCTCATGGGATATCGGTGTCAGCAAGACCGGCTACATCAACGAGGCCGGGCGTTGTCTGGTCATGCAGGCGCAAATTCTTCAGCGTCCGGTCATCATCGTGCTGCTCGATTCCGTAGGAAAAAGCACCCGTATAGGGGATGCCAATCGCGTGAAGAAGTGGATAGAGAGCAGCAGTTCCTACGGACGCATCACGCGCCGTGGCTGAGTCGGAGCACAGGGGCGTGCTCCCTCAGGGCTGAATGTACGAAGCTTTTTTTCTGGCAGTCCTGATTCCTCTGGTCATCTTCCTGATGCGCCCCGGGAAGACTGTGCTGTACGACTCTCCTCTCGTGGTTCATCGTCCTGGCCAGTATCATCTCACGCTGGCGCCCGCGCTCTCGGGCGCGCAGAACTTTCTTGAACACATCGCGCATGAAGTTGGCGCGTCGCTGGCAGGTGATGTTGCCACGCAGTTTTATGAAGTGCGAGCCGGGGAGCGATATTTGCTGGCAGTTGGATTCCGGGGAGGCCTGCTGTACTTTCAGGCTATCCTGCCCCCGTCCCGTGGCGGGGATTATCAGGCGTTGCGCGAGTTTTCAGAGCAGGTGCTGGTGCATCATCCATTGTCCGCAGCGCCCGACGAGTCAGGCGCCGTGCGTTTGTGTGCGGCAGTCGATGTCGCAGCCTGTCAGGCCGGGTTTGAATATGCGCAGTTAAAAAGCTGATTGAGTTACTTACACTGGAATGGATATTATGGCAAAGAGTCTGAGCGGATTTAAGGTGTTGGTTGTAGAGGACAGCAAAGTCGCCCTCAGAGCTGTTTCCAGTTATATCGAAGAGCTGGGGATTCAGCCTTTGCTCGCGGAAAATGGCGCAGACGCGCTTGAATTGTATCGCCGTGAACGTCCGGACATCGTACTGCTCGATATTATTTTGCCGGATATCGGCGGCTTTGATATCGCCCGGGAGATACGCAAAGCGCAAGGGGTGCATGAGTGGACGGCCATCGTTTTTTTGAGCGTGTTGTCACGGGATGAGGATTTGGAGCGCGGTTTCGAGGTGGGTGGCGATGATTACATCATGAAGCCGGTCAGCCGCGTCGTGGTTCAAACCAGGCTGCGCGCGATGTGTCGGCTGCTGAGCATGCAGCGCGAACAGGTCAGGGCGATAGGGCAGCTGACTGCCGCGAACAAGGAGCTGCACAGGCTGTCGATGATAGACGGGCTGACCGGAGTTGCGAATCGTCGCATGTTTGATGTGGCGCTGGCGCGCGAATGGCGACGCTGCATGCGGCTGAAAAAACCGATGGCTGTCGTGATTCTGGATGTGGATTCCTTTCAGCAATATAACGACAGGTATGGAGCAGAGCTGGGCTATGAATGCCTCAGGGTTGTGGCGCAGGAGGTGGTGCGTTCTGCGCAGCGTGCCGGCGATCTGGTCGCGCGTTACGGGGAGAGCGAGCTTGCCGTGATACTGGGTGAAACAGATGCAGAGGGCGCGAGCCTGGTCGCTCGCCGCATTTGTCGGCATATCGCAGGATTGCTGATGCTCCATGAGGATACTTCCTCGGGGCGCGTCACTGTCAGCTGCGGCGTGTCCGGCATCATGCCCGGCCATGATTTGTCCCCTCAGACGCTGGTCGACTCGGCGGACAGCGCGCTTTTGCAGGCTAAAAACAAGGGGTGTGATTCGACTATTTTCCAGAACTACGGGCAGATATAGCCTTGGATTTCTGATTCCTGATTTCTGATTCTATTCCGCATTTCGCGAAGTTACAGCAAAACCAAATTGTCTCTGTGGATGATTTCGCTGTCGCCGCCGTAGCCCAGCAAAGACGGGATTTCCTGGCTGGGATGTCTGATGATGCGGCGCGCTTCGTCGCTGTTGTAGTTGATGAGGCCGCGTGCCACATCCTGTCCGCTTTCGCTGACGCAGGCCACGACCGAGCCGCGCTGAAATTCTCCGAACACGTGTCTGACGCCTATCGGCAGCAGGCTCTTTCCGTCAACCTGAAGCGCCCTGAGCGCGCCGCTGTCCAGCACCAGGCGACCGGTTACCTGCAAGTGGCCTGCCAGCCATTGCTTGCGCGCGGCAAGGCTGAGCGCGGGGGCTGTGAGCAGTGTGCCTATCGACTCGCCCTGCGCCAGGCGCAACAGCACATCCGGTTCATGTCCTGAGGCGATGACGGTGTGCGCGCCGCTGTGTGCAGCCCGGCGTGCCGCGAGAATTTTGGTGAGCATGCCGCCGCGACCGATGCTGCTGCCCGCGCCGCCTGCCATGCCTTCGAGTTGTGTGTCTCCTGCCATGGCATGACTCACCAGGGTTGCCGCAGGATCACGGCGCGGGTCGGCGGTAAACAGCCCGCTTTGATCGGTGAGGATGATCAGCGCATCGGCATCAATCAGGTTGGTGACCAGCGCGCCCAGCGTGTCATTGTCGCCGAATTTGATTTCATCGGTCACGACAGTGTCGTTCTCGTTGATGATGGGGATGACGCGCAGATTGAGCAAGGTGCTAAGCGTTGCACGGGCGTTGAGATAACGCTCTCTGTCGGCAAGGTCTGCATGTGTGAGCAGCACCTGAGCCGCGTGCAATCCATGTCTGCGAAAACAGCTCTCGTACGCCTGCACCAGACCCATTTGACCGACCGCTGCCGCTGCCTGCAATTCATGGATGGCATTGGGTCTGCTGCGCCAGCCCAAGCGTTGCATGCCCTCGGCAATCGCGCCTGATGATACCAGCACAACTTCATGTCCGCCGGCGTTGAGCATGGCAATCTGTCGCGCCCAGTTGCTCAGGGCGTCAAGGTCGAGCCCTGCCCCCTGATTCGTCACCAGAGAGCTGCCGACTTTTACGACAATGCGGCGGCATGAGGTCAATACGGTTTTCGTTGTTGCTTCCAACATTACTCAATCCTCATTCCTGAATCCTGAATCCTGAATCCTGTTCTTACAGCGTGCTCGCGTCCGTTTCCTGCGCGCTCTCGGCTGCTGCTTCCTGTTCCTTAGCCTTTATTTCCAGCAGGTGTTCCATGATGGCAAAGGTCAGTTCACGGCAGCCTTCGCCGCTGATCGCGGAAATGACGAAATACCGGTCGTAATCGGAAAATTGCTTCAGAAACTCGGCGACCGTGGTGTCGCGGTCTTCGAGCAGATCGACCTTGTTCAGCAGCAGCCAGCGCGGTTTTTCATACAGGGACTGATCGTATTTCTTCAGTTCATTGAGGATGGCTACCGCCTCTGCGACCGGACTGGTTCCGTCGTACATCGGCGCAATATCCACCAGATGCAGCAGCAAGCTGGTGCGTGCAAGGTGACGCAGGAACTGGTGGCCCAGACCCGCGCCTTCGGCAGCACCCTCGATCAGGCCTGGAATATCGGCGATGACGAAGCTTTTCTCGTGAGAGACGCGCACCACGCCCAGGTTAGGGTGCAGTGTGGTAAACGGATAATCCGCAACCTTGGGGCGCGCGGCAGACACCGAGCGGATGAAAGTCGATTTTCCTGCATTGGGCATGCCCAGCAATCCTACATCGGCCAGCACCTTCAGTTCGAGCTGCAACTCGCGCGTCTCGCCTTCCGTGCCCGGCGTGCACTGGCGCGGCGCCCGGTTGGTGCTTGATTTGAAATGGATATTGCCCAGCCCGCCGCGCCCGCCTTCGGCCAGCAGTGTCCGCTGTCCGTCGTGCGTCAGATCGGCGATCACTTCACCGCTGTTGATATCGGTGATCACGGTGCCGACCGGCATGTGCAAAATCACGTCATCCGCGCCCTTGCCATAGCAATCCGAGCCGCGCCCGGATTCGCCGTTGCGAGCCTTGTGGGTGCGGGCAAAGCGAAAGTCTACCAGCGTGTTGATGTTGCGATCCGCCTCTACAAACACGCTGCCGCCGCGTCCGCCATCGCCGCCGTCCGGCCCGCCTTTTTCGATATATTTCTCACGGCGAAAGCTGGCGATGCCGTTGCCGCCATTGCCCGCGAAGACTTCGATTTTGGATTCGTCTATAAACTTCATGTTTTTGTACCGCCAAATAAAAAAAGCCCTACCTTGCGATAGGGCTGATTTGTACCGTCTTTGCAACTAACACTTTCTTCATTATCTTCTTCCCGGAGGGAAGGATTGAAGAACGTTACGCTGCAACGATGGAAACTGTTCTACGCTGTTGCGCGCCCTTGATGGCGAACACTACACGGCCGGTAACTTTGGCGAACAGGGTGTGATCCTTGCCCATGCCAACGTTTTCGCCGCGATGAAATTCAGTGCCGCGTTGACGAATGATGATGCTGCCGGCAGAAATCAATTCGCCGCCGTAACTCTTTACACCCAGTCGTTTTGAGTGTGAGTCACGTCCGTTACTGGTACTGCCGCCGCCTTTTTTTGATGCCATGGTATGTGCTCCTTAAAATTACGCGGAAATGCCGTCAATACGGATTTCGGTATAGTTTTGACGATGACCTTGATTCTTCTGGTAATGCTTACGGCGGCGCATCTTGAAGATGCGAACCTTGTCGCCACGACCGTGAGAAACGATGGTTGCATTAACGGTTGCGCCGAGCAACATTGGTTTTCCGACAGACAGCTTCTCGCCATCGGAGACCATTAACACCTTGTCCAGCACGATTGCTGATCCGATGTCACCGGAAATAAGTTCAACTTTTAAAGTTTCGCCGGTAATGACGCGGTATTGCTTACCACCGGTTTTAATGACTGCGTACATAACAACCTCGATTGATAGCGGATTTTGCGAAAGCGAGGATTATACAGAAAAATCCGGCCACGTCAAAAACCTTTTGTTTAAAAATAGATTACGGATGCGTTAACGTGAAACACGCGCAGCGTTTCTTTTGTCCTTTCCCTCCGCAAGCGAGGGGGAGAGCGCAAGCGAGGGGGCTTGAAAAGGGGGAAACGGGCATGGCAAGTTTCATTATCAGGAGCAGCCTCTTTGCCATGTCCGTTAACGGCGCATGGAGTCGAAAAATTCGGCGTTGTTCTTGGTCGCCTTGATCTTGCCGAGCAAAAATTCCATGGATTCGAGTTCGTCCATCGGGTAGAGCAGTTTGCGCAACAGCCAGATTCTTTGCAAAATATCGGGTTTGATCAGCAGTTCTTCCTTGCGGGTGCCCGAGCGGTTGACGTTGATCGCAGGATAGATGCGTTTTTCGGCCATGCGTCGATCCAGATGGATTTCCATGTTGCCGGTGCCCTTGAATTCTTCGTAAATCACATCGTCCATGCGCGAGCCGGTATCCACCAGCGCTGTGGCAATGATGGTCAGCGAGCCGCCTTCTTCGATATTGCGGGCAGCGCCAAAGAAACGTTTCGGGCGGTGCAGCGCGTTCGCGTCCACGCCGCCTGTCAGTACCTTGCCGGACGAGGGGATAACAGTGTTGTAAGCGCGCGCCAGACGGGTGATGGAGTCGAGCAGAATTACCACGTCCTTCTTGTGTTCGACCAGACGCTTGGCCTTTTCCAGCACCATTTCGGCGACCTGCACATGGCGGCTGGCAGGCTCGTCGAAGGTGGAGGCGACGACTTCGCCGCGCACCGTGCGCGTCATTTCAGTGACTTCTTCCGGGCGTTCGTCGATCAGCAGTACGATCAGCGTGGCGTCGGGATTATTGGCCGAGATGGAATGCGCGATGTGCTGGAGCATCACCGTCTTGCCGGACTTCGGCGAGGCGACCAGCAGGCCGCGCTGACCCTTGCCTATGGGGGCTACGATGTCGATGATGCGGCCTGTGATATTCTCTTCAGCGCGAATGTCGCGCTCCAGGATCAGTGCCTGGGTAGGGAATAACGGGGTGAGATTCTCAAACAGAATCTTGTTTTTTGCATTTTCCGGCGGCTCGCCGTTAACCTTGTCTACCTTCACCAGCGCGACATAACGCTCGCCGTCCTTCGGGGTGCGGATCTCGCCTTCGATGGAATCACCGGTGTGCAGATTGAAGCGGCGTATCTGGCTGGGGCTGACATAAATGTCGTCAGGGCCTGCCAGATATGAGGTGTCAGGGGAGCGCAGGAAGCCGAAGCCATCCGGCAGAATTTCCAATGTGCCATCGCCGTAAATGCTTTCGCCTTTTTTTGCATGGCTTTTGAGCAGAGCGAACATCAGGTCTTGCTTGCGCATTCGGTTGGCATTCTCGATTTGGCTGATAGCGGCCATTTCAACGAGTTCGGTGATGTGTTTGGTTTTTATGTCAGATAGATGCATGGGGATGCGTGGCGCATGATTGAATGAAAATGAGGGCAGGGCTGGGAGCGGGTGAGTAACGGGCCACCCGCATGGCCCGGGCTTTTTTTAGCTGGAATCACGCCCAGAAAAGCGTTGCGGGTGAAATAATATGCGCTTCAGATATGGCTGTCAATAAAAGCTGTCAGCTGAGACTTCGACAGTGCGCCTACTTTGGTCGCTTCAATGTTGCCGTTCTTGAACAGCATCAAAGTCGGGATGCCGCGAACGCCAAATTTTTGCGGGGTTTGCTGGTTTTCATCCACGTTCAGTTTTGCGATGGTCAGGCGTCCTGCATACTCTTTGGCTACCTCGTCGAGAATCGGGGCGATCATGCGGCAAGGGCCGCACCACTCAGCCCAGTAGTCGACCAGAACAGGCAGAGCTGCCTGGATAACTTCGGCGTCAAAAGTGGCATCGGTAACGTAGTGAATATGTTCGCTCATGATTGAATCTCGCTGTAAATTAGGGGGCCGACATTTAGTTGAAATCGGGTTGAAAGCTGTCGCTTGAGTTCGCATCCTATCTAAAAATTGGCGTGCTGTGAAGTGCGGGGTTTTTAAATCGAGTTGACGGAATGTCTCCATTGGATTAAAAAGGCGACAATCATCGTGTCAATTTCTAACTTAACCTAAATCCGAGGGGGAATATCATGAGTATCAATTCGTCGACTGTACAGGGGGATGTCAGCAAGGAAAAGCTGATGCAGGATTTGCAGCTTGTGGTCTCCGATGCTGAAGAATTGTTGAGAATGACCGCAGGTCAGGCGGGTGACAAGGTGAGTGCGGCGCGCGAACGCATTCAAGATAGCCTGGGCGCAGCGAGGGCGCGCCTGGCCGTCGCCGAAGACCTGATGCTGGAGAGAACACGCGAAGCTGCTCGCGCGACCGATGATTATGTGCACGATAATCCGTGGCGTGCGGTCGGTATCGGCGCGTGCCTGGGCCTGGTGGTGGGCGTGTTGATTTCGCGCGGTCGTTAAGCTGTGTCTGAAGGCGGTTTGCTGGCATCGATCAGGCAGTTGTTGTCTACGCTTGCATCGGTTGCAGTCACCCGGCTTGAGCTCCTGGCCAATGAGCTGGAAGAGGCGCTTTTGCATGCGCAGCAGATGCTCTTTTATTTTTTCTTTGCCCTGTTTTGCCTGGGGATGGCGCTGATGCTTCTGACGATTTTTGTCGTGGTGCTTTTTTGGGATACGCATCGCCTTGCGGTGTTGGGCGGGGCGGGCGCCGTGTTTTTTGTGACAGGATTGTTGCTGGTCATGAAGCTGCTCAAGATAGCTCATGCCAGACCCGGATTGTTTTCCGTGAGCCAGACGCAATTAAGACAGGACAAGGAGCAGTTGGATGGCACTTAGGCGCAGGCGGGCGTTGATGCAACGCCGTCAGGTTCTGCTGGACACGATCAGCTGCCAGCGCCAGCAGGTGGCACTGACGGCAACGCGCTGGGAGCCTGTCTTGCGTGCGGCCGATCAGGCGTGGGTGGTCGCGGGTTTTCTTCATTCCCACAAGGTGGCAGTAGCGGCGCTGGCAGGTATTTTTATGATACGCAGAAAAGGTGTGATCAGCCTGGCTAAAGGCGCCTGGCGAATATGGAAAACATGGCGTTACATGAGTGAAACTGCTAAAAAATTCACCTCACGCTAGCAGGCTGCTGCAAAACTATTGCGCTTGTCGATACTGCGTCAAAAAGTGACTCAAAATGCTCATTTACTACATGTAAACTCCGCTTTTTCGTCGCTTTTTTCCTTGCCTCGGCTTCGCTCGTAACGTTTTTCAGCAGCCTGCTAGCGCCTGCTTGGATCTGTCAGCGTCTGTGTTTTCGGGCCGCTTTTCGGCCGTGTTTTCCGGAGGTTGCCGGTGAGCCTTTTGCACCCCGTTTTGTCCAGGTTGGACTGATGGTGAGCGTTTGTCCCGCCTTGACATGCCTGATTTCGCCATTCCAGTTCTTCAGGCTGTCGACACTGACATGGTAGCGTCGTGCCAGCTTGCTCAGGGTGTCGCCGCTCTGGACCGTGTACTTGAGCGAGACGGGGCTCTTCTTTTGCGCCGGGTGCAGGTGCATATTGAAGCCTTCAAATTCGTTTTCGCTCTCGCCCGGTTCGCCATTGAGCGGCACCAGCAGTGTTTCGTCGTTGCAAAATCTGGCTTGCGCGGACAGGCCGTTAACCGATTTCAGCCTTTCCAGGGAAAGGCCGAAACGCGGCGCCAGGTGATCGAGCCGCTCGCCCTTTTTGGCATGATAAGCCTGCCAGCTCACCAGCGGTTTGTCATAGGTTTCCAGATTGTTCTGGTAAGTCTCGACTTTATCGACCGGTAGCAAAATATAGCTGCTGTTTTCCTGCAAGATAACCGGGCGGTTGTGTGCCGGATTCAGGGCAATGAATTCCTCGCCTGATATGTCAGCCAACTCGGCTGCCAATGCCACGTCGATGTGTTTGGCCGTGGATACTGCGGTGAAATAGGGTTTGTTTGGAATGTCAGGCAGGGTCAGGCCAAAGTCAGCGGGGTTGGCAATGATGTTTTTAATCGCCAGTAGCTTGGGCACGTAGTTGCGCGTTTCATCCGGCAGGGTCAGGCTTGCATAATCGACGGGCAGGCCTTTTATGCGGTTGCGTGCCTGAGCGCGTTGCACCGAGCCTTCTCCCCAGTTATAGGCCGCCAGCGCGAGCTCCCAGCTGCCGAACATGGTGTGCAATTTTTCCAGATAATCCAGTGCGCCCGTGGTGGCGCCTATGATGTCGCGACGACCGTCATACCACCAGTTTTGTTGTAATCCAAAATTCCGGCCGGTCATCGGCATGAACTGCCAGATCCCCGAGGCGTTGCTGGTCGAATTCGCACTCGGGTTGAATGCGCTCTCTATCATGGGTAACAGCGCGATTTCGCTGGGCATGCCGCGACGTTCCACTTCAACGGTGATGTAATACAGGTAGCGGTTGGCGCGGGTCATCATCCGGGTAATGTATTCGGGGCGATCGGCATACCACTTCTCGTGTTTGGAGATGAGCGGGTTGTCCAGTGCCTGAAGCGTAAAGCCTGCACGCAGGCGTGGCCAAAGGTTGTCCATTCCCAGTTCATCGACACTGAGGAGTCTTATCTGTTCGTTGTGCGCATTGGTAATGTTTTGCAAAGAGGCAGTGTCAGCTAGCGAGGTACTCAGTGCGAGTGACTCCTGAGCGTATGCCGTGTGCGTGCAAAGGGCGAGCAGCAATGGAAAAATCAGTTTGATCAAAGGCGCATCCCCGAAAGTCGGAAAATCTTCGCAGAGTAGCCGAGTTTTCCTGGTCAGGTCAATCTAATTCAGGATTCAGGATTCGCGGCTGTTCGTCTGATCGTCAAAGAAGCGCAGTGTATTGCGTCCTGCTTTTTTGGCCTGATACATAGCGGTGTCAGCCTGTTTCATCAGATCACCCATGGCATCGCCGGGTTTGCCGAACAGGGTCGCGCCCATGCTGGGCGTGCTGTGGTATTCGTGTGTGGCAAGCTGGTAGGGCAAGTTGAGCTGCGCCAGGATTTTTTCGCCTATCGCTGCTGTCTGTCTGGCAGCGTCCATGCGTTGCACACTCAGTCCTTCGAGCATGACCACGAACTCGTCCCCGCCTAAGCGGGCTACGGTATCGCCATCGCGCACGCAAGCTTCCAGGCGCCGCGCAACCTCTTGCAACAGCAAATCGCCCATGTCATGGCCCAGCGTGTCGTTGAGCGTCTTGAAATTATCCAGATCAATGAACAGCAGCGCACCTTGCCGGGTGCCACGGGCACAGGAGTCCAGGGCGAGTTGGAGCCGGTTCATGAGAAGTCGGCGGTTGGGCAGGCAGGTGAGCGGATCATAAAAAGCCAGATGCCGGATTTTCTCTTCAGAGGCCTTGCGTTCTGTAATGTCGATGTGTGAGCCGACATAATGAGTGACGGCGCCATTGCTGTCCTTCACAGCCGAGATGGTGAGCCATTTTGGATATATTTCGCCGTTTTTACGCCGATCCCAGATTTCCCCCTGCCATGCCCCTGTGTGGTCTATGGCCTCCCACATCTCTAGATAAAACGCGGCATCGTGGCGTCCTGATTTAAGGATGCGCGGGGTCTGCCCCACGGCTTCGAGGGCGCTATAGCCTGTGTTCTGGGTAAAGGCCTGATTGACCCGCAGAATGACACCACGAGCATCGGTGATCACCATGCTTTCGTTCGATTCGAAGGTGACGGCTGCGATACGAAGCTCGGCCTCCGCCAGTTTGCGTTCGGTAATATCGTGAATAATCGAAAAAAACAGGCTCTTGCCCCGGTAATTTACGATCGAAATATGTACCTCGACCGCACGAACGATACCGCTAGCCAGGCGATGGTCAAAACAAAATTTATTCTGTGCTCCGGTAATGGCTCTTAGCCTTTGTCGATTCATTTCTGATTCGGGTTGCGAATTGATGCGGCTCACCTCCATGCCGCGCAGGCTTTGCAGCGGGTAACCATAAAATTGCGCAGCCGCAGGATTGGCGTCGACGATGACGCGCGATTGATGGTCGACCAACAGCATGACGGCGCTATGTTGCTCGAACAACTGGCGAAAATGCGCTTCACTTTCTTGCAGCGCACGGATCACGCGTTCTTTTCTCTGTAACCGGGCTGCCATGTCATCGGACGGGCCAGTATTTTCAGGCTCAATCGCAGCCTGATCGGTCGAGCTCTGGCTAGATTCGGTGTGATTCATCCGGACTCCTTTTTGGTTTGAGATCCCAGGCCATCAGGTCGTAACTCGCATCACTTCGGGAGGATATATCCGCGCACACTGAATAGCGCCACGCAGGCATCCACCGCTGGGGGATCGTAATGCGTGCCGCGCATGAGAACAATTTCCTCCAGCGCCGCCTCTACGCCCAGTTCCGGGCGGTAGGGGCGATGCGAGGACATGGCTTCGATCACGTCCGCCACGGCCAGAATCCGTGCTTCCGGTAAAATTGCATCACCCTTGAGTCCTTGCGGATAACCTGAACCATCCATTCGTTCATGGTGTTGCAGCACCATCTGTGCGATCGGCCAGGGAAAATGGATGTTCTTCAGGATGTCATAGCCCGCCTGAGCGTGAGACCTGATGAACAGAAGTTCGATCGCCGATATTTTTCCGGTCTTGCTGAGTATTTCGGACGGCACCTGAATTTTGCCCACATCGTGCACCATGCCGGCCAGATGAATCGCATGCGTTTGTTCGTCGGGCAGTCCTAACTCTCTGGCGATCGCTGTTGCCAGGTCGGCAACTCTTGCCTGATGGCCTGCGGTATAAGGATCGCGCATTTCGACGATGGTGGCGATGGTGCGCACGGTATCGTCCAGATTTTCTTGTAGTTGCAGCAGCTGCTGCCGGTTTTTCTCCTGTGCCATGTCGCGTTCGTGGCGGGTGCGCAGGGTTTGCACGCCAAAAGCCATGTCAGCTGCCATTTCTTCGAGCAGGGTGACTTCGGCAGGGATGAAGGCGCGGGCTTCTGCGGCATATACATGCAGGATGCCGAACACTGTCTCATCCGTGTTTTTCAGGGGCAGCACAATGCAGGACATGAGGCCATAGCGGATGGTGTCTTCTCGCCACGGGAAAGCTGGCAGATCACAGCTTATGTCCTGACAAACCTGTGTCTCCCCGCTATGAATGGCGGCATCCGCCAGCGTCATGCTGCGCTCAGCCCAGTCAGGCTGCGTGCCATCGGGCGGCCCTTCGTGTCCGGCGGACGCCATGACTTTGACAGATTCGTTCGCGTCGTGCTGCACATAGCCTACCCAGGCCCGCCGGTAACCATGTTTGACGATGCCCTGGCAGATTGCCTGCAACAGTTCATCCTCATTCTTTGCATGTACCAGGTTGCAGTTCACCTCGCTCAATGTGGCGAGCGCCCGGTTGGCGTGAGAGAGTTCGATTTGTGCCTGTTTGCGCTCGGTAATGTCGCGCACGATACCGATGGCGTTCCATTGTCCATCGAATCGGGTTGCAGACAGGGATAGTTCGACGGGGAAGGTGTCGCCGCCCTTGCGTAAGGCGATGAGCTCGATGGTTTTGCCTATGACAGGCCCTTCTCCGCTGTCCTGAAAATGTGCGGCAGCGCCCAAAAATGCGGCATTCGCCTCGGGCGGCGCGATGAGAGCGTGCAGTTCCTGCCCAAGCGCCTCCTTTGCGGTGTGGCCGAAGATGGCTTCGGCGGAGGCGTTCCAACACGAGATACGCCGGTCAGCCCCCATGATGATGATGGCGTCCTGTGCGGACTCGGTGATCTTGCGAAATTTTTCCTCGCTCTCGGCGAGTACCTTTGCTTCGGCGAGTGTCCGGGCGACCTGTTTGCGCTCGGTATTGTCGGTGAGGGTGATGCGTACCATAGGATGCTCGTGCTGCGCACCCTCTTTGACGCAGTCCAGTTGAGCGTACCAATCGGTGCCGTCGCCGCGCAGCATTCTGAGTTCAATCGTCTGCATCTCGCTGTGTTGCACGACACCCAGGTAAAACAGGTACCAGCGGTCACGCTCGTCTATCATAATGAAATTATCGAAACGGCGCCGGATCAATTCCTTGCGCGCCACTTTGAAGAGGGTGGCGGCGGTGAGATTTGCGCCGGAAATGGTGCCGTCCTGACTGATCGTCAAATAGCCGACGGGCGCGAAGTCATACAGATCCACGTAACGGTCGCGCGATTCCTCCATGTCGATGTGCGCCTGACGCAAGGTTTCATTTTGCATTTCGAGCTCGATCTGGTGCACCTGGAGTTCGTGCAGCAATACCTCGCGCGAATCTGCGGCGTTCCTTTTTAGTTGCATCTGGACAAGTTGTGCCTCGGCTTCTTGTCGCAGGTGCGAGATGTCCTGCTCGTTTTGCTCCTTTGCCATGCTCTCGCCCGCTCTGTCGGAGGGGGGTGTTTCACGGTCAGGGGAGCTGAGGGCGGGGCTATCTGCTGGGAGGAGCATGATGTTGATCTCGTTCAGTTTTTTATCCGTTGAAGGCTTAAATCTGTGAGGCGAACCATACAGTAAACCGACAGGGATTCATATAGGCAGAATCCTATCCTGTCGGGTTGTCCCGGCGTCCCCTCGCCCTGAAGGGCGATGACCGACGCCTCCCGTTATTTTACTGTGTTTCTCAGCTGGTCCAGGATGGCCGGGTTTTCCAGGGTGGACACGTCCTGAGTGATTTCCTCGCCCTTCGCGATGGCGCGCAGCAGGCGGCGCATGATCTTGCCCGAGCGTGTCTTGGGCAGATTTTCACCGAAGCGGATTTCGTCAGGTTTCGCGATCGGGCCGATTTCATGACCTACCCAGTTGCGCAGCATCTCGGCGATTTCTTTTGCCTTCGCCGGGTCGTCGGGGCGCGCGCCCTTGAGCACGACGAAGGCGACCACAGATTCGCCCTTGATTTCATGAGGGCGTCCGACCACGGCAGCTTCGGCGACCAAGGGGTTGGCGGCGAGCGCCGATTCGATTTCCATCGTGCCCAGGCGGTGGCCCGAGACGTTCAGTACATCGTCGATGCGCCCCATGATCCAGAAATAGCCGTCTTCATCGCGGTGTGCGGAATCTCCCGCGAGATAGGCGCCGTGCATCTCTTCGGGGAAGTAGCTTTTCTTGTAGCGCTCCGGATCTCCCCAGATGGTGCGGATCTGCGACGGGAAGGGGCGCTTGATGACTAAAAATCCGCCATGCTGGTCAAACACCTCGTCGCCGGCCTCGTTGACGATGGTCGCCATAATTCCGGGCAGCGGCAGGGTGCAGGTGCCCGGCTTGATCGGCATACAGCCTGGCAACGGCGCGATCATGTGGCAGCCGGTTTCGGTCTGCCACCAGGTGTCAACGATCGGGCAGCGCGCGCCACCTACTGTGTTGTAATACCACATCCATGCTTCCGGATTGATGGGTTCCCCTACCGAGCCTAACAGGCGCAGGCTGGATAAATCATATTGCTTCGGCAAATCGCCGCCCAGCTTGATCAGCGAGCGGATCGCGGTGGGCGCGGTGTAGAAGGTGGTAACCTTGTGGTCCTGGATCATTTTCCAGAAGCGTCCGGCGTCAGGATAGGTGGGCACGCCCTCGAATATGACTTGTGTGGCGCCCATCGCCAGTGGTCCGTAGGCCACATAGCTGTGTCCTGTGATCCAGCCTACGTCTGCCGTACACCAGAAAACGTCGGATTCCTTGTAGTCGAATACCCATTGCATGGACAGCATGACGCCCAGCAGATAGCCGCCGCTCGAATGCTGTACGCCTTTGGGTGTGCCGGTCGAACCTGAAGTGTAGAGGATGAACAAAGGGTGTTCCGCGCCTACCCATTCAGGTTCGCAGTCGCTTGTCTGATGTGCGATCAGATCGTGCCACCAGATGTTGTTGGCCGTATTCCATGCCGACTCGCAGCCTGCGCGCCGGTAGACGATGACGCTGTGCACCCCTTCGCAACCGCCCAGTGACAAGGCTTCGTCCACTGCCGGTTTTAACGGCATCACCCGCCCGCCGCGCAGCTGGGCATCGGCTGTGATGACCGCACAGGCTTTTGCATCGGTGATGCGCTCGTGCAGGCTCTTGGATGAAAATCCGCCAAACACTACCGAATGGATCGCGCCGATACGCGCGCAAGCCTGCATCGCCACGACCGCTTCGATGCTCATCGGCATGTAGATGACGACCCGGTCGCCTTTTTTGATGCCGCGAGATTTCAGGCCATTGGCGAACTGGCATACACGGGCGTGCAGGTCGCGATAATTTATTTGGGTAACTTTGCCGTCATCCGCTTCGAAAATGATCGCGGTCTTGTCAGCCTGGAGTGCCAGGTGCGTGTCCAGGCAGTTGTACGAAACATTCAGTTCGCCGTCTTCGAACCACTTGTAAAACGGTGCGTGGCTCTCGTCGAGCACCCGGGTGAACGGCGTTTTCCATTGCAGCGTTTCGCGCGCCAGACGCCCCCAGAAACCTGTGTAATCCTGTTCGGCTTCCCGGCACAGCGACGAGTATGCCTCCATGCCGGAAACGTTGGCCTGTTTGACAAAATCGTCTGAGGGGTTGAAAACGCGGTTCTCGTGCATTACAGACTGAATATTGGACATGCCATCTCCTCGGATTTGTGCGTTTTGCTGCATTCTGGGTGAATGTAGTTTTTTTATGCTATCGCTGTCAATATTTACCTGTAAATTGCACTTGGCGAAAGGTTGGATTTTGAGAGCAGACGGTTTTGCGGTATCATTCCGCCCTACGAAAAACATTTGTCCGGGCACCCGCATGACCAAGTACATATTCATTACCGGCGGCGTTGTATCTTCTTTGGGGAAGGGTATTGCCGCAGCTTCTCTTGCTGCGATTCTGGAATCTCGCGGCCTGAAGGTCACGATGCTCAAGCTCGACCCTTATATTAACGTTGATCCGGGCACGATGAGTCCGTTTCAGCACGGCGAGGTGTTCGTCACCGAAGACGGCGCGGAAACCGATCTGGACCTTGGGCATTACGAGCGGTTTATCTCCGCCAAGATGCGCAAGGCCAACAATTTCACCACAGGCCAGATATACGAGAGCGTGATCCGCAAGGAGCGGCGCGGCGAATATCTGGGCAAGACGGTTCAGGTCATCCCTCACATCACCAACGAAATTCAGGCGTTTGTCGAGCGCGGGGCGGCAGCGTACCACGGCGACAAGGCGGATGTGGCGCTCGTTGAAATCGGCGGTACGGTAGGCGACATCGAATCCTTGCCGTTTTTGGAAGCCGCGCGGCAGATGGGTTTGCGCATGGGGCGCAATCAGGTCGCCTACGTGCACCTCACCTTGGTGCCTTATATTGCCACGGCAGGCGAGTTAAAGACCAAGCCTACCCAGCACAGTGTGCAGAAGTTGCGCGAAATCGGTATTTTTCCGACCGCCTTGCTGTGCCGCGCCGACAGGCCGATTCCTGACGACGAACGCGCCAAGATTTCGCTGTTCGCCAATGTGCGCGAAGAGGCAGTGATCTCGATGTGGGATGCGACCAGTATCTACAAGATTCCGCAAATGTTGAGCGATCAGGGGCTGGATAGGATTATCTGCGAAGAGCTGAGGCTGGATTTGCCGCCTGCTGATTTGTCCGTGTGGGCGAAGCTGGTGCATGCGCTGGAAAATCCGCAGCACGAAATTACCATCGGCATGGTGGGTAAATATGTCGATCTGACCGAATCCTACAAGTCGCTGATTGAAGCGCTGCGTCATGCTGGGATACACACCGAGACGCGTGTGAATATCGAATACATCGACTCCGAAGCGCTGGAGACGACGGACACGAAGGGGCTGGAACACTTCGATGCGATCCTCGTGCCAGGCGGTTTTGGCGCGCGCGGCACGGAAGGAAAAATAACCGCCATCCGCTATGCACGCGAAAACCAGGTGCCTTATCTGGGGATTTGTCTGGGCATGCAACTGGCTGTCATCGAGTATGCGCGCAATGTCGCCGGGATGACGGATGCGAACAGCACCGAACTGAATCCTGAAACCGAGCATCCCGTGGTCGCGCTGATCACTGAATGGAGTGATCGTGACGGACGCGTCGAGACGCGCAGCAATGATTCAGACCTGGGCGGCACCATGCGTCTGGGCTCGCAGCGCTGTCCTGTGACCTCCGGTACGCTGGCTCAGCGTATCTATGGCGATGAAGTGAATGAACGGCATCGTCACCGCTATGAAGTCAACAATCACTATGTGCCTGAGCTGGAAAAAGCAGGTCTGGTGATTTCCGCGCGTACCCCGACCGAGAATCTTCCTGAAATCATGGAATTGCCTCAATCCGAGCATCCTTGGTTTGTCGGTGTGCAGTTCCATCCGGAGTTTACTTCCACGCCGCGTGCAGGACATCCTTTGTTCCGCGCGTTTGTCGAGGCGGCCTTGAAACGCCAAAAAACCGAAAACAGGAAACCGAATGAAACTATGTAATTTTGAAGCGGGGCTCAATCAACCGCTGTTTCTGATTGCTGGTCCTTGCGTGATCGAGTCCGCGCAAATGGCGATCGACACGGCAGGCGCTTTGCAGGAAATTTGCCGTGAATTGAACCTATCCTTCATTTACAAGTCTTCATACGACAAGGCCAATCGCAGTTCAGGCAAATCGTTTCGAGGCTTTGGTCTGGATGCGGGTTTGAAAATACTGTCTGACGTCAAGTCGCAACTGGGTGTGCATGTATTGACCGATGTGCACAGCATTGAAGAAATTGAACCTGTGGCATCGGTGGTGGATGTGTTGCAGACGCCGGCCTTTTTGTGCAGACAGACCGATTTCATTCATGCCGTGGCGCGTTGCGGGAAGCCTGTGAATATCAAGAAGGGGCAATTTTTATCGCCCTGGGATATGCAGAACGTGGTCGAGAAGGCGCGGGATGCCAGCGGCTCGGATAACATCATGGTGTGCGAGCGCGGTGCGTCCTTCGGTTATAACAACCTGGTGTCGGACATGCGATCCCTGGCTGTGATGCGCAATACCGGGTGCCCCGTGGTGTTCGATGCCACGCATTCGGTTCAGTTGCCGGGCGGGCAGGGAACTGTGTCGGGTGGTCAGCGCGAATTTGTGCCCGTTCTGGCACGCGCGGCGGTCGCCGCCGGTATCTCCGGCTTGTTTATGGAAACGCATCCGAATCCGTCGCAGGCGATGTCGGACGGGCCCAATGCCTTTCCGCTGGGACACCTGAAGGTATTGCTCAAGACGCTGATGGTGCTGGATCAGACGGTCAAACAGCAAGGATTGATCGAAGAAACGGTTGATTTGAAAAACGTTTAAGAATTGATCGCACGACTTCGTGCTTTGGTTTGTTTTGAGTTATTGATTGATAACTAGTAATTATTATTTGATTTGAATTAGTTGAGGATATAAAGATGAGTGCAATTGTTGATGTGATCGCCCGTGAAATTCTGGATTCACGCGGTAATCCTACTGTGGAAGCGGATGTTTTGCTCGAATCCGGTGTGATGGGTCGCGCGGCGGTTCCGTCAGGCGCCTCAACCGGTTCAAGAGAAGCGATTGAATTGCGCGATGGCGACAAGGGTCGTTATCTGGGGCGTGGCGTGTTGAAGGCTGTAGCGTACGTGAATACCGAAATTGCAGAAGCGATTATCGGCCTCGAAGCGATGGAACAGGCTTTCATCGACAAGACCATGATTGATCTGGACGGTACGGAGAATAAATCACGCTTGGGCGCCAACGCCATTCTGGCCGTATCCATGGCTGTCGCGCGTGCGGCAGCCGAAGAATCCGGTCTGCCACTGTACCGTTATCTGGGCGGTTCGGCGAAGATGCAGTTGCCCGTGCCGATGATGAATATCATCAACGGCGGCGCGCATGCGAACAACAACATCGACATGCAGGAGTTCATGATCATTCCGGTTGGCGCGCCTACTTTCCGTGAAGCGTTGCGCTACGGTGCGGAAGTGTTCCATGCACTCAAAAAGCTGATCGACGAAAAAGGCATGCCGACGACCGTGGGCGATGAAGGTGGTTTTGCGCCCAATCTGCCCAGCAACGAAGCGGCTTTGCAGCTGATCGTCGAAGGGATTGAAGCGGCAGGTTTCGTACCGGGTGCGGACGTGGCGATCGGTATCGATTGCGCCAGTTCAGAGTTCTACAAGGATGGTCTGTATCATCTTGAATCCGAAGGTTTGCATCTTAATTCGGCGCAACTGGTGGACTATCTGGCCAACTGGGTGGATAAATACCCTATCGTCAGCATCGAAGACGGCATGTCTGAGAACGACTGGGATGGCTGGAAGCTGTTGACTCAGCGTCTGGGCCGCCACGTGCAAATCGTGGGCGACGACGTTTTTGTGACGAACACCAAGATCTTCCGCGAAGGCATCCGTCAGGGGCTGGCTAACTCCATTTTGATCAAGCTCAACCAGATTGGCACACTGACCGAAACTTTTGAAGCGATCGAGATGGCCAAGCGCGCGGGTTACACGGCTGTGATTTCACATCGTTCGGGCGAAACCGAAGACAGTACCATCGCCGATATCGCCGTGGCGACCAACGCACTGCAAATCAAGACAGGATCGGCTTCGCGCTCGGATCGCATGGCGAAGTACAACCAGTTGCTGCGCATCGAAGAGGATATGGGCGACTCTGCGTCCTACCCGGGCCGCGATGCCTATTATCAACTGAGCTAGGAAGCCTGGTTCCTCTGTATTAAAGTCGCCCCTGGCTCAGGCCGGGGGCTTTGTGTTTCGTCCGGCCTGTCCTGGAGTCGTTCTGATCGCTTATCTTGTCCCTATGAGAGTCGTCACACTGATACTGATCGCTTTGCTGATTCTGTTGCAGTATCCGCTTTGGCTGGGGCATGGCGGCTGGTTGCGGGTATGGGAGTTGCATCACCAGATCGAGGATCAGCAGCGGATCAACGTGCAGACCAGGTCGCGCAACGCCGTGCTGGATGCCCAGGTGCGCGATTTGAAACAGGGCACCGATGCCATCGAAGAACTCGCGCGCAGCCAGCTGGGCATGGTTAAAAGCGACGAGTTGTTTTTTCAGATACTCGATGATTCTGCGAATCAACCCAGTCAGATTCCGGCCGCAGCATCCGCTGTCAATCCCTGAAAGCATTCTTTTTCACGAAAAACAAGCAAGAAACTGAGTGTTTTAAATCAGGCTTGCATCTTCGGGTCGAAGAAGCTCAGCGTGTTGCGGCCGACTTTCTTGGAATGATACATGGCGATATCAGCCTGTTTGATCAGTTGATCATGCGACAGGGAATGTTCGCTGAATAGGGTCGCGCCGATGCTGGGTGTGCTCCGGTATTCGTGCATCGCAAGCTGGTAGGGCAGATTGAGCGCGGCGAGAATTTTATTTCCGACAGCTTTGGTCTGCGTCGCCGCTTCCAAAGGGTCAAAGCTCAGCTCCTTGAGCATCACCACGAACTCATCACCGCCCAGCCGCGCGACGGTGTCGCCTTCGCGAACGCAGGACTCCAGTCGCAGTGCCACCTGTTGCAGCAGCAAGTCGCCGATGTCATGACCCAGGGTGTCATTGAGCATCTTGAAATTATCCAGATCAATGAACAATATCGCTCCCAGTCGGCCGTTACGCGCACAGATAATCAGAGCCTGTCCTATCCTGTCTAGCAGAAGTCGGCGGTTAGGCAGGTGCGTGAGCGGGTCATAGAATGCCAGGCTTTTGATTTCATCTGCTTTTTTGCGACTCACGGTGATGTCGGTGAAAGTGGCTACGTAATTGGTGACGAGATTGGCCTGATTTTTGACGGCAGTGATAGTGAGATATTCGGGATAAATTTCGCCGTTCCTGCGCCGGTTCCATATTTCACCTTCCCAGCAGCCTGTGTTGTTGATGCTCTCCCACATCGCCTCGTAGAAAACGGTATCCTGACGGCCAGAGCTGAGCAGACGCGGGTTTTTCCCCAGTATTTCCGCAGACGAGTAGCCGGTAATTCTGCTAAAAGCCCGGTTTACGCGAAGGATGGTTTTGTGGTCGTCGGTGACCAGTATGCCTTCCTGAGCTTCAAAGGCGGTCGCGGCAATGCGCAGCTGCTCGTCCACTTTGACTGCGTATTTGCGCATGAAAAATGAGGCGATGGTGGCAAACGTGGCCGTCACGACAACGGTAATGATGTGCGACTCCCAGGGAGTCAGGGTGCCCTGGAAATATACTTCCTTGATGGACTCATAGCCTGCCATAAACATCGCAGTGCTGAAAAATATTCCGGACAGCTGGATTCTGGGCAATAATTCGTAAGGAGCGATCTTCATGAGTCCATTCGGTGAGTCGTGTATTAGTTCGGAGCCGTGGGTCATCGTTCAGTGAACGGATGCCACCAGCTTGTCGCCGCGCCCCGTTATTTTCGCAGCGGCTCAAATGTTACAACACGCCGCAGAATTTTAGCATATGTGTCGCCATCGCCAGATGCCGGTGGTTTGATTGGGTGTAATATAAAACCCGTTGCCGCATTGAATTATCGCAAAGAAAAAGTTTTTCAGGAAAAAAGGTGGCTACATGCGCTCACTCACACTAAGGCAACGCATCATCCTGCCGCTGATACTGGCCGGCCTGGTTCTTTTCGGGATAGGCGTCTACTTTGTCCGCAACCTGGATGACAGGCAGAAGAGTGATGCCGTCCAGCAGGAAGCCGAAGCCATGCAGAAGCATATCCAGTCGCGCCTGGAGAGCAAGGCTGAGGTGATGGAAGCGGCCTTGCGTTTCATCGCTCAGGACAGGCAGCTGGTTCTGGCCATGCAGTCAGGGGATCGCCGGGAATTGCTGGCGACAGGTTTACCCATCTATGAGCGCCTGCACCGGCAACACAACATCACGCACTTGTATTTTCATGATGCGCACCGCATCAATCTGCTGCGAGTTCACAAGCCGGAAAAGTTTGGCGATATCATCGACCGCTATACCGCTCTGGGTGCCGAAAAGAACGGCGCCCTGTTCTCAGGTATAGAGCTGGGGCCGCTTGGCACCTTTACCCTGCGATCCGTGCTGCCCGTTTTTAATGACGGGAAGCTGGCAGGCTACATCGAGCTGGGGCAGGAGGTCGATGAGCTTGTTCAGGCATCGCACACCCTGTTTCATGTCGAGCTGTTCATGCTCGTCAACAAACAATACCTGGTTCAGAGCGAGTGGCAGGCGGGGATGCGTATGTTGGGCAGGCCATTTGACTGGAACAGCTTGTCATCTGCCGTGCTGGTCTCGCAGAGTTTGCAGGTGGTGCCCGCAGAGATGTTCGACCAGATCACCGCATCGCCGCCTGATGTCGGCATCCGCATCCGGCGGGATATCGATTTGCAGGGGCATCGCTACTGGGCGGGCATCATCCCCGTGAACGATGCGGGCGGGCGTCAAATCGCCACGCTGGTGATGTTGCGCGACATGACGCATCTTTATGAACACGCCCAACGGGACCTGTTCCTGTTTTTCGGTATTTTTGCCGCAACGGGACTGAGTATACTCAGTCTTTTTTACCTGATTCTGGGCAGGATCGAACAGGAGCTGCGCGTGTCCCGGCAAAAACTGATGGATGAGGGCGCTGCCCGCGAGGAAATGCAGTCCCGGTTCATCGGGCAGTTGCAAAAAGAGCAGGAAAAGCTGCGCGAGAGCGAGGAGCGATTCGAAAAGATCAGCGCGTCTGCTCAGGACGCCATCATCAGCATGGACAATGAGGGAAATATTTCCTTCTGGAACGAAGCTGCCGTCACGATCCTGGGTTACACACAGGCCGAAGCCCTGGGGCAGAATCTTCATAAACTGATTGCGCCGCCCCGCTTTCATGAGGCTCATCTCAGGGCTTTTCCCGCATTCAGGGAAACAGGTCAGGGGGCGGCGCTGGGCAAGGCGCTGGAGCTGGCAGCGATCCGCAAGGGCGGCGCGGAGTTCCCCGTCGAGCTGGCGCTCTCGTCTACATTAATCGCCGGGAAGTGGCATGGCATCGCCGTGCTGCGCGATATTTCCGAGCGCAAAAAGGCCGAGCTGGAAATCCAGCAGGCGCTGCATATCCAGCGCGTGTTAGATTCGATACTGAATATCTCGCTGCCCCCGTTGACGCTCAAGGAGGTTCTGTTAAAGTCTCTCGATGCCGTCCTCTCGATTCCGGCTTTTTCGTTTTTGAACGAGGGCGCGGTTTTTCTGACTGTCAAAGACCAGAAGACACTGGAAATGGTGGCGCAGCGTAATCTGCCGGATGCTCTGTTGCAGTCCTGTGCCATGTTGCCCTTCGGTCGTTGTCTGTGCGGCAAGGCTGCGGCCACTCGCGAAATTATTTTCTATGACCATCTTAACGATCAGCATGAAATCAGCTATGAGGGGATCAAGCCGCATGGGCATTACTGCATCCCTATCATCTCAGAAGGCCGGTTGCTGGGGGTGCTCAATGCCTATGTTGCGGCAGGACATGCCAGTTGCGAGAGCGAGAAAAAATTTCTCAGGACGGTGGCTGACACCATGGCGCTGGTCATCGAGCGCAAGCAGTCCGAGGAAAAGCTTCAGAAAATGGCGCATCACGATCCTCTGACCGGACTGCCTAATCGCGCCTTGTTTCAGGACAGGCTGGATCAGGGGCTGGCGCTGGCGCAACGTCATCAGGAGGCGCTGGCGGTATTGTTCCTCGACCTTGACCATTTTAAGGAAGTCAACGATACCCTGGGGCACGACATGGGGGATGTGCTGCTCAGGGAGACGGCGAGCCGCCTGCTGTCCTGTGTGCGAAAAGCCGACACGGTGGCTCGCATGGGCGGAGATGAATTCACCGTGATCCTGACTGAAATGAGCATCCCGGACAGTGCGGAGCAGGTGGCAAAAAGCATCCTTGAGATACTGCTGCAACCGTTCGATCTGAATGGTACGTCCTGCAATATCGGGTGCAGCATCGGCATTGCCAGCTATCCTTTGCACGGTATGGACAGCGAAACGCTGCTCAAACACGCAGACACGGCGATGTATCACGCTAAAATAAAGCGCAATACTTACTGCTACTATAGCGATGAACTGTAGTGCAGATGAGCTTTTAATTCTGTCGTTCCAACCCCGATATTTCAACATATTGTTCTACAAGGATTTACGATGAAACCCATTAACTGGCCCACCCCGTTTTATTATGAATTCAGGGAGAAAGTCGATGATTTCGACAGCGAACCCTGTGTCGTATTATTTAATGACGGGCGCGAGCTGCAGGGAAAATTAACCCGCTTTTCTCCGGAAAACGGAACTCTGGTGGTGATGTCTGCCAACGGGGATTACCACAAGCCCCAGTTTGAACTCATCAATCAGCTTCGCTTGTTATATCCGGTGAATCTTCGGAAGAAGGCGGGTTTGATCGAAGAGAGTCCTGCCGTGATTTTCGGGCATTCAGAAAGACAGAGCTGCCAGGTGTTGTTTACCAACGATACTAAGCTGGAGGGCGAGACGATAGGATTTGTCACCGACAAGTCGGGTCTGTATCTGTATCTGGCGGGCGAGTCAGGCTCAGTGACTCGTTATTTTATGCCGGCGCAAGCGGTCAAAAGCTACCATATCGGGGAGACGATAGGCCAGATGCTGGTCAAGGAACACATCGTCACGCAGCAGGAAATCGATTCCAGTCTCGAAAAGCAGGAGAAGTTGCGCTCGATGCGTATCGGTGAATATCTGACCAACGAACAAATCGTCACGCCCGAGCAGCTCGTCGCCGCGCTCGAACGCCAGTCAAAATCCAATCTGAAGTTAGGCGATGTGCTGATCCAGGAGAGATTAATCACGCCTGACGATTTGAAAGCGGCGCTGACCCGGCAGGGGCTAGACAAGAAAATCCCGCTGGGTGAAATTATCGTCAAGATGGGGATCGTCGATGAAGATACCATCAAGCGCATGCTGGTCAAGAAGCTGGGTATCCCGTTCGTCAATATCAAGAATTACACGATTGATGCCAACGCCGTCTTGCTCGTGCCGGTCAGCGTCGCCAGCAAGTATTCGATCATGCCGCTGCTTTGCAAGGATAAGACGCTGATCGTTGCGACGGATAATCCGATGAACTGGGAGTCGCTCAACGAGCTGCGCTTTTTGACTAATTTGAATGTGGTGCCTGTCATGGCGTCGCTGGACGATATCCTGCTGGCTATCAAGCGGTTCTACACGACGACGGCCAGCTCGCTGCTGATCGATGATCTCGCATCCGACCTGATTTCACCGGTGATCGAAGAGGAAACACCTGAAGAAAATATTGCCGAGTCCGATAACACTCTGGTCAGGCTGGTCAATAAGGTGATTATCGATGCATACAATCAGGGGGTGTCGGATATTCATATCGAGACCTATCCCGGGAAACACAACACGCATGTCAGGTTTCGCATAGACGGGTCGCTCAGCAAGTATTTTGAATTTCCGCCCAATTTCAGGAGTGCGCTCATCTCCAGAATCAAGATCATGGCGAATCTGGATATTTCTGAAAAACGTAAGCCGCAGGACGGGAAAATTGAATTCAGGCTGCGCGGCGAGGAGAAGATAGAGCTGCGCGTCGCTACGGTGCCCACGACCAACGGTCTGGAAAACATCGTGATGCGCATACTCGCGGCGGCCAAGCCTATCCCGATCGAGAAAATAGGCCTGCCGGGCGACGTGCTGGCGCGCGTCGAGGTTTTGGTCAAAAAACCTTACGGGCTGTTCTTGATCTGCGGCCCGACAGGATCAGGCAAGACCACCACCTTGCATTCGATCCTGGGCTCTATCAATACGCCGGATTGCAAAATCTGGACGGCGGAAGACCCGATAGAAATCACTCAGGAGGGACTTTGCCAGGTTCAGGTCAACGCGCGCATCGGTTGGACTTTCGCGGCCGCGATGCGCAGTTTTCTGCGCGCCGATCCGGATGTCATCATGGTGGGTGAAATGCGCGACATTGAAACGGCAAAAATCGCCATCGAAGCCTCATTGACGGGACACATGGTGTTTTCGACGCTGCATACCAACAGCGCGCCGGAGAGCATGGTCAGGTTGCTCGATCTGGGAATGGATCCGTTCAACTTTGCAGATGCGTTAGTCGGCATTCTTGCGCAACGGCTGTCCAGGCGCCACTGCGCTCAGTGCAAAAAAAGCTATCTTGCGGCTGATGAGGAAATTCACGATCTGGCGCGCGAATATTGCCTGAATACTCCTCTTGATCCGGATGCGATTTATCAGCACTGGAAAAGCGCTTACGCCGATGAAAACGGAGCGTTTACGCTGTCATCGGCCAACGGTTGTACCGAATGCGGCGGTTCAGGATATAAGGGGCGCATTGGTTTATACGAATTTTTAGAAGCGACGCCCGCGATCAAGAAGCTGGTGCAAAAACAGGCTACCGTCGAAGAATTGCTGTTTGCCGCCATCGCACAGGGCATGCACACCTTGAAACAGGACGGAATCGAAAAGATTATGCAGGGACAAACTGACATTAATCAAATCCGGGCGGTGTGCAGCTAGCAGCCTGTCGCACTCGCGAAACAAGTCTGACAGGCGGCCAGCGTCAATATCCTAAAGCCCTGGCTCCCTGATAAAAGGCGAAGCTTGCCAGCCAGGCCAATGCCACTGACCAGACGAGGGTAAACAGGGTGAAGCCACGGCTTTTGGATTCATTCTTCATGGTGGCTATCGAGGACAGGCAGGGCGTGTAGATCAGGGTAAACAGCATGAAGCTGTAGGCTTCTACCCAGTCGAGCTGACCTGCCAGAGCGCCGCTTAACGCTGTTCCTGTCAGGCCGTAGATCACCGCCAGCGAGCCGATGACGATTTCCTTGGCGACGAAGCCGAAAATCAGGGCGATGGTGAGTTGCTCGTTGATGCCTATCGGTGCGAAGAACGGGTGCAGCCATCGGCCTATCATGCCCGAGAGTGTCTCAGGGCCTGCCGGGATGGCCGAGAAGGGCAGGTGGGTGAGCAGCCAGACCAGCACTACCCCTGCGATGATAAAGGTTGTGGCGCGGCGCAAAAAATGGGTGACCTCCAGATAACCGCGCTGCACCATCTGGCGCAGCGTGGGAAAACGGTAGGGCGGCAGTTCCAGTACGAAAGGCTCGCTGTTTTTGAATTTTCCCTTGAATAACAATGCGGTAACGATTGCGGCAGCGAAGCTGAACAAATACAGGCTGAACAGTACCAGGGGGGCGGCACGGGCGGAAAAGAGTGCGGCGGTGATGAAGACGAATACTTGCAGGCGCGCCGAACATAGCGAGAACGGAATCACCAGCATGGTCAGGAGGCGCATGGCGCGGGAGCGCATCACGCGAGTTCCCATCAGGGCGGGCACATTGCAGCCAAAACCCATCAGCAGCATCACGAAGCCGCGCCCGTCCAGCCCCATTTTGGCCATCAGCGCATCCATCAGAAAAGCGGCGCGCGACAGATAACCGCTGTCTTCGACGATTGCCATCAGCAGGAAGAACAGCACGATAATCGGTACAAAGGCGGCCACTGTCGCCAGGCCGTTGTATATACCGTCGAGCAGCAAGCCTTGCAGTATGGGTGGAGCGCCTGCCAGTAAAGGGCTGAGGGCGGTTTCGCGTATCCAGTTAAACAGTGTGGCGATGCCGGTTTGCAGCGGCTGGCCGAAAAAGAAAATGCCCTGGAATAACAGATACATGATGCCGAAAAAAATCGGCAGTCCCAGCCAGGGGTGCAGCATCACGCTGTCGAGTTTTTCGGTAAGATTTTCCGGCAGGCGGGCAGGGGTCTGTACCGACTGGCTCAGCACCCGCGCCATTTCAGTTTCGATATGTTCGTCCTGTTCGAGTTGGCTGCGGACGTTTTCAGCCATGCCGGGCGTGGGGTAACGCAGGGCGCGCGTGATGGCCTGCAAGGCGTTCTGGTAGCCTGTGCCATATTTTCCGCTGAGCTGGGAAATCGGCATGTCCAGCAGTTTTGCCATTTTCTGGCAGTCGATGCTGATGCCGTATTTTTTGGCCTCATCGCTCATGTTGAGCAGCACCACGATGTTCATGTTCAATTGCTTGAGTTGCAGCAACAGGCTCAGCTGGCGTTCGATCTGGGTCGCGTTGAGGATCACCAGCGCCAGATCCGGCACGTTGTCATGCAGGAAGTGACGCACCACCTGTTCGTCGTCGGAAAAGCCGTGCAGATCGTAGATGCCGGGCAGGTCGATGATTTCCACCATGTCGGAACCTAACAGTATCTTGCCGCAAAGCAGTTCGACCGTGATGCCAGGCCAGTTGCCAACCCGTGCGGCTCCGCCTGTCATCCGGTTGAATAAGGTGGATTTTCCGGTATTGGGCATTCCGAGCAAGGCGACGCGCTTCACGTTTTACGTACCTTTATTTTGGCAGCCTCGCTGCGCCTCATCAGCACATCGGTGGTGCCGATACGCACCTGCAAGGGGCCGGAAAAGCTGGCTTTGCGGATCAGCTCGATTTGACGCCCGCTGCGAAAGCCCAATGCCAGCAGGCGCTGATGCAGCGCCTCTTCGGCATGAATCGTGATGATCGTGGCGATGTCGCCTGTTTGCAGCGCGGCGAGTGTGATAGCAGGCATGGAATGAGCGTAATTTCAACAGTAGACGCATTATTCCACAGCCATCCGGTGTTTGTCGCGTAAGGCATGATAATGCGCAGGTATTGGGTGCGCCCTGAAAAAGCTTTGCTTCGAAGAACAAACGGATTAACGCCGCCGAATCATGATATTGAATCATACGCTGATCGCCTTTGATAAGACGAGGGAGCCTGACTGTGTAAATCTGTTCAATCTTTGGATTGAACTTCGGTTTTAAGGGGGCAGATTTTCAGGTCGTCAGAACTCATGCTGACCTGTTGTGTTGGCCCCGGGAAAAATCCCCTCGCCGAGGGGTGCGCGCATGTCTTGCGGTCGGACTGTAAATCCTTTTGAAAAGCCTTTTGGCTCCAGATAGTCCGGTTTAGGTTAGAATGCCGACTTTGCTTGTCATGAAAACGAGAATCAAAATGATCAAGGGCAGTATTGCAGCAATCGTCACCCCCATGCATGAAGACGGGGGTCTTGATTTACCCTCGTTTCGCGGGTTGATCGACTTTCACATCGGTCAGGGGACCGATGCCATCGTAGTGGTTGGCACGACAGGGGAGTCACCCACCGTCAATCTGGAAGAACACGAGCTGCTCATTAGCGAGGCGGTGCAGTATGCAGCACGACGTATTCCCGTCATCGCCGGAACCGGCGCGAATTCCACAAAGGAAGCGATAGAACTGGCAGGCTTTGCAAAACGCGCAGGTGCCGACGCTTCGCTGACTGTGGTGCCCTATTACAACAAGCCGACCCAGGAAGGTTTGTACCTGCACTTCAAGGCGATCGCCGAAGCTGTGGAGATGCCGCATATTCTGTACAACGTGCCAGGACGCACGGTGGCGGATATGAGCAACGACACGGTGTTGCGCCTGGCTCAAATTGAAAATATCGTGGGGATCAAGGATGCGACCGGAGGCATAGAGCGCGGGAGCGATCTTTTGCAGCGCGCCCCGCGCGATTTTGCCATCTACAGCGGCGATGATGCCAGCACCCTGGCGCTGATGTTGCTGGGCGCTCACGGTACGATTTCTGTCACGGCCAATGTGGCGCCGAAGTTGATGCATGAAATGTGCATGGCCGCTCTGAAAGGGGAGGTCGAGCTGGCTCGTGAAATCAACTTCCGCCTGCTGGGTCTGCATCGCAATTTGTTCGTCGAGGCCAATCCGATTCCGGTGAAGTGGGCGGTGGCTCGCATGGGATTGATGAAAAACACACTGCGCCTGCCGCTGACGCCGTTATCCCCTGCCGCTTACGGCGTAATCGAGCAGGCCATGCATCAGGCTGGCATAATTACACAACAATAGTTGAGGAAAAACATGAAAGTTTTGCAAATCGGAATTTCCAGTGTCGCATTAATCTCTTTGGTTGGTTGTGGTTCGTTGGGGCTGGGTAATAAGCGTATCGATTACCGTGGCGGTGCGGCTCAGGTTCCCTCCCTGGAAGTGCCTCCTGACCTTAGCGCGCCGGAGACGGATGATCGTTACAAGGTGGCAGGCGCTGAGGGTGAGTCTGTTGCGACCTATTCTGCCTATACCCGGGGGGAGGCGGTCACTGCCGTGCGCAGCCCGGTTTTGCCGAAGGTGACAGGTGTTACGCTTGAACGCGACGGAACAAAACGCTGGCTGAAAGTGGCGGAGGGCGCCGAAAATGTATGGCCTGTGGTGAAGGAGTTTTTGCGCGAGACAGGCTTGAATATTCAGAGTGAAGATCAGGCCGCCGGTATTATTCAGACTGAATGGGCGGAAAATCGCGCCAAGATCGAACATGGCGTCATTCGCGACACGATAGGCAAAGTGTTTGACGGCCTTTACTCATCGGGCGAGCGCGACCAGTATCGCATTCGTCTGGAACGTGGTCATGACGGTGTCAGCACGGAAATCCATGTTACCCATTACGGCAAGGAAGAAGTGCTCGATGCGGACAAGAATACGTCAAAATGGCAATCGCGTCCGAATGATCCCGAGCTGGAAGCTGAATTGTTGCAGCGTTTGATGGTGCGCTTCGGCGGTACGCCGGTGCAAGCCGCTACCGCTGTGACGGACAGCGCCGCAGTCTCGACGGGGGGGGCGAATTTGCTGCAAATATTTGACGGCAGCAGCGTCATCGTGATTAATGATGCGTTTGACAAGAGCTGGCGCCGCGTCGGGTTGGCAATAGAGCGCGCAGGCTATGTTGTCGAGGATAAGGATCGCGAAAAGGGTGTTTACTTCCTGCGCACCGTCAAGGCAGAAAAAGGCTGGATGGACAAGATGCAGTTCTGGAAAGATGACGAAGACACCAGTTTGCGTTACCGCGTGAATGTGAAGGATGGCGGCGCTTCTTGCGAAGTGTCGGTGACCGATCAGAACGGTGTTGTCAGTGATGCCAGCAAACAGCGTCTTGAGGCTATTTACAAGAACATCAATCAATAGGCTGTTGTATCCTGGCTAAACAGAAGGCTCGTCATGCAAGGCGAGCCTTTTTTACGAGTTATTTATGCAAGGAGCGGACAAAGCTCGTAAAATGCCCCTTTTGCTTTTTTAGATCATGCCATGACGATACGTACCCGCTTTGCCCCCAGTCCAACCGGTTATCTGCATATAGGTGGTGCACGCACAGCCCTGTTTTCATGGGCTTATGCCAGAAAAATGGGTGGCACCTTTATTTTGCGCATCGAGGATACCGATCTTGAGCGCTCGTCCCAGGCTTCGGTGCAGGCGATTCTGGATGGTATGTCCTGGTTGAACTTAGGGTATGACGAGGGGCCTTTTTATCAGATGCAGCGCATGGACAGATATAAGGATGTGCTGGCTCAACTGATCGAACAGGGGCACGCTTATTACTGTTACACCACGCCCGATGAGCTCGAATCGATGCGGGAATTGATGCGACTTCGCGGCGAGAAGCCGCGCTATGACGGCAGCTGGAGGCCTGAGCCGGGCAAGATTCTGCCGACGCCACCGGAAGGCGTCAAACCTGTGGTGCGCTTCAAGAATCCGTTGACCGGGGTGGCGGCCTGGGATGATATGGTCAAGGGGCGCATCGTCTTTGAGAACAGCGAGCTGGATGATCTGATTATCGCCCGTCCGGACGGCACGCCGACCTATAACTTCTGCGTGGTGGTCGATGATCTGGATATGGGGATCACGCAGGTGATACGCGGCGACGATCACGTCAACAACACGCCGCGCCAGATCAATATACTCAAGGCGCTGGGGGCGACTTTGCCGCAATATGCGCATGTGCCGATGATACTGGGCAGCGACGGTGAGCGCCTGTCCAAGCGTCACGGTGCGGTGAGCGTGATGCAATACGCCGAAGACGGCTTTTTGCCTGAAGCGCTGATCAATTATCTGACGCGGCTGGGCTGGTCGCATGGCGATGAGGAAGTTTTCTCCGTCGAACAATTCGTCGAGTGGTTTGATCTGGAACACATCAGCCGTTCGGCGGCTCAGTTTAATCCTGAAAAATTGCGCTGGTTGAATCAGCACTATATCAAGCTGGCCGACAATGCGCGGCTGGCCGAACTGGTCGGCGGGCATCTGCTGGCGCGCGGCGTAACGGCGGCGCCGAGACTGGAAGACGTGATTGCGCTGTACAAGGGGCGGGTGGCGACCTTGCTTGAACTGGCGGATGAGGCTGAGGTGTTCTACTCGGAAGTTCATCCTGATCAGGCGTTGCTCGCTGAACATTTGTCGCCGGAGGTTGTGTCGGCCCTGCGCGAACTGGCCGCGCGATTTGCCGATGTACTCTGGGAGGCGCCTGAACTGGCCGTCCTGATCAAGGAAGTGCTGGCGGCACATCATCTGAAGATGCCGAAACTGGCGATGCCCTTGCGCGTGATGCTGGTCGGGCAGACTCATACCCCTTCTGTCGATGCGGTGCTGGCGCTGTTCTCGCGCGAGACAGTGCTGGCGCGCATGGGGAAATACCTGTAAAGCAGATTCCTTCGGCTGTGCCGGAGGGTCGGTGGCGTTGGTTTTGTAATTTCCTTTTTCAGGGCAGGACAAACAGAGGCATAATGCTGTACATTTCATCACGGCATCAGAAATACGATCTGAATCGAAAAATATGGACATAGTCAAACAAAAGCGCAACAGGGAATGGACGCTTCTCGGTCTGGTCGGTCTGATGGCGTTGCTCAATAATTTACCGGCTGACATGTTGGCGCGCTGGCACGTCGAGGTTTCCATCATCATGCCGGCATTGGGGTTGCTGGTGATGCTGGCGCTGATGCTCTATGTGCGGGTGTTCGTTTTTCTGTTGTTCACACTGTTGATTTTCGGTTCAAATCTGCCGGAAACCTGGGCTTTGCAATATGGCGTGAACCGGGATCTTTTCCTGGCGACATTGATTACCATGGTCGGTATCTACTTGTTCAATTATGTCTTCAGGCTGCTGCCCAGCGGCATGGAGAAGAAGAAAAGGGCAAATCCCAACGCGGAAGCGACTACCGCGCTGATCAAGGCGATCGAAAATGACGTGCTGCCCTATATCAGGACGATATTGAGTATCGATTTTGACCTGGATATTCCTGATGAGCAGGGCCTGACCCCCCTGATGCATGCGGCGCGGCGGGGAAATTACAAAGTGGTCAAGATGTTGCTGGTGCGCGGGGCGTCCGCGCTGGTGGTAGGGCCCAAGGGGCGGGCCGCCGATATTGCGCTGACGCAGAATTTCCCGCTTGTGGCCGAGCGTCTTAAAATCAGCGAGCACGCCGAATCCAATACGGATAAATCATCAGCTGCGAAGTCGTCAAAAATCGAACTGCTTGGTGGTTAGTGGCGCCTGTCGAGCCTGAATTGCTCCGATTCTTCCCGGTTCGGGGCGTGGATGGCGAGCGCCGCTGTCGGCAACAGGCAAAGCCTGATAGAATACGCGGTCGTTATTTTATCAATCTTAGTTTGGAGTATTTCGCATGGCTGTTGAACGTACCTTGTCTATCATCAAACCCGATGCAGTTGCAAAAAATGTTATCGGTCAAATCTATTCACGTTTCGAAGGCGCCGGCCTGAAGGTTATCGCTGCACGCATGACTCAACTGTCACGCAGCGAAGCTGAAGGCTTTTATGCCGTACACGCAGCGCGTCCTTTCTTCAATGATCTGGTGAACTTCATGATTTCCGGTCCTGTGATGATTCAGGCCTTGGAAGGTGAAGGCGCTATTTTGAAGAATCGCGATCTGATGGGCGCTACAGATCCTAAAAAGGCAGAAAAAGGCACCATCCGTGCTGATTTCGCTGACAGTATCGATGCGAATGCAGTACACGGTTCTGATGCAGCTGAAACAGCAGCGGTTGAAATTGCCTATTTCTTCCCTGCGATGAACGTTTACTCGCGTTAATTTGAAATAAGCAATGCAAAATCTCCTCGATCTTGATGCGCATGCGCTGACCGCCTATATCACTGAAATGGGCGAGAAGCCGTTCCGTGCGCGGCAGCTGCTGCGCTGGATTTACCAGGTCGGGGAGTCCGATTTCGCCGCGATGACCGACATCAAGGCTGTGTTGCGCGAGAAGCTGGCGCGCAATGCCTGTATTACCGTGCCGGATATTCTGCGCGAAGAGTGCTCCGATGATGGGACTCGCAAGTGGCTGTTGAACGTGGGCGTCGGGAATGCCGTCGAGGCGGTGTACATTCCGGAGGCGACGCGCGGCACGCTGTGTATTTCCTCTCAGGCCGGCTGTGCGCTGGATTGCTCGTTCTGTTCGACGGGCAAGCAGGGTTTTAATCGCAACCTCAGTGTGGCTGAAATTATCGGTCAGCTGTGGTGGGCGAACCACAAGCTCGGCAAGAACAGCGATGGCAACTGGCCTGTCAGCAATGTGGTGATGATGGGCATGGGCGAGCCTTTGCTCAATTTCGATAATACGGTGAGTGCGCTGCGCCTGATGCTCGACGATCAGGCTTATGGTCTGTCTCGCCGCCGTGTGACGGTTTCTACTTCCGGTATCGTGCCGGCGATGGACAGGCTGCGCGAAGAATGTCCGGTGGCGCTGGCCGTCTCGCTGCATGCGCCGAATGATGCGCTGCGCGACAAGCTTGTGCCGATCAATCAGAAGTATCCGCTAAAAGAACTGTTAAGTGCATGCAAGCGTTATCTGGAACGGGCGCCTCGCGATTTTATCACCTTCGAATATGTGATGATCGACGGGGTGAATGACTCGGTGCAGCAGGCGCACGAGCTGGTGCGGCTGGTACGTGACGTGCCGTGCAAATTCAACCTGATCCCGTTCAATCCGTTTCCTCTCTCCCCTTACAAGCGCTCAAGACCGGATGCGATACAGCGTTTTCGCGATGTGCTGATGCAGGCTGATATCATCACCACTGTCCGAAAAACGCGAGGCGATGACATCGCGGCCGCGTGCGGGCAGCTGGCAGGGCAGGTGCTGGACAAGACCCGCCGCACCCGCGTGTTGCATGACGGCGAGGTGGAAAAATGAAATATGTTTTGTGGGTGCTTTTGCTGGTCGGCTGCGCCGGCGTGAAACAGCCGAGTCATGAACGTGCGCAAAATGTTGCAAAAATTCATACGGAACTGGCAGGCATGTATTTTGAACGCGCACAGATGGGTGTCGCGTTATCCGAAATAGAGCTGGCTTTGCAGGCGGACCGAAATTATGCCACAGCCTACACGGTGCGCGGTCTGATCCATATGTCACTGCGCGAAGATAAAGAGGCCGAAGAAGATTTTTTGCAAAGTTTGCGTCTGGATAATACCGATTCTGAAACACATAATAACTATGGCTGGTTTTTGTGTCAGCGCGGTCGTGCGCCAGCGTCCATCGCCCATTTTATGCAGGCGCTCAAAAATCCCCTTTATACAACGCCGGAGCGGGCTTATCTGAACGCTGGTCTGTGTTCCCAGAAGGCCGGTGACAACAAGGGCGCCGAGGATTTTTTGCTGCGCGCCCTGAAAATTCAGCCGGATATGGGGCAGGCGCTGCTCGCCATGGCACAGCTTAAATTTGCCCAGGGCGAGGCGCGGGACGCCAGGAAATATTTTGCACTTTATGCGCAAAAAAATGAAAATTTGACCGCTGAACAGCTCTGGCTGGCAGTGCGTATCGAGCGTCGTGTCGGCGATGTGAATGCTGAAGCCAGTTATAGCTTGCAGTTGCGTAAATATTACCCTGACGCGAGTGAAACTCAATTACTGATGTATGGGAAATAATGGAACAGGAAATAAATTCAGAGGCGGCCGTTGTGTCGGATGATGTCCAGAAGCTGTCAGTCGGCAGTTCGCTGCGTGCCGCCCGTGAAAATCTGGGGCTGAGCATCGAGGACGTCGTGGCCAAGATCAAGCTTGCGCCGCGTCAAATTATCGCGCTCGAAGCAGATGATTTTCAGGCACTGCCCGAGACAGCCTTTTTGCGCGGCTTTGTGCGCAGCTATGCCAGGTTGTTGCAGCTGGATGAACAGCCCCTTCTTGATGCTCTGCCGGGCACCGTGTCGGTCGCAGCAGAATTGCCGCGTGTAGATGCGAGCTATCCGTCCGAACGATCCAAATACCGGCAAAACCTGAATTTGCTGATTGCCGCATTATTTGTCGCCTTTTTGATTGCCGGATTTGCCATCTGGCAGACCAGTTCACCGCAGGAGACGGCGGTGCCCGAAGAGGCTGCGCTGGTTTCGATTGCGCTGCCTGATCCTGCCCAAATTCAGGATGCTTCCGGGGTGGCTGAATCTTCGGCATCTGCCGTGGCATCGGTGTCCGCCGTGGTATCGGCGCCCGTAGTGGTGCAGGCCGCCGCAGTCTCGGCTGTACTGTCGCCCGCTGCTTTGCCGCCTGCGGCTGTTGCCGGACAAAGCGCGCCCGCCGCTCTGCGTCTGGTGTTCGACAAGGAAGCTTGGGCGGAAATAAAGGACAAGACCGGCAAGACGCTGCTCAAGCAGCTCAATCAGCCCGGCAGCGAGCTGAGCGTTGACGGCAGCGCGCCCTTTGCCATGGTGATAGGTCATGCTACCTCGGTACACCTGTACTATCGCGGCAGGCCTGTGGATATGACGCCTTATGTCAGCGCGAGCAGCGATGTAGCGCGTCTGACGCTCGAATAGCAATGAGCGAGTTCAATATTAAACGCCGTCCGTCGCAACGGGTGATCGTGGGGAGTGTGATGTTAGGTGGAGGCGCGCCTGTTGTCGTGCAATCCATGACCAATACCGATACGGCTGACGTGGAGGGAACCACCCGGCAGGTTTTTGAGCTTGCCCGTGCAGGTTCGGAGTTGGTGCGCATCACGGTCAACACGCCCGAGGCCGCAGCGCAGGTAGCGAATATCAGAAGAAGGCTGGATGCGTTGGGCTGCCTCGTGCCGCTGGTAGGGGATTTTCATTACAACGGTCATCGTTTGCTGACCGAGTTTCCCGATTGCGCGCAGGCCCTGGCGAAATACCGCATCAATCCTGGCAATGTCGGGCGCAATCGCGCGGAGGAAGATCCTTTTACCATCATGATACAGACGGCGATCCGTTACGATAAGCCGGTGCGTATCGGGGTAAACTGGGGTAGTCTGGATCAGAGGCTGGTGGTGCGCATGATGGATGAAAATGCGCGTCTGCCTGAGCCAAAATCTGTGAAGGCAGTCACCCGTGCCGCCCTGATTGCATCTGCGCTGCAAAGTGCGCAACGGGCAGAGCAGCTGGGCATGAAGCATAACCGTATCGTGTTGTCCTGCAAGGTCAGCGAAGTGCAGGATTTAATTGCGGTTTATCGTTCGTTGACGCAGCAGTGCGACTATGCTCTGCATCTGGGGCTGACTGAGGCGGGCATGGGATCCAAGGGGATTGTCGCCTCCACCGCCGCGCTGGCGGTGTTGCTGCAAGAGGGCATAGGCGACACGATCCGGATTTCACTCACGCCGGAACCGGGCGGGGATCGCACACAGGAAGTGCTGGTAGGTCAGGAGATTTTGCAGACCATGGGGTTGCGCGCTTTTGCGCCCATGGTGACGGCGTGTCCGGGTTGCGGGCGCACCACCAGCAGTTTCTTTCAGGAACTGGCGCAAAGCATACAGCGCCACCTGCGCACACAAATGCCCGTATGGCGCGAGCAATACACGGGCGTGGAGAATATGACGGTCGCGGTCATGGGCTGTGTGGTAAACGGGCCGGGCGAGAGCAAGATGGCGAATATCGGCATCAGCCTGCCGGGCACCGGCGAGACGCCGGCGGCTCCCGTCTATATCGACGGCGAGAAGGCGGTGACTCTGCGAGGCGATCAAATATCGGCGGAATTTACCGCGATTGTCGATGATTATGTGGCAAGAAAATACGTGAAACGGGGAGTGGGGAGTGGGGAGTAGAAAGTTGGGTCTTACAACTTACCATTTGCCACTCTCCAGGATTAAACATGAGCAACGAAACATTACAAGCCGTACGCGGCATGAACGATATTCTGCCCGACGAGGCAGAGCTCTGGTTGTGGTTTGAAGAAGTGGTGCGCGACTGGCTGGCATCCTACGGCTACCGCAATATCCGCATGCCACTGGTTGAACCCACGGCCTTGTTCTGCCGGGCGATAGGTGAAGTCACCGACATCGTGGAAAAAGAGATGTACAGCTTCGAGGATAGCCTGAACGGCGACCAGCTGACGCTGCGCCCTGAAGGCACGGCATCCTGCGTGCGCGCGGTGTTGCAGCACAATTTGCTGTATAACGCTCCGCAGCGTCTGTATTACAGCGGGCCGATGTTTCGCCACGAGCGTCCGCAAAAGGGACGCTATCGCCAGTTTCATCAGGTCGGTGTGGAAGCCCTGGGCTTTGCCGGCCCCGATATGGATGCCGAACAGATTTTGATGTGCGCAAGGCTGTGGAAAAATTTAGGTCTAAGCGATGTGACGCTGCAAATCAATACACTGGGCGATTCGGCATGCCGTCATCGTCATCGCGCCAAATTGATCGCGTATTTTGAGCAGAACCTGGCACTGCTGGATGCGGAGGCTGTGCGTCGTCTGCACAGCAATCCGCTGCGCATACTGGACAGCAAGAACCCGGCGATGCAGGCGCTGATTGAGGCCGCGCCAAAATTGATGGATGAATTGAGCGCCGAGGCGATCGACCATTTTGCGGCGGTACAATCGATCCTGACGCAGCATGGCATCCTCTTTGAAATTAATCCCCGTCTGGTTCGCGGCCTGGATTATTACAACCGCACCGTGTTCGAGTGGGTGACAACGCGTCTGGGCGCACAGGGCACGATTTGCGCCGGCGGCAGATATGACGGACTGGTCGGGCAAATCGGCGGGAAACCGGCGCCCGCCATGGGTTTTGCGATGGGGGTCGAGCGTCTGCTGGTCTTGCTGCAAGAGGCGGGCATGGCGCTGCCTAAACCCTTGCTTGATGTGTATGTGGTGCATCAGGGCGAGCTGGCCGCCAGACTCGCCAGCCAGGTGGCAGAACAGTTGCGGGATGAAAACCTGCGCGTGGTCTTGCATTGCGGGGGAGGCAGCTTCAAGTCGCAAATGAAAAAGGCCGATGCCAGTGGCGCAGTGCTGGCGATCGTGATCGGCGACGATGAGGCCGCAGCGGGCGAGGTCAGCGTAAAACCGATGCAGGGCGGCACGCAGGTGCGGGTGGGTGTGCAGGCACTTCGCGACACGATTAACAAACTTATCAGGCAGGAGTAGAACATGGCAGTTTTGGATTTGCAAGAACAGGAACAACTCGACACACTCAAGGCGTGGTGGAAAGACAACGGACGCTGGATTGTCGGCTTCGTGCTGGTCGTGGCGGTTACGATGGGCGGCTGGCGCGGCTGGCAGTATTACCAGAGCAAGCAAACGGCAGAGGCGGCAACGCTGTATCAGCATTTTGTCGAGCAGCTGGCCAGCAACGATGCCAAACGGGTCAACGATGCGGCAGCGGCTGTGATGGATAAATATGCGGGGACGCCTTACGCCGCGCGTGCAGCCTTGATTGCCGCGCAAATAAATGAGCAGGGCAAGGAGGCATTGCGCGCAAAAACTCAATTGCAGTGGGTGATCGAGCATGCTGCCGAGGATGGCCTGAAGAGCGTGGCGAGCCTGCGCATGGCGGCCATGCTGCTCGATGAAAAAGATTATGCGGGCGCCATGAAGTTGCTGACGGCAAAACATCCCTCGTCCTTCGACGGGCTGTATCTCGACATGAAGGGCGATGTGTTAAGCGCCCAGGGCAAGTTCGCCGAAGCACGCGACGCTTACAAGCTGGCCTATGACAAGTTCGATGTTAAGAGTTCATATCGCAATCTGGTTCAGATGAAGCTCGACTCAGCAGGAGCTGCAAAATGATCATGCGTCGTTTGCAACTGCTGCTCGTGTTGCTGGCTTTGAGTGGCTGCGGCACGGTGGATACGGTTAAGGGTTGGATGGCGTCCGAGCCGGAAGATCAGAAGCCTGCCAGTTTGAGCGAGTTCAGCGAGACGGCAAAATTCACCGAACGCTGGCATGGCAATTTTGGCGATTCGGGCGCGAATCCTCTGCATGCAGCACTGACAGCCGATGCCGTCTATGGCGTGTCAGGCAAGGGGACGCTCACCCGGCTGGATCGTGCGACAGGCAGGCAGGTGTGGAGCGTTGAGAGCAATGTCACCGTTTCAGCCGGTGTCGGCAGCGGCGAGGGTTTGCTGCTGATAGGCAGCGACAAAGGCCAGGTACAGGCTTTTGGCGAGGATGGCCGTCCGCGCTGGAAGAGGACAGTTTCCAGCGAAGTGCTGGGTGTGCCTCAGGTGAGTGAAGGTGTGGTGATTGTCCGCAGCGGTGATGGTCATATTACAGGTCTCAGTGTCACTGACGGGCGTCGCCTCTGGGTCTATGAGCGCAGCACGCCCGCGCTGGTGGTGCGCAGTCATGCGGGCGTCACAGTTCGACGCGATGTGATCTATGCCGGATTTGCCGGTGGGAAACTGGTCGCCATCAAGGTGGCGGACGGATCGCTGTTGTGGGAGAGCTCGGTGTCGCAACCGCGCGGCAATACGGAACTCGAACGCATCAGCGACATTACCAGCAATCCTGAAGTGAATGATGCGCAAGTCTGTGCGATTGCCTTCCAGGGAAATCTGGCCTGTTTCGAGGCGAGCCAGGGCAGCCCTGTATGGAATCGCGAGATTTCAAGCGACAAGGGATTGCGTATGTTCCGCAAACATCTTTATCTGAGCGATGCGAAGGGTGTCGTCATGGCGCTGGATAAGGACAGCGGCAGCACGGTATGGAAGAACGAGCAGCTGTTACTGCGCAATACAACGGCGCCCTATGCGCAGGAGGGCTTTGTCGTGGTCGGCGATTATGAAGGCATACTGCATGCGCTGAGTCCTGAGGACGGCCGCTTTATCGCGCGCATCAAGCTGGACGGCAGTGCGATTTCAGCAGCCCCGGTTGAAATGGACGGCGGCGTGCTGGCGCAGACCCGTGGCGGCGGTGTTTATTCCTTGTCCGTCAAATAAGGGAAAGAGGGGCGGGGGTGGCTCTTCCCCCTGAGCACCGAAGGTGCGTACCCTTTCCTCTTTACTTTTCACCATTTATTTATTATTCAAGGTTTTCAAAATGTTACCCACACTTGTATTAGTTGGTCGTCCGAATGTGGGTAAGTCCACTTTGTTCAATCGTCTCACGCGCAGCCGCGATGCACTGGTCGCCGATCAGCCGGGCTTGACCCGCGATCGCCATTATGGTCGCGGCCGTGTCGGCGAGCGCCCTTTTTTGGTGGTCGACACCGGTGGGCTGGAGCCTGTCGCCAAAGACGGAATCATGTTCGAGATGGCCAGGCAAAGTCGTCAGGCGGTTGATGAAGCGGATATCGTGTTGTTTCTGGTGGATGGAAGAGCCGGTTGCACGCCGCAGGATCTGATTATTGCCACCGAGTTGCGCAAGACCGGCAAGCCGATTCTGCTCCTGGTCAACAAGGCCGAAGGCATGGCGCGCGCCCGTGTGACGGCCGAGTTTTTTGAACTGGGATTGGGTGAGCCCTATCCTATTTCGTCGGCTCACGGCGACAATGTCGTCGAAGTGGTCGAAATCGCCATGGAAAATTTCCCCGCAGAGGTTGAAGAGGAAGAGGCAAAGCACGATAAACCGCCCAAGCTTGCGATAGTCGGGCGCCCGAATGTCGGTAAATCCACCCTGGTGAATGCCATTCTGGGCGAGCAGCGCGTGATTGCGTTCGATCAGCCGGGGACGACTCGCGACAGTATCTACATCGACTTCGAGCGCGACGGTAAACAGTACACCATCATCGATACCGCCGGAGTCAGGCGTCGCGGCAAGGTTGATGAGGCGATCGAGAAGTTCTCTGTCATCAAGACCATGCAGGCGATTGAAGACGCCAATGTGGTGGTGCTGGTGGTGGATGCGCGCGATCAGATCACCGAACAGGACGCTCATGTCGCCGACTTCGTGTTACAGGCCGGGCGGGCGCTGGTGCTGGCGGTGAACAAATGGGACGGGCTGGACAATCACCAGCGCGAGATGGTCAAGAGCGACATCGAGCGCAAGCTGCATTTTCTGGGTTTTGCCAAGCGCCATTACATTTCCGCGCTCAACGGCAACGGCATCGTCAACGTGTTGAAATCGGCCGACGAAGCCTACGCTGCGGCCATGTCTAAATTATCGACGCCCAAGCTGACCCGTGCCTTGCTGGGCGCGATCGAAAAGCAGGCGCCGCCCAAGGTCGGACGATTCCTGCCGAAGATGCGCTACGCCCACCAGGGTGGCAGCAATCCTCCGCTGATCGTGATTCACGGCAGCGGTATCGACAATATACCGGCCAGCTATGCGCGCTATCTTGAGCGTGCTTTTGCCGAAGTCTTCAGGCTGGAAGGCACGCCGCTCAAGATTCAGTTCAACTCCAGCAAGAATCCGTTTGAGGGCAAGAAACCTCGCGCGCTGACCGAGGCCGAACAAAGATCCGCTCACCGTGCGCGTATTCGCGGGCGCAAGCTGTACGGCAAACAGTAAGCATCGCCCGAATTCACCGGCCTTTAGCAGGCTGCTGAAAAACGTTATGAGCGAAGCGGAGACAAGGAAAAAAGCGACGAACAAGCGGAGTTTACTGTAGTAAATGAGCATTTTGAGTCACTTTTTGACGCAGTATCGACGAGCGTAATAGTTTTGCAGCAGCCTGTTAGGTAGGTGACCAATTACCCCAACGGAGTGAGGGCGCGGATCAGCCGGTTGGCTTTCGCCTGAAAATTGATGGGATGTGACAGGCAAAGCGTGTTTGCCTGCTGTCGTATGCAGGAGACGGAGGGCGGAAACTCGCCGTTTTTCACCGCCAGAACAATTTTATTGACGCTGTCTTCTGCGTCAATGATGGCGACCCGGTCAGAAAAACTGGTGTGGATGCGCGCTAGGTATTCTTCATAATGCGGGTAGCCGCCCCACAGATTGACCACCAGAATCCCGTTCTCGGCCAGGGACGCAAAACAGTCATCGTAAAAGCGCTGGCAGGAGAGTTGTTCGGGCAATCCGTTCGTATCAAATCCATCTACAATCAGCACGTCAGGCCGCCAGTCCGTGTCGGCCACCCACAAGGCACCGTCACCCAGCAATACCCGAAAGCGCGCATCGTCCGCCGGGATGGCAAATTCATTGCGCAGTGCAATCACCTCCGGGCTGATTTCGACGACGCTGATGTCGGTGTGGGGCAGGTGGCGGTAGCAATACTTGGCGATCGAACCGCCGCCCAGGCCTATCATCGCGATGCGCCCGGGTGCGGATTTCAACAACAAAAAACTCATCATGGCCCGGGTGTAGGAAATGACCAGTTCATCGGGCGCATCGACGTACATCTCGCTTTGAATCGACAGGGTGTCAAAGTGCAAGGCGAGGATGCCGTCTGACTCCGTGAGATAAGGCTGTCCTTTGCGGGCATCCGATGTCCATGCAAGCATCTGGCCTATCTGCTGCTGCATGGCTCGGGCTATGTTTTTGACCTGTTTATTTTTAAATTGCACAGGCTAAACGCGTTCCATCACCGCCGCAAAGAAGCCGTCTGTCGCGTGCAGGTTGGGGCGCAGTTCCAGATAGTCGCCCATTTCGAGTGCGATTTTCTGTTGTTGCAGGATTTCGCCTGCCGGACGCAACACGAAGTCGGGGTGAGAGGCCAGGAAGGCTTCCACGATGTGCTGGTTTTCTTCGGGCAAAATGCTGCAAGTCGCATAGACCAGACGGCCACCCTTTTTGAGCAGGCGGCTGGCGGAGGCTAAAATGGCGCTCTGCTTCTGGTTCAATTCCATGATGCTCTGCGGCGACTGGCGGAATTTCAGATCCGGATTGCGGCGCAGTGTGCCAAGACCGCTGCAGGGCGCATCCACCAGCACGCGGTCTATCTTCCCTGCAAGGCGCTTGACCTTGAGATCGTTCTCGTGCGCGATCAGCATGGGCTGAATGTTGGACGCGCCCGAGCGTTTCAGGCGCGGTTTGAGATTGGCCAGACGTTTTTCTGAGACATCCATCGCATACAGGCGTCCTTGCGAATTCATCAGCGCTGAGAGCATCAGCGTCTTGCCGCCCGCACCTGCGCAAAAGTCCACCACCATGTCGTTGCGCCTGGGCGCTAACAGGAAGCCTAGCAACTGGCTGCCTTCATCCTGAACTTCGACTCGGCCTTCGGTGAACAGCGCATCCTTGTTCAGCGGGATCTTTTCCTTCAGACGAATGCCGACCGGCGAATAAGGTGTCGCTGTCGCGTCGATGTTTTGTTCCTGCAATTTGAGCAAGACTTCTTCCCGTTTGGCGAGTAAGGTATTGACGCGTATATCCAGCGGCGCACCTTGTTGCATGGCGCGACCCAGCGTGAGGATTTCCTCGTCAGAGTAGGAGGCGCGCATTTTTTCAATCAGCCACTCAGGCAACTCGGCCTGTATCGACAGAGACTGCCCCTCATATTGCACGGCTTTGGCCGCCGCCAGCCATTCAGCTTCGTCGCGCTTTAATACCGGCTGGATTTCGCGCAGGTTATACCCGCCGAATTTGACCAGATAAGCTAACGCCATGCGGCGCGGGGTGGCGCGGCCATCACAGGCAGCTTCGAGCAGCAGGCGGTGGCGCAGGACGCCGAAGCTGGTCTCGGCGACGATGGCGCGCTCGTTTGAGCCTATGCGTTCATTCTTGAAGAAATAGCGCAAAGTGGTGTCTGCGGGATGTTCCAGCGGCAAAATGGTGCGCAGCGCGAGGATGACGAGGTCTAAACGGTATTCGGTAATAAGCATGGCAGTTTCGGTATCTAAAATTCAAGGGCGAAGTTTAACAGGGTTCAGCAATCGGGATTGAGGATTGAGGGGTTAAAACATCGGGAAGGGAAAAGAGGGAAGAGAGAAGGGCAAAAACGTCCGCACCCTTCACCCTTCACTTATTCCTCGGACACCCGGATGTCGGAGATCACCATCTGGCCGCCGATTTCACCGTTTTTGTCGAGCTGGCGTATTTTGACCGGCAGCAGCCGGTATTCCAGCCCCAGCCATATTTCCAGCCCTTCTTCCCCCTGCGCGTGTTTTTTTCGCAGGGGCAGGGCGCGCATTTTTCCGTTGCGCGTCAGGATATATTCTTCGCTGCCGACTTCCAACTCGTATCTTTCCAGCTTGCGGCCATTGCTGATATACATCGTGATGACAGGCTGATCGAGCGGTAACTGGGAGAGCTGATACAAAAAGCTGAGCATGTCTTGCGCCTGATCGGGCAATGCTGTGTTCTCGCCGGAAGAAAACAGCAGTTGTCGGCCTTTCCAGTCGAAGCTCGCGGTCAGCGCCTGATTCCCCCTGTCGCTCACCCGGCCTTCGCTGAACTCATCAGGACGCAGCCCCTGCGCGGTTGCCGTGCCGTGACTTTGCTGGTTCATCACGAACGTCTTGAACAGGCTGACCAGCCCTATAGTCTTGACGTCTGCGCGCAAATGATAGGACTGGTCGTCGCCGATCTCCAGTCTGTGACTGGCCTGACCTATCGTAAAATCCGTGCCCTTATAGACCATGAAAGTAAGCTGCGCATGTTTCGGTAACGGGTGTGCGGGCGTCGATTCTGCTGGCGGACTGTCAACGACAGCGGCGGGCTCCTCTTCGGTCGCGGCGGTGGCGAGGGGGGCTGAAGGCGTGACAGGGCCCTGTTCTTCGGCGGGTGCAGGCTCCACCTGTTGCGCGACGGATGCGGGCTTGAGCACCTTGCTGTGACGGGGTTTGGATGCAGGTCGGGTTTCAGGTTTTGCAGCGGCGCGAATCACGGGCAGCGGTTCCAGTTTTGCCATGAGCGGCGGCAAAAGGACTTCGACTGGCGCCGGGACGACGAGTTTGGGGCCGAACAACAGCACTGTGTGGATCAGCAACGACAGGGCGATGGCCAGCGCTATGCGTGACTGCCCTGACAGTTCCGGCACAAACCTTTGCCGCCGGTTATTCACGGCAGAATTTTCAGGCTGCTCAATATCTGTGTGAGCTGATCGCCGTTGGCATCGGTGACGACCATCTTGCAAGGCAGCTGGTATTTGGATTCCAGCCAGATTTCGGTGTGGCTCTCTCCGGGTTTACCCAGATTGTCCAGATACAGGCTGTCAAACTTTCCGGCAGGGGTGTCCAGACGTGCGCCCGGACTGACCGCGTAGTGATAGTTATCCAGCTTGTTGCCGTCGGTCATGAAAAAGTCCAGCTCGCGGCGTCCTTCAAAATTGATGAACATGAACTGATACATCGCGCTCAGACGATCTTGTGTGCCGGGGGCTAACGGCGGCGTCTGGTGCGTCAGGGTCAGTTGCTGTGCGTTCCAGTCAAATTCGGCGGTTCTATCCTTGTCGGGTCGGCCTCTGAACTGATACTCGAAATGCTGCGGGCGCAGTCCCTGTTTGTCGATCAAACCCCGGCTGGTGACCGAAATTCTGATGAATCCACCCAGCAGGGTCGTGGTGCTGGCCAGCGTGTAGTGATTGCCGTTTTGGCTGTAGGTCTCGACGACTTCCCCTGTCATGCCGTTTTTGCTCAGCTGATAGCGGGCTTCTATGCTGCCGGGGGCGGCGGCGTGAGCCGTTGCGCAAAACATGAACCATGACAGGCACAACGAGAACCACTTCATATTTACTCCAGTGCGGGTGAGATCAGTGCAAAGCCCGGTTGATTCCGAGTGTGGTTTAGGACACGACCTGTGTCGGCAAGTTCAACCTGAGCTGCGCATAGCCAGCGTATGGCCTGTGGGAAGATGCGATGTTCCTCGTGCAGGACGCGCGCGGCTAACGAGGCCTCGGTGTCGTCGTCTGCCACAGGCACTGCCGCCTGAATGATGATGGGGCCATGATCCAAATCGGGGGTGACAAAGTGTACGGTGCAGCCGTGGATTTTTACACCGTCCTGCAGCGCGCGTGCGTGGGTGTGCAATCCGGCGTAGGCGGGCAGTAAGGACGGATGAATATTGATCAATCGGCCGTGATAGTGCGTGACAAACCGGGCTGTGAGGATGCGCATGAAGCCTGCGAGTATCACAAAGTCAGGATGAAAACTGTCGATAAGCTGTGCCAGCGCCGTGTCAAAGTGTTCTCTGTCAGGATAATCGGTATGCGCGACTACCGCTGTCGGAACGCCGTGTTGTCTGGCAAAATCAAGGCCTGTGGCATCCGCCCGGTTGCTGATGACCGCTTTGATGTGACAGTTGAGTTTTGCGTCCAGCAGCGCTTGCATATTGCTGCCGCGTCCCGAGATGAGGATGACAATTTTTTTCATGGGGGATAAATGCGGAAAGTGGTGAGTGGTGAGTGGTGAGTGGTGAGTGGTGAGTGGTGATGTCCACTTCCCACTCGCTACTTGCCCATTTTTCGGATTATTTCACCTGCGTCTGATGTTCCGAGCCTGTCCTTGCCCGGATGACACCGATACGGTGAACGGTCTCACCTGCCGTTTGCAACTGGCTGATGGCCTGATCCGCATCTGTCGCGGCGACGATGACCACCATGCCGATGCCGCAATTGAAGGTGCGATACATTTCCTGCTCTGCCACGCCGCCTTGTTCTTGCAACCAGTGGAACAGTTTGGGCATCTGCCAGGACTGGCTGTCGATGTCGGCGACGACATTTTCCGGCAGCACGCGGGGCACATTTTCGGTGATGCCGCCGCCTGTGATGTGCGCCATGCCCTTGATGGTGATGCTCTGCATCAGCGCCAGCAGCGGTTTAACATAGATACGGGTAGGCGCCATGATGACCTCGGTCAGCGTGCGTTCGCCGTCGAAGGGGGCGCTCAAATCAGGGCGGCTGCGTTCGATGATCTTGCGCACCAGCGAGTAACCGTTGGAGTGCGCGCCGTTGGAGGCCATGCCCAGCACGATGTCGCCGGGCTCGATGTGCTCGCCTGTGATGATGCGGGATTTTTCCACCACGCCCACGGCAAAGCCTGCCAGGTCGTATTCGCCCACCGGGTACATGCCGGGCATTTCAGCCGTTTCGCCGCCGATCAGCGCGCAACCGGCCTGCTCGCAACCGTTGGCGATGCCCTTGATGACTTCGGTCGCGGCGGGTACGTCCAGCTTGCCGCAGGCGAAATAATCAAGGAAAAACAAAGGCTCTGCGCCCTGCACCAGAATGTCGTTGACGCTCATGCCGACCAGATCGATCCCGACGGTGTCGTGGATGTTGAGTTCAAAGGCCAGTTTGAGCTTGGTGCCCACGCCATCGGTGCCGGATACCAGCACCGGTTCCTTGTATTTTTTGGAGATTTCCACCAGACCGCCGAAGCCGCCGATGCCGGAGAGCACTTCCGGGCGCATGGTGCGGCGTGCATAAGGCTTGATGTTTTCGACCAACTGATCCCCCGCATCGATATCGACACCGGCATCGCGGTAGGAAAGTCCTGCTTCGGCAGGCGCTGTATTGTTTGTATGGTTCAAGTTGGGTTCTCGCTTTCGTAAGGATACTGGCATCCTGTCGTTTCCGCCGTGGCGGGGGAGCAGGGGGCGCCGGGCTTCAGGGGCAAATTATACTCAAATAGCTTCAGTATTTCAGCGGCTTTCTGACAAGAGGGTCATAACAGGCGGGTCTGGCTGATGGAGAGCGTCCTGCATCATAGTCGCAAGGCCGGTTTGTCGTACAGATGCGTGAAAATTGTGTGGACTATCCGGTGGTGTTCGGTGTAAATCAGGATGACTTGCCGACTGTTTTGCTGTCACACTACGGCTTTTATCCTGTTGACTGCCATGAATCAAGCTACGCCTCAAACCATACGTCTGGCTGACTATACGCCGCCGCCTTTTTTGATCGACACGGTCAATCTCGATATCAGTTTTGAGCGTGACTATGCTGAGGTGAGCGCGCGGCTGACGGTGCGCCGCAATTTGGCCGCGAACACGCCCGATGCCCCGCTGGTGTTGGATGGCATCGAGCTTTCCTTGCAAAGCATCGCCATCGATGGCATAAAAATTCCCGCTACAGCTTACAGCCTGACTGACAGCCACCTGACGCTGACCGAGCTGCCGGACGCCTTTTGTCTTGCCACTGTCACGCGCATTTATCCTGACAAGAATACCTGTTTGTCCGGCCTCTACCGCTCGGCAGACGGCTATTTCACCCAGTGCGAAGCGCAGGGTTTTCGCCGCATCACCTGGTTTTTGGACAGGCCGGATGTGATGTCGCGCTATTGTGTCACGCTGCACGCGGACAAGGAATGGTTGCCATGCCTGCTCTCCAACGGGAATCCTGTCGCCGGCGGCGAGGAGGCGGGCGGGCGCCACTGGGCGACGTGGCAGGACCCTCACCCCAAGCCTTGCTACCTGTTCGCCATGGTTGCCGCGCGCCTGGACGTGCTGCACGGGAACTACTGCACGATGTCCGGGCGCGATGTTCAACTGTCTGTTTTCGTGGAACCGGGGCGGCAGGATCAGTGCGAGCATGCCATGTCGGCACTGAAAAAGGCCATGTACTGGGACGAGGAGACCTATGGCCTGGAATGCGATCTGGATCATTACATGATTGTTGCGGTCGGTGACTTCAACATGGGCGCCATGGAAAACAAGGGGTTGAATATCTTCAACACCAAATATGTGCTCGCCCGCAGCGATGTGGCGACCGATGCCGATTTTGAAAATATCGACCGGGTGGTAGCGCACGAGTATTTCCACAACTGGACGGGCAATCGCGTGACCTGCCGCGACTGGTTTCAGCTCTCGCTCAAGGAAGGGCTGACGGTCTTTCGCGACCAGGAATTCGGCGCCGACGTGCATAACCGTGCCGTGGCGCGCATCCGCGAAGTGCGGGGCTTGCGAGCGGCCCAGTTTCCCGAGGACAGCGGCCCGATGGCGCATCCGGTCAGGCCCGCGTCCTACATCGAAATCAATAATTTTTACACGGCCACCATCTATGAAAAGGGCGCGGAGGTGGTGCGGATGATCCATACTCTGATCGGCAAGGAGGCCTTTCGTCGCGGGATGGATCTGTATTTTGCAAGGCACGACGGGCAGGCGGTCACCTGCGATGAGTTTGTCGCCGCCATGAAGGATGCTTCGGGCGCTGATTTTTCCCGGTTCATGCGCTGGTATGAGCAGGCCGGCACGCCTCACGTGCAGGCTGTCGGGGTGTTTGACGCGGACCGTCAGCGTTACACGCTGACTTTGACGCAGTCCTGCACCGAGACGCCGGGTCAGAGAGCGAAACAACCGTATCATATTCCGGTAGTTATAGGCCTGGTCGGCGCCGACGGGCAGGATTTGCCGCAGCGTTTAGCAGGTGAGGAGAGTGTTTCAACGCAGCGCGTGTTGTCCTTGTTCGATGCGAGTCAGACATTTATCTTCGAAGGGGTCACCGAGGCGCCCGTGCCCTCCTTGCTGCGCAATTTTTCGGCGCCGGTGGTGCTCGATTTTGCTTATACGGACGCGGAACTTGCTCACCTGATGGCGCATGATGCGGATCCCTTTAACCGTTGGGAAGCGGGGCAGCGCTTGGCCTCCCGCCTGATTCTGGCCGCCTGTGCGGACGAGAGATACGAGTGGCCGACACACTTTACCGATGCCGCCGTGCGGGTGTTGACAGACGAGGAGGTGGATCCGGCCTTTGCCGCAGAAGTCTTGTCGCTGCCGGGGGAGGCGACGCTTGCCGAACAGCTGGAACGGGTCGATCCTGATGCCCTGCACGCGGCGCGCAACAGTCTGCGCCGCCAGATCGCCTCCCGGCTGGGAGCCGAGCTTCAGGCGTGCTACGAGCGACTGACGCCGACTCACGCATACAGGCCGGATTCTTTGAGCGCCGGGCGCCGCGCGTTGCGCAATGTCTGTCTGGGCTATCTGTGTGAAGCGGACTCTGCTGAGTCTCGCGCTCTGGCACTGCAGCAGTTTAACTGCGCCGACAACATGACAGACCAGTTTGCAGCGCTGGGCGTGCTGGCTTCCTGTGCCGGGGATGAGCGATCGGCGGCGCTGGATGCCTTTTACCAGCGCTGGCAGGGGGAGCCGCTGGTGGTGGATAAGTGGCTGCAAGTTCAGGCCACCAGTCGCCTGCCCGATACGCGAGCGGTGGTGGAGGCGCTGACCCTGCATCCGGCTTTTGATTTGCGCAACCCGAACAAGGTGTATGCGCTGCTTCGCGCCTTTGGCAGCAATCATGTGCATTTTCATGCCGCAGACGGAGGAGGTTACCGCTTCATGGCCGAACAGACTTGCCGTCTCGACGCGATCAACCCGCAAGTGGCCGCGCGCCTGGCGCGTTGTTTTGACCGCTGGCGCAGGTTCGATTCGTCTCGCCAGACTCATGCCCGCGCGGCGCTCGAATCCATACGCGCTCACGCGGGGCTGTCGCCTGATGTATTCGAGATCGTCGAAAGATCGCTGGGCTAACCCTGCCTGTTCAGGAAATTCCTACCCCCCCCCTTCGCATTAACTCGCTTTAAAATCATCCTGTTCTGATGGTTTTAAAGCGAAATCCCCCAGATAATCCAGAGCGTCAAAGACCCGGTTCAACCAGCTGCCCGGCATGCCGTGTCGCGAGGGCGCTCTTTGGCGTCGTCCGGAGATCTTTTTTGAGTTACCTTAACCCGAGGAAAATATCATGTCCAATATTACCCGAGTCGATCCTGTCAACGAAATTGCACGTCTTGACCCGTTTTTAAACGTGGACGACATGTTCAACCGGTTCATGATGCGCCCGATATTGCGCGGCGCGGCCGGGCCGCAGATCAAGATGGATGTGAAGGAGACGGATGGACAGTATCTGATTCACGCCGACATTCCAGGGGTGAACAAGGACGACATTCACGTGACTGTCGAGGGCAACCGGGTTTCGATCAGCGCCGAAGTCAAACAGGAAAAGGAAACCAAAGAAGGCGAGCGGGTCATCAGCCGCGAGCGCAGTTACGGCATGGCGTCCCGCAGCTTCAGTCTGGGCGCCGAGCTCGATCAGGAGAATGTCAAGGCCAGCTATAACAATGGTGTGCTCGAACTGACCTTGCCCAAGAAACCGGGAACCGCTGTCCGGGAAATTTCGATTTCATGAGTCCCGAGTCCGTAGCCTGCCCGGCAGGCGGCGGATTTTGGCCGCCGATTCTGACAGGGATGATGAGCGTTGCCGGAGTTCGCCTGATGGGTCGCTGCGGCAGGCTTCCCGGGTTGGAGGGCAGGGCGTCTGACTTGCGTGCGTCGGCGTGTCGGCCTGTGCGTGCTGATCGGCAGAATTTCACAAGAGGCTTGTCCTGGCTGGCAGCCTTGCTGGCATTGATGCTCGCCGCGTGCGAGAGACCGCCTGTTTTACCGCAGACGAGGGCGGCGGCCGTCACGGTCGCGCTGCCCAATTTTACCGAGCTGGTTAAAAAGGAGGGACCTGCGGTCGTCAATATCAGCACGACGCGCAAGATACGCGGGGGAATTCCATTTTTCGACATTCCCGAAATTACCCAAAATGATTCTTTTTATGAATTTTTCCGCCGCTTTGCCCCCGGCATGCAACACGAATACAGCAGTCAGACCCTGGGTTCTGGTTTTATCATCAGCCCGGATGGCTATCTTCTGACCAACGCGCATGTCGTCGAAGAGTCCGTCGAGGTCACCGTGCGGCTGACGGACAAGCGCGAGTTCAATGCAAAGATAGTCGGCACTGACAGGCGCAGCGACATTGCCTTGCTTAAAATTTCTGCCACGGGTCTTCCGGTCGCAGCCATCGGCAATTCAGGCGAACTTGAGGTCGGAGAATGGGTGGCGGCTATCGGCTCTCCGTTCGGCTTCTCGAACTCGATTTCGCAGGGGATCGTCAGCGCCAAGGGACGCAGCCTTCCGGGCGAGGATATTGTGCCGTTCATTCAGACCGATGTCTCCATCAATCCGGGAAACTCCGGCGGCCCCTTGTTCAATATGAAAGGCGAAGTGGTCGGCATCAATTCCCAGATATACAGCCGCAGCGGCGGATATATGGGGTTGTCCTTCGCCATTCCGATAGACCTTGCGATGAAGGTTCGGGACGAGTTGCAAAAACACGGCACGGTCAGGCGCGGCAGGTTGGGCGTTACGATACAGAATGTCACGGCAGAGCACGCCAAATCGTTCGGGCTTGACAAGGCGGCAGGCGCGCTGGTGTCTTCGGTGGAAAAGGGCGGTCCGGCCGACCGGGCGGGCATTGATATCGGCGATATTATTCTGAAGTTTGACGGGCATGAGATCGGCGATACGGACGAACTGTTGCGCCAGGTGGCACAGGCGGCTCCGGAATCGGAGGCAAAACTCACCTTGTGGCGTCAGGGTGCGACAAAGGAGGTAACGGTCAGGCTGGGTGAGGCCGATGGCGTGAAACACGCCGAGCCCGGACAGATAGGGCTCGTGCTGCGCGAGCTCGCGCGTGAGGAGCAGCGTGCGCTGCATACCGAGGGCAGTCTCGTGGTCGAATCGGTCAGCGGGGTTGCACGGTACTCGGGCATACAGCCCCGCGATATCGTGATCGCCGTCAACAGCCAGCGGGTGTCGACGGTCGGGCAATTGCAGGCCGCACTCTTGCGCGCGGGACACCATGGCGCCTTGCTGGTGCAGCGCGAGGGGATGATGATTTACATACCGCTCAAATATGAATAGTTCCTCGGGAGAATCGTATGAACATCATCGGCATCGATCTTGGCACTTCCAATTCTGCAGCAGCCGTGTTGCGCGGCGGGCGGCCTGTCATGATCCCCGGCAGCGAAGGGCTAAGCGTGGGCGGCAAGGCATTTCCGAGCTATGTCGCCATCACCGCCGACGGGCAGGTGCTGGTGGGTGAACCGGCGCGGCGTCAGGCGACGGCCAACCCGGAAGGTACGGCCAGCGCTTTCAAGCGCCGCATGGGTCAGCGGGAAAATATCCGTCTGGGTTCGGCCGAATATTCGCCCGAACAGTTGTCGGCCTTTTTGCTGCAAAAAATCAAACGGGATGCAGAGGCCTATCTGGGCGAACCGGTCGTGAAGGCTGTCGTGACGGTGCCGGCCTATTTCGACGACAACCAGCGAGCGGCCACCCGTGACGCCTGTCGTATTGCAGGGCTGGAGGTCGTGCGCCTGGTCAACGAACCCACAGCGGCGTCCTTGGCCTACGGCCTGGACCGGCTGGGGCAGGAACTGCTCATCGCGGTGATTGATCTGGGGGGCGGCACGCTGGACGTCACCATCATGGAATTTGGCAAGGGTGTGTTCGAAGTTCGCGCCACCAGCGGAGATACTCAGCTGGGCGGCACGGACATGAACCAGAAAATATTCGAACATCTGGCCGAGCGTTTTCAGATGTCCACAGGCGTGGATGTGCGCGGCGACCGTCGTGCCAGCGCGCGCCTCATGGAAGCGGCGGAGGCGGCCAAGATCGAGCTCTCGACCGGCGTCAGCACTCATGTCAGCCTGCCCTACCTGGCCGCCGTCAACGGCGAGCCGCGCCATCTGGAGCTGGATCTCAATCGCACCGAGCTCGAACGCCTGGTGCGCCCGGTGATCGAGCGTTGCCGCAGACCTGTCGAACAGGCGCTGGCGGACGCTGGCATCACGCCCAAAGAGGTGGACCGGGTGGTATTCGTCGGCGGACCTACCCGCATGCCGGTCGTGCGCAGCTATTTCGAGGATATGTTCGGCCACAAGGCGGAGATGGGCGTGGATCCTATGGAGTGCGTAGCCTGTGGCGCCGCGATCCAGGCCGGCGTGCTGGCAGGGGATGTGGGCGGCATCGTGCTGGTGGATGTGACGCCCCTCACCCTGGGCGTGGAGACGCTGGGCGGCATTGCTACGCCTTTGATTGCGCGCAATACGCCGATCCCGGTCAGGCGCAGCGAGATTTTCACCACCGCAGCCGACATGCAAACCAGCGTCACCATCCACGTGTTTCAGGGCGAACGGCCGATGGCGGGAGATAACACCAGTCTGGGCGAATTCAATCTGGATGGTTTGCCGCCGGCCCCGCGCGGAATTCCAAAGGTCGAAGTGGCTTTCGATATCGATTCGAATGGCATTTTGAGCGTGACGGCGAAGGATACGGCCAGCGGCAAGGTTCAGTCCATCAGCATTACAGGCTCTGCCAGGCTCTCCGAAGATGACAAAAAACGCATGGTGGGGGAGGCCGAACGTTATGCCGATGCGGACAAGAAGCGGCGCGAGGATGCGGAAAAACTCAACGCCTCGGATGCGACTTGTTATGAGGCTGAGAAGCTGCTCGCCAATTTTGCCGACAAGCTCACCGATGAACTCAAGAAGCGCATCGACGCCGACTTGCGCCAGACCAAGGAGGCGCTGCTCAAAAAGGAGGTCGCACTCGCGACCGAAAGGGCCGAAGCGCTCAAAAGATTATTGCAAGAAGCAGGTGCTGTGATTTATTCCCAGTCGGGGCAGCCAAGCCGTGGCAGTCCTTATGCGCAAACGCGCTGGGAAGGGCCTGAACCTCCGCCCAACGTGGGAACGCCGACAGGGGAAGGCAGACCCTCAGGGTCGCGCGTGGTCGATGCCGAGTACAAGGAAAACAAACAGAACCCATGATCAACCTACTCCCGCTGGACGCGAAACAGCTGCATCGCGCCTGTGACCAGGCGCAGATGGGTTTCAAGAGCACCGATGATCTGGAGGATATGACCGGGATCATCGGCCAGATGCGTGCGATGGATGCGATACGCTTTGGCGCCGACATACGCCACGAGGGTTACAACGTCTTTGTGCTGGGGCCTTCGGGCATGGGCAAGCGCAGCATGGTGCAGCAGTTGCTGGAAAAAAAGGCGGGTGCGGAGTCGCCGCCTTTTGACTGGTGTTATGTCAACAACTTTGCACATCCGCACAAGCCTCAGGTTTTGAGCCTGCCGTCCGGCAGGGGGACAGAACTCAGCCTGTACATGGAAAAGCTGGTGGAATATCTGATGAGCGCGATTCCCGCCCTGTTCGAGAGCGATGAATACCAGGCCCGGGCCAGGCTGATCCGGGACGAGTTCGGCAAACGCCAGGATGCGGTATTCAGGGAGCTGGCCGAAGACGCGGAAAAGCAGGAGGTCGCGCTGCTGCGCACGCCGGAGGGTTTTGCGCTGGCACCCACCCGCAACCATGAGGTGATTCCGCCGGACGAATATGAAAACCTGCCTGACGAGGAGAAAAAACGGGTCGCGACGGTGATCGCCGACCTTCAGGCGCGTCTGGAGAAAATCATGGGCCAGATGCCGCAATGGCGTCGCGAGCGGCACGAGAAGATCCGCCAGCTTGATCGCGAGACGACGCTGTCGGTGATCGTACATCTGATGGATGAGTTGAAAAAGCGCTACGGCGATCTTTCTGCTGTGTTGGAGTATTTTGAAAAAGTACAGGCCGATCTGATTGAAAATATTGATGATTTCAGGAAGCCTGAGGAGACGGCCAATATCGGCGGCATGACCATCGTCAGTCGGCGGAGTTTTTCCCGCTACAAGGTGAATGTGCTCTGCGGCAACGGCGAACCGGGCGGTGCGCCCCTCATCAGCGAAGACAATCCGACCCACGGCAATCTGGTCGGCAGAATAGAACATGTTGCGCAGTTCGGCGCACTGGTCACTGATTTTACGCTGATAAAGGCCGGTGCTTTGCACCGGGCAAACGGCGGTTATCTGCTGCTGGATGTCAAGGATGTGCTGGTCCAGCCCTTCGCCTGGGAGGCCTTGAAGCGCGCGCTGCAATCGCATGAAATCCGCATCGAGTCGCTGGGGCAGATGTACAGCCTGGTGAGCACCGTCTCCCTCGAACCCGAACCGATTCCGCTGAACGTCAAGGTGATCCTGTTCGGCGACCGGTTGTTCTATTATCTGCTGCAACAATACGATCCCGAGTTCGGTGAGCTGTTCAAGGTGGCAGCCGACGTCGACGACAGGATCGCACGCAATGCCGATAACCATCTGCTGTATGCGAGGATGATCGCCACGCTGGTGCGCCGTGATTCGTTGCTGCCCTTCGATTGTTCTGCGGTGGCGCGCGTGATCGAACACGCATCGCGCCTGGCAGAAGATGCGGAAAAACTGACCATGCACATGCGCCGTCTGACAGATCTGCTGTGTGAGTCCGATTACTGGGCGCGAGAATCCGGCGGCAGCATCGTGCAAGGGGCCGACGTGCAAAAGGCGATCGATGAAGAGATTCGTCGCCAGGACAGAATCAAAGGCCGACTGCAAGAAGCGATCCTGCGCGATATATTGATGATAGACACAGGTGGGGTCATCGCAGGACAGATCAACGGCCTGTCCGTGATAGAACTGGGCGATTACGCCTTCGCTGTGCCTGCCCGGATTACCGCCACCACCCGACTGGGCGACGGCGAACTGGTCAATATCGAGCGCGAGGTGAAGCTCTCGGGGGCGATCCATTCCAAAGGCGTGCTGATTCTGTCGTCCTTTCTGGCCGCGCGCTATGCCAAAAATCAGCCGCTGTCGTTCGCTGCCAGTCTGGTGTTCGAACAGTCCTACGGCACGGTGGACGGCGACAGCGCGTCCCTTGCCGAGCTGTGCGCCTTGCTCTCGAACCTGGCGAATGCGCCGATAGCCCAGTCGCTGGCTGTTACAGGCTCGGTGAACCAGCTGGGGCAGGTGCAGGCCATCGGCGCGGTGAACGAGAAAATCGAGGGATTTTTCGATATCTGCCAGGCGCGCGGACTGACAGGCTCGCAAGGCGTACTGATCCCCGCAGCCAACGCCGTACATCTGATGCTGCGCCGCGACGTGGTGGAAGCGGCGGAAAATAAAAAATTCAGCATCTATGCGGTCGAAACGGTCGATCAGGCGATGGCGCTGCTGACCGGCCTGATAGCCGGTGAGGCCTCAGCCGACGGTGTTTACCCCGGGGGGAGCGTGAACCGGGGGGTAGCGGACAGGCTTGCCGAGTTGACGAAAATAAGATTGTCCTTTTCCAGGAAGTCATCTTTCGACAAAAAGCCGAAAACACAGAACTGACGATGGCAACCTGACAAAGGCGAACGATCATTAAACGCGACTACTACGAGGTGCTGGGCATCGCCCGCGACGCCGACCAGAAGGCGATCAAGGATGCATTTCGCAACCTCGCGATGAAATATCATCCCGACCGCAACAAGGAAGGTGGAGCCGAGGAGCGCTTCAAGGAAATCGCCGAGGCTTATGCCGTGTTGTCTGACCCGAAGAAGCGCGCGGAATACGACGCGCGCGGATTTTCAGCGGTGGCTGATTTTTCTGCCGAGGACCTGTTCGGCGGCATCAATTTCGACGATATTTTCGGCGGACTTAATTTCGATTTCGGCGGCCCGTTCGAGGGGTTTTTCCATCGCAGGCGCACGGGTCCGACACATGGCGCGAACATTGAGACTGAGCTCTTTGTTCCGCTTTCCCGCGTGGCTGCGGGCGGCGAGGAGACGCTTTGCCTGCACCGCCCTGCCGCCTGCCCCTCATGCCACGGCACGGGAGGCGAAGGCGGAGCCAAACCTGAAGCCTGTGAAACGTGTAAAGGCACAGGGCGCGTGAGCCACCGTCAGGAGAAGCAAAGTATTCTGATCCAGCAGATCAGCACCTGCCCTGACTGTCAAGGGCGCGGCAGCATCGTTAAAAACCACTGTCGTGAGTGTCACGGCAGCGGCGAGATTGAAGCGGATGAAAACCTTACGGTGAAAATTCCGCAGGGCGTGGAGGAGGGCATGGCGCTGCGCATACCCGGCAAGGGGATGGCCTGTGCGGGAGGAGCTGCGGGCGATCTGTTCGTCGTCGTGCACTCCAGAGCAGACCCTCGCTTCGAGCGTTCAGGGGCTGACCTGCTGCGCCGCGAGACCATAGAACTGACCGATGCGGTGCTGGGCACTTCGCTCGAAGTGCCCACGCTGGAGGGTACGGCCAGCGTGAACGTCCCGCCCGGCACGCAACCTGGCGCCGTGTTGCGCCTCAAAGGCCTGGGTCTGCCCGAATTTGGCAGCAGTCGTCATGGTGAGCTGTATGTGCAGATCGGCGTGCGTGTCCCGGAAAAACTATCAGCCGAGGAGCGGGATTTATATGAGCGGCTGCGCGCTATCGGCGGCAGTCAGGGACGTAGCGCGCGTTGCGGTCAGCCCACAGGAGAGCGATGATGAAATTTCAAAAGCCGCATGTGCCGGAACCGGGTGACAGGTACGCGCGGGCGCGAGACTCAATGACGGAGGAAATCCGCGCGATGGGGCGTGAAACCGGCGCCTGTGTCTCAGAAGACGTGCTCAGCGTCATGAAAAAGGTGCCGCGTCATCTGTTTATTCCGGAAAATGAGACCTGGAGCGCCTATTGCAACATACCCTTGCCCATCGGTCACGGGCAGACCATTTCGCAGCCGTACATCGTGGCGCTGATGACCCAGCTGCTGGCGCCGACCCGGGCGGATACCGTACTGGAGGTCGGAACCGGCTCGGGCTATCAGACGGCGATCCTGGCCGAGATGGCAGGCAAGGTCCTGAGCGTGGAAATACTGGCGCCACTGGCCGCACGGGCCACCGGTCTGCTGGGTCGACTGGGGTACGGCAATGTCCGGTTGAAAGTCGGTGACGGCAGCGAGGGCTGGAAAAAATATTCCCCGTTCGATGGTATCATGGTTACCGCAGCGGCAGATCATGTGCCGCAAAGGCTTCTGGATCAGTTAAAGTCGGGCGGGCGCATGGTGATCCCGGTGGGCGGGTACGCGCAGGCGTTGTTTTTGATCACGAAAACACAGAATGGCGTCTTGCGCGCTGAACATATATTGCCGGTCAGTTTTGTCCCGCTCATCGGGGCGTATCAAAAAAATCGGTTGTCCGCAGATTGACAGGGTTATCTGAGCTTGATTTCTATCCAGATACGAGAGAGTATGCGGCGCTGATGGCGGTCGAGATCTTTTAGCATTTCGAGTTTTTCTCCTGACGCCGGAAAAATGGCGGGATTCTGCGCGATTTCCGGCCTGATATGCGGCAGCGCGCGCCTGTTGGGGTTGCCCGAACCTATCAGGTTGGTCAGTTCGGCAGAATTTTTCCCGTCCAGCATGAAATTGATGAAGCGGTGTGCCAGATCCGGCCTGCGCCCTGACTTGTGCAGCACCATGGAATCGAGCGCCAGCACGGCGCCCTCTCTGGGGAGGATGGCTTTGATGCGAAACGCTCGCCCGCTGGTTTGCGCATCCTGATCCGCCTGATAGATGTCGCTGGAGTAGCCGTGTACCAGCCAGATATTGCCGGCGGCCAGCTCCTTGATATAGCTCGAAGCGTTGAATGCGGCCCAGTACGGCTTTGCGCGGATAATCAGGTCGCGCGCCTGCTTCCAGTGCGCTTCCTCTGTGTCGTTTGCCGAATACCCCAGATATTTGAGCGCTGCCGCGAGCAGTTCGCGCTGGCTGTCGAGCACGGTGACACGCCCTTTGATTTTTTCGAGATAGCGAGGTTCAAAGATCACCGCCCAACTGTCGACGGGCAAGCCCAGTTCGCGGATTTTGTTCGGGTTATAGCCGATGAGCGTCAGGGTGTAGGCGTAGGGTACCGAGTATTGGTTGCCAGGGTCGAACACCGTGTTCATGTAGGCGGCATCGATGTTCTTCAGGTCAGGCAGCAGGCGCTTGTCCAGGGGGCGCAACGCGTGTTGCCGGATCAGCGATTCTGTCGCATTGCCGGTCGGTATGACAAGGTCGTAGCCTGTCGCACCGGCGGCCAGTTTGGCCAGCATTTCCTCGTTGTCCGAATAATAATCCTGCACCACATGACAGGCACACTCAGCCTCGAAACGCTCTATCGTCTGATCCGCGATGTAGTTGTTCCAGTTGTACAAATACAGCAGGTCTTCGGCCTGTGCCGTGCCGACCAGCAGCAACAGCAGGCGCCACATCAGTATTTCCCCTTCAGCGTATCGGGCGCGAGTCTGGCCGCTGTGAAAATCAGCGCCAGCGTGAGCAGCATCAGCAGCGTGGAGACAGCGTTGACCTCCGGTGTCACGGTGGTCTTGATCATGGAGTAGATATGCAGGGGCAGTGTTTGTACGCCAACGCCTGCGGTGAAGAAGGTAATGACGAAGTCGTCGATCGACAAGGTGAAGGCCATCAGTGCGCCCGCAATCATGGCGGGCAGGATTAACGGGCAGGTCACGTGGCGAAAACTCTGCCAGGGCGAGGCGCCAAGATCGCGCGCGGCGTCGAAGATGCGCTCGTCCAAAGCTGCCAGGGCGGCGCGTACTGCGATGGCTACAAAGCCTGTGGAAAATACGACGTGGGCGAGTACAACCGAGAGCATGCCCAGCGTGAGATGGAGTACCTGTATGTAGAACAGCAACAGTGAGACGCCTAACAGGATTTCTGGCATCGCCACGGGCGTCATGACCATAAAATTGAGTAATTTAAAGTCATGGCGATGGATGGCGATGGCGGCCATGGTGCCCAGTACGGTGGATATCAGGCAGCTGACGAGTGCGATGAGCAGTGAGTTTCCGGCGGCGACCAGCATGTTCTTGTCGTGCAGCAGCACCTGATACCAGTGCCAGGTGAAGCCTGTCCATTCCACATTGAGACGGGAGTCGTTGAACGAGTACGCGACCACGATAGCCAGAGGCAGATACAAAAAGGCGTATGCGGCCATCGCCGCAGCCCATAGCCACGGGTGTCTGTCATGCATGGATAGCTCCGGCTTTTGAGGTCAACCATGCGATCAGCAGCAAGATGGTGGTCAGCATGACGGACAAGGTGGCGCCGAACGGCCAGTCGCGCGCAACCAGAAATTGCTCCTTGATCAGATTGCCTATCATCATGTCGCCCGTGCCCCCCAGTATTTCAGGGATGGCGAATACGCCCAGCACCGGAATGAACACCAGCGCGGAGCCTGCAAACACGCCCGGCAAAGACAGCGGGAAAGTGACCTGACAGAATCGCTGCCACGCGTTAGCGCCCAGATCTTGCGCCGCATCGAGCAGGGCGGGATCGTGCTTCTCCAGATTGGTATAGAGCGGCAACACCATGAACGGTAAATGCACATATACCAGCGCGGTCAGGACGGCTGCGGATGAAAACAGTAAATGCACGGGAGCCTGCCCGAACATATGCAGTATGCCGTTGACCAGTCGGCTCAGTGCAGACTGAGGGCCCAGTATGATCATCCAGGCGTAGATGCGGATCAGGAAATTGCTGGCGAACGGCAAAATCACCAGCAGCACCAGCATGTTGCGGCGCTTTTTCGGGCTTCTTGCGATGAGCAGCGCCACAGGATAAGCCATCATCAGGCAGATCAGCGTCGTGCCTGCCGCCATCAGAATAGACTTGATGAAAATTTCCGTATAGATGAAATCGCTGAAAAAAAACAGGTAGGTTTCCAGTGTCAGGCCGTGCAAGGCGTGAGTATCTTTGCTGATAAACGGCGCCAGTCCGCCGAATTCACCTGGGTAGCTCATGGATGCGATCAGCGTAATCACGCAAGGGACGGCCAGCATCAGCAGCAAGAATAAAAAAGGCGGGCCTGCGACCAGATATTTTTCGCGGCAGCGTTCAGTCATGAAAGAATATCCCCGCATCGTGGCGCCAGCCGATTTTGACCGTATCGTCGATTTCAAACAGTCGCGCGCGTCCCGGCGCCGAGTTCGGCAACAGCGCTTCGATGATCACGCCATCGGCAAGTTTTGTCCGGTACACGCTGACATCGCCCTGATACAGCACGCTTTGTATCTTGCCGGAAAAGTGATTTTTCAGTCCGGCCAGTTCGTCGTGTATGCCGATGCGCACCTGTTCGGGGCGGATCGAAAATATTCCAGCCTGCCCGGTCAGTGAGGAGGCCTGCGCTGGCGCGACGATATCGCCCATGCCCGGAACCGAAAGACGCAGGCGGCCGGGGGTCGATTCGAGCACCTGCGCACCCAGCTGATTGATGTGTCCGACGAAGCCGGCGACAAAACGATTCCTGGGGAATCCATAAAGTTTCGAAGGTTCGTCCACCTGCTCCAGACGCCCCTGATTCATCACCGCGATACGGTGCGACAAGGCCAGTGCCTCGGTTTGCGCGTGGGTGACAAACACAAAGGTGATGCCGAGTTCGCTTTGCAAATTGATCAGCTCGACCTGGACCTCTTCGCGCAACCTGGCGTCAAGGGCCGCCAGCGATTCGTCGAGCAGCAGCAGGCCGGGGCGCTTGATCAGGGAGCGCGCCAGCGCGACGCGCTGCTTTTCTCCGCCTGAGAGCTCGTGCGGATATTTGCAGGTCTTGCCGGTCAGGCGCATCTGCTCGATGGAGGCGTGCAGGCGGGCGCTGATTTCACTTTGCGTAAAATGCCCCATCCTGAGTGCAAAGGTGATGTTTTCTGCCACCGTCATATGAGGGAACAGCGCATAGCTCTGGAATACGGTGTGGACAGGGCGTTTTTCCGGTGGCGTGTCGGCAAGATCTTTTCCGTCGAGCAGGATCTGTCCGGAATCGGGCGCATCGAAACCTGCGATCATGCGCAGTAAAGTGGTCTTGCCGCAGCCTGATGGGCCCAGCAGCGTGAAGAATTCACCTGTCTCTATCTTCAGGCAAACGTCGTCCAGCGCGAGTAAATCGCCGAAGCGGCGTGTGACGTTTCTGATTTCGAGTTGAGCCATGTCGGACTTACCAAAACGGTCGAAGCAGCCCACACTATAAGCGATATTTGCCCGGAAAACGCATGTTTGAATTTAATCACCTGGCAGGTTTTAAGTGCGCTGTTGAAAGGCGGTTTAAGCTAAACTATCGGCTGGCGACCGGCATCTGTTTCAAGATGCCATTGCGCGGGGGTTAAACACAGAAATGGAAAGATGAAGGATGGATATTAAACGGATTGCAGGCCCTGCGGTCGCCCTGATTCTGGCTGTCGGAATTGTCGCTGCGGTGATTGTCTCTCACAACAGAAAATCGAGCGATGACGCCGCACGTGCTACAGCCGCCTCGGTTGTCGAGCTCAGGGGAATGATAGGCTCGGAAAAGGAGTCCTTTTTTGCCGACGCACGCGTTGCGGAGATTCTGCTGGCCAGGGGGTTTAGGATTAAGGTTGAAAAAGTAGGCTCACGGGAGATTGCCAGCCGCGATCTTAAGGGCTATGACTTCGGTTTTCCGGCGGGTGCGCCCGCCGCGATTGCCCTGCAAAACAAGGCTCGTGCCCGGCAGGTTTATGCCACCTTTTTTACGCCGATGGCCGTCGCCTCCTGGCGACAACTCGTGCCGGTGCTGGAGAAGGAGGGGCTTGTCAAACAACTGGAGGGCGCTTATTACCTCTCTGACATGAAACGTTTGCTCGAAATGAGCCAGAAGGGTGTACGCTGGCGCGATCTTCCCGGTAATACCGTCTATTCGACCGGAAAAAGCATACTGATCAGTTCGACCGATGTGCGCAAATCCAATTCTGCCGCCATGTATCTGGCGCTGGCAAGCTATGTGGCCAACGACAGCAATGTTGTGGACAACAAGGAACAAGTTGGCCGGCTCATGCCCTTTTTGACCCCGCTTTTTTTGCGTCAGGGTTTACAGGAATCGAGTTCGGCAGGTCCTTTTGAAGACTATACGACCATGGGCATGGGCAAGGCGCCCATGGTGATGATTTATGAGAGCCAGTTCCTCGAATATCAGTCCAAACGCGCACAACCCAACCCGGATATGGTGTTGCTCTATCCGCAGCCGACGATTTACACCAAACATATCCTCGTGCCGTTTACCGAAAATGGCCGCAGGCTGGGAGAGCTGCTGGCAAGCGACCCGGAACTGCAAAAGCTGGCCACCCGCTATGGCTACCGCACTTCATCGCCTGAGCACTTCGCCGCCTTTTTAAAGGATCAAAAATTATCGGCGCCGATGAATATCGTGGAGGTCATCGACCCGCCCAGCTTTGAAATCATCGAGCGGATGATTCAGTCTGTCGAGCAGCAATTCCAATAACGTCTTGTCAAGAAAGAACGCCATGAATAAACCCGCCACCGCCGATGTATTGACGCCTCCCGAAGAACTTGCTCCGGTTGCCGGGTCAAAAGCGCCCGACATGGTGCCGCTCAAGGCGGAGGTCGTCGGGAAAATCGACGCCCAGGTCGCCTCATACGTGAACAGCCTGCTAGAAGAAGACGTGCAAAGCGAGAGCTTTCAGGCAAAACTCGATTCCTCTTTCCGGCTCGGGCAGGAGGAGATTTCCAGTGCGGCGGCCTTGATGACCGGGCGTTTCATGGAGCGCAATTTTGTCGGCATTGAAGATTCGACTTCATTCAAGTCCATCCAGGCCATGCGCGGCATGCTCGACGAGTTAAATCCGGGCAAGCAAGGGGATTTGCTGGAACAGAACAAGCTGTTTGGCATCATTCCGTTCGGCAACAAGCTGCAAGCCTATTTCCGTAAATTTCAGTCGGCAGGCTCTCAGATGCAGACCCTGCTCACTCAGATATATGCCGCACGCGATGATATGCAGCGGGATGCGGCTGAAATTGAGCAGGTTAAATCCAGACTATGGGAATCCATGCAAAAGTTGAAGGGTGCAATTTATTTTGCCGAGCAATTGGATTTTCAGGTAGCTAAACTCGTCGATTCCATGAGGGTAAACGATCCTCTGCGCGCCAAGGCGTTAGAACAGGATGTGCTCTTTTACGCCCGGCAAAACCTTCAGGACATGCAGGTGCAGATGGCGGTGAATGTGAATGGCTACCTGTCCCTGGATGTACTTAAGAAAACCTCCCGCGAGATGGTCAATGGCTGCAACCGGGTGGCGACTACGGGGATGTCGGCGCTGGCCACGGCGCAAACGGTGGCCCGCGCGACCGGCAACCAGATTCAGGTGATGGAAATGCTCACGGGCGTGAGCAACACCATAGGGGATCTTGTCACCGAGACTTCCCGCCAGCTGGGCAATCATGTCGATAAAACCGCCGAATTCGCGACCAATCCGTTAATCGGCGTAGAGAAGATTCAGGAGATGTTCGATAACACGTTCAGGGCGATGGATGCCATGGATACCTTCCGCTCCAAAGCCATCGACACGATGGGGAAAAACAACCAGATGCTCAAGGAGCAGATTGCGCATTCCGAGCAATATCTCGATCGCGTGCGTTCAGCCCAGGCAAAGAGCGCCATGCAGACCGTCTCGGACGGTCCTGTCAGACTCTGAATCGAAACGCCCGCCAAGGAGGCATCATGAAAAGCATCATCGCATTGCTGGTTGCAGTATTCATCCTGTCGGGCTGTCAGAAGGCCGGCGAACCGGCAGGTACCGATTCCGTGCTGGTCGTGCTGGCAGGTTCGGAGTTGAAGGATATCGAACCTCTGCTGCCGAAGATCGAGGCGGCTACAGGCATCCGTCTGCAAATGAATTATGCAGGTTCGCTGGACGCGGTCGAAAAATTGCAGTCGGGGGAGGCCGTCGATATGGCCTGGCTTGCCAGCAACCGGTATGCGATGCTGGTGCCCGCCGTGAAGTCCCGCATTGTCGCCTCCGAGCGCACCATGTTGACGCCGGTTGTGCTGGGACTCAAGCAAAGCAAAGCGGATGAATTGCACTGGACGGATAACCCGAAAGTGAGCTGGAAGGATATCGCCGATGCGGCCAACCAGGGCAAATTTACCTTTGCCATGAGCAACCCGGCCTCCTCGAATACCGGCTTTTCAGCGCTGCTCGGACTGGCCGCCGCCCTGTCAGGCAAAGGGGATGCGCTGGAGGAAAAAGACATAGACGCCAAACGCCTCGCGTCTTTTTTCAAGGCTCAGCGACTGACGGCCGGCAGTTCAGGCTGGCTGGCAGATGCTTACCTTAAAGAGCAGGATAAGGTGGACGGGCTCATCAACTATGCCTCGACGCTGAGGCTGATGAATCAGGCTCCCGGTCTGAATGAAAAATTAGTGCTGATTTATCCCGAGGACGGTATCGTCACGGCAGATTATCCTGTCATGCTGGTCAATCCTGCCAGACAGGACGCCTACAACAAACTGGTCGCCTACCTGCGCGGGGTCGAATTTCAGCAGCTGATGGCCCAATCGACGCTGCGTCGGCCGGTCAACCCGGACGTGATCGTTGCCGATTCCTCCGAGGCTACGCGGGTGGAGCTGGCCTTCCCCGCAAAACTGGCCGTGGTCGATGCCATTTTGACGGCTTTTGATCATCACCTGCGACGGCCTACCGACAGTACCTTCGTGCTGGATCAGAGCGGCTCCATGAGCGGTGAGCGCATTGAGGGACTCAAGGCTGCGATGGCCGGGCTCTCGGGTGCCGACACCAGCATCAGCGGGCGGTTTTCGCAATTTCGCAACCGGGAGAGAATTTTTCTGCTGCCCTTCAGTGACTCGGTCGGTACAACGGAGCGGTTTGACATGGGAGATGATGCGCAATCCAATCAGACAACCCTTAACACCTTGTCAGCCAGGGTGAACAGCCTGCAGGCGGGCGGCGGCACGGCAATCTTTTCTTCGGCGCAACAAGCTTATACCGAGTCGGCCAAGCGTCGCCGCAGCGATCCTGCACGCTTTTATTCCATCGTGCTGTTAACTGACGGGCTGAATAATAACGGCATCGATGTGAATGAGTTCGCCAAATGGTATAAGCTGCTGCCCGATGAAGACAGGGGGATCAAAATCTTCCCGGTTATTTTTGGCGAGGCCAACCAGGATGAATTAAAACAATTGTCAGACTTGACGGGCGGGCGCACCTTTGACTCCCGCAAGAGCAATCTGTCGGCTATTTTCAAGGAAATCAGGGGGTATCAGTAATGTCATCGATTACACCAAAAATGCGCGTGCTGTTGTTTCTCTACAGTTCTCAGAATCTTGTCGGCTGCCTGCTGGCGATCGGCGGCCTGGGGCTTTTCTTTGGCGGACTGATTTTCGACTGGTGGTTTTTAATCGTAGCCAGCCTGTATGTGGTCGGCTGGTTCGTCGTGCCACACGACAAGAATCAGGAATTGCGCGTGCGCAATGAAGCGACCCAGTCAGATCTGACCGAGTGTATCGACGATCTGATCGACGTATCGAAGGCCAGGCTGCCGCAGGAAGCCATCGAACGTCTGCACCATATCCGCTCTGTGGTGGTCGAGCTGGCGCCCAAGCTTGTCGCCGGCAAAGTCGCCATGAATTCCGCCATCTCCATGGTCAATGCCATCACGCGCGATTTGCCCGAAACCGTGCGCAACTATATTCACCTGCCTCCGGCTTTCGCCACGCTGCACGTGATCGACAACGGCAAAACCTGCAAGCAGCTCCTGATCGAACAACTCGATCTGCTGAGCGGGCAGCTGTCGAAGATCGCCGAGAATATCTACAAGAATGACGCGGAGGCCCTGGTGATTAACGGAAAATTTCTTCAGGAAAAATTCCATTCCGTTTCATTTATAAACTGACATCAGGCAAGTTGAAAGGACAATTTTATGCAAAATTTCACCTTCCATAATCCGACCCGAATTCTTTTCGGCAAAGGGCGTATCGACGATATCGCGCAGGAAATTCCGGCTGGCGCTCGGATTATGATCACCTATGGCGGCGGCAGCATCGTTAAAACAGGTACGCTGAGCGAGGTGCGTGGCGCGCTGCATGACTTTACCGTCTTCGAATTTTCCGGTATTGAGGCCAATCCTACTTACGAGACGCTGATGCAGGGCGTCGAGCTGGCACGCCGCGAAAAAATTGATTTTTTGCTGGCCGTAGGCGGCGGTTCGGTGATCGACGGCACAAAGTTCATCGCGGCCGCCATTCCGTTTGCAGGCGATCCCTGGGATATTCTCGCCCAACGTGCCAAAATCAGCAGCGCTGTGCCCTTAGCCTGCATACTCACGTTGCCGGCGACCGGCTCCGAGATGAATGACGGCGCCGTGATTACCCGGCGTGCGACGAACGACAAGCTGGTCTTTACCAGTCCGCTGGTTTTTCCGCGCTTCTCTGTGCTCGATCCTGTTAAAACATACACCTTGCCGACGTCTCAGGTCGCCAACGGGGTGATTGATGCCTTCGTGCATGTGACCGAGCAATATCTCACTTATCCTGTTGACGCGAAGGTGCAGGACCGCTTTGCCGAGGGCTTGCTGCTGACCTTGATCGAAGAGGGACCGCGCGCCTTGCTGCATCCTGAAAATTATGACGTGCGCGCCAATCTGATGTGGACAGCGACGCTTGCGCTCAACGGACTGATAGGCGCGGGTGTGCCGCAGGATTGGGCAACGCATATGCTGGGCCATGAGTTGACCGCGCTGCATGGTCTTGATCACGCACAGACCCTGGCCGTGCTGCTGCCGGCCATGTTGCAGGTCAGGCGCGAAGAAAAACGCGAAAAACTGCTGCAATATGCCGAGCGGGTATGGGGCTTGCAGCAAGGAGACGAAGAGGTGCGTATCGAGATGGCGATAGAACATACCCGGCTATTCTTCCAGTCCATGCATGTTCACACGCGTCTGTCGGATTACGGCATCGGAGTCGAGGCGATTCCGGCATTGCTCGTGCAGCTGGAACGTCACGGCATGAGTGCACTGGGCGAACATCGTGACTTTGATCTTACACACGCGCGCCGAGTGTACGAACAGGCTATCTGACCTTCATTCCTGACAGAAAATCATGATTAAACATACGACTCCTGATCATGCGCGACTCGATCGCGTGGTGGCTGAAGCGCGCCGATTGAGTGCGGCTCGCGAGACGGGCTACCGCGAACGGGCGCTGAAACTCTATCCCTGGATCTGCGGGCGCTGTGCCCGCGAATTTGCCGGAGCAAGGCTGTCGGAATTGACGGTGCATCACAAGGATCACAATCACGACAACAACCCGACTGACGGCAGCAACTGGGAGTTGCTCTGTCTGTACTGCCACGACAACGAACATGCGCGCGTGCTGGACGAGGCGGCTCGCGGCCGGGCTGTCGGTACAAAAGCGCTCGCCACCCACAACCCCTTCGCTGACTTGCAGGCGATGCTCGGGAAAAAATAATCCCGAAAAAAGGGGGCGCAGGTCTGGCAGGCAAGGTGCTGTGATTTTCCTTGTCCTGAAGGTCGGCATCGCTGCAACGGCGGTGGTAGAATGCCATGGATTGCTCGGCTTCACGGGATGCGCGACGGTTAATCCGGCGCGCGGGCGTTTTTTAAGCGTTTCATCCGGCAGTTGGCTACCCTCAACCATGTCGTACGCTATTCTCAACCGGGGCACCGTGTAAAAATTATGCTGTCAGCCAGACCTAAAATGACTTCGTCCCGTTATGCCGCCTTGCAGTGGCTGCTGTTTACCGTGCTGGCCTTCTGGCTGTTTTATTTGCTAAGACCCATCCTGACGCCGTTTGTCGCGGCGGCGATTTTAGCCTACATCTGCAATCCGCTGGTTGTCAGGCTGTGTGCCCTCAAGGTGCCGCGCGTACTGGCGGTCGTGCTGGTGATGGGCGCGCTGTTTTTAGTCTTTGCAGGATTGCTGCTGATTATCCTGCCGCTGCTGGAAAAGGAAATCAGCCTGTTTATGGCGCGTCTGCCGTACCTGATTGAATCCGTACATTTAAAATTTCTGCCCAGGCTGCAAAAATGGTTCGGCCCCGAGTTGCAGTGGGATGGTGCAGCATTGAAAAACCTGCTGATGAGCCACTGGCAGAGTGCGGGGGGCGTCGCAGGACAGGCGCTTTCCTGGCTGACCAGTGGAGGCGGTGTGATTCTGGCGATTTTTGTCAATTTGCTGTTGATTCCCGTGGCCATGTTCTATTTTTTAAGGGACGGGAATGTGCTTGCCGCCAGACTCGATGCGCTGATTCCGCGCCACTGGCATGCAAAGCTGCATGAAATAGGCCGCGAGGTGGACGGGGTGCTGGCAGAGTTTTTGCGGGGGCAGATCTCTGTCATGTTGCTGATGAGTGTGTTCTACAGCCTGGCGTTATGGCTGACAGGACTTGAATTTGCGCTGCCGATAGGCATTGTCGCCGGGATGCTGGTGTTTGTGCCCTACCTTGGGATGATTATCGGTTTGCTGCTGGCAACACTCGCCGCCGTGATGCAGTTCGCCGATTTTAGTGGCGTTTTGTGGGTCTGGGCGGTGTTCGGTCTGGGGCAGATGCTCGAAGGCACGCTCATTACGCCCTGGCTGGTGGGCGATCGCATCGGATTGCATCCGCTGGCTGTCATCTTTGCCCTGTTAGCCTTCGGTCAGTTGTTCGGATTTTTCGGTATTTTGCTGGCGCTGCCCATGTCCGCTATTCTGTTGGTCGGCCTGCGGCACGGCAATCTTTGGTATTTGTCCAGCCGCATGTACAGCAAATGATGAGTCAGTTATTGCTCGATATTACGCCGGACTGGTGGCCGACTTTCGATAACTTCGTGCCCGGCGGTAATCGAGAATTGCTCGAAGTATTGCACCAGGCCTTGTCCGGGAGTTCGGGCGAACGCTGCATTTATATCTGGGGAACCCCCGGCAGCGGCAAGAGTCATTTGCTACAGGCTTGCGCGAGTGCTGCGCCTCACAACAGCGCGATTTACGCGCAAGGTACGGTGCCTGACCTGGCCGATGTGGTCGCTGTGGATGACGTGGAAATGCTGGGTGACGCGGAGCAAATCGAGTTGTTCAATCTGTACAACCAGATGCGCGAGACCGGCGGTATGTTGCTGGTGAGCGGCAGTCAGTCACCCTCTAATCTGAACTTGCGTGCCGATTTGCGCACCCGTCTGGGTTGGGGGCTGGTGTATCAGGTTCGCGCCCTGAGCGATGAAGAGAAGGCGCAGGCGCTGGTGCAACATGCGCGGGGCAGGGGGTTTAACCTGACTCAGGAGGTCACGCACTACCTCTTGTGCCATGGACGGCGCGACTTGCCCAGCCTGCTGGCCGTGCTCGATGCCCTGGACGAGCGATCCTTGCGTCTGCATCGCGCGCCATCGGTGCCGTTGCTCAAGGAAGTGCTGCGCGAACCTCTGGAAATCCATAACTTTGGTGTGAGGCGCAAGGCGGGCGGATGACGAAATATTTTGTCAGGCATGAGCCTGAGAATCTGACTTTGGAGTGGAAATAAAAAATGAATTTGGCTTTATTTGATCTGGACAACACCTTGCTCAACGGCGACAGCGACTTCGAGTGGTCGCAGTTTCTCATCCGCATCGGTATTCTCGACCGCGAACTGTTTGAAGTGAAAAATCTCGGCTTTTATAATCAGTACAAGGCCGGCACGCTCGATATACACGAGTTCCTCGATTTTCAGCTCAAACCTTTGTCGCGCCATTCGCGAAAAACGCTGGATGAGTGGCACCAGCAATTCATGACAGAGGATGTCATGCCGATGATCACAGACAAGTCGCGTGGACTGGTCGAGGCTCACCGCGCGGCGGGAGATGTCTGCGTGATTATCACGGCCACCAACAGTTTCGTCACCCGGCCGATTGCCCGGGAATTTGGCATCGAGCACCTGATCGCCACCGAGCCTGAACAAAGGGAGGGTGAGTTTACCGGGCGAGTGGCCGGTGTGCCCTGTTTTCGTGAAGGAAAAATCGTCAGGCTCGACAGCTGGCTGAAGGAGCGCGACTGGACGCTGGACAGTTTTGCAGACAGCACTTTTTACAGCGATTCTCTGAACGATTTGCCGCTGATGTGCAAGGTGAAAAAACCGGTGGCCGCGAATCCGGACGAGACGCTGCGCGCCCATGCCATGCGGCATGACTGGCGTATCATCAGCCTGAGAGAGTAAGCCGGGCTGCCCCGGCCTGCAATGTCTGTCAGAACTGTTCGTGTTCGCCCAGGTAGCGCCACTGTCCGGCGGGCAAGAGCCCCAGCTTGACCTTGCCGATGCGGATGCGTTTGAGGCCGGTGACGGACAGTCCTACCAGTTCGCACATGCGGCGGATCTGGCGTTTCTTGCCTTCGCGCAGCACGAAGCGTAACTGGTCCTCGTTCTGCCAGCTGACCTTGGCGGGCTTGAGATATTCGCCGTCCAGCTTCAGTCCCTGGCAGAGCAGCGCCAGCCCGCTCGATTCGAGCTTCCCTTGTACGCGCACCAGATATTCCTTGTCCACCTTCGAGTCTTCGCCGATCAGCTGTTTGGCCACGCGTCCATCCTGCGTCAGCACCAGCAGGCCTTGAGAGTCGATGTCCAGGCGTCCTGCCGGCGCCAAGCCTATGAACTGGCTGCGATGAAACTTGATAGGCGACGGGTCATCCTTCCAGTGCGTGGCTTCATCGAGCAGGGCGGATGCCGGTTTATAGCCGTGTTCGGCCTGGCCGGACACGTAGCCGACAGGCTTGTTCATCAAAATGGTCACGCGCTCATGCTGGACGATTTGTGCTGCGGTGCGCAAGGTGATCTGCTGATTCGGATACACCTTGGTGCCCAGCAGGCTGACTGTTTCGCCATCGACATCGACCCAGCCTTTTTCGATATAGCCATCCGCTTCGCGGCGCGAGCAAAGGCCAAGTTCAGACATGCGTTTTGAGAGACGAATTTTTTCCATGATGATTTTGCAGTGCGTGTGAGTTAAGTCGCGATTTAAGCACAAAGCGGCACAAAGGGCGAAATTAAATGCAAAAAAATCCGCCTAGCGTCAGATTGGATATCTTTTAATCACTGTGAACCATGCTGCTTCCGGCACGTATTGTCGCTTCGTCCAGCCTGGGTGAGCAAAGTTCTATGAAGCGGTAGGCGAAACTGCGCAGATAGTGGCCTCGCCGCAAGGCGATATACGTGGTATTCGCACCAAACAGGTGCTCGCAGGTGAGCTGCCGCAGATCCGTATCCTTGACCGGATTAAAAGCCATCGACGCGATGATGCCTATCCCCATATCCAGCTCGACATAGGTCTTGATGACGTCGGCATCCAGCGCTGACATTACGATGTCGGGGGTGAGACCCGCATCGCTGAACGATTTGTCGATCTTGGTTCGGCCTGTCAGTCCTTCGTGGTAGGTGACGATGGGATAGCGGGCGATGGCCTGCAAGGTAAGAGGTGATTCCTGTTCGAGCGGATGCCCGGCAGGCACGATGACCGAGTGATGCCAGGTGTAATAGGGGAAGGAATCCAGGCGGGTGACATCGGTCAGCGCCTCTGTCGCAACGCCTATGTCAGCCTCGCCGTTGAGCAACATGGCAACGATTTCGTTCGGACTGGCCTGATGCAGTTTCAGGTGCACCTTGGGGAAAGCCTTCTTGAATTCGGTGATAACCTTGGGCAATGAATAGCGCGCCTGCGTGTGGGTGGCGACCACGGTGAGCTGCCCTTCGTCGCGTCGGCTGTACTGTTCGACCAGATTCTTGATGTTGTTGGCGTCGAGCAGGATGCGTTCGACGATTTGCAGCAATTCGCGCCCCGGTTCGGTCAGATCGAGCAGGCGACGTCCACGGCGCACAAACAGTTCCACGCCCAGTTCATCTTCCAAGTCCTTGATATGTTTGGATACGCCTGACTGAGAGGTGAACAGCGCGTTGCCCACCTCGGTGAGGTTGAAGTTGCAGCGAACGGCTTCACGGATGATTCTAAGTTGCTGAAAGTTCATTCGTTTCTCCTGTTTCAAACACCCGGAACTGACGCGGGCGGATATATACCTTGTCGCCGCAAGCCAAGGGCGCGGTATCGAAGCGCTCGCGGGAAAGTTCGATTTCGATCAATTCACAGCTGTCATCCGCCGATACTTCGATGCGCACGATGGCACCGATGGCGCGCACCAGTTTAACCTCAACCGGCAATGCCGTGTCATCTTGCGGGCTCGTGCTGATATCGATGTCGTGCGGGCGCACATAAGCCACCGCATCGCCGTGCTGCTGCGTCCAGGGCGCATGATCGCGGCTGTGAAACAGGTTCACGTTGCCGATGAACTGGTAGACGAACGGTGTGGCAGGCGTCGCATACACTTCGTCCGGCGTGCCGACTTGCTCGATTTTCCCCTTGTTCATGACCACCACCCGGTCAGCCACTTCCAGCGCTTCTTCCTGGTCGTGGGTGACAAAGATGCTGGTGATGTGCAATTCGTCATGCAAACGGCGCAACCAGCGACGCAGCTCTTTACGTACCTGCGCATCGAGTGCGCCAAACGGTTCGTCCAGCAACAATATTTTGGGTTCCACTGCCAGCGCCCTTGCCAGCGCGATGCGCTGCCTTTGCCCGCCGGATAGCTGCGCAGGATAACGATCATGCAGCCAGTCCAGTTGCACCAGACTCAGCAGTTCATGCACGCGGCGTTGAATTTCTGCCTCGTGATGGCGTTCTTTCCGAGGCTTCACGCGCAGCCCGAAGGCGACGTTTTCGAACACCGTCATGTGGCGGAATAAGGCGTAATGCTGGAAGACGAATCCGACATTGCGCTCGCGTGCATCGCGCGCCTCGACATCCTCTCCGTGAAATAACAGTTTGCCTGAATCCGCCAGCTCCAGGCCGCCGATAATGCGCAGCAAAGAGGTTTTTCCGCAACCTGAAGGGCCTAGCAGCGCGATCAGCTCGCCGCTGCCCACTTCCAGATTGATGTTGTCCAGCGCCTTGTAAGTGCCGAAATGCTTGTTGATATTTTCAATGGTGATGCTCATTGCGATACTCCATGTTTTGTGGTGTTCAGGGTAGGTCACATGTTCAAGCTACAACCTCTCGCCCTGACCACGGGCCTGCCATTCGACCAGCGACTTGACCGCCAGCGTGACGACCGCCAGCAAGGCCAGCAGGGAAGCCACCGCAAAGGCGGCGACAAAGTTGTATTCGTTGTAGAGAATTTCGACATGTAAGGGCATGGTGTTGGTCATGCCTCGAATATGCCCGGACACCACCGACACCGCACCGAATTCGCCCATGGCACGCGCATTACATAAAATCACGCCATACAGCAGACCCCACTTGATATTCGGCAAGGTCACGCGCCAGAAGGTTTGCCAGCCGGAGGCACCCAGCGACACGGCGGCCTCTTCTTCCTCCTTGCCTTGCGCCTGCATCAGTGGAATCAGCTCGCGGGCGATGAATGGAAAGGTGACGAAGAGGGTCGCCAGCACGATGCCCGGCACCGCGAACAACAGTTTGATGTCGTGCGCCTGCAACCACGAGCCAAACCAGCCTTGTGCGCCAAACAGCAGCACATACACCAGACCTGAGACCACCGGACTCACGGCAAACGGCAAGTCAATCAGGGTAATCAATAAGCTCTTGCCCTTGAATTCAAACTTGGCAATGGCCCAGGCAGCGGCAATGCCGAACACCAGATTGCACGGCACGGCGATACCGGCCTCGATGAAGGTCAGCTTGATTGCCGACCAGGCATCCGGCTCTTGCAAGGCCGCCCAGTACAAATCCCAGCCTTTACTCAACGCCTGATAAAACACGGCAAACAACGGCAAGCCCAGAAACAGAAGCAGATAGGCGAGCGCCACGCCGATGAACAACAGCGTCACGCCACGGGATTCATGAGTTGTGATTCTTGTAGATACGGCCATTATCGGGCTCCTCTGCGGCAGGTCCACCATTGCAGGGCATTCATGCTCAGTAACAACGCGAATGAAATTAGTAACATAATCACAGCGATTGCGGTCGCACCTGCATAATCGTACTGCTCCAGTTTCGAGACGATCAGTAGTGGCGCGATTTCAGAAATATAGGGCATGTTGCCCGCGATGAAGATCACCGAGCCGTATTCACCGATGGCACGGGCAAAGGCCAGTGAAAAGCCGGTGAGCAAGGCCGGATAAATAGCCGGAAAAATCACACGACGAAACACATCCCAACGTCCAGCGCCCAGACTGGCAGCGGCTTCTTCGACACCGGCTTCCACGTCTTCGAGCACCGGTTGCACGGTGCGAACCACAAAGGGCAGCCCAATAAACGTCAACGCGACCACGATACCCAGCGGGGTGTAGGCGACCTTGATGCCTTGCGCGGCAAAATATTGTCCGATCCAACCGTGCGGCGCATACAGTGTCGCCAGCGTGATCCCGGCCACGGCCGTCGGCAGCGCGAAGGGTAAGTCGACTAAGGCATCGACGATGCGCTTGCCCGGAAAGCTGTAGCGCACCAGTACCCAGGCGACGATCAGGCCGAAAAAGGCGTTAATCACGGCAGCGGCCAGCGATGCTAAAAAGGTCACGCGCAATGAAGCTGACACCCGGTCGCTTGTCAATACTTCGAAAAATCCGCCCCAGCCCAGTGTTGCCGTCTTGAAGAACAGTGCGGACAACGGCACCAGTACGATCAGTGATAAATAAAGCAGCGTAAAGCCCAGCGCCAGATTAAAGCCCGGGAGTACGCTGTGGGCACGAAATGACGCCATCGAAAAACTCCTTTAGTCGAAACAGGCGTGCAGTCTATCGGCATCAATGGGGTCTGAAAAATCATAAATTCTGCTTTCTTTAGCAGAATTTCGCATAAGCGAAGGAGCGCAAGGCATGATCAATCAGCCAGGTTCGGTGGGGGGGAATTTGAAAAAATGGCCCTGCAGAACCTGATGCAGCTAACATCAGGGCTTGCCGGGCAGACGCTTGCGGCTGGTGAATTTAAACGGCTTCGAGAAAACCGCCGGAGCGAAAGGTCAGCACCAGCGTGTCGCGGTAGCCGCCGACCTGTGTGGGCTGGATGGGCGTGGATTCGTGAATGACGCGCTGATCGTCGAGTATGAGCAGGGTCCAGGGGGCGCTCAGGGTAAAGCGCTGGCCGCACGGCCCTTCCGCCTCGAAGATGCGGCTCTCGCCGCCGCTGACGTTTTGTCGTGCCACCAGCAAGATAGCCACGAAATCCACGCCATCCCTGTGCGCGCCTTCCGGGGTTGGACGCCCGATGCCATTGAGGGTGTCGATGCGGAACTGGTGCGCCTCGACATACCAGGGCTGCTCTCCCTTGACGGCAGAACAGAGGCGTCCGATGGACAGCAATAAGGCCTGAAAGACGGGTTGTTGCAGGGTGTGTTCTGAAATCGGCTCGAACAGGCGGTGCATGCCGCCGTGCAGGGCGTTGTAGGCCAGCGGCTGGTAATGCGCTCTGTGGGGCGTTTGCGTCACGCAGGTTTTATCTGCGATAAAGCACGAATGCCTGCGGCGGCGATAGTGCCCGCCGTCTTTGAGGAAATTGTCGGGCGGCAAATCATCCCAGTCCGCTTTCAATGTGTCGAACGCGGCCAGCGGGTGTGCTGTGAATGAGGCTACGCCTGCCGGGCTCAATACCCCGTAACCCCGTGTTTTTAAGGCGTCGGCAAGCTGCGACGGGGCTATGCAGTCAGGTGCCAGGGTGGTGATGCTCATGGTGAATTCTCCGGGTTCTTGTGGGTGCTGATTTTACGCCCGTGAGTCATTTTTTACCGGCTAAACTGCGCGGTGATTCGTTTGCCACGCGCGTTTGTCTTCGTGTCTGTGGACAGCCGTCCGGACGGCAGCATGGAAATGCTTATCCCTCCCAGTACCAGCAGGCCGCCGACCAATTGTGCGGCAGAGGGGGGAGAGCCTGTAAATGTGCCGATCAATATGGCGAATACCGGGATAAGATTGAGGAAAATCGCCGTGCGCGCAGCGCCCAGGCGCGCCAGTCCGATACTCCAGAACAGGTAGGCCATCACCGTGCCGCCGATCACCATGACGGACATGAACAGTATGGCTTTGCTGCCCGGCAGCTGTGCGTGCGTATCGCTGCTCATGGCGGCCAAAAACAATAAAATGGCGCCTGCCGTCATGATCCAGCTGGTGTTTGCGATGGCCGAACCTTTGGGCATGTAGCGGCTGGCCAGGACGTTATACATCGCCCAGGATAAATTAGCGGCCAGCATCAGCATATCACCTCTGGCAAAGGAACTCAGGTGGCTCATTTTTCCGTTCGAAATGACCACCGCCACGCCCATCAGTGCGACGGGCAAGGCAAGCAGATGCTGCGTCTTTGGCCTCTCCTTCAGGAAGGCGGCGGCGAGCAATGCCGTCATCAGGGGATTGGTCGCCATGATCAGCGCGGCACTGTTGGCCGAGGTCGATTGCAGCGCATAGAAAAACAGCAGATTAAATCCTGTAATGCCTGCCGTGCCCAGCATCAGATAGATCGTGGCATGGCGTTTAACCAGGCAGATCATTTCCTCACGGCGCACGAGGGCGATGACCAGCATCAGTGTTGCGCCCAGCATAAAGCGGATGGCGGCCGCCCAGAGCGGTGGCAGATCGGCGAGTATGGGGGCGGCGAGCACGAAATTTGCGCCCCAGAAAAAAGCGGACAAAGTCACGAGCAGGTAAACCGTTATGATTCCCATGTATGGTTCCGGTAAGATCGTACGATGAAGCCATCATCTCTGGTCGGCGACCAGGATGCGGTGTATCAGGGCGCCGCCGGTTAAGGCAACTCGTAACCGAAACCGAGTATTACCGCCCGCGCTTTCTCGCTCATGAGGAAGGCCAGGAACGCCCGGGTCGCTGCCTGATCTTTCGCGCCGGACAACAGCACCGCGTTCTGCCTGATGGGTTGATGCAGTTCGGGCGGTACCAGCCACCAGGAACCTGCGGTTACACGGCCGTCACGCATGACCTGCGAGAGCGCGATGAAAGCCAGATCGGCCTTCTCTGTCTCCGCCAACTGCCAGGTCTGCGTAACGTCTTCGCCCTTATCCAGCTTTGCCTGTATCGCATTCCACATCGTCAATTTCCCCAGTGTTTCTTTCGCGGCCACGCCATATGGCGAGAACCTGGGGGCAGCGATAGCTAAGGTGTTGAAATTTCCCCTGATCAGCACCGCACCTTTTGCATCCACAACGCCGGGCTGTGCACTCCACAACACCAGGCGGCCTGTGGCATAGACGAAGCGAGAGCCTGTGACCGCCAACCCGTCTTGCACCAGTTGTTTCGGCAGTTCTTCGTCTGCACTGAGAAACGCGTCAAAAGGCGCGCCGCCCTTGATTTGCGCATACAATTTGCCGCTGGCGCCGGGGCTGACCTTCACCGTATGCCCGCTTTCCTTCTGGAACAGCGCCACGATGCGCTCCATCGGAGCGGCGAAGTTCGATGCCACCGCAACACTGATCTCAGCCGCGCGCACGGGTGAACATATCAGCCCGCACAATACCAGCATAGCAGCGACAGAGCCGCGCAATGAAATTTGCATGATCAACTCCTGACTAGAATGGTTGCCATGATAACAAGCAAGATGAAGGCTGGCGAAAATTATCTGATCATACTGCCTGCCGCAGCCTGACAAAATAAAACCGTTATACTCCGGCGAGTGGTCTGTCAAATGGTTCCCTGATCAGATTTTCTGTCCCTAAATATCTTGTTCTATTACATGCTTGAATTCATTCAATCTCTCGATACTCGCCTGCTTATTGCGACCAGATCTGTCATCGATTTAAATTCACCCGGGCAGGTGTTTGCTGTCCGATTATTTGCCGATATCAATGTATTTGCGTCGATGCTCGTCATGGTTGGACTATGGCTATATGGTTCATTTCATCAAGAAGAAGCTTCAAAGCGAGAAGCCCTTTCTCTTTTTTATGCGATGGCCCTTGCACTTGGAATATATTGGCTCCTCAATTTTGGACTTCCAGTTCGTCCACGGCCGGAATTAACCAATGCAGTAAAGCCGCTTATCAGCCACATTCCAGATAATTCTTTTCCATCTGGCCATGCGATTTATTCAGGCGCTTTCGCAACGGCAGCTTTTCTCTTCTTGAGGAAAAAATTCATTGCCTGGTTTGTTCTTGTTTTGGGATCTGTCATGGCTTTGTGTCGGGTTATTGCAGGGATTCATTATCCCGGAGACATCATAGCCGGTGCGGCGCTTGGTGTTGGCTCTGCTTTTTTATTTCAATATTTTCTTCAATTTCGGTTTATTCGAGAGGATATTTACAATTGGCCGATTAGAATCGCAAAACTTGTTAAATTGTAGTGATGTTTGATGTCGTTGCACTCATTGCGCGCAATACACAGGGGCAACGCTTCGGGTAGAATCAGCGCCCCTTGCGAATATGGTTCCCGATGATGCGCATCTCACATTTAATCCAGCGTCTGCGCGATCTGGGCGCCAAGCCCTGCCACGAGGACAGGCTGCTGCGCGGCTGGAGTCAGGTCGCGTCCTACGACAGAAAAAACAGCCCGGCAGATAATTTTTTTCCACTGGCGTTGCGCGAGGCGTTGCCCGCCATCGAGGCGGAGTTGAATGAGCTGGCGCAGCTCTTCGGCGAATATCCCGCCAACGGTCATGAAAGCCATGACCGTTCCCCCACCCCAACCCTCCCCCGCCGTCCCTCACCTCAATCCTCTCCCGCGAGCGGGAGAGGAGGCGAACGAGAAAGGCCATCTACAAATCTTGCGGGAGAGGGGGCAAACGTGGCGCTTCGCGCATCTGCAAATGACGACGAGGTGGCAAGGCTGCTGGTGAAACTGCGTGACGGGCAGATGGTGGAGAGCGTGCTGCTGCCGCGCGGCGGGCTTTGCGTATCGACGCAGGTGGGCTGCGCCGTGGGCTGTGTGTTCTGCATGAGCGGAAGAGGCGGCCTGATTCGCCAGTTGGGCAGCGCCGAGATCGTAGCCCAGGTGGTGCTCGCGCGCCGTCAGCGTGCAGTATCCAAGGTGGTGTTCATGGGCATGGGCGAACCTGCCCACAATCTCGACAACGTGCTGGAAGCCATCGAGCTGCTGGGGTTCCAGGGCAACATCGGCCACAAGCATCTGGTGCTCTCCACGGTGGGCGATTTGCGGGTGTTCGAACGGTTGATGGACGGGTGCGATCCTCATTCTCTTCCTCCCCCGGCAAGGGGGAGGACTAAGGAGGGGGTGGAAACTTTGCGTGATGCGACATCTTCTACCCCCATCCCAACCTTCCCCCAGCAGGGGGGGAGGAGTTTAGACACTCACGCGGAATCCGCGCATAACAAAACTGTAAAACCGGCGCTGGCCTTGTCGTTGCACACCACCGATCAGGTGCTGCGCGCGAAGCTGCTGCCCCGTGCGCCGCAGATCGCCATCGAAGAGCTGGTCGAACGCTGTGAAATCTATGCGCGTGCCACCAATTATCCGACCCAATATCAATGGACGCTGATCGAAGGCGTCAACGACAGCGATACGGAAGTGGCGCGGATAGCGCAGCTCCTCGCCGGGAAATACGCCGTGATGAACTTCATCCCCTTCAACGAGGTGGACGGACTCGATTATCGCCGCCCCTCAGCCGAGCGAACGGCGGCCATGGTGCAAACCCTCAAGCAGCATGGTATCTTAGCCAAGATACGCGATTCGGCAGGGCAGGAAATCGAAGGGGCGTGCGGGCAGCTGCGCGCCCGTGCGCAAGGAAGTACTTGAACCCTCCGTTCGTGGTGAACCCTTAGACGCCGTTCGTCCTGAGCCTGTCGAAGGGGAAAATGGCGCTCAGGAGAGCCTTGTCGAACCCTGAATGGCCCTTCGACAGGCTCAGGACGAACGGTTTTTGGGCCACACTGAAGCGCCCCATCAATTCAAACCGGCTAATCTGTCAGCCAATACCACGTCATTCCGTCCTGATGGATTATTTTGCTTCAAAACACATATGAAAAAAACTGCCCCAACCAGGGATGAAATCGCGCAGCTGCCCTCTTTTGTCGGCCTTACGCCAGATCGCATCCATGTTCCGAAAAACACGGAAGAATTTGCCCGGGCCACGGCCGAGATCATGGCTGCGGGCGTCGCGGGTTTCGATACCGAATCCAGGCCGACCTTCGTTGCGGGCGATGTCAGCGAAGGGCCGCATGTGGTGCAGTTTGCCCTGCACGACAAGGCTTACCTGTTTCAATTGCACAGGGTGGAGGGGCATCCGTTTTTGATCGAGCTGCTGCAATCGGACCAGCTCATCAAGGCAGGCTTCGGCCTCAAGTCGGATCGCCGTCATATATTGGCTAAACTGGGCGTCCATTTCAACGCGGTGGTCGACCTTAATACGGTGTTCAGCATGGACGGCTACCACAAGGAGATGGGCGTCCGAGCGGCGGTGGCGGTGGTGTTTAATCAGCGCTTTGCCAAGTCGAAGAAGGCCACCACCTCCAACTGGTCGCAACATGAACTCACAGCATCCCAATTGCTCTACGCGGCAAACGATGCCTACGCGGCGCTGAAGGTGCTGGAGGCACTCGATCTGCCCCGCGAAGCGCTGCCCGTCATGGGGATTGCCACGCGTTCAACCTGTGTGGCGCAGGGTTAGTCTCATTCGCTGATTGCGTCACCTCAGTTGCAATCAGGGGGCGGGCTTATGTTGCCAGCGGCTCGGTCAGACCCCTCCGTTGTTCGCCGGCAAATTGCGGATGAGCCAGGTAATAGCCTTGCAACAGGTCGGCGCCGGTATCCCGTGCCAGCGCCAGTTGTTCAGCTGTTTCTATGCCTTCGATGACAACTTGCGCGCCGATGCTGTGAAAGATGTTGACCAGTCCTTGAATAACCGGAACAGCACTGCGTTCGGCCGCATGGATCACGGCACGATCGAGTTTGACGATGTCAGGGCGCAGCGCCAGAACACGGTTTAACTCCACGGTATCCTTGTTTGATACCAGGCTGTCATAGCGACGCACCGGATTGGCGATTCTGGCAATGCCGGAATGCGCAGCGCCAAAGTCATCGACAGCGATCTTGTAACCCAGGCTGCGGTAATTGCTCACCGCATCACTCAATCTTGCGACATCGTCGACCGCCGATTCCTTGATTTCAATGACCACTCTGGAGGTCGGGATCGAGTAATAATGCAATATCTGCTCGAACGTCCGCCCATGGTCGTTGACGCTGGTCAGCAATCGAGGATGCACGTTCAGGAATAAAAGCTCATCTTCCGCAAAACTGCTCGATTCATTCAACAAATGCAGCGTGCGCACCAAACGGTCAAACTGCACCAGCTGTTGCGTCTCAATGGCTACATTGAAAGCGGCATCAGGCGTTAATGTGCCGTGTTCGAAAAGTGATGCGCGCAACAGCGCTTCACGTCCGATCACCTCGCCGCTGCTGCGAAAGATCGGTTGAAAAGCACTGGCCAGGCGCATCCCCAGAAAGCTGCACACCAACCCGTCCGGTTTCGTGTTCATCAGCGCATGTTCATCCAGATCGAGGAACAGGTTATGGCGCAACATGAGTTTCAATTCGGCGAGCGGGTGTGTCATGGCAGCTCCTATTTTTTGGTGTAGATTTGGTCGAACACGCCGCCATCGGCGAAGTGTGTCTTTTGCGTCTTGGTCCATCCACCGAAGGTTTCATCAATGGTGATCAGATTCAGCTTGGGGAAACGTTTGGCGTATTTGGCCGCCACCTTGGCATCGGTCGGACGATAGAAATTCTTCGCCGCGATTTCCTGGCCTTCGGGCGAATACAAGTATTCCAGGTACGCTTCGGCGACCTTGCGGGTGCCGTGCTTGTCGGCGTACTTGTCTACCACGGTGACAGGGGGTTCTGCCAGGATACTCAAGGAGGGGAAGACCACCTCAAACTTGTCTTCGCCGAATTCCTTCTTGACCAGATAGGCCTCGTTTTCCCAGGTGATCAGCACATCGCCGATTTCACGTTCGGAGAAAGTCACGGTCGAACCGCGCGCGCCGGAATCCAGAACCGGAACATTGCCATACAGTTTGGCGACGAAGGCTTGTGCACGAGCCTGATCGTTGTTGTTATGCTTCAAGCCATAGCCTAAGGCTGCCAGATAATTCCAGCGCGCGCCGCCTGAAGTCTTTGGATTGGGCGTAATCACCGCGACACCGGGCTTGATCAGATCGCTCCAGTCATGAATGTTCTTAGGGTTTCCCTTGCGCACCAGCAACACGATGGTCGAGGTGTAGGGTGAGCTGTTGAGTTTTAAACGTTTTTGCCAATCGGCAGGCACGAGATTTGCCTTGTCGTGTAACGCGTCGATGTCGGCGGCCAATGCCAGCGTGGCAACGTCCGCTTCCAGTCCGTCGATGATGGAGCGCGCCTGTTTGCCCGAACCGCCGTGGGAGGCTTTAACCGTCACATTGTCGCCGGTCTTGCCCTTCCAGTACTTGGCAAAGGCGGTGTTATATTCCTGATACAGCTCGCGGGTCGGGTCATAAGACACGTTGAGCAGACTGATGTCGGCCGCGAAACTGTGGGCTGAGAGTGTCAGTGAAACGGCAAACAGCGCAGTGGTGATGATCGATAATTTCATGGTGTCTCCTGTGGTTAAAAATGTGTAAGTGAAGGTGAAAAACGGTAGCCACGGGTATGAACTGTCTGTATCCAGCGATCCATGCCAAAAGGTTGCAGTGAGATGCGCAAGCGCCTGATGTGTACATCTATCGCGCGTTCCCCGATGCAGGGGGCGGCCAGTTTTCTCAGCAGTTCAGCTCGGGTATGTACCCGTTCTGCATGATTCATCAGCTGGCCTAACAGGCGAAATTCGACGGGTCTGAGCAAGACTGGAACGCCTGATGCGCTCACGCGAGCGGTGTCATCTGACCAGTGCAATTCGCCGATTGAAATGTTCGCAGGCATCGGTTGTTCAACCGGATGGCCAACGTTTTTTCTTAATGCAGTCATCGAAAAACTCCTTTTCCTGAATATCGCGCCCAGTGCCGATGGAGTGCATTCTGGGGCGGGAGTCTTTTCATGTGAACTAATTACTTATTGATTGCTTAGCAGATTTTTGCATAAGGCTGAATCGATAATCCGTTCAGGCGCGAGCTTGTAAATTGCCGCCGACGCATCCGTATGCGCACCAGTACCGTCGAAACGGGTCAAGCGGCACAGGATTCTGAAAGAGGGGAGGGAGGGCTTCGTGCCGCTCTCAAAAGAGCCCTTTGAGGCGGGGGAGTGAAATCTGTGGTGTGATCCGTTTCAAGGAAGGCTGTTAAAAAATTGCGTATCCTTCCCAATGAAGGCCACATGTGTGATTATGCAAAGCCGTGCCGTCGATTTTTTGCTCGAATTGTGCCTTGTTGAGAAATCGGTACGGCTCGCGCCATTTCTGTCCGGGTATCTGAGCGCCCGTTCAAGCAGCCGACTCTTCAGCAGGCCGTAACCGTTCAGCGTCTTCGCCTGAGTGATGGTGCTCAGGCGAAGAGTTTTCAATGAAACATTAACAAGAAAGAACTGAATAATGAATGAAACGATTATTGCCGCCACCCGTGACTGGCTGGAAAAAGCCGTCATCGGTCTCAACCTGTGCCCGTTCGCCAAGGCGGTGCATGTAAAAAATCAGGTGCGCTATGTAATCAGCCGTGCGACGACGACGGAGGCCTTGCTGGGAGATTTGCTGGTTGAATTGCGTCATCTGCAAAAGACAGCGCCCGAGGTGCTCGACACCACGTTGTTGATCCACCCTTACGTGTTGACCGACTTTCTGGACTATAACGATTTTCTGGATACGGTGGATATGGCTACCGCAGAGCCTGAGTTTAATGATGCGTTTCAGGTGGCCAGCCTGCATCCGCAGTACCAGTTTGCCGGAACAGAATTGGATGACATTGAAAATTATACCAACCGCGCCCCGTATCCCACGCTGCACCTGTTGCGCGAAGACAGCGTGGATCGCGCGGTAGACGCCTTTCCCGACGCCGACCGGATTGCGGATGTGAATATCGAGACGCTCAATAAACTGGGGCACGGCGGCTGGGCGAAACTGGGCTTGCTCAAGTAATCAGTGATGTTGCACACAAGCTTTAAAAATCAGGATTGATGAGTGGTAATCCGGGCGCCCCACCCTTAAGTCCCTGTGCGCCGCCGAGTAGCGCAGGCTGGTCAGGGGGTTTCGGCGAGGACTGTCTGAGCGCGCAGCGCGAGTTCCGCAGCCGCCTGATCAGTCGAGCAACGCAGGGAACCGCGCAGCGGCGGCAAACCGGGGTCGCCTTCTTTTTGGTTACTTTTTCTTGGCGACACAAGAAAAAGTAACCAACAGCCGGGCTGCCCCCGGCGAAGTTGATTTTAATACACGACTGATGTGACTGCGTCACATCAGTCAAATAATCAAATCGCTCAGGGTCGTCGGATCAGGGTGTTAGTCGCACGACATCCTGGTGAAATTTGAAAGTGTTTTTCCCGCTCTGCTTGGCCAGATACATCGCGGCATCGGCCTGTGCAATGAGTGTTTCGAGGGGTTGTGCGTCGTCGGGGAAGATTGAAATGCCGATACTGCCGCCGACATGACAAATCTGACCCTTTAAATCGAAGGGTTCGGACAGCGTGCTGATGATTTTGTTTGCGACTATTGCGGCGTGCCCGTCTGCGTCGTTTAACACAAAGGTGAATTCGTCCCCGCCTACCCGTGCTACGGTGTCCGAGGCGCGTATGGTTTTTTTGAGTCTGTCGGCTACTTCCTGTAACAGCAGATCCCCCGCGTCGTGTCCCAGCGTGTCGTTGATTTTCTTGAATCCATCCAGGTCGAGAAATAAAACGGCGACCTTGTATCTGTTGCGGCGAGCCAAAGCCAGGGAATGCGCGAGCTTGTCGAGGAATAATGCGCGGTTTGGCAGATCAGTCAGATAGTCATAATGCGCCAGATGCGCTATTTTATGCTCGGCCAGCTTGCGTTCTGTAATGTCGCGCACGATTCCTACAAAGTAATTTTGTGCGCCCAGCACCATTTTTGATACCGACAATTCCATGGGGAATTGCTCGCCGTTTTTTCTGACGGCGGTCACTTCACGCCCGCGCACTCCCAGCAGACCGGACAGCCCCGTACACAGATACCGGTTGATATGGTCGTCATGCTCGCTTTTGGCGGGCTCCGGCATCAGGATTTTTACATTTTCCCCGGATACTTCCTGCTGCAAATAACCGAATATTTGTTCGGCTGCCGGATTAAACCCCTGAATTTCTCCGGCCTCGTTGATGGTAATGATGCCGTCCATCACGTTATGAATAATGGCTTGCAGCTGGCTCTGGCTTTTTTCGAGCTCTCCCTTGGTCTGCTTCAGGTTCATGATCATCTGCCAGAACAGCTTGACCTCGGGACCGCTCGCCACCCTTTTCCCGGGGAAAATCTTGTCGACTTCATCGGCGATGGCATCATTGTGTGACAGGTTGTAGACGATGCAGTCCGGATGATGTCGGCAGGCCAGGAGCGCATCTGCCGCATGATCAAAGGCGGGAATCCCGTTCTTTTTGGCAAGCTGTATTCCCTGAGCGTCGGGGTTGGTGTCCGCAATGGCGATGACCTGAACCAGGTTATCCTCCAGAAACATTTCAAGCAACGCATGACCACCGCGCCCGGCACCGATAATCAGGACGGGATGCCCCTGGATTCTTTGTGTTGTCATGTTCTCTCCTTCGTCAGCGGGGTTGATATCGTTTTAGCCCGAGCGATATCGCCAAGTTTATATCATTGTGTCGAACAGACTCGTGCGATTTAACTTTTCGGCGGGTAACTCTTTTTCTGGGTTATGCCTTGTTTGCCGCGATCTGCTGGAACAGCGCCATCCTGCGCGCGTTGATGCGGCCTTTCGTGACCGCGTCCAGCAGCGCGCAGCCAGGCTCATGCAGGTGATGGCAGTCGCGGAAGCGGCATTGCCCCAGATAGGCTGCGAATTCGATGAAGCCCTGTTCTATTTCGCCAAGAGACAGATGGTGCAGGCCGAACGCCTGTACGCCAGGGCAGTCGATCAGGCTGCTGTCCTCGTCCAGCTTATACAGTTTGGCATGCGTGGTGGTGTGTTTTCCCGAATCCAGCACGGTGGATATTTCACGCGTGGCCGCCAGCGCATCGGGCAGCAGCGCGTTGATCAGGGTGGATTTGCCCATGCCGGACTGGCCGACGAGCACGCTGGTGTGACCCAGAAGGTAGGGGCGGAGCGCCGACACATCCTCTACTGCGGACAGCTCTAAAACGTTGTAGCCGATGGCGCGATAGGGGGCGAGCTGCACTCTTGCTGCATTGGCCGCTTCAGGCAAATCGCATTTGTTCAGTACGATCAGTACCGACAGTTTCTGGTCGTAGGCGGCAATCAGGCAGCGCGTCACCACCTCATCGCTGAAGGAGGGTTCGGCTGCGACGACGATGATGATCTGGCTGACATTGGCCGCGATGAGCTTTTCCCGGTAAGCGTCCGAGCGGTGCAGCAACGAGCTGCGCGGCTCTGTGCGTTCGATCACCCCCTGATTGCCGCCGCTGCGTTGCACTTCGACCCGGTCGCCGCACACCACGTTGCTTTTTTTGCCGCGCGTCAGGCAAGGCAGGAGGCTGTTATCGGGAAGGCGTACCAGATACTGGCGACCGAATGCCGCGACGATGCGGCCTTTAAGATGCTCGCTCAAAGCGTGAACAGCGCGTCAACTTTCGCGGCGCAGATAAAATCGTTGATCGACAGGCCGCCGATGGCATGAGTGCTGTATTCCACGCGGCAACTGTTATAGCTGACTGTAAGATCGGGATGATGGTCTTCTTTGTGTGTCATCCATGCCACGGCATTGACGAAGGCGATGGTCTGGTAATAGTTCTTGAACGGGTATGTCTTGCTGATGAGCGTGTCCTGGTGTTGCCAGCCTTGCAGATTTTCCATCAGTTTGTCGATTTTAGCCCGGGACAGGCTTTCGCCCTTGCCGGGTTGTTCGCTGGCGGGATGACAGGCCTGTTCCATGATGGCTCCTATTTTAGCTTGTAATATTGGTTGAGGTAGGCGCCCAGATGCTGTTCATCCTGTTTTGTCAGGTTTGCGCCGACATTGCCGCTGCACTGTTTGATCTGTTCGATCAGTTTGTCGGGGCTGTTCACCTTGCGATTTTCACGGGTAAACATACTGTTGCCATCGCTGCCCAGCATCGCTGCATGACAACTGTTGCAGTTGTATTTATCGAACAGGGCTTTCCCTGTTTGCGCGTTGCCTGTCGGGAACGGGTTGGCCTGTGCGGCGTTTGCTGCGCACAGCAAAAGGAGGGTCGTGAGTAATTTCATAATGTTCCCGTTTATCTGTCAGAGGGATTGTAAATTGGCGATGCGCACCGCCGCCGGGGGGTGGGAGTCGTAGAACCTGGAATACAGCGGGTCTGGCGTCAGCGTTGCGGCATTGTCCTGATACAGTTTGACCAGCGCATTGACAAGGTCGGCGGCATTCGTCTTTTTCGCGGCATAGGCGTCCGCCTCGAACTCATGTCGTCTTGAATAGGCTGACATGAGTGGGCTTAGCAGGAAACTGAATACCGGCATCACCATAAAAAACAGCAGCAGTGCGATGGCCGCCTGTCCTGAGCCGCCGGATTCGAAGGCGGCAGGGTTGACGCCCAGCCCCTGATAAAACCAGCTAGTCTGCATCAGCATCCCGAGCACCCACAGGAAGCCCAAACTCATCAAAAAGGTCAGCACGATGCGTTTCATTACGTGACGATGGCTGAAGTGTCCCAGTTCATGCGCCAGGACAGCCTCGACTTCATCGATGCTCAGGCGGGTGAGCAGTGTGTCGAAAAATACGATGCGTTTAGTCTTGCCGAAGCCTGTGAAATAGGCGTTGCCATGCGCGCTGCGACGGCTGCCGTCCATCACGAACAGGCCGCTGGCGGTGAATCCGCACCGGCTCAGCAAGGCCTCGATGCGAGCCCGGGTCGCCTCGTCCTGCAGCGGGCTGAATTTGTTGAATAACGGCGCGATGAAGGAAGGATAGATAAACAGGATCAACAGGTTGAAAATAACCCATACCCCCCAGACATACAGCCACCAGTATTCGCCCATACGACCCATCAGCCACAACACGCCGAACAATAGCGGCAGCCCCAGGATGGCGCCGATCAGCAGGCCTTTGAGTGTGTCCGTCAGGTACAGCTTCCATGTCATGTTGTTGAAGCCGAAACGGGCTTCAATGACAAAGGTGCGATAAAGATTGAACGGAGCCTCCAGCAATGACGAGATCAAAAGCACGGCAACCATCGTCGCCATCCCTTGCAATAGTTGCGAGCTGAACTGGTTGCGGCAGAACTGGCTGACCAGCTCAATTCCGCCACCAGCGGTAAACACCAGCAGCAAGGCGGCATCGAACTGTATGCCCAGCATGGAAAAACGCGTCTTGGCCGAGGTGTAATCTGCGGCCTTCTGGTGGTCAGTCAACTGAATCTGTTCGCAAAAGGCGTCAGGGACGCGATCCCTGTTCGCCTTGATGTGTGCCAGATGACGGCGCGCCAGCCATAGTTTTGCCAGGGTTGTGAAGGCGAGTGTAGCGATGAAAATGAAGGTGAATTGCGCGGCTGTCATAAGGTTGTATGTTTTTCTGTGGTAGCAGGAAGTGCGGTTGTGACACAATACGGTTCTTACCGTTCAATTGAATCGCGCGAATTATGGCACAAAATCAAAATTACCTCGTCTGGATAGACATGGAAATGACCGGGCTGAATCCGGATACTGACCGCATCATCGAAGTTGCGATTGTCGTGACCGACAATAATCTGGAAACTATCGCCGAGGCGCCTGTATTGGTTGTGCATCAGCCTGACAGTATCATGGACGGTATGGATAACTGGAACAAATCGACTCACGGCAAGTCCGGCCTGATCGAAAAGGTTAAGGCGTCAGTGCTGGATGAGGCCGCAGTCGAGGCGCAGATGGTCGCCTTTCTCAAGGAATATGTGCCGGCCAGAACGTCCCCCATGTGCGGCAATTCGATCTGCCAGGACAGGCGCTTCATGGCGCGCTGGATGCCTGCATTCGAGGATTACTTCCATTATCGAAACCTGGATGTCAGCACGCTGAAGGAATTGGTCAAACGCTGGAAGCCCGAGGTGGCCAAAGGCATGAAGAAACACGGCAAACATGAGGCGCTGGCCGATATTTACGAGTCCATCGCCGAGATGAAGCATTATCGAGAGCATTTCATCAAGCTTTAGCAGGTTGCTGAAAAACGTTATGGGCGATGCGCAGGCAAGGAAAAAATCGACGAAAAAGCGGAGTTTACATGTGGTAAATGAGCATTTTGAGTCACTTTTTGATGCAGTGTCGGCGAGCGTAATAGTTTTGCAACAGCCTGTTAGTCGTGCCGAGACCTAACCCGGAACCTGTCGAATGAAGCATTTTCTGAACTGGCGCGAATTCGGTGTGCAGAAAAAATTGCACATTTTGATGCAAAGTACACTGATCATCCTGTTCGCCGTTTCCATGAACTGGATCTCAGGGCGTTTTGAGCAGCAAATCATCGATCATGCCGAACAGCGTGCGGAAGAAACCGCAGACGGATTGATCAATGGTATGAATATGCTGATGTTGACGGGTGGGATTTCTGTGCCTGAGAATCGCACCTTGTTGCTGGAAAAAATGCGTCAGTCCAAAGGGGTGCGGGAGTTGCGCATCGTGCGCGGCTTGTCGGTGGCGGCGCAGTTTGGCCCGGGTCTGCCAGAAGAACAGGCGCAGGACGAGATGGATCGCACGGCGTTGCGCACAGGCAAGACGGCCTTCAAACGGGTAGACGCGCCGGGAAAACTGCCGGTGCTGCGTGTCGTCGTGCCCTTCATCGCCTTGAAAAATTTTCGGGGCACGAACTGTTTGTCATGTCATGTGGCCGAAGAAGGTTCTGTCAACGGTGTGGCCAGCGTGAACATCGACCTGAGCCAGGATCTGGAAAATCTGGCCGAGATTCAAAGGGGTTTGTGGGCAGGCCTGATTCTGGTGCAGATCTTGTTGTCTTTGTTCATCTATTGGCTGGTACGCCGACTGATTACCAAAAATATTTCCCGGCCGGTTAAAAGTTTGCAGCGGGCGATGTCCGAGATCGAGCGCAATAACGATTTATCCATGCGTGCGGATGTGGATGAACAGAATCCTGATATAGGCGAAATGGCGCGTACCTTTAACGCCTTGTTAGCCAGCCTTGAAAACGCCAATGAGCGTTTGCAGTTGTATGCCAAAATGTTCGAGAACAGCGGCGAGGCGATTATGATTGCCGATGTGAACGGACGAATCATCACGGCTAATCCTTCTTTCGAAAGGATCACCCAGTACAGTCTGGCCGAGGTGGTCGGCCAGAATCCGAGTATTTTGAGCTCCGGCCGACAGTCAGCCGAGTTCTACAAACAGATGTGGGAATCCATCGAGTCGACCGGGCAGTGGTACGGGGAGATCTGGAACCGGCGCAAGAGCGGTGAGGTTTATCCCGAGTGGTTGTCCATCGGTTCTGTCAGGAACGCCCGGGGCAAGGTGATCAATTATATCGCCTTATTCCTCGATATTACCAAGCGCAAGGAGGCCGAACGCCGCATCGAATTTCTGGCTCACTACGATTTGCTGACCAAACTTCCCAACCGGGCCCTGTTCGCTGACCGTCTGAAACACGCCCTGCTGGTCGCTCATCGCAGCGGCAGCAAAGTCGGCCTGATGTTTCTTGATCTGGATAAATTCAAATCCATCAACGATACCCTGGGGCACCTGGCCGGCGATCAGCTGCTGCAATCGGTGGCGGGGCGTCTGAAATCCTGTGTGCGCGACTCGGACATGATTTGTCGGCAAGGGGGGGACGAATTCATGATTTTGCTCGAAGAGATCGGTTCGGCTGCTGATGTTGAACTGGTTGCGAAGAAGATCATGGCTGTGATGTGCGAGCCTCATCAGTTGGGCGTGGAGAAGAGAGTTGTCAGTTTCAGTATCGGTGCCGCCATCTATCCTGACGATGCGGCGGATGATGAAGGCCTGACGCAGTGTGCAGATAACGCGATGTATAAGGCCAAGGAAAGCGGCCGGAATAATTTCAAGCTATATGAGGATGAACAGCCGGGCTATACTTCGACCGGCAGGCCAGATTTATCATAGGCTTGCGAAGCCCACCCCCGATGGATAATGATGTAACCGTATTCGCAGCCTGATAGAGACTAATGAGGAGATAGCCATGTACAAACGCATTCTGGTTCCGATTGATGGCAGCAGTACTTCAGACAGAGCATTGTATGAAGCGATCAAATTGATCGATGCGCAGCCTGCCCAGATACAACTGGTGCATGTGGTGGAAGATTTGCAATTTCTCGATGCGGAAGGCTATGTCGATTATGCGGAATTGCGCGAGCTGACCCGGAAAATTGGCGAACGTGCGCTCAGTCGCGCCGAAGAAATCGTCCGCCAGGCTGATATTACGGTGGAAACTACTCTGCTGGACGCCAACGGTGAGCGCATCGCTCAGGTCATCGACGCCGCAGCTGCCAGATGGTCGGCGGATTTGATTGTGATAGGTACGCATGGCCGTTCCGGTTTTAGTCATCTTTTGTTTGGCAGCGTAGCCGAAGGCGTGGTTCGCGGAGCCTCCGTCCCCGTGCTGCTGGTGCGCAGCGAATAATAGCGGGCAGGCGGTATTCGTATGGAAAACCTGGTGAGCGTCTATGAGAACTGACACCGTTATATTTCCCTGGAATCAGAATTTCGAGACCGGGATCGCCGTGATCGACGCGCAGCATCAGACTCTGGTCGAACTTTTGAATCAGCTGGCAGCACATTTTGCCTATGGGGCTGACATGCAGGGTTTGAATCGGGTCTTTGACGACCTGATCGATTACACTCGGTATCACTTCAAGACAGAGGAGGCGCTCTGGTGTCAATATCTGGCAGCCGATGAGATGTTAGCCTCGCATGAAAAGACGCATCAGGACTTTGTGAACGAAGTGCTCAGGTTCAAGGGCGAACAAACTGACCTGCCAGGCGATAAGACGGTAGAGGAGATTGTGTCTTTTCTGACACACTGGCTGGCTTTTCATATTCTCGAATCCGACAAGCATATGGCAAAGATTGTGTCGTCCCTGCAAATGGGGGTGGACTTGTCAGTTGCGAAGGAAAAAGCCCGCATGGAGATGAGTGGTGCGGTGCATGTACTGATCGAGACTGTGCTGGCCATGTATGACAGTTTGTCTTCGCGTACCTTGCAGCTGATGCGTGAGATGGCTGAACGTCAGCGATCCGAGGACAGGCTGTCCCTGTCCAGAAGCGTGATTGACAGCACCCTGGAAGCGATCTTTATTACCGATGAGGCAGGCTGCATTATCGACACCAATCCCTCTTTCTGTCTGGATGTCCAGCGCTCGCATGAACAGATTCTCGGCATGAATATCCGGCAGGTCAAGCCTGGCTTGTTCAGCCGGGAGGAAATGGAGGAAATCTGGGCGATTACCAAAGAGTGTGGTCACTGGGCGGGCGAGACACAGGGGCATGATGCAGATGGCAATATTGAAATAGCCTGGCTTGCTCTGTCCGCCATCAGGAATAAAACAGGCGAAATTACCAATTATGTCGGTATTTTGTCGTCCGTATCCCAGCTGGTGCAACGTCAGCGCGGGCTCGAAGAGGCGGCTTTTCATGACGCTTTGACAGGACTGCCGAATCGCCGCCTGCTGCAAGACAGGATCCGGCATGCCATCGTGCGAAGCAATCGCAGCGGTTTGTGGCTGGCCTTGTGCTATCTGGATCTGGACGGTTTCAAATACATCAATGATACTTTCGGACACGATGCCGGGGACGAGGTGCTGCGCGTCATTTCAGGCCGTCTGGGCCACGTGCTGCGCGCCGAGGATACGGTTGCCCGTCTGGGCGGCGATGAATTTGTCCTTTTGTTGGGAGATCTCGATTATAAAGAGGACGCCGGTCTGTTGTTAAACAGGCTGTTGCAGGACATCGCTCAGCCGATCCATCTTGGTGAGGCAACGGTCGAGGTGACGGCCAGTATCGGCGTGGCCTTTTACCTTCAGGATCAGAGCACGCCTGAACAGTTGTTAAAACAGGCAGACGAGGCGATGTATCTTGCCAAAGACAACGGACGCTCGCGCTACCATATCTACGGTTGACCGTTCTCATCGCGCTGTCGTCATTGCCTGTTGAAAGGCTGACTGATTAAATCGAGTCTGTCCCGAATGGCATCCGCATCAGGCCTTTATGCTGCATTTTGAATTTCTGATGAGAGTTTCTCAGTCCTTTACGTCGCGTCCTGAATTGCGGGTGAGAAATTCTCAGGCTCTCATGCCGCATCCTGAATCGCTGGTGAGATTTCCCAAGGCTTTATGCCGTATTTTGAACAGTTGGTGAGAAATTCTCAGGCTCTCATGCCGCATCCTGAACAGCTGGTGAGGTTTCTCAGGACTTTGCGTCGCATCCTGAATTGCGGGTGAGGTTTCTCAGGGCTTTATGCCGTATTTTGAACAGCTGATGAGAAATTTTCAGGCTCTCATGCCGCATCTTGAACCGCTGGTGAGATTTTTCAGGCCTTTGCGTCGCATCCTGAATTGCGGGTGAGGTTTCTCAGGGCTTTATGCCGTATTTTTAACAGCTGGTGAGAAATTCTTCAGGCTCTCATGCCGCATCCTGAACCGCTGGTGAGATTTCTCAGGCCTTTGCGTCGCATCCTGAATTACTGGTGGGATTTCTCAGGCACTCATGCCGAATTTTGAATTGCTTGTGCGATTTTTTCAGGCACTCACGCGGTATTGTGAAAGACTTTCGCCATCTTTCAGTAAGCGCTCCGTGAAGTATATCGTGCAGACGGGACAGTGCGCACCCGCGCCGCGAGCCATTCAGCTTGTGGCAGCGCTGATATTCCCATATGCAGAGGACAGCAGCTCCCGTTTGCAGTTGTTTGGGCGGAATTCGCCCGGCGCTATGCGCAGCGCCGTCTGGCGGCATGAAAAATGCGCCCCCTCTTGAATTCGATACATTCTTGACCGTGGGGGCACAATATCCTGCCAATTCAAACACTCAACATGCCAATTCCGGCACCCCGCAAATAACTTCCGACAATTCCACACTGATTTTGTTAGTATCGCGCATGGCAGTTTAACGGGTGTCGTCAACGGGCTTATTGAATGGGTGAATTTAGCGTGGATTTAGGTGTTATTTTGCAAAATCTTCCGCTGGTCGTTGGCGGTGTACTGTTGATAGCCGGGGTGAAAAATTAGGATCAGACTCTCGTGGCACTCGGTCAAACAAGAATATCAATAAAAACAGCGGGCTGAATACTTCTAAGGTGCGCACGCAGCCTTACATTTGACATTAAAGCCGACAGACGAGGCGATGTACATTGCCAAAAACAACGGCAGGTCGCGCTACCATATCTACGGTTGACCGTTCTCATCGCTTTGTCGTCATTGCCTGTTGAAAGACTAAGAAATTAAGTAGCCGTTTAGCACGACAATAGTTGAAAATCTCCTTCAATTGCCTGAAGCAATAAGGTTGAAATTAGCACATCAATGAGGTGGTAAAGAATTGACGCCTATGAAGCTTAAAACAGTCGGATTGTGCTAACCTCTCAACCCATGAAATCCACCAACGAAGCCTTCTCACGCGTCATCATCGACAGCCAGCTTGCTGCGCAGGGCTGGAGTCTTGCCGATGGTTTTAATGTCCGTTTTGAAGTCCTCATGCCGGACGGCACGCGCGCCGACTATGTGCTGTGTGATCGTCATGGTCGCTCGATTGCCGTGATTGAAGCCAAGCGCTTTTCATTCAGTCCCGGTGATGCTACCGAGCAAGCGAAGAATTACGCCAGGCAACTCAAAGTTCCTTACATTTTTCTCGCTAACGGTAATGAGATTCAGTTCTGGGAATGGCAGCGTGAAGCCTATCCGCGTCCCGTCAAAACCTTCTTCAAGCAGGATGATCTTGAGCGTCGATTTGCCACGCTGCAAGTTGCACGCAAGCCGCTGTCCGTTCCCATTGATGTAAAGATTGCCGGTCGTGATTACCAGCAAGGTTGCATCCAGACCTTGTGCCAGGAGATTGAGCAAGGGCGTCGCAAGTTGCTGGTAGAAATGGCAACCGGTACTGGAAAAACGCGCACTGCCGCAGCGCTCATTAAGCGATTGTTCGAGGCCAATGCTATTACCCGCGTGCTGTTTCTGGTGGATCGCATCCCGCTGGCCATACAGACCGAAGATGCTTTCGCCGAAAATCTGCCGGATTACCCGTCTTATGTACTGCGTGCTGGTCGTCGTTTTCAGGATGAAAAACGCATCACCATCACCACGCTGCAAAGCATGGTCAATATTTACGGCGAATACTCTGCCGGATATTTCGATCTGATTATCTCGGACGAATGCCACCGCAGCATCTACGGCAAGTGGAGCGGCGTACTCAAACATTTTGACGGCATACAGTTCGGCCTCACTGCCACGCCTTGCGTCAGTGGTGATGATGCGACAACCGGGAATGAGGATGACAAGCTATTCGTGCGCGACACGATGCGTTTCTTTGAGGTAGACAAACCCACTTTCAGCTACAAGATGAAAGATGCGATCAAAGAGGGTTATCTCGTGCCGTACCAGATTTACAAGGCCAAGACCGTAAAAACCGCTGCTGAAGGTGGCTTCGAGGTCAAACGCACTGAACTCGACTGGTCGGCAATGGATACCAAAACTCGGCAGGAATTTGAGGTGCTGTTCAAGGAATCCGATTCGGTGATGATCGACCCGAATGCGCTGGAGCGGCGCTTCACCATCCCGGAACGCAACCGCGCATTGGTGCGTGAGTTCAGGCAGGTGATGGATAACGGCTACATCGACCACAAGGGCATTCAGCGCAAACCACTGCTGGGAAAAACCATCGTATTTGCCGTTACTAAACGCCATGCCGAAACGCTGGCCCAGATGTTTGACGAGGCCTTTGCCGACAAGAAGTCGTCGCCGAATGTGCGCTATGCTGATTATGTGGTGTCAGGCATGGGGCAGGACGACACCGTGGATGCGATGAGCAGGATCAAACGATTCAAGAAAGAGCCGTTCCCGCAAATACTGGTGTCGGTAAACATGCTGGATACCGGCTTTGATTGCCCGGAAGTCACCAATCTGGTGTTTGCTCGTTTCACCAAGTCCGTCACGCTGTATCAACAGATGCGCGGACGCGGCACACGCAAGGCGCAGAATAAGCCGGTGTTTACCATGTTCGACTTTGTCGGCGTTGCTGACTACCACGGCGACGACGATGTTTACGCGCAAGGCGGAATCATGGTGGCCAAACAGCCGCCCAAAAAACCTTATGAACCTCGCCGCCTGCTGTCGCTTGACGTTGACGATCAAATCGACCCAGCCACCCGCGAATGGGTCACGGTAGATGAGGACGGCAACATGGTATTCCCGGAAGCCTCCGAGCTGAAAGCCTGCGAATTAGGCGCGCGCTTCGAGGCTTGGTTGCTGTCGCGGCAAGCCTGTCCTGAGCAAGGTCGAAGGGACATCAATCCGGCACAAGAAAACCTGTTGCGTGTGGTCGGCAGCCAGATACGTGCCAACGCCGAAACATGGGATGAATTCACCAGCGACCATTTTGCGCTGCCGATTTTCAGTTCACAAGGCGGATACCAGAATGCGTTACGCGTCTTCGGCGGCAAGGCGCAACTGGATGAAGTAATGGAAAGCCTCAACGCACATGTATTTCATGAAGATGAAGACGGGATTTCTTCTGTGTCGAAAGGAATCGGACTGCGGCAATGAGCGCTGCGCGGGAACTGCGCAAATCCATGACGGATGCGGAACGCAAGCTCTGGCGTGGTTTACGGCTGCGACAGATGAATGGACACAAATTTCGTCGCCAATTTCCGCTGGGGTGTTACATCGTGGATTTTGTTTGTCTGGAGGCGCGTCTGATTGTCGAAGTGGATGGCGGGCAACATGCGGACGAAGAATATGGTGATGTAAAGCGCGATGCCTGGCTGACAGCACAAAATTTTCGCGTGCTGCGTTACTGGAATAACCAGGTACTGAATGAAGTGGATGAGGTGCTGGCGGATATTTTGCGAGCGTTGACATCCGCACCCCCATCCCTACCTTCCCCCGTCAAGGGGGAAGGAGTGGAGTGATTCAAGGTTAAGGACTCCATCCCACTTCGACGGGGGAGGCAAACTGCAATATTCTCCCTTCGACGGGGGAGGCAAACTACAATATTCCCCCTTCGAAGGGGGAGGCAAACTACGATATTCCCCTTCGACGGGGGGCAAACTACAATATTCCCTTCCCTTGACGTGGGAGGAAAAACGATAATCCCCTCCCGCTTGACGGGGGAGGCAAACTACAATATTCCCTCCCCCTTGACGGGGGAAGGTTAGGGTGGGTGTGGTAAAAATCCCCATTAAAACAATAAACAGGAACGACATGTCATTAACCCCAGAAATGCGCCAGTCCATCGACCAGATACGCAACTACCTTTACGGTGGCGGCTATCCGGATCCGATGAGCAATGCCGAGCAACTGTCTTTCCTGTTCTTCTTCTATCTCATCGAAGGTATCGACGCTGAAAACACCATGAAGGCCAAGGTGATGAAGTCGCCATATGAGTCGCTGTTCGCGGGTGAATGGACGTTGCGTAATCCGCTCAATGCCCCGGAAACCGGCATCAAAACCATCGCTAAATCCCGCTTCAAGTGGTCGGTATGGGCGAAAGGCTTGAGCGGCGAATCACTGGTGCGCTTCGTGCGCGACGAGGTATTCCCGTTCTTTGCCGAAGTGGCCGAGCGTTCCGCCTTCAACTTCATGAATGGTGCGCGTCTCACTATCGACGAACCTACGGTACTGACTCAGGTGGTCAATCTGGTGGATGGCCTGCGTCTGGATCAAGCTGATGCCGACACCAAGGGTGACTTGTTCGAACATGTGCTGCGTCAGATTAAACAGGCGGGTGAACTCGGTCAGTTTCGCACGCCGCGCCATGTGATTCGCGCCATCGTGGATATGCTCGACCCCAAAATCGGCGAAACCATTTACGATCCGGCAGCGGGTACGGCAGGCTTTCTGGCAGCAGCCTACAACCACATTCGTCTTGCCAACTCATCGCCCAGTGGGATCAGCGACGCGGAATCAGATGGCAAACTGCAAAAGCGTGGTATCGGTGACAAACTCTCGTCGGCACAAGTCTCCGTGCTGCAAAACAGCACTTTCTACGGCAACGACGTTGATCCCAAGATGGTGCGCTTAGCCACGATGAACCTGACGCTGCGCGGCCTGCCCAATGTGCGTATCCAGCTGCGTAACGGCTTGACCACTACACAGGACAATGAACGCAAAGCCGAGTTGGGTTTGCCGCTGGAAGGCTATCACGTCGTGCTGGCTAATCCGCCTTTCTCCGGTCGCGTGGACAAAGACCGCATCGTGGATGAAGTGAAGGTCGGCACCAGCACCTCTACCGAAATCCTGTTCCTGAAATACATGATGGATTGTCTCAGAGCCCCTCATCCCAGATCCCCCTCGCTACGCTCTCCCCCTGCGCAAAGTGGGGAAGGAGCGAAAACTCCCTCCCTCTCGACGGGTGAGGGCAAATCATTGATTCCCTCCCCCTTGACGGGGGAGGGCAAGGGTGGGGGTGGTGGCAGATGCGGTGTCATCATTCCCGAAGGCGTGTTGTTCGGCTCGACCGGCGCACACAAGGAATTGCGTCGCCAACTGATTGAGAACAACACGGTCGAGGCCGTATTGTCACTGCCGGGCGGCGTGTTCCAGCCGTATTCCGGCGTAAAGACTTCCGTGCTGTTCTTCCGCAAGGGCGGCACGACCGACAAGGTTCTGTTCCTGCATGCCGATAATGATGGCTATAAAATGGATGCCAATCACGACACGCCCATTGCGGCGGACGACTTGCCGATGCTGGCGGATACCTACCTGCATCGTAAAGAGAAATGGGCAGAGTGGTCTACCCCTTCCACACTCGCCATGTCTGCCGACAGGCAGGCGGGGGAAGACGCCGATACCCCCTCCCCCTCGACGGGGGAGGGACGGGGTGGGGGTGGTGAATGGCCGCACAAATGGTGGTTTGCCACCGCAGCTGAAATTCGCAGCAACGACTTCAATCTTTCTGCCGGACGTTACCGCCCGATGAGTCAGACGGCAGCAATACATCGCGATCCGCGCGAGTTACTGGATGAGCTGGCAGCCATTGAAGTGGAAATTGCAGCGGAAGTGGAAGCTTTGAGGGCTGTATTGGCGGAGCTATCTGCATGACGAATCTTGGCCGTAAGTTAGGCGAGGTCTGCCAAATTCTTACCGGTGGAACACCATCACGAACAAAGTTGGAATACTTCGGTGGCGGAATTTCATGGGTGAAAATCACTGACATGCTTCAAGGAACAGTGCTTTTAACAGATGAATCCCTTACAGAGGCCGGTATTAAAAACAGTAGCGCCAAACTGATGCCATTGGGTACAGTGTTAATTTCAATTTTTGCCACCATCGGGCGTACTGCCGTTCTTGGAATTGAAGCTGCAACTAATCAGGCAATAGCAGGGGTTGTTCCGAAGGACAATGCTCAACTCGATTCGCAGTATCTGAAATATTTTTTGGATTCTCAGCATGGTGAGTTAAATCGTCTGGCTCGTGGAGTGGCTCAACCAAATATCAATCAAAGAATACTAAAAGACCTTGATGTTCCACTGCCTTCACTCGTAGAGCAACGCCGCATCGTGGATATTCTGTCCCGCGCCGATGGCATCGTAAAATTGCGGCGCGAGGCCGAGAAAAAAGCTGCCGAGCTCATTCCTGCACTGTTTCTCGATATGTTCGGTGATCCGGCGACGAATCCGAAGGGATGGCCGGTTCGTCTGCTGCAAGACCTCGTGTCCTTCATGAGTGGAGGAACTCCATCGAAATCAAGGGAAGATTTCTGGCAGGGCGACCTGCCATGGGTAAGCCCAAAGGATATGAAGCAGGTGTACATTGTCAATGCCATTGATCATGTCAGCCGCAAAGTCCTTGCTGAAACAAACATAAAGCTGGTGCCAATTGGTTCACTTCTCATTGTGGTCAGAGGAATGATTCTTGTACATACTGTGCCTGTTGCCCAGTCATTGGTTGAGCACACTATCAACCAAGATATGAAGGCACTGTTTCCGGTTTCAGAGATCACAGTCGGCTACTTGTTATGGCTTATGAAGGTCTCTCAACAACAATTGCTGGGCTTGGTTTCCACAGCAGCTCATGGCACAAAAAAGTTGGACACAGAACGTTTGAAAGACTTTCGAATTCCTTTGCCGCCACTTCACATTCAAATTGCCTTCAACGAAAAGGTAGCGTTGATCGAATCTATCCAGTCCCAACAAGCCGCCGCTACCGCAACGGCTCAAGCCACCTTCGACGCGTTGCTGTCTCAGGCGTTTGCCGCATGAACATTTTCCCTGCCTACCTGTCTGCCCCTTCAGCGCTGATAACGGTATCGGTCTGCCAGGAAATTCTGGATTCGGAAGGTGTCGTTGAAATTAATGCCGGGCAATTGCGTTATGTCGATCCTTTTGGTATGGCGATGTTGGGAGCATGTTTTAATTCAGTCAGAAACAAAGGTTGCGCTATTGTCGTTCGTCAGCTTTCAGCAAATTTAAGTGGCTATTTGCAACGCATGGATGTATTTCATGGTGTGGAGTTGGTTGATTGTGCGCATAACACTGGAGCGCGGCGTGATCGCAGTGGCGAGTTGGTGGAATTAACGCAAATAGCCAATCAGGCGGATGTGGGTGATGCAGCATATCGTCTTGCAAAAGCCATGATTGGCCGTGAAGATACGAATGAAAAACCTGACGAAATGTCAGGATATACACCATACGAACGATTGGTCGAACCGTTGCAGTACGCCCTCAATGAGCTGTTGGAAAATGCGCTAACCCATGCAAGGCGTGGCAATAAATATGCGTGCGTCTGGGTTGCAAGCCAGTATTACCCTAAAAAAGATCTTATTCGTTTAGGCGTAGTTGATAACGGATGCGGGTTCTTGGAATCGTTGCAGTCGCATTCAGAGCTGCTGCAAAAGCGGCATCTTCAGGCCATTCTTCTGGCGTTACGCCCGCGCATTAGCTGTAATCGCGATTTGGGTTTGTTTACTGATTCCGTTAATCAGGGTGTTGGATTGACTACCTCTTGCAGAATTGCTGAACATGCTGGTGGTCGGATGATATTGGCAAGTGGTAATGCGATGCACAGTACAACCGGTTACAGCGGAGAAAAAGCAGATGCTTACTGGCAGGGAGTTGGTATTGCAATGGAAGTCAGCCGCACTAAGCTGGCGGATGTACGCGTGCGGGAGCTTCTGCCGTCATTGGACAATATACCGCCGGTTAACCTTCGTTTTGAATAAACAGCTTGTGGACTCGCTGCCAATTAGGTTATTCTTGCAGCATCATGCGTACATCTGTATTACTCCAAGCATACGCTCACGGTCGTCTTGTCGGCCCTCGGTTAAGTGCAACTCCCATCAGGGAAAAAATTGAAATCTCCTTGGCTCAAGGCGAAGAGGTTGTTCTCGATTTCTCCGGTATTGAAGCCACTCAATCATTCATCGACGGTCTCGTCGGGGTGCTGGTTCTTCAGCATGGCCCCGATGTTTTGGGACGTCTGGTATTCAAGTCCTGCTCTGACGATGTGAAGGCAATTTTGCAGTTTGTTGCCGCTGATCGTTGCGATCAGTACCTCAAGGCTCATTCTCACTAAATCATTGCGTCCGGTAATTGTGTGCATGCCACACAAATCGACTCAAACAACCATTACAAATTCATTTCAATCAGAATCGCGGGTTTGGTTTTGACGTGCCAACTTTTTTCTGCTGAGGTTGGCTAATCGTACGGCAGCATAAAGTTCAGACTCCTTGAAATAGGTCGCGCTGTTCGAACCCATCCAATTACTGCAATCCGCCTTCGACGCGTTGCTGTCTCAGGTGTTTTGCCAGCGGCAGTAAATCCATCTTGCTCACCGATTTAAATCGTGTTATTTTGCATTACCAACAAAATTATGTTGATAATGCAAAATAAAGGTGATTATAGTGCTGCATAGCTATGCATTCTCAAACTTCCAGTCCTTCCGTGAGCGGATCGAAGTCGATCTGACTATCAGCCGCAAGGTCGCCATGACCGAGTGGATGAGCGATGTGCCGACCGGTGAGAGGGTATCCAAACTGATGGCGGTGATTGGCCCGAATGGCAGTGGCAAGACCGCGCTGCTGAAGCCTATGGCATTTATCAGTTGGTTCATCACCAGTTCATTTCAGACGCTGCCTGATGCGGGCATTCCTGTTGCCCCGCACGCAGCGCACACAAATGAACCGAGTGAGCTGGAGTGCACGTTGGATATTGACGGCAAGCTGTGGCGTTATGTGTTGCGCTGCACGCCTGAACGGGTGCTGCATGAAGCGCTTTACCAAAAACGCGAACGGTTTGGTTATGTGTTTGTTCGGGATTGGGATGCAGAAACCAAGACCTATGTGGTCAAACAGCAGGATTTTGGTTTGGCTCCGCAGGAAGCGCGCAAGGTGCGCCCAAATGTTTCGCTGATTGCCTGGGCGGCGCAGTTTGGTGTGCCGCTGGCTGTGCGCATGACAGCGTCCCAAGTGAATACCAATGTCAATGTATTGGGTCGCATGCCGATTGGCAGTCAGGATGTTCAGGTGGCCGCGCAACATTTTTCAGCTCATGCCGATCAACGTGAGCGGATGGAGTATTTGTTGTCCGCATGGGATTTAGGCTTGTCCGGCGTCGAGTTGCAGGAATTTGTCGTTAATAATCCACAGGAACCCAGCCAGACAGTATGGGTGCCGTTTGGCAGACACAAAAACAGGAACGCTGAATTTAAGTTGCCTTTTGCGCTTGAATCAAGCGGTACGCAGGGTGCATTCGTACTGTTGTCGCGGCTGTTGCAAACATTGGAGATTGGCGGCCTGGCGATCATCGACGAATTCGAGAACGATCTGCATCCGCACATGCTGGAGCCTATCCTCGACTTGTTCGCAAATCCCTCAACCAACCCGCATAACGCACAGCTTTTGTTTACCTGTCACGCCATCGAGGTGTTGAATCTGGTACATAAGTCGCAGGTGATATTGGTGCAAAAAAACCAAGACTGCGAAAGTACCGCCAGTCGCATGGATGCGGTGGAAGGTATCCGCAATGATGATAATTTTTATGCCAAATACATGGCCGGTGCTTATGGCGCTGTGCCTGTATTCTGATCGTCATGGCTATCTGGAAAGCACAGCGTACTTTATTGATCGTCGGCGAAGGACGCCACGAAGAGGCGTTTCTGAATCATCTCAAACAGCTTTATGTGCCGCGTGGCTGCGGGCTTTCGGTGACGATCAAGAATGCCCGTGGTAAGGGAGCATTACATGTCATTGACTGGACTGCCCGGCAAATTGCTAACGCTGATTATGATGCAGTTGCCGCCTTGCTCGATACGGACACCGACTGGAATGCCAAAACTGAAAAACTGGCGAAAAGCAAGAAAATACAGGTACTCAAATCTGAGCCTTGCCTTGAGGCGATGATGTTGCGGTTGATCGGAAAGTCAGCAAATGGTGACGCTCATGTGCTGAAAAAACAGTTCGCCCCATTTGTAAACAACGATCCGACTCAACGGGATAACTATGCATTGCATTTCGGCTCAGTCAGCTTGCTGGCCGGTAGAAGTAAAGAGCCGACGATAGATGCGCTGCTCAAGTTATTTGGTTGCTGATAATTTGCAGGCAAGCGCAGTGTAGTCTTGATCGTTATTTCTCCTCGCACCTGGCCCGCAGGTTCGAAATTAGCGACGTTTCGCGTGACAACTGTCATTCCAGCGGCTATCAGCGAGTCACGAGCGGGTCGGGCGTAGCCCGCCGTTATTTCGCGCCCATGGACAGTGCGCGCAGTCGGCCCTGTTCCAGTTCGACAGGATCGGGCAGCGCGAGCCAGCCTTGCAGGTTGTCCATCACCAGATCCGTCAGGGCGTGTATCCAGTCTGCTCTGTCGTTGAGGCAGGGGATGTAGTGGTATTCGCCGCCGCCTGCCGCATGAAAGTCCTCGCGCCCTTCCATGGCGATTTCTTCCAGCGTTTCCAGACAGTCACCGACAAAGCCCGGACAGACTACATCCACGCGGCGGGTTTTCTGACGCCCCAGTTCGACCAGCGTCGCGGTCGTGTAGGGCTTGATCCATTCGGCACGGCCGAAGCGAGACTGGAAACTAACGGCATATTCTTCTTTTTGCAAGCCCAGCGCCTCGGCCAGTAAGCGTCCGGTCTTGTGGCATTCGCAGTGATACGGGTCGCCTTTGTCCAGTGTGTACTGTGGCACGCCGTGAAAACTCATCACCAGCTTTTCCGGGCGGCCATGTACTGTCCAGTAGTCGTTAATGCTGGCCGCCAGTGCCTTGATGTAACCTTTGTCGTCATGAAAATTTTTGATGGTACGGACAGCCGGCACGTTGCGCATTTGTTTCATCGCATCGAACACTTGGTCAAACACCGGGGCTGTCGAGCTGGCCGCATATTGCGGGAACATCGGGGCTATCAGGATGCGCTGGCAGTTTTGTTCTTTCAGACGGCGCAACGCGTCGGGGATAGAGGGTTTGCCGTAGCTCATCGCGAAGTCCACTACCAGGGGCGCCTGAGTGCGCTCTGCCAGATCCTCCTTTAGCAGTTTTGCCTGTCTTTCGGTATAGACGCGCAGGGGAGAGCCCTCGGGCAGCCAGACACTGGCATATTTTGCGGCAGATTTCTTCGGGCGCACGTTGAGGATGATCCCGTTGAGTATCAGCCACCAGAGCAGTTTCGGGATCTCCACGACACGCGGATCTCCCAGAAACTGTTTGAGGTACGGGCGCACGGCGTTTGCCGTGGGCGCGTCAGGCGTGCCAAGATTGACCAGCAGAATGCCGGTCTTTTGCGGCGTGCCGTGGGTGTATGCGGGTTCAGTCTGGTAGGTCATATTTTATGTAAAACCAAGGGTCGTGCGCAAGTCCGGCAGGGGTGTTGCGTTAAGGTGCGAATCGGCAGAATCCTGTCCTGAATCCTGAATCCTGAATCCTGAATCCTGAATCCCGAATCCCGAATCCTGCCTTTTAGAGCTTTTTCTCTGCCTTCTTGATACCGGCATTGATGTCGGCACGGCGACCGGCATCCGCATCTTCGCGGCCTGGGCGTGCAGGGGCATTCAGCGCCTTTTTGAAGTATTCCAGCGATTTGGCATATTCGCCGCGTTCGAGCAAGAAGTCCGCATAAAAGTAGTTCTGGTCTATGCCGTTCGGATTGACCTTGAGCGCGCGTTCAAGATAGTCGCGCGCCTTGTCAAAATCACCAAAAGAACCGAAGCGCGGAACCTTGTAATAGAGGCTGCCAAGCGACGTCAGCGCGGAGCCTTCGAGTGCATTCGCGTCAATTTTTTCCGCCGCCAGCAGCAAGTCGCGCGCCTTTTTTGCCGTGCCGCCTGCCGAGAACATAGACTGATATTTGGCCAGCGTGCTGGTGATGATGCCCTCCCAGATCAGCGGTTCGGCGCGCCCGGGGTTGCTGGCCGTTACCTGATGCGCCTCTTCGGATAGTTTTTTGAGCGCCGCTTCACGATCTGTTTCGGCTGTCTGGTAATTGGCCGTCGCCCATTCGTGTTGCAATTTTGTGATGGCGCTATCCAGCGGGGTGGCAGCGAAGGCGGTGTTGATGCTGAAGGCTAAGGCTAAAAAGTATGCGTATTTTTTCATTTGAGTTTCTCGTGTGATGGCTAGATTCAGACTACTTTTTCATGGATGCGTATTTGCGGGCAATGCGCGTGTTTTTCAATAAGCCGCCATCGACCAGGCGCGGGAACATGCCGTTTAATCTGGCAAAGAAGGATTCGGGCTGGCCGATGAAATATTCTTTGGCCTCCTGTTCGATGGCCTGTACGATTTGTGCCGCGACATAGTCAGGTTCATCCATGTTGGTCTTGGTTTCAATTAACATCTGGGTGGTCAGCTCGTCGTTCAGTGCCGTCCTGGCCGCGCGCGGTGAAACGTAGGAGACGCCGACCTGGCTGTCGGCCAGTTCACGGCGCAGGGCTTCAGAAAATCCGCGCATGGCGAATTTGCTGGCGCAATAGGTTGCGAAGTGGGCAAAACCGATGGAGCCGAATGCCGAGCCGATGTTGACGATACGCCCGCTGTTCTGCGCCAGCAGGTGAGGCAGGGCGGCACGCACCAGCAGCATGGGTGCAATCACATTGACGTTGATGACCTGATCGATGCGTTCGGGTGACTGGCGCTCATACAGCGTGAAGTCCATGATACCGGCGTTGTTGATGATAATATCAATCCCGCCCAGCGTTTGCAAGGCAGTGTCTATGACTTCTCCTGCCGCGCCGTCAGCGGTCAGATCCAGCGCGATGGCGCAGGTTTGCCCCCCGCTTTGATTGATCTCGGCGCAGATCTCACTCAGGCGCTGAGCATTGCGTTCCACCAGCGCCAGATGCGCGCCCTTTTTTGCGAGCAACAGTGCCAGACGGTAACCGATGCCACCTGCCGCGCCTGTCAGTATGATGCGTTTTTTGGCAAGATTCATGTTGTGGCTCCCGGTAAAAATCGCGCGCCCAGATCGCGGAAGATGTCGCCGTATAATTTGTAGAACATGCGGGCGCAATGGATCAGGCACGCCTGATCGTCCGGGTCGGTCACCTGATTGATCAGCGATTCATAGAAATCGACATGCCCCACGTCCAGCGAGCCGTGCGAAGTCAGGTAGGAAAAGGCGTCTTTCCCCAGTCCCAGACTTTGCTGCAACGCGCGACCCGCGTGGGTGGCCAGCGCCACGCTTGTGCCTTCTAATACCAGTACCATGCCGAAGAAGCCGACAGGATTGACGCGCGCGATGGTGTCATAAGCGTAAGCTACCATCAGTTCGGTGGCGGGGCGGGGCGTGCCGGTGCGTACCGCTTCTGCATCCCCTCCGCAGGCTTTGATGTCGCCCAGTATCCATTCCTGATGACCTACTTCTTCCTCGATGTATTCGGCTACAGCGGTTCTTAACCACTCGTATTTTGCAGGCAGTCTCCCGCCGCATGACATCAGCAGCGGCGTGGTGTGCCTGACGTGATAGTAGGCCTCGGTCAGGAAGGCCGTGTACGCTTCAAGGCTGACCTCCCCCCTTGCCGCCGCAGAGATGATGGGCAGACTCTGCAATTCATTTCGTTCGGCGCAGGTGGCGGCCAGCAGTTGCTGATAAATGGTCATGGGTTCACCCTTTATGATCGATTGTCTGATGTTAGCAGTAAAGTTGCTCGATGGCTGTCTGATATTCAGCCAGGATCGCCTCGCGTTTAATTCGCCCGTTGGCGGTGAGCTGGCCGTTTTGCGGCAGAAACGGCATTTTAGCGGCCAGCCAGCATTTTACCTGAGCATAGTCCGGCAGCACATGGTTAGCTTCCGCGATCGCCTGATTGACCGCGTCCTCTGTTGCATGGGCTCGCGGCACGATGACGGCTACATTCCACGGGCGCGCCTCGCCGAACACGGCAGCCTGACCGATGGCCGGATGCAGGGTTAGTTCGCGTTCCACCCATTCGGGGGATACGTTGCGGCCGAACGAGGTGATGAAAATATTTTTCTTGCGCCCCGTCAGGTGCAAAAAGCCTTTTTCGTCCAGATGACCGATGTCGCCTGTCGGCCAGAATTCAGGCACCGGTTCGCCGCCGGTATAGCCCAGCAGGGTTGCACCGGACACCAGAATTTCGCCATCGTCGCTAAATTTCAGCCTCGTATGAGGCAACGGTTTTCCGACACTGCCCATGCAGTGATCATCTTCGGTGTTGAGCGACACGACCGATGCGCATTCGGACAAGCCATAGCCTTCAAAGACAGGGAGGTGCAGCGCCTGCGCCCGCAGCAGCAGGCGCTCGGATACTGTGGCGCCGCCGATGGCAATAAAACGCAGCCGACCAGGCGCCGGGTGTCCCGCTTCGATTGCCGCGACCATCGCATGCAGCAATTGCGGCGTCAGAATCGTGGTGCTCGCCTGATGTTCGATCAGTGTGGCAAGCATCAGACTCACGTTAAACCCGCTGGAGCCGGAAAGACCCACGGCCGCTTGCGGCAGTAAATGGCAGGTCGCTCCCGCCAGCAGCGGCACATACACGCCGGCCAGATTTTCCAGCAGGGTGGACAGCGGCAGCACACTGACATGCTGGTCTGTCGGTTGTCCACGGGTGGCGGCGAGCAACGATTGCGCCACGCTGTACAGTGCAGAGGCCGACAGACAAACACCCTTGGGATGCCCCGTGGTGCCCGAGGTGTAAGTGACTTTGACCGTGCCTGCCGGCAAATTCTTTTCGGCGATGTCGGACAGGCGAATCTCGCTGATTTCCTGGCCGCAGAAGGTGTGCATCAGAACCGCTGCTGTTTTTATGCCGGAGCTGGCAAGAATCGTTTGATAAAGATCGGGCTGGTCGGTGAGGATGTGGGTAATGCCTGCATCGCGCAGGCTGTGCGCGATCTGTTCGCCTGAGAAAAAGAAGGGCAGGGGAATGATGACTTTTTCGGAGGATAAGCCCGCCAGATCAATGGCGGCCCATAACGGCGAGTTATCAACGGCCAGCCCCAGCGTTTTGCCCGGCATGAAGAGGAGTGCCCGGCTGATGTCGGCGATGGCGTTTTGCAGATCCCGATAGCTTAACGAGTAGTTGGCGCCTGTGAGCGCGGGTCTGTCCGGCTGCTTTTCACAGACCAGGTTGAGTGCGGCGATGATGGATGGTTGCAAGTTTTTTCTCCGTGGATGGCCGGTTTAGCTTGTCGTGCGCAGTTCCATGCGCCGTACCGCCATGACCTGCGGGTTTTGCTGGTAGTAACTGCCCCACTCGGATTGCTCTTCAGGCGGGAGTTTTTTTATATCGGCAGCGCACAAGATTTCCGGGATGATATCCTGCTTAACCATGGCGTTGTATACCCTCTGCACGGCGGTGAATACCGCCCACTGTTTGGATGTCGCATGCAGCTGGTCGAAGATGGCGCCTATCAGCTGTCTGGCCATACCCAGTTCGGCGACCGAGAAATTGCCTATTTCAACAATATCGCTGCGTTGAACGCTTGTGCCCACGAGTTCTGAGAGCCGACACTCGACTGAGGTGTCCATGTAATTTTCCAGAAACAGGCGTTCTTCCCCGGCATTGCGTATGCCGCAAGCGGCCATGATTTTGCCCTCCTGATCGCGCAGGCTGATCAGCGTAGGCAGGAAAAACCTGACTTTTGCGCCGCAGGTCTGGAAAAAAATACTGTGAATAAATTGCTCGATCTCGGCTCTGTCTGCCGCATCGCGCCGGGAGTAGTGCACGGTGAACGGGCGATGCTTTGAGTCGGATTCGGATGTTTTTATCATTGATTATGCATTTCTGCCATTCGTTCTGAGCTTGGGAGGAAACCAAAGGCCGTCGTCCGCTGATTCTACATGGCGACAATCACGCCTGCCATGCAAGGTTGGTGTCAGAATGGCCGTGAGCTAAAAAGTTCAACCTGATTTCTTCTCCTCCTCTCATTTTTCTTCCGTTTGACAAACAGCCGTTTGAAAACTACATTGCATGTCTTGTTAAGCAAATCATGATAGACAATGAAATCAGCCCGCTTGTTACTCTTGTTCGCAGTTGCCCTGACTGCCTGCGGCAAGGAAGCTCCGCCTCCTGTCAAAGCGGTACGACCCGCCTTGACCCAGCTGGCAGGTTCTATGGCCGTGGCCGATGTCGAGGCGTACAGCGGCGAGATTCGTGCGCGCCACGAGCTGCTGCTGGGGTTTCGCAGCGGCGGCAAAATAGTCGAACGGCTAGTGGAGGCGGGCGTAAAAGTCAGGGCAGGTCAGCTGTTGGCGCGTATTGATCCTGCGGATGCCGGTTTGCAGGCGGACGCTGCCAGGACGCAGTACAAGCTTGCCGAGAATGATTTGATGCGTTACCGCGAATTGCACAGCAAGGGCTTTGTCAGTCAGTCCGCGCTGGACGCGAAAGAGGCCGGACTGCAAACTGCAAAAGCACAGGCAGGTCTTGCGCTTAATCAGTCGGATTACACGGCCTTGTATGCCGACAAAGAGGGCATAGTCACAGCGGTGCTCGCTGATGTCGGACAAGTGGTGAGCGCCGGGCAAGCCGTGGTGCGCCTGGCACAGTCAGGTGAGATGGAAGTTTCAATCGAAATACCCGAAGCGCAGTTTTTCATGCATCAGGTGGGGGATGCGGCGGAGGTACTGCTGTTGTCAGGGGAGGGCGGTGTGCCGTTATCGGGGCGTTTGCGCGAATTGTCGCCCGCAGCAGACCCAGTCAGTCGCACTTATGCTGCACGCGTGACGCTCACGGATCCTGCTAAGGTTGCGCTGGGCATGACCGCCCGCGTGCGTTTTATCAGGGCGCAGCGGAGCACGCCGGATCTGTTGATCCCGGTGTCGGCCATTTATCAGCAGGGCAGGCATACCGCTGTATGGATTGTGGCAGCAGATCACAGCGTCAGCCTGCGGCAGGTTGAAATTGTTGCCTGGCGCGACGGGGGCGCCGTGATAGGCAGCGGACTCTCGGCGGGTGAGCGCATCGTCAGCGCCGGTGTGCACAGGCTGTCGCCGGGCGAAAAGATTCTGCCTGTCGAGTCTGCAAGCGGCGGCGCGCTGTGAAAGGGCCTAATCTCTCAGCCTGGGCGCTGACGCACCAGCAAATGGTGTTGTATCTCATCATCGTGCTGATGGCGGCGGGGGTGATTTCCTATTTTAATCTGGGGCGCGCCGAAGATCCTGACTTTACCTTCAAGGTAATGGCGGTGCGCACGCTCTGGCCGGGGGCTGCCGCGCTCGAAGTCGAGCACGAACTGACCGAAAAAATAGAGAAGAAGTTGCAGGAAACCCCCTGGGTGGACGCGCTGCGCTCGGCGTCCAAGCCCGGTGAGTCCATGGTGTTTGTGGTGCTCAAGGATTACACCCCCAAACAGGAAGTGCCCGAAGCCTGGCGACAGGTCAGAAAAAAACTGGATGATATTCGCCATACCTTGCCCGCCGGTGTGCAAGGCCCCTTCCCCAACGACGAATTCGGCGATGTGCAGATCAACATCTTCGCCCTGACCGGAGATGGCTTTGATCTGGCCGCCTTGCGCCGCTACGCGGAACAGGCAGCGCTTGATTTGAAGCGGGTGCCGGATGTCAGGCGGGTCGAACTGATCGGCGTGCAGGATGAAAAAATATATCTGGATGCCTCTGCCGCGCGTCTGGCAAGTTTTGGCGTGACCCCGGCACAAATAGCTGCGGCGTTACAACAGCAGAATGTGATCTCCCCGGCAGGTTTTGTCGATACCCGCAGTGACCGGATCTGGCTGCGCGTGACAGGCGGGTTTGACAGCGTCGAGCGGATACGCAATACCGAGCTGCTGTTGAACGGACGTCATCTGCGTTTGGGCGACATCGTTAAGGTGTCGCGTGGCCTGAGCGACCCGCCAAAACCGCAGATGCGGGTCGGCGGTGTGCCGGCCATAGGGATAGGCGTTGTCATGGACAAGGGCGGGAATGTCATACAATTAGGCAAAAATCTTGATGCCGCGATGAACACGATCAAGGCGACCCTGCCTGTGGGCGTGGATCTGCATGTGGTGGCCGATCAGCCCGAGGTGGTCAAGGGTTCGATCTCTTTGTTCCAGAATTCGCTGGGAGAGGCCATTTTGATCGTGCTGGCCGTCTCGTTTTTGAGCCTGGGCTGGCGTACCGGCACGGTGGTCGCCTTGTCCATCCCGCTGGTGCTGGCGATCACCTTTTTCATGATGAAAATATTCGGCATCGATTTGCAGCGTATCTCGCTGGGCGCGCTGGTCATCGCCCTGGGGCTGCTGGTGGACGATGCGATTATCGCGGTGGAAATGATGGTGGTGAAAATGGAGCAGGGGTGGGATCGCTTTCAGGCGGCCACTTTCGCCTATACGTCCACGGCCTTTCCGATGCTCACCGGCACGTTGATTACGGCGGCGGCTTTCACGCCGGTGGGCTTTTCAAAATCTGCGGCCAGCGAATACACCTTTTCGATTTTCGCCGTGGTGACGATAGCCCTGATGGTGTCCTGGCTGGTCGCGGTGGTGTTCACGCCCTATCTGGGTTTTAAGTTGCTCGACTCAGCAAAGCTGATTGCAAAAGCCCAAAAACACGGCGAGGACATCTATGACACCCCGTTCTATCGCCGTTTTCGCGCCTTGTTGACAGGCTGCCTGCGTCATCGCTGGAAGGTGATTGCCGGGACGATTCTGCTTTTTGTGTTGTCCATCGTGGCATTCGGTCACGGAGTGCAAAAACAGTTTTTCCCCTCTTCTAGCCGTCTGGAGCTGATGGTGGATATCTGGTTGCCGCAAGGCGCATCGCTGGTGTCTACCGAACATGAGACCCGGCGCATCGAAGCGATGCTCAAGGCCGATCCGGCTGTCGCCAGCTATTCGTGCTACGTCGGCAACAGTTCACCGCGCTTCTTCTTGTCGCTGGATGTGAAATTGTTCAGCGATAACTACGCGCAATGCGTGATTCTGACCAAAGACTTCCAAAAACGCGAGGAACTCAAGCTGCGTCTGGAGCAGGTATTTACCTCGGCAGCCGGTGGCTTCAGTCATATCCATCCTCATGTAGTGAGGCTGGAGAATGGCCCGCCGGTCGGTTATCCGGTGCAGTTTCGCGTAAGCGGCGCGGACGTCGAACAGGTGCGGCTGATTGCCGCGAAAGTGGCCGAATTGATGCGCGCCAACCCGCATTTGCAGGACATCAGTTTTGACTGGAATGAAAAAGTCAAAAGCGTGCGCATTGTGGTCGATCAGGACAAGGCGCGCGTGCTGGGTACATCCAGTCGTGAGATCGCTCAGGCGATGCAAGGCTGGCTCAACGGTGTGGCTCTGACCCAATATCGCGAGGACGATCAGCTGATCGACGTGGTATGGCGCGGCGCGAGTGACGCGCGCTCGCTCGATCGTCTGGAAGGGCTGGATATTCCGCTCGCCGGTGGTCGTCATGTGCCCCTGTCCCAGGTCGCAAAACTGGTGCCTGTGCTCGAAGAAGCCGTCATCTGGCGGCGCAACCGGCAGCCTACCATGACGGTGCTGGCCGACATGAATGACAAGACTCAACCTGCCACCGCATCAGGGGAACTCAACGCGCAACTGGAAACGCTGCGCGCGACGCTGCCCGCCGATTATCACATCGAGATGGGCGGCAGCATCGAAGAATCCGCCAAGGGGCAGACGGCGATCATGGCGGTGATGCCGCTGATGCTCATCGGCGTGATTACCCTGCTGATGGTGCAGTTGCAAAGCATCAGCCGCACCATCATCGTGCTGCTTACCGCCCCGCTGGGATTGATCGGCGTGACCGCCTCACTGCTGATTTTCCAGGTGCCGTTCGGTTTTGTCGCCAATCTGGGGTTTATTGCCTTAGCCGGCATGATTATGCGCAATTCGGTGATATTGGTGGATCAGATACGTCAGGATGAGGAGGAGGGGAAAACAAGCTGGGAGGCTATCGTGGGCTCTACCGTGCGCCGTTTCCGCCCCATCATGCTGACCGCCGCTGCGGCCATTCTTGCGATGATTCCGCTCACCCGCCAGGTATTCTGGGGTCCGATGGCTGTCACCATCATGGGCGGACTGGTAGTGGCAACCTTGCTCACCTGTTTGTTTCTCCCGGCGCTGTATGCCGCGTGGTTCAAAGTGAAGGAGGAGTAAATCAGGATTCAGGATTCAGGGGGGGGCTGGCCGCCTGTTAGCAGGTTGCTGAAAAACGTTATGAGCGAAGCTGATACAAGGAAAAAAGCGACGAAAAATCGGAGTTTACATGTAGTAAATGAGCATTTTGAGTCGTTTTTTGACGCAGTATCGACGAGCTCAATAGTTTTGCAGCGGCCTGTCAGTTGTGCAGCAGTCTTTCCTGCATGCAGTCGATGTCGCCTGCCTGATAGTCATGGCAGATCATCGGGCGGCGTTTGTAGATCGTGCATTTCATGGTTTTTCTGTCCAGCGCCTTGCACCAGCCGTCATCAAGGCGCGCCATGACCCACCCGTGCCACAGATCCTGTTCGGTGAGTTCGACCGGAATGTCGTCGTCCCCCATCAGCATCACCTCCAGCCGACAGCAGCATGCCTTGCACGTAGAGCATGAAATGTCGTTGCCTGTATCGGCGGTTTTTATATTCATTGATTGCACCCTTGCGATTGACGAGCCGCTCAGGTGATATTTCATCCCTGAAATGATTAAACTATCTACAGCATTTTCTTATAGGATAAAGCGGCTGAAATGTCAAACCCCATACGACTTTTTCGGCTGATGATTTGTCCGGGTATTCCTCTGCGTACACCGGGGCAGTTGAGCCTTCGGACTGTGATGTTTTGTCCGGAAGGATGCGACAAGCCGATGGAAAGCTCAAAAATCGGGTTTGGGTGGATAATGTCGTATGAAAAATAAACACACCTTGAAGGCCGTCGAACGCCTGCACCCGCGCAACCTGCACCGGGGGCGTTATGACTTTGGGCGTCTGGTCATTGTTTCTCCCGAATTATCGCCTTTCGTGTCGGTCAATGCACATGGTGACGAGTCTGTCGACTTTGCCGATCCTGCGGCGGTCAGGGCGCTCAACCGGGCGTTGCTGGCCGACAGCTATGGCATCAAAGCTTGGGAGATACCGGCGCAATACTTGTGCCCGCCGATACCGGGTCGCGCGGATTATCTGCATTATCTGGCCGATCTGCTGGCACAGAGCGGCATCGTGTCTGTCGGCGAACAGATCCGGGCGCTCGACATCGGGACGGGGGCTAACTGTATCTATCCGCTGATAGGCGCTCGTTCATACGGCTGGCGATTTACAGGCAGCGACATTGATCCTGTGGCGATCGCCAATGCGCAGCGTATCCTGGATGCGAACCCGGAATTGGGCTCTGTCATCGAACTGCGTCTGCAAACATCCGTACGGTCTGTCTTCCGGGGCATCATCAATCCCGGCGAGCGGTTCGATCTCACTTTGTGCAATCCGCCTTTTCATGCCTCGCTGGCACAAGCCAATCTTGGCACGCAGCGCAAATGGAAGAATCTTGGTCGTGAAGCCGCCGGAAAACCTGCGCTGAATTTCGGCGGGCAGGGCGCGGAGCTGTGGTGTGCCGGGGGCGAGGAGGCTTTTATCTGTCGCATGATAGAAGAGAGCGCACAGTTTCGTGACCGTTGCCTGTGGTTTACCACGCTGGTATCGAAATCTGTGACCTTGCCCGGCGTTTATCGTGCGCTGAAAAAGGCGGGTGTGACTGATGACAGGACGATAGAGATGGCGCAGGGACAGAAGAAGAGTCGCCTGGTTGCCTGGAGTTTTCTGGACGAGCGAGCGCGGCATGCGTGGCGCCTTGCAAAGTCGGCGGAATGACAGATGCCTGATTAATTCGATTCGGGCGAACAGTATCCCTCTGCTATCATACAGGCATGCTCAATATATTAAACATGACCTACCTGCAAGGCGGCGTACCGCTGTTCAGTCAGGCAAATTTGCAGGCGTTCGCCAATCAGCGCATCGGGCTGGTGGGCAAGAATGGCTGCGGAAAATCCACCCTGTTCCGCCTGATACGCGGCGAACTCAAGGTCGAAAGCGGCGAAGTCTCGCTGCAAAGCGGCAAGACCCTGGCCTATGTCGAGCAGGAAATTGCCAACTCAGACCAGAGTGCTATCGAATTCGTGCTCGACGGTGATGTCAGGTTGCGCCAGTTCGAGAAAATCCTGGCACAAGGGACGCATGACGCGGCGTGGTTTGACGCTCAGCAGCACTTCGAGGCCATCGACGGTTACGGCGCCCCCGCACGTGCCGCGCAACTTCTGAACGGACTGGGTTTCGATACGGGCAGCCTCGAACGCACGGTAGATAGTTTTTCAGGCGGCTGGCGCATGCGCCTGAACCTGGCTCGCGCGCTGATGCACAGGGCGGATTTGTTGCTGCTCGATGAACCCACCAATCACCTCGATCTGGAAGCGATTCTCTGGCTGGAGCAATATCTGGCGCGCTATCCTGGCAGTATCTTGCTGGTTTCGCACGACCGGGAATTTCTCAACGCCACGGTCAATCGCATCGCGCATGTTCACGATGGCGTCATTGACAGTTATGCCGGGGACTACGACGATTTCGAGCGTGCCCGTGCCGAAAAAATTGCGCAACAGAATCAGGCCTTTCAGACGCAGCAGCTGAAAATCGCGCATCTGGAAGACTTTGTGCGCCGCTTTCGCGCACAGGCCACCAAGGCGCGCCAGGCGCAAAGCCGCGTCAAGGCGCTGGAGAGATTGACGCGCATCGCCGCCGTTCACATCACGGACGGTCATTTTGAGCTGGAGATTGAAGCGCCCGAACGCAGCCCGGATCTGCTGATGCGCCTCGATAATATGGGTTTTTCCTATGGCGAGAAGACGTTGTTCAAGAATGTCAACATGGTGTTGCGAGCCGGTGCGCGCATCGCACTGTTAGGCCCCAATGGCGCGGGTAAATCCACGCTGATCAAGCTGCTGGTGGGCGAGATTGCGCCCACTGCGGGTCGGCTGGAAGTCACTCCTGATATTCGCGTCGGTTACTTCGCCCAGCATCAGCTGGAAAATCTCGACAGTTGTGCTACGCCCTTGCAGCATATGGAAAGGGTAGCCCCTCGTGAAACCACGCTGGCACTGCGCACCTTCCTTGGCCGGTTTGGTCTGGCCGGTAACGCTGAGGATCGTCCGGTGGCAAGTTTTTCCGGTGGCGAAAAAAGCCGTCTGGCACTGGCCTTGCTTGCCTGGCAAAAACCCCACTTGCTGCTGCTCGATGAGCCTACCAATCACCTGGATCTGGATATGCGCGATGCGCTGACCATCGCGCTTGAGGAATACACGGGCGCGGTGGTGATCGTTTCTCACGACCGTAGTCTGATTCGTGCGGTGGCCGATGAATTGTGGCTGGTGGCCGACGGTGAAGCGCGCCTGTTCGACGGCGATCTGGAGGACTACAAGAGCTGGATCGAGTCGCGTCGTCCGCGCGAGACGATGCAGGCCAAACCTGCCAAACCATCCACGCCCGTCGCAGTAAAGCCGAACAAGAAGGCGCTGCAATCGAAGCGCGGCAAATTAGAAGTCGAATTAAACAAGGCGCAGGCTGAACTGACCGAAATCAACCGTCAACTCGGCGATCCGGCGACTTATAGTGATTGCAGCGGCGACTTCATTGCCCAGCTGAATGCACGGCGCGAAATCGTGCAGGCTAAGGTCGATGAGCTCGAAGAGAGTTGGCTGGAACTGGAAATGGCACTGGAGGAGTGAAAGGCAGGATTGAGGATTGAGGATGCAGGTTGTGTGGGCAGAGCAGGGGGGCGCCCTGCTCAGGCTTCGCTTTCAGGAATGAGGAGCGTCTGTGTGATTTTGGGTGTGCGGCTCTTCTTGGAGCAGTGAAATATCCCGGACGTTTTTCTGCACGGTCACGGCGGCGAACAGGCTGAGGACGAAGGACATGGCATAGAACCCCTTTTCACTTAAGGCGAGTGTCGCGTTCCACAAGCCGACGGTCAACAGCAGGATGGACATGCCGATTGATACCCAGCATAAGCCAAAATAAATACCTGACACGGGGATTTCTTCCAGACGGTCTCGCACTGATTTTTGTAAGGAAACGGCGGAAAACAGGCCATACAACAAAATGGTGAAATAGTAGCCCTTTTCATTGAGTTGCATCTGTGCATTCCACAGGCCGATAAGATAGGTAAGCGTACCAATAAACAGAGCTGCCCATGATGCACCGACGAATGCACCCGTCGGACGTTGTAGTTGTTGTTTCAAAATTTCTCCCGAATGAACGTAGTGGTGCAAAAATGCGAAGAATCATTACCCGAGAGGCAGCCCGGGCACCCTGTTTGCAAAGCGCTGTCATCATAAAGGTTAATGCCAATTGCCGCGAGTCATTCGACTTCTGTGCGGGTATGTGCTTCGAAGTCGGTCTTGCGCTTTGTCATTATCTGCACGTTGTGGTTTAATCACGGTCATGAAATTTTCCTTCAAAAGCGTTGCGCTTATCGGTAAGCACAAGTCACTCGAAGTTGCGGCGCCTTTGTTGCGTCTGGCCAAATTTTTAGCCGACAGAGGGTTGAATGTGCTGGTGGACAATCTGACGGCCGAACATCTTCCCGTTCATCCTTATCCTGTCATGAATCTGGATGAAATGGCCGCCGTGGCGGACCTGGCCATAGTGATCGGCGGCGATGGCACCATGCTCAATATCGCCCGCGTCTTTTCAGTGCATCATGTGCCGTTGATCGGTGTGAATCAGGGCAGGTTGGGTTTTTTAACGGACCTGACCGTGGAAAACATGCTGGAGATTGTCGCCGCGATGCTCTGTGGCGAGTTTGTCGTCGAGCGGCGACTCCTGTTGTCCGCGCGCGTGTTGCGAGATGAAGTCGAGGTGTTCGGCGGCCTGGCCTTTAACGAAGTGGTGGTGCATCGCAGCCAGATCAGCAGTATGGTCGAATTCGAGGTGCGCATAGATGGCGAATATCTGTATAACCAGCGTGCTGATGGCCTGATTATTGCCACGCCGACAGGCTCAACGGCCTATGCGATGTCGGCCGGCGGCTCTATCCTGCACCCAGGCCTTGATGTGCTCGAACTTGTGCCTGTTTGCCCGCATACCCTGAGCAACCGGCCTATCGTGGTTAATGGTTCGTCGGTGCTGGAAATATTGATGCATCGCACGGGTGATATTCGCGTCCGTCTGGACAGCCACACCAGCTTTGATATGCAGCCGCATGACAAGATTATCGTCTCGCGTCACCCTGATTACGCGTGTTTGCTGCACCCGGTGGGGCACAGTTATTACCATACCCTGCGCGAGAAGCTGCTCTGGAATCAGGCCTTCTAACTGTTAAAGGCCACCTTGCCATGTTAAAGTTTCTGAGCATCCGGGATTTTGTCATCGTCTCCCAGCTGGACGTGGAATTCGGGTCCGGGTTCACGGCCCTGACGGGTGAAACGGGCGCCGGAAAATCCATTTTGATTGATGCGCTGCTGATGACGCTCGGTGAAAGAGGCTACGCTGGCATGGTGCGAAAAGATTGTGCCCGGGCAGAAATCACCGCCGAGTTCGACATCCGACGGCTGGCCGCTTTGCAGGACTGGCTAAAGGCTCGCTCGCTCAATACCGATGAAGGGGTGTGTCTGATGCGACGTCAGCTCGAGGCCGACGGACGCACGCGCGGCTTCATCAACGGGCGCAGTGTTACTTTGCAGCAGATGCGCGAGGCGGGCGAGTATCTGCTCAATATTCACGGGCAGCACGCACATCAATCGCTGTCGCAGGTTCAGTCGCAGCGAGCCTTGCTGGACGACTATGCCGAGTTGAGCGTGGCTGTTGCAAAGGTGGCCGCGAGCTTTCATGAGTGGCAGGCGCTGAACAATCGCCGCATCAGCCTGAGCGCTAATTCGGAGGCGATCGCCGCCGAGCGCGAATTGCTGGCGTTCGAGTGCGCCGAACTGGAAAGTCTGGCATTCAATGAGGCGCAATGGGTGGCGTTGCAGGCCGACCATGCTCGCATATCACACGCGGCCAGTTTGCAAGATGCCGCAGCCTTTGGTATCGATACGCTGGGTGACGCCGATCATGCCTGTCTGACACAGCTCGATGCGCTGATGCTTCGTCTGCGGGACGTGATGGTGCACGACCCGCGTCTGGGTGAGTCGCTGGGATTGCTGGAGAGCGCACGGGCGGATTTGCAGGAGGTCGTGCACAGTTTGCGTCATTATCAGCAGCACCTCGATGTCGATCCCCGGCAACAGGCCGAGATGGAATCGCGAATTCAAGCTGTCATGGATATGGCGCGCAAGTATCGGGTGGTGCCGGAACGGTTAAACGAGGTGTTGCGGCAAGTGGCGGCCAGGTTGTCTGTGCTGGGCCATGAATTCGATCTGGCAGAACTCGTGCGGCAGGAAGAAGCTGCCCGGCAGCGCTATCTTGAGGGCGCGCAACAGTTGAGTCGCAGCCGACAGCTAGCCGCTGACAGGCTGGCGCAGGAGGTGAGCGCTTCCATGCAGAATCTGGCTATGCCGGGCGGCCGCTTCTTTGTCGCCTTGTCGCCGTTGGAAAATGGCAATGAGCATGGTCTGGACGCAATCGAGTTTCAGGTGTCGACCAATGCTGATCTGCCGCTGCGCAGTTTGATCCGCGTCGCGTCCGGCGGTGAATTGTCGCGCATCAGTCTTGCGATACAGGTGGCCACTTGCCGGGTGGCCAGCGTGCCGACGCTGATCTTCGACGAAGTCGACAGCGGTATTGGCGGGGGCGTGGCCGAAATAGTGGGGCAGCTGCTAAGCCAGCTGGGGCGCGACTACCAGGTTTTGTGCGTCACCCATTTGCCGCAGGTGGCGGCGAAGGCCGATCAGCACTGGCTGGTCGGGAAAACACTACAGGATGGCGTCACCTCAAGTCACATCAAGGTGCTGAGCGGCGAGCTGCGTGTGGCTGAAATTGCCCGCATGCTGGGCGGTGTTACGGTCACCGATGCCACGCGTTTGTGTGCCGGGGAGATGCTGGGTGTATCGGCTTGAGGTATCATGCGGCAGCTTTTTGAAATTACGAGAATAGAGACTATGCGCTTTAAAATAATTCTGCTTTCCCTGTCGCTTGCGGCTTGTGGCTCTGTACCCATGCCGACTACTTACAAAATGGACATCCGGCAAGGTAACTATGTGACAGCGGAAATGCGCGACAAGCTCAAATTGGGCATGTCGCGCGCCCAGGTGCGTTATGTGATGGGCACCCCCATGATCAAGGATGTGTTCCATGTGAACCGCTGGGACTATGTGTATCGTCTGGAACACAACCGTGAAGTGACCGAGCAGCAGCGCCTGACGCTGTATTTCGAAGGCGACAATCTGGTGCGCATCGATGACAGCGGGCTGCATCTGCCGACCGGGCCGGTCGCACCTGGCGCGGATAAATAGCTGTTGGTCGTTGTCCACATTTAAGGAAGGTTGAAATGAGCAAAATCAGGATAGCTATCGCCGGGTGTAGCGGGCGCATGGGCCGCGTGTTGTTGGAGTGTGTGGCGCAGGCCGATGATCTGCTGTTGCATGCCGCACTGGAACATGAGGGCAGCGCGATGCTGGGTCGCGATGCGGGTGAATTTTCAGGCGGGCTCACCAGTGTGAAAATCAGTTCTGACGTGGAGGCGGCCTTGCAGGGCGCGGACGTACTGATCGATTTTACCCGTCCTGAAGGCACGCTGCATCATCTGGACATCTGCCGCAGGCTGAATGTCGCCATGGTGATCGGCACGACGGGTTTTAATGCGCAGCAAAAGGCTGTACTGGGCGCTGCGGCGCAGGATATCGGTATCGTCTTTGCCCCCAATATGAGTGTGGGCGTAAATTTGCTGTTCAAACTGCTCGAAACGGCTTCACGTGTCTTGTCAGAAGGTTACGATATCGAGATCATTGAAGCGCACCACAGGCACAAGGTGGATGCGCCTTCCGGCACTGCGCTGGGGCTGGGTGAGGTTGTTGCGCGCACCCTGGGGCGAGATCTGGCTCAATGTGCGGTCTACGGACGCGAAGGCGTGACCGGCGAGCGCGACCCGTCGACTATTGGCTTTGCCACCGTGCGTGGCGGCGACATCGTGGGCGATCATACCGTGTTGTTTGCGGGGATAGGTGAGCGCATCGAAATCACCCATAAAGCCAGCAGCCGCGCCACCTTCGCGCTGGGCGCACTGCGCGCCGCACGTTATCTGGTGGCCAATCCTGCCGGGATGTACGACATGCAGGATGTGCTGGCGCTCAAATAAGTCGATCGTTTGGTATCCTGCCGGGTGTTGCCGGTGAGTGTTGATTTTTAGGTTATGCCTTTATGTTGATTAATTGTGTGGCTTATCAGAGTGGCGTCAAGCTGGCCGATATTGATGTCGAAGAAATCAGCGATTATTTGGCGCGCGGCGACTGTCTGGTTTGGGTATCGCTGCGAGATACGACAGAAGTCGAGCTCGAAAAGATGCAGGAAGAATTCGGCCTGCACGATCTGGCCATCGAGGATGCCCGTCACGGCCATCAGCGCCCCAAGATAGAGGAATACGGTGACACGCTGTTTGTGGTGATGCATGTCGTCGAGGCTGATCATGACGCCTTGACGGTGGGCGAAATCAGTGTGTTCGTCGGACGAAACTTCGTTCTTTCCATACGCAACCGCAGTCAGCTGGATTTTTCGGGCGTGCGCGAGCGTTGCGAGCGTGAGCCGCAACTGCTGAGTATGGGTTCAGGCTTCGTGCTGTATGCGTTGATGGATGCCGTGGTGGATCGTTACTTTCCGGTGATGAATGAGCTGGAGTCTCAGATGGAATCCATTGAGGAACGCCTGTTTGACAAGGGGGCGGCGCTGGCCAATATTTCGCAGCTCTATGAGCTCAAGCGCCGGGTCTTGGTGCTCAAGCATGCGGTCGTGCCGTTGATGGAGACCACGGGTAAGCTGCACGGCGGGCGCGTGCCGCCGACTTGTGCGACAACCCAGGAGTATTTTCGCGACGTCGATGACCATCTGATGCGTATCAATGCCTCGATAGACGCCATGCGGGACATTATCACCACGGCGATTTTGGTGTGCCAATCCACGGTCTCCATCGAGCAAAATGAAGTGAACAAACGGCTGGCTGCCTGGGCGGGTATTTTTGCCGTCGCCACCGCGTTTGCCGGTATGTGGGGGATGAACTTCAGGAACATGCCTGAACTTCGCTGGGAATACGGCTATCCGATGGCTTTGCTGGTGATCGGCGTGACCTGCGGAATTTTGTATCGCAGCTTCAAACGTTCAGGGTGGCTGTAGGACTAACAGGCCGCTCAAGTCGGGTTCTGCGTTTTAAAAGAGCAAAATCTTGAACCCTATCAGTATCAGTACCGTCCCGCCGAATATTTCTGCGCGACTGCTAAGCCCCGCGCCGCTGCGATGACCGATCAGCACGCCCGCCCAGCTGAGGATGAATGTGGTTGCGCCTATCATCAAACACGCCAGATAAGCGTTCATGTCGAGCAGCGTCAGGCTGAATCCGGCCGCCATGGCATCGATGCTGGTGGCGATTGCCAGGATCAGCATCATCTTGTTGGTGACAGCCTTGATGTCTTCTTCTATCCCTTCTTGCAGACCTTCATAAATCATTTTGGCGCCGATCAGCGCCAGTAAGCCAAAGGCGATCCAGTGGGCGTAGGCATCGACCCAGCCCAAAACCCCGCGTCCGCCCAGATAGCCTAAAAAGGGCATCAGCGCCTGGAAAATGCCGAAAAACAGTCCGGCCTTGAGGCCCAGTCCGCGAATGTTACCTTTTGATCCCAGCCCGACGGCAACGGCAAAGGCATCCATGCTCAGTGCGAGCGCTAAAATAAATACTTCAAGCATATTCGATTCTTTCAAATTGCGCGGGTCGGAATGACCTCGTCAGGCAGCTGCGCGTAGCGGCCCGATTGTATCCTACTCACTATTTGATGTGACGCAGTAACATCAGTCACTATTCGTTTTGACGGGTGCGCGCTTCCGTTTGATGCGGCTCTTCTGCTATAATGCGCGACAATCTTATGCGGGATGAACTCACGGTTCTTCCCGCTTCTTTATGTCTATCTTGGGAGGTATCTGGTGACGCAAACAAATCCTGCCATTCTTGTACTTGCCGATGGGACGGTGTTTCGCGGTGTTTCCATCGGAGCTCCCGGCAGCAGCACGGGTGAGGTGGTTTTTAACACCTCCATGACCGGCTATCAGGAAATTCTAACTGATCCATCCTATTGTCGGCAAATTGTCACGCTGACGTATCCTCATGTCGGTAACGTCGGTGTGAACGATGAAGATGTTGAGTCGCGTGAAGTTTTTGCCAGCGGTCTGATTATTCGCGATCTGTCACTGACGGTGAGCAACTGGCGCAGCACGCAATCTTTGCCTGATTATTTGAAGGCGAATAATGTCGTCGCCATCGCCGGTATCGACACGCGTAAACTGACGCGCATTTTGCGCGAAAAAGGCGCCATGAGTGGTTGCATCGCGACAGGCACTGATGAGGCCGCAGCGCTCATCGCCGCGCGCGCTTTTGCAGGTCTTGCCGGTATGGATCTGGCGCAGGTCGTGACTTGCGATGCGCCCTACGAATGGAGCGAGGGTGTATGGCAGCTGGGCACCGTTCACGGTCAAGATGCGATCAAGGATTCAGGATTCAGGATTCAGGATTCAGCAGAAACTGCATCCCGCATCCCGCATCCTGCATCCTCGTCTTTTCATGTCGTTGCCTACGATTTCGGTGTGAAGCGCAATATTCTTCGCATGTTAGCTTCGCGCGGCTGCCGCATCACGGTCGTCCCGGCCAAAACTTCGGCGTCGGACGTGTTGGCGATGCAGCCTGACGGCGTGTTTTTGTCCAATGGGCCGGGCGATCCTGAACCTTGTGATTACGCGATTTTGGCAACGCAACAGATACTGGAAGCGGGTATTCCTCTGTTCGGTATTTGTCTGGGGCATCAGATTTTAGGTTTGGCGGTGGGCGCGCGTACGGTGAAGATGAAGTTCGGACATCGCGGCGCTAATCATCCCGTCCAGGATCTGGCGACCCGTCAGGTGATGATCACCAGCCAGAATCACGGCTTTGCAGTCGATGCGGCCACCTTGCCGTCAAATGCGCGCGCGACCCATGTTTCCCTGTTTGACGGAACCTTGCAAGGCTTCGAACTGACAGATAAGCCGGCGTTCTGTTTCCAGGGTCATCCTGAAGCGAGTCCGGGCCCGCACGATGTGGATGGTTTGTTCGATCGCTTTGTGAAATTGATGAAAGAAAGGAAGTAAGAGGGGTTAGGAGAAGGGAGAAGAGGGATGTGAGAAGGGTAAACCAGCCGCTCTCTGCCCCTTATCCCTGATTCCTTCCCTCTTCCCGAAAATATGCCAAAACGTACAGACCTGAAATCCATACTTATTATCGGCGCCGGCCCTATTATCATCGGGCAGGCCTGCGAATTTGACTACTCCGGCGCGCAAGCCTGCAAGGCGTTGCGCGAGGAGGGTTATCGCGTCGTGCTGGTGAATTCGAATCCGGCGACGATTATGACCGATCCTGATATGGCGGATGCCACTTACATCGAGCCGATTACCTGGCAGATCGTCGAAAAAATTATCGCCAAGGAACGTCCCTGTGCGATTTTGCCGACCATGGGCGGGCAGACGGCGCTCAATTGCGCGCTCGAACTGGCGCGTCATGGCGTGCTGGAAAAATACAATGTCGAGATGATCGGCGCCTCGATCGACGCGATCGATATGGCAGAGGACCGGGAGAAATTCAAGCAGGCGATGACACGTATCGGCCTGGCGTCTGCGCGCTCATTCATTGCGCACAGCATGGAAGAGGCGTTGCAGGTGCAGCAGGTGCTGGGCTTTCCGACGGTCATTCGCCCGTCCTTCACGATGGGCGGTTCCGGCGGCGGGATTGCCTACAATCGCCAGGAGTTCGTGACGATTTGCGAGGGCGGGCTGGAAGCATCGCCGACTCACGAATTGCTGATCGAAGAGTCCTTGCTCGGCTGGAAAGAGTATGAGATGGAGGTGGTGCGCGATCGCAATGACAATTGCATCATCATCTGCTCGATTGAAAATCTGGATCCGATGGGGGTGCATACGGGGGATTCGATCACCGTGGCGCCGGCTCAGACCTTAACCGACAAGGAATACCAGATTCTGCGCAACGCGTCTCTTGCCGTGCTGCGCGAAATCGGCGTGGAAACCGGCGGCTCCAACGTGCAGTTCTCCATCAACCCGGACGACGGTCGCATGGTGGTCATCGAAATGAACCCGCGCGTGTCAAGATCCAGTGCGCTGGCCTCCAAGGCGACCGGTTTTCCGATTGCCAAGGTTGCAGCCAAGCTGGCGGTGGGCTTTACGCTCGATGAGTTGCAAAACGATATTACGGGCGGGGCGACACCGGCCTCGTTTGAGCCGTCGATCGACTATGTCGTCACCAAGATACCGCGTTTCGCCTTTGAAAAATTTCCTCAGGCCAATGATCGCCTGACCACCCAGATGAAGTCGGTGGGTGAAGTGATGGCGATAGGCCGCACCTTCCAGGAATCCTTTCAGAAGGCGCTGCGCGGACTGGAAGTGGGCGTAAACGGCCTGGACACCAAATTTAACAGGTTGGACGAAGTGACTGCCGAGTTGAGAAATCCGGGGCCTCATCGTATCTGGGCGGTGTCGGATGCCTTCCGTCTCGGGCTCAGTGTGGATGAAGTGTTCGATATCAGCAAGATTGACCGCTGGTTCCTCGTGCAGATCGCGGACCTGGTTCGCCAGGAGCAGAGTCTTTTGGGGCGCACGCTGGAAAGCGTCCGTTTCGAGGAGATGCGCGCATTAAAACGCAGCGGTTTTGCCGATGCGCGTCTGGCCTTCTTGCTGGATACCGATGCGGCGGCGCTGCGCGCCTATCGTCATGCGCTGGGCGTGCGCCCGGTGTATAAACGCGTGGACACCTGCGCTGCGGAATTTTCGACCGACACGGCTTACATGTATTCCACTTATGAAGAGGAATGCGAAGCTCGCCCCACTGACAACAAAAAAATCATGGTGTTAGGTGGCGGGCCTAACCGTATCGGTCAGGGCATCGAGTTTGATTATTGCTGCGTGCATGCGGCGCTGGCGATGCGCGAGGACGGCTATGAAACCATCATGGTTAACTGCAATCCTGAAACCGTGTCTACCGATTACGATACTTCGGATCGATTGTATTTCGAGCCGCTGACGCTCGAAGATGTGCTCGAAGTCGTGGCCGTCGAGCAACCGGTTGGCGTGATCGTGCAATACGGCGGACAGACGCCGTTGAGTCTGGCGCGCGGTCTGGAAATGCATGGCGTGCCTATCATCGGCACCTCCCCTGACATGATCGATTGCGCGGAAGATCGCGAACGCTTCAAGCAGATGTTGATGCAGCTGGGTTTGAAGCAACCGCCCAACCGGACGGCCAGTACCGTGTCTGAAGGCCTGATGGGCGCTGCCGCCATCGGTTATCCGCTGGTGATGCGCCCTTCCAATGTGTTGGGCGGGCGCGCGATGGAGATTATTCACGCGCAGGTCGACCTGGAGCGTTACATGCGCGATGCGGAGATCATGTCTGCGACCTATCCGGAAAGACTGCCTATTTTGCTCGATCGTTTCCTGAACGACGCCATCGAAGTGGATGTGGATGCGGTGTCGGACGGGGTCGATGTCATCATCGGCGGCATCATGGAACATATCGAAGAGGCGGGCGTTCATTCCGGTGATTCTGCCTGTTCCCTGCCTCCGTTCAGCCTGTCTCAGGGCATGCAAGATGAGCTGCGCCGCCAGACGGTGGCAATGGCTCGCGCACTCAACGTGGTCGGGCTGATGAATGTACAGTTCGCGATTCAGGGTGAGACGGTCTACGTGCTGGAAGTCAACCCGCGCGCCTCGCGTACGGTGCCTTTTGTCTCCAAGGCAACGGGTGTGCCGCTGGCAAAAATTGCCGCGCGCTGCATGGCAGGTCAATCTCTGGCACAGCAGGGCGTGACATGCGAGGTAGTGCCGCCTTATTATTCCGTCAAGGAAGCGGTGTTCCCGTTCATTAAATTCCCCGGCGTGGATATTATTCTGGGGCCCGAAATGAAATCTACCGGCGAGGTGATGGGGGTCGGCGAGACGTTCGCCGAGGCTTTCGTCAAGTCGCAACTGGCAGCTTCCGTTAAATTGCCAAAAGACGGCAATGTCTTTATCAGCGTGCGAGAAGCAGACAGGCCGGGGGCGGTCGAAATCGCCCGCTCGCTCACGGAGCTGGGTTTTTCCCTGCTGGCCACCCGTGGTACGGCGAGCGCCATCACTGCGGCCGGTATTCCGGTGACCGTGGTGAACAAGGTAGGGGAAGGCCGTCCGAATATCGTTGATATGGTAAAAAATGGTGAGGTCAAGCTGATCGTCAATACGGTAGACAGCAATCCTGCCGTGATGCGCGATTCCTATTCCATCCGCAATGCAGCCTTGCAGGGGAGAGTGACTTATTACACGACGCTGGCGGGGGCGCGTGCGGCCTGTGTCGGTTTGAGTCATATTGACGATTTGCAGGTTTATGATGTGCAGACGCAACATAAGAGAACAGCAGCAGCTAGTCGTTAGTCGCTGGTCGTTCGTTTGTTGACAAGACAAACTGCGCGTAGCGACAACAACAACTTATGTCTAACGACTAATAACTAATTACTAGGTGAGTTTCAGTATGATCAAGATCCCTTTGACTTTGATTGGCGCAGAAAAAATGCGTCAGGAGTTGCATAAGCTCAAGACGGTAGAACGTCCCTGGGTGATTAACGCCATCTCCGAGGCGCGCGCACAAGGAGACCTTTCTGAAAATGCAGAATATGAGGCCGCGAAGGACAAGCAGGGATTTGTCGAAGGCCGCATCATCGAGCTGGAAAGTAAACTGGGCAGCGCGCAGATTATCGATCCTAAGACGCTGAACGCCAGTGGGCGCTGCGTGTTTGGCGCAACGGTCGTCCTGGAAGAATCGAACAGCGGGGATGTGGTGACTTACCAGATCGTAGGTGACGATGAGGCGGATATCAAGGAGCGCAAGATTTCGATCAGTTCACCCATTGCGCGCGCACTGATAGGCAAATACAGCGGTGATGTGGCCGAGGTAAAGACGCCGGGCGGTATCAGGGAATATGAATTGATCGAAGTGCAGTACATCTAAAGCTGGGGAGTGGAGAGTAGGGAGTGGTTTTCCACTTCCCACAGAGGCGCCGCGCGCCGCTCCACTCGCTACTCACTGTTTTATCTGTTGCCCAGTTGTTTCTTGGTCAATGGTTTTTTGCCCTTGTGGCGCGGCATCTGGCGAATTTCGATTTTGTCCGCGTCCGGGTTAGGTTGATACACCACCAGAATTTTCCCGATGTGTTGCACGGGCGCCGCGTTTAATTTGGTGCAGATTTCGGTCAGGATGGCTTCGCGCAGCGGGCGTTCTGCCATCACGCGGATCTTGATGAGTTCGTGGAGTTTCAATGTCTGTTCGATTTCTTTCAGCACAGACTCAGTCAGGCCGGCATTGCCTATCATGACGGTTGGTTTTAATTGGTGGGCGCGGCCCTTCAGTGTCAGGCGTTCTGTTACGGTCAGCGATAGCATAATTTTCTCAATATTTTCTAAGGTGTGGATTCTAAACGATGAAGCCTTCCAAAACCAGTAAACAATGGATGCGTGAGCATATTAATGATCCTTTTGTGCAACTCGCTCAAAAAGAAGGCTATCGTTCACGCGCGGCATACAAGCTTCTGGAGATCAATGACAAGGATCACCTGCTAAAGCCCGGGCTGGTGGTAGTTGACCTGGGCGCTGTGCCCGGCGGCTGGTGTCAGGTGGCTGCGAACAAAATAGGTGCAGGCGGCAAGATTATCGCGCTGGATCTGTTGCCGCTCAAACCTTTGCGCGGCGTGGAGTTCATTCAGGGCGACTTTCGCGACGAAGAGGTGCTCAAAAAGCTCGAATCCAGTCTGGATGGCAAGCAGGTAGGGCTTGTAATTTCGGATATGGCCCCCAACTTCAGCGGCGTATCGTCGGTAGATCAGGACCGCTCGATCTATCTTGCTGAACTGGCGATGGAGTTTGCCTTCGAGCATCTGAAGCCGGACGGCAGTTTTCTGGTCAAAGTGTTCCAGGGGACAGGGTTCGAAGATTACATGAGGCTGATGCGTACTCGTTTTGTTCGTGTGGTTGCCCGCAAACCGCGCGCTTCACGCGATCGCAGCAGCGAGGTGTATCTGTTGGGTACAGGAAAACTTGAGTAATCAGCAGATACATAGTCTAATGACATACTTCTGTAGCAGTGCGCGTATATTAAGGAAATATCTTGAACAATTTTAAAAGTATTGCAATCTGGTTGGTTGTGGCGCTGGTTTTGATGACTGTATTCAATCAGTTCAATACACGCCAGCAACAGACTGCGCAAGCCCATCTGGACTATTCGCAATTCCTGGATGAAGTCAAGAAAGGTCAGATCGCCAAGGTGGTGATCGAAGGGCGTACGTTAAATGCGACGACAACCGATGGCAAACGCATCAGTACCTACGCGCCCAGCGACTTGTGGATGGTCTCGGATCTGCTGAAGAACGGGGTGAGCATTGAGGCGAAGCCCGAAGAGGAACAGTCCTTTTTGATGAATGTTTTTGTCTCCTGGTTTCCGATGATTTTGCTCATCGGCGTCTGGGTGTTCTTCATGCGTCAGATGCAAGGGGGGGGCAAGGGCGGCGCCTTTTCCTTCGGCAAGTCGCGTGCGCGCATGCTGGACGAGGCCAAGGAACGAGTGACCTTTGCCGATGTGGCCGGTTGCGACGAGGCCAAGGAGGAAGTATCTGAACTGGTGGACTTTTTACGCGACCCGACAAAATTCCAGAATCTGGGCGGACGCATTCCCCGTGGTGTTTTGATGGTGGGTAGCCCGGGGACGGGAAAGACCTTGCTGGCCAAGGCGATAGCCGGTGAAGCGAAGGTGCCGTTCTTTTCTATTTCCGGTTCGGATTTTGTGGAAATGTTCGTCGGTGTGGGCGCCGCTCGCGTGCGCGACATGTTCGAACAGGCCAAGAAACAGTCTCCTTGCATCATTTTTATCGACGAAATCGACGCGGTGGGCCGCCAGCGCGGCGCAGGGGTGGGCGGTGGCAATGACGAACGCGAACAGACGCTTAACGCCTTGCTGGTCGAGATGGACGGTTTTGAGGGCGCTTCCGGCGTGATCGTGATTGCCGCGACCAACAGGCCCGATGTGCTCGATGCGGCGCTGTTGCGTCCCGGCCGCTTCGATCGTCAGGTTGTCGTGCCGCTGCCGGATATTCGCGGCCGCGAACAAATTTTGATGGTGCACATGCGCAAAGTGCCTTGCGCACCGGACGTGGATGCCAATGTGATTGCGCGTGGCACACCGGGTATGTCGGGTGCCGATTTGGCCAATCTGGTGAATGAAGCCGCGTTGTTTGCCGCGCGTCGTGCCAAGCGCTTTGTCGAAATGGACGATTTTGAAGCCGCCAAGGACAAGATTTTCATGGGCGCCGAACGGCGTTCGATGGTGATGCCGGAAGAAGAGCGTCGCAACACGGCCTATCACGAATCGGGTCATGCGGTGGTGGCCAAACTCTCACCCAAGACGGATCCTGTGCATAAGGTGACGATCATCCCGCGCGGCCGCGCGCTGGGTCTGACGATGCAGTTGCCATCCGAGGATCGCTACAGCATGGATAAGGAGCGCATCCTCTCTACCATTGCTGTGCTGTTCGGCGGGCGCATCGCGGAAGAAATCTTCATGAATCAGATGACGACCGGCGCTTCGAACGATTTTGAGCGTGCGACCGATATGGCACGCAGGATGGTGACCCAGTGGGGGATGTCAGAAGCGCTGGGTCCTATGGTCTATGGCGAAAATGAGGGCGAGGTTTTTCTGGGTCGTTCGGTGACGACACACAAGAATATTTCCGAAGCGACCATGCAAAAGGTGGATAACGAGATTCGCCGCATCATCGACCAGCAGTACGCGCTGGCGCGAAATCTGATCGAGACGCATCGCGATAAGATCGAGGCGATGACCAAGGCGCTGCTGGAATGGGAAACCATAGATGCTGACCAGATCAACGACATCATGGAGGGCAGGCCGCCGCGTCCGCCCAAGCCCAGTCAGTATACTCAAGTGCCGCCCAAAGACCCCGCTGCGCCTGGCGCACCGGCGGCAGCGACCGCTCATCCAGCACAGGAAACCTGAACGGCGGTAAAGAGGGAAGGGGGAAGAGGTAAGGGGGAAACCTTCGGCCCTTCACCCTTCACCCTTCACCCTTCACCCTTCACATGTTTCTTCACTGCGGCTCATTTCAATTCGATCTCTCCCGTCCTTTGGTGATGGGGATTGTCAATGTCACCCCTGATTCATTTTCTGACGGGGGGCGGCACAGCGGGCGTGAATCGGCCATCGCTCACGCGTTGAAGTTGCTGGAAGAGGGCGCCGATATCGTCGATATCGGAGGTGAATCAACCCGCCCTGGCGCCTCCCCTGTCAGCCTTCAGGAAGAGCTGGATCGCGTATTGCCTGTCATCGAAGGTCTGCATGGCGCTGCCGTTTCGATAGACACCTTCAAACCTGCGGTGATGAAACAGGCAATTGCACTCGGCGTTTGTATGGTCAATGACATTAACGCCCTGCAAGATGCGGCGGCGATGAAGGCTGTGGCGGACAGCCAGGTGGCCGTGTGCCTGATGCATAAACAGGGCGAGCCGCAAACCATGCAGCTTCAACCCGGATACGGCCACGTGCTGGACGAGGTCGCAGCTTTTTTGCGCGCACGGATCGTGGTGGCAGAAGCCGCTGGCATTGCGCGCGAGCGCATCGTCATCGACCCGGGGTTTGGCTTTGGAAAAACGCTGGAACACAATCTCGCGCTGTTGCGTGAACTGGAAAAATTAACGTTGCTGGGTGTGCCAGTACTGGCGGGGCTGTCCCGAAAATCCATGCTGGGCGCGCTGACCGGGCAAAATGCGCAGCAGCGTATGTCGGCCAGTATCGCCGCCGCATTGATCGCCGTGCAGCGCGGCGCAAAGATTGTACGGGTACATGATGTCCGGGAAACGGTGGATGCTTTGAAGATATGGAACGCAATTAACGGGGATGCGCAATGAGCAGAAAGTATTTTGGTACTGACGGGATTCGCGGGCGGGTAGGGGATTTTCCGATTACCCCTCAGTTTGTGATGAGTTTAGGTTACGCGGCAGGACGGGTATTGGCATCGGCTGAACACACAGCGGGTGAGCGGCCTGCCGTTTTGATCGGCAAGGACACGCGTATTTCAGGTTATATGCTCGAATCCGCGCTGGAAGCGGGGCTGATCGCCGCCGGTGTCGATGTCTATCTGGCAGGACCTGTGCCTACCCCTGCCGTGGCTTATCTGACCCGCACCCTGCGCTTGCAGGCGGGCATCGTGATCTCCGCCTCGCATAATCCGTTTGAAGATAACGGTATCAAGTTTTTCTCGGCTTCGGGCACAAAATTACCCGACGAAGTCGAACATGCCATTGAAGCCGGTGTCGACGGGGAAATTAAGATCGAGTCATCCCATCACCTGGGCAAGGCTAGACGACTGGATGACGCTGTCGGTCGCTATATCGAATTTTGCAAGAGCACGTTTCCGACACAGATGAATTTGCGCGGCATGAAAATCGTGGTGGATTGTGCGCATGGAGCAACCTACCATCTGGCGCGCAACGTGTTTCACGAGTTGGGTGCCGAGGTGGTGGCCATAGGCGTGAGTCCGGATGGACTGAATATCAACGACGGATATGGCGCGACCTCGCCTGCCAATTTGCAAAAGGCCGTGCTCGAGCATCGCGCGGATCTGGGGATTGCGCTGGACGGCGATGGCGACAGGCTGGTGATGGTCGACAGCACGGGCGTGCTCTACGATGGCGACCAGCTGCTGTACGTGATCGCAAGGCATCGCAAGGAGCAGGGGACTATGACCGGCGGGGTGGTGGGTACGCTGATGACCAATCTTGCCTTCGAGCATGCCATGCAGCGCATGGATATTCCATTCTTGCGCGCTCGCGTCGGGGATCGTTATGTGATGGAGGTTTTGCAGCAACAAGGCTGGCAACTGGGGGGCGAGAACTCCGGACATATTATCTGTCTGGACAAGCACACCACGGGCGACGGTATCGTGTCCGCGCTGCAAGTGCTCGACGCATTGCGCAGCAATAAACAGAGTCTGGCAGAGGCGGCAGGTGATTTGCAGCTATATCCGCAAATTCTGATCAATGTGCGGGTGGCCCGGGGGGTGGACTGCCTGGGGCACGCGGAGGTCAGGGCGGCTGTCGCAGAGGCGGAGCTGGCGCTCGATGGCCGTGGCCGTGTGCTGCTGCGCCCGTCAGGCACTGAGCCGCTGCTGCGTGTGATGGTGGAGGGTGAGGACAAGCAGTTGGTCGAGCAATCTGCACAGCGCATCGCCGAGGTGGTGCGCCGACTGGCAGCGTAGTCGGCCGCCTTCAGGCCGTACCCGACAAATCGCCGCATGAAGTCATGCGGCGATTTGTCTTCAGGCGATTGCCGCTTCCTTTTCAAACTCCAGCAGCACTTTCCCATCCTTGACGTCCACGGTGACTTCTCCGCCGTGAGCCAGTCGGCCGAACAACAGTTCGTCGGCGAGCGCCGAGCGGATGGTGTCCTGTATCAGCCGCGCCATGGGGCGAGCACCCATCAGCGGGTCGAAGCCTGTTGAGGCCAGGTGCTCCTTGAGCGCATCGGTGAAGTGTGCGTCCACCTTCTTGTCGTGCAACTGTTCTTCGAGCTGTATCAAAAACTTGTCTACCACGCGCAGGATGATTTCCTTGTCCAGCGGGGCGAACGAGACGATGGCATCCAGGCGGTTGCGAAATTCCGGCGTGAACAGGCGCTTGATATCCGCCATTTCGTCTCCTGAAGACGGCGTCTTGGTAAAGCCGATCTGGCTCTTGTTGAGCGCTTCCGCTCCCGCGTTAGTGGTCATGATGACGACTACGTTGCGAAAATCGGCGCGGCGCCCGTTGTTGTCGGTGAGGGTGCCGTGATCCATGACCTGCAGCAGGATGTTAAATACATCCGGGTGAGCCTTTTCGATCTCGTCCAGCAGCAACACAGAATGCGGCTGTTTGCTGATCGCCTCTGTCAGCAGTCCGCCCTGATCGAAGCCCACGTAGCCCGGAGGCGCGCCGATCAGGCGGGAGACGGCGTGGCGTTCCATGTATTCGGACATGTCAAAGCGGTGCAGCGGCATGCCCATGGCATAGGCCAGCTGCCTTGCAACTTCTGTCTTGCCCACGCCGGTAGGCCCTGAGAACAGGAAACTGCCGATGGGCTTTTGCGGGTTGCCAAGACCGCTGCGCGACATCTTGATCGCGGTGGCCAACGCATCGATCGCCTTGTTCTGGCCGAATACCGTGGCTTTCAAGTCCCGATCCAGCGTCCTTAGTGCGTTGCGGTCGTCGTGCGACACGGTGCGGGTAGGGATGCGCGCAATTTTTGCGATGATCTCCTCGATTTCGTGCCGACCGATCAGCTTTTTCTGTTTCGACCTGGGCAGGATGCGTTGCGCGGCACCCGCCTCGTCGAGCACGTCGATGGCCTTGTCAGGCAAGTGGCGGTCGTTGATGAAGCGTGCGGACAACTCGGCCGCGCTGGTGATGGCCGCCGCGCTGTATTTGATGCTGTGATGTTGCTCGAAGCGCGACTTCAAGCCCTTCAGAATCTCGATGGTTTGTTCGACGGAAGGTTCTGGTACATCGACTTTCTGGAAACGGCGGGATAATGCGGAATCCTTGTCGAAAACGCTGCGGTATTCCTGATAGGTGGTGGCGCCGATACATTTTAACGCGCCACTGGACAGCGCGGGCTTGAGCAGGTTGGACGCGTCCATCGTGCCGCCCGAGGCTGAACCGGCACCAATCAGGGTGTGTATCTCGTCGACGAACAAGATTGCATGAGGCGCGTCCTTCAATTCCTTCAGCACTGCCTTGAGGCGTTGTTCGAAGTCGCCGCGATATTTCGTGCCGGCCAGTAGTGCGCCCATGTCCAGCGAATAAACATGTGCGTCCTTGAGTATATCCGGCACGTCGTCCTCGACGATGCGTCGAGCCAGACCTTCGGCAATGGCCGTCTTGCCGACGCCCGCTTCGCCGACTAACAGCGGGTTGTTCTTGCGGCGGCGGCACAGGGTCTGGATGACGCGTTCGAGTTCCGCTGCGCGCCCGATCAGCGGGTCTATCTTGCCGGCTAACGCTGCTGCGTTCAGATCCGTGGTGTAGAGTTTCAGCGCGCCTTCTTCGCGCGATTCGACAGACGTCTCCGGCTGTGCGGGAGGCGCGCCGGGCTGGGGGGCGGCTCCTTGGACGATGTAATTCACCACATCAATACGGTTGATATTGCGTTGCGTCAAAAAATAAACGGCGTGAGAATCCTTCTCGCCAAACAGCGCGGCGAGGATATTGGCGCCGGAAATCTCTTTCTTGTTGGCAGATTGTGCGTGCAGGATGGCGCGCTGGATCACGCGTTGAAATCCGAGCGTGGGCTGGGTGTCCATGTCACCGGAGCCCGGCACGACAGGCGTGTTGTTGTCGATGAACTCGACCAGCGTGCGGCGCAACTCTTCAATATCCGCGTGACAGGTGCGCAGCACTTGAGCGGCTGCGGTATTGTCCAGCATGGCGAGCAGCAGGTGCTCCACGGTGATGAACTCGTGGCGTTTTTGGCGTGCTTCGACAAAAGCCAGGTGCAAACTAACTTCCAGATCTTGCGCAATCATTTTAAATTTCCTCCATGCCGCATCGTAGCGGATGCTCGTGCTGTTGTGCAAATTCTGTTACCTGGGAGACCTTCGTTTCGGCTACATCACGGGTATAAATCCCGCAAACGGCCGACCCTTCGTTGTGGATTTGCAGCATGAGTTGTTGCGCCCGTTCACTGTGGATAGAAAAAAAACGCTGCAATACTTCGACGACAAATTCCATCGTGGTGTAATCGTCGTTGAACAATAGCACTTTATACATGCCGGGTGGGCGGATCAGGGCGCGTTCCGGGGCGAATACCGTGTTGCTGTCATGTTCTTTTGGCATATGTTCGTTCCGACTGTGGCTGTTGAATTGGGTGCCAGGCAACGTTTTTTCAAGCCTGTTAAAAAATTAAAAATAACTGTTTGACAAAGGCGGGTAAGCCAGAGTTAAATACAAACTGGTGTTTGATTCAAAGTGTACTGCAGTACCGGTATTGCCGTGTGCGGTCTTAGATTCAAACAGTTTCGCGGGGAATCCCGTTTTTTCATTGTAAGGAAGTTATCACATGGCTACTGGTACAGTTAAATGGTTTAACGATGCAAAAGGTTTTGGTTTTATCACTCCAGATGATGGCAGCGAAGATCTGTTTGCACACTTCTCCGCGATCAACATGAGCGGTTTTAAGTCACTCAAGGAAAACCAGAAGGTGACCTTTGATGTGGTACAAGGCCCCAAGGGCAAGCAAGCTTCGAACATCCAGGCGCCTTAACCGGCATCAGGTTTCGAAAAAAGCCCGGTCTGTCCGGGCTTTTTGCTGCCTGCTGGTGTCAAAATCCGGTCTGCAACGCGTCAGGCAATGGAGGCTATCGCCGCATTCAAGGTGCTGCTGGGTCGCATGGCTTCTGACGTCTTCGCAAAATCCGGATGATAGTAGCCGCCCATATCCACGGGTTTTCCCTGGGCTGCAATTAACTCGGCATTGATCTTTTTCTCGTTGTCCGCAAGCCTCTTCGCAAGCTCTGTGAAACGCGCCTGAATAGCTGTATCCGTCGTCTGCGCGGCCAGCGCCTGTGCCCAATAAAGGGCGAGGTAGAAATGGCTGCCACGGTTGTCGAGCTCGCCTGTGCGACGGGCGGGGGACTTGTTGTTTTCCAGGATTTTGCCGTTGGCCACGTCCAGCGTCTGTGCCAGTACCTGAGCCTGTGTGTTGTTGAATTTCTGGCCAAGATATTCCAGTGACGCGCCCAGCGCTAAAAACTCACCGAGTGAATCCCAGCGCAAATAGCCTTCTTTCCTGAATTGCTGGACATGCTTGGGCGCGGAGCCGCCGGCTCCTGTCTCGAACAGGCCGCCGCCGCTCATCAGCGGCACGATGGACAGCATTTTTGCACTGGTGCCCAGTTCAAGAATCGGGAACAGGTCGGTGAGATAGTCGCGCAGCACGTTGCCTGTGACCGAGAGGGTATCGAGACCTTTGCGGATGCGCTCGATTGAAAACTGAATCGCCTCTTCTGGTGTCATGATGCGGATGTCCATCCCGCGAGTGTCGTGATCCTTCAGGTAACGCTCCACTTTTTGAATGAGCTGTTCATCGTGCGCGCGGTTCTTGTCCAGCCAGAAGACGGCAGGCGTGCCGGTTATGCGCGTGCGCGCCACGGCCAGCTTCACCCAATCCTGAATCGGTGCATCCTTGACCTGACACATGCGGAAGATGTCGCCTTCCTCCACTTTTTGTTCCAGCAGGGTTTGGCCGGACGAATCCACCACACGGACCGACCCGTTGCCTGTCATCTGAAAGGTCTTGTCGTGAGAGCCGTATTCCTCGGCTTGTTGCGCCATCAGGCCGACGTTCGGCACGCTGCCCATGGTGGCAGGATCGAATGCGCCGTATTTTTTGCAATCCTCGATCACCACCTGATAAATGCGGGCGTAACAGCGGTCAGGGATGAGCGCGCAAGTGTCGTGCAACAGGCCGTCCGCCCCCCACATTTTTCCCGAGTCACGGATCATGGCGGGCATGGACGCATCGACGATGATGTCGCTCGGTACATGCAGGTTCGTGATGCCCTTGTCTGAATCGACCATCGCCAGTCTGGCCCGAGCAGCATAAGTCGCTTCGATGTCAGCTTCGATCCGGGTGCGCTGAGCTTCCGGCAATTTGGCGATCTTGGCCAGCAGATCCCCCAGGCCATTGTTGACGTTGACACCCAGTTCCCTGATCACTACCGCATGCTTATCGAATACGTCCTTGAAATAAACGGTCACGGCGTGCCCGAACATGATCGGATCGGAAATCTTCATCATGGTGGCCTTCAGGTGCAGCGACAACAGCACGCCCTGTTTTTGGGCTTCACCGATCTGTTCTTCGTAGAACGCGCGCAGGGCGCGGCGGCTCATGACAGCCGCGTCGATGACTTCCCCCGCCTGCAAGGCAATTTTCTCCTTCAGTACGACGCGTGCGCCCTCATCGCTGACAAATTCGATATGCGCTGAGCAGGCTTCATCGAGCGTGACAGACTTTTCGCTGCCGTAAAAATCCCCATCATTCATGTGTGCTACACGGGTCTTCGATTCAGCGCTCCAGGCTCCCATCTTGTGCGGATTCTTTTGTGCAAACCGCTTGACCGAAAGCGCGGCGCGCCTGTCCGAGTTGCCTTCTCTGAGCACCGGGTTGACGGCACTGCCCAGCACGCGGCTGTAGCGGGCCCTGATCGCTTTTTCGGCGTCGTTTGCAGGCTCTTCAGGATAGTCCGGGACGTCGAAACCCTGCGACTGCAATTCGGCGATGGCCGCTTTCAACTGCGGGGGGGTGGCGCTGATATTCGGCAGTTTGATGATGTTGGCGTCAGGCAGGAGCGCAAGCTTGCCGAGTTCTGCCAGTTCATCGTTGATTTTTTGAGCGGGGGTCAGGTTTTCGGGGAAATTCGCGAGGATGCGTCCTGCCAAGGAAATATCCCTCGTTTCGATGGTAACGCCTGCGGCCTGTGCGTAGGCTTGTATGATAGGCAGCAGGGAATAAGTAGCCAGCGCCGGCGCTTCATCCACCATCGTGTAAATAATTTTATGACTTGTCATGTTCTTCTCTTTAAAGTGAAATTCGCAAAGCGTTCGTTTGACTCGCACGCTTTAACGCTTGCGCCGGAATAAGACGCGGTAAAATGCCAGCTTAAAATAACTTGGAATTCCCATGGGACGCATTTTGCTGTTCAACAAACCGTTTGGCGTCATCTGCCAGTTCAGCCGCGATGGCCTGCATCCGACCCTGGCGGATTATATTCCTCTTCCCGAATTTTATCCCGCCGGACGACTGGATACGGACAGCGAAGGCCTGCTGGTATTGACCGACGACGGGGCGCTGCAACACCGCATCACCGACCCGAAACACAAGCTGCCCAAGACTTACCGGGTGCAGGTGGAGGGCGTGCCCGACGAGCGGGCGCTGGATCAATTGCGCACGGGCGTATCACTCAAGGACGGTATGACCCGGCCTGCCGGTGCTTGCCTGATGGATGAGCCTGCCCATCTTTGGCCGCGCAATCCGCCGGTGCGCGAGCGCCGTGCCATCCCCACCAGCTGGCTGGAGCTGACCATCAAGGAAGGCCGGAATCGTCAGGTGCGGCGCATGACCGCTGCGGTGGGGTTTCCTACCTTGCGGCTGATCCGCTACCGCATCGGTGAATGGACCGTGGACGGGTTGGAACCCGGCCAGTGGCGGCAGGAATGATTTCAGGCGATGAATACCTGATGTTACGCAGTCGCGTGCTCTCAAAAACCTTCCAACCAACTTCGCCGGTGGATACCCGAATGAATACAAAATTTATCGCGAGATCCACCGATTGAGCAGCTCTCGCGCCTGATTCGTCACTTCCGTTGCGGTCATGCCAAGGGCTGTGTGTTCTGCCAGTTCGTCGCCTGCCGCGCCATGCAGGTGCACCGCGAGCAGCATCGCGTCGTCCGCGCTCAGGCCCTGGGCGATGAAGGCGGCAATCATCCCGGCGAGCACGTCCCCCATGCCCGGCGCACTCATGCCCGGATTGCCGGTGTCATTGACAAAAAGCTGCCCGTCACGGGTGACGCACAGGCTGTTCGCGCCTTTTAATACCACTGAGCAGGAAAACTTTTGCGCCAGTCGCAGCGCGCAGGCGACCCGTTCGGCCTGAATGTCGGCCGTGTGGCAGGCCAGCAGGCGCGCAGCTTCACCAGGATGCGGCGTGAGCACGGTCGGGCCTTGTCGTGCGACAAGCTGTTCGTGCAAGTCGGGGTGCGCCGCCGCCAGATTGAGCGCATCGGCATCGAGCACCAGTGTCGCCGGGCTTTGCAGTGAATCTCTGAGTAGCTTCTGCGCGCTCATGTCACGCCCCATGCCGCAACCGATGACAAGTACATCGGAATTAAAAAGGCTTTTCACGTTTGTTCCCTCCCTCTTAGAGGGGGAGAGCGAAGCGAGGGGGCCGTCGGGATGGGGGTGGAAGTCGGGCAGGTCAGATGCCTTATGCAGCATCAACTCCGGTTGCAGCAGATCTGCGACCGGCGCGTCCTCCGCCAGCAGCACGGCATGTACGCATCCGGCGCCGAGTTTTAACGCCGCGCGCGCCGCCAGCAGTGCCGCTCCTGTCATGCCGGATGCGCCGCCGATGACGGTAACGGTGCCGAACATGCCTTTGTGGCTGTCTTTTTGACGCCGTAAAAGCGATGCGGCGAGCTGTTTTTGCGTGATGAGTTGAATTGCCCTGCTCGTCAAGGTCATGGCTATCCTTTTGATTGATAAATAGAATCAAAATATCGTCACACCGGACCTGATCCTGCATCCAGCTGATTTATTTAACCGGATGCAGGCTTTCGCCTCAATGACAAAATCCGGGTTTGCATAGCTTGCTGAATCTAAGGTGCAGTGCATAGTATAATCGCGTCCCGAATTTTATTCTCACCGCCTACGTCATGTTTAAAGTCTCTGTCGGCAGTTCTGCCTTATCCGCCTTCCGTTTGGAAAAATTGCGCGCCTCTTTGAGTGCCGTCGCCCCCAATGTCGTCATCTCGGATGCGCTTCATTGTTACTTCAGCGCGCTGCGAGGCGCAAAGCTGGATAAGGCGCAAGCCCGTCTGTTGGATCGAGTGCTGGGTCTGGGCAAGTCGTCCGCTGAACCCGTCGGCGAATGCGTGCTGGTGGTGCCGCGTCTGGGCACGATTTCACCCTGGTCGACCAAAGCCACCGACATCGCGCAGCATTGCGGCCTGACCGGTGTGCAGCGCATTGAGCGCGGCGTGCAATATTACTTGTCCACCCGGAACAACGCCGCGTTGAGCGATGCCGAAAAATCTCTGGTGCTGCCACTGCTGCACGACCGTATGACCGAGTCGGTGTTGGGCAGTATCGACGAGGCGGCGGCAAAAATATTTCATCAAGGCTCATCCTTGCCGCTTGAGAGCGTCGATATTTTACAAGGTGGCGCGGATGCGCTGGCTGAGGCCAACCGCGAGATGGGGCTGGCGTTGTCGGCAGATGAGATCGAATATCTGGTCGATAATTTCAAGAAGTTGCAGCGCAATCCGACCGATGTCGAGCTGATGATGTTTGCGCAGGCCAATTCCGAGCATTGCCGCCACAAGATTTTCAATGCCGACTGGGTGATCGACGGCGTGGTGCAGGACATGTCGTTGTTTGGCATGATACGCAACACCCACAAGCTCAGCCCTGAAGGCACGGTGGTGGCGTATTCGGACAATTCTTCGGTGATCGAAGGCGCGTCCGTCGAACGCTTCTATCCGCGCGCAGGAGGTGACTATGCGTTCAGCGAAGAGCTGACCCACACCCTGATGAAGGTGGAAACGCATAACCATCCGACGGCGATTGCGCCCTTTGCAGGCGCCGCGACAGGATCGGGCGGCGAGATTCGCGACGAGGGAGCGACCGGTATCGGCTCGCGCCCCAAGGCGGGACTCACCGGCTTCTCGGTATCCAACCTGAATATTCCGGGCTTCGTGCAACCGTGGGAAAAGTATGAGAAGGGGGAAGAGGGAAGGGGGAGCGCTGCGGTTTCACCCTTGAGCACCGAAGGTGCGATCTCTTCTCCCTTAAACTCTTCCCTGTCGGCTACGACCTACGGCAAGCCTTCCCGTATCGTAACCGCCCTGCAGATCATGCTGGATGGGCCTTTGGGCGGCGCTGCCTTCAACAATGAATTCGGTCGTCCGAATTTGACCGGCTATTTCCGCACCTTTGAAGAAAACGTGGACGGCGAGATGCGCGGCTATCACAAACCCATCATGTTGGCCGGCGGCCTGGGCAGCATCTCGGCGATCCACACACATAAGCACGATCTGCCGGTCGGCGCGCTGGTGGTGCATCTGGGCGGCCCCGGTATGCTGATCGGTTTAGGGGGCGGGGCGGCCTCCAGCATGGATACCGGCAGCAACGCCGAAAACCTGGATTTCGATTCCGTGCAGCGCGGCAATCCTGAGATGCAGCGCCGTGCGCAGGAAGTGATCGACCGCTGCTGGCAGCTAGGCGATGCCAACCCGATTCTGTCCATCCACGATGTGGGCGCGGGCGGTATGTCCAATGCCTTGCCGGAACTGGTGCATGGCGGCGGGCGCGGCGCGGCTTTCGAGTTGCGCCGTATCCCACTGGATGAAACCGGCATGTCGCCCAGACAAATCTGGTGCAACGAATCCCAGGAGCGCTACGTGCTGGCGATTGCACCGGAACGCCTCGAAGAATTCCGCGCCTTTTGTGAGCGCGAACGCTGCCCGTTTGCGGTAGTGGGGGTGGCGGTGGAAGACGATCAGATTATCGTACACGACACCGAGTTCGACAACGATCCGGTGAATATGCCCTTGTCGGTGTTGTTGGGTAAACCGCCCAAGATGACGCGCAATGTCGTGCGCGAGACGCCAAAACTTGCGGCTTTCGACACTTCTGCGCTCGATTTGAAGGAATCCGTCGAACGCGTGCTGCGTCTGCCGTGCGTCGCAAACAAGACTTTTTTGATCAGCATCGGCGATCGTACCGTAGGCGGCATGACCGCGCGCGACCAGATGGTAGGCCCCTGGCAAGTGCCGGTAGCGGATGTGGCCGTCACGCTGATGGGGTTTAATACGTATCTGGGGGAAGCGTATGCTTTAGGCGAGCGCACGCCGCTGGCGCTGGTGAATGCTGCCGCATCGGGGCGTATGGCGGTGGGGGAGGCGCTCACCAATATCGCCGCCGCACGCATCGAAAAAATCGGCGACATCAAGTTGTCGGCGAACTGGATGGCGGCGGCCGGTCATCACGGCGAAGATGCCGCGCTGTTCGATACCGTGCATGCTGTGGGGATGGAACTGTGTCCGGCGCTGGGCATTGGCATTCCGGTCGGCAAGGACTCGATGTCCATGAAGTCCGCCTGGCAGGAGGGCGAGGAGAATAAATCAGTCACGTCGCCCCTGTCGCTGATCGTCACCGCTTTCTCGCCCTGTGCGGATACGCGTAGCACACTCACCCCGCAACTGCTGGCCGATCCTGAGACAACGCTGCTGTTGATCGACCTGGGGCAGGGGAAAAACCGCATGGGCGGATCGGCTCTGGCGCAGGTTTACAAGCAGGTGGGCGATGAAGCTCCCGATGTGGATTCGGCAGCCGCGCTCAAATCATTCTTCGAATTGATTCAGTCGCTGAATCTGGACGGAACCTTGCTCGCCTATCACGACAGATCGGACGGCGGCGCGTTTGTCGCCCTGTGCGAGATGTCCTTCGCCTCACATATCGGTTTAAACGTACAACTTGACGACTTGCCGGGCGACACCCTCGCCGCCTTGTTCAACGAAGAGCTGGGGGCGGTGGTTCAGGTGCGTAACAGCGATGCGGCGCGGGTGCTGAAGCTGGCGAATGAGGCAGGATTAGCCGCGCAGCAGATTGCCAAGCCCAATCAAAGCGGCATGCTCAATATCTGTCGCGGCGTTGACGTGTTGTATAGTGACAGCGGCGTCAATTTGCAACGCATCTGGTCTGAAACCACTTACCAGATGCAGAAGTTACGCGACAATCCCGATTGCGCACAGGCAGAATACGACCGCCTGCTCGATGCGACTGATCCTGGCCTGCATGTGAAACTGACCTATGATTTGAATGAACCTCTCCTTCCCCCCGCAGGGGGGAAGGCCAGGATGGGGGGCAAAGCTGCGAGTGCCGTCCAGGCGTCTACCCTCACCCCAACCCTCCCCCTGCAAGGGGGAGGGAGCATGCTTTCTCGTCCCAAGATGGCGATCCTGCGGGAGCAGGGCGTGAACGGCCAGGTGGAAATGGCAGCGGCGTTTGACCGCGCGGGTTTTGCGGCGGTGGATGTGCACATGAGCGATATCATCAGCGGTCGCATCAAGCTGTCCGATTTTAAAGGCCTGGCCGCATGCGGCGGTTTCTCCTACGGCGACGTGCTGGGGGCGGGCGAGGGCTGGGCAAAATCCATCCTGCTCAACTCGCGAGCCCGCGATGAATTTGAAGGTTTCTTCAATCGCACCGACACCTTCGCGTTGGGCGTGTGCAACGGCTGCCAGATGATGAGCAATTTGCACGAGATCATTCCCGGCGCGGATACCTGGGCGCATTTCTCGCGCAACCAGTCCGAGCAATTCGAGGCGCGTTTCGTGATGGTTGAGATTCAGCCGTCGCCGTCCATTTTCTTCGAGGGGATGGCGGGCAGTCGCATGCCGATTGTGGTGGCGCACGGCGAGGGGTATGCCGACTTTGGCAGCGCCAAAAAACTCAAAGCCGCAGAGCCGCTGGTGACTTTGCGTTATGTGGATAATCGGGGGGTGGCGACTGAAACCTATCCGCTCAATCCCAACGGTTCGCCCCGGGGGATTACCGGCCTGACCACGCCGGACGGGCGTTTTTCCATTATGATGCCGCATCCTGAACGCGTGTTCCGCGCGGTGCAAAACTCCTGGCATCCGGCAAACTGGCAGGAAAACGGCGCCTGGCTGAAGATGTTCCAGAACGCCCGGAAGTGGGTGGGGTAAATCCTTGCCGGGGGCAGCCCGGCTGCTGGCGACTTTCTTTTGCGTCGCCCAAAGAAAGTCGTTAAAGAAAAGGCGCCCCCGGCTTACCGCGCCGCCTGACTGCCGACAGTCTGGCGGCGTTCCCTTGATGGCTGCAAACAGGCGGGGCTGCGCAACTCGCACGATCCGCTGTGCGGCCACGTGCTCAAACAGTGCTCGCCTAACCCACCGCTTGTTTGCAGCTATCTTCGGCGGCGCACAGGGGGTGTATACATGCAGTCTGCACAAGGAAATAGGTAGGGTAGTAAGTTCTGAAGTTGAATTAAAAAAGGCGACCGGTTGGTCGCCTTTTTTAATTGTGGTCTGTTCCTGATTGCTTGTTGCCCTCAGAACCGATGTCGGCATCAAACTCGCGGTGTCTCATTGCGATGCGTTCATCAGCTCGCTTTTGCTCTGAAATAATGCGGATATCTAACTCAGCAGAATGATTCTTGGCAAAGTTTCGGACTGCCGGGCGTGGGTCATCCACCCATGCCAATATGGATTGTTTTTTTGCTCGATATGCGTCGGCAAATCCGAACTCCCCCATTACCACGCCGGTCTTGTCGAAACAAATTTCCACCCTGTTTAGTTTTGATTCGTCCTGAGAATAGCGATCCACGATTCGTTTGAGCACTTCGTGAGTGGAAGGCTCTTCATTATAGTTCTGCATAACATCTAACACAAAATCTGCATCGGTCTCGTTGCCGTTAGTTACCAGGTTAGCCAAGGCCTGCGCAAAAGTCTCAGCACAGTGTGGAAATATCGAACTTAGTAGGCGTCCTCCTCTGTATTGAAATAATTCTTTATCTTGAGCAAACCGAGTACGTCCAAATGAAATTGCGAGTGCAACATCTTGCGAGAGTTGCTTTTCAGGTCCATCAAACCCATATGGTATGGCTTCGTATTTATCATCGCCCTCTTTATCCGCCTCGTAGGTTAGTCGGTCGCCGAAGTGCTTCCAGACAGCTTGGAGGTAATGCTCTGCAATCAGTTCAAGCAGCCTTTCATAGTCGTACCCGATTCGCGGTGCTGGGACAAGGTTTTGCAATAGGAGCGTGGCATCATCGTCAGACAAGTGCTCAAAGAAGTCTGGTATTTCCCCCAAAAACCAAGCCCGTTGCACCCAACGCGCATCCTTGTTTTCTGTCAGGTACACCAGTGCCGGGAGGAAGAAGTCTTTGCTTGGTGGAACTCTTTGGCTCCCGCTTTCTTCCATCGAAAAGAGCATGCATTCGATAACTGCAATATTATCTTTAGCGGCAATCGCCTTCCTGAGAACTTCGGAAATCAGCGATGGCTGCGTTGGCTTTGAATTTCTCCAATGCCTTGCCAGCGCGGTTAGCTGTGTCCCTTGTTCTGTAAACCTTGTCAGCACACGCAGGTAAATATCCTCATTGCCGCTTTGAGCTAGCCCATCGAGAAAACCCGGCAAGAAATTAAGAAGGTTCTCTGTTGCAGCCTCAAGGTATCTATCAACAACCACAGGCTTTGCTTTCGCCAGAGCCTCAACAAATGCGACGAAGGTAGGGAAGGTCGCCATATCATTTGATTCGGTAAGAGCGCAACGCTCCATGAATACAAACCATTTTGCTTCGTTTTCGGCAGTTATGGAATCCACAAACTCGTCTATTTGTTTTTTGCGATATTCCTTGACTCCTTGGTAGTCGAACTTGTTGTCGATCCAATGCTGGGGAAAGACCGCCTGGTATCCCACGAGCGTCTTATAACGCACAAAGTCCTCGTCCGTATTAATGCGGTCACGGAATGCCTCGATAGCGCCGATGAGTGCTTGGGCTTCAGTTTTGCAATTGAACCTGCCGCCTTCGTCATCAATAAGTTGGCGGTTATGCCGGTAGTTCCACAGAAGCTTATGCTCGATATGTTCCAGCAGTTCATAGGAAAGCGTGTCGGACACTCCTAAATAAAAATCGACAATTTGCTTTGAATTGACAAGGGTGAGCGCCAGCAATTCATTGGAGTACGCAGCTTGATGGGGTAACTGTGCGGCGGCATCCAAGGCAGGAAAAATATCCATTTTCTCCTTGTCTGTTTGCGCACCTTGAAAGAGATCAAAGAGACCAGCGATAGCCAGACCGCGTATCTGTTTTAGCGTGTCTGATACAGGCAAAGCTCCAGTTTGCCATGTCACTGAATCGGCTGACCAAGTCGTACCCGAGATGTCTCCGGCCAATAGTTCGCGCCATACAGTTATGATTAGTGTGCGGAGGGATGCTTGTCTCTCTGGCTTCATTTGAGGCAGCATATTTGCCAGGGACTGCTGAATTTGTGGCCCAACTTGATTCCAAGTTTTAAACTCGTATTCGGATAGGCGTTTTACACTATCCAGAATTTGTTTACGCACATCAGCGTCTGATTCCGCCTCAAATAGCTCGCAGTAAGCGTTGAATGTTTTCTCAATATTTACATATCGAAGGTAATCAAAAATCTGAATGATGACACGCAATACATCAGTTGAAGTCTTACCTTTAAGCTTACCGAATGGCGTGTCGATTTGCTCGTCTGGTGTTGATCGCGCCAGCTTGGCGCTTTCGAGCAATGGTTCGTACAGATCTCTGAAAATCGCCGCGATGTCGTCGTAATTGGGTAACGCGACTTCCTTTAGAGACACGAGAAGATCATATCGCTCGTTGTTATTCTTTGCACTGAGTAGTGATGCAATAGCGTCTCTGTCGAAAAGCTCCTTGCCCTGTTGAAGCCGCTCGTAATCATGCTGAACTCGCTGAAACTCGTAGCCAGCGGGCATCAGATACGTGTCCATGATGTTATTGAAGCGTTTGGTAATGGACTCCATTGCCTTGGAGCCAAACCCGTCGCGCGGACGATCCTTGTAAAGAATATCGTGTGAAGTTTCAGACCATGCATGATTCAGGATGGTGTGGATTTGAATTTCACAACGCAAATTCTTGAACTTTGCATATTCCGGGAGCTTGGCGCGCTCTTCCTTCAGGCTTACGACATAATGTATTGCTTGATATCGTGTACCCTCGTTTTCTTTCGTAGGGTGGTGAATTTTCGTGGCCTGCTGGTCAATCTCGAAATTCTCGAAAACAAGGCGAGATGCTAAAAATCTATCAACGTCAGTGTTCGTGTAAAAGATTAGCCGAATTCCAGCGAGGTCTTTTCGATCCTCTTCAATGCTCTGCGACTCAATCAAGCCAACTTCCTCAAGGCGAGCTTTCAGTCTGTCCGGCGCTTTTGCCCGCGCTTGAATTGACTGAAGGACAGGCAAGCCGCCAGTAGCGGCTATTGCCTTCTCTATAATGAACCGCACAGTACCCGCATATTCAGCATAGAGAGAAAAATACTGCTTTTCGTAATCCAAAAGATTCATGCTATGCCCTTGGCGTAATGTTGCTTTTCACAAACCAAATGGAGCCGCATCGCAATCATTTCTGAACAAGCGTAGCGAGCAACGACTCATTGTGTCTGGCAGACGGGGGTTGCATTACGACATTTATATCAAGTTCAGATCTCACCCGCGATTTATCGCTTCTGCTCAAAAAAACCGGTGCGATTTGCGGTCATGTGATTCCTTGGTTTAACAAGTATGGCTGTGTGCGATGCGTGCCGTCTTTGCGGTGTGCGATTATCCAGAACCATATCACTGTTCGTCACAGGGATGTTGGCAAAGCAGCGAAGGACAAAGATAAAAGGCGAAAACCGGGGAGCCCCGGTTGTTAACGAAGGATGATTGATTTAATCCGCACATGGTTCGACAGCGCTCTCCTGAGCTTGTCGAAGGGCTCACCACGAACGGATTAAAACGGCGCGGCCCTAAAATCCGACCAGATCGTCGACGGGCAAAACCAGCGGTGCGCCGGTGATCCGCTCCAGCGTTTTGGCGATGACGTCCACATTGTTGTCGAAGCCGCCATGCGAGGGAGTATCGGACTTCTGCTGCACGCCACTGCCTCGTCGGCTGATGAATTTTGTTGCATCGTGAAACTTCATGCGCTGCAATAAATGGCTGATTTTCACTGCGTTGCGCCAGTTGGTGAGCGCCTCTGAGCTGTCGGATGAACCGTCCCAGCCGTCGAACTCCGGATCGTAGACGTTGGCCAGACCGAGGATGGGCATCAGGGCGTCGGATTCGAGCGCGTTTGAAATAAAATACAGCAGGGATTTCTGATAGATATAGGCCACGTTATCGTCCTGCTCCTGCTTGTCCGCCAGAATATCCATATAAAGGTTCTGCATGATCGCCTCATGCGGGGCATAGTAGCGGTTGGCGAAAGACACGGTGCAGGCAGCGTCGGCCAACAAACAGTTTGAGCGCCGTTCGTGACGAGCTCGAATTTTTCGCTGAGAGTAGCAGGCTGCGGGGCATGCTAAAATGAAGGCATGATGATTCAGGGAGTTAAGCGATGCGCTTTTTAGATGTTAAAACCGATTACGCCTTCAAGCGGGTATTCGGTTCGGAAGGCTCAAAGCCTGTGCTGACCAGCTTTCTCAACGCCATTCTGGATTATCAGGGCGAACAGGCGATAGTCGATCTGACTATCGTCGACCCGTACCAGATTCCCATGCTGCAAGGCATGAAAGATACCTACGTGGATGTCAAAGCCGTGCTGGCGAACGGCAAACACGTGATTATCGAAATGCAGGTGCTCAACGTGCCGGGCTTCGAGAAGCGCATCCTGCACAATGCCGCCAAGGAGTATGCGAATCAGTTGCAAAAAGGTGAGGATTACACCTTGCTCAATCCGGTCATCGCGCTGACTTTTACCGATTTTTCCATGTTTGAAGGCAGTGACGAGTGCATCAGTCGCTTCAGGCTCACTGAACGCAAGCGTTTTATCGAATACAGTGATGATGTCGAACTGATTTTTGTCGAACTGCCGAAATTCACGCTGACATTGGATGAGCTGGCGACCATTCAGGATAAGTGGATCTTCTTCTTAAAAAATGCGGGAAGCATGGAATACATCCCGGACGCGTTGGCCTCCGATCCCGGCATCAACCAGGCTTTTTCCTTTGCCAATGAGGCCGCGATGAGCCGCGAAGAGCTGGAGATTCAATTCAAGCGCCGCGATTTCATCATTTTGCAACGCGGCTCGCTGATTCTGGCAGAATCGAAGGGGGTTGAAAAAGGCATCGAAATCGGGATTGAACAGGGGATGCAGCAGGGCTTGCAGCAGGGGATGCAACAAGGGATGCAACAAGGGATGCAACAAGGGATGCAGCAGGGCGAAGCTTTTGCCTTGCAAAAGTTGCTCACCAAACGGTTTGGTGTGATCGCCCCCGATATTAGCGCACGGATTGCGGCGGCATCGGCAGAACAGATTGAAGCCTGGTTTGATCTGGCGATAGATGCGGCGCAAGCCGATGATGTTTTCGGGGTAGCTACGCACTGAACGCAGCGTTCTTTTCGACCGGAAAACAGACTTTCAATGGCTCAGCTGACCCCTCTTTCAACTCCCCAGCCTGCGTGAAGACGGCGGGCGATTTCGTGAACTTGATGTTCTGGAGCGCCTGCGCCTTGGCTCTTCCGGATGGGCTTGGGGTTCTTCATGAAGTAACTGATGTTACGCACAAGCTTCTAAAATCAGGCTTGGTGAGTCATCAAATTAGTTGGGGGGGGGATAATCTTTGCGCGTCACCGACAACCCCTGCGCGTCGCCGACGATAGCCGCAAATAAGCGGTGGGGTTAGGCGAGCACTGTTTGAGCACGTGGCCGCGAAGCGGATCGTGCGAGTTGCGCAGCCCCGCCTGTTTGTGACTATCAAGGGAACGCCGCCTGACTGCCCTGCCTGCGGCAGGCAGGTAACAGCCTGGCGGCGCGGCAAACCGGGGTCGCTTTTTCTTTAGCGACTTTCTTTTGGCGACTCAAAAGAAAGTCGCCAGCAGCCTGCCTGCGGCGGGCAGGCCGGGCTGCCCCCGGCGAAGTCGATTTGAATACACGACTGAGGTTACTGCGTAACTTCAGTGAAGTAACATGACAGACAGACAGGCCTGCCTGTCACCTGCTATCGCGGGTAGGGCAGACAGGCCTACCTGTCACCTCCTGCTATCGCGGGTAGGGCAGACAGGCATGGATGAAATGAGGCTTTAAGGATGATTGATTTAATCCGCACATGGTTCGACAGAGTTCTCCTGAGCTTGTCGACAGGCTCACCATGAACGGATTAAAACGGCGCGTCCCTAGAATCCGACCAGATCGTCGACGGGCAAAACCAGCGGTGCGCCGGTGATCCGCTCCAGCGTCTTGGCGATGACGTCCACATTGTTGTCGAAGCCGCCATGCGAGGGATTATCGGACTTTTGCTGCACGCCACTGCCTCGTCGGCTGATGAATTTTGTTGCATCGTGAAACTTCATGCGCTGCAATAAATGGCTGATTTTCACTGCGTTGCGCCAGTTGGTGAGCGCCTCTGAGCTGTCGGATGAGCCGTCCCAGCCGTCAAATTCCGGATCGTAGACGTTAGCCAGGCCGAGGATGGGCATCAGGGTGTCGGATTCGAGCGCGTTTGAAATAAAGTACAGCAGGGATTTTTGGTAGATATAGGCCACGTTGTCGTCCTGCTCCTGCTTGTCCGCCAGAATATCCAGATAAAGGTTCTTCATGATCGCCTCATGCGGGGCGTAGTAGCGGTTGGCGAAAGACACGGTGCAGGCGGGGGCGTACAGGTTGACGGTCCTGATATGCGCGCTCAGGCCTTTTTGCGCCAGGTTGTTCAGCAGCCGCCCGAGGAGGATGGATCCGGCCGAATGGCCGATCAGGTGAATCTCGAAATGATCCCCCCAGCTGCCGACCAGTGACAGCAGGGCATCGGTCAGCAAGTCGCCGCCGTGTCCCGCTTCTGCGGCCAGTTCGGCATTTTCCTTCATCTCAGTCCAAAGGGGGCGCGCGAAGGGGCGACCGATGGTTTTTTCGACGAGAGGATCGGTGAGCTTGTCGTTCAGCCAGTCGCGCGCTCCCCCCGCCTTGTCGGCGTTGTCCGCCAGAATATCGCCTATGGCGTCGAGCATGCCGCTCTTCCACACTAAAAAAAGCGGGTAACAGCCGTTGCCCAGGAAATATCGCCCCATCGCCTGGGCGCGTTTGATGGCACACTCCTCGCTGTTGAGTCCGCCGTGTGCATAGATCACCAGGCGTTTGACCGGATGCGGGTGATCCCGGAACCAGGTATCGGGCAGCACACAGGCCTGATGTTGCAGGGTGCGGGTGACGCCGTCTATCTTGTCGAAGTGATTCACCCGGCCATTGTTGCCCAGCACGATATTGTGGCGGTAGGCTGTTTCCTTGTCCCACCAGTTAGTCTGTGCGGCGCCGGCGGCAGCTGTCCCGGCTTTTTCGCCCGCGATCAGTCGACCGGAGACGACGCCCGGCACCCCTAAAGAGGCGACCCATGCATCCATTGCGTGCGCCAGCCAGTCCGCATAGCTGATGACGGCAAATCCTCCGGCGCCCCAGCTGGTTCCCCAGGAATTTTGCAGCACGAAGCCTGTGCGGTTAAAGCCCACCAGTGCGAAAGAATGCCCGCCGCTGCGGGACGGCCTGCCGTCAAAGGCGATCACCGGCAGATCGGCGTGTGACGAGGGCGTGAGGGCGCTGACCACATCCCAGCCGGCATGGGTATAGGCTGAAACGTAAATCGCGCCGACTTCTGAAATGGCGGCCTGCAAGTCGGTGATGGTTTTCAGGTCTATCCGGTAATACACGCCCAGTGTCTGTTCGACAGCGTCAGTATCCCAGCCCTGTTCGGGGAGTGTTTCGCGGCCGGCCTGGTAAGTCCACATCGATTTTCGGCAAACGCCGTTGTGATACCAGCCCTTGAGCGCCCCCCGGCAGCTCGATCCACTGTAGTCTTCGCCCTCATATTCGTCGAAACGGCGGGCAAAATGATACAACATGCGCGGGCTGACCGATTCGAGCCGGGCGGGCATGCCGACGGTTTTCCAGCGCAGGTAGTTGATGACGCAGGCTAAGCCGAATCCGGTGCAGGCGCCTTCTGATCCCTGATCCAGAATGAGTCCGGCACGGCTGTAAACGCCCAGCAAAGACTGGATTTTGGCGTCTTCAGGGTATTGCTGCGGCAGGGAATCGGGCTGTGGCATATACGGACGGTCGCGTAAATCACGCGGATCGGCTGTCACATTGAGTGCTGCGCGGCGCGCAGGTGCTGTGGCGCGTGTGGCGCCGGCCATAGTCAGAGCGGCAAGGGCTTTTTGCGCATCCAGGTAGGTTTTGGAAAAGCGCTCCTGGCCGTGTGTTTCGCCATTGATTATTTTGCGCGCAGCCTTCAGGTTGCCAGCGGCAAGCGCTGTGTCCAGTTTTTCCCTGTTCGAAGCCAGCGTGGCGGCCAGCAGGCAGGCGGCCACTTCAGGCGCACAGGCTATATCCGGATTCTCGCTCAGCGGTATGTCGAGGATTTCGTCGAATTTTTTGTAGTTGTCGCGCCCGGTCAGTTGCACATAGCCCCGTCCGCGATAACGCGCCCCGTCTCCGGGATTTTGGTTGCCCCGTTTATTGTCGTAGGCGCTGAAGGCGGGCATGCCGGGGGGTGTATTGAAGTGGGACGGCAATTCGGCGATGGGCGCGAAGCCTTCGGCTTCGGCGCGTATCGTCGCCAGCGCTGCGCAGATCATGTTCAGATCGGTCAGGCCGAACGTTGCCAGCGCGGCTGTCACATAAGGCAGATTTTTTGCGATGCTGGAGCTGCGGGTGTAGGGGAAAAGTTTGCACACTGTGGCGGCGTCCACTTCCACTACGGCATCGGGCGCCATGCCCAGCAAGACTCGTGTACGCGGTCCTGCGATTCCGTCGGCGACCAGCCCGATGCTCGCCTGCCACGCGCGCAAGGCGGACTCGGTGTCGGTATCGAAGGCATTGCCGTCGGATAAGCCCGGATAGTTTGCGGCCTGCTCCCCCAGTATTTTGCGTAATGCATCCTTGAGTGCTGTAACACCCGCGTTACCGCGCATCAAAACTTTTGTGTGTTCGTCGTTCATGTCTGTTCTCCCGGGAATGATCCATTGATTGCAGAGGATTTAAAAACCGGGGAATGACGACGGCGTGCAGCATGGGCATGCATATCCCCTTTAAATCCTGGTTCTGGCGCGTGATTTTCCGGCAGGGGAAAACCACAGACAGCCACGGATATATATCCGCAGGCCGACTCGCTACACCGATTCTGCTGCAACAGGCTTTCTTTTGCTGCGGTGAATCAGCTGCTTGCGCCAGTTCCTCATCTGGGAGATATGCGCTTTGGGCCTTGCACCGTACCTGCGGTGCAATGTGCCGGGGGCGGACAGGCAAGCGGGACACATCCTATCACCGTTTTTGTGTCAGGGGAATATGTCCCGTGCCAGAAGCCGGGATAAACGAAACGCTGCGCGAGTCTCGCGTTAGCGTGCAAGGCGCGGCTTATAGCCGGACGGTCAGTGGCTTTTGCCCGCTGAACCTTTGCGGAGCCGGATAGCTCAGTGTTCGCGCATTTTTATCCCAGACCGGCGCCTCTCCGGTAAAGGGGTGTTTCAGTTCGTCGCCACGGCTGATGATTTCCTGCGCTATTTGTTCGGATGACTTGATGTCGCGGGCTATCAGGTCGGACGCCAAGGTCAGCAGCCGCGAGTTTGCGATGACAAGATCATTTTTATAAAGGTAGGTGGTGAAATCGGGCTCGGATATGTTCGCGAGGTATGTGCCTGCCGGATTATGGTAGCTGAGTTTGAATGACGGATCAGGCATGAATTTGGATGCCAGGGCTGTCCGGTAGGCGGCGTCTTCCAGTGTAGCGATGCGAGCCCATTCCAGGTTTTTAGCGGCCATCATATTCGCCGTGGCATTTCGGTCCAAAAATGGACTCAGTAACTGCAAGATCCATTGTGCGCTGATATCAGCGTCTTCAGTCTGGCCAATTTCTGTGGCATTTTCCGGGGTGATACTGATGAAGGTTCTGGCGACCTCTATGGCCTGGTTTTCCAATGGGAACTGCAAACCGAGCGCCTCGCGGGTGAACGGGGCAAGCATGGCCTGTATTTGTTGCGCATTGAGTTGAGCCGGGCGGGTGGAGAGATAGTCGGCCAGCACTCTTTGATAGCGGAGGAGGAGGCTGTCAACCACCAGCTTGTCGATCAGGCTATAGGAATTTTTCCCCTGAAGCAGCAAGAAGGCGGTTTCCTTTTGCCAGCGGGATAGTGCCATCTCATCATTCCCCTGGCTGATTTCAAGGGCGATTCGGGTCAGCGCGAGTTTGCCCGCCCGCTGTAGCGGTGCTCTGGGCGCGAAAGTCGACCATGCGCTCAGTTTTCGGTAGGGTTCCTGGTAATCTTTGCCTGGCAATGCATCGTAACGCTGCAATATAAAGGCATTTTGATCCAGATATTGCTGCGCGCCATTCGTGTTGGCAGCGACTTCGTCCAGGCAGGATGATTCGGGCTTGGCGCAGAACTGTGCGACTTGCGCCGATGTATCCGGATAAGCTTCGATTTTGACTGGATTGACGTGTCTGCCAGCCAGCGCCGCCTGGTCATTGGCGCTGACCTGAGCAAACCAGGATACCCCCCATGCATGGGGTTCCAGATTTTCCGGGATGCTCAGCGCGAGTGTGTCGAAGTATGCGTTGTGTTTCTCGTCAATCTGCGGCGGAGTGCGGGTGAGTAAAGCCGCGAGTTCGGGATCCAGCGCGTCATCTTTCAGGTTACCCGTGAGCCAGACCAGGTAGATTAGCACGGGTGTACTCAGCAAGGCGATTGCCGTCCACATTGCGAATTTCAGAGCTTTTTTCATGTGATTCATCCTGTTGAGCGTTGGTCTGGCTATCGTTTTGGCGCGGTTGCTTTGTATGTCCTCGTTGCAGCGTCAAACATGCCTGGGCAGGTAACGCAGAGGCGATCGATAACGGGTTAATCTTTCCGCATTTTGCAGTATCGGTTGTTGTTACAGCAGCACTTTTGTGCTGTCCACTGTCACCGAGAGGGCCGCATCGCCTGGGGCTGCCTGGTATTCTGCTGCAATGGCCACGCCCGGCGCGCAGACCAGATCTTCGCCGCAATACAGCAGCGGCAGGCGGTCGCGTTGCCAGGGGGGGATTTCATGCTCTTGCAGCAAATTTTTGAGTGTGCGACTGGCAGCATTTTTTGAGGGACGCAGCGATTCGCCTCCCCGGCGATGGCGCAATGTTACCGTCGAAGCTTGCAATCTGGCCAAATCAAGCCCCTCGCCGCATGTGTGCCGGAACGAGACGCGCGAGTCCAGCGCCGGCCAGGCCAGGCTCGTTTCGCCTTGCCAGGACAATACCTGGTGGCTGTCGAATTTGCCCGGGGTGCGCAAGGCATACACCCGGTTTTGATAGCGGCGCAGCTCAAAGTTGCCGCCACCAAAACTGATGCACACCCTCGCATCCTGCCTTGCCGCAGAGAGTTGTTGCAGCATGTCCTCCAGTTGCACGACTTGCGGCATGGGGAAGCTATGCTGGTGCAGGAAAAAACGCAGCAGGTTTTTTGCCCGTGCCGGGCTCAAGGTCTGCAACGCGCTGACAGTCAGTGTGCCTTCACGTATAAAGCTAGCTGCATCCTGTTCTGCGAGCTCGTCCAGCAAACTGGCAGCCTCTGCAAAATGCCGGGTGCTGCGCGAGAGGGTCTGGCGATAAGCGGGGAACTTTTTGGCCAGCTGCGGCAACAATTGATGCCTGAGGAAGTTGCGCGGATAGCTGTCATCCGCGTTGCTTTCGTCTTCTACCCATGCCAGATTTTGTGCTGCGGCATAGGTCAGAATTTCACAGCGCGTGCTGTGCAGCAAGGGACGTACCCGTTTTTGCGTGGTGCCCCGCGTTGACTGGCTAAGAACAGGCATCGCACTGGCGCCGCGCACCCCCGCGCCGCGCAGCAGTTGTAAAAAAAGGGTTTCAACCTGATCGTCAGCGTGATGCGCTAGGGCTACAAAATCGCAGGGTTGTGCGGCAAACGCCGCATGACGAAGCTCGCGTGCGGCAGCTTCAATGCCTTGCGCGAGCAGCGGGGTGATGTCCACATGCTGTATGTGCAGCGGAATATCGTATCGCTGGCACAAGGCGGCGCAGAAATCCACCCAGGTATCGGCATGGGGGCTGATGCCATGATGAACGTGCAGTGCCGAGATTTGCCATGAAAAACGGGGCGCTAACTCGTGCAGCAGATGCAGCAGCACCACCGAGTCTACCCCTCCGCTCAAGCCTGTCAGAATACGGCTGCCGACAGGGATCAGCGGGGCTAACGTCGCCGCGACCCGTTCAGGCAACAGGTGCGAGATCGACTTCCTTGAACTTTCCATAGCTCATCAGGCGATTAAAGCGGTCATGCAATAAGTCGTTAGTCGTTTTTTCCTGTGCAATTTTCAGTGCATCCTGCAACGCTTTTTTCACGCTCTGCATGGTAGCCGGGTAATCGCGATGTGCCCCGCCCAATGGTTCGTTGATGATCTTGTCCACGATACCCAGCGATTTTAAGCGGGTCGCGGTGATCCCCAGCGTTTCTGCCGCATCGGGAGCTTTCTCGGCGCTCTTCCACAGGATAGAGGCGCAGCCTTCGGGCGAAATCACCGAATAGGTGCTGTATTGCAGCATCAGCATGGCATCCCCTACTGCGATGGCCAGCGCACCGCCTGAACCGCCTTCTCCTATGATGGTGCAGATCACAGGTACACGCAATTCGCTCATCTCATACAGGTTGCGCCCGATGGCTTCTGACTGGCCGCGTTCTTCCGCGCCCACGCCGGGATAGGCGCCCGGGGTGTCTACGAAGGTCATGATGGGAATGCCAAATTTTTCAGCCAGACGCATCAGTCGCATGGCTTTCCGGTAACCTTCCGGGCGCGGCATGCCAAAGTTACGGGTGATCTTTTCCTTGGTGTCGCGCCCCTTTTGATGGCCTATCACCATGACGCTCTGGCCGTTAAAGCGCGCCAGACCGCCGACGATCGCCTTGTCATCTGCAAAGTTCCGGTCGCCGTGCAATTCCTCGAAATCGGTAAACAGGTGCTCTACATAGTCCAGCGTGTAGGGGCGTTGCGGGTGGCGCGAAACCTTGGAAATCTGCCACGGAGTGAGCTTGGCATAAATATCCTTGGTAAGTGCCTCGCTTTTTTTGGACAGTTGCGCAATTTCATCATTGATGTCCAGCGCCGCAGTATCATCGTGTACATTGCGCAGTTGCTCTATCTTGTCTTCGAGATCCGCGATGGGGGTTTCAAAATCCAAAAATGTAATTTTCATGTTCGATCCTGGCTATGAGCAGGTGGCTGCTAGCTGTTTAATAAATTCATCCGGCGATTAGCCTGCCGGGAGCGGGGCGATGATACTACAATCCGAAGAAACGTTTGATACTCACCAGCAGTTCATTGCGCTGCGAGCTTTTTTCCTGGCTGCGGGTTTGCTCGTCCAGGTGGTGCATCACGCTGTCAAGTTGTGCGCGACGCTCAACCAGAATATGGGTGATATCTTCGGCTAAGGAGGGGCGCGCCTGCATGATGACGGCAAAAGCCTCCTTGTCCAGGCGGTAGCATTCCACGTCTGTGATGGCGATGACCGATGCCGAACGCGGCTCACCGGTCATCATGCCCATTTCGCCGAAAAAGCTGCCCTTGCTTAGTATATTCACGCTGCGCCGTTCACCATTGGGCGCTTCGAGATACACTTCTGCCTCGCCGTTGATGATGATATACAGCCAGTGCGCGATGGCTCCCTGTCTGGAAATGATATTTCCCTTGGCAAACTGCGCGAATTTGAGTCGCTCGGCCAGTCCGCTCAATTCCTCATCCGTCATCTGGGCGAATAATTCGACGCGCCTGAGGGTCTTGACGCGCTGCTGCGCCTCACGCTGATGCACCACGCCCTCGTATTTTTCGTTTTCCTTTATCAGGTGGACACTTTGTTTTTCGACCTCCAGCTGGATACCTGCGCGTTCGAGCGCCGTATAAACATGCCAGCGTACGGCAGCATCGGTCGGGTCGTCTACCGCAAGATCGGTGAGCCAGTAGCGCAAAGCGTAGCGCGAGACGCCCTTGTCGATTTCCATCAATACGCAGTTAGGCTGAGGGAATTTGGCCACATTGCTGATATCCGCCAGCATAATGGTATCTTCTACCGCACGAATGATTTGTCTGGGCGTGGTGTTCAGGCTGACATCGAACCAGATCCAGCGGCGTAACTGAACAGGCTGACCCGTGCGACGACCCAGCACCTGGAATTTGTTTTTCATCAGCTGGCTGTTGGGGAATACTACCGTTTCCCAGTTGCGGGTTTCAACCAGCGTCGAGCGCCAGCGTATGTCGACTATGCGTCCTACCACATCATCTACCTTGATCCAGTCGCCTATTTCGATGGAATTGTCCAGTTGCAGCGCGAGTCCTCCCAGGATGTTGCCCAGGGTGTCTTGCATGGCGAAGGCCACGACGGCTGTAATCATTGCCGAGGTGGCCACGATGCTGCCCAGATCAAGACCTGCGAAGCGCAGCCGCACCAGGAACCAGAAAAGATAGGCCATGATGACAAAAATATCTTCGGTGATGCGCGGTGGCTGCAAACGGATCATGGGCAGCACGATGCGAAATGCCAGCAAGCCGCACAGGCGGATGACTGCAATCCCGGCGCCGGTAATCGCGGCTTCGTGAAAGACCAGCGCGGCAAAGGTAAATTGCATTGCGTGAAATAAGCCGCTGATGATGGCCAGCAACTGACAGGCAATAAAGAAAATGAGCGTATTGCGGACACTCTTCTGGTCATTTTTGAGGAAGGTGAACAGCAAAAATGCCAGGCAGAGCGTGAAGACCAGCACGAAGGGTGATTCTTCCCGCCAGAAATACTGTATTGCAGTTTGTAAAAATCCCACGATCAATCCTTTTGTGCGCGGCTGTAATCTGCAAGGCGCTTGCTGCGCCGCCAGAAGGCGCGGGTATCGGCTCGTGTCAGGCGGGTGTGCGCCAGGCTGTCCGCGCCGAACACATCGACCTGCAAGGTTGCGATGTGTCCTCTTTGCAAAGCTTGCCACAGGGGCTGTGCATAAGCTGTTTCAAAATCCTGCAGAGCGCGCCGCCACTGCGAAAAATCACCCTTTTGCAGGGCGCAGCGCAAGCCTGTCCAGACCAGCAGGCTGTCGCCCGCATTGTTTTTCCATTGTTTTTGCCAGGGCGAAAATGCAACTTTGGCGCTCGCCGATAGCATTTCAACCAGCACCTCATCAGAGCTTGCCCTGTCGTATTTGTTTTGCGCGGGCAATGCGCCCGCGCCATTCCCCCAAAACCACAGGCTGTTGACCGGCATCTGGCCAGACGCTTCACGCGCGCCGTTGAGCGGGTGTGCGAACAGCAGCATCTGTATTTCATTGAACAACTGATGCCAGCGGCGGGCGTCAGATCCTGTCGGCAGATTGCCGTGGATGTTGCGACCGGATGCCTGCGACATGGGCACGGTGGCAATGGAGGGTAGCTTGTCAGTCCGAACGTACCAGCGCTGCGGGTGGGGCGCAAAAAATTCGATGTCTTGTCCTGCAAAGTGTTCATTGAGACTGGCACACAATTCCCGGGCTTCATCCATGCTGATTTGGGGGTTGGGCAGCAACACGACTTGTTCGCGCTGCAAGCGCACATGCACAGGATCGGCGCGCAGCCAGCAGCCTTCGGGCAGACCGTCGAAGGCTGCGGAAACAGGCGCGACTGACGGGCATGCGAACAGTTCGCACAGCAAGGATTCGGTGCAGAAGGGCTTTGTGTGCAAAGGGCGGGCGGCAAGGTCTGTGCGGCCGCGCGCGAGGATTTTTTCCAGCGCAGGCAGCGCTAAATCCGCACACACTTCTGCTGCAAAATCACGGGGCAGGAATAAATCGGCGATAAGCAGGTGAACGTTTTTCATGAGCGCAAGTTTAGCACTTCTCATGCCGAACCATGTTTTTTGCAACTTTTTTCAAATAATGCTTTACAGGCAGGGGTCGCATCCCTATAATGCCGACTCTCTCGAAGCACAGGGGGTATAGCTCAGCTGGGAGAGCGCTTGCATGGCATGCAAGAGGTCAGCAGTTCGATCCTGCTTATCTCCACCATTTGAGAGTGTAGTAAAGTTTACGTCCCTATCGTCTAGAGGCCTAGGACATCGCCCTTTCACGGCGGTAACACGAGTTCGAATCTCGTTGGGGACGCCATACAAATAAAAGCCCGCTTTGTTGCGGGCTTTTTGATATGTCAGTATCGCGCCCGTCACCCGGCAGCCTGCCGCTGGCCGGATCGAAATCCTGTCATGTTCAAATTTGCCTGCTATGGTATACCGGAATGATTTTTTCTGGCTTCTCCCCGCTACGTTGTTGCATTGCTCTCATGCTGTTGCTCAGCCTGTGGGTGAGCGGCGCGCAGGATTTTTTCACGCAGGATCTGCCGGACAGGATCGTCCTCTCGCAGGATCTGGACGGTCATCCCGACGAATTTCCCGAATCTGACTTCATTGTCTCCAGTATTGAGCTTGTCCGGCCGGTATTAGCAGCATTCCATTACCCTCAGCCATTAACCCGCGTGCTGGTCACTCATTTTTCTCACCCCCCTGATCGCCCGCCCTCAGTCGCCATTTGATTTCTGACTGACGCCATTTAAGCTGGCGTCGTATTTTTCCGCCATCGGCGGCAGATTCAACGGATCCGACCATGAAATTTTTCAATTATCACCCGATCTCAGGGGCGTTACTGCTTTCCTGTCTGTTTTTAACGCCGGTGAGCGCCGCGCCTTTGACTTTTTTACAGGTGTGGGCGTTGGCCGAACAGCACAGCCCCGCGCTTTTGCTGGCCAGTGCGCAGATTCACGGCGCTCAGGCCGCGCTCGATACGGCTGGCGCTTATCCCAATCCCGAGATAGAGATAGGCTCGGGCAACTCTCGTCTGTTACCCCCCGCAGCGCTTACCGGACATAACAGTCTGATGGCACTCGCTCAGCCTGTACAGATGCCGGGGCTGCGCCGCGCCCGTCAGCGCGGGGCGCAAGCGGGTATCGCCTCAGGCGAGGCGCAGCTGGCCGATGCTCGTCTTAATCTCTATGCACAGGTAAAACTGGCTTTTCTGGAAGTATTGCGCCGACAGGATGAAGCCCGGCTCGCCGAAGAAAATCATGGCCTGCTGTTGCAAATCAAAAACAGGGTAGGGTTGCGCGTGGAAGTGGGTGAATCAGCGCGTTATGAGCTGGTGAAGTCGGAGGCCGAGGTATTGGCCGCAGAGAGCGCGGCCAGGAGCAGCGAAATCCGGGTGGTTCAGGCCCGGGACAGGTTGCGTTCCTTGCTGGGTGCGCCGCTTGATGAGCAGTTCGAGATCGTGCATGAGATGCCCGTGACCGCGCCTTTGACTGAACTTGGCAAATTAAGGGCGGAGCTGCTGTCGAATCAGCCGCAGCTCAAGGTGGCTGCCGCCGAGTTTGATCGCGCGCAGGCGACGCTGGAACAGGAACGCAGTCTGCGCACGCCTCAGCCCACGCTCAAATGGAGTGCGGAGCGTCACCCTGATGTGAGCCTTTGGCGGGTCAGCCTGGCATTTCCCCTGCCTTTGTGGGACAGGCGAACAGGCCCGATAGGCGAGGCGCATGCAAACATGGAACGCGTTCAGGCAGATCAGGAACGCATACGGAACAGTCTGTTGGGCGAGCTCGATCAGGCTTACGGCCGTTATCTGATCGCTCAGCGTCAGTTGAAAATATTCGAAACGGGTTTGATGCGGGATGCCGAGTCTGCCCTGAAAGTGGCCGAAGCCGCCTATCGTTACGGCGAGCGGGGGATTCTCGATTATCTGGATGCTCAGCGCGTGTTCCGCAGTACGCGCATGGACTATCTTAATGCCGGTTATGAATTGCAATTTGCGCTGGTCGAAATTGAACGACTGAGTGCCACTGTTGGAGAGTCAAAATGATATTGCCAAAACCATACCTCTTGCCCGCGCTGTTGTTGGCGCTTTTATTGGGCGCGTGTCAGGAAAAGAAAACCGTTGCGCCGGCTGTCGCGGCCGCAGATCCGTCCATCGTCACGGTTTCTGCCGATTTACTCGGAAGACTGACGGTGATGGCCGCAGGTGAGGGCGATCAGGCACAGATGATACGCGTTGCGGCGCGTATCGAAGTCGATGAGCAAAGGGTGGCGCGCATCGGCGCGGCGGTCACAGGACGCCTGACCGAAATTCACGCCGAGCTCGGGCAACGGGTGCGCACGGGCGATGTGTTGGCAACGCTGCACAGCGCCGAGTTATCCTCGTTCCAGCTAGCCTATCTCAAGGCCTTGTCTCAGGAAGAATTGCAGTCGCGGGCGGTCAGCCGCGCCAAGCTTTTGTTTGAATCCGATGTCATCAGTGCTGCCGAGTTGCAAAGGCGTGAGAGCGAATTGTTGCAAGCGCAGGCCGAGCGTCAAACTTCGCACGATCAGCTAAAGGTGCTGGGCATGACCGAAAACGATGTCAATACGCTCGCCAGAACGCGCTCGGTACATTCTTTGTCCTCCGTTATTGCCACGCAGGGTGGCGCGGTGATCGAACGCAAAGTTACTCCGGGGCAAGTGGTTCAGCCGGCCGATGCACTGTTTACCATTGCGGATCTTTCACATGTCTGGCTGGTTGCCGAAATACCGGAACAGCAAGCGGGTTTGGTCAGGACCGGCGATGTTGTTCAGGCCGAGATTTCGGCACTGGCAGAGCAGGATATCAGGGGGCGGCTGATCTTCGTGTCCGATACGGTAAAACCTGATACTCGCACAGTGACCGCGCGCATGGATGTCGAAAACCCCGACCGGCTGATCAAGCCTGGCATGCTGGCCTCAATGCTGATTCATGGGGCGACTAAAAAGCGCGTGATGGTGCCCGTGGTGGCCGTGGTGCGCGAGGAGAATCTGGACTATGTTTTTGTTCAGATTGATGCGGTTCGCTTTCAGTTGCGCCAGGTTAAATTGGGCAATGAAAATAATGGGGTAGCGCCTGTGATCGAAGGGCTGGCTGCGGGTGAAAAAATTGTCACCGAGGGCGCGTTCCACCTCAATAACGAGCGTCGCCGCAAGGAGCTGGAGGGAGCGTGATGCCCCAGCCGGGGGCTAAACGATAGCGCATCAGGTTCGATGCGACAAGCCGCTCTCTTCCTTTGCGGGCGAGACATCAACTCATATAGAGGCAGATTATGTTGGAATCTTTAATACGTGCCGCGCTAAAACAGCGCCTGGTGCTGGTCGTCGTAGCGGTATGCCTGATTTTGTTCGGGCTCGATGCGACGCGAAAACTGTCGGTGGATGCTTTTCCCGATGTGACCAACGTGCAGGTGCAGATCGCCACCGTGGCGCAGGGGCGTTCACCCGAAGAAGTCGAGCGTTTCGTGACGGTGCCGCTGGAAATGGCCATGACCGGCCTGCCGGGGCTGGAGGAAATGCGCTCGCTCAATAAGCCTGGCTTGTCGCTGATTACGCTGGTGTTCACTGAAGCGACCGATGTCTATTTTGCGCGTCAGCTGGTGATGGAGCGGTTAATCGAGGTCGCCGCGCGCATGCCGCAAGGGGTGGCGCCGACCCTGGGGCCTTTATCCACCGGGTTGGGCGAGGTGTATCAGTACACGCTGGATTTGCCGGGGGATGGGAATAAATCGCTGTCGGTCGAGGAACTCACTGGGCGCCGCATTGCTCAGGACTGGGTGGTGCGTCCGTTGTTGCGCGGAATTCCCGGGGTTGCAGAAATCAACTCTCAGGGCGGCTATATCAAGCAGTACCAGGCGCTGGTCAATCCGGACCGTATGCGTCACTACAAGGTGACGCTTCCCGATGTCTATCAGGCGCTGGCGCGCAACAATGCCAACTCGGGTGGCGGCGTGCTGCCTCACTATGCCGAGCAGTATCTGATCAGGGGGGTCGGTCTGGTCAAAAATCTCGACGATATCCGCAGCATCGTGCTCAAGGAGCAGGACGGAGTTCCCGTGCTGGTACGCGATGTGGCACAGATCACCATCGGCCATGAGGTGCGCTATGGCGCCTTGCTGAAAAACGGTGTCACCGAATCGGTAGGCGGGGTCGTGATGATGATGCGCGGAGGGAATGCCAAGGAGGTGGTCTCCCGTATCAAGGAACGCGTGGCGCAAATCAATGACAAGGGGATGCTGCCCGATGGCCTGAAGATCACCCCGTATTATGATCGCAGCGAGTTGGTGGATGCCGCGCTGCACACGGTCGTGAAAGTATTGATCGAGGGGGTAGTGCTGGTCATTATCGTATTGTTCCTGTTTTTGGGTGACGTGCGATCCTCCCTGGTGGTGGTGGCCTCCCTGGTGCTCACGCCGCTGATTACCTTTATCGTGATGAACCATTACGGTTTATCCGCCAACCTGATGTCGCTGGGCGGGTTAGCCATCGCCACCGGCCTGATTGTGGATGGTTCGGTCGTGGTGGTGGAAAACGCCTTCCAGCGACTGGCCGAGAACAAGGGGCGAGGCCTGAGCCGGGTACGGGTGGTGCTCGAAGCGGCCACAGAGGTGGGTACGCCCGTCATCTTCGGCGTTTCCATCATTATTCTGGTGTTCCTGCCGCTGATGACTTTGCAAGGCATGGAGGGCAAGATGTTTGCGCCGCTGGCGTTTACCATCGCGATTGCCCTGTTCGTATCGCTGGTGCTGGCGCTCACGCTCACCCCTGTGCTGTGTTCCTACCTTCTGGTCGGCAAGGAAGAGCACGATACCCGTCTGGTCGCCCTGATTAAAAAGCCCTACCTGCGCTTATTAGCCTGGACATTGGCCAATGGGCGCAAGACCATTTTTGCCGCAACGTTGGTCTTTGTCGCAGCGATACTGTTGTTGCCTTTTCTGGGCACGGCTTTTATCCCGGAGATGAAGGAAGGCTCCATTGTGCCCGGAATCAACCGCGTTCCGAATATTTCGCTCGAAGAATCGATCAGGCTGGAAATGGAGGCGATGCGGCGGGTGATGCAGGTGCCAGGCGTCAAGTCCGCCATCTCGGGCGTCGGGCGCGGCGAGAGCCCTGCCGATTCTCAAGGTCAGAATGAGTCCACGCCGATTGTCAGCTTAAAGCCCCGCAGCGAATGGCCAAAAGGCTGGGATCAGGACGATATCGCTGCCGCTATCAGGGAAAAATTGATGACCTTGCCGGGCGTGCAGATCGTCATGGCTCAGCCTATCTCTGACCGTGTGGACGAAATGGTCACGGGTGTGCGTTCGGATGTGGCGATCAAACTGTTTGGCGACGATATGGAGCAGCTCAGGAAAAAGGCCGATGCCATTGCCAGGGTTGCAGCCTCCGTGAAAGGCGCGCAGGATCTGAAAGTCGAGCGGGTGACAGGCCAGCAGTATCTGTCCATCGAAATCGACCGTCAGGCCATCGCCCGCCACGGCATTAACGTATCGGACATTAACGATGTGATCGAGGGTGCGATCGGCGGCAGAATGGCAACCGAGATCTATGAGGGCGAGCGTCGCTTCGGCGCGGTCGTGCGCCTGCCCGACGCGTTCAGAGGGGATGTGGCAACCATCCGTGCGCTGTTGGTCGGTTCGCCCAATGGCGCGCTGGTGGCGCTGGAAAATCTGGCACTTATCCGCGTGGCGGACGGCCCGGCACAGATCAGCCGTGAGCAGGGGCGCCGCCGCATTGTGATCGGTGTGAACGTTAAAGACCGTGACCTGGGTAGCTTCGTCGCCGAGTTGCAGCAGACAGTAGAGAGCAAGGTCAGCTTGCCCGAGGGGTATTATCTGGAGTGGGGCGGGCAGTTTCAGAATATGGAACGAGCCATGGGGCATCTTAAGATAATCGTACCGGTGACCATCGCGGCGATATTTTTCCTGCTGTTTTTGTTATTCGGCTCCTTGCGCTATGCCGCACTCATTATACTGGTGCTGCCGTTTGCCTCTATCGGTGGTGTGGTGGCGCTGTTTGTGACCGGGGAGTATCTGTCTGTGCCGGCATCGGTGGGCTTCATCGCGCTGTGGGGGATTGCCGTGTTGAACGGGGTGGTGCTCGTGTCCTACATCCGATCCTTGCGCGAGGAGGGCATGAGTCAGATCGATGCGGTCATACAAGGCTGCCGTCAGCGTTTTCGCCCGGTATTGATGACCGCGACCGTGGCGATGCTGGGGTTAATTCCCATGCTGTTCGCCAACGGGCCGGGCTCCGAGGTGCAGCGGCCTTTGGCGATCGTGGTCATAGGCGGGTTGATCACCTCAACACTGCTCACGCTGGTGGTATTGCCGACGTTGTATAAGTGGTTTGAAGAAAAGACTGTTGAAGCATAAACTCAGGGAGATCTGCATGAAAGAAATTAAAGCCATTGTGCGGCCGCAACGTTTGCACAAGATACGCGATGCCTTCCGCAATCTGCCAGGATTTCCGGGTATGAATATTTCTAACGTTGAAGGGTGCAGCGCCCATGCGGGCGCGGAACATCATGACTCTTTAAGGGAGGAGTTGACGGATTTTTCCAAAAAGCTGCGCATCGAAATTGTCGCCCCGGACGAGATGGCAGCTGACATCGTTTCGATCATTCATACCCACGCCCATACGGGGCAGGCAGGAGACGGGGTATTGTGGGTCACGGAAGTTCAGGCGTTTCGCAGATTATGCGAGGTGCCTGTCTGAGCCTCGACGTTCACCGGCCTTTGGCGTGAAGTTCGCGAAGCGGCAGGCCGTACGCTTCGCCCGGGGGCTGGATTTTGGACAGCATGCTTTTTGCCGTGACGTATCTCTTGCCCGCAGCGGGTGAAAGCCATATCCTGTGCGCCTGAGATCCGCCGCTGGTTGATCGCCTGTTTTGTTTGAGTTTTTGATTGGAAGCCCTGTTATGAAGTCGATTAAATCAGAATTCCCCGTCGCGCTGGCCTTGATTGTGCTGGGATCGGGGTTCGCGCTGGAACATGCCGCAGTCGAGCATGGCGGCGCGCTATTGTGGGGAGCGGTGCTGGTCATTCTTGCTGCGATCATCGGCGTCGCATTTCGTATCGCGCACCACGCTGAAGTCCTGGCGCTGCGCTTCGGTGAACCTTATGGCACGCTCATTCTGACGCTTGCCGCCGTCTCTGTAGAAGTGGTGATTCTGGTCGTTTTGCTGCAAGGCGCGCCTAACCCGACGCTTGCGCGAGACACGGTGTTTGCCGCGATCATGTTCGATATCAACGGTATTTTAGGTCTTGCGGCCATTGTCGGTGGGCTCAAACACGGCAGTGCCAAATACAATGTGGATTCGTCAAATTCCTTTATCTCCATGTTGCTGGTCGCCATCGGTATCGGCATGTTTGTCCCCGACTTTGTGCCCGCAGATAAATGGCCGATTTATTCGGCTTTTTCCGTGTGCATCATGGCGCTGATGTACGCGGCTTTCCTGCGTTTGCAGACGGTTGAACATCGCAAGTTTTTTGAGTATTCCGCAGAAACTGACGAGGAGGCGCACGATGAGGTGCACAGCCCGAACAGTCTGCATGTCGCGCTGATGGTGGGGGCGGTGGTGCTAGTCGGTCTGCTCTCGGAAGTGTTGTCCGTGTTGCTCGATGCAGGGCTTGCGGCCAGCAGCCTGCCCAAGTCCATCCCGGCCGTGCTGGTGGCGCTGATTTCTGCCAGTCCCGAGATCCTCACCGCGCTCAGGGCCGCACAAAATGATCGCATGCAGACAACCGTCAATATTGCGCTGGGTGCCTCGCTGGCCACCGTGCTGCTGACCTTGCCCGTGATCGAAGCGATTGCCCTGTTCAATGGCGAGCGTATCGATATGGCGCTCACGCCGGTGCAAGGCGGCATGTTGCTGCTCACCTTTTTTACCGTGATGAACAACTTGCAAGATGGAGAGACGAATGCCATCGAAGGGATCAGTCACTTTGCGCTGTTTGCGGCCTTTATCGCGCTGGTGACCATAGGGGTGATTTAGCCTCGCGTTTGAAATATGGGCTGTGAACCATGAACTTATTACTCGTAGAAGACGATCCTGTGCTGGCTAACGGCCTGATGTCAGCCTTGCAGCGCGCCAATTACAGGGTTATGCATCAGGACAACGGGCGTCTGGCCGATCAGTTGTTGACTGTTCAGGAATTTGATTTAGTCATTCTGGATATGGGGCTGCCGGACATGGACGGCGCCGAGGTGTTGTACCGCCTGCGCCAGCGTGGCAGCAACGTGCCGGTATTGGTGCTGACGGCCAGAAATACCCTGAATGATCGCGTGCGGGGGCTGGATTTCGGCGCGGATGATTACCTGGCCAAACCCTTTGATCTGCCCGAGTTGGAAGCGAGGATCAGGGCGCTGCTGCGGCGCGGATCCTCCGGCGGCAGTGCGCCGCTGCAACTGGGGGAGTTGTCTCTTGACACGACAGGGCAGCGCGCCACGCTGCGAGGCGAGCCGATCGAGTTGCTGGCGCGGGAATTGAGTGTGCTGAAAATTTTGATGTTGCGCGCAGGCCGGGTGGTGAGCAAGGAGCTTTTGTGCGAACAGGTGTCCTGCGAGGGCGAGGAGCTGAGCATCAATGCCGTCGAGGTGTATGTGCATCGCCTGCGGAAAAAGCTTGAGGCAGGAGGCGTCAATATCCGCACCTTGCGCGGCTTAGGCTACATGCTGGAAATGCCGTGAATCTTTACAGGGCATGGATCAAATCGGTCAGCTTGCGCAAAAGATTGTTGTGGAGCGTGCTGTTGCCCATGTTGATCCTGATGCTTATCAATGTGGCGGTGGTCAACAAATTTGGCTATGACAGTGCAAACCGCAGGCACGACCGTTTTTTGCTGGATGTGAGCAATACATTGCTCGACCAGTTGCACCTCGATCAGGGGCGGGTCGAATTCAATTTTCACAGCAGCGCCCTGGGTGTGCTGGCCGAAGACGAGAAAGATCAGGTGTATTTCTCGCTGGCCGGGGCGAAACGCGCCTACCTGTTTGGCTATCCGGATCTGCCTGAGCCGCCTGAGCCCCCCGGTGAAACCCCGCTCTACTACTTTGCCGATTACCAGGGCCGTCCGGTACGGATGATGACCGTCCTGATACCGAAGGCCGATCACATCGGCGAAGCCGTGGTCGTCACGGTCGGGAAAACGCTGTTGCTGCATCATAAACGCGCCCAGGAGTGGATATGGCGGGTGTTGCCGGCTCATTTTATCTTGATGATGCTCTCAGGTGCCCTGGTATGGTGGGGGGTGGGGCGTGGCCTGCAGCCCCTGCTTTCCTTGCGGGATGAGGTACTAAGGCGTTCGTCCCTTGATTTGCATCCCCTGCCGGAGGAGCAGATTATCAGCGAAATGAGACCCTTGATTCATAGTTTCAATGAGTTGATGGCGCGGCTGGATATTTCGCTGTCCTCTCAGCGGCGCTTCATCAGCAACGCGGCCCATCAGTTGCGCACCCCGCTGAGCGGTTTCAAAACCCAGGCCGAGTTGATCATGCGCATGGACAGCGTGGAGGAGATTCACCATACCGTGCAGCAGTTACATATCGCGGCGGATCATGCCGGGCATCTGATCAATCAGTTGCTGGTGCTGGCAAGTTCTGAACCCGGGGCGCAAGATAGCTTTACCGAGCTCGACGTGGCTGTTCTGGCTCGCAAGGTGACTGAATCCTGGGTGCACAGTGCATTGAATAAGGAGATAGATCTGGGTTTTGAGTGTGTCGGCCTGGATTTTAGCCTGGCGGGTGACGCTTTGCTGTTAGGCGAAATGCTCAACAACCTGATCGACAATGCCTTGCGCTATACCACGGCAGGCGGATTGGTCACCGTGCGGGTGAGCCACGACGAAGCTTTATTTAAACTGGAAGTGGAAGATAACGGCCCCGGAATTCCGGCAGCAGAACGGGACCGTATATTTGAGCGGTTTTATCGCGTGGCGGGCACGGGGCAGGATGGCTGCGGCTTAGGCTTGCCCATCGTCCGTGAAATCGCACACCGCCATCACAGCGAGGTTTTTGTGCTCTCGGGTGCAAATGAATGCGGCACGCTGATGCGCGTGATCTTTGATGTGACGTCGTGCCGACCATCCACCCCCTGCACGGTTTTGGGCTGATAACTGATCCATCTGCTTCGGTTTGCAACGCCGAGCCTCACAGTGCCCGGATGACTTTACCTGTCAGATTGTCTGTCAGACAGTCAATTTCCACGTTCTCAGGCATGGAGCGCAGCCAGGTCAGTTGTCGTTTGGCGAGCTGGCGGGTGGCGATGATGCCGGTTTCGAGCAATTGCGCCTCGCTGATTTCGCCCTCCAGATATTGCCACGCCTGGCGATAGCCTACGCAGCGCATCGAAGGCTGTTCGGGGTGCAGGTCGTATTTTTGCCGCAAGCTGCGCAGCTCATCGAGCAGCCCCGCGTCCAGCATCTGTTTGAAGCGCGCCTCGATGCGCCGGTGCAGCACGCTGCGATCGGACGGGATGAGCGCGATTGAGGTGATATCGTAGGGTAACTCGACTTCTTCCTGGTATCTGAGTAGTTCGGACATCGGTTTTCCGGTGAGCCGATAAATTTCCATCGCGCGTTGTATGCGTTGCGTGTCGTTGGGCGATAAACGGGCGGCCGTCTCTTTGTCAACCGCCGCCAGTTGGGCGTGCAAATACGCTGTGCCATGCTGTGCGATGGTGGCATCGAGCTCTGCGCGCACCGCAGCATCGGCAACGGGTAACGGGCTCAGGCCCCCCTTCAATGCCTTGAAATACAGCATGGTGCCACCGACTAACAGCGGAATTTTGCCGCGCGCGGTGATGTTCGCCATCAGCGCCAGTGCGTCGCGGCGAAACAGGGCTGCGGAATATGCATCGGTCGGATCTATGATGTCGATCAGGTGATGCGGTGCGATCCTCAGCATTTTTGCATCCGGCTTGGCCGTGCCGATATTCATGTCGCGATACACCAGCGCCGAATCCACGCTGATGATTTCGACGGGCAGGGTTTGCGCCAGCTCGACGGCCACGCCCGTTTTGCCGCTTGCGGTAGGGCCCATCAGGAAAATGGCAGGAGGCAGCGAAGAGCAGGATGCAGGATGCAGGATGCAAGATGGGGTATTCATGTCAGTTCCTTGTCGCGGGTTTCGTTGATGGCGATGGCGGCCAGTACGCTGATGGCGGCGGCAACGGATATATAGCCGCCCACCCAGGAAAGTCCGCCCGCCAGCACCAGTTGTTGCGCGATATAGGGGGCGAGCGATGCGCCCAGGATGCCGCCCAGGTTATAAGCTGTCCCGGCTCCCGTATAACGGACGGCGGTGGGAAAGAGTTCCGGCAGCAGCGCGCCCATCGGCGCGAAGGTCGCACCCATCAAAAACAGTTCGATGGACAGGAAAATGGTGATCTGAACAGTCGAGCCGCTGGCGAGCATCGGTTCCAGCAGAAAGCCGGACAGCAGTGCTAAACCGCCCGCCATAATCAATACCGGACGGCGTCCGAAGCGGTCGCCTGCCCAAGCCGAGAGTGGCGTGGCGGCCGCCATGAACAGCACGGCCACGCACAGCATGGACAAAAATTGTGGGCGCGGGATGCCGAGTGTGGTGGTGCCATAGCTCAAACAAAACACCGTGGAGATATAGAACAGCGCGTAACACACCACCATCACCAGTGCGCCCAGCAGCAGCGGTTTTGCGTGACGGGTGAATAATTCGACCATCGGCATTTTCAGCGGGCTATGCGTTTTCAGCGCTTGTTCGAACACCGGCGTCTCAGACAGTTTCAGCCGCACGTACAGACCGATGACGACCAGTATGGAGCTTGCCAGAAACGGGATGCGCCAGCCCCAGTCGCGGAACTGCTCATCATCGAGCCATTGCGATAACAACAGGAAACTTCCGACGGCTAACAGGAAACCTACCGGCGGCCCCAGTTGCGGGAACATGCCGAACCAGCCTCTGCGCCCCTTCGGTGCATATTCCGCCGCCAGCAAGGCCGCGCCCCCCCATTCTCCCCCCAAGCCTATGCCCTGGCCGAAACGCAGCAGGCACAGCAGCAGAGGAGCCGTCCAGCCGATGAGCGCGTAGCCGGGCAGAAAGCCTATCAGTGTGGTGGAGGTGCCCATCACCAGTAGCGAGACGGCCAGCGTGGTCTTGCGTCCTATCCTGTCGCCGAAATGGCCGAACAGCAGCGCGCCGATGGGTCTTGCGATAAAGGCGATGCCAAAGGTGAGAAATGCGTTCAATGCCTGCACCGCCGGGTCGCTGTCGGGAAAGAAAACAGGGCCTATCACCATCGCGACCGCCAGTCCGTAGATGTAGAAATCGTAAAATTCGATGGCGGTGCCGATGAAACTGGCGAAGGCGATACGGAGAGTCGAGCAGGATGCAGGATTCGGGATCCGGGATTCAGGGGTCGGGTTCATTAGTTCAGAATTGAAAATTGATAATGGATAATTTTTTGGCTACTGGCTACTGGCTACTGGCTACCTTTTACTGCCCTCTCATGAACATCTTGTCCAGCTCGTTCATGGAAAGGGCAAACCAGGTCGGGCGGCCGTGATTGCACTGGCCTGCGCGCTCGGTCTGCTCCATCTCGCGCAGCAGTGCGTTCATCTCAGGCAGACTCAAAATCCGGTTGGCGCGTACCGCCCCGTGGCAGGCCAGACCGGCCAGCAGTTCATTGCGCCGTTCGGTGAGCATGCGACTGGCGCCATATTCACGCAATTCGTGCAAAACAAGGCATGCGGCAGCCTCCGCCTCGGCTTGTTTTAACAGCACCGGCATGGCGCGTATCGCAAGGGTCGTGGGCGAGAGCGGTGCGATCTCAAAACCCAGTGCATTCAGCGCCGCCTGTTCTGCCTCGACGGTTGCCACGTCCTGTGCATCTGCCTGAAAACACACCGGAATCAGCAGAGGTTGCGTGGCGATGGCTTCATTGTCCATCGCCGTCTTGAGTTTCTCGTAGACGATGCGCTCGTGTGCGGCATGCATATCCACCACGATCAGCCCCTGTGCATTTTGCGCCAGGATGTAGACGCCGGAGAGTTGCGCGAGCGCGAAACCCAATGGATAGTCAGTGGATAGTGGATAGTGGATAGTGGATAGTGGTGAGTGCTCTGCGGGAGAGGTTTTTTCACTATCCACTTTCCACTCACTATTTACCTGCGATATCCCTGAATCCTGAATCCTGAATCCCGAATCCTGGCTTTGCATCTCCCACACCTGATAAGTCGCACCCGGTTGTGCTGCGCCCAGTGGGAGTTGGGCGGGCATGACAGTTTTGCTGACAGTATCCGGGGCGTTGATTTCAGATGGTGCGGGTGTTGCGGGGGTGGCCAGCGCCTGTTGCACGGCGTGAAAGATGAACTGGTGTACCCCCTGACTTTCGCGAAAGCGCACTTCGCTCTTGGCCGGGTGCACGTTCACATCCACCAGATCGGCCGGGAGTTCGAGAAATAACACGAAGGCCGGATGGCGCAGGTGATGCAGAATGTCCTGATAGGCCTGGCGCAGGGCATGGCTGGCCACCTTGTCGCGCACGAAACGACCGTTGACGAAAAAATACTGCGCATCGCGACTTCCCCGCGAATAAGCGGGGAGGGCGGCCAGACCGTGCAGCGTGAGGTTCGCGACATTGCGCGAGACGGGAACCGCCGCCTTGCCGAATTCATCGCCGAGCAATGCTGCAACGCGCTTCAGCGCCGCATCTCTAAGCCAGTTTTCAGTTTTCTGTTTTTGATTTTCGGTTTTTAGTTTTTCGGATCCTGCATCCTGAATTCCGCCTCCTGAATCCTGAATCCTGTCTCCTGCATCCTGCATCCTGAATCCTGTATTCAGTTGCCATACGGTGCGTCCGTTGTGTTGCAACGAAAAGCTGACATCGGGGCGTGAGAGGGCGATGCGCTTGAAGACCTCTTCGCAATGAGAGAATTCGGTCGCCTCTGTCTTGAGAAATTTTCGCCGTGCCGGCGTGTTGAAGTACAACTCGCGAATTTCAACGGTTGTACCTGCGGCGAGGCTCGCAGGTACTGGCTCACTCAGGCGACCGTCGATGGCGTCGACACGCCAGCCGTGCGCTGTCTCAGGCGTGCGGCTGGACAGCGCCAGTTGCGCGACAGAGGCGATGCTGGCCAGCGCTTCGCCACGAAACCCCATGCTGGTGACATTTTGCAAGTCGTCTAATGATGCGATCTTGCTGGTGGCGTGGCGCATCAGTGCCAGCGCCAGTTCATCTTTAGCGATACCTCGGCCATTGTCGCGCACCCGCAGCAATTTGATGCCGCCATTGTCCAGTTGCACATCAATGTCGGTCGCCCCTGCGTCCAGACTGTTTTCCATCAGCTCTTTGAGGGCGGCGGCCGGGCGTTCGATCACTTCGCCGGCGGCGATCTGATTGATCAGCAGTTCGGGCAGTACCCGTATGTATGAAGGCATGAGCGAGGGGCAGGGTAAATTCGACAGACGGGATTATACGTGGGGTTTTATGTTCAGCGAGAATCGGTATAATCGCGGGCTTAATCAGAAGTGCATTGATGCACGATTTACATCAGAGGAGAAACAGATGCGTATAGGCATTCCTGCGGAAACGTATGCAGGCGAGAAGCGTGTCGCGACGGTACCTGAGATCGCAGAGAAGCTCATCAAGCTGGGATTCAGTGTGGCGGTCGAATCCGGTGCGGGGGACGGCGCGAATTTCAGTGACGACGCTTACCGCACAGCAGGCGCCCAAATCGTCGAAGGCGCCGCCCGGCTGTGGGCTCAATCCGATATCGTGTTCAAGGTGACAGTCCCGACCCGCGCCGAGGTTGAGCTGATGCCGGATGGCATCACCCTGATAGGTTTCATCTGGCCTGCGCAAAATACCGAACTGATGCAACAACTGGCGGGCAAGCGCGCCACGGTGCTGGCCATCGATGCGCTGCCGCGCCAGCTCTCCCGCGCCCAGAAGATGGACGCGCTGACTTCGCAGGCCGGGGTCGCCGGTTACCGGGCTGTCATCGAGGCCGCCAACGTGTTTGGGCGCTTCTTCAACGGGCAGATCACGGCGGCGGGCAAGGTGCCTCCGGCCAAGGTATTCATCGCCGGCGCCGGTGTGGCAGGTTTGGCCGCGATCGGTACGGCGGCAGGCCTGGGCGCCATCGTGCGCGCCAATGACACCCGTGCCGAAGTGGCCGATCAGGTCAAATCCCTGGGCGGCGATTTCGTTAAAGTCGAGTATGAGGAAGAAGGCGGCGGTGGCGGCGGTTATGCCAAAGTAATGTCTGAAGGCTTCCAGCTGGCGCAGCGCGAGATGTATGCCCGGCAGGCGCGCGAAGTGGATATCATCATCACGACCGCCCTGATCCCGGGCCGTCCGGCGCCAAGGCTCATCACCGCCGAGATGGTGCAGTCGATGCGCCCGGGCAGCGTCATCGTCGATATGGCGGCCGAGCGCGGCGGCAATTGCGAACTGACCGAACCGGGTCAGGTCGTGGTGAAGCACGGCGTGACCATCGTCGGCTACACGGATCTCAATAGTCGCTTAGCCCGGCAATCCTCCACGCTGTATGCAACCAATCTGTTCCGTCTGACCGAGGAATTGTGCAAGACCAAGGATGGCGTGATCCACGTCAACATGGAAGACGATGCCATTCGAGGCCTCACCGTGATCAAGGACGGCGAGATCACCTGGCCGGCTCCCGCGCTCAAACTGCCTGCGGCTAAACCGGCGATAGCCAAACCGGTCGCGGCGCCCGCGTCGCATGGCGGCGGTGGAGCGCCTGCCCCGGCAGGAAAAACGGCCATCCTGTTCGGCGCCGCAGCCCTGCTGTTCCTGCTGATCGGCGCTTTCGCGCCCGCCGCGTTCTTAGGCCACTTTACCGTGTTTGTGCTCGCGTGTTTCGTAGGTTACATGGTGGTGTGGAACGTCACGCCGGCTCTGCACACGCCCCTGATGAGCGTCACCAATGCGATTTCCAGCATCATCGCCATCGGCGCGCTGGTGCAGATCGCCCCGCCGCTGGTAACAGGTCTCGATCGTCCGGATGGCTGGATACTCGCCTTGGCGGTGGGGGGTGTCGCGCTCACGGCGGTCAATATGTTCGGCGGTTTCGCGGTCACCCGGCGCATGCTGGCAATGTTCCGCAAGTGAGCCGGTAGCGGGCAGCAAAATCAGGTTGGCTACCCGCTATCGTGCAAGAACAAAAACGATTAATGTTAAGGTAATAAATTATGTCTGCAAGCCTGGCAACCGTTTCATATATTGGTGCAATCATTCTTTTCATCCTCAGTCTGGGAGGATTGTCCAACCCTGAGTCTTCCCGGCGCGGCAATCTCTACGGCATGATCGGTATGACCATCGCCGTGCTGGCCACGGTGTTCGGCCCGCGCGTCACGGCGGCCGCACTTCCCTGGATCGTCGTCGCGATGGTCGCAGGTGGCAGCGTCGGTCTTTATGCGGCGCGCCGGGTACAAATGACGCAGATGCCAGAACTGGTCGCGCTGATGCACAGTCTGGTAGGCTTGGCCGCCATGCTGGTCGGCTTTGCCAATTACATCGACCCGATGGCGGCGTTAAATCTGTCCGCTGCCGAAAAAGCGATCCACGAGATCGAAATCTATGTGGGCATATTGATCGGTGCGGTGACTTTTGCAGGCTCCCTGATCGCTTTTGGCAAACTGTCGGCCAAGATAGGCGGCAAGCCTTTGTTGCTGCCGGGGCGTCACCTGATGAATCTGGCAGGTTTGCTGGTCGTCATCGCGTTCGGCTGGCAATTCATGCACGCCGAATCGGTCAGTGCGGGCATGATCGCACTGAGCGTGATGACTGTCATCGCGCTGCTGTTCGGCGTCCATATGGTGATGGCCATCGGCGGGGCGGATATGCCGGTGGTGGTGTCCATGCTCAACAGCTATTCCGGCTGGGCGGCAGCGGCAACCGGCTTCATGTTGAACAACGACCTGCTGATCGTCGTGGGCGCACTGGTAGGATCCTCCGGCGCGATTCTGTCCTACATCATGTGTCGGGCGATGAACCGCAACTTCATCAGCGTGATCGCGGGCGGATTCGGCACGGGCGCGGGCAAGCCTGCCAAAAAGGCTGACGGTGATGCGGTGCCTGCGGGGGAAGTGGTGCCTGTCAGCGCCATCGAGACGGCCGAACTGCTCAAGGATGCGAAGAGCGTGATCATCGTGCCGGGATACGGCATGGCCGTGGCGCAGGCACAGCATACGGTCAATGAAATCACCAAGCTGCTGCGCGAGCGGGGCGTCAACGTGCGTTTCGGCATCCATCCGGTTGCAGGCCGCATGCCCGGCCACATGAACGTGCTGCTGGCCGAAGCCCGGGTGCCTTACGACATCGTGATGGAGATGGACGAACTCAATGCGGACTTTCCCGATACTGACGTTTGCATGGTGATAGGCGCCAACGACATCGTGAATCCGGCAGCCCAGGAAGATCCGGACAGCCCCATCGCCGGCATGCCGGTGCTGGAAGTCTGGCGTGCAAAAACCTCGATCGTGATGAAGCGCAGCATGGCGACCGGCTATGCGGGTGTCGACAACCCTCTGTTCTATAAAGAGAACAACCGCATGCTGTTCGGCGATGCCAAGAAAATGCTCGAAGAAGTGCTCGCCGCGTTGAAAGCCTAACGGCCGCGCGGACGATGCAGCCTTTGCAGATGCCGACGTGGGAATTGCCGACGCGAAAATGCTCGTCGAGGACGTGACCTGTGCAGTAGCTTAAAAGTCTCTTTGTCGAAATGAAAAAGAGCCGCTTATAGCGGCTCTTTTTATCGTGCGGCATTTAAAATCAACGGCTCTTGATGATGAGGAGGGCGCCCAGTAAACTTTCGACCAGGTAGGCGATGCTGGAGATGCCGTGCAGCATTCCGAACTGGCTGGCAAGGGCGCTTTTCATCACCTCCAGCGGCAATGCCTGCGCCTTCAGTTCGTTCATCGCGGGTTGAAATCCGAACTGAAAAATCAGGCCGATCAGCAGCATAGCCGATACGATGCGCAGCTGCGCGGAGGCGGTGCCAGCCTGTTTGATGTAATAAATCAGCAGATAAATCCCGCAGATCAGTCCAAGATAACCCGCCACACTGAACATTTTTCCTGCCAGCATGCCTGCCAGTTGTTTGTCGGGCAGTGCGTGAAACAGGATGGGTACGGCAAGATAGCCTGTAGCCCACAGGCTGCCCGCCCAGAGTGTGACGAGGAGGGCGACCAGATGATGAGCGATATTTTTCATGCCGCAAGGGTAGCACGCTTGTGCATTTTCCTGCCAGTGGGTCAGGCAGGTTTACGTTCGCAGCCCCTATTTGGCGGCAGGATTTTTAAAAAAATCAGCCACCGCATGTGCAAGGTCGCTCATTATATGCGTTGATTCCTGGTCGTCCCATGCAAACTCATCTACTTTTGCTTCATCTTGCAGATGAAGTTCTGAAAAATTTTCAGGTGCAACTGAATAAAGCAGTCCCGGCGAAAATTGTTGTTCCATCACACACCATTCCTTCTGTATTGCTGCGTAAACGATACGCGCATTAACAGTATATACAGTAATACTGTTAATGCAAATTTATTGTCGGCGCGACAGAACGCCGCTGACAGGATTTGCGCTTTGACAGGTTCGGAAGGTGAGGGGCGCGGCACATGATCCGTGGCATTGCCGCTCGTGCATGCGGAGCATGCTGTGCAGTCAGGGGATGTAAGGTCTGATTTTAATCTGAAAAATGGCAGATTCGCCGGGGTGTGCAGGGTTGAAATCGCGCGGGAGTCATCCTTGAAAAGGATGCAGGTTTCAGGTGTTTGCCTTAACCGTTGCCCGGAGCGCTGCCATTTGATTCAGAATCGCTTCGGCATGGCCGCAGGACAAGGTTAGGCCTAATGTGACCAATCCGGCCATGATATTGAGCGCCCGGTTAAGATCTCCGACAGTCTGGATGGCTCGGCCCGCATCATCAATCGTATCGACAATATTCTGCGCCGTGAGAGCGCCATTGGTTGCCAGCAGAGTGATTCCGACCGCGCGCCAGCGATCTGCATCATGGCGCAGAGCCGTTTCCTTTTCTATCAGCGCCTGATATTCAGCATCCGACAAGCGACCCTTCGTCGAGCGTCGCCGTAAGAGTGCATTGGCTGTTGCCGCCTGCATCGCATCGGCAATGAGGAATACATTTTCCGGGGTGAGCTTTTTATCTGAGAGCATGGGGTTCCCGTTTTCTGGCAAGTTGAGACTTATCTTTGTCGCCTGCACATCGCGGGGTCTTGACGGTGGGCAAGGCGGCCTGATTCCGTTTTTCGCACCCGATGTTCGCGGCTGTTTGCGGGTTGGAAGGAGATGCGCCCGATGGCGCACCCGCCGACAGCGTGATCAGTAAATAGAGTAACTGTGTGTCATACATGCTTTGTCCACCCAACGATTATTTCGATTGGTTTTCAATGGTGCAGTTTTGCAGGTTTGGCGCGCGTTGACAATATGCCTTTGTGACTAGGTAATTTGGCCTATGAGCAGATCATCCTAAATCTTGCCAGACAATCCCCCTTCGACACGCCCACAAGGCGGGCGGCTCAGGGCGAACGGACTGTTCACCAAGCTGGTGAACGCCACAAAGACCGTTCGTGCTGAGCTTGTCGAAGCATGGACGAACTTTTATAGTTTCAACTGCTTTTTCAAGGATCATCGACTCGCACGCAATCAGTCGCTCTGGTGCGTCCAGTAACGGCGGTGTGTGACCCTGTAGCGCTCGATGGTCAGTCCCTGCGGGGTCATTGTGGCCAGAATGGCGCCGTCCCGGTCAGAGCGCAGCAGCTTCGCTCCGCTGTCGATATAGCGTTGCATGATTTCGGCTTTTGGATGACCGAAGCGGTTGCGGTAGCCTGTGGTGAATACGGCGTAGTCAGGCAGTACGGCCGCGACAAAGCCTATGTGCGATGAACTTGAGCTGCCGTGATGCGGGACAACCAGCAGGTTGGCGGTGAGCTGGTCAGGATGCTCCCTGAGCAGGCGTTGTTCGCCGCGCCACTCAATGTCACCGGCCAGCAGAATGTGCTGATTGCCCGTGCTGATGCGCAACACGCAACTGTTATCGTTTGCATGGGATCTGTCGGCGCCCGGGTGCAAAATGTCGAATTGTACGCCGTCCCAGTTCCAGCTCATCCCGTCCTGGCAGCGTTCTGACGCGCGAGCGGACTGAGGGGTGGAGGGTGGCTGATGTGGGCTGATGAGAAGGCCTGTTGGCAGGGCCTGCAATACAGAGGATGTGCCGCCGGTGTGATCGATGTCATTGTGGCTTAAAATCATGCGATCCAGTTCACTGATTCCCAGGTTTGCGAGGCTCGGAATCAGGATGCGGTTGCCGCTGTCCGTATCCCCTGAATAGTCAGGTCCCGTGTCGTACAGCAGGGTGTGATGGCCGGTGAAAGCCGCGACTGATAAACCTTGTCCGACATCGAAAATAATGATGCGCAAGCTGCCGGGGGGGATGGTTTCGGGTTTGTTCAAAAACATCGGCAGCATCAGCAGCAGACCCAATGCGCGCGCGGGGATGCCCGTTGGCGCCAGTATCCACAAGGCGCCCAGCATGCCTGTGATGATGGTCCAGGCAGGCGGAATATGTTGAGTCCATACGGCTTGAGGCTGAGCGCTCAAAAATTGCAGCGGTATCATCAACCCGTCCAGCGCGATATGCGCCAGCCACAGTGGCACGTCAGTCGGCAACACGGCTCCTGCCAGGGTCAGGGGTACGACGACGAGGCTCACCAGCGGAATAGCCAGCGCATTAGCCAGAGGAGAGGCCAGCGAGACTTGTCCGAACAGCGCCAGCAACAGCGGGATCAGGCCTATGCACATCGCCCATTGCACGATTGCGTATTCACGCAGCAAGCGCCATAGCCGTTGTTTGACTGACGGGGCGGATTCGGCATTGTCAGCCGCGTTGATGCGGTGTGCGCTGACATACAGGATCAGCGCGACCGCGCCGAATGACAGCCAGAAACCCGGGGAGAGCACGGCCCAGGGATCGGGGATCAATACGGCGAGGGCGGCCATGCTGAGTATCTGGCCGAGTGAAAAATTGCGGTTGAGCCAGAGGGCGCAGGCAACCGCGCCCACCATATACACGGTGCGTTGTGCGGGAACGCCGAAGCCTGCGAGGAGTGCGTAACTGTAGGCCGCCAGCAATGCGGCGATTGCAGCGGCGCGACGGGCAGGCAGCCACAAGGTCAGCCTTGCGCTGCGCCGCCATAGCCAGTAATTTATCGCAAAAGCCATGCCGGATAGCATGGTGATGTGCAGGCCTGAGATGCTCATCAGGTGAATCACTCCGACCCGGGTGAAAATCTGCCACTGTGCATACGGGATGCTCCCCTGATCGCCGATGGCTAACGCCGTCAACACGCCGGTATAGGGCGCGCGGCCCAGGGTGGCATTGATTTTGTCACGCACCGTTTCGCGCCAGGACTCTACCCGGTAGTGCATGCCAGCGGCCAGTGGCGACAGGCGGATATTATGACCCTTGTTATGGATGTATCCTGTGGCGCGCACCTTGTTTTGCAGCGCCCACAGTTCGAAGTCGAAGCCGTGCGGATTGCTGCTGCCATGGACTTGCTTCAGGCGCAGCGTGAGTTGCCAGCGCTCGCCTGCATGCAGCGGCTGGCTTTTTGAATCAAAATAGAGGCTCAGATAAATGTGTCCGGGGACGGTCACCCCCGGCGTGAGTGTTTTTTCGACATCGAAGCCTGCGCGCTGGCCGCGCAACGATATGCGGGGCAATTCGGCGACTACGCCTATGACCTCTATGTCGCGCCCCTGCCACTCATCCGGCAGGCTCTCCGCCAGACGCAGCTCCGCTTGCCAGGCGGCATGATAAAAACCGATGCCACAGGCAAAGACTGCGATCGACAGCGCGCGGATCAGGCGAAAAGGCCGTGTCCTTGTCGGTATCAACAAGATCACAGGCAAGCCGGCGAGCAGCCAGATGCCGGATGAGGGCGGCAGCGTTGCCTGCTGCTGGAGCAGCCACACGCCCAGGGTGAAGAAGATCGTGAAGAGAATCATGCGCACAGATTAACCTTTGGCTAGAATGACGTCATGCGAAAATTTTTACGCAAGTTTCTGCCGCATCACGAAACGGTTAAAAGTAACCGCTGGCTCAAACCGTTTGGCGCCTGGCTGCACCAGCCGAATCTGTGGCATCTGCACAGACGCGGGGTGGCAGGAGGCGTGGCGATCGGCCTGTTTTGCGGGCTGATACCCGGGCCGTTGCAGATGATTTTTGCAGCGTTATTCGCGGTATTGTTGCGCGTCAATCTGCCCGTTGCGCTCTTTACCACCCTGTACACCAATCCCTTGACCATTCTGCCGCTGTACATGCTGGCTTTTGAACTGGGTGCGCGGGTGATCGGCGCACAAAATGGCATGACTCATGTGCAGCTCGCCTTGCCTGCCTTGCAATGGAGCGGATGGGCCGGGGAGTTGTGGGTCTGGGTGCTGGCGCTGGGGCAGCCGCTGTTAGTCGGGCTGCCGTTGCTGGCGCTGATCCTTGCGCTGGCAGGCTACATCATTGTGCGTCTGGTCTGGCGCCTGGCAGTGATTTTGAAATGGCGAGCCAGGCAGCGCGCTAAACGTTGATGGTGCTGCCTGGATGCGAGACTGACGGGGTACGGCAAAAGCGCGTTATGCGTTGTGCAGTACGCCGTCCACCAGTCTCAGGCTGCGTTGCATGCGTTTTGCCAGTTCCATATCGTGGGTGACGACGATAAAACTGGTTTTGAGTTGCTCGTTGAGTTGCTGCATCAGGTCGAACAATTCCTCTGCGCTGTTGCGATCCAGGTTGCCGGTAGGCTCGTCGGCCAGCACGCAGGCAGGTTCGGTGACAAGGGCGCGCGCGACCGCCGTGCGCTGACGTTCGCCCCCTGACAGTTCGCTCGGCAAATGGCCTGTGCGATGCGCCAGCCCCACTTTTGCAAGCATGGCGGCGGCGACCGGTTTGGCCTCGCTGCGCTTCATGCCGCGTATCAGCAGCGGCATGGCGACATTTTCAAGGGCTGTGAATTCCGGCAGCAGGTGGTGAAACTGATAGACGAAGCCTAACGACTGATTGCGGATGTCGCCTCGTTGCTTCTCATTCATCTTCTGAACATCCTGCCCGAGTATCTCGACACTGCCGGAGCTTGCATTGTCCAGACCGCCCAGCAGATGCAGCAAGGTGCTCTTGCCAGAACCTGATGAACCTATGATGGCGATGCGCTCGCCGCGTTCGATGGAAAGGCTCACGCCTCTGAGCACGGGGACTTGCAGTTTGCCCAGCGTATAGGTCTTGCTCAGGTCGCGACATGAGATAACCAAATCGGTACGCAGTTTTGCTGTTTTAAGTCCCTTGTCCCCGGTTTCTGCCTCCTGCATCCCGCAGCCTTTCGAGTCCTGCATCCTGAACCCTGAATCCTGAATATTACTCATAGCGTAAAGCCTCCGCCGGTTGTGTTTTGGATGCGCGGTAGCTCGGATATAGCGTGGCCATCAGGCTGATCAGGAACGACAAACCCGATACCAGCAAGACCTCGTGGTAGCGCAGATCGGATGGCAACTCGCTGATGTAATACACGTCCTTTGCGAGAAACTGCACGCCGAACAGGTGTTCGATAAAAGGCACGACAACGTTAAGGTTGAGCGCCAGCAGGATGCCGCAGAGGCTGCCTATGAGCGTGCCGATCAGACCGATCACGACCCCTTGCACGATAAATATTTTCATGATGCTGCGAGGCGATGCGCCCAGGGTGCGCAAAATGGCGATGTCGGCCTGTTTGTCGGTGACGGCCATTACCAGGGTTGAGACAATATTGAAGGCGGCGACCGCGACGATCAGTGACAAAATGATGAACATCATCTTCTTTTCCATTTGCACCGCACGGAAGTAGTTGCTGTTCTGGTGCGTCCAGTCATTGGCAAAGAGGTGGGGCGGCAACTGGTGTTGCAGCTCGCTGGCCACGTCAGGGGCTTTGTCGATGTCGCGCAGCTTGGTGCTGATCCCGGTTACCGCATCACCCAGCTGGAACAGTTTTTGCGCATCAATGATATTGATCAGCGCCAGGCTGTTGTCATAAGGCGCCATGCCGATTTCAAAGATGCCCACTACGCGAAATTGCTTCAGGCGCGGCATCATGCCGGCGGGGGTGACCGAGCCTTGCGGCGCAATCAGCATGACCTTTTCACCCATGCGCACCCCCAGCGCTCGCGCCAGATCGGAACCTAACACGATACCGAATTCCGTGCTGCGCAAATCCGCTAATTTCCCCGCCTTGATTTTGTTGGCAAGATCGGTAATGGCGGTCTCACGCAGAGGATCGATGCCGCGCACCATCACGCCCTGTACGCTCTGGCCGAACGACAACATACCCTGTCCTGCAACATAGGGGGCGCTGGCCGTGACTTGCGGGTGGGCGGAGACCGTCGCCAGCAGGGGGTGCCAGTCCTGCATCCGGCCGCCGTCGGCGACTATTTCCAGGTGGGGGGATGCGCCCAGCATGCGTGCGCGAATTTCCTTCTGGAAGCCGTTCATTACCGAGAGCACCACGATCAGCGCCATCACGCCCAGTCCCATGCCGAGCATGGAAATCAGTGAAATGAATGAAATGAAATGGTTGCGTCGCTTGGCACGGGTGTAGCGCAGGCCGATGAATAGTTCGTAGGGTTGCAAAGTGAATGGTCAGATTGATGGGACAGGCGACAGTTTGACACAATCGGGCTGAGGGTAACAGGGTGTGGAGCGATATTCCTCACATAAGGGCTGGATGGCCTGCCTCGATCGCTGGTTTTGCGCCGGGCTGTCGATGTCAGCTGGCGAAGGTATAATGTGCGCGTTGCGCTGCTTGCGCGCTTTTTCTCTGGAGTTGTCTTGTTCAAGTTCATCGGTGTCATAGCGGGATATTATTTTTTTGGCTTCTTCGGCGCGCTGCTGGGATTCTTTGTCGGGGGATTTTTCGACCGGATGAGGGTGTATGGTACGGGCGGCATGAACCCGCTGCAAAATGCCCTGCGCCAGGGGGTTTTCCTTGAAACAGTATTCATTTCCATGGGCAAGCTGGCCAAGGCTGACGGTGTCGTGACTCAGGATGAGATCGCGCATGTCGAGCAGTTCATGCAGAAAATGGGCATGACCGAGCTGCATCGCCAGCAGGCTATTGTCTGGTTCAGGCAGGGGGCGGATCCGGCCTTTGAAATTGAACCTACCTGCAAGCGCTTCATGTCAGTTTGCGGGAATACGAAGAATCTGAAGCAGGTGCTGATGGTTTATCTGATCGTGATGGCGCTGGCAGACGGGCATTTTCACCCGGCGGAAGAAGCGTTGCTGGCAGAGATTGCAGGCCACATCGGCTACGATTTGGCAGCCTTCAGGCAACTGCTGGATATGGTGCTCAATCAGTCCCATTTTGGCGGCGGACAGGTCAGTGAAGCCGCAGCACTGGAGGATGCCTATAAGGCGCTGGGCGTGACTAAAGACAGCACCGATGCCGAGATCAAACGCGCTTATCGTCGTTTGATGAGTCAATACCACCCGGACAAACTGATCGGGCAGGGCGTACCGGCAGACATGATCGCCATGGCGACCGAGCAGGCAAAGGAAATTCAGCTGGCACACGACCTGATCAAGAAGAGCCGCAATATTTGACCGGATGAGCCGCCTGGCCCATGAAAAAAGGACACCCTGAGGTGTCCTTTTTGCTTGCGGTCTGCCGGTGTTATTCGATTTTAGCCGCTGCACGCAGGTCAGTGATGATCTTCTGGATTTCCTGTTGTTGCAAACGTTGCTGCAATTGAGGCTTTAACTCGTTATAAGCCGGTACTTTAAGCGCGCGGACATCTTCAAGTTTGATGACATGCCAGCCGAATTGGCTTTGTACCGGTTCCTTGGTGTATTCGCCTTTTTTCAAATTCAGCAAGGCATTGGCGAAGGGTTCAACAAAGTTCTTCGGCACGCTCCAGCCCAGTGAGCCACCGTTTTCAGCGGAACCTGTGTCCATGGATTTTTTGGCCAGTTGCTCAAATTTGGCTTTTTTCCCGAGCTGAGCGATGATGTCTTTCGCTTCGGCTTCAGTTTTGACCAGAATGTGGCGGGCGCTGTATTCCTTGTCGCCGAGCTTGGCCTTGAGTGTTTCGAAAGCTTTCTGAAGTTCTGTTTCAGAGATTGGATTTTTCTTGATACTTTCCTGGATGAAGGCATTGACCAGTACGGTCTGTTTGGCCAGTTCCATTTGCTGGATGACGGCAGGCGATTTATCCAATCCGTCCTTGACGGCGGCCTGAACCATCACTTCGCGGCTGATCAGGTCATCGCGAATGGCTTTGCGCAGTTCCGGGGTGTCGGCCTGCCCTTGTGCAATGGCGCCTTTTACATTCATTTCAACACGTTCTTGAGAAATGACCACGCCGTTGACTACCGCAGCAGATTTTTCTGCGGCGAACGCAGGATTGATCGCCAGTGAGACAAGAATGGCCAGCGTTGCAAATTTGTGGGTTTTCAACATTTGAGTCCTCTTAAAATAAAAAATAAATAAAATTCAAATTTCTTCTGGCGTATTCGCCTGTATGTTGAGCGCGTGAATTTCATGCTTCATCATCTCCCCCAGCGCGGAATATATCATACGGTGGCGCGCTATCGTACTCTTCCCGGTGAACTCGGACGAAACAATGTGTAACAGGTAATGACCACCGCCCGCAAAAGCTCCTGCGTGGCCTGCGTGCAGATGACTCTCGTCGGTGATTTCCACTGACAAAGGAGACAGCGCGCTCAGCTGCGCGCGCATGGCTGTGATGCGGCTCATGCGGGAAACGTCTTTCTGAAGGGCTGCACCGAGACTCGGCTGTAGACGCCGCCTGCCACGTAAGGATCGGCATCCGCCCAGGCCTGAGCCTCTGCAAGCTGTGAAAATTCAGCCACGATCAGGCTGCCGGTATAGCCCGCAGCGCCCGGATCTTCGGCATCAACAGCCGGGAAGGGACCTGCCAGCAGCAACCTGCCCTGAGCTTGCAATGATTGCAGGCGCGCCACGTGAGCCGGGCGCGATGCCATACGTTTTTCCAGACTATCCGGTGTGTCCTGACCGATAATGGTGTACAGCATCAGTTATTTTCCTTCTTTTCATCCACATATTTCGCCAGCCACGCGCTCTGGGCGATGATGAAAACCAGCATCATGCCGGTGAAACCGAACAGTTTGAAATTGACCCAGGTATCGGTGGAGTAATTGAACGCCACGTACAGGTTGATGAAACCCAGCACAGCAAAAAACAGGCTCCAGCTCAGATTCAGGCGATCCCATACGCGCACGGGGAGCGCCATTTTTTCATTCAGCAGTGAACGTATCAGGTTCTTTTTGAAAAACAGGTTCGAGCCCAGCAAAATCACGGAGAACAGCCAGTACAGCACGCTGGGCTTGAATTTGATGAAGGTTTCATCGTGCAGCAGCAAGGTGGCGCCGCCGAATACGCCGATGATGGCGAAGCTTACCCAAAGCATGGTATCCACCTTGCCATGCTTGTACTTTGCCCAAATGATCTGGGCGATGGTCGCAATAATGGCGATGGCGGTCGCAACGTAGATCCCCTTGATTTTGAATGCGATAAAAAACAGGATGACGGGAAAAAGATCGAACAGCAGTTTCATGGTTTATTTTCTATTGAGAACGAGCGAGGCGGAATTGATGCAATAGCGCAGTCCGGCAGGTTTTGGCCCGTCGGGAAAGACATGCCCCAGATGTGCGCCGCAAAGTTGGCAGTTTACTTCATCTCTTTGCATTCCGTGACTCAAATCGCGGTGCGTGACGATGCTCTCAGGCGCGATCGGTTGCCAGAAACTCGGCCAGCCGCTGCCTGAATCAAATTTACAGGCGGCGTCGAACAGCGGGTGATCACAGCAGACGCAGTGATAGACGCCTGCATCGTGGCAATTCCAATACTGACCCGTGAAGGGCGCCTCAGTGCCGCACTGCCGACACACCTTAAATTGCTCGGGTGTCAGCTCACTGCGCCACTGAGCCTCGGATTTTTGTAATTTATGCACGATTTTCGCGCACGCCCTAAAGCACTTCGCCGGCATGGTCTGCCAGGCGCGAGCGTTCGCCTCTTAACAGCGTGATGTGGCCGCCATGCGCCCAGCCCTTGAATCTGTCCACCACATAGGTCAGCCCCGAGCTGCCTTCGGTGAGATAGGGCGTGTCTATCTGTGCGATATTCCCCATGCACACCACCTTGGTGCCGGGGCCCGCACGCGTAATCAGGGTTTTCATCTGCTTAGGCGTCAGGTTTTGAGACTCATCTATGATGATGTATTTGTTAAGAAAAGTTCTGCCTCGCATGAAGTTTAGCGACTTGATCTTGATGCGCGAGCGGATCAGGTCGCGGGTCGCGGCCCGTCCCCAGTCTCCGGCTTCTTCCTCTGTCTTGTTGAGCACATCCAGATTGTCTTCGAGCGCGCCCATCCAGGGCGTCATTTTTTCCTCTTCCGTGCCGGGCAAAAAGCCGATATCTTCGCCGACCGGTACTGTCACGCGAGTGATGATGATCTCCGAATAGCGTTTGACTTCCAGTGTCTGCATCAGCCCTGCCGCCAGTGTCAGCAGCGTTTTCCCCGTGCCGGCCTGTCCTAGCAGTGTGACAAAATCAATCTCCGGGTCGAGCAGCAAATTGAGCACGAAGTTTTGTTCGCGATTGCGCGCCACAATGCCCCACACGTTGTTCTTGCTGTGCGTGTAGTCGGTGAGTGTACGCAGCAGCGCGGTATTTTCGTCCTGTTCCAGTACCTGTGCGTAGAACGGGGTGCCGTTTTCCTGGTAGACGAATTGATTGATAAAAAATCCGGCGCAAAGCGGGCCGTTGATCTGGTAATAGGTGTGTTCATCCTTGACCCAGGATTTCATCTCCTGGCCGTGGGTGTCCCAAAAATCCGCCGGCAGCTCCAATACGCCGCTGTACAACAGATCGGTGTCTTCGAGTACCTTGTCGTTGAAATAGTCCTGTGCTTCGAGTCCCAGCGCACGCGCCTTGATGCGCATGTTGATGTCTTTGCTCACCAGTATGACGGTGCGATCGGGTTGCAGGTGTTGCAGGCCGATGATCACGCCCAGAATCGCATTGTCGGCTTTGCCAAGCTCCAGATTCTCCGGCAGTTCTTGCTTGATGAAACTGGTTTGCAAAAACAGCCGCCCGGTGCTGTTCTTGTGCGCATCGGATTTTAGCGCGATGCCCTCGTTGATGTTGCGTGGCGCATCGTTGACGATTTCGTCGAGAAAGCGGCTCACCTGACGCGCATTGCGCGCCACTTCGGTCATGCCTTTTTTCTTGTTGTCGAGTTCTTCCAGGACAAACATCGGCAGGCAGATGTCGTGTTCCTCGAAGCGGTACAGGCAGGTGGGGTCATGCAATAACACGTTGGTGTCCAGAACAAACAACTTGGTCTGCGGTACCGCTTTTTTGCGTTGGGGCATGATTTTCCTTTAGTTGAGCGTTGTGACGAAATCGAGTACCGCCTGCGCGTGACCATCGGCCTTGACTCCCCGCCACTCCTGGCGCAGCACGCCTTCTTGGTCAAAGACGAAGGTGCTGCGCTCGATGCCGCGCACCTGTTTTCCATACAGGTTCTTTTGTTTGATTACACCGAACAGCTCGCAGACAGTCTCGTCCGTATCGGAGAGCAGATCAAAAGGCAGTGAGAATTTTTCCTTGAAGTTTTCATGTGACTTGATGCTGTCGCGGGAAATGCCGACCACCGTGCACTGCCCGAAGGCCTCGTGCAGGTCACGGAATTGTTGCGCCTCGGTGGTGCAGCCTGGCGTATTGTCTTTGGGATAAAAGAATATCACCAGGTGATGGCCCCGTGCCCCTGACATCGTAAAGGTGTGCCCGCCTGTCGCGGGCAGGGAGAAATCAGTCATAACGGTTTTTGGCATGGTTCGCTTTCGGATTTTCATTGTTGTCAAAAGCACGGCAGGGCTCATTATGTCAGGCAGTCATGGCAGTTTGCAATGCCGGAATTTTTATTCTGCGGCGCCCAGATAATTTACGCGGTTTCGTCCGGCGTGCTTGGCTTCATACAAGGCGGTATCCGCTGTTTCAAGCAGGCGGTCTGCGCTGCATTTGGCGTCGCATTCGAGCGTGGTGATGCCGATGCTCAAGGTGACAGTCCCGGTGATTTTCGACTTGCAGTGCGGAATGTTCAAGTTGGAAACTGCCCGTCGCAGTTTTTCGGCCATTGCATGATTTTCCGGCGCTTCGCAGTCGGGCAGGATTACGGCGAACTCTTCACCACCATAGCGCGTCACGACATCCGTGGCGCGGTTGAGCTGCGATTTGATTGCCGCGACCACGGCGATGAGCACCTTGTCTCCTGCCGGGTGACCGTAGTTGTCGTTGTAGTCTTTGAAGAAATCGATATCGAGCATCAGCAGGGAAAGCGGGGTGCCTTGTCTTTGAGCGCGGTTAAATTCAATTTTGTAGCGCTCGTCGAAGTAACGCCGGTTATGAGCTCCGGTCAGGGCATCGGTGTTGGCGTCTATGCTCAGCTGCTCCGAGTGTAGCTTCAGCACCCGTTCGCGTTTGATGGATATGCTGGTGTCGGTGATCTGGATCAGGCAAAAATGTTCGTCCGCGCCGCCTGTAAGCGGGGTGATGGCGATGGATTGCTGGATGCGGGTTTGTTGGCGTTCTGTCACAGGCCAAGGGAATAGCGGCAGAGGCGAGCGATGCAGCGCGTTGGAGAGCACGACAGGCAATCTGTGTGTCAGGGAGTTTTTCAGCGCCGACTTGAACGGGGGGTTGAGTTCATCCTGAAACAGCGATTCGAGTGTATGGCCTTCGGCTGATTTGGCGGGGATCCCGCTGCGTTTTGCGACCCAGTCGTTCCACTGTCTCACACGACCTGTCTGGTCAACGAGAATCAGACCCAGATTGACGTTGTCCCAGATGGCCTGCCATATCGTATCGTTCGGCAGAGCCTGCTTGTCGGGTTTTATTATCAAAGGAGGCATTGTGATCGCTAGATTCCGGAAATGAAATGGTCGATGTGTGCGATGAGTTCCTGCAATGATGTCGAGTTGAGCAGAAAAACCAGATTGCCCTGCGTATGATGTTTCTCGATCGTCAAGTCGATATGCAGCGCCAGCATGATGGACAGATTCGTGTCCTTGATGATTTGCCGCAGGATAACATCTGATGAGTCAACAACATAACGCGGCAGTGAACTTTGAAAGCTGATTTTAAGAATGTCTGCCATGGCAGACAGGCAGGCATTCAGGATGATGTTGCCCAGTTCGCACATGGCGTCCTGTTCGTATTCGGCCAGTTCCTCGATGCTGATGTGAGATCCCATCATGTCGCGCACGATTTCCAGCGCCCTCTCCTCGGTGAACAGCAACATGGCATCCGCGTCAAACGGGCCGCTGAACTGCTGCTTGACTGCGCCCAGTCTCGGGCTGTTGAGCGCCAGCGTCTGCATGTTGATATCCGCAGGCTGCACCAGTTGCAATCTGGGCACGGATAATTTGACCTCTTCGCCCACAATCTCGCTCAGGCTCGATGCGGCTCGTCCCGCGCCGATGTTAAACACTTCGGTGAGTGCATCCAGGTGCAATTCGGACAGGGTCTTCACTCAATGCTTTCGAAGTGCTCTAGCGCCTGCGCGACACTTTTTGCCGTGACCGGTTTCGCGACGAAGACAGCACCCAGGGCTGCCGCGCGGCTCTGTTGGCAGTCCTGAATGTTTCCTGAGAAGATGGCGATACGTATCTTGGGATGTCGGCTGATCATTTGTTCTGCAGCATCTGTGCCAAGCATGCCTGGCATGTTGATGTCCATGGTGCAAAAATCAACCCGGTTTTCCCCGACGACTTCCAGGGCTTCGGCGCCGCTGGCGGCCTCGATGATGATCCATTGGGGGCGGCTGGCGAGTACAAAGGCTCGGATCAGCATCCGGGATACTCGGCTGTCATCTACAATGAGCAGTGTCTTGATGCTGGGTGGCATAATTATCCCTGTTGCATTTTTTAACCCGGCGATTCTATCGCAGTTAGGTTTTAATTACTGTTTGATGTTACGCACTGACTTCTAAAGTCAGTATTTTGGAATCATTAAAATTATTTTTTAGCGGTAACCTTTGAGCTTCGCCCACTACCCCTGTGCGCCGCCGAAGATAGCCGCAAACAAGCGGGGGGGTAGGCGAGCACTGTTTGAGCACGTGGCCGCTGTGCGGATCGTGCGAGTTGCGCAGCTCCGCCTGTTTGCGGCTATCGAGGGAACGCAGACTGACTGTCACCTGCCGATCCCATGCAGGGCAGTCAGGCGGCGCGGCAAGCCGGGGTCGCTTTTTCTTTAGCGACTTTCTTTTGGCGACTCAAAAGAAAGTCGCCAGCAGCCGGGCTGCCCCCGGCGAAGTTGATTTGTATGCAAAACTGATGTTGCTGCGTAACATCAGTTACTGTTTTCTGTTGTTGCATGGGCCTGGTGCTTTTGTGCGGTCGGGATGCTGATTTTTGAGTCAGGGTTAGCTGCAATGGTTATACTTCTACTTTTGTACAGTTGGCGTCGATAGCGGCGGGGAATTTTTTATGCACTTGAGCTTGCACCACGTAATCATCGGACTGACCCATGCACTTGATCTTGTCGGGGTCGATGAAGTTCGTCATGGCAAGCGGGTTGCCGCGATGGCGGAAGCTGTTGCGCGCGAGCTGGGATGGAGCAAGGCTGACCGGGATTTCATTTTGCATGCAGGCATGTTGCACGACTGCGGCGTATCCAGGACTCTGGAACACCAGGATCTTGCCGAAGAATTCGAATGGAAGGGGGTTAATGCTCACTGTCATCGGGGAGAACACTATCTGCTTGAGTGCCCACCCCTGGCTGATTTTGCGCCCGTCATCCGCTGGCATCATACGCACTGGGAAAACCTGCCCGCATCCCTGCCTGAAAAAATTCGCCTGTCAGCCAATCTTATCTTTTTGGTGGACCGGGTTGATGTACTGCAAATCCCCTACATTATCCCGGGGGCCGGGCTGAAAAATTCCATTCTCTGGGAATACCCGGCCATTATCGAACAGGTTCGTGAATTCTCCGGCAGTTGCTTTGCACCTGTGCTGGTGGAGGCTTTTGTCAGCGCTTCGATGAATGAGGCTTTCTGGCTGGCGATGGAGGCGGACTATCTGGATGAAGATATCAAGGATTTTACGACAGCATCCGATCAGCAGCTTTCCATGCCGGATATGCTGAACATTGCCAATCTCTTTGCACGCATCGTCGATGCCAAGAGCGCTTATACCCACGATCATTCACAGCGGGTGGGCAAGATTTCCCGTTATCTGGCAGAACAGGAAGGACTGACCGGGAATGTGCTGGATTTGATCGAGGCAGCAGGATTGCTGCACGATCTGGGCAAGTTGCGCGTACCGGACTACATTATCGATAAACCCGCCCCGCTCAACCTTGAGGAACGAGCGTCGATTACCCGCCATGCCTACGACAGCTTCCGGATTTTGAAGAATGTGTTTGGTAACAGCCGAATTGCCCATTGGGCCGGTGCGCACCACGAGAACCTGCTGGGAACCGGATATCCGTTCAGGCAGGCCGGGGTGGATATGGATCTCGAATCGCGCATTATCAGCGTCGCCGATATCTTTCAGGCGCTGGCGCAGGATCGTCCTTACCGGGATCCTCAGACGCGCGATGAAGTGTTTGCCCAACTGACCCAGTTGGCGCAGGCAGGATGCGTAGACAGCGACGTTGTCAGCCTGCTCGGACGGAAACTGGATGTATGTTATGCGCTGGCCACCGAGGGGTGATGCGAGAAATTCATGAGTGACGCATATTTTATGCGTGAAGCATTGGCGCTTGCCAGGTGTGCAGAAGCCGCAGGCGAAGTGCCGGTAGGCGCGCTGGTGGTGAAGGACGGTGTGATTATCGGACGCGGCTTCAATTCGCCGATTTCGCGCCATGACCCGTCAGCGCACGCCGAGATGCTGGCACTGCGGGAGGCCGCGCTTCATCTTGGAAATTATCGCCTGACAGGTTGTGAGTTATTTGTCACGCTCGAACCTTGCCTGATGTGCGCCGGTGCAATCATGCATGCGCGAATTGAGCGGTTGATCTATGGCGCCCAGGATTTCAAGACCGGTGTGTGCGGCAGTCTGTTGAACCTGTTTGCCGAGGAGCGTTTGAATCATCATACAGAAACTACCGGCGGTGTATTGGCCCAGGAGTGCGGTTCGATGCTGAGCAGTTTTTTTGCCATGCGCCGTGCACAACAGAAAGGCAGGATTCGGGATTCGGGATTCAGGATTCAGGAAGCCGATAACGAGCCATGAAAATAAATATTTACATCCATACTCAGCAGCTTGAGTTATTGGATGATGCAGGGTGTCTGTTGCGCCGTTATGCGGTGTCTACCGCGTTGAAGGGCGCAGGGGAAGTGTCGGGAAGTTTTTGTACGCCGCGCGGACGGCATATCATACGCGCAAAGATAGGCGCAGGCTGTCCGGAAAACACCGTGTTCGTGCGTCGCCGCCCGACAGGTGAAATCTATACGCAGGAATTGGCGGCCCACTTTCCGGGGCGCGACTGGATTTTAACGCGCATCCTGTGGTTGTCCGGTTGCGAGGCGGGTTTTAACCGGCATGGGGCGAACGATACGATGCGCCGTTATATTTATATTCACGGCACCCCGGATTCAGAGGCCGTAGGTTGGCCAGGTTCACACGGTTGTATCAGGATGCGCAATACCGATTTGCTCGAACTGTTCGATGCTGTGCCGGTCGGTACGGTTGTCGAGATCATCGAAGGTTGTCTTTGAAGGAAATGTATGAACACTCCTTTTAGCGTTAGTCTGGTGAATTGGCATGATGGTGAACCCTTGCTCAGATCGGTACGTGAGGCGGTATTCATCCGCGAGCAGGGTATTTCACCTGATCTTGAGTGGGATGGTCTGGATGAAAATTGCCGCCATGCGCTGGTGCTCAGTCATCAGGGGGAGGCGATCGGCTGTGGGCGTATGTTCGCAGACGGTCATATCGGGCGCATTGCCGTCCTGCCAAACTGGCGCAATCGAAAAGTGGGCACGGCGATTATCGAGTCCTTGCTCGACTACGCTCGCGCCCACGATTATCCGCAGGTCGATGTAGACGCGCAGCTTCATGCCGTGCCGTTTTATCACGGCTTCGACTTTGCCGAGGAGGGTTGCATATTTATGGATGCAGGGCTGCCGCACATCAAGATGCGGCTGAAATTATTTCCCCGTTAAATAATCGTCTATGCTGAAATTCATCACCGCCTCAGGCTGCGATACGGTGAAAGCGCTGATCACCGCCCCGGTGGCGAATGCTTCGGCGAAGATGAGAATAGGCGCCGGAATGAGATAGTGGTATTGAATCTGCGGCCAGGTGTAGTGGCTCAGCGCCAGTAACACCAGCGTGGTCGCGAACATCATCAGCATGCAGGCCAGCGCCGCGCAGGCAAAACCGTTGAGCAACACAAAGATGAAGAAATTTTTGGGCAGGTAGCGCCGACAAAAGCGCAGCAGCCCTTCGCCAAACAGCATCGGCAGCGCCAGCATCAGCAATCCGTTGAGCCCCAGCGCGATCAAGTCCAGCCCCGAGTACAGCCATGTGCCCAGCATTACCAGGGACAGCATGACCAGCGCGATGGGCCAGCCGAACATCAGCAGAAACAGCGTGGCGCCGATCAGGTGAAAATTGAACCCCGGGTGTATGCCTGCGTTGAGATGCCAGAAAACCGGCGTGCAGAACAGCAGGCCGATGAGCGCGTTCATCATGTTGGCGTTGCCCAGCAAACGGCGCCAGGGCGCAACGCGCACAGCCCGGTACAGCAGTAAGGCGAAGACGGTGTTTGCCAGCACCAGCCAGTTGTCGGCAAATAACTGGGCGGGCAGGTTCATGGCAGCGGGTAGGGGAGTGCTTCGAATTTAAGGGGAGCACCTTGCTGCGAGTGCAGATGCACAGTCTGCGACTCATGGCTCGATATTTGCACCACGGCCAGCACGTCGTATCCGCCGGCAGGCGCCGGAGCCGCATTGGCCACCATGCCGCAGGCCTGATCTGCCATGTCTGCGCTGAATAACTCATCACCGGCTAACGCCAACTCTTCCACGTGCGCCAGATACATGCGGCGTTTGAGACGTCCCAGGTAATGCATGCGGGCGACTATTTCCTGCCCCGGGTAGCAGCCTTTCTTGAAGTTGACCGCGTTGATCAAGTCCAGATTGGCCATCTGCGGCACGAATTGTTCCTGCGTTTGGGGAAGAATGACGGGTATTCCCGCGCGAATATTCAGCCAGTCCCAGTAGCTGCTGCCCACAGGTTGAGCGTGCATGCTCAGCGTTTTCCAAAGCGCGGGCGCCAGCTTGGGCGTGGTGCTGAGCATGAAACGCGAGTCGTCCAGTTTGATGACGCAGGCGTCCGGAATATGAGCTGTGCCCAATGGGGGCAGTTCGAGGCAATTTTCCGGCAATGGTGCACACTCGCCCGATAATCCCAGCGAAACAATCTCATCGCTGGCGTCAGTGATTGATACTTTGGCGCGCAGCACATACATGGACAGCTTCTTGCGCAGCGCATCGGCCAGTGTGCCGGGCAGTTGCAGCAGATAGTCGTCCCCCTCGCGCCAGATCAAAAAGGTTGCAAGTATCCTGCCCTTGGCAGAGTTGAAACTTGAAAATTGCGCTTTGCTGGCGCTCACTTCAAGAATGTCATTGCTCAAAAGGTTTTGCAAAAATGACTGAGCATCCATACCTGAAACGCGCAGCGTCGCGAATTGGCCAAGATTGCACAGCACAGTGCCCTGAACGGCGGCTTTCAGTTCTGCTGCGGCATCGCCAAAGGTGGCGCCCTGTTGGTTAAGAAATGTTTGCCAGTCTGATTGCATGGTATGGACCCGCGTCGTATGAAATTGAAAAAATTCTGCAAAAAATGAGAGCCCGCTAGTGTGCGTTCAGTATGCCTTGTTCGTTGAGGAACCGGTTGAAATGCCGGTCATCCCGGTTGGAATGATTCAACAACCAGTCGGCCAGGAACAGTTTGATGCGAAAACCAAAATGCCACGGGTCGTCCATATTGGACGCGGCTTCATCCTTTAGCCTGATAAAAAATTTCATGTAAGCTTTGTGCTGCGCGATATGGTCTGCTGCGAAAGGGTAGTGAATGTCGTGCATCAATTTCTCCTGGTAATCAAAATGCCCCTTGATCTGCTCTTTTAGCACAAGCATCATTTCGCTGATTTCGCCGGGGCTCGCCCCCGTCGTGACCGCATCGTACAGCTTGCCCAGAAGAAGTAAGGTTTCCTGGTGCTGGCCGTCGATAATATCGTTGCCCAACTGATATTCATGGCTCCATGCCACATCCCCTGTGAATTCTTCAGATCCCTCGTAAACGCCGCTCAACAGATGGTTGGCGCAGCGCTGAAGATAGACTTTTGCGGGCAGGTCGTCCGGGTTGATCCGGACAATTTCTTCGAGCATGTTCTGGGCGCGTTGTACTTGTCGTGTGTGGTAATAAGCCAGTGCCTTATCAAACTTTTCCAGTGTCTGAATTTTTAATTCCCTGATATGCGGCTGGTCGTGGTTGAACACTTCATAGATGGATTCAGGATGGGTTTTGTATGCGACCTTGACGCGGCCAAGATAGCGGTACTGAAATTTGTCCGGCTCTGCCAGGCTATACAAGGTGTGTTCACTGATGAGCAGCGGCGTGCCATAGGTCTTGGTCAGGGTTTGCAATCTTGATGCCAGATTGACCGCATGGCTGATCACCGTGCCTTCCATGCGATTGCCGCCGCCTATCACCCCCAGCATCAGGAGTCCGGTATTGACGCCTATGCCTATGCGTATCGGGGCGTAGGCCGCGCGTTTGCGTCCCGAATTGTATTCAGTCAGGCGTGCGAGCATGGCCAGCGCCGCTGTCAGTGCGTCATCGGCCGTCGTCGGAAACAGCGCCATAATCGCATCACCCATGTATTTGTCTATGATGCCGCGATGCGCGCTGATGACCGGGTTCATCACAGACAGATAGGAGTTGATCATGTCGAAGGTTTGCTGCGGGGTGATGCTCTCCGACAAGGACGTGAAGTCGCGGATGTCGGTGAATACCACAGACATGGTTTTTTCTACGTGATCGCCCAGCTTGACGTCGATCAGGCTGGCTTTGCCGAGGAAGGAAATCAGGTCGCGCGGCACGAAGTGCATCAAGGTGCGCTCGAGCAATTTTAACCGGGCGCGCGTCCCGGCATGGGCTTCACGCTCATCTGCCAGTTCTTTTAGCGCATCTGCGGGTTCTTCATCAGTCATATCGAAACTCGAACTCATGTGTTGCTCCATGTTTGAGTACCCGTGTGTGACAGCGTCTGATGTCCGAATGAAGGGGGGCTGCCACCGTGTTTCAGTGCTTTCAGCAGCCTGTCAGCCGCTAATCTCTCGCCGGGGCTCTGGTCGGCGTGGCACTTTACTGTGTATTCGGTTTTATGGCAATGACTAGCATGCCGCATTCCGTTACACTCCTGCGCCATGAAATATCTTGTCAGCTTTATCTTGCTCACTCTGTTAGCCGCCTGCGATGGCGGGCAGTGGAATAACCCGTATCCGGCAGAGGATGCGGGCCGGGCGATACTCTATTCGGTGTTCACCGAACGCCCCAAACACCTCGACCCGGCGCAGGCATACAGCGAGAATGAGTATGCTATTTTAGCCTCTGTTTATGCGCCGCCGCTGCAATACCACTACCTCAAGCGCCCCTACCAGCTCGTGCCATTATCGGCCAGTGCGATGCCGCAGATCGCGTATCAGGATGCGAGGCACGCGCCCTTGCCGGAGGATGCGGCGGTGGATAAAATTGCCTACAGCGTATATGAGATTCACATCAAGCCCGGGCAGCGTTACCAGCCGCATCCGGCCTTTGCTCGCGATGCTAAGGGACGTCTGGAATACGATCATCTGCGCCCCTCACAGCTGCACGATATTCACGCGCCGGGAGACTTTGCGCACAGCGGTACGCGTGTGGTGACGGCTGCCGATTACGTCAATCAAATCAAGCGGCTGGCACACCCGCAGTTGCATACGCCGATTTACAGCGTGATGAGCGAATACATCGTAGGTTTAAAAGACTATGCGGCCGCCTTGCAACAGGCTTTGCATAAAAATCCGGATCATTTCCTCGATCTTGACGCCTATCCCTTGTCGGGGGTGGAAGTCGTCGACGATACCACCTACCGAATCACCATTCGCGGCAAGTACCCGCAGTTTGCCTATTGGCTGGCGATGCCGTTTTTTGCGCCGATGCCGCCCGAAGCCGTGCGTTTTTATGAGCAGCCCGGGATGAAAGAGCTCAACCTGACGTTGGACTGGTGGCCTGTGGGCAGCGGCCCTTATTTTCTGTCTGAAAACGACCCGAACCGGCGCATGGTGCTGTCCAGGAATCCTTATTACGACAGCGAGCGCTACCCTGAACAGGGCGAGGCCGGAGATGCTGCGGCAGGGCTGCTGGCCGATGCCCGCGCGCCTCTGCCGCTGACCGACCGGGTGGTCTTTACGCTGGAGAAGGAGACCATTCCTTACTGGAACAAGTTTTTACAGGGATATTACGATGCGTCCGGCATCAGTTCAGACAGCTTTGATCAGGCGGTGCAAGTCAGCGTGAGCGGGCAGAGCAGTGTCAGCGATGAAATGCGCGAGCAGGGCATCACGCTGTCCACATCGGTGGCTACGTCAACCATGTATACAGGTTTTAACTGGCTGGATCCTGTCGTCGGCGGCAACTCCCAGCGCGCCAGGAAGTTGCGCCAGGCCATCTCGATTGCGGTGGACTTCGAAGAGTTTGTATCCATATTCGCCAACGGGCGCGGCATCAGCGCGCAATCACCGATTCCGCCGGGTATCTTTGGCTATCGCGAGGGGGAGGCCGGTATCAATCCTGTCGTGTACGACTGGATTGGCGGTCAAGCCGTGCGCAAGTCAGTCGATCATGCAAAGCGGCTTCTGGCCGAGGCGGGTTATCCTGGCGGTATCGACGAGAAAACCCGTCAGCCTCTGGTGATCAACCTGGATACAACGGCCAATGGCGTGGGGAACAAGTCGCGCCTCGACTGGTTGCGCAAGCAATTTGCCAAGATTAACGTGCAACTGGTCGTGCGCAGCACCGATTACAACCGTTTTCAGGACAAGATCCGCCGGGGTGATACACAGATGTTCTACTTCGGGTGGAATGCCGATTACCCTGACCCTGAGAACTTTTTGTTCTTGCTGCATGGCGCGCAAGCCAAGGTGGCTAAAGGAGGGGAGAATGCCGCCAATTACAGCAATCCGGACTATGATCGTCTGTTCGATCAAATGAAGAATATGGAAAATAGCCCCGCAAGGCAGGCAATTATCGACAAAATGCTGGAGATTGTGCGCAACGATTCACCCTGGTTGTGGGGCTATCATCCGAAAAACTACGTGTTGCAACACGCCTGGCTGCACAACGTAAAACCCAACGTGATGGCGAACAACCAGATTAAATACTGGCGAGTGGGCGCAGCGCCGCGTGACCGGTTGCGTGCTTTGTGGAATAAACCTGCGTTGTGGCCGATCTGGTCAGGGCTGGGCGTGTTGATGCTGTTTTTCGTGTGGATGTGGCGCGTGTTAAGGCAGCGAGAACAAAGACGGGCGAGTTGATGCAGAGGAGGCATCTAACTCTCGCGCACTCACCATGACCGGAATTATTTCGCCTCATCGATCATTTGGATGATCTTTTCCTCGACCTCCTGGGCAACCCGGGTTAGAGCCTCATCGTCAGACAGTGCCAGGAGCATAGGCACAGGACGAATCATCCCTATCCTGGTTTTGCCTTTTTCCGTATAAACCGATATACGGCACGGCAGCGCCATGTTCAGGCGCATGTCGGTGGACAGTACCTTTGCCGCCTGAAGCGGATTACACACCTCGAATATATTGCACTCTTCTTCAAAGGCGACGCCTTTGTTGCGCAGGGTGTTACCCAATTCATGAATATGCAGCACGCCAAAGCCGTGATGTCTGACGGCCGCGTCAAGGTCAGTCGATGCCTGAGCGAATGATTTGTCGGTATCTGCAATGTAATACATAAAATCTCCCCTTGTTTAAGCGTTGAAATTTTGCCCGGCAGGATGCCGGCGCAAGTTTAACCTGATTTACGGTCCGGCAGTTTGGTAATCGGGCGTTTGCCCGTACAATATGAGGCTTATGATAGCCTACCTGATCCGTCGTCTCCTCTACGCCGTCCCGATTCTCATCGGGGTGAATCTGCTCACCTTTGCACTGTTTTTCGTGGTGAATACGCCGGACGATATGGCGCGCATGCAGTTGGGTGTCAAGCGTGTGACCGCTGAGGCTATCGAACAATGGAAGCGGCAGCACGGTTACGACAAGCCGTTGCTGGTCAATATGCAGGCGGCAGGGTCGGAAAAATTAACCGATACCATCTTCTGGCACAAGTCCGCCAGCATGTTTTTACTGGATTTTGGTTTTTCCGATGACGGGCGCAGCATCTCCGGCGAAATATCGACCCGCATGGGGCCCAGCCTTGCGATTGCGCTGCCGACTTTTGTGGCAGGGCTTGTGATCTATGTGAGCTTTGCGCTTCTGATGACCCTGTTTCGCGCAACCGCACTGGATATGGCAGGTGTTGCGCTGTGCGTGGTGCTGATGTCTGTTTCAGGCTTGTTCTACATCATAGGCGGACAATTTATTGTCAGCAAACTGTGGCATTTGGTGCCCATATCCGGATACGGTGAGGGCGGGTTCAAGTTCGTGGCTCTGCCCGTTTTGATCGGCGTGCTCAGCGGCATTGGTTCGAGCAGCCGCTGGTATCGCGCTATTTTTCTGGAGGAGACGGGGCGAGACTACGTGCGCACCGCGCGTGCCAAGGGCTTGTCCGAGCTTCGTGTGCTGTTTCGCCATGTGCTCAAAAACGCGATGATTCCGATTCTGACCGGAGTGGTGGTGGTCATCCCGCAACTGTTTATGGGCAGTTTGCTCACCGAGTCTTTTTTCGGTATTCCAGGGCTTGGCAGTTATACGATAGATGCGATCAATTCCCAGGATTTTTCCGTGGTGCGCGCGATGGTTTTTTTAGGTTCGCTGTTGTATATCGCAGGTCTGATTCTCACCGATATTTCATACACCATGGTTGACCCGAGGGTGAGGTTGCAGTGAATTTTATCCCGGTGATTTTATGGAGCGACGCGCTGGTTTTTCTGTTGCTGGCATCATCGATGGCGGCTGTCTGGTATGTGCGCCGTCATGAGCACTTGATGCTGCCCTGGCAAAGGGTGGCGCAAAGCCGTGTGGCGATGGTGTCGCTGCTGGTGTTATCGATGTTTTTGCTGGTAGGCGGTCTGGACACGCTGCACTACCGGCTGGCATTGCCGGATAAAAATGAAGGCGAGACAGTTTATTCGCCCGAGGTGTTGAGCGTGTTCGACAAGCTGGCAGATCCTCTGCGCCTGCATGCCGAGAAAACCTATTCCGCGCCGTTGGCCGTGACTTTGTATGCCAGGGAGAGCGTGACGGATGCGCAAGGACTCACCTGGCGCATTTATCCCAGGTTGCAATATGGCGGCGCACATCTGAGTAATCTATCGTCGCGTGAGCCGGATGTTATCAGGCGCACCGCAACAGGCGCGTTGGCAGGGCTGTCGGGCGGGGTGTTGCTCGTGTGGGTGATCGCGTTATTTCAGCGTGGGCGAAAATCCGCTCATTCAACAGCTGCAAGGCAAAAGGCCGGGCGGGCGGTCATCGTCGCCTTTCTTTTTATCGCAGTGTTGACGGGCGCCGTGATCAATCTGGCTGCCGCCTATCACGTGTTAGGCACTGACAAGGTAGGTCAGGATGTGTTGTATCTGTCTTTGAAGAGCATACGTACCGGGCTGATTATCGGTACGGTGACGACGCTCGTGACGCTGCCGCTGGCGTTGTTTTTGGGCGTTGCTGCCGGATATTTCCGGGGATGGGTGGACGACGTGATTCAGTATGTTTACACGGTGTTAAGTTCCATTCCCAGTGTGCTGCTGATCGCGGCTGCGGTGCTGATCATGCAGGTGACCATAGACAAGCACCCGGGCTGGTTTGATACGTCAGCATCGCGCGCCGATCTGCGGCTGGTTTGCTTGTGCCTGATTCTGGGAGTGATCAGGTGGACGAGTCTGTGCCGCCTGTTACGGGGGGAGGCGTTGAAGCTGCGGGAGATGGAGTATATTCAGGCGGCTCAGTCGTTTGGCGTGTCATCGTTACGCATTTTGTCGCGCCACATCGTGCCCAATGTGATGCACATCATCCTGATCGCGCTGGTGATGGATTTCTCTGAATTGGTTCTGGCCGAGGCCGTGTTGTCTTATGTGGGCGTGGGGGTGGATTCCTCGATGATCAGTTTTGGCACGATGATCAACGGTGCGAGGCTGGAAATGGCGCGTGAACCTGTAGTTTGGTGGGCGCTGGCCGCCGCCTTCGGCTTCATGTTGGTGCTGGTGCTGGCCGCAAATTTATTCGCCGATGCGGTGCGCGACGCCTTCGATCCAAGGCTGAACAGGGCTGAAATGAGTGGCTGATCTGCCCGCGCTGTTCATGCCCGCGATGTTGATTTCATGGTTTCGGACGATTGTGCGCAACACAATTGGTCAGCCCGTTTGAACTGAACTGTTTCGATCGTCTCGGGTTTTGTTTGTGCTATAGTTTCGCCCGGTCTGAGACATAGAGAATTTATTCAATAAGGTTAATTTTTGTTTCCTTCCTGTTTGTAAGCTTGCGCTGAGTTGATGCTAAGCCGGTGGCAGCCTCATGCCGAATATAAACAATTGGAGCGAGTATGGAATCTTCAAGTAAAGGCCGGATGATCGGTGCTCTGGGGCTGACAACCGATGAGTTGAGGTTGCTGGGAAGCATCGCGTGCCTGACAGGATCACGCCCCGGTGGGGGGTATCACATTGCGACGGATGTGCGGGATGCAGACATCTGTATCGTCAATGCGGATGATTATTCGGCCATGTCCAAGTGGCGCTATTTGTCGGTGGGAGCCAACCCGCCTGTGATGGTGTTATATACGGCGACAAAACCTGCCGATCCCTCTCAGAATTATATATTGCGGCCATTTGGCCCCTCCAGACTGCTGGCGTTACTGGACAAAATTTCCACCAAAATACGCGAATCCGCTGAGGTCTGGAAAATTCCCGTCGAGTCCAAGCAGTTGCAAGCTTGCGCCGGGGCGCCACAAACAAGGGCGCTGGTCATCGACGACAGTCTGACCGTGCTCAAACAACTCGGTATTGAGTTGCAGAAATTGAATATCCAGGCCGATTGCGCAGAAACGGGAGAGGCAGGTCTTAACATGCTGTTGTATTCGCAATACGATATTATTTTTCTGGATATCGTCCTGCCCGGAACAGATGGATATCAGATTTGCAAAAGCATCCGAAAAAACCCGAAAACGAGACTGACGCCGGTAGTTTTGTTGAGCAGTAAATCCTCCGCGTTTGACAGGGTGCGCGGCAAGCTGGCAGGTTGTAACGAGTATCTGACCAAACCTGTCGATTATAAGGATTTTCGTTCTGTCGTCGATAAGTACGTAAAAACAGACGTACCCGTGGATTTTTTGTTGTAGCATGTGACTGGTTAATTTAACAAAAATCTTTGGAAGGAAATGAGCATGGCAAAAAAAGTATTGGTGGTTGATGATTCCGCAGCCGATCTGGCAAATATCAAGGCTGTTCTGTCCGATGCCGGATGCCTTGTTATTACCGCAACCAGTGGTGCGGAGGCGATCACCAAGGCAAAAGCTGAACAGCCGTCTGTTATTTTTCTGGATATCGTGATGCCGGATATGGACGGATATGAAGCCTGTCGTCAATTGTCTCAGGATGGGGCCACCAAGGCTATTCCTGTGGTGTTTGTGACCAGCAAGGCGCAAAAAGCTGACAAAGTGTGGGGCGAGTTGCAAGGCGCCAAGGGACATCTGACCAAACCCTACACGGCAGACCAGGTCGTGGATCAGCTCAAGAAGCTGGGCTGATAAAGCCCGGCCAGGCCTGTAGAATGGAGACGCTCGGTATTAAGCAGCAATCCTTTATCGAGGGGGGGAGCGATTTGCTGCCTGAAGCCGCGCTTGCGTATTTTGAGCCTCCCGTGGGCCTGCATACGGCACTCGCCGGGCAGCCTCGGCAGGATGCGCGGGTGCGCTATGGCTTTCGCGCAGGTCAGCTGGGCTTGCTGATTAATCCTGATACGGGCAGCGAGGTCATGGAGATGCCCTCTGTTGCGGCTATGCCGGGGGCTCCCGCCGGATTTTTGGGGCTGGTCAATTTGCGCAGTAATCTGATCCCTTTGTTTGAATTGCGTACCTTATTCGGCTTTGCCCCGAGAGCGCCTGGCATGAGCACGATGGTGCTGGTGTTTGGTCAGGGGTGTGAGGCCGTCGGGGTCATCATCGAGGGTTCTCCTGTCGCACTTTCCGCGCTGCATCCCTTGTCTCATTTGCCGCCCTTGCCCGATGCGTTACAGAATCACGTATCTTTTGGATATTTGCAGGATGAAATGATCTGGCTGGAGTTTGACCACAGTAGTTTTTTTGATGATATTTGTCGTGAGTAAATAACCGGAAGTTCAATTGAAGCAAGGGGTCTGTATATGAAAAGTATCCGCTTAACCATCAGGGCAAAGATCACGATTCTGGCCGTTTCCGCTGTTCTGTTTTTAGGTGGCGTGGGGGCGGCAGCCACCTGGGGTGTCTATTCCCTGTCGCAAATATCTAACGAGGCGGTCGATTCCAACTCTTCCATGTTCGATCTGCTCAGGAAAATTACGGACGTGCGCGGTACTTTTCGTTCGCAGGTTCAGGAGTGGAAGAATATCTTGCTGCGCGGCAATAATCCGGAACTCTACACTCACCACCATGACTCTTTTGTAAAATTTAACCAGGAAGTGGACGCGCAGCTGGAAGAGGTGCGCAAACTGTCGACTGAATCCGCGTTAAGTGCGCTGGTCAGTTCAAAGGATGTCGATGAACTGCTCAAGGCGCACAAGTCGCTGCAAGAGCGATACGTTGCCGCGCTCGGGCAATTTAACCCGGCGCAGGAGTCGTCCGGGCAGGACATCGACAAGCTGGTGAGGGGCGCTGACAAGGCCTTTGCCGAGATGATCAACAAGAAGGCTGCGGACATTACCGAGGCGGCTCACCAGTCGGTTGAAGCGTCAAAGCGCGATGTTGAATCAAGCAGCAGCTTTACGCTCTGGGTGACGGTGGCCGTGCTGGGTATTGCGGTACCGCTGTTGATTGCGTTGGGCTTTTTCATTACACGCGGCATTATTCAAAATCTTGAACGCCTCATGGGTACGATTACCGAAATCAATCAGGGCAAGCTCGATGCACGCGCCGAAACAGGTAGTGGCGATGAGCTGGCCGTGCTGGCCAAGGCGTTCAACGAACTGCTGGATAACCGTATGGCGACACAGGCACGGATCGAAACTGAAAACGAACAGCTGAACGATTCTGTATTGGGGCTGTTGCTCGCAGTGGCGCAGTTGGCTAAAAAGGATCTGACCGTAAAGGTGCCTGTGTCCGAGGATGTGACCGGCGCCGTAGCGGACGCGCTCAACCTGTTTTCCCGCGAAACCTCCAAGACGTTGCAGGATGTGTCCAACATCTCGGCGGATGTGACTTCGGCTTCGCTCAAAGTGCAGCGTCAGGCTGAGTCCATGTTGCTCTCTGCCGCAGATGAGCGCGTGGAAGTTGATCTTACCGAGCAGTCCTTGTCCTCTGCCGCGCATGCGCTGGACGAAATCGCCGAACTTGCACGCGGATGTAATATCGCCGCTGACAATGCGGTTAAAACCACCCAGCTGGCGCTCTCCACGGTAATTAATACGGTCAGCGGTATTAACAAAACGCGGGACGTTATTCGCGAAACGGAAAAACGTATCAAGCGCTTAGGCGAACGCTCGCAGGAAATTTCCGGGGTGGTGAACCTGATTAACGTGATCGCGGAACGTACGCATATTCTTGCGCTGAACGCGAGTATGCACGCGGCATCTGCAGGTGAAGCCGGTCGTGGTTTTGCGGTGGTGGCGGACGAAGTGCAACGGCTGGCAGAAAATGCCCGTCAGGCGACCCAGCAGATTGCAGCCCTGGTCAGCAATATCCAGATGGAAACTGTGGATACGGTGAATACCATGAATACCGCCATCACACAGATCGTCGAGGGCAGTCGCCTGGCCGAACAGGCAGGAGAGCAAATGCAACTGACAGGGGACGCCACGGCCGATCTTGCCGCATCGGTGAAACAGATTGCGGCGACCTCTGCCACTCAGGCCAAGGCGGGTCAGGAATTGCTGGTGCGCGCGGCATCCATCAGGCGCAACAGTGAACACGCGAGTATCCAACTAGAGGAGCAGTCCGGACAAACCCGCAACCTCGTGGAATACGCGAAGCAGCTTTTGGCCACTGTGCGTGTGTTCAAGTTGCCAGGCTGACGTCAGCCCCCACGACAATAAGCCTATGGACACGCTAGAAATCAGGCTGGCGCAGCTCTTCGAGCTCGCCGCCGATGAACTGGATCAGCTGGTGGTGCTCGTGCAGCAATGCCCGGCAGCGAGGACTGACGCTGATGTTGCCGCAAGTCTGCTGACAAGCTACAGCGAATTGGCCGAGAAAATCGGTCAGCTGGCCTGGGACTGCGGCCTGGAAGGGCTGCAATCGGTCTGCGCAATGTTCGAGGCAAATTTGTTGTTTATGCAGGGGGGCGCGCGGGTAATTACGGCCGACGAGTCAGCCATACTGGAGAGATGGCCGTTGCTGTTGTTCGACTATCTGACCCATCGGGCAGACCTTGTGTCGAGTACAGCCTTGCTGCAAAGTCTGCCTATGGCCTTGTCCGAAGAGTCTGCCGCCTGCGAGTTGGCGCACTTGATGGGGCAGGCGATCACGCCTGCTTCCTCCGCTGCACCCTCGGCTTTCGCCGAGCTTTTGCTGAATCTTTCGCCACAGCAAGTCGAGAGCGAAATGCTGTCCATCCTGGCATCCGAGCTGGCTTTGCTCGCAGAACAGTTCGATGTCGATCTGGACATTATTACGAGCGGTGCGCCCGACGAGCAACAGGCAGCGCTTGGCAATTTCCGGGATTTTTTAGAGCGCATCGGCTCGACGGCCGAGTCTGTCGGGCTTGCCGCACTGGCGGCATTACTCATGCAGTTAGGTCAGCAACTCTCACAGCTGACAGGCGGTTTGTCAGTGGAACAACAAGGGCTTTTACGACAATTGCCCGAATTTCTGGCCGCCTACCTCGCAGCACCCGGCGACGAAAACAGTTGCGATGCGCTGGCTTTGATCCTGGCCGATCCCGTCTGGGCGCAGCCCATCGCCTACGATGAAGTCGCCTTGTTGCAAGGGGCGTTGGCCTCTGTGCAGGTCATGGAAGGCGCTCAACCTGAGGCGCCGCGTCAGAGCATCGCCACCTGGCAGGACGTGTCCTTGATTTTGTCAGGTGAGGTCAATCAGGAATTGCTCGAAGGTTTGCTTCAGGAGTTACCCTTGCAAGTGGGCGCATTTACGGCTGCCATTGAGCTGATTGCCAGCGGTCAGGGCAATATGAAGGATGTCGAGCGCGCCATGCGCGCCGCACATACCCTCAAAGGCGCCGCCAATACCGTGGGCGTGGCGGGGATCGCCAATCTCACTCACCATCTTGAAGATATTCTGGTGGCGTTAATCGATGCATCTATACTGCCGCCGCCATCGGTGGCCGCGATACTGATCAATGCGGATGATTGTCTTGCGGCGATGAGTGAATTTCTGCTGGGGCTGGGCCCGGAACCCGATCATGCGTTAAAGGTATTTCAGGATGTGCTCGATTGCGCCAATTTAATCGACAAAGAGGGGGTGTTGTCGGCTGATATGGGCGTGTTGCCAGTATCTGAGCCTCTGACGCCTGTCGCGGATTTCAAAGCGCTTGAGCACGAAGCCGCCCCGGCGCCCGTCGTCGTGGAGCAGTCATTGCGCGTCCCGGCGCCTGTGGTGGATGAGTTGTTGCGACTGGCAGGCGAGACACTGATCGCCAATTCCCAGATTCAGGAGCGTTTGCGCCAGTCTATCAGTCAGGCAGAAGTGATAGGCAAACAAAATCAGCTGTTGTTGCAACTGGTCGCAGAACTCGAAGAGCTGGTGGACTTTCGCGGGGTCACTTCGCCGCAAATATCCGCAGCACACAAAGATGATGGTTTAGACAGTCTGGAATTCGAGCATTACAGCGAATTGCATACGGTGACACGGCGGCTGATCGAGGCGGCGACCGACGCGCAGGAATTGAATGCAGGGGTCACAAAACAATTGTCCACGCTGGATGATCTGCTCGAAGAGCAGCGACGCCTGCAAATATCCAACCAGCATGCCGTGATGCGCACGCGCATGGTGACCGTGGCCAGCGTTGTTCCACGCTTGCAGCGCGGGGTGCGACAAACGGGTCGCCTGCTCGACAAGCAGGTTGAACTGGTCATCAAGGGCGAGAACACCAATATTGACAGCCAGTTGCTCAATGACCTGATGGATCCGCTGATGCATATACTGCGCAATGCGGTCGATCACGGTATCGAGATGCCCGAGGTGCGCGCCATGGCAGGTAAGCGGTCGCAGGGGCGCATCGAGTTGTCCTTTTCGCATGAGGGCAATTACATCGTCGTACGCTGTCGCGATGACGGGGCAGGTCTGGATTATGAAACGATACGCCGCATCGCCGAGAGCCGCGGCATGATTGTTCCCGGACACGATTATTCAGAAGATGAACTCGCCCGGCAGATTCTGAGCCCCGGTTTTTCAACGCGTGCAGGCGCCGCCTCGCAGGTGTCAGGACGCGGCGTCGGGCTGGACGTGGTATATAACCGCGTGCAGGAAATGAAGGGCATGTTGTCGCTCAATTCCAGGCGCGGCGCAGGATTTGAAGTCGAGCTGCGCATGCCTGCGGCGTTGTTATCCACCCATACCCTGATCGTGCGGCAATGTGCAAAACTTTTGGCCATATCAAGCCGGGGGATTGAGGATATCCGTTATGTTTCCCGAGAACAAATCCAGCTGGCAGGTGAGCTTGAGTATATACGCGAAGGGGATGCGGTATATGAGCTGGTCAGACTGGAAAAATTGCTTTCACTGGCAGGCGATCTGCGTATGGAGGAAAGTTCAGGTTTTCCCGTGCTGCTCACGCGCATAGATGATGGCGCAGTGCGCGCGGTGCTGGTGCAGGAAATCTTGAGCAGCCGCGAGCTGGTCATGAAGAATTTCGGTCGTTATGTGCCCAGAACTCAGGGCGTGATCGGCGCCGTTATTCTGGGTGACGGCGGCACGGCACCTGTGATTGATCTGGTCGAACTGTTGCGCGTACACAAGGTGCATGCAACCTATGTCGGCGATGCGACGACGAATGTCGGGCCATTGCCTGAAGAGAAGATCCTGACCGCGCTGGTGGTCGACGATTCGCTCTCCGCCCGGCGTGCCGCGACCCAGCTCATGAAAGACGCAGGATTTGAGGTGCAGTCGGCCTCCGACGGGTTGGATGCCGTCAATTTACTGACGAGACTGATTCCCGACATCATGCTCGTCGACATGGAAATGCCGCGCATGAATGGTCTGGAGCTCACAGCGCATGTGCGCAGCTCGGAACGCACCAAACACATCCCGGTAATCATGATTACCTCGCGCACGACCGAAAAGCATCGCGAAATGGGCCGGGCCTCCGGTGTCGATGTCCACCTTACCAAGCCCTTTGACGACGATGTGTTGCTGCAACATGTCATGCGCCTGACCCGCAGCAGATAAACGATGAGTATGATGCCCATTTCCGCGCCAGGGGCGGCGGCCTTATTGAAGATTGCCGGGATGCACCTGTTGCTGCCGCAAACTGATATTCGTACGGTAGAAGCGGCAGCCGACGTCGACACGAATGAGCCTCTGACAGGCAGTGTCGGCTGGATAAGTTACGCGCAACAGCGCTGGCCGGTTTACTGTTTGTCTGAGGATCTGGAACTGCTCACCCGGGTGCCGCCTGCGTGCCGGGTCTGTGTGCTGCTGGCGGTCGAGGCTGAATATATGGGGATACTGGCCGATGATGTCAGTATCGTGCGGCAAATTCCTCAGCGCCAATATGAGTTGCCTGCCTCCATGAGACGGGCCGGGTCGCCCGTTCAGTATCTGCTGTCCATGGATGATGGCATTGTCTGCGTCAGTTGCGCGCGGCAACTGGCCGGGTACATCGGACGGACGGGGGGCGTTTGTGGCGACTGAAATAAAACGCGGCCTGTCGCGCAACAACGCCTGGCTGCTGGATTTTGGCCGTGCAGGGTGCGCTGCCGTGGGGACGCTGGTGTTGTTGGAGTTGATCGATCAGCCGAAGACTTTTGTGTTGCCCGACACCCCCCAATATTGTCGTCGCGTGGTGTTCTGGAAAGATCAGCTGCTGGCGGTGATGGACATGAATGTGCGTCTGGGCGGTTTGCCAGAACCGCCAAAATTGCTGGCCGTCGCAGGTTATCAAAGCAGTTCCGGAGGAGAAACACGCTTTGGCGCCCTCATGCTGGCATCAACGCCTGTTGCTGTTTCAGTGGGCAACTCACAGGCGTGCGCGTTGTCGGAACTCTCGTCTGTCTGGCAACCCTTAGCCATTTCCTGCTTCGAACATGAGGGAGTGCCTGTGCCCGTCCTGAACCTGGGGCGCATATTCGCGAGTCCCGGGGATTAAATTCAGGATTCAGGATTCAGGCTGGCGGCGCATTGCCGCAAGGCTTGCGCCATCTGGGCGCCGTCCGCATAACGATCTTCCATCTGTTTTTCCAGTGACTTGTTGATGATAGACACCAGGCACTCGGGCAAATCCGGCCTGATTGCCCGTATGTCGGCAGGAGGCTCGGTGGCGATACGGTACATCAGTTGCGCCATGGACTCTCCTTCAAACGGCAATTTCCCGCAACACAGCTGGTACAGGGTCACGCCCAGGGAGAACATGTCCGAACTTCCGTCAATTTTCTTGCCGGCCAGTTGTTCGGGGGACATGTAAGAAGGGGTGCCCAGCACCATCCCGGTTTTTGTCTTGCTCGAATCAGTAATCCGCGCAATGCCGAAGTCGGTGACTTTCGGGGTGTCCGTCTCAGCGTCGTACATGATGTTGGCCGGCTTGATGTCGCGATGCACCACATGGAGTTTGTGCGCATACTCCAGCGCATCGGCCACGCGCGCGATGATGCTCATCACCCGGGGCAAGGGCAGTAAATGGTCGGGTTTGGTGTAGGGAACCAGATCATGTCCCTTGAGGAACTCCATCGCGATATAGGCTAAATCATGTTCCTCACCCGCGTCGTACATGGTGACGATATTCGGGTGGTTCAGGCGACCTGCTGTTTCGGCCTCGCGGAAGAAACGCGCTTTCACGTCTTCGAGTTCATCCGCTTCAAACTCCTGGGACAGCGCCATGGTCTTGATGGCCACGACACGACCGATCTTGGGGTCTGTGCCGTAATACACCACGCCCATGGCGCCCTTGCCCAGTTCTTTTTCGATCTGGTAACGACCCAGCATGGGTTTGGATACGCCGGATTTTCCCGACGACATCATGCTGGTATTGGTGCGCCCGCCCGTGCCGCCCAGTACTACCGTTTCAGCCATGTCATGCGCGTTGTTTACGCGCTGTGCCAGGTCGCGAAACTTTGGGTTGTATTCGGCCATGTATTTGAATACCGACTCCGCCTTATTGAACTGACGCTTGCGTTCAAAATCCAGCCCCAGGTTATACAAGACTTCCATCAGGCTGTTATCCAGCGGCACTTTGCGAAATTTGTCGAAGGCGATATCCAGTTGTCCTTGCCCTTGAAAAGCCAGGCCCAGCATGCGATTGCTTTCGGCTGAGTCCGCATCGGATTTTTGCTTGCCTTTTTCAGTGACCAGAAAACGTTTGGTGGTCAGCAGCAAATGCCCCGTCAGCAGCAGGGCTGCGGGCAACATCAGCTGCAGCCACATCGCCTGTGTCATCATCAGCACAAAATGAGCCCCTAGCAATGCCGCGAACAGCATACCTGTCACCAGCGCGCCAATCGCCGCACTCAATCGGGGCAGCAACAGAATCAGATACAGGGCGACGGACAGGAAAATGCCGATTTGCGCCATGGCCGCCCATTCCGGCACGATGAAAAAATCACCCTGGAGTATGCCGGACACGGAGTGAGCCAGGGTGAGCACAGGCGCCATCCCTGACGAGACGGGGGTGACTTGCAAGCTACCCACGCCCGCTGCCGAGGCGCCAATCAGCACAATCTTGTCGCGATATTTTTCGGCAGGAATCTTTCCGGTATATACGTCGTAAAACGAATCCACGGCAAAGGCGGACAGGTTGTCCTTGTTCTTGTAAAAATAAGTGTGCATCTGCAAGTTGGGGTCGGTCGCAATCTTCAGATTCCCCAGTTGCACCCCGGCGCCCAGGTCGACCTGAATATCGGCAGGTTCGAGATTTAATTCACGGGCGGCGAGCATCAGCGAAAGAGAAGGGTAGTGTTGACCGTAATAGTCCACCACCAGCGGTTCAGTACGTATCGCGCCATCCACGTCAGGAATACTATTCAGATGTCCTATTGAGAACGCCACCTTGCCCAGCACGGGAATGGGAGCCAGCGCGCCTTGTGCCGGCACCGGGCCTTCAGAACCTGTGTCTGTAATATTGCTCAGATTATTTCGCAGTACGTAGTCGGGTAAGGGCTGATCCGGTTTGCCTTGTGGCGCGCCCGGACTGAAGTACATAGGCAACAGAACGTTGCCCGCGCGCGCCATGCTGGCGGCAAGTTTCTGATCGTTGTCGAGGTTTTCTGCCGCCAGATGCAGCAAGGCGTTGAGTTGCAAAATCTCATCCTGATGCACAGGATCTGCGGAATCTTTCAGTGTGGATTTATCGATTAATTCGGTAATTTTGTGGATGTAACCCAGTCCGGCATCGACTTGCGGCTCGAAGAAAAACGCGGTCTGCCCGATGACCTTGGCATGACCATTGGACAGAATGTCGATCATCCTGGCATGTATCTCGCGCGGCCAGGGCCAGCGCCCCAGATTGGCGATGCTCTGATCGTCGATGGCGATCACCGCGATACGGTCGCTGGGTGTGCGGGAGGTAGATACCATCGCCAAATCATAGGCCTTGCGCTCCAGGCTCTGGATCAGATCACTGTTGGCGCCCGACAAGAACGCCAGAGCGACCAGTATTCCGACAAACCAGTCTTTTTTCCAGAATGACAACTTATTCATGGCGACCTCCGGGTGATTCGACAGTTTGCAAAGGATGTGCCGGATTGACATCCGCTTTTTCAGACGTTTGCAAAATCCCGCCCTGCGTTCGAAGGCGCAGGCGTCGGCTTCGTTTGAAAGCGCGTCGACAATACTACGCAACGCAGTTAAATAATGCAATATCGGCGTGTCCCGTTAAGTGTGCTGTCATTTTCAATCAGGAGAACGGGCCGCTCTGACTCCTGAAGTGCGCGCATGCCAGAACGCAGAGGTTCCGCCCTGATTGGCATGGAGGCACGTTTTATGTCGGCATCACCCGGATGCGCTGTCGGCCAAAAGCGCCGGTATAAGCTTCGAAATGCCCTGCAATGGCCGTGTTGCAGTCGGGGCAATGGCCGTCGGCTGTGAGCCGGTAATGGTCGATGTCATACCAGTCGCGCTCGATCAGGGCAGTGCCGCAACCGGGGCAAAAGGTAGTGTCTCCCTCGCGATCATGCACGTTGCCGGTATAGACATAGAGCAGCCCCGCTTTCATCGCGATTTTTCGTGCCCGGCTGAGGGTTGCAGGCGGCGTGACGGGTATGTCGGTCATCTTGTAATCCGGGTGAAAAGCGGTGAAGTGTATGGGCACGTGCGTGCCTAACTCTTTGGCGATCCAGTCGCTCATCAGGGCTATTTCATCCTCGCTGTCGTTAAGGCCCGGGATCAGCAGCGTGGTCAGCTCCACCCATACGTCAGTCTCCCGGCACAGGTATTTGAGCGTGTCGAGCACAGGCGGCAGGTGAGCGCCGCATTGCCGGACGTAAAATTCCTCGGTAAACGCTTTCAGATCCACGTTCGCCGCATCCATTTTGGCGAAGAATTCGCGGCGCGGAGCCTCGTGAATGTAGCCGGCTGTCACCGCCACGGTCTTGATGCCCTGCTGGTGACAGGCGTCACTGACGTCCATCGCATATTCGGTGAAGATGACAGGGTCGTTATAGGTGAAGGCGACGCTCTTGCAACCCAGACTTTTTGCGCTGTTGGCAATCGCCTCGGGAGTGGCCTCGTCGGCCAACTTGTCGAAACTGCGCGACTTGGAGATATCCCAGTTCTGGCAAAATTTGCAGGCCAGGTTGCAACCTGCTGTGCCGAAGGACAGGATGCGGCTGCCCGGATAGAAGTGGTTGAGCGGCTTTTTCTCGACCGGATCGACACAAAAACCCGAGGAACGACCGTAGGTGGTGAGCACCATGGCGTCATTGACCCTGCCCCGCACAAAACATGCGCCGCGCTGCCCGTCGTGCAGCCGACAGTCGCGCGGACAAAGGTCGCACTGGATGCGCCCGTCCGGCAGCAGGTGCCAGTATTTGGCGGGGTACCGTTCTTCAAGACGGATCGCTTCGTCCATTTTAGTGCTCCTCTTCGATAAATTTACTGACGGAATAACGCGACAGTCTTACGCCTTCGTCCCAAAAATCGGCGGGCATGCCGGCCTTGCGTTTTAAGTGAGCCATGAACTCGTCAGGTTCCGGGAGTTGTTCCCATACCTGCGGTAAAAATGTGCTGCGGAAGGGGCCAAACTCAAATATGACGCCGTCTGTGCCGCATCGCAGCTGGTGCCGTGCATCGGTTTCATCGCGATGAATGATTTCAGAGGGCGGTGTGAGCAGTGAAATTTCGATGCGGGTGATGCCGAGTTCGCGTGCCGTGAGCGGCATGAAGCGCGGGTCGTGCAAGGCTGCCGCGACGGCATTGCTTTTAATGTCGGCCAGCAAGGAGCGGTATGCTTCCAGACTTCCGATGCAACCGCGCAATTGGCCTTGCTGGGTGAGGGTGACAAAACAGGCGCCGGGCTCATGTAGCCAGGGCGCACTTTCATCTGCGACACAGGGAATATTCAATGCGTGTGAAATGGCGGCACGCGCGATGGGCAGCAAAACAGCGCCACGGTCAGTCGGCATGATGCGCCTCCCCGGTGAACGCGATCGCCGCATACCCTACGACTTCGTCTTGTGTGCCCGCCGTGTCACCCGAGTTGCGCAGATCGAGCAAACGCGCGCTCAGGTGATGATGCCTCGCGGCGATCATCAGGCCGCTGATGGCTGTGCCACCACAGGCGCGGTCATGCGGAATGGGTTGCTGCAAATTGACGATGGCCTGCACCGTCTCCCGGTCGATGCGCTGGCAAGTGCTGTAGGGCAGATAGTGAGACAGATCCGAGCTGATGACGATCAGAGTCTCGTCCCCGCCCCAGAGTGCTTCGAGCACCTCGGCCACGTCTTTCGCTGTTGCCATGCCGACGGCTAACGGCAGCAGGGTGAAATCATCGAGCACACTTTGCAGGAATGGCAGTTGAACTTCCAGTGAGTGCTCCTGCGCGTGAGCGCCTCTGCTGGTTTCGACCTGCGGCAGATGAAGGATGGCATTTACCGCCGCTTTGTCTATCATGATCCGCCCCAGTGGCGTGTCAAAAGCTTTCACTCCGGGTAATGCCAACCCTCGCACTGCAACCCGGTGGGTGGGGCCCAGCAACACCACTCGCCGAATTTTATGGGCTGCCGGGCGCAGCGTTGCATAGGCGGTGGCGGCCACCGCACCCGAATAGATGTAGCCTGCATGCGGGACGATCAGTGCCTTGGGAATCAGGTCAAAAAAATGTGCGCGGGAAATGAACTGTTGAATTTTACCGGCAAGTTCAGCCGGATCGGCGGGATAGAACATCCCGGCGACAGCGGGCGGACGGATGTCAGGCATGGCGTTCTCCATGGAACCCGCGTAGCTAAAAGGATAGATCGTCTGCTCCGCCTGCGGGTCATAGGCGAGAAGAGGTCTGACTTACATTCTTTCAATTATCGGGGGCAATGATAGGCGCTGTTTGACCTGATAGCCAGCCTATTTTTGTCTGGTGCGCGCGGGAAAGTGCAATCAGCGCGTCGCGGGCGTTAGAATGTGCGAACAGTATGATTCGAAAGTCGCATATGACATTAAAACTGAACGACAGGCGGGATCTGATCGCGCGCGCATTGTTGCTGGGGGACAGGCTGGATTTGAAATCATTCAAGATCGCCGATTGCCTGGCGACCACGCCGCTGACGCTGGAGGTGGATAATGGTGTCGCGGTATTATTCCGCTATGGTGTGGTGGTGTTGTTTGGTGTGCCTCAGGATGATGAAGTCAGATTTGTCGATAAGCTAGGATCCTTGCTGACCAATCCTTACGCTTGCCCGGAAATCGAGGAAATGGACATTCATTGCGGCCAGGACAGCATCGGCGTGCAAAGCGGCGCCGTGTCGCTGGACGAAATATCTTTGGAGAAATTGCAGATTATCGCCGATGCTCTGAGCAAAAATCTGGTGCTTGCGCTCTACGAAAAACGAGTTGCCGACGAGTTCGATAAAATAGAGCCTCTGGCGCAGGAGTTGGCAAGCCGTGGGCGCGTGAGCGGCGGCTCTAAAATGTTGCTGTCCAAGATCGGACATATGCTGCTGATCGAACATCGTATGGTGGGGCGCGCCGAGATCGGCGACAAGCCGGAAACACTGTGGAACTTTCCGCATCTGGGTGGTTTGTATGCCAGTATGGAAGATGAGTTCGAGTTGAAGGAACGTCAGTCGGCGCTCGATCGCAAGTTGGGACTCATCTCTGACACGGCGCAAACGCTCTCTGACGTGTGGGACAACAAGCAGTTGCACAAGCTCGAATGGTATGTGATTGGCCTGATCCTGTTCGAGATATTGTTAAGTCTGCACGAGCGCTTTGGCCAGTTTTTAGGCTAGCTGGCATGCAAAGGTGTTTTTTGCAGGAAGTCGATTTTTATACCCGCAGGCTCAAAAGCGGGTGATTTTAATAGTGAATCCGTTTTTTTATCAGTGAGGTTTTTATGCTTTTTTTTGATTTGTTCAGGCACGACCCCCAGTTTGTTGAAATAAATGCCGGGGAAACCTTGTTCAAGGAAGGGGACGCCGGGGATACGATGTATGTGCTCATCGCCGGTGAGGCCGAAATCACCATCAGCGGGATTTTGTTCGAAAAATGTACGCAGGGATCTTTTGTGGGGGAAATGGCGGTGATCGATGGTTCGCCGCGCTACGCGACCGTCACTGCCGCTACGGATTGTAAATTCGTCATTGTCGGTAAGAAGCATTTCAGGTTTTTGGTGGATGAAACGCCGGGATTTGCCATCGAGGTGATGCGGGTCATGGCCGCCAGACTCAAACAATGCGGATTGCGTGTCATCCAGGCGAACGCACAACACACGGCGTAACCTCTCGTTACTGGTAGCGCAAGGCCTCGATCGGGTCGAGTCTTGCGGCTTTTTTTGCGGGATAGAAGCCGAAGAAGATGCCGACCGTTGCCGCTACGCCGAACGCTACCAATATCGAGCTGCCCGAGATGATGACCATCGTGCCGGTCATTGCCTGAGCCAGCAGGGCGCCGCCGATGCCGAGCAGCAATCCGGCACTGCTGCCGACCACTGAAATGATGACGGCTTCGAGCAAAAACTGCAACAGGATGTCGCCCTCTCTGGCGCCGATGGACATGCGGATACCGATCTCGCGGGTGCGTTCTGTGACTGAGACCAGCATGATATTCATGATGCCAATGCCGCCGACTAACAGCGATACGGATGCAATGGCGCCCAGCAGCAGCGACATCACGCGCGTGCTCTCGGCGGCAGAATCAGCGACGGCGGTGAGGTTGCGCAGCGAAAAATCAGCGTCCATTCCTTCGCGTGTCCGGTGCCGCTGGCGCAGCAGTTCGGTCATGGATTTTTCCACGACAGGCATGATCTCCTGGGTGGCGGTCTGCACCATAATCATGCGCACGGTGCCCGGAAACGGGGTGCCGAACACGTTGCGTTGTGCGGTGGTCAGCGGAATGAGTATAGTGTCATCCTGATCGCGCCCGTCCATGCCCTGACCCTTGGTGCCCAGCACACCCAGCACGGTGAACGGGCTTTGCCGGATGCGGATGGTATGACCTACCGGGTTTTCGTCGCCGAACAAATTCTGCGCGGCAGTCTGACCGATCAGGGCCACGCGGGTGGCCGAGCGTACATCCGACTGAGTGAAGGACGAACCTGCGACCACCGGCCAGGAACGCGCCTCCAGGTACGCCGGTGTGCTGCCGATGACTGAGGTGTTCCAGTTGTAAGATCCGTAGACAATTTGCGCATTGCCCGGATGGATGGGTGCTACCGATTGCACCCCGGGCAGTTCGGCAATCGCCTCCGCATCGGCCACCGTCAGGCTGTGCGCTTCGCCTGCCGCCGAGCGTACGCCGCCGGTGGAGGTGTGGCCGGATAACAGGATGAAAAGATTGCTGCCCATAGAGCTGATGCTTTGCTGGATCGCATATTGAGCGCCCTGACCGATGGACATCATCAGCACCACCGCGCCGACGCCGATCACCATGCCTAACATGGTCAGCACAGTGCGCATGCGGTTAGCGCCCATGGCGCGCCAGGCTTCGCCCAGCATGGCGAGTTTCATGCGATACGCTCGAAAAAAATCCTGTTCATGCTGTTCCCCGTACAGGCGTTGCCTGGTCACTGATGATGCTGCCGTCATAAAAGTGTACCTGACGTTGGGCGTGTTGCGCGATGTCAGTCTCGTGTGTGACCAGCACGATGGTGATGCCCTCGGCATTTAACGCCTCGAACAATTTCATGATCTCAATGCTGGTATGGCTGTCCAGATTGCCGGTAGGCTCATCCGCGAGCAGCAGGCGAGGGTGGCTGACCAGCGCGCGGGCAATCGCTACGCGTTGCTGCTGCCCCCCCGAAATCTGATTGGGCAAGGAGAGCGCCTTTGCATCCAGACCTACCCGGGCTAACATTTCGTGCGCGCGTTTTTGGCGCTCGGCCAGTGCTATGCCCGCGTAGATCAGCGGCAGGGCAACATTGTCGCGCAAGCTCATGCGCGGCAGCAGATTGAATCCCTGGAACACGAATCCGATCGTTCGGTTGCGCAGCCCGGCCAGCTCGTCACTGTCAAGACTCGCCACTGCACGTCCATCCAGCGTATAGCTGCCCAGCGTCGGCGCATCAAGACACCCCAGGATATTCATGAAGGTTGATTTTCCCGAGCCGGATGGCCCCATGATCGCGACAAATTCGCCTTTTTCTATGACAAGGTTCACGTCCTTCAGGGCGGGGAACAATCCGGCTGAAGTCTGGTAGGACTTGCTCAGGCCTTCGATGCGGATGACAGCATCGCTCATCAGAACATTCTCATGCGCAGAGGCTGTGAGGGATTGGCCGACGCGCCGTTTGTCGCCTGCGCATCCCCTGTTACCAGCTGGTCGCCTGCCTTGAGCTCCCCCGACACGATCTCGGTGTTGCGGTTGTCGGTGATGCCCAGTTTTACATTCACCGCTTTGAGTTTTTCGTTTTCCAGTATATAAACACGGCCTGAGTAGCTGTCGCGTTTAGGCGCGCCCGATGCGGCAGCCGTGCTCTGGCGAGGTTTTGCCGTCGCGTCACGACTGTCACTGGCCGGTTTGAAGCGTAACGCGGCGTTGGGAACGATCAGGGCGTCGCGGCGTTCGGCCACGTTGATGCTCACGTAGGCTGTCATGCCGGGCAGTAAAATCTCTTCAGGATTGGCCACGTTGATCACAACATCATAGGTGATGACGTTTTGCTGATTGGTAGGATTGATGCGCACCAGACGCACCACGCCGTCAAAACCGCGATCCGGGAAGGCATCCACGGTGAAATGCACCGCTTGTCCTGCACGTATGTTGCCGATATCGGCCTCGGCAAAATTGGCATCGATCTGCATCTTGGATAAATCCTGTGCGATCTTGAATAAGGTCGGCGTTTGCAAGCTGGCGGCCACCGTCTGGCCGACATCCACCGAGCGATCCACGACCACGCCTGACACGGGCGAGCGGATCACCGAATAGGCGTGGTTGGCGCGATCTTTTTCAACGGCGGCGAGGGCGAGTTGCACTTGAGCATCAGCCGATTTTCTGGCCTGTACCGAGGTGTCGAGTTCCAGGCGCGAGACGTATTCCTGTGCGTATAAACTGCGGGTGCGCGCCTCATTGGCGCGAGCCAGTTCCTGCACCGCCTGTGCACTTTGCACGTTAGCCATGCTCTGCTTGAGCTGGGCGGCCAGCAGCGCATCGTCGAGCTCCAGCAAAACCTGATTCTTTTCCACCCGGCTGTTGAAATCCACATACAGTTTTTTGACCGTGCCGGATACCTGGGTGCCGACATTCACCAGCGTGACCGGATTGATCGTGCCATTGGCCGAAACAGTCTGACTAAGATTGCCTTTTTCCAGTGTCAGCAAACGGTACTTTTGCCCGGGGGGCGGCGGGTTGAATGTCCGGATGGCAAAGTAGGCCGCAGCGCTCAGGATAGCGATGAGGGTGAGCAGGAACAGCGGGGCGCGCAGAAGTTTTTTCATGGTTTGGGTGAGGAGCTTGTGCCTATGTCCGGCAGATTTAGCAGCAGCGCGGTGTCAAGAGTGCCCACAGCCTGTGCGAGTGTGGTGCGGCCGATGTTCCAGTTTAAATCGGCCTGAATGCGCAACTGGCGCGCGCCCGCCAGTGTGGTTTGTGCGTTGAGCAGCTCCAGCATGGTGCCAACCCCCGCCTTGTAACGACCCAGGGCTACGCGCTCGGACTGTTCTGCGCTGCCGAGTAAATCCGTCGTGGTGCGTCTGTTTTGTGTCGCGGTGAGCAGATTCTGGTAGGCGGTCCATACATCCAGCGCTATTTGCAGGCGTATCCGTTCCATCTGCGCCTTTTTGACATCGACCTGTGCGCTGGCTGCGCGTATCCGGTAAGTCGGCGCGTAACCTGAAAACAGCGGAGCGGTGAGGCTCACACCCAGCGATGTGCCGTGCGTATTGATGCCCGCGCTGTTGTTCTGACTGGTCGAGGCTGTCAGGGACAGGGCAGGTTTTGCCGCCGCGCGCGCCGCGTCGACTGACGCCTGTGCTGCCAGAACCTGTGCCTGTGCGGCTTTTAAATCCGGCCGGTTCTGTCTGGCCGCATCGATCAGTGCCGTGACGCTCTGTTCCAGTATTTTTTCCAGCTCAGGGGGAGGGCGGTCTTTTGTCTGATCCTGGCTGACCTTCGCCAGTGTGAGAGATCTGTCGGCATCCAGTCCCAGCAGGTTAGCCAGATTCCCTCTGGCGATGTTCATCGCGCCAAGGGCTGTCACGCGATTGAGCGTCGCCTGTGAATAGGCCGTCTGGGCGCTGAGTTTGTCAGCAGGGGTGGCGCTGCCCGCCAGGTGGCGCGCGCGGGCGGCCAAAAAGCTAGTCTCTGCCGCATGCTCTGAAACGGTGGCCGCATCAAAGGCGGCCTGTGTCGCCTGAGTCTGGTAATACGCCTGTACGGCCGCCAGGAACAGCGTTTGCACCGTATTGTCCTGTGCGGCATTGACCGATGCCAGTAATTGCCGGGCACTCTCAAGATTAGCCGCCCGCGCGCCGAAGTCATACAGCAAATAGGACAGGCTCAGGCCCAGGCTGCGCTGGCTGTTGCCCGGTGCGTTGCGGTTTTCGGTGAGGCTGGCGCTGACGTTGGGAAGGTAACTTGATTGACTCACGCCAATCTGAGCCGCCTGAGCCTGAGAATTAGCCCAGGTCTCACGGGTCTGCGGGTTGTTGCACAGGGCGATATTGACCACGCTATACAAATCGAGCGCTGTCTGTGTCTCTGCACAGGGGTTCGCACTCCCCTGATCCAGTGCTGGTTTATGCGTCAGACGAGCCATCGTCGAATACGGGTCGGAGGTGTCTTCAGCCGCAGCCTGTCCGCACCATAGCAGGGCGCACAGGGTCAGCCATGCTGGGTTACGTCGTGGAAAAAAGGGCAGTCCCACCGTAACTGGACGTTTTAAGTGAGCGTACATGAGGTTGATGCTGAATGTTGTACGAGCATTGTACCTGTTCGGATTTGACTGACAAGCCTTCTCTCGATAATAACCGGTCGGGCATAATCGGCGTAAATACAGGTCAGCTGCATGACTGAGGCTTGAAATTACTCATTATCGCTCCACTAACAGGCTGCTGAATCAGGTTGCATTGATTCTGCGACAATTTGTCACATTCCCAGTTTGATTTTTCGTCCCTACAATCCGCCCGATTTGAAAATTTAAAATAAAAAACGCAAGGGGAAACAGACGATGAAAGTCAAACAATTATTTGCAGTCGGCGTGCTGTCGCTGGCAGTCAATCAGGCCGTTTATGCGGCAGACGATGTTCAGATACTGGACGAGGTGGTAGTGTCAGGTTCGCGCACGGCCGAAAAAATTTCCAAAACGCCGATGGCCATTGGCAGGGTTGGCCGCCAGGTGCTGAAGCGCGATAAACCCAGGACGATGGGGGAGGTGATTAACCGCATCGCGGGCGTGAGCTGGAACGATTTGGGTAACGAGCAACATAGCATGGGAATACGTCAACCCAACAGCACGAACGCGGTTTATCAGTATCTGGAAGACGGTATCCCCATTCGTCCGCTGGGGGTGTTTAACCACAACTCGCTCAATGAGATGAATCTGGCGGGATCCGAGAGTGTGGAAGTTGTCAAAGGCGCAGCTTCGTCTTTGTACGGCAGCAACGCGGTGGGCGGGGCGGTGAATTTTATGACGGCTCGTCCTTCTGCCCATCCTGTTGCGACAGTGGGTGTGCGCCGCGACAGCACGGACGGTTTTACGCGCATTGATACGGGAGCTAGTAATACCTGGGGCGATTTTGGTGTGCGTTTCTCACATTACAGCTCTCGCCGTAGTACGGATAATTGGCAGCAATACAGTCGCGGGGCGAAAGATTCTTTTACCCTGCGCGGTGATTATGTGTTGAGTGCCACCTCCTTAATGCATGCGACGCTCACACACAATAATCTTGATGCGGCGATGACGGGGAGTTTGTTTGAGAATGATTACGCCTCTCGTCCGGGGTTCAGCTACAACACCTTTACTTATCGCAAGGACAAAACCACCCGCGAGAGTATAGCCTGGGAAGGGGAAACGCTGGCAAACGGTCAAACTACGGTGACCTTGTTTGGCCGACAAAACGATCACGGACAATTGCCGAGCTACACCATCAATTCTTGTATCGGTGCAACTTGCAAGGGTACGATCAATAACAATAGCATTACCTCCGCCGGTCTTGACTTAAAGCACAACCAGGAATTCGACTGGCTGTCTTCCCGTCTGGTCGCAGGCTTGTATTTTGATCAGACCGATAATAGCTATGTCAGCGACAACCTGTTAATTACACGTGAGGCGTCATCGGGGCGATATACCGGCTACGCGGTGAACAGTAATCTCAATCCGAGAGGGGTGCGTAATTACCAGACGGGTATCAAGAATCAGGCACTGTTCGGACAGTTTGAAGTCTCGCCGTTAAGCGCTTTACGTGTCGTGCTGGGAGGTCGCGCAGACAGCATCACGTATCATTACTCAAACAACCTGACCCCCGGAATAAACTTCGGAGCCGCGAATGAATCGCGCAGTTTTAATCACTTTAGTCCCAAGTTCGGCGCAACGCTTGCTATAGGCAAGGACAGCAGTATTTATACCAATATCAGTGAAGGGTTTACGCCGCCCGAGGTGAGTCAGTTGTACGGCGCGAATAATGTACCCAATCTCAAGCCTGGGGTTTACAACAACTACGAGATAGGCATTCGTACGGCATTCCTGGACGGCGCGTTAAAGTTGGAATCGGCTTTATATCGTCTGGATGGGCGAGACACGATCGTGAGTTACACCATAGCCCCCGGGCTCAATGAGAACCGCAATGCCGGACGCACCCGCAGCCAGGGCTTGGAGCTGGGCTTGAACTGGGCAGGGGATGAGTTTGATGCGCGTTTGGGTACCAGTATTTCGACACATCAGTTTGTGCAGTACCAGGCCTCTGCAACGCTCGATTACAGCGGCAAGGATATGCCGCAAGCCCCGAGCAATATCACAACTGCCGAGCTGGGCTACAAACCCGCCGAAAACGCCAGAATCGCACTGGAGCTGGTTCAGCAAGGAGCTTACTGGATGAACAATGCCAATACTGTGCGTTATGACGGGCATCGTTTGTTCAATCTGCGAGGCAGCTACGCGTTTGCAAGAGGTTGGGAAGCCTGGTTGCAAGGACGAAATTTGACGAACAAACTTTATTCCGATTCCGCTTCCTGCTCATTCTCCGGCGCGGGGGCTTATACGCCCAACACGCAAAATCAGTACACGGTTGGCGCCCCGCGCAGTTTGATGACAGGGATTAATTATCAGTTCGACGGTAAATAAATATGGGAGAATCAATTAAATCTTCCCGAGGTATGGGAGTCCGTGTGGCAGGTTGGATGTTCCGTTATCACAGGTGGTTTGGTGTGTTCTCTTGTCTGGTCGTGATCATGTGGGCGGCCAGCGGTGTGATGCACCCCATCATGTCGCGCATCAACCCGACTCCCGTGAACATGCAGCCGCCACAAGTCGTGCCGATGCTGCATATGGCCCGGTCACCTGCCGATGTGCTAAGGCAAGCCGGAATCGAAAAGGTACACTCTTTTCGCGTGATGGCGTGGAACGATGCAAGCTATTATCAGGTCAGCCTGCCAGGACAAAATCAGCGGCGGTATTTTGAGGTCAATAGTGGTGCTGAATTGCCCGGTGGCGATGCCAAATATGCCGAGTATCTGGCGCGTCATTTTATGGCCGAACAGCAAAGCGAACTTCGCAACGTTACTTTGATTGACCATTTCAATGACGATTATCTGGACATCAATCGTTTGCTGCCAGTTTATCGTGTTGACTTCGATCGGGAGGACGGGCTGCGTGCTTATGTAGAAACCAATCCGCCGCGCGTGTCCGCACTGATCGATGATCGCAAGGCTTTGCTAGGTTCGCTGTTTCGTGTGATGCACAACTGGGATTTTATGTCCGGTCAGGATACGTTGCGCCGGGTGTTGGTCAGTGCATTTTTGCTGGCGGCAATGTTAAGTGCGCTGTCGGGTATTTTGATGTATGGCTTCATGTGGAAACGCGGCACATTACACCTGCGTCACGCTCCCCTGCGGCGCTGGCATCGCAGCGTAGGTATACTGGTGTCGCTGAGCGCCTTGCTGTTCGTGGTGAGTGCGGAGTGGCATCTGTTGGGCAGCGAACGCCGGGGTGTTTTGCCTGTGATGCAAGGGTTAATTCCAGTCGATCAGCTTGCGCTTCCGGAATTTGTGCGGCATGGTATGTGGGGAAAAATCAATGTCATGCAAGTGGAGGGCGGGGCGCTCTACCAATTGCAGGCGATGCTGCCTAACCCTCCAAGATCCGTGGAGGGCGGGGAACATGACCACAGGGCGGCTACGCATGACATAAAACCTGCGGTGACATATGTGAATGCTGACGGCGTTGTAATCCATGAGGGCGTTAAAAAACACGCTGTCTGGCTGGCCGGACAAGTTTGCGGTATGGGTTCGGACAAGGTAGAAGACATCAAGCTGATTAGCGGATTTGCAGGAGAGTATGGGTTTTTGAATAAGCGCTTGCCGGTTTGGCGCGTCGCATACGAAACAGACGATCATCTGGCGTGTTACGTGGAAACCTCCACAAATTCGCTGGCCACAATGGTGAGGGATGCCGACCGTGCTGAAGGCTGGAGTTTTTCCAATTTGCACAAATATCACTGGCTGGACTTCGCCGGTAAAGATGTGCGTGATTTTGTCATGGGACTGTTTTGTCTTGGGAATCTTTTGATCGCGGTATTGGGCTTGTGGATGTTTACAAAACGTTACGTTAAAACTTCCCGTTAAGTTAAATCGGAGTATAGGTAGAATGTCCTCCCTCGTCCTGACCTCAAGCCCCTTTATGACGTTACCTCGCTCATTTTTAGCAGAATATGACACCAGCCCGCTGCGTGTGCGGGTGGCTGTCATCGCGCTGGTGTCGGTGCTGCATCTCCTGGCGGGGGGGGCGTATCTGCTGCAACCGGGACAGCCCGCCATCGTTGTCAACGAGATGTCGGTTTCCATCGCCATGCAGCAAGCCCCGGTGGTTGAGTCACTCTCCCCCGAGCCACCCAAACTGCCACCCACCAAGGTGGCAAGAACCGCTCAACCTGCGCCTGAACCCGTGCGGCGAGAAGTAGCCGAGACTGTGCCGCAAGCCTTGCCGCTCGCGCCCCCGCAGCCACCTGTTGCAGCTCCCTCCGAGGCGAGCCCCACCGTGGCAGATACCCCGCCTGATTACACGGCCAGTTATCTTGACAACCCGCGCCCGGCTTATCCCATGGTGGCCAGGAGGATGGGCTGGGAGGGGCGGGTGGTGTTGAACGTCGAAGTGTTGGCGGAAGGAGCCTGCGGGGCGGTTAACGTGTTTCGCAGCAGCGGACGCGAGGTGCTGGATAATGCGGCGATGAGCACCGTCAAAGGCTGGCGGTTCAGCCCTGCTCGTCATGCAGGTCGCGCTGTCACCCAATGGTTCAAAGTGCCGATTAATTTTTCTCTTGAGGGCAGTGAAGCATGAACGATTTTTTTAGTGTAGGTTCACCGATAGTCGCAGGAACATTGGTTTTGTTGGTTTTATTGTCCGTTGCAACCTGGTCTATTGCGTTGTTTAAACTTTGGAAGCTAACCCAGGATCGCAAACGCAACCGCAATTTTCACGAAGCTTTCTGGGCGGCAGCTGACTGGCGCGAAGCGGCCGACGTGGCAGCGAAGGGGGAGGGCGATGTGGCGCTCCTGGCAAAGTCGGGTTTTGCCGAGCTCCGTGCGCTCAGTTCAGATCGCCAGGATCTGATGCACACCGGCGCGCCGCAGGAAATTCTGGAACGCCAATTGCGTCAGCAGGTGGAAAATATCAAGCGTTACCATGAGCGCGGCCTGGCTGAACTGGCGACCATCGGCTCGACCGCGCCTTTTGTCGGCCTGTTCGGTACCGTGTGGGGCATCATGCATGCACTGCAAAGCATCGGGCAAAGCGGCGCCGCATCGCTGGATGTCGTGGCAGGCCCAATAGGGGAGGCGCTGATCGCCACCGCGATTGGTATTGCCACCGCCCTGCCTGCGGTGCTGGCCTACAACTATTTTCTGCGCAAGCTGAGGGTGCGTATCACCGAGCTGGATAACTTTGCGCATGACTTTATGCGTCTGGCGCTCAAGTATAATTTCAAGGGGTAGGTCGGGTTTTAACCCGACAACGATGCCACCTACAAAGGATAACCATGTCTTTTAACAATAATTCAGACGGCGATCTGATGAGCGAAATCAATGTCACGCCACTGGTGGACGTGATGCTGGTATTGCTGGTGGTGTTTATCATTACAGCCCCTTTGCTCTCGCCCCAATCGCTCAAAGTCACCCTGCCCAAAACTGATGCCGTCCGGCAGAACGATAAGCCGCAAAAAGTCAGTATGGAAGTGGATGCGCGGGGCAACGTGGCACTGGATCAGGCACATGTCAGCGATGAAGCGTTGGCCGAAATATTGCGTCAGCGCGCGACAGAACCGCAGTTTCAGTTGCAGATTGAGGCGGATAAGGCGGTGCCCTACGGGCGTGTCGCCGAACTGATGGCGTTGGCGCAGAAGGCGGGGGTGAGCAAGTTGTCGTTTCTTACCGTGGCGAAATAATATCGCGCGATTTTTTGGTGAGGGCGGCGTTGTGTGATACGGCGTGTTACAGCTTAAATGCCAGACAGAGTCTGTGTATCATCGCCTCTTCGTCGGCCGGGATAATCAGTACCGGTCGACTGCCAGTTTGATTGATGGCGATCAATCCGGCCTGATTCGCATCGTTGTCAATACGGATGCCGAGAAACGCCAGGGGGGCGCAAATTTTTTCGCGTATGAGGGCGGCATGCTCGCCTATGCCGCCGGTAAACACAAGCGCGTCGATACCACCGGCTTTTGCGGCAAGATTCCCTATCGCGCCGCAGACCTGGCGGCAGAAATAATCCACGGCAAACTGCGCGGATGCGCCGGGACTCGCCAGCAGGTCGCTCATCTGACCGCTTTCATTGTCGGACAGCGCCAGTAACCCCATCCGGTGGAACACCATGTCGCGCAACGTGGCAGGATCGTGGCGCTGAGCCAGTTCCAGCATCACGCCCGGATCCAGGTCGCCGCTGCGCGTACCCATCACGATGCCCCCGGCCGGGGTGTAGCCCATGGTGGTGTCAGCCGATTTCAGTTTTTGCAGCAGGCACAGACTCGCTCCGCTGCCCAGATGCGCCACCACGATATTGCCGCTGGCCGCAGCACCCAGTATTTCGGGTAATACGGACGCGACATGCGCGTAGTTCAGGCCGTGAAAACCATAGCGGCGCAGGCCACAGGAGGCCGGGATGGGCAGTCGGCGCGCCAGTTCCGGCATGCTTGCGTGAAAGGCTGTGTCAAAACAGGCGATCTGCGGGGCGGCAAAGCGTTTTTGGCAAAGTTCCAGCCCCATCAGGTTGCCCGGCAGATGCAAGGGTGCCAGATGGATGATGCTTTTGAGTCGGGCAAGCTCGGCGTCATTCACGCAACGCGCAGCCTCGGTGATCTCGCCGCCGTGCACAAAACGATGGCCGATGAGACAGGGTTGCTCATCTCTCAGTTCTTGCATCAGCAGGTCGAAGGCGGGCGCGTGATCCGCCAGGTGCTCGTAGCGAAAATTGCGCCTCGATCCGTCAGCGCCAAACAAACTGGCCTTGATCGAAGAGGAACCGCTGTTGATGGTCAAAATGGTTGGCATATTAAAATCTTGGGAAGAGTGCGAAGCGTTGAGAGAAGGGTGAAGAGAGAAGGGTGAAGAGAGGTGAAAACTCCGCGCCCTTCTCCCTTGAGCGACGAAGGAGCGATCCCTTCCCCCTTTCCCATCTTTACAGTGTCCAGGTCCAGTTATCCACTTCCGGCAGGTCTGTGCCGTATTCGTAAGCATGGTTGCGGCACTCAAACTGGCGGTTTTGCATCTGCTCTTTTACATGGGCGCCCGCGACATGCAAGGCGGGGAGGCGGTCGATCACGTCGATCACCAGACTGAACCTGTCGATCTGATTCTGGATGGCTAACTCCAGCGGTGTGTTGATGCTGCCTTTTTCCTTATAGCCGCGCACATGGAAATTCTTGTGGTTGCAGCGCCGGTAGGCTAAGCGGTGGATCAGCCATGGGTAACCGTGGAAGTTGAACATCACCAGACGATCCTGCGTGAACAGGCTGTCAAAATCTCGGTCCGATAGACCGTGCGGATGTTCGCTGGAGGGCGAGAGCTTGTACAGATCGACTACATTGATGAAACGTATCTTCAGATCGGGGAAATGCTCGCGCAACAGCATCACTGCCGCCAGCGCTTCCTTGGTCGGGATGTCGCCCGCACTGGCCATCACCACGTCGGGCTCCACGCCCTGATCGTTGGATGCCCAGTCCCAGATGCTGATGCCTTTCGCGCAATGTTTGGCGGCAGCATCCATGTCCAGAAACTGCAAATGCTTCTGCTTGTCGCAGACGATGACGTTGATGTAGTCGGTGCTTTTGAGGCAATGATCGGATATCACCAGCAGGCAGTTTACATCGGGCGGCAAATAGATGCGGGTCACTTCCGGGCTCTTGTTGACCACCAGATCTAAAAACCCCGGATCCTGATGGGTGAAACCGTTGTGATCCTGACGCCACACGGTGGAGGTGATGAGCAGATTCAGCGACGATACCGGGGCGCGCCACGGCACGGCTTTGGACATGGCCAGCCATTTGGCGTGCTGGTTGAACATCGAGTCGATGACGTGGACGAAGGCCTCGTAAGTGGAGAAAAAACCGTGGCGACCCGAGAGCAAATAGCCTTCGAGCCAGCCCTCCAGCGTATGTTCGGAGAGCATCTCCATCACGCGTCCGTCAGCTGAGAGTTCGCCGCCCTCAGCGTCCTCTGGCAGGGTGTCGGCCATCCAGGTTTTCTTGCTCACTTCATAGATGTTGTCCAGCTTGTTCGAGCTGTTCTCATCAGGGCCGAACACGCGGAAGTTGTGCATGTTGCCTTGCATGATGTCGCGCAAAAACTTGCCCAGCGGACGGGTGTTTTCGGCAACGATCGTGCCGGGCTTCTCGACGATGACCGCGTAGTCGCGATAATCCGGCATGTGCAGCGCGCGGCGCAGCAGCCCGCCATTGGCATGCGGATTGGCGCTCATGCGGCGATGCCCTTTGGGTGCGAGCGCCTTGAGTTCGGGCAGGAGTGCGCCGTTTTCGTCGAATAATTCTTCCGTTTTGTAACTTTTGAGCCACGCTTCGAGCTTTTCAAAATGCTCAGCTGTCTTGATGTCGCCTATAGGCACCTGGTGCGAGCGCCAGAAACCTTCCATCTTCTTGCCATCGACCTCTTTCGGGCCTGTCCAGCCTTTGGGCGAGCGCAACACGATCATCGGCCAGCGCGGGCGCGCCGGTATGCCGCTCTCGCGCGCCTCGGCCTGGATACGGCGAATTTCCAGCACGCAGGCTTCCATCGTTGAGGCCATCGCCTGATGCATGGCGTCAGGATCGCTGCCTTCGACGAAATGGGGTGTCCAGCCATAGCCCTTGAACAGGTTCTCCAGTTCTTCGTGCGAGATGCGCGACAGGATGCTCGGGTTGTTGATCTTGTAGCCGTTCAGATGCAATATGGGCAGCACCGCGCCATCCCTGATCGGGTTGAGGAATTTGTTGGAATGCCAGGAGGTCGCGAGCGGCGCTGTTTCGGCTTCACCGTCTCCTACCATCACCGTCACGATCAGATCGGGATTGTCGTACGCTGCGCCAAACGCGTGCGATACGCTGTAGCCTAATTCGCCGCCTTCATGAATGGAACCCGGGGTCTCGGGCGTACAGTGACTACCGATGCCGCCCGGGAACGAGAATTCCTTGAAGAACTGGCGCAGGCCCTCGATATTCTCGCCCTTGTTCGGATAGACCTCGCTGTATCGGCCTTCCAGATACACAGAGGCCAGCACGCCTGGCGCACCGTGTCCGGGACCTGCCATGAAGATCGCATCCAGATCGTATTTGACGATCAAACGATTCATGTGGGTGTAGCCAAAAGACAGGCCGGGACTCGATCCCCAGTGACCCAGCAGGCGGCTCTTGATATGTTCTGCTTTGAGCGGCTCGCGCAGCAAGGGGTTGCTCCGCAGGTAAATCATGCCCGCGGCCAAATAGTTGCAGGCGCGCCAGTAGGCGTCGATGTGCTTGATTTCGAGGGGGGAGAGGATATTCGTCTGGAGGTTCATGATATTCACTCGGGTGCGGATGGGATAGATGGCGGCAATTGTAATGGCTGAATGTGACAGTTGATAACGAAACTTCGACAGAGCGTACACCCAACGCGGGCAATCTTGTAATAAACCTGCACTCAGTCCATTTCTCGGGTGCGGCAATATGCCGCAGAGGCAGCGCAGAGGATTTTAGTAATATTGCATGGTTTTCATCAGGAGAAGAACCATGCAATTAAAACGTATCACGATGTGTGTCGCACTGGCGTTCGCGCCAACTGTTTTTGCAGTTGAATTGGCAGAATTGCCGGACGTGGTCGTCACGGCACAAAAGCTGCAACCGTTGCCTGCAACGGCTGATTCGGGGCTGGATAAAAAAGCCTTGCTTCGCCTGCGCACCCATACCAGCGACACGGCCAGGTTGCTCGACGGTCAGCCGGGAGTGAGTCTTTACCGTGCGGGCGGGGTGTCCAGTTTGCCGGTGATACACGGTATGGCCGATGACCGGGTGCGCGTCAAGGTCGATGGTATGGATCTGATCTCGGCCTGTGCCAATCACATGAATTCGCCGTTATCCTATATCGATCCTGTCAACGTCGGCAGCATCAAACTGTTTGCCGGGATTACCCCGGTTAGCGTCGGTGGTGACAGCACAGGCGGCACGATACAGGTGGATTCAGCAGTCCCCGAATTTGCCAGAGCAGGTGAAGGCACGCGGCTCAAAGGTCAGGCGGGCGCATTCTATCGCAGCAACAGTGCGGCTCAGGGCGGTAATATCTCGGCCTCGATTGCCGGAGAAGACGTGTATATGCGCTACACAGGGTCTACCGTGCGCGCGAAAAATTACACCGCAGGCGCCAATTTCAAGGCGGCGGGTGTGTCGGTGGGGACGCGGGCTAAGGTCTACGTCGCAGGCGATGAAGTGGCATCGTCACAGTATCAGGCTGATAACCAGGCCGTTGCGTTCGGCTTGCGCCGTGACCATCATCTGTTTGAGCTCAAACTGGGGTTGCAGAGTATTCCTTATCAGGGCTTTGCCAACCAGTACATGGATATGCTGAAAAATGACAGCCAGCAGATCAATTTGAACTATACAGGTCAATACGGCTGGGGTGAGTTGCAGGCGCGTGTTTATAACGAGCATACGCGGCATTACATGAATTTTCTGGCGGCCAAACAGACCACTTTAGCGGGTATGCCGATGGATACCGATGGCAAAAATACCGGGTTCTCTGTCAGGGGTGATGTGATTCTGTCCGATCGCGATACCTTGCGGACAGGTGTCGAGTATCAGCGCTATCAGTTGAATGACTGGTGGAGTCCGGCGTCCGCTGCTGCGAATGGAATGATGTCGCCCAATACCTTCTGGAACATCAGAAACGGGCAGCGTGATCGCTTAGCTTTTTTTGGCGAATGGGAAGCGATATGGAACCCGCAGTGGGTGTCCCAGCTGGGCTTGCGTAGCGAGACCGTAAAAATGAACACAGGTGCGGTGCAGGGTTACAACAACGCCAATGTGACGGCGGGAATGATGGGGATGCGCACCAATTATCTGGCCGAGTCGAGCGCTTTTAATGCGCTCAATCATCAGCGTTCTGACAATAATATCGATATCACCGCGCTGTCTCGCTTCACGCCGGATGAACGCCATTCCTTTGAATTCGGCTTCGCACAAAAGACCCGTTCGCCCAATTTGTATGAGCGTTATACCTGGTCGACAACCACGATGTCTATGCACATGAATAACTGGTTTGGCGATGGTAACGGCTATGTCGGTAATCCCGATCTGAAGCCTGAAGTGGCGCGCACCCTGAGCGGTTCGGCCAGTTTTCATGATGCCGATGGTTTTGAAGTGAAGGTCGCTCCTTATTACACTCATATCCAGAATTACATTGACGCGGCGCGTTGTACGGCAGGTGTTGGCTGTACCGCATTGAACCGAAACGCCACGACAGGCTTTGTCAATCTGCAATTTGTCAATCAAACGGCGCGTCTGTATGGCGCAGATATTTCGGCGCGAATGCCGATTGCAGATGCTGCCGGATATGGCAGTTTTGCAGCGAAGGGTGTGCTCAACTATGTGAACGGCAAGAACCTGACGACAGGGGATAATCTGTTTCACATCATGCCGCTCAACGTGAAGCTGAGTGTGGAGCAACATCTGGGCGACTGGACTAATACGGTGGAGGCGCAGCTGGTCAGCGCCAAGACCCGTGTTCAGGCGGTGCGCAACGAGATCAAGACAGGCGGTTACGGCTTGCTCAATCTGCGCAGCAGTTATGAGTGGAAGCAAATGCGCTTCGATGTGGGTGTCGAGAATCTGCTTAACAAGTTTTACTCGGATCCTCTGGGAGGGAGCTATCTTGGTCAGCGTACAGCTGTCTACGGTATGAACATGCCGGGCATGGGGCGTTCGATCAACGCGGGTGTAACGGTGAAGTTCTGACGCCGGATCTTGTGTCGTTATTTGGACGGCTGTCATTTCTGTCCTCGAAGGAATCTTTCGGGGCGGGGATGGCACAAGTTATAATGAGAACGGCCAGAGCAAGGGGGGCTAATTTTTTTGATATCTACAGCGGAGATAGACCGAGTGAACAGAAGAGAATTGTTGTTGGGTGGGATGGCGCTGGCAGGCACGGCCATGCTTGGAAATGCGCAGGCGGCAGAACACGACATGTCCATGCATGCACATCATCATGGAGCATCGGCGGATGAGGCGCTGGCGAGGGCGGCTGGCGATTGTGTGCAAAAGGGGCAGATATGCCTGAACCACTGCCTGGAATTGCTGGGGCAGGGCGAGCGTGACATGGCTTCCTGTGCCAGGAGCGTGAGTCAGATGCTCGCGCTGTGCGGTGCATTGCAGCAACTGGCGAATCAGCATTCAAAGTTGTTGCCGAAATTGGCGACGCTGGCAATGGATGCGTGTAAACAGTGCGCGGATGAGTGTGAAAAACATGCCGACAAGCATGACTCTTGCAAAGCCTGCGGGGAGAGTTGTGCCGCCTGCGCGAAAGAATGCCAAAAAATTGCAGCTTGAATATTTACTGATGTTGCGCAGTAACATCAGTCGTGTATTTAAATCAACTTCGCCGGGGACGGCCCTGTCTGCCGACAGACAGGTCGGCTGCTGGCGACTTTCTTTTGAGTCGCCAAAAGAAAGTCGCTAAAGAAAAGGCGACTCCGCCTGTCGCGCCAGCCTGTCTTGCATAAGACAGAGGGAGTTCCCTTTGTAGTCAGCAAACAAGCGGGTGAGGTACTCGCACGCTGCGCGGCTGCTCAAACAGTGCTCGCCCAGAAGCGCCGTTGTTTGCCTTTCTGCCTGTATACAGGCAGTCTTCGGCGGCGCATAAGGGTTGTGGTCGAAGCTCAAAGGTTATCGCTAAAACATAATTTTAATGATTCCAAAATACTGACTTTAGAAGTCAGTGCGTAACATCATCTGTTGAAAAAGTTTCTTGCGTCACCTCGGCCTGAAGGCCGGTGATTAATGGTTTGTCATCCAAGAAGGGTTGGTTTGAAATGAATAATCTGCTTCCTGAAATTGTCACCATCGCCATGAATGCCGGAAAGGCGATCATGGAAATCTATGCCGATCCGGCCAATGCAGTGACCACCAAGGCGGATAATTCCCCCCTGACCCTGGCTGATCTGGCCGCAGACCGGGTTATTGGCGCAGGTCTGGCCGCACTTGATTTGGGCTGGCCGGTTTTGTCCGAGGAATCCGCCGAGATCGGCTACGAAGAACGGCGCGACTGGCATCGGTTCTGGCTGGTCGATCCGCTCGACGGCACCAAGGAGTTTATCAGTCGTAACGGCGAGTTTACCGTCAACATCGCGCTGATTGAAAACGGGGAGCCCGTGCTGGGTGTGGTGTATGCGCCTGTGCTGGATAAGTGTTATTTCGCGGCGCGCGGCGTGGGGGCCTTCGTAAAGCGCGCTACGGAAGACGCGCAAGCCATCAGCGTCAAACTGTGTGTTCCCGGTGAGCCTGTGAAGGTGGTCGCCAGCCGCTCGCATGCGGATGAGCGTACAACCGCCCTGCTTCAGAAACTGGGGGATTACCAGTGCGTCAGTATGGGCAGCTCGCTCAAGCTCTGTCTGGTGGCAGAAGGCGCGGCTCATTTATATCCGCGCCTGGGTCCTACCATGGAGTGGGATACCGCAGCGGCTCATGCGGTGGTGAAATGTGCGGGTGGCAGCGTGTGTGATTTTGCGGGCGTTGAGCTCATTTATAACAAAAAAGATTTACATAATCCCGAGTTTTATGTATCTTCCCCCGCTGATAAAAAGTTGCTCGAGCAACTCAATGCGAAATAAATCCCAGGGTTGTCTATGAACGAACCAGTTTCCCCTCCGGTATCTGCCAATGTTGTTTGGCATCAGGCCACGGTTACGCGCGCACGCCGCGAAGTGCAAAACGGACATCGCGGTGCCATCGTCTGGTTTACCGGATTGTCCGGGTCGGGTAAATCGACGCTGGCTCATGCGGTCGAGGAAGCCTTGCACCAGCGGGGGTGTCGCACCTTTGTGCTCGACGGGGATAACGTGCGGCACGGCCTTTGTGGTGACCTGGGCTTTTCATCGGAAGGGCGCATCGAAAATATTCGCCGCGTGGGTGAAGTGGGTAAGCTTTTCATGGAGGCTGGGATCATCGTGCTGACGGCCTTTATTTCCCCTTATCGCGAAGATCGCAACAGGGTGCGTGGCGTGGTCGCTCATGGTGATTTCATCGAGATTTATTGCGATACCCCGATAGACGTGTGTGAAAAACGCGATGTAAAAGGTCTTTATAAAAAAGCCAGAGCCGGACAAATTGCCGAATTCACAGGAATTTCATCCCCTTATGAAATTCCTGTTTCGCCAGAACTCGCTTTAAACACCGGCGTTGCAGAGCTCGATACCTGTGTGCGTCAGGTTCTCGATGAAATGCTGCTGCGCGGCGTCATCGCCCGCCAATAACAGTGTCAGGCAAGTTGAACGTCGGCAGAGTCCACTTTTCTTGATACGAGTATAAACATGATTTTAGTAACAGGCAGTGCAGGGTTTATTGGTGCAAATTTTGTTCTGGATTGGTGTGCGATCAACGACGAAGCGGTCATCAGTCTGGACAAACTGACTTATGCGGGCAATCTGGAAAATCTTGCTTCCCTGACCGACAATCCGCGCCACAGCTTCGTGCAGGGCGACATCGCTGATGCGGAACTGGTCGCTCGCCTCCTGGCGGAACATCGTCCTCGCGCGGTGGTGAATTTTGCGGCGGAGAGCCATGTGGATCGCTCCATACATGGCCCTGAGGATTTTATTCAGACCAATATCGTCGGGACTTTTCATCTGCTCGAAGCGGTGCGCGCCTACTGGCAGAAGCTCCCCTCGCACGCAGGCGGGAGGGGGGTGGGGGGAGAGGGTGTTACGCAAGAAGACTTTCGCTTTTTGCATGTTTCCACCGATGAAGTTTACGGCTCGCTGGCGCACGACGAACCCGCCTTCACTGAAACGCATCGCTACGAACCGAACAGCCCCTACTCGGCCAGCAAGGCGGCCAGCGACCATCTGGTGCGCGCCTACCATCACACCTACGGCTTGCCGGTGCTGACCACCAACTGTTCCAATAACTACGGGCCATACCATTTTCCGGAAAAGCTGATCCCGCTGTTGATCGTCAATGCGCTCGCGGGTAAATCCCTGCCGGTGTATGGCGACGGGCAGCAGATTCGCGACTGGCTGTATGTCAAGGATCATTGCAGCGCGATACGCTGCGTGCTGGAAAAAGGCCGCCCGGGCGAGGTGTATAACGTCGGCGGCTGGAACGAAAAAGCCAATCTGGATATCGTGCATACCGTCTGCGACCTGCTGGACGAACTGCGCCCTGTGAAACTGGGCAGTAGTGAGTTGTCAGTAGTTAGTGGCGCGGCACTTGCAGCTCACCACTCGCCACTCGCCACTCCCCACGCCCCACTTCCTACTTACCGTTCCTTGATCACCTTCGTGACCGACCGGCCCGGGCATGACCGCCGCTATGCCATTGATGCGCGCAAGATCGAGCGCGAGCTGGGCTGGACGCCCGCTGAGACATTCGAGTCCGGCATACGCAAGACGGTGCAGTGGTATCTGGATAATCAGGACTGGGTGAACAATGTGCTGTCGGGCAATTACCGTCACTGGGTTGAGAAACAATATGGCGAGTCTGGACGTGGAAAGTAGCAAATGGGGGAGTAGTAAGTAGTAAGGAAATACCAACGTGCCGCCTTTTGCCATTTACCACTAATTACTCACGACTTATCTAAAAAAATGAAACCTCACGAACAATTGGATGCGTGGAAATATGCCATGCAATTGGTCAAGGTTGTGTATCAAATGACTTCAACTTTTCCGCTGGAGGAGCGTTATGGATTGGCTCAACAAATGCGCAGGGCGGCCGTGTCGATCCCAAGCAGCATTGCTGAGGGTGCGGGAAGAAATGGCGCAAAGGAATTTTTAAATTTTATTGGAATTGCCAGAGGCTCATTAGCTGAATTAGAAACCCAGTTACAATTAGCGGTCATGTTGGACTTCGCTCCGCCTGATCACATTGCCTTTGAATTGGCTGACCGAGCAGGGAAACTACTGACTGGCCTGCACAAAAAACTACTCACTATCAACCACTGACTATGTTTCACTCACCACTTACTACTGACCGCTTACCACTGACCCGCAAGGGCATCATTCTGGCCGGTGGCTCCGGCACGCGCCTGCACCCCGTGACCCTGGCCGTATCCAAGCAATTGTTGCCGGTTTACGACAAACCGATGATTTACTATCCGTTGTCTACACTGATGCTGGCGGGGATACGCGACATTTTGATTATCTCGACGCCGCAGGACACGCCGCGCTTTGCGCAGTTGCTGGGGGATGGCAGTGCGTGGGGCTTGAATCTGCAATATGCCGTGCAACCTTCACCCGACGGTCTGGCGCAAGCTTTTATCATCGGCCGCGACTTCATCGGAAAAGATCCTTCGGCGCTGGTGCTGGGCGACAATATTTTTTACGGCCACGATTTTCAGCAGCAATTGCAGAATGCATCCGATCGAACTGAAGGCGCGTCGGTGTTCGCCTACCATGTGCGCGACCCGGAGCGTTACGGTGTCGTCGAGTTCGATAAGGCAGGCCGCGCTGTTTCGCTGGAGGAAAAGCCGCTCGTGCCCAAATCAAACTATGCGGTCACGGGTCTTTATTTCTACGACAATGAAGTGCTGGACATCGCGGCGAACCTCAAGCCTTCGCCGCGTGGCGAGCTGGAAATCACCGATGTGAATCGCATCTATCTGGAACGCGACCGTTTGTCGGTAGAAACCATGGGGCGCGGTTTTGCCTGGCTGGATACGGGCACGCACGAGTCGCTGCTGGCCGCCAGTCAGTTCATCCAGACCATCGAGCATCGCCAGGGGTTAAAAATCGCCTGTCCGGAAGAGATAGCCTATAAAAATGGATTTATTGACGCAGCGCAACTGGAAAAACTCGCCGCACCGTTGATCAAGAGCGGCTATGGCGCCTACCTGATGCAGGTGCTCAGGGAAAGGTTTTAACGCGAGCTGGTTCGTGCTATTTTTAACGAGATTTGGTAGAATGGCGCACTTCTTAGTTGTTAAATAGACAATGTTGCAGCTCAGCAGGTTGATGTGCTTCTGTGAAGCGTGCGGCAAGTGGATATTATCCGAAGAAAAATATTTGTAATGCTTGTGGTTATCAAATTGCAATATTTGTGATGTACATTTTCCGAATAGGCAGATCAATTGAAAGATAGAAATCTATGAAGATAGCGGTCGTTGGTTTAGGTTATGTGGGGCTGCCATTGGCAGTCGAGTTTGGTAAAAAATTTCCTACCGTTGGGCTTGATCTTTCTGTTGATAAGATTGCGGCGTACCGCAATTTTTTTGATCCGACAGGGGAGGTGAGTTCCGAAGATTTGCGTGCAGCTACGCAATTAACCTGTCACACCGACCCTCAGGTGTTAAGCGATGCAGATTTTATTGTTGTTGCCGTGCCTACCCCAGTCGATGAGGCGCATCAGCCTGACTTTACTCCGCTGATCAAGAGTTCGGAGAGCGTCGGGAAATACATCAAGCGCGGTGCGATCGTGGTTTATGAGTCTACCGTGTACCCTGGTGCAACTGAAGAGGTTTGCATACCGTTAATCGAAAAGCATTCCGGACTTAAATGGAAGCAGGATTTTTTCGTTGGCTATAGTCCTGAACGTATCAATCCTGGCGACAAGGAACGCACCGTTACCAAAATCGTCAAGGTTGTTTCTGGCGATACGCCAGAAACGCTGAAAACTGTGAGTGAGGTGTATGCATCGGTGATCACGGCGGGTGTTTATCCTGCCAGTAGTATCAAGGTGGCCGAAGCATCCAAGGTAATTGAAAACACCCAGCGTGATTTGAATATCGCTCTGATGAATGAACTTTCAATTATCTTCAACAAGATTGGCATCGACACGCTGGAAGTGTTGAAAGCGTCCGGTACCAAATGGAACTTTCTGCCATTTCGTCCCGGGCTGGTCGGCGGTCACTGCATCGGGGTTGATCCTTACTATCTGACTCATAAGGCTGATATGCTGGGCTATCATCCTCAAGTCATTCTGGCGGGCCGTCGTATCAATGACGGCATGGCAGCTTACGTTGCGCAGCAAACAGTCAAAAAAATCATTCAGGCAGGTGGTGCTGTTAAAGGCTCAAGGGTGGTTGTGCTTGGATTGACATTCAAGGAAAACTGCCCGGATCTGCGCAACAGTAAAGTCGCCGATCTGGTTAAAGAATTGCAGGAATTCGGTTGTGATGTCAGTGTTCATGATCCGTTGGCTGAGTCGAAGGAAGCCGAGCACGAATACGGCATTACGCTGACTGAATGGGATGCCTTGCCAAAGCAGGCTGATGCGATCGTCGCAGCGGTATCTCACGCCGAATACGTTGATCAGCCGTTGTCACAACTGCTGTCCATATTGAAACCGGGCGGCGTATTCATTGATATCAAATCGGCATATCATGCTGAAGAAATTGCGGCTGCCGGTTTCGCCTTATGGCGGTTGTAATAATAAACATTCCATGTGTATTAGTTCAACCCAGGCAGAAAATATTGCAAAGAGCGTTCATCATCATTTGGGCGCTTCTGCTTGTATGATGCCTGTGGACCTGATTGTTCACTCTCGCAATGAAAATGCACCTATTGCGCAAATTGCCAAAAAAACAGGGGTCGCATTGTGAGTGATCATATCAGGTTAATTTGGAAGAAGCTGGAACACTTGGCACGCATGCGGGATTATTTGAGTTATTCTCTGGTGCAAACCTTTCGGTTAGTACCAATTCAAAACTGGGAAAATCTGACGCCAGATAATCATGAAACTCTGGCTGCGTTTCAGTGAGTTTCAAGAGCATCTTGGTAAAACCATGCGGGCTATTGCCATTGAAGAAGAGCAAAAATCTGAACCTTATACGGCTATGCTGCTTTATATGGAAAAGCTTCAGATCATTGAGTCTGCTCAAAACTGGAAAGAAATTCGAGAATTGCGCAATGCGGTTAACCATGAGTATGAAGAGAAGGCGGCTAAGCTCTCGGAGTTCTTCATGGAGTTAACCGCAGCGACACCACAACTTTTTACCTGGCATGGTAATTTACTTAGATTTTGCTGGGATAATTATCAATAAAGATCATGACTAAATACGAACAACTCAAAGCACGCCTCGTTGATGAACCGCATACCTGGCTTATCACCGGAGTCGCTGGATTTATAGGCAGCAATCTGCTGGAAACCCTGCTTAAACTCAATCAGCGGGTAGTAGGGCTCGATAGCTTCGTCACCGGATTTCAGCATAATCTGGATGAAGTTCAGTCGCTGGTATCCCCTGAACAGTGGGCAAATTTCAACTTCATTCAGGGCGATATTCGCAACCTGGACGATTGCCGCCGTGCCATGGTTTTTTCTTATCCTGAATCCTCGATCCTGAATCCTGAATCCTGCCCTGTTGAATATGTTCTTCATCAGGCAGCTTTAGGTAGTGTGCCGCGATCGGTTGAAAATCCAATCAATACTAATGAAACCAATATTAGCGGTTTTCTGAATATGCTGGTCGCGGCTCGTGACGCCAAGGTCAAGCGCTTTGTTTATGCGGCGTCAAGCTCTACCTATGGCGATCATCCTGCCTTGCCCAAGGTGGAAGATAAGATCGGCAAGCCTCTCTCGCCTTATGCCGTCACCAAGTATGTTAACGAACTCTATGCTGACGTGTTTGCCCGCACTTATGGATTTAATACGATAGGCCTGCGCTATTTCAATGTGTTCGGCCCGCGTCAGACACCTGATGGCGCTTATGCTGCCGTGATTCCGAAGTGGATTGCCAGCATGATCAAGGGGGAGCCTGTTTATATCAATGGCGATGGTGAGACCAGTCGTGACTTCTGCTTTATTGAGAATGTGCGCCAGATCAATTTGCTGGCAGCCACCAGCGAAAATCCAGAAGCCGTCAATCAGGTTTATAACGTCGCTGTGGGCGACCGTACAACGCTGAATCAGTTGTATGAGCAGCTGCATCTGAACTTGCTGTCCGATTATCCGCATCTTCACGATGTAGGGCCGGTCTATCGCGATTTTAGGGGGGGCGATGTGCGTCACTCGCTAGCCGATATCAGCAAGGCAGCTACTTTGTTGGGTTACCAGCCCAGCCATCGTATCGCAGCGGGGTTGAAAGTGGCGATGGGATGGTATGTTAAGTTTATATTGCAATCAAAGAATTAGCTTCTGAGGTGGATATGAAAACTTTTGTACACCATCTGTCCGACGTTCAAACTACCGAGATTGGAAATAGGACGCGTATTTGGCAGTTTTGTGTAGTATTTAAAGGAGCGAAAATCGGAGCTAATTGCAATATTTGTGCTCAGGTATTGATTGAAAATGATGTGGTAGTTGGTGATAACGTAACCATAAAAAGTGGTGTGCAGCTTTGGGATGGTGTGCGCATTGAAGATAATGTTTTCATCGGTCCTAACGCCACTTTCACCAACGACCTCTTTCCTCGTTCTAAAGTGTACCCAGAGAAGTTTTCGTTAACGACTATTAAAACTGGGGCGTCAATTGGTGCGAATGCCACCATTTTGCCAGGCGTGACGATTGCTGAAGGTGCGATGATCGGGGCTGGTGCAGTGGTGACGCGGTCAGTGCCGCCCAATGCAATCGTTGTAGGCAACCCGGCACGGATTATTGGTTATACCAATACGAAAGTTGAAAAATTTACGAAGGAAGTTTCGCCAACTGACAATCGGAAACCGCCGTACACCGATATAACAGCAGTGCGCGGCGTGACTACGCATAAATTTCCACTGATACCAGACATTCGCGGCAGTCTTACGGTGGGTGAATTTGATACGCACATACCATTTAATCCGAAACGATATTTCATGGTGTTTGATGTGCCGAGCAAAGAAACACGGGGCGAACATGCGCACCGTGTTTGTCATCAATTTTTGATTTGTGTTCGTGGTAGTTGTGCAGTGTTAGCGGATGACGGTATAAATCGAACTGAAGTATTGCTGGATTCTCCAGATAAAGGTATTTATCTGCCACCCATGATTTGGGGCGTGCAATACAAATATTCGGATGATGCAGTACTGCTGGTATTCGCTTCGCATCATTATGATGGGTCTGATTACATCCGAAATTATTCGGAATTCCTTGATACCGTAAAACAACAGAACAGTACAAAATGAAAATTCCTTTCCTCGATTTAAAAGCAGGCTATCTTGAACTTCAGCCTGAAATTGATGCGGCAATCAAGCGTGTCCTAGAATCTGGCTGGTACATTCTCGGCGAAGAGGTCGATTCCTTTGAGCGAGAGTATGCAACTTACTGTGAAGCTAGGTATTGTGTGGGGGTCGCGAACGGCTTGGACGCACTGCATCTTGCATTGTTAGCGATGGGAGTAGGCGCTGGAGATGAAGTCATTGTGCCCAGCAATACATACATTGCGACTTGGCTGGCGGTTAGCCAGTGTGGGGCGACACCTGTTCCGGTCGAACCGGATGCTGCAACTTATAATATCGATCCGGCGCGTATAGAGGCTGCGATTACCCCGCGCACCAAAGTTATTCTGCCGGTTCATTTGTATGGTCAGCCAGCAGATATGGATCCTATCCTGGCGATTGCGCGTAAACATGGCTTGAAAGTTCTTGAGGATGGTGCTCAAGCTCATGGTGCGCGTTATAAGGGGAAGCGGATTGGTGCGCACGGTGATGTAGTGGCTTGGAGCTTTTATCCTGGTAAAAATCTGGGTGCATATGGGGACGGTGGTGCCATTACCACCAATGATACGGGAATCGCCGAGCGTATTTGTGTACTGCGAAACTATGGTTCCCGGGTGAAATATGTCAACGATGTGCGTGGCTTTAACAGTCGCCTTGATCCGATTCATGCCGCAGCCTTGCGGGTTAAACTTAAAGCATTGGATGCTTGGAATGCAAGACGGTCAGAGATTGCAAGCTGCTATCAAATTGGACTGGCTCATACAGGTCTGACTCTGCCTTTTGTCCCTGAGTGGGCAGAGCCTGCGTGGCACCTGTATGTGGTGCAACACCAACAGCGTGATATTTTGCAAACGCAATTGGGCGAGGTCGGCATTGGCACACTGATCCATTACCCGATCCCTCCTCATTTGCAGCAAGCATATGCGGCTGCTTGTCTCATCCAAGGGCAGTTTCCTATAGCAGAAAAAATTGCAAACCAATGTCTGAGCCTACCTATTGGCCCGCACTTGGACAAATTCGGTGTATCTACTGTGATTGCGGCATGCCGTAAAATGGTTTAGTCAATAGATGAGCTTAATTAGAACGAGTCTACTTAACGGTGTTGCTGTTGCAGTGAAAGTTGCGAGTGCTCTCGTGCTTAACAAAGTATTGGCGGTCTATGTGGGTCCTGCCGGATATGCTATTGTTGGACAGTTTCAGAATGTAGTTTCGATCGTGGTTAGTCTTGCGGGAGGGGTGGTCGCTCAGGGGGTTACCAAGTCAACCGCGCAGCATTTTGATAATGAAGAGAAGCAGCATGCTATATGGAAAACAGCAATTCGTTTTTCGCTAATTTCCTCGCTGATTGCAGGTATTGCCCTCATTTTTGTTGGTAATACTCTGGCACAATGGTTGTTACATAGGCCAGATATGTCGACCGTATTTGTATGGTTGGCGCTCGCTTTGCCCGCCATGGCGGCCAGCAACTTATTGCTGGCTATTGTCAATGGTAAGAAAGAAGTTGGTATTTATGTTAGTGCAAATATCATCGGTAGTCTGTTGGTTATGTTGCTTACCGGATTGTTGACTTTCCTCTTTGGCTTATATGGCGCCCTTGTTGCATTTGCTATAAACCCAGCTATTATTCTCTGCTCAACAGCATTAATGGTGTCGCGGCGTGATTGGTTCAGGGCTAAGTTTCTTTGGGGGGATATCAATCGAACTGCACTGCGTGAATTGGCTGGATTTGGTTTGATGGGATTAGCTTCGGCTCTGACGGTGCCAATTGCTTTTATGCTGATACGGGATAATATTACAACTCAGCTTGGTATTACTGCTGCGGGTTATTGGCAGGCGTCATGGAAGATCAGCGAGACATATTTGATGTTGGTGACAAGTACATTGTCAGTTTATTTTTTGCCTCGGCTAGCAGAAATTCGGAATGGATTCGAACTAAAGACAGAACTCGTTAAAGTATATAAATTTGTTTTGCCTCTAATTGTAATTGGTGCTGCAGTGATTTTTTTATTGCGGGACTTTATTATTACAACCCTATTTACAGAAGATTTTTTGCCTATTCGTCAATTATTTCCGTGGCAACTAGTAGGAGATGTAATCAAGATTGCTGCCTGGATAACTGGTTATGTTCTGATTGGCCGAGGTATGGTAAAGATTTTTTTAAGTGTAGAAATTATTTTTTCAGCTTCGTTTGTTTTGCTTAGTTGGCTCTTTGTACGTCAGTGGGGTTTGCAAGGTGTTCCGATGGCATATGTGGCTAATTATTTATTGTGTTGGCCCTATATGGCATATTGGGTTGCGCGGGAAATGAAAAGAATGGACGTGGCGGATGTCTAGTCAAAAAGTTTTTCTCTGGAGAAGGGTTCGTAACAAGTTGCGAAACTTGCCGATTGTGTTCTATCAACAATTACGTATCTGGAAGTACAAATTACTTTCGGGTCTAAATTGCAGCGATAAGCTTGCGCGTATTAGTCAACCTGTCCTGATAATTGGTTGCGGGGAAGTTAAGATTGGAAGGTGTAACTTGGGTGTGTGGCCATCCCCGAATTATTTGAGTGGCTACATTCATATCGAAGCGCGAGGTAATTCTTCGCGAATAATTATCGAAGATGGTGTTTGGATAAATAATAATGCTGTAATTATTGCAGAGCGAAGCAGTATCCGTATAGGTGCCAATACACTTGTTGGTGGTGAATTTACTGTGGTTGACTCTGACTTCCATGATTTGCACCCAGATCGACGTTTGGCGGGGACACATGAATGTAAATCCGTCGATATTGGAAAAAATGTATTTATTGGGTCACGGGTAATGATTTTGAAAGGTGTAAATATTGGAGATAACTCTGTAATTGCCGCTGGGGCGGTAGTAACTAGGGACGTGCCCGATAATTGTATCGCAGCTGGAGTTCCTGCAAAAGTGATCGCAAAAATTTCAAGTGTTGAAAATTACGTTGAGAATGATATATGAATCAACCTTTAGTTTCTGTACATGTCATTACTTATAACCAAAAACAGTTTATTCATGAGACGCTGCGTAGTGTTCTCGATCAGGATTACAACAATATAGAAATAGTAGTGGCAGACGATGGCTCTACGGATGGTACAGCAGAGATTATTCTGGGTTATGCACAGCAATATCCAGATAAGGTTGTGCCACTTATAGGCGGGCCAAATCTTGGTATCACAGGTAACAGCAATAGGGGGTTGCGTACCTGCACTGGTAAATATATTGCTTTCTTGGGAGGGGATGATATTTATCTGCCAGGGAAAATCTCGAAGCAGGTGGAATGGTTTGAGGCCGATAGTTCAAGAGTGTTGTGTGGGCATCAGGTTGAAGTTTTTTATGATGATGGTAGTCCATCGCACCCATTAACAAGAACTCTTCGGAGTGGACAAGGCCCTAGAGATTTTATTCGTCATGGAACTCAGTTTGGAGCCTTGTCTGTCATGGTGCGTACCGAATGTATTCCCAAGCATGGATTTGAGGCAGCTTTGCCCATGGTCTCTGACGGTATGTTTTTCACAGAGACTTTGATGGGTGGAGGTGGTTTTGGTTATATTCAAGGAACTTATGGGCGCTACAGGAAGCATGATAACAACATAACCAATCAGTGGGACAGGTGTGTGGCAGATTTGGCCAAATTTTTCGATATTATCCGTCAGCGTTATCCCAGTTACCTAAAAGATGCCGACATTGGTGAGGCTAACATTATTCGCTACGGTTATGGTCTGAAATATTTGAATGAAGGGGATGCCAAGAAAGCGACCTCTTTATTTTTGCAAGGAATTAGGGTTAATCCTTTGGGGTATAAGCTGTGGATTCGTTTGTTTCAGTCGATATTAAAAGTGGTTTTATAATATTTATTAATGACAAGTTACCCAATCAGTCGAAGATATGTGTGCAAAGTATGAGTAGTTAAAACTAAGCTTTGGAGATATTGACAGAGTGGGACTGGGACTCAATGCCGAATTATAGCAATGGGGGATTTTATTTCGTTATTTTATAAAAATTTTTATTATGAATATGGGTCGATTAAGTCGAGAAGATTCCTGGAAAGTCAACTCTTGGTTTGCGTTATTTTTTCTGCCATTTATTTGGTTTATGCTGATCTTCGGGCCGATACTAGACACCTCACTTGGGAATTTCGGTGATATTAGTGCTCTCGTCAGTATTCCTTTGTGTTTCAGGTTATTTTTTCACAGAGTGCCTAACAGATTACGAAGATTAGTTTGGATACTGGCTGGAATAAGTGCACTGGCTTTAACTAGTGCAATTTTAATGGATAGCAATATTCTCAATGTGGCTTCAAGGGCGATTTTACGGCCAATTAAAGCCGTTTTGTTTTTATTGGGTACTTATTCTGCTGTTGAATATACTTTTTCAAAATTGTCAGATGCAGGTACCCCGACACAAAAATTTAATTTTCTTGCGTCATTAATTTATTCTTGCATCTTGTTCCACGGTTTGATAATGATTTATGAATTCATGGATCCGGTATTCAGGGATTTTGTTTATTCATTTACCACAGCAAAAGATCAGTTGGAGTTCTATAAGTTATATCGTATGGCTGGCTTAACTGGAGCCGGTGGAGCGCAGGTTTCTGTCATCCAAAGTCTTGGTTTTGTAATTGGTCTTTATCTAGTAGGGCAGGGAAGATGGACAGGGTTCTATTTGATGGGGAATCTTCTTTTAATTTTCTCCATCATTGTAACAGGTCGTTCTGGATTTATTTCTGTTGTGATTAGCGTAGTTATATATGGCTGGCAATTAATAAATAATTTGCAAGTAAACAAACGTATCGTAAATCTTATCGTAAAATATACTTTGATTGTTCTACTAGTGACTTCTGTTTCTGTATGGGTACTTCCAAATTTGGTTCAAAATGAAAATTTTGGCTATGCTTGGCAAACTTTTGACGTGTTTTTTGGAGATAAAGTTACAGACTCGGATCGCGGTGGTGATGAGACAATATCAACGTTGTCTGATATGTTTATCTTGCCTGAAAGTTTTTCTCATTTGATATTCGGTCGGGCAAGCTACCTGGAAATTAATACCTATTATTCGGTTTTTACTGATATTGGTTACATGCACATAATCTGGGCATATGGTGTTATAGGATTGTTATTGCATTTGTTTTTCTATGGCGCTGTCATTGCCTATCTGTTCGGCGTGTTTAGAAGGAATAGTCTGATGAGGTCGCCAGCACTATTAGGATTGATTTTGGTTTCCTTGATACTTTTTTTTAATGTAAAAGAGTTATTCTTCTTTGCCAGAATGTCATTCCAAATAACTATGGCTATTTTTATAGCCGTTCTATTGTGTGAGAAACAGTCAATGGCAAAGATTCGGTTATGAAATTACTATTGCGTTTGCTTTTCAGGATTTTTGAGCTTTCTTTTCGTGCAGGAAGAAAGATTTTAATGTTACTGGCGAAATATCGGTTCAGGTCTTGCGGACGGGGTGTTATTTTTAATCCATTTGATGTGTTTAGTTATAAAACAATCTCTATTGGGAATAATGTATTCATTGGAGAAGGGGCGATATTTCAGGCTACAGAGAGCAGTATCGTTGTAGGAAATAAAGTGATGTTTGGTCCCCGGGTTATGATTATGGGCGGAGATCATAATGCACGTGAAATTGGCAGGTATATGTATGACGTCAAGGAAAAAATGCCGGGAAATGATTTGCCCGTTATTGTAGAAGATGACGTGTGGATTGGCTGCGGTGCGATCATATTAAAAGGAGTAACTATTGGTCGCGGGTCTATTATCGGCGCGGGTAGTCTGGTCAATAAATCGATCCCTCGATATTCGATTGCGGCGGGGAATCCTGCTCGAGTGTTGAAGGCCAGATTCGATGCAGAGCAGATCGTTGAGCATGAGCGTATATTGGGGATAAATTAATGTGTGGTATCGCAGGCCTTGTAAATCGACTTCCTGATCAATTTTCAGGATTTAACGCGTCAGAAGTTCTTGCTTCTATCCATCATCGCGGACCTGATGCGAATGGTCAGTTTTCGGATGGTCAGGTTTGGCTAGGTCACGTAAGATTAAGTGTTCTTGACCTTTCCGAAGCGGGGAATCAGCCCATGACGACCAGTGATGGTCGTTATGTGATTAGTTACAATGGTGAGGTTTATAACTATGCTGAATTGGCTCAGTCGTTAGACTTGACCGATTTGCGCACCCATTCTGATACTGAGGTGGTCTTGCGTGCCTTTGCTGATATTGGGGTCGACTCGATCAAGTTATTCAACGGTATGTTCGCTTTCGCTATTTATGATCGCCAGACGCACAAAATATGGTTGGTTCGGGATCGACTGGGCATCAAGCCTCTTTATTATCGATTGAATGAAGATAGCTTGTCGTTCGCATCAGAGATAAAGGCTCTGCGGGTTATTAATGACAATGATGCAAAATGCGATTTTTCAGCCATTCATGAATGGTTATATTACGGGAATACTCTCGGCGAGCGAACCTTGTATCAAGGTGTCTATAAGCTGTTTCCAGGTCACTATTTGGAACTGGATCTGGATACATTCAGTTCAAAAACAGAGTGTTACTGGAGTCCGACAGAGTATGCCGGGCGTGAGAAGTTATCCTGCTCCCTTAACGAACAAATTGCCAAAACAAGTCAATTGCTTGAGCAGGCTGTAAAGAGACAACTTGTGAGCGATGTGCCAGTGGGTGTTTTTCTTTCAGGTGGCGTGGATTCCAGTGCAATTACAGCCTTTGCGTCCCGGCATTATTCAGGGAAACTTGCGACCTATTCTGTAGGTTTCGATTTTGACAAGGGTGTCAATGAGCTGCCCAGAGCGAAGGAAATCGCGAAATTGTATGGCACAGAACATCACGAACTTCATATTTCCGGCTTCGAAATTGCTGATGTCGTAGAGAAAATGGTTGAGCATCATGGCATGCCTTTTTCTGATGCTGCAAATATTCCTTTATATCTGCTTAGTTCGAAAGTGAATGAAACAACCAAGGTCGTGCTGCAGGGAGATGGGGGTGATGAAATGTTTGGAGGGTACAGTCGCTACTCTACCCTTAGCTATTATAAAACAGCGCGCAGCTTCGCAAAACTTGGAAACCTGGTGAACGGTCGGTTGCCACACAATTCTCAGTATTACCGGCGTCAGCGTTATATAAATGCTCTCACTGTGGATGATCCTGCTGTATTGATGGCATTGCTTCTTACAGAAGAGGATATGCATTCTAACCCCGCCGCGATATTTTCATCAGACGTCCGGCAGAAAATCATACAGTCGGATCCTTTTGTGCGCTACAGAGAATGCCAGAGTTATTTTAAGGATGAAGATCTCGTCAATCAGATGCTGTTCGTGGATAGCATGATAATCTTGCCTGATATTTTTCTTGAGAAGGTTGATAGATCCACCATGGCCGCAAGCATAGAGGTGCGAGTCCCTTTCCTGGATAATGACCTGGTGGATTTTTGTATGAGTTTGCACGGTTCGCAAAAAGTACGCTTTGGGCAAAAAAAATGGCTATTAAAAAAATCTTTGGAAGGACTGGTGCCTAATGATGTACTTTATGGGAAAAAAACCGGATTTGGTGTGCCTTATGGCTATTGGTTACGCAATGCTTTAAAGCCGCTGTTTTTTGATCAAATGCAAACTTTTCAGAGCAGGTACGTTGGAATGTTAGATTGTGCTGTTATCAATAAGTTATACGATGATCACATCTCTCGGCGGCGTGACAGATCTTTTTTACTGTGGAAGATTCTCAATTTTATGATATGGGCAAATCGCACCAAGGTGAAAATGATCTGATGAAAGCTGAACAAGGTACATGTAAGCAGCGGATTTTGTTTGTAGGCGCATTTCCACCGCCAGATCGATGTATATTCGGTGGTATCGCGACGAGTTGTAAAATAATTTTGCAATCCTCGTTTGCAGAGCGGGCGAATTTAACTTTGCTGGATACCACACAGATAAGCAATCCTCCGCCTTCATTGGGGCGGCGGTCAGTGCTTGCTGCCAGGCGTACGTTTTCATATTGTATGTTGTTTGAGCGTAATCGTCCTGATGCCGTTTTACTGATGACTTCGCCGGGTGCCAGCATCCTGGAAAAGGGAGTCATGGCATGGTACGCACGTTTCAGGGGTGTACCGGCGTTGTTATTCCCACGTGGCGGTAGTGATATCGAAATGGGGGGGAGATCATTTATCCAGCGAAGCTGGCTTAGACTGGCTTTTGGGGGGGCTCGCAAGGTTTTGTGCCAGGGGGCAGCCTGGAATAAATTTGCCGTCAATTTGCTTGGATTTCACCCGGAAGATGCGCCGATTATTCTGAATTGGACTGCGACCCCAGAATTACTCTCTATTGGTCGCCGACGTAATTTCAGTGCGGGCGATCACCCCGTGCGTTTGTTGTTCCTGGGCTGGGTTGAACAATACAAAGGGATATTTGAACTTATAGAGGCTTGTCACAGACTCTCGGGGTCGAGAAAGTTTGTTCTGAATATTGTTGGTGAAGGAAATGCTTCCGCGAGAGCCAGAGAGCTTGTAGCACAGCATGGACTTGAAGATATTATTCGTTTCAGAGGGTGGTTGCGCGGTGCTGATCTTGAAGCCGTTCTTGCGGAGTCGGATGTGTTGGTGTTGCCCTCATGGGCAGAAGGTATGCCTAATGCGATGATTGAAGCCATGGCTGCAAAACTTGCCGTAATTGTATCGGCAGTAGGTAATGTTCCTGATGTGATTGAAGATGGTTGTGAGGCTTTGTTGGTGCCGGCGAAAAATATAGATGCTCTGCAATCTGCATTAATGCAGGTTATTGATGACCCCGTTCTTCGAAATAAGCTGGCTGCCGAAGGATTCTTATTAGTGGAACGACTGTTTGGCGTCGAACAAGCGGCTGACCTGATTTTAAAAGCAGTTAACGATGCCATCGTGCAATCCGGTGGAGTAAAAGTGTAATAGATATTGGCCGCTTTCGGTCTGTTCTGAATGTGTTCATGAATTGAATACATCCGAGTTATTCCTTAGTTACGTTTGTATTTTAATTTAATTTCTTTGACTTTTAGTCGTGCGCCAACTCTTAATATCGGGGCCTTATGTTTGCTAATAAAATTTTATTAATTACCGGTGGCACAGGTTCATTTGGTAATGCTGTACTGAAGCGTTTTCTTGATACAGACATTGCGGAAATTCGCATTTTCAGTCGTGATGAGAAAAAGCAGGATGATATGCGCAAGCGCTATAACCATCCCAAGCTTAAGTTTTATATAGGTGATGTACGGGATCAGCGCAGTGTGTCATCCGCCATGCGTGGAGTTGATTTTGTTTTTCATGCGGCTGCGCTCAAGCAGGTACCTTCATGCGAGTTTTATCCGATGCAGGCTGTGCGCACCAACGTTCTGGGAACGGAGAATGTGCTGGAAGCAGCCGTGAATGCGGGCGTGAGTCGTGTGGTATGTTTGAGTACCGACAAAGCTGTTTATCCTATCAATGCGATGGGTATCAGCAAGGCGATGATGGAAAAAGTGATGGTCGCCTCCAGTCGAAATCTGGAGGGAACGGGTACGGTTATTTGCGGCACACGTTACGGCAATGTCATGGCATCACGTGGTTCGGTGATTCCGTTGTTTGTTGATCTGGTGCATGCAGGCAAGCCGATTACCGTAACCGATCCTTCCATGACTCGTTTCATGATGACATTAGGCGATGCGGTGGATCTGGTGTTATATGCGTTTGAGCATGGCAATAACGGTGATATCTTTGTGCAAAAAGCACCTGCAGCTACGGTTGAAGTGATGACCCGGGCAATACTGGAGCTGATGGGTAAGCCTGATCATCCGGTGAATGTGATCGGTACGCGTCATGGCGAGAAGCTCTACGAGGCTTTATTAAGTCGCGAAGAGATGGCCTGCGCGCAGGATATGGGCGATTATTTCCGCGTTCCGCCTGATACACGCGATTTGAATTATGCCAAGTTTGTGGAGCAAGGCGAGCAACGCATGACCCAAAGCTCGCATGGTGAAGATTACAACTCGCATAACACTACGCGCCTGGATATTGAAGGAGCCAAGGCGTTGCTGCTCAAGCTGGAATTTATGCAGCGTCTGGCGCGCGGCGAGCATGCGGTAGCCGAGGAATAACGCCTATTTCATGTTGAATACGCTGAATTTACAGCGGTTATTGCCATTGAAAGCGGTGATGTGCTTGAGGGTGATTTACCTCGCAGCAAAATGAAATTGGTACAAGCATGGTTAGAGATCTATCGCGAAGAGATTGTAGCTGACTGGAGTTTGGCTGTTCGAGGGCTTCCTGTTCAAAAGATTAAACCCCTGGAGTGAACCATGAATAAAATTGTCAAAGCGCCCCTTTGCCTGATGGTTATCTGCATGTTGTAATGCAGGATGGTAGATGTGGAAAATTTGATGTGAAGCCATTCATGAGTTCCGATTTCTTTGCAGTGTTAAACGATGAAACTTATTTCCAGAAAGTTTGCCTCTTCTTTTTCGGGGTTGGTTGGCCTGACGGACAGGATTTAGGTCCTGATACGGTGGCAGCGGGTTTAATGGTATGAATATGCTGTCCTGGGTGGTTTGGGGCACGGACTAATAAGTGTGGAGAAATAAATGCGAGTTCTGGTTACGGGTGCGAATGGTTTTATAGGAAAGAACCTGATCGTACATCTTCGTGAGCAAGGTGTTGAAACTGTTTCTTTTACGAGAGACATGTCGTTGGATGATTTGGCTACGGCGTTGACCGGTGTCGATTTTATTTTTCATCTGGCCGGGATCAATCGGCCTAAGGATGTGGCGGAGTTTGCGGAGGGTAATAAGGGCTTGACTGAGCAACTTTGCGGTTTGATTCGCAGCAGTGGCAGATCGATTCCGGTTTTGTACACATCTTCCATTCAGGCAGAAGCAGCAAACCCGTATGGTGCCAGCAAGCTGGCTGCCGAAGAGGCGCTGCTGGCTTTGGAAAAAGACACGCAATCTCCGGTTTATCTGTATCGTCTGGCCAATGTGTTTGGAAAATGGAGCAAGCCGAATTATAACTCTGCCGTTGCGACGTTTTGTTACAATACCGTCAACGATTTGCCGATTCAAATCAACGATCCTGCTGCACTGATACGATTGGTTTACATCGATGATGTGATCAAGGATTTTCTGCGACTATTGGCTGCGCGGCCTGTGGGTGTGGTGCGACCCGAAGTTGCCCCTGAATACTCCATTTCGGTGGGTGATTTGGCGGAGCAACTCAGCGCCTTCAGAGCAAGTCGCGATTCGATGATCACCGAACCGGTGGGTGCAGGCCTGACGAGGGCGCTCTTTGCCACCTATCTGAGCTTTCTGCGTCCTGAGCAATTTTCCTACACTGTGCCTGTTCACGCTGATGCGCGTGGCCGGTTTGTAGAAATGCTGAAGACCAAAGACTCGGGCCAGTTTTCATTCTTTACCGCACATCCTGGCATTACGCGTGGCGGACACTATCATCACACCAAGAATGAAAAATTTCTTGTGATCCAGGGAAAAGCCCGCTTTGGCTTCCGTCACATTGAAACAGGTGAAACCTGCGAGCAATTTACCGATGGACAGACGCCTGAAGTGGTTCAAACGGTGCCCGGTTGGTCGCATGACATCACGAATGTCGGTGAAAATGAAATGATCGTAATGCTCTGGGGAAATGAGATTTTTGATCGCGAACATCCCGACACCATAACGTATAAGGTTTAATGATGAAAAAATTAAAAGTGGTTTCGGTCGTAGGAACTCGGCCGGAAATTATTCGCTTATCTCGTGTACTCGCGCGCCTGGATGAACACTGTGAGCACATATTGGTGCATACCGGACAGAACTATGATTACGAGTTAAATCAGGTTTTTTTCGATGACTTGGGCGTGCGCAAGCCGGATTATTTCCTGAACAGTGCTTCCAATGCCACCAGTGCGGCACATACGATAGGCAATCTGATTATCGCCGTGGATCAGGTGTTGGCCGAGGTGCAACCTGAGGCTATGCTTGTTCTGGGAGATACCAACAGTTGTCTTTCAGTGATTCCGGCAAAGCGTCGCAAGATACCTATCTTTCATATGGAGGCGGGGAATCGTTGCTTTGATATGCGGGTGCCTGAAGAAACGAATCGCCGCATCGTCGATCACACAGCCGATGTGAATCTGACTTACAGTACGATTGCCCGGGATTACCTGCTGAGGGAAGGCTTGCCGCCCGATATGGTGATCAAGACAGGCAGTCCGATGTTCGAAGTGCTGAATCACTACCGCTCGCAAATTGATGCGTCCGATGTGCTGACTCGTTTGGGTCTTGAAGAGGGAGGCTATTTTGTGGTCAGCGCGCATCGCGAGGAGAATATTGACTCGCCGCAGACTTTTACCAAGCTGGTGGCGGTACTTAACGCCATTGCGGAAGATCATAACCTGCCTGTGATTGTCTCGACCCATCCGCGAACCCAGAAGCGTATCGATGCGACGAATTCAAAGTTTCACGAACAGGTCCGTTTGTTAAAGCCGCTGGGCTTTCACGATTACATAAAGTTGCAACTCTCGGCCCGTGCCGTGATCTCAGACAGCGGAACCATTAACGAGGAATCGTCGATTCTCAACTTTCCGGCGCTTAACTTGCGTGAGGCGCACGAACGACCAGAGGGGATGGAAGAAGCTGCTGTAATGATGGTTGGACTTGAAGTTGACCGTGTTCGCCAGGGGCTCGCTATCCTGGAAGGGCAGCCACGCGGGGTCGAACGTGTACTCAGGCAGGTGGCAGATTACAGCATGCCTAATGTTTCTGATAAAGTGGTGCGGATCATTCACAGTTATACCGATTACGTGAATCGTACCGTCTGGAAGAAATATTAATCCAGGCTATCGAACGGTACGTCATCCCTGCTTGAAAATGGTGACGCAGTTTTTTGTTCCTGAAAAAATGGTTTGCAATCAAACATGACTAAACATGCATTGGACGCAGGGAGCAGGCGACTGCGTATTCTTGCTATTCACCGATATTTCTGGCCGGATACGCCTCCATATGCTTCCATGTTGCGGGCAATTGCATCCCGTTGGGTGGAGGACGGTCACGAGGTCGACGTGCTTTCCACTCAGCCGTCCTATAAGCCGGAAGCCCGAATTCCGCGTCAGGCAGCCGCTGAGAAAATGGATGGTTTCCGGGTGCGGCGTTTGACGCTGCTTCCAGAAGCCGGAAAACCTGTATTCAGATTATTGAATGTCGTGTTGTTTTCTCTGGCAATTGTGATGTATACCCTCCTGCGTCGGCGATATGATGTGATTATGATTTCCACTTCACCGCCGATCGTCAGCGGTTTGGTTGCGCGCTGGGCGGCAAAACTCACGGGTGCGCGTTTTGTTTACCACTGCATGGATATCTATCCTGAAATAGGTAAGATTTCAGGTGATTTCAGGCACCCGGCCCTGTTTTCATTGTTGCAGCGCATCGATTCTGCCACTTGTCGTGAGGCGACAAGGGTCGTGGTTCTGTCCCGGGATATGGAAAATGCCATCAGGTCAAGAAAGGGTGCCGAATCGGCAAGGATTGCTGTCATCAATAATTTTAGTATCCCAAACTTCGATACAAGACTTGCTGAAGTGCCTCTGATCTTTGTTAAACGAGTCGGAGTTTTTCGCGTCATGTTTGCAGGAAATGTCGGGCGTTTTCAGGGCTTGGAGTGCTTTGTCGATGCGATGGCTAAATTATCCGGCCGGGATGATATTGAATTTGTATTTATGGGCGGCGGCAGGGCTCTTGACGAGTTGCGAAGTCGCGCCCAGGATCTTCATGCGCAAACGGTGCGTTTCTTCCCGCATCAGCCGCTTGATATTGCCAAAGCCATCATTGCAGAGGCCGATCTTTGCGTAGTCAGTCTTCTTCCAGATGTCGTCCGCTATGCATTTCCAAGCAAGACAATGGCTTATCTGGAAGAGGGGCGGCCATTGCTGGTCTCAGTAGAGTTGGATAGCGAGCTTGCCCGGGCAGTAGAGAGTGAAGAAATAGGTGTTGCGGTTCGACCGGGAGATGTTGAAGGCATCTCCGGTGTCATTTTAAAGTTGGCAGACAACCCTGATCAATGGCAACGACTGCAAACAAATGCTGCGCTACGCGGCTCGGTTCTTTTTTCAGAAACAACAACACTCGACCGTTGGTCAGCGTTGATTCGTGGGGTTGAGAGTGAGGTTGAATAAAATTATGTATGAAAAAGTTGTTATTATCGGTGCTCCCCGTTCCGGCACGAATATGTTACGAGATCTGCTTGTCGAATTGCCTGGTGTGGGGACCTGGCCGTGTGATGAAATCAACTACATCTGGCGTCATGGAAATGTTCGTTTTCCATCGGATGCGTTTCCTCCGCAAATGGCGACACCTCCGGTCAAGGCTTATATAAAAGGGCATTTTGACCGTTATGCTCAGCGTCACGGTTTGAATATATTGGTGGAGAAGACCTGCGCCAATTCACTGCGAGTGGGTTTTGTCGACGAGGTGATCCCGGATGCCAAGTATATTTTTATCGTTCGCGATGGTCTTGATGCGGTGGGTTCTGCGCTTATTCGCTGGAAGGCGGAGCTGGATATTCCATACCTGATGAAAAAAATGCGATACGTACCCGCATCCGATTTGCCCTATTACGCGCTTCGTTACTTTGGCAACCGACTTTATCGTGGTTTTTCGGGGGAGAAGCGGCTGGCCGTTTGGGGGCCTGTATTTGATGGCATGAAAAACATCTTTCAAAACCATTCGCTCGATGAGGCCTGTGCTCTTCAGTGGGCTGCCTGTGTTGATTCCTCCGAACGAGATCTGAATCGTATTCCTGCAGAACGCGTAATCAGGGTCGGGTATGAAGATTTCGTCAGGAATCCCGTTGGTGAATTTGCACGCATTGCCAATTTCCTCGGGCAGGAAGTTCCGTCTGGTTTTTCTGATAAATTATCTTCGAACGTATCATCATCCAGTGTCGGTAAAGGACGGGTTCAGTTGGGTGCTGCGGGTATCGAACGTCTGACCCCCTTAATTAAGGATACATTATCTCGCCATGGCTACTGATTTTGGACGTTCAGGCCTGTCATTTCGGGCCGCTTTTGAAAAAAGAACCTTTGATGTTTTGGTTTCCGGGTTCGGGTTGTTGTTAACCTGGTGGATTATTCTTGGAGCCGCCGTATTTGCAACGATAGATACCAGGCGTAACGGATTTTTTTTGCAAAAACGGATTGGTCGGCATGGCAAGCCATTTACCGTGATTAAGATTCGGACGATGAAGCAAATAGAGGGTGTGGATACCACTGTCACGACCAAAGATGACGCTCGTATAACCCGGCTGGGCGGGATTTTGAGGAAGTCTAAAATAGACGAGCTTCCGCAGCTCGTCAATGTCCTCATGGGGCAGATGAGTTTTGTCGGGCCCCGTCCGGATGTTTCGGGTTATGCGGATAAATTATCCGGTGAGGACAGGTTGATGTTGACAGTCCGGCCTGGTATCACAGGGCCGGCAACGCTCAAGTACCGGCACGAAGAGTCCCTTCTGGCGGATCAGTCCGACCCTGATCGGTATAACCGGGAAATTATCTGGCCTGACAAGGTCAGACTGAATTGTGAATATGTGAATAACTGGAGCTTGATTGGCGATATTCGTCTGATCTGGGCGACCGTAACTGGATCGGGTAATTTGAGGTGAGCAGTCGTCAGCGTTAACCCTGAGGAGTTCTCTGTTTTTATGTGCGGCAGGATTTTCATGTTTCTTGTGCTGGCAACATGTTTGGAGGTCATGCAGAATATATTTTTGAATGAGCTGAAAGTTTGGCGTAAGCATCTTGTTTTATCATTGCTGAAATTATGCAGCCGCCACAACGTATGGATCGCATGAATCCTGTCATTTCAAAAAGGTATTAACTCATTGGCTAAAAAAGTTTTACTCATCACCCAATGGTTCGATCCTGAGCCTACCTTCAAGGGGTTGGCCTTTGCCCGTGAATTGGTGCGTCAGGGATTTGAGGTTGAAGTTTTAACAGGTTTTCCCAATTATCCTGAAGGCAAAATCTACCCCGGATATCGGATGAAATGGCTGGGTCGCGAGTGTGTGGATGGGGTGAGCATTACGCGCGTTCCTTTGTATCCCAATCACGATCAGTCCGCAGTCAAACGGGGGTTAAACTATGTGAGTTTTGCGGCATCAGTTTTGTGTTACGGATTGTTTGGCGCTAGAAGACCGGATGTCATCTATGCCTACCATCCGCCGCTGACAGTCGGTATCGCTGCGGTGCTGATCCGCTTTTTTCGGAATGTCCCGGTTGTTTACGATATTCAGGATATGTGGCCCGACAGCTTGCGGGCAACGGGGATGCTCGCTAATCCAGGTGCGCTGAGTCTGATCAGCAAGGTGTGCGACTGGGTCTACCGTCGTGTAGATCATATCGTGGTGTTATCGCCAGGCTTTAAACGTTTGCTCGTAGAACGAGGGGTTCCTGAAACTAAAGTGGATGTGATTTATAACTGGTGCGACGAGAATGCTTTGGCGACGAGCAGGGCTTCGGTGCCTGCGAAAATGCGGACAGATGATACTTTCTCGATATTGTTTGCCGGAAACATGGGTAAGGCGCAAGCGCTTGACTCAGTGCTGGATGCGGCGAAGCTTGTCGGCAATGATTTTCCCCTGATACGCTTCGTTTTTATCGGTGGAGGAGTCGAAGTTACGCGACTCAAGCTGGTTGCAACAAAATGCGCGTTGAAAAATGTTTCATTTTTGCCTGGTGTTCCGATGGCTGATATCGGAAAGATATTGGCTGAAGCTGACGCGCTTTTGGTTCACTTGAAAAACGATCCTTTGTTCAGTGTAACGATACCCTCTAAAACCCAGGCTTATATGGCGGTTGGAAAGCCGCTTCTCATGGCTGTCGCAGGTAACGCTGCTGATGTCATCAGGCAAGCCGGTTGTGGTCTGGTGGCTGAACCTGAGAATGCTGAGTCAATTGCTGCATCTGCTATAAAACTTTTTGAACAGGATGAGTCCATGCGTGAGCAGATGGGTGAAAAAGGCCGTGCATATTATGAACGAAATTTTTCGCTTGAGGTGGGGGTTCGTGCTTTTGGTCATATTTTTAATCGCCTGTCTGCCCGTTAGTCGGGCGGTTTTCAGCATGGAGGTGGTCTTTTTATGAATCAAACCGTATTTAAGCGCACTTTTGATGTGTTGCTCGTGTCGTCAGCGCTGGTTTTTTTATTGCCTGTATTGCTTCTCCTGGTGTGGCTGGTCAGGGCAAAACTGGGTTCGCCGATTCTTTTCACTCAGACCAGACCCGGTAAAGGTGGTGTTCCCTTTATGATGTACAAATTTCGCAGCATGACAGATGAGAGGGATCATAAGGGTGATTTGCTGCCCGATAAGGATCGCCTGACGGCTTTCGGTAAATTGCTGCGGGCGAGCAGTCTGGATGAATTGCCAGGCCTGCTCAATGTGTTGAAGGGCGATATGAGTCTGGTGGGGCCTCGCCCTTTGTTGATGGAATATTTGCCGCTTTATTCGACAGAGCAATCGCGCAGGCATGAGGTAAGGCCGGGAATTACTGGCTGGGCTCAGGTGAATGGTCGCAATGCGATCAGCTGGGAGGATAAATTTCGTCTGGATATCTGGTATGTGGATAATCAGTCGTTCTGGCTGGATATGAAAATTCTGTTTATGACTGTATTAAAAGTGATACGTGGATCTGATATCAGTCAGGACGGGCATGCGACGATGGAAAAATTTGCAGGTTCCAATATTCAGAACGGGTTAAATCTATGAGAGCGCTTTTGATTGTCGGTGCAGGAGGACATGGAAAAGTGGTGGCCGATGCAGCTCTGGAAACAGGAAAATGGAAAGAGATTATCTTTTTGGATGATGCCTGGCCGGTAAAAAAGGAAAACGGTCATTGGCATGTGTATGGAAAGGCCGGGCAATTTGAGCATTGGCTGGAAAAATGTGACAGTGCAATTGTGGCAATCGGAGATAATCACCTGCGTATGGTCTTGCAATCAAAACTCATTGATTCCGGATTCAAAATGGCGACGATCATTCATCCTTCGGCTCAGGTAAGCCGGTTTGCCAGACTGGGTGCCGGTTGTGTCGTGTGCGCAAATGCGGTTGTAAATGTCGACTCTGCGGTGGGTGAGGCTGTTATAATAAACACGGGCGCCACAGTGGATCACGATTGCAGATTGGGTGATGCTGTGCATATTGCGCCCGGTACGAATCTCGGTGGAGGTGTGGCGGTGGGCGATTATTCATTAGTGGCAATTGGCGCCGCCGTTCGTAATTATGTAACGATCGGTCGGGAGGTTACGATTGGCGCCGGTGCTACGGTGTTGAGCAATATTGAGGATGGTGTGACCGCAGTGGGTACGCCTGCTCGCCCGATTAATCAATAGTCGGTGTCGAATCCCCTGTTTCCTTCCTGAATTTTTTACCTGAAAAAATCGATGTGGCGGTGAAACTTTTCAACCGGGGTGTTTGGTGGATAGGCAATGAAAGTCGATTATTTGAACAGGAGTTTGCGGCGTGAGGCTTTCAGTTCAGGAAAATGAGATCGTACACAGGGTGTTGTGTGAAGCAGACCCACATGGAAGGATCTGCCTGTTTGGCTCTCGCGCAGATGATGCCAGAAAGGGAGGGGATATCGATCTTTTTTTGAACCCATGATTACTCTGGATTTGAAACACCGGTTGGCGCTAGAATATTGCTTGTCTTGCGAATGCGATACGAAGGTGGTGCAAAAGCTGATGTGTGATCGACGCGGATGCGATGAATTTTAAGATATACAGATTGCTGCAGGTTTCAATGCAGATTGTCAGAATTTATTAGCGAGAACCTATTTTGTTGAATACCCCTTTTTCTCCCTGGCCATCTTTTAGCGAAAAAGAGGCCAATGCTGTCCGTGATGTCCTGCTTTCCAATAAAGTCAATTACTGGACGGGCAACGAGAGTCGCTTGTTTGAGCAGGAGTTCGCCTCGTGGGCAGGGTGTGAATATGCCATTGCGCTGGCCAACGGTACGGTTGCGCTCGACCTGGCCTTGTATGCCCTGGGTATAGGCAAAGGGGATGAGGTGGTGGTGACGTCACGCACCTTTCTGGCATCCGTCAGCAGCATCGTCAATGCCGGTGCGACCCCGGTTTTTGCCGATGTGGATCCGGACAGCCAGAACATCACGGCTGAGACAATTCAGGCTGTTTTATCTCCGAAAACGCGAGCGATCATCTGTGTGCATCTGGCCGGCTGGTCTTGTGACATGGATGCTATTATGGCGCTGGCGCAAGAGCGCGGTATGTTTGTGGTCGAGGACTGTGCGCAAGCGCATGGTGCAAGGTATAAGGGGCGCTCGGTGGGTTCAATTGGTCATGTAAGCGCGTGGTCGTTCTGTCAGGATAAGATCATGACCACAGGGGGAGAGGGCGGCATGGTGACGACAAATGACCGTGCGCTCTGGTTGAAAATGTGGTCTTACAAGGATCATGGTAAATCTTTTGATGCGGTTTACAACCGGCAGCATCCTGCGGGTTTTCGTTGGCTTCATGACAGCTTCGGCACAAACTGGCGGATAACGGAGTTGCAGTCGGTTATTGGCAGGATACAGCTGGAGTATATGCCCGCCTGGCATGAGGCGCGCACGCGCAATGCGGCGTCGATCATGGATGCCGCGAAATCATGCCCTGCGTTACGCGTTCCTGCACTGCCGGATGAGATAGAGCACGCATGGTACAAGGCTTATGTTTTTGTACGCCCCGGGCTGTTGAAGGAGGGGTGGACCCGGGATCGCATTCTCGAAGAAATGAATGCGCAGGGTGTTCCTTGTTATGCCGGATCTTGCTCCGAGGTGTATCTGGAAAAGGCCTTCGAAAATACCGGCTGGATACCCGGTGCGCGTCTGCCTGTGGCGAGGGCGCTGGGCGAGGCGAGCCTCATGTTCCTGGTTCATCCTACACTGAACGAAGATGAGATCAGTAAAACATGTTCGGTGCTCCGTTCGGTGATGAAAAAGGCAACCATTGAAAATTGATCAGCATGCGTAAATTTCTGCTCGTACTCCCTAGAAAATCAAAGCAATTGATCATGGTGCTGGCCGATGCGGTGTGTATGCCGCTGGCATTGTGGGCAGCGACTGCGTTGCGTTACGGTGAATTGTATCCGGAAATTGCCGGATTATATTTGTTGTTGTTGCTCTCACCGCTGGTGATTGTGCCGGTCTTTGTCAGGGCTGGTCTTTATCGTGCGGTGGTTCGCTTTATGGCGGATCAGATGATTTTTACGGCAATCAAGGCGGTGTCTTTGTCGGTGCTGTTGTTGGTGACCTTTAATCTGTTGTTTCGGATCGCCCCGATTCCGCGTTCATCCTTCGTGATTTACTGGGGGGTCGCACTTCTGTATGTCGCAGGGAGTCGTTTTTTTGCGCGCGCTTATTTGCTTCAGGATGGAATGCCTTCCAGGCATCCGGGTGTCGGCAAGAAAGTCATGATTTATGGCGTGGGTGAAACCGGTGTTAAATTGGCAGCGGCGCTGCGCTCAGGTTGTCAGTTTGAAGTAGTCGGCTTTCTGGAGGATAACGCTTCGGCATGTGGCGGAGAAATTGGCGGTATTCGTGTCTATCCGGTTGAAATGTTGGCGGAAGTGCTGGCGGATGAGGGGTGGGTGCTGGATTCTGTGCTGTTGGCCATCCCCTCGGCATCCCATAAACAACGCCAGGAAATTATCCGAAGGTTGGAACCCTTGCGTATTTCCATCAAAACTATTCCCAGTGCGGCTGATTTGGCTTCCGGTGTGTCCAGTGTGACTGAGATCAGGGAAGTCGAGATCGAGGATTTATTGGGGCGAGATTCTGTATTGCCGGTTGATGGCTTGCTGGATCAGTGTATTCGCGGTAAATCCGTTATGGTTACCGGTGCCGGCGGATCGATCGGTTCCGAGCTGTGTCGGCAGATTTTAAGGCAAAAGCCAGCCTGTCTGGTGCTGTTTGAAAGGTCAGAGTTCGCTTTGTATCAGATCAATCAGGAGCTCGATTCTATCAATGAGTTGCTGAAGACTAAAGTTCAGATAGTGCCTGTGTTAGGTTCGGTTGCGCACCAGCACAGGGTCGAGCGTGTGATGCGAAAATTCGGCGTACAGACGATTTATCACGCAGCAGCTTATAAGCACGTGCCTCTCGTCGAGAATAATATGATAGAAGGGGTGCTGAATAATGTTTTTGGCACATGGCGTACAGCCGATGCTGCCAGGAATGCAGGCGTGGAAACTTTTGTGCTGATTTCCACCGATAAAGCGGTTCGTCCAACCAATGTGATGGGGGCGTCCAAGCGTTTTGCCGAATTGGTGTTGCAGGCGTATGCGCGTGAGGCGGGATCTACCCGTTTTTGTATGGTGCGTTTTGGAAATGTGCTGGGTTCTTCAGGTTCTGTTGTGCCGCTTTTTAAACGGCAAATTGCAGCAGGAGGTCCTGTGACGGTGACACATCCTGAAATTACGCGCTATTTTATGACGATACCCGAAGCCGCCGAGTTGGTGTTGCAGGCGGGTTCCATGGGGCAGGGCGGGGATGTTTTCGTGCTTGATATGGGCGCGCCGGTCAAAATTATCGAATTTGCACGCAAGATGATTCATCTGAGCGGTTATTCGGTTCTTGATGAAGAGAACCCGACGGGTGATATTGAAATAAAATTCAGCGGATTGCGCGCCGGGGAAAAGCTTTATGAGGAATTGCTCATTGGCGGGAATGTGTCGGGTACCGAACATCCGCTGATTATGCGGGCAGAAGAGATCGAGTTGTCCTGGTCTTGTCTGAGTAAAAAACTGCTTGAGCTGGATGAGGCTTTTCACCGGTTTGATTGTGAGTCGGTCAGGCGTATCTTGCTGGATGTGGTCGATGGATATCAGCCGTCGGGTGATATTTGTGATTACATCTGGGAGGAGTCGCATGCCCCGTCTTAATCGCGGCGTATATTGAGTCATGGAATTTTACTTTTTCATTAAGCATCTTTTATTTGCTCTTGTGATCGCTGTTTTTTCAGCGGCTGCGACGGTTCTTTTGATTCGCCATCTCAGGGCGTTTGATGTCCCAAACGAGCGTTCTTCTCACACCAGGATAACCCCGCGGGGTGGCGGGCTTTCGATCGCGTCGGCTTTTCTGGTCGGAATTTCGTTGATTCACATCATAGGAGACAAGACTCCGATATTTACGCATTATTTTATCGGCTTTTTATTCTCGTCGTTTGTCCTGGCCACGATATCCCTCTACGATGATTTTCATACGGTGTCTTTCAGGTTTAAATTAGCGGGTCAGGTCGTGGCCATCCTGGTCGGGCTGTCTGCAGGTATTGTCATCGACGAGGTGCATTTACCTGTTTTAGGCACAGTAGACTTTGGACTCTGGGCTTATCCGCTGACATTCTTCTGGATTCTTTGTTTAACCAATGCCTACAATTTTATTGATGGTCTGGACGGGTTGGCTGCGAGCACTGCTCTTGTTGCATCCTTGTTTTTGGCTTATGTGTCATTTAATCAGGGCAGCCATTTTATTTACCTGGCATCCTTGTCGCTCGCGGCGGCATCGTCAGGCTTCCTGATTTTTAACTGGTCTCCCGCCAAAATATTTATGGGTGATGTCGGCAGCACCTTTTTGGGTTTTACTTTTGCGGTCATGGCTGTGATAGCGGCGCGCTACGATCATTCGCACACCTCTTTGTTTGTGGTTCCCTTGCTGCTTTTTCATATCATTTTTGACACGGCCTACACTTTTTTCAGACGGCTCCGGGCCGGTGAGAATGTTTTTTCGGCGCATCGTGCCCACTTGTATCAACTGATAAACAGGCTGGGCTATTCGCACCGGCAAGTCTCGCTGGCTTATGCTTTCATGGCATTTTGTCAGGGGCTGACCGCCGTGTGGATGACTAGCAGTCTTGGGGAGGAAAGGGTTTATATTTATCTGCCCTTCACTTTCTTGTATTTAGCAGGCGCCAGGTGGGTGATGTTAAAAGCCGTAAAGAAAGGTTTGCTGTGAGCGGGGTTTTCGACTCTACGCGTGCTTGCCGCGTAAGTGTGAATGTCCTGTTCAGGAATATCTTCATGTCGAAATTTACTCGTTTTTTTAAATAGATGAATTTTTCAGTTGCCGGGAATAATGCCTCGGAAGGCGATCTTGCAAAGTTATGGGCGTTATTTGCGCTGATTGTTTATGCGCCGCTGCCGCTGGCCAGCAATCGCCCCTGGGCTCTGGCGTTGCTGGGTTTGATGGCAGGCGGTTTGCTGTTATGGACTGTCTGGTGTTCGGGTTTGCAATTATGGCATCGGGCTCGTGTCCCGTTGATTCTGCTCCTGCTGTGGATGGGGTTGTTGGCTATGCAGCTGGTGCCGTTGCCGGGCGCCTTCTTGCATCTGCTGGACCAGCGCGCAGCCAGTGGTTTTTCTCTGGCGGATGCAGGTCGCGGAACGATTTCGATAGATCCTTATTCGACGCGTTTGTATTTGGCCAAAGCCATGATTTTGTCTGCCGTGTTCTGGCTGGTAGTGATGCTGGTTAATTCCCGGCGACGCATAGAGTGGCTGGCTGCTGTGATTGTCTTCTCGGGCTTGTTGCAGGCTGTGATAGGCGTCGTGTTGATGGCGACCGGCACGACTTTTCAGATTTTCTTTGTGACGATGGATAATCCCCGTGCGCATGGTACTTTTGTATCGCCCAATAATTTTGCCGGCTATCTGGAGTTGACCCTGGCTGTAGGAATAGGCTTGATGATCGCAAAGCTGGATGGCCGCGCGTCGGTCAGCTGGAGGCAGCGTTTGCATGCCTGGTTGGCGGTGCTGTTAAGTTTCAAGGCCATGCTAAGACTGGCGCTGATCATTATGGTGATCGGGCTGGTCGCCAGTCGTTCCCGGATGGGGAATCCTGCGTTCTTTGTCAGTCTGCTGCTGACTGGCCTGTTTGTCGTCATCTTTTCGAAACATGCGGCGCGTACAACGGTGTATTTTATTATCAGCCTGATTGTGCTGGACGTGGTCATTATCGGCGGTATGGTCGGTGTGGAAAAAGTGGTGCAGCGCATTGAAAGCACCAACATTGAGACGCAGGTCAGGCCGGTCGCACCGGTGGGTGTCCAGGCTGTTCCGGTTGTCCCGGTTGCTGGCGGGCTCTTGTTGCAAAGGCTTTCCCCGGAAGAATCTGTAGAGGAAAGAAGTGAGGCAGGTCTTGCGTCCGTTCAGATCGTTCGTCATTTTCCGTGGCTGGGTACGGGAGGCGGAACTTTTCATCTGGTCTTCCCGCATTACAAGCCGGTAAGGTTGGCGTTCGGTTTTTGGGATCATCCTCACAATGACTTTGTCGAGTTTGCCAGTGAGGTGGGGCTGTCAGGTATGTTGTTGTTAGTTGTTATGGTGATTCACAGTTTGCTAAAATCGGCCATGCAGGTTGTACAGAGCCGTGACAGATTGGTGTTGGGGATGGCTTTTGCCAGTTTGATGGGGGTGGTTTCTTTGCTGATACACGCATCGGTGGATTTTAATTTTCAGAATCCGGCCAATGCGATGTTGTTTCTGATTCTGCTGAGTTTGCCATATTTGAAAAACTCCTCTAAATAATCTGCTTTTGATTTATAATGCTAAAAATTCTTTTAATCAATTCCAAGGGGAAATCATGTCGCTAAAATTTTCTGCTGTTGCTGTTGCTGTATGGGGTGTGCTGTTGGCGGGTGTCGCTGCGGCTGAAGAGCAGGGAAACTCTGCTGGTGTGGTTAACGCAGGAGCCTTCGAAATAAAGCCCAGGCTGGTGCTGGCGGTGGGTAAAAACGATAACGTCGGATTGACCGGTGTCAAGACGGCGTCTAACTTCACTCGGCTGGATCCCAGTATTGAGATCGGTTTGCCTACGCACGGTCAGCGGTACAGTGCGATGTATGCCGGAAGTTATATGCAATTTTCGGGCAGCGGCATCGATAATTACAGGGATCATAAGTTTGGTCTGTCTGCAGACAATGTCTGGAATTCCCGTGTAAATTCCTCGCTGGATGTTGATTATGTCAAGGGGCATGATGGTCGTAACGCCCTGATGTTCAGGAATAAGGAGCTTTGGCACACCACCGGGCTGAAGGGGATGGTACATTACGGCGCGGGCGGTGCTCAGGGGCAGTTTGAATTGGCCGCAGGTCAGTGGGCCAAACGTTACGATAGTAACAATGGCGGCGCTACGCAGTTCTACAATCATGACAAGACGGACTTGACGGGTACTTTTTTCTATAAGGTTGCGCCAGCGACGAAGATGTTCGTGGAAGTCGGAACAGCCAAGTTTGCCTATGTGGATGCTGCGTCCAAGAGACTGGACAGTACCGAGCAGCATTATATGCTGGGTGTGAAGTGGGATGCGACTGCCAAGACGACGGGTAGCTTCAAGATCGGTAAGTTGAACAAGTCCTTTAGTCTGGGTTTGTTGCCATCAGGCACTGCGACAGTCTGGGACGGTGCTGTCACCTGGGCGCCGATGACTTATTCGGTAGTCGATGCCTCCTTGCGTCAGCGCTCGAATGAATATGGCGGTGTGGGCAGCTTTATTGTCAGCCGTGATGCGGACCTGAAGTGGAAGCATGACTGGTCGAAGTATGTTGTGTCTACCTTGTCGTTTAATGACGGGGTGGATAATTTTCAGGCCACGAATCGCGTCGACAAACGTCAGGGTTATGGTGCCAAGCTTTCGTACGGAATTAACCGCTGGTTGAATGCAGGCGTTGAGTATCAGCATTCCAAGCGTAATTCTACCGATGCTCGCCTGAGCTATACCCAGTCCGTTTCCATGTTGCTTTTAGAGGGATCCTTGTAATTCGGATTTGTTGTATGGGTCTGGTCGTTGATGTTAAAGGGGGTTGTCTGTGCTGAATATTGCTGTGCTGAATCCGCTGGTGAAGCGCTGGTTGTCGGTGGCTTTTTTAGGTCTTATTGTGTTTTGTGGTTTTTCGGCGCCAGTGGTTCGTGCAGCGGATCTGTCGGTGGGTGGCGGTGCGGTTTCAATTGACGGCAGAGGGTACAGGCTGGGTGCGGGTGATGTGATTAATATTTCTGTTTACGGCGAGGAAGATTTGTCGCGCCAGAAATACCGCCTGCCGGACTCCGGTGTGATCATGTTCCCGTTCGGGGAGGTGAGTGCATTGGGGCTGTCGGTCGCCGAGCTGGAGACTCGTATTGTGGACGGTTTGCGCAAGGGCTATCTGGTTAACCCTCGTGTATCGGTGAGCATGGATGAGTATCGTCCTTTTTTCATCAACGGTCTGGTCGAACATCCCGGTGCTTATCCTTATAAGTCGGGGCTGACGGTGCGCATGGCGGTGTCCATCGCTGGGGGGTTTAAGGAGCGCGCCTCTCAGAGCAATATTTTTGTGCAGCGCGAAAGCGATACTCAGCACGCGCAAGCAAAAATTGATTTGGATGGAGCCGTTTTCCCCGGCGATACTGTAACGGTTGAAGAAAGTTTCTTTTGATGCGACAACTTGAAAATGCAACAAATAATCAGTTCGATTCCGTAGTGGATGATGACGAAGCCTTGGATCTGATGGGCTACTGGCGTGTCGTGCAGCGGCGCAAGTGGAGTATTCTGGGGCTGGCGGTTTTTCTCACGCTGCTGGTGACGGTGGTGGTGTTTATGATGAAACCCATCTACAGCTCTACCGTGACGCTCCTGGTCGAGCAGAACAAAGCCAAGTTGTTGTCGATCGACGAGATTTACAGCGGGGTCAGTTCGGATCAGTCCCACTATCAGACTCAGGTCGAATTGCTTCAGTCTAATGCCCTGATGGGGGCTGTGGTCGACAGGCTCAAGCTTGCCAGTAATCCTCTGTTTGATCCGAGCGAGCAACATTCTTTCGTCAAGGATTTGCTGAGTAGTCTGGGTGTCAATGCTCCGAAGCTCACGGAACAGGATCTGCGCAAACGCCTTGCTAAGAAACTCTCTGACATCGTGCAGGTGGAAGGGTCCAAAAAGAGTCAGTTGATCAAGGTGACGGTGACGTCTTCCGATCGTCAGCTGGCTGCGACCATTGCGAACACCATTGCTGACGTCTATATCGAAGCGGATATGGAAGCTCGTTACAAGATGACGCAGAAGGCGACTGACTGGATGAACAGTCATCTGACCTCACTGAAGGCTAATCTTGAAAAATCCGAGCGTAATTTGCAGCAGTATCGTGAACAGCACAATTTGATCGATACCAAGAATCTTTCTCTGAGTGGCGCGACCAGTCAGCTGGAGTCCTTGTTAAAAGGCCTGGTCGAGGCGCGGTTGGTCAGGTCTCAGGCGAAGAGTAATCTTGATCAGATATCCAGGGTAAAAGGAAATGAGCTTTCCATGCCGGTGGTTCAGCGTAATCCCCTGGTGTCCAGGCTGATGGAAACGGTGGCGGATCAGGAGCGCAAGGTCTCTGAATTATCCAACCGCTATGGTGCTCAACATCCCAAGTTGCAGCAGGCTCAGGCGGAGTTGACGCAGGCCAAGCATAACCTGAAAAATCAGGTCGCCGATGTGGTCAGCGGTCTGGAGCGAGAATACGAAGTGGCTCGCGCGAATGAGGCAGCTCTGTCCGGCGCCGTAGCCGAGGCAAAGCAGGGTATACAAGGCACTAATCGCAGTGAATATGAGCTGACGTCACTTGAACGCGAGGTGAAAAGCAACCGTGACTTGTATGACATGTTCATGGGCAGGTTGAAGGAAACCAGTACTTCCAGTGATTTGCAAAGCGTGGTCGCTCGGGTAGTCGATCCGGCATTGGTCAGCGATGTGCCGGTCAAGCCCAAAAAGCAGATGATAGTCAGTCTGGCCTTTGTGCTGAGTCTGTTGTTGGGCGTGGCGGTGGCCTTTTTGCTGGAGCATCTGGATACCAGTGTTCGATCGGCTGAAGATGCCGAGCGCAAGTTGGGTTTGCCCATGTTGGCGGCGGTGCCCAAGATAGAGCTTGCGAACGGGCAGGGTGTTGCCGGTCTGCATTATCGCGATGCGCCGAAATCGCTGTTTGCCGAGGGAATCAAGACGATACGAACCGGGATTTTGTTGTCCGGCATCGATCATCCGAAGAAAACGCTGGTGGTGACGTCTACTGTGCCGGGTGAGGGTAAGTCGACGGTTGCGATCAATCTGGCCTTGGCTCATGCTCAGACCAAGCGTGTGTTGCTCATCGATGCGGATATGCGGCGTCCTTCCGTTGCCAAGGTGCTCGGTCTGGATAATACGCATCCGGGATTGTCCATGCTGGTTCTGGGCATGCAAAAACTTGAAAATTGCGTTTACAAGATCGAGGGCACCAATCTTGATGTGCTGACGGCGGGTGGTATTCCGCCTAATCCGCTCGAGTTGATTATCTCCGAGAGATTCAGGGATTTGCTCGCACAGCTGGGTGATTTGTACGACACGATCATCATCGACTCTCCCCCGGTGCAGCTGGTGAGCGATGCGGTGATTCTGTCCAGCATGGCGACGGGTGTGGTTTTCGTGCTCAAGGCGGATGCGACGCCATTCCCGCTGGCGCGACGTGCGATCCGTTCCTTGCAACGCGGCGGCGCCTCTATGTTTGGTATCGTGCTCAATCAGGCTAACTTCAAGAATGAAGAGTACTATTACGGCGGTTACGGAAAATATAACTACCATGCCTATTATGGTGACGATGCGGAGAGGCCAGTCGGTAAGGCGTAATATTTGACGCCACCCTGTGGTCGGCTTGTGGATATAGTGCCGGGGATTCCCCTTTTCGGTTGATTACTTTAAGCTCCGGCCTCAGGGTCGGGGTGTTGTCAGGTCTTGAGATGATTGATTTACATTGCCATTATTTGCCTGCTGTTGACGATGGGGCGCAGGATATGGCGGAAGCGCTCGAATTGGCGCGTGCGTCGGTAGCTGACGGTATTACTCATGCTGTGATGACGCCACATATTCATCCGGGGCGCTATGAGAATGTACGCTCAACGGTTGTGGCTGCCACAAACCAGTTTCGGGCAGCGCTCAAGGAAGCGGCAATTCCCTTGGAAATTTATCCTGCCGGGGAAGTGCGGTTGACGGCGGAAATCATTGATTTGTTCGAGCAACAGGAGCTGCCTTTTTTGGGTGTGCTGGATGGTTATCAGGTTATGCTGCTGGAGTTTCCCTATGGGCAAGTTCCGGTGGGTGCCGACAAGCTTGCAAGGTGGTTGCTGGCTAACAAGATACGCCCGATGATCGCTCACCCTGAGCGCAACAAGGCGATCATGCAAAACGTCGAGAGAGTTGCGCCCTTTGTCGATATGGGGTGTTTGTTGCAGGTGACGGCAGCTTCCGTGGTGGGTGGTTTCGGGCAGGTGGCGCAGGATTGTGCGACTTGTATGTTGGAGAGGCGGTGGGTGTCGGTGGTTTCGACAGATGCTCACAATCTGACGCACAGGGCGCCGATGATGACGCAGGCGAAGAGCTGGCTGGCCAAACACGGCGGTCAGGATTGGGCCGATGAACTGACTCGTTTGATGCCCGGCAGGATTCTGGGTGTAGGCGCGAGTCGAGTGCGCTCATAGTGCTGTTTGCCCGGGCACCTGGTTTGCTGAAAAAGATAGTCCTTACCCTGTTGCTGTTACCGGCCTTGCTGTATCTGGGCAAGGTGGGCATTGCCGATTTTTTGCGGCTTGAGCCCTGTGTATATCTCGACTCACTGATGAAGGGGCAGGTGGCTTTCGATGCGGAAGCCTTTTTCAAATCGCGCGACCGTTTGTTGTTGGCGCGCACCTGGGATGCGGATAATCCGGTGATGCCGGAATATCTGGGGCAAATTGCCTATATCCGGGCTCAATTGGTGCTCGCGAATCCGGCGCTTCAGGTTAAGTTCCTGCGTGAGGCGGTCGAATATTTTGATGCGGCAATCGCGTTGCGCCCCAATTCCTGCCAGTTGTGGGGGAGCAGGATGGTTGCCGGTAGTTTTTTGCTCGAAGCGATGGCTCAGGTCGGGCGTGATGATGCGTTGTTCCGGCAGGAATTTTCTGCAATCAAACTGGCGCTGCGCAGAGCTTCTGTGCTGGGTCCGTGGGAGCCTTCGGTATTGCAGCAGATTGTGAGGGTCGGGCGTTCGCACTACGGGGAGTTTTCAGCTGAAGAGCGGGCGATGATCGATGTTTCTGTCGCAAGGGCAAAACAACTGGGGCTCAGGATATAGGCTGATTTACCTGAATATATTTCGTTGTATGTAGAGGTTCGTAAGTTGCTTTATTTTGTTTTTTTTTGTATTATTCCACGCAGTTTTTTCTTAAATAAGGGGAAGTCATGAAAAGTATTAAATTGGTTTTGGCCGTTCTTCTGTTATGCGTCTCACAATTTGCAATGGCTGTCCTGAATTCATCGCAGCAGGCAGCTCTGGATGCCGCGCTGGGGACTGGCGCAACTCAGGCAGAGGTGGATGCTGCGGTGCAGGCAGGAGCTAACAATAACGTGAGCTTGGCGGATCTGATTGCCTATTTGGCTGGTCGCAATGTTTCGGGTACATCAATAACGACAGCATTGGCCAACAATATCAACAGTGGTACGTCTGCTGGCGGTTCTAATCCTTCTTGTGCGCCAAGTTGTCAGGGGCAGGGGCAGGTTAATGTGTCTTATCACCGTAATGATGTGACTGCAATTAACAGTGCGTTGGCTGCAAACGGCTTTACAAATGCGGGTGCAGCTGGCAGCGGAGTTGGTTTTGCGGCAACGGTTACTACAACAGGCGGAGGTCAGGGCCAGGGTCAGGCGCTGGGTTCAACTGGGGGCACTACTTTAGGTACAGGTGGTGGTTCTACTGGTGCTGTGAGTCCGGCATAATTGTTGTGGATCTGAAAAAAGGGAGCCGAGGCTCCCTTTTTTTGTCTGTGCCGTTTTGCCGTGACCGTTGGGTTTCGGCTGTTATAATCAGCCCTCTTTTTACCTTGGGATTGCCATGACCGTCATCCGCCAGCAGGATTTTATTGACAGCATCGCTGACGCCTTGCAGTTTATTTCCTATTATCATCCGGCGGATTTCATACGTGCCCTGGCCGATGCGTACCGGATTGAGCAGTCGCCTGCCGCGAAGGATGCGATGGCGCAGATACTGACTAATTCGCGCATGTGCGCGGCAGGGCATAGACCCATTTGCCAGGATACGGGTATCGTGGTCGCGTTCGTGCGGGTGGGGATGCAGGTGCGCTGGGAGGCTGATCTGGATGTTGCGCAGATGGTCAATGCGGGGGTAAGGCAGGCTTATCTTAATCCTGATAATGTGCTGCGCGCCTCTATCGTGGCAGACCCTGCGGGTTCGCGCAAAAATACCGGAGACAATACGCCGGCCGTGGTGCATGTGGAGTTGATGCAGGGCGATAAGGTCGAAGTGCGCATTGCAGCCAAAGGCGGTGGATCGGAAAACAAGGCTGTGCTGAAAATGTTAAACCCGGGGGACGATATCGTCGAATGGGTGCTGCAAAGCGTAGAGGGGATGGGGGCAGGCTGGTGTCCGCCCGGGATGCTCGGAATAGGCATAGGCGGGACGGCTGAGAAGGCGGTGTTGCTGGCCAAAGAGGCGCTGATGCAGCCCATGGATATGCATGAACTCAAGGCGCGCGGGGCGGCAAATCGTCTCGAAGAAATGCGCATCGAGCTGTACGACAAGGTGAATGCGCTCGGTATCGGCGCGCAGGGCCTGGGCGGGCTGACGACGGTGCTGGATGTGAAGATACTCGACTATCCGACTCATGCAGCCTCCAAGCCTGTCGCAATCATCCCTAATTGTGCGGCGACACGCCATATACATTTTGAGCTCGATGGGCGCGGGCGCGCCGAATTTACGCCGCCGACACTGGCGGATTATCCGGACGTGCACTGGCATCCTGCCGCAGATGCGCGGCGCGTTAATCTGGACACGATTACGCGTGAACAGATCGCTCAATGGCAGCCGGGCGAGACGGTGTTGCTCTCCGGGAAATTGCTGACCGGGCGCGATGCCGCGCATAAACGGATTGCTCAAATGCTGCTTCGCGGAGAGAAATTGCCGGAGGGTGTGGATTTTACCGACCGCTTCATTTATTATGTCGGTCCGGTTGATCCGGTGAAGGGCGAGGTGGTGGGGCCGGCAGGCCCCACGACTGCAACGCGGATGGATTCGTTTACTGAAATAATGTTGTCCAAAACCGGGTTGATTGGTATGGTGGGCAAGGCAGAACGTGGTAAACTGGCGGTCGAGACAATCAGCAAGTACGGTGCGGTGTATCTGATTGCGGTGGGGGGCGCCGCTTACCTGGTATCCAAGGCGATCCGTGCTGCAAGAGTGGTGGCTTTTGCCGATTTGGGGATGGAAGCGATCTACGAATTTGAAGTTGAGGATATGCCCGTGACCGTTGCGGTTGATGCGCGGGGACGTTCGGTTCATGATATCGGGCCGAAACATTGGAAGCAGCGCATCATCGAATTGAAAGTAGCCGGGTAAGGATGGTAAGTGGTAAGTGTGGACAGAATAATAAAGCGCAGCGAGTGCTGCGTTTGTAACGAATTGGCGGGTCTCCCCGCATTGCAGGGTAGTGAATCTGGTCAGGTCCGGAAGGAAGCAGCCACAGCTAATTACTGCAAGTGCCGGGGGTAAGGCTCGCCTCCTTTTGAAGTGCCATTGGAGGGGGTGAAGATGATGAATAAGATCTGGTTTCTTTGCGCTTTGCTGTTCAGTGGTCATGTATGGGCGGTTGATGGGGTGAGTCTGGAAGTTGGCAACGGCGATCAGACGGATACCGTGCGCGTCGGGGCTGTCTGGGATTTTGAACACCAGTGGTTCACCGAAGGTGACTGGCAGGTTTCAGGCTTCTGGGAGGCGGCTGTCGGCAGATGGCAGGGGCGCAGTGGTACAGGTAATAATCAGACGATTACCGATTTGTCTGTCACGCCGGTATTTCGTTTGCAGGAAAAAAATCCGGCTGGCGTCTCTCCCTATCTTGAAGGCGCGATAGGTTTTCATCTGATTTTTCCGACGTTTATCTATGCAAACCGCAGGTTTGGCAGCTCATTTCAATTCGGCGATCATGTCGGGGTGGGTGTGCGTTTTGGCGAGCATCAGCAATACGACCTGAGCTATCGTTATCAGCACCTCTCCAATGGCAGTATCAAGCAGCCAAACCAGGGTATCAACCTGAATCAAGTGCATTTTGTTTACCACTTTTAACGCGGCATAACTTGTCAGATACCTCGGTCCTTGCACGTAAATGGCGGCCTAAGAACTTCGCGCAACTGGCAGGTCAGGAGCATGTTGTCCGGGCGCTTGGCAACGCGTTGTCACAAAATCGGCTGCATCATGCCTATCTGTTTACCGGTACGCGAGGGGTGGGTAAAACCACCATCGCCCGCATTTTTGCCAAATCCCTGAATTGTCTGACCGGCATCACCGCGACGCCTTGCGGTGAGTGCAGCGCCTGTCGTGAAATTGACAGCGGGCGCTTTGTCGATCTGATCGAGCTCGATGCCGCGTCCAACACCCAAGTAGATAACATGCGCGAACTGCTGGAAAGCGCGCTGTATGCGCCGACCAGCGGTCGTTTCAAGGTGTATATCATCGACGAAGTGCATATGCTGTCCAAGTCAGCCTTCAATGCGATGCTAAAGACGCTGGAAGAGCCTCCGTCTCACGTCAAGTTTATTCTGGCCACCACCGACCCGCAGAAAATTCCCGTTACCGTGTTGTCGCGTTGTCTGCAATTTAATCTGAAGCAATTGCCGCCAGCCTTGATCGCGACTCATTTGCAGTATGTCCTGGAGCAGGAAAAAATCGAGTTTGAACAGGGCGCGCTCAGTCTTGTGGCACGCGCAGCCCAGGGGAGTATGCGAGATGCGTTGAGTCTGATGGATCAGGCGATTGCTTTTTCTTTTGGAAAAATCGAAGAAGCGGCAATGCGCAGCATGCTGGGCGCGATAGATCAAGGCTATTTGTTGGAGTTGTTATATGCCTTGCTCGCGCAAAATGGTGCTGCGTTGCTGGGGGTTGCGGAAACGATGGCGACCCGCAGCATCGCATTTGAATCGGCCTTGCAGGAACTGGCGTCCCTGCTGCACCGCGTCGCGCTGGCGCAGACCGTGCCGCAGGCGATAGCGGAGGATGAGCCGGAGCGTATTCGCCTGCTGGAATTGGCGCAGGCCTTTACGCCTGAAGATGTGCAGTTGTATTATCAGATCGCGATTCATGGTCGCGCTGAAATTGATTTGGCGCCCGATGAATATGCCGGGTTTACCATGACGTTGTTGCGTATGCTGGCTTTTGCTCCCTCTCGTGAACCGATGGTGGCGCGCTTCGCGCCTCAGTCTGTCTCTGCGGTAACCAGTCAGCGGGCTTTGTCAGTGGCGGTCATGCCTGCAGCACCCGCTGTCGTCGTTGGGCCGTCAGCCGCTGCGCGCATGCCGGTGAGTGTGAGTCAGCCAGATTTGCCGACAGATTGGGGGGCTTTGCTGGTGCATTTGAATTTGCAAGGCATGGCGCTTCAGTTGGCCAAGCATTGCGTGGTGGACTCTTTGTCCCAGGAGCAGGTCGTTTTGCGCCTGGCGCAGGAGCACAAACATTTGCAGACCAGAATGTCAGTCGATAATTTACAGGCCGCCTTGAGCAATTATTTCGCGCGTCCTGTCAAACTTTCCATTGTGTTTGGAAAAATGGAAGTGGCCACGCCAGCGAAAATTGAACATCAGACCCGGCAGGTCAGGCAGGATACGGCGAATGACTCGATTGCCGGGGATGTGTTTGTGAATGAAGCTCGGGCAGGGTTGGATGCCCGTCTGGTGGAAGAATCAGTTAAACCTTTAAACAATTAATTCGGGAGTGGAAGCATGATGAAGGGCGGATTGGGTGGCTTGATGAAACAAGCTCAGCAAATGCAGAAGAATATGCAGCAGGCACAGGCTGAATTGGCGACCATCGATGTTGAAGGCCAGGCCGCATCGGGTCTGGTGCGCGTCACCATGAGTTGTGCGCATGAAGTGCGCCGTGTATCGTTGGATGACAGTGTGTTGTCTGACAAGGAAATGCTGGAAGATTTGATCGTTTTGGCATTGAACGATGCGGTAAAAAAGGTGGCTGCAACCAGCGAGCAGCGTATGAGCGGGTTCGGTGCAGGTATGGGCTTGCCGCCTGGAATGAAATTGCCGTTTTAACAGCAGCCTCGTATTTTGGTGCTGTCATTCCGCGTGTGGATCAAAAACTCGTGCAGCGCATAGCTTGTTGCAGCGCGATCATGCAGGGGCTTTGTTTTTGGCAGTCTCGTTGTGCAAGGTGACCGAAAATATTCAGTATTGCCCCGTATCACTTGTAAATGGGTACCGCCGGTCAATTTTACGGTGGAGGGTGATGTTTGGCAACCTTGTCGCGGTCACTTGGTGTTAAAGTGTCGCGTATTGCGAGGGGTTTGCCGACTGGCGGCGAGCCGGAGCAAGTGGATAGTGGAACATTGGCGCAAGCCGTGCTAGAAAGACGTGAGTTGACAGTATGAACGAGCAAGACATAGAGCTGGATAACGCACCTGTACAGGGCGAAAAATTACAAAAAGTGCTGGCGCAGGCCGGTTTTGGTTCCCGCCGTGCCATGGAAGAATGGATTTCGGCAGGGCGCGTCAGCGTGAACGGAGAACCTGCTACGCTGGGTATGCGCGTATTGCCGGGGGATCTGGTCAAAACCGAACGGCGCACGATACGGGTAGGCGAGCGCGATCATGCCGCGCGTGTATTGTTGTATCACAAGCCTGAAGGCGAGATTGTCAGTCGCGATGATCCGGAGAAGCGCGCGAGTGTATTTGATAAGCTGCCCAAGCTGCGCGGTCAAAAATGGATCGCTATCGGACGGCTGGATTTCAATACCAGCGGATTGTTGATTTTTACTACCTCGGGTGAATTGGCAAATCGTCTGATGCATCCTCGTTTTGAGGTGGAGCGCGAATATGCGGTTCGTGTGCAGGGCACCATGACGGATGAGCAGGTAACGAAAGTGCTCAAGGAAGGTGTCGAACTCGAAGATGGTCCTGTGACCTTCGACAAGCTCGAAGATCAGGGCGGTGAGGGCTTTAATCACTGGTATAAAGTGATGTTGAAAGAAGGACGCAATCGTATCGTCCGGCGCACTTTTGAAGCGCTGGGTCTTCCTGTCAGCCGTCTGATGCGCGTGCGTTTCGGTATAATCAACCTGCCGCCTCGATTAAAAAGAGGCATGACAGCCGAGCTTGGCGAGGGCGAGATGGCGCAGGTGCTCGAATGGGCAGGCCTCATCGATCAGGCGGCAGAACCTGCCGTTCCGTTGCAGGCTAAACCATCCGTCGCGCGTCGTCCTGTCAGTAATGGTCGAACGGGTGATCGTCGAAGCGGTACAGGCCGGACGGGTAGCAGCAGAGTCAGGCGTTAAAAGGCCGCCCCAGCAGCCAACTATAATTACAGGTGTAACAAAAAAGCTGAATGGAAGATTGCAGTAACAAAACGATTATCACCAGTGTGCTTTTTTTGGATATTGTAGAATATTCGAAGAAGCCGGTGACAGGTCAAATTTCATTGAAAGACAGGTTTAATACCTATCTTTCCGAGGCTATATACGATGTGCCGACCACGGATCGAATTATTCTCGATACGGGGGATGGCGCTGCGATTACTTTTTTGGGTGATCCTGAGTCTGCCCTGAAGGCGGCTCTCAGGCTGCGCGCAAGTTTGCTCAGTGAGGACCCTTATCTGGAGCCTGAGCTGCTGGTGCGTATCGGGATAAATCTGGGGCCTGTCAGGCTGGTGCGCGATATTAACGGCCACCCTAATATTGTGGGAGACGGTATTAATGTCGCGCAGCGCGTCATGGGTTTTGCCGATGCCAGTCAGATACTGGTTTCGCGTTCGTATTATGATGCTGTATCGCGTATTTCCGCGCAGTACACCGGGATGTTCCATTATCAGGGTTCCCGTACCGACAAGCATGTTCGTGAACATGAGATTTATGCTATCGGTTATCCGGGAGATCAGACCACCAAGAGGTTGCCCGTTAATGAGAATCAGACACCCGTTCAACTGACGGTGCGTGTCAGGTCTGCCTTGCTTTTAGCGGGTTCCAGGTTGAGTGTGTTGATTGAAAAAGTCAAACAGACGGGCACGAAGCAACGCGCCTTGTATGCTGGTGTGGCGGTTGTGTTGTTGCTGGCAGGATCTTTGATGTTAATGCCGCATAAACCCGTTGAAAATCCGCCTGTTCTGGCCGTTGAAACGATGCCAGGTCCGGTGTCGTCGGTGGTCAGTGCGCCTGTCGCGGTTGAAGTTGTCTCTTCTGTTCCTGACACGGCGGTTGCTGTATCAGCCCGCAAGCCATTGCCTGACAAATCGGCTGAACAGGCCGCGAAGCATAAGACCGAGTTGGCTGCCGCAAAAAAAGCAGGCGTCCCGGTTAAAGCTGGTGAGGGGCATGTTGCCAGCCGGGCGGTCGTCGATTCGACAAAGCCTGTTGTGGAAGCCGGAGCTGTCGAGCCCGTGCAGGAGGCGCGCCTCATAGTGAGTTGCAAAGATGATGTGCAGGTATTTGTCGATGGCGCGCAAAAGGGTAAGACCAGTTCAGGCTCCTTGACGCTGATCACCAGGCCTGGCAAGCATAAAGTGATTCTGACACATGCGAGTTTTGGTATATTCACTGATGAAGTGTCTGTCGATGCCGGGAAAACCGAGAGAATGAAGCCGAAGGTGTGCAATTAGGCAGATGATGAACAGGGTTCTAGCAACTTTAACTGGAAAACCACAAAGTGATACCTCATCACTCCTTGGTGTCTTTTCGAGCTTGTCTCTGGTTGCGGTGCGCTCAGCTGGTGTGTTGTTCGTAGGTTATATCTTGAATATATTGCATTTTGGTCTGATATCCTGTTGTCTTGTCAGCGAAATTGCGAGTCGTTTCATCAAGGATGCGGGTAAGGTAATTTTTTTCAACAGGGGCGGCGATTTTGCCATGCACGTTAGGTGGACGTTATGATTGGTCAGTTGGGGCGCTACGAGATTATTTCTGAACTCGGTCAGGGAGCCATGGGGGTCGTTTACAAGGCTCGTGATCCTTTGATTGATCGTGTTGTCGCTATCAAAACGATCAATCTGAGCCTGGCGCTGGATGAAAAAGAGGAGTATGAGGGGCGCTTTTATCAGGAGGCCAAGGCTGCGGGCAGGCTTAATCATCCCAATATCGTGACGATTTACGATGTGGGCAAGAGCGGTGAGATAGCCTATATCGCCATGGAGTTCTTGCAGGGGTGCGAGTTACGCGACATCATGCACGGCGATGATAAAATGCCGATCGAACAGGTGCTGGATGTTGTGGCACAAGTTGCGTCTGGCCTGGCTTATGCGCATGAGCATGAGATCGTGCACCGGGATATCAAACCATCGAACATCATGGTCATACGGGACGGACATGTGAAAATTACCGATTTTGGTATTGCGCGCATGGCCTCTTCGTCGATTCGAACCCAGACGGGGATGGTGCTGGGTTCGCCAAAATATATGTCGCCCGAGCAAGTGCTGGGTAAGGTGATTGATCAGCGTTCGGATATATTTTCGCTCGGAGTGATGCTGTATGAGATGCTCACAGGCGTCCCCCCCTTCACGGGCGACAGCGTTAACGCCATCATGTTTCAAACATTGAATGCAACGCCGGTGGCGCCAGGCACGCTGAACAGCAAGGTGCCGGATATGCTTAATTTCATCGTGGCCAAGGCGCTGGCTAAAGCACGCGATGACAGGTATCAGAACGCCCGTGATTTTGCTGCCGATTTGCGTGCTTGCCGGGAAAGCCTGCCGCGCTCCAATAAACCCATTGATGCAGCACCCCGCGGAGGCGAGAAAAAGAAGCTGGATGCGATCGTCGTGACCGGGCGTCTTAATATGGCAGATTCACCGGAAAATGAAAGAGCGTCATTGGGTTTGTCCAAGGCCTTTGATTCGAGTGAAGCAACGATGCGTCTGGCCTCGCTTACTACCGCGCCGGAAGAAGTTGATGACTTGGCCAAAACCCTGAAGGTCGCCGTCCCGAGCGCGAAGGACATTAAACAGGCCGCGCCAAAACAGATGCCCTCAAAACAGGCCATTCCCAAACCGGTGGCAAAACCGGCTGCCAGAGCTGTTGTGCCTGAACGTGCCGCGCCCGTTGAGCCTCCTGTCGAAGCGGGTTCAAAGCGCTGGATTTTGATGATTGTTTTGTTGGTGGTGTTGGCTGTGGCGGCGTTTTTTATTTTTTGAAATGCCCATGCTCAGGCGCTTTGAGATTAACACCTCCGGAGCGTTTGTATGGTCGTTGATTTTTATGCACTCGCTGGCGATTATTTCCGTTTGTTTGACGGATCTTGCCGTTTGGGCTCGCGCAGGGCTTGTGTTATCGATTGTTTTCAGCCTGCTCTGCCAGGTATATCGGCACACAGGGTCAGGTGAATTCTGGTGCGTCATGTCTTTGGATCATGGTCAACTGGAAGTGAGCACGCGGGGCGGGAGGGTGCTTTGCGGGCAGCTTACGCGTGAAACGGTTGTCACCCCCCTTTGTGTCGTGCTTTGCGCCAGGTTAGACGGATATAAATTCCCTGTTCGTCAGGTTATTTTCTTTGATGCGATGCAAACAGAGCTTTTTCGTGAGTTGCGCGTTCGCCTGAGGTTCTCTTAGGCGACAAGCGCGCCCCTCCCCCCGTTCCGCAGATAACCGCTGTCAGCGACTTTTCGGTGTCAGGATGGTCGGCTCTGGATTATCCAGTGTGTCCGGATAGTCCAGGCTGTAATGCAGGCCGCGACTCTCGTGACGCGCCAGAGCGCTTTGCACGATCAAGTCGGCGTTTGTGACCAGATTGCGCAGTTCGAGCAGATCCGAGCTGACATGGAAGTGAGCATAGTATTCGTCTATTTCGTTTTGCAGTAAATTGACACGATGCTGGGCGCGCTGCAAGCGTTTGTTGGTGCGTACAATCCCCACGTAATCCCACATGAAATGGCGCAATTCCGCCCAGTTATGCGCGATGACGATATGCTCATCGGCATCGCTTACCCGGCTGTCATCCCATTCGGGAAGAAGGTGTATGGCCTCGTGCGGCAGACTCAAGATGTGTCGGGATGCGGCATCTGCAAAGACCAGGCATTCGAGCAGTGAGTTGCTGGCCAGCCGGTTCGCGCCGTGCAGGCCGCTGTAAGCGGTTTCACCCACCGCGTAGAGGTTTTTAACGTCGGTGCGGGCGTGCAGGTCGGCCATCACTCCGCCGCAGGTGTAATGTGCAGCCGGCACGACGGGTATCGCCTCCTGGCTGATGTTGATTCCCAGCTTCAGGCAGCGGGCAAATATATTCGGAAAATGTTCCTGTAAAAACTCTACCGACTGATGGGAAATGTCCAGATAGACGCAATCTATGCCGCCTTTTTTCATTTCGTAGTCTATGGCGCGCGCCACGACATCGCGGGGAGCTAACTCGGCGCGGGCATCGTGATTTGGCATGAAGCGTGTCCCATCGGGCAGCTTCAGAATGCCACCTTCGCCTCTTACCGCTTCGCTGATCAGAAAAGACTTGGCGTAGGGATGGTATAAACAGGTGGGATGAAACTGAATAAACTCCATGTTGGCCACGCGACAACCGGCACGCCAGGCCATCGCGATACCGTCGCCGGTTGCTGTGTCAGGATTGGTGGTATATAAATACACCTTGCCAGTCCCTCCCGTGGCTAAAACGGTGTGTTGGGCGGCGATGGTCACGACTTCGTCAGTTGCCGTGTCGAGTGCATAGGCGCCAAAACAGCGATTTTCGGTAAGCCCCAGTTTTTTGCCGGTGATGAGATCTACCGACATGTATTCTTCAAGGACGGTGATATTGGGGTGTGCGAGCACTTTTTTGGATAAGGTTTCCTGTACGGCGTGACCTGTCGCATCCGCAGCATGAATGATACGGCGTCTGTCGTGCCCGCCTTCGCGGGTCAGGTGGTACCCTATGTTGCTCTCGCTGTCCTTGGTGAAGGGGACGCCTTGTGCAATCAGCCAGTCGATGGCGGCTTTGCCGTGTTCGACGACATAGCGAGTGGCGGCTTCATCGCACAGACCGGCTCCTGCCAGCAAGGTATCCTGAGTGTGTGCTTCGGGGGTGTCCTCGGCTGACAAAACGGCGGCAATGCCACCCTGTGCCCAGCTGCTTGCGCCATCGAGCAAGGCTTTTTTGGTGATCAGTCCTACTTTGTGATGATCGGCCAGTTTCAGAGCCAGCGTCAGGCCGGCCAGGCCGCTGCCGATAATCAGAGTGTCAAATTGCAGCAATTGGTTTCTCGGTATGCTTATTACAATGACCGAACTATAGCAAACTGTCATGCATAAAGAATGCAATTTATTTTTATGGGCTGCATTTTGCGCATCTGACTAAAAACATCAGGCGGCTGACGAGTTCGGCTGCTAGCGGTTATACTTAGCCCGGCAGCGAGAGTATCGTAAATAACGCGGCGGTTCCTTGTCACTCTCTCTCATCGGGGGAGAGCAGGAGAGGGAGAGAGTAAGGGGTGGCGATGTCAGTCGTTCATCCCTTGTTCGTTAATGCAATTTCAATTGGAATTATCAAGGATGGGAGATCGGGAAGTTGATCAGCAGTTGGTCGAGCGCGTTCAGCGCGGGGATAAATACGCCTTTGATCTGCTGGTTGCAAAATATCAGCGGAAACTCGGAAGGTTGATTTCCCGTTTTGTGCGGGACACGGCAGAGGCGGAAGACGTGACTCAGGAAGCCTTTATCAAGGCTTATCGGGCGTTGCCGGGCTTTCGCGGCGACAGTGCATTTTACACCTGGTTATATCGCATCGGCATCAACACGGCCAAAAATTACCTGCTGGCGAACAAGCGGCGAGCGCCTACTAGCACCTTGTTTGATGCTGAAGAATCCGAGTCCTTCGAGGACGCGGGGCTTTTGCATGAAATTAGCACGCCGGAAAATGAACTCATGAGCAAACAGGTTGTCAGTACCGTGCAGGCAGCTTTGCTTATGTTGCCTGAGGATCTGCGCAGTGCATTAACCCTGCGGGAAATTGAAGGTTTGAGTTACGAAGAAATCGCCAGCGTGATGAATTGCCCTGTCGGCACCGTGCGATCAAGAATTTTCAGGGCACGTGAAGCGGTCGCGGATAAATTGCGTCCGTTGTTGGAAACAAGTACAGATAATAGGTGGTAACGATGAAGCATGAAATTTCGGCTCTGATGGATGGTGAGTTGTTTGAGGACGAAGCGGAAATTCTGTTCGATCAAATCAGGCACGAACCCTCTGCGCACAGCGACTGGGCTATGTATCATATGATAGGCGATGTGTTGCGGCAGTCCGACTACATCCATCGGGACATCAGTGCCAGTGTGCGCGATCGCCTGCAAAATGAACCGACAGTTCTTGCTCCGCGCAGACATGCGTTGAAACAAAAGGCGCGTGTATTCGCGCTCTCGGCCGCCGCCTCGGTGATGGCGGTGGGTGTGGTAGCCTGGATGTCGCTTCAGATCAGTCCGGAGACATCCCCGCAGCTTGCGATGCAACAATCAAATATTCGTCCTGTTAATCTGCAAATACAGCCTAAATCAAATGATTATCTGATGGCGCATCAGGAATTTTCCCCCAGCAACGACATGAATGGCGGGGCGTCCTATATTCGCACGGTGACGTTTACGCCTGAGGAAAAGTCGCAATGAGAGTGTGGTTAGGATTTTGCGGGGCTTTGTTGACCCTTAATGTCTTTGCGGCGGAGCCGGAATCCAGGCTGGACTGGCTGAAAACAGCCGCTTTTGCCGGTCATCAGACGGATTACAGCGGTGTGTTTATTTATCAGTATGGCAATCATGTAGAGACCTCCAGAATCTCGCACGTGGTTGAGACCGACAGTGAATATGAAAAGCTGGAGAGCCTGGATGGTCCGATGCGTGAAATTATTCGCCATCACGGGCAGGTTTGGTGTTTTACCAATCACAAAATGGTTCAGGTGGATAGTCAGAAAGGATCGGGTCGGTTTCCTTTGCTATTGCCTGATCAGTTGTCCGCATTGAGTGAAAACTATCAGATCAAAGAAGTGGGTGTCGACAGGGTCGCCGGATATACCGCTCAGGTTATCGTATTTCAGCCCAAAGATAATCTGCGTTACATACACAAAGTGTGGGTGCATACGGATTCCGGATTGCTGCTCAAATCTGCCGTTTTGAACGATAAGAATCAGGTCGTCGAACAATATGCGTTCACCCAGTTAAAAATAGGTTCCGATGTGGATCGTGCCTGGATTGCTTCCAGTGCGGCAGGGGGGGCTCTTGTCAAGTCTCAGGGCAAGGCTCTGCCCAATAAGACTGCCACCTCTGTGGTGAGTGGCTGGGTGGTGGATGCTTTGCCTGGCGGCTTCAAAAAGACGATGGAAGTGTCGCGTCCCATGCATGGTCGTCATGCGCCGGTCACGCAACTTGTCTTTTCGGATGGGTTGAGTGCAATCTCTGTTTTTATCGAGCCTGTTGACGCCGATGAAGATGATAACGAAGGCATGGTCAGTCGTGGTGCTGTCACTCTTTATCACAAGGTGGTGGACAAATATCTGTATAACGTGGTGGGCGAGGTGCCTCCAAAAGTGGTTATGCAGGTACTGAATTCCATTCGCTTTAACGGTAAGTAGCCATGCTTGAGACGCGTGCGGTTGTCGTTCGGGCGGATAAAATATTAACGCTGGTTGAAGCGAATCAGGCCGATGGCTGTGCCCAGTGTGACGGTAAAGGTTGCGGGTCGAGCAAATTGACGCAGTTGTTTTGCAATACGCCGCGCCAGTTCAAGGTGGAGAATCGAATAAACGCCAGCATAGGTGACGAGGTGGTTGTAGCGGTAGCGGAGGGTGCTGTTTTGCGCGGGATAAGTCTGGTTTATCTGTTGCCATTGCTGATGATGTTTATCGGCGCCACCCTTGCCGGCGGTGATGGCGCGCAGCGGGACGGATATGCTGCGGCAGGCGCGTTGGCGGGGTTGGCGGCAGGTTTCGTTCTGGCTAAATGGATGTCGGTGCGGCGGGCTCGTCAACTGCCTTATATTGCGCGTATGTACAGCGAATAAATCCCCGTCAGTTTTTTTAACAGATTGCGCCACAGGGCGCGGATTCCGTTAGCGGTAAGGGTCAGGCAGGTTTCTCGCGTGCATGTGCGCGGTGACCCGTTTATACAGCATCAGCTGCCGCGCAGCAGGGGGGCAACACCCCCCCCTTTCTTTCAGAAATCAAATTATCACGATCAGCCCTGCGTAATTCGCCTAAATCAGCTAGAATTGGCGCCTTGTGTAAATACCCTTATCCCCTTCTGGCCGCTTGTGCAGCAGAGCGGGGGTTGATTTCTACTGGAACTCCATGCAGCTAATCCGTAATTTTTCCATTATTGCCCACATTGATCACGGCAAGTCCACGCTGGCTGATCGGATTATTCATTTATGCGGCGGACTGTCTGACCGCGAGATGGATAAGCAAGTCCTCGATTCCATGGATATCGAGCGCGAGCGTGGTATTACCATCAAGGCTCAGACAGCCGCGTTAAACTACAAAGCGCGCGACGGGCAGGTGTACAACCTGAATCTGATCGACACGCCGGGGCACGTGGACTTCTCATACGAAGTGTCGCGTTCGCTGTCGGCCTGCGAAGGGGCGTTGCTGGTCGTGGATGCATCTCAGGGCGTCGAGGCGCAAACAGTGGCAAACTGTTATACAGCGCTGGATCTGGGTGTGGAAGTCGTTCCTGTCCTGAACAAGATAGATCTGCCGTCTGCTGACCCTGATAATGCGATTGAAGAGATCGAAGAGGTCATCGGTATCGAGGCGCATGATGCGGTGCGCTGTTCGGCCAAGACGGGCGTGGGTATTGAGGATGTTCTCGAAGCACTGATCGTGCTGGTTCCAGCCCCGAAAGGGGACGTGGATGCCCCCCTGCAAGCCTTGATCGTCGATTCGTGGTTCGATAATTACGTCGGCGTGGTGATGCTGGTCCGGGTGGTGAATGGTACGCTCAAGCCCAAGGAAAAGATCCTGTTTATGGCAACAGGCGCGCAGCATCTGACTGAACATGTCGGGGTGTTTACCCCCAAGTCACAGCCGCGCGATTCCCTGAGTGCCGGGCAGGTCGGCTTTGTTATCGCCGGGATCAAGGAGCTCAAATCCGCAAGAGTCGGCGATACCATCACCCACCAGGCCAGACCCACCAAGATGGCTTTGCCAGGCTTCAAGGAAGTTCAGTCTCAGGTTTTCTCAGGATTATTCCCGGTCGAATCCAATCAATATGAGGCGCTGCGCGATTCGCTTGAAAAACTAAAATTAAACGATGCCGCGTTGCAGTATGAACCCGAAGTGTCGCAGGCGTTGGGCTTCGGCTTTCGCTGCGGCTTCCTCGGGCTTTTGCACATGGAAATTGTGCAGGAGAGGCTGGAACGCGAGTTCGACATGGACTTGATTACCACGGCTCCTACGGTGATTTACGAGGTTGTTTTGCGCGACGGAAGTGTGATTTTGGTAGATAACCCGTCAAAAATGCCGGATCCGTCCAAAATTGATGAGATTCGCGAGCCTATCGTCACGGTGAATTTGTACATGCCGAACGAATATGTAGGAGCGGTGATCACCCTGTGCACGCATAAACGCGGTCAGCAGATCAACATCAGCTATCACGGCAAACAGGTGAAGTTGATCTATGAAATGCCCATGGCTGAAATCGTGATGGATTTCTTCGATAAGCTCAAATCGGTGTCGCGCGGCTATGCGTCCATGGATTATGAGTTCAAGGAGTATCGTTCTGCGGATGTGGTTAAGGTCGATATGTTGATCAATGGCGAAAAGGTGGATGCGCTTGCGGTGATCGTGCACCGTGCCAACAGCCAGTATCGCGGGCGGGAAGTGGCGGCCAAGATGCGAGAGCTGATTCCGCGCCAGATGTATGATGTGGCGATTCAGGCGACCATAGGCTCGAATATTATCGCGCGCGAAAATGTCAAGGCGATGCGCAAAAACGTGCTGGCCAAGTGTTATGGCGGCGACATCTCGCGCAAGAAAAAGCTGCTGGAAAAGCAAAAAGCCGGTAAAAAGCGTATGAAACAGGTGGGCAATGTGGAAATTCCGCAGGAAGCTTTCCTGGCAATTTTGCGTGTGGATGATTAGTTACAGCAAGCTCATGTGAATATGCGGAGAACGCCGAAAATAACAATATTTGGTCGATGAGTAAAGTATTTTTAACCTCATTAAAACTGTTTTTGTGTATTGTTTTTGATTCTCTCCGCGCCTTCGCGCGAGTGTGTTTTTTGGTTTCGGCTTTGCCGATTTAGGGAATAACGATGGACTTTGCTTTAATAATGTTTGTGTTGCTGCTGTTAACGGGCAGCATCTGGTTGCTCGACCGTTTTTCTCTCGCGAAGACGCGCGCTGCGGGTGTAGCAGAACCGTGGTGGGTCGAATATGCCAAGAGTTTCTTTCCGGTTATCCTGATTGTGTTCTGCATCCGTTCTTTTTTGGTTGAACCGTTCAAGATTCCTTCGAGCTCGATGCGTCCGACATTGACTGTGGGCGACTTTATTCTGGTCAATAAATTTACCTACGGTATTCGCCTGCCTGTCATCAATCATAAGATCATTCAGCTCAATAATCCGCAGCGCGGCGATGTGATGGTGTTCCACTACCCGGAAAACCCGGCGCTCGACTATATCAAGCGTGTAATCGGCCTGCCCGGTGATATTGTGGAATACCGACAAAAACATCTGACGATCAACGGGGTGGAGCAAGTGCAGCTCTCCGACGGTGATTACAACTATGTTGAGAGTGGGTTAAACTTTGTGCATACAGAGCGGTATATGGAAACGCTGGGTGAGAAAAAACACGCATTGTTGGTGAACCCTGATATGCCTAATGTGCATTTAAATTCTGTAGCTGAGTTCAAAGGGCATGAAAACTGTAGTTACAGCGAAGAAATGGTGCGTTGTAAGGTTCCTGAAGGGCATTATTTCATGATGGGCGACAATCGCGATAACAGCCGCGATAGTCGGTACTGGGGCTTTGTGCCGGACAACCAGATTGTCGGCCGTGCTTTTTTTGTATGGATGAATTTTTCTGATTTAAAACGTATCGGTCTGTCAATTTAAGGGGAAACAGTATGAGAATATCTAGGCTTGCCAGCCAGCGGGGTTTGAGTTTTACAGGATTTCTTCTGGGCGCATTTATCTTTGTATTAGTTAGCATGTTTGCAATGCATTTGATCCCTGCCTATATGGAAAATGCTGAAATAAATAAAATACTGGCCGATATTGCCAAAGATCCGGATATGCAAAAAGCAACGGCGAAAGAAATTCGCGCCTCTTTTAATTCCCGTGCGCTGATTGATACGATTTCCTCTATCAACGGAGGAGACCTTGTAATTGACAATAAGTCAGGGAAACTGGTTTTAAGTGCCAGCTATTACGTCAAGACTCCTCTGGTGGGCAACGTCAGCTTGTATTTAGATTTTAATCCTAGCAGTGCGGGCAGATAGGGGTAGCACCGAGCTGTGTCGGCAGCTGGGGTATGTTTTCAAACAGCCTCAGCTGTTGCAACGCGCACTCACGCATCGCAGCTACGCGCCGGATCACTATGAGCGGCTGGAATTCCTGGGTGACAGTATATTGGGCTGCGTGATCGCCAAATATTTATACTGTGAGTACCCTGATCTGTCCGAGGGCGACTTGTCACGGTTGCGCTCCAATCTGGTCAAGGAGTCCACGCTGGTGTTATTTGCACAGCAGCTTAAGCTGGGTGTCCAGCTCAAGCTGGGTGAAGGCGAACTCAAGAGCGGTGGCTTTCGCCGACCCTCGATTCTGGCTGATGCGGTCGAGGCCTTGTTTGGCGCAATCTTTCTCGATGGCGGATTCGTTGCGGCAGAACAGGCCGTGCTGAACCTGTTTGTACCCTATCTTGCCAAAGTGGACATGAAAACATTGGGCAAGGATGCCAAGACACTGCTGCAAGAATATTTACAAGGCCGTCGCCTGACGCTGCCTGACTACAGGGTGCTGGAGACGCAAGGCTCCGCCCACGAGCAATTGTTTCAGGTGGAGTGCGCGATTTCCTCACTCAAAATAACCACGCGCGGCAGCGGTACCAGCCGCCGTAATGCCGAACAACAAGCCGCCCTGGCCGCTTACCAAATAATTGGAAAAAAACATGACTGAACAGACTGAATCAGCTGCTGAAGCTACCCATGAAGTATCCTGCGAAACAGCCTTTCGCAGCGGCTATATCGCGATCGTCGGGCGTCCCAATGTGGGCAAGTCCACCTTGCTCAATCATCTGATCGGTCAAAAAATCAGTATCACTTCGCGCAAGGCACAAACCACGCGCCACCGCATTCACGGGATTTTCACGGACGAACATTCGCAGTTTGTGTTTGTCGATACCCCGGGATTTCAGATGAAGCATCTCAATGCCCTCAACCGTGGCATGAATCGCGTGGTGACCAGCAGTCTGCGCGATGTGCAGGTGGTGTTATATGTTCTGGAAGCAATGCGCTATGACGAACGAGATCAGGAGGTATTGAAGTTGCTGCCGGATAATCGCCCTGTGATTCTGGTGATCAACAAAATTGATGAGATCGCGGATAAGGGGCAGTTGTTCGACTTCGCCGAACGCATCGGGAAAGACTTCAAGTTTGCCGACATCGTTCCTGTGAGCGCCAAGTTCGGCAAAAAAATCGAAGAATTGCGCGAAACCTTGCGCAGTTTCTTGCCGGTAGGCGGGCTGATCTATGATGCTGAGGATGTTACTGATCGCAGCGAGCGTTTTTTGGCCTCGGAAATATTGCGCGAAAAAGTCTTCCGCTTCACAGGAGAAGAATTGCCTTACTCGGTGAGCGTGGTGATAGAAGAATTCAAGATGGATAAGAAGTTGCGCCGCATCAGTGCCGCGATTTTGGTCGACAAGGAAGCGCACAAGGTCATGCTGCTCGGTAAAAAAGGCGAAAAAATCAAGGAAATCGCCACTCAGGCGCGTCTGGATATGGAAAAATTGTTCGACGGCAAGGTGTTTCTCGAAGTTTTTATCAAGGTGCGCAGCGGCTGGGCAGATGATTCACGCATGTTGCAAACGCTGGGATACGAATAAAAACGGTTTGCGCGAACTGATCAAGGAGCTGAAAAAATATGATCAAACTGGGACTTAATATTGACCACGTTGCCACCTTGCGCCAGGCGCGAGGTGCGCGTTATCCCAATCTGGTGCGCGCCGCGCTCATTTGCGAGGAAGCCGGAGCGGACGCGATTACCCTGCATCTGCGCGAGGACCGTCGCCATATTCAGGATCTCGATGTGATTATTCTGCGCGGTATGCTGCAAACTCGCATGAATCTGGAGTGCGCCCTCACCGATGAGATGATAACGAATGCATTGCACATCAAGCCGCATGATTTGTGCCTCGTGCCAGAGCGTCGGGAAGAGTTGACCACGGAAGGGGGGCTCGATGTGCTGCGTTATTTCGATGCGGTCAAGTCCGCCTGTGAACGTTGCCGTGACGCGGGGATAAGGGTGTCTTTGTTCATCGATCCTGACGAAAAACAGATCGATGCGGCTCGTCTGGCTGGCGCGCCGGTCATTGAGCTGCATACTGGAAAATATGCCGATACCGATAGTGTGTCAGCTCACGATCATGAGCTCGAACGCATACGCGTTGCCGTCTTGCACGCGCACGCGCAGGGCTTGCAGGTCAACGCAGGACATGGTCTGCATTACCATAACGTGCAGGATATCGCCGCCATTCCCAATATTGTTGAGCTGAACATCGGTCATGCGATCATCGCCGAATCGGTGTTCATCGGCTTGGACGCTGCGGTGCGGAAGATGAAGAACCTGCTGACGCCAGGATTTCCGCTCTCACGGGACTAAGGGATGATTTTTGGTATAGGCACTGACATCGTTGAATATTCGCGTATTGAGTCGATGTGGATGAAATATGGCCTTCGTCTGGCCGAACGTATGTTAAGCACTGTCGAGTTGCCGGAATTTAACGAGCATGCTCATCCTGCGCGCTTTCTGGCAAAGCGTTTCGCGGCCAAGGAAGCCTTTGCCAAGGCGGTGGGCAGCGGCTTGCGTCACCCGGTCAGTTTGAGCCGCATCAGCATCTCTCATGACGGGCTGGGTAAGCCTGTTTTGATGTTCGATACGGTGCTGCGCACCTATCTGGCGCAGCTGGGTATCAGCGGGCATCACCTGTCCATCAGCGACGAACGCGAAATGATCGTCGCGTTTGTGGTGCTGGAAACAAACTAATTATTGGAGTGTTTATGGGGTTAGGGCCGGTAATGCTGGATGTGTCGGGTACTGAGCTGACCTCTGAGGATGAAGCGCGGCTGATGCACCCGCTGGTAGGCGGAGTGATTTTATTCAAACGCAATTATGAATCGGTCAGTCAGTTAGCCAGGCTGACCGCCGCGATTCACGCGTTGCGCCCGTCTCCGCTGCTGATCTCCGTGGATCATGAAGGCGGACGGGTGCAGCGTTTTCGCGAGGGATTTACCCGTATTCCGCCGATGCGCGAGCTGGGTCGGATCTGGGATGCTCAGCCACAACGCGCGCGTCATCTGGCGCACCAGACAGGTTTTGTGCTGGCTTTGGAATTGCGCGGTTGCGGCATCGACTTTAGCTTCACGCCGGTGCTGGATGTGGATTATGGCCAGAGCGGGGTCATCGGTGACAGAGCTTTTCACAGCGATCCTCAGGCGATCGCGGAACTGGCTCACAGCCTGTTGCAGGGCATGAAACAAGGGGGGATGCATACTGTCGGCAAGCATTTTCCTGGTCACGGTTACGTTGCGGCGGATTCTCATCTGGCTGTTCCCGTAGACGAGCGGCGCTTTGTCGATATCGAATTCTCTGATTTGATCCCGTTCCGGCAGATGATCAACTTCGGTTTGACGGCGGTGATGCCAGCCCATGTCATTTACCCTGCGGTGGATAGCCGCCCGGCAGGCTTTTCGCCCGTCTGGCTGAAGGAGGTGTTGCGCGGTCAGTTGGGGTTTGAAGGTTGTATCTTCAGCGATGATCTGAGCATGGAAGGGGCGACGGTTGCGGGCGGCATCGTGCAAAGGGCGTCAGCCGCCCTGAATGCGGGTTGCGACATGGTTTTGGTGTGCAACAAGCCGGAGCTGGCCGACGAGTTGTTAAGCGGCCTGCACTGGGAAATGTCCGTGATGAGTCGCGCGCGACTGGTTCATATGCGGGGGCAGTCGAATCCTGTTCCGATGGCACAGTTACATGAACAGGCCCAATTTCTCAGGGCCTTGCAGGAGGTCTCGACCATCGGTGTCAGTTCTCCTGAATTGCCGTTGGCATAGCTTTTTGCCACTGCGCTTGAGATAATCGGCGCATGAATTTTTTGCACGACGGGTAATTTTAATATGAGCGAATTACAGGCTGCGTTGTTGGTGATCGGTTTTGGCGTCGTGGTTGCGGTATATGCCTTTGGCTGGTGGCGGCAGTATCAGTACAGCCGGAAATTTGGTTCCGCTTTCAGGCAAAGCCACAAGGATGCCTTGTACCAGGTCAATGAATCTCAGGCCAAAACCTCACCGCCGGACATCGACGGCCAGGTTGCGGCATATGAATTGCCTGAAGCCGGGGGGGGATTGGCAGAATCGGCCGGGTTGACGCCCGTCCTGCCTGTTTGTACCTCGCAGAGTGAACCTTGCGTCTTGCTGGATGCGCGCAGCGATTTTATTATCGCACTGAATCTGGTTGAGCCTGCCACCGCTGCCGTGCTGGGCGAGCTTTGGCAGCGAAAATTTGATTTTCGCAAGCCTGTGCAGGTGTGCGGCCTGATCCTGAGTACGGGGCAATGGGAGAGGGTGGTGGCCGAAAGTCTGTCGACCTATTCTGGATTTCGCGTCGCGCTGCAACTGGTAGACAGAAGCGGCGTGATCAGCCTGAACAGGCTGGCTGACTTTCGTGATCTGGTCGCAAGGATCGCACAGGCGATCAACGCTGATATAACGGTTCCGGATATTCAGGCAACCTTCGGTGGGGCGCAGTCGCTGGACGCACTTTGCGCTTCGGTAGACCAGATGGTAGGCGTCAATCTGCTCCCCTCGGGTAACCGGCAGTTAAACGGCAGAAAAATTGCCGAGGCGGCGGCTCTGCATGGCATGCAGCTCGATTCGGATGGCGTATTTCGTTTATCCGGCGAGCAGGGTCAAAGTCTGGTGACGCTGATCAATCAGGATGCCAAGCCTTTTCAGTATCATGCACTGGAACATTTTTCCACGCCCGGAATCACGCTGATGCTGGACGTGCCCAGGGTGGAAAACCCGCTGGACTGTTTCGATCTCCTGGTGAAAATGGCGCATGCCCTGGCCCGTGAATTGCAGGTCAATCTGGTGGACGACAACTCGGTGAAACTCACGGAGGCGGGCATCATGCGTATCCGTCAACAGATAGCCGGGATTGAAGAAAAAATGCTTGAAAATAATCTTGTACCCGGCAGCGCTCAGGCACTGCGATTATTTTCATGATGGATGATGCGGCGCGTATTGCGCAACTGCGCGCTGAAATCGAGCGGCATGCTCACGCCTACTATGTGCTGGATGCCCCCATCGTTCCCGATGCGGAATACGACAGGCTGTTCCGCGAATTGCAGGCTATAGAAGCCGCACATCCGGAGCTGGTCTCGCCCGACTCTCCGACCCTGCGGGTGGGCGGGGAACCGTTGAAATCCTTCGCTCAGGTGCAGCACCGCACACCGATGTTATCGCTCAATAATGCGTTTACAGAGGATGAAGTGCGCGCGTTTGACGCGCGTATACGAGAAGCGTCAGGCGTTGCTGCCGTCGAGTATGCCGTGGAGCTCAAGTTCGACGGGCTGGCTGTCAATCTGAGTTATCGCCAGGGCTTGCTCGTGCAGGGGGCTACGCGGGGGGACGGCAATACGGGTGAAGACGTGACAGAGAATTTGCGCACGGTGAGATCCATTCCATTGCGCCTGCCCGATGCGGCAGATGCCGATCTTGAGGTGCGCGGCGAAGTGTTGATGTTCACGCGTGACTTTGAAAAACTCAATGCCCAGCAACTAGCTTCTGGCGAGAAAGCGTTCGTCAATCCGCGCAATGCGGCGGCCGGCTCCTTGCGCCAGCTTGATTCGCGCGTCACAGCGGCGCGCCATCTCAGTTTTTTTGCCTACGGTATCGGCCTTTGCGAGGGGCTGTCGCTGCCCGGCTGTCACGATCAGCAAATGTCGATGGTGGCGCAATGGGGCGTGCCTGTCGCCCGACTTCATCGCAAGGTGTCAGGCGTGGACGGCCTGCTCGATTTTTACCGCGAAGTGGGCGAATTGCGCGCAACATTGCCCTTTGCCATTGACGGCGTGGTGTACAAGGTGAATGATCTTGCGCTGCAGCAACAATTAGGTTTCGTCTCGCGCGCGCCGCGCTTCGCCATCGCGCACAAGTTTCCTGCCGAAGAAGCAATGACCACTTTGACCGACATCGACATACAAGTCGGGCGCACCGGCTCGCTGACGCCGGTCGCGCGTCTGACGCCGGTGTTCGTGGGCGGCGTGACCGTGACCAACGCGACGCTGCACAACGAGGATGAAATTCGCCGCAAGGATGTGCGCATCGGCGATAAGGTTGTGGTGCGCCGTGCGGGGGATGTCATTCCCGAGGTCGCGCGGGTGGTTCTGGACCCTTCTGAGGGCGAACGCGTGCGAAGTGAGCCGTTTGACTTGTTCCGGCGGCTCGATGGAAAGTGTCCGGTGTGCGGCTCGCATATCAGTCGGGCGGCAGACGAGGCAGCATGGCGCTGTACGGGTGGCTTATTCTGTCCTGCGCAGCGCAAGCAGGCGCTGCTGCATTTCGCAGGCAGGCGAGCCATGAATATCGACGGCTTGGGCGATAAGCTGGTCGACCAGCTGGTGGATGCAAATCTGGTTGCCACACCTGCCGATCTGTACCGGCTGGGCATGACCGCGCTGGTGAGTCTCGAACGCATGGGGGAGAAATCTGCACTCAACCTGCTGGAGGCCATCGGCAAAAGTCGCGACACCTCATTGGCGCGATTCATCTTCGCGCTGGGAATTCGCAATGTTGGCGAGGCGACGGCCAAAGATCTGGCTCAGCACTTCGGCGCGCTCGATAAACTGATATCCGCTGATCTTGACCGTTTGCAGCAGGTGCGAGATGTCGGCCCTGTCGTGGCGGAAAGCATGATCGATTTCTTTGCGGAAGCGCATAATCTGGCCGTCATACAACAATTGCGCGAGGCGGGCGTGCACTGGGACGAGGGCGAACCTCAGCCTCAGAGGAGCTTGCCCTTGAGTGGCAAGACCTTCGTTCTGACAGGCACGCTTTCAACTTTGTCGCGCCAGCAGGCGCAAGCCGCCCTCGAAGCCCTGGGCGCCAGGGTCAGCGGCAGCGTCTCCAAAAAAACAGACTATGTTGTGGCTGGCGCTGAGAGTGGCAGCAAGCTTGATCGCGCGCTTGAATTAAAGGTCGCTGTGCTGACCGAAGATGAACTATGTTCTTTAATCGGGGAGGGCGCATGAAGAGAAACACAGGTGTGATACGCAAGGCGGTGTTTCCGGTAGCGGGTATGGGAAGTCGCTTCTTGCCGGCCACCAAGGCCAGCCCCAAGGAGATGATGGCCATCGTGGACAAGCCGCTGATTCAGTATGCGGTGGAAGAGGCGATAGAAGCGGGCATCACGGATATGATCTTCGTGACCGGCCGGAACAAACGTGCCATTGAGGATCATTTCGACAAGGCTTACGAGCTGGAGGCCGAGCTGGAAAAGCGCGGCAAGCTGGAATTGTTGCGCATTACCCGGGAAGTCATTCCGGAAGGCATCAACTGTATTTTTATCCGCCAGTCCGAGCCGCTGGGGTTGGGGCATGCGGTGCTTTGCGCAGAACCTGTCATCAATCACGAGCCGTTCGTGGTCATCCTGGCGGACGACCTGATGGTCTCAGATGGTGCGTCGGTGACGCAACAGATGGTTGACGTGTACGAGCGCCACCATAGTTCAGTGCTGGGCGTGCAGGAAGTGCCGCGCGAATTGACCCGCCAGTACGGTATCGTCAGCAGTGTGAGGGTGAATGCCGAGCTCGAACAGGTGAATGGCATCGTCGAAAAACCGGAGCCTGAAGAGGCGCCTTCTACCCTGGCTGTGGTGGGGCGCTATGTGCTGACGTCGCGTATCTTTCACCATTTACGCGACGTACAGGCAGGTGTCGGCGGTGAAATACAGCTGACGGACGCCATTTCGGCGCTGATCGCGGAAGAGCGGATACTGGCTTACCGTTACAGCGGGGTGCGCTACGATTGCGGCTCCAAGCTAGGTTATTTGAAGGCGACGGTCGCGCTGGCGCTCGAACACCCGGAGGTGCGCGACGAGTTCGCCGCCTATTTGCAGCATTTGAAATTATGAGCGGACTGATGAACCTCCGGCACGCGCGTGAAATTTTGCAACAGGCCGAGTTGTTGGTTCCGCCGGAGCAGGTGCAAGCGGCGCTGCACAAGGTCGCTCGTGAAATCAATGACTCGTTGAGCGATACATATCCTCTGGTACTGGCCGTGATGGGCGGAGCGGTGGTGTTTTCCGGACAACTGTTGCCGTTGCTCGATTTTCCGCTCGATTTTGATTACGTGCATGTTTCCCGCTACGGTGACGCACGGCAGGGCGGGGCGATGCGCTGGAAGGTGTCGCCTGACGAATCGGTGAAAAATCGGGTGGTGTTGCTTGTGGATGATATTCTGGACGAAGGGCACACGCTGGCCGCCGTGCAGCAGCAGGTCATGTCGTTAGGCGCGCAGCGTTGCTATAGTGCGGTTTTCGCCGACAAGCTGCATGGCAGAGTAAAACCTGTTCAGGCGAACTTCGTGGGATTGCATTTGCCGGATCGTTTTGTCTTTGGTTATGGCATGGATATCGAAGGTGCATGGCGCAATCTGCCTGCGATTTATGCGGTAAAAACCCAGGATGCAGGATGCGGGATTCAGGAAGCAGCGATACCAGAGGATATTCATGTGTTCCCGGAGCAGGGGGAGAATCCCGAATCCCGAATCCTGAGTCCTGAATCCTGAAAGGATATATATGTTGGCAATCATAGGCGGTCGGGGGCTCACGCAGCTGGCGAATCTGCAAATTACCCACCGGCAGGTCATGCGCACCCCTTATGGCGAGCCTTCCGGCGCTTTCTTGTTCGGTATGCTCAACGGTAACGAGGTGATTTTTCTGGCGCGCCACGGCTTCGGTTATACCATTCCGCCGCATCTTGTGAACTATCGTGCCAACCTGTGGGCCTTGCACGAGCAGGGGGTGAGTGATGTCGTCTCGGTCGCGACGGTCGGCGGCATACGCGCGGATTTACGACCGGGTACGCTGGTCGTTCCCGATCAGATCATCGACTACACGCATGGGCGCGATGACACCTTTTTCAGCACCCGTAATACGAACTACAGGAATATCGATTTTACCCTGCCGTATTCTTCCTCTTTGCGCAGTTGCCTGTTGCGCAGCGCAGAACAGGTGCAGCAGCCCTGTCTAGATGGCGGGGTTTATGCGGCAGTCCAGGGGCCGCGTCTTGACAGCAGCGCCGAGATTAACCGTTACGAGCGGGACGGGGCGGATATGGTGGGCATGACGGGTATGCCGGAAACCGCGTTGGCCCGCGAGCTGGATATGAACTATGCCACCATTGCCGTGGTGGTAAATTATGCCGCAGGACGCGGTGAAAGCAGATTGGAGATCAATATGGAAAATGTTAATTCAACCGCGAAGAATGCGATGGAGAGGGTGCGCGCCATTCTGGCTCGTGTCTGCGCTGAAGATAATGGCCGTTAGACCCGTTTTGCGCATGGGGGATGCGCGCCTGTTGCAATGCGCCGGACAGGTCAGCGACTTTGGCAGTATTGAACTGCGCAATTTGCTGGAGGATATGCGCGACACCATGAATGTATTGAGCGGCGTGGGGATTGCCGCACCGCAAATCGGCGTGTGCCTGCGGGTGGTGATTTTCAGCGTTCCCGCCGATGACACGCCAGGGTCGCGTTCTCCGGAGGCCGTGCCCGAAACGGTGCTCATCAACCCTGTCATTACACCGCTTGATGACAAGATGGAAGAGGACTGGGAAGGCTGTTTGAGTGTGCCCGGATTGCGCGGACAGGTTCCACGCTACCGTTGCATACGTTATCAGGGTCTCGACGAGCATGGCCGAATGATCGACCGTACGGTCTCAGGCTTTCATGCCCGCGTCGTGCAGCATGAATGCGATCATCTGGAAGGCATTCTCTATCCGATGCGTATCGCTGACATGCGTAAATTCGGTTTTAAGGACGTGTTGTTCCCGGACGCTCAGACGCCGGACGAATAATATGGCTAAATATCAGCAGACGCGGGTTATTCTGCATCTATTGTGGTCGCTGCTGGCGCTGGTGGTAATTTTCATCATCGGTACGACAGGATTTCACTTTCTGGGCGGTCCTGGATACTCCTGGGAAGATTGTTTTTACATGACGTTCATCACCATCACCACCATTGGTTATGGCGAAATAGTCGATGTCACGCACTATGAATACGGGCGGATGTTCACGGTATTTATTGGCATATTGGGTATCGGTGTGCTGGGATATGTTCTGTCCACGGTGACAGCGTTCATACTGGAGAGCGATCTTAATCTTTCGTGGCGGATAAAGAAGATGCAAAAGAAAATTGACAGGCTGAAAGATCACTACATCGTGTGCGGCGTGGGGCTGGTGGGCAGCAATGTGGCGCACGACCTTGAGATGACCGGGCGTGCGTCCGTCATCATCGAAAACGATATGAAGAATATCCTGCGCTACGTTGATCTGCATCCGGAACAACTCTATTTGCAAGGAGATGCCACGGATAACGATGTGTTGCTCCTGGCCGGGGTCATGCGGGCGAAAGGCGTGTTTGCCGTGGCGCACGATGACAGCGCAAATCTGGTCATCAGCCTGAGTGCCAAACAGCTCAATCAGAATCTCAGAGTGGTGGCGCGCTGCCATGACATGAAAAATGCCGAAAAGACGAGGCGCGCGGGCGCTGATGAGATCGTCTCCCCTGATTTTAGCGGCGGTCAGCGCATCGTATCTGCGATGCTGCGCCCTAATGTGATGAACTTCCTCGATGAAATGTTCAAATCTTCCACCAATTTGCGCATGGAGGAAATCGTCATTCCTGACAGCATGGAGGACACAACATTGAGCGTCCTGTATCACGGGAACCAGGACTGCCTGGTACTGGCTGTCATGAGTGAAAAAGAGTGGATGTTCAATCCTCCTGCCAGTTATCTGTTGCGCGCCAAAGATGTGCTGATGGTCATGACCACCCCTAAAGCACGCGAACGCCTCGAGGACATTTTGCTGAGCAGCTGATACTGTTGCCGCCCCTGCCAGCCCGTCGACCGCTTGCTGCGCATATCCCAAAAAGTATGACTGATTTGATGTTACTCAGTAACATCAGTTGTGTATTCAAAGTAACTTCGCCGGTGACAGCCCTGTCTGCCGACAGGCAGGTCGGCTGCTGGTGACTTTCTTTTGAGTCGCCAGAAGAAAGTCACTGTCGATGCGGCGACCCCGCCTGCCTGTCGGCAGACAGGGCAGGCAGATGGAGTGCCCTCGACAGTCAGCAAACAACGGGTGCGGTGCTCGCACGATCCGCTACGCGGCTGCTCAAATAGTCCTCGCCCCCAAGCCCCGTTGTTCGCCTTTCTGCCTGTATACAGGCAGTCTTCGGTGGCGTACAGGGCTTTACGGTGGATTGTAAAGGTAACGTCTCAAAACAACTCATCAACCCTGTTTTTTTGAAGCTTGTGCGTAACATCAGGTAAGCAATATTATCCAGGTAGCCGTGTTCTGACCTTTATCTTTATGCTTCAGAGTTTAATCCGCCTGTGTGAAATATGCGATTTGCGAATTAAATCAGCGTAGTTCAGTATAATGATTACCAGCCCAAAGCGCTTCGATCTCAATGCCCAATATCCGCCTGCGGGCAAAATTACTGACTGGGATTCTAGCGACAGTCCGGTCAACGTCAATACGTGCTTCCGCGACCAACCCTGTTACGCCAGTAAGCCATCAGATCAAAGCTCGCGGTGAGCGTGAAGATTTCCTGCAATCCATATTGAATTCAGTTGCCGCCAACATTGCGGTGATAGAACCCAATGGACAGATCATCGCGGTCAACGAACCTTGGCAGTATTTTTCTGTCCAGAATGGCGGTGCTGCATCAGATATCGGCAAAAACTATCTGGCTGTCTGCAAAAAGCCCGCACCCGAGGCACACGATGGCATTCTGGCGGTGTTAGATAATCGCATACCCCGCTTTATACTTGAATATCCCTGCGATGCACCCGGGCAACAACGCTGGTTCGAAATGAGCGTAACGCCTCTTGGGAGCATGGCGCAGTATGGTGCCGTCATTACCCATACGGACATCACCGAACGCCGTGCCATGCACCTCGAACTAGCCGGACATGCAATTCGTCAGGAGCAGGAGGCTGCCAGGTTGGCGGGCGCCCTGGATCGGCTGCGCTCCTTAACTGCGAGTTCAGAGTTGGCGCTCGTCAATGAAAGAAAGCGTATCGCCTACGAGTTGCATGACGAATTCGGACAATTGCTGGCGGCGCTTCGCATGGACATTGGTCTGCTCAAAATGGAGCATAGTCAGCAAATACCGGAACTTGTGACAAGGGCGGCACAAATGCAGGGCATCCTGAGCCGGGCCATCGCCAGCATGCATAGCATAGTGTCTAATTTACGCCCGACCGTACTGGATATCGGACTGGTATTCGCACTGGAATGGCTCAAGCATGATTTCACCCATATGTTCCGGATTCCTTGTGTACTGAGTCAGAATGTCGATAGCATTGATCTTAGCGAGATACAACTGACGACTATTTTTCGCATTACCCAGGAGTTGCTGACCAATGCAGCGAAGCATGCCAATGCTAAACTGGTGCAAATCAACCTGGTCGTCAGTCATGATGTATTGCACCTGAGCGTGCAGGATAATGGCATCGGCTTTGATCTGGATGCGGCACGACAAAAAAAGAACTGTTTCGGTTTATCTGGCATGTATGAAAGAATGCTGGCGTTGGGCGGCGAATCAATCATAGAGACCGCTCCGGGAAAAGGTAGCTGTATAACACTGGTCATTTCGGTTGAGCGAAATGGCGGCTTTCAATAGATCACGGAAAAACAATAATATCTGCATTAAATTATTCATGCTGCGGCGGCAGCTCAAATTGCTCAATCGGTACAGGGTTGCCAAACAGATAGCCCTGAAAGTGCTGGCAGCCATTTTCCTGGAGAATTTGCAGTTGTTCTTTCGTTTCAACGCCTTCAGCAATCACATCCAGATTCAAACCATGTGCCATGGCGATGATGGTTCGCACAATCGCCTGATCATTTTCCCCTGAAACGAGATCTCTGACAAAGGACTGATCTATCTTGAGCTGATTTAAAGGCAGACGCTTCAGGTATTGCAGCGACGAAAATCCCGTCCCGAAATCGTCCAGCGCAAATTGAACGCCGAGCTTTTTCAGTGCGTTCATGGTTTCTACAGCTTCTTCTATATTTTCGAGCAGAATACTTTCGGTCGGCTCCAGCTTTAATTTCGCCGGATTAATTGCATGTTGCAGCAACACCTGGCGAACTTGACCGACAAAGTTATCTTGATGGAATTGTCTGGCGCTCACGTTGACCGACAGGGTCAGATGGCGGGTGAGATCGTTTTGCTGCCACAGGGCAAGCTGCGCACAGGCTGTATCCAGCACCCAGTGCCCGATCGGTAGTATCTGGCCGGTTTCTTCTGCCAGCGGGATAAACTGTACAGGGTGGATTACCCCCCGCTCCGGATGATTCCAGCGTATCAAGACTTCCGCGCCTAAAGCCCGACCGTCACTATCCACCTGAACCTGGTAGTACAACTGAAACTGCCGCTTTTCAAGTGCTGTCTGCAACTGAGTCTCCATCCGGGCCCGTCTGATGATACTTTCCTGCATTGCAGGATCAAAGAACTGCAAGGTATTTCGACCGTTTTTCTTGGCCTGATACATGGCGATATCGGACTGCTTGAGCAATTCTTCAATACTGATTGTGTGACCGACAAAAAGGTTAACCCCTATGCTGGGCGTGCTGCGATGCTCGTATGAGGCAAGCTGATACGGCAGATTGAGTTCATTGAGAATTTTTTCCCCGACGGCTTTTGACTGCGCGGCGGCTTCCAAATCTTGATCACTTAATTCATTAATTATAACGACAAATTCGTCGCCGCCCAGGCGCGACACGGTATCTCCTTCACGGACACAGGATTCAAGCCGTTGTGCAACGGCTTGCAGCAACAGATCACCGATGTCATGCCCCAGTGTATCGTTAAGCGCCTTGAAATTATCCAGATCCAGAAATAGTATTGCGCCGTAATGTCCGGTTCGTGTACTGGAAACTTGTGCTAGTTTGAGTCTTTCCAGCAGGAGTCGCCGATTGGGCAAACGTGTCAGCGTGTCATAGAACGCCAGATGCTGAATTTCTTCCGCTGCATCCCGATTCATGATGATATCGGTTAGCGTCGCAACGTAATTCTTGATCACGCCTTCTTTATCTTTTACGGCTGTGATGCAAAGATGCTCCGGATAGGCTTCACCATTTTTACGCTTGTTCCAGATTTCACCTTCCCAGTAACCCAGATGATTGAGGCTCGCCCACATCGCGTCATAAAAATTTTTGTCATGTCGTCCTGAGCTCAGAATGCGCGGATTTTTGCCTATCACCTCTTCAGCCAGATAACCCGTGATTTTGGTGAATGAGCGGTTCACGGTAAGAATCATTCCGTTGGCATCGGTCACTAACATTCCCTCCTGCGCCTCGAAGACGATAGCTGCAATATTCTGTTTTGACATTGCTTTTTTGCGCTCGGTAATATCTTCCATGATATGTACTGAGTAGAGATAAATACCCTGCGCATCATGGATAGCAAAGGCGCGCGAGCGGAAACTTGTGTCACCGATCATTTCTTCTTTATTTTCTGCTTCTGCATTTTCAAGTGTCTGCAGGCAGTCGCATGCCGGTGCATGCGTTATCGGGAAGATTTCGTAGTAGCGCTGACCGATGATTTGTTTTAAGGGCAGGGCCGCACATTGCTGGTAAGCCTTATTGCAACGCAGGACACGGAATTCTCTGTCGTGCAGGAAGATCGGATCGTTCACCGCATTCATTGCATTGACCCACTCCTGATAAGCGTATTCCTCTTTCTCGCGAGCAACTGCCTGCGCTTCCATTTCGTGCAGCCTGCGCAAGTCGGCCTCTATCTGCCTGGCTTCGGTGATGTCGGTCAGCGCAACGCGCACGGTGTATCCGCCCCTGCCATTTTCCATGCGCTGTGCATTCAGGTGGACATCAAAACGGAAACCGTCAGCGCGCCTGAGTGACAGTTCGCAATTTTGCGGCTTGTCAGATTGCTGGACACGCAGAAAATACTGATGCCAGTGGTCGACATCTTCCGGCACGACAAAGTTTGCAAAACGACGCTTGATCAATTTACGGCGCTCGGCAGCGAACAAATCTGCAGCGGTGAGATTTGCCTCGGTAATCGTGCCTGCGCTGCTGAGTGTCAGATAACTGACTGGAGAAAAATCATACAGATCCACATAGCGATCGCGAGATGCTTCCATCTCGATATGCGCACGGCGCAAGGTTTCATTCTGCATCTCAAGCTCAATCTGATGCACATGCAATTCATGCAGCAATGTTTTTGCAGAACGATCCGGCATGTCGGGCAGTTGTTCGCCTGCCAGCTTAGCCTCGGCGGCTCTGCGCAGTTGATCCGCATCTGGCTGTACATGCTTCCTGTTCATGCCATTCCCTGAATCCTCAAAAATCCCTGGATTTTGGATTACGTACGAAGTGCTATTTGAAATCAAAGTGCAGCGCCGAGAAACTGTCGATTTTTTTGTTGGCTATATGACATCTGGCAGGCTGTCAGCGTAGCGATTTTGTCTGACAAGCTCCGTGTGTTATCGCACGTAAGGAGATTTGTTTGAGTATGGAATTCCATGTATGGCGGGTACGGGAAAATAAATTAGTATTTTTCAGCCGCCTGTCAGACCCTAGCGCTGATGGCATCTTCCTGCCAGCCAAAATAATCAGGTTTGTTGCGATTGTTACCCCGACCGGTGGCAATTGTCAGGCCCGCTCATTTTCGAATAACTGTCTTCTTGCTGTGGAATACTGAGTCTGCGCATTTTATCGTTCGCATGTTCAGATAATCGACGGAGTTGAGCAGGGTGATTACCGGGCAGTGGTTTTATATTGCCAGCTCGTGATCGTATCGCTCAAAGTCATGACTGATGTTACGCACAAGCTCAAAAAATCAGGGTTGAGGATTGACCGATGTGGCTGCACGACGTCAGTTAATCGTAATGGATCAGGCCGTGGCCCAGTTCAGGCTCTCGGCCTGAGAGCAGGTCGGTGAGCACTTTCCAGATCGCATCCGCAGAGGGCGGGCAACCGGGAATGAAATAATCGACTTTCACCACCTCATGTATCGGGTGTACCTTGTCCAGCGGCAGCGGCAGCTCGGGATCGTTCGGGATGAAGCCTGCGACCAGACCGTGTTGCGCGTGATAGACCTCTTCCAGAATGGTGGCCAGGGCTAAGTGGTTGCGCTGGGCGGGCAAGCCGCCGTTGATGGCGCATGCGCCGATGGCGATCAGTATCTTGCAGTTTGCACGGAATTCGCGCAACACATGCACGTTCTCGGCATTGCACAGCCCTCCTTCGACGATGCCGATGTCGCAGGGGCCGCAATGCTTGATGTCGGTCAGCGGCGAGCGGTCGAATTCGACCCGTTGCAGCAAATCCAGCAGACGCTCGTCTATATCCAGAAACGACATGTGGCAGCCGAAGCACCCAGCAAGGGAGGTGGTCGCAACCCTCAGTTTTTTAGTTTCTGTATTCATCCCGGATTACCCGCAATAGTGACACCTGCTCCTTCCCCCTTGCAGGGGGAAGGTTGGGATAGGGGTAGAACAGCGAGGCGGTATACCCCCTCCCTCAACCTCCCCCTGCAAGGGGGAGGGGATGTTCCTGTTAATGGATTATTTGCATTCATCTCAGGCGCCTTTCACGGTTGGATGGGGCGTGGCACTGATGGGCTGCTCGTCGAAGGTGCGTTGTCCTATGGGCGTGGCAAAGCCTACGCGTTTTTTCAGGATGACGCCGACCGGGCATACGTGCGCCGCCTTGTCATCCCCCGAGAAATCGGTGTCCGCCAGACGACCCGATTTTGCATTGACGATCAGATGGCTCTTGATGCCGCGCCCTGACAGGGCGAACACGTTCTTGCCGTCGACATCAATGCTTGCGCGCACACAAAGCGAGCACAGGATGCAGCGGTTGTAGTCGAGCAGGTATTCAGGATGCGAGGCGTCCAGCGGGCGGTCAGGAAAAAACTGATCGAAGTGCGGCGACATCATCTTGAGTTCATAGGCGGTGGCCTGCAGCTGGCAGTTGCCGCTCTTCTCGCAGGACGGGCAGAAGTGGTTCCCCTCGACGAACAGCATCTGCAACAGCGCGCGTCGCTCATCGTTGATCTCGGGCGTATCGCTCTCCACCCTCATGTCAGGCAGCGGGTGCTGGGTGCAGGAGGACGTCTGGCGACCGTTGGCTTTTACCGTGCAAAGCTTGCACGAGCCATGCGGTTTGAACTCGGGATTGAAACACAGGTGCGGGATATATACGCCTGCGGCCATCGCCGCCTGAATGATGGTCTGCCCGTCAGTAAACGGGACAGTCTTGCCATCCAGGGTAAATGTATTATTTTGACTCATCGCTGCGCCCCCCTTTTCAACTTTCCCCCGCAAGCTGGGGAAAGGGCATGCGATAAAAGATAATTATTAAACATCGCTTCTCTCCAGGTGGGCGCCCGTGTCATCGCGCCCGGTCATCTGGCGTGCTTGGGACAGTGCGTGATCGAGATCGAAAGCCGGGACGAATTCCTTGTGCGCCAGTCGCTTTTCATAGGCCGGGCGAAATCGCGCAATGGTGTCGAGCACCGGGTTGCAGGCCGAGTGGCCCAGCCCGCAGTGACTGGTGGACTGCAACAACACATTGAGCTTTTCGATTTCGGCAAAGTCATAGGGTGAGCCGTGACCATGACTTAGCTTGTCCATCATGTTGGATAGCAAGGACGTGCCTACCCGGCAAGGCGTGCAAAACCCGCAACTCTCATGCGCGAAAAAGTGTACGAAGTTGCGCGCCACTTCAAACATGTCGCGGCTCCGGTTGAAGACCATGAAGGCGCCCGCAGTCGGTATGTCGTCGAAGGCGATGCGTCTTGAAAATTCATCGGGCGCGATGCACATGCCCGACGGGCCGCTGATCTGCACCGCCTGCGTATCCTGTGCGCCACAATCACTGAGCACCTGACAGACGCTCACACCGAAGGGATATTCGTACAGCCCGGGGCGCTCACAATCGCCTGACACTGAAAGAATCTTGGTGCCGCTGGAAGTGTCGGTGCCGATCTGGGCATACCAGTCTCCCCCTCGCAGGCCGATCAGGCTGGCGGCCGCGAAAGTCTCCACATTGTTGACCACCGTCGGCTGGTCGAGATAGCCGTTCGTGACGGGGAAGGGCGGGCGATTGCGCGGCGTGCCGCGTTTGCCCTCCATTGATTCGATCAGGGCGGATTCTTCGCCACAGATATAGGCGCCCGCGCCCAGATGGATTTCGATGTCGAAATTAAAATCATCAAGACCGAGTATGGCCTCTCCCAGCAGGTTCAGCTGGCGACGATGCTGCAACACCGCCTGCAAATGATCCAGCAGATAACGGTATTCCCCCCGCAGGTAGAGGAAGCCCTTCGCCGCACCGACGATGCGCGCGCAGAGCGTCATGCCCTCGAACACCATGTCGGCGAAGTTATTTAACAGGACGCGATCCTTGAAGGTGCCAGGCTCCCCTTCGTCTGCATTGCACACGACATAGTGCTGATCCCCGGTCGCCGCGCGGCAAAGCTCCCATTTTGCGCCGGTCGAAAAGCCGGCCCCGCCGCGTCCGCGCAGCCTGGAAGTCTTGATCTCCTGCAAAGTCTGTTGCGTGCCGCGCTGTATCAGGGCGTTCAGTGCCGATCCTGAGATAAAATGACTCTCCAGCAGGATGTCGCGGCGGCGGATGTTATCTTCTATCGAAAAAAAGCTGACAGGCCAGGCGGTGACGGGCACCTGCTCGCGGATCAGTTCACAGATAGCATTCACGCGGGACGCATCGAGCCGGTTGATGGCCAGGTTGTTCACCAGCATCGCAGGCCCCTGGTCGCACATGCCGGTGCAGGAGGTGGTGCTGATACAAAGCTGCCCGTCTTCGGATACCTTGCCAGGCTCCACCCACAACTGGCTGCACATGCCGGCCATCAGATCCAGGCTGCCCGCCATGCGGTCGATGATGTTGTCGGAGAACAATACGCGATAGACGCCCGCAGGCCTCAGATGGAGGAAGGAATAAAAGCCCGCCACGCCTTCAATCCTGGCGCGTGGCAGTTGCAGATGCTCGCTCAGATAGTCAAGCGCATCGGGGTGGATATACCCGTAGTGCTCCTGAGCCTCGATCAAAATCTGCAACAAATTGTGGGCGTTGTGCTGGCGGCGATCCAGTATCGTATCCAGGTATCCTGCATGCGTGTTGATTTGACTGACCATGAGAGTGCCCTCTGGCGGAAAAATATCCCGGTTCATGCAGCGTATCTTACGCCCATGCAGCCGGGTTTGATAGTCGGGGCAGATCGTCATGCAATCGGCATCCGTATGGGTTAAGCTACTCGACCTGAACGATCACAGCGGGACTGACATGACCATCTCATTACATGCTCGATTAATGCTCAAAATACTTCTGTCGCTGCTGGTTCTTGCGCCGAATCTTGCACAAGCCCATGCAGGTATTGGGGAGGCTGTCGGCTGGGTGCATGGCATGCTCCATCCTTTTACAGGACTCGACCACCTCTGTGCGATGATCGCTGTCGGCTTGTGGGCGAGGCAGATGGGCGGGCTGTGGTTGGCGCCGCTGACCTTTATCTTCGTCATGGCTTTGGGTGGGCTGCTGGGCATGAAGGCGATTCCTTTGCCCTTCGTCGAGGGCGGCATACTCGCCTCAATGCTGGTGCCGGGTGTGTTGATCGCTGCCGCAATCCGTCCGCCGCTGAGCGTGAGTCTTACGCTCGTCGGGTTTTTTGCGCTGTTCCACGGATATGCGCACGGCGCTGAAATGCCGTATAGCGCATCCGGTTTTACCTATATGTCGGGCTTTATGCTCTCCACCGCAGCGCTGCATCTGACGGGTGTCGGCATGGCAACTTTGCTTGCCAAAACCGGGCGTGTGCAGTGGTTTCGTCTGGCAGGGGCGTCGATAGCGCTGTTCGGCGGCGCACTGTTTTTCGTCGGCTGACGGGCATGGCAAAGATGCAAATCATCATGCCCGCATCTCGTTCCCCGCCCTCGCACGTTTACGGGCGAGGGGGACAAGGTTTTGCAGCGCGAGCTTCATGTTCATATGCATGAGCTGTCGCTGGCCGAGAATGTGCGGCAGATCATCGAGGAATCGGCGCGCGCACAGCATTTTCAGCGTGTGCGCTGCGTGGTGCTGGAAATCGGGCAGCTGTCCTCCGTCGAACCCGACGCCATGCGTTTTTGTTTCGATGCGGTGATGGCGGGCAGCATCGCGGAAGGCGCTTTGTTGCAGATCATCGAGACGCCGGGCGAGGGGCGCTGTCAGGACTGTGGATTTTGCATGCCCATGCAGGAAATATACGGACTGTGTTCCTCCTGCGGCAGTTCGCGCCTGCAAATCACGGCAGGCGGTGTGATGCGAGTGAAAGATTTAGCCGTCGAATAGTTCAACCGGGAAAATTTATGTGCGGAACTTGTGGGTGTGGGGGTCGTGATGTGCTGATCAGCGGGCGGCGTCCTGCGCGTGCGCCTGGGGGCGGCGCGATCAGTTTTCGGGTGCCCGGGGCTGATGCTGCGGCCTCTTCGCAGGATCAGGCGGCGCCGATGGATTTGCGCCTCATTCAGGTAGAGCGCGACCTGCTGTCCAAGAACAATGACTATGCCGGTGAAAATCGCAGGCAGCTGGCAGCGAAGGGCATTTTTGCGCTCAATCTGGTGTCCGGTCCCGGTTCGGGCAAGACGACCTTGCTAGTGAAGACCATCGCAATGCTCGATGGCGCGCTGCCGCTTGCCGTGATCGAAGGCGATCAGCAGACTGAAAATGATGCCGAGCGGATACGTGCCGCAGGCGCGCCCGCGATTCAGATCAACACAGGACGCGGCTGTCATCTGGACGCGAAGATGGTAGGGCAGGCGATGGATCAGCTTGTTTTGCAGGACGACAGCCTGTTGCTGATCGAGAATGTCGGCAATCTGGTGTGTCCGTCGGCCTTCGATCTGGGCGAGGCGCACAAGGTGGTGATCCTGTCGGTGACCGAAGGCGAAGACAAGCCGCTCAAATATCCGGACATGTTTCGCGCAGCCAGTCTGATGCTGCTCAACAAGTGCGATCTGCTGCCCTACCTCGCATTCGATGTCGAGCTTGCCATTGCCTATGCGCACAGGGTTAATCCTGACCTGCAAGTCATCCGCATCTCGGCTGCCAGTGGAGAGGGAATGCCTGAATGGCTGGACTGGATACGGTCGGGCTGCCGCAAGGCGGTAACACAGTGTGCTGTTTCACCTGAGCTTGAATCCGGATTGTCCATTATGGACATCCCTGTTCCTTCCCCCTTGCAGGGGGAAGGTTAGGATAGGGGTAAACGCGTGAAAAATGAAGTTTCTATCCACTCACAGGCTCTCCCCCTGCGTGGGGGGAGATGTGGTTAATGGGTTGTCTGGGTTGAAAAATCCAATTTTATTACCTTGTTCCGGGCTGTCGGTATTGGCCGGTGGCGCGTGGCTGAAAAATACGATCTGCGTCACGCAAGGCGATCAGGCACAGGTCTCGGAACTGATAGGCGATCTGGACAGCATCGAGGCGCGGTTGATGCTGGTCGATACGGTGGAACTCATGTGCGCACAGCTGCCTGTAGCCATGGTCGCACACGACTTGCACCCGGATTTCTACAGCACGCAGCTGGCATTGTCTTTTGCAGAAAAGCGGGGCTTGCCGACGCTCGCCGTGCAACACCACCACGCGCATATCGCCGCCATCTGCGCCGAACACGGGTATACCGAACCCGTGCTGGGGCTGGCGCTGGACGGGGTGGGGCTGGGGACGGATGGCACGGCCTGGGGTGGCGAGTTGCTGCTGGTTGACGGGGCGGAGTTTTGGCGGCTGGGGCATCTGGCGCACATGTTGATGCCGGGCGGCGACCGTGCCGCGAAGGAACCGTGGCGCATGGCGGCAGCGGTGTTGCATCAGCTGGGGCGAGGGGACGAGATCGCGCAGCGTTTTCCGAATCAGTCGGGTGCGGCGACCGTGGCCGCCATGCTGGAACGTCGCCTGAACTGTCCGGTGACGAGCAGCATGGGGCGCTTGTTCGATGCCGCAGCGGGGCTTCTGGGCGTGTGCGAAATTCAGAATTTTGAAGCAGAAGCCGCGATTGCCTTGCAAAAGCTGGCGCAACGGCAGATCAAGCCGATGGAAGAGGGCTGGCGCATCGATGAAAACGGTGTACTGGATTTTTCGCCCTTGCTGGAAAAGCTGGCCGATTGCACGGATGCGGCCTGTGGCGCCGCGCTGTTCCATGCCACGGTAAGCGCCGGGCTGGCCGTATGGGTGCAACGCGCCGCAGGCGAGCTTCGCCATGTTGCGCTGGGCGGCGGCTGTTTTTACAACGAAATTTTATTGCGCAGTTTGTCGGCTGAACTGGCCGCTCAGGGCTTGCAGGTGCTGACTTCAAAGCAACCCGGCGATAGTTCTATTTCGCTGGGTCAGGCCTGGGTCGCGCTGCAATTTATGAATAAAGGAATCTGAAATGTGTCTTGCAATACCCGCACGCGTCGAACAACTCACGCCTGACAATAACGCCATCGTCAGTCTGGGCGGGGTGAAGAAGGAAATTTCGCTGGCGCTGCTGGACGGCGTCGCAGTCGGCGACTATGTGATCGTGCATGCAGGTTACGCGCTGCAAAAGCTCGACGAGGAAGAGGCTGCGCTGACGCTGGCGCTGTTTGCCGAGTTCGCGCTAAGCAATGCGGATGAGTCCTTATGAAATACGTGGATGAATTTCGCGACGGGGAGCTGGCGAAGCACATCGCCGCCAGGATTGCGCACGAGGCAAGTCCGCTGAAAACCTATCGCCTGATGGAGTTTTGCGGCGGGCATACGCATGCGATTTCGCGCTATGGACTGAGCGATTTGTTGCCAGACAATGTCCGGCTGATCCACGGCCCCGGCTGCCCGGTATGCGTGTTGCCGACAGGCCGCGTCGATCAGGCTATTCGCCTGGCGCGGATGCCGGGCGTGATTCTTTGCACTTATGCCGATACGATGCGCGTTCCCGCATCAGGCAAACTGACGCTGATGCGCGCCAAGGCCGAGGGCGCCGATGTGCGCATGATCTACTCGACGCAGGATGTGTTAAAGATTGCACGCGACAATCCGCAGCGCGAGGTGGTGTTTTTTGCGATCGGTTTCGAGACGACTACGCCACCCACAGCGGTAGCGGTCAAACAGGCGGCAGCGGAGGGGCTGAAAAACTTCAGCATCCTGTGCAACCATGTGCTGACGCCTGCCGCGATGCACGCGATCCTCGAAGGTGGCGTGGCGCTGGATGGTTTCATAGGACCTGCTCACGTCTCGACTATCATCGGCAGCCAGCCCTATGAAGTCTTTGCCACGGAATACGGACAGCCGGTGGTGATTGCCGGATTCGAGCCGCTGGACGTGATGCAGGCCATCTTGCTGTTGATACGCCAGATCAACGACCGGCGCGCGGAAGTCGAGAACGAATTCACCCGGGCAGTGACGCGTGAGGGAAATCTCAAGGCGCAGGCGCTGGTGGACGAGGTGTTTGAAGTGCGTGACGCCTTTGAGTGGCGGGGGCTTGGGTCAGTGCCGCACAGCGCGTTGAAACTGCGCGAGGAATTTGCCGGATATGATGCGGAACAGCGGTTCGGCATCGAGTATGTGGCGGTGCCGGATCACAAGGGATGCGAGTGCGCGGCCATCCTGCGTGGCGAGAAGCGCCCGCAACAATGCAGAATTTTTGGCACGGTCTGTACGCCGGAGAATCCGGTCGGCTCGTGCATGGTGTCATCCGAAGGCGCGTGCGCTGCGCATTATTCCTATGGACGGTTTCGTGAGGATGCAAAATGAGTGCAATCAGGCCTGACTATTCCCGCCCGCTGGATTTTAAAGGCGGGCGCGTCGAGATGTCGCATGGCGCAGGCGGGCGCGCGATGGCACAACTGATCAATGAGTTGTTTGCAAAGGCATTCGACAATCCTTATCTGGCGCAGGGTAATGATGGCGCGCTGCTGCCACCCGCATCCGGTCGTCTGGTGATGTCTACCGACAGCCATGTGGTCTCGCCGTTGTTCTTTGCAGGTGGCGATATCGGCTGTCTGTCGGTACACGGCACGATCAACGATGTGGCGATGATGGGGGCGGCTCCCTTGTATCTGTCTGCGGCTTTCATTCTCGAAGAAGGATTCCGCCTGTCAGAGCTAAAGCGCATCGTCGAATCCATGGCGCGGGCGGCGAAGGACGCAGGCGTCTTCATCGTCACGGGCGACACCAAGGTGGTAGAAAAGGGCAAGGGGGATGGCGTATTTATCACCACGACCGCTGTCGGCGTCATTCGCGACGGGATTACCCTGTCGGGGGATCTGGCGCAGGCAGGCGATAAAATCCTGCTGTCCGGCAGCATAGGCGATCACGGCATGGCGGTATTGTCGCAGCGCGAGAACATGACTTTCGACGCGCCCATCACCTCGGATACCGCCGCCTTGCACACGCTGGTGGCCGCGATGCTGGACAGCGGTGCGAAGTTGCGCGTGCTGCGCGACCCGACGCGCGGCGGCCTGGCGACGACCCTCAATGAAATCGCCAAACAATCCGGCGCAGGCATGATGTTGCAGGAATCCTCGATTCGAGTGAACGGGCCGGTTGACGCCGCCTGCGAGTTCCTGGGGCTGGATCCGTTATATGTGGCGAACGAGGGGAAGCTGGTCGCGATCTGCGCGCCGGAGGATGCCGATCGCCTGCTGGAAGTGATGCGCGCGCATCCGCTGGGGCGGGAATCAGCCGTCATCGGCGAGGTGCGGGAAGATGCGCATGGTTTCGTTCAGATGATCACGAGGCTGGGCGGTCGTCGTATCGTCGACTGGCTGGCCGGTGAGCAGTTGCCGAGGATCTGCTGACAGGGCAGGAAGTGGCGCAGGCTTTGGCCTGATGTAAGATCAGTGCCGTTTAATCATCGGTTCGAAGCCCAGTTGAGCCTTCAATTGATTCGCGCTGCGGCGGGCTTCGATCAGGGTGGGATATGTGCCGATGTGAACGCGTACCCAGCTGTCACTGATGTAAATACTGTAGGCCTTGTCGATTTCACCCAGTTTTTTATGCATTTTTGCCATGAAGATTTCAGCCTCATGGCGCGTTTTGAAGGCGCCGAGTTGAATATATATCTCGTCCCTCGCAGGCGCCGAGTTGGGCGCCGGATCATCTGCTTTTTGAGCGGTCAATCTGTCCTCAGGGATCGTTTTTTTCATGACAGGAGGATCGAAGCGAGCGCTCTCCTTGTCCTGTACGGCAACTTTGGGTGTCTCGGCTGTACTTTTCAGACTGGCCTGACGGGTGCGTTCTTCCGGCCTGACGGGCAGAGCCGAGGTGAGTTCTTCCGGTTTGACTTGTCTGTCTATGGTGCGACTCCCCGGTATAGGCTGGCTTTTTATGGCCATTTTTTCGGCGAGGCGTCTTTCCTCGCGGGTCATTTGTCGGGTTAAATCGTTGACCAATGACAGTGCGGTGACATGTCCCTGATCCGCCGCGAGTTTTGCCCAGCGGTATGATTCGATCAGATTTTTGGGTACACCCTGACCGTTGATATACATCACGCCCAGATTGAACTGGGCTTGCGACTCGCCCTGCTCTGCGGCAAGATGTATCCATCTTACGGCTTCGCTCTCGTCTTGCGTGACGCCCTGACCTGTTGCATAAGCTACACCGAGATTGAGTTGTGCGATGGCTAAACCCTGGTCGGCGGCCAGGTGATACCACCAGGCGGCCTCTTTGTGGTCCTGTTTTACGCCTTGCCCCGTGTCGTACATCATTCCCAGATTAAATTGCGCGCGCGGATGCCCCTGGTGCGCGGCAAGACGAAACCAGCGGGCGGCTTCCTTGTAGTCCTGTTCGACGTCTCCCCCCTTGAAATACATCCCGCCCATATTCAGCTGGGCGTCCGCATCACCTGCCGCAGCTTTTGCGTGAAGCTCGCGCATTATTCGCTGAGTGTCGGTTTTTTCGGTAGCGGACAAGTCTGATTCAAAGTCGGCCCAGGCAACGGGCGCGGCCAGTGTCATGAATATAAAAAATGTATACAGGGTTTTATTCATACGGGCTCAACGATCAAAACGGGCAGAATTAGCCGGGTGTGTAGTGTAACAACAAATTCAAGCCGCTAGCTGTTTTCGGCATATTCGTTACAATCAGCAAATATATTTTGATATGCCGAAAAAATGTCCATCCTTCATCTGACACCCTCTGAACTTTGCCTGACCATACAGCCCGAATCGCTCGGGTTTGGCGATACGGCCGAGTTGATTTCGCGCCCGTTGCCGTGGATAGGCCAGGAACGCGCACAAATGGCCGCCCGCTTCGGACTGTCCATGGATCAGCCCGATTACAATCTGTTCGTGTTAGGCGACGTGGGCAGCGGTCGTTCGTCGCTGTTAAAGCAGGCGATGAGTCAGGCCGCGTCCGTCAGACCGTCTCCCCCCGATCTGTGCTATTTATACAATTTCGATGCGCCCGAGCGTCCCCGCGCGCTGCGTCTGCCCGCAGGACAAGGGCGATTGTTGCGCCAGTTCATGGCGCAAATGACTAAATCCATCCAGACCGAGATCCCTCAGCGCCTGGACGGGCAGGAATTCAAGGCGGAAAGCGGACGCATCGAAAAAACCTACAAGTCTGAGGAAGCCCGCGCTTACAGTGAACTCGATGCCTTCGCCGAAGCCCGCAACTTTGTTTTGCACAGGGAGTCGGGGCATCTGGTCTTTACCCTGATGGGAGAGCATGCGCTCACCGAGCATGAGGTGTTTGCCCTGCCCAAGGAGCGCCGTGCCCAGATCGACCAGTCCGAGCAGGAGTTGCGCGCGGAAATAAGCCGCTTTCTGGAAAAGACCCGCCCTCTGGAACGGGTCATGATCGAGTCACTGGTCGCGTTGCGGCGTCAGGTGATCAGGCCCTTGCTCGAACACGCCTTGCAGGAAATTCGCGGCCAGTTAAAAAAGCAGATCAAGGATTCCATCAAACTTGGCGCGTATTTCGACCATGTGGTGCAGGATGTGCTGGATAATCTGGCGCTGTTCGAGGCCTCCGATACCGACGAGGATGCCCGGCAGGCGGAGCTGGGTCTGGTGTTGTCGCGCTACCGGGTCAATCTGGTGGTGGACAATGACGGTCTGCACGGCGCGCCTGTCATCATCGAGGATAATCCGCTGTTCCGTTCGCTGTTCGGCAGCATCGAATATCAGTCGGAAAACGACGTGCTGGTCACGGACTTCTCGCGTATCCGTGCGGGCAGTCTGCACAGGGCGCATGGCGGATTTTTGATGTTGCACCTGCGCGACTTACTGGTCGATGGTCTGGTCTGGGAAAAATTGCGGCGCTATCTGCGCAGCGGTAAATTGCAGATCGAGGAGCCGGGCACGGCGTTTGCGCCGATTGCGGCGGTATCTTTGGAACCTGAGGCGGTGGATGTCGAAGTGAAGATCGTTCTGATTGGCTCGCGCGAACAGTTTTACGAGTTGCAGGAGGAGGATCCGGAATTTGCGCGGCGCTTTCGGGCCAAGGTGGATTTTGCCGAAAGCTTTTCATCGAACGATGAGACGCGCGACAGTTTTGCCATTTTCGTCGCACATAGTTGCCGGAATCTGGGTCTGCCGCATTTTAGCTCCGCAGCGGTCGCGCGCCTGTTAGAAGATGCGCACCGGGAGGCGGACGATCAGACACGTCAGAGTGCGCTGTTTGCCCGCAGTGAGGCGCTGGTAATGGAGAGCGCCGCCCTTAGTCGCGCGCGCGCAGCTCAGTTGGTGGAGGCCGCAGATGTCGATGCGGCGCTGAGCGCCCGCACCTGGCGTCACGACTATCCGGCTCAGCGTCTGCAAGAATCCGTCAGGGATGGAGAAGTGCTGATCAATGTGCAAGGCGAGTGTGCGGGGCAGATCAACGGGCTGACCGTGATTGATCTGGGCGATTACTGTTTCGGCTATCCGGTACGGATTACGGCGCGCACCTTCGCCGGTGTTGACGGGTTGCTCAACATTGAGCGCGAAGTTGAAATGTCAGGCCCCATCCACGACAAGGGGGTATTCATCCTGCATAATTACCTGTCCGCACTGTTTACGCATCTGGCGCCCCTGGCGCTTAACGCCTCTATCGTGTTCGAGCAGGAGTATCACGGCGTGGAAGGCGATTCGGCTTCCTGTGCCGAGCTCTATGCGGTGCTCTCTTCCCTGGCGGATGTGCCGATCAGGCAGGGGATCGCCGTCACGGGGGCGGTCAATCAGTTTGGCGAGGTGTTGCCGGTGGGCGGCATCAACGAAAAAATAGAGGGTTACTTCAAAATCTGCGAAACGGCGGGTCTCGATGGCAGGCAGGGCGTGCTGATCCCCGCTCGAAATCGCCGTCATTTGATGCTGGATCGCCGGGTCATCAAGGCGGTCGAGGAGGGCTTGTTCCATATTTATGCGACCGAACACGTCAGTTCAGGCATGGAGCTGCTCATGGGGATGATAGCCGGTGTGGCGGACGGGGATGGCGAATATCCGCGCGCCAGCGTGTTAGGCCGCGCCCAGAAAACGTTGCAATCTTATCGCCGCGCCTGTCTTGCCGCCGAGCATCCGAAAGCTGCGCGCAAACATTTGCGCTGAGCGTGTTGCTGAGTAACATCAGTTAGGGAAAGAGAAATTACAAACATACCAATTGTAGGGTGGATAGAGGAACGCACCTGCCTGTGCCTGCCTGTCGGCAGACAGGAGCGACGTATTCACCATTTGGTGGAAACGCTACGCTTTTTCCACCCTACGTCTTACATAAAATAAATGGTGTTTTTGCAACTTCTACCTTCCTTACGTCATAAAAACGAATAACCCAGGGGTGTCGACGTGAAAGAATTGAGAATTATCTTGATGGCATTGGTTTTTGTCTCGTATCAGGCTGGTGCGGCAGATAATCGCAACCTTGCGGTCAGCCGGACGAGTAATGTGGCCAGTGAGCAGCGGATCGCGCTGGTGATAGGCAATGGCGCCTACAAGACGGCGCCGCTGAGGAATCCGCCCAACGATGCCCGGCTGATGGCGCGTACCCTGCGAGATTTGGGGTTCGAGGTGATCGAACGCATAGACGCGGATCAAAAAACGATGCGCCGCGCGATTGTGGAGTTCGCCGCCCGTTTGCAGCAACTGGGCGGGGATGGCGTGGGGCTCGTGTTCTACGCCGGGCACGGCGTTCAGTCCGGGGGGCGAAATTATCTGATTCCCACAGGGGTGCAGATAGGGTCAGAGCCTGAGCTGCGCATCGAAGCGGTCAGCGCGAGTGAACTTCTCGAAGCGATGGAAGGTACGCGGACGCGCCTGAACTTCATCTTTTTGGACGCCTGTCGCGATAATCCCTATACGCGCAGTTTTCGCTCGGCAGCGAGCGGACTGGCCAGAATCGATGCGCCGCGCGGAACGCTGATTTCCTACGCGACCCGGCCTGGTGACGTGGCGGCCGACGGCTCAGGCGAGAACAGTCCTTACTCGAAAGCGCTGGCCACGGCGATGAAAACGCCGGGTCTTCCTGTGACCGAACTGTTCATCCGGGTGAGAAATGAAGTCATCGAGGCCACAGGTGACAAACAAATGCCGTGGGAGGAGGGCGGCCTCACCTCCCAGTTTTATTTTTCCGGTCGGGTGGAGGAGGTGCGCGCGCCGGTGGATACGGCAGCCTCCCGGCAGCGGGTGGAAGAAGAGGAAGCCGCGAGGCGGGCTCAAGAGGCCGCTCGTCTCGAACTGGAAAAGCAGCGGCGCTATGAAGCTTTGCTCTCGGAGGGGGATGCAAGTCTTGCGGCCTCGGATAAAAAAACCGCGCTTGCCAAATACGATGCCGCACTGTTGTTGGTGCCAGGTTCGCCTGATCTTGCGGCGCGCATAGAGCAGGCGCGGATGCTGGCGGGGGCGGGTGATACGTTCAGCGACCCGCTCAAAGACGGCTCGGCGGGGCCTGAAATGGTCATACTGCCGGCCGGTAGTTATCAGATGGGAGATGTGGAAGGCACGGCAGATGCTTATGCCGAGGCGAGCTTGCCGGTACATGAGGTGACCTTTAAAAAGCCTTTCGCGATCGGCAAATACGAAATCACCTTCGACGATTTCGATAAATTCACCCGTGCCACCAAACGTCCGACCCTCTCAGATCATGGATGGGGGCGCGGTCGCCGCCCGGCGACCAAGATCGTCTGGAGCGATGCGATGGCCTATGTGCGATGGTTGACTGAGCAAACCGGCAAACGTTACCGTATCCCGACGGAGGCCGAGTGGGAGTACGCGGCGCGAGCGGGCACCCGCACCCGTTACTGGTGGGGGAACGAGCCCAGTCACGAATATGCGAACTATGGAGATGGCATGCCCGGATGGTTTCCGTCCGGCGTGGTGTCAGGTCGCGATCAGTGGATGAATACGGCGCCGGTGGGGCAGTTTCCGGCCAATCCCTATGGCTTGTACGATATGCAGGGGAATGTATGGGAGTGGGTGAGCGACTGCTGGCATGAAAATTACAGTGGTGCGCCGAACGATGGCACGGCGTTTGGCGATAACGATTGCGCTAACCGGGTCATGCGCGGCGGCTCGTGGGGGTATAACCCTGATTTCATGCGGGCACAGACGCGCATCAAGGTGTTCTGGGGTGTGCTGTCCTTTTTATACTATGGTGTTCGCGTCGTGCGCGATGTAGATTAACTGATGTTACGCAGTAACATCAGTTACAACTACAGCGGGCTGCTCGCTCACCCCGGAGCGCTACAGGGCACGCAGGCGCAGCCTGATTGCTCCCAGTTACTCCCTCTCATTTGAGGTGCTCCATCCAACTCCCCCTTTTACACTCGACAGACAGAGGCGTGCTCCGTGTCGTCGTTTAAGGCACAGTGGGTGGAGCAGGGAGGGTTAAACGCCGTATCGTCAGTGCAGATCGCTGCTCAATGAGACTGACGATTTGCTCGACTACCCGGTTGTTGGAAAAACCATGATCAGGTGAACTCTGGAGTTTTCGTGCCGCTAAGGGTAATTGCCTGGCCAGCTCCAGAATACGTTTGCGGGCTTGTGCCACGGAAAGACCGACAGCAGTTGCAAATTGCTCCCAGTGACGTGTTTCCACTTCGCTGAATTTGTATTTGCTGCCGAGTTTCATGGCCATTTTTGGCGTGAGGCTTGGATACACCGCTGTCGACAGGGCATCGTAGAGCGGGGCGAGCACAGCGCCTTTTCTCGTATACAGCAAGGAAAAATTTTTGGCATGTGCGTCGTGATTGCCGATCAGCGCATTGAAAATCACGTAGTCGAGTAAACGCAGCACGTGCGGCGCACTCGGACGCGTGACTCGTCGTACCAGGTCAAAGCATTGTGCGAGATCAGGGCCGCCTTCGTTCTGGTATTTCATTTCCGGCACAACACTGAGTGCCTGGCAGAAATCTTCCTGGTGCAGCCTGTACAAATTACCTGAAGCATCGTGAGCTCTGTCATAACGTTCGACCAGCAAAAACTGGCGATTGCGAATCGTGTATATTTTCGAACGAGCCGGTTTGAGCTGGAGGGCGTCGGCCAGCGCCATGCAGAATCCCTCGTTGCTTACACTGTTCTCGACAGACTGAATAGCGGGTTTCAAGATGTGCGAGCTGGGCGTGCCATTGCGGGGCAGGCCAATCCGGTCGCCGTTAACAACGACAGGCAACTTGTCCTGAGCTCCTGCCAGTGACAGACGCAGACCATCTTTGCCTGCCAGCATGGGGCGATGCGGCAACTCATTCAGAATGGCAATGAGCTCATCATCGCTTAGCCACTCGATTTCGCCGCCAATGGCTGTGTGGGGTAGTGGATGGTCCGGGTCAAGAAAAGTAACCGCCCCGGCACATTCGCCACCGATGTGATCCAGCAGTGCAAAGTCATTTTGACCGGACACCTGGAATTGCTGCGCGATCAGGCGGCGCATTTGCCCTTCTGGTAACAGACCCGCAAAAAATGGACGCGTTTTATGATCGTCGAATGGCTCTGCTTGCAGGGGCAGTGAGCATGACAGCGCAACTGCGTTTGGTCGCTGTAGCCATTCGCTCGTGTACTTAAAGTTGAGCCTTCCTTCGACTAATGTCAAAGTGCCGATGCGATCGGTAAACAGCCAGACATCGAGTTCATGAGCCATGACGGTCGTCCTGTGTCGGTAAACCGCTCAGATTAATCTCTCCACCCAGTGTCGCGATGACGAGCAGGACCTTTTTAAGTTGTAATGTGGGTTTGCCAGCTTCCAGATCAACGATGAAGCGGACACCGACACCTGCTGCCAGCGCCAATTGAGATTGAGTTAATCCGATTTGTTTGCGAGCCGCAAGCAGTGTGAGGCCAAGCTGTTTTGTAGTGCGTATGCCGGTCATGATTTTGCCTTCAGCGAAACCGGGTTTTCCCGTTCGGGAAATTATTATCCAAAACTGCGGATTGCGCAAATATAATTTCCCGATAGGGAAAATATTTATTTTGAATTTACGGGCTCAATCCCATTTACGCCCAAATGTCGGCCGCCGGGAGGCGGGGGGTCAAAAGATTGCCCGGGATTTTATCAATGGCGCAGCCAGGGATTTGCTGGTAGATTGCGGCAGGGATATATTGACAGATGCGGGTTGGCCGGACTGAAGGGGGGCGGGAGCTGACGCGCGCCCAAAGCGGATGCGGCTCAGGCGGCAGAAGTTGGCAATTGCGGAACTTCAAGCGCTACACATAAGGCAGATTGCCCTCTTTGAAGACCGGATGCCGCAACATTAATGAATTCCGCTTACACAAAATCCAAGACACCCTCTAATTTTTGTAGAATGATCGAGCCGCCCAACTCTGCGTTCGAGGCGACCTGCGCGGAAAAAACCGCGCAGGTCGCCTCGACTTCACGTTTGAATTTCCGCATTGTCTTGTAACCCGCACTTCGCACTTGCTGACTATCTGCCTGAAAGCGGATGGTTAAACCTTCGGGGGTGGGCTCATAATAGTAAAACCAGGCTGCGCTGAAGGCGGGAATTGGTCATCCTGACCCCGCGCCCGTACCGGACGCGGATTCAATCCCGCCGTGTTTCGACACGATAAAACAAAAAGCCCACCCGCAAGGGGTGAGTGGATCAAATTGCAAAGGCGAGCTGCGCTGAAGGCGGGAATAGGCCTTGCAGGCCGCACAATCGCCTGCATGCGATTGCCGCTATGAGCTACAAATAACACGCAGGTGTTATTTGCCAAACGCTCATAGCCCCGCGCCCGTACCGGACGCGGATTCAATTCCCGCCGTGTTTCGACACGATAAAACAAAAAGCCCACCCGCAAGGGGTGAGCTTTTTATTTTGTTGGTGGAGACGGCGGGAATTGAACCCGCGTCCGCAAGTACTCTACAGGCAGTTCTACATACTTAGCCATGTTATTTGATTTAATCCCGGACACGCCAACTGGCGGGCTGGTACGGGACTAGTCACCTTAGTTTTAGCTTCGTACAAAGTAACCCTGCACGACACGATTCTGTGTTAGTACCTCACTCATCTCAGTCTTGCGACTTTGAGCCCCTCCACAGACAGCAGGGTGTGAGGTCTAGCCGACTAAGCGGCTAAAGCGTAGTTTTCGTCGTTTGCGACTAGTTTTTTCCAGCTGATTTACGAGGTTGCGGGTCCTCGGTATGCCCTACTCTGCTTTGCAACCCACGTCGAAGCCATGTCGTCCCCGGTTTTTGCTGCATAACGGTGCTGATTGTAGCAGACTCAGAGGGGAAGTAAGTCGAGAAGTTCAACAGGATGGTTAATTATTGCGTGCGCCTGCCAGTTTTCAAGCACCGCATCTGAACTGATGTAGCCGTAAGCTGCGATGATGCCGCGCATTGTGGAGGCGTTGGCCGCCTGCATGTCGCGTATGTCATCGCCCAGATACAGGCAATGTTCGGGTGCAACCTTGATGAGCTCGCAGGCTTTGAGCATCGGTTCTGCGTGCGGTTTTGCGTTTGCGCAGGTGTCGCCGCTGACCAGGCAAGCGGCGCGGGAAGCCATGCCCAGCGCCAGCATCAATGGCCGGGTATAGATGTCAGGCTTGTTGGTGACGATGCCCCAGGGAATACTGCGCCGTTCCAGTTCGGCCACCAGATCGCTCATGCCTGCGAACAATTGCGTATGCACGCAGATGTTGTTTGCGTAATGATCGAGAAAAATATCGCGCAAGGCATCGTAATCGGGCGCGTCCGGTGTGACGTTCATGCCGACTTTGAGCAGACCTGCCGAGCCGTGCGAGGCCTGCGGGCGCAGCACTTCAAGCGGCAGCGGGAGTAGATCGCGGCAGGCTCTGACGTGATTGAGCGCGGCTGCCAGATCGGGGGCCGTGTCGGCGAAGGTGCCGTCCAGATCGAACAAAACGGCTTTAACCAGACCGTTTTCAGTTTTCAGTTGCCCGTTTCCCGAATCCTGCATCCCGACTCCTGAATCCTGAATCCCGTATCCTGAATCCTGCATCTTATTCACGATGGCAGGCGACCATGTAATTCACGCTGGTGTCGCGCCCTAATGAATAGACCTTGGAAAACGGGTTGTAGCCGAGACCTGTCAGGTCAGTCACGGTCAAATCTGCATTGCGGCAGGATTGCGCAAGTTCAGAGGGTTTTAAAAACTTCGCATAATCATGCGTGCCGCGCGGCAGCATGTTCAGCACGTATTCGGCGCCGATCACCGCAAACAGATAGGACTTAGGGTTGCGGTTGAGCGTGGAGAAGAAAACCTGTCCGCCGGGTTTGACCAGCTTTGCGCAGGCACGAATCACGCTGTCAGGGTCAGGCACATGTTCGAGCATTTCAAGGCAGGTGACGATGTCAAACTGGCCTGCGCATTCGGCCGCCATGTCTTCAACAGCGATCTTGCGGTAGTTGACCTGTTTGCCGCTCTCCAGCAGGTGCAGTTTGGCGACTTGCAGCGCCTTGTCGGACAGGTCGATGCCGGTGACGCTGGCGTTCAAGCCTGCCATGCTTTCTGACAGGATGCCGCCGCCGCAACCGACATCCAGCACCGTCTTGCCGGCCAGACTTGCCAGCCGGTCTATGTAGTTAAGGCGCAGCGGGTTGATCTCGTGTAATGGCTTGAATTCGCTTTGCGGATCCCACCATTTATGAGCCAGTTGGGAGAATTTTTCGATTTCGATAGGATCAGCGTTGCTCATGGCGTGCGTGTGATTGGGTGGCAAGATGCAGACTCTAGCAAAACTTGCACTCAGAACCAAATATTCCTGCATCGGCGCAGCAGAACCTCGCCGTGTTGCGGCAATGGCTGGCTAGTGAATATCCGCCTGTGGTAAACTTGCGAGCTGTTTTTTGAGCTTTGATAATCACATATATACACATGGAACAATTCGCTAAAGAAACCCTGCCGGTCAGTCTCGAAGAAGAAATGCGCAAGTCCTATCTGGATTATGCGATGAGTGTGATTGTCGGGCGCGCGCTGCCGGATGTGCGCGATGGCTTAAAGCCTGTGCATCGCCGGGTGCTGTTCGCCATGCACGAGCTGTCGAACGACTGGAACCGCGCCTACAAGAAATCGGCGCGTATCGTCGGTGACGTCATCGGTAAGTACCACCCGCACGGTGATACCGCCGTGTACGACACCATCGTTCGTATGGCGCAGCCGTTTTCGCTGCGTTACATGCTGGTGGACGGGCAGGGTAACTTCGGATCGGTGGACGGTGATAACGCGGCGGCGATGCGTTATACGGAAATCCGTATGGCGAAGATCGCGCATGAATTGCTGGCTGATCTGGACAAGGAAACCGTGGACTTCGGGCCGAACTACGACGGATCCGAACACGAACCGTTGGTGTTCCCTGCGCGCTTCCCGAATTTGCTGGTCAACGGCTCCTCCGGTATCGCGGTGGGCATGGCGACCAATATTCCGCCGCACAACATGACCGAGGTGATCGACGCGTGTCTGGCGCTGCTTAAAAATCCTGAAATGGACATCGAGGAGCTGATCGAACATGTGCCGGCGCCGGACTTTCCGACCGCAGGTTTCATCTACGGGCTGGCGGGCGTGAAGGAAGGCTATCGCACCGGGCGCGGGCGCGTGATCATGCGCGCGCGCTGCCACTTCGAGGATATCGGTAAAGGGGAGCGCCAGGCTATCATCATCGACGAGCTGCCCTATCAGGTGAATAAGGCCAATTTGCTGATGAAGATCGGCGAGATGGTGCGCGAGAAACGCCTGGAAGGCATTTCCGAGATCCGCGATGAATCGGACAAGTCCGGGATGCGTGCGGTGATCGAGTTAAAACGCGGCGAAAATGCCGACGTGCTGCTCAATAAGCTGTACAAAGACACGCAGATGCAGGACAGCTTCGGCATCAATATGGTCGCCATCGTGGATGGTCAGCCCAGATTGTTGAATTTGAAGCAGATTATCGATGCCTTCTTGCGCCATCGCCGCGAAGTGGTGACACGCCGCACGCTGTTTGAACTGCGCAAGGCGCGTGAACGCGGCCATGTGCTCGAAGGTCTGGCGGTTGCCCTGTCCAATGTGGACGAGATCATCGCGCTGATCAAGGCGGCCCCCGCCCCGTCTGACGCCAAGCGTGAGCTGATGGCGCGCGGCTGGCGCTCGTCTTTGGTGGAAGACATGTTGAGCCGCGTGAGCGACGCATCGCGTCCGGATGGTCTGGCCCCCCAGTATGGTCTGGTGACAGAGGGCGCCGTGCGCGTCTATCATCTGTCCGATGCGCAGGCTCAGGCGATACTGGAATTGCGTCTGCAACGTCTGACCGGGATGGAGCAGGACAAGATCATCGGCGAATACAGAGAAGTGATGGACAAGATCGCCGATCTGCTCGACATTCTGGCAAAACCCGAACGTGTCACGGCCATCATAGGCGACGAGCTGGCAGCGGTCAAAACCCAGTTTGGCGACAAGCGCCGCAGCGAGATTGTCACGCACACGCACGACATGAGCATGGAAGATTTGATTCCGCCGGAAGACGTGGTGGTGACGCTCTCGCATGGCGGTTACATGAAGTCGCAGAAGATGGACGAATACCGCGCGCAAAAGCGCGGCGGGCGAGGTCGTCAGGCGACCAAAAACAAGGATGATGACTTCATCGACAACCTGTTCGTCGCCAATACGCACAACTTTATCCTGTGCTTCTCCAATAAGGGGCGCGTGTACTGGATGAAGGTGTACGACGTGCCACAGGGTAGTCCTGCTGCGCGCGGCAAGCCGATCGTGAACCTGTTGCCGCTGGAAGACGGCGAAAAGATCAATGCGATTTTGCCGGTGACCGAGTTCGTCGAAGACAAGTTCGTGTTCTTCGCCACGGCAAACGGAACGGTGAAGAAGACCTCTTTGACCGATTTCTCCCGTCCGATGAAGCGCGGTATTATCGCGATCAATCTCGACGAGGACGATTATCTGATAGGCGTTGCGATTACCGACGGACAACACGACGTGATGCTGTTCTCCAATGCGGGCAAAGCGGTGCGCTTTGACGAGGGGGACGTGCGTGAAACGGGGCGTGCCTCGCGCGGTGTGCGCGGCATGAAGTTAGGAGACAAGCAGCAGGTTATTTCCTTGCTGGTGGCCGAAAATGAGCAGCAAAGCGTGTTGACCGCGACGGAAAACGGCTTCGGCAAGCGCAGTCCGGTTGCCGAATACACGCGTCATGGTCGCGGCACGCAAGGCATGATCGCGATCCAGACCTCCGAGCGCAACGGTCGTGTGGTTGCCGCAACCCTGGTGAATCCGGAAGACGAAATCATGCTGATCGGCACCAACGGTGTGTTGATCCGTACCCGTGTGAATGAAATACGCGAGATGGGACGCACGGCGCAAGGCGTGACCCTGATGAATCTGGAGAAGGGCGAGAAACTGGCGGGGCTGAGCCGTATTGCCGAGCCTGAAGAAGAGGCTGGCTTCGACGTGGCTGTCGATGAGGCGGCTGACGTTGACTAAATTATGTTAATCGAAGAAGCACAATTATTGGCTTTGCTGTCTGATATGGAGTCGGATCGTGTCGAACGCACGATCTCAACGTCCGATACCGATAAGTTTGCGCAGGCGATTTGTGCTTTTTCGAATGATTTGCCTAATCACCGCCAAAGCGGGTATTTGCTGATTGGGGTGAAGGATGACGGGAGTTTGTCCGGACTGCAAGTGACAGATGCGCTGTTACTGAAGTTGGGGGCAATTCGTTCTGACGGGAATGTATTACCCTCACCCGCAATGAGCGTGCAGAAGTTTTGTTTGAATGGTGGGGATGTCGCTGTGGTAGAAGTGCTGCCATCTGACATGCCACCCGTACGTTACAAGGGGCGAGTCTATATACGGGTGGGGCCTCGCAAAGCGGTTGCCAACGAGCAAGAAGAGCGTGTGCTAAGTGAACGGCGTATCTCGTTCGCACGTTCTTTTGATGTTCGTCCTTGTGTTGGAGCTACGCTGGAGGATTTGGCATTGGGTCAGTTTGACTCCTATCGCCGGGAAGCGGTGGATGCAGAAACGATTACGGCGAATCACCGTGATATTCAACAGCAGCTCGCTTCTTTACGAATGTATGACTTTGAGCGCTCGTGTCCGAGCTTCGCAGGGATTTTATTATTCGGTAAAAATCCAAGGTTTTTTTTGTTTGGGGCGTATATTCAATATCTGAAATTGCCAGGTACTGACCTGACCGACATGCCGGAAGATCAGGCAGAAATATCGGGTGACTTAAGTTCGACGCTACGCGAGATGGAATTAAGAATCAAGACAATCATACAAACGTCCATGCATCGCGTCAGCGGATTAGAGGAACGGTTGTTGCCGAATTACCCTGAATGGGCGTTGCGCGAACTGTTGATGAATGCGGTAATGCACCGAAATTATGAGAGCAATACTCCTGTTCGTTTTTATGTGTTTAGTGACCACATCGAAATTCAAAGTCCGGGCGGTTTGTATGGTGAGGCCAATGCTGACAATTTTCCGACGCGGAATAGTTATCGTAATCCGGTGATCGCCGAGGCTATGAAATCGCTTGGGTTCGTGAACAAATTTGGCTATGGCGTTCAGCGTGCGCAGGCCTTGCTGAAAGAAAATGGCAACCCGCCGGCTGAATTTGTTTTTGAAGAGCAGATCGTATTGGTCAGAATTTATCCGAGGCCATCATGAAAACGATAGCCTTCTTTAATAACAAGGGCGGAGTAGGGAAAACGTCGTTGGTGTACCATCTTGCATGGATGTTTGCGGATAAAGGCATTAAAACATTGGCTGTTGATCTTGATCCTCAGGCTAATTTGACCTCCATGTTTTTGCGCGAAGAACGTCTGGAGGAGCTCTGGTCAGACGGTGAACATCTTGAAACGGTGTATGGCGCGATACGTCCGATTCTGCGTGGTGTGGGCGATATTTCCATGCCGCACGTGGAAAGAATTACCGAAAATCTGGGCTTGATTTCAGGTGATCTTGGTTTGTCGCGTTTTGAAGAATCGCTTTCAGAAAACTGGCCCAAGTGTCTGGACGGGAAGCCTGATGCCTTCCGTGTGACAACCGCTTTTTACCGAATTATTTTGCAGGCGGCAGAAGATGCTGCCGTTGTACTGATAGATGTGGGGCCAAATTTGGGCGCGATAAACCGTTCCGCGTTAATTTCTGCTGAACAGGTCGTCATTCCTTTGGCGCCAGATTTGTTTTCATTGCAAGGATTGAAGAATCTGGGGCCGTCATTGAGAGAGTGGCGCGCGGGATGGAAGAAACGTCTGTCTGAATTACCTCAGGATGAAACAATTGCAGTGCCGTCAGGCGAAATGCAGCCTGCGGGTTATGTGGTGATGCAACATGGAATGCGCGATAGTCGCCCGGTAAGAGCTTACCAGCGTTGGTTGGACAAGATGCCTAAGATTTACCGGGAGTCTGTGTTGGGGGAATCGATCAGGGCTGATATTCCAGTCATTTCGGATGATCCATATAAACTAGCTTTATTAAAGCATTACCGCAGCCTGATGCCGATGGCGATGGAGGCAAATAAACCGATTTTTTTCCTGAAGTCGGCGGATGGCGCGATTGGGGCGCATCTGGAAGCGGTTGCGCTTTGTTATAAAGATTTTGAATCGTTAGCGGCTAAAATAGCGGCTAACGCAGGTTTTGCATTTCCTAAAATAAAATAAACGGGAGAAAATTAACATGACTATTTACAACTTTAGCGCAGGTCCGGCAGTATTGCCCAAAGAAGTGTTGCAACAGGCGCAGGCAGAAATGCTCAACTGGCATGACAGCGGTATGTCGGTGATGGAAATGTCTCATCGCGGCCGTGAGTTCATGGGGATTGCGGCACAGGCTGAGGCCGATTTGCGCGAGTTGATGGGTATTCCTGCCAATTACAAGGTTCTGTTCCTGCAAGGCGGCGCAAGCCAACAGTTCGCCATGATTCCGATGAATCTGCTGCGCGGCAAGACGTCGGCGGATTATCTTAATACCGGCGAATGGTCGAAGAAGGCGATTTCCGAGGCGAAGAAATATGGTGCGGTGAATGTGGTGGCCTCCAGCGCGGACAAAAATTTTTCTTATGTGCCTGATTTTTCCGAGTGGAAATGCGACAAGGATGCGGCCTATTTGCACATCACGCCCAATGAAACCATAGGCGGGGTTGAATTCGACTGGCTGCCGGACACAGCGGGCGTGCCGCTGGTGGCGGACATGTCCTCCAATATTCTGTCGCGTCCGATCGACGTGTCAAAATATGGTCTGATTTATGCCGGTGCGCAGAAGAATATCGGCCCTGCCGGGCTGACTATCGTCATCGTGCGCGAGGATTTGATCGGTGAAGTGCTGGCCGGTACGCCTACCATGCTCGATTACAAGACCCACGCCGACAACGATTCGATGTACAACACGCCGCCGACTTACGGTATCTATATCGCGGGGCTGGTGTTCCAGTTGTTGAAGAAAAACGGCGGGATTGCCGCGATGGAACAGACCAATATCGCCAAGGCTGCGTTGTTGTATGCTGCGATCGACGAGAGCTGCGGATTCTACAACTGCCCTGTCGCGACGGATAATCGCTCGCGCATGAACATACCGTTCACCCTGAAGGATGCGAGCCAGGATGGCGATTTCGTCAAGCAGGCCGAAGCTCGGGGCTTGTTGCAGCTGAAGGGGCACCGTTCGGTAGGCGGGATGCGCGCCTCGATCTATAACGCGATGCCGCTGGCAGGCGTGCAGGCTTTGGTCGATTTCATGAACGAATTTGCCAGGGATAACGGTTAAACAAAATGTCGACTCCATACCGCATCCTCACCCTGAACAAGATTTCGGCTCAGGGACTCAAGCGCTTTCCTGCGGCCACTTATCAAGTTGCTCCCGATCTCGCTGAACCCGACGCGATTCTCGTGCGTTCGCAAGTCATGCACGACATGGATATTCCGGTCAGTGTGAAAGCGATTGCGCGAGCGGGGGCGGGGACGAATAACGTGCCTGTGGCGAAAATGAGTGCGCGCGGTGTGCCGGTGTTCAATGCGGCGGGAGCGAACGCCAATGCGGTCAAGGAATTGGTCGTGGCCGGCATGCTGCTGGCGGCACGCAACATTGTGCCTGCGCTGAAATTTGTCGAGGGTTTGGCAGGCGATGATGCGTTGATGCACAAACAGGTCGAGGATGGCAAGAAGCATTTTGCCGGTATCGAGTTGCGCGACCGCACGCTGGGCATCATCGGGCTGGGCGCCATCGGCCGACAAGTGGCGGAAACGGCGTTGAATCTCGGGATGCACGTGTATGGTTTTGACCCGGAAATCACGGTAGAGGGCGCGTGGAGCTTGTCGTCCAGGGTGAAAAAAGCGCAAAGCATAGAGGAATTGTTAAAACACAGCGACTTTGTCACGCTGCATGTGCCATTGCTGCCCGCGACGCGCGGCCTGATCAACGAGGCTCGCGTCAAGACGATGAAATCGGGTGCTGTGCTGCTGAACTTCTCGCGCGATGCGATTGTGGACAGCGATGCGGTGCTGGTCGGGCTGCATGAAAAACACCTGCGCGCTTATGTGTGTGATTTTCCGGCACAAAATTTGCAAGGTCAGGCGCGCGTGGTCACGCTGCCGCATCTGGGCGCTTCGACCGAAGAGGCTGAGGAAAACTGTGCGGTGATGGTGGCAGATCAGGTGCGCGAGTATCTTGAACACGGCAATATCACCAATACGGTCAATTTCCCGACGCTGGTTATGCCCAGAGAATCGGCCTATCGTCTGGCGGTGGCCAACGCCAATGTGCCCAATATGCTGGGGCAGATATCCAGTACACTGGCCGCTGCGGGGATCAATATTCACACCATGATGAACAAGTCGCGTGGCGAAATGGCGTACACGCTGGTGGACACAGACTCATCCGTGCCTGATGAACTGATCGAAAAAATATCGGCTATTTCGGGCGTGTTGATGGTGCGTAACCTGCCCTTATCGGTAAAAATATGAGTGAAAAACTGAAACAGTGTCGCCAGATGATTGATAGCCTGGATGATGAGTTGTTGAAACTTGTCAATCAGCGCGCCGCCCTGGCGCAGCAGATCGGCCATCTTAAAGAAGGGGGCGTGGTGTTGCGCCCGGAGCGTGAGGCTCAGGTGCTGCGCCGCTTGCAGGAAGCCAATCCGGGGCCGTTGAGCAATGAGGCGATTGCCGCCTTGTTCACCGAAGTGATGTCTCAGTGCCGGGCGCTCGAAGCACCGCTTGCCGTGGCCTATCTGGGGCCCGAAGGCACCTTTACCGAGGCCGCAGCGTTAAAGCGTTTTGGCAGTGCGGTGCAGGCGTTGTCTTGCGCGACGATAGACGAGGTCTTTCGCGCGGTCGAGGGCGGGGCGGTTCAATACGGTGTCGTGCCGGTGGAAAATTCCACGGAAGGCGCGGTAGGTCGCACGCTGGATTTGTTGCTGCAAAGCACTTTGCAGGTCTGCGGCGAAGTGATGTTGCCGATACATCAGTGTTTGCTGTCCGCTCAGTGCGAGATGGCAACCATTCATACTGTCTATTCTCATCCCCAGTCCTTAGGTCAATGTCAGGGGTGGCTGAATGTCAATCTGCCCGACGCTCTGCGCATTCCGGCGTCCAGCAATGCGGAAGCTGCACGGCTGGCATCGAAACATGCAGGCAGCGCGGCGATAGCCGGGAGTCAGGCGGCAGGGCACTTCGGTTTAAACCTGTGCGTCGAGAATGTAGAGGATGATCCGCGTAATACGACGCGTTTTTTAGTGCTGGGCAAGCAGCAGGTCGCCCCTTCCGGACAGGATAAGACATCCCTGGTGCTCTCCGCCGCGAACCGTCCGGGTGCGGTTCACGATCTGCTGACGTCCCTGGCGAAGCACAATGTCAGCATGACTAAATTCGAGTCGCGTCCTTCGCGTTCAGGGCTGTGGGAATATGTGTTTTTCGTGGATATCGAAGGTCATCAGGCCGATGAGACCGTGGCGCAGGCTCTGGCAGAACTCAGGCATTCAGCCGCATTCATGAAAATTTTAGGATCGTATCCGGTCGCGGTGTAGGGCGGGTTGGCGCAATCGAAAAAAGGTGTTTTAAAAATGGCAATAAAGCAATTAAGTTGGGACGTGGATTTTCTTAAAAACAATCCGGCTTTTCAGAGTGATAACTACGGCATTCCTGCTGACGCACGACATATCAGCTATCCGATCAGGATGGTGAGATACTGGTTCATCTTTCATTTTTTGCGGGAAGAGTCGGCACGGCACGGCGCACTGGACGTGTGTGAAATCGGCGTCGACGTGGGGCAGATGCTGGGCTTTTTGAAAGCGGCTACGGAGCTGGGCGGCGGCCGGGTGGAACTGGCGAGCTGGGATGCGGTGGATGCGCTGATACGTGAAGAAACCTTGCGTCGCGTAGGCTACAACAAGTTTTATCAGGCTGATCTGGAAAGCCCTGAATTTGCCTTGAGCGATGACAAGCAATATGACGTGATGATTTTGTTGCATGTGCTCGAACATCTGTTTAAGCCGGAAGAACTGATCGCCAAAATTGTACCCCATCTCAAACCGGGCGGGATGTTGATCGGCGGTTTGCCCTCCACACCGAAAGCCTTTGCGCAGGGCCGCGAGGACAAGATACGCGCGACCGCACGCAAATACGGTCACGTCAGCGTGTTTTCGCCCGAGCGGGTGCGAGAAATGGCCGCTGCTAACGGTCTGGAGGTCGAGTTCCTGAGCGGCGCCTTCTTCATGCGCAAGAAAGGCTTCTTCCTGGAAAACACCAAATGGTGGTTGCGCTTTAATCTGTGGTTCGGTGCGACCTTCCCCGGCTGGCCGGGCGAGACTTACTGGATACTCAGAAAGCCGGTTAAATAGTTTACGGTTTGAAGTTTTCAGTTTGCAGTTTATGGTTACGTATTTTTTAAGATGGCTGAAATGAATTATTCTGAACTGGCACCAAGTTATATACGCGCGATTGCGCCCTACCAGCCCGGTAAACCGATCTCCGAGCTGGAGCGCGAGCTGGGGATTACCGACATCGTCAAGCTGGCCTCGAACGAGAATCCGCTGGGCGCGAGTCCCCGTGCGGTTTTCGCCGCACGGGAGGCGCTCGCCGATATCAGTCTGTATCCCGACGGCAACGGTTTTGCGCTGAAGCAGGCGCTGGTTGCGCGCTATGGCGTGTCGATGGGGCAGGTATTTTTGGGCAATGGCTCCAATGATCTGCTGGAACTGGTGGCGCGCGCGTTTTTGACGGTGGGCGACAAGGTGGTCTACTCCGATCACGCTTTTGCCGTGTATCCTCTGGCCACACAGGCGGTGGGTGCAACGGGTATCAGTGTCGCCGCGCTCGATTACGGTCATGACCTGGATGCAATGCGCAAAGCCGCGACCGAGCAGGGCGCCAAGCTGATTTTTATCGCCAACCCGAACAATCCGACCGGCACTTTTTTGCCGGGCGATGCGCTGCTGGCCTTCATGCGCGCGCTGCCCAGGCATATTCTGGTGGTGCTCGATGAAGCCTATAACGAATATTTGCCTAAAGACTGCCGTTACGACAGCGTTTCTTGGCTGAACGAATTTCCGAATCTGATTATTTCAAGAACATTTTCAAAGGCTTATGGCTTGGCGTCGTTGCGTGTCGGTTACGCGTTAGGAGACGTGCGGGTCATGGATATGATCAATCGCGTGCGTCAGCCTTTCAATGTCAACAGCATGGCGCAGGCCGCAGCGATCGCTGCGCTGGATGACGCCGAATTTGTGCAGCGCACTTATGAGTTGAATTTACAAGGGATGGCGCAGCTGACGGATGGCTTGCATGCGCTGGGGCTGGAATATATCCCGTCTTGTGGCAATTTTGTAAGTTTCAGGGTGAGCAACGCCGCGCATGTTTATCGCCGCCTGCTCGAATTGGGCGTGATTGTCAGGCCGATTGCCAGTTACGGCATGGCGGACTTTTTGCGCGTATCCATCGGTCTTGAATCACAGAATCAGAAATTTTTATCTGCACTGAAGCAGATACTGGGAGAAGCAGCATGATTATAGTAATGGGCAGAGATGTGACCGACGAACAGATCGGTACGGTCGTCAAACGACTGGAGACTGCGGGTCTGAAGGCCAATATTTCGCGCGGCATTGAGCGCACGGTGATCGGCGCGATCGGCGATGAACGCCAGTTGAGCGAGGAAATGTTCACGCCCCTGCCGGGCGTGGAGACCGCGATGCATATCGCCAAGCAATACAAGATCGTGTCGCGCGAGTCGCACCCCGACAATACCGTGATTGACATCGGCGGCATTCCTTTGGGCGGCAACCAGATTCAGGTAATCGCAGGCCCTTGTTCTGTCGAGACTCAGTCTCAGATGGATCTGTCTGCTAAATTTGTGCATGAAGCGGGGTGTCGCCTGATGCGTGGCGGTGCCTTCAAGCCGCGCACCAGCCCTTATGCGTTTCAGGGGCACGGCGCGGAAGGGCTGGACATGTTCCGCAAGGCGGCCAGTCAGTACAAACTGCCTATCGTCACCGAACTGATGGATGCTCGCCAGCTGGACACCTTCATGGAATACGACGTGGATGTGATTCAGATAGGTACGCGCAACATGCAGAACTTCGATTTGCTCAAGGAAGTCGGGCGCATCAACAAGCCTGTGATCTTGAAGCGCGGCATGTCGGCGACCATTTCCGAATGGCTGATGGCGGCCGAATACATCGCTGCGGGCGGCAATCACAACATCATTTTCTGTGAGCGCGGCATCCGTACCTTTGAGACTTACTACCGCAACGTGCTGGACGTGACGGCTATCCCCGTTTTGAAGAAAGAAACCCATTTGCCGGTCATCGTCGATCCTTCCCATGCCGGCGGCAAGGCGTGGATGGTGGCGGCGTTGTCGCAGGCGGCGATTGCGGCCGGCGCGGATGGCCTGCTGGTCGAAATGCACCCTAGTCCTTGCGATGCGTGGTGCGATGCCGACCAGGCGCTCACGCCGGGCGAGCTCAATAAACTGATGGTGACACTGGGCGCTATTGCAGGTGCGATAGGACGCACGCTGTAATTTTGGAGTGCGCAGGCATGACTGCGCCGGATACTTCCGTCGAGGTGTGTTGCGGCGACATGTCGCCGCACTCCAAAATTGAAATTAACGAGGGTGGCAAGTTGTGACTGCACCATTTTTCAACAAGATTGTCATTTTCGGCGTCGGCCTGATCGGCGGATCGTTCGCGCTGGCGTTGCGCGAGGCTGAAGCCGTCGGCGAAGTCGTCGGCTTCGGGCGCAGTGCGGCGACCCTGGCGCAAGCCCGTCAACTGGGCATCATCGACCGGATAGGAGATGATCTTGCGGAGCTGTGTGACGCCGATCTGGTGTTGCTGGCAACGCCGGTAGGACAGATGAGCGAACTGATGGCGCGTATCGCACCGCATCTGGGGGAGCATACGCTGGTCACTGATGGCGGCAGCACCAAGGGGGATGTGGTGGCCGCCGTCTATGAGAATATGGGCGACAAGGCTGCACAGTTCGTGCCTGCGCATCCGATCGCGGGTGCCGAGAACAGCGGTGCCGCAGCGGCACGCGCGGATTTATATGCAGGCAAAAAGGTGGTGCTAACCCCGCTGCCGGAAAACCCGGCAGATGCCGTGATGCGCGTGCGCCGTGCCTGGGAACTGTGCGGTGCGCAGGTGACGGAGCTCACGCCCCTGCAGCACGACGAAGTGTTCGCGGCGGTCAGCCATCTGCCGCATCTGTTGTCCTTCGCGCTGGTTCACGACCTGGCGCAGCGCAGCAATTGCGAGCTGTTGCTGTCTTTTGCGGCCAGCGGCTTTCGCGACTTTACACGTATCGCCGCAAGTTCACCCGAAATGTGGCGCGACATCTGCATGGCCAACAAAGATGCGTTGCTGAACGAACTGGGGAGCTACAGGCAGGAGCTTGCCGTGATCCACGAGGCGCTGAGTGAGGGCGATGCGGACAAGTTGCAGCAAATATTCAGCCAGGCGCGCGACGTGCGCGGCAACTGGACACAGCAATAAACGGTCGTTAGTTGTCAGTCGCTGGTTATCATGTTCTTATAGCACAAGATATTAACTTGACTATGTACGGCAATGCCGTATTATTTACCCATGCTTACTATTGCCGAAACCAAAATTTTCAGTCGACACGTTTCCGACTATTGGACTGAGGACGAGCGTGGCGAGTTTGCCGTATGGATTGCGGAGCACTTTGATGCAGGGGATGTTGTGCGAGGCTCGGGCGGATGTCGTAAGGTACGATGGGCGCGCAGTGGCAGCGGTAAAAGCGGTGGTGTTCGTGTCATCTACTACAACATGCTTGAGGATGGCACGATTTGGTTGTTGTTGATCTATGCGAAGAATGAGCATGACAATATACCTGCTCATATATTGAAGGCTGTGAAGGAGGAATTAACATGTCCATGACTGAAAATGAACTTCAAAAGCGCGATGCTGCTCGTGATCTGGGTGCCGAACTGTTGGAATCCGTACGCGAAATGAAAGCGGGACACGCTGCGAAAATTCACAAAGTTGCTATCCCGCCAGTCGTTTCAGCTCGCCTGAAATCGGGCTTGCCGCAATCATCCTTTGCAAAGCTTCTTGGCGTTTCCGTACGCACACTACAAGATTGGGAGCAAGGACGCAGATCACCTAGTGGCGCTGCCAAAACACTTATTGCTATTGCTGATCGCAGACCGGAAGTACTCCGCGAAGTCGCTGCGTGACCAATGTTTTCCGAATTCATGGGGTAGAGTGCCCCCCCCCATGCGTGATTGCAAGAGCTGACACCAGAGCCTTGCTTGGACAATAACTAGCGAGAAGCAACCACACATGAAAATATTTCTCAGTTGGTCAGGGCTACGAAGTAAGGAAGTTGCTAACTTACTTAGCGATTGGCTATGTTGCGTAATTCAGGCATCGCGCCCTTGGATATCAACGCGCGACCTTGATCGCGGCTCCCTATGGTTCGGTGAGATCAACGATCAATTAAAGGATACGACAGTTGGGATCATCTGCCTCACACAAGAGAATAAAGCGAGACCTTGGATTCTCTTTGAGGCTGGCGCATTAGCGAAGGGACTTTCTACATCGCGAGTATGTACACTGTTGGTAGATTTGGAGCCTAAGGACATAGAGGATCCACTTGCTCAATTTAATCACACGTTACCAACCCGCGATAGCGTACTTGGTCTAGTGAAGACGCTTAACAATACTCTTGCTGCTAATAGGCTGGACAACCGAATTCTTGAACAGGTCTTCGACACTTACTGGTCGCAATTCGAGGATAAATTTAAACGTATTTTAGAAACTACGGAAGCACAGCCTCCCTCAAAACCAAGAGCCAAGGAAGATGTTTTAGGTGAAATTCTTGAAAACACTAGATCGCTGAACTCAAAAGTTCGTCGACTAGAGCATGAGAGCGAACGCTATCGTATGAGGGAGATGAGAATGCCATCGGACATCCTTTTTGAACAGGCTATCGAAATGGCTAAATCTGGCATGCCATTTGAGATGGTGATTGACCGTTTCGAAGGTCGGTTGCCGAAAAATGTTCTAAAAGAACTAATGGTCACTTATGACCGTAGCAAGTCCGGTGAATAACTGATGTTACGCACAAGCCCAAAAAATCAGGGTTAAGGGAAAGAGAAATTACAAACATACCAATTGTAGGGTGGATAGAGGAACGCACCTGCCTGTGCCTGCCTGTCGGCAGACAGGAGCGACGTATTCACCATTTGGTGGAAACGCTACGCTTTTTCCACCCTACGTCTTACATAAAATAAATGGTGTTTTTGCAACTTCTACCTTCCTAATGAGTTGTTTTGAGACGGCACTTTGGCGTTCCACCCCAAACCCCTGTGCGCCGCAGAAGATTGTCAGTAAACAACGGTGAGGTTCGGCGAGGACTGTTTGAACACGTGGATGCGTAGCAGATCGTGTGAGTTCCGCAGCCCCGTTGTTTGCTGACTATCGAAGGAATCGCACCGATCTGCCAGTGGCCGATCGGTGCGATGGCGCGCCGGGGTCGCCTTCTTTTGGGTTACTTTTTCTTGGCGACGCAAGAAAAAGTAACCAGCAGCCGGGCTGCCCCCGGCGAAGTTGATTTGAATACACGACTGAGGTTACTGCGTAACATCAGTTAAAGTAAGCGGGCAGGGTGTATCCACCCTGTCGCATTTGTTGAAGAATTTTTGAAAGCGCAATATGACTCATCCTGAATATATCGACCTTCCTCCCTTGATGTCAGCTCACGGCACGGTGCGCCTGCCCGGCTCCAAGAGTATCTCCAATCGCGTGTTGCTGCTGGCGGCGCTCTCGACGGGCGTGACCATGGTTCGCGATTTGCTGCATTCGGATGACACCGAGCGCATGTTGGAAGGCTTGCAGGCGCTGGGCGTGGCGGTCGAATCGCAGGGCAACAACGTCCTTCGACAATGCTCAGGACAGGCTTATAAAGTCACCGGCTGCGGCGGGGATTTTCCGGTCAAGGAAGCCAGTTTGTTTCTGGGCAATGCCGGCACGGCGTTTCGCCCGCTGACGGCGGCGCTCGCTCTGTCGGGTGGCAGCTATCAGTTATCCGGCGTGGCGCGTATGCACGAGAGGCCGATAGGCGATCTGGTGAATGCACTGCGCATGCTGGGTGCGAATATCGACTATCTGGGCAATGAAGGTTTCCCGCCGTTGCAGATAAGTCCACCCTCTCCTCAATCCTCTCCCTTAAAGGGCGAGGGCGTGGTCAGCGTGCGCGGCGATGTGTCCAGCCAGTTTTTGACGGCCTTGCTGATGGCGCTGCCGCTTTTAAACCGGGAGGTCACCGTTGAGGTGGTGGGCGAACTGATTTCCAAACCCTACATTGAAATAACCCTGGCGATGATGGCGCGCTTCGGTGTGGCGGTTCGTCGGGACGGCTGGCGTAGCTTCACGGTGGCGGAGGGCAGTCGCTATGCCTCTCCGGGTGAGATTTATGTCGAGGGCGATGCCTCAAGCGCTTCCTATTTCCTGGCCGCAGGACTGATAGGCGGCGGGCCGGTGCGCGTGGAGGGGGTAGGTCGCAGCAGTATTCAGGGCGATGTGCGTTTTGCCGAAGAACTGGAGAAAATGGGCGCTCAGATTAGCATGGGTGATAACTGGATTGAGGCGCGCGCGCCGCTGGACGGCAAGTTGCAGGCCATCGATCTGGACTGCAACCACATTCCCGATGCGGCGATGACGCTGGCCGTCGTGGCCTTGTTTGCAGAAGGCACAACGATTTTGCGCAACATCGCCAGCTGGCGCGTCAAGGAAACCGACCGCATCGCGGCGATGGCCGCCGAACTGCGCAAGGTCGGCGCAACGGTCGAAGAAGGCGCGGATTTCATTCGCATCACGCCGCCACCATCTGCTTTGGATTCTGCCCTTCACCCTTCACCCTTCACCCTTCACGGTTCTATAGATACTTACGACGATCATCGCATGGCGATGTGTTTTTCGCTGGCAGCTTTTGGCGCAGGCATACGCATCAATGATCCTAAGTGCGTTGCCAAAACTTTCCCCGAATATTTTTCGGCGTTTGCCAGCGTGACGCAGAGCGTTCCTGTCATCGCGATCGACGGGCCTTCCGCTTCCGGCAAGGGTACGGTGGCGCAGCGTGTGGCGGATCAGTTGGGATTTCATTACCTGGACAGCGGTGCGTTATACCGGCTGCTGGCGATGGCAGCAGAGCGCGATGGCGTGGCGCTCGATGATGAGTCCGCCCTGAGCGAGCTGGCCTCCGGTATAAAGATTGTGTTTAAGGGCGAGCAAATCTGGCTCGATGGCGTTTTGGCGGGGGATGAGTTGCGCGGTGAGGCTTGTGCTGCGGCAGCCTCCAAAGTGGCGGGGTTGCCGATGGTCAGGCAGGCCTTGCTCAATAAGCAGCACGCGTTCAGGCGCCGTCCGGGTCTGGTGACAGACGGGCGCGATATGGGCTCGGTGGTGTTCCCCGACGCCGCCTTAAAAATATTCCTGACCGCATCGGCCTCTGCGCGCGCCGAACGGCGCTATAAGCAGTTGAAAGAAAAAGGAATGGATGCTAATATGCTTGACTTGTTGCAGGACATAAGGACGCGCGACGAGCGAGATATACAGCGCAGCGCCGCTCCCTTGCAGCAGTACCCGGATGCCATTTTGCTCGATACCACGACGCTTACCATAGGGCAGGCGGTGGAATTTGTGCTGAACGGCTACCAATGTAAGGCCCCATAGGACTCTCCGTTCTCTGGGTTTTTAACTAACCTTCTGTTTAAACAGAAAAAATCTTTAGGTGTATTCGATGAACGCAACCGCAGACGCTGTACTAAATCCCGATAGTTTCGCCGCAATGTTTGAAGAAAGTTTGACGCGCAAAGAAATGCGTGCGGGCGAACTGATTACCGCACAAGTTGTGCGTATTGACCACAACGTTGTGGTCGTAAATGCCGGCCTGAAGTCAGAAAGCTGGATTCCTGTCGAGGAATTCCTGAACGACAAGGGCGAAATGGAAGTTGCTGCCGGTGACTTCGTCACGGTTGCAATCGAATCGCTGGAAAACGGCTATGGCGAGACCAAGCTGTCGCGTGAAAAAGCCAAGCGTCTGGCAGCATGGCACGATCTTGAGATCGCCATGGAAGAAGGCAAGATCGTTGAAGGCTTCGTCAGCGGTAAGGTCAAGGGCGGTCTCACCGCTATGGTTAACGGTATTCGTGCATTCCTGCCGGGTTCATTGGTGGACATTCGTCCGGTCAAGGACACGACACCGTACGAAAACAAGACCATGGAATTCAAGGTTATCAAGCTGGATCGTCGCCGTAACAACGTGGTGGTTTCCCGCCGCGCTGTGCTCGAAGCCACGATGGGCGCTGACCGTGAATCCGTCATGGAAAATCTGAAAGAAGGCGCGATCGTCAAGGGCGTCGTCAAGAACATCACAGACTACGGCGCGTTCGTTGATCTGGGCGGTATCGACGGTCTGTTGCACATCACCGATCTGGCATGGCGTCGTGTGAAGCATCCTTCGGAAGTGTTGACCGTTGGCGACGAAATCGAAGCGAAGATCCTCAAATTCGATCAGGAAAAGAATCGCGTTTCATTGGGCATCAAGCAAATGGGCGATGATCCCTGGAATGGTCTGGCACGTCGTTACCCACAAGGTACGCGTCTGTTCGGTAAGGTGACTAACCTGACTGACTACGGTTCATTCGTTGAAATCGAACAAGGTATCGAAGGTCTGGTACACGTATCCGAAATGGATTGGACCAACAAGAACGTTCATCCTTCAAAGGTTGTGCAAGTAGGCGACGAAGTTGAAGTGATGATCCTGGAAATCGATGAACAGCGTCGTCGTATTTCATTGGGTATGAAGCAGTGCCACTCCAATCCTTGGGATGATTTCGCGATCAACCACAAGAAGGGTGACAAGGTTCGCGGCCAGATCAAGTCTATCACTGACTTCGGCGTGTTCATTGGCCTGGAAGGCGATATCGACGGTCTGGTGCATTTGTCCGACCTGTCATGGAGCCAGCCTGGCGAAGAAATGGTTCGCAACTTCAAGAAGGGCGATGAAGTTGAAGCCGTGGTTCTGGCCATCGATGTCGAGCGTGAGCGTATCTCGCTGGGTATCAAGCAAATGGAAGGTGATCCATTCGGCGGTTTTGCAGCGACCAATGAAAAGGGTGCCATCGTAAACGGTACGGTTAAATCGGTTGATGCCAAGGGCGCAGTGGTTGCTCTGGACGGTGATGTCGAGGCGTATCTGAAAGCATCTGAAGTGTCAGTTGATCGTGTTGAAGATCTGCGCACTCACATGAAAGAAGGCGATGTTATCAAGGCGATGATCATCAGTGTGGATCGCAAGAACCGCGGTATCAGCCTGTCCATCAAGGCATTGAGCAAGGCGGAAGATTCAGCTGCCATGCAAAAGCTGGCATCTGACAGCAGCTCCAGTGCGGGTACCACCAACCTGGGCGCGTTGCTCAAGGCTAAGCTCAGCGGCAAGTCTGAAGCCTAAGCCTGGGGGAAGTTGAATGACTCGTTCTGATTTGATTGCCAGGTTGGCTGAATTGCATCCGCAGCTGTTGGCTAAGGATGCAGAGCTGGCCGTTAAGGTGATACTCGATGCACTGTCCTCTACGCTCTCGCGTGGAGGGCGTGTTGAGATTCGTGGTTTTGGCAGCTTCGGTTTGAATTACCGTCCGCCGCGTCAGGGGCGCAACCCCAAGACCGGCGATAAGGTAGGCGTGCCAGCCAAGTACGTGCCACACTTTAAGGCAGGTAAGGATCTTAGAGAGCGGGTAGGTAATGAAGTAGCCTGATCGCAAAGGTTGTAATTAAACTGGCGGTGATATTGAAAGATATCACCGCCTTTTTTATGCTATCTTTGGCCGTGGTTTTTTAAGGTATGCAAAATGCGTTACATTGCTTGGCTTTTTCAGATGTTCATCTTCATCATCTTGCTCGGATTTGCGCTCAAGAATGGTCAGCCTGTCACCCTGCATTACTTCTTTGGCTATGAATGGCAGTCGTCGCTGGTCATCGTGCTGTTGCTGTTTTTCGCCGTGGGTGCTGGTTTGGGCGTATTGGCAACTTTGGGCATCTGGTTTCGCCAGCGCCGTGAAATTTCCAGTCTGAAGCGTGAAATCAGCGATATCAAAAAACTATCCGGTAGTCAGCCGTCGTAGTCAAACAACGGCTTGTTTTGCCTTTAATCATGTGGATATTTAATGGAATTTGAACCGTGGATGCTGCTCGTTTTTCCGCTGTTTTTTGGCATGGGATGGTGGGCAGCACGTATTGATATCAAGGATTTGCTCTCCGAATCGACGGCGTTGCCTGAGTCGTATTTTCAGGGGCTGAATTTTCTGCTCAATGAGCAACAGGATAAGGCCATTGAAGCTTTTATTGAAGTGGTCAAGATCGATCCGCACACGGTCGAGTTGCACTTCGCGCTTGGCAGCTTGTTCCGGCGGCGAGGCGAGGTGGATCGTGCCTTGCGTATGCATCACAATCTGGTGGACAGGGCGGATCTGGATGACGATAAACGACAGCAGGCGATCTTTGAGCTGGCGCAGGATTATCTTAAGGCGGGTATTCTGGACAGAGCCGAACGCCTGTTCGGCGAGCTTAAAAAAACTTCCTATGAGAAGCCTGCCCTGGAATTTTTGCTTGAGCTGTTTCAGAAGGAGCATGACTGGCTGAAGGCAATTTCAGTCGCAGAGCAGCTCAATGCAGTATCAGGTCAGCGTTACAGCCGTCAGATTGCGTTTTTTTATTGCGAGCTGGCGACCGAAGAAATCACGGCAGGCAATCTGCCCTCTGCACGGGCTCACTTGCAGCAGGCTTTGCAAGGCTGCCCCGACAGTGTGCGGGCGACTATCATGTTGGGCGATATGGTCAGTGCCGAAGGGGATGCGGAACAGGCTATCCGTCTGTGGCGGGGGATTGAGGCGCAGGATGCGCAATATTTGCCGCTGGTGGCTGACCGTCTGCTGACGGCCTACATTTCCCAGGGGAGGGAGGCGGAGGGTATTACCTTGTTGCGTGATTATCTGCTCAAATATCATTCTATCGACTTGCTGAATGTGTTGTTCGACGGTATGTTAAAACATGAAGGCGCGGCGTCTGCCTATCAGGTCGTTCGCGATGAACTGGAGCGTAACCCGACGTTGCTGGGGCTGGACAAGCTGCTCGAAGCGCGTTTGCTGGAAGTGCCGATGGACAGACGTGCCGATATTGAAATGGTCAAGAATCTGGTACATAAGCGCACGAGAAATCTCGCGATGTATCACTGCGGTCACTGTGGTTTTAAAGCACGAAAATTTTATTGGCACTGTCCGGCCTGTCAGGCTTGGGACAGTTATGCGCCTAGGCGCGATGAGGAAAGTGGTAAACCGTTATGAGTGATCCTAAAATTATTGTGGCGCTGGATTTTCCCGGCGCAGTTCCGGCTCTGGCTTTGGCACACAGGCTCTCGCCTGAACTTTGCAGACTTAAGGTCGGCAAAGAGCTGTTTACGGCCACAGGTCCGGCCTTGTTAGAACAGCTGATGAAGAGCGGTTTTGAAATTTTTCTGGATTTGAAGTTTCACGATATACCCAATACCACGGCACAGGCCTGCAAGGCGGCGGCTAGTCTTGGTGTCTGGATGATCAACGTTCATGCGCTGGGTGGGAGGAAAATGCTCGAAGCGGCACAAATCGCGGTTTCAAACAGCAGCAAACCGCCCAAGCTGATCGCGGTCACGCTGCTGACGAGTATGAGCCGGGATGATGTTCGCGAAATCGGCATTGATACGACGACCGAAGAGACGGTGTCGCGCCTGGCGCAACTGGCTCAGGAATCAGGTCTGGACGGCGTGGTGTGCTCTGCGATGGAAACCGAACTGTTGCGCGCGCAATGCGGGAATAAATTCTGTCTGGTGACGCCCGGTATTCGACCTGCGCTGGCGAGTCTCGACGATCAATCCAGGGTGATGACGCCGGAAGCTGCGCTAAAAGCGGGTTCGAGCTATCTTGTGATTGGTCGGCCGATTACCAAGGCTGCGGATCCATTGCGGGCATTGCTGGAGATCAACAGCCAAATACGGGGGCTGCCATGAATGGCTTGCCCGAATTCGGGGGGGCGCGTGTTTTAGTCGTAGGCGATGTGATGCTGGATCGTTACTGGTTTGGTGAGGTTCATCGCATTTCGCCGGAGGCGCCTGTGCCTGTGCTCAAGGTAAACCGGGTGGATGAGCGCCCGGGAGGCGCTGCTAACGTTGCGCGCAACATCGCGGCTCTGGGCGCTCAGGCTACACTCCTGTCGGTGGTCGGTGATGACGAGGCCGGCGCGTGTCTTGAGAAATTGCTCAATCAGCACAGCAATCTGACGTCGCTGTTGCATCGTGACGCCACCGTTTCCACCATTATCAAGCTGCGCGCTGTCGCGCGCCACCAGCAGTTATTGCGCATCGATTTTGAGACTCCGCCCAGTCACGAAGTGCTGCATGCGGCGCTGGCAGATTATCGAGTCCAGCTGCCGCTGGCGGATGTTGTCATCTTGTCCGATTACGGCAAGGGGGGATTGACCCATATCGCTCAAATGATACAGCTGGCACGAGACGCCGGTAAGCCGGTGCTGGTCGATCCCAAGGGCGATGATTATGCGCGCTACCGTGGCGCCACGCTGCTCACGCCGAACCAAAGCGAGTTCCGCGAGGTGGCAGGCAGCTGGTGCGATGAAGCTGAATTGAACGGCAAGGCCGAGCAGTTGCGCACGGACTTGCAACTGGATGCACTGCTGGTGACCCGCAGCGAAGATGGGATGAGCCTGTATTGTCCGGGCGTCGTGCAGCATGAACCTACGCACACGCGGGAAGTCTTCGATGTCAGTGGTGCCGGGGATACTGTGATTGCAACCCTCGCGGTGATGCTCGCCAGTGGCGCCGACTTGCCTGTTGCGATGCGCATCGCCAATCGTGCTGCGGGTATTGTGGTCGGCAAGCTGGGGACGGCGGTGGTCAGCCGGGAAGAAATCATTTTGGATATGAGGGAAGAGGGAAGAGGGAAGAGGGAAGGGTTGTAAGGGAAGGGGGAGAGGGGAAGGGTAAAGGGAAAAATGCAGCCATTACCCTTCTCTCTTTCCCCTTCTCTCTTCTCACCCCGGTTTTTACCCTTTTCCCTTTACCCTTTACCCTTCTCATAAGGAGTTTTAAAATGTATTACATCGTCACCGGTGCTGCCGGTTTTATCGGTTCCAACCTTGTAAAGGCGCTCAACCAGCGAGGTGAGCACAATATCATCGCGGTGGATAATCTTACGAAGGCTGACAAATTCAAAAATCTGGCAGATTGTGAAATAGCCGATTTTCTGGACAAGGAGGACTTCCGGAAGAAAATTCAGGAAGGTTTTTTTGACGGGCTGATCACGGCCGTCTTTCATCAGGGTGCCTGTTCCGACACGATGGAAACGGACGGGCGCTACATGATGGACAATAATTACCAGTATTCGCTGGAATTGTTGAATTACTGTCAGAGTGAAGAAGTGCCGTTCCTTTATGCATCATCCGCCTCGGTTTATGGCGCCGGCAGTACCTTTCGCGAAAATCGGGCCTTTGAGGCTCCGCTGAATGTATATGCCTACTCGAAATTCCTGTTCGATCAGATCATGCGCCGCCGCTGGAGTAAACGGGGTGCTCAGGTCGTGGGGCTCCGTTATTTCAATGTATACGGGCCGCGCGAACAACACAAGGGGCGTATGGCTTCGGTGGCTTTTCATTTTTTCAACCAGTATCAGGCTCACGGGTGCGTGAAGCTGTTTGAAGGTTGTGATGGCTATGCACATGGCGGGCAGTTGCGTGACTTCGTGTCGATCGAAGACGTAATCAGGGTCAACATGTACTTCCTCGACAACCCTGATATTTCCGGAATATTCAATTTAGGCACGGGACAGGCGCAGAGTTTTAACGATGTGGCGGTGGCGACCATCAACACCTTGCGCCGTGCAGCGGGCGAGTCGGCGTTGAGCCTGGCTCAATTGCAGGAGCAGGAATTAATCAGCTACATCCCTTTTCCCGATGCGCTGCGCGGCAAGTATCAGAGTTACACGCAGGCCGACATTACAGCGCTGCGCAGCACAGGCTATACCGAGCCCTTCCTTTGTGTGGAGCAGGGCGTGGGGCGTTATGTGGAACAGATGCTCAAAGGATGAATATGTACCCATCCATAGAAGATTTTGTCGGCAACACGCCACTGGTGCGACTCATGCGTATCCCGGGCAATACCAGCAATGTGTTGCTGGCCAAGCTCGAAGGCAATAACCCGGCAGGTTCGGTGAAGGATCGCCCGGCGTTATCCATGATTAAGTGCGCCGAACAGCGCGGCCAGATCAAGCCCGGCGATACGCTGATCGAGGCGACCAGCGGCAATACGGGTATTGCGCTGGCGATGGCAGCGGCAATCCGTGGCTACAAGATGATCCTGGTAATGCCGGAAAATCAGAGCGTAGAGCGTCGCCAGAGCATGCGTGCCTATGGCGCGGAACTGGTGCTGACGGATAAGGCGGGCAGCATGGAGCTGGCGCGTGATACGGCAGAACAGTTGCGCGATATGGGGCGCGGCATCATCCTGGACCAGTTTTCGAATCAGGACAACCCGCTCGCCCATTACCGGGGGACTGCGCCGGAAATCTGGCGTGATACGGCGGGGCGGCTCACCCACTTTGTCAGCAGCATGGGTACGACAGGCACGATCATGGGTTGTTCGCGCTATTTCAAGGAGCAGAGTCCCCAGGTTAAAATCATCGGCGTGCAGCCGGAGGAGGGCGCGCAGATCCCCGGTATCCGAAAATGGCCGCAAGCTTACCTGCCGAAGATATATGACGGGGCGAACATCGATCGCGTGGAGTTGGTGAGCCAGGCGGATGCCGAGGAAATGACGCGACGAATGGCTGCGGAAGAGGGGATTTTTTGCGGTATTTCATCCGGCGGGGCGCTGGCTGTCGCTTTGCGTTTGTCAGAACAGGTCGAAAATGCAACCATTGCCTTCATCGTCTGCGATCGCGGAGACCGTTACCTGTCTACCGGAATATTTCCGTCCTGATTCATGACTCCCGATGACAAACACACGCACAATTTATTCTGTTTCTTATGAAAAATAAAGTGTATCTCAGTCGGTGTGCGTTATTTCAGCTGTGGTTCTTTTCCATGGCTGTCATCTCCGCTGCCCAGGCGCTGGAGCTGGGTGAGATTAAAATTAAAAGTCAGCTGGGCCAACCGCTCAGTGTCCGGATTGATTTTACGGGTCTTAATGATGCTGATAAGCAGAACCTTAAGGTGGGTTTGGCGAGTGTTGCAGATTACAGGAAGCTTGGCCTGCAATATCCGGAAGGCTATAAATTTCGTTTTCGTGTCGTGGATGATGCGGGAACGCAGCCCTATATAAGCGTTACCACGCCGCACTCTGTCGATGATCCTTTTGTCAATTTGCTGGTTGAAACGACTTCAGCTTCAGGCCGTTTGATCAAGGATTATACTTTTTTACTGGACCCCTCTCCCAGGTTGTCGGTTCGCGATGAGTCGCACCCATCCGAAAAAACGATTGTTAACGCAGTTGTGGAATCGGGAACAGGCTTTCAGCCAGCTTCGGTGCGGCGGGTTAAACAGGGGAGCGCCGCCCCTCATCCTGAAAAAACAGTTGTTAAAAGGACGCAGGCAGGTCGTGCGTTGGGTAACGGGTTGCACATGAAAATGTCGTTGTCCATTTCCAGTCATGCCCCGTCTGAGCGTATCAGCACGGACGCGCTGCAAGAAGAGTTGATCGTAAAAGAAAAGTTACTCGAAGATCTTCGTCTGCAAATAGCCGAAATGCAATTGGTGATCGGGTCGTTACAGCATAAACAGGCCGTGACGGAATATGGCGATACCTCAGTGAGCGGTGTTGTCGGCGTACAGGCAGGTCGCGAGCCGGTCAGTGGCGTGGAGCACTCGTCATTGCCAGTCGCCGGGTCAGCTGTCCAGTCGGCGGAGCCTCCTGCATCCGGCTTCGGAAAGTACTCAGCGCTGACGGCGATTTTTCTGCTGATGCTGTCCGTTGCATTGGGGGTGCTCTGGTACCGTAAAAAACAGCGGGCGGATGTTGAACCGGGCAACTTGTTTGCTGATCTGGACGAAGCTCCGCATGAGCCCGTTGTTGTAGCGCCGATCGTGCAGGTAAATGAGTTTTTCAATGAGCCGGTAGTGGAGGCCAAACCTGTGGCTCCGCTGACCTTTGAGAGAGAATCCGTATCGCAGCAGCTTGATAATACAGGTGAGTTGCTGACGATGGAACCTGCTGAACATATACCGATTGTGCCCCCTGAATATGCAATTTTGATGGAGGCGAACCGGTATTTGCGCAGCGGAAATGACAAACTGGCAGAGGAGGCGCTGATTCAGGCGATCAGCGTTAACCCGAAGAATCTTTACGGGTATCAGACATTATTGGGTATCTACGAGTCACGCGGTGATGCCATGCGTTTTGAAAATATAGCGAGGCAACTCAAGCTGATCGGCGACGAGGCCGTTTTCAAGGCGGCGGCCGAGACGGGACGCAGACTGGATCCGGATAATCCGCTATATTCTTGATTGGCGCGGCAGAACCGCCGCTCAGTTCATTAACATATTTGCGATATCGTCGTGTTTGTTCTTCGCGGCAAGCGTCTGCGCGGTGTTGTTGTCATGGGTCGTCAGGCTTTTGTCAGTGCCATGGGCTAACAGCAGCTGGACTATTTCGCTGTAGCCTGATGCGGCGGCCTTATGCAGTGCGGTATAACCGTCATCCGCTGCTGAATCCAGATTAGCACCGCTGGCAATCAACAGCGATACGACATCAGGACGGTTGCGTGTCGTTGCCTGGAACAAAGGGCTCCAGCCGAAATTATTGCGAATATTAATCAATGCATGATTGTCGATCAGCTGTTTTGCGCAGGAAAGATGTCCGCTGAAAGCCGCCCAGTGTAATGCGCTGTTTCCGCCCAGATCGAGTGCATTGACATCGGCGCCGTGGCGAATCAGCAGCGCGACAGCCTCATCCATTCCATTGAATGCCGCTATCATCAGAGGAGTCCAGCCCCGATTGTCGCGAATTTCCGGACTGTTTTTCGCTTCAAGGAACAAAGCTAACGCCGCACAATTGCCGGTTTCAGCAGCGGTTAAAAATCCTTCAGTTGTATAAGAAAGATTGACTTTCCCCAGTTCTGATTTTATGGCGATTGCCGTGGTGGACAAGTTTTCAGCGGGATGGGAGGCAAAACTTGCGAATGAATTTTTGGGTGCATCCCATATACCTTTGGGCTTTTCAGGCAATTCTGCGGCTGCGTGCACCAGACTCAGATGCAATATCTCTGCCGCTACTTCGGGTGGAAAACCGTTGCGGTGGGGGCGGTCGCTGACCATCAAGCTCATAAAATAGTCATCCATCCCCTCATCATCCCAAAGTGACATGATGTTGTTTAAAATACGCGGAAAATTGCTTTCCAGTGCATGGGGATAACGCTCAGTTGCCCCGCCCAATATCCTGATTAGTCGCTGATTCATGGTGTTTCCATCCTGTTCTGCGCAATGTTGTGTCGGGATAATGCAGGGTTCTGGGCAAAGTATCGTTTAATGCCGTTGAGCACCGCATTGGCTAGTTTGGTCTGATAATGCTCGTCGTTGAGGCGTGCTTCCTCGCCCGGATTGCTGATGAATGCGGTCTCTACCAGAATGGAAGGGATGTCCGGCGATTTTAGCACGGCAAACCCGGCTTGTTCGACATGACCGCTGTGTAAATCGCTGATATCATCCAGCTCTCCCAGTACATGTTTGGCCAGTCTCATGCTGTCGCTGATGGTGGCCGTTTGTGACAGATCCAGCAAGGTGCGTGCAAGGTAGGGATCTTTTACCGCGATGTTAACGCCGCCGATCAAGTCCGCCTCATTTTCACGTTTGGCCAGCCAGCGTGCGGCGGTGCTGGTGGCTCCATGCTCGGAGAGTGCAAACACCGATGAGCCGTGTGCATCCGGATTGATGAATGCGTCCGCATGTATGGATACAAATAAATCGGCACGCGCCTGGCGAGCCTTGAGTACGCGACCGCCCAGCGGAATGAAAAAGTCGCCATCGCGTATCAGTACGCCACGCATGTTGGGCGTGTCATTTATCAATGCGCAGAGTCGGCGTGCGATGGCAAGGGTAACGTCCTTTTCATGCGAGCCGCGCTTACCCTGAGCCCCCGGATCCTCGCCGCCGTGCCCCGCATCAATGGCGATAATCAAGGTGCGACTGCGCAGTTCCGGGAAGTTTTTAAACGGAGCTGCGGGCTTGATGGTTGCGACTGGCGGGGATCGAATGGTTCCCGCGTCGGATGAAACCGGTCTCCCTTCGTCGCGGATCTGCATCGTTCTGTCCTGATCTATCAGCGCCATCATCGGATCCGGCGTCTGTGCGGGATATACGTCAAGCACCAGACGGTAGCCATATTCTCCTACCGGATTAAGATCGAATAATTGCGGCTTGACCTGACTCTTCAGGTCAAGTACCAGACGCACCACGCCCGGTTTGAAACGGCCGATCCGCAAACTCCTGATGTAGGGATCGTTCCCGTCTATCTTTCCGTTAAGCTGGTTCAGCGTATCGTTCAGTTCAACATCTTCCAGATCGATTACCAGGCGGTCAGGGTTCACCACGGTGAACATGTTGTAGTGGATGGCCTGTCTGGATTCCAGTGTTAAACGGGTGTAATCCTGCGCCGGCCAGATGCGGGTCGCGGTAATTTCAGTGGCGGCTTGTGCCGGTGGCAGGCAAAGGCATAGCAGCACCGCCACCAGTTGATACCCGGCGGTCTTTAAAGCTGCGCTAAACATGTACGCCCCATTGTGCTCATTCCCTTTATGATTGCCATGCGTCCCCGGGATAAAATTTCCATGTCAATGACAAGGTCCGCCGGTGGAATGTGCGCCTTTTCCGGCCATTCGATAAAAAGGATATTGTTTCCGTCAAATTCATCGCGGAACCCTGCCGATTCCCATTCGTATTCGTTCTGTAAACGATACAAATCAAAGTGGCGTAAGTCAAATCCGCCGACATGGTAAGGTTCCAGCAGCGTGTAAGTCGGGCTTTTTACGCGGCCGGTATAGCCCAGGCCATTTAATATGCCGCGAACCAGACAGGTTTTCCCCGCCCCCAGGTCGCCATTTAAATAAATGACCATGCCCGGTTTCAGGTTTGCGGCCAGGTGTCTGGCCAGCGCCAGGGTCGCCTCTTCATCGGCCAGCATGAACGACAGATTCGGGTGAAAACTTTCCTCTCCCGCTGGCAGAAGAGGGGTGGGCGTGACAGATTTCATTGTGTCGGGTGGCAATTTAGCCATCTTTGCAGGGTGATTCGGCTATCATCGGGCTTATGCAAAATATAAATCCTCAGTTTGGGCAGGAGCTCGCCAAAAACATCCGCGTCTGGGCGCACGAGTTAGGCTTTCAGTCCGCAGAAATTACGGATACGGACCTGGCTGCGGCTGAAACAGGTCTTCTGGACTGGCTGTCGCAGGGGTTTTACGGCGAGATGGATTATATGGCAAAACACGGTGTAAAGCGCAGCCGTCCGGCCGAACTCGTGCCAGGCACGGTGCGAGTGATCAGTTTGCGGATGAATTACCTGCCCGCCGGTGCGCGCGAGAGCCATCAGGTATTGCAGCAGGGCGATCGCGCTTTTATCTCGCGTTATGCCCTGGGGCGCGACTACCATAAGCTGTTGCGCCAGCGGCTGGCCAAACTGGCTGACAGAATCAGAGCCGATGTGGCGGAATTTTCAGGGCGGGTGTTTACCGACAGTGCGCCCGTGCTGGAAGTCGAGCTTGCAAACAAGGCAGGTCTGGGCTGGCGCGGCAAGCACACCTTGTTGCTGTCTCGCGAACATGGCTCGTGGTTCTTCCTGGGCGAAATCTACATCAATCTGCCGCTACCCGTGAATGTGCCGCAGGTTTCGCATTGCGGAAGTTGCACCCGGTGCATTGAAATTTGCCCGACACAGGCGATTATCGCGCCCTATTCGCTTGATGCGCGCCGCTGTATCTCCTATCTGACCATAGAGCTGAAGGGCAGTATTCCACATGAGTTGCGTCCGTTGATCGGCAATCATATCTACGGATGTGATGATTGTCAGCTGGTGTGTCCCTGGAACCGCTTCGCACAGGCTACCGTCGAGCCGGATTTCGCCGTGCGGCACGGGTTGGATGATGCCGGTCTGGTGGAGCTGTTTGCCTGGGAAGAGGCCACGTTCAAAATGAAGCTGGCGGGCAGCCCGATTCATCGCATCGGTCACGAGCAATGGCTGCGCAACATCGCCGTGGCGATGGGCAATGCACCACCCAGTGCGGCTATCGCAGCGTCATTGCAAACACGCGCCGATCACCCGTCAGAACTGGTGCAGGAGCATGTTAAATGGGCGCAGGCTAGGCAGGGCGCTCGACCTTGAACCATACCGCATATAAAGCGGGCAGGTAGAACAGGGTCAGCAGGGTGGCGATGAGTAATCCACCCATGATGACGATGGCCATCGGCCCCCAGAAGACACTGCGCGTTAACGGAATCATCGCCAGGATGGCGGCGGCGGCAGTGAGCATGATGGGGCGGAAACGGCGTACGGTGGATTCGACGATAGCATCCCAGTGATGCATGCCCTCATCCAGATCCTGGGTGATCTGATCGAGCAAAATGACCGAGTTGCGCATGATCATACCGGACAGGGAAATCATACCCAGCATGGCGACGAAGCCGAAGGGCACGTTGAAGAGCAAAAGCGCAGCAGTGACGCCGATGATGCCCAAGGGGGCTGTCAGCAAGGCCAGTGTGACCTGTTTGTAACGTTTTAACTGGAGCATCAGCAAGGTTACGATGAGAAAGCTCATCAGCGGGAGAATTTCGATGATTGAATCCTGAGCCTTGTCGCTGTCCTCCATGGCGCCGCCCACCTCGATGCGATAGCCTGCAGGCAGTTTGGCGCGGATGTCGGTCAGTTGCTTGTCTATGGCCGTGCTGACATCGGGCGCGCGCACGTCGTCCGGAACATCGGCGCGTACGGTGACAACCGGCAGGCGATTCATGCGCCAGATAATGCCGTCTTCATTGGCTTCGCTGATCCTGGCAATTTGATTGAGCGGCACGGATTTCCCGTTCTCGGTATAAATATTCAGTTTGCTCAGGTTGTCGGGGTTTTCCCGTTCTGCTGATTCGGTGCGCGCGACGACCTCGATGTGCTTTTCTTCCTCGCGCAAACTGGTCACAGACAATCCTGAGAGGAAGGCCTGCAAATTTCTTGATACGGTCTGGGAGGACAAGCCGAGCGCGCGGCTTTTCTCCTGATCGACTTCAACGTTGAGAATGCGTATTTTTTCATTCGAGTCCAGGCTCACATTCTTGGTGTTGTGGTTCTTTTTGACCACGTCGGCAACCTCCTGGGCAATATTGCGCAATTTTTCAGGGTCGGCTCCGACCACCCTGAATTGCACCGGGTAGCCCACTGGCGGGCCGTTTTCCAATCGCGCGACGCGAATTCCCAGCATGGCATAGTCTTTGTCCAGCATGGCGCGGATGCGTTTGAGGACGGCTTCGCGTGAGGCTCCGCCGCGCGTGGTGATGACGATTTGCGCATAATTGACGGTCGGCAGTGACAGATCCAGTGGCAGATAAAATCTGGGGGTGCTGCCGCCGATGTAGCTGGTGTAATTGACAATGCCAGGGTCGGAGGCAATTTTCCCTTCCAGTTCTGTTGTCAGGCCTTCTGTGGTCGTAAAATTTGCACCTTCGGGCAGCCAGACATCCATCAGAAGTTCCGGGCGTTCAGACGGAGGGAAAAATTCCTGTTCCACTTTGCCAAATCCGGCTATCGCCAGAATGAAGGCTGCGACCGTGAGGGCGAGCACACTTTTTCTGTTGTCCAGACACCATTCCACCATGACACGGAAGCGCGCGTAAAACCCCCGGCGGTAGTGGTCCTTGCCGGGTGTGTGGCGGCTGTTTTCCTGTAACAGATGAAAGCCGATGAACGGGGTGAAAATCACTGCGATCAGCCAGGAAACCAGCAGCGCGATGGTGACCACGGCACAGATGGAAAAGGTGTACTCACCCGCAGAGGACTTGGCCAGTCCCACCGGCAGAAAAGCCGCCGCCGTAATCAGCGTGCCGGTGAGCATCGGGAAAGCCGTGCTGGTGTAGGCAAAGGTGGCAGCGTGCATCTTGCTGTAGCCTTGTTCCAGTTTGACCTTCATCATTTCCACCGCGATCATCGCATCATCGACCAAAAGGCCGAGCGCGATGATCAGCGCGCCCAGGGAGACGCGCTGCAAATCAATGCCCAGTAAATGCATCAGCAAAAATGTTCCGGCCAGCACCAGCGGAATGGAAAGACCTACTACCAGGCCCGCGCGCGGGCCGAGGCTCAGAAAGCTCACTACCAGTACGATGGCGAGCGCTTCGAGCAGCGCATGCATGAATTCATGGATGGATTTTTTGACGACGGCAGGCTGATTGGATACCTGGTGAATTTTGATGTCGGAAGGCAGTTGCTGCCTGATGCGTATGAACTCGCGATCAAGGATTTTACCCAATTCTGTCACATTACCCTGCGGAAACATCGAAATAGCCAGCCCGATGGCGTCAGATCCCATGGTACGCATCTTCATTTCAGCCGGGTCTGTATATGAGCGATAGACGTGGCATATGTCACCTAAACGGTGGATTTTTCCGCCCGCCTTGATGCCGATGTCCTGTATGCTTTTGACCGACTTGAAATCCCCGCTGACTCGCAGACGCGTGATGTCATAGTGGGAGAGCACTTCGCCCGCCGGTTCCATCTCGTTTTGTGCCTTGAGGGATGCGGCGATCTGCAATGGGTCGATACCGAGCTCAGTCATTCTTTTGCTGGAAAAATCGATATAAATTTTTTCGCGCTGAACGCCGATCAATCTGACGCGGCTGACATTCTCTATCCTGAGTAACTCGTCGCGGACTTTTCCCACCTGGAGGGCGAGTTCGGCATTGCTGAGTGTGGCCGATGTGAAGGCGTAGATGGAACCGTAGGTTTCGCCAAAATTATCGTCGATAACGGGGTCTGCAACGCCTTCGGGCAGACGGCGGCGCATGTCGGAGAGCTCTTTTCTGACCTGATTCCAGGAGTGCTCCAGCTCTGCGGGCGGCATGGAGTCTTTCAGTGTGACAAATATGACGGCTTCACCGGCCTTGGAATAGCTGCTGACGTTATCCAGCCAGGGGGTTTCCTGTAATTTTCGTTCCACGCGGTCGGTCACTTGCTGTTCGATTTCGCGCGCACTGGCGCCAGGCCACAACAGCTTGATGGTCATCACCTTGAAGGTGAAGTCGGGATCCTCTTTTTGCGCGAGCTGCGTGTAGGAAAAAACCCCTGCAAGCAACAAGGCGCACAGGGCATACATCACCAGCGCCTGATGTTTGAGAGCCCAGGCGGAGAGATTGAATTGCTTCATATGGCAGATTGGGTTAAATGGCGTTTAAGCCACAAAGCGTTTGGCGATCAGTACTGCATTGGTGCCGCCAAAGGCAAACGAATTGGACATCACCGCGTTGAGCGGTACGCCGACTCTTCCCCGGTTTGGCACATAATCCAGGTCACACTCAGGATCGGGTTGATGTAAATTGAGGGTGGGCGGGATGGCCTGATGTTTGAGTGCCAGAACTGCTGCCATAAATTCGACGGCGCCGGTCGCGCCCATCAGATGCCCGTGCATGGACTTGGTAGAGCTGACGGGAATGTTATACGCATAAGCGCCGAAGGCCTGTTTGAGTGCCCGTGTTTCTTCGATGTCCCCCGCCAGTGTCGCCGTGCCATGCGCGTTGATGTAGCCTATTTGCTGGGGTTGCAATTGGGCGTCGCGCAGTGCGTTCAGAATGGTGCGGGTCTGCCCGGCAGAATCCGGTTTGGTGATATGGCTGGAGTCGGATGAGCAATCGTAGCCTGCCAGCTCTGCGTAAATGGTCGCCCCCCGCTGCACTGCGCGCTCGGCGTCTTCCAGCACCAGTACGGCCGCGCCTTCACCCAGCACCAGTCCGTTGCGATTTTTTGAGAAGGGTTTGCAGGAGGCTCCAGGGTCCGACGGATCTTCCGATGCCAGGGTGCGCAAGGCTTCCCACGCTTTCATCGCGCCTAAGGTGAGCATCGCCTCTGCCCCTCCTGCCAGCATTACATCGGCATAGCCATGTTTGATCTGGCGATAGGCCTCGCCCAGTGCAATCGCCGATGATGAACAGGCCGTAGCGTAGGTGATATTGGGGCCTTGCAGGTGATACTTGATGGACAAGTGGGAGGCGGCCGCATTATTCATGCTCAGCAGTACGCTCAGCGGTTTTACGCGCGGATTCTCGCGCTTGAATACTTCGACGTAGCCGTCTTCCAGCGTGCCGGCTCCCCCCAGGCATGAGCCCATATAGACGCCGGCCCGGTGGTATTCCGACTCGGTCAATACCAGGCCTGCATCCTGTACCGCTTGTTCTGCGGCAACCAGAGCCAGCTGGCTGAAACGCTCGATTCCGGTGAGCTGAATTTTTGAGAAATGTGCAGCGGGATCGAAGTCATCCACGGGCGCTGCGATGCGTATCGAAAGCTGGTCGATAAAAGCGCTTTTCAAACGTTTGATGCCGGAATGGCCGGACATCAGGTTGTTGAAAAACTGTTCGGGGGTGTGACCTGTCGGGGAGATAATCCCTAAGCCTGTGATGACAACGCGCCTGGACATGCCGTATCAGTTACGCTGATTTTTCGGCGACAATGCTATCGACAAGATTGATCACATCTTGCAGTGTCTTGATCTCGACCCGTTCGTCAGGTAACTTGATCTTGAATTCGTCTTCAATATTGAACATGAATTCGATCACAGAGAGTGAGTCCAGTCCCAAACTCTCCAAAGTGGCATCGGGTGTCAGGTTTTCAATCTTCAGGTCGAATTGTTCGACCATCATGCGCTGTATGGTGGGTAGTGAGCTCATTGGGTATAAATTAAGGCTGTTTATTCTCTGGTGAATTATAACTGAATCTGCATCTAAACGATGCACTTTCGGGTTGTAAAAAGCAGGCGCTGCACCGCCGCCGTTTTTTCAGGTCCGATTGTCTGTGGTGCTTGTGCTCAAATGAGGCTGCCTTGGTGAACGGCATTAAAAAAACGTATCGTTTCGCTGGCGACCAGCTCCCGGTCATTGTCTACGGTGATCATGTGGTAGCTGTTGTGCAGCATGATGCTCTCCACAGATCTGGAGCCGATGTGTTCGGCGACGTAGCGCGCGTTGCGTGGCGAGGCGACATCGTCCTCTTCTGCGTGGATGATGATGGCAGGCGCCGTTACCCTGTGCAGCGACTGCTTGACCGATTTAATCATCCGCTCGGCTTCTTGTATGGCGGGCAGGTTTAGTTTGCTCGCGCCGACGATAGATGAATCCTTGTGGCTCATTTCGCGGGCAATCCACTTGCGCAGTTGTTTGTTTTTGAGCCCGAACGGTTCGCGTTCGCTGTAGCTGTAGAGGTAGCGAACCGGCGAATAATAACCGATGTAGCGCAAGAAACGATACCACGGGATGCTCCAGCCGTCATACCACAAGGTGGTTGCCAGCAACGTCAGGGCGGATACCTCGTCACCCAGTTCGGCCGCAATACTCAGCGACAGCGTGGCGCCAATGCACAATCCCCCTACAGATACCGTGCTGTGTTGGTTTTTGAGCGCGTGAAACTCGGTCAGCGCACGGGAGTGCCAGTCTTGCCAGTGAGTGACTGAACGAGGGGTGTCGCCATGCATGAAGCCGTATCCCGGGATATGCGGCACATGCACCGTATATCCTGCCTGGTGGAGGCGCTTGGCGATCGGTTGTAATTCGGCCGGACTGCTTTGCAGTCCATGTAAGAGCAGCACAGCATGTTCGCCGCCTTTTAATGTGATTGCATCCATTTGTTAACCCAATAAGGTGCGTCTGATTGATGGTGCCATGAACCTAGCCCAGCTGCCCATCCCCGCTTCGCAGTGTGAACGACAGGCAGTGCCGGAGCGGGGGGCAGAATTATAGGGTAATTCCCGGCTGTCAGCGTAGCGTCAGCCACGCCCTGTCCGTTCTCTGCGCCTGTCAGACAACTCATATTGCTTTTGATTCGATTTAATCAGCAATAAGGTGTGCGACTTCTGTGACGGCGGATATGGTGCGCTGTTTTGGCTGAAGTCGGCTGAGGGTCAGTAAACGAAACGGCTGTGCAACGCTTCGAGATTTAATTCGTGCAAGATCAGCTCCAGTCGCACTCTGGCGTCCTTGCGTGCCTGTCCTGAGTGACGGGCGATAATGAGTTCATTTTTCATCGAGTGTTCCCATCCGACCAGTTCGGTCACGGTGACCTGATAGCCGTGGGATTCGAGCAGCAGGCAGCGCAGCACGTTGGTCAGGTGACTGCCAAACTCGCGGGTATGAATGGGATGCCGCCAGATCTCTGACAAGGGGGTTTTGCTGAACGACTGGCTCTTGTGTTTGTTCAGCACACTCGCGACCTCGGCCTGGCAACAGGGCACTAGCACGATATATTTGGCGCGCTTGTGCAGGGCAAATTTGATCGCATCATCGGTAGCTGTGTTGCATGCGTGGAGGGCGGTGACAATATCAATCTGTTCGGGCAGCCGGGGGGAATGGATGGATTCCTCTACCGACAGATTCAGAAATGACATCCTTGAAAAGTTTAACCTGGCTGCCAGTTCCTGTGATTTGATGATCAGTTCCTCGCGCGTTTCGATACCATACACATGGCCGGCATCGAGCGTTTTCAGGAATAAATCGTAGAGAATGAACCCCAGGTAGGACTTCCCCGCGCCGTGATCGACCAGGGTAAGCTCAGGTTTTTTAGCCAGAACGTCAGTCAGCAGAGGTTCGATGAAATGGAATAAGTGATACACCTGTTTCAGTTTGCGACGGCTGTCCTGATTGAGCTTGCCATCGCGTGTCAGGATATGCAGTTCTTTGAGTAATTCGATGGACTGATGGGCTTTGATTTCGGGTATGAGGGTCATGTTGGATTTTGGCTGCGGCTGACGAAACTGTTATCGTGAAAAAGGTCCGCCGACAGGGGCGGGGGGCGCGGTGGATCCGCAAGCTATCATTCCCGCTCGCGCAGGAGAGCTTCAAACTGATCGAGCGGGATCGGACGGCTGAACAGATAACCTTGAAAGTAACGGCAGCCATGTCGGCGCAGCAAATCACGCTGTTCATTGGTTTCGACCCCTTCGGCGATGACGTTCAAACCCAGCGCCTGACCCATGGCGATGATGGTTTGTACGATAGCCGCATCGTTGTTGTCGGTGGTGATGTCGCTGACAAAGGATCGGTCGATCTTGATCTGAGCCAGCGGCAGGCGCTTTAAATATTGCAAGGAAGAGTATCCGGTGCCGAAATCGTCCAGCGAAAAGCTCACCCCCAGCGTTTTTAATTCACGCATTTTAGCGATGGTAACTTCAACATCCTTAAGGGCGATGCTCTCGGTGAGTTCCAGCTTGAGCCGGGAAGGGTTTGCGCCGCTGTCAAGCAGCACGCGCTGAACATGACTGAAAAAGTCGGGCTGGTGGAACTGTCTTGCGCTGACATTCACCGCGAGCACCAGATCCCGGGTCAATTCATCTGTCTCCCAGGCCTTGAGTTGTGCGCAGGCCGTCTGTAACACCCATAAGCCTACCGGTACAATCAGTCCGGTTTCTTCGGCCAGCGGGATGAATTTCACGGGAAAAATCAGTCCGTGCACCGGATGTTCCCAGCGCAGCAACACCTCGGCTCCCAGGGGCCGGTTCGAGTCGTCGACCTGAATCTGATAGTGCAGGCGAAGCTGTTGTTTGTCGAGTGCCTGGCGCAATTCCGCTTCAAGATCGGAGCGTGCCTCGATAGCCGCCTGCATCTGCGGATCGTAGAAGCGGATGCTGTTGCGTCCCGCAGATTTGGCCTGGTACATGGCAGTGTCGGCGTATTTGAGCAGGTTTTCCAGACTGTCCTGATGTCCGCGAAACAGTACGATGCCGATGCTCGGCGTGCTTCGGTGGGTGTAATTGCCGAGCAGATACGGCTGATTTAATGCGTGCCTCACCTTTTCGGCGACTTGTTCGGCCTGAGCTGCTGCCTCATCGCCGGTTGAACTCAGCGATTCGAGTACCAGCACGAACTCATCCCCGCCCAAACGCGCGACGGTATCGCTGCCGCGCACGCTGGACACCAGTCGCCGGGCCACCTCCAGCAGCAGCAAGTCGCCCATGTCATGGCCTTTGGTGTCATTGAGCGTTTTGAAATGATCCAAATCGAGGAACAACAGCGCGCCATATTGACCGCTGCGCAAACTGAGGGCAAAAGCCCGTTTCATGCGATCGAGCAGCAGGCGCCGGTTCGGCAGGCTGGTCAGCGCATCGTAAAAGGCGAGCTGGTGTATCATCATTTCGTCCAGCTTGCGCTGGCTGATGTCGCTGGATACGGCGACGTAGTGTGTCGTTTTGTGTTGTTCGTTGTGAACCGCCGTGATGGTCATGTGTTTGGGATAAATCTCGCCGTTCTTGCGCTTGTCCCAGACTTCTCCTGCCCATTTGCCGGTAGAGAGCAACTTCGACCACATCTCCTGGTAGAAGGCGTTATCGTGTCGCCCGGACTGCATGATGCGCGGATTTTGCCCGATGATCTCATTCGCGCTGTAGCCTGTCATTTCCTCGAATGCCTGATTGATGCGCAGGATTTTGGAATCGGCACCGGTAATGACGATGGCTTCCTGGGTTTCGAACGCGGCCGCCGCAATGCGCAATGTTTCCATAATCTGCCGACGTTCAGTCACGTCGTGCAAGAACGCAATGAGATAAGTCGACTCGGGAATGAACGAGGTGACCACCTCGATGTCGATCAGGTGGCCGTCACGATGACGATGCTGCGTTTCAAAACGGTCATAGCCATTTTCGATTACATGCTGAACATGTGCCGCAACCGCTTCGGGTGTGAGCTCGACGGCCTCGAATTTGGAGATATGTGCGCCGACAATTTCCTCTTTGGTATAGCCTGTGAGACGACAATACGCATCGTTGACATCGATGATGCGCCCCGATTGATCCAGTTTCCAGAATCCCTCGCCGGACGTGTCCAGCATCACACGCAGCTCACTGAGCGCCTCGGCTTCCTGTTGTTGCGATGCGTTCAGCCAATTGCTCATCAGGTTAAATGAAGTGGCAATCTCCGATATTTCATAGCTTCCGGTGGCATCAGCCTGAACCGGATCATTGCTCACGGCGATGTTGCGGGCATCCTTTGTGAGTTTCTTGATGGGCTTAACAATGCTTCTGGCCAGATAAATGCTGGCGATAGTCAACATCGCGCAAAAAAGGACGATGGCCGCAAATAATCTTTGTCTGAGCCGTGTGATTGAGGAAAAAGCCTCTTCCTGGGTGATATGAGCCATGATGCAGGCAGAACCTAATTCCGGAACAAAGCGAAAGCCATGAATGATGGCGGCGTCACGGTAATCCAGGTCCAGCACTTCGCCTGACTGGCCGTTAAGGCAGGACTGCATGGGGCGAGCGGAAACAGGGATGCCATGTCCCTGGGTGGAGGGATATTTTGGGTGGGTGACGAAATACCCCTCGCCATCGGCCAGGAAGGTCTCGCCCGAGACGCCTAACTCTGCCGGAGGGGGGGTGAAAATACTTGCCAGTAATGATGAGGGGTAGGTGATATCCGCCTGCAGACCGGCTTGTTTATCCGCTGCCGAGACAAAATATGCGTGTTTGCTATGTGCGCCGGTTTCAATAAATCCGGCCAGTTGTCCGGATTTAAACGGAACGGATTTTTCATTGCGGGTCACGGAGGCGCCTATAGACAGGCTGTCACCGTTCGACTTGCGCAGTGTCGCACCTGTTGCACCTTCTGATGCCAGGTACGACTCGATCAGGCTGGTGGCGCAAACAGCATCCAGGTTGTCGGTTTTGCCGGTACATTGAGCATTCAGGTCCGATAAGAAATGTTCTGCCCGGGTATTGGCTCTTGTCAGTACCATCGTTAGCTGATTATGCTTTGCGTTGGCCGCCTGCCTCACATCCTTGATTCGTTCAGCCTTGATATTTGACGACATCGCACTGCTGGCGAGCCAGCCGATGGTGATTGCAGGCAAAAGAACCATGAGCAGCAGTGCGGCAGTGAGGCGTGCTTCAATCGAATTGAATTTGATTTTTAATGCCATTTTAATTCGATCACCCTGAAACCCACCATGCCGGATTCTTGCGATTATACATTTCTTCGCGCTTTGGCAACTGTAATTTACAGCCGCGTGCCGGTCAGGGACTGGAACGCGACGCCAAAGCGGTTTACTATCCGGTCTGAAGAACGGATGCCGCAACATGAATTCCGTTTGCACAAAATGCAGGACACCTTCCAGACAACGGGTCGGGAGCGAAAACACACGCCAACCCGGCTGTGAGTATTGCGAATTTAGCAGGCTGCTGAAAAACGTTATGAGCGATGCGCAGGCAAGGAAAAAAGCGACGAAAAAGCGGAGTTTACATGTGGTAAATGAGCGATTCACTTTTTGACGCCGTATCGGCGAGCGTAATAGTTTTGCAGCAGCCTGCTAGAATTTTATCTTTCGAAAGCTGTCTTTACTCCACATTCTCGCGTGAAACAGGTTGTTGGCTCTGGAGGATTATGTACATGAACCTTGATGATATAACCGCTGCAATAGTGGATGCCGCAATTAAAACTCACATTGATCCTGTGTCCGGACTGCTGGAATCGGTTTATGAGACAGTGCTGCCACGGGCTTTGCAAAGGCGTGGATTTGAAGTCGAGCGGCAGAAAGTTATTCAGTTTTTAACCTGTCTGCGGCCGATGAAGCTGCATGTTGGCCTTCTCATCAATTTTGGGACCGCTACCCTCAAGGAAGGGCGGCACCGCATTGTCAATAATCTGCCTTCCCCGGCTTCTCCGTACCTTCGCGTGAATCAATCCGAGGTTTGATGATATGAGCGATCAATCTGCACTCCGCACTCCGCAATCGAATGCTCCGCCATCGGCAATCAAGGTGTTGCTGGTCGATGATTCTCCTCTTACCTTAGCCATTCTCAAACGGATACTGGTCAGTGATCCGGGAATTCAGGTCGTGGGCACCGCCATCAATGGCCGACAGGCGCTGGAGATGATCCCGTCCTTGCAGCCTGACGTGGTCTGTACCGACTTGCATATGCCGGTGATGGACGGCCTGGAATTTACTCACGCCGTGATGGAGAAATTTCCCCGTCCCATTCTGGTGTTGAGCATATCGGTGCAAAAAGAGCAGGTTTTTAATATTTTCAAGTTGCTGGAGGCGGGCGCCATCGAGGTCATGGCCAAGCCGCGCGGAACAGAAGACGGGGTGAACGAACCGGATGCACGGGAATTGATCGGCAAGATCAAGATTCTGGCAGGCGTAGTCGTCATCCGCAAACGCAACACGGCGCCGATCCTGGCGCCATCGACGAATCATCTGCCGCTGATAGAGCCTATGCCGCTGCGCATCATCGGCATCGGCGCATCAACCGGCGGGCCGCAGGCCTTTTTGGAAATCCTGTCGCATTTGCCGGGCGATTTTCCGGTGCCGCTGCTCTGCGTCCAGCATATCAGCGAAGGATTCATGCAGGGGATGGTGGACTGGCTGGCCGCTCAATGCAGGCTGAAAATTGTGACCGCCACGGACGGCATTGAACCTGAGCCAGGCTTCGTCTATTTTCCGCGCGAGGGGACGCATTTGCTTCTGGACAGTCGGGGGCGACTGGCGTGCAGCAACGGTGCCATCTACGACAACCATCGCCCGTCCATCAGCATGACCTTCAAGTCGCAGGCTCAGTACTTCGGAAGCCGTGCGGCGGGGGTGCTGCTGACCGGCATGGGGCGAGATGGCGTGGAGGGTATGCAGGCCATCCGGCAGGCAGGCGGGGTGACCATTGCACAGGATGAGGAAAGCAGCATTATCTTTGGCATGCCAGGGGAGGCGATTGCGCAAAACGCGGCGCGTTATGTGCTCCCCTTGCCGAAAATCGCCCCCGCCCTGATAAAATTGAGCGCGCAATGACAGCTGAATCGACCGGCATGCAACGGCCCATTCTGGTGGTCGAAGACAGCATGATTCAGGCCGAACTGCTGCGACGCCTGCTGGTGCGGCAAGGTTATCCTGTCACGTTAGCCCAGGATGGTGAGGCGGGACTTGCGGCGGCCAGAAAAGAGCTGCCCGGGCTGATTATCAGTGACATCAATATGCCCGTGATGGACGGATTCGAGATGTGCCGTGCCGTCCGCGAAGACGATACACTGAAAAATATCCCCGTGATCCTGCTGACCATGCTCTCGGACGCCACCGACGTGATTCACGGTTTGAATGCGGGCGCCGATTATTACGTGACCAAGCCGTTCAACGAGCAGTACCTGATATCCCGTATCGAGATGGTGTTGACCAGGCCGCCCGAACACCGTGAAGCAAAAGTTGAGATGGAGCTGAACGTCGGCGGGACGATGCACAGGGTCAGGGCTGAGCCTCAGCAAATCCTGAATCAGTTCATTTCGATCTATGAGAATGCCGTCCTGCAAAACCGCGAGTTGATGTTCGCCCAGGAACAACTGACAAAACTGGGGGCGACACTCGAAGATAGGGCGCATGAGCTGGAGGAGTCCAACAAGGATCTGGAGAGTTTCGCCTATTCTGTCTCTCATGACCTGCGCGTACCGCTGCGGGCGATTGACGGGTTTTCGAGCATCGTGCTCAGGCGCTATGAGGACAAGCTCGACGATGAGGGCCGCCGATATTTGAACGTGGTGCGCGATAACACCCGGAAAATGGGGCGTCTGATCGACGATATTCTCGCCTTTTCCCGCACCGGGCGGCAGGGAATGTCTTTATCAAACGTCAATATGGATGCGCTGGCGCGCGAGGTGCTCGAAGGATTTGAGCCGGACATCGTCCGTCGTGATATTTTTGTGGAAATCAGCCCGCTTCCTGCCGCGCAAGGCGATCTGGCCATGCTGCGCCAGGTGTGGGTCAACCTGCTGTCCAATGCCATAAAATTTACCTGTCGCAAGACATCGGCAACGGTGCAGCTCGGCAGTTATCGCGAGGGATCCGAGCTTGTTTATTTCATCAAGGATAATGGTGCGGGATTCGATATGCGCTATTCCGAGAAGTTGTTTGGCGTGTTTCAGCGCCTGCACGGGGTCGAGGAATTCGAGGGGACGGGGATAGGTCTTGCCATCGTCAAGCGCATCGTTTGTCGTCATGGCGGGCGGGTGTGGGCAGAGGGGATGGTCGATGAAGGCGCAACATTTTATTTTGCGTTGCCAGGGTAAGGGAGACAAACGTGGATGCACAGAATGTTGAAATATTGCTGGTGGAAGATAACCCGACCGATGCCGAACTTTGCACGATGGCGCTGCAAGAACGCAATCTGGCCAACAAGCTGGTCTGGGTGAAGGATGGTGAACAGGCGCTGGATTTTCTGTTTGCCAGCGGGATTTATGCAGGCCGTAAAATGGAGAACGGACCGAAGGTGGTGCTGCTCGACTTGAGATTGCCCAAGGTGGACGGTCTGGAAGTGTTGCAGCGGATCAAGGCGGACGAGCGCACCCGGAGAATTCCGGTGGTCGTGTTGGCCTCTTCCAGGGAAGACCGGGACGTGGTGGCCAGCTATGATCTGGGCGTCAACAGCTATATCAGCAAACCCGTGGACTTTGATGAATTCTCCAAAGTGGTCTCCGAACTGGGGCTGTACTGGCTGCTGATCAATCATCCTCCGGCTTTGGGGGCGCAAGGATGAACCCGCCGGTTGAAAATGTCCGCATCCTGATGCTCGAAGATGCTCCGTCTGACGCGGAGTTGGAGGAATGCGAGCTGCAAGATGCCCAGCTGGCGTTCACCTTGCTGCGGGTGGACACGCGCGAGGCGTTCGTGGCGGGGCTCGACGAGTTCAAGCCTGACCTTGTTCTGGCCGACTATAAGTTACCGGCCTATAACGGTCGTGAGGCGCTGGAATATACGCGCCGCACACATCCGCAGATTCCGGTCATCATGGTGACAGGAGCCATAGGGGACGAGGCGGCTATCGAACTGCTCAAGCTGGGTGCGCGGGACTATGTGCTCAAAGACCGTCTGGCGCGGTTAGCGCCTGCCATTCAACGCGCCCTGTCAGAGGAGCGTGGCATTCGCAACCGCAAGATAGCAGAGGGAAAGTATCACGCCCTGTTTGTCGAGGCCATGGATGGCATCGTGCTGGCGGACTGCAAAACAGCCTGCATCCTGGAGTGTAATCCTGAATTCGAGCGTCAGACCGGCAGGACGCAGGATCAGCTGAAATTGCTCAAACTATGGCAGTTGCGATTGCCAGAGGAACAAGAAGACGCGCGGAATGATTTTTTTGAAGTCCGGGAGGCGGGGAGCCGCCGCGTCATGGCGCTGCAAAGGCCGGACGGCAGTACCGTTCCCGTTGATTTCGTCTTCAAGGTCATCCGCATCCAGGACGCGTGCTTCATTCAGGGCGTCAGTCGCGACATCACCGAACGCAAAGATTCAGAGCGGGTGATTCAGGAGGAAAAGGAATTTTCAGACACCCTGATCCAGAGCCTGCCGGATATTTTTTATCTCCTCGATCGTGAGGGCAGACTGTTGCGCTGGAACAGCAGTTTTGCACAATTGGCAGGGCTTACGGCGGCAGCGATGTCAACATCCAATGCGCTGGCCTTTATTCATGACGAGGACAAGCCGTTAATCCTTTGCAAGATCCGGGAGGCCTTCGATACAGGGTCGGCCAAGACGGAGGCGCGGCTGATCTTCAAAGGCCGCATGCTCCGTTATTTTCTGACAGCGACCCGTGTCGAAACCCGGCGCGGCGTGAATGTCATGGGGATCGGCGTCGATATTACCGAACGCAAACAATCCGAAGAGGCGCTGCTGCGCGCCAACCGGGCACTCAAGACCTTGTCTGCGGCGAATCTGGCACTGGTTCAGGCCGCCAGCGAGGACGCGTTGCTGCATGCGGTCACGCATATCATCGTGGAGACGGGCGGTTACCGGTTGGCGGCGGTATGCTATGCCGGGGAGGGGGCAGAAAAAAATATCAGGCTGATGGCATGGTCGGGCACGGAGGAGAACTATTACTGGAATACCCCCCTTAGCCTGGCCGATGCGGCGCTGGGCCAAATGCCGGAGGCCTGCGCCATCACGGACGGCGCGATCAGTATTTGCCGCGACATCGCAGGCGAGGGCGCATTCCCGCCCTGGCAGGATGCTGCGCTGGCACGCGGCTATGTCTCGAATATCGCTCTGCCGTTGTCAGACGGTCATGCCCCCTTCGGCGCACTGAGTATTTATTCGTCCGAGGCGAACGCCTTCGATGAGGATGAGGTTCGTCTGCTGGAGGAGTTAGCGGGTAGCCTGGCCTACGGCATTCTCACGCTGCGCACACGCACGGCGCACGAGCAGCATGCAGCGATCCTGAGGCAGAGCCTGGAACAATCCATCCAGCTGATCGCAGACACAGTGGAGGCGCGAGACCCTTATACGGCCGGTCATCAACGACGCGTCGCGGATCTGGCGAGTGCTATCGCGCGGGAAATGGGTTTGCCGGACGAACAGATCAAGGGCATTCATCTGGCCGCCACGATCCATGATCTGGGGAAAATCCACATCCCGGCGGAAATTCTCTCCAAGCCCAGCCGACTTGCCGAAATTGAATTTCAGCTCATCAAGACGCATTCTCAGGCAGGCTACGACATCCTCAAAGACGTGAAATTTCCCTGGCCGATAGCCGAGATCGTCCTGCAACATCATGAAAAACTCGACGGGTCAGGCTATCCGCAAGGACTGGTGGACGCGCAAATCCTGCCTGAATCGAAAATCATCACGGTGGCTGACGTGGTCGAGGCGATGTCCTCGCACCGCCCCTATCGTCCAGGGTTAGGGGTGGAGGCCGCTCTGGACGAGATCACACGCGGACGCGGTAAACTTTATGCGCCGCAGGTGGTGGATGCCTGTGTTGCGCTGTTTTCTCAGCATGGTTATGTTTTTCGCGATTGATCTTCGAGCACTTTTAAAAAATCGTCCCCGTAGCGCGCCAGCTTGCCTTGTCCTACGCCGCTGATACGCGCCATTTCGGCGAGGCTCCCCGGGCGATGTTCCATCATTTCCAGCAGCGTGCTGTCGTGAAAAATAACATAGGGCGGCACGCCCTGTTCCCCGGCCAGCGCCAGCCGTTTTGCCCTCAGAGCCTGCCATAAGGGGTCTTCATTGGCGCCGACAAACGGTTCGCGGGCTTTGCCATCTCGCCCCTCGCGCACGGATTTGCGTTTGACGGGGGGGGCATCGTGGCGCAGCAAGACGGGCTGTTCCCCTTTTAACACGGGACGCGCGCCGTCGGTGAGACGCAAACCGCCATAAGCTTCGAGGTCCGCCTCCAAAAAACCGCACGCGATCAGCTGGCGGTAGACGCTGCTCCACTGAGCCGCCGTGTGCGCCTGTCCTATGCCGTAGGTCGAGAGCCCCTGATGGCCGAAGCGGGTGATGCGCTCGGTCTCTTTGCCCAGCAATACATCGACCAGATGGCCGACGCCGAAGCGTTGCCCGGTGCGGTACACGCAGGACAAGGCCATTTGTGCGGCTCGCGTGGCATCCCATGTTTGTACAGGGCTTATGCAGTTGTCGCACTCGCCGCAGTTGCCCGGGTGCGCCTCGCCAAAATAGCGCAAAAGAAGCTGGTGGCGGCAGTCTGTCGATTCGCAAAAACCCAGCAGCGCATCGAGCTTTTGCAGCTCCACGCGTCGCCGCTCTTCGGGCGCATCGCCTGACATCAGCATCTGACGCATGGACACCACGTCGCCCAGACCGTAAGCCATCCAGGCATCGGCCCTGAGGCCATCGCGCCCGGCGCGTCCCGTTTCCTGATAATAGCCTTCCATGCTCTTGGGCAGATCGATATGGGCGACGAAGCGCACGTTGGGCTTGTCTATGCCCATGCCGAAAGCGACCGTCGCGACCATGATCACGCCTTCTTCTCGCAGGAAGCGGCTTTGATGGGCGGCGCGAGTGGCCGCATCCAGACCCGCATGATAGGGCAGGGCATCGAAGCCCAGCGCTTTGAGTTTGAGCGCCGTTTCATCGACGCGACGGCGCGAGAGGCAATATACGATGCCCGCGTCATTGGCGTGTTCCTTTTCGATGAAATCCTGCAACTGGTTCATTGCGTTGTTTTTCAGGGCGACCCTGTAGCGGATGTTCGGTCTGTCGAAGCTGGAGACGAACTGGCGCGCGTCTTCGAGCGAGAGCCGCTCGACGATCTCACGTCGGGTCGGGGTATCCGCCGTGGCGGTCAACGCGATACGCGGCACCGTCGGGAAACGCGCGTTCAGAATCGTCAGTTCCCGATACTCGGGCCTGAAGTCATGCCCCCATTGCGAGACGCAATGCGCCTCGTCGATGGCGAACAGTGCGATGCCGGAACTCTGTTCTATCCGCTCTAACAGCCCCAGAAAATTCGCGTTCATCAGGCGTTCGGGGGCGACATAGAGCAGATCGAGTTCGCCGCGCATCAGTTGACCCTGCACTTCGCGCGCCGTCTCGCTCGTCAGGCTGGAATTGAGATAAGCGGCCCTGACGCCCAGTTGGCGCAGCGCATCCACCTGGTCTTGCATCAGCGCGATCAGGGGCGATATGACGATGCCCACGCCTTTTCTTAACAGCGCGGGGATCTGGTAGCACAGTGACTTTCCGCCGCCGGTGGGCATCAGCACCAGCGCGTCGCCGCCACGGGCGATTTGTTCGACGATGGCCTGTTGCTCGCCGCGAAAGCGGGCGTAGCCGAAAACGTCGTGGAGGATTTTTGCAGCGTCTGATGTTTGTGCTGTCATGGATGCTTTGATTGGGTTGTGCGGGCGGATACGCCATCGGGCTTTAAAAATGATAACATCCAACGCTGTATTTAGCGCTGAAGAAGGAAAATTAGTGAAGCATGCATCGGAAAATCTGGTCGAAGTGAGCAATCTGCATTTCGCCTATGGCGAGCACAAGGTGCTCAAGGGGATCAATCTGTCCATCCCGCGCGGCAAAGTGGTGGCGATACTGGGCGTGAGCGGGTGCGGGAAAAGCACACTGCTGCATCATTTTGGCGGTCAGCTCAAACCTTCCAAAGGCAGCGTTAAAATTCAGGGCAAGGTCATACACAAGTTAGGGAGTGACGATCTGTACGCCATGCGCCGTCAGATGGGCATGATGTTTCAGGTAAGCGGCCTGTTCAGCGATTTGACGGTCTATGACAATATCGCCTTCCCGATGCGCGAACATACCGATTTGTCCGAAGAGATGATACGCGATCTGGTGTTGCTCAAGCTTCAGGCGGTAGGGCTGCGCAATGCGCGCGATCTGATGCCCCGGGATCTGTCAGGCGGGATGGAGCGGCGTGTGGCGTTGGCTCGCGCGATCGCGATCGATCCCATGCTCATTATCTACGATGAGCCTTTTGCGGGGCTGGATCCTATCTCGCTCAACATCATCGCCAATCTGATCCGAAAACTCAATGATGCGCTGGGCGTGACCTCGGTCGTGGTGACTTACGACATGTCAGAGTCGCTCAAAATCGCCGATTATGTGTATTTCATTCACGATGGCGTCGTAGTGGCCGAAGGGGTGGCAGCGGATATGTTTGCCTCAGAGGATCCGTTCGTCCACCAGTTCATCCATGCCGAACCTGACGGGCCGGTGGCTTTTCAATATCCGAGCAAACCCTATACTGAAGACCTTTCCCTCTGATGGCTCTATGTGAAATGAAGTGGATGATTTGAAAATACCAAAATAAACAGCACGATGAAATTACGCACTTTCAGTGCCACCCTTAACCCCTGTGCGCCGCCGAAAACAGTCAGCAAACAACGGTGGGGTTCGGCGAGGACTGTTTGAGCACGTGGCAGCAACGCGGATCGTGCGAGGACCTCACCCGCTTGTTTGCTGACTGTCGAGGGCACTCCGCCTGCTTGCCCTGTCGACAGGCAGGCTGGGCAGGCGGGAGCGGCAAGCCGGGGTCGATTTTTCTTGGGTTACTTTCTTTTGGCGACGCCAGTAACCAGCAGCCGGGCTGCCCCCGGCGAAGTTGATTGGAATGTTTTTGGAAGCAGCCAGTGTTCTGCGTAACATCAGTTTATCTCCCGGACAGTGCTGCCACGGGATCTAAGCGCGCGGCGCGGCGGGCAGGCCAGACGCTGAATAAAATTCCCGTGCCAAGCGAGGTGCTGATCGCGGCCAATACCGCCCACCAGGGAGCTGCGACCGGCAAGGACGGATAAATCCTTGCGATGACCCATACCCCCGCTTCCCCCAGGGTCAGCCCGACCAGGCTGCCGATGGCGGACAATAAAACGGCTTCGGTGAAAAATAACAGGCGGATCTGGCCTGCGGGTGCGCCCAGCGCCTTGAGCAGGCCGATTTCCTGAACGCGCTGCGAGACGGCAATCAGCATCACGTTCATGATGAGTATTCCTGCCACTGCAAGACTGATCGCGGCGATGCCGCCCACGGCCAGCGTCAGCGCGCGCAGGATACGGTCGAAGGTGGCTAACACGGCGTCCTGCGTGACTACCGTCACATCTTTTTCGCCGTTGTGGCGGGCAAATAGGATCGCTTCGCTGTCTTTTTTGGCCTGAGCGATGGCTTCTCGGCTCTTTGCCTCGACCAGAATGCGGAACAGGCCTGAGGTGTTGAACAGCAAATGGGCGGATGCCACCGGCACAATCACGATTTCGTCGGTATTAAAACCCATTGATTCGCCCTGGCGGGTCATGACGCCTATCACCCGAAAACGCCGGTCGCCCAGGCGAACCCACTGGCCTGTGCCCGATTCCTGTCCGAACAGTTCGCGGTTGATCTTAGCGCCCAGCACGCACACCGATTCGGTCGAATGCACATCCCCGGCGGGCAAAAATTGTCCCTGGCCCAGGCTCATGTGGCGCACCTCCAGCAGGGCGGCGGTGGAACCCAGGACGATGACTTCCCGGTTCCTCGCGTCTTTTGAGATGAGCGAGGAGCCTATGGTGAGCGGTGCGATGCGGGAGACCGCCCGGCTGCGTAACAGCGCTTGCGCGTCATCTAACGAGAGTTCGCGCGGAATTTGTCCGAGCAACATGCCAGGGCCTATGCCGGCTGTCTCGGATCTGCCGGGAAATACCAGCACCAGATTGCTGCCCAGGGACGAGAATTGGTTGACGACATAGCGGCGCGCGCCCTCGCCCAGGGCTGTGAGCACCACGACTGCCGCTACGCCGATCGACATCGCCAAAATCATCAGCAGGGTGCGCGCGCGACTGCCGCCAAGACTGGTTGATGCAAACTGCACGACGTCGATGAATCTCACGGCGGGTTATTTCCTGTCACGGACAGCGGAATCCGTCTGGCTGATAATCTGCCCGTCCACCATGTGCAACTGCCGCCGGGCTCGTCCGCCTATGGCCGGATCATGGGTGACCATGATCAGCGTGACATTTTGTTCGGTGAGTTGTTCGAGCAACTTGATGACTTCACGGCCCGTGGCCTGGTCAAGGTTGCCGGTAGGCTCATCCGCCAGCAGGACGGCAGGATTCATGCTGGTCGCACGGGCAATGGCCACGCGTTGCCGCTGTCCGCCGGATAACTGATCCGGCCTGTGATCGGCGCGGTCGTTGAGGCCATAGTTCTCCAGCAGCGAGGCCACGCGCTGCTTTCTTTCCTGGGGCGGAATGCCTGCCAGAATCAGCGGCAGTTCGATGTTCATCGCAGCGCTCAGGCGCGGCACCAGATGAAAGGACTGGAACACGAAGCCGATTTTTTGGCTGCGCACGCGTGCCTGTTGCTCGTCGTTGAGCGTCGTGACATCATCGCCATCGAGCTTGTAGGTGCCGGAACTTGGCCGATCGAGCAGACCTATCAGATTGAGCAGGGTGGATTTGCCCGAACCGGATGGCCCCATCAACGAGACATAGTCTCCTGCGGCGATGGAGAGATCAATGTGGCGCAAGGCGGAGACTGTCTGGTCGCCGACCTGGAAGCTGCGCGTGACCTGGCTAAATTCAATCATCGGAGCGGAGGGGGTTGAGTCCTGTTTCAGGCCGTACTTTTGCGCCCGCCTTGACCCCCGTCTGATCGAGTGTTTGCACGATCAAATCGCCTTCATTGAGGCCTGCGGTGATTTCGGTTTGTTCCCAGTTGGATAAACCTTGCGTGACGCTGCGCTCTTCGAGTATGCCATCCGGTTTGTAGAGCAGAACGCGATGTCCTTCCAACAGCGTTTGTGTGGGGATGCGCAGCACATTTTCATGTGAGGTGTGGACGATTTCCACGTCTGCGCTGTAGCCTGCCAAAAGATTTTCAGCCTTGGGCGGCTCGATAAAATCGACCTCCACTTCCACGGTGCGCGCCTGTTTTTCAAGTTCCAGCACGTAAGGCGCAACGCGTTTTACGCGACCTGCGAACGATTTTCCCTTGATCGCGTCGAGCGTGATGCGCACGGCCTGCCCGGCCTTGATGTGAGCGGCATCGACTTCGTCTATCGGCGCGCTGACAAACAGGCAGCTGTCGTCGATCAGGTCTATGGCCGGCGGGGTCGGAATGCCGGGCGGGGAGGGGGTGGCGTATTCGCCCAGTTCGCCGCTGATGTCGGCCACGATGCCGTCGAACGGCGCTCTGAGCACCATCCTGTCGAGTCCTGCATGTGCGGCCGATATGCGGGATTTGGCCTGTTCCGAGAGGCTCTTCGCGGCGTCGCATCCGGCCTGGGCGACTCGGGCGGCCGATGATGTCTTATCGAGCGCTTCGTTGGATATAAAACCGCGAGCTTGCAACTGGCGCGCGCGACGGGCTTCTTTTTCAGCCAGTTCAGCCTGTATGCACGCGGATCCGGCCTGTGTTCTGGATGTCGTCAGCTGTTCTTGCGCCAGTTGCGACTGAGCCTGCAAGTCGTTGTTCCATAATTCGAGCAACACCTGATGCGCCTTCACCCGTTCGCCCTTTTTGACCAACAGGCGCGCGATCTGGCCGCCTGAGGGCGCCGAGAGTTTTGCGCGATGGCAGGCCTTGACCGTTCCGGCACGCGTGTTGCTCACCGTCGCCTCCACTATGCCGCGTCCGACTTTGACCAGTTGAACAGAAAGGGGGGCAGGGCGGGTGAAATACCAGGCGGCCAGCGCCAGCAAGGCTGAAGCTGCGAGCCAGGGGAGGATGCGCCACACATTTCGTTTTTCGTTCGGAGCGACACTCATGAGTTCTTCCCGGCAAAGGCTCATTCTTAAGCCTGTTTGAATTTTAATTCATGAACGGGCTGACGATTCAATTAATTTCTTCGTTTTTTTATCAGGGACACGCGAGCCGCGCTTTGCACGGACGCATCAATCTTGCTGATTAGGGAGTGACTGTGGGACAATTCAGGCAAATTCGCGGTGACGGACGTTGCTCTCATGGTTTGCTCGCGTTAAAAACGTCAGCTTAAAAATCAACGTTCGTCCGCCATGTCAGTCAGACGTATTGTTTATTGGAAAAAAAGAATGCCTATTATTACCTTGCCGGACGGTTCGCAGCGTGTTTTTGAACAAGCTGTTACGGTAGCTGAAGTCGCGTTGAGTATCGGTGCGGGACTTGCGCGTGCCACACTGGCCGGAAAAGTTGACGAAAATCTCGTCGATGCCTCGTATCTTATCTCGCAGGATGCATCCCTGGCGATCGTTACCGACAAGGATGCGGCAGGCGTCGATATTATCCGTCATTCCATGGCTCACTTGATGGCGCATGCGGTGAAAGAGCTGTTCCCCGAGGCTCAGGTGACCATAGGTCCCGTGATTGAAAACGGTTTCTTTTATGATTTTTCCTACCATCGCGCGTTTACACCGGAAGATTTGCTCGCGATCGAGAAGCGCATGGCGGAAATAACTAAACGCGATCTGCCGATAACTCGCCGCGTATTGCCGCGCGATGAGGCGGTAGCCTATTTCAAGGGTATCAACGAAAATTACAAAGCCGAAATCATCGCCTCCATTCCGGCCGATCAGGATGTGTCGCTCTATACCGAGGGCGAATTTACCGATTTGTGTCGCGGCCCGCATGTGCCGTCCACAGGCCGACTGAAAGTTTTCAAGCTGATGAAGTTGGCGGGCGCCTACTGGCGCGGCGATTCGAAAAATGAGATGTTGCAGCGCATCTATGGCACGGCCTGGGCTAAAAAAGAAGAGCTTGAGTCCTACCTGCATCGCTTAGAAGAAGCCGAAAAGCGCGATCACCGCAAGCTGGGCAAACATCTGGATCTGTTCCATATGCAGGAGACGATGCCCGGCATGGTGTTCTGGCACCCCAAAGGCTGGACGCTCTGGCAGCAAGTCGAGCAATACATGCGCGCGAAGTTTCGCGAACACAATTACCAGGAAGTGCGCACGCCCAGCATCATGGACAGAACGCTGTGGGAGAAGTCAGGTCACTGGGAAAATTACCACGACAATATGTTTACCACTGCGTCCGAGAATCGCGATTATGCGGTGAAGCCGATGAATTGTCCGGGGCATGTGCAGATTTATAACCACGGGCTGCATAGTTACCGCGATTTGCCGCTGCGTCTGGCAGAATTTGGTTCCTGTCACCGCAATGAATCATCCGGTTCCCTGCACGGTCTGATGCGGGTGCGCGGATTTACCCAGGACGATGCGCATATTTTCTGTACCGAAGAGCAGGTGCAGGCCGAAGTGTCGGGCTTCATCCTGATGCTCAACGAAGTCTATCGCGACTTCGGTTTTAACCAGGTGATCGTCAAGTTGTCCACCCGCCCTGAAAAACGCGTGGGCGCCGATGAAACCTGGGATAAGGCGGAGGCCGGATTGGCGGCCGCCTTGCAGCAAAATGACTTGGCCTATGAGGTGCAGCCAGGAGAAGGCGCGTTTTATGGCCCCAAGGTCGAATTTACCCTGAAAGACAGTCTGGATCGCATGTGGCAGTGCGGCACGATACAGCTGGACTTTAATCTTCCCGTACGCCTGGACGCTGAGTTCGTCGATGAGGATAACACCCGCAAACCGCCGGTCATGCTGCATCGCGCGATCCTGGGTTCGATGGAGCGTTTCATCGGTATTTTGATCGAACATCACGCAGGCGCCTTCCCTTTGTGGCTCTCGCCGGTGCAGGTCGTATTGATGAATATCTCTCAGGCGCAAGAGGCATATGCCAGAGAAATCGGACAATTATTGCTAGCTGAAGGCATCCGTGTGCAATTGGATTTGCGCAATGAGAAGATTACCTATAAAATCCGTGAACATAGCTTGCAGAAACTTCCCTACCAACTCATTGTCGGTGATAAGGAAGTCGCTGGAAGATTGATAGCCGTGCGTACCCGCAGTGGTGAAGATCTCGGACAAATGACGCTGGAAGATTTAATCGGGCGTTTCAAGTCGGAAATCAAGTCGGGCAGTGCGGTTTAATTTTGCCGATACGGAGACATTCCAATAGCACAGAATAAATTACAACGCCTCAATGAGATGATCACAGCACCCCAGGTGCGACTCATTGGTGCTGATAAAGAACCCCTCGGGATCGTTTCCAGTATGGAAGCCCTGCGTCTGGCTGGTGAAGCGGAGCTTGATCTGGTTGAGATCTCGCCTATGGCTGATCCACCTGTTTGCCGCATCATGGATTTTGGCAAGTTTAAATATGCCGAAAGCAAGAAACAACATGAAGCCAAGCTGAAGCAAAAACAGGTACAGGTCAAAGAAATCAAATTTCGTCCGGGTACGGATGAAGGCGACTACAACATCAAGTTGCGCAATTTGGTCAAATTCCTCAATGACGGCGACAAGACCAAGATTACCTTGCGTTTTCGCGGTCGTGAAATGGCTCACCAGGAAATCGGTATGCGCCTGATCGAACGCGTCAGGAATGATCTGGAAGAGTTTGCGGTCGTCGAGCAGTTTCCGAAGATGGAAGGCCGCCAGATGGTGATGGTGTTGTCACCCAAGGCTGCAAAGAAATAAGACAGGTCGGGTTTCAACCCGACACTGGTCAGGATAAATCCTGGCCTGCGTTGAATTTGTTTTTCTGATAGCAGGGGCCGATCAGAAAAATATAGGTCGGGTTTCAACCCGACAGGAACAAAAAGATCCCCGAAAAATAAGTGGTGTACGGGTCAACAAGTTTTTCCAGTCGGAAAACACCTCCCACCATAACTTAAGGAGTAGTTATGCCTAAGATGAAAACCAAAAGCGGAGCGAAAAAACGCTTCGTCGTTCGCCCTGGCGGCAGTATCAAGCGCTCACAAGCCTTCAAGCGTCATATTCTGACCTCGAAGACGACCAAGACCAAACGTCAGTTGCGCGGCACGGCCGAAGTTCACCCAACCAATACAGCATCGGTTCGCGCCATGATGCCTTACGCGTAAGGAGTAGACCATGCCAAGAGTAAAACGTGGAGTCGTAGCCCGTGCAACGCACAAGAAACTGTTAGCCAAGGCTAAGGGTTACCGTGGTCGCCGCAAGAATGTATACCGTGTAGCCAAGCAAGCCGTGATGAAAGCCGGGCAATATGCCTACCGCGATCGTCGCCAGAAAAAGCGTCAGTTCCGCACTCTGTGGATTGCGCGTATCAATGCTGCCGCACGTGAATTCGGAATGCCATACAGCGTATTCATGAATGGCCTGAAAAAGGCGGATATTCAGGTCGATCGCAAGGTCTTGTCTGATATCGCTATTTTCGACAAAGCCGCTTTTGCTCAATTCGTTGAGCAGGCAAAAGCCAGTCTCGCTGCATAGTTTAGCCTCGCAGTCAGTAATGATTGCGTAATTAAAAAGGGGGGCGATTCGCCCCCTTTTTTCGTTGTGTAACGGTGTACTTATGGAACAACTTCAACAAATTTTAGATCAGGCGCTGACACAGTTCGCGCTTATCAGCGATGAGACTGAGTTAGAGCAGGTCAAGGCCAGGTATCTGGGGCGTGATGGTTCGCTGACTGCCTTGTTAAAAGGCTTAGGAAAACTATCCAACGAGGAGCGCCCGGCTGCCGGTGCGCGCATCAATCAGGTCAAGCAGTCGATTGAGGCCGCCTTGCAACAGCGACGCGAGGTGCTGGCACAGGCCAGGCTGGCGAAGAAACTTGCCGCCGAATCGCTGGATGTGACGCTGCCCGGACGCGGCATCGGTTGTGGCGGATTGCATCCGGTCACGCTCACGCTGGCGCGCATCGAGCACCTGTTCCACTCGCTGGGGTTTGCCGTTTCCGCAGGCCCCGAAATCGAGCACGATTTTTACAATTTTACCGCGCTCAATATTCCGGAAAATCACCCGGCTCGCGCGATGCATGACACGTTTTATATCGATCCTGAGCATGTGCTGCGCACGCACACCTCGCCCGTTCAGGTGCGTTACATGGAAGACAATCCGCCGCCTCTGAAGATTATCTCGCCCGGTCGCGTCTACCGTGTCGATTCCGATGCGACTCATTCGCCGATGTTCCATCAGGTCGAAGGCCTTTGGGTGGATGAGCATGTAAGCTTTGCCAATCTCAAGGGGGTGGTGCAGGACTTCTTGCAGCGTTTCTTCGAGCAAGATGATTTGCAGGTGCGCTTTCGTCCCTCATTTTTTCCGTTCACCGAGCCTTCTGCCGAAATGGACATGAGCTGGCGTGGCGGCTGGCTGGAGATCGGCGGCTGCGGCATGGTTCATCCTAACGTGCTAAAACACGTGAACATCGACAGCGAGAAGTATCTGGGCTTCGCCTTCGGGCTGGGCGTGGAACGGTTGGCGATGTTGCGTTATGGCGTGAACGACTTGCGCCAGTTCTATGAGAGCGATTTGCGCTTCCTCAAGCAATTTAATTAAGAATATCGCGATGAAATTTTCTGAAAATTGGTTAAGAAGCTGGGTTAACCCTGGTCTGACAAGCGATGAGCTGGGTCATGTGTTGACGATGGCAGGCCTCGAAGTCGAGGATCTGGTGGCCGTTGCCCCGGCGTTCAATAACGTAGTGGTCGCCTGTGTGTTGTCTGTGGAAAAGCACCCTGATGCGGATCGCCTGAACGTGTGTCAGGTGGATGTGGGTGAGGATCAGCCTTTGACGATCGTGTGCGGGGCACCGAATGTGGCGGCAGGCGTAAAAGTGCCTTGTGCGCGCATCGGCGCAGTGCTGCCCGGCGACTTTAAAATCAAACAGGCCAAGGTGCGCGGCATCCCCTCTTTTGGCATGTTGTGTTCGGAAAAAGAGCTGGGCTTGATGGCCGACAGTGAAGCGCACGGTTTGTGGCTGTTGCCCGAAGATGCGCCCACCGGCACGAGCTTGCGCGAGTATCTGGATCTGGACGACAGGCTGTTTACCCTGAAACTCACCCCGAATCGCAGCGATTGTTCAGGCATGAAGGGGGTCGCCCGGGAAGTGGCGGCACTGACAGGCAGCGAGTTCAAGTCAATCACCGTTGACGCAAAGCCGGTCACGCTGGACGAGCAGCTTTCGGTTGTCATTGAAGATGCCGAGGGTTGTCCGCTGTATTGCGGCCGGGTGCTTCGCGGCGTGAATGCTGCCGTGCCCACGCCTGTCTGGATGGTGCGCCGTCTGGAGCGCAGCGGGTTACGCAGCATCAATGCTGTGGTCGATGTGACCAACTACGTGATGTGGGAAATGGGGCAGCCCATGCACGCCTTCGATCTGTCCGCCTTGTCGGGCGGCATCAGCGTGCGCCGTGCGCGAGCGGGCGAGGCGCTGGTGCTGTTGAATGAACAGACGGTCACTCTGGATGAGCAAACCCTGGTCATTGCCGACGATGCGCGCGTGCTGGCGCTGGCGGGCATCATGGGAGGTGAGGGCAGCGGCGTGGATCTGGCTACCCGGGACGTGTTCCTGGAAGCGGCTTTCTTCCATCCTGATGCGATGGCCGGACAAGCGCGGCGTTTTGGCCTGGCCACCGACTCTTCGTTCCGTTTTGAGCGCGGGGTGGACTTTGCCGCCACACGCAGCGCGATGGAACGCGCCACGCAATTGATCCTGGATATTTGTGGCGGGCAGGCGGGTGAAATCAGCGCAGTGCAAGGTGAACTGCCGATGCGTGCGCCGATTGTCTTGCGCGGCGCTCGCGTGGCGCGGGTGTTGGGTGTGGCGCTGGATACGGCTCAGATATCCGATGTATTTAACCGGCTGCAATTTGAATTTACCACCGAGGGCGATACCTTCTGCGTTACGCCGCCCAGTTTCCGTTTTGATCTGGCGATCGAGTCGGACCTGATCGAAGAAGTCGCACGCCTGTATGGCTATGACAATATCCCGGCGCTGTCGCCGCATGCCGCGTTGACCATGTTGCCGCACAGCGAAACACAGCGTCCGCTGGCACGCATCCTGCAAACGCTGGTTGCACGGGATTATCAGGAAATCGTCAGTTATGCCTTCGTCGAAGAACAGGTAGAACGTGATCTGTGCGGCAACGATGATCCGGTTGTTTTGCAAAACCCGATTGCCAGCAACATGGCCGTGATGCGCAGCAGCCTGCTGGGTGGACTGGTGGGTGCTTTGCGCTTCAATCTCAATCGCCGCCAGTCGCGTGTTCGTCTGTTCGAAGTCGGCGCGTGTTTTGCCCGCACCCCTCTCCTCAACCCTCTCCCGCAAGCGGGCGAGGGGGCAAGCGAGTCGCTGCGCGAACGCTACGTTAACGAATATGTGCAAACCCAGCGCCTGTCCTGTATCGCCTATGGCTCCGGTTTGCCCGAACAGTGGGGGGCTGCCGCCAAATCCGTTGATTTTTATGACGTGAAGGCGGATCTGGAAGCGCTGTTCGCCCCGCAGGTCTTGCGTTTTGTCGCCGCTGTCCACCCGGCTTTGCATCCGGGGCGCTCGGCGCAGATTTACTGTGGCGATAAGTTGACAGGCTGGATAGGCGAATTGCATCCTCAGTGGCAGCAGGAATATGACATGACGCAAGCTGCCATCTGGTTCGAGGTTGAACTGGGCGCACTGATGCAGGCATTGGTGCCGCGTCTTGGCGAAATTTCCAGGTTTTTACCGGTGCGTCGCGATCTGGCTGTACTGGTCGATGAGGCTGTTGCGGTACAAGGATTGCTGGACGCCATGCATCAGGCAGAAGCCTTGCATGTGCATGAGATCGTTTTATTTGATGTATATCGGGGAGCGGGCGTGGAGGCGGGCAAAAAAAGCCTTGCATTCCGGGTATTGTTACAAGATACTCAAAAGACACTCACCGATGCCGAGATAGAGCCTGATATGGCGCTGTTAGTTGGGGTTTTAAATAAGTGCGGTGCGCAATTGCGCATGTAATTGGAGAAAAGAATGATATCAACATTGACCAAGGCCGAGCTGGCGGATTTGCTGTTTTCAAAAGTGGGTCTCAATAAACGTGATTCCAAAGATATGGTCGAAGCCTTTTTCGAGCAGATTCGTTGTCAGCTGGAGCAAGGGGAGAGCGTGAAACTGTCCAGTTTCGGCAATTTTCAGTTGCGTGACAAACCGCAACGTCCCGGGCGCAATCCCAAGACAGGCAAGGAAATCCCGATTTCAGCCCGCCGCGTGGTGACCTTTCATCCCAGTCAGAAGCTCAAGACCATGGTGGACAAGACGTATCATGGAACACCACAAGCCTGACCCGGAATTACCTCCGATACCCGCCAAACGCTATTTCACAAACAGTGAAGTGTGCGATTTGTGCGGCGTCAAGGCGCATGTGTTGCGCAACTGGGAGCAGGAGTTTGCCCAGCTCAATCCGGTCAAGCGCAGCGGGAATCGCCGTTACTATCAGCATCATGAAGTAGTGCTGATACGGCGGATTCGCGAATTGCTCTTTGACCAGGGTTTTACCATCAGCGGCGCGCGCAATCGTCTGGGTGGTTTGCCCGGATCCGCAAATTCGTCCGAAACTGACGATCAAACCGGTTCATGTTACGAAAACGGGATGAGCCAACAGGACGTTGCCGCCGTTAAACGCGAAATTCTCGACATCATTGCGATGCTTGATGCTTAAAAAATGCTTCGTTCTGCGGATGAATCTGTTATAATTCGCAGCTTCAGCGTGTAGCGCAGCCTGGTAGCGCACTACCTTGGGGTGGTAGGGGCCGGAGGTTCAAATCCTCTCACGCTGACCAAATACTCTTTTTTACATAAACTCCCACTCTCTTATCCGCCGATGCGTATCCTGATCAGCAATGACGATGGTTATTTCGCTCCCGGTTTAGCTTGTCTGGCTGAGCATCTTGCCAGAGTCGCCGATATCGTGGTCGTCGCTCCCGAACGGGATCGCAGCGGCGCCAGCAACTCACTGACACTGGATCGACCTCTCAAACTGCGCCGTGCTGCCAATGGTTTTTATTACGTAAACGGCACGCCCACCGATTGTGTGCATCTGGCCGTGACCGGCATGCTCGATTATCAGCCGGATATGGTGGTCTCGGGCATCAATGCCGGCGCGAACATGGGGGACGACACCATTTATTCCGGAACCGTGGCCGCCGCAACCGAAGGTTATCTGCTGGGCATTCCGTCGCTTGCGATCTCTCTTGTCGGCCGGGATTTGAAAAATTATGAAACAGCCGCCAGGGTCGCCTCCGACCTTGTGCAACGCATCAACTGTCAGACTCACCATCAGCCCTGGCTGCTCAATGTCAATGTGCCGGATGTTCCCTATGAGCAGTTGCAGGGGCATGAAGTCACGCGGCTGGGACGCCGACATAAGGCCGAGCCTGTGATCAAGGCGCAAAGTCCGAATGGTGAGACGGTGTACTGGGTAGGCCCTGCAGGGCGCGAGCAGGATGCAGGCGAGGGCACGGATTTTAACGCATTGAGCCTGTCACGCGTTTCGCTCACCCCTTTGCAGATTGATCTGACCCAGTACAGCCAGTTAGGTGCGCTGGGCGCATGGCTCGGGCAATGACGACGCGGCTGCACGGTATCGGCATGACCTCTTCGCGCACCCGTTTGCGCATGATAGATCGTCTGCGCGCACAGGGAATCAAGGATGAAGTGGTGTTGGCCGCGATGTACGAGGTGCCGCGCCACTTGTTTGTCGATGAGGCGATGGCCAGCCGCGCTTACGATGATGTGTCGCTGCCGATCAATTATGAGCAGACTATCTCGCAGCCCTACATTGTCGCGCGCATGACCGAATTATTGCGCACAGCATCCAGACACCCTGTCAAACGGGTGCTGGAGATAGGTACAGGCTGTGGCTATCAGACTTCTGTATTGGCGCGTCTGTTTCCTGAAATCTACAGCGTGGAGCGAATCGCGCCGCTGTATGAGCGTGCCAGACGAAAACTGCGCGATCTTAAAATTCACAATGTCAGCGTGCGCTATGCGGATGGCAGTGCCGGTTTGCCGGAGGCCGCCCCGTTCGACGGGATTATCATGACGGCCGCAGCACCGGAAATATCGGCGGTATTGAAAGAGCAGCTGGCGGTCGGCGGCTGTATGGTGTTGCCGGTCGGGCGGCAGGAGCAGTGGCTATATCTGGTCGAGCGCGATGCGTATGGTTATCGCGAGTCCAGGCTGGAGCCTGTGAAATTTGTACCACTCTTGATGGGGAAAGCATGAAACTGATTCTGGCATGGTTGGCTGTGGCAAGTCTGTTAGCAGGCTGCGCTTCGAGCGGACAGCGGGCGCCGGTTGAGGAGCGCAGTTCAGTACAGGGAAAAAAAGTTGAGCGTGTTTCAATCAAACCTCCATTGGCGGAGGTTCAGCCCAGGGTGCATGTGGTGCAAAAGGGCGATACGCTGTACGGTATTGCTTTTAACTACGGTCTTGATCCTCACGAGCTGGCTGAACGAAATGCGATTCAGGATCCTAATCTGATCCAGATCGGACAACAGATCAGCCTGTTTTCGGCAGCGCCCCGTCCGGCAGTCGTTGCAAGCCTTCCTGTATCCTCGCAGATTAAAGATCAGCCGCGCGTGGTCAAATATCCTTACAACGAGAGCGCCGTCGCAAAAGCCGAAGCAGTTCAGGCAGGCGCTGAGAGCGCCGCACGACCTGTCAGGATCGATACGCCAGCCAGGGTTGAAACACCTGCCGAAATCAGGTCGCCCGCCAAACCTGACAGCAAGAGCACGACCGATGGCGAGGATGTACTCGAATGGAGTATGCCGACGCAGGGTAAACTCATTGCCAGCTTCTCGGAATCGGAGAGCCGCAAGGGGATCGATATTTCAGGAAAACTGGGCCAGCCTGTTTTTGCCAGCGCGCCCGGCAAGGTGGTGTACAGCGGGAGTGGACTGAGAGGCTATGGCAAGTTATTGATTGTCAAGCATAATAAAACCTATCTTAGCGCTTACGCACACAACGATCATTTGCTGGTGAAAGAGGGCGATGCGGTGACGCGCGGCCAGAAAATTGCCGAAATGGGTCATTCCGACAGCGATCAGGTCAAGTTGCACTTTGAAGTGCGCCGCCTGGGCAAACCGGTAGATCCTGCGAATTATCTGGCACTGGGCAAGCCTTAAGCGATCCATGTAACGGTTCGATGCCCGTAGGGCTGGATACTCGTGACGAATAATGAGCGTGAATTCGTACGAGTGGATGGATTGCAGGTTGAAAACTGGAGTGTGTAACCCGGTCATTTCAATCAATGACGGCTTCCAGGCAGAAAATTTTCGTTGACGGCGGGCGGCCGTGCCAAGTGCTGCCGGTCGATGTGTAAAATAGGCAGCAAGAAAGCTGATTGTCGTGACACCATCCACCCAGACGCTTTCTGGCGCGTCTCTGAAATCAATCGAGTAGTGATGCGGAGATTGTAAAGCACTATATCCGCAACTATTGCGGCGATAATATATTTCGCAACAAATCCAACCAACCTATATCCTGCGGTGAATGTCTGTCATAATGGTCGCATAAATTGCGGAGAATTAAATGTTCGTCTGGAAAAAGTCCGATTGGCCACATTGGCGCTACGATGCTAGCGCGCTATCAACGAAGCTGGCCAGCGTTCGTCATTCACAGGGGCGTCTTCTGGGACGAATGGAAGGGCTTGGTTTTGCGCTGCGCGATCAAGCTACTCTGCAGGTATTGACAGAAGACGTACTTAAAACCAGCGAGATAGAGGGGCAGCAACTCAATCCTGATGCGGTGCGCTCATCTATTGCCAGGCGACTTGGGGTGGATATCGGTGCGCTGGTTCCCGCCGATCGGCATGTGGAGGGTGTGGTTGAGATGGTGCTTGATGCAACCGGTGGATTTGCCAATTCGCTGACTCGGGAACGCTTGTTTGGTTGGCATGCTGCACTGTTCCCGACCGGATATAGCGGGTTGGCGAAAATAAAAATCGGAGATTGGCGCGATGATTCCGATGGAACTATGCAGGTAGTTTCTGGTCCGGTCGGTCGCCAGAAAGTCCACTATGAGGCACCACCGGCGGCGCATCTCAAAGTGGAAATGGATGAATTCTTACGCTGGTTCAACGGTGAGCAGGGTATCGATCCAGTCATTAAGGCAGGACTGGCGCATTTATGGTTTGTTACCATCCATCCGTTTGACGATGGCAATGGGCGGATTGCTCGCGCCATTGGTGACATGGGGTTGGCTCGATCGGAGCAATCCTCGCAACGCTTCTATAGTTTGTCTGCACAAATCCAGCTTGAACGCCGCGAATACTACGACCTTTCAGAGAAAACCCAAAAAGGTGATCTCGATGTGACCGAATGGCTCACATGGTTCCTGGCATGCCTGGGGCGCGCAATCGCCGGAGCAGAAAATACGCTTGGCATGGTCGTTGCCAAGGCGAAATTCTGGGAGCGGTGTGCCGGCATATCGCTCAACCAACGGCAAGTAAAATTAATCAACCGTCTTCTCGATGGCTTCGAAGGTAAATTAACCAGTTCCAAGTGGGCGACGATAGCCAAGTGCTCTCCAGACTCGGCTTTGCGCGATATTAATGATCTGATTGAGCGAGGAATACTTAAAAAAGCCGAAGCGGGTGGTCGAAGCACGAGCTACGAACTCGACATAACTGGGCGCGACACTGCAAAATTTGATTGAAGATTGGAATTATGAATGGCGAATAACCAACAATCTATGGCTTGCGGCTCGTGCCCGTAGTGAGGGCTGGATTTTCGTGACAAATAATGAGTGCGAATTCGTACGAGTGGATGGATTGCAGGTTGAAAACTGGAATGTGTAACCCGGTTATCTCAATCAATGACGGCTTACAGGCAGATAATTTTCATGGGCGGTTGGCGGCTGTGCCATCAGCGGTCGTTCGCGTACATTCCTCCATTGCAGTTGTTCGTTCCTGAATTTGAATGATTATTGCTCTTGATCTTACATATCACTTTGATATAATCCGAGCATGCACATCATATCTATCAAAATGCTTCGTGAGTTCTGGCAGAAACACCCTGAAGCAGAAAAGGTGTTGCGCGAATGGCACACGGTTGTTGAACATGCAGAGTTTATGGACTTTAATCATGTCCGCGAATTTTTTAACTCCGCCGACTATGTGCCGCCCTATACCGTCTTTGATGTGGGCGGGAACAACTATCGCTTAGTGGTTGTCGTCAGATACAGGTTCAAAAAAGTCTTTGTGCATAAGGTGATGACACACAGGGAATACGATAACTGGAATAAGCTCTATCGGAAAGGTAAAGGCTAATTATGCGCGCTATACATACCCAATTTGATATCCGAGGTATTCAAGCCTCCTGGCAAGCATTTGATGAAATGGCGCATCTGCGTCCTATCCAAAACGAGGAGAGCTATGATCGGATGGTTGCGCTCATGAATTCTTTGTTGGATGCTACTGGCGATGATGAAAATCATCCGCTGGATGGCTTGCTTAATTTAGTTGCTGACATGGTGTCCAGGTATGAGCAAGAGCAATATACTATTGAGGCTGCCACGCCTAGAGACACCTTGCGTTTTTTAATGGAAGCTCGTGGATTAAAACAAGAAGACTTGGCTACCGTTGTGCCACAAAGCAATTTATCAGCTATTTTGGCAGGAAAACGTAAAATTAGCGCAACACTAGCTGGGAAATTGGGTAAGTTCTTCGGAATTAGTCCCGCCGTATTCGTGCTTGCTTAACAAAAAATGTGTCCATTTCAAACGTAGCGATTGTATTAATGTCACAGGCAGTTTTATGGCGGTAATATTGCTGTCCTCTTGTGAATACTGTGTGCCATTATCGGCTATTCGATTTGGCGTTCTCTTCCCATCAAATATAGTGATGCAGATTGCACCCCTTTGCTGAATCGGTCGGCGAGCATTACGGGCAAATTCGTGCAACGTTGCAGCGTAGCGGTCAGCCGATAGGCAATAATGATCTGTGGCTTGCGGCTCATGCCCGTAGTGAGGGCTGGATTCTCGTGACAAATAATGAGCGCGAATTCGTGCGTGTGGATGGATTGCAGGTTGAAAACTGGAGTGTGTGACCCGGTCATCTCAATCAATGACGGCTTACAGGCAGGCAATTTTCGTGGGCGATGGGCAGGTATGTGCCATTACCCGCTATTCAGATATCGAAAATCTACAACCGCTTTCAAACCGACAGCTGACGTTGGGTGATTCGGCATCGGATGTGCGTATTCCAGACCAAACTGGACACTGATTCCACGGCAAACTGGACGGATGGGTAGAAACGCGCAAATGCCCTCGCACACGCACCTTCACAGCTCTTTTTTACACGTAATTCCTCGGCCCATAAATTCTGCACACAATTTTGTTGACTTAAAATTGATTGATTATTATCTCTATTTGGGTATAATTACAGCATGAATAAAGTCATGGTTAAACCGCTAGAATGGGTCGCGTCCTCAAAAAAGGATTTGATGTCCATGCCGTCCGAAGTCGTGGATGTATTTGGATTTGCGCTTCATGTGGCGCAGCATGGCGGGAAGCATTCACAAGCAAAGCCATTGAAGGGTTTTGGATCGGCTGGTGTTCTTGAAGTTGTTGAAGATGATGACGGCAATACTTATCGAGCCGTTTACACAGTCCGGTTTGGTAATGCTTTGTACGTGCTTCATTGTTTCCAAAAGAAATCATATAAGGGCATCGCGACGGCCAAGCAGGATATTGATCTGATTCGCGACAGGTTGAAATTGGCGCAGTATCATGCGGAAGGAGTAAAAAAATGAGTGATATTGAATCTGGCAGCAACAATGTGTATGCCGATCTTGACATGCCTAATGCCGAAGAAATGTGGGTTAAAGCTCAGTTGGCCACTAATATTGGCGACATCATTAAACGACGCAAATTGACGCAAGTTCAAGCCGCCGAATTGCTGGGTATCACGCAACCTAAACTGTCCGGTTTGCTTCGCGGCCAGTTTCGCGGTATTTCTGAAACTAAAATGCTGGAGTGCCTCACGCGTTTAGGTCGAGATATTCAGATCGTTGTTAAATCTGCACCACGTTCACGTACAGAAGGTCATGTGTCTGTCGTGTTTGCATAGTCATATGGGCATTCGGTGGACGAATTATCCGAGTTAATTGAGCTTCGTGCTGAAAATAAGCGGCTTATCAGGCTTCTTGAGGCGAATGGGATTGCTTGGGGAAAGTTGGTTGATCCTGTGCTGGTTCAGCGACCTGCTAATAATTCAGAACCATCTAAATTAAGTACGGATGCAAAAGTTGCGTTATTCATGCGTCTTTTCCGTGGCCGGACTGATGTTTATCTTATCCGTTGGGAGAGTCAGAAAACAGGTAAAGTGGGCTACTCACCGGTTTGCGTGAATGAATGGCGAGCTGGTGTTTGCGACAAACCTCGCGTTAAGTGCTCTAATTGTAGTCACCAGTTACTAAAACCACTCACGGATGTCATCGTTTTCGATCACCTCGCTGGAAAACACACTATCGGTGTCTATCCGTTATTAACAGATGATACTTGCCATTTTTTGGCCGCAGATTTTGACAAAGCTGATTGGCGTGAGGATGTACGGGCGTTTGCACTATCGTGTCGTGAGATGGGAGTGCCCGCATCAGTTGAAATTTCCCGCTCGGGCAAGGGCGCGCACGTTTGGGTATTTTTTGAGCGAAGTGTCGCGGCGCGTGATGCACGCCAACTGGGTACTGCTATCATAAGTCACACCTGCGCACGCACAAGACAATTGCAATTAACTTCTTATGACCGCTTATTTCCGAATCAGGACACCATGCCCAAGGGGGGATTTGGCAACCTGATTGCGCTGCCATTACAAAAGAAGCCGCGAGAACTGGGATTTAGTCTGTTCGTAGATGAGCATTTTCTGCCTTCTCAGGATCAATGGGGCTATCTTGCATCAGTGCGGGCAATCAGCCGCGAAGCTCTGGAGTCAGCCATCCTGCTTGCCACGGGCAATGCACATCCACTGGATGTGGCCTTTATACGATTGAGGATCAGAAGACCCCTTGGAAGCAGCGCACGCTTCTATCAAAAAAACTTTCCGGGAAAATGCCAAAATCCCTTAAGATTACGCTGGCTAATAGGCTGTATTTCGAAAAAGCTAAGTTGCCACAATCAGTTGCGAACCGTTTGATTCGGCTGGCAGCCTTTCAAAATCCGGAGTTCTATAAACTTCAGGCAATGCGCATGCCTGCATGGGATGAGCCACGTATCATCGGTTGTGCAGAAAATTTCCCAAAATATATTGCCTTGCCACGAGGGTGCTTGTCGGCGGCGCAAGAACTCCTGCAAGAAAACAATATTCGTTGTAATTTGATTGATGAGCGTGTCGCTGGCGAACATCTGGATATCAATTTTCTGGGGACGTTGCGCAACGATCAAGAAACTGCCATCGGCGTGATGTTGCAGTATGATATTGGCACATTGTGCGCGCCGACAGCTTTTGGAAAAACAGTTGCTGCTGCCGCAATGATTGCAAGACGTGGCGTGAGTACTTTGATTCTTGTCCATCGTGCCGACTTGCTGAAACAATGGCAGGAGCGCTTGCAGACTTTTCTGGGTGTCGGCAAAGAAATGGTTGGTGTCATTGGCGGGGGTAAAAACAAGCCGTCCGGTAAAATTGACATTGCAGTCATGCAATCGTTGAATCGCCAGGGAGAGGTCGATTCACGGGTCGAACAATATGGTCATATCATCGTCGATGAATGTCATCACCTGTCTGCATTCTCCTTTGATGAGATACTGAAACGCGCCAAGGCTAAATATGTGCTGGGGCTGACCGCCACGCCAATCCGGCGTGATGGCAGACAGCCTATCATTTTTATGCAGTGCGGTCCGATCCGTTACACAGCAGCCAAGCCTGAGGGGATGCCGCAGGTGCTGAAAGTGATTCCAAAAATGCTGTTGGCACCGATTGAGCTGGCGCAAGATATTGCGATTCAGGAAGTGTTCCGGTACTTGGCGATCAATATACATCGCGCTGAGTTAATTGCCAGTACGATTGTGCAAGCCTATCAGGAAGAGCGAAAAGTATAGGTACTGACTGAACGTACCGATCATCTTGAGTTGATCAGTCAAAATTTGACGGCTATTGTGAGTGGATTATTTATCCTTCACGGGCGAGTGCCAAAAAAGCAGCGCACGCAAATTATCAAAGAGTTGAACGAGTTGGCTCCCGATGCGCCGCGTGTACTGTTGGCGACAGGAAAGCTGGTTGGAGAAGGCTTCGACCATCCTCCGTTAGATACACTGGTTCTGGCTATGCCGATTTCGTGGAAAGGTACGCTGCAACAATATGCGGGTCGTTTACATCGAGAGCATGCTGGAAAAACTGACGTGTGCATTTATGATTACGTTGATACAGGACATCCAGCCTTGATGCGTATGTGGGATAAGCGTCAGCGTGGCTATATAGCGATGGGGTATAAAATTGTTGAATAAAGAGTCGATGCAGCTGCCATTCAGCGAAACTGATTTACGCCCGATTGAACGACTGCTTTCAAGGCACTAGCAGGCAGTCAAAGCCCCTACCGCTACAGTAGCTTTGTCTCGGTTGCGGCACTTGGTGAATAGCGGCTTTATGGCAGGTAAGAGTTGACGTGCAATATGACTGGCAGGCTCATCATTACCGGGTTGAGAATGGACAGGCTGTGTCTATTCGAACGGATGGGCAACGTGATTGGAGCGCTAATGTTTATCGTGCAGAGGGTAATCGTATTGTTCCGGTGAGACCCGACGGGCAGAGAAACTGAAAATATCCAGCACAACAACGTTGATCGTTGTACATTTGGAAAATTTGCCGGACACAACTGAGATATGAAAAAATACATTGAAAAATATATCCTGATAACCGTTTTGATGGCTATTGTTGCTTTCTCCTGGATGAAACCCTTGGATGTAACCGCCGAGCGACAAATTGATGATGGATTCAAGCGTGCAGTAGCCAGTTTTGCGGTGGCGCGTGTGTTAAATGGAGTTATCTCGGTTGCTCAGGGTACGGAAATATCGATTTCGCTGGGGGTAGGGGCTACTCTGACTCCAGGGCAAATTCTGGATCCGGTAAATGATTTGGTGGAACAGTTCTCGGAATTAATGCTTATCGCCAGCGTTGCCTTCGGGGTGATGAAAATCCTGCTCAATATCGGTAGTTTTTGGGTGTTTTCAGCACTCCTGTCAGCCGTGGCATTGGCTTGGGCTGGATTTAAAGTGACAGGGCGTATGCCGCCGGTTCTGTTGACAAAAATCCTGCTAGTTTTCATTTTTATGCGTTTTTCTGTGCCGCTGGTCGCCGTAGGTAATGACATTGTTTTCAAACTCTTCTTGGAAGACAAGTTCAATAAAAGCCAGATAGCTATCGAGAGTAGCAAGATGAAACTCGTGCCGATGAGTTCGCCTGCGGTCACGTCACCTGCATCTCTTGCCGCACCCCCTCAGCCCGTGACACTTCAGTCGGCTCAAAATAATGGTTTGCTGGGCCGTGCGAAGGGAGTTTTCGAATCTGCTTCTCAGGCGGTTGCGTCTCTTCCTCAGGCTGTCGAAAACAAAATAGATCAAGTAAGGCAGAAATATGATCCCAAGCCGTACATAGATAACCTGGTAAAACAAGCCGCTAACCTTGTGAATGACATTATCGATCTGATCGTTGTGTTTGTTTTGCAGACGATAGTTATCCCACTGGGCTTGATGTGGCTGCTGTATCGTTCATGCTTGGCGTTGATTGGCTCTGCTGGTCGGAGGCCTGAGTCGAATTGATCGAAAGCCAAAAACTGACTCAGTTTGCTATGTGCGAGAGTGCGGATCTTGCAACAGCACATTCTGCCGCCATGCTGAGAGTGCCCCAATCCTTGATCGTTATAGAATATTCACATGCGTCAATTTAACAGGCTGCTGAAAAACGTTATGAGCGAAGTGGAGGCAAGGAAAAAAGCGACGAAAAAACGGAGTTTACAGGTAGTAAATGAGCATTTTGAGTCAATTTTTGACGTAGTATCGACGCGCGTAATAGTTTTGCAGCAGCCTGTTAAGACCAGCATTTCTATAGGCGTATACATATGAACGACAACGATCTGAAAGCCCTGCAAGCAGCGGTGCTGCTTCTCGAAAAACCCAGTGTCGGGGCGAAGATTGCTAATGCCGTTGGAACGCCAATTGAAGCGGTGATTGCACGTTTGCCGGATAAAGCAACCAAGACCATCAGTGTCGCCACACAGAAAGCAATACATGGAGCGTTACGGTTGTCCTTGAAAACTTTAACGCTTCATGATCCAAACTCGCTTTCAGAACCACCGGAATCATCAAACTGGTGGCACATGGCCGCGACGGCGACAACAGGCGCTGTCGGTGGTGCGTTTGGCTTGATGGCACTGACAATCGAGCTGCCAATTTCGACAACAATCATGATGCGGTCTATCGCCGATATTGCCAGAAGCGAAGGCGCGGACATGCAAGATTTGCAAACGCAATTTGAATGCGTCCAGGTTTTGGCGCTTGGCGGCCCATCTGGCAGCGATGATACTGCTGAAATTGGCTATTTTCTGGCGCGTGAGGCAATGACTAAAGCAGTATCTGAAGCGGCTGCACATATCGCAAAAAATGGACTTAAAAAGGAGGCCGCGCCTGCAATAGTCAGGCTGATCACTCAAATCGCAGAGCGTTACTCCATTAACGTGACCGAGAAAGCCGCCGCACAACTTGTTCCTGTCGTGGGTGCCATAGGGGGCGCATTGATCAATACGGTTTTTATTGATCATTTTCAGAGTATGGCCAGAGGACATTTTATTGTTCGCCGCCTGGAAAGAAAATACGATCCTGTACTTGTGCGTCAACGATATACCGAATTTAAGTTGTCGCACGGCTGATAAGTTTGATTCCAAAATACTGGCTTTAGAAGTCAGTGCGTAACATCAGTTACTATATGTAAACTCCGCTTTTCCGTCGCTTTTTTCCTTAGCCTTCGCTTCGCAGCTTAAACCTCGCCCTTCAGGGCGAGGTAGTGTCAAGCAGAACACGCCTATTGCATAACTACCTCCTGCCCGCGCATAATCAAAAAAAAGTATGTCGGGGTAATGAGCCTGCAATCTCCTGTTCGGGGAGTGCATGCGCACGGTGCCGAAATAAATCAGTCAGTAAATGAGGTTACGCACAAGCTTCAAAAAACGGGGCTAATGAGTTATTCCGAGAAGTGACCTTGGCGCTTCATCTTAAGCCCCTGTGCGCCGCCGAAAATAGTCAGCAAACAACGGTGGGGTTAGGCGAGCACTGTTTGAGCACGTGTGCGCTGTGCGGATCGTGTGAGTTGCGCAGCCCCGTTGTTTGCCGACTATCGAGGGAATCGCACCGATCTGCCAGTGGCCGATCGGTGCGATGGCGCGCCGGGGTCGCTTTTTCTTTAGCGACTTTCTTTTGGCGACTCAAAAGAAAGTCGCCAGCAGCCGGGCTGCCCCCGGCGAAGTTGATTTGAATACACGACTGATGTTACTGCGTAACATCAGTCAGTAAGCTGTTTTCGAAGGAGGATATATGACTACGCCGCGAATGTTTTTCCTGTTGTCCTGGCTGTTCTTTTTGACCGGATGTGCAGACATGATGCAGGTCACCCCGCAGATGAGTCTTACCTCAGGTGATAAGGCGATGAAGGTGAAAAGCAAAGTCTCCGTGGTCAGCGTGCTCGACTATTCACAGGATGGCAAAAATCTGGTTTCAGGCGGCGCCAGTTCCTCGCTGAGGGTGTGGGACGTGGAGAATGCCAAAGAGGCAAGAGCGATTCCTTTCCCAGTTCAGTGGGGAGTGTTCGATATGGCCTATTCCCCTGACGGAAAAAATATGGCCGTATCAGGCAGAACGGGACTGTTCAGCGGCGATAACACTCGCTTACTGGAGGTAGCCACAGGCCGGGAATTGCAAAACATAGCCGGCGAATTCGGTGGTCGCCTGTCTTATTCGCCGGATGGGAAATATCTTTTGGGCAGCGAGCTCAATATCAGCTTTGCCGGCACCGAAAACAAAACGAAACTGGTGGATGTGCAGAGCGGCACCGTTGTCAGGACATTTGACGGATTCGATTTTGGCACCCTGTCGCCAGACGGCAGGCATGCGATTCTCGTCAGTGAGCAGTATAAGGGCCTGGCACTCTTCGAACTGAATACCGGACGGGAGATCTGGCGCCGTTCGGTTATGGCAGGAAACTTTGTCAGTGACGGGGTGGGCGCCGTTGCATTTACGCCTGACAATAAATACATACTGGCATCGCGTTCTGAATTTCATGGCACATTAGGCAGCAGCGCTACAATATCCATTGACCAGCTGGACGCCGAGACGGGAAATACCGTCAGGGAACTTGTCAGGTTTAATGTGGAGAGCACTTTTTTCGCACACGAGAAGGGTAATCAGCAGTTGAGCATTTTAGTCGTCTCTCCTGATGGCACGCGTGTTCTGAGCGGAAATCCGCGTGGCGAGTACAAATTGTGGGATATGTCCAACGGGCAATTGATCAGGCAGTTAAAACGCCCGGACGAAAAAATGATGTTGGACATGAGCCCCCCGCATGCCGCTTTTTCACCTAACGGCAAGTTAGTTGCAATCACCTCGGCGGCATCGGTCAGAATGTTCGATGTGGTCAGTGGTGAGGAAGCAGCGGCTTTGATCGCATTTGATGATGGCGAGTGGCTGGTGACTACCCCCAGCGGTTATTACAACTCTTCTGAAAAAGGCGATCAGTATCTGGATGTGAGTGTTGCCGGAAAGTCTTTTTCCACTTCACAGCTGCGCGAATCTTTTTTCCGCCCCGACCTGGTCAAGGTCGCTCTTTCGGGTGGATCGCTGCGTGACTATCGCAAAATTGAGGATGTCAAACAGCCTCCGGTCATTGCCATCGTCGATACTCCCGCCTCTGTGAATCAGGATCAGGTTACCCTGATACTGCAAGTCAAGGATCAGGGAGGCGGGGTGGGCGATGTGCGGCTGTACCGTAACGGGACGGCGGTGGTGCTCGAAAAAACCCGTAACTTGCAGCTTCAGTCAACCGCTCAGGGTGGTCAGGTACTGCAATATACGGTGAGTCTGGAGTCAGGCAGGAATGTCATTCGCGCGGTCGCGTTTAATGCTGACAACAGTATGCAAAGTTCGGAGGCGACTCTGGAAATTCAGGCCAGTTTTGCGCCCAGACCGCCCACGCTTTATGCCGTGGTGGTCGGCATCAAGGATTATGTTAATCCGAGGCTCGCGTTGTCCTATCCGGTCGCAGATGCCGAGTTATTTGCAACGACGTTGAAAAACAAGGGCAAAGGACTGTTCGAAAATGTTCAGGTGCACCGTTTGTTGACCCCTGCGGAGACGACGAACGTTGCGATCACCGCAGCACTTAAACAGGCGCAGAAGGATGTGCGGCCGGAAGATTTGTTCGTCTTCTATGTGGCCAGCCATGGCACCGTCGATGACGGCCAGTATTTTTTGATTACGTCCAATGTGGGCTCTACTTCGACGGCTCACTTGAAACAGGATGCCTTGTCGCAGGATGTCTTCAAAGAGCTGATTTCCAACATCCCCGCATCGAAAAAACTGGTGGTGCTCGATACTTGTAATGCCGGGAAGATGGGGGATGCGCTGCAAATGGCGATGATGACACGAGGTATGAGCGAGGATACTGCGATGAAGGTGCTCTCGCGCGCGGTCGGTTCGACCATCCTGTCCGCCGCAAGCTCTGTGCAGGAAGCGCTCGAAGGCTACAAAAATCATGGCCTGTTTACATGGGTGGTGGTTGAAGGACTCAACGGTGATGCAGATGCGGATAAGGACGGCTTTGTAAAGACGCTGGAGCTGGCCGATTACGTTGATAACCAGGTGCCGGAGCTTGCCGAGCGGGTATTTCATCACAAGCAATTCCCGATTGTTTCGCCGACAGGTCAGGGTTTTCCGCTGGTCAGAGTCAGGCAATAACCCCTCTGCGTCCCCAATCTCTTTTTGCGGGACTTGGTTTTGAGCCTTCCTTGGGCAAACAATTTAAAATGAGCCATACAATTCTCAACGTAGTCGATCACGACCGGAACAGCGCCCAGATGCGCTATGTGTATCCGGTAGTCTCACGCCGCTCAGGCGGGGTATCGGTCGGCATCAATCTTAATCCCAATAACGCCTGCAACTGGCGCTGTCTGTACTGTCAGGTGCCGAACCTTGCGCGCGGCACGGCGCCCCCTGTGGATCTTGCGCTGCTGGACGCTGAGCTGCGCGCCTTTTTAACCGAGCTGTTGCACGGCGATTTCATGCAAAAGCGTGTGCCGGAAGGGGCGCGGCGCATCAACGACATTGCGCTGTCCGGCAACGGAGAGCCTACCAGTGCTGCCGAATTTTCCCGTGTCATCGAACTCATCGCTCGCATCCGTGCCGAGCTGGAGTTACCGGAATCGGTCAAAACCGTGTTGATTACCAACGGCAGTCTGCTGCACCGCCCGGATGTGCAGCAAGGATTGCGCGACATGGCAAACATACAGGGCGAAGTCTGGTTCAAACTGGACCGCGCAAGTGCGAGTGGCATGCAGCGTATCAACGACACGCATGCCAGTATCGACCGGGTGCGTTTAAATCTGGTCGCGGCGATTGCATCTTGTCCGACCTGGCTGCAAACCTGCTGGTTTTCGCTCGACGGCATGCCGCCCTCAGTTCAGGACGAGGATGACTATCTGGCCTTTGTGGCAGGACTGCTGCGGGACGGGCACCCGTTGCAAGGCGTCTTGTTGTATGGTCTGGCGCGTCCCTCGCAGCAGGCAGAAGCGCCGCGCCTGTTGGCTTTGCCCGGCGCCTTGATGCAGGCCTTTGCCGCCCGCATCACCCGCCTGGGTGTGCCCGTCAAGGTGAGCGTCTGACATGCGCTAAACCCGGAAAACTTTTTCAGGCTGAGCGCAACTTTATATCCAAAAAATTCATGAGCCATATTTTTGCAGACGCTGACAGGTTCCTGGACAGGTTTTCTCCTTCTCAACGGGGAAAACCTGTCGGCTATCTGGTCGCAGTGGTGCTGGTGATGGTCGCACTTTTTGGCAGGCTGGCCATTGCCCCGGCCGAATCAGGCATTCCCTTCCTGACTTTTTTTCCGGCAGTCACGCTGGTTGCCGTGCTCTGCGGTGCAGGCCCCGGATTGTTTGCGATGCTGATTAGCTCTGTGCTGGCAAGTTATCTGTTTATTCCGCCCTTTGGCGTATTTGTATTCACTTTTCATGCCTCTGCCGTCTGGTCAAATGTTGTGTTTTGCGTTGAAGAAATGCTGGTGATCTTCGTGGTTGAGGCAATGTATCGCCAGCACGCCAGGTTTGCCACCGCCTCCTTTATGCTCGAAAAGGTAAAAGAGGATGAAAATAAACGCCAGATGACCGCAGCAATCCTGCGCGAAAGCGAGGAGCGATTGCATGCCATCGCCGCCAATGTTCCGGGTATGGTGATCCGGTGTTCTCAGCATACGGCGGATGCCGGGCTGCGATTCAGCTACGTCAGCAATGCTGCGCAAGACCTGCTGGGTATAGAGGCTGTCGCGCTGATGCTGGACGATAGCGAGTTGACAGGCCGTATTGTCGGCGAACATCTGATGACTTTCCATGACAGCATGGCACGCTCGCGCGCAGCGCTTGCCTTGTGGAACTGGGAAGGGTGCGTGAGGGCGGCGGACGGCACGGTTAAATGGATCAATCTGCGCGCCACGCCGCACCGACAGGATGAGGATACATGCATTTGGGATGGCGTCGTGCTCAATGTCACCGAGAGCAAAATTTATGAGGAGAAACTCATCCATTCGCAAAAGATGCTGAGGGAGCTTGCCGCGCATATGGAAAGTGTGCGCGAGGAGGAGCGCAAACATGTTGCACGCGAGATTCACGACGAACTGGGACAGACGCTGACCGCGCTGAAGATGGATGTGTCGCTCGCTCGCATGCGTTTTGGCGATGCTAATCCGGAGCTGATGAAACGCCTGCAATCCATGACTCAGCTGGTGGGGCGGACGATCGAAATTTCGCGACACATCACGTCCAGCCTGCGGCCCGGCGCGCTGGATCTGGGTATCGTAGCCGCCATTGAATGGCTGGTTGAGGAGTTTGTCGGTTATACAGGTATTCGTTGTGAGCTGGCGCTGGCAGAGGGGGATCTTACCCTGGACGAATCGGCGGCCATTGCCGTGTTTCGCATCATCCAGGAGTCCTTGACCAATATCTCGCGTCATGCGGCGGCGACCCGGGTCGACATCAGGGTGAGCCGTGCCGAGGGGCGTCTTTGCTTCGAGGTGTATGACAATGGTAAAGGGTTTGACCCGCAGATGGTTTCCAGTCGAAAATCATTCGGGCTGGTCGGTATTCGTGAAAGGATGACGATATTAGGCGGCGAACTTGTACTCGACAGCGAACCTGGGCGGGGTACACGCATTCGCGCCTGTTTTCCTGTAGCATGTTAACTTTTTCAGTTATCGAATTATGATCAGACTCATTCTGGCCGACGACCATGCCATCGTGCGGCGCGGACTCAAACAAATCCTCGCGCTCGTTCCTGAGATCACGGTAGTGGGAGAGGCAGGGGATGGCAATGAACTGCTTGAACTCCTTAAAAAAACCAGCTGCGATATCGTGCTGCTCGATCTTAATATGCCAGGTTATACCGGCGTGGATCTGATTAAACGCATGAGTGCCGAGTATCCTGATCTGCCGGTTCTGGTGCTCAGTATGCATGTAGAAGGACAGATCGCCAGCCGTGCCCTCAAGGCCGGGGCTTGTGGCTATCTTACCAAAGGCAGCGAGCCTGAAATCCTGGTAGACGCCATACGCAAGGTAGCCGCCGGCGGGCATTTTATCGATCCTGTGCTGGTAGAATCCCTCGTCTTTGTCCACACCCCCGAGAGTTGTGCACCGCATGAGGACCTGTCCGAGCGCGAGGCCCAGGTATTTTTGATGTTGGTCTCCGGCAGGACGGTCACCGAGATCGCCAATGAGTTGTTCCTGAGTATCAAGACTGTCAGCACACACAAATCCAGGCTGATGGGAAAAATGAATATTCAAACCCAGACCGATCTGATTCGCTATGCGATTCGCCATCAGCTGATCGACGGCTGACCCTCCTGCTTCACCCTTCTTAGGAATCATCCTATATTGAGGTCAGCCTGTGCCTGTTAAGAATCAGACAGTGCTGACTTTGAGCCGGGCAACGATAGGCAGATAATCGGCTCAGTTAATAACAACCAAACCGGGTTGTTCACTGGGGAGCCCTGCATGATCCATGTGTCGGCGCGCGGTAAGAATTTTCCCAGAGTCAGGCGTTTTACCGGAAGCTGACCGGGCAAGGGGTTTTGCATGTATTACAGGAAGCTCATCGCCGGGCGATATTTGAAAGCCTGGCTGATCTTGACAGCATCAATGCTGGTAACCGTTTATGCCAGCCATCAAGTTCGCCTGGACACCGAGCATGACGCAGAACGTCAGTTTGCCTTTGACTGTGATGAAATCGTGCTCAAGATAACGGGGAGGATGGATGCGCATAAACAGGTGCTGCTGGGCGCTGCCGCCTTGTTCGATGCATCCAGGAGCATAGAGCGCGACGAATGGCGTGCCTATGCCACCCGCATGCAAATCGACCGGCACTTCAACGGCATTCAGGGTCTGGGTTTTTCCTTGCTGGTCGCCCGTGACCAGTTACCCGGACATATCGCACAAATCCGCCAGGAAGGATTTCCTGATTACGCCGTGCATCCTGCAAGCGAGCGCGAGGTGTATTCCCCCATTGTCTATCTGGAACCCTTCGAAGGCCGCAATCTGAGGGCTTTTGGCTACGACATGTATGCCGATACAAAGGTGCGCCGTGCGGCGATGGATCAGGCGCGCGACATGAATGCGCCCGCTTTGTCCGGCAAGGTCGTGCTGATGCAGGAAACAGGTGAGGCGGCGCAGGCGGGGACGCTGATGTATATGCCGGTCTACCGCAAGGCTATGCCTGTAGCGACCCAGGTGCAGCGGCGTGCCGCGCTGTATGGCTGGGTGTACAGTCCGTTTCGCATGGACGATTTGCTCAAAGGGGTGTTGCAAGGCTGGGACAACCCGACAGCTCCCCACCTTCACCTGCAAGTATATGACGGGAATGACGCTCATCCGGACAGGCTGCTCTACAACAGCGAAGCCGGGCATCAAAAACACGAACTTACCCCCTTTACGCTCGACCGACACGTGAATTTGTTCGGGCGAGAGTGGACATTGCATTTTGCTCAGTCAACCGGCAGCCTGGGGGCGCTCGATTACAGCCCGGCCTGGTTCATTCTGGCAGGCGGTTTTGCGGCGAGCCTGCTGTTATTTTTGCTGATGCTCTCCTACTTGGATACCCGGCGCAATGCGGCGCGGATTGCGGCTGAGCTTACCTGCGAGCTGCGCAACAGTGCGGGCGAACTGGCATTGCACAACCTGATTCTCAACCAGGTAAGCATGGGTAAGTCGCGCCCGGAGGTGCTGGATAAATTGCTGCTGCAAATCGAAGCCATGCACCCTGATCTTGTCTGTTCGATCTTTTTACAGGGTGCGGCGCCGGGTGATCCTCCTGAAGCGCTGCACGAGCAGGCACGCCTGGCGGATGTACACTCTTGCTGGTCCTTGCCGATTAAAAACAGCGCAGGCATCGTGCTAGGCGCGCTGACCGCCTGTCGCAGGCTCCCGGGCGCACCCTCTGATACACAGATTATCTTGATGGAGCGCTATGCCGAGCTGGCTGCCATGGTGATCGAGCGCATCCGTATCCAGGACGAACTGCGATTGAAGGATATTGCGCTCAACGCGGCGGCCAGTGCGGTGGTGATTACCGACAAGGAGGCCAATGTCGAATGGGCGAACCAGTCCTTTTGCGATCTCACAGGTTATAGCCTGAGCGAAGTAAAGGGTAATTGTCTGAATGAGTTTGTCAAATCCGGCGAGCAAAGCCCGCTTTATTATGAAGAGCTCTGGCAAACCATTCTGGCAGGGCGGGAGTGGCGGGGGGAGCTGGTCAACCGTCGCAAGGATGGTACCTTGTATCACCAGGAAATGACCATCAACCCGGTGTTGAATGAAGCGGGTGAAATTTTGCATTTTGTCTCGGTCAAACAGGATATTACCGGGCGCAAGCTCTCCGAGGAAAAAAACAGGCGCATCAGCAATCTGTATGCCGCGCTGAGCCAGTGCAATCAGGCCATCGTGCGCTGCACCACCGAAGCTGAGCTGTTTGTCGAAATCTGTCGTTGCGCGGTGGAATTCGGCGGGATGAAGATGGCCTGGATAGGGCGGCTGGACGAGGTGAGCGGCCAGGTCGTGCCTGTGGCCAGCTTCGGTGAGGGGACTGAATATCTGGAGGGGATCGAGATTTCGGTTGATATCGATGATTTGGCAGGAGGAGGGCCTACCGGCACCGCCATTCGCGAAAATAAACCGGTCTGGAGTCAGGATTTTCAGCATGACACGACGAATATACCTTGGCATGAGCGCGGTGCCCGCTTCGCCTGGGGGGCCGCCGCCTCGCTGCCTTTGCAGCGAAACGGCGTGGCGGTGGGAAATTTCACCCTGTATGCCCAGGAGGTCAACGCACTGGATGAAGCCGCCCGCAGCCTGCTGGTTGAAATGGCGCGCGATGTCAGTTTTGCGCTGGATAATTTCGATCACCGGGCAGAGCGACGCCGGGCGGATGAAAGGATACAACAACTGGCACATTTCGATGTGTTAACCGGCTTGCCCAACCGGGCTTTGTTCACCGACCGGATCAGCCTGGCTATCAGTCTGGCCCAGCGAAGCCACGAGCCGCTGGCCGTCTTGTTTCTCGATCTGGATCACTTCAAGAACGTCAATGACACCTTGGGTCACAGCGCAGGCGATGTGTTGCTAATCGAGGTGGCACAACGTTTAAGATCCTCCGTGCGCGATATAGACACCATTTCGCGTCAGGGCGGAGATGAATTCGTGCTGGTATTGCCCGGCACCGATGCCAGCGGGGCGGCGCATGTGGCGGAAAAACTGCTGGAGGCGGTCGCTCATACCTACCAGATTAAACCGTATGAGCTGAACATTACCTCTTCGCTGGGGATCGCCATGTATCCCGCAGACGGTGAGGATTTTGAACAGCTTTTGACGTGCGCCGATATTGCCATGTACCGCGCAAAACGCGACGGACGCAATAATTATTGTTTTTTTACGCCGGAAATGCAGACGCATTCAATTCGTACCCTGCAACTGGAAAATGCGTTGCGTCAGGCGTTAAGAGGCGAACAGTTTCAGTTGCATTATCAGCCTCAGATCTCTTTGCAGGACGGCAGTATTATCGGCGCCGAAGCGCTGCTGCGCTGGCAGCACCCGGTATTTGGCGCGGTCTCCCCGGCCGAATTCATTTCGATTGCCGAATCCAGCGGCCAGATTATAGCCATCGGAGAATGGGTGCTGAAGACGGCGATTAATCAGATGAAGCGCTGGATTACCGACGGATTGGCGCCGATGATCGTCGCGGTTAATCTGTCTGCCGTGCAGTTTCGTCAGCCTAGATTGCCGGAGCTGGTTACGCGGCTCCTGGACGAGGCCCGGTTGCCCGCGCAATATCTGGAACTGGAGCTGACCGAAGGCGTCGCCATGGAAGATCCGCTGGGCGCCATCTCCATCATGAATGATTTGCACGAGCGCGGTATTCAAATGTCGATCGACGACTTCGGCACCGGCTATTCTTCCTTGAGTTATTTGAAAAAATTCAAGGTTTACAAATTGAAGATCGACCAGTCCTTCGTGCGCGATGTCACAGAAGACGCCGATGATCAGGCCATCGTCAGCGCCATCATCAGTCTGGCTGGCAGTCTGGACATGCAAACCATCGCCGAAGGCGTGGAAACTGCGGAGCAACTGGAATTTTTGCGCAAGCAGGGCTGTGGCGAGGTACAGGGCTATTATTTCAGCAAACCGCTCTCCGTCGACCAATTCGAAGCTTATGTTCGCCAGCGAAGTTTGAGCTTAAAAGCTCCTTTTATCTGAGTCGGCGTACCCTGTTTGCGACAGCCGACAGGGCTATAATGCCACGCGTGCTTAATAAGCTGTTGCGATACAGCCGGAAAAACAGAATGACAGTCAAAAAAGCAAGAAAAGCCAAACCTGAGTTTTCGCCCTCACATGCCGTGACATTGGCAGAAGACGCCGCGACTTTCCCAGTTGTCGGGATAGGCGCATCGGCGGGCGGGCTGGCGGCATTCGAGGCTTTCTTTTCCGGGATGCCTGCCAACACAGATTCCGGCATGGCCTTTGTGCTGGTGCAACACCTGGCGCCGGAGCACAAGAGCATGTTGACAGCCATTATCCGGCGCTACACCTGTATGCAGGTTTTCGAGGTTGAAGATGGCATGACGGTGCAACCCAACTGCGTTTATATCATCCCGCCCAATCGCGACATGGCGCTGCTCAATGGCACGCTGCAATTGCTCGAACCTGCCTCTCCCCACGGACACCGGCTGCCGATCGACTTTTTTTTTCGCTCTCTGGCGCAGGATCGGCGCGAGCAATCCATCGCCATCGTGCTCACCGGCACAGGACGTGACGGCACTCAGGGGGTGCGCGCCATCGCGGCCGAGGGCGGCATGATTATGGCGCAGTCCCCCGAGTCCGCCGAGTTCGACGGCATGCCGAGCAGCGCGATCGCGACGGGTCTGGTGAATTACGTGTTAAAACCTGCTGATATGCCGATGCAGCTCATGGTCTCAAACAGCCCGGGACACGCTTTGCGTGCCAAAGTCGGCGCGACACCCGGCCCCGAAAACGCGCTGAAGAAAATATTTATCCTGTTGCGCGCGCAAACCAGCCATGACTTTTCACAGTACAAACTGAGCACCGTACACCGGCGCATCGAACGGCGCATGGTGATGCGTCAGTTTGAGTCTATAGATGACTATCTTAAATATTTACAACAAACGCCGTCCGAGGTGGAAGAGCTGTTTCACGCCCTGTTGATCGGTGTGACCAATTTTTTTCGCGATCCATCCGCCTTTGAGGCGCTGGCGGCGCAGATCATCCCCAGGCTCTTTAACGACCAACCCGCCGGGAGTGCGGTCCGCGTCTGGTCAACGGGATGTTCGACAGGCGAAGAAGCTTATTCCATCGCCATCTTGTTGCATGAACACATGGAGACATTGAAACAAGGTTACACCGTACAGGTATTCGCGACCGACATCGACAGTCGTGCCATTGCCATTGCCCGGGCCGGTGTTTATCCGGCCAGCATCGCCGCCGACCTTTCTGCGGCACGCCTGGCGAGATTTTTTACCGCCGGACCTGATGGCAGTACGTACCGCATCCACAAGAGTATTCGTGACATGCTTATTTTTTCCGTACATGACGTCATCAAAGATCCGCCGTTTTCCAGGCTGGATCTTGTTACTTGCCGCAACCTGATGATTTATATGAATGCCAGCTTGCAAAAGAAGCTCATCTCATTGTTCCACTACGCGTTAAATCCAGGGGGGATGCTCTTTCTGGGTTCGTCTGAAAGTGTGGGTGAATTTGCCGATATGTTTGCCGTACTGGACCGGAGTTTGAAGCTGTATCAGCGCAAAGAAGATGTTCGCGGCGCCCGTCGAATCGCGCTGGCCCGGATTTTACCGGGTATGACGGCCATACGCGCGAGCACTCCGCAGAGCGCGGCTCTGACGGTGATGCCCGCCAAAATGCCGCTGCGCGAGTTGACCGAACAGGCGCTGTTGCAACAGATAGCCCCGGCGGGGGCGCTCGTCAATGCCCGTGGCGACATCCTCTATCTGCATGGTCGTGCCGGGATATACCTGGAGTTGCCGCCCGGTGAGACGGGTGTCAACAATATTCTTAAAATGACGCGAGACGGATTGCAGCGCGATCTGACCGTCGCCTTGCACAAAGCCATCGTAACAAAGGAAATCGTGCGCTGCCCTAACCTGCGCGTTCAGACCAACGGCCAGCTCAATACCCTTAATCTGACCATCCGCCCGATCATCACGACTGCTGCGGCACAAACACCCGAGGTGCCTCTGTTCCTGGTGATCCTGGAGGAAATGCCTGCCCTCGAACATGAGCCGACGATGCAGGGCGCCTTGCAAAGCATCGCAAGGAGCGACGGCGCGGACGCCAGTTTGCACATCGCAGCCCTCAAACAGGAATTGCTCTCCAAGGAAGAATACCTCCTGGTCGCTCGTGAAGAAATGGAGAGCTCCAACGAGATGCTCAAATCCTCGAACGAGGAAATGCTCTCGGTAAACGAAGAGCTGCAATCGACCAACGAGGAGCTGGAAACCTCCAAGGAGGAATTGCAGTCGATCAACGAGGAGTTGACCACGGTCAACGCAGAGCTGCAAACCAAGGTGGTGGATTTGTCGCAGGCCAACAACGACATGAATAATTTGCTGGCGGGCACAGGCATAGGCACCGTGTTTGTCGATCACCAGCTGCGTATCGTGCGTTTTACCCCTGAAGCTCGTGCAATCATGAACCTCAATCCCAGTCACGAGGGAATGCCGGTCGCTCATATTGTCTCCAATCTGGCAGGCTATGACCGTCTGGTGGCGGACGTCAAAGCGGTGCTGGACACCTTGATTCCCAGGGAAGTGGACGTGCAGACAACGGCGGGCAAGTGGTACACGATGCGCATCTTGCCCTACCGGACGCTGGATAACGTCATCGAGGGCGCTGTCATCACCTTCGTCGACATCACCGAGATGGTGGCCACGCGGGAGGCTCTGGCCAGAGCGAACGAGACGCTTCGTCTGGCGGTTGTGGTGCGCGACGCTTTTGATGCCATTACGGTGCAGGACTTGAATGGCCGCATCCTGGCCTGGAATCCGGGGGCGGTGAGGATGTATGGCTGGAGTGAAGCCGAGGCGCTGCTGATGAACGTACGCGAGCGGATCCCGGAAGGACTGCGAAAGAGAGCGTTGTCCAAGGTGCACCAGCTGAGTCTGGCTGAAATTCTGAAACCGTATCGCACACAGCGGTTGACCCGAAGCGGCGCGAGCGTGGAAGTATGGTTAACTGCCACCGCGCTGGTCAATGAGGCCGGGCAGATGTACGCCATTGCGACAACAGAGCGGGCGAAAGAGATGCCCCGAACCATGGAGGTTCCCCGTGATAAACAAAAATAAAGCTCCGTTCGCATCCTTGCCGGATCCGGCATTGCGCGAGCTGGCCGAAAGAGCCTTGCATGAACGTGCGGGGATGTCGCCTGAGCGCTCGATGCTGCTTCAGGATGCGCAGCTGATGATTCATGAACTGGGCGTGCACCAGATCGAGCTTGAGATGCAAAACGATGAGTTACGCCGTGTGCAGGTGGAGCTGGGCGCCGCCCGTGCGCGCTATTTCGACCTCTACGACCTGGCACCGGTAGGCTATTGCACGGTCAGCGAACAAGGATTGATCCTGCATGTCAACGTTGCCGCAGCGACCCTGCTGGGTATTTTTCGGGGAGATTTACCCCGTGCGATCACAGGTTTCATCCTCGGCAAGGATCAGGATATCTACTACCTGTACCACAAGCGGCTCCTTGAGACAAACGAATCCCAGTCATGCGAGTTGCGCATGGTCAAAAATGACGGCACGCCCTTTTGGGCTCAGCTGACGGCGACCGTCGCGCAACACGTATCTACAGGCGAGGAACAGTTGTCTTCGGCATCGGACAACGTGGGCGCGCTGGGTGCGGGCGGTGCACGGGAATTGCGCATCATGTTGAGCGACATCACCGTGCGCCACCTGACCGAAGAAAAAAACCAGAGGCTGACCCAGCTTTATGCCGCGCTGAGCCAGTGCAACGAGGCCATCGTGCGCTGTGCCAGCGAAGAGGAACTGTTTTCGCAAATCTGCCGCATCGCGGTGCTCTCCGGCAGCATGAAAATGGCCTGGATAGGCCTGATCGACGAGGCGAGCCGACAGTTGTTGCCCGTTGCCAGCTTCGGCGAGGGGACAGAAGATCTGGTTGATATTTCGCTCACAGTCGGCGAGCCTGCTGCCAGTTGTGATTCTGTCAGTGTTGCCATCCGCGAAAACCAGCCGTTCTGGGGTTGCGATTTTCCGGACGAGCCGGGATGTGACTTCGGGCAGGGCGAGATGGCCGCGTTGCCGCTGCACAGAAACGGGGCGGTCATCGGCGCCTTCATCCTGTATGCCTACAAGGCCAACACCTTCGATGAAGCGGTGCGCAATCTTTTGGTCGGGATGACCCGGGATATCAGCTTTGCGCTGGATAACTTCGCTCACAATGCGGAGCGCCGCCGGGCCGATGAAAAAATTCAGCTGCTGGCGCATTTCGATCAGCTCACAGGCTTGCCCAACCATGCCCTGTTCACGGATCGTATCAATCTGGCTGTCAGTATGGCCAGGCGCAGCAGTGAACCTTTGGCAATGCTGTTTCTTGACCTGGATCATTTCAAGCATATCAACGATACCCTGGGGCACCGTATCGGTGATGCGGTCCTGGTCGAGGTAGCCATGCGCCTGAAATCGGCGATACGCGACGAAGATACGGTATCGCGTCAGGGCGGAGACGAATTTATTCTGGTATTGCCCGATACGGATGCAGACGGCGCCGCACACGTGGCTCAGAAATTGCTGGACATCGTTGCCCATGCCTGTCAGATCGAACAGAGTGAAATGAACGTGACAGCCTCGGTGGGTATCGCCATGTATCCTGACGATGGCCTCGATTTCGACATGCTGTTCAGGTGTGCTGATGTCGCCATGTACCGTGCCAAACACGACGGGCGCAACAATTACCGGTTTTTTACCCAGGAAATGCAGGCGCATTCGGCGCGTACCCTGCAACTGGAAAATGCGCTGCGGCACGCGCTCGAACGCGACCAGTTACGGCTGCACTATCAACCGCAAGTGTCGTTGCGGGACGGTCGCGTGATCGGCGCCGAGGCGCTGTTGCGCTGGCAGCACCCTGAGCTGGGTGCGGTCTCTCCTGCAGAATTTATTTCGATTGCCGAATCCAGCGGTCAGATCATCGCCATAGGCGAATGGGTGCTGAAGACGGCGATCAATCAGATGAAGCGCTGGATAGCCAACGGATTGGCGCCGATGATCGTTGCGGTTAACTTGTCCGCCGTGCAATTTCGTCAGCCTCGACTGCCCGAACTTGTCACGCGTCTCCTGGACGAGGCCCGGTTGCCCGCGCAATATCTGGAGCTGGAGCTGACCGAAGGCATCGCCATGGAGGATCCGCTGGGCGCCATTGCCATCATGAACGATCTGCACGAGCGCGGTATTCAAATGTCGATCGACGACTTCGGTACCGGCTATTCTTCCCTGAGTTATCTGAAAAAATTCAAGGTCTATAAACTGAAGATCGACCAGTCCTTCGTGCGCGATGTGACAGAGTCTTCGGAGGACAGAGCCATTGTCAGCGCGATTATCAACATGGCGAGCAGTCTGGGCATGCAAACCATCGCCGAAGGCGTGGAAACTGCGGGGCAGCTGGAGTTTTTGCGCGAGCAGGGATGTGGCGAGGTTCAGGGCTATTATTTCAGCAAACCGCTCTCAGCCAACCAATTCGAAGCCTATCTTCGCCAGCAAAGTTTGAGCTTAAATCCGCAGGTGACGCAGATTGGCACGGATTAACCCAAACCCGACAGTTGTCAGAGAATCACCCCTTCGACACGCCCACAACGCGGGCGGCTCAGGACGAACGGACTGTTCTCCAAACGGGTGAACGCCGTAAAGACCCTTCGTGCTGAGCCTGTCGAAGCATGGACGGACTTTTTGTAGTTTCGACTGCTCTATTTAGCTGCCTGCCGATGTCAGGCGAAGGTGTCCAGGACGACGACGTCATTCAAGGACAGGGAGCCTGCGCGCGGCGGTGCCGCCTGAATGCCACGGCCGATGACGACGAACATGACGAGTGCGTGATCGGTCGGCAGATTGATGATCCGGCTGACAGCATCAAAGTCGAAGCCATCCATCGGGCCTGACTGGTATCCCATCTCTTGTGCCGCCAGCATCAGAGTCATGGCTGCCATGCCGCAAGAGCGCATGCCCTCGTCACGCTGGAGCTGTTCGCGCCCCTCATAGAACTGGTGCATGGCCGGCAGAATGTAGTCCTGTACGGGTTGCGGCGCATTTTTCCAGTAGCGAGAAGGCGTCTTGTCCCAGGCCTTGAGATCCGCTGTGAGGACGACCAGCAAGGAAGCATCCGTGACCTGCGCCTGATCCCATGCGGCAGCGCGCAACTTCTTGCGCTGTTCAGGATCTTTCACCAGTACAAAGCGCCAGTTCTGAATATTCCATGCGGTGGGGGATAACATCGCAAGCGTCATGAGTTTTTCAATTTCAGCCTCGCTCATGCGGTGGCTAGCGTCATAAGCCTTGATAGATCGGCGGGTTTCGATTGCTTCGGATACGTTCATGATGCCTCCTTTAAAGTTAAATACTGATGCTGACGCAGTCATGTTAGTGATTCAATAAAATATTTCAATATGGTCATCATTTTGCCCACCCCTTCCCTGACCCTCCCCCTGCAAGCGGGAGGGTATATTGATAAGCTGAGTTCAACAACTAACGATGACATAGCCTAAATTTTAATAGAAAATTATAAAAGTAGATTCCTTCCCCCTTTCAGGGGGAAGGGTAGGATGGGGGTAAATATAGGAAAATCCTGCATACCCACCCCCTCTCTGACTTTCTGCCTGCGCCTGCCTGCGACAGGCAGGGCAGGTCAACGTGACTTTCGCGGGCAACTTGCGCTTTTTACTTCAATTCGTTGAAGAAATTCCTGATCGCCAGCACGCGCTGATTTAACGCTTCATGTTTAACTTCGATGCGCAATTTGTCCTGGCCCACCATCTTGATGTATCGACGGCTCTGGATCAGGCTGATGATCTTCATCGGGTCGATCGGTGGCTGGGCGATGAACTGAAGCTGGATGGTCTCGTCCGATGCATCCACCTTGGCTATACCCAGCGGTTTGGCCAGTATGCGCAACTGGTGACAATCGAGCAGGGTCTGCGCGGGTTCCGGCAGCAGGCCGAAGCGGTCGATCAGTTCCTGGTGCATGTTGTCCAGCGCCGGTTGATTTTCGCAATTGGCCAGCCTCTTGTAGATCACCAGCCGCTGGTGGATGTCGCCGCAATAATCGTCGGGTAACAGCGCCGGGGCGTGCAGGTTGATTTCCGTCGTCACGCCCAGGGGATGCTTCATGTCAGGTTCTTTGCCCTGCCTGAGGGATGCGACAGCCGCGTTGAGCATATCGGTATAGAGACTAAAACCTATTTCCTGCATCTCGCCGCTTTGCGACTCGCCCAGCACTTCGCCGGCGCCGCGTATTTCCAGGTCGTGCATCGCCAGATAGAAGCCGCTGCCCAATTGTTCCATCGCACAGATAGCTTCCAGGCGTTTTTTGGCCTGAACAGTCAGCCCGTCCATGCTGTCCACCAGCAAGTAGGCATAAGCCTGATGGTGCGAGCGTCCGACGCGACCGCGCAACTGGTGCAGTTGCGCAAGACCAAAGCGGTCTGCGCGGTTCATGATGATGGTGTTGGCGGTGGGCACGTCGATGCCGGTCTCGATAATGGTGGTGCAAAGCAGGATATTGAAACGCTGCTGGTAGAAGTCGCGCATCACCGCTTCCAGTTCGCGCTCGCCCATCTGTCCGTGGGCGGTGCGGATACGCGCCTCGGGCAGCAACAGGGCCAGCGTCTCCGCCATGTTGGCGATGGTGGAGACCTCGTTGTGCAGAAAGTACACCTGTCCGCCGCGTTTTAATTCGCGCAGTACGGCTTCCCGGATCACTCCCTGGCTGTATGAGCTGACGAAGGTCTTGATCGACAAACGCCGCTGCGGGGCGGTGGCGATGATGGAAAAATCGCGCAATCCTTCGAGCGACATGGCCAGGGTGCGCGGGATAGGCGTCGCGGTGAGCGTCAAAATATCCACTTCCGCGCGCAAGGCTTTGAGTTTTTCCTTCTGCTGCACGCCGAAGCGGTGCTCCTCGTCGATGATGACCAGGCCCAGATTGTTAAATTCGATCCCCTTCTGGATCAGTTTGTGCGTGCCGATGATGATGTCGAGTTTTCCTTCCGCCATCTCTTTTAGCGCCTGTGTCTGCTCGCGGGCGGTGCGAAAACGCGACAGCTCGTTGATGCGGATCGGCCAGTCGGCGAAGCGGGTGGAGAAATTCTGGAAATGCTGTTCGGCAAGCAAGGTGGTGGGCACCAGCACGGCGACCTGTTTGCCGTCCATCACGGCGACGAAGGCGGCGCGCAGCGCGACCTCAGTCTTGCCAAAACCCACATCGCCGCAGATCAGTCTGTCCATCGGTTTGCCCGATTGCAGATCATCGATGACAGCCTCAATGGCTGCGGCCTGGTCGGGGGTTTCCTCGAAACCGAAACCTGCGGCAAATTCTTCGTAATCGCGCGCAATCAGTTTGAAGGCGTGACCCCGGCGGGTGGCGCGCTGCGCGTAAATATTGAGCAGCTCGGCGGCCGTGTCGCGCACCTGTTGCATCGCGCGGCGTTTTGCCTTGTCCCAGGCACCGCTGCCCAGCTTGTGCAGAGGCGCCGTGTCATGAGCGCCGCCGCTGTAGCGCCCGATGACGTGCAGTTGGGATACGGGAACGTAGAGTTTGTCGCCGCCTGCATATTCCAGCAGCAAAAATTCGCCCATTCCCTCGCCCAGATCAAGATTGACCAGCCCCTGGTAGCGCGCGATGCCGTGCTGTTCATGCACCACCGGATCGCCTACCTTGAGTTCGGACAAGTCGCGCAACATCCCTTCGACGTTGCTCTTTTTCGCGATGCGTGCGGCGCGGTTGCGCGGCTGTGACGCGTATAGCTCGGTCTCGGTGACGATCGCCAGTTTTTGCTCGGGCAGCAAAAAACCGTTTTGCAGCGGACTGATGCCGAGCATGAACGCAGACTTGCCCGCCAGGAAACCTGCAAAGTCTTCACAGGGTTGCGCCTTCAGGCCGTATTCGAGCAGGTAAGTCGACATGATCTCGCGCCGCCCGAGACTGTCGGCCAACAGCAGGGTGCGCCCGTCAAAATTTTGCAAAAACTGAGCGAAGGCCTGAGTCGGGATATCGGCGTGGCGGTTCACCGCGATGTCGGGGATACTGGCCGTCGCGCAGGGGGTGAGGTTGGCGGAATCAGTATCGCTTACGATGTCCAGGCGCGCGAACGCCTTGAGCGCGATATAGAATGCCTCGGCATCCATGAACAGATCGCGCAGCGGCAACAGCGGATGTTGCGGGTCTCCACGGAGCAGGTTGTAACGCGACGCCGCATCCACGCCAAACTGCGCGATCGCATCTTCCACATGGCCGTGCAGACACAGCGTGGCGCCCTTGGGCAGATAGTCGAACAGCGTTGCGGTCTTGTCGAAGAACAGCGGCAGGTAATATTCGATGCCTGCCGGGGCATTGCCACGGCTGACTTCCTTGTAAATGCGCGATTTGGACGGATCGCCCTCGAAGCGGTCGCGGAAGCTCTGGCGAAAGTGCGCCTGTCCCTTTTCATCCAGCGGGAATTCGCGCGCGGGTAGCAGGCGGATCTCCGGCACCGGATACAGGGTGCGCTGCGTGTCCACGTCGAAGGTGGAAATCGTCTCGATTTCATCGTCGAACAGGTCGATGCGGTACGGCAGCACGCTGCCCATGGCAAACAGATCGATGATGCCGCCGCGCACGCAAAATTCGCCGGGCGACAACACCTGTTGCACATGGCTGTAACCGGCAAACGTCATCTGTTCGCGCAAGATCGAAAGATTCAGCTTTTCGCCGCGCTTGAGGAAGAAGGTATAAGCGGCCAGATATTCGGGCGGCGCCAGCGGGTACAAGGCGGTCGTGACCGGCACTACCAGCACGTCGCAGGACTGGCTGCGCACATGGTGCAGGGTGGATAATCGTTCGGAGATCAGATCCTGGTGGGGCGAAAAGTGATCGTAGGGGAGCGTCTCCCAGTCCGGCAATAGATGCACGCGCAGTTTGGGGGCGAAGAACGGGATTTCTTCGACGAGCCGCTGCGCCTGCAATGCGCTGGCCGAGATGACCACCAGCGGCGTATTTTTTTCAGCCAGCTGCGCCAGCGCCAGCGCATCGGACGAGCCGATAAGGCGGGTGTAGCGGGGGCGGGAATGTGTTGATGTGAACAGCATGGCAAGGACGGGTGCTAATAATGCCGCATTATAAGCGATTGGTGTCGCAGCGTAGTATTCAGAGGGGAGCGACACCGCAACAGCTTAACTTCGCCGGGCGGCCACCGGCGAAGTTGATTTTGATACACGGCTGATGTGACGCAGTCACATCAGTTACTGGCTTTGCAGGCGGTACAGATATTCGGTCAGCGCAAGAATGCGGCTGCGCGCCGCCGATTCGGCGTCCTGTGGCGGGTAGTTTTCAAAATAGATCGAGTCTTGCATGTTGAAATGCCGTCCCCAGACCGGCATCTCGCGGGTGCCGTGAGCCTTGACTTCTTCTCGCCCGTCGATGATCTGATAAACCCTGTCGAAGGGGAATACGCCCTTGTTGTTCCTGGCAAGGGAGGTCAGGTCGGGGATCTTGTTGGCCAGTTGCGGCTTCATGGGCCCGTCGCCTTTTCCCGTGTAGCCGTGACAGACAGCGCAGGACCCGTTGTATTCAGATCGTCCAAGATCCAGCTTGTCTGCGGCCTGTGCCGCCAGTGATCCGCCAAGCAGCAGGGCTGTAACGGGGATAATCGTCTTAAATTTCGAATGATTTTTCATACCGCCTCCGTAATTTATTTTGAGCACCCGTTTGGGCGTCGCCGTGTGACGCGAATCGATTATGTACATTAAACGCTCGCGGCGCTATCAGGAAATCCTGATTTCTCCCTGAATCAATTTGGCTATGGCATCGTTAGTTGTTGAACTCAGCTTATCAATATCCCCTCCCCCTTGCAGGGGGGGAGGGCTAGGGAGGGGGTGGGGGTTTTCCTGTCTTGCCGTAAAGAAGCGGCGATCCGCTGCATGTTCCCTGTGAGTGCGCACGTTTAAGCCATGCAGCGTGACTGCCTTTAATTTACAATTACACCATGACCCAATTCCACGCATTGGTTCCCGCAGCAGGTTTTGGCGCGCGCATGGAACACGAACTCCCCAAACAGTATCTGCCGCTGGCAGGTGCGCCTATGATTTATCACGCGCTCAATACGCTGTGCGCCTGCCAGGACATTTCCACGGTGTTTGTGGTGCTCTCGCCCGACGACACGCTGTTTCGCACTTATGACTGGACGCCGTTCGGCGACAAGTTGCAGCCTTTATACTGCGGCGGCGAGACTCGCGCGGACACGGTGTTGAATGGTTTGCTGGCCGCCGAGCTGGAGCCGGGCGACTGGGTGCTGGTGCACGATGCGGCTCGCCCCTGCCTGACCCAGACGCATCTGGCGAAACTGATAGACCAGTTGCAGGATGATCCGGTGGGCGGGATTCTGGCCGTGCCGGTGGCCGATACCTTAAAACGCGCCGATGCAACAGGACACATACTGAAAACTGAAAACCGGGAACTTCTCTGGCAGGCTCAGACCCCGCAGATGTTCCGTGCGGCTTTGCTGGTGCAGGCTTTGCAGCGATGCAAATCTGTCACCGATGAGGCGTCGGCCATCGAGGCGCTGGGACTGCATCCTAAACTGGTGGCAGGGGATACGACTAATTTAAAGGTGACCTATCCGCCTGATTTATTGATGGCGGAGTTGCTGCTGGGAAAAACAAGATGAGGATAGGACAAGGATTTGACGTTCACCAGCTGGTAGAAGGGCGAAAGCTCATCATAGGCGGGGTGGAAATACCCCACGACAAGGGGCTGCTGGGTCATTCGGATGCGGATGTGTTGTTGCACGCGATTTCTGATGCGCTCCTGGGCGCGGCAGCGCTCGGCGACATAGGGCGGCATTTTGCCGATACCGATGCGAAGTACAAGAGCATCGACAGCCGCATCCTGTTGCGCGAAGTGGTACACATGGTTCGTGAGCAGGGATACCGGGTCGGCAACGTGGATGCGACCATCATCGCCCAGGCACCGAAGATGGCGCCGCATATCGCTCACATGGTGGCGCATATTGCATCGGACTTGCGGGTTGAAAAAAGCGCGGTCAATGTGAAGGCGACCACCACCGAGCATCTGGGTTATACCGGACGCGGCGAGGGCATCGCAGCGCAGGCCGTCGTATTATTGATTGCCGACAAATGAAAATATTCGCACTGGAAACATCCACCGAATATTGTTCGGTCGCATTATGGCAAGATGGCGCCGTGACAGATCGTTGTGAACTGGCAGGGCAAAAGCATTCCGAACGGCTCATCTCGATGATAGATGCGCTGCTGCAAGATGCCGGATACAGGATACAGGATATGGATGGCATCGCCTACGGCGCGGGGCCAGGATCGTTTACCGGCGTGCGCATCGCGTGCGGCGCAACGCAAGGACTGGCACTGGGCGCCAATCTGCCGGTATCGGGCATCTGTACCTTGCAGGCTCTGGCGCAAGGATCGGGACAGATGCGGGTGATCGCAGCTCTGGATGCGCGCATGGGCGAGATTTACTGCGCCGCCTACGAAAGAGCGGGCGAGGGCTGGATGACGGTGTACGAACCCTGTCTTTGCAAGGCGGAGGACGCGCCAGCGCTGACCGGCGAAGGCTGGTTCGGCATAGGCAGCGGGTTTGCCGCATACGCCGAGGGATTGTGCTCGCGCTATGAGGGGCAGTTATCGGGGATGGACAGCACCGCCGTGCCACAGGCTTCGCATATTGCCGCCCTGGCTGCCGTGCAGTTTTCTATCGGCGCCGGAATGGATGCCGCACAGGCGCAGCCTTTTTATCTGCGCGACAAGGTGGCTTTGAAGACCGTCGAGCGCGAAGCGCTCGCCAGAGCTCAGGCATTGCTGTTAGCGAGCTGAGCAATTTGTCGCAGCAGGCCGGTGAATTTTGGCCGGTTCCTGTTTGTCCGGGTGTTGTCTGTTTGCTAAAGGTGATGCAATGATCAGCAAACCGTTCGATTTAGAAAAACCTTCCGCATCCGTGATCAAGTGGCTGGCCGTGACTGTGCTGCTGGTCAATCTGTTCGTCATTTTGTTGGCGGTGCTTTGGCTCAACCACAGCAAGCAGCAGGATCAGGAAGATGCGGCCGTCGCAACCCGCAACATGTCGAACTTGCTGGAGCAACACCTCATTGATGCGTTCGAAAAGATTGACATCAGCCTGCTTGCGGCGGTGGACGAAATTGACAGGCAAAATGCCAAAGGCTCTGTCGATGCCCAGGCGATAAATGCCTTTTTGACGAAACTAAAGACACGCCTGCCGGATGTCCTGAGTCTTAGGGTGGCCGATGCACAAGGGGCGGTCAGATATGGCATCGGTGTCACGCCCAATACCCGCGTCAATGTAGCCGACCGTGAGTATTTTCTTGCACAGCGCAACAATCCAAATGCGGGTCGGGTGATCGCCCGGCCGGTATTGGCACGCATCGATAAAAAATGGGTTGTAATCGTCTCGCGCGCCATTCATCTGCCGGATGGTTCCTTCGGCGGTGTGGTTTACGCGAACATTGCCCTGGAACAGCTCAGTAAAATATTTACCGCGCTCGACATAGGTGAAAATGGCGTCATTGCGCTGCGCGACAGGGAATTCGGCCTTATTGTCCGCCATCCCGAGCCGCAGAGTATCGATGCGTCCCTCGGCAATAAAACGGTGTCTGGCAAATTTTTTGAACTGATTCAAGCCGGAAAAACCAGCGGAACCTATATTGCCACCATACCCATAGACGACATCGAGCGGGTGGTGTCCTTTCGCAAGCCTGCCTCTTTGCCTTATTACATCATTGTCGGTTTATCCGCCGAGGATTTTCTGGACGAATGGCGACAGGAAATGCTCAGAGTGGCAGCGATGCTGGCGTTCTTCTTGCTGGTTACGTTGTGGCTGTCATGGCTGTTTTACCGCGCCTGGCAACGCCTCATTGCGGCGACCGTGGCTTTGGCGGGGCAAAAAGACACACTTCGTATCGTGGCGGACTATACCTACGACTGGGAATACTGGCAGGGAGTCAATCGCGAAATTCTCTACATGAACCCCTCATGCGAGCAAATCACGGGTTATTCCCAGATCGAGTTTGTGGCCACGCCCGATCTGCTTGAAAGCATCGTTCACCCGGATGACCAGCATTTGGCACAGAGCCACATAGCAGGTTTTGAGAGTCGCGAGGATGATAATGTTGATTTTCGCATCGTGCGGCGCGACGGGGAGATTCGCTGGATCGCCCATGTCTGCCGCCCGGTTTATGGGGTCGATGGGCAATTTATGGGGCGCCGCGTCAGCAACCGTGACATCACCGACCGCGTGCAGGCAGAAGTAGAGTTCAGAACTATTTTGCAAACCACGGCGGACGGTTTTTGGCTGGTTTCTGCCCGGAACGGGCTGCTGGTCGATGTCAATGCCGCTTATTGCAATATGGCAGGTTACAGCCGCGAAGAACTTTTGAACCAGCCGATTACTCTGATTGAGGCAGAGCAGGATCAGGAGAAGATAGAACGCAACATACAGACAATCATGCGCGGCGAGCCTTTGCTGTTTGAAACACGGCACCGGCACAAAGACGGGCACCTGATTGATGTGGAAATCAGCGCCCGATTCCTGCCCGCGCGCGGCGGCGTGATCGTGACGTTCATCCGCGACATCACCGGGCGCAAGCAGGCAGAAAAAGCATTGCTTACACAGAAGGACAGGCTCAACGAAGCTCAACGCATCGCACATGTGGGAAGCTGGGAGTTGGATTTGGCCGACAACAAATTGAATTGGTCCGACGAAATATTCCGGATTTTTGAAATTGACTCTGACCAATTTAACGCATCCTATGAAGTTTTTCTGGAGCGCATTCATCCCGATGATCGAGACAGGGTCAATGTTGCCTTTATGCAGTCGGTCTCGCAGCACATCCCTTACGAAGTCATCCATCGCCTGTTAATGGCGGACGGGCGAGTCAAACACGTGCAAGAACGCGGCTATTCTGTATATAACGAGCAAGGCATAGCGCAGCGCTCGATGGGTACGGTGCAGGATATTACCGAGCGTATGCTGGCCGAAGTGGCACTGAAAAACAGTGAAGAGCGCCTCGCCATTGCTACCCGCGCCGGCATCATCGGCATCTGGGACTGGGATGTGGTAGATAACCAGCTGGTATGGGACGAGGCGATGTATCGTTTGTACGGATTACGGATGGGGGATTTTGCAGGCGCCTACGAGGCATGGGCCAGCACCATCCACCCGGAAGATAAGGCGCGCACGGAAGACGATATTCAGGCGGCGTTGCGCGGGGAGCGTGAATATACGCCGGAATTTCGCGTGATCTGGCCGGACGGTTCCATCCATTATCTCAAGGCCGCTTCACTTACCCAGTTTGATGAAGCGGGTAAGCCGCTGCGCATGATTGGTATTAATGTCGATCAAACCGAACAAAAGGTTGCCGAGCAAAAAATCGCCGAATTGCTCGAATTCAACGGCAAGATCATTTCCGAATCTACGCTGGGTATCGTGGTTTATAAAGCGAGCGGTGATTGCGTCATTGCTAATACAGCGGCTGCCAGGATAATAGGCGCGACCGTTGAACAAATGCGGGCACAGAACTTCCGGCACATTCGCTCATGGGAAAAGTCGGGCATGCTCGATGCCGCGAATAAGGCGCTGGAGACAGGGGAGAACCAGCACAGTGAAACCCATCTTGTTACCAGCTACGGCAAAGATGTCTGGCTGGATTTCGACTTAATTAAATTGATTCGAGAGGGTGAGCCACATTTATTGTTGATCCTGACCGATGTCAGTGAATTCAAAAACACCGAGCTGGCGCTGTCCTCTGCCAAACTAGAGGCCGAAAACGCCAATCGCGCCAAGAGCGAATTTTTGGCCAACATGAGTCACGAAATACGCACACCGATGAACGCGATCATCGGCCTGTCCGATCTCGCTCTGGGTACCGGCGAGTTGCCGCCCAGGCTGCACAATTATCTGGACAAGATACATCTCTCCTCCAAGGCATTGCTGTCCATCATCAACGATATTCTGGACTATTCCAAGGTCGAGGCCGGTCGATTGGAGCTGGATCAAACAGAATTGCGTCTTGATGATCTGCTGGAGAATGTGACCGATTTGTTTAATGTGCGAGCCGAAGAAAAAGGCATCGAGCTGGTGTTGCACATCGCGCCTGACATTCCCGAACGAGTGCTGGGTGATTCCTTGCGTCTGGGGCAGGTGATGAATAATCTGGTCGGCAATGCGGTGAAATTTACCGAACATGGCCAGATCGTCATCAAGGTGGAGCAGCGGGCTCTGGCAGATGGGATCAGCACGCTGAATTTTTCCGTAAGCGATACAGGGATTGGCATGAGTCAGGAGCAAATGCTGCGCCTGTTTAAGGCGTTCACCCAAGCCGACAGTTCCATCACCCGTCGTTTCGGCGGTACGGGGCTGGGGCTGACTATCAGCAAGAGACTGGTGGAAAAGATGGGGGGCGATATTGTGGTGAACAGTGAGGCGGGCAAGGGCAGCACGTTCAGTTTTACCATTGCTCTTCCTGTGTCGGGTCAGGCTCGAATCGAGCATTCACCCTCTGCCTTGCGGGGGATGCGGGCTCTGGTGGTGGATGATCTGGAAATTTCGCGTCTGACCCTGCGCGAATTGCTGGGCTCATGGCAATTTCAGGTGACGGAGGCCGCATCAGGGCAAGAGGCGCTGGCTCTGATCGAACAGCGTGCGCATGACCCGGAGCAAGCCTTTGAACTGGTGCTGCTGGATTGGAAAATGCCGGGTATGAGCGGCGTGGAAGTGGCACGGCGCATACGCGAATCCGGGCAAAATAAACAGACTGCCAGGTTGCCCGTGATCATCATGGTCACAGCCCACAGCAAGGAGATTTTACTGCAGGAGGCGCAAGGTATTCATCTGGATGCGGTACTCAACAAGCCGGTCACTTCGTCCAGTTTATTTGACACCATCATGGATTTTCAGGGGGGGCATAAACACCCTCGCGACGTGAAATCCAGCGCCGACATCATCGGGGACACGTCATCGATTCGGGGGGCGCGCATTTTGTTGGCGGAAGATAACGAGACCAATCAATTGGTGGCGACAGACATTCTCGAGCGCATGGGGCTGGATGTGACGGTGGCCAATAATGGCAGGCAAGCGCTGGAAATATTGCAACAGGCCGATTTCGATGCTGTGCTGATGGATTTGCAGATGCCGGTGATGGATGGTCTGGAGGCTGCGCGGCGAATCCGGCAGGAAGAACGCTGGAACGGGTTGCCTGTCATCGCCATGACGGCAGCCGTGATGGAGCAGGATCGTGCGGCCTGCATTGCTGCGGGAATGAATGATCACGTTGCCAAACCTATTGCACAGCAAGAGTTGCTGCATGCGCTGCTGCGCTGGATCAAGCCGACCTTTCAAACGCCTGTCGTTCGGGGTTCATCCAAGGGGGTGAAAAATCTCTGTGGGGTGTCGCAACAAGTCGGACTGGCTGAAAGTTTGCCGGGTTTTGATGTGCCAGCAGCCCTTGACCGGCTGGCCGGTAACAGTGAGTTGCTGATCGAATTGTTGAGAAAATTTGCAATCGAGTTCTCCGATGCACAGGCCGAATTATCCAGACTTGTCAGGGAAGGGAATCTTAAGGCTTGTGCAGCATTCGTCCACCGCATCAAGGGGGCTGCTGCCAACCTTGGCGCCATGGAACTCTCTCAAGCTAGCGAAGTGCTGGAGCAGGCGCTCAAGGCGGGTTCTGCCGTCATTGACACGGGGGTTTTTGATCTCGCACTTTCCCATACAATAAACAGCATTTCATGTCTGAATCAACCGGCGAAAACGATTCTCGTTGCAGCCGAATATGATTGCGATATCTGTAACTGGCAGCGGGCTTCTTTGTTGGTCAAACAAATACGCACGCTGGTGGAAAACTACGAGTTCGTGCCATTTGAATTGATGGACGAACTCAAGCATGCCGTCGGGTGCGGACCTTTGCAGGAAAGATTAAAGGAGCTGGAGCGTGCACTGGATAGGACGGATTACGATAAGGCAAAATTAGCACTGGAGAATCTGCCGTGCACAGAGGGACACTTCCATGAGTGACAACATAGACGAAGAAAAAAAGGCGCTCATCCTCATCGTGGATGACACGCCTACGAATATTCAGGTACTGGCCGAATCGTTACGAGCGGATTATCGCGTCAGAGTCGCAGGCAGTGGCAAAGCCGCATTTGAGATCATCGCTAAAGTAGGTGCGCCGGATTTGATATTGCTGGACGTGATGATGCCTGACATGGACGGCTACGAAGTTTGCCGACGATTGAAGCTGGCACCCGAAACAAAAAATGTCCCGGTCATATTTGTCACCGCCAAGGCCGATACGGTAGATGAGGAATATGGTTTGAACCTGGGGGCGGTGGATTACATCGCCAAGCCTTTTCACTTACCCATTGTGGCCGCGCGCGTGCGCAACCACATCAATCTCAAAATAAAAACAGATTTGCTCGAATCTCAGGTCATGCTCGATGGCCTGACCAACATCCCCAATCGGCGCCGTTTCGATGAAACGTTGGAGATTGAATGGAAGCGGGCACTGCGGGACGGTATGCCGCTGTCCTTGATTATGCTCGACATTGATTATTTTAAACGCTATAACGATCACTATGGTCACGGTGTCGGCGATAACTGTCTGAAAAAAGTAGCCGCATCACTGGCAGGTTCCATTGATCGCCCTTCCGATTTTGTGGCGAGGTACGGGGGGGAGGAGTTCGTGGCGATTCTGCCCGATACTGACGCAACAGGCGCCAGGGTGATTGCCGAGCGTTTTTGCAGCCATGTCGAAAGTATGAAAATTGCACACGGATTTTCAGACGTTTCAAATTTTGTGACGGTGAGTGTGGGGCTTGCCAGCGTTATTCCAACTATCGACATGACGCCGACAGATCTGCTCAGCAGGGCCGATGAGAGGTTGTATCAAGCCAAAGAGTCCGGACGTAACCGGGTGTGCTGAAATTTTGTGTATCATTCCTCGATATTCTGCCCGTCCGTGTCAAAAAAAACGGCCGTTTTATGGTGATCATCGAAAAAGGGCACAGTCGGGGGTGGCCAATTTTCATGAGCGAAGCATATACAATGCTGTGAACTGTCGATGCTTTAATTTCGGCGACATGAAGCGAGGGAGAGTATGTTTTTAGCGATCAGTCGATTTTCCATTGCAAACGATATGGGGAAAGAAGTTACAGATGCCTTTCGTTTTCGGCCACATCATGTCGATCATGCACAGGGTTTTATCAGAATGGAGGTCGCCAATCCCTCGGATAATGATCAGGAATTCTGGTTGTTGACCTGGTGGCAGGAAGAGGCAGATTTTCAAGCCTGGCATCATAGTCATGCTTATCGTGATTCGCATCAGGGAATGCCAAAAGGATTGAAGCTTGATCCTGAACGCACCAAAATGATGTACTTTCAGGTGGTCGCTCAATGAACGCCGTTGACCTGACTCCGTGGCGGGAATCGTGTGTCGATTTTGCGACCAATGCCATCTGTTCCAGATATATAGGGGAATTGCAAAAGTTCGGCGCACGTGGCCGCCAAATTTGTCGGCAGGATATGTTCTACCATCTGGACTATTTGCAAGCTGCACTCGTTGGGAATGAGCCGGGTATTTTTACACAATACGCACTCTGGCTTAAGGGCGTGCTGAGCAGTCGCGGCGTTCCTGCCGCTCATTTAAGCACTTCTTTTGACTTTCTGGAAACATTCTTCAACAACAATATCCCCGCTGTCCAGGCAGGTGTCGTGGCTGCAATTTTGAGTGCAGCTCGCTCCGCTTTGTTGCTGGAATTTCCTCCTGTCATTTACGGGCAAAGTTCTTACCCGGCGCTGCCGCAGGCAGAGCAATATCGCCTGTCCATTCTGGGGGGGCAGCATAAGGAAGCATTGTCTTTGATGATGCAAGTCATGAATAATGGACTATCCCTGACTCAGGCTGCGGTAAAACTGGTACAGCCCGCCTTGTATCAGGTGGGCAATCTGTGGCAGAACAATCAGGTCACCGTGTCGCAAGAACATCTGGCCACGGCAATCTGCCAGAATGTTTTGGCCCATGCCTATATGCACGCGAGTTTTTCACCTTCTGTGGGTAAGACTGCGATGTTCGCCTGTGTTGAAGGCAATCATCATTCGCTGGGCTTGCGTATCCTTGCCGATGGCTTTGAGACTGAAGGCTGGGACGTATTGTGCCTGGGCGCTAATCTTCCCATGACGGATCTGGTGCGTGAAGTCGATGCCAGACGTCCCCGTCTGCTGGCATTGTCGATCTCCTTGCCCAATCACATCTCTGCGGCCCGTCTGACGATAGAGTTGTTGCATGCCGAAATGGGTAGCGCGTGTCCGGAAATCTGGGTGGGAGGACTCGCTTCCATATATACGCCAAAAATATGGCGTATCACCGGGGCGGACGGTTGGTCTGCCGATGCACTGCACGCACTGGAGCAGCTTTAATGAAGCCCCCGATTGTGCTTGGCGCCCGGAATGAGAGCTGTCTGCTGCAGTGCCTGGATTCCCTGGTGGCCGTTGTGGTGGCACGGATATCCGAAAACGGACAGTTGTTGCAGGCCAATCGGGGCTGTGGCCGCCTGCTGAATATTCCGGACGACAAACTCTTGCCAGGACTGGATGTGCGCAATTTTTTTATTCAACCTACCTTTGCTCAATTACTCGCCGTATCAGCTCAAGCGGAATGTCCCGTTTATGAAGGCATCATTAATGTCGGAGACATCAATACGGCTTGCCGCTCGTTGATCGGAGTGGTGCATCGAACAGGCAATCAGCTATTGATCGTGGGTGAGTATGACGTAGCCGAAATGGAGATGCTCAATGCGCAGGTGATCGAACTCAATGAACAACTGACTGCCACACAGCGCGAATTGGCCCGTAGCCACCGCAAGTTGCAAGAAAGCGAAACGAACCTGAGAACACAAAGTCTGAAGGATCCGCTCACAGGACTGGCGAATCGCCGTTGTTTGATGGATTTTCTGCAAAATTCAATGGAACGTTACAAGCGCTATCAGGAATCGTTTTCGGTCATTATGATCGACATCGATTTTTTTAAACAGGTGAACGATGATTTTGGTCATGACGTGGGCGATGAAGTATTGCTCGCATTTTCAGCGTTGACGCAGAGTGTTATACGCAAGGTTGATCTGGTGGCACGGTTGGGTGGAGAAGAGTTCATCATCGTTTTGCCCCAAACCCCGCTTGAGGGTGCGATGACGAAGGCCGAACAATTGCGTGCGTCAATCGGGAAGTTTGACTTTGGCAGCATACAGCGAGGTATCACAGCCAGTTTTGGCGTGGCCGAATACCAAAGTTCCGATAATGTCAGCATCCTGCTAAAACAAGTGGACATGGCCATGTATGCCTCCAAAAATGGCGGCAGAAACCGCGTGACCGCATATTGCGCAACTGAGGATGGCTAACAGGCTGCTAAGGCCGATGGTTAAACACCTCGGCTTCACAGAATGGCTTGTTCGATAATGGAATATGCTGAAAAACGAGTAGAAACGATCTGAATATCCACTTCGCGGAAAAACCAATGATGGCTTTGTCTTGATACTTTTTCGGCAGATCGCATCGAAATCTGTGGCTACTGTGCGCACGGATGCGATTATTCATAACTGATGTTACGCAGTAACATCAGTTATGTATTCAAATCAACTTCGCCGGGGGCAGCCCGGCTGCTGGTTACTTTCTTTTGCGTTGCCAAAAGAAAGTAACCCAAGAAAAGGCAACCCCGGTGCGCCATCCCGCCTGCCTGCCAGTGGCAGGCAGGCGGGATTCCCTCGACAGTCAGCAAACAACGGGGCTGCGGAACTCGCACGATCCGCTACGCGTCCACGTGCTCAAACAGTCCTCGCCGAACCCCACCGTTGTTTGCTGGCTGTCTTCGGCGGCGCACAGGGGCTTTACGGCGGAAGTTCCAAGGTTATCCCTCAAACAACTTATTAACCCTTGTTTTTGAAGCTTGTGCGTAACATCAGTTCATAAATTTTCAGACGGACGCGGGGTTCGTTCTGAGGCAAAACGGTCATTTCGCGGTCAGCGTCGAAAAAAACGCGCAAGTATATCGAGTCGGGCAAATTTCATGGTTGAAGCATACGCAACGCTGTAAACTGGCGACCCTTTAATAACGCATATTTGAAAACTCAGATGAGAGCGATGACCGAGGCGGACATGGATGCCGTGCTTCGTATCGAACGATCAGTGCAGGCCTATCCCTGGACGCGCGGCAATTTCAGCGATGCGTTGAGCAGCGGCTACCTGTGTTTGGTGGAGGAGGCGGCTTGCGAAATACGCGGTTTTGCGGTGCTGATGCCGGGGGTAGAGGAGGCCGAAGTGCTCAATATCGCCGTGGCGCACGCGCATCAGCGCAAGGGGTTGGGGCGGGTGATGCTATCCGACATGCTGGCGATGGCATCGAAGATGAACTGGCTGCGGGTGTTTCTTGAGGTGCGCGCGTCCAACGAAGGCGCGATTGCCTTGTATCATGCCGCAGGATTTACTCAGGTGGGTGTGCGGCGCGCTTATTACCGGCGCGCGGATGGCCGCGAGGACGCGCTGGTGATGGGGTGTTATTTGACGGGTGAAAAAAATGGATAGACGCGAAGCCATGCTGCGCGAGTTAAACCTGTACCCCTTGTGGGTGCGGCGGCCTGGCGCCCGGCAGGAGCCGGCAGCCGAAGCAGTTGAAACAGCCGGAGCAGTGGAAGCAGTCGGAGCAGTGGAAGCAGTCGCAGCAGTTGAATTGCCGCCTGTTGACAGGCGCGCCATTGAAGCGCCGCCTGTCGTCGAGATTTTGCCGACTGTCCTCGTCGCGGCAGAGCCTGTCAAATCCGCTGTGTTTACCGATCTGCCGCGCGCGGCATTTGGCGAGTCTGTCGGCGATACGCCCGCCACCCCGGCCGACGACTTCTTTGGCTGGAATCTGCGAGACGATGAGTCAGACGCCCCTGATCGCTCAGGCGATATGGGGGGAGAGTCGCTGCGCGAATTTCAGCGCCGGAATGCGGACGGTGCGCTAAGCGGTCTGGACTGGCCAGAATTGAAGCAAAAAGTGCAGAATTGCGAGCAGTGCAATCTGCGCGCCGGATGCCACCGGACGGTGTTCGGGGTCGGTGATGAGCAGGCCGAATGGCTGTTTGCAGGCGAAGCGCCAGGGGAAGATGAGGATGTGACGGGCGAGCCGTTCACGGGACATGCCGGGCGCCTGCTCGACAACATGCTGATGGCCATCAAACTCAAGCGCCAGCAGGTTTACATTGCCAATGTCATTAAATGCCGTCCGCCCGGGGACAGGCACCCTCATGTGGGCGAAGTCGCGGCCTGTCTGCCCTTTTTGAAACGTCAGATTGGTCTTGTCAAACCGAAGGTGATCGTGGCGCTGGGCAAGACGGCCGCCAACGCCCTGCTGGGGGGAGATGCGACCATCGCGTCACGGCGCGGTACCGTTCACGACTATCGCGGCATTCCGCTGATCGTTACCTACCATCCGGCATATTTGTTGCGCAGCCCGATGGAAAAGGCAAAAGCGTGGGAGGATTTGTGTCTGGCGGTGGACACCCTGCAAGGCGTGCAGGGCGCAATGATGGCGGACAAATGATCCGTTGTCAGCAGCAGGTTCGCTATGAACTGGCTGCCTGATACATCGCCAATGTCCTGATTCTGGCCGTGGCGTGATCGACGACAGGTGATGGATAATCCCGGCCTATCATCACCCCGCAGCGCTTTTGTTCAGCAGCGGGCATCAACCACGGCGCATGTATCCATTTGTCCGGGCAAAGCGCCAGTTCAGGCAGATAGCGGCGAATAAACTTGCCATCGGCGTCGAATTTCTCGGACTGGGTGACAGGATTAAAGATGCGGAACCAGGGTTGTGCATCGCAGCCGGTGGAGGCTGCCCACTGCCAGCCGCCATTATTGGCCGCCAGATCAAAATCCAGCAGATGCCCGGCGAAATAGCGCTCGCCCCAGCGCCAGTCTATGTGTAAATCCTTGACCAGAAAAGAGGCGGCCACCATGCGCAGGCGATTGTGCATATAGCCTGTCTGGTTGAGCTGGCGCATCGCGGCATCGATGAGCGGGTAGCCCGTGCGCGCCTCGCACCATGCGGCAAATTTTTCCTGATCGTCGGAAAATTCGATTAAATTAAACTGTGGCTTGAAAGTCAGGCCTTGCGCCAGATGGGGGTGATGGAACAAAAGCATCTGATAGAACTCGCGCCAGATCAGTTCAGCTAACCAGGTTTGCGCGCCTGTCCCTTCTGTGTGATGTGCGTCAGAGGCGACGCTCCGTATCGAGATCGTGCCGAAGCGCAAGTGCGCGGATAAACAGGATACGCCCTGGACAGACGGAAAATTGCGCGTCTCGTGATATTGCGAGATACGCCCGATAAAATCATCGAATAATTTTTCAGCACCCGACTCGCCGACAGGATATGCACTGTCGAGTTTGCCGGGTATAAAACCCAGTGAGGCCAGTGTCGGCAGCACTGTTGCGGCACCCCGGGCAAAGGATGAAAAATAGCGCTCTGTGGGGTAGGCGCGGAGGTAAAAAGAATCCAGTTTTTTGAGCCAGGCATTTTTGTATGGCGTGAACACGCTATAGGGTTTTCCGGCGCCTGTCAGAATCTCGGACTCTTCGAAGATGACCTGATCCTTGTAAGGGTGGAACGCAATGTCGCCTAAAGCCTGTTTGACTGTCCGATCCCGCAGCCGCGCTTCCGGTTCGTAATCCCGGTTGCAAAAGACCGCCTGCACGTCAAGTTCGCGTGCCAGTTGCGGAATAAGCACTTGTGCCTTGCCGTGCAACACACGCAGGGTGCCGCCCAGTTGTTGCAACCGGGCTTGGAGTTCATTGAGGCTGTGCCAGATAAACTCGACCCGGCGATCCTGTTTGTCGGGCAAGGCGTCCAGAATGTCGGTGTCGAAGACAAACACGCAATGCACCGCCTCGCTGTTTTTCAGCGCGTGATACAGGGCGGCATGATCGTGCAGGCGTAAATCGCGCCGGAACCAGCAAATGGTACGGGAATAGTGTGGCATCGGATTTATCTGTTTCAAGATTTGTCCCGCTGGTTATTGGGGGGCGATGGGTGCAGCGGCGAGTATAGATCATGCAGCTATTTCTTGATCGACTGTTGATGAACTTAAACCCGGCTGTCTTTGACGGCCGTGGGTTCGTCCGGCGTGCTCGTGGGGCATTGAGCTGTGTTGATCGGTTGAAAAGCAGCGACACTATGTGTGCCGCGGCTTTAGATTGTGGAGCAAATCCTGAATTTTAAAAAAACGACACAGGATCAATACGATAAGTCTTCTTGATTTTCAAAATATACAGCATTTAAGCGATGAGTCCGCCTGACTGGCATGCCTTAAAAATATCAGTCGTTGTAGATGATTTTCAGGTTGGGTTGATCCTTGTTTTCATCGAGATTACACAATGCATCACGCCCCACCCTTTGCGTAACGCTTTGCATCCAAGTGCCGTTAAAGCAGGTATAGGACATGCTCTCCCACCAAACCCGGTAGCATCGCGGAAAATGATAGGTATGCGCGGTGCCGTTTTTGAAACTGATGACAGTATTATTGGCTGATTCCGGAACGGAAAACTGTGCCGTAATATAGTCGTCCCCCAGATTGTTTACTATCCCGGACGCGCAAGCCGCTTTGCCTCGCGTCGGAATCGGATAACTCACAGTATCATAAACTTTCGGCTGCGATTTCGGATTATTGGTATCCGTCGGGCCCATACGCTGCACAGTCAAACTATTGCCGCTGATATTTACCTTCAAGAAAGCACCATACATGGTTGCACCTGAAACAAATGTGGGGATGGATTTCGGGCCGCTCGAGTCCGGACTCAGCCACATGGGGTTCCAGGTAAGTCTGTTTGTTTCAGGCTGCAAGTGCGAGTGACCCGTAAAAACAGCAGCCACATTATAAGGTGAAATCGCCCGCCAATAGTCTGCCCTTGCCTTATCGCTCCACCATTCCTGACTGAAGTCGTCAAATCCAAGGTGATGAATCAAAATGACCGGACGCCCTGACGAGCCGACGTGATTTTGCAGATCCTCCTGCAAGAACTGCAGCGCCTTGTACGGCTCGACTTGTTCCTTGGTATCCTGTTCGTTCATCGGTGCAAAGTTCAACTGTACAAAATGAACATTGTTCCAGTCCCAGGAATAGTGGGGATTCCGAACATTGGTCGCGGTTGCCGTACGTTGCCTGTCCTGAATGATGTATGCCCTGATTGCCCCGGGGCTGCTCATCGTCCAGTTGATTTCATCGTGATTTCCCAGCCCATCAAACACATTTTGATCGTATCCGGCGATGCTGTTCTTGTATTGATTAAATTCCGCCATGCGTGAATCTTGCGTCAAATCGCCCGCCACAAGAATTCCGCGTATGGGACAACCTGCGATATCGCATGAATCGTTCATCTCCTTAATCATGCGATTCAGGGTGTCCTTGCTGTACATGTTACGGGCGATATATTGGGGTTCTGTCCAGTCGTTAAACTGAGGGTCGCCCGTCACCAGAAACTGAACGTCGGCGGCGACTGATGCGACGCCGTAAGGCTCGGTTCGCGTGAGTTGATCGTCGTAAGTATAGGATGCGCAATACAATTCAGGCGGAAGCCCGTCGGCAGTTCTGTCGCGTTGTTGAACACGCGTGTATCCACCTGCTTGCATTGGAAGTATGCATTTAAAATGGGAGCCTTCAACGACAGCTCGGGTTTTTAACAGCGTTGTCCGATCGCCGCTGGCGTTGCAGGACTTTTCCTGCCAGTTGCACCCCCGATAATCGTGAGGTGGGATTTCAATATTGAAATTCCCCGTGTCCACACTGGCCTTCACAGGCTGGTCGGTATCATTATAAATATTGAAAGCCATTGCCTGACTTTGAAAAAAAATCCCGAGAAAAATCGTAACCGAGCCTGTGATAACATTCGACGTGCGACTAATACGTCCCTGACCCGTTTCGTTTGCACCGACTTTTTTCATCTTCCTGCCCCCCCGCTTTTTGGTAAAAATATTTCACTCGAATTAAAACTACGGCAATGACAGTATTTCAACCCAGCGTTGAATTACCGTTGAATGGTTTTCAATGGCTGAAAAATCAGCGGCACACTGATTGACTGGGCATTCAACTGACCAATTTCAGTTGGGTTTACAATGCCATTCCATAGTTTTTATATGGTCTTTATAATCCGCACAAATTTTTTCATTCGCGATTTGCATATGTCCACACCGCCAACGATTGACCGCCTTCAACTTATATTGCTGGGGGGGTTCGATGCGCGCCTGAATGGCCGTTCAGTTAACGGTTTCACCTATAACAAAATGCGCGCCCTGTTGGCCTACCTTGCTATAGAACGTGAACAGGATCACAGGCGCGAATTTTTGGCTGATTTATTGTGGAGCAGCAATGCACCTGGTGCTGCCAGAAGCAATCTGCGCCGAACCCTGTGGGATTTACGCCGTGTGCTGGAATTACCCGGCGGAACGGCCATGTTCACTGTCGGCAAACAGACGATTCGTTTTGTCCATAACGGTTATACAGATGCGGCTTATTTCACGGGGCGTGACTCAGGGATGCCGGAAAATGGCAACCATTACAACGAAGAACAAATTATTGCACTCTATAGTGGTGAATTTATGGCAGGTCTGTACCTGGCAGACTGCCCGGATTTCGAAAACTGGCTGCAGATACAGCGCGAAACCATGCACAGGCGTGCACTTGCCTTGCTGGAACAGGCTTCGAATTATCACGAACAGTCGGGAGATTCTGCCAAATCGCTGCAATTTGCATTGCGCTATACCGAACTGGAACCGTGGGACGAAGATGCGCATCGCAGGGTGATGCATCTGTACGCATTGAGTGGGCAGAGCAAAGCCGCAATAGCGCAGTTTGAGACCTGTTGCCGTCTTTTGAAAACAGAGCTGGGCGTATTGCCCGGCAAGGAAATCCGGCAACTGGTCGAACGCATACACAAAGGCGAGTTGGGGATAAACCTCTCAAAGGCTGTGATTACACCAGCAAAAACCAGTTCTCAATCACGGCCAGAGCGCCGTCAGGTGACGGTGCTGTACTGCGAGCTGAGTCCTGTCACTGTTGACGATCCTGATGAGGTGATGGAGTTGTTGGGTATGCCACAGGCTCGCTGCGTGGAAATCATCCGGCAGTTTTCAGGGCATGTTGTGCAGGCGCATGGCGGCGGGTTGCTGGCTTATTTTGGATACCCGCAAGCGCATGAGGACGCAGCCCGCCATGCAGTACAGGCCGCTCTGGCAGTCACAGGTGAAACGACTGACAGCGTTCATATCCGCGCGGGAATTCACACCGGACTGATTATCACGGGCGGTGATTCGTCAGTACCGGATACGGTCGGCAAGACTTCAAAGCTCGCCATCCAGTTGCGTCACAGTGCTCAGCGGAGCGATGTCGTAATCAGCCGGGATACGAATCGTGTAGTGGCGGGGTATTTTGATTGCATCAGCCTGGGCGTCAAGTCCTTATACGGCCTGGCAACACCGCTGGAAATATTCAAGGTGATACAGCAGAGCGGTGCTCGCACCCGTCTGGAAGCTGCCGGTCAGTTAACGCCATTGGTCGGGCGGCAAGCCGAGATTGCAAAACTATTGGCGCTATGGGAGGCATCTACGCAGGGCGCCTGCCATATTGTGCTGGTTCTGGGCGAGGCCGGCATCGGCAAGTCACGCTTGCTTCACGCGTTGAAGGAGAGACTGGATGACCGGCTGCACGCCATACGCGAGATACGCTGTTTTCCGGAGCTCAGCCAGTCGCCTTTTTATCCGCTTATCGCGATGCTTGAGGCAGCTTTCGATTTTGAGCAGGCCGATACGCCCGGGATAAAGTCGGGCAAACTGATACGGTTTCTCGAAGCCAGTTACACGGCATCGGCGCACGAAGCGATCCCTCTGCTCGGCCAGCTGCTTTCGCTGCCTTCTGATGCCGTTTACCCGATGCCCGATTTAACGCCGCAAAAGCAGAAGGAACAGACGATTGCCATCTTGCTTGATATGTTGCAGACACTGGCGGCCAAACAACCCATGCTGCTCATCGCTGAAGACTTGCATTGGATTGATACCCCCACACTGGAATTGTTGACCCGGTTCGTCGAAAAAACGGACAACGGACCCGTTCTCGCGCTGTTCACCGCCCGCCCTGAGTTTGATCCGCCCTGGAAGGATGCCATCGAATCAACGCTTGAACTTACGCCTCTTGCCGAAAGCGAGATGGCCGAAATTATCACATCTGTCAGTGAACGCATTCCTGCCGAAATTATTCTCCGCATCGTGGAGCGCGCCGACGGGGTGCCGCTGTTTGCCGAGGAGATGGCGAAAATCGCATCCAGCGACAATCAGGCAAGCGTTCCGGCAACGCTTCACGATCTGCTGGCGGCGCGTATTGATCGTTTGAGTGAGGCGAAATACACCGCGCAGCTTGCCGCCACCCTGGGTCGTGAATTCAATCTGGAATTCCTGCGCAAGATTTTTCCCTGTGATCCTGCCGCACTGACACATTCGTTGCATGCACTGCAAGATGCCGGATTGATTCTTAAAATCAACAAAACCACCTGTCAATTCAAACACGCACTGATTCAGGAGGCGGCCTATCAATCCCAAACCAGGGCTGCGCGACAGGCTGCGCACCGACATATCGCACAGGTACTGTTAAGCGACTTTCCGGCTGTCGTCACAACACAACCGGAACTTCTGGCACAGCATCTGGCCTCCGGCGGGGAAATACGGCAGTCCATTGAATACTGGATTCAGGCAGGGCAACGATCTGTCGGCGTGTCTGCCATTGCCGAGGCGATCGGACATTTTAATACCGGACTGCATCTTCTGATGAAATTGCCGCCCGACGTTCATCGCGATGGACTGGAATCCAGGCTGCGCCTCAATCTGGGTGCAGTGTTGATTGCCGCTAAGGGATACGGTTCTGTCGAGGCGGGCGAGGCGTATTCCTGCGCGCTGGCGCTGGGCGAATGCGTAAGCGGCAGCATGTATCAGGCCTTGTGGGGGATGTGGCTGACTTCCAGTTCGCGTATTGGGCACTTGCACTCGCTTGAACTGGCAGAGCAACTTCTGCGCATGGCCGAACAGAACAACGAACCATTGCAACTGCAACAAGCACTTTATGCGATGGGAAACAGTCTGCTCTGGACAGGGCAACTTGAAAAGGCGCGTCTGCATTTGGAGCGATCCATAGCGCTTTATCAGCCGACGCACCGTCAGACCATGGTGAGTGAATTCGGCGAAAACATCTGCGTTTCATGTGGTGCGCAGTTGGCGTGGGTGCTATGGCTGATGGGCTTTCCTGAGCAGGCATGTGAAATTCGTGAACGCACACTGGATTTGGCACGCCATGAAAACCATTCTTACAGTTTGTGCTATGTAAACGCTCACAATTCGGCACTTAGTCGCTGGATGAGACAGATCGATACGACACGCCTTCTTGCAGAGGAAACCATGCAGCTTGCCAATCATCACGGATTTCCGGTCTGGCTATTATCGGGCACGGCTTTGCATGGATGGGCCGTGTCCATGCAGGGTCAAAAGACAGGAATCGCACATATAGAGCATGCCATTCATATTGTCCATAGCGCCATGAGCGGGATTGAAGCTTTTTTTCTTGGTTTGCTGTCTGAGGCTCTCGTGCATTCAGGACAGTTTGAGGCGGCCCTTCTGATCCTGCATCAAACAACAGAAGTTATCAACGCAAAGGATGACCGATTTTTGGAAAGTGAGGTTTATCGCCTCAAGGGCGAATGCCTGTTGGGAATTTCTGAAACCAACGAAGCTGAAGCTGAGGCCTGTTTTACTCAGGCGCTTGGCATCAGCCATCTGCTCGGCGCGAAATCGCTGGAACTGCGAGCCGCGATGAGCATGGCTCGGCTGTGGCAGCAGCAAGGCCGACAGGAAGGTGCAAGACTCATGCTGGCGAAAATTTATAACGGGTTCACCGAGGGCATCAATACCCCTGATCTTCTGGATGCGGCGGACCTTTTACGCACGCTGACTTAATCGTGTCAGGCCGCGCGCAGCACGGCCGTGGCGAACAGGTTGCGAGACGCGTACCAGCGGGGGATTGGGATCTGATGGGCGCGGATTATTTGCTGATGTTATGCCGTAATATCAGTGAATAAAAAATTGTCCTGCCGGTTGTGGTAGAATGCGCCCCCCATACATTTAGCAAGGCTGTATCCATGTCACGCCAACTTCGCAATATCGCCATTATCGCCCACGTCGATCACGGTAAAACTACCCTGGTCGATAAACTGCTGTCTCAGGCAGGTAGTTTCACCGCTCACCAACAAGTCGCCGAACGCGTCATGGACAACAACGACCTGGAAAAAGAGCGAGGCATCACCATTCTGGCGAAGAATTGCGCGGTTGAGTTCAAGGGTGTGCACATCAATATCGTTGACACCCCGGGCCACGCCGATTTCGGCGGTGAAGTCGAACGCGTGCTGGGTATGGTTGACGGCGTGTTGTTGCTGGTGGATGCCGTTGACGGCCCGATGCCTCAAACCCGTTTCGTGACCAAAAAAGCATTGGCACTGGGTCTGCGTCCTATCGTGGTCATCAACAAGGTTGATCGTCCGGGCGCGCGTCCTGACTGGGTGGTTGATCAGACTTTTGATTTGTTCGACAAGCTGGGCGCCTCTGACGAACAGCTCGATTTCCCCGTGGTTTATGCGTCTGCATTGAACGGTTACGCCAAGACTGAACTCGAAGCTGTCACCGATAACATGTTCCCGCTGCTCGATGTCGTGTTGAATCATGTGCCGGCTCCTTGCGTTTCCGCGACTGAAGAACCATTGCAATTGCAGATTTCAGCCCTCGATTATTCCAGCTTCGTCGGTCGTATCGGCGTAGGTCGCGTCACACGCGGCAAGATCCGCCCGGGCCAGGAAGTCATGGTCATGAATGGCGACAAATCGTCCAAGAAGGCTCGCGTCAATCAGGTGCTGGGTTTCCGTGGCATCGAGCGCGTATTGCTGGAAGAGGCGATGGCCGGTGACATTATTTTGATTAACGGTATCGACGAAATCGGTATCGGTGTGACCATCGCAGACGTAAGCCGTCCTGAAGCGTTGCCTTTGCCCAAGGTCGATGAGCCGACCCTGAGCATGAACCTGATGGTCAACACATCCCCTCTGTGCGGTCAGGAAGGCAAAATGATCACCAGTCGTCAGATTCGTGATCGTCTGAACAAGGAATTGCTGGTCAACGTAGCCTTGCGCGTCGAAGAGACAGACAACACCGACGTGTTCCTGTTGTCAGGCCGTGGTGAGTTGCATTTGACCATCTTGCTCGAAACCATGCGCCGTGAAGGTTTTGAGATGGGCGTGGGCAAGCCGCGTGTCGTGTTCCGTGAAATCAACGGCGAGAAATGCGAGCCGTTCGAAATGCTGACCGTTGACGTGGAAGACGTCAATCAGGGCGCTGTGATGGAAGAGCTGGGTCGCCGTCGCGGTGATTTGCAGGATATGCAGCCGGATGGTCACGGTCGTGTGCGTCTGGAATATCTGATTCCTGCTCGCGGTCTGATCGGATTCCAGTCTGAATTCATGACCCTGACACGCGGCACCGGTATCATGGCGCACGTGTTTGATGACTATGCACCGGTCAAGGCCGATATGCCGGGTCGTCGCAACGGTGTGTTGATTTCTTCCGAACAAGGTGAAGCTGTCGCTTACGCGCTGTGGAAGCTCGAAGATCGCGGTCGCATGTTTGTCACTCCGGGCGAGAAGCTGTATGAAGGCATGATCATCGGCGTTCACAGCCGCGACAACGACCTGGTGGTCAACCCGATCAAGGGCAAGCAACTGACCAACGTGCGTTCTTCCGGTACCGATGAAGCCGTTCGCCTGACGCCGTCTATCCGCCTGACCCTGGAATCGGCGGTCGAGTTTATCGCCGACGACGAACTGGTGGAAATCACGCCGTTGTCCGTGCGTATCCGCAAGCGTTACCTGACTGAAAACGAACGCAAGCGCAACACACGCGGTTAAAATTCCGCAGTTAAAAAAAGGGGGGATGCGAAAGCATCCCCCCTTTTTTTCGTGGTGAGGCCGGAGGCTGGTGCGTCTCTGCGGCAGGTGTGGCATCGCTGTTTTCGCATCTGGGCAGGTTTCCTCAAACCCCTTCCTTGAAAATGGGCGTAAAAAGGTGTATTTATTTTACGCAGAGGTTATGTTGTAAGCCTGTGGTAAGTTTCACAACACGATGATTTTTAATGGTATTAAAAATAATTTACGCGTATTTTCCGGAGCGAAACAATCCGTTACAAATATCGCGATAATTTCCTTGGAATTGTCTGAACCTGCATTAAAAATCCCGCCTAAGTCTGCTAGTATCCGCCTCCTTTGCGATGGCTCACACACTTTTGCCGCAATTTTACATGACGGGGTTTTGAATCTTGTACAGAAAAATTTTGATGGTGTTTCCGCTGGCGCTGCTGACAGCCTGTGCCGCAGGACCTGATTTCAAGCGGCCTCAGGCTCCGGAGTCTGTCGCTTATTCGCCCGGATCACCGCTGCAAAAGACGGTATCCGCAGACAGCCTGCAAGGCGCGCCGCAAAGCTTCGACGCCACCAGACAAATCCCGCAGGACTGGTGGACCCTGTTTCAGTGTGCAAGTCTCAACAGCCTGATTGAGCGCGCCTTCAAAGCCAATCCTGATATTGAGGCCGCGCAGGCTGCCTTGCTTGCAGCGCAACAAAGTGTCATCGCTCAGCAGGGATTTTTCTATCCCACCGTTGGCGTGAGTTATTCGCCTTCGCGCAATAAACTGGCGGGGAACAACGGGGGGAATTCACCCGGCCAGCAGGCCAACGGTACGCTGATTCAGACTTATTCGAACCCGGCAGGACCCAAATACAACGGCCCGGCCTATTATAATTTTCATGTCGCCCAGCTGACGGTGGGCTATGTTCCCGATGTGTTCGGTTTGCAAAAAAGACAGGTCGAGTCGGCACAGGCGCGAGCCGACATTCAGCAGATGCAGTTGCAGGCCACTTATATTACGTTAGCCTCGAATGTGGTTGCGGCAGCCATTCAGGAAGCTGGCGTGCGCGCCCAGCTCGCAGCCGTTGAAAGAGTCATTGCCCTCAATCGCGAGAATCTTGACATCATGCGCCGCCAGTTTTCGCTGGGTTTTCTGGCTGAAATAGATGTGGCCGCAGGGGAGGCCGCGCTGGCTCAGGCTGAACTTGCGTTGCCTCCTCTGCGCAATCAGTTGGAGCGCACACGGGATCTGATACGTGCGCTGGCAGGCAATACGCCCGATAAGGATGTGCCGGAGACCTTCGAGCTGAACGATTTGCATTTACCCGAAGCGCTGCCGCTGAGTCTTCCGTCCAGGCTGGTCGAACAGCGCCCCGATGTGCGCATTGCGGAGGCGCAATTGCATGATGCCAGTGCGCAATATGGCGTGGCCATTGCCAACCGCTTGCCGCAATTTTCGGTACAGGCGGCGATGGGCGGCATGGCCTCTGCCCCTGACTGGATGTTCAGGTCAGGCGGCGGGTTCTTCAGCCTGATCGGTGATGTGGCACAAACGGTTTTTGACGGTGGCACGTTGCGCGCGCAGTCGAGGGCCGCAAAGCAGGTGTTAATCGGGGCTGATGCGCAATATCGCGGCACGGTGATTACGGCCTTGCAGAATGTGGCGGACACCCTGCATGCTATCGAGTCTGATGCCGAACTCCTGAAGGCGGCAGCCGCATCTGAGCTGGCCGGTAAAAAAGTGCTGGAACTGACACGGCGCCAATATGATTTGGGCTTCGTGAGCTACCAGAACTTGCTGATTGCCGAGCAAAACAATCAGTTAAACACGCTCGGTCTGGTGCAGGCACGTACCAGCCGCCTGGGTGATACGGCGGCTCTCTACCAGGCACTCGGCGGTGGCTGGTGGAATCAAAATTCAATCCGGGACAGCGATAAGCCCCGAAAAAACCCGGATTACGGGATGCCGTCACAAGGAGCAAGACCCACATGATTAAATCGAACGGAAAAATTCTCATCTTTTTACTGATATTGGGCGCGGCGGCATATTGGTTTTTTCATGCGAATCATGTTGATGAAAAGGCAATGCCTGTGCCCGCAGCCCGCAAGACTTCCGACACCCTGCGCTTCGATGCGAATGCGCCTCAGCTTTCATTCATCAGCATCAAGGCTGTCGACGCCTTTCCGGAACCACTGGTTGAACCCCTGAATGCACGGATTGCCTACGACGATAACCTTACTGCGCATGTCTTTTCCCCGGTTGCCGGGCGCGTGGTGAAGATTCTGGCTGAAACCGGTCAACGGGTTAAAAAAGGGCAGGGAATCTTGGTCTTGGATGCACCGGACTATGCGCAGGCGGTTGCTGACAGCAGCAAGGCACATGCTGATTTGCTGCGAAAAAAGGTGTCCTATGAGCGCGATATGCAACTTTATGAGGCCCGTGGCATCGCGCGCAAGGATCTGGAAATTGCCGAGGCTGACTGGCATCAGGCCGAGGCTGAAGCCGTCAGGGCGGGGGCGCGCCTGGGTAATCTCAATGGTAATCAGGGAAGCGCGACCGGTCAGTATATATTGACGGCGCCACATGCGGGGGTGGTCAGCGAACGACAAGTCAGTGCGGGTAGCGAGGTTCGTCCCGATGTTGCCACTCCCTTGTTTATCATCACGGATCCTTCTCGCGTGTGGGTGCAGGTCGATCTGCCCGAACAGGAAATCGGCAAGGTAAATGTAGGCCAGACGGTGCTGGTACAGGTTGATGCTTATCCTGGCGAGTCTTTTACCGGCAGGATTACCGTCATTGCCGGTGCGCTGGATCCTCTGACCCGGCGTTTGCAGGTGCGCTGCGAGATCGATAACTCACAGCTTAAATTGAAGCCTGAGATGTATGCCCGAGTCTCTCCTATTCCCGATGTGCATTCGAGTTTGCCGAGAATTCCGAATACGGCTATCGTCACGCAAGGTTTGTACAGTTATGTGTTCGTGGAACAACAAACAGGAGTGTTGCAGCGCCGCCGAGTGACGCTGGGGCTGCAAGGACATGAGGAGAGTTATGTCAAAGAAGGTTTGAGCGTGGGGGATCGCGTCGTATTTACCGGGGCTTTGTTGCTCAATGCCGAACTTGCAGGTAACGAATGATGCTGGAAAAACTCATCACCTTCGCCTTGCAGCAGCGCGTATTCGTGCTGGCAGGATCTCTGGTTCTGCTGGTTTTTGGCGTGCGCGCTCTGGATAATCTGCCGATTGAAGCCTTTCCCGATGTGCAGGATGTGCAGGTGCAAATCGTGACGCAAGTGCAGGGCAAGGCGCCCGAAGAAGTCGAGCGCAGTGTCACGCTGCCGATCGAACGCGAGATGAGCGGTGTGCCGCGCATGACGCAACTGCGCTCGGTGTCTATCACCGGTTTGTCGGTGATTACGCTGACGTTTTCAGATAATACGGACGATTATTTCGCACGCCAGCAAGTGCTGGAAAAATTGCAGAATGTCAATCTTCCGCCCGGCACGCAGCCGGGTCTGGCGCCTTTGACCAATGCGGTCGGTGAGGTGTATCGCTATGTGCTGAATGTACCCGATACGATGGCGCCCTCTGAGGTTCGGGCATTGCAGGACTGGGTATTGCGCCCGGCATTGCGCCAGGTTCCGGGGGTCGCCGACGTGGTCAGTTTTGGCGGCACGGTCAGGGAATATCAGGTGCGGATCAATCCTTCCTTGTTGCGCAAGTTTAACGTCACCATCGATCAGGTGTCACAGGCTGTGGGAGCGAACAGCAGCAACGGGGGGGGCGGCATTCTCAGGCGCGGCGACGAAGCGCTGGTGGTGCGCAGCATCGGCCTGTTCCAGACGCGGGATGACATTGCACGCGTGGTGATCACGGCTCGTGATGGCAAGACGGTGATGGTGGGGGATGTGGGAGTCGTGGTCTCAGGCGAGCGTCCGCGTTCAGGGATAGTAGCCTTTAATGAGCACGACAATGTGGTGCAGGGCATCGTACAAATGACCAAGGGGCAAAATGCGACCAAGGTTGTCGAAGCGCTCAAGGCGCGCATCGCAGAATTGACGCCGAAGTTGCCGCCGGGCGTGACCATCGTGCCCTATTACGACCGCACCGAACTTGTGCATCATACCGTGCGCACGGTGAGCGAAAATCTGATTATCGGCGCGTTGCTGGTGGTCGCTATCCTGATTCTGTTTTTGCGTAACTGGTATGCGGCGCTGGCGGTGGCGGCGATCATTCCTCTGGCTTTGTTGTTTGCCTTCATACTGATCGACGCGCGCGGGGTGTCCGCTAATCTGATTTCACTGGGCGCGGTGGACTTTGGCATCATTATCGACAGTGCCGTGGTTCTGGTCGAGGCGCTGATGGTCAAACTGGCGCTGGCCAGGGCGGATGAATTGCCACAGCATCACACCTATGGCTGGCGCATTCATCTGATCAGGCAAAACTGCATCGAGATGGGTACGCCTATCCTGTTTTCCAAGGCCATTATTATTCTGGCTTTTTTGCCTATTTTTACTTTTCAGCGGGTAGAGGGAAAAATCTTCTCGCCGGTCGCATTTACCTTGAGCTTTGCCCTGCTGGGCGCCATTCTTTTGACGCTGACCCTGTTGCCGGCGCTGCTGAGCTTCGCGGTTAAAAACAAGGATCTGGCCGAACAGCACAGCGAGTGGATGCATAAATTGCAAGGTCGCTATCGCGCATTGTTGATCTGGTCCGGGCTGCGCCGAAAACTAATCGTTTCGGTCTCGGCCGGATTGCTGGCGGTATCGCTGGTCTTGTCTCCCTTGCTGGGCAGTGAGTTTCTGCCCAAGCTCGACGAGGGCAATATCTGGCTGACCATCAGTCTGCCACCTGCAACGGCGCTCGATACGACCAAGCAAGTTGAGCGACAGGTTCGAAAGATTTTAAATACTTATCCTGAAATCAATAACGTTACCACGCAAGTGGGTCGACCCGATGATGGCACCGACCCCAAGGGACCTAACAATCTTGAAATCATGGCGGATTTGAACCCGAGCAAGGGATGGCGCTTTGCCGGCAAGGAGGAGATGATCGCCGATATGACCCGTAAAATTCAGGAAATACCCGGCGTGCCGACCAATTTTTCGCAGGTGATCCAGGATAACGTGGAAGAGGCCTTGTCCGGCGTAAAGGGTGAGATTTCGGTCAAGATTTTCGGACCCGATCTTGAAATCCTGGAAGATAAGTCCACGCAGGTCGCAGCCATTTTGTCCGGGATACGCGGCTCGGCGGATGTAGCCGCGATCAAGGTGGGCGGGCAAACTGAACTGAATATCACGCTCGACCGGCAGCGTATGTCAAGATACGGGCTGAATATCAGCGATGTCAATGCGACTATTCAGACTGTTCTGGCAGGCAGCACGGTCAATTCGTTTTATGAGGGAGACCGGCGTTTTGACGTGACGGTGCGTATCGCAGAACAGTTTCGCAACGCCGTGGATGATGTGGGTGATCTGCCCATCAATCTGCCGACCGGCGGGTCGATTCCGTTAGGCTCGATTGCCAATATCGAAGTCAGGCAGGGCGCTGCCCGCGTAGGCCGCGAAGCCGGCGGGCGTGTCGTGGCCGTGAAAGCGAATCTGCTGGGGCGCGATCAGGGCAGCTTTGTCGCCGAAGCGATGGAGAAGGTGAAGGCGAAAGTCGCCTTGCCGCCGGGTTATACCATGACATGGGGCGGACAATTCGAGAATCAGCAACGCGCCATCGCGCGTCTTAAGGTGATCGTGCCGGTGTCAGTGCTGATGATCTTCGTGCTGCTGTTCTGGGCATTCAAATCCATGCGCAAGGCGTTGCTGGTGATATTGATGGTGCCGTTCACGCTCATCGGCGGCCTGGCGGGCTTGGGGCTGGCCGGGTTGCATATGTCGGTATCGGCGGCCGTCGGATTTATCGCCGTGGCAGGTATTTCAGTGCAGAACGGCGTGATCATGGTCGAGCAGTTCATCGAGGGAATGCGCAACGGAAAGTCGGTTGCGGTAAGCGTCATGGAAGGCGCCGTGGCACGTTTGCGCCCCATTTTGATGACGGCGCTGATGGCGGGTATCGGTCTGCTCCCGGCGGCACTGTCGCACGGCATCGGGTCGGAAACACAGCGCCCGTTCGCGGTGGTGATCGTCGGGGGCATCGTGTCCGCTACGCTGTTTACCTTGTTGCTCTTGCCCTTGTTGTTTCCCGTGTTTGCCGAAGAGATCAATGTAGAAGACGGACAGCCGCTCACCAGCGAATAGTGCGAGCCTGATTTGATGTGCCTAAGGGGCGGGATTCGGATACTGTCTGTGTACCGCCTCGATTTGTTCGATCACCTCTGTCGATAGTGTCAGATCGTGACTTTCCATATTTTCGGACAGCTGAGCCTGTGTGGTCGCCCCCAGGATCACGCTCGCCGTAAACTGGCGGGTACGTGCGTAGGCGAGTGCCATCTGGGCGGGGTTCAGTCCTGCCTGGCGGGCAATGCGCACATATTCACGGCTGGCCGACGGTACGTTGGGTTTGTTGTAGCGCTGGCCGAATCCGGGGAACAGGGTAATACGCCCGCAGGCTTGCGGGTTTTCATGGTATTTCCCGGTGAGGTGGCCAAAGGCCAGCGGACTGTAAGCCAACAGTCCGACGTTGGCGTGGTGACAGACTTCGGCAAGTCCGCTTTCAAAAGTGCGGTTCATCAGGTGGTAGGCATTCTGAATGGATATGATTCTGGGCAATCCTGACTGTTCTGCACAGCGCACGAATTCGCCAACGCCCCAGGGTGTTTCGTTGGACAGGCCGATATGCCGGATTTTCCCCTCCATGACCAGTTCGTCCAGCGCCAGCAGTTGCTCGCTGATCGGCACGCTGTCGCGTTCCAGGCGGGCGTCATAGCTGGTCGCACCGAACATTGGCACATAGCGATCCGGCCAGTGAATCTGGTACAGGTCGATATAATCGGTTTGCAGGCGTTTGAGGCTGCCTTCGACCGCCGCATGGATGTGATCCCGGTTGATGCGGGGGCCATTTCGTATCCATGAAAACCCGCGCGCGGGGCCTGCAATCTTGCTGGCCACAATAAATTTATCGCGCCGTTGATTTTTCAGCCATGAGCCGATATAACTTTCGGTACGCCCCTGTGTCCGGGCGCAGGGCGCGACCGGATACATTTCGGCGGTGTCTATGAAATTTATCCCGTGTGCGGCGGCCAGATCAAGCTGTGCGTGCGCATCCTGCTCGGTGTTCTGTTCGCCAAAGGTCATCGTACCCAGTGATAAGGTGGATACCCGTAAATCGCTGCTGCCCAGTTGCCTGTAGTCCATGGTCGCTCCAAATATGTGTACATCCGGGTGTCTTGCGGCCAACGCATGATCATCGCCGCCAGCTGAGGGTACTTTAGCATATCCTTGTATTCTCGCTGGCGCAGAGTCTCCTGAAGACCTTTTTTTGTGTAGGATAAATCTTAACCGGATCTCGGTAAATCGGCTGTTAACAATAGGATTGCGCTGATTTTTTTTATCTGATTTAAGCCTATAATCAACCTGCTATCTCTCAACGAAATGGATTTTTCGGCTGATTGACAGTCAGATGCAAAAACGTCAGTCGTATCGTATCGTGTCTTGTAGTGTTTTGTGTGCGTGAAGCGGCAGGGCAGGCTAATCCCTGTCCATTTTTTCATCCCTGAATATCAGCCGGGGGCAGCATGAAAAGTTCCGATTTCCTTATTGTTTTTTGCCTGGACGATCAACGTTACGCCCTGCCTTTACCCGGGGCGGACCGGGTGGTGCGTATGGTGGCGATTACCCCGTTGCCGAATGCGCCGGATATTATTCTGGGCGTGGTTAATTTTCAGGGACGAGTGATTCCTGTTTTCAACATAAGGAAGCGTTTTAATCTGCCGGAACGGGAAATTGCCCTGACCGACCAGCTGGTGGTTGCGCACACGGCGCGCAGGCATGTTGCGCTGGTGGCGGATGCTGTGCTGGATGTCATTAGCTGTGCTGCGGAGAGCCTCGTCGCGGCTGAGGATATTCTTCCCCGGATTGAATATGCGCAAGGGGTGGTCAAGCTAAGTGACGGACTAATTTTCATCCACGATCTGGATAAATTTCTTTCGTTAGAAGAAGCTGATGCGCTGGACCAGGTGCTCGAATCCCCCTGAGGCCCGCCATGCAGACCACACTTGCCCATTCGTTGTTAGCTCGCCTGAGCGAATTTGTCGCCACGCAGACGGGGCTGTATTTTTCGCCGGAACGCTGGGGCGATCTTGAGCGGGGCATCGCTGCGGCAGCGCCGGATTTCGATTTTCCGGATATGGAGTCATGTGCACGCGGGTTGTTGTCAGCTCCGTTGACGCGCCGGATGAATGAAATATTAGCCAGTCACCTGAGCATAGGGGAAACCTATTTTTTCCGGGAAAAACAGAGTCTGGAGGCGCTCGCGGAGCAAATTATTGTACCGCTGTTGCAATCCGGCCATGAGCGGCGTTTGCGTATCTGGAGTGCGGGTTGCAGCACGGGAGAAGAAGCTTATACCCTCGCGATAATGCTCGACAGACTGATACCCGATCTCAAGGCATGGAACATCACTATTCTGGCGACTGACTTTAACCCGAAATGTCTGCGCAAGGCAATTCAGGGAGTGTACGGAGAATGGTCGTTTCGCGATGTCCCCGTCTGGCTTCAAGAGCGCTATTTCAACAAACGTAGCGACGGACGCTTCGAGATACATCCGCGCATCAGGAAAATGGTCACGTTTTCCTATCTCAATTTTGTCGACGATGTTTATCCGTCGCTGTCGAACAACACCTGCGCGATGGACGTAATTCTGTGCCGCAATGTGTTGATGTATTTCACCGAAGCCAGGGCTAAACAGGTTGCCGGTAATTTTTATCGCGCGCTGATAGACGGCGGCTGGCTGATCGTCAGCCCGGTGGAAGCATCGAACGCCTTGTTTTCATCTTTCACGCCGACAGAGCTTTCCGGGGCTGTGCTGTACCGGAAAATGGCGGGCGCCGGATCGCAACCGCTCGCCAGCATGCGCCCGCTGTTGTTTGAAGAGACAGAAGTCGCGCCACTGTACGTCGAGCCAACAAAGCCTGCGATTGCACCGGACGCGAGCGTTGAGACGTCGCCGACTCTTCGGGCGGAAGAGCGCTGCGCGCCCTCCATGATGGCGCGTATCTGCGCCGATCAGGGCAGGCTTGGCGAGGCGCAGGCCTGGTGCGAGGAGGCGATCGCCGTCGATAAATTGAATCCGGCACACCATTATCTGATGTCCACCATTTTGCAGGAGCTAAGACTACACGATAGCGCCATCCAGTCATTGGTGCGCGCGCTCTATCTTGAGCCTGATTTCGTGCTCGCCCATTTTGCTCTTGGAAATTTGCATCAGTCGCAGGGAAGCTACCGGCAAGCGCAGCGCTGTTTCGAAAATGTGTTGCGGCTGTTGCACAAGCATCCGCCGGACGGAGCACTGCCTGAAGCGGACGGGTTGACAGCCGGGCGACTGGTCGAGATTGTCAGCTCTTTGCTGTCCAGTCTGCCGCTGCCTTTGGCGGTAAATGCGTGAAAGGAATGCACAGATGAGCGCACCACAAAAACAAGATAAGCCCATCGACTGGCGCGAAATCGAGCGACGTCTGGAAGCGTCGCGCATCGCGATTGAGCGTATCTGGGTGCCGACCGTCGAAGATACCCTGCGAATTTTGAAAGCAAGAGCGCAAACCCTTTCACGGGAATCCATGCCAGCGGAGGCCGCCGATGCTGCCATTGATGTCATTGAATTTCTGTTAGCCCATGAGCGCTATGCCATCGGATCAGCGTACGTTCGCGAGGTCTATCCGTTAGAAGAACTTGCGTCTTTACCCTGCACCCCGGCCTTCGTGCTCGGCATCATCAACCTGCGCGGCGAGATTCTCCCGGTGTTCGACATCAGGAAGTTTTTCGATCTCCCCGCTAAAGGGTTGACTGATCTCAACAAGGTGATCGTGCTCGAGTCCAAAGACCGTGTGTTCGGCATTCTGGCCGATGCTATCAGTGGCGTGTGCACCATACAGCGTGCCGACATTCAGCCGTCCTTGCCTACGCTGACCGGCATACGCTCAGATTATCTGCTGGGGGTAACCGCAGAGCGTGTGGTCATCCTCGATGCCGAAAAGCTTTTGAACGACGAAAAACTCATCGTGCAGGAACAGGTAACGGGATAGCCAGGTTCAGGTTTGACAGAGCGGAGTCAAAAATCAACCGCGACAGTAAACGTTTTATGGCGTTTTAGCGAGCTTCAATACTTACAACAAGGGGGAACAATCATGACCATAGGCAGGAAATTGATCGGGGGATATGCGATCGTACTGGCGCTGCTGGTGCTGGTAACGAGCATCGCCTTCTATTCTCTGGAGAAGACTCAGGACGCTTATGACCGTTTTCTCGACGTGAATGAGCGTCTGGTAGACGGTTCCAACGAGTTGCGCTTCCTGTTGCGCGGTCAGGTGGGGCACTACCGGGGCATGCTGCTTTATCCTGATCTCGAGAAGCAATTTTTGAGCGATTTGCAGACCGATTATCGCCAGTTCAATAAGAGCGTCGAAACAATGAGTTTGTTGGCGATCACCGGCGAAGGGAGGGAGATGGTGCGCGACATCACCGCCTTGCAGGCAAAACATGAACAGGCACAGCAAAGCGTGATCGCGCTCGCCCAGCAAGGGAGTCGGGCGGAGGCCCTGGCGCTGGGAATCAAAGAGGTGCGCCCGCTCACCACGATGCTGCTCGACAAGCTGGATCGTTTTCGCGAGCGTGAATTGAAGCTGGAGACTGACGGACGCGCCGAGCTTGAGGCGATGGCGCATCGTTTCATGCTGACCATGGCGGCAGCGGCTCTGCTGGGTATTATTGCCGGGCTGGGCATTGGCATCTACCTTAGCCGCACCATCACGCGCCAGTTGCGCGCCAGCATTGATCAACTCTCCACTTCTTCTGCCGAGATTCTGGCCACCACGACCCAGGTGGCCTCAGGAGCTGCCGAAACGGCGAGTGCGGTGAGCGAGACCTCCGCGACGGTTGAAGAAGTGAAACAGACGGCTCAGTTGTCGAGTCAGAAGGCGCGTTTTGTATCCGAGAGCGCGCAGAAGGCCTCGCAGGTTTCCCAGAATGGGCGAAAGTCGGTGGAAGAGTCGATTGTCGGCATGCAGCGGATACAGGAACAAATGGAATCTATCGCCGAGAGCATCGTGCGTCTGTCTGAACAGAGTCAGTCGATCGGCGAGATCATCGCCACGGTCAACGACCTGGCCGAGCAATCGAACCTGCTCGCGGTGAATGCCGCGATCGAAGCTGCCAAGGCGGGCGAGCAGGGCAAGGGTTTCGTGGTGGTGGCGCAAGAGGTCAAGAGTCTGTCCGAGCAATCCAAACAGGCGACCGCCCAGGTGCGCACCATCCTGGGCGATATCCAGAGAGCGACCAGTGCTGCGGTGTTGTCCACCGAACAGGGCAACAAGGCGGTGCAAGCCGGGGTAAAACAGACAGTGGAGACTGGTGACGCGATCCGGCAGCTCGCCGACAGTCTGATTGAAGCTGCGCAGGCGGCGACCCAGATTGCGGCATCGAGCCAGCAACAGATGGTGGGCATGGATCAGGTGGCGCTGGCGATGGAGAACATCAAGCAAGCCAGCGTACAGAATATGGCTGGCACCCGGCAGGCGGAGGTTGCGGCGAAGGATCTGCATGAGTTGGGACAAAAACTGAGTGATATGATTGGAGGCAGAACATTATGAGTCTTGCGGCCCTCGGGCGCGAGGATCCGTCATGTCAGACAGAACCCGACTTTGTTCGGCTCAGGATCAAACATCATGATCAGCAAGAATGATGAATTTTTGAAAAGACTGCTCGCGACCTTTCGCGTCGAGGCGGACGAACATCTCAAGGCGATGTCGGCGGGCTTGATCGAACTGGAGAAAAAACCGGCGGCAGATCGATATGCAGAAATTATCGAGACCGTGTTTCGCGAGGCGCATAGTCTGAAGGGGGCCGCGCGCGCGGTGAAATCCAGTGAGATCGAATCGGTCTGTCAGTCGCTGGAGGGCGTGTTCGCGGCGCTGAAAAGCCGACAGCTCGATGTTTCTCCGCCGCTGTTCGACGTGATGCTGGAGGCGATTGATGTGCTGGAAAAACGGCTCCCGGTGGAAGGTGGGGGCACGACGGATGCAGGAAACTCATCGATTGCAATACTGATCCGGCGTCTTAACGATGCGCTGCAACAGCGGTTTAATCGCGCCCCGGAGGCAGCTCCTGCGAATCACAGCCCGGAGGCTGTTTTCACAGCCACTCCGGCAGGCGCGCCTTCCAAGGCGCGAAAGGGTGACGAAAATCGCGACCCGGAGGCTGTTTCCACAATTTCCATGCCTGCGCCGTTATCCTCTGTCGTTGCAGCCTCCGGGACCATCAGGGTTTCCACCCATAAGCTTGACGCAGTGATGCGACAGGTCGAGGAGCTGCTGTCGCCGCAACTGGCAGCTGCGCAGCGAGCCTGGGAGCTGCGCGAGGTCGCAGTTTCTTTTCTCACCTGGAAAAAACAACGGGCACGCATGCGACCCGCGTTGCGGCTGATCGAACGTTATGTCGAAGGCGCAGGCAAGGGTAACTGCGCCGCGCTGGACAAAGTTCCGCTGCAAGAACTGCCGAAGCTGCTGGAGTATCTGGATGCCGAACATCTGTTCATGAAAACGCTGGAGGAGCGGCTGCGGCGGCTGAGCAAGTTCGCCGCGCACGACCGGCGTACCCTGGCGGGAATGAGCGATAGTCTGCTGCATGATGTGAAGGAAATGCATTTGCAGCCATTTTCTGCTCTGCTGGAGATTTTTCCGCGCTTCATCCGCGAGCTGGCGCGCGAACAGGGCAAGCAGGTGGAGCTGGTGATTCAGGGCGGCGAAATTGAAATCGACCGGGGTATGCTGGAAGAGATGAAGGATCCGCTGATGCATCTGCTGCGCAATTGCATCGATCACGGCATCGAGCAGCCTGCTGTACGGCGGGACAAGGGGTTGCCGGAACACGGCACTATAACGGTTACCATCGCGCAAAAAGACGGCGGGAAAATTGAGATTCTGCTTGCCGATGACGGGAAGGGTATCGATGCCGGGCAGGTGCGAACGGCGGCGCGCAAGCTCGGCCTCGTTGCGGCCTCTGAGGAGGAACAGCCTGGCGAACAGGACGCACATGAACTCATATTTCAGTCGGGAATATCCACCAGCCAGATTATCACGGACATTTCGGGACGAGGCCTGGGCTTAGCCATCGTGCGGGAAAAGGTTGAACGCCTGGGTGGAGTCGTAGCCCTTGAGTCGCGTTACGGCGTGAAAAACAGCGGGACCTCCTTTCGCATCACGCTGCCACTGATGCTGGCGACGTTTCGCGGGGTGCTGGTGCGCAGCTGCGGCCAGCTCTTTGTGCTTCCCTTGCACAATGTCGAGCGGGTGGCGCGGGTAGCCTGCAAGGATGTTCGCACAGTGGAAAATCGCGAAACGATTTCGTTCGGCGGACAGGCTGTTGCGCTGGTCAGACTCTGTGATGTGCTGGAACTGCCTGAACGCAGTCAGGAGACCTCTCTTGCATACATTCAGGCGTTGATCCTCAGCTTGGGTTCTGTCCGTATTGCCTTCAGGGTGGACGAGGTAATCGGCGAGCAGGAAGTGCTGCTCAAGACGCTGGGCCGCCAGCTTGTGCGCGTGCGCAATGTTGCCGGTGCGAGTGTGTTGGGAACAGGCCAGGTGGTCGCGGTGCTGAATGTCTCCGATTTGCTGAAGTCGGCGACAAAACAGGCGGCGCCGCTGCGCGTTACCGCCGAAACGCACGAAGTAGCAGGAAAACAGTCCATTTTGGTGGTAGAGGATTCGATTACCTCCCGCGCGCTGCTCAAGAATATCCTGGAATCGGCCGGCTACCTGGTCACGACTGCGGTGGATGGCGTGGATGCCTACACCACCTTGAAAACTGCGACGTTTGATCTGATCGTGTCCGATGTGGAAATGCCGCGCATGGACGGGTTTGACCTGACCGCCAGGGTGCGCGCGGACAAGCGGTTAGGCGAGCTGCCGGTGGTGCTGGTGACGGCGCTGGGATCACGCGAACATCGCGAACGCGGCATCGACGTCGGTGCCAATGCTTATATTGTGAAAAGTAACTTCGACCAGAGCAATTTGCTGGCGGTGGTGCAGCAACTGATTTGATCTGCACTTCCTTCCCCCTTAACAGGGGAAATTGCACTTTTTTGCGGAGAAAATTATTTTGATTAAAGTCCTGGTAGCCGAAGACTCTCCTACGGTGCGCGAATTCCTGGTCTATCTGCTGAATTCTGATCCTGATATCCGGGTGGTCGGCACAGCGAGCGATGGAGAACAGGCCATCGCTGCAGTGAAGCGCTACCGGCCAGATGTGGTCACGATGGATATACACATGCCGAATATGGACGGGTTTGAAGCCACGCGCCGCATCATGGAAACCGAACCTGTCCCCATCGTGATCGTGAGCGGCAGCACTGATCCGCATGATGTGGCGATGACGTTTCGTGCCATGGAAGCGGGGGCGTTGGCGGTGCTGTGTCGACCGAATGGTATCGGGCATCCGGATCATGAGGCCACCGCCCGTGATCTGGTGCAGACAGTGAAGCTGATGTCTGAAGTCAAGGTGGTACGGCGCTGGCCGAAAACCCGGCGCGAGTCGGCACTGGGATCTGCGCCCCAGGCGGTCTCGGTTAAAGCCTCCGGTGTCAGCTTGATCGCCATAGGCGCCTCGACCGGAGGACCGCCCGTACTACAGACGATTTTGTCCATGCTGCCCGGGGATTTACCTGTGCCGGTATTGATTGTTCAGCACATGACGAGCGGTTTCATTCAGGGATTTGTGACGTGGCTGGCGCAGTCATCCCGCCTGCCGGTCACTGTCGCCCGGCAAGGCGAAATTATTTTGCCAGGTCATGTCTATGTGGCGCCTGATGAATTTCAGATGAAGGTGGAACAGGGGGGGGTAATCGTGCTCACCCGTGATGACGCTGAAAGTGGCTTGCGTCCCTCTGTTTCTTATCTGTTCCGTTCGCTCTCCAGCGTGTACGGCGGGCGTGTCATTGCCGGTCTGCTCACCGGCATGGGGCGAGACGGCGCAGAAGAATTAAAACGGTTGCGGGATCAGGGAGCTGTCACTTTTGCCCAGGACAAGGAATCGTCTGTCGTGCACGGTATGCCGGGCGAGGCCATCAAACTCGATGCCGCGACGTTTGTTCTGACACCGGACAAAATTTCCGCACTGATAGCCAGTGTAGCGAACAATAAGAAGGAGATCACGCGATGAAATTCAGTGACAATAACGGCCTCAGTATTCTCATCGCAGAAGACAGCCGTACCCAGGCCGAACAGCTCGCTTTTCTGCTCGAACAAAACGGTTACGAGGTGACTGTTGCTGTCAACGGCCGTCAGGCTTTGCTAGCCGCAGAGGCGAAAAAGTACGCATTGCTGATCAGCGATATCGTAATGCCGGAAATGGATGGCTACGAATTGTGCCGTGCGATCAAGGCCGATGAAAAATTGAAGGATATACCGGTCATTCTGGTCACCACGCTCTCGGATGCGCAGGACGTGATACGCGGGCTCGAATGCGGCGCAGACAATTTCATCCGCAAACCGTATGAAGAAACCTATTTGCTGTCACGCATCCACTATCTGCTGATGAATCTTGAGTTGCGCAAGAACCAGAAGATGCAGATGGGGGTGGAAATTGATCTGGGGGGACATAAATACTTCATCAACTCGGAGCGGCAGCAGATACTGGATCTGTTGATCTCGACCTACGAACAGGCGGTTCATATCAACAATGAGCTCAAACAGCGCGAAAATGAACTGGCGCTTTCCAACCAGTTGCTGCAGGGGATATACCGCATCGCCGAGGGACTGAATCATGCGATTACCGAACGCGAGGTGGCGGAAACGGCGCTTGAACGGGCGCTGGAATTGCCCGGCGTTCAAAGCGGCTGGGTAGTGCTGTGGGAAGAAGCGGCAGGCTTCCGGCTCATCGCCGCGCGCAATTTGCCGCCGACACTGATGCACCAGGGCGCTCTGGACGGGGGGTGCGAATGCCGCCGCCGCTTTCTCGCAGGAGAGCTCAATCATGCCAGCAATATCATAGAATGTGAACGCCTGAAAGAAGTTCGCGGCGACAGCAGCGGTATGCGCTATCACGCCAGCGTGCCACTGTGGATAGGTGACCGTATTATGGGGGTCATGAATCTGGTCGGAGCGGAGCGGGGACTGTTCGACGATGCGGCGTTGAAAATACTGTACGGCGTCGGCAATCAGGTGGCGGTGGCGCTGGAACGGGCCAGACTGCATCAGCATCTGGAGCAACTGGTTGAGGAGAGAACGGCGGCGCTGCGCGCGAGCGAGGATAAACTCAATCGTGCACAGGCCGTTGCACAAATCGGTAGCTGGAATCTTGATATTGCCAGCCGTCGGCTTGAGTGGTCGGCGGAAGCTCATCGCATATTCGGCATCCCCGGAACAGACGCGGTCGATCTGGACGCTTTTGTGTTCGCCCTCCATCCCGATGACAGAGAAATGGTGCTCAAGGCCTGGGGGGACGCGGTTGCCGGAGCCGCCTACGATATCGAACATCGCATCGTGGCGCATGGAGAAACACGCTGGGTGCGGGAACGTGCCATTATCGAAAGAAATGCGGAAGGCCTGGCACTTTTCGGTATTGGCACGACACAGGACGTCACCGAGCGTCGGCGTATTCAGGATGAACAGGCGCGTCTGGTTGCGATTATCGAGGCTACACCCGACATGGTGGCGACAGGCAGTCCCGATGGTCGTGTGTTTTATTTCAATCAGGCAGGTCTGCGCATGCTCGGCTTCGAACCGGAGCAAGACCTGTCTGTGGTACGTATGGCCGAAACTCATCCTGAGTGGGCGGCGAAGTTGGTAGTGGAGGAGGGTATCCCGCATGCCATCAAGCACGGGTCGTGGAGCGGGGAAACCGCACTGCTGAGCCGGGATGGTCTCGAGATTCCCGTATCACAGGTCATCATCGCGCACAAGGGACTGGAGGGAACGGTGGAATATCTGTCTACCGTTGCACGCGACATCACCCAGCGCAAGCTAAACGAAGCCAGGATCGCGCGACTCAACCGGATTTACTCTGTACTCAGCGGCATCAATACCACCATTGTGCGTGTCCGTGAGGAGGATGAGCTTTTCAAGGAGGCATGTCGTATTGCGGTGGAGCATGGCAGGTTTATCTTTGCGTGGATCGGCAAGTATGATGCACAAAGCCTGCAAGTAACGCCGGTCACACGAGCCGGGCGCGATGACGGTTATCTGGCGCAGATCAATTTGACGGCGAGTGATGAGGCTCCGGGAAATTGTGCGTTAACCGCACAGGCGCTGGCCTGTGGGGAGCCTGTGGTCTGCAATAATATCGCCATCGACGAGCGCATGGCACCTTGGCGCCCTGCGGCGTTGAGCCGTGGCTATCGTTCAGTGGCCGTATTCCCGCTGCAAGTAGAGGGGTTGCCGGTTGGCGTGTTCGTACTTTACGCCGCAGAAGCGGATGCGTTCGATGATGAAGAAATGAAGCTGCTGATTGAAATGGCCGGCGATATTTCGTTTGCCCTGGATCATCTGAAAAAAGTGGAGAAACTCAATTATCTGGCCTATTATAACGCGATCACCGGGCTACCGAACCGCACGTTGTTTTACGACAGGCTGAGCCAGTACCTGCATGATCTGCGCAGCGGTGAAACGGTGGCGGTATTAGCCATCGATCTGGATCGCTTCAGAGAAATCAATGAGACGTTCGGGCGTCACGTTGGCGATACCTTGCTGAAACAGGTGGCTGAGCGCCTGATCGACACAGCGGCGGGCGCAGGGCATACAGGGCATATCAGTGCTGACTGCTTTGCCATGGTTTTGTCCAATATAAAGGAAGAGGCAGACGTGGTGCGCTTCCTTGAGAGTCAGGTCACAGCAGCGCTACGCCTGCCATTTGCGCTGGAAGGTCAGGAGCTGCGTATCTCGGCCAGAGCCGGGATTGCCATTTTTCCGGGCGACGGAAAAGACGCTGATAGCTTGTACCGCAACGCCGAAGCCGCCTTGAAAAAAACCAAGCTCAACGGCGATCAGTATTTGTTCTATACCCCGGAGTTCAATGCACTGGTTGCCGATAAACTAATGCTCGAAAACAAATTGCGCCGGGCAATCGAGCAGGAGCAGTTCGTTCTGTACTATCAACCGAAGGTCAATCTCAAAACCGGACATATCGTTGGACTGGAAGCGCTGATCCGCTGGAATGACCCGGAAACCGGCATGGTGCCGCCCGGGGCATTCATTCCTTTGCTTGAGGAAACAGGTATGATCCTCGAAGTCGGCCGGTGGGCGCTGGAGAAGGCGGTGGCGGATACCCGGCAATGGAGAGCCTGCGGCCTCGCGCCCCCCAGAGTGGCCGTCAATGTCTCGCAAGTGCAACTCGCTAAAAAGGATTTCATCGCTACGGTGGAAAGGGTGTTGGGCGACACCGATGCGGCGCAGTTCCTGGATCTGGAGATCACCGAAAGCCTGATCATGCGGGACGTCGAGGTGAATATCATGAAGCTTGCGACGATCCGGAAAATGGGGCTGGAACTGGCGATAGACGACTTCGGTACGGGCTATTCATCGCTCAGCTACATTGCCCGCCTGCCCGTTAATACCCTGAAGATAGACCGGGCGTTTATCATCAACATGACGAGCAATCCGGACGATCTTAGCATCGTGTCGACGATCATCTCTCTGGCGCATGCACTGAATCTGAGTGTGGTCGCGGAAGGGGTAGAGACCCGTGAGCAGGCGAACCTGCTGAAACTGCTCAAGTGTGACGATATTCAGGGATACCTGTTCAGTCCGGCGGTTCCGGCCGCGCAAATTAAAGTCTTTTTGGAAGAAAATAAATCGCTGCTCATATAGCCTGAGCCACTGTCGCCAATTTGACCTGAAAAAGGAATAAAGTGAGGTTTTAAAGTTTGTCGCAGGTTCGGCACCCCGGGGCTTGTCAACGATCCCGTCCCGTACAGCGTTGTAATGCTCTGTCATGGCCAGGTTTGCAGGTCAAAACCGTTGGGGCTATATTGAATATCGGGGGGTGGTCATGAAACGTATCGCGTCGAAACTATATCTGGGTGTTGTTCTTTTCGCCGCGAGCATGTCAGCTGTCGCCACCGAGGTGAGGCTGCCGGTTCAGATTCCTGTTTTGTTGCAGCTGGTGGCGCCCGATGCGCGACTGCCGATACAGTTGCAAAAGGTGGAGGTGAAAGCCGAGGTGCTGGGCAGCATCGCCCATACCCGCATCGAGATGGTGTTCTTCAATCCTAATATGAGGATGCTGGAAGGCGAGTTGCAATTTCCGCTGCTGGACGGTCAGACGGTGACGGGCTTTGCGCTGGACATCAACGGCGAATTGCGCCCTGCGGTGCCGGTCGATAAAGTCCATGGTCAGCAGGTGTTCGAGGAGGTGTCGCGTGCGCGCATCGATCCTGCTCTGCTGGAAAAGACGCAGGGCAATAATTACAAGCTGCGCGTCTATCCTTTGCCGGCCAGCGGCTCGCGCCGGGTGGTGCTGGAGTATGACGAGGCGCTGACAACAAATCGCGGCGTGAGCAGCTATCGCCTGCCGCTGCAATTTTTTGACGCCATCGGGCAGCTGGATGTGGCCGTGAACAACGCGGCGATACCCGCTAAGCTATCCGAGCGGGCAATCAGCGCCCGGTTGGGCGCTGAACGCATCGCGGTCAGATATGATTCTCTGCATGGCGGCGCACAGCTTGCCTTTTCGCGCAAGAATTATGCCGGTCGGGGCATATTGAGCGTCGATTATCCAACAGATGACAGGACATTGACGGCGATCGAGACGCGCGCGGACCAGACTTACTTTTATGCCGAAGTCGCCGCCCCGCACGGCAAACCGGCGCTCAGAACGGCGCCTAAAAAACTGGGCATCATCTGGGATGCTTCAGGTTCGGGTGCTGCACGCGATCACGGTCGCGAGTTCGCCTTGCTTGATGCCTGTTTCAAGGAACTGGGCAGTATTACGGTGGATCTGGTTATCGCACGCGATGCGGCCGAAGCGGTGCAATCGTTTCCCATTGTACGGGGAGACTGGCATGAATTGCGCGCCGTGCTGGAGGCGGTGGCGTATGACGGCGCGACCAGTGCGGCAGCGCTCTCGCCCACCGTGTCGACCGATCTTAACCTGCTGTTTTCCGACGGTTTGATTAATTATGGCACAGGCGTACAGTTATCGGGCAACGTGCCGCTGTTCGCGGTGAATGCGGCGGCCAGCGCCGACTTGCCGCGCCTGCTAGCCGTGGTTGAAAACACCGGCGGGCGCGTGCTGAATTTGCAGCGTATCTCGCCGACTCAGGCAGTGGATGAATTGACGCATCAGCACGCACGACTGACCGGCATGCGCGGCGCAAAAGAGCTGGTCAGTTCGTATGACGGGGGGGGGCGTCTGAAGATTGCCGGCATACTCACCGAACCTGAAGCCACCCTGACGCTGGACTGGGTCGATGCACAAGGGAAAAAGCAGTCGCAGCAAGTCGTCATCCGCAACGCGCCGGTCTCCACCCTGGCGGCCAGCCGCTGGGCGGCGTTGCAACTGGCGCAACTGGAAACCGATTACGCGAACAATCGCGCGGCGATCCGCCGACTGGGCAATCGCTTCGGTATGGTCACGCGCGAGACGTCCTTGATCGTGCTCGATCGCATCGAGGATTATGTGCGCTACGAGATCGCGCCGCCTGAGTCGCTACGCGCTGAATATCAGGCGCGGTTGGCGTTCAAACATCAGGAATTGAAAAATGACCGCCGAGCTCACCTTGACGACATCGCGGAAAGATTCGCGAAAAAAATCATCTGGTGGGAGACGCGTTTCCCCAAGGGCGACAAGCCTTTGCCCCCGCGCCTGAAAGAAGAATTGTCTGACCGTCCCGGGAGGCTTGCGGGCTCGGCTTCATCGCAACTGGAACGGGCAGATGTCGCGTCTTACGCCCGTGCGCCGGCGCCGGTGTCGGCCATGGCAGCTGCACGCGCCTCTGTTTCAGACGAGTCCTCGAATGTGATCTCGCCTGTGTCGGCGAGCATTCAGCTCAAAAAATGGCAGTCGGATGCGCCGTACGCCAGGCGCTTGCGCGAGGTCGCCCCCGAACAGATGTACCGGGTCTATCTGGATGAGCGCCCCGGCTATACCAACAGCACCTCGTTTTTCCTGGATGCGGCGGATATTTTCATCGAGCGCGGGCAAGCGGAATTGGGGCTGCGAATTTTGTCCAATCTGGCGGAAATGAATCTGGAAAACCGGGGCGTTTTGCGCATCCTGGCTTATCGTCTGTTGCAGGCCAAACAAACCAGACTGGCGTTGCCAGTCTTGCAGCAGGTGCTGACATTAAGCCCTAACGAGCCCCAGTCGTGGCGCGATCTGGGACTGGCCTATGCCGAAGACGGGCAATATCAACCGGCCGCAGATAATTTGTGGGAGGTGGTGTCCAAACCCTGGCACGGACGCTTTCCGGATGTCGAGCTCATTGCGCTGGCCGAACTTAACGCCATCATCGCACGCGCGCCCGGCTCAATCGACACCAGTCGTATGGATGCGCGCCTGCTGCGCAACCTGCCGCTGGGGATGCGCGCCGTGTTGAGCTGGGATGCCGACAACACCGACATCGACCTGTGGGTCACCGACCCGAATAACGAAAAAGTCTATTACGGCAACCGGCTGGGTTATCAGGGCGGCGCGATGTCGCGCGACTTTACCGGCGGCTACGGCCCGGAAGAATTTTCCCTGCGCGACGCCAAACCCGGCAAATACAGGGTGCAGGCGCATTTTTTCGGCAATCGTCAGCAGGTCGTCTCGGGCGCCACCACCCTGATGCTGCGCCTCTCGACCGGTTTTGGCACAGCAGGGCAAAAGGATGAAAACATCATCCTGCGCCTGACAGGTCAAGGCGCACAAGTCGACGTCGGCACCTTTGAGATCAGGCGGTAGTCGGCTTGTATCCGCATGCAGCCGTGCCAAATGGGGCTGACGCCGGGAGGCAAAACAAGATGAATCACAAACACCTGGAATTACTGCTGGTCCGGCAGATGCCTTACGGCAAGTACAAGGGGTATCTGATCGCCGATCTGCCGGGTCAGTATCTGAACTGGTATGCGCGGGTGGGCTTTCCGCCCGGCGAAATCGGCCAGTCGCTCGCGCTGATGCAGGAACTCGATCACAACGGCCTGTCATCCTTGCTCGACCCGTTGCGCCGCCGATAAATTAGCGGCTGATGTGACTGCGTCACATTAAAAGAGCGATTTTTTGAGCTGTTCTGAAACAGCGGCACTGGCATTTTGCTATCATGGCGCCCCGCGCCCCTGTCCTTCCCCCGTCCAGAAAATGTCACGATTCAAACCATGTTAAGCAAACTCAATTCCGTGCAGCGTGAGGCGGCGATGTATCTTGACGGCCCCCTGCTGGTGCTGGCGGGGGCGGGCAGCGGCAAGACGCGCGTCATCACCCACAAAATCGCCTATCTGGTGGAGGAATGCGGCTATGCGGCGCGCAATATCGCGGCGATCACTTTTACCAACAAGGCCGCCAACGAGATGAAGGAGCGCGTGGGTCATTTGTTGCAGGGCAAGCAGTCCAAAGGACTGATGGTCAGCACCTTTCATTCGCTGGGCATGACGATACTGCGCGCGGAGGCGAAACTGCTGGGCTACAAGCCGCAGTTCTCGATTTTCGATTCCAGCGATACCTTTAAAATTATCGGGGAACTGAGCAATTCCGGTGACAAACAGGAAATCAGGGATATACAGACACAGGTGTCGAACTGGAAGTCGGCCTTTGTCTCGCCCGAGCAGGCTGTCGTTATCGCCGACAGCGCCGAGGCCGAGGCTTACGCGCGTTTTTACAAGCGGTATCAGGAAACCTTGCGCGCCTATCAGGCGGTGGACTTCGATGATCTGATTCACCTGCCGGTCGTTTTGTTCAAAGAGCATCCGGAAGCCTTGTCGCGCTGGCAGCAGCGCCTGCGTTATTTGCTGATAGACGAATATCAGGATACCAACGACTGCCAGTATCAGCTGACCCGGCTGCTGGCGGGAAAGCGTGCCGCCTTCACCGCCGTGGGGGATGACGATCAGGCGATCTATGCCTGGCGCGGGGCGAGTATAGAGAACCTGCACAATCTGCGCACGGACTACAGTCATCTGCGGGTCATCAAGCTGGAGCAGAATTACCGCTCTTCGCAGCGCATCCTCAAGGTCGCGAATCATCTGATCAACCACAATACCAAGGTATTCGAGAAGCATCTGTGGAGCGATCACGGCACAGGGGATCCGATCCGCATCTATGCCGCGCGGGATGACGAGCACGAGGCGGAGAGTGTGGTGATGAAGCTCCTCTCCCACAAGTTCGAGCATCAGGGGACGTTTTCCGATTATGCCATCCTCTATCGCAGCAATTATTTGTCGCGCGCCTTCGAAGAGCAGCTGCGCACCCAGCGTGTGCCCTATACGGTCAGCGGCGGCAGCTCGTTTTTTGACAAGCCCGAGATCAAGGACATCACCGCTTATTTGCGGCTGATCGCCAACCCGGACGATGATCCGGCTTTCATCCGCGCCATCACCACCCCTAAGCGCGGCATCGGCAATGCCACGCTGGAGAAACTGGGCAGCTACGCCGGCACACGCCAGATCAGTCTGTTCGAAGCGGCGTTCGAGGCGCAGACCGAACAGCTGCTGCCCGCCCGTCAGTATGAGGATCTGATGATTTTTTGTCGTTTCATCAATCGCCTGGGTGCCAATGCCGATACGGATGATTGCAGCGAATTGCTCGATGAATTGCTCCGTGCCATCAATTATGAAACCTGGTTGTACGACTCCTCGGATGCGAAACAGGCAGAGGGAAAATGGAAAAATGTCGAAGACTTTGTAGGCTGGCTCAAGCGAAAATCGGAAGCGGATGGCAAGTCGCTGATCGCCATGGTGCAGACCATTGCGCTGATCAATATGCTGGACGGAAAAGATAAGGAACCGGATGCCGTCTCCTTGTCCACCCTGCATGCGTCGAAAGGGCTGGAATTCCCGCATGTGTTCATCATCGGCGCGGAGGAAGATATATTGCCCTTTCGCGACAGCGATGCAAAAGGCATAGAGGAAGAGCGTCGCCTGATGTATGTCGGGATTACCCGCGCCGAGCGCAGTTTGCAGATCAGCTATTGCAAGCGGCGGCGTCGCGGCAAGGACTGGGCGCTGTGCGAACCCAGCAGATTCATGGACGAGATGCCACAGGACGAGCTGGTCTATGCCGGTGTTCACGCGGAGGCTCAGGTGACCGTCACCAAGGACGAGGGGATGGACAAACTCGCCCGTCTCAAGGCGATGCTGAATAAGGCAGAATCATGAGTGAGCATCGGGCTGAATTAAGACGGGCCGCGCTGTTCTGGCTGAGCGAGACGGATCCTGTCATCAAGGCGGCAGGCGTGCGGCAGCTGGCGCAAGACTGGGCGGCAGGAGGGAGAGCGCTGGACGCTCAGGCTGTGTTGAGTGCAGAGCGGCGCATTCCGGGCATACCGGACAGTCCTGAACTGGTCGCGCCAAGGCTGGTGAAGCGCCGCTCTATGGTGAGCGTGGAGGGGCGCGCCATTTTGATTCATGCGCTGGTGCATATCGAATTTAACGCCATCAACCTGGCGCTGGATGCGATCTGGCGATTCGCTGATATGCCGCCAGCCTATTACACCGACTGGTTGCAGGTGGCGGATGAGGAGGCGCTGCATTTTTCCCTGCTGGCCGGACATTTGCAAACTCTGGGGCACGACTATGGAGACTTTCCCGCGCACAGCAGCTTGTGGGAGATGGCTGACAAGACACGGCTGGATGTACTCGCGCGTATGGCGCTGGTTCCCCGGACGATGGAGGCGCGCGGTCTGGATGCCGTGCCGGCCTTGCGGGATAAGCTGGCGCAGGCAGGAGATCTGGCTGCCGCCGCGATCATGGATATCATCCTGAGGGATGAGGTAGGTCATGTGGCCATCGGTAATCGCTGGTACGGCTATTTGTGCGGGCAGCGAGGACTGGATATGACGGCAACTTATGCCGATCTGGCAGTAAAACACGCCGCTCCCGTGTTGCGCGGCCCGTTCAATTTTCCCGCGCGGCGGGCGGCAGGCTTTACCGAGGCGGAGCTCGCGGCCTTAACAGGTCAGGCGGACGATCTGCCTTCCTGATCTGCATATGCGCCTGAAAGTATAACGGTTTAATTTTATTGTTATTTTTATGCTGTATAGTGAAGTCAATTATACCTGCTGTACTTTCTATGCCCATCTGTAAAAACGTCGAAACAATTTCCCCTGTTCAACCTTTGAACAAACACTGCCCGGCCTGTCATTCTGCGCACTTGAACCGTGTGCAGAGGCGCAGGGTTGACAAGCTGGTATCAATTTTTATCGAAATAAGGCGTTATCACTGTGATGTCTGCGGCTGGTCGGGCAACCTGAAAACTGACTGAAATAACGGTTGTTTCGAAAAGCCGGGGGAAAAGCTTTTGCCTGCAAGTCAAATGGATCAACACCGATACCGTCCTGATTATCTGTAGCTACATTCGGGCTGAGTTGGCTTTGTATCCGGGGGCTAGCTGAAATTTTGCTGAAAGAATTGTGTAAGGATACTGATTTAACATCAATACTTTCTTTTTTCGTAAATTTGTTCCCATGACCAGACATATCTACACAGCAATTAAGCCGACTATACGAGTTTCATCTTGTCCGGTTTGTCAGTCTGTATATCTGGAACGTGTTGATCGTCGACTGATCGATAAAATGATCAGTATGATTGTGCCGGTCAGGCGCTATTACTGCGAGTCCTGCGGTTGGAAGGGTAATCTGAAAAAGCAATCCTAAATAACCATAGCACTTTGTTAAATCGCCCTGTGCGTGGCACAATTGCAGCCTGAAAATTACCGAATTTATTTTATGCTCAGTTACCGCCACGCCTTTCACGCCGGCAATCACGCCGATGTGCTGAAGCACTTTATCGAAATGCAGTTGCTGCGCTATCTGGCGCAAAAGGATAAACCCTTCTGGTACATAGATACCCATGCCGGTGCGGGTTGCTATAAGCTCGACAGCGGTTATGCCACGCAAAATGCCGAGTATGAAAGCGGAATCGCGCGTCTGTGGGAGAGGGAAGATATGCCAGCCCCTCTTGCGGACTATGTCGCGCTGGTCAAGAGTATCAATCCGGACGGGCAGCTGAGGCTCTATCCCGGCTCTCCCCTGGTGGCGCAGGCGCTGTTGCGCGAGGGCGATAAAATGCGCCTGTTCGAGCTGCACCCGAGTGACAGCGAACTCCTGCGTGAGAATTTTGCAGGACAGGGCGTGCTGATGCAGACAGCTGACGGTTTCGGTGCGTTTAAAGCCTTGCTGCCGCCGCCTCCGCGCCGTGCGCTGGTGCTGATCGATCCCCCTTACGAAGACAAGCAGGATTATCAGCGCGTGGTATCCGCGCTGGGGGAGGGGTTGAAACGCTTCCCCGGTGGTGTTTATGCCGTCTGGTACCCACAGTTGCAACGCAACGACGCCAGACAATTGCCGGAGCAGCTCAAACGACTGCCGGTGAAGAGCTGGCTGCACGTCTCCCTCAGCGTACAAGCTCCCGGTGAAGACGGGTTTGGCATGCACGGCAGCGGCATGTTTGTGCTCAATCCGCCGTGGAATCTGCATGCTGCGATGCAACAGGTGATGCCTTATCTGGTAAAACATCTGGGGCAGGACAAGGATGCGTCCTTCACGCTGGAGCAGCAGGCAGCCTGACCCGGCGGCCTTGCCGGATATCTTGAGCACCGAACCTGCACCCCCGAACGACGGGGCCTTCGATCCTAAACCGATTCTGGACAGCCTGCCCTTGCTGCCGGGTGTGTATCGCTATTACGATGACAAGGGCGCGGTGCTCTATGTCGGTAAGGCGGTTCAGCTCAAAAAGCGCGTGTCATCCTATTTTCAGAAGAGCCATGTTTCGCCGCGCATCCGCCTGATGGTCTCGCACATTGCGCGTATCGAAACAACGGTGACGCGCTCTGAAGCCGAGGCGCTGCTGCTTGAAAACAATCTGATCAAGTCGCTAAAACCGCGCTATAACATACTGTTTCGTGACGACAAATCCTATCCTTATATCGTGCTCACGGGGGATGCGTTTCCCAGGCTGACGTATTATCGCGGCACCCCCAATAAACAACATCAATACTTCGGGCCGTATCCTAATTCGTATGCCGCTCGCGAAACGATTCAGCTGTTGCAGAAGATTTTTCGTATCAGAACCTGCGAAGATAGCGTGTTTAACCATCGCACGCGGCCTTGTTTGCAGCACCAGATCAACCGCTGCACCGCGCCCTGTGTCGATTTGATTTCAGCTGCTGATTACAGCGCCGACATCCATCGCGCCGTCCTGTTGCTGCAAGGCCGTCACGGGGAGGTCGAGCGCACGTTGCGCGAGGCGATGGATCAGGCGGCAGAAGCTCAGCACTACGAGCAGGCCGCCGTGCTGCGCGACCAGTTGCGCGCTTTGCATACCGTGCAGCAAAAGCAGTTTGTCGAATCAACCGGCGGCACCACCGATGCCGACATCATCGCGCTGGCGATGGCTGAGGGTATGGTCTGCGTGAATCTGGCGATGGTGCGCGGCGGGCGTCATGTGGGGGATAAAAACTTTTTTCCCGAACATGCCGAGGGGCTGGCAGCAGATGAAATCGTGCAGGCGTTCATCGCGCAGCATTATTTAAATCGCGCTGTCCCCCCGTGGCTGGTGCTGGAGGCCGAATGCAGTGACGTGTCCCTTGCTCAATTGCTAAGTTCGCAGGCCGGGCATCAGGTGAAAATCAGCACAGCCCTGAGCGGGGAGCGTCGCCAGTGGCAGGAGATGGCACAGCGCAATGCACAGCAGGCGCTGGCGCAGCGCGTGATGCAACTGGGCGGCCAGTCTTTGCGCCTGGATCGCTTGCGCGCCTGGCTGGATATGCCCGCGCTGCAACGCATCGAGTGTTTTGATATCAGCCATACCATGGGGGAGGCGACGGTGGCCTCCTGCGTGGTGTACGACAATCTGGAAATGCGCTCCTCGCAATACCGCCGCTTTAACATTCCTGTCCTGAGCCCCGTCGAAGGGCCTGTCCTGCGCGGCCTCGAAGAGCCAGCCCTGAATGCAGCAGAAGGAACCCGTGCGCGCGGCATTACGCCCGGCGACGACTATGCGGCGATGCGCGAGGCGCTGACACGCCGTTACCGGAAATTTGCTGAAAGCTGTCCTGAGTCAGGTCGAAAGGGGGAGGGTGCGCTGCCTGATCTGGTTTTGATCGACGGCGGGCTGGGGCAATTGCATGTCGCGATGGAGGTGATGCAGGAATTAGGACTTGATCTGGCTCTGGTGGGGGTGGCCAAGGGGGTGGAGCGTAAGGCCGGAATGGAGCAGCTGATTTTTCCCGATGGCCGTGCCCGGCAGATGCCAGGCGATGATCCTGCGTTGCATCTCATCCAGCAAATTCGCGACGAGGCGCACCGCTTCGCCATTACCGGCCATCGCGCGAGGCGGGCGAAAATACGCACCACATCCAGCCTGGAGGAGATTGCCGGGGTGGGAGATAAGCGCCGCCGCAGCCTTCTGACCCACTTTGGCGGTCTGCGCGAAGTGCAGCTGGCCAGCGTCGAACAGCTGGCGCAGGTCGAAGGAATCAGCAAATCGCTTGCCGAAAAGATTTATCAGCAGCTACACTGACAGGCATGAAAAATAAATCACCCTTAATGACGAAAACCGCCATGCCGGTTTTCTCACTCCGGCTCTCTCCCGCACACGGGCGAGCGGGATAATGACTCGCTGTGCGAGTACTCACACTGACCTATGACCCTAAATATTCCAAATCTGCTCACCTGGCTGAGAATTTTACTTATTCCGGTGTTTGTCACGGCGTTCTACCTGTCTGACAGTACGCTCAGTCCTCATCTGAAAAATCTGATCGCGACCGGCGTGTTTTTGCTTGCCTCAGCGACCGACTGGCTGGATGGTTATCTTGCGCGCAGACTTAATCAGTCTTCCGCATTCGGCGCCTTTCTCGATCCTGTCGCCGACAAGCTGATGGTGGCCGCAGCCCTGATTCTTCTGGTCAAGCTGGGCCGCGCGGACGCGATCATCGCTTTTATCATCATCGGGCGTGAAATCACCATTTCGGCTCTGCGCGAGTGGATGGCCAAAGTAGGGGAGAGCAGGAGTATCGCCGTATCCATGCTGGGGAAGATCAAGACGACCTTCCAGATGCTGTCGATCGCGCTGCTGCTGTACAACGAGCGACTGCTGGGGATGGATTGTCAGGTAGTGGGTTCTTTGCTGCTGTATATGGCCGCGCTGCTCACTTTGTGGTCGATGGGTTACTATCTGATGATGGCGATGCAACGGCTCAAAGAGAAATGAAATCGTGAAATCGGCATTGCATTATCGGGAATCCTCTGTATAATGCGCAGCCTTCGGGGTGTAGCGTAGCCTGGTAGCGCGCCTGGTTTGGGACCAGGATGTCGGGAGTTCGAATCTCTCCACCCCGACCAGATTCAGAAGCAGGAAATAAAAGTTGTAAATTAAGTGGTTTTTTTCGGTCACATGTGTATAATGTGCGACCTTCGGGGTGTAGCGTAGCCTGGTAGCGCGCCTGGTTTGGGACCAGGATGTCGGGAGTTCGAATCTCTCCACCCCGACCAATTTAAGCAGTATCTGACCTGGATTTTACAGGGTCAGGCAAGGATTTGTGCCCATAGCTCAACCGGATAGAGCACCAGCCTTCTAAGCTGGGGGTTACAGGTTCGATTCCTGTTGGGCACACCAGTGTCTGTCGGGAGCCTTGGCTAACATAGTCAGGCAAGTTTAATGGTGGCTGTAGCTCAGTTGGTAGAGTCCAGGATTGTGATTCCTGTTGTCGTGGGTTCGAGCCCCATCAGCCACCCCAAATTAAAGCCGCTAATTCAATGAGTTAGCGGCTTTTTAATTTTTTCATTTATGTATTTTGTAAGATGAAAAGCGGTTTTTGTAAGATCATTTTACCGCCTTCGATTTTCTGACTGCTCTGCGATCATAAACTTTAGCTGGAATACTTTCTGTTCGGTGTCCGGTCAGCTCGCTGGCTTTTCTACCATCCTCGATCAGATCCGTTACCGCTTTGGCGCGTAAATCATGAAAAGTGAACCGTTCATTACTTTCGTTGGATTCAAGCCATGCTTTCATTAGCCGTTGCCACATCGCTTTGAATCCTTGTGTGCTGTATGGCTGGCCAGAACGACTATGGATCAAATACATTGATGTAATCTTACTTGGCAATGCGCGGCATTCGTCCACGGTTGATTGCAGAATTGGGGTCCATTCCACCAGTGTTGCTGCGCCGCGCTTACGCTGGCCGAATAGGATACCGTTCTCGGTGATCTGTGTCCTATGCAATGAAAGCACTTGTGCCTGGGCTTTGCCGGTCAGGTAGGCAATGCGCGCAGCCAGAGCAATCCGTAGGCCAGTATCACTGCTGTCTTTGCGTTCGCTATCGTCTTTCAAGTGTCCGTTGCTGCGGCAGAATTCGACGAACGCATCCAGCTCGGTATCGCTGATCATTCGGGTACGTGGTTGTTCCTCATTGCGCTGTACGCCGATGCATGGGTTATCGCGGATGATCCCCTGGCCGCGTGCCCAGTTAAATGCAGCTTGTAGATAGGATACTTCTCGGTTTGCTCGTACCGGGGCATCTTTTCCCCGAAATTTATGCAGGTACGACCAGACATGATTCGGTAGTAGGTCTTTCGGTTGCATTGCTCCAAACGCTTTTTTAAGCTGGATGATCTCAGCTTCATTGTCGCGGAGCGTGAGCGCTGAGCGTTTTCCGGCTTCGACTTTAGCTTTTACTTCTTTCAGATAGTCGTCCAGCAGCTCACCGATTGTTCCGACTATGCTTTGCCCTTCTTCCAGTTCCAGCAGCTTGCGCTTGGCTGGCAGAAGGTCGTGCCCAAGGTTAAGACGCTTGTTGTCAGATGTAATTGTGTAATAGGTATTCTGCCGCTTGCCCTTGTAGACGTACATACGCGGCGGAAGTGATGATGCAATTTTGCGTCGTCCTACCATTTATGCCACCTCTGAATGTTTCCAATATGAAAAATTTGGTGCAGTTTTCGGCAAATAATCCGTGACGGCAAGTCCAAGACGTTTTTCGACAAAGGCACGCAGGACTCGCGGTTTGCCACTAATTGTTTTTTCATATGGATACCCATGAGTCATAAGCCAGTGCGCCTGATAGTGTCCTACTTTGTAGCCAGTAAGCTCATGTAGTTCATCGCTGGTGAGGAATAGGCTCACCTGTCGCCCCATGATATGTCAGGTGCAGAAATGTAATATTCAAACGAAGTAAAGTTTTTTATGGTGCGTAGATGCGCTATTTGAATATTGTTCCATCGAAGCCACTTAATGACTTTGACGGCTGAACCGTTGATAACGTGATTTTCAGTTATGAGTTGGTTGATGCTTCTTGGCAGGAATTGAAAAATAATCATCCCAGTCTCCCTGATTTTGCCTTGAGTGCAATTAACCTGATTTCATCCAATACCTTGTCCGTCTGTTGCATGGCAGCGCGCATGGCTACAGCCTCTTCAAATGGCGCGGTGATGTCGTATCCCTCACTGCGCAGTTGATTCAGCAGCGACATAAGCGGCGACTTGAACTGTGATGGATCAGACAGCATAGACAGCGACAGGCATGCTTTGTCAGTATCCGGTGCGACAAAGTGCGCTTGATCTAGCATGGCGCGTGGGTACTGGTATCGCGTACCGGGCAACGTATCGTTCCTGGGCAGCGTGGCAAGAAAGGCTACCGCTTCGAGAAAGTACTCTGCCGGCAACTCTCCACAACTGCCAATCTCGAAATGATCGTTGAAGCGACTCCAGATATCGGCGCGAACCACATCGGTGTTTTCTCCGCGCTGGGAGACGATCTGCTGCAAGGCGTTCTGTTGGACAGGGGAGAGTGCGCGCGCATCATATGGTTTGGTGCAGCCCCCTGTTTTTCTGATGGCGGGCAGGATTTCTTCCGTTACCTTCAGCTCGAAGGCTTGCGCTTCTTCGTCGCGAGAATTGATGATCAGGCGGTAGAGGTTTCCTTCGTTGATGTAGGTTAGTCCCTGATTGTCATCTTCAGCATGAAAATCATGTTTTGCGATCCCTTTGTCGCGGCAATATTTTTGGATCGTATCGCTATCGTTGCCATAGCCTAGAACAGCACAAATATCCTTGGCAGAAAACCACGTCTCACCGCTGTCATCGACGAAGACGTGGATTTGAGCACCATTAAAACCGAATACGTCGAGTGTGGCAGGACTTGTCATAGCGCCCCGTGTATTTTGTTTGTGATGACAGTGCAGCTGAGGTGATCGATAAGCTTAATCATTGAGATTTTTCTCCATATTCCACTGGCTGATAATTCCCTCAATCACTTCGCTGCCGTTATCTACGAAAGTATGCGGTTCGCGCTGCGTCATGTAACACAGCCGCAATGTATTCATCAGGTGCTCAAAATTTTCTGGATCAAGCGTCCCTATATCGCTCACGTCTGCCTTGACGCGATAGCCGTTGTAGAGTGAGGCGAGAAACTGTGCGAACACGCGCGAACTACCGCAATCGCGCTGTGCCCACATAACGCAATGCTTAAGACTCTTTGTGCATTCCTGAATCGACACATTACGTACTTCCTCAGCTCGTTCCCATGAATCTGCGCTCATAAACGCCATAAGTTTTGCCTGTTCACCTTCCTCGATAGTGAGGCTGAATGTCACCATCTTGGGTAGCGGTGGAATCAACTTTTGTTCGGTCATATCAAACCTCTTATGCTGGATTTGTGAAAAGTATAGATTTGCTTTACATTAAAAGTCAACTAAAAATATACTTTTTGGCGCTTTAATGTAAATGCTAACTAATCACTTGGGATGTATGGGTATTTTCATGAGGCTGGATTCAATCAAAAAACATTGAGGGTTTCTGTAACGCTCAGGCGTAAAACTTTCAGGCAAAAGATGTTCTTAAAGTGCGCAATAGGGTGTGGTGATGGCGGAAATGGTGGCCTCACGCTGGATGCCAGGTAAGCGTTTGCTATGGATATGACGATGGTGAAATTAACGATGGCGGCAAGACAGTAATGCGCTGAATGGCAAGCGGTATCAGCTTAGATAATTGTCATGTGGGGTGATGCGGTATTCGAGAAAGTCGCTGTATGCAGTGATGAATGCTTTAGGGCTTTTGTGCACAAGTGCGGCAATTTTTACATGCGGTTAAAGCGTGGATATTTTCTGGCAAAAGTGGATGAAATCATTGCTAAAGCCAGGGCTACAGCTGAATCCGTATGTGGTGTAAGCCTAGGCCGAAAGAAGAGTTTTTGGCTTTCGCTTGATCAAAACAGCTTGAGCTGAATCTGAAGCACGATGACGTTATTTGGTGCCGTTGAGTAATTTTTCAGGCGAGATGAGTTCAGTATAGAAACACCCTTCTCGCGTGAGAGCTGCAACGGCGCTATCGGGAAGTGGTTGAGCCACGGCAAGCAATTTCTGTATTGATGGTCTGGTAAGTGCAAAGTTGTTGTCAACCTCGCCAGCGATAAGCCAGTCAAAGGAAAACTCCAAGTGTTTCCTGAGTGCTATTAAACGATCCGTGGGCGGGGTTGCGATGCCTATTTCCCACTGAGACACGGACGCCTTGCTCACGCCGCACAGCTCACCGAATTTCTCCTGTGAAAGCGTGTTGCGTTCGCGCAATTGTCTGATTCTGGCTCCTATATTCATTTTTTTATTGTACAACGATTTTATTTATTAAATATCTAGTAATAATTGACTTTTGTATTTAGTATAAATATACTTCAGGTGTGAATATGTCAATTATTTCTATATCGACCGTTGTTATCGTCCGGTCTTTTGCGCTCGGTTTATGCCGGATCGCAGTTCTTCAGCGGACGCGTGTGCCAGCAGAGAGCGCTACCGATGGCGAGCGATTGACTGGCATTAGCAACGAAAGAAAATCATGAGACAACGCACAATCAGCGATTTTTTCTGGCGTGATCCAGAAATATCTGACCTAAGCCAGGAAGACAAAGCAACCCTGCTATATTTTTTAACCTCGCCGTCGTCAAATATCATCGGTGCTTACCAGGTAGTCTGGATGATTGCCGCAGCAGAAATGGGCTGGACGAAGGATCAGTTATTAGTGGTCGTCAAAAGACTCAAAGCCAAAGGGTTAATTGATTTCAACGACACAGGTTGGGTTTGGGTTAAGACGTGGTGGAAGCACAACTCCGCCAAGGGCGCATTCTCTCCAAAGCTACTAGAAAATGCCAAAAAACAATGCGCTGCAATACCTTCCGAATGGCGAAATGATTTCGTCGAATCATTGGAATCCGTTGGAATAAATAGGGTATCTATAGGGTATCCATACGCTACCCAATACCCGATAGATAGCCTATCCATAGGGCATGAATACCCTACCGATACCCTATCAGACCCCGCAAATTCGGGGGGGAATACCCCACCGATACCTTATTCATACCCTATCGATAGGGTATCCCATACCGTACCCCATACCCCGCCCCCTAACACTACAATATTCAATATTCAATCTACAACCACCACCACAACTACCGGTGACCCGGAATACGATGCGTCACCCCAAGCTCCAAAAACAGTGGTGGTGAATGATTTAATTTTCCCACCTGGAATAACCCCAGAACAATGCAGCGCCATCCAGACGCTGCTCGCCAGCAGCGGGGTAGCACCTGGTCATTGGCAGTCCATCCTCGATGAAATGCACGGTGCACAACTCGTCGTCCCCATCGGAAACCCTGTGGGGTACGTTCGAGGCATCGCCAAGCGAGCTTCAGAAGGCTCTTTTGCCCCCGAACGGGGATTGGCGGTAGCGAACCAGCGGGAAATGCGCAGAAACCTGGAGCGGCAAGACGCTTTGCGGATTAGCGCACAGCACAAAACTCAAGCCGTCGAAATTCAACTTGACCAGTTACCAGACCATCTTCGTAAATCTTTAAGCCGGATTTTAGCCAGCAAAGCCAAAGAGGCCGCAGGTGCATAACTCGCTCCAAAAAGACATCGTTACACTCAACCGACGATACCTCTTGCTCGTCAAGCAAATGGCATCCGCAAAGCATCCGTTGCTTTGCGTCAGTGTTCCAAAGTTTCTCGCCAAAAAAGTGAACGACATGACGCTTGAGGAGATAGATCAACTGGCGGAAGACATGATTGCACCGTGCTTTTACATGAATCTGGACGAGACTACTTTCAACCAAATGGAAGCGAAAATTCCCGGCGTGCACCGCAAAGCCTACATGACAAACGTTTTAGTTACCCGACTACAAACCGATGAGCAACGATAACCAATTCATCAAAACCCGAATCCTCGCGGCATCCCTAATCAAAGACGGGATGCGCATTGCCCTTGCGCATTCAATCACGGGCCTGTCTTGGAGAACGCTCCGCGAGCTATGGGAGGAAATCCATGGGGCAGATGTCCCGCCGCCAGGCCGAATGCCTTGCGACACACTGGCTTATATCAAAAATGGTCAGTCGTCTCTTTCACTCTCTACGGTGGTCTCCGTCTATTTGTCCGCAGAAAAAGAACATCGAACACCCACGGATGCTTTTTCTCAAGCATGGGAAATAGCCAAGCTGTTCTCGGTTGACGGTAAAAAAATTGACATCAATGCCGCGTGGTACGCAATCCGGGACGTTAAAGCAGGACTGCTGTCTTGGAGTAAGTGCAGAAATTGCAAAGCAGAACATATTTTTGATACAGGAACCAAAAAACCCAGCAAATGCCCTTATTGTGGAACGACAGGCAGCAAGATGCTGGAGGTGGCTCAATGACGTTTCGCACTCGCACCATTGTCTTCACCAGCGCAATGCTGCTCTCACAACTCGCGCAACTTGCCAGTGCTGCCGACCTTGGATGTTTTGCGCAAGCATCATCGCGCTATAGCATTCCAGAGGAGCTCCTTCGAGCAATTTCCAGAGTTGAATCTGGCGGCAACCCTGTGGCCATAAACAAAAACAAAAATGGCACTTTCGATATTGGTCACATGCAAATTAACTCCGCATGGCTGCCAACCCTCGCTAAATACGGGATCACCAGAGACCGCTTAACAGACTCGTGCGTCAACACTCATGTTGGAGCCTGGATATTGGCTGGCAATTTTCACCGCATGGGGTACGGGTGGAAAGCGGTTGGCGCGTACAACGCAAAATCGCCGGTCAAAGCCGCCGCCTACGCCAGACAAGTAGCGGACATTCTTCGTTATGAAACACAACAAGGAAATCAAATTGACTAAGCACCGCGCCGTCATCGCGATCTTATTGACATCGTGCGCGATGTTATCGGGCTGCGGGAATCTATTTAAGAGCCGCCTGGATAGCATTGCGGCGATCAGCCAGTCGAGCATCGGCTACCTTGACGGAAAATACAGAATTTGCCGTGAAAACTGTCCCAAACGCACACCCAAGGAATTGGATGATTCAGATTCCTTGCCAAGCTCAACCTTGCTGCTTGCCAACAAACTGGCGACCATAAATCCGCCTCAAGCTCCGCAGCAATCGATCGAAAAGCACGCCAAGAAAAACGACCAGACTACCGATACCTTTACGGTGTATTTCGGTTTTGGTATGAGCAAACCAAACCGCGACGGGCAAAAAGAACTAGATCGCTTTGTGCGGCTTGCGTCCCAACAAAGCATCGGTCTCATCGAATTGACCGGGCAAACCGATGATATCGGCACTCAAGATTACAACAACAGGCTGGCGTTGAAGCGTGTTCAGTTTGTTTCTCGGTGGCTCAAGTCACACGGCATAAATACGACGATTTCCTCTTCATCCAAGGGGGATTGCTGTCATCCCGCGCCATACAACAAAGAGGAATTGGTACTCAAAGAAAAGCGGCGAGTGTCAATCAAGGCGCAGCAAAATCAACAATAAAGAACGGGGGTGCAATAAGAGCGTGACGATAAATTAAATAAACAAAAACAGCTCTGGCAATTTATAACCAGATGAAAGTTAAGGTTCACCCAAGGAGAAACTATATTGATTAAATCAAAAAAATTCATCTTTGATCTCGTCGCAGCAGGCGGCTTCATCGCGCTGGGCATGTTTGTGCCGGGTTCGACTTTGACTGACGCAAACGGATTCGCCGCCAATATCGCCGGTATTTCGACTGGCTTAGGTATTGGTTGGCTCATCAAAACATTTATTGATTACACAAAGGAAGTAAAAAATGAAAGCAAAAGCAATTGATCTGCGCATCCTCGCCTTGCTGGGTGCGATGTTTCTACCCACTTTCGCTGTAGCCGGTACGACAGGAACGGAATTCTTGACCTTGTACACATGGATCAACGGTGTGGCGACTGGCTATGCTGGCCGCGCAATCGCCATTGCAGCCGTGGTGATTGGTGCCTTGCTGTCTGTCGCAAAAGGCAATCCAATCCCTATTCTCGTGGGTGTCGGTTTTGCGATTTTCTTGCAATACACGCCGACGATTGTTAACGGAATTATGACCGCTACGATCTAGTGATGTTTGATTTCTGTTGCCCGTGTTTTATTGCGGGCAACAGCCCACGAAAGGAAGTAATCAGTGAAAGCAGGATACATACCTCGCACACTCGATCAGCAGGAGAAATTCCTGCTGTGGGACATTGACCAATTCATTATTGCCATCCTGATTATGGGTACAGGGGTGTCGCTTGGCATGATGATTGGCGGCATTGTGGCGGGCAGCGTATCCGCATGGCAGTACGGAAAATTCAAAGCCGGTAAGCACCAAAAGTTTGCGGTTCATGCGATGTACTGGTGGTTACCCAGCAGTCTGTTTGTTAAAACGCGCACAACTCCATCATCAGACCAGCGATATTTTTTAGGCTAAACAGTGACACCAGAAAAATTTATTACAACAAGCAGCAACAAAGCCAGAGAGATTACTTTTCTTCGATTAGTAGTTGGCGCGCTTATTGTCATTATTGTGATTGAAGGCGCGACGCTATTCAGAACATTGGGCATGGAACGAACCGTACTCGTGCCGCCGACGATTGAGAAGAGCTTTTGGGTATCGGGCGAGGGCGTATCAAAAAGCTACCTTGAGCAGATGGCGTACTGGTACGCCGGACTCGCATTGAACGTTACTCAGACCACAGGCAATTACCAAAAAGACCTTTTCTTGCGTTATTCAACGCCGGCAGGCGCGGGACAACTAGCGGCAGAAATGACAGCCAGACTGGATTTTCTTGCCAAAAATAACGCTGCCACCCTATTTACAGCGCAGACATTAAACACCGACGAAAAACTAATGAAGGTTGCGATCACCGGCGACTTGGACACCTTCGTAGGAGACAAGCGCATCTCGACCAGGCGCACTATTTATGTGATTGGTTTCAGGTACATAAACGGGAGACTTTTTGTTAATGAGTTCAAGGAAACAAATGAAAAAGATATTTTTGGTGTCAGCACTCCTGGTAAGTAGTTTTCAGTGCCTGGCCGCTCAGATTTTGTATCAAGGCTCACCCACAGAGTCAACAACGGCCACCGTGTCGCGCAACGAACCTAATCTAATCACGGTGGACGGTCGCAAGATCAAGCGTATCTATGGCGCAGAAGGCTTGTTTACGGTAACGCCCGAACCAGAAACGGGCGCGGCTTGGCTTAAACCAACCGCCGACAAGCCAATGATGAGCGTCTTCATTACCGACGAAGAAGGCCAGCATTACAAGCTGCTGCTAAAGGTGGAAGATATTCCTGCGGAAACAATTATCGTGAAAGGCGGAAACAAGCAACCCGGCCTCGTAATAAGCAAAAGAAACGAGCCTCGCAATGATGACATCATGAACACGGTCATCGCGCTTTTCAATGGCGATGGCGATGCAAAAAACGAAACCATCTCGCTATGGAAAGGCACCAGGTTCGAGTTAATCAGAACGCTCGATTTAAGGGGGATTCGTGGTGAGTCCTACCTGCTCACCAATACATCCAATAAGCCCATTATTATGGACGAACGGGAGTTCTACCGCGCCGGTGTGCAGGCCGTGTCGATAGAAAATCCGACACTCGAAGCCGGGCAGACCACACAAGTCTTTATTGTTAGCGAGGTTGAATAATGGCCTCCCTATCAGAAAAATTTGCCAACATGACTCCCAAAACTCGCCAATACATCATGTTGGGCGGCGCAGGTGCGGGGTTAATGGCGTTGGTTCTCGGCAGCGTATCTCTTATGGATAGCCAGCCTTCGGTCGCGCCAGTGCCGACCACATCAGCCGAACAGCAAGCCACCAACATCTCAACGCCGGGTGCAGCCGCAGACCCAAAGGAGGTGTGGATGACGCAATCTGCCGCACAAATGAAACAGATGGATGATGTCGTCAAAGAGCTGAAGCAGCAAATGGCAGCAATGGAAGCAAAATCAGGAGTAATGCAGACCGGACAACCCGAGTCATTGTTGCCACCACTGCCGCCTATCCCGCCGCCGGTAGCACCAATAACACAGCTACCTTTAGCGACTGGCGAGCCACCCAGAGTTTTGTCAGAACCCGCTCAGCCTAAAGAGCCGGGTATCGCGTCGTTTGAGGTGAGCCAGACCGCCAAACCCACCACACCCGCACAGCAAGACACAAATGCCGGTTATGTACCAGCCGGATCGTTTGTGCGTGTTGCACTCTTGGGAGGCCTCGACGCACCAACAGGTGGGCAGGCGCAAACCAACCCCCATCCAATCCTGATGCGCGCTCAGGACAATGCATTTTTGCCAAACCGCTACCGATTTGAAATCAAGGAATGCTTCATTCTGGCATCGAGTTACGGAGACATCAGTTCGGAAAGAGCGTTTGGCCGACTCGAAAATTTGTCGTGCGTTCGCCGCGATGGTAGGGCCGTGGATATTCCGGTTAAGGGATATGTCGTGGGCGAAGATGGAAAAGCCGGGATGCGGGGGCGGCTTATCAGCAAGCAAGGGCAGGTGCTCGCCAACGCATTGTTGGCGGGCATAGGCTCAGGGATTGGTCAGGCCTTTCAGAATAGCTCATCTACGCAATCAATCAGCCCGCTTGGAACAACCTCAACGGTCAACCAGGGGCAGCAATTACAAAACGGCATCAGCTCTGGCGTAGGCAAAGCCTTGGACAGACTGAGCAAGTATTACATCGACCTCGCAGAAAAATTGTTCCCTGTAATTGAAATTGATGCAGGGCGAACGGTTGAGGTGGTCTTCACCAAAGGCTTCTCAATGGACGATTTAAGCCAGGACCCGTCAATCGGGACGTATAGCGACATTTGGCAGCGCGGACGAAAAGTGATGGGTAAGGCACTTGATCCTTCCGAACCTCAATAAAAAGGAGACTATCCATGAAATACAAAGCCAGGCTACTTGCCATGTTGTTATTGATTTGCGTGACCGCAGCCCACGCTGGCAACGGGAGGGATAGCAGCGCAGAAAAGGACGTTGCAAATACGTTGCGCGATCTCTACCCGTCAACGCAGATCAGCGATGTGCGCAAAACCGGCATCGACGGGATTTACGAAGTGGCTATGGGCAAAAATATTGGCTATACAAACAGCGAAGGGCGCTACTTCCTGTTTGGCCATATTTTTGACATGAAGACCCAGCAAGACTTAACAGCCCAACGTCTTGACGAGCTAAACGTAGTGAATTTTTCGGAGTTGCCTCTTGAGGATGCCATTAAGACTGTGCGTGGCAAGGGCGAGCGGGTGCTGGCGATTTTTTCCGATCCAGACTGCCCTTATTGCAAGAAGCTGGAGCAAGAACTACCCAAGTTAAGCAATGTGACGATCTACACCTTCCTGATGCCCTTGGATGGGCTGCATCCAGAGGCATCCAAAAAAGCAAAGGGGATATGGTGTTCAATCGACAAGTCAGCTGCGTGGCGTGACTACATGCTGCACGACAAAGCACCTGTGACAGACAAGCACTGCGACAGCCCGATTGAACGCAATGTCCAGCTCGGTCAAAAGTTCAATATCAATGGCACGCCCACACTGATCGCCGCAGACGGTCGCGTATTGCCAGGCATGGCGGCAGCAGACCAAATCGAGAAATGGCTAAACAAGGAGCAAAAATAATGCGTGTTGGGATTTCAGTAATGGCGGCTTGCTTGAGCATCACCGGATGCAGCATGGTAGGACTTGATGCCCAAAAGTCGTTCACCTGCAAAGCGCCACCGGGCATTAACTGCTCATCACTATCGGGAGTCTATGCCAATGCTGTTGCTGATAACCTGCCTGGTTCGGCAGCAAAACCATTCTCCAGATACAGTAAGGAAAATCAAGCCAAAGTAGCCGAGAGGGTCGTTGGTGAAGCCCCTCAAACAGGCACGCCCGTACTGAGTGCGCCAAGTGTATTGCGTGTGTGGGTTGCTCCGTGGGAAGACAGCAGAAAGGTGTTGCACGATCAGGCATTCCTGTATGCCGTTGCCGATCCGGGGCATTGGCAAGTGGCTCATAGCACCCAAAAAATTGCCAACCAATATCGTGTCATGGCACCGACTGCAAAGCCACAACCCGCATTATCGCAACCGGCGGTACCGCAATCAGTGTTGCCGCAAAGCCAGTTTGGGCAAGAGCAATCACAAGGGTCAAATTAGCATGTCATTCACAAGCGCACTTAAAAATATCTTTCTGCATGAGAGATATGGCCGTGCTGATGCGATTCCGCGTCATTTGATCGAGCAATTCACCAGCACCCCCAGACTGGCCGGTTTGCTGCCCTACGTTGGCTGGATTCCAACTGAACGCTTGTTTATCCTGGATCAAGGCGGTTTCGGCAAAAAAGAGCAGTTTTCAATTGGCTTTGCCATTGAGATTGATCCGCAGACCGGTGCAACTGATGAAATGGAGAAAATCCTGTCCAGCCTGTTCGATTCATGCATGGCTAAAACAGGCATCCAGATTTCACTGTACGCATCACCAGATATCGCACCGATGTTGAAAAAACAAAAAGACACGGTGCGAGTAAGCGAACTGGCAGGGATAACGACGCGCCGTAATGAATACTACATGGCTGGCACGTCCAAATCACTACTAGCCAATAGGGTGTATTGGTTGCGCAATTTCAGGTGCGTCATTTCGATTACGTTACCACTTTCCCCTTTTGAAGTAGGGGATGTAGAGGAGGCGATCAGGACGCGTGAGAGTGTCCGTGCAACACTCAGGTCGGCGAACTTGGACGGGTTTGACTGGACACCGGATCACCTGCTGGATTTTGTGGGCGATTTCTTCGATCACGAGCGGGTGTTTTGTCCTGAGAAGCGCAGCGAGTTGTCCGTAAGTTACAACCCAGACCAAATAATCCGCGAACAACTGTCCAACCCCGAAATTGCATCCTGCGTTAGCGATGAAGCCATCCGGTCTTGCAAGAGCGGCGGAAAAGAAACGGTTATGCAGTTTTTCTCGGTCAGGAACTACCCGAAATATAGCCGCCTGAATCACATGAGCAGTGTCATTGGCGACCCATACCAAGCCGCCCTGGCAATGCCATGCCCATTCTTGATCACCATGGGCGCGGTTGTGCAAGATTACGAATCCGCACGCACTTATGCGCAACTAAAAAGTGCTCGCGCTACACAGAACGCGGCCTCGTACATGGCAAGATTTCAGCCAGACCTACAAGATCGTAAGCGCGACTGGGATGCTGTGCTGGGTGCTTTTGATGAAGGCAAGGGGACGCTGCGCATGTACCACCAAATCTGCCTGCTATCGACAAAAGCTGATGCATCCCGTGCTGAGCACGCGGTTAGATCGGTGTGGCGTGCGAGGGGGTTTGATCTGTCGCGCGACTATTATTTGCAGCATCAGGCATTTGTCGCATCGCTACCAATGACGCTAGGACAACCATTGCAAGAAGACTTGGTTGCATTCGGGCGTTCTTACACCAAGACGCTCGACAACGCGGTGATGACATCGCCGTTGATTGCCGAGTGGAAGGGGACCAAGACTCCGCTGATTACCCTGTTCGGGCGGCGTGGGCAACCGATGGGGTTCGACCTGTTTGACAACACGGGTGGTAACTACAATTTTGCGGTGGCCGCGTTATCCGGGTCTGGCAAATCGGTATTTGTGAATGAAATGGCGTACCGCTATCGTGCAGCCGATGCCAAAGTCTGGATTATTGACGTAGGCCGCAGTTACAAAAATTTGTGCGAGTTGATGGGCGGCGAATTCATTGAATTTACTGACGAGCGTGACAATACGCTGTGCCTCAATCCATTCTCGATGGTCAGGGACATCAATAACGACATGGAAATGTTGCTTCCTCTCCTGGCTGAAATGGCGAGTCCGCGTGAGCCCCTGAACAACTTTTGCTATACCGCACTTGCTTCCGCTATCAAGCAGGTATGGGGAGTGAAGGGGAGTGACACCACCATCACGGACATTTACGAGCTGCTACGCATTGGCAAAATTAATGAGAGTTCTGATAGCGAAACGGAGTTGATGCACATGGCCGTCGCACTTGAACCCTACACAAAATACGGCGTATATGCGAGCTACTTTGAAGGTCCTGCAACGATTGAATTTAACAATGACTTTATCGTGCTTGAGCTTGAGGAACTCAAGAGTAAAAGAGATCTTCAGGCGGTGGTCATGCAGATCATCATGTATCGCATCACCCAGGAAATGTATCTGGATCGCTCCCGGCGCAAGATCGTGATTATTGACGAGGCGTGGGACTTGATGGGGAGCGGCAGCAGCGGACACTTCATCGAAGCCGGTTATCGCAGGGCAAGAAAGTACGGCGGTGCATTCGGCACGATCACCCAAAGCGTGGATGACTACTACAAGACGGAAGCAACCAAAGCAACCATCAATAATGCGGACTGGCTGTTCTTACTGCGGCAGAAGCCGGAAAACATTGACCGTCTAGGCAAAGAAGGCAAGCTCACCATCGATGAGTGGATGAAACGCCAGCTTTCCTCTATCACCACCGATCATGGCAATTACTCGGAAATCTTTGTGCATAGCCCGATGGGATCCGGGATTGGTCGCTTACTGCTTGATCCGTTCTCAATGATGCTGTTCTCCACACGCGCTGAAGATTTCGAGCGGATAAAGACCATGCGCGAGCAAAACAACATGACGACCGAACAGGCTATCGAGGTACTGCTTAACGAAAGAATCAAAAATGACAGGCGCAAAGGAACGCGCGAGGACAGACGAAAAATGGGACTTTTTTAACACGAAGATCGAGTCGAAAACTTTATTCACATAAGGAAACTAAAAAATGGCAAACAACATGAAACGCAAAGTCGTCCGTCGCATCATTGAACGCTGCAAGACCGAAGAAAAGCGGGCAAGGGACATTGCTGGCGAGCTAAAAAATGCGGGCTACAAGGTATTTACTGCGTCTTTCTGCCTGTGTGAGGACGTGGTGTTTTTTGATACTCATGCAGGCTTGCAGATTCGCATCATCGCTTAATCGGGAAACAAAATGTCCACTCTCGCTCACCTCACCACTGGCGTTGTCTCGGCAACGGTCACTATCGCAGTCTTGGCCGGATGGCAACATTTTCACCCCGCGCCCGCAATGGCGAAGGTGGACATTATCGGTATTGTCACTTCGCAACAAAAGAGATTGGCCGCGCAAATGAAGCCCGGCATGGATCAGACAGCGCAAACGGAAATCATTGAGTCCGCTTCGCGCTTTGGCAAACAGCTTGATGCCGCGCTTACCCAGGTAGCAGGCGAGTGCAGATGTACTCTCATCAACTCGGCTGCGATTATCAAAGATTCACCCGGCACCACCTACGATTACACACAGCGCGTCACTGAGCTGGCCTTGGGCAAGAAGTAACTCATGCGCCTGGCTATCCCAACTTTGCTTATTTTGATGGCCGCGTTAGTGCCGACCTCATTGTTCGCGCTGGAAGGACGAGATTATCCATCAGGCATGGAATATTCATCTGCATGGGCGTGTCATGGTCAGGAAAAGTTTAACTGGTACTGTGAAGAAGCAGCACGGCCAGTCAAGAAACCCAAAGAAATCAGCACACCTGAAGAATCGGTAAAGACCAAAGAAGCGCTCGCTGTCGAAGAGCTGGAGAAAATACGCAAAGACCTTGATGCCAAGCGCGCGCTGGCCGTGGTGCATCCCACCGCAGAAAACATCAAATCGTACATGGCCGCGCAGAAGGTTGAAATCGACCGTGCCAGCTATTTTGCGGATATATGGCGGCGTGTCCTGTGGCAAAACGCCGAGCTGAACTTTGAACTTAAAAATCCAATGAATAACTCCGCCATCAAGGTGGCAACGCGAGACCGGGATGCCAGGCAAAACAACACGATGGCCGACCTTGCCAAAGAGTGGGGGATATTCTTCTTCTTTCGGGGTGATTGCCCCTATTGCAAGCACATGGTGCCGACCTTGCAATGGATTACCCGCCAATACGATATGACAATTTTACCGATCAGTTTGGATGGATCAACGATTGACGGGTTGCCTCCCTCGGTTAAAGACAACGGTCTATCCGCAAAGCTGGGGGTAGATGCCGTGCCGCTGTTTGTGCTCGGTAATGTCAAAACACACAAAATGGTCATTCTTGGTTCGGGCGTGTTGTCGTTGCAGGACTTCGTTGAGCGGATTTATGTGTTGACTCAAACCAAACCCGGCGATCTCTAAAAGGATTTCATCATGCGCTACAACAAACTGCTCATTTCCGTGCTTGCTGCCGCCTGTTTCATCTCCGCGCCTGCCAACGCTAACGTGGGAACAGGAATGCAGAGTTGGTTCGACAGTATGGGTGGGTACTCAAATGCCACACCGCCGTCGTCTTACAAGGGGCAGACGATGAACGGATACTCGGCGGGCGGCTTTTACGCCAGATCACCCGTAAAGAGCTACCAGCTCGTTCAGATGACACCGCCATCGCTGAATATCGGCTGCGGTGGGATTGACCTGACAGCAGGTTCGTTTTCATTTATCAACAAAGCTGCGATTACCGCGCTTTTCCAGAACATCGGCACTTCAATCAGCTACGCATTCCTGCTGGCCATCAAGTCGTCCATGCCTGAAATGGCAAGTCTGTTCGAGTATTTGCAGGATGTTGCCAACAAGGTCAACGGAATGAATGTCAACTCCTGCAAGATGGCGGAAGGTATCCCCGCGCTATTTGGTTCTGATCTATCCAAAAGTTCATCGGATATGTTTGGTCATGTGGCGGGAGCTGTTTCAAATATGCTGCCGGATTCATACGATGCATGGAAGACCTCACGAGATAGCGCAGCAGCAAAGCGACTCGCGGAGGATGCGGCCATTGCACTAGACCCCTCCAAAAAAGATCAATACAGACCCGGTAATGTGGTTTGGATGGCCTTGAGCAAAAGCACCGGATTGGATAATGAAGACAAACTTTTCATTATGAGCATGACGGGAACAATTATTATTGATCCGCCAAATCCAGCAGTAAACGCCGCGAATGGTGGTACAAGCGCAAGCTGGCATTACGTTGATCCAACGGGAGTGGAGATAAATGACTTTATCGGTTACAACGATGGCGTAACCTCGCCAATCAACCTGTTCACTTGCGACACAACGGTGGATTGCCTTCATCCTACCGTTGGTAGTATCGCGGTCACGCCGTTTATCAATCGAATTGCGACCAAGCTGGACAATTTGAGAAACAACGTGATTAGTCGCGGTTCGCAAACCATCAGCGATTTTAAGCTGGTCGATGCCTCCGCGATCCCGGTCTGGAAAATGATCTCCACCAGCGCGTCCGTCAATCCCGGATTTATTGATGCGTACAAAAGACTGATTGCTGTGGACGTTGCCTATGCCTATATCAATAACATCCTCAAAACGGCAGCGCAAATCATGGCTAATTCACAGAACGGCTCTGCACCCAAAGACGCGCAAGACGCACTGCAAAAACTGAATGATAGGCTCACACTACTGAACGGCAATCTTCAAGCATCACGTCTTGCGGAATACGCAAAGGTGCAACAGGAAGCGCAATTGGAAAGGCAAATACAGCTCATGCACCAGGCAATGGTTGCCGGTATTCCTGCACAAGCCTTTACTTCGATGACCGTGTTTGGGAATGAACGTTAATGTTTACGTTTGAGATATTTTCCTACTGGAACGTCAGGGAACTACAGCTGGTGTTCAACGCAGTGGCTGCAATTGTGGGTAGCAGCGATTATCTTGGCCTCATGCGCACCATTGCTTTGGTAGGTCTGCTTTCAATGGCAATGGCCGTGCTTGCAGGATTCAGTCAGCTACCCGACTTTGGGCGGTGGGTCATTATGCTGGCCGTATTCAATGGAATGCTGCTCGTCCCTAAAGTCAGCGTGGTGATAACCGACCGAACCGGGAACCAGCCCTCCGTTACTGTGGCCAACGTGCCCATTGGTCTTGCCTCTTTTGCACACTCGGTTAGTCATGTCGGGGATTGGTTAACCCGAACGTTTGAGACAACCTTTTCACTACCAGCCGACATCCAGTTCCGCAGCAACGGCACACTGTGGGGGCATCGCGTTCAGCAAGAAATACTGCACACCAAGTTCGATAATTCGATTTTGACCAGCAATCTCATGGAGTTTTATCGGGAATGCGTGGTGCCAGAATATGCTACTGGCTACATCGTCGCCTCAGATATGGCAAAAACGAACGACATCTGGACTTACCTCAACGGCAGAACCAATCCGGGTAGGCTCGTCACAATTCGTGCTGTTCCAGGTTCAACACCCGTTGCAGGAACGTATGGCTGCGATGGGGCATACGGATTTTTGACCACGCAAATCCTCGCGGTTAATACGCAGCAAATGAATAGGCTGGGCAATCGGCTTTATCCGGGATTACCAACCGCTGCCGCCAATGCTGCCGTGCAAAGCGCGATTCAAACCAGCACCAACTACATGCTGGGTATCTCTAAAACCGCAATGGATACGGTTAAACAAACAGCTATGAGCAATTTTATGATTGATGCCCAGTACCTGCTGCCAGCACAGATCGGCGATGCGGCAGGTGCGGCGGCAAACTTGGCTCAGGCGCAAGCCATCCGTTCAACCTCCGACAGCTACAAAATGATGTCCAAGCTATCGGAAAGCACTATGCCTAAGGTCAAGAACATCGTGGAGATTGTGCAGTATTCGGTTTTCCCGATCATCATGTTGCTGGTATTGCTGGCGGGGCATAAAGGTGGGTTGGTATTGAAGGGCTATGTAATGAGCCTCGTGTGGGTGCAATTATGGCCACCGCTTTATGCTGTCATGCACCTTGTGATGACAATGCACGCGCAAGATCTGGCGGCAATGACCAGCGGGCTTGGTTTGTCCATGTCGCAATACAGCATGGTGAACAACGCTTACATTAGCGATGAGGCCATCGCCGGCATGATCGCCGCCACGGCGATACCCGCCATCGCAGCAGCAATCGTAAAGGGCGGGGATGTCGGCGCACAGGCAATTGCGGGGATGACTACGCCAGCGCGTGAAGCCGAGAGAATTGCCTCTGGCATGTCGGCAGGGAATACGCAGATGGGTAATGCCTCTCTGGGTAATCAGTCAGCCGATAATTTAAGCATGATGCAATACAGTGCAAGTCCAACGATCCGTCAAGGTGGATTTAGCTCTACTGGCGCGGACAATGTAGGTAACTTCTACGGTATGGAAAATGGCAAAGCAACCCATCTGGTTAACAATACCGCCGCATTTCAAAATATCGGGGCTAAGGTTGGTCTGAGCGGGAGAACATCTGGTTCGCTTCAAACCGCTTCAGAAAATTCGGAAAGAGCTGCACTTGCCGATACAACAACCGCCTCCAACAGCATGACCGCAGCCCGTAGTGCCACTTCTTCTTTTGAAAGAGGTCACGGGAAAAGTATCAATGCTTCAACCGGTGACACATTAACAAGTGCAGCGCAGTTTATGACCTCGTTTGGACAGGAACAGGCATTGACAGATAAGTTTGCCAAGGAGCATGGCTTAAACCAAACGCAGATGGCACAAGTATCGGCCTTCGCCAGAGCCGAGGCATCGGGTGGGCTGAATACTCCGTTTGGCGGCGCAACCGTGTCGGGCGGTGTTGAAACCAAAGGAACAAGTAGTTCGGCAACATCACAAACACAAAAATTAGCCCACGAATTGGCAAGTAAAAAGGACTACAAAGAGGCGGTCACCAAGACCAATACCGCAGCGCATAGCTCCAGTTTTACGCAGGGTGACGAGTCAACCGTGAGAGCAGCGACAGGGGTTAGAAGCAGTCTTGATAACAGTTTGTCGAATGTGCAATCTGCCCAAGCCAGCCATGAAAAAGCAGTTGCTTTCAAAGAGGCCGCGACCCGCACCAAGGAAATGGGGGCGAGCTACGATACAAATCACATGAACGAGTTCATGGATTGGATGAGAGGACAAAACAATCCGACATCCGGGAAAACTTTCACAGCCAACGATGTTGAAGCGATGTCTCGTTATGCTCCAGAAAGCTTGAGCCAGTACGCTCAAAAATTCTCGGATGAAAAGTTAGTCCCAGAGATCGAAAAAACCATGCCAGCACCAACCAACGGTGTAGCAGCCCAGCACGAACAAAACCAAGCCACTGTGCCTGGCATTCAAGCAGTTTCAGCTTTTGACGCGAAAAATAACAAGGAAGTAGTGGGGCTACAAGCAACTGCCGGCGTTATCCCCGGCACTGCGCCAGCCAACAATGTGACAGGTCAAGTGCAGGCGATGACAGGGCAAGCCACTGCCGCAATCGGCGCAGGCAAAGGGGAGGTTCATAAAGATGGTGAGCCGATCAGGACCAATGCAGAAAATTCCACCGACCCAACCAAGGGAAGCAATCTTGGGCGGGCTGCCGCGAATGCATTGCCGGTCGCGCTTGGGTCAGACGCAACTAAACTTGCGGATAGGGCAGGGCTGATTCCAGATGATGCCGGTGTGGCGAAGCCAGTTGCGGATCAGAATACAGGAACGCTCACTGAGAACATCGTGGGTACTGCGATTGCTGTTGGTTTGACGGTTGGGGGTGGGGCTTTGGGCAAAGTGGGCGGGAAGCTTGTGGGTGTAGCTGCTGGCGATGCCGCTGGAAATGTTGCACAGGCAACCGCGCTGAAAGTTGCCGCCAAAACGGAAGAGCGCGTAGTGTCTCAGGCAACCAAAGTAGAAGGTGGTGTGCTCAAAGCCGAAACAGCAGCACCTGAAGCAACAGCCGCATCCAAAGTAGCAGCCGATAAAGCCAAAGAAAATATCGAAAGGAGCGCTGCGCGCAAAGGAGCTGAGGCCGATGTTGGAACTGCCAGTACTGTACAAGGGACTGGCCTGATCGGTGGCGCAATAGTGGGTGGCGTAGCCACTAAATTGTTATCAGGCGACGAAGGTGTGGCGCACAACCCAGCAGTCCAGTCTATGGTTCAAGCGGTAGAGAATGCCAACAACGCTACGCTTGAAGCAGCATCTGATGTCGCAAACAAAGCCAACAACCTTGGTAACCAGATTGCGGACACGATAATCAAGAAATAAAAAAGGGCGGCATCATTTGCCGCCCCAACCCATTCATCTTGCGCATTACCAGCGATGGCCGATGCCGCTTTGCCTAAACGCTCTTGTCATTTCATCTTCGCGTTCTCTTGACTTATCCAGTTCGCGGTACACTTGCCGCCAATCATCAGCGGTGAGGTTTTTTGACATTTCTGCCGACCTTCTGGTCGCCCTCATTGCAGCGGGAGTCATCCAAAAAATAAACCATAAAGTGAAAATTCCGACCAATAAACCCCAAAATGGATGAATTAGTGACAAACATCCACCAAAGAAAACTGGAACAACCAATAAACCCCACCGCTCACCACTATTTTCAATCCTCTTCCACCCAGCCATCAAGTCATAGAAATACTGCTTAACCGGACTGCCCATGTAAACAACTGTTGCGTAGTGATGCTTGTCTGGCACGATCACATCACGGTATTTCGGAAGACCAAACCATCCTGTTTCGCCAGATCCGTCTTGCGCCGCAAAGCTATTAGTCTGCATAGGCTCAACACCCTTCTGTAATCCAAAAGCTTTACGATATAACCCAACAGCGCCCTTGCCGAAGTAGTAAATAATGGTGCCAGCACCAATTGTGAACACCAATAAAATCAAGATTCCCATTTTTTATCTCCTTCGCACCAATAGCATTTTCGCAATTTACTCGATTAACCTCATCCCGCAATTCTTGTCAGCACCTTGGTCAAATGTTGCTGTATAGCCACATCCGGCATCGCTGGCAGAACGCTCGATCAAACAGTCCGAAAAATCAGCGTTACTTGCTTTGAAAAGTCGAACAGCTTTCCAAACAACATCGGCATTCGCCACGATAATTTCTTTGGTGCGCAACAACGTTTCCAGCACCACACAAATTTCAGCCTTGGATGATGAGTAGCATCCCGTCAACACCCAGACCAGTTCCACCACCGAAACAAGGCTAAGGTAGCCCGGATCATCCGCAGTTAACGACTCGATCAGTCGCGTTGCTTTGGGCGACTGCACCGGATCGTCCTGAGCAATATAGCGAACGAGAATATTGGTATCCAAACCGATCATTTTGATGATGCGCCGCGCTTTGCGATTGTCTCATTCATTATTTCAACCGTTACTGGCGTGGTCGGTTTCCGCACCAAGCCTTTCAAGGCACTCACAGGCTGCGTAGATGCAAATAACTCAAATCGCCCAGGCTCAACTTGAACAAACTCGACTCGATCCCCGGCTTCTACACCAAGCGCAGCGCGCACAATGGCTGGGATGGTAATTTGACCTTTACTAGTTATGGTTGCAGTTGACATATTTGCCTCTTACTTTATGGCCTTACTATAAAGTAAGGCAAATAAAAAGGCAATAACAGGAAACCAAAACAGATCTCAATTGCTGAGGATTTTTAATGACTGGTATTGCCACGTAAGCAGATGCACAAATAAGGGTAAAATCATATGATTCATGGACTTCTGTGTGCCAATCAACTGACCACCATGGGGATCGAAGCGACCTCCCGCAATTCGGCCTAGGACTAAACCGCTTCGCGGTAGTTGTGCTCCGAACTCCTTGCAGTGTTTGATCGATGGTGTTGAAACAGCGGTTCTGTTTCCCTAACTTGGTAACTGAGGCAATCCGCCTCGGTTATCGAGAGGAGCAGAATCATGACTGCATCGACCTCGTCCGTTTCGCCGTTACGTCAACGCATGCTGGACGACATGCGGATGCGCAAACTATCCCCCAAGACCCAGATCGGCTATATCCGCTCAGTACGGCAACTCGCCGCGTACCTGAAGCGATCCCCCGACACGGCGACTGCCGAGGAGCTACGAAGCTATCAGCTCTACCTGATCGATCACGGGACCTCAGCAGTCTCGATCAATAACATTCTCAGCGGCTTAAAGTTCCTATACGAGCAAACCCTCGATCGCCCCGAACTGATGCGCAAGATGCAGTCGGTACCGGTACCCCATAAGCTCCCAGTGGTGCTGAGTCGCGACGAGGTAGCGCGGCTACTGGCCGCCGTCAGCAATCTCAAACATCAAACAGCGTTGTCTGTAGCCTACGGCGCAGGGCTACGCGTGAGCGAGGTGTGCGCCCTTAAAGTCAGCGATATCGATAGCCAGCGCATGGCGTTGCGTATCGAACAAGGTAAAGGCAGCAAGGATCGCTATGCCATGCTCTCACCCGTTCTCTTGGAACAACTGCGCCATTGGTGGCGATACGCGCAGGCTCAGGGCAAGATGCGCGAAGGTGGATGGCTGTTCCCCGGACAGGATCCCATTGATCCGCTCACCTCGCGTCAACTTAATCGCGCCATACACGCTGCTGCGGATGCTGCGCATATCGACAAGCGCGTGTCGATGCATACCTTGCGCCACAGCTTCGCCACCCACCTGCTGGAACAGAAGGTGGACATCCGCGTGATCCAAGTATTGCTGGGGCATCGCAAGCTGGATACGACCGCACGCTATGTTCAGGTTGCCACTGATCTGCTGCGTGAGGTGATCAGTCCACTGGAGGTGCTACCGACGCAGTAGCGTGCTGTCATGCAACGCCCTGCACTGGAGGTCGCGGACATCTTCCGCAGCCACGGTCCTGCCTGGCGACATGCTCAGTCCGGTCACTTGAACCTGAGTCAACTGAAGGTCATGTCCGCCATCGAACAATGCCGCAGCGCGGCACTGGGTGGTCATGTGCTGTGCTGCACTGCCTGTGAACAGACCGAGATCGCTTACAACTCCTGCCGTAACCGGCATTGCCCCAAGTGTCAGGCGAGTGCCGCCAAGCGTTGGCTCGAAGCGCGTCAGACCGAGCTGCTGCCAGTGGACTATTACCATGTGGTGTTCACCTTGCCGGAACCGATCAGCGCGATAGCCTTTTACAACAAGGCGGTGATCTATCGGATGCTGTTTGAAGTCGCAGCCGAGGCGCTGCGTACCATCGCCGCTGATCCCAAGCATCTGGGCGCGCGCATCGGCACGACACTGGTGTTGCACACATGGGGATCGGCGCTGACGCACCATCCTCATGTACATGGCATCGTGCCTGGCGGCGGCCTATCCTTGGACGGCGAGCGTTGGGTTGCGTGCAAGCCGGGCTTCTTCTTGTCGGTGCGAGTGCTGTCGAGGTTGTTCAGGCGGCGCTTCCTTGAAGAACTAGAGAGGGCTCATCACTTGGGGCAGTTGCAGTTCTTCGGTGACTTCGTCCCGCTGGGTGAGGCATCAGCATTCTCAGATTGGCTCGCTCCGTTAAAGAAATGCGAATGGGTGGTGTATGCCAAGCGTCCCTTCGCAGGACCGGCAGCCGTGCTGGCGTATCTGTCTCGCTATACCCATCGGGTGGCGATATCGAACAGCCGACTCCTCAGGATGGACGAACAGGGCGTGACTTTTAAATGGAAGGACTACCGCGCCAAGGGAAGCACGAAACACAAGACGATGACACTCGGCACCTGCGAGTTCATGCGTCGCTTCCTGTTGCATGTCTTGCCCAGTGGCTTCCATCGTATCCGTCACTACGGGTTGATCGCTAATGGTGGACGACGGGAGAACCTAGCGCGGGCACGTGAGTTGTTGCATGTCGTGCCGGTGGAACCTAAAGAGAGCGATGCGCCGAGTGAAGTGGTCCAGCCCACCTTCGTCTGCCCCCACTGCGGTGCGGCGATGCGCGTGATCGAAACACTAGCGCGCCTCATACCGATACGGGCACCGCCTCATCTGCGGGGGCCGCCATGAGTGCAACGGTGTTTTACGACCTTACAACGTGTTGCCGGTCCAGACCGGCAAGCTGCCGCATTGTGTCGTGTCGCGATAACGGTTCAACGACACCTGCATGCAAGCTCTACATTCGGGCTAATCAGCTCGTCAATGAGCGTCGGAACAAACTGCTGAGATTACTGAGCAGACAGACTGACGATTCAACTAGCAGTACAAACCGTCTAATCCCCATAGCCTGCACGCTGATCAAAGTGCATCAGTAACTCACGCGGTTTCTTCCTTGGAGCGGTTGCCCGACGTCAGCCCGGAACGGTCTGTTGCAGCCTGACCGCGCTGCACGTGAGGGGCTGACATCCGACAACCCTTAACCATAGAGGACTGTGACGGTCTGCTGAAATCGCTGTTGGTCCGCGCTGCGGGTATGTCCGCTTTCAAACTATTCGAACCGTCACTTTCGGCCATTGTTCACACAAGCCCCTCCACACTCAATCATTACTTCTCCGGCTCATCTAGGGCACAATGGTAAGAAGATGGCCCGAGCGCTACGACCCCCAGATAACGGATGATGACACCTAACGAATCTACTTCGGAGCAAACCGGAACCAGCCCATCGTCCAGAGGCCCTGCGGGAGCTCTCTTTGAGGGGCAGGTGGCTGCACATTATCTGCTGACGATGCTTGCGGAGGCTGATCCTCGGGGCCTGCCGGGCGTCTTAATGGATCGTGTCGAACTGCAGCGAGCTGGCGAGGGCCATCCCCTTGACGACGTGATCGTCCTCGGATTTACGCGAGCCGGCGAACCTGCCGTGCTAGAAGTGCAGGTCAAGCGCACGATCACTTTTTCCCCCGGCGACCCGGTGTTCAAGGACGTTGTGGGACAACTCGCACAAGCCTTCCACACGCTCGACCTTACCCACGAGCGACATCAGTTTGCCGTCGCGACCGAGCGAACCTCCTTCAAGATCACCGGCCCCTATCAAGATGTGCTGCGCTGGGCGCGGGAGATCAGCTCGGCGTCGGTCTTCTTCGGGCGCCTCAACCACAAGAGGGTCGGCAATGACGACATGCGCACGTTTGTCGAGACGGTGCGCACCCATCTTCATGGCGCCGGCTGTACGAGCGACGACGAAACCGTCTGGCAGGTCCTGCATCGCTTTCAGATCCTGACCTTTGACTACGACGCTCCTGGCTCACAATCGGAAGAATTGGCGCTTGAACGGGCGCGGAATCTGCTCGAGCCAGCCGATGCGACGCGAGCCAGCGCCTTCTGGAAAGTTCTCACCGAGACCGCAATCCGGTGCGCCGCTACGGGGGGTGACTTCGATCGAGGCAAGCTCCTGAATGAGATCGCCAGCGTCGACAGTTTTCGGCTGCTCGGCTTGCGTCGAAATCGGGTACTACGCGAGACCCTAGCCGAAGCCGCCTACCTTGCAGCTGCCGATCTCCGTCGGACAATCGCGGGCGTGGCCTTGGCTCGTTCAGCCCAGCTCGATGCTGTGCGGAAGGCCTGCGATCACGGACGCTACATCGAAATCCTCGGCGGCCCTGGCGTCGGCAAGTCCGGTCTCTTGGGGATACTTGTCGAACAGGTGCTCACCGAAGGGCGCGCGATCATTCTTACGCCGGAGCGGACAATTCCAGGCGGCTGGCTCACCTTTAAGTCCACACTCCAGATCGAAGGCGGGGCTGAGTCGTTTCTCTCCGATCTCGCCAGTGACGGCGGCGCCGTTCTCTTCGTCGACAGCCTCGATTTCTTCGATGACCCCGGTAAGCGCGCCACAGTCACTGACTTGGTGCGGGCCGCGTCCTCGGTCCCAGCCTTCCAAGTGATCGTCACTGCGCGGACGGACTTCGACAAGGACGAGCCAAACTGGTTGCCGTCAGCGGCCATAGCGAAGCTCAGCCGTGCTAGTCCGGTCGTCATGGATGAGCTTGGGGCCGAGGAGATCGAGGAGCTCAAGGCCGCTGCCCCTACCCTCAGTGCCTTGCTGGCCGATGACCATCCAGCCCGTGCAGTCGCACGAAACCTCTTCCGACTGTCGCGTTTGCTCGAAGTGCAGGGACCGACCGATCAGCTTCGCTCGGAGGTGGACCTGCTCGAACGATGGTGGACGACGGCCGATGGTCCGCAGGAGGATCGACGTGAACGGAAGCGACTCCTTGCCGATCTCTCCGATGCCATTCTTGCGGGCGGCAACCGTGTGGAGACTCGGACGGAGTCGTCGGCAGTGGACGCGCTTATCGCAAGCGGAACTCTGCGCGAACTAGGTCTCGATAGCCTCATGTTTCGTCACGATGTCTTGCGCGAGTGGGGAGTGGCGGCGCGCCTGCACGACGCCCCGGACAGAATCGATCTGCTTCCGCTCACTCGTGCGACGCCCACCTCTTTAGCACGAGGCGTCGAGCTCGGCGCCCGCTTTGCGCTGGAGCGGTCCGAGGATGGTCAACCATGGGGCGAGTATCTTAACCGGGTCAGTCGCAACGGAGCTCACGCAACGTGGCGGCGCTGGTCGATTCTCGCTATCCTTCGCTCGGAGCTCGTCTTCACGCTTCTGGACCGTGCGTCTACCTTGCTGATGGAGAATGATGGGGCGCTTTTGCAGGAACTGATCCGCACGACGCTCGCGGTCGATTCACGACCGCTCGTCGAAACCCTCTCCGAGCATGGATTGAATGTAGAGGATATCCCTGTCGGCATTTATGGACCGACCAACGGCTCTTGGGCGAGGCTGGCGCACTGGTTGCTTGCAAGGCGAGCCAACTTGCCGATCCTTACCCTTCCCGATGTTGTTGACCTATTCCAGAGCCTCGCCGCGTCCATGTTCTTTGCGGACGCTACCACGCCAAAGATGGCAGTCGCGTTGGCAGACTGGCTCGAGGAAATCGAAGACGCTCAGGACCATCATCCTCTCGCAGCAGTTCAGCCGAGGTTCGCGACTGCGTTCCAGTATCATGAATTGCAGAAGCTGGCGTCCGACGTCCGGTTGGCCTTCTTTCTTATGGCCGCCCGCGTGCCCGAGCGGGCTCAGAGCTATTTGCGCAGTTTGCTCGGGCGTCGAAATTCTGATTACACGATCCGCGACGTCATGAAATTTCGCGGTTCGCTGGCGAGGGCGGCACCAGCCGAGCTCGTGGAGCTCACCTTGGCCGGCCTGATCCCAGAGGAGGGCCGGGGGCGCAGGCGGACGACCAGAAATGAGGCGTTCACCCATCTCGACACCGACTTCCTGCCGAGCTCACCCGCGCAAGGGCCTTTCCTTGATCTACTCAACGCTGCGCCCGAGCATGGCCTAAGACTCATCCAGCGGCTGGTTGATCATTCAATCAGCGCTCGGACCGATGGGCGGGAGCCAGGCGACGACGGCATTACGCTCGTATTTCCGACCGGGTCGCGCTTCTTCCCGTGGGAGCGCTCCTACTTCTGGTCGCGCCAAGCTGACGGCTGCTACGCGGTCGAGTCCGGCCTGCTCGCGCTGGAGGCATGGGCACACACGCGGATGGAACGCGGCGATGCACCTGAGCAGGTCATCGCCGACGTTCTGGGCCCTGAGGGCTCGTCCGCAGCCTTCATCCTCGTCGCTGTTGATGTCCTGATTTCACACTGGCCAAAGACGATGGCGGCTGCCACCCCGTTCCTCGGCTCGCCCAAGCTTCTGTCGCTCGATCGAACCCGCCAAATCCATGACGGAATGCCGGACATGGACTTGGGTGGCTGGGGTGCGATCGGGCCAAAGGAACCGGCCGGGCCGCTCAGGCTTGCGGACCTGAAGAAGAGGCCGTCCCGCCGTTACTCGCTTGAAAGGCTGCTTGCGAGTTTCGCCCTCGACGAGTCGGCAGATCGCAGCGCGCTTCATGCTTTGTTAGCTGCATCCTCGGTGCGACTGGATCCGTCCGAGCCGGTCGATACCTTCGTCGATCCCAGGTTCATGGCGTGCCATGCCCTCAACATGATCGACCCTGCGAACTGGCCGTCCGTCGAAGGTGGCCGTGTTTATACCCCGCCGCCGGAGGAGGCCAGGCACCTTGAGGCGCTCCAGGCGAATCGCGGCGCGCAGACGATTGATTTTGGCGTCGATGTGGCTATCCAGAACGCTTTGGAGGACAGCGCGAGGTCTAGTCCCGAACTTGCGGAACACGCCGTCGCTTATGCTCAGCGCTTCTCGACTGCGTCTGACACGGCGGAGGACGTTCTGCTCTCACGAACGAACGCGATTGTCTCTGCTGCGATGATCCTCGTCCGCGACGGCGCCGATGTGCAGCTCGATCAGCACGAGGACTGGGCGCGGGAGATATTCGTGCAGGCGTTTGCCAGCACGCATGACATCACGGTCTCGCAGATGCGTGACGGCATCCGCTTCAATCCAGTTGCGATCGCGGCGTTCGGCCTCATACACCTGTGGCGTCGGCGCGGTCGCCAAGATGATCGCGACGCGCTGCTTGAGCTTGCTGGGCGCGATGACCCGCATGCCGCTCAAGGCTTCGGCGCGGGCCTCACGGTCATTCGCGAAATCAATCCGCGTCTCGTGCCAGCGCTGCTGCGCTGCGCACTGGTAGCCCAGGTTCAGCCGACACATGAGTGGGACACGCCAGAGGACGAGAAGGAGGCCACCCAAGCGCGGCATCGCGAGAGCGTGGCGGCGGCGATTCGATCCGAGGTGGCCTGGCTCAACGGCATCGGGTCGGAACCGGCGTGGCCTAAAATACCACCTCGGACAATTTCGGTCCGACGGCATCTAAGGATTGGTGGAGACAATGCCACTGCACGACGGGATGAACACGCTCGGCCGAGCGAGCAACTCCGTTCGCAGAGCGCGGCGTTGTGGCTTCGACAACTGATAGGTGGGTCCGATGACGTCGACCTCGCTTGGGTCGTGAGCTTCGTCAACGCTTACGCCGACTGGACTGCCGCAGCGAACGGCGCCGGGCTCAAGCCAGATACCGAGATCAATCGCCGGACTAACGAGTGGAACAGCATCTTCTTCTTGCTTCTGCCTAGTGCTTTCACGCGCATGGCTCCTGATGAGGTCGTAGACCAAGTCGCGCGCGCTATAGCCGTTCCCGACGAGTCCTTCTTCGAAATCGTCAGTGAACTTGTTCCCGCAATCGACAGGGCCTACTTCAACAGGCTAGGGCTGGAACTCAACATAGCACTCAATCTGCGCACTCTGATCGCAGATCGCCTGATTCAGACCGCCGGGTGGCGGCGTGAGCGCGATAAGTCAGAACTGTCCGTCGAGATGCGAATTGGCCCAGCGATCGCTGCGATGTTCTTCAATAGCTATAACTCGTTCAGCGCGGCTTCCTGCTATTTGCTCGCCAAAGGGATTGACCAAGTTGATCCGTTCTTCTCAGAGCTGGAGCGGTTGATCGAGGAGGGGCCGGTCCCGTTCTCCGGGATTTTGGCTATGAACCTTCTTGAAGTGTCACCAAGGCCAGCACACTTGAGGTTCATCTTGTCGAGCGCGCTCAGTTGGCTTAAGCGACAGCCAAACAATACTCAGCTTTGGGTAGACAGCGGACTTGGTGCACGCGTGGCAAAATGGCTAGAAAAGGTCTTGGGGATGGATACCGCGCTCCGCTCGGCCTCTCATCCACAAAGGCACCAAATCGATGATGTCCTCGCGCGTCTAGTGCAGGTCGGAGTCCCGCAGGCCCATCGCCTCGAGGCGATGCTCGCCACCAAACATTAGGGTCCACAAATATCATGCCAATTGACCAATATGAACATACGTTCCAGCATCTAGTTGACTCGGATATTCCAAGCTATTTGGATAATCGGCCTTTGCTGACTGTGGTGATCTTATGAAAAGGCTGCCGTCGCAGACTGCTGGAATGACCGCTTTCGACTATTTTGAACCGTCAACGCACTTGCTGGTTATTCGCGAATTACCATAAATTTCAGACACTTTGTGCTACAAATAGATATTGGCGTGTAAATAAATGATAATCAGAGTAGGCTTGCTATCGGCAATTAATTTACTACGATTCTCTTTTTCCCTTGGAGCGACAGCTTGGATACTTTTCATAACCCAGATCGTTTCATGTCGGATTTGCGCCAAATTTTATCGCAAGGCCGTAAACGTGTAGGGCTGCTCGTTGGTGCTGGTGCACCTCTTGCCATCAGGGTTGATGACGAAAATAAGCTCAGCAATTCTGGTAAGGCGCTCATACCCGGCGTTGAAGAACTGACGAGAACCGTGATTTCAAGCCTTGAAGGTGAACAAGCGACAGCCGCAAAAGCTATTCAAGCGGATATTGGTGTAGATGCGAATATTGAAAAAATTCTATCGCGTATCCGCCTTCTTGAACAAGCACTAGGCAAGACAACTGTAAATGAACTTGATGGCGCCGCTTACGGCGAACTAGGTAAAGTCATCTGTGGAAAAATTGGCAAGGTTGTTGGTATTTACCTGCCGAAGGAGCGTAGTGCCTATACGGAACTTGTTGCTTGGGTGAGCGGCACCTTGAGGACTAATGCTGTTGAGATATTCACCACCAACTATGACCTGCTTTTTGAAGAGGCTTTTGAGCGCGCGCGCAAACCTTATTTCGATGGGTTTTCCGGTGGTAGTGCGCCATTTTTTGATCCTGCTACTGTTGCTGGCGATGATCTCCCCGCACGGTGGTCTCGGCTCTGGAAATTGCACGGTTCCATCGGTTGGGCATTGGAAGATGGCGCTGTCGTGCGCGGTCGAGGCAGAGATGCAACCCAGTTAGTCTACCCTGACCATTTGAAATATGACCTAACACAGAAGCAGCCCTATTCGGCCTTATTCGAGCGATTGAAGGGGTTTTTACTAACGCCCGACACATTGCTGCTGGCTACCGGTTTCTCTTTCCGTGATGCCCACATTTGTGCGGTCTTGGATGAAGCCCTTACCATGAATGCCAACACCGCTGTGTTCGCCTTCCAGTATCAATCTCTGGAAGAAGAAACGCCCGCCTGCCAATTGGCTTATGACCGACCAAATCTAACTGTTTACGCGGCAGATGGTGCCGTCGTTAACGGCGTACCAGGGAAGTGGCGTCCAGGGGAATTGGCGAAAAATTGGGAGGATATCCGCGCAAGCTTTTGGGGCCCTAGAAAAACAGCAGAGGCTCCGTCTTTTCTGCTTGGCGACTTTGCTCACTTTGCTAGGTTCTGCGCTTTGGCTCAGGCTACCGACCTCCAACGAACAATCGAAGCAACTACCGAAACGTTAGTGACACAGGCTCCAAGAGTGGAAACCAATTTATGAACAAAAATGATCCAACCTATCTTGGTGATGTCAGTGCGGTATCTGGGGCTTCAATCAGAGTAAAGCTTGCCGAATCCCTTGCATCTGGCTTGGCAATCATCAAAGGGCAAACATACCGAGTCGGGCAGGTGGGTAGTTTCGTACGTATCCCTCAAGGCTATCAAGACCTTTACGGCATAGTCTGCGAAGTTGGCGCCACCGCCGCTCCGCAGATGTTGAGCGCAGACAATGTAGATGCTGGCAGGTGGATGCTGGTGGAACTAGCGGGCGAGGCTATAGGCAACCGTTTTGAGCGTGGCCTTAGCCAACATCCGAATATCAATGATAGAGTCCATATCGTCACAGAGACAGATCTTCGTCGTATATATGGCTACGGCGGCGATGATCAGATACTGATCGGAACATTATCGAGCGCCGAAAATATTGAAGTGCGCCTTTCACTTGATGCGCTCGTTACACGGCACTCTGCAATTCTCGGCTCCACTGGTTCTGGAAAATCAACCACTGTTGCAAGCCTCTTGCGATCCATAGTCCGACCGAATGTCGCAGTTGGTGGGTCGCCTGGCGCTCGAATACTCTTGCTCGACATCCACGGCGAATACACTTCTGCACTTGGCGACATCGCACGGGTCTTCAGTGCAACACCTCAGCCTGGAGAGCAGCCGCTATTTGTTCCGTACTGGGCTCTTGAGGCGGACGAGCTGCTTGACTTTGTTGCAGGCGGCCTTAGCGATAATCAAGAAATTGCTTTTACTGATAAGATTCAGGACATGAAAGCGGCGCGCTTGCGGAAAAGCGCACTTCCAGGTCTTGAGCAGCACTCGCTCACCGTTGACAGTCCAGTTCCATTCAGCCTTAAGCAGCTTTGGTACGACCTTATCGACTTCGAGACGACCACCTATGAAGGGCAACAACGTGACCAGCCAGCACGTGAAATGGTTGGCGATCCAGAGACGCTCACCCCCCCACGTTATAAACCTCACGCAATGGGTACTGCTGGCCCTTTCATCAATCAAGCCGCGAAAGGAATCAGGAGGCAGTTAAACCTTCTGCGTTCACGCTTGCTAGATCGCCGCTATGATTTTATCCTCCACCCCGGACCTTGGGAGCCGAACCTAGATGGTGATGTTAATGCTGACTTGGACAAACTCCTTGAAGGATGGCTGGGGCATGATCGCCAATTAACTATCCTTGATCTATCGGGGGTGCCGAGCGGTGTTCTGGTAAGGCTGATCGGATCTATCCTCCGCATAGTCTATGAGGCGTTATTCTGGAGTCGAGAAAAAACGGAAGGCGGTAAATTACGCCCGTTGCTTGTTGTTATGGAAGAAGCTCATCGCTACCTTAGCTCTGACAGCGACGGCACAGCGGCAAACGTAGTGAAGCGGATTGCAAAAGAGGGGCGAAAATACGGTATTGGTGCGATGGTGGTTTCACAGCGCCCCTCAGAGGTCGACGAAACGGTACTATCTCAGTGCGGGACGATCATCGCTCTAAGGCTTACCAACCCAACCGATAGAGCACGTGTAAAGGGTACGCTCCCAGACAACCTCGCTGGCCTAATGGAGTTATTGCCGGTACTGAGAACAGGTGAGGCTATCATTACTGGCGAAGCTGCGCGATTGCCAATTCGCTGTAGAATTACTATGCCAACTGAAGCACATCAACCGCAGAGCACTGACCCAAAAGTCACTGAAGCTTGGTCTAAACGCCGGGTCGCTGAAGGTTATGACCGTGTGGTTGCATCTTGGCGTTCTCAGCGGACAACCGCAGTCGTTGTAGAGACCAAGATTCTTCGTGAACCAGTAACAGACACGCCAAATGAGAAAGGCGGTAAAAAATGAATCGAGATCCAGTACCATCTTCAAATTTGGCTTCTGTCGGCTACGATGATGCGACCCAGACATTGGAGATAGAGTTCTCGAATGGTAATATCTATCAATATTACAATGTGGCTGCGCCGCTATTTGAACAACTGATGCAAGCACCTTCAAAGGGCCAATTTTTAAATGTATATATTCGGAATGCCTATCCGTATTCACGGGTAGGGTGACTCCTGAGTAAGGGATCTCACCCAGTTTTGCAGATTCATTCTAAACGTATGTTTCAGAATGAACCGAAGGTGAGAGTATAAAAAATTTTGTGTAAGCGGCCATTCCAGCAGGACGAACCGACTGCCTTTGCATAAAATCTTCACAGTCTGGTTTGGCCGATCAGTGAGCATTCATCGTGATCGCCCTGAAGGGTCACTATGGGTCGAAACCGGATGGATGACAACCACCGTGCAATTCGACCGCTATACGTTCAACAGCAGTCGTTCGCACTGCGACATTCCGGATGGATATTTGCAGTTGGCTCAGTAATTGCAGCTGGTTTGGCATTGTAATGACTGGCGGATTTCGTTGCAAAATGCAGCACGTCTAGGAATTCAACGAAGTAATGCAAAAAACCTTCACGCTCTGTAGTACGTCTCCAGCACGTCTGGGAATTCCAGCCGCACAGCTCAAAAATCCGAGTACGTCTGTGGCACGTCTAGGAATTCAGGATGCACCGCGAAAAACTCCTACACGCTCTGTGGCACGCCTATAAATCGTCATATAAAGCCCCCTGCGAAATACTCAACAAATTAGACGAGTAGTTCGCAGATTTTTCTTGCAAACAAAACTAGACTTTGCAGCACATCTAATCAACCACCATGGAAACGCATGGAAGATCACAGAATTATCAAGGTCAATAGCGGGGCATTCAAACATCTCATTTTTTTGGACATCTGCATCGAGTCATTTCTCAGGGACGTGGATTTGTTCTGCTCGGATGATGATATGACGGAAGACGCGAAAGCAGTGTATCGGGAAAAACGGAAGGAGCTTATTGAAAACCTGCCATACCGTACTACTTTCGCTTTAACCCCAGGCGATATGAATGTCCGGCGAATAGAGTACAAGGGCAAGTTTATTGAATTTTCCCCAAGCCCCACCGGGCTTCCCACCCTGCGTGATCTCGACATCCTGCTGTATTGTGAATCGTGGATCGGCAACGCCCCAGTCGAAGACAGAGACAACGACATCTACCGTGTGTTTCAGTTTGAAGTGGAGGATTTTCTTGAATTCTCAGGGCGCAGCATGGGGGGTGATCGAGACGACAGATTGATTCAAGCGCTTGACCGCCTTGCTGGTAGCAAAATTACCACCAACACCATTCCTTTTGGACAGAATTACAGCACCTCATTCAGTTACATTCCGAAATATCGATTGGGGCGCGATGCAAGCGGGAAAATAAAGACGGTTACGCTCAAGATAACGTACCGAATTTTTTACCTTATCCAAAATGACATTTTTGACTACTACCATCCAGACTTCTTGCGCCTCTCTCCAATACGCAGGGCGATCTACATGGTCGCCATGTGCCACAAAGATGAATTGTTCTCGCCAGCAACCTTATCCTTTGCCAAGCTGCATCAAATGACTGGCGCAACGACGCCTCTCAGAAAATTCAAACAAACCCTACGCGATTTAATGGACAACCCTATCCCCGGTCACTCGTTTGAGATTAACGAGGCAGACGAGACAGTAACTTTTACGCAGAGAAGGGATACCGATACCGATGTAGAGGCCAGGCATGTCGGGTAGAGTGAAAAGCATCGTTGCCAAACATTCCGCTCGCCGAATCGCACGTCGAACATTTCCCCCGACTGTTGTCAAACGTTCCTCCTGTAACTATATGATTATATTGAAGCCAAATGTTCCGTTTTTGTCTGCCAACCGTTCCGCTTACATGTATTTAGATGGTTTTGCAGGATGTGTTTTACCGCGCGAATTCAGTCTGTCCGCGTAGATGTAAAGTTGCGCTGAATCGATAGATTCCGCGCTGGGCAAATTAACGGTATTTTTCATTTACAGCGAGGGCGGATTTGACTGAATCTACCGAAATAACAAGCGTTACACCCGCAATCGAGCTTCTGTACGGGCGACTCAGTACACTCGAAGCGCAAGCAACAGAGATGTGCAGGCAGCACTTTACTTTTGTCATGGCGGGAAATAAAACCCGAGGTTGGGCGCAAAAGAGCGTCTTGTTTGCTCAGGCCAGAATGCGGGATAACAGCCTGACGGCGAACTGGTATGAAATCCAATGGTATGGCTCAAAAGCAGCAAAAACCCGTCGCATGACCAAAAAACTTATCAGGAAACAAAAAAGTGATTACGGCTATAACTTGGCAGTGCTATTCAAGTTGACCCAGCCGTGGGAGGAAGACATGGTGCGGGAGGTTGAGCAGGCGCTAAGAGACATCCGCAGAGAGGTGGCCTTCATAAGTAAAGCAATCGGACTTCTCAATCACCTTGTCAAAGAATGCAAATGAACGAATTCAAAACATTGGTGGGCGCCTTGGCAGTGCAGTCATTCCGCTACAACACTTTTCGCGGTAAATGGACGGATATGCCGGAAGCGACTGGGCTATGCCTCACCTTGAGCATCCTGTCGTTTTCAATCTGCACCCTTGCAATCTACGTTGAGTACAACATCGAAATGGCGTTTGCGATTCCTGTGGTATGGCTATCGGCGGTCTGGTTGTTTGCAGCCGAGGAGGGTTCATGGCAAATCAACAAGCGACTTCTATCGGCCTTATCTCTGCTTGCGATTCCAATGGGGCTTCTCCTAGTGATGCTTGGTAGCGGTCACGAATTCCTCGAAGTGGCAATGGGGATGTATATGTCGGCGGCTATGTTAATGCTCAAAGCGAGAGAGTAATCAATGAAAGCCTTTTACGAATGGGAATCACCGTGGCGACCCAACATAGAAGCAAAGATGGCCGCATCCTGGGGGCTGGCAGCAACAGCAACCCTGGTTATCGGGAAATACATGCCGGTGTCACTCCCGTCAAAATTCAGTGCCATTGCCATGTCTGTATGCACGGCGATGGCTGTGTATCGTGGGACGCAGGCTTGGCATCGCTATGTTGATAAGACTCGCATGGGAAATTACGGCATGGAGTTCATCACCATTCCTGAGTTGATGGAAAAGACAGCGTTGGCGACCAAGAAATCGTCCGTGTGGCTTGGCACGGGTTTTGACTGGACGGATGTTGAAGCTCAAAAGATGCACGCGATGCTTGCCCAAGGCGTTGCTCAGACTATTGGCAAGATCACCAACGAGCATCACTTGAACGGTGAATACTGGATACACGGGCTGGATAAAGAGACTGATCGGTTTATGGAGGTAGCCAATCTGGTCGGACATACCTTGCTGGTCGGAACGACGCGGGTGGGTAAAACCAGAATGATGGAGCTACTGATTGGTCAGGCGATCATGCGTGGCGAAACCGTCATCATCATCGACCCGAAAGGGGATCATGCCTTGGCGGAAAATGCCAGGAAGATATGTGCGGCAATGGGATGCCCGGAGCGTTTCGTGTATTTCCATCCCGCCCACCCGGAGAAGTCCACGCCCATTGACCCGATGCGCAACTGGAATCGCCGAACTGAACTTGCCAGCCGGGTTGCTGCCCTGATTCCATCGGAAACGGGCGCAGACCCGTTTGCGGCGTTTGGCTGGAAAGTACTAAACGATATTGTGAATGGGCTGGTGGCAACCGGTGAAAGTCCCAATCTGGTGCACTTGAAGCGTTACATAGAAGGTGGTGCGGACAACCTGCTGCTGAACACATTGCGCCATCATTTCATCGACAAGGTGGCGGATTGGGAATCGCGCTCCAGCGGGTTCGTGAAAAAAAATCGTGACCGGATACTGGAAGCCTATATCGAATTCTACAAGCAGATCGTCATCCATGAAGCACAGTCATCAGACTTGGATGGCCTGATTTCCACCTTTGAGCACAATCGTGACCACTTCCAAAAGATGGTTGCATCGCTCATTCCGATTCTGTCCATGCTGACCTCGGATCCGCTGTCCGAGCTTTTGTCGCCCGAAGCAAAAATTGGCGATCAGAAACACGCGACCGACATGGCGAAGATCATCAATAACAACCAAGTGCTTTATCTCGGCCTCGACAGCTTGGCGGATGGCACGGTCGGCAGTGCCATCGGTTCAATCATGCTGGCCGACCTGACCGCCGTGGCCGGTGATCGCTATAACTACGGCATCAACTCAAACAAGCCGGTTAATCTCTTCATCGACGAAGCCGCAGAGGTCATCAATCAACCCACCATTCAGTTGATGAACAAAGGGGGCGGAGCGCTGTTTCGAGTGACGATTGCAACACAGACCTTCGCGGACTTTCCTGCGCGGCTCGGTGATGAGAACAAGGCGCGCCAGGTACTCGCCAACGTCAACAATCAAATCATTTTGCGAGTAATCGACGCGGAGACGCAACAATACATCGCTGACAGTCTGCCCAAAATCAAAGCGAAGTCACTCAACCTGCGCTACGGTCACGGCGTTGACGCGCATGTGCAAGACGAATATCAAGCCTCGTACCAGGAATCAGTTATCGAAGAGGAGGCGGAGATTTTTCCAGCGGCCATGCTGGGACGTCTTCCGCCACTGCACTTCATCGCAAAGATGTCTGGCGGGCGAATCATCAAAGGCAGAATTCCGATACTCAAGGAGTAAGGCATGGCAACAAAGAAAGAAGAGGGCGGCTTTGGCACGTTACTGGCCGTCATTGCCATTGTGGCGGCGCTGGGTACATGGATGGTGATTTCCCCAGGCTACCTTATGAAGGCGCTGACGGCGGAGCGCGAATTCTCATCGCAGCTCGGCGGACATGCTGCTGACCAGTGGATATACAGCAAGATGCTGTCTACCAGCATTGGTCAGGTAAAGGGCATTGCATCTTCCATCAAGGAAACGCAAACCATGCCGACACTGCTAAAGAACTGGGCGCAAGAGCGCATTGTTACCACGTGGTTGTGGGGTTCGCTGATTGTCTATCGCGCCAATATGCTCGTTCTGTACTGGTTTATCCTGATGCCCTTCACGATTGCGGCGACCACAGACGGATTTTGGGTAAGGGAGATCAGCACCTATCGTTTTTCCTCTCAGTCACCGATACGCCACAGGTTTGGTGTGCTCATCTCCACAATGACACTCATAAGCGTGTGCGTCTGGGTGGTATTGCCAATACCGATTCCTTCGGTCGTTGCGCCTTTGGCGATTGTTGCTATTGGCTTTGCGACCTGGATGTGGCTGAGTAATATGCAGAAGCGGATTTAATGGAGACTTCAAATGTTCGATACTCTTGTAGCTCAGTTTTGGAATATCTTGGATACTCAGCCATACCTGTTGTTGTTGAGTGCGGTGTTATCAGGATTCGTTACCTATGTTTTTGTTAGAGCTATTATTTTCCCTATTTTTTTCCCTAAGCCAGCAAAACAAAATCAGCATACAAACGGCTTGAATAGGGAGAATAGGAAAATGAGGAGAGCCATGAGAAATAGAAAAGGGCGCGCAGCATTTAACGGGGCCATACAAAAAGAAATAGATACAGCAAAGCGTTTGCAAGATAAATAATGGCAAGACTCACCACAACATAATGCTTGCCTTCACTCACACCGCTGCGGGTTGTGCGTCCTCGTTGCTCGTCGCCGAATATATGCATGCGACACCCATGCAAACCGTACTGATTATGGCAGGGGGAATCATTGGCAGCCACTTGCCCGACATCGATCACCCTAAAAGCGCATTCGGAAGCCGCGTTCTTCCGCTCTCTATCCCGATCTCAACCGTGTTTGGTCATCGTGGTGTCACGCACAGCCTGCTCGCTGTTGCGGGTATGTCGTGGTTGATCTGGTGGTCGCTGCATCAGTTGCACTGGCATCAAGGCTATGCCGTGCCGGTAGTGGTAGGCGTCGCGATGGGCTACTTGTCGCATCTTGCCGGCGACTGGCTAACCAACTCCGGTGTGCCGCTGCTGTGGCCAAGCAAAAGACGCTTCGTGTCGCCGCTGAAGCTATGCACGGGTGATCTGCGCGAGTATCTGTTGGCGTTTGGGATGTATGGATGGGTGGTTTTTGAGTGTACGAGGGTGTTTTCGCCATGATGGGTATTGCAAAACAATTTGTCGCATTGCCAATCGTGGATCATCTGCTGATCGGAATCGTTTTGGTATTCGATCTTGTCGCAGCACCAAGGCTGGGGATGTGGGTGTACAGCTTGTTCTCCTTGCCTGGCACGGCGGCGCATGAAGCAAGCCACTGGCTGGTTGCGCTGTTGTTAGGCGCAAAGCCCTCATTGCCAAACATCATTCCAGCCCGCGACGGCAATGCCTGGCGGCTTGGCTCAGTCCGATCATCACCCAATCTCATCACCCTCATTCCAATTGCTTTGGCTCCATTCGCGTTGTTCCCGGTGGGCATCTGGTATGCCGTTTTTGTCATGCACCCCGCAACAGAATGGTGGTATCTGGCTCATGTATGGATTGCCAGCACTATGCTGGCCGCCAGCCTGCCATCGAAACAGGACTGGTTTGTTGCCATGCCCGCAATCGTTATTGCGCTCGTGTTGTTTTTTGCGCTGCGTGAATTGGGTCACGTTTAGAGTATGCTCTTCAACTCGGCGATCTTTCTGTATGGTTTTTTGCCCGGTGCGCTACTGGCTTTCGTTATCGCGCACCAACGATACAGCGTGCGTGCGGCGCAATGGGTATTGCTGGTGGCATCCTGTGTGTTTTATGGCGCATGGGACTTGCGTTACCTCGTCATGCTGTTGCTACTGTTGTCCATCAACTTCCATCTGGGCGGATTGCTGGCACGTCGTCCGTCTGTGGCTTTGCTGTCTGGTGGGATTGCCCTTAACCTGCTGGTACTCGGTTATTTCAAGTATGCCGATTTTTTCATTGGCAATTTGAATGCGGTGGCTGGGACGCAATACCCGCTGCTGCGTGTGATTTTGCCGCTCGGTATATCCTTTTTCATCTTCCAGAAGATTGCCTACTTGGTGGATTGTCACAAAGGGCTGGTGACTGACCGTGATCCGCTGCGCTTCGCTATCTTTGTGATGTTTTTTCCGCAACTGATCGCCGGGCCGATTGTGCATCACGCCCAGATCATCCCTCAACTGCAAAAAGATCGGTTGCTGCCCGATGCGCGCGGGGTGTCCGCCGGGTTGTTTTTGCTGGCAGTCGGGCTGTTCAAGAAGGTGGTGATTGCCGACTGGCTGGGTGAGTATGTGAACGAGCCGTTCGCGCATGTTGCAGAACTTCAGTTTCTCGATGCCTGGACAGCGGCACTGGCTTACTCGCTCCAACTGTATTTCGATTTTTCGGCTTATTCGGAAATGGCGATGGGATTGGCCTTGCTGTTCGGTGTGGTGCTGCCGGTCAACTTCAATTCGCCCTATAAAGCTGCCAGCATTGCGGAATTCTGGCGGCGCTGGCACATCACGCTGGGGCGGTTTTTGCGTGATTATCTGTATATCCCGCTGGGTGGCAACCAGCACGGGCAGGGCAGGGCGGTCTTGGCGGCTTTGACGGTCATGATATTGGGCGGCCTGTGGCATGGCGCGGGCTGGACGTTCATAGTCTGGGGCGCGATGCACGGCGTGTATTTGGCTATTCATCGAATATGGAAATGGAGTGGGCGATTCACGCTGCCACAACCGTTGGGCATGGCAATCACCTTCATTGCGGTGCTGTTTGCGTGGGTGATGTTTCGCGCGGCATCGGTAGCCGACGCAATCACGATCTGGAAAACCATGCTGGGTATGAACGGCGTTATGTTGCCATCCACTTATTTGGCATGGCTGGATGGGAGCGGCTTGAAGTTCCAACAATCGTCGTTTATCAATGGCATCGAGGTTTGGGGCATGGCGTGTCTGCTCGCGTTTGCGATGTATGCCAAAAACACTCACGAAACACTCGCCACATTTGCCAGTACCGCGCCGAGTCGCCGTTCCGCCTTCTACGTATCCGCGATGATTGTGGCGTGTGTTCTGGCTTTTGGTCGCCCCTCCACGTTCCTGTATTTTCAGTTCTGATGATGAGCAACCGCGCGTGGAATTGTTGGGTTTCCGCCGCCTTCCTGTTTGGCGGACTGGCCGTGGTGATGTTCAACTACCTTGTCGATCCCTACGAGGTGTTTGGACATCATTATTTGCGCAGTGGCTACGCAGTAAACGAGCGATTCCGCAAAGTGAGTCACCTGTTGCATAACGAGAGCCACGATTCGTACATCCTTGGCTCATCGGTTATGGGTGTTTTCGACCCGGACGTGGCCAACCGAATCACCGGCCACTCGTTTTACAACCTGTCTTTCTTGGCCGGAACGCCAAAAGAGGCATTTGACACGCTGCGCGCGCTCAAGCGGCATGGCAAGCCGATCAAAGAGGTGTTGATTGGCATAGATTTTTACCAGTTCTATGAGCGGCCGCGCATATTACCAACCAACCGTCCGCATCCCGTTGTGAGTGCTGAATCCTGGTTGTCATTTTACAGCTCCTATCTGTTTGCCTCAGGGCTGTGGCAAGGGTTGACGCGCATTGCACATCATCTACAGGGCCAACCTTCCATATTTTTTGATGTGGACGGTACGGGGATGTATCACTTGTACGAATACGACCGCAGTCGGGTATCCAACCCCGAACAATACAACCGCGATCATTTTCAGCTAAACGCATGGAACGGGGCGGATATCCGCTGGGTGGAGGAGCGATTTGTTGAATTCGCGGCATTGTGTAAATGGCTGGATGAGAACCAGATCGACGCAAAATTATTTATCCACCCGTTTTATCGGGATACGCTTGCGACGATCTCCGATCAGTCCTACCTTGAATTCAAGGCTCGGTTACTGAAAATACGGCCAGATATTGTAGATTTTTCGGTGGCGCGAGATATTACCCAGGACAAGTCCTGGTACTACGACAAGCGGCATTTCCGGACTGCGGTGGCGGATATGATTATGGCGGCTATGTTCCAGCGTGGGGATACATTCGTTGTACCCGGGAAGTCAGTGGTCCAGTCCCGCCGCCGGTAGTGTGCAACATTGATATTGCACGATAACAGCGGCAGTGTTTTGTGCGAAGACCAAGTGATTGATTTTGTGGATGGTGGATTCAATTCGACTCTCGCGTGTCATCGATTCCAAATCGCGAAACTACCAATTGTTACGGCAGGTTGCGGCTGCTGATGGCCAAGGATCATAGCGAAAAATCTCTGGAAACATTCGTCACCGAGCGTGTTGAGCAAACCCGATAGGCATTGATGAGATTTTCCTAGGCAGTTATCAATCAGTAACACGGTTTATCTCAGGCTCACAATTCAGTGCAAAGCTAGACTTTTTTCAGATGTTTCGAACTGCTGGTATATATTGACAACTATCGATGTTATGGAACGCTATTGCTGACATGAACGTTCTTTCCGAAAAATTGCTTGATCTGGTGCGAACCCAAGGGTTGATCCGTCCTTGCGACCTCGCGCCGCTAGGTATTTCGCGCGTTTCGCTGACGCGCGCTGTCCATCGCGAGCAGTTGGAGCATGTCGGGCGTGGTCTTTATGGCTTGCCTGGGCGAGTAGTGTCAGCCCAAGGATCGCTGGCGGAAGTAGCACGCAAGGTGCCTAAAGGCATTGTTTGCCTGCTCTCTGCGCTGCGTTTTCACAACCTGACCACCCAGGCTCCTTTTGAGGTGTGGCTGGCGGTTGAAAACAAGGCCGTTAAACCGAAGCTCGATTACCCGCCGCTGCGCATTGTGCGTTTCTCCGGTGCAGCGTTTACCGAGGGGATTGAGGAACACGTCGTGGATGGTGTGACTGTCCGCATCACCGGTGTCGCAAAGACGGTGGCCGACTGTTTCAAATACCGTAACAAGATCGGTCTCGATGTCGCGCTTGACCCGCTGCGTGAGGCTTAGCATGAAAAGCGAATTACGAGTGATGATGTTTGGTACTACGCTAAGGTCTGCCGCGTTGCCAACGTGATGCGCCCGTATCTGGAGAGATCTGGTATGAGCGTTCAGAATATGGGCGTATCCATTCGTAACCGGCTGCTCAACAAGGCACGGGCAGAAAGGCTGGATTTCAATCTGCTGCCGCTCGCCAGAGCTACTTTTTTTTCAGCAACTGGTCTAGGGAGTCCACACCTTCACGTTTCAGAACAGTACCTAGCTGGGCATCCGACCGGTAGCCCTTGGCGAAATCGTCGCCGTAAGTTTTGCGCAGGGTTTCTACTTTCGTGTCACTGCGCTTTTGGCGGATTTCACCATTCTGATCTTGCATGCGTCCATCCAAGCCCTTCGGGAAATGCTTCGTTGCCATATCGCTGCTCCTTTGAGTTGATCGCCTGACTGAAGGTGTTTAGGCTGTCTTTGCCTCGAACAATTGACTATTGAGCGGCACTAATGATCATCATCATGCGATTCACTAAGCATCACCAAACAATAGGTTGCAAATTATAGTGCAGCTCATATACTATTCGCAACAATGCTTATTAACCATCAATTTCAACCATCGGCCAACCAGGATGTCTAATGAAAGGCTTGCAAATCTGACCCAACCACAGCGAGATCGACTCGCCTTTGTTGAGTTGCGCGTTCGTTTCATAGGGGAGATTCGTCGTCAGGACTTGGTGTCGCGGTTTGGCATACAGTCGGCAGCAGCCACTCGGGATCTCGCGCTCTATAAAGAATTGGCTCCCGGTAATATCGACTACGATTCCAAGGGCAAGTCTTACGTAGTCGGTAATGATTTTCATCCGGTGTTCGACTTTCCTCCTGAGAGGGTATTGGCTTGGCTGTCACAGGGTTTTGGGGACGGCGAGCCGACGAAGATTAAGTCCTGGATCACCTGTGAAATTCCCTCGCGGCTCACGCAGCCAGGGTTGGATGTGCTTGCGTGTGTTACCCGTGCCATCAATCAGGAGTGTCCACTGAAGTTGATATATCACTCGTTGTCGAGTGGCGAAACCGAGCGTGAGATCGTGCCGTTTGCATTGATCGATAACGGCTTACGCTGGCACGCGCGGGCGTTTGATCGCCGCAGTGGCGATTTTCGTGACTTCGTCATAACGCGAATGAAGCAGCCTGTGGTCTTGAAGGGTGAAGCAGTCCTTCCGCAAGAGAAAAGCAACCAAGACATCCAGTGGACTCGCATTGTTGAGGTGGATTTGGTGCCGCACCCAGATGCGCAGCGCCCTGAAATCGCTGAGATGGACTATGCCATGACGGCAGGCGTTCTAAAAGTGAAGTTACGTGCTGCGACGGCCGGATACATTTTGCGGCAGTGGAGCATTGACTGCTCTCCAGATCACAGCCTTCGTGGGCCTGAGTATCGACTTTGGTTAAAGGACGCTTTATCCCTATACGGCGTCAAAACAGCCGTGCTGGCCCCAGGTTACAGGTCGCCCGACCAGTCTCGCATCGAAGATGCTTGCGATTAAGTGCTACCGATGATTGAAAAACTGGAACAGCTCATCAGCGAGCTTGGCGACTTGAACAGCAAGCTGATCTTGCTGGTCGGGTCACTCAATGGTGGTGGCAAAAGCAAGACAGCACTGCTACGGACTCTCGGCGAGCGTGCCAAAGTCGAGCCCTTGAATGTGGGCATTGAACTCGGTCGACGGTTGTCTGCTGTCCCAATCAATAAACGCGCATTTTCAGCCGGTGAGCTGCTGCGTGAACTTGCCGACCAGCACGCTACAGGCGGACTGCTCTTGCTCGACAACCTTGAGTTGTTGTTTGAGAAAGACCTGCAGGTCAACCCCCTGAATCTGCTCAAACGACTGGCGCATGCCCAAAAGGTCGTCGCAGTGTGGCCAGGGAGCTACATGGCGGATCGTTTGATTTATGCAGACATGGGACACCCGGAGCATCGTGAATACGGCTGTGATGGTCTGGTCATTTTTGAAACGAACTTGCACAATAAAAAGTAATCAGGGCAAAGAGAGGAACACATGAAATTTGGCGATCTCATTCAATTCGAGCAAATCGAATCGGTCATTCAACTGCTGGATGCAGCCAAGCCCGCCGAGGCCAAGAAACTGGTGTCGACCTACGTCATCTCGGATGACATGGCCAAGCGCATCTCGGATCTCATGGTTCCGCAACTTTCGTTTGATGCCTCAGTCGATCACAAAGGCGTCTTGATCGTCGGTAACTATGGCACGGGTAAATCACACCTGATGTCGGTGCTGTCTTTAGTCGCCGAAGATGCAGCCTACGCACCCATGATTCGCCACCCCAAGGTGGCAGACGCGGTGACTTCCATCGCTGGTCGGTTCAAGGTGCTGAGGCTGGAAGTTGGCGGACTGGAGATGCCTCTGCGCCAGATCATCACCCAGCAACTCGAACGCTTCCTTGAGAAGCTGGGCATCAGCTACGCTTTCCCGCCTGCCGCTCAGGAACTGAACAACAAGGCGTCCTTTGAAGAAATGATGGCAGCGTTCAACGAAAAATTTCCTGCTCAGGGCGTGTTGCTGGTGATTGATGAGTTCTTGGAGTATTTACAGTCGCGCCGCGACCATGAACTGGTGCTCGATCTGGCTTTTCTGCGCATCCTTGGTGAAGTCACCAAGAACGACCGCTTCCGCTTCGTCGCCGGTGTGCAGGAGGCAATTTTCGACAGCGGGCGCTTTGCGCACGTGGCCGACAGCATGCGCCGCGTCAACGAGCGCTTCACGCAAATCCTGATCGATCGTCAGGACGTCAGTTTTGTCGTCTCCGCGCGCTTGCTGAAAAAAAGTGCCGACCAACAAAACAAGATCCGCGAATACCTCACGCCGTTCGCCAAGTTTTATGGTTCCATGAACGAACGGATGGACGAGTACGTGCGTCTTTTTCCAGTGCATCCAGACTACCTGAAAACCTTCGAGCAAATTTCGTTTACTGAAAAGCGCGGCGCACTCAAGACCATCGAAACAGCTATGTTGGCTCTTATCGATCAGGACGTGCCGACCGACCGTCCCCAGTTAATCAGCTACGAAAGCTTCTGGCAGACCATCAAGACCAACTCGGTCCTGCGTGCCGACCCGAACATCAAGGAAGTGATGCGCGTCTCTGAGGTGCTGGATTCCCGCGTCCAGCAAGCCTTCACCCGTCCGGCCTATAAGGCAATGGCACTGCGCATCATCAACGCCTTGGCCGTTCATCGTCTGACCACGGGTGGTGACATTTATATCCCAATTGGCCCCACTGCTGCCGAGCTGAGGGATGCGCTCTGTCTGTACCAACCGGGCAGCGAAGATATGCCTGGCGAGCCGTCAGAAAACCTGCTATCCCTCGTCCAGACCGCGCTGCGCGAGGTGCTAAAAACGGTCAATGGTCAGTTCATTTCCAAAGCGCCTGACACCGAGCAGTACTACCTCGATCTGAAAAAGGACATCGACTACGACGCCCAAGTTGAAAAGCGTGCCGAGGCCCTGTCGGATGACGCCTTGGATCGCGCGTATTACAGCGCCATCAAGCAATTGATGCTGGAACGGCCAGACGAAATACCTTACGTTACTGGCCACCAAATCTGGCAATACCCACTTGAATGGCAAGAACGCCGCGTTCAACGCAAAGGCTATCTATTTTTTGGGGCCCCCAACGACCGGCCCACGGCACAGCCCGAACGCGACTTTTACGTTTACTTCATCCAGCCTTTCGAGAAGCCACGCTTCACCGATAGCCACCTATCTGATGAAGTGTTCTTTCGGTTAAAGGGGCTGGACGAAGAGATGAAGAAACATCTTGCCTTCTATGCTGCCGCACTGGATCTGGCCTCTACAGCCAGTGGTGGTGCCAAAGCCATTTATCTCTCCAAGTCACAAGACTTCCTGCGCGCCATGAGCAAATGGCTGCAAGACAAACAAAGCACAGCCTTTGAAGTCACCTATCAAGGTCAGACAAAAACACTTCAGAACTGGCTCAAAGGGGTTTCAGTGCGCGACCGCGCCCGCCTTGGTCCGGAGGAGCGTGCCAACTTCCGTGATGTGGTCAATATCGCGTCTGGTCTGGCTTTGGCGCAGCGTTTTGCTGATGCAGCACCCGAGTACCCCACCTTTTCTGTACTGGTAACTGAAGATAACCGCAAACAACTGGTCGGCAATGCACTCAAGGCCTTGGCCGGTGGTACGCGCACTAAAGACGCAACGGCTATTCTGGACGCACTGGAAATGCTGGATGGCGACCGCGTTGAGACTGGCCGCTCCAAGTATGCACAAGAAGTACTGAGCAGACTCAAAGCCAAGGGTCACGGGCAGGTGCTTAACCGCAACGAATTGCTGTCTGGCACGTCGGACGTGGAGTACTTCGCGCCCATCCGTTTCCGTTTGGAACCCGATCTGCTGATTACCGTGCTGGGTGGTCTGGTTTATTCCGGCGACATCGTCCTCGCCATTACCGGCGACAAGATTGATTCCGGCAAGCTGTCCCAGTTGGCAGAGCACTCCTTTGAAGAACTAAAACAGTTCAAACACATCGAGGCACCCAAAGAAATCAATGTTGCCGTACTGCGCTCACTGTTTGAACTATTTGGCTTGGCCACCGGGTTGGCTCAAAAGGCCACAGCGGGTGATGCCGAACCGGTCATCAAACTTCAGGAAGCCGTGGGTCTGTTGGTGCAACGTGTCCTCAAGGCTGGGTCTGATTTGCAGAATCGCCTGACGTTTTGGGGCAAACCTCTGCTACATGAGGAGGAAGCCAAGGACTGGCGCACGCGACTGGAAGCGCTCAAGACTTTTACCGAAGCACTCTCGCCGTATAACACGGTTGGCAAACTCAAAAACCTGCGCCTCGGGTCGGACGATATCGATGTCCAGAAAAAGAACTTGGAGGTGCTGTCTTCCGTTGAGCGCTTACTTGAGCTGGTAGCAGAGCTTGGCACCACCGCAGCCTACCTGTCGCAAGGTGAGATGGTTTTGCAGGCTAACCACCCTTGGGTGAAGGTGGCACAAACCACTCGCGACGAGATGCACACCAAGCTCTCGCAAGACCGCAGTGCTCAACACGCAACCGAATACCGTCAAACCCTGAACCAGTTGAAAAAGGACTACGTTAACGCCTACATCGCCAGCCACAGCAAAGCACGCTTGGGTGTGAGTGAGGAAAAGACCAAAAACGCCCTGCGCAAGGACAGTCGACTGGTGGCCTTGCGGGCCTTGGCAGGTATTGCGTTGATGCCCACCAGCCAGCTCACCAATTTTGAAGAAAAACTCGATAGCCTGAAAAGCTGCTCCGCGCTGGACGAGCCTACACTGGCAGCAACCCCTATCTGCCCGCATTGCAGCTTCCGTCCGTCTGCTGAACAACTGGAACTGATTCCCGCTGGCAACCGGCTGCACCAACTCGACGACGAGCTGGATATACTGCTGGCTAGTTGGCAGCAAACCTTGCAGGATAATCTGGACGACCCGTTTACCCAAGAGAGCCTGGCCTTGCTGCCTCCCAAGGCCAAGAAGCTCATCGAGGCGTTCCTGGCTGCCAAGGCGCTACCGGACCCCGTCCTACCTGAGTTTGTGAGTGCTGTGCAAGAAGCACTGTCAGGGCTGGAGAAGATCGGCGTCAAGAGTGAGGAGCTTAGGCAAGCCTTGCTTCAAGGCGGGTCGCCCGCCAAGCCAGACGAGCTGCGCAGCCGCTTTGACACGTTCCTGAACGATCGCTGTAAGGGTAAAGATGCCAGCAAGCTGAGATTTGTCGTAGAGTGATGGCATGAAGCTGCACCAATTATTAGGCAGTCCACGCACGCTACAGGCCTGGCTCAAGAGTGAGCTGATTGACGCCAGCAAAGGCAACCAGCTCAAGGCTGTGGTATGGCAGTACCGGAGTGAACAAGTTGTACCAGCACCGGCATCGAAAAATGAACAAGTGACTGAACAAGTCACCCCGCAAGTTACCAGGCAAGTTATGACCAAGTTGGGATCAAGTCGGGGCCAAGTTGGAATACAGCCAGAGTCACTTGGTAGAAGATTTCATCATTCTTCAAACTCGCACCTACAATCAGTCCAATTAAGGTTTTTAGAATGAACAGGGATGAACTGCTGGCAAGGCTACAGGGCTTCGAGTGGAACGATTTTGAGTGCAAAAAAGCACTACGAAGTGTGCCAGATGATGCCTATAAAACGGTTGCAGCCTTTGCCAATACCGCAGGCGGTTGGTTGGTGTTTGGCGTCAGTGAGCAGAATGGCCAGCTTGAGATTACCGGCGTTGAGCAGCCTGACCAGGTGCTCAACGATTTTTTGAGCACCCTGCGCGGGGGGAACAAGCTCAACCGCGTCATTCGTGTGGACGAACAGCGCTTCAATATTGAAGGCAAGCATGTCCTGGTCTTTCACATCCCTGAAAATCAGCGCTTCGAAAAACCCGTCTATCTCAAGGGCGACCCACGACAGAGCTATAGCCGTCGCGGCGCTGGCGATGAACAATGCACACAGAGCGAAATGGAACGCTTTCTGCGCGATGCCGCACTGGAGCGTTACGACAGCGAAGCCATCGCCGATCTCTCGGTAGAACGCTGTTTCGACGAAGACACCGTACGCTGGTATCAGGCGCAGTTTACCCGGCGCAACCCCGAACACGGCGAAATCAGCGACCTGACACAGTTCCTGCTGAACTGGAACTTCATCGTCGAGCAAGGGGGGTGTTTGCTGCCCACACGAGCCGGGGTGCTGCTGTTTGGAAAAGCTCAATATGTTCGTCAGTTGTTACCGCGCCCGGTGCTCGACTACCAACGTATCGACACAGCGTTTAACAGTTGGTCGCCGGAAGAGCGTTGGCACGACCGTTACGTCTTCGAAGAAAATATCTTCCAGACCTGGCAAGGGCTGGTGGCGCGCTACATGCGCATCGCCGAGCACCCGTTCTCGCTCGACCCCGCCACCTTGCGCCGTAACGATGATCCGCCAGATTACGTAGCCTTCCGCGAAGCAGCCATCAATCTGCTGATCCACCAGGATTACGGCGACCACGGGCGCAAGGCCTCCATCAAGCTTTTCACTGATCGCACTATCTTCTGGAATCCCGGCGATGCCTTTGCCACCGAGGCAGAGCTGCTTGACCCTACCGAAAAGGAAGTTCGCAATCCGGCTATCGTCAAAGCCTTTCGCCGTATTGGCCTTTCCGATCAGGCAGGCACCGGCATCCGTGCCATTTTTCGCAACTGGCACGAATTGGGGCGCACGCCACCACACCTGACTAATGACAAAGCGCGAAAACAGTTCGAGTTGGTGCTGCTCAACAAGCCGCTGGTGACGGAAGCCATGCAGCGTTTCCGCCAGACCATCGGAGCCAGCCTCTCCTCCGAGCAGGCCGACGCACTTGCACTTGCCTTGGAAGTGCCGCGCCTTAGCCTCACTGATATTCGTGGTTTGGGCATCAGCACCACCCAGCAAGCCAAGGGCATTGCCGATCATCTGGTCGGGCAGCAGTTGCTGGAATCCTTGTCCGATACACAGTTTCAAGCACCGGAGCAGTTGAGGCAGCGTTTTACTGCCACTGCCGAAATGACGACCGAACAAGTCACTGGGGAAGTATTAAACCAGACTTCCCGACAAGTACCCGACAAGTACCCGACAAGTACCCCGCAAGTGATCGCGGTCTTGCAGTCTGCTGTGCTGCCTGTCCAGAGAGCGGTTCTTCAAGAAGTCGCCGGTCTTGGCGACCGAGAACACTTTGCCAATTCGATGCTGAAGCCACTGCTTATCGGTGGTTTTTTGGAAATGACCATTCCTGACAAGCCACGTAGCAGTAAGCAGCGATATCGCCTTACCGAAAAAGGGCGGGCGCTGCTGGCCGAGCAGAAAAACAAGGAACTCAAGCTATGAGCGATTTACCGCACGACCAACAGACAAGTGCTACAGGTTCCGGCAAATACTCAGGCAACACGCTAAAAGTCCGGGACGATTACCACCCTGTTCGCTTCGAAGCAGCCACCGAAGAAGGCAAGTTCAAGCTCTGCGAAGGCGCAGAAGCATCTTGGGCAACCAAGGACCAAACGTTCGGCCTCAAGGAATTGCGCAGCCGCGTCGAGCCTTGGCTGACTGCCTTGTTCCAGTCGGAACACCTTTCACTTCTGGCGGGTTCTGGGCTTACCCATGCGGTGCATTATTTGGCGACAGGTAAGGCCGCAGCCGGTATGAGCGCAGTGATGCTGTCCAGCTATCAGGCTGAAATCAAGAAAGCAGCGGAAGATGCCGCCGAAAAGGCAGGACGAGAAAAAGGTAATCTGGAAGACCAACTCCACGCAGCCAACGAATTGTTGCGTGGTCTTGAAATTCTGGGCAAATCTGCAGAAGCGGAGACGCTACGCACTGAGCTGACCAATACGCTGAAAGAATTTTCCAAGTCTATCCTCCAAGGCGAAACTGGTATTGCCACAGCTGCTGAAGACAAGCGCGAACATGCATTCAACGCATTAGTCACCTTCCTGATGAGTTTCGCCAGTCGCACAGGTGTGCGGGACCGGATGAACATCTTCACCACTAACTACGACCGCTTGATCGAGGCCGGAGCTGAGCTGGCGGGGCTGCATCTGCTTGATCGTTTTCTTGGTAATCTGATGCCGATCTTCCGCTCGTCGCGGCTTGATCTTGACATGCACTACAACCCACCTGGCATTCGTGGTGAACCGCGCTATCTGGAAGGTGTGGCCCGCTTTACCAAACTGCATGGGTCGGTGGATTGGGTGCAGGCGGATAAGGACATCCGCCGTATTGGGCTGCCCTTTGGCGCGGACGAAGTTGGGCCTTATCTGAAGGCGCCTGGATTAAACGGTGCCAGTGCCCACAAGCTGATGATCTACCCAAACGCAGCCAAGGACAGAGAGACCTCGGACTACCCCTATGTAGAGCTATTCCGCGACCTCGCCGCCGCCGTGTGCCGCCCCAACAGCACGCTGATCACCTACGGCTACAGCTTTGGCGACGAGCACATCAACCGCGTGATCCGCGACATGCTCACCATTCCATCCACACATCTGGTGGTGATTGCCTACGACGATCCGCTTGGTCGCATTCTGCAAACCTATGAGGAGTTGGGGCGTCCCTCGCAGATCAGCCTGATGATCGGCCCGGTTCTGGCGGATTTACAAACCTTGACCGAAACCTTCCTGCCCAAGGCAGCCATCGACAAAACCACCTTCCGCATGAGCGAGCTGCTCAAACAGCGCTACGGCACTGAACCGCATCCGGCCCCAGTAGCGGAGAAAACCGCTACTGAGTTTGACGGGGCAGACCTGATATGAGCTTCTCACCCATCGCTTACGCCGACTCCTTACGCATTGGCAGTATTGACTTTGTCTCGCCCGACGAGATCAAGGTGCTGCTGGATATCGAAGCACCTGATAACGTCGCATTGAATACCGGCACGCCACGCCCATTCCCGCGTATAAACGGCTATGTGCTTGTGCCCAGCGACGAAGGCTATCTGGTGGCTCAGGTGGAGTGGATCACCATCGAGCGCTCCCAGTACCCCAAGCGCAAGGGTATGCAGGATTTCGGTCTGGTGGATTTGCCCTATCCGCTACGCAAAATGAGCCTCAACCCTTTGGGTGGTCTGTCCTACGAAGGTCAGCACGATGGCAAGGAACGCTACACCTTCCGGCGCGGCGTGGAAGCCTACCCCACGGTGGGTGATCCGGTGCTGCTGCCCACACAAGGTCAGCTTCGCGCCATCGTCGAATCCGGCGAAAACCGCCGTGTGAAGATCGGTATCAGCCCGCTGGCAGCCAATGCCGAAGTCAAGATCGATCCGGATCGCCTGTTCGGTCGGCATCTGGCCGTTCTAGGCAATACCGGCAGCGGCAAATCCTGCTCGGTCGCCGGTTTGATTCGCTGGTCGTTGGAAGAAGCCAGAAAAGCGCGTGGCGGTGCCGACCCCAATGCCCGCTTTATCGTGCTTGACCCCAATGGCGAATACTCCAAGGCGTTTGATGGCTTGGGCACGGTACGGGTGTTTGCGGTTGAGTCGAACCACGCCAGCGGTATTGAGCAGCTCCAGGTGCCGCTCTGGTTCTGGAACAGTGCCGAGTGGAGTGCGTTTACTCAGGCCAGCGCCAAGGCGCAGCGACCCACCTTGATTCAAGCACTTCGCGCCGTGCGCGATGGTGTCGAAGAGGCCGCCGCAACGCCGAGCCACGATCTACGCCGATACTTACGCACCCTCGTCGGTGCCGTTCAGGTAGATAAGAACACCGGGAATCCTTGGAAGGGTCCAGGACAGGCAAAGGGATTTCGCGACAGATTGATAAAGTGGAACGAGGGATTGCTTGAGAATGCTTCATTCGATATTGCAGAAAATACTGCTCTTACGACGCTCAAGCAGAAGTTTTCACAAGTCTTAGGTGCACACCAGGGGGACTGGCCGGTGATTTTTGGTAGACAAGAAATTACCGATCTACTGAATACGCTAAGTCAAGCTCATACAGCCTTTGGCGGCAGTGACACCGACATTCTGCCCATCGATGCCGACGTACCTCGCGCCTTTACTGGCGACCAATTGTTGCGCAGTGTTGAAGCAAATGCAGAACTGCTAGGTGTCTCGGAGTATGTCGAGACCATGCTGATGCGCATCCGAACGATTCTGTCGGATAGCCGCATGAAAACTATCACCGGCGATACCAGCGGCGTAACGCTGGATGGCTGGTTGACGAACTATATCGGCGACAATCAAGCCTCCAACGGCACCGTGACGGTGATCGACCTGTCACTGGTTCCCGCCGAAGTCGTGCATATCGTCACCGCCGTCATCGCCCGTATGACGCTGGAAGCCTTGCAGCGTTATCGAAAGCTGAACCACGGCAAAACGCTGCCCACCGTGCTGGTGATGGAAGAGGCACACACCTTTATCAAACGCTACAAAGACGACGCCGAGAACCAAAACTCCGCAGCCATTTGCTGCCAGGTGTTCGAGAAAATTGCCCGAGAAGGGCGCAAGTTTGGCCTAGGGCTAGTGCTATCATCCCAGCGCCCCAGCGAGCTGTCGCCCACGGTGCTGTCCCAATGCAATAGCTATCTGCTGCACCGCATCAGCAACGACCGCGATCAGGAGCTGGTGCACAAACTGGTGCCGGACAACCTGCGCGGCCTGCTGCGCGATCTTCCCTCACTGCCATCCCGTCACGCCATCCTGTTGGGCTGGGCATCCGAGTTGCCGGTGCTGGTACAGATGAATGCCTTGCCCGACGGTCAGCGGCCAAAATCAGACGATCCGGATTTCTGGGCGGTGTGGTCTGGCAAGCAAGAGGACGAAACAGGACATGTAAATACTATCGAGCGCAACGTGGATTGGAAGGCTATTGCTGAGGACTGGCAACAAATAGCTTCTGTTCAAGGCATCAACGAAGCAGACGAAGCAGGAGCTGGCTAGATGGCTAAAGCAAGCGGATACGCAGCCCTTCTTTCCAAAGATCGGCTGACTGTGTTCCTCGCGTGTGTCGAGGAAGAGCAGTGCTTTGCTGAGCCTGTTCCAGATTTTCAGCACAGCCGGAATGCACCCTTGGTTTGCTTCGTGGTGAGCGGGCGAAAGGTTACGCATATCGCGTTGGGTCGTCGTGGTACCGGTGCTGGTACCGGTTTGCGAAGACTGAATTTTGACAAGTCTGAAAAACTGCCAGCGCCACTGTCTGTCGTACAGATTCTCAAGCTGCTGCCCAAACGGAACAAAGCGTCAGTTGAAAAGCGCTTCGCGTCCGGCGGGCTGCTGACAGAAAAGGGTTTCGCGGCAGTCGTCGAAGCTGTGCGACAACTTGCGCTGCAATCGAGCGCCATTCTTGACAGGTACAGCAGCGAACGGGTAGCACGCGTTGGCCGACTGTCCCCGAAAGCGCGCGAAAATCTGGCGTACCAAAAAGAGGCTGTGCTGACGGCGCTTTCAATTGCTGGCATGGGCCGCAATCCAGTTCAAGAGTGGGCTCCGCCTGACGGGACACCGGTTTCGTTCTTGGATGGTTTGCCAAGTGCGCGACTGCGAGAAGACCCAATGGTAGTGCATGACCTGATGCATTTGCCCGGGTTCGACATTCTCAAAACGCTGCCCTACAACGCGGCCGTTTTTGAGTCTGACTCTGAGCGATTGACTGTGATCCTCGCCAACCGGCTTCCCCTTGAAAAGCAGACAGGCACCGATCTCATCTATTACAACGAGACCTTCCAAAGTTTCGTCATGGTTCAGTACAAAGCCATGGAGCGCGAGGACGACGGCGACGGCAACATGAATGCCGGGTTTCGTCTACCCAATACCCAACTGGCTGAGGAAATTGAAAGGATGGACGCACTGCTGGTCGAGCTGAAAGCCTGCGCAGCGAACACCGCGCATGAGGGCTTCCGGCTGACGGACAACCCCTTCTTCCTCAAACTTTGCCCTAGGCTTGTCTTTAATCCCGACGACATCGGACTTGTCCCTGGCATGTATTTGCCTCTGGACTATTGGAAGATACTTGAGCAGCATCCGGGCATCAAAGGCCCTCGTGGCGGAAGACGTGTAACCTACGAGAATGTAGGCCGGCACTTCGATAACTCTGCATTCACCACTGTGGTCGCCAAGGCCTGGGTGGGCACGACTCCCAGCCAGTCTGCTGTGCTGGCCAGTGCCATACGCCAAACACTTCAAACTGGGAAGGCTGTTGCCATCGCAGTGAAGCCGAAAAAACAGGATCGCGGTTCTGCCGTGAGTCCGACTAATCTAAACGAGATAATTTAAGATGAGTGATCTTTTCCAGAACCAAACAGAAAAATCTGACCCAGTCGAATGCCTCGGCCAGACGTTTTCAAGTGAAGATGCTCGACGCGAGCATTTTCTGAAGTTGCTGGCCGAGAAGCTGAAAGACCCGTCCTTTCGCAAGATCGATGGCTTCCCGATTGGTACAGACGAAGCAATTCTCGCGATGTCTGATCCGCCGTACTACACTGCTTGCCCAAACCCTTTCCTCGAAGAGTTCGTGCATCACTATGGCAAGACCTACGACTCCCTCGTGAAGTACAGCCGGGAACCGGAGGCCGTCGACGTGTCTGTCGGAAAGACAGATGCTCTCTACAAGGCGCACTCGTATCACACTAAGGTGCCACATCTAGCCATTGTGCCATCAATCCTTCACTACACTGAGCCGGACGATATCGTGCTCGATGGCTTTGCCGGATCTGGCATGACGGGTGTTGCTGCGCAGTGGTGTGGATCGGCACCAGTCACATATCGGCACGAGTTGGAAACTGACTGGAAGAAACAAAATAAACCAGCGCCCAGATGGGGCGCACGCCACGTAATTCTCAATGATTTGTCACCAGCAGCTACTTTTATTGCTGCCAACTACAACCTTCCCTTTGATGTTGAGTTATTCATAAAGGTTGGAACAAACTTACTCAAGTCTGTGGAGAAAGAAGTATCGTGGATGTACGAGACCGTTCACTCCGATGGCACGACAAAAGGCCATATTGAGGACACGATTTGGAGCGAAGTATTTTCGTGCCCGCAATGTGCAGGTGAAATTGTTTTCTTGGATGAGGCATTTGATTCGAAAACTCAGCAAGTAAAGGAATCTTTTCCTTGTCCACATTGCAGTCTCGAATTAAATAAAAAGGGACTGGAGAAATTTAATGAAAATAAAATTGACCAATTAACAGGTAGGAGTTTTTCGGCTCCAAAAAGAAGGCCGTCCTTTATTTCGTACCATGCCGGCGGAAAAAAGTGGATTAAGAATCCTGATAGCTTTGATCTAGATCTGCTCGCAAAAATTGATGCTTTGACGTTTCCAAAAGATTTTCCTACCACCCGAATGATGAATGCCGACGATAGCGTTGGTTGCTGGGGTGATAAATGGAGAGCCGGGACAGCAGCATTCACTCACGTACATCATTTGTATTTTAACCGGACTATTCAGACCTTATCAGCACTGGTCTGCGAGGCACGAAAAATACAAGACAAACGTATTTTCAATGCCATCATGTTTATGTTGGACAGTCATTTCGTCAACCTATCGATACAAAATCGCTATCGGCCAGGGGTTTCTTTTCCTTATAACCCTTTAAGTGGTGTGTATTACATTTCGTCACTTATTTGCGAGGCATCTCCGTTTACTGCATATGCAAATAAGTTGAAAAGAATTACAGCAGCCTTTCGTACATACAAACCAACACAAGGCGGAGCTGCAGTTAATACAGGCTCCGCTACCAACTTACGATTCATTCCAAACGCTTCAATCGATTACATCTTTACAGATCCTCCATTTGGAGACAACTTGGCATATGCCGAGCTGAATTTTCAAGTTGAGGCATTCTATGGCGTATTCACAAAAATCGACCAAGAGGCCATCGTTAGCAAATTTCAATCAAAGCAACTAATTGAGTACAAAAGGCTAATGCGAAAAAGTTTTGAAGAATATTTTCGAGTTCTCAAACCTGGACGTTGGATGACAGTTGTTTTTTCGAATACAAAAGCTTCTGTATGGAACGGTATTCGGACTTCACTTCAAGAAGCTGGTTTTGTTATTGCCAACGTCTCGGCACTTGATAAACAACAAGGTAGTTTTAATGCCGTAACTAATGCAACGTCAGTTAAGCAAGATTTGGTAATTTCAGCCTACAAACCGAATGGCGGACTTGAAGGACGCTTCCAGCAATCAGGCGGCAACATTGATTCAGTATGGGATTTCGTAAGAACTCACCTTGGATATCTCCCTTCTGTAAAGATCAAGGGTGGCGAAATTGAGTTTATTAAGGAACGGGATCCTCGGATCATCTTTGACCGTATGGTGGCATGGTTCGTAAGGCATGGATTCCAAGTTCCACTGTCCAGCCAAGAATTTCAGGCAGGGCTCGCTCAGCGCTTTGAGCCTCGCGATGGAATGATTTTCCTTCCTGATCAAGCGGCCGAATACGATAAAAAGCGGATGCAAGCTGTTCTCGCACCTCAGATGGAAATGTTTGTATCTGACGAGCGTAGCGCGATTGACTGGCTGGCAGAGTTCTTAAAAAATCGACCGTCAACATATTCGGAAATCACACCTGATTATATGCCTGCTGTTGGCGCAGCAAAAAAGAAAGGGGAAGTGATCCCGGAACTAACCATGCTATTGGATGAGAACTTTATTCAGTTCGACGGAAAAGGCGAAGTGCCAAGCCAGATCCATGCATATCTGTCATCCAATCACAAAGATCAGCGCAATCTCGACAAGGGCGATCCAGCACTGATCGCCAAAGCGAAGGATCGTTGGTATGTGCCTGACCCAAACAAGGCGCAGGACTTGGAAAAGAAGCGCGAGAAGGCTCTGCTGAAAGAGTTCGCAACTTACCAATCCTCTACCAGTCGCAAACTTAAGGAATTCAGGCTTGAAGTATTGCGTGCTGGATTCAATAGCGCTTGGGCTAATAAGGACTACAAGGCCATCATCGCCATCGCGGAGAAGATCCCCGAGGATGCGCTGCAAGAAGACGAGAAGCTGCTCACTCTTTATGACTTGGCGCTCACCCGCATGGAGTCGGGTGCATGACAGGATTTGCTGTCGGCGATTGGTGTTGGCACACGCGGCAGGCATCGCCCTGCCGTGTGGTTGACCGCCAGAAGGTTTGGGGTGAAACCGCCTATCGCGTTTGGCTGCCCGCCAGAGACGCGGTGGTGCGTGCCCGAGCTGCCGACGTCTGTCCGCTGGCAGGCATTCAGACCACCGTCGAGCAGATCTTGCACGCCGCAGCGGCGGCCAAGTTGCTTGACGCCTTGGAAGACAATTTGCTGCTGGCACCGATCCAGTCCAGCGTGGTCCCACTGCCACACCAGCTTTATGCCTTGAACCGGGCGCTCAGTCGCGACCGCATTCGCTATCTGCTGGCCGACGAGGTTGGCTTGGGTAAAACCATCGAGGCCGGACTGATCTTGCGTGAGCTGAAGCTGCGCGGCTTGGCGCGTCGAATTTTGGTGGTAGCTCCCAAGGGGCTGGTGCGCCAGTGGCAGGCTGAAATGCGACTGCATTTCAATGAAAAATTGCAGTTCATCGAGCCTGCAGAGCTGGCTGCCTTCCGCCAAGCGCGATCAGTAACAAACAACGAGGAAGAGAACCTGTGGCGTGTGCACGACCAGGTAATTTGCTCGCTGGATTCGGTCAAACCGCTGGAAGGCCGTCGGGGTTGGAGCCTTGAGCAACTGAATAACTATAACCGCGAGCGGTTTGAAGACTTGATCTCAGCCTCCTGGGATCTGGTAATTATCGACGAAGCGCACCGGCTGGGTGGCAGCACCGAGCAAGTGGCTCGCTACAAGCTCGGCGCGGCGCTGGCCGAGGCAGCACCTTATTTGCTGCTGCTTTCAGCCACTCCACACCAAGGAAAAACTGATCAATTTATGCGGCTGATGCAGCTCCTTGATCGGGATTCGTTTCCGGATGAAGGCAGCGTCGGTCGAGAGCGCGTGCGCCCCTTTGTGATCCGCACCGAGAAGCGCGCGGCCATTGATGCCGAAGGCCAAGCCTTGTTCAAGCCGAGGGTGACACGTTTGCAAGCCGTGGCCTGGCAGGCTCGCCACGCTGCCCAGCAGCGTTTGTATGAAGCCGTGACCGACTATGTGCGGCACGGTTACAACCATGCACTGGTGGCCAAGCAACGGCACATTGGTTTTCTGATGATTCTGATGCAGCGCTTGGTGACGTCCAGCACTGCCGCCATTCGCACGACGCTGGAGCGGCGCTTGTTGGCTCTGGAAACCCCGCAGCCGCAAGCCTCTTTGTTTGAGAACACCGAGCCGGACGACTGGGCTGAGCTGGATGGTCAGTCGCAGGTGGATATTGCTGTCAATGCAAATGGCTTGGCGTTGGAAAAGTCGGAAGTTGAGCTGTTGCTCGACTTGGCGCGCGAGACTGAGGCTGCTGGCACCGATGCCAAAGCCGAAGCACTGTTGGAGCTGGTTTACAAGTTGCAGCAAGAGGAAAACGACCCGGCCCTGAAGGTGCTGGTGTTCACGGAATTTGTGCCAACGCAGGCGATGTTGGCCGGGTTTTTCGAGAGCCGTGGCTTCTCGGTGGCGCTGCTCAACGGCAGTATGGATCTGGACGCGCGGAGTAAGGCGCAGCAGGTCTTCGCGCGCGACATTCGCGTGCTGATTTCCACCGACGCAGGTGGCGAGGGATTGAACCTACAGTTCTGCCACGTCATCGTGAACTTCGATATGCCATGGAATCCGATGCGGATTGAGCAACGCATCGGGCGCGTAGATCGTATTGGTCAGCGTTCTGTGGTGCGTGCCATTAACTTTGTGCTGGATGACACGGTCGAACATCGTGTACGGCAGGTACTGGAGGACAAGCTCGCGCTCATCGCAGAAGAGTTCGGTGTTGATAAATCGTCTGATGTGATGGATTCGGCGCTCGACACAATTGGGGCAGAGCCACTGTTTGACGAATTGTTTGTCCACGGCCTGCAGAACCCGGAATCCATCGAGCAAGAATGCGAGGCCGTACTGTCACAGATCCGGGAAAAGATGGCAGACGCCAAGAAGAGCAGTGAGTTGCTCTCGGAAGCGCACGAGCTGCAGGCGGACGAGGCACGCAAGTGGCGAGACCACCCCGCACAATTCTGGCTGGAACGCGCTATCACCACGGGTTTGCCTACACGGGGTGGCTCGGCAACCCAGAGCGGTGCCGCTTGGGCTTTGAAGTGGGTGGATGGCAGCGAATCCAAGCAGGTGTGTTTTGATGCTCGCACCGCCGAACAGAATCCCGACCTCGAATGGCTTACCTTGGAGGATCCGCGCGCACGGGCGTTGATCAGCGACCTGCCGCACTGTGTGGCGGGTCAACCGCTGGCAGTGGCACGTCTCTCTGGACTACCCGACAGTGTTCGAGGCGTTTGGTCCTTGTGGGAGATCAGTCTGAATTCAGCCAACCTTGCTGCAGGGTTTAACCGCAAACGCTTCTTGCCGGTTTTCGCTACCGAGGACGGGCGCTCCTTTGTGCCGACTGCAAAACGTATCTGGGATTTGTTGTTGACGGAGCAGGTCGAGGTCGTTGCCGCCAGTGACGTTGGAGATGCGACTCGATGGTTTGAACTGTCACACGCAGTCGCACTAACCCAAGGCGAACAGCTTCATACCGAACTGCTGGAAGAGCATTGGACACGCTTGAAAGAAGAACGTGAGCGGGTGCAGTACGCGTATGACGCTCGATACCAGGCGATCGGGCGTATCGGTCTGCCAGCAGTGCGTGAACACCGACGCAAGCGACTTGAACAAGAGCACCAAGCACGCCTGGAGGCGCTTGAGGAGGCCGAAGCCTGCGTGCCCGATCTGCACGCTGTACTGATGGTGCGCGTGGGCGCCGATAGGGTACGAGGAGACCACGCTGTATGAGCCCATGGATTGACCGAATTTTAAGTAAATTCCCACCCGACTTGTCTCGGCTATGGGTGGCGTGTGACCCAGATGCCGTGTTACTCGACGAGCAGATTTTGGCAGTGCTGCGCGCTCGTGGTTTCGAAGTGATGCCGTTTGAAGACCCCGTCGCCTTCCGCACGGAATTTGAGGAGCGTTACCGTGCCGCGTGGGATCAGGGTGCGGCTGGAGCGTCTGCGGCTTTGGTGCTGCACTTCCGTTCTTCAGAACCGGCTGAGTTGCCCTGGGACTACCTGCATTGGGGGCGAACAGTGCGGCTGAGCCTTGCCGATTTATTTCCTAAGCTCGCCTACAACGTGGTGAGGCAGGTAGAGCCAGGTAATCTGGCGGTCTTGTTTGAAGCTCAGGAGGCGGAACTGCATTCTGTTCGCGGCGAAGGCGAATCAAAAGACTTCATCTTGGAGCACGTTTACCAGCTTACCCCTCGATCAATTCGTAATAACGGGGACTTCTGGCGTGAACTGCTGCGGCTTCATTTCTTGAATCGGGTGTTGCCGCAAATGTTTGCTGAGCATGTGGCAGCCATCCTCCAAGGAAAAGGGTTGTACGCAGACCAGCCTTTGGCTGCTTGGTTTTCGTCCAAGAGTGTGTTGCTGCACGTCGTGCAAGACTCGTGGTACCGCTACCTCGCCACGCAAGGGGTCGCCGGTTCTCGTGTTAACGAACCACCACCTCCTCTCTATGTGGCGAGGGTTGAGATACCTTTTGACCATCCCGATGTGCGCGTAATAATCGACACCCTGTTCCTCGATGGCACGTTGCACCCCATGGCGGTGCACGGAATGCCTGCCGGCCTGCCCGAGTGGCTTAAAGCAGGGATCGTTCAAGACCCCACGGCACTTCAAGATTTGGTGGCCGAAGGCCTTAAGGGCCTGAGGGTGGGAATGCCAACAGAGGCCTCGCCCCATCGCGACTGGAGCGACTTCGCGCAGCGTTACGGTGAGGTTCTCGCGCGCTTTCAGGCACTGGACGCTGAGCAGGCGGTGGCACTGCAGGACAGCCTGGCTGCGACGCAGCAACTTTCTGATGAGAGGTTGCAGGCCTGGATCGCAGCGAAGCACTATGGGGATTTACCTTCGTTGCCGGTGACCAAGGGGCCGGTGATGGTTCATCACATTCCACGCTTTCTGGCCAGACGTCGTGCGGCTGGAGAAACTAAAGTTGCTTTGCTCGTTTTTGATGGCCTTGCCTTCGACCAATGGGTGCAAATACGCGAGCGGCTGGTTGCAAGCACGACGGCCTATCAGTTTGAGGAGAACACTTGCTTTGCCTGGTTGCCAACGGTTACGTCGGTTTCGAGGCAGGCCATTTTTTCGGGACTCAAGCCACGAGAGTTCGAAGACTCGATTGAGCGTACCGACAAGGAAGAGTCGCTCTGGAAAACTTTCTGGCAGAACGAAGGTTTGAAATTGAGTGAGGTTTTTTATCGCAAGGGTTTGCGACAAGTTGAACAGTTAGCTTCACTGGAAGAGCAGCTGTCTGATAATTCGTTGAAGGCTGTTGGTTTGGTGATTGATGAAGTCGATGGTCGCCTACACAAGGAGCGCTCTAAAAAAGATGTAGCGCTGTGGGTTGGCAACTGGACCAAAACAGGTTTTGTGGAGCGTTTGTTTTCGCTGTTGTTGAAACAGGGCTTTCACATTTACCTGACCGCTGATCACGGGAACGTGGAGGCAGTTGGTGTGGGCAAGCCCAATCAAGGGGTGATTGCCGAAACCCGTGGCGAGAGGGTCAGGGTGTATCGCAGCGCAGCGTTGGTGACTGATTCGGCTATTGCGTATCCCGCAACGGTTCGTTTGGATATTGCTGGCCTACCAGCGAACTTCATGCCTTTATTCGCAGGCGGGCGAACTGCCTTTGTAGCGACGGGCGAGCAAGTGGTTGTGCACGGTGGTGTCTCAGTCGAGGAGCTGCTTGTTCCTTTTGTAAAAGTAAAATATGTGATTGGTAATTAATGAATTCTTTAGCTCCTAAAATCGGCTTTGATCGGTTCCTTCAGCTTGAGTGGGCTGCTGAAGCACTCAAAGTGCGTGCAGGCTTAGCCAGCCTGGAAGATCTGAAGGCACTGCTCGAGGCAGCTGAGCTTGGCGTTGAAGCCAAGAAGAAAACCCGTACCGTCTTAAATCGGCTGTGGCTTGAGCCGCGAGCCGAACTTGTTGATTTCGCGGATCGCGGAGCAGCGCTCTTCAAAGCCCAGCCGGACCTCCAGGTCTCAGCGTTATGTTGGGGTGTGGCCATCGCCACCTATCCGTTCTTCGGCAAGGTCGCAGAGCTTATGGGCCGCCTTTCTACCTTACAGGGTGACTGTGCGTCAGCGGAAATCCATCGTCGTATGAGCGAAACCTATGGGGAGAGGGAGGGAACCCGGAGAATGACTAATATGGTCCTTCAAACTCAGGCCAGTTGGGGCGCGCTGGAGCGAGTAGAAAAAGGAAAGCGTCTGGTTCGGTTGGCTCCAAGCCTCGTCTCGAACGATGCGCTGACCGCGTGGCTCCTTGAAGCTGCGGTTCGCTACATCGGCAAGCCAGTGTCAGTACCAACGCTGCAATCGTTGGCGGTGTTGTTCCCCTTTTCCTTGGTGCAGCCGTTGGCCTACGTGGTGTCGAACAGTCCTCACCTAGAGCTGCGCTCGGAAGGGCCGAGTAACCAATTTGTTGCTTTGAGCGTCAAATTTTGAGGGGCAGTCATGGCGGACGTATTCATTTCTCACTCGCAGGTTGACTTGCCACTTGCCGAATTCCTTCATAGGCACTTGAAACAGGAAGGCTTGGAGGTCTATTTGGCCTCGGTATCGATGCAGCCAGGTGAACGCTGGATGCCTCACATTATGGAAAGTTTGCGAGGTTCGACTTGGGTACTCTGCCTCGCAAGTCGAACGGCGTGCGCGTCACCTTGGGTGATGCAGGAAATGGGCGCGGCGATTGTCGGAAACAAGAAGTTGATCCCGATTATTTGGGACCAGCCGGCAGAAGCGCTCCCCGGCTGGATGAAACAATTCCAAGCTGTTAATCTGGCTGGAGCCAGCCAGCAGGATGCAGTGGCTGCATTTGGTCGGATTGCGGAGACCATTAAGGCTGAAAAACAAAAGGGGTTGGTAATTCTCGGCTTGTTGGTGGCTGGGCTACTTGCTTTTGGGAAATGATATGTCTGGATACTACGATGGCACTAACATGAATGGCTTGCTGGCCGCGATGATGAAACCGACGCGACGGAAGGTGTTTGTCAGCTATCACCATGGAGGTGATCAGGCTTACTACGACGCATTCTCCAATTTTTTTCACGTTCAATACGAAGCAGTTCGGGACAGTTCCTTGAGGCAGTCTATTCAGAGTGACAATACCGATTACGTGATGCGTCAGATTCGGGAGCAGTACATCAGTGGCACCTCCTGTACTATCGTTCTAATTGGGGCGCAGAGCCACGAACGAAAATATTTGGACTGGGAGGTCAAGGCAACCTTGGATAAAAACCATGGGCTGGTAGGTATCGTCTTGCCGACACACGCCAAGAATCCTAATGGAGAAATCATTGTGCCTGAGCGCTTTCTCGACAACCACAAGAGTGGATATGCGGTATGGGCACATTGGACTGAGCTAACCGTTCAAAAATTAACTCTGTTGATTGACGCGGCAATTGCGAAATCTCAGTGGCAGATTGATCACTCGCGACCGATGCGTCAGCGAAACGGGTAGGGACAACTATGGCAGTGATGAAGAAAGGCAACTTTTCGATTGATATCGGCTTTCTCAAGCTGGGGGCCGACTTTGAGGAAAGTGACCGGCAATGCGCGTGGGAGCTGTATACCGAATTGGCAACGAGAATCGCTGTTACCGGAAAATCCAAAGATCGAGACTGCACGGATTTTTCAGGTGAAGTTTATGCCGAAAGCCTTACCTCGTTGCACACATTTTTCGGCGAGGCGCGAAAGATCATGCGCCAGTTTCCCGTCTGCTCGACCTATGTGAAGCCGAGAAAACTTTTCGGGGTTCGTACTGGTGCGGGTATAGAAAATCACCTGGGTGCGTTGATTCATCGCGCAATGCGTGATGTGCTCCGGCCATTTCTTGAGACTTGGCAAGCCGACTATCGGTTCTGGTGGGAGAGCACCAGTGACAAGACACTACCGCCTTTCGAGCGGCAAAAAGCATACCCGAAACTAAACGACATGATTTCTCAATGGAGCGACGTTCGAGCGATCATGCGCGCCATCCAAGATGAATTGGTGAGCATGTACAAGTTAGTGGATGTCACTAAGCTGTCCTCATGACCTCACCAAAAGTATTTCTGAGCCACGCAAGCGAAGACAAAGAGCGCTTCGTGCTGGATTTCGCGCGACAGCTGCGGGAAAACGGCGTTGATGTTTGGCTTGACCAGTGGGAGATGAAACCGGGCGATAGTTTGGTGGACAAGATATTCGAGGAGGGGCTGAAAGAGGCAAGCGCAGTGATTATTGTGCTCTCGACCACCAGCGTTCAAAAGTCGTGGGTACGAGAGGAGCTGAACGCTTCTGTTGTAAATCGGATCAGTCGTGGAACAAAGCTCATCCCGGTCGTCATTGACGAATGTAACGTACCAGAGAGCCTCCGATCTACTGTCTGGCAGAAAGTGGACTGCCTCGACGACTACAGTCAGAGTCTGCAGCGCATCTTGTCTGCGATTTTTGATGTCAGCGACAAGCCACCTATCGGCAATCCCCCCGCGCGATTTTCAGGTGCGGAGCCCCTGATTTCTGGCCTGACGCGCATCGACGATTTGGTCTTACGTGAGATCGCTCGTCTGCAAATCACGGAGAACAATGGGCTGGTGATGTTTGATCAGCTCCGTGCCGAGCCAATACTTTCGGACGTGCCTCAGCAGGAGTTACTTGATTCGCTGGAAATCCTCGGGCAGAAATATCTAATCAAAATTTCCTACGTGCTTGGCGCGCCCCTCTCGCACGTTGTGCTCACGGATTTTGGCTTTCAGCAGTTTGCAGAGGCATATATTTCAGACTACAACGAGGTGGTCACCCGGCTTGCTGCGCTACTCGTCAACGAGAACGTCTGCCGGAACGAAGAATTGGCGTCTCGAATTGACAGGCCGGTCGGATTCGTGGATTTTGTACTGAATCTCATGGAGAGTAACAACCACATCAAAATGTCGAAATATATTGGGGGGCAGTCGCAGGTCTGGCAGATTTCGCCGTCACTGAGGCGGGCATTGCTGCAGAAATGAGCCGGTGTGATGTAAAACCATCTGAATGGCTGTGGTTTCGCAACAATTCTTCGGTCGGTTCATTGGGAAGAGTAATACGAGCTGAGTTGCACGGAAAAAACTGATAGATCGATTTTAGGCAGCGCAATGTATCAGAATTGATGTGAGTTTCTCCCCCTAGGCTGAAAGTGTTGAGTTTTCTACAATGGCGAGATTGGGCAGGCAGTGCCTGCCCAATCTTTATATGTTGGACTGATAACAGCTTATTATCTTGACTACGAAAATACCCGCCAGAAACTGCGGAAAAAATACGAAAGGCGGATGTAGCTACCCGTAAAAAAGAAAAGGTCGGCGCACATGGCGTCGACCCAACTCCTTCTGCCTTGGGCAGATGAGATTCGCGAATTATCGGCGCAGGATCGTAGAACGTCAAATTTTTCAACACGTAACGCGAGCTGCATTCAGCACCTGATTGTCGAGCGGTATCTGCCAGCAACACACTGCACAACCCGGCGGTATTACGCCTTGCCTCTTTTGTCCATCTTTTACCAGTGCCGCCAGCGTATCATTCCATTTGCTTCAATTGATACCCATGTCTCATTCGACTGCGCTCAATTTTAGCAACCTCACGCATGGCATCCTCTTCTTCAACAAAGACCTGCTGTTTCATTCCGCCTCGTCTGTTGGTCAGCCCAAACCAATGTCGTCTGAGAACGTAGTCGCCCAGCAAATCCCGGCTCAGTTCCAGCACATAACCGCGTCCTGATGATCTAAAGTCTAGTCTCATTTTCTCCCCCAAATCCAGCCAACTCAACCGCGCGCCACAGATTTTCATCGGAGGTGTCCGTGTATATGCTGGTCGTTTGCAGACTGGTATGCCCAAGCAAACGCTGGACGATATTGAGCGGCACACCAGATAGTGCCAAATGACTTCCACACGTGTGACGCAACCAATGTGCTGTGGCGTGATCAAATGCCTTGGCTTCGATATGCTTGCCATCCATTATCAGAAATTGTGCAATCTCCCCAAAAAATGAACGCAAGGACTTGGATAGCGCGCTGGTCGTCACGGAACCTGTCCCGATCTCGCTTGAAACAAGCGGGGTGTCTGGTGGATTGCTGGTGATGTCCAGGCTCAACCCGCGATATTCGAAATAGGTTTGCAACGCTTGCATGACTTCGCTGGACATTGGCACAGCGCGCCATTTCCCCCCTTTGCCACAAACTTTGAGCATCCAGCGTACACCGATCTCATTTGAGAGCGGCATCGTGTACATGCGCGATACTTTTGCATCAACCAGCTCGGATATGCGCAGGCCGGTTGCGTAGGCGAATGGCAGTACAAAACGTAATCTCGCCGAACAGCTGGTTGCGGGTAGTTGACGCAAACAAGCCATCAAATAATTCCATTGCCCCGCAGAAAACGCCCGCATGAATTCGACATTAGGATTTGACCAGGAATCAGCAACAACCAGCGATTTGGACACCGCGCTCCACGGATTGAATGAGCAATACTGCACGCGCATCAACCACTCAAACAGGTTGCCGACAACAGTCAGTGCGTACCGAACGCTGCCAGGCGAGAGCGCCCCATCAAACGGCTTCCATGCCGGATCGTGCCGCTCCTTCTTTTTCGCACTAATCCATTCAGATTGTGCGATATGAAAAGGCCAGTTGTCGGGTTCGGTTCTGCCTATCATGGACAGCCAATCTCGATAGGATGCGCAATCCTCAACAGTCAAATCGGACAAAGCCTTGTTGCGTTCAATAATCGCCCACAACAGCATTTTTTCTGCTTCCTTTTGATAGGCGCGCTGAGTGTTTGGATTGCCGGACTTTGTGGCAAGCCAGGCGAACACGGCTTGATAGTCGTTTGCGGCAGCAATACGCGGCACACCATGATAACGATTCGATCCAACCGTACCATCCAGATCAACGGGTACGGCAAAGGCCTCCAGTGGTACAACACGCGTTTCCCTATTTCGCTCTTGAGTTCGCAACGAGGGTGCTACCGTGCGCGCCGGGACAAGCGAGCGTTTTGGCAACGCGCCTAGCGATGATTCGTATCCTTGCAGCCATGCCACAATTCGCGCCGCGCCCTTGATGCCCAACCTTGGCACGTCTATCCACCAGCGATAACCGCGTACAGCAATTCTTTCGACTAAATGTCCTATTGTCGGCAAGCCGGCCAACACCAAACGGTTGGAGATCACCGGGTCAAACCAGGCCGCGATCAAGTCCTCACGCACCGGATCGGTGGCAATCAGTGGCTCAATCCACTTTAACGCAAGCAACTGTTTGTCGATCAGCCGTTGCCTTTTCTTTTGCCTGGTATCGACTGACTGTGGATAGGCCTCCAGGTAAGAGCGAATGAGTTCTTTTTCTGTAAAGAATCCATCAGGATCAAACTCAGCGCGGTAATCATCAAGGGTGGGGGCAGGGGAGCGCGCGGATTCCTCGCCGCCCGCACCAATATGCATCCTGATTAGATGGGCTTCGCGATGCTTCCCACTTCGCAGCGCAGCCTGTCTGAGCGTATCCCGAATCCAGGTCAGTGTTGTTTTAGCGCGACGCAAATCCATTCCGGTCTCAAGATAGCGATCAGACATTTCGCCAATATCCATACCAAGAATGGCAGCCCTAAAATAGGCAATGTGATGGCGGCCGATTTTCCGTTCGACCGATTTTTTGGATATTGCCCAATCTCCACTCAATGCAGATTTCCCCTTTTGCAAAGCATAGTTAGATGCACTGCCCACAGACATACCCACGGTTTTTGTGGATAACTATCTGGTCACGATCATCCACCGCCAGACGCCCATCAAACTGGTCGCGGTGAAGCCGACTTGCATGACGACCATGCCCGTTGCATGGGTGAGCAAACCGAAATATATCCACGCGACATTCGATAGCAGAAACAACACAAACCCCCATCCGGAGTAGCGATTGTTCAACGCCAACAGGGCCGCGCCACACAATCCAGTCGCACAGCCAATCCACTCAATAAGTTAGAGCACCACAATCAGCGCCTCCTAAAATTGACCAAAAACGCTCTTCACAATGGCTTGGGTTGCAGGCCGTTCGGTTTCCGGCTGTTCTGGCACTGGCTCAAGCGAAGTTTTGACTACCGCAGCACCTCCTCCTCCAGCAACAGGAGCTACTCTGGCAACATCAACATGCACCATCTTGCCGCCCAAAACAGATAGTCCCATCGAGGCCAGCATCCGTAATCGTTCAGCTCGCGCGCGCAGTGGCAAGGCAGACAGATCAGCCTGTAGCTCAGAATGCCCCTCAAAATAATTGACCGTGATGCGCATGTCAGGCTGCACCGCCGCGCCAAAAGCCTCTTGCGTTTGCGAACACAGCTTCCTTCGCCAAGTTGATAGGTGTTTTGGCGAACGCTTCTTTAATGGAAGCTTCAAAGAATGGCGCACCGCCCCCGACAAGGACGATCTGATCAATGCTGGAATTTTCCTTGCGCAAGGATTCCTGTATTTGTGAACACGCAATATGTCCAACCTTAGCCGATGCGTCAGCCAGGTAGGGCGCAATCTCAATGCGCTCACCAAATACAGAGACAGTTGAGCGTTCAGCCCTGACGGCGTTTTCCAGTTTGCTTCTGCCGGGGTTACCGCCGTGATCCTTTGCAATCAATGCTGCGGCCTCATCCAACACCACCGAGGTGGCATCAAGGCTCGTGCCAGAGGAAGCACGCTTGAACTCGCCATTAACCAGTAAAACCCAATCAACTGAGAAAAAGCCGGGGTCAACCACCAGCACACTGGAATCTTCAATCTGGCTGGGATCATCCAGGCCGTGCATCCAGTCAACGAAGCCGCCCAGTGGTTGCGGTACGATTTTGACTTCACGTACTACCACCTTGCGCCGGGGCGTGATCTGATGTTCGCCGCGCATGATTTTCGTTAAATGTTCACGCAATTCAGCATCCAGATACTGGTTAGTCGGCAATCCCGTTATCACACAATCAATCTCGCTCATTTCCGTCAAAAGTAACCCGGCGTTAAACAAGGCGCGATAAGATTCCGTTGCGGTGTAATCTTTATGCAGTTCACGCGGCCAATTCTCAATGCGATCATGACTCACCGCCGCCGCAAACTCCTTGCCATCCACCAATACGTGCAACGAATCATCGCGGCCCATAATTCGCTGTCCAAGATGATCCAATGGGGCAGCGCCAGCGGGACGCTTAATCATCTTGGGCGACACCTCGGTGTTGTCGCCATAAACGATCTTGAGATTCGAGTAACCAATATCCAATCCAACTGTAAGCATCATTCCTCCTAAAAATTTCACATGCTCTGTAGAGCGTCTGTAGAACGGGTGAAACAAATCATCGCAACACCACCAAAATCCGGCACGCCCGTAGCGCGACTGTGGCGTGTTTCCAGTACGACTGAGCGCCACCAGCCGAACCGCCTAAAATTCCACATGCGCTGTAGAGCGTCTGTGGCGCGTATGGAAATTATTGGGCAACTGAAAATATAAATCCTCGAAATACCTTGCAAATTTGCAGGGTATTTCGAGGATTTATATGGATGTTTGAAGCATGATTGCCCGTGGCAAAATCCGTTCAATTCACTAATGGAGCGTTATATGGAAGAGAAAAAGGCTGCGAAAGGTGCAACCAGAACACCAAAAAAATACCTGGAGTTCAGTAATCCGTTCGTCATTCGAGAAACAACTATTTATACGACGCCAGCCCAATTGGTCTATGAGACGGCATTCGATGACTGCGCCGTCTCAATGCGCAATCTAAGCGCCGTGCTGCCGACACTGGTCAAAAATGCCAGCGAAATGATGGCCATCAACGGTGCCGTCGATCACCTGATTAACAATGCGCTTACGAATCTGCGCAATGAAGGCGCGCGGATCAAGAAGATCGCCGAGGACAATGGTATCGAGATTGGCAGACTGAATTACACCAACACAAAACAAGTCGAAGCCAAGCTAACCTGCAATAAAGCCGGTCAATATCTGCAAATAATCTCGGAGCTTGATGGGTTGCTCTGCCTTGTTCACTCGGCATGGTTTGCCGGATTTATTGATGACGATGCAAAGGCCAGCCTGGAAAGGCAATGGCGCAGGAAAATGATCGGGGTTGCCGCCGAAATAAAAAACATTACCAACCGCGCTTTCCGCGCAGCTGGAAAACTGGCAGAAACTGATGGCGCGTCACCAAGCGAGGTGGATAACACAAGCCTCTTGAACGAGGAGGAACCTGTCGTTAAACAGAAAAGTGCCAAAGCCACTAAAGCCGTCAAGATTCCTGCCGCCGAGGAGGAAGCGCTGACTGCCACTGAGTCCGTATCCTGATTTGCAACTCAACCAGCAACAAGCCAGAGCGGTTAATGCGCTAGGGCATTGTTCGGTGCTGGCCTGTCCAGGGTCAGGAAAAACACGCGTACTATCCATGCGAGCAGCCCGGTTGCTCAGTGAAAACAAAACCGGGCGGCTGTGCGCCGTTACGTTCACACGCGATGCCGCCGCTGAACTGAAGTCGCGCATTCTGCACTTATGTGGTGAGCGGGAAGCAAAACGTCTGGCGGTCGGGACATTTCATTCGGTCGCGCTGTCACAGATTCGACGGTTGTCACACCTGTCAGGCATGAAGCTGCTATCGGACGGTGAGCGCATGGGTTTGCTTAGGCGGTGTTACTCACAATACAAATGTGATGTACCTTTTGACAAGGTGCTTTCCGCCATTGATCGCGCCAAATCAAGATTGGGGCAGACCATATTCAGCGATCCCGGCATCGAGGATGTGTTCAATGCCTACCAGCATCGGCTTGCCACAGAACACGGGATGGATTTCGCCGATATTTTGTTGACTGTCGTTAATGGGTTTCGAGACGAGAGTATCAAGCCGCTTGCCGTGCGCTGGTTGCTGGCTGATGAGTTTCAGGATGCGGATGAGGTGCAGGCGCAATGGGTGATTGAACATGGCATGGCTGGCATTGAGGTCACGATTGTTGGCGACGACGACCAAAGCCTCTACTCGTTTCGTAATGCGCTGGGCTACGCAGGGATGCTGCGCGTGTCACAAACGCTGGTTGCCCAGGAAATCACGCTGCCAATCAATTACCGCTGCGCACCTAATATCTTGGCTCACGCAGCCCGTTTGATTGCCAACAACCCGAACCGAGCCAACAAAGCCATCGAATCCGCCCGCGCCGCAAGCGGCATCGTCAAGACACATCGCGCCGCAGACAGAAGCGACGAAGCTAGCCTTGTTGTTGAGGCGATAAAGAAATCTGCCGACCAAGATTGGGCAATACTCGCGCGCACCAATAGTTTGCTGGAAGTGGTTGAGGCAGAACTACTGGCAAGCGGCATTGACTATACGCTTTCAGGTGGGAAATCTGTTTGGGATGGTGTCACGGGCAGTGCCTTGGTCGGATTGCTTAAAAGCGTACAGTCGGACGGATGGACGGGTATGGCCAATGCATTGTCGGTTTGCGGGGTCAGGTCGGAATTGCTCAATCTGCATCACGACAATAAAAGTTGCGGACAAATGCTGGAAAGAATCTTGATCCACGCACCCGAAAACGATGTGCGTACCAGAAAGACCATTGAGAGTGCGCGGCGTGGATACGCTGAATGGCGGAGGCAAATAGCGGATGGCAATACGACGCTTGCCATCTATGCCGCAGCCAACTGGCTTGCGCAGCACGTCAAACAAGATCGAGGTAATCTGGTGAAAAAACTGGCCAGCATCATTGCCAAACTTAAAGGATCGTTGGTGCAACGCTTAAATACGCTATCGAGAACAACAGATCGTACCAACGCCACCGGCGTAGTGCTATCCACCTTGCACGGCAGTAAAGGTCTGGAGTTCGACAGTGTGTGGATTATTGGCGCGGAAGATGGCAACTTGCCACACCCGGATTCCACCGAAGAAGAAGAGCGGCGATTGTTCTACGTGGGGATTACGCGCGCCAAGAACCGCTTGGAAATCAGCAGTTCTATTGAGGATGGATTGGGTTCCCATTTCATCATAGAGGCGGGTTTTTAGGGGGGCTGCCTATTTCCACCTAATCCGCCACTGATCTCAATCGCAAACACGCTACCCGTTACGACAACAAGTCGGCCAGTAATACCAATCTCAATGACTACGATTTTGACTGGCAGCAATGAGCTCGTAAGCAGGCGTACAAACAAGGGTAAATTGCGAACAGTAGCTATATAAAAAATAAGTTTGAAAGATTAACTTGACGCGAGTGCATATTTTTGCAATTCTATACACATGTATCAATTCGCCCGAAAATTTATTGCTGTACTGCTAGCCCTCTGGCTGCCGCTTTTCAGCGGCAGTGTGCTGGCGGCTTCGGTGTCCATGCAATTTCATGCCGGACAATCGCATTCCGAACAGGCATTGAATGAAGCCATAGCGGACATGCAACAAGACATGCAGCATGGTGACAGTTGCGAACAGCAGTTTGTCGGTTCTTCGGATGCGCACGCTGCTACACATGATCATCATGACAAAAAGTGCACTGCCTGTGGCGTCTGCCATCTGGCTTGCAGCGGCTACTTGGCCGTGTCGGATTTATCCGGCCTGACTCGGCAGCAGCCCGATTCTGTGCTGACTACCTATTTGCTGTCGTTCAACTCTGTTTCCAGCATTCCTCTGCTGCCTCCACCTCTCGCTCGCGTCTAACGCGGGACGAGTCCGTCTGTTGGTTTCGTAAAACCAAGCCCCAAGCCAGCTCGTCCCGAATCGTTATGCAGGCGCATTGCGTCTGCAATTCAAGACTTTTCGAGGAAAAAACATGCAAACGAGCAAAGCAGTAGCAAAACCCTCCATTTTTTCAAAGCGCAACCTGCTGCGCGGCCTGATGTTGAGCATCGCGCTCGGCACAACTGCGTTCGCAGTCGCACAGCAACCCGCCATGCCGCTCGCTTCTGTACTGCCTGTGGTGGATGTATATAAAAGCCCGCAGTGCGGCTGCTGCAAATTATGGGCGAAACATCTGGAGCAGGCAGGATTCAAGGTCGTGCTGCATGATGTAAGCGATGTGCCAGCAACGCGCAAGAAACTGGGCATGCCGGAAAAATTTGGCTCATGCCATACCGCAACGGTCGGGCAGTATCTGGTCGAGGGACATGTGCCCGCGTCTGACATCAAACGCCTGCTTGCAGAACATCCCAAAGCAACCGGTCTGGCCGTACCCGGCATGGTGCAAGGTTCGCCCGGCATGGAAGGCGGCAAGAATGAGTCATACGACACCTTGCTGGTCGTAGCCGACGGCACGGCAACCGTTTTTAATCATCACAAATAATCAAGGAGATATAGCATGAAGAAGGTAATTTACAGCAGTGTATTGGTAGTATTATTGGCGACATCCGCTACGGCAATGGCGGGTGATATGTCCGGCATGAATCATGCCGATATGCAAAACATGGGGCATGCATCCACAGCGATGAAAGGTCACAAGGCCGAGGGCGTGCTGAACAGCATTGATCTGGCAAACCTCAAGATCAATCTGACCCACGGCCCGGTCAAGTCACTGGGATGGCCGGGCATGACGATGAATTTCAGCATCAAGGATGCCGCGATACTGAAGGGCATCCAGCCTGGTCAGAAGGTGGCCTTTGAAATCGTCAAGGAAGCACCGAAGAAGTTTTACGTCAGTAAAATCACTGCGTTGAAATAAATCGCGCGTTGCGGTCGGAACTGTTCCGGCTGCGCCTGAAAGGTGGAGTCATACAACAATGTTAAAAATATTCACAAAATTTTCGTTCCAGTTGGGCATCGCGGTGAGCCTGTTTTCACTGACGGGGCTGACGGCACTGGCAGGAACGCCCAATGAGCCGCTCACGCTGGATCATGCGGTGGAAATCGCGCTGGCAGGCAATCCCGGTCTGGCCAAAATGACCGCCCGCGCCAGGGCGATGGCCGAAGTGCCGGCGCAAGTGGGCACGCTGCCTGACCCTGTGCTGTCGCTGAATGCGCTCAACTTGCCTAACGATACGTTTTCCTTGTCGCAGGAAGCCATGACGCAGTTGCAGGTCGGCATCGGTTTCACCTTGCCGTTCCCCGGCAAGCTGGATTTGCGCGAACAGGCGGCGGAGTTTGCCGCGCGCGCTGCGGAATTCGATGTGGGCGAGATGCGTCTGGTGCTGGTCAAAAATGTGCGTTCGACCTGGTGGAATCTGTTCTATCTGGATCGCGCGCTGTCAGTCGTGCAGCGCAATCAGGTGTTGTTGCGCCAGTTGATAAGAATCGCCGAGACCAAATACAAGACGGGTGAGGGCATGCAGTCCGATGTGCTGCTGGCGCAGGTCGAGTTGTCCAAGTTGCTGGACATCGAAATCAGCCTGAAAGCCACACGCCGCAATCAGGCCGCATCGCTGAAAGCCTTGCTGGACCGTCCCGCGATGGATGAGGTGAAGCTGCCGGAGCAGGTCGGGGAAAAACTGCCAGCCGCGCCGGAACTTGCAGCCTTGCACGCCGCCGCGCTGGACGCGCGTCCGGCACTGTTCGCGCAGCATAACGATCTGGAGGCTGCGCGCACTCGTGTGGCGCTGGCCGAGAAAGACTATTACCCGGACTTTAAATTGGGCGCGGCGTATGGATTCCGCAGCGGCAACAATCCCAACGGCAGCGCCAGAGTAGATATGTCCAGCCTGATGTTCAGCATGAATCTGCCGATTTTCTCGGGCGCACGGCAGGACGGCGCGTTGTCGCAGCGCAAAGCGGAAGTGATGCGCGAAGAATCTGCCTTCGAGGAAAGACGCGTGCAGGTGCTGGCGGAGATCGAACAGGCGCTGGCCGATTACCGTGCCGGACAGGAACAGGCATCCTTGTTCAAGACCGGCATCGTCCCGCAGGCCAGGCAGACCACCGCCGCCATGCTCTCGGCCTATCAGGTGAATAAGGTGGACTTTTTGAACCTGGTGCGCTCGCAGATCACGCTCTACAACTACGAAACACAATACTGGAAAGCGCTGAGTTCAGGCTGGCAGGCCTGGGCAAGGCTGGAGGCCGCCACTGGTACTGACATACCCGCTACAGCCATACCCGCCTCGGCTGGGCATGACGCCGTTAAAAAATCGAACAAGGAAATGACCCATGAACACGAATAAAACCAGCAATTCCAGGAATGCCATCATCGCAACGGCGCTCATCGCCTTGCTGGTCGGTAGTGGCGCGGGCTACTGGATCGCCTCGGGCAAGTCCGCCGACAATAAACCCTCCGCTATGGCGGAGAAGCAGCCGCTGTTCTATCGAAATGCGATGAATCCGGCCATCACTTCGCCGAAGCCGGCCAAGGACGAGATGGGAATGGACTATGTGCCTGTTTATGCTGAGGAAAGCAGCCCGCCCGCAGAGCGTAAGCCGCTGTTTTATCGCAATCCGATGAACCCTGAGGTCACCTCACCCGTTCCGGCGCAGGATGAGATGGGCATGGACTATGTGCCTGTTTATCCGGAGGCTGGCGGGGCAACTCAGACCGGTACGGTCAAGATAGATGCTACGGTGGTTCAGGACATCGGCGTACGCACCACGAAGGTTACGCGTGCGGTATTGTCGCGCGACATCCGCACCATAGGCCGGGTCACTTATGACGAGCAGCGCGTCGCGCGCCTGCATCCGAAATACGATGGCTGGGTCGAGAAACTGTTCATAGACAAGACCGGCGAGCAGATCAAACAGGGCAGCATGTTGCTGTCCATCTATTCGCCGCAACTGGTCGCCACGCAGGAAGAATATCTGTTGGCGCTGGATAGCGTAGCCGAACTGCGCAACAGCCCGTTTGCCGATGTGCGCGCAGGTGCAGTCAGCCTGCTGCGTTCTGCCAAACAGCGCTTGCAACTGCTGGATGTGCCCGAGCATCAGATCGCGCAGCTCAACAAGACGCACAAGATCATGAAGGGCATACACATCCATTCGCCGTTCGACGGCGTGGTGATGAATATCGGCGCGCGTGAGGGCGAACGTATCACCCCTGCGACCGAGCTTTACATGATCACGGATCTTTCCAGGGTATGGGTGATCGTGGATATTTACGAGGATGATATGCCCTGGGTGCGCAAGGGCGACACGGCAAACATACAGGTGGCGGCGATTCCGGGGCGCACTTTTACCGGCAAGGTGGCTTACATCTATCCCTACATGGAAGCCAAAACGCGCACCATCAAAGTGCGTATCGAACTCGATAACGCAAAACTAGAGTTGAAGCCGGAGATGTTCGCCAACGTAAATATCGCTTCCGACAAGCAGATCGCTACGCTGGTCGTGCCTTCCGAGGCCATCGTGCGCACCGGTACGCAGGAACAGGTGTTCGTGCAGCGTGCACCCGGCCAGTTCGAGCCGCGTAAAGTCGTGGTCGGCGTGGCGACCAACGGGCAAACCCAGATCGTCAGCGGCCTGAACGAGGGCGAAGTGGTGGTGACCTCCAGCCAGTTCCTGATTGATTCGGAATCGAAACTGAAAGAAGCGACCGCGAAGATGATGGAAGCGGGCAAGTCGAAACTCGCCGCCACACCTGAACCGGCCATGCAGCCCGAGCCTGTCATGCCAGCACCGGAGAAGATGCCGGGGATGGATATGCCTAAGAAGGCGCTGTCCGGCCATGAGCACATGGAGATGCCCGGTATGGAAGGCATGGGCGACATGAAAAGCATGAACGGGGGAGCGCAGCAATGATACGTGCGTTGATAGATGCGTCCATACGCAACCGTTTCATGGTGCTGATCGCGATGCTGCTGATCACTTTCGCCGGTTATCAGGCGATGCGTTCCACCCCGCTGGATGCGATTCCCGATCTGTCCGACGTGCAGGTCATCATCTTCACCGGCTTTCCGGGGCAGGCGCCGCAGGTGGTGGAAGATCAGGTGACTTATCCACTCACCACGGCGATGCTGTCCGTACCCAACACCAAGGTGGTGCGCGGCTATTCCTTCTTCGGCTTCTCGATGGTGTATGTGATCTTCAAGGATGGCACGGACATGTACTGGGCGCGCACCCGCGTGCTCGAATACCTGAACTATGCCGCCGACCGTCTGCCCGACAGCGTCTCGCCGAAACTGGGGCCGGATGCGACCGGGGTGGGCTGGGTGTATGAATATGCGCTGGTGGACAAGACCGGCAAGAATGATTTATCCAAACTGCGCTCGATACAGGACTGGTATTTGCGTTATCCCTTGCAGACCGTGGAGGGCGTATCTGAAGTCGCCTCTATCGGCGGCTACGTCAAGCAGTATCAGATCGAAGTCAAACCGGACGCCTTGCTCGCCTACAACATTCCACTCGCCAAAGTGAAACAGGCGATCAAGCGCAGCAACAACGATGTCGGCGGACGTCTGGTGGAAATGGGCGAGACCGAATACATGGTGCGCGCAGCGGGCTATCTCAAAGGCATACACGACCTGGAAGTGATTCCGGTCGGTGTGGATGCGAGCGGCACGCCGATCTATCTCAAACAACTGGCCAACATTCACCTCGGCCCCGAGATTCGTCGCGGTCTGGCGGAACTGAATGGTCGGGGCGAAGTGGCGGGCGGTATCGTCATCATGCGTTATGGTGAAAATGCGCTGGCCACGATCGAACGGGTACGCGAAAAACTGGAAAGTCTCAAGAAAGGCTTGCCGGACGGCGTGGAGATCGTGCCAGTCTATGACAGGGGTGATCTGATTGAGCGTGCCGTGGATAACCTCAAACACAAGCTGATCGAGGAATCCATCGTGGTCGCACTGATCTGCCTGATCTTTCTGATGCATGCGCGCAGCGCGCTGGTCGCCATCATCAGTCTGCCGATCGGGATACTCATTGCCTTCATGATCATGCGCTGGCAGGGCTTGTCCGCCAATATCATGTCGCTGGGCGGCATTGCGATTGCCATCGGCGCGATGATAGACGGCGCGATCGTGATGATAGAGAACGCCCACAAGCATCTCGAACACTTGAGCAAAGACGAGAGCAACAACCTGACGGCCAGATGGGAAGCCATCGCGCGCGCCTCCAAAGAGGTCGGGCCCGCGCTGTTCTTCTCATTAGTCATCATCACCGTCTCCTTCCTGCCGGTGTTCACCCTGCAGGCGCAGGAGGGGAGGCTGTTCTCGCCGCTGGCGTTCACCAAGACCTATGCGATGGCGGGGGCGGCGATACTGGCCATCACGCTGGTGCCGGTGCTGATGGGCTTGCTGATACGCGGCAAGATACCCAGCGAAGAACACAACTGGCTCAATGTCTGGCTGAAACGCCTGCATGCGCCGTTGCTCGGTCTCGCGATACGCTGGCGCAGCGTGACCATCCTGCTGGCCTTGCTGCTGCTGGCGGTGACGGCTATACCGGTGATGAATACCGGCTCGGAATTCATGCCGCCACTGGATGAAGGTGACGTGCTGTACATGCCGACTACTTATCCCGGCATTTCCATCACCAAGGCGAAGGAGTTGCTGCAACAAACCGACAAGATACTCAAGACCTTCCCTGAAGTTCATCATGTGTTCGGCAAGATCGGTCGTGCTCAAACGGCCACCGATCCTGCACCCTTGTCCATGATGGAAACGACCATACGGCTGAAATCCAGATCCGAATGGCCGAATCCCGACAAGACCACCAAGGAACTGATGAGCGAGATGGACAAGGCGATCCACTTCCCTGGCGTGGCCAACGCCTGGACGTTCCCGATCAAGACGCGCATCGACATGCTGTCCACCGGCATCAAGACGCCGATCGGCATCAAGGTCTCGGGGCCCGATCTGTACGTGCTGGAAAAAGTCGCGGGCGACATCGAGAAATCCTTGAAAACCATGCCTGACACCTTATCGGCCTTTGCTGACAAGGCGGCGGGCGGCTATTACATGGACTTCGACATCAAGCGCGAAGAAGCGGCGCGTTACGGCTTGACGGTGGGCGATGTGCAGGACGTGGTGCAATCGGCCATCGGCGGCATGAACGTGACCGAAACCGTTGAGGGGCTGGAGCGTTATCCGGTCAATCTGCGCTATCCGCGTGAGCTGCGCGACAACATGGAATCGTTGAAACGCGTGCTGATTCCGACACCGTCTGGCGCGCAGATTCCGCTGTCGCTGGTGGCCGATCTGAAACTCAGGCGCGGCCCGCCTGCGGTGAAAACCGAGAACGCCACGCCGAACGCCTGGATCTATGTGGACATCAAGACCAGCGACATCGGCGGCTATGTGGTTGCGGCGAAAAAGCAGGTTGAAAACACGGTCAAGATTCCGCCCGGCTATTCGCTGGTCTGGTCGGGGCAGTTCGAGTATATGGAACGTGCCGCCGCGCGCATGAAAGTGGTCATTCCTTTAACATTGTTGACCATCTTCCTGCTGCTGTATTTCAACTTCCGCAACCTGACCGCGCCTGCCGTGGTGATGCTGTCCATCCCGTTCGCGCTGGTGGGCGGCTTCTGGCTGGTCTGGCTGCTGGGCTACAACATGTCGGTGGCGGTAGCGGTCGGCTTCATCGCGCTGGCAGGAGTATCGGCCGAAATCGGCGTGCTGGTGATGACCTTTATTGATCAGGCCATCGCCAAGCGGCGCGCCGAAAGCAACGGGGTGTTGAGCGCCGAGCAGATTATGGAGGCCGTATCAACAGGTACCACTCAGCGCGTGCGACCGATTGCGATGACCGCGACTGCCGTGATCGCCGGTCTGATTCCCATCATGTGGGGCCGCGGCACCGGCTCGGAAGTCATGCAGCGCATCGCCGCACCGATGATAGGCGGCATGGTGACTTCGACACTGTTGTCCTTATTCGTCTTGCCGGTGATTTATGGCTGGGTGCTGTTGTTGCAGGAGAAACGCAGAAAGGTTCAACATGAGGCCATTAGCGTTGTTCATGCGGAGAGATAGCGCATGTGTCTGAAAATAATGATTTATTTATTCCTGAAGAGAGGTTGATGATGGAAAAGAATATCGAGTATTGCAAGGTGAATGCAATCGTTAGTTGCGCAGCGCTGGAGAAAGTCGAGCAGCGCTTGTGGGAACTGGGCGTACCCGGCATCACCGTGGCGCATGTCATGGGTTACGGTGAATATGCCGACTACTTCAGTCAGGACAGGATGACCCGCCACGCCCGGATCGAAATCTTCACGGACACGAAAACGGTCGAGCGCATCGTGCAAGCCATCATGGATGCGGCCCATTCCGGCGCTGCCGGAGACGGCATTGTTGCGGTGCTGCCGGTCAGTCATCTATATCGTATTCGCAGTCGTAGCGAAATGATGCCGGATGCGCTTTAGGGTATGGGCGGCGAGTCCAAAGTTAAATGCCTGTGTTACGAGAAAATGAGTGAGCCACATGATTGAGATTATTCCGAATTGGCATCCGCTGTTCATCCACTTTCCGATTGCCTTTGCGACAGCGGCAGTATTTTTGGTGGCACTCGGCAGTTTGTTCAGGACTAAGCCTTGGGCGAATCAGTGTGCGATATTCGGACGCTGGATGCTGTGGGCGGCGGCTGTTTTTGCCTGTATCGCGGCGGTGTTCGGCTGGTTTGCCTACAACAGTGTCGTCCATGACGATCTCGGTCATCTGGCTATGACTAACCATCGCAACTGGGCGCTGGCTGCGGTTGCCGCACTGGTATTGCTGGCCGTTTGGGCAATGCGCTCACGGAAAACTATTAACCCGCCGTCTTATGTGTTTCTGATCCTGTTGCTCGCGGCGTGGTCACTGGTGATCAGCGCTGCATGGCGCGGCGGCGAAGTGGTTTACCGGCATGGCCTGGGCGTGATGTCCCTGCCTGAACCCGAAGAACATCACCATATTCACGGTGAAGAGCATGGCAAGCTTCCATTGCCGGATGATGTTCCGCTTCATGAAGACGCTCATAGTCACCATGTCCATGGTTCGGAGGCTGTCGCGAACGGTAAGCATCCGAATAATGCAGGTACTCCTAACAGCGATAAACATCCGGTTTCGTTGGATGGCGCGAAAAACAATTGAAAAGTAAAGCCATGAAAAATTCGCACGGGGATTAATGCAGTTGTCAATTATTGAGCACGGCAACGACGGGGAGGTCTGATGCGTGTCGCCACAACTTTTGCAGAACGGTTCTGCAACGACGTTGGGAGATGCGCTGCAATTATGGACAGCTAGCTTCGTCAGAAGTGCTACCCGTGAAAGATGGACATGCAGATTAAACGGTGACAACAACTGGAAAGGAGGAAATTCTGATTTGCATTAATTTGTTACGGTAAATTTAATTTAATCAAACTGTTAGGAGAATCACATGAAACTGAAGACCACTTTGCTTGTTGTCACACTGAGCGCGTTCGCTGCTTCCGCCGTATTCGCCAACGAAGAACATCATCCTGATGCCAAGGCCGAAAAATCTGCCGTTGTTAAAGAACAGAAGGCCGCAACAGACGCCGGGAATGATTCCATGAAGAATATGGACATGCACGAGCACATGAAAATGATGCACGGTAAAGACATGCATCCACAAAAGGCAGAAGGCATGAAGAAACACGGGGATGGTATAGATATGTCCGGCGATAACCAGATGCATGATCTGGACAAACATAACGGCATGAAACAAAAGGCTGGCATGCCCGAGATGAAGCCTGCGTCAGGCATGGATAAGCAGATGCACGATATGGATACGCAAAACAGCATGAAAGAAAAGGCTGGCATGCCCATGACAAAACCTGCGACTGCAAAGGAAAAGCAGAACGACAGACAAATACACGATCTGGATCAACACTAGATTGATTGGTAATTACCACTCCAGCTAAATTGTATCCATGTACTAAATTTGAGTTGTTTTGAAGCAGTGAGAATGAGAGGTGAATTTGCCATTTGAATTTTAAAATCATTTTGTAGCAAATTTTTGAAATACCTATAACCATCAATTCATTAAGTTGTTAGGAGATTGAAATGAAATTTATACCTATATTATTTGTGACCATGTTTATTGCTGTTTTTTCTACAACAGCATTTGCCTTAGATGAACACGATACCAACGCCGTAACGGAAAAAACTGAGGCAGTTAAAACTGAAAAGGGTGAGGTGAAAAAAACATTAAAGAGACACAACCATATGGAAGAGAAAACCGGTATGCCTATGTCCGAGTCGAAGCCGGATATGCACAAGGAAATACCAAAAAATCGGCACGATCATATGAAAGAGAAGAACTGAAACGTCAGAACCCTCAAAAAATCATCTTTCTCGCAAAGGTGGAAATTAAGTTGCTGAATTTTGTGAATATCCGCTTTCGTAATCGAGAATATCAGCCGATATTTTGAGGGGATCAAGTAAATAACTGTATATACGGCCAGATGAAGTTTGAATCCCGTTCGCCTTGCGCTTGTTGAAAGGCGAGTGGGTTTCGATACCTCATCCCGATTCGAAATTGTAGCGCAATCTTGCCAGATCAACATTGTAAACAGGAGTTGCAGATCATGATGGCCGTACTGATTCAAACGTTTGCCCATGGTTGTTTAACAAGGAGAAGCATATGAATGTCTCAGAACTTGCCAGGCGCGCCGGGGTGACCGCCGATACCGTGCGGCACTACACGCGCACAGGTTTGCTTGCGCCCACCCGCAACACAAGCAACGGCTATAAGTGTTACAGCCAGAGTGACATAGCCCGTTTATTGTTCATCCGCAAGGCGCGACTACTGGGATTCAGCTTGGCGGATGTCAGCGATATTCTGCTGAAGAGCAATTGTGGCCACTCGCCTTGTCCGCAGGTGCGACAGATCATGCAGCAGCGCCTTCAGGAGAATCGCCTCAAGCTACAGGATTTGCAGAAATTGCAGGCACGCATGGAACAGGCGGTAGCGCAATGGGCGCATATGCCGGACGGAATGCCGGATGGAAATGCCATTTGCCACCTGATCGAAAAGTTTGCTGTGGAAGATTGACCTGTGTGCTGCACGCGGGTTTAACGTGCACGCAGCAGGCAGGTGTAGCAGGCAGGTGTAGCAACGGCAGTATCAGGGAAGGTGGAAGTGACATGCCTTCATTCAAGCAAATGCAGCGTGATACAAGGGGAAAACCATGAGTAAAAGTACCGAAGCAAAGTGCGACAAAGCCGAACACGATACCGAAGCACAATGCAGCAAATCCGGGAACGAAAGCGGGTTGAACGAAGAGCAACGACATCACTGCATTGAGGTTGCTGCCTATCACATCGCCGAGAAAAACCAATCCGGCCACTGCTGTGATGTTGACAACTGGCTGGCCGCAGAAGCAGAAGTAGATCAGTTGTTGGCTGAGGGCAAGTTGTAGCCACAATTGAGCATAGGCAGCCCGGGTTGGTCGCAGTTCGCCAACCCGGGCTACTGGATTAGCGTTTCTCCAAGCTATTGGAAAAAGGAAATCAGTGAAATGACAACCTCTACAGAAATAGTTTTACCGCCTGTCATGCCCGGTATTGAACTGGTGTGAATGGCTATTGAATCGTCTGTTCCGGGATTTTGAGGAATCTATCCATATCTGTTTGTGGGATGGCTCTGAAATGCATACGGGGCGTGGTCAAACGACGTTCTCGTTTCATGCGGAATGATCTTTATCAACAGCACGCTGAAACTATGATGTCTTCAACGCAACATAACATCTGAAATAAGGAGATTTATCATGCAATGGCTTACACAAAACTGGTTATGGATATTACTTGCCGTCGGGTTCTTTTACATGATGCGTCGTGGCGGATGCGGCATGGGGGGCGGAATGAAAGGTCATGAAAGTCATGGCGATCATGGCAGCCAGATGCCATCTCATGCGGAAGAAAACAAATCTGTCGGCACCGCAATTGACCCGGTTAATAAGGCCACGCTGGACAGTGCGACTGCCTTGACCTCCGTGTATCACGGAAAAACCTATTACTTTGGCTCGGCAGAAAATCGGACTATCTTCGAGGCTGATCCAGCGCAATATGCTGGTGCGGAGCAAGCTGAGCAGCAACCACACAAATCACATCATCATGGCTGCTAAAGTGTTAATTCGCGTGCGAATTTACCCGGTTCAGGCATACTCCCCGATAGCGCGCGGGGCTTTCCGCCCGGCATGAAAGGAACCAGGCACGATGTGTTTTTCCGCAACCGCAAGTTTCATAGCCGGAGTCTCATTGTCCGCAATCGGTGTGCTGACGCTGAAAAAAGTGTCGCGCAGGGCAGAGATTCCGTTTGCGATGATTCCGCTTATATTCGGGATTCAGCAAATCATCGAGGGCATGCTTTGGCTGTCATTCCGCTTTGAAGCACCGTTGCTCAATGTGACTATGACGTATGCGTTCACGATGTTCTCACATGTGCTATGGCCGATGTATGTGCCATTTGCTATTGGATTGGTGGAAACCGTAGCCTGGCGAAAAAAGGTGATGATGGTATTCCAGCTCATCGGCGTTACGGTCGGCTTGTATCTGCTTTATCTGGTTATCAAGTATCCGGTCACGTCAGAAATTGATAAGAACATGGTGTACGTTTCCCCGCATTTTTATGAGGCTGCGGTCATGGTGCTCTATCTGGCGGCAACCTGTGCAACTTCTTCCTTTTCGAGCCATAAGCTCATCAGGTTGTTCGGCGTTCTGGCGTTAGTGCTTTTTATGGTGGCGGTCTGGTTTTACACCGAGGCATTTTTCTCCGTATGGTGCTTCTTTGCTGCGATATTAAGTGCAGTCATTTATCTGCACATCTCCTCGGTGAAACAGCGCAGTGCAGACTCGCTACAACACGGTGCATGAGGTTGTGAAAAGGGTGCTGCTCAATTAGTGGCTGGCAGAGATAGATGCAACGGTTAATGAGGAGATTGGTATGGACTGGATAGTGCAAAACTGGGTGTGGATTGTAGTGTTCGTGGTGTTTGTCGGGATGCACATGTTCGGCCACGGAGGCCATGGTGGTCACGGTGGGCATGGCGGCGGGGATCAACGTCCGTCAGATGGGAAACAGCCGGGCAAGGGCCGGTCACAAAATCGTCATCACTGAGAAGGAATAATCATGCTGAATATCAAACTCGTTTGCTGGACATTGGGCTTGTGGTGCGCGGTCACGTTCGTCGCATGCGTGAGCTATGGTCTGTCCACACCAGAGACGCTGCACATGCACACGCTTCTCGAACAGTTGCTGCCGGCGTTCAAGTGGCTTACCTGGTGGGGTTTTCTACTGGGGCTGGTCGAGAGTTTTCTGTATGGCGTGTATGCCGGGCTGGTGTATGTGCCGATCTATAACCTTCTCAAGCGGCGCTGGGATAACGGTTAGTTGCAGCCGCATAGAGCCGGGGTAAATGCCGTGCCACCGTTAACAGCTTAAGCGTTTGAGCCGATTCCAGATGTGTTGCCTCTGGATTCGGCGTTTGTAAAAGTTTGTGGCAACGATGATGATAAGGAGAATAGAAATGGCAACCGATCCAGTATGCAAGATGAACGTGGAATCTGAGAAGGCAGCGGGCAAAGCAGAATATGGCGGGCAGGTGTACTACTTTTGCTCGGATATCTGCCACAAGGCGTTTGTCGCCAACCCCGAGAAGTACACGAGCGGTGCAGCCACGGCTGACCACTCGTGCTGCGGCAGTCATAAATGACTAGAGTAGAGAGAGCTGTAGATGACGGAGTAATACAGACTGATCTAATCTAGATAGGCGACGCGGGGGCCTGCGGGCTCTCTGCTGCCATCTCGCTGGAAAAATCTGGTCGACGCGTGTAAGTACACGCAGTGCACTATGCAGAGGAGCTGGCTTACAGTGAAACCATCCGCAATTTCGCTCAACAACATGGCGAACAGTTCTGTTTCGTACCTTTTGTCAGCCGCGAAGCGATGGACTTTGCGTTGTAGGCGCGCATCCCGGAAGCGATTGCAGATAGTCGGCTTGAAGTCAGGGCTGGTGTTGCGCTTACAACGCAAAATTCACAGGTCATGCTATGCGGCAATCCGGACATGTTGCGCGACACAGGCGAAGCATTGCTGGTGCGCGGTTTGAAGAAAAACCGGCGCAACGATCCTGGTCACGTAACGCTGGAAAGTTATTGGTAGCTGATGGAAAAGAGCATGTTTTATTCAAGGGAAATTATGTACGAACTGTTGTTTCAATGGTTGGCTCACATCAATACGCAACGTCAGTCGGCGGACACACCAAGGCCGCCGGGAATTCTGGCGGGGCGGACATGAAGCGTCTGGCTCTACCGCTCGCGGCGGTGTTTGTGGTGTCGCTGGGCTACGGGGTGGTGTTGCCGGTTTTGCCGTTCGTCTTGGCCGATGCAATCGGCGTGGCGGAGCGAGCCAGAATTTCCTGGCACACCGGAATGTTAACCGGGGTGTATATGCTGGCATTATTTTTGTTCGCCCCGCTGTGGGGATACATTTCTGACCGCATTGGCAGAAGGACGGTCATTTTAATCGGCCTTGCAGGCTTTAGTGTTGCGATGGTGTTGTTTGCCCTAGCGCCAGATTTAGTGCTGATTTACAGCGCACGGGCGCTTGCCGGTGTATTCGCGGTGGCAGTGCTGCCGGTGGTGTTGGCATTGGTAGGGGAGATGAGTACATCGCGCACGCGTTCACAGGCGTTCGCATGGTTGAGTGCGACCAGTGCGCTGGGTTTTATGTTCGGTTCTATGTTGAGCGGATTGTTGGCATCGGTCACGATGGTCTCGACAACTGTGGCGTTGATGTTGCCGTTCTACGTCGCCGCCGGGTTAAGCGGCCTGGTCTGGCTGGCGGCCTATCGTTTTCTGCCAGATAGTGCATCGCGTCTGGGTATCAAAAAGGAGTCGCAGCGGAACGCGCAGAGCTTGTTGTTGGTATTGTCGCTGTTGGTCATGCTTGGATTGGGTAGTTATGAAGTGGGAATGGCTTTGCTCGGGCAACAGGTCTTGAGCCTGCAACCGCGCGAAATCGGCTGGATGTTTATCGAATGCAGCCTGGTCATGATTCTGGTGCAGGTATTTCTGCTCACACCGCTGATTCAGCGGGTAGGCAGCAACTTATTGGCACCAGCCCTGATGGTAATGGCGGTTGGGATAGCGTTGTTGCCTTACGCGACAAGTTTGCCAATGATGATGATGGGCATAGGGTTGATTGCCGCAGCTTCCGGCTTGCTGATTACGGCGCTTACTTATCTGATATCTCTCGCGGCCGGTTCGGCTTCCGGAGCTGCACTCGGCAAACAGACTGCCGCTGGTAGTCTGGGCTATGCCGTGGGGTCATCCGCTGCTGGCTGGTTGTTCGCCGTGCATATCGCGATTCCATTCTGGATAACAGCCGGTTTGCTGTGTTTGGGCGCATTTGCCGCGTTTCGTGCCTCGAACAACCTGAAGAGTATCGTCAGGGTTGAGTTTAACTTGAAATCGGAAAGGGCATAATGAACGCCGAAGAAAGCAAAGTTATAGAGCAAGCCGACGCCGCCTTTGCCGAAGCACTGGCCGAGGCGCTGGATATACGCGAGCACGAAACAGGTTCGCACTCCAAGCGGGTCGCCTGTCACACTCAGGTGCTGGCGCGTCGCTTTACCGACGATCCGCACCAACTCAAGCAGATTTACTGGGGTGCGCTGTTGCACGATGTCGGCAAGATCGGCGTGGCCGATGCCATTCTGTTGAAACAGGGCGCGCTCAATGAAGCGGAATGGGCGGAAATGCGCACCCATCCGGAAAAGGGCTACCGCATCGTGTCGCAGATTCCGGGCATGGAACAGGCCGCCGAGATTATCATGAGCCATGAGGAACGCTACGACGGCACAGGTTATCCGCGCGGACTCAAGGGCGAACAGCTGACATTGGGCACGCGCTTGTTTGCATTGATAGACACGCTGGATGCGATGACGTCCGACCGTTCCTATCGCCGTGCCTTGTCGTTCGATCAGGCCAAGGCGGAAATCATCAAAATGAGCGGCACGCAGTTCGACCCGCTGGCCGTAGAGGCATTTCTGGCGGAAGAAACGACGCTGCGCGAGATGGTGGAAGCCAAGTGTCTATTGGCAACGATTCCATCTTCAAAATCCAATAACATGAAAGGAATAGACTATGACTGCCATTAAAGATCCAGTCTGCGGCATGCAGGTTGCGGAGGATAGCCCAAATCATCTGGAACATGCCGGACAGGACTATCATTTCTGTTCTCAGCAGTGTCTGGAAAAATTTCAAGCGGATCCGGCTACCTACCTCAAGCCCGTTGCCGCTCCCGAAAGCAGACTCAGCTCGGTCAGCCCGACAAGCTCACACAGTCCGTCAACGGGCTGCTACACTTGCCCGATGCACCCCGAGGTGCGTCAGGACAAACCCGGCTCCTGTCCCAAGTGCGGTATGGCGCTGGAGCTGGTGAATCCTGCCTTGCCTCCGTCTGGGGCGACCGAGTACACCTGTCCGATGCATCCCGAAGTGGTGAGCGACAAACCCGGCAGTTGCCCGAAGTGTGGCATGGCGCTGGAACCGCGCAACGGCCCGGTCGAAGACACTACCGAACTGAATAATATGACGCGCCGCTTCTGGTTCAGCGCGGCGCTGGCCTTACCGGTGTTTGTGCTGGCGATGCTGGCCGACCTGTTACCGCAGTTCATGCCGCTGTCCATGCCCGTGGTGCAATGGTTGGAATTTTTTCTGGCCACCCCCGTGGTGCTGTGGGGCGGCTGGCCGATCTTTCAGCGCGGCTGGGCGTCATTGGTCAATCGCAGTCTGAACATGTTCACGCTGATCGCCTTGGGCGTGGGCGTGGCGTGGGTCTACAGCGTGGTGGCGCTGCTGTTACCGGGCATCTTTCCGGCCATCATGCGCAGCGAAGGCGGCACGGTCGCGGTGTATTTCGAGGCGGCGGCGGTGATCATGGCGCTGGTGCTGCTGGGACAGGTGATGGAATTGCGCGCGCGCAGCCAGACCAGTGCGGCAATCAAATTGCTATTGGGTCTAGTGCCCAAGTCCGCACGCATCGTGCGCGCTAACGGAAGTGAGGAAGACATCCCTTTAGCACAGGTACAAGCGGGGGATGTGCTGCGCGTGCGTCCCGGCGAGAAGGTGCCGGTAGACGGCGTGGTGCTAGAAGGCACGAGTTCGCTGGATGAGTCCATGGTCACCGGCGAATCCATTCCGGTAGAAAAAACCACCGATGCGCATCTGATCGGCGCGACGGTGAACGGCACGGGCAGTCTGCTGATGCGCGCCGAACGGGTCGGCGCAGACACGCTGCTGGCGCAGATCGTGCATATGGTGAGCGAGGCGCAACGTTCGCGCGCGCCGATCCAGCGCCTGGCCGATGTCACCGCCGGTTATTTCGTGCCAGTGGTGGTGGGGGTCGCGCTACTCACTTTGGCAGTATGGCTCCTCTTCGGGCCGGAGCCGCGTCTGGCGCACGCCATCATCAACGCCGTGGCGGTGCTGATCATCGCCTGTCCGTGCGAGCTGGGTCTGGCCACGCCGATGTCCATCATGGTCGGAACGGGTCGCGGGGCGATGGCGGGCGTGCTGATCAAGAACGCCGAGGCGCTGGAAACCATGGAAAAGGTCAATACGCTGGTGGTGGACAAGACCGGCACGCTGACCGAAGGCAAGCCCAAACTGACCTCGGTCACGCCTTCAGCCGGATTCGAGGCGGACGAGGTGCTGCAACTCGGCGCCAGTCTGGAGCGTGCCAGCGAACATCCGCTGGCGGCGGCCATCGTCAACGGCGCGCAGGAAAAGGGACTGGTGCTCACCTCAGTCGAGGCGTTCCGCTCCATCACCGGCAAAGGCGTGACGGGAACGGTAGAGGGCAGGGTGGTCACACTGGGTAACCTGAAGTTGTTCGAGGAATTGAATATCCCGGCGGATGACCTGCCTGCACGTGCCGAAGTCCTGCGCGGCGACGGTCAGACCGTGATGTTGCTGGCAATAGACGGCAAGGCTGCCGGGCTGATAGGCGTAGCCGATCCGGTCAAGGCTTCCACGCCAGAGGCGATACGCGCCCTGCATGAGGAAGGCATACAAGTCATCATGCTGACCGGCGACAATCTGATCACCGCGCAGGCGGTGGCCAGCAAGCTGGGCATAGACCGCATCGAAGCGGAAGTGTTGCCCGAACAGAAGGCCAGCATCGTCAAGGAACTGCAAGCGCAGGGGCGCATCGTGGCGATGGCAGGCGATGGCATCAACGACGCACCGGCACTGGCGCAGGCGCAAGTGGGTATCGCGATGGGAACCGGCACCGATGTGGCGATGGAGAGTGCTGGCATCACGTTAATAAAAGGTGACCTGACCGGCATCGTGCGTGCCGTGCGCCTGTCGCGCGCGACCATGAAAAATATCCGCCAGAACCTGTTTTTCGCCTTCATCTACAACATCATCGGCATCCCGATCGCGGCGGGCGTGCTGTACCCGTTCTTCGGCCTGCTGCTCTCGCCCATCATCGCGGCGGCTGCAATGAGTTTTAGCTCGGTGTCGGTAATCCTGAACGCGCTCAGGTTGAACCGTGTGAAGATGTAAGCCTGTTGATGACGTGAATTTTTTTAAAAAGGAGAGCGTGATGGAACATGACAAGCCCGCCGGGCACAGTTGTCTCCCACGGGGTTACAATTGGATATTTCTGGTGTTTCTGGCGATCGCTGCCTTCTTCTTGTTCAGCGAACACCGTGCACATCTGCTCGGCGCGTTGCCATTTCTGTTGCTGCTCGCCTGTCCGCTGATGCATCTATTCATGCATCATGGGCATGGCGGACACGATGGACACGACGAAAGGAGTGAAAAATGAACCCCACAGAAAATGACTATGGCCTGTGGCCTATGGTTATCCTCAATTCGGCGTTTTTTATCTTTTTTGCCTTCAGCTTCTTCAAGCCGCAGTCGCGGCGCGATTGGCGCACACTCGGTCTGTATTCGGGATTCATCGTGGCGTTGTTCACAGAGATGTACGGCTTTCCGCTGACCATCTATTTCCTGTCCGGCTGGCTGACCGACAAATTTCCCGGCGTGAACTGGCTGGCGCATGATTCGGGACATTTGCTGGAAATGATGTTCGGCTGGCGCGGTAATCCGCATTTCGGGCCGTTTCATATGCTCAGTATTCTGTTTATCGGCGGCGGATTCTGGTTGCTGTCAGCTTCATGGCCTGTGCTCTACCGGGCAGTGCAGCACAATGAACTGGCGAGCAGCGGGCCTTATGCACGCATCCGCCATCCGCAATATGTCGCCTTCTTGCTGGTGATGTTCGGTTTTCTTCTGCAATGGCCGACGCTGATTACCGTGCTGATGTTCCCCGTGCTGCTGATCGTCTATGTGAGACTTGCACGTGCCGAGGAGCGGGAAGCTGCGGAACGTTTTGGTGCACAGTGGCGCGAATATGCATCGCATACGCCGGGATTCATTCCGCAACTGACTGGGCTCACACAAGGGAGCAGAAAATGATGCCGGACGGCGATCAATATATCTGGTTGATCTGGGCGCTGGCCTTCCTGATTCCCTGGGTGGTGTTGTACGCAGCCGTGCCCGAACAGCGCCGGTTGATGGTGTGGAGTAGCAGTCTCACCGCGTTGTTCGGTCTGACCGAACCGGTATTTGTACCGGAATACTGGAATCCGCCCAGCCTGTTCGATCTGGCACAGCGCACCGGCTTTGACATCGAGAGCCTGATTTTTTGCTTTGGCATCGGCGGAGTAGGGGCGGTGCTGTACAACGCACTGACCCGAAAACACCTGACACCGATGAGCCATGACGAACGCAATAGCCCGCGTCATCGCTTCCATCGCGTAGCATTGGGCACGCCTTTTGTGGCGTTCGTCGCTTTGTATTTTCTGCCCTGGAATCCCATCTATCCGGGCATCGCGGCTTTGCTGGTCGGTGCCTTGTCCTGCGTGCTGTGCCGCCCCGATCTGGCCAGAAAAACGCTGACCGGTGGTGTACTGTTTGCGGTTTTTTACCTGTTCTTTCTGGCCGCGCTGGAAATTCTGGCACCCGGCTACATCCAGCGGGTGTGGAATCTTCCGGCACTCAGCGGCGTGATGCTGGGCGCTTTTCCAATCGAGGAAATTGCGTTCGGTTTCGGTATCGGTGCATACTGGTCCGGCGTGTATGAACATCTGGCCTGGCATCGCACGCATTGATGAAGGTTTGAGGTACAGCGTCACCGCAAAAATTTTCACTGAACAGGAGTTATCATGAACGAAATAGTCGAAGATCCGGTTTGTCATATGATGGTTCCTGCGACATCATTTGCTCTCAAATATGAAGGCATCGCCCGTGCCTTTTGTTCAGAACAATGCAAGGAAAGATTTTTAGAAAATCCTTATTTGTATGTAGGACGGCCAGGACATAGGGCTGTAGCGCAGCTAGGTGAACAGGTCATCAAGCGGCGCAGTTTTGTGTTATCAGCCCCCCTTGATACGATACAGGGTGAACAAGTCAGGCTTGGATTGCTTAGCATGATGGGCGTACACGAAGTATGCATAGACGGTAATAAAATCGAAATTCAGTATGATTTGGTACAAGTCACTGCCGAGCAGATTGCAGATCAATTGGCATTGACTGGCGCAAATCTTGGGAGTGGGTGGGTAGATCGACTTAAAATGGCATTTATCAATTACAAGGAAGAATGCGAGATTGGCGGCCTTGAAGTTGACAAAACGAAAGGTTGTCACTAACCGATCAGTGAGATTAAACAGTAACTACTCGCCCCCAATTTCCCCTGCCAAAGCCATTTGGATGGCGATCATGGGGTTCCAGCCTTTATAAGCCATGGTTTGCAGGTAGCTGGTGATGCGGCAAAAGGTATGAGCATATATCTCGGAGCGGAAGCAGCCGGAAACTTTTTGCTTGACCTTGCTCATTCTCAAATCACGCTCCCCGCGATTGTTAGTAAACGGCACCAGCGGGTCTTTGGCGAAGAGCAAGACAGAGGTTTCATGTTTTTGCAGTCGCTCCAGTAAATTGTGCGTATCCGACTTGGATATTTTGCCACGCTTTCCCTCAGGTTTGTCGGGGATGGACGGTATCTCCCGCACTCCCTGTGTCAGAATTTTTGATAGCAATTCCGTAGCCGGGCATATTCCATGTCGCCCAGACATTTTTCCTTGTTATCAGAAACACGCGTACTATCCATGCGAGCAGCCCGGTTGCTCAGTGAAAACAAAACCGGGCGGCTGTGCGCCGTTACGTTCACACGCGATGCCGCCGCTGAACTGAAGTCGCGAATTCTGCACTTATGCGGTGAGCGGGAAGCAAAGCGTCTGGCGGTCGGGACATTTCATTCGGTCGCGCTGTCACAGATTCGACGGTTGTCACACCTGTCAGGCATGAAGCTGCTATCGGACGGTGAGCGCATGGGTTTGCTTAGGCGGTGTTACTCACAATACAAATGTGATGTACCTTTTGACAAGGTGCTTTCCGCCATTGATCGCGCCAAATCAAGGTTGGGGCAGACCATATTCAGCGATCCCGGCATCGAGGATGTGTTCAATGCCTACCAGCATCGACTTGCCACAGAACACGGGATGGATTTCGCCGATATTTTGCTGACTGTCATTAATGGGTTTCGAGACGAGAGCATTAAGCCGCTTGCCGTGCGCTGGTTGCTGGCTGATGAGTTTCAGGATGCGGACGAGGTGCAGGCGCAATGGGTGATTGAACATGGCATGGCTGGCATTGAGGTCACGATTGTTGGCGACGACGATCAAAGCCTATACTCGTTTCGGAATGCGCTGGGCTACGCGGGGATGCTCCGCGTTTCGCAAACGCTGGTTGCCCAGGAAATCACGCTGCCAATCAATTACCGCTGCGCACCTAATATCTTGGCTCACGCAGCCCGTTTGATTGCCAACAACCCGAACCGAGCCAACAAAGCCATCGAAGCCGCCCGCGACGCAAGCGGCATCGTCAAGACACATCGCGCCGCAGACAGAAGCGACGAAGCCAGCCTTGTTGTTGAGGCGATAAAGAAATCTGCCGACCAAGATTGGGCAATACTCGCGCGCACCAATAGTTTGCTGGAAGTGGTTGAGGCAGAACTACTGGCAAGCGGCATTGACTATACGCTTTCAGGCGGGAAATCTGTTTGGGATGGTGTGACGGGCAGTGCCTTGGTTGGATTGCTTAAAAGCATACAATCGGACGGATGGACGGGCATGGCCAACGCATTGTCGGTTTGCGGGATCAGGTCGGAATTGCTCAATCTGCATCACGACGATAAAAGTTGTGGGCAAATGCTGGAAAGAATCTTGATCCAAGCTCCAGAAAACGATGTGCGTACCAGAAAGATCATCGAGAGTGCGCGGCGCGGATACGTTGAATGGCGGAGGCAGATAGCGGATGGCAATATGACGCTTGCCATCTATGCGGCAGCCAACTGGCTTGCGCAGCACGTCAAACAAGATCGAGGTAATCTGGTGAAAAAACTGGCCAACATCATTGCCAAGCTTAAAGGATCGTTGGCGCAACGCTTAAATACGCTATCGAGAACAACAGATCGTACCAACGACACCGGCGTAGTGCTATCCACCTTGCACGGCAGTAAAGGTCTGGAATTCGACAGTGTGTGGATTATTGGTGTGGAGGATGGCAATTTGCCACACCCGGATTCCACCGAAGACGAGGAACGGCGATTGTTCTATGTGGGGATTACGCGCGCCCGAAACCGCTTGGAAATCAGCAGTTCGATTGAGGATGGATTGGATTCACGTTTTATTATAGAGGCGGGGTTTTAGGGGTGGATGCCGATTTCAAGGTAATCCGCCACTGATCTCAATCTCAAACCCGCTACCCGTTACGACAACAGCTCGGCCAGCAATACCAATCTCAATGCCTACGATTTTGACTGACAGCAATTAGCTCGTAAGCAGGCGTACAAACAAGGGTAGAATGACTCGATTCATGGACCGCTGAGTGCCAATACCTGCCCGTCAAGGTGTAAAATTTGCAGCAATAAAGCAGCCGTTCGTGGCGTAATGCAGTGTGCCGTGAAGGAGGAATTTAACGGACCATCTTGGATGTATCGATCAGCAATTTGAACTCACCAAACTTTCCACGTGGAAATCGAGGCAAACCTAATAAATGTACTTAAACCACAAAATCCTTTAGTATCGCAACATGGGTAGACTCATCCGTCAGGCTATATACTTTCTCATGATTACGCTCGTGATCAATGCTGGCGGCTGGACGTTTAACAAGGAAGCAGTAGCAGATGTATGGTTCGACGAGCAACGTAGCCTGGCTATGGAAGACCACTACTCTTCATCAGAATCTCAAGGTGTCAATGCGGATGTTTCACCCCAAAGTCCCTGTAATCACTGGTGTCACGCTGCCGTGCACTTCATGGGGTTACTTAGTCAGTCAACACCTGTGATGCCTGAGTTTGTAAACGAATATTCTATCCAACAGTCCAAAGCTGTTCAGCTTTCATCCCCTGACGGCCTTTTCAGGCCACCAAGACTCTTTTCCTAAGATTCGATTCAAATCTGTTTTTGATTTTGTTTTGAGTGCGCGCTCGCCTCAAGTGAGTTGGCGCACGCATATCTGAAGGAGTTTCCGTGCAATTCGTCACTATTTTTCGTAACCCGTGCATCGGGATGCGGCTAATGCGCCGCCTTATTGGTGTGCCATTCCTGTTTGCATCACTTTATTCATTGCCTGCTCTGTCGGTTCCGCTCACATTGGAGCAAGCATGGGAACAGGCTGAACATGCCAACCCGACATTACGAGCCACCCAGGCAAATCTTGCCGCAGCACAGGGCGATCTCGCCGATGCTAATGCGTTGTTATGGAACAATCCACAACTCGCTACTGAGTGGAGCAAGGGCACGCTTCCTCAAGCGGGCAACCCTGCACGAAGCAATCGCGGGCTGATGGTTGGTCTGGCACAAACTTTTGAAATAGGCGGTCAGCAGGGCATACGCCGCACCGTGTCCGATCAGTCTCTTGCCGCGACGCAAGAGCTGATCACGGAAACACGGCGTCAATTACATGCTGAAGTGGAGCAAAGGTTCATTCGTGTTCTCAGTTTGCAATTACGTATCCAAATTGAGGAGCAGTCTCTCCAGCTTATTGAAAAAGCGGCGATGGCTGTTGGCAAGCGCGTTGCAGCTGGGGAAGACAGCCGTCTCGACGGCAATCTAGCCAAGGTGGAAGCGGAACGTGCACAAAATCAGGTGTCGCTGTTGCGCGAGCAGCTCATTCAGGCACGATCCGATTTGTCGGCCTTATTGCAATTTCCCGCTGACAGTTTGCCGGATGTTGCCGGATTGCTGGATCCGCCGGCTGTTTCGTATGGGCTGGAAGAGTTGCTGATTTCCGCTGCTGACCGTTCACTGCTACGCGCGTACGAGCATAAGGAAAATGCCGCCAGAAGTCGGCTTGATCTGGAGCGCGCGTCGGTTTACCCGGACGTGACGGTGGGTTTGGGTACAGGACGTGGAACCCCTGATAACTCCGGATTGAATGTCACGGCGTTAAGCTTATCCGTACCGCTGCCACTGTTTCGCCGCAACGGCACAGGAATCGGGCGCGCGACGACCGAATTGACCCAGATGCAGGTGCAGCGACAATCCGCGCAACGTGATGCACGCGCCCAGGTGTTGGCTCTGTGGGAGCGCTGGGTACATCTGAAAACGCGCGTCAAAAGGCTGAGCGAATCGGCACTGCCAAGTCTGGCAGAAAATCAGCGCCTGTCTTCAGTTTCTTTTCGTGTCGGTGAGATTGGCTTACTGCAATTATTGATTGTGAATCGCCAAGTGCTGGACGGGCAGCGGGATTTGCTCGACGCACGGACTGAACTTCGCCTGACCCAGGTTAACTTGGAATCGGCAGCAGGCTGGCAGCCTGCGCGCAATAACCATTGAACAAAAAAATTAAAGTTAAGGAACGCATGACATGAAAAATTTACGCAGCGAACAAAAGCTAGACCCAAGGCGATTAATCTATTGGTTACTGGCAGGTGGTTTGTGTATCACCCTTCTTGCAGGATGCGGCGACAAAGCTATGCAAACTGAACCTGCCAACGATGCCGTGGCAGCATCTAAACCTGAAAAACAGGGCGAGAAAGATGCCGAAATGTTGCTTGTTTTAAGCGCCGAGGAGGTCGAAAGAGCTGCAATCAAGGTAGAGAAGTTGGAATTGCAAGCGCAAGCTGTGCAGGTGGTGGTTACCGCCACAATCCAGGCGAATCAGGACAGACTCGCCCACGTTGCACCTCGCATGGCAGGTCGCATTATCAAGGTTAGTGCCAACCTTGGAGACAAGGTGAAACTGGGGCAGGCACTCGCGGTGCTTGACAGCATTGAGTTGGGCGATGCGCGTTCCAGCTACCTGCAAGCGGTAAGTGAATCAGAAGTCGCACAGGCTGGATTCGAGCGTGCGCAGCGATTGAACGCTGACAATATCATTCCTGAAAAGGATTTTCTGCGCACCCGAGCCGAGTATGAGAAAGCCCGTGCTGCCTTGCGCGCCGCAGGTGACAAGTTACGCATGATGGGCGTTGTCCCTGAAAAACTTCAAGGATCGGCATTTCCGCTGACTGCTCCTATTGCGGGAATCATCATCGAAAAAAAGGCGGTGCTAGGAGAACTTGCTCAGCCGGATTCATCCTTGTTTACAGTGGCTGATTTATCCAAGCTATGGATAGAAAGTGATTTGTTTGACAAGGACATCGGCAAGATCAAGCTCGGTGCCAAAGCTGATGTCACAGTATCCGCTTATCCAGGCGTAGTGTTCAAGGGGCGACTTACCTACATTAGCAGCATGATGAATAAGGAAACACGCACGATTAAAGCGCGTGTGGAAGTGCCGAATCTTGACGGCAGACTGAAACCTGAAATGTTTGCCAGTGTCGCGATAAACACCGAAGGGGCGGGTGCTAAGGTGTTCATCGTGCCTGTTGACGCAGTGTTGCTACTGCAAGGAATACCGACCGTTTTCGTCGCTGAAAAAGGCGGGTTTGAACCCCGCGCTGTGGAAGTGGGTGAACGAGCTCAAGATTACATCGTGCTTAAATCTGGCGTAGCGACGGGCGACAGCGTGGTGGTAAGCGGTGCTTATGCCCTTAAGGCACGCCTGCTCAAATCGCAAATCAGTGCGGAATAGGGAGAGATCATGCTGAACTATATTGTGGACCTCTCGTTGCGCTACAAGGTGTTGGTGTTGGTAGCGTTTGTGTTGGTGGTGTTGCTGGGCGTGAAAGCCTGGCGTGAAGTGCCGGTGGATGCTTTTCCTGATGTGACGCCAGTGCAGGTAAGCATCTATACAGAGTCACCGGGTCTGGCTGCCGAAGACGTGGAAAAGTTGCTGACCTTTCCGGTGGAAACCGCCATGGCCGGTCTTGCTGACGTGGAAGAAATCCGTTCGGTATCGTTGTTCGGCCTTTCCTATGTGAGCGTTTATTTCAAGGATAATGTTGACATCTACTTTGCCCGTCGGCTGGTCGGCGAAAAGCTGATCGAAGCCAAAAACCGCATTCCTCAAGGGTATGGAGAGCCGGGATTGGGCCCGAATACCTCGGGGCTGGGACAGGTGTTCTGGTACACCATTGAAGCGGCAGATAAAAAGTTATCGGAAATGGATCTGCGCACGTTGCAGGATTGGAATGTTCGTCTAGTGCTGCGCACTGCATCGGGCGTCGATGACGTGATGTCATGGGGTGGGCAGGAAAAGCAATATCAGGTGCTGATCAATCCCCAAAAGCTAATTAAATACGGCCTAAACTTCAAGACTGTGATGGAGACACTCGCGGCTAATAACCGTCAGGTCGGAGGGCAATATCTCGATATTGGTCAGGAGCAGTATCTGGTGCGTGGGCTCGGTTTGGTTAGCAACGTGCAGGACATTGGCAATGTGGTATTGGCCACTCGTGAAGGGACACCAGTCTATGTGCGCGACGTAGCCGAAGTCAAAGAAGGGCCAGCACTGCGCTCCGGCGCTGTCACCAAGGACGGTAAAGAAGTCGTATTGGGTATGGCGTTGCAGCGCATTGGAGAAAATGCCAAGAACGTGGTGGACGCGGTGAAAAAGAAACTCAATACAGTGCAGCAGGCCCTCCCGGCTGGCGTTGCCATTAATACTGTTTACGATCGCACCGAACTGGTAGATAAGGCAGTCAAGACGGCGGAAAACGCGCTTATCGAAGGTTCTATCCTGGTGGCCATTATCCTGTTCCTGTTTCTGGGAGAGATACGTTCCGCCGTGGTGGTTATCATCGCATTGCCGCTAGCCATGATGATCAGCTTCATCATGATGCAGCGGTGGGGATTGTCGGCCAATCTGATGTCGCTTGCGGGACTGGCCGTAGGCATCGGCATGATGGTAGATGGTGCCGTGGTGATGGTGGAAAATGGATTCCGTTTACTTTCACATCAGACAGGCAAGACGGTGAACAAGACGCATGTCATTCTGGAAGCGGCGCGGGAAGTAATCAATCCGACTGCGTTTGCGATTCTAATCATTATCGTGGTGTTTTTGCCATTGTTTGCCCTTACAGGCCTGGAAGGTAAGTTGTTCAAGCCGATGGCGCTTACCATCACCTTTGCAATGGTAGGTTCGCTGGTGTTGACCTTGACGCTGGTGCCGGTCATGTCGGCACTGATCTTGAAGCCCAAGGAAGAGAAAGACACTTTTATCGTTAAGTGGGCCAAAAGACTCTATCTTCCGTTGCTGGATTGGGCGCTGGAAAATAAGAGAAAAGTGGTTTCCGGGGCGTTGTTATTGCTGGTGGCATCTCTCGCGTTGATTCCTTTTCTTGGTAAGGAATTCATGCCCACCTTGCAGGAGGGTGGCATTATGTTTCGGGTGACCAGCATTCCTTCTACTTCCCTCGAAGAATCTATTCGTCTCTCCAAGCGTATCGAAGCCGAGTTAAAAACTTTCCCGCAAACCGATTCTGCCATAGCGATGATTGGGCGGGCGGAAAAGGGCGAGACTTCCGATGTGAATTATATGGAGATTCTGGTGAATCTCAAACCGCGCGACCAGTGGCCCAAGGCCATTTCTTTCCCGGATCTCTCCAGAGAGATGCAGGATAAGTTGGAGCAAGCCGTTCCGACTGCTGTGTTTGCGGCTACCCAGCCTATACAAATGCGCGTCGAGGAGTTGATTTCCGGGGTGCGTGCCACGCTCGCGCTAAAGCTTTATGGTGAGGATCTTGCCACCCTGGATCGTCTGTCTGGGGAACTCCAAAGGGTGCTTGGCAAAGTGCACGGTGTTGCGGATCTGTCGCTGGAAGCCAACAAAGGCAAGCCGCAGATGGTGGTCAGGGTAAAAAGGGATGAAGCTGCGCGTTATGGTATCAACGCTGACGAAATTCTTGAGTTGGTGCAAGCTGGCATCGGCGGCAAGGCAGTGAGTACGCTGATAGATGGGGTTAAGCGTTTCGACATCCAGGTGTGGCTCGCCCCTGAGTTCCGCAACAGCGTGGAAGCTATCAACAATATCCCGATCCGTACTCAGAATGGTGCTCTGATACCGCTTTCGAAAATCGCCACAGTGGACTTGGATGAAGGTTATTCCTTTGTGCGACGCGAGCAGTTGCAACGTTATGCGGTCATACAAATGGATGTGAAGGGGCGCGATGTTGACAGCTTCGTGAAAGAAGCCGAGGCGAAAATCAAACGCGAAGTGAAATTGCCGAGCGGCTACTGGATCGAGTGGGGTGGTGCGTTCGAGAACCAGCAACGCGCCATGGCCAAACTGACACTGATCGTGCCACTCACCATCGGACTGATCTTCATCCTGTTGTATACGGCATTTAATTCGCTTACCTACGCCACGCTGATCATTGCCAACGTGCCGTTCGCCACTATCGGCGGTGTGATCGGGCTATTCATTACCGGACAATACCTGTCTGTACCATCGGCCATCGGATTTATTGCCGTATTTGGTGTTGCGATGCTGAACGGCATCGTGCTGGTGACTTTTTTAAATGATCAACGTGAACGGGGCTTGTCGGTGCGTGCAGCTGTTAAGCAAGGTGCCGCATTGCGATTAAGACCAGTTTTGATGACGGCTTCCATCGCCATCTTCGGTCTGGTGCCGATGCTCTTGTCTTCGGGTGTGGGCGCGGAAACTCAGCGCCCGCTGGCGACGGTCGTGGTGGGCGGATTGTTTACCTCTACGGCGTTGACGTTGCTGCTTTTGCCGTTGATGTACGAGTGGGTGGAGACACGCCGCGAACGCAAACAAGCGAAGTAAACCAGTAGCGTGCGGCATGACCGGGCCGCACGCAATCACTAAATCAGGAGAATCCGCATGAAAGAAATCAAGGCTTATATCCACAACCACCGCATCGCCGATGTGATTCGCGCCGTAAAAGAATCAGGGCTGTGCAACACGGACGGAACGCCTGGCTGCCGCAATCTTGCCGTCATCCCGGTGCAAAGCCTACTGAAGGCGGTGGACGCCAAGGAGCAACACTATTCCATCGAATTGGCCGAGACAGTTATCAACGAATCGAAGCTGGAACTGGTTTGCGAGGATCGCCAGGTGGACGAGCTGGTGGCCATCATCGGGCACGCCGCCCGCACCGGCCAAGCCGAGGCTGGCTGGATTTACATCAGCGACATCATCCAGGCAGTTCCGATAGCTGGTTGGCAATCCAAAACTTGAACGTAATGCGCCAATTAGCCGGAATTCTTGTGTTTATACATTGCGCTTGTCACCTTACGAACGAAGCAGGTGTGTACGTAATTAACGCAAAAAGGAGGAAATTATGATGTGGGAATACGGGATGGGCTGTGGATGGCTGGGCATGGCGTTGTTCTGGCTGCTGCTGATTTTTCTGGTTTTGGCGGTGGTCAAATATCTTGCTGGTAAGAACGGGGGCGGTAGTGAACCCGCCAAAGCGCTAGAGATGCTGGATGAGCGGTATGCCCGAGGCGAAATCGGTCGTGATGAGTATCTGAAAGGGCGGGATGATATGAAGGGGATTTAGCAGGAAGTTTCTGGCCGCTAGGGCGTTTGTGCGGCATGGCTTGGTTATAAATGCAATTCAAGGAGAACAACATGGAAATTCGTTATGGATTTGGCAAGAAAGCTGTACTAGATTTTGACAGTGCTTTGGAACAAGTGGTACGTGCTTTGCAGTCCGAGGGTTTTGGTGTGTTGACCGATATCGATGTGGCTGCCACGATGAAAAAGAAACTCAATGCTGAGATGCCACCTTACCGCATTCTCGGTGCTTGCAATCCCCCGCTGGCTCATCGTGCATTGCAGGCTGAGCCGTCTATCGGTCTGCTGCTCCCCTGTAACGTGGTCGTGCGCCAGGATGAGGAAGGCTCGGTGCATGTGGAATTCATTGATCCAGCCGCCGTACTGGATTTGGTAAACAAACCTGAGATCAGCCTGCTGGCGATTGAGGTACGTCAGCGGCTGGAGCGGGTATTGGCTGCTTTGCCTTAATCTTTAGGAATATGCCTGTGTCCAGTGCTGTTGCTGGATGGGTCAGCCTCAGCCAGCTCCAAAATGATAACTGACAAGCGGAAATAAAGAACCCTGTGGTTTTTTCAAGCCCACAGGGCATGGAGATTCAGACAATGAAACATTTGACGAGGGAATTTTCAGCTTTGTATTTTATTGGGGCATTTTGGCTTGTTACAGTCTGCGTAGATATAGAGAGAGTGGTCGTGAATGGTAAATCCGCGATCGGTGGCGGCTTTTTTCTGGCGTGCCTCAATAGTTGCGTCGTAAAACTCTTCGACATGGCCGCATTGCATACACACGATGTGATCATGGTGTTCGCCCTGATTAAGTTCGAACACCGATTTGCCGCCCTCGAAATGGTGCCGCATCAGCAGACCAGCCTGCTCGAACTGGGTGAGCACGCGATAAATGGTCGCTAGGCCGACATCGTCACCGCTGGTGAGCAGCAGCTTGTATACCTCCTCCGCGCTCAGATGGCGTTGCTTGCTAGCTTCGAACAGGCTCAACACCTTGAGCCGTGGCAAGGTGGATTTTAGACCGACAGTTTTTAGGTGATCAGGTTGGTGCATATCAAGACCTTTTAGATTTTTGAATCATCATGTCAGAAAATACTTGTAATTGCAAATAAGAATGATTATCATTCGTGACTAGTTAACTACGGGGTTCGCCATGAAACGTCTTTCACTTATTTTCCTGCTACTACCATTCGCTGCCTATGCAGCCGATGCCGACTATACGCTGATCATCAAGGATCACAGCTTCCAGCCGTCTGAGTTAACCATCCCGTCAGGCAAGAAAATCAAGCTCTTGGTTGAGAATCAGGATGCCACCCCCGAGGAATTCGACAGCCACGATCTAAACCGGGAAAAAGTGATTGCCGGACGTGGCGCCGCGACGATTTACATCGGCCCACTTACGCCCGGACGCTACGCCTTCACCGGCGAATTTCACGCAGCAACCGCCCAAGGTTCAATCGTCGCAAAATAGGAAAATATCATGTTCGCAACTGCCATCATTGTTTTTCGGGAAGTATTGGAAGCTTCCATCATCATCGGGATTCTCACTGCCGCGACGCGCAGCATTCACGGCAGCAAACGCTGGTTGGCCGCTGGACTGGTGGCTGGATTAGTGGGTTCGGGATTGGTCGCAGCTTCAACCGACGTGATCGGATCGCTGGCCAGCGGCATCGGTCAAGAAATTTTCAACACCATCGTACTCGGCATCGCGGTGCTGATGCTGGCATGGCACAACATTTGGATGGCGTCTCACGGTGCTGCGCTGGCGGCCAACGCTCGTTTAGTGGGCAGTGCCATTCGTGACGGAAACAGCGAGTGTTCGGTGCTATTTGTTATCGTCGGGCTGGCTGTACTCAGAGAAGGTTCAGAAACTGTGCTGTTTCTTTATGGCATCGCAACATCTGGTGAGGGCGGACAGTCTTCAATGCTGCTCGGCGGCATGGTTGGCATGCTGCTCGGTATTGTGGTTGGTTACACAATATTTGCCGGGCTGCTGCGCGTGCCGATGCGCTGGTTCTTTTCTGCTACTGGCATATTGGTGTTGCTATTAGCAGCAGGCATGGCCTCGCAGGCTGCGCATTTCCTGATTCAAGCCGATTTGTTGCCCAGCCTCGCCTCGCCGCTATGGGACACGTCTGCGCTACTGCCGGAAAGTGGACTAACCGGCATATTACTGCACAGTCTGATTGGCTATGACTCACGTCCGGCAGGAATGCAGATCATTTTTTACCTTACTGCACTGATTGTCATTTTCATCGGCATGAAATGGGCTGCTCGTTCGCAGCCAACCACGGTACGAAAATAATCATCGTGAAAAATTCTTTCGCATTTTCGTTTGCTAATTTATTTTCTCTGGGCATCCTGCTCTGCGGAATTGTCGGAGCGCAGGATGCTTTTGCCGGTGCTGCGGATTATGTCTATACCCCGCAGTCGAATATGGTGAGCGGGAAATTGATATCAAGTACGGCACAGCCTCGTCACAAGCCGGAAATCCCGCAAAAGTTGCCAGTATCGGATTAGGTTTCGGCGCAAAGGAATATTGGTTCACAGAGATATATTTAAAACAGGTTCGTAGCGGAAACACAGAGGTCACGCTGGCTGAATGGGTGAACAAGTTCCAGCACACCGAGACTGGTAATATCCGCTTGATCTTGGCTTTGTCATCGAAACGGAAGCCCCGTTAAAAGGCGATGCGCCGTGGGAGCTCAAGCTGGGGTTATTGCTTCAGACAGACTCCGGCAAGCTCCAGATGAATGGCAATTTGCTTTTTGAACGCGCATTTGAAAAGGCCGATAAAAGTGGTGTGCCATACGGCACCAATTTGACCTATCAGTGACAAGCAAGACAGGCCCAATCACACCTTCAGGATGCAGATTGAGTACGAGTTCTAAAGAAACTCAGAATTTTTCAAGCCACAGAAACCTAGTGAAGCCAAGGTAGATCATGAAACACTCAATGTTCAATATTCGTAACATGGACTGTCCAACTGAGGAGGCACTGATCCGCAAGCGTCTCGGATCGATGCCCGGCATCGGCGAGCTGTCGTTCAACCTGATAACCCGCCGTCTTGCCGTCACGCATACACTGGACGATGAACAGCCTATCCTCGATGCCTTGCGCGAGATAGGTATGAAGACAGACCCCGAGCCGCAATGCCAGTCCGGCTCCTGTTCGAGCTGCGAAGCGGAATCCCCCGTGGTATCGCGCCGGACATGGGCGCTGATGGCGGTGTCCGGTACTGCGGCCATGGTTGCGGAAATCGTCGCGTGGAACGGCGCGAGCGAGCAATCGGTCGCGGTGATCGCTCTGGCCTTGCTCTCCATTGTCACCGGTGGCCTCAGCACTCTGAAAAAAGGCTGGATCGCGCTCAAGAACTTCGCCCTCAATATGAATTTCCTGATGAGCATCGCCGTCATCGGTGCGCTTGCCATCGGCGAATGGCCGGAAGCTGCGGTGGTGATTTTCCTGTTCGCGCTGGCCGAGTTGATCGAAACGCTCTCGCTGGAGCGGGCCAAGAACGCAATCAAGGGGCTGATGGCGATGACTCCCGAGGTCGCCACCGTGCAACTCGACAACGGCGAATGGCGCGAGACAGCAGTAACCGACGTGCAGGTTGGGCAAGTGGTGCGCGTCAAACCGGGAGAGCGTATTCCGCTGGACGGCGTGGTCACGGCGGGCGGCAGTTCGGTGAACCAGGCGCCGATTACCGGGGAGAGCATGCCCGTGGTGAAGGCGGCGGGCGATCCGGTGTTCGCCGGTACGCTGAACGAGCGCGGTATGCTGGAGTTTCGCGTCACCGCAAACAAGGGCAACACCACGCTGGATCGCATCATCCACACGGTGCAAGAGGCGCAAGGCCAACGCGCGCCGACGCAACGTTTCGTCGACCAGTTCGCGCGTTACTACACCCCCGCCGTGGTGGTGTTCGCGGTTCTGGTGGCGGTCGTTCCTCCGTTGCTGTTCGGTGCCGCGTTCGAGCCATGGTTCTACAAGGCGCTGGTCATGCTGGTGATCGCCTGCCCCTGCGCGCTGGTAATCTCCACGCCCATTACCGTGGTGAGCGGGCTTGCCGCTGCGGCAAGGCAGGGCATACTGATCAAGGGCGGCGTGCATCTGGAGAACGGACGCCTGATAAAAGCCGTAGCTTTGGACAAGACCGGCACGCTCACGCACGGCAAGCCTGTCGTGACCGATGTGGTTCCGCTGGTTGAGTTGCCTGCCGACAGCCTGCTGCAACTGGCCGCCAGCGTGGACGTGCATTCCGAACATCCCATCGCGTCTGCCATCGTATCGGCATGGCAGACGCCTGCCGACGGGAACGGAACGCCGCGTTCGTTGCTACCCGCCATTTCGTTCGAGTCCCTCACAGGTCGCGGTGCCAAAGCGGTTGTCGAGGGGCAACTTTACTATGTGTGCAACCATCGGCAGATCGAAGAACTGGGCATCTGCGGAGTGCATGTCGAAGAGGCTCTGCATCGTCTGGAGCAGGAAGGCAAGACAGCCGTGGTGCTGGCTACGGCAACCGAGTCGCTGTGCGTCATCGGCGTGGCCGACACGGTGCGCGGCCACAGCGCGGAGGCTATCCGCCAACTTCATGCTCTCGGTGTGGCATCAGTGATGTTGACCGGCGACAACCAGACGACGGCCAGCGCCATCGCTGCCCAGGTGGGCATAGACGATGCGCGCGGCAATCTGCTGCCGGAAGAAAAACTGGCAGTAATCGATGAGTTGATGAACCGTTACGATCATGTCGGCATGGTGGGTGATGGAATCAACGACGCGCCTGCGTTAGCCAAGGCATCTATAGGATTTGCTATGGGCAGCGCCGGTACAGATACTGCCATCGAGACCGCCGATGTTGCACTGATGGATGACGATTTGCGCAAAGTGCCACACTTCATCCAGCTAAGCCGAAATACTTCCCGTGTGCTCAAACAAAACATCACGCTGGCCATCGGCATCAAGGCGATATTCTTCGCTTTGGCTCTGGCAGGGAAAGCCACGCTCTGGATGGCGGTCTTTGCCGATATGGGGGCCAGCCTGATCGTGGTATTTAATGGGATGCGCTTGCTCCGTATTAAGGGCGGTATTGAACGCGACCACATAAAATCTGGCCATACGAGATGAATATTTGGTACGGCATCCGAATCACGGCAACCAAGAGGCTGGTTATCAAGGCAGCGGAAACTGTATGGAATTTCAGGCATCAATTCTTACTCATGAGCCCGCTATATGACTGTTTAAACAGAATTATCCTCGTCAACCCCTGTGCTAAACGTTACATTGTTTGAAAGCGGAAAAGATGAACTGGAAAGAAGCAGTTTGCCAACCGGGCATACCCGCAGCAATAGGGGCAGCTTTGTTATTTGGCACGGGAACACCTTTAGCGAAGTGGCTGCTTGAGTCTGTCGATCCGTGGCTGTTGGCGGGATTGCTCTATTCGGGTTCAGGTATTGGTCTGCTACTGTATCGTCGTCTGAGCCACGCGCCTGCCGTACAGCTTCCACGCAGGGAAATAGCCTGGTTTGCCGGAGCAATTCTGGCGGGCGGTATCGTCGGGCCTGTGCTGTTGATGATCGGCCTGACCGGTATGCAAGCATCTGCCGCCTCTCTCTTGCTGAATGCTGAAAGTGTATTTACCGCGCTACTGGCATGGTTCGTTTTCAGAGAAAACTTTGATAGGCGCATCGCGTTAGGTATGCTTGCTATTGTGGCTGGTGCTGTGGTGTTAAGCTGGTCAGGAGACGCACATATAGCCGGGTTATGGCCGATGCTGGCAATTCTGGGCGCATGCCTGGCATGGGGCATAGACAACAACCTGACGCGTAAAGTATCGCTCACCGACGCTACATGGATCGCTTCGGTAAAAGGTTTGGTGTCGGGAGGTGTCAACCTGACGTTGGCCTTATGGTTGGGTGCTTCAATACCGGCACTCCCGCAACTGGCAGGCGCAATGCTGGTTGGCTTGCTGGCTTATGGCGTAAGTTTGACAATGTTTGTAGTGGGGCTACGTCATCTGGGCACGGCGCGCACGGGTGCCTATTTTTCAATTGCGCCGTTCTTCGGTGCTTTGCTTGCTGTGCTGATGGGTGAGCCGGTCACGTCACCACTGCTCTTGGCTGGGGCACTTATGGCGCTAGGTACTTGGCTGCATCTGACCGAGCACCATGAACACCGGCATATACATGCGGAGTTGATGCATGACCATGATCATACTCACGACGAACATCACCAGCATGAACACGATTCCCAGACAACACCGGGTAGCCAACATCGCCATTTGCATCGTCATGAAACACTGACACATGCTCATACACATTTTCCGGATGCGCATCATCAGCATAGGCATTAGAAAATTGCATTCAGGTTTTGAAATGTCTCTTTCTGAAATTGATCGAAGCAGGCATGCCTGAAGAGTATGATTGACGTCGTGTAAATTTTTCTACTACCCTTCATTGCTTGAAAATTAACATGCAGGAGGCACCATGAAACTTGGAATTGTTATTTATTCAAACGACCCGGAAACCGTCTGGAACGCTTTTCGACTCGGCTTTTTTTCCCGCAAGCAAGGGGATGCGGTTTCAGTCTTTTTGCTTGGCAAGGGCGTAGAGGCCGAATCGCTGGTTAGCGAAAAGTTCGATGTCACTGGGCAAATGCGCAGTTTTTCGGCACTAGGTGGTTCAATTTTGGCTTGTGGTACTTGTCTGAAATTACGCCAGTCTGAGGGATCGGACATTTGCCCGGTTTCCACTATGCAGGATTTGTATGCGCTGATCCGTGATTCGGACAAAGTGTTGAGTTTTTAAGGGGGCAAGTATGGATAGCAAGCAACATTGGGAACAGGTTTATGCGACCAAGCCATCTGATTCGGTCAGCTGGTTTCAGGAACATGCCGATCAATCTTTGCGGCTCATCCACAACACGGGGCTGGGTAAAGATGCGGCCATCATTGATGTGGGCGGAGGAGCATCTAACTTGGTGGATGACCTTGTGGCGGAAGGCTATACCGATTTGACCGTGCTCGACCTGTCATCAGCGGCGCTGACGGTCGCAAAGCAGCGTTTGGGAAAACAGGCGGACGCCGTACACTGGATGGAAGGCGATATTACCCGTGCAGAATTTTCCGAACATCGCTTCGATATTTGGCATGACCGTGCGGTATTCCATTTTCTGACTGACCCGGCTGACCGTCACGCTTATGTCGAGCGGGTCATGCATGCAGTCCGCCCGGGTGGGCATGTGATTGTTGCCACCTTTGCCGCAGATGGCCCGGAAAAATGCAGCGGCCTACCCGTGATGCGATACCAGCCAGAAAGTCTGCACGCGGAATTTGGTGATGCTTTTTTGCTGGTCGCGCATGAGAAGGAGGTGCATCACACGCCGTTTGGCACCGATCAGCAATTTGTTTATTGTTACTGCCGCAAGGGCAATAGCTAACGCATTCACACCATTTTCTTCACTTTTTGAGAGGTTTTTCTAGCTGAATTGCCTGCCATATAGCTGCCTGTCGTGAACGACTCCAATGTCTCGATACCTGCCCGACAGATCGTATCGATATATATGGCTGCTGTGCGCTCGTAAGCGGTTATTCATAAATTTTCAGATAGACGCTCGCATTGGATTCGTTATGTGTGGCGGAATCCATTGGAATACGAATCAATCAGGCAAAGCGGTAAAAGCGCGTGCTGAAGAATATTTTGTCAGCATCGTTCCATAGGCAGTAAAACCAACTCAAAAAACAGGATTTGTTGACCGATGTGCCGCACTGCGTTGATTAGTGTTTGAGGTCGCGATAAAAGTTTTCGTGTGGGCCGATAGCTTCCAGATAAACCAGCCGCACGTCCTCATCGAGTGTGTAGCCCAGCAGATAGAGCTGCCCCTGGCTGCGAAACTTGTAGACAAACAAATCAGCCAGATCCCCCTTTTTACGTTCGCCGACAGAAGGTTGTGCGGCGACCAGTTCGACCGCCGCATCGACATCAGTCGCAACGTTGTCGTGCAGTTTTTTGTACTGGCGGGCAAATCGCCTCGTCTGCTCAACTGCGTAACTCATGCACGGCGACTGCGTGGTACAAAGGGTGTGGCCTGTTCGCGCGGTTCTCGCATCGAAGCCAGTGATTCCGCCACAAAACTAACCGGCAGATCCGGATTGTCGAGTGACGCACGACCGACCATCGCCCAATACTCAATCTGTCCAGCAATGGTGCGGTGTTCAATCTGCGCTTCGGTGCGAGCCTGCTCGTACAACGTGTCATCAATCCTGACTGGCATTCCCATCATCGCTCTCCCAATAACATTTACTACAAAAGTAGCGGTATTGTAGTGCTAACAGACTGAATGAGCAACACTGAGCAACATCCGTCTCCGCCATACGGATTTCAGTTATGTCCACCCATAATCTTGGAAACTTCACCCAAATCCATACCTTCTGTCGGCGGCATTCCGTTTTGGCATAGATTCAGCTCGTAGTTCAGCGCAAAGTCGGTTTTCGCCCCCGATTTTGTTGGCGTATTAGGCTGAATCAACTTAACCGCAAGGCGGCTACACTCCTCCTGCTTGAACCGCTTGAGCGTTGACACCTCAGCCCTGACCGGATCGGATGCGCCTGTTGCCGTGTGAATGGCATTCGCTTCTTTACCCTCCACGATTCCACGGGCTTTGCCATCTGGCGCACTCAATGCCTGCATAAGCAATGCCTTGACGCTGTAGCTTTCCGCTGCGCTTGCCGTAGTTGCAAAAAGGCCAAATACCGCAGTAGCGATGATGTGTTTCGGTGTAATCATTGACGACCTCGTGTGTAGTAGTTGTTGAGCTTGCGCTGCATGGCAGCGGTGCTATCGGTATTGATCGCTGACGTATTCGGCATATGAACATTTGTCATGATCTCGGCGATAAATTCCGACAGATCAATTCGAGAAAAGTCCAATGCCGCAAATTGGTCAGGCGTAAAACCGGAGCAATCGGTCGCTGGACGGCCTATTTGTGCGCCGCCTGCCGTGTTGATAATCCTGGCTAAACGGGAATTGAAGCAGCAATAAGTTTCTGTTTTCTGCAAACAAATACCGACAATCGGAATCTCGACTGAGCAAAAACTGCCGGTGAAACGACACAAGTTCTGCCCTTTTTTCAGGGCGAGCATTTTTTCTGGTGGGTCGCAGGATGCTATTTCCACGATGATCATAATTGCCACTTGTATCGCTAATGTGGTTGGATCGAATGCAAGAACGAAACCGCCAGAAGCAGACCATGAGGCCGTAAAACCGTACATTGAAAAGGAGGGGCTGAAGGGTCCACTTGTCAGTGATCCAACCGGAGTTGAGGCAAGCGCTGAGTCAATTCCACGTATGACATAAGAGTTGTCGAACATCATGTCGTACATATAGCTGCTGCCAGCTTTCAGCACTTGACCACCTGCGCTCATCGCGGAACTCATGATGCTTGAATTATTCATCCCACCGCCACCACCGCTTCCCTTGCAGCAATTGAACAAACCAAACAGCGTGTTGGTGCAACTACTGCCTTGCCCGCTGAAGATTTTCATACTGCCATCCATGTAATTTCCTGCCTGCCGCATCGCCTCCATCATGGCGGCTGTTTGCGCCATATCGGCATCTGGCGCATGTCCGGTGTTGAAACAGTTTCCCCCCATGCAATATTGGTTGCCGGCGCAATCCGCAACAGTGGAGGTGCTCGCGGGTGTTTTTAGGCAACTGTAGGTTTTTTCAAAGAGGGTGCAAGCGCTTGTGTTTGGATTTGTTGCGATACATCTTCTTGCCCCAACCATTGTGCAACCACGAACCACCAGATCAGAACAGGAGGTTGCTGGCGCACTCATGCAGGTGTACTCGTCTTGCCACACCGCAGTCGGCGTGCCGGTTGTAACTCGCTTGTGCGAGACGATGCTGCAAGATGGGTTGTCCGCATAAGTCGCGCAAGCGGGATGTATCGCGGTATCTGCGACCAGTGTGTGTGACGAATTGATAATCGTGGTTGTGGTCGGCACAGGTAAACTTGAGGCGCCGCATCTATAGGTATTGCGCCAGGTGTCGCACGGCGCGGTCGGTGTTGGCCCTGGCACAGCGCACACAGAATCAGTCTGCCAACAGCCGCGCACCTGGCTAATGCCCCTGCAATAATCTACTGAATCAGGTTTCATGCACTTGTAGGTGTCGTCGTATTGCCAGCAAGTTTTGTTGATTGCAGGATCGGTCAGACACACCTGTACGCCCGATACCGTCTTGCATGGGGTGGAATCAACACAAACCGAACCCGTTTTAACGCAAGAAGCTGCAATGGATGCGCCAGCAAAAATCAAAGAAACAGTCAGGAAAAGTAAGCGAATCATAATGCTGCCGCCTCCTGTACCGCACACCCGTTGCTAAGCGTCCAGCTAATTACATTGCGAATACCGACTGTACCTGTTGGTGTGGTGGTAGCCGTGACGGTTTTTCGTGTGAGGTTGGACGTGTCGCTAAGCGATACCGTGTTTGTTGTGCCGTTATACGTTATCGATGTTAAGTGCCACAAAGTCCCATCATAGACACGCGCCTGATACCCTGATGTTGCGGTATTTCTGCCTGGTATGAAATTGAGCGTTAGCGGATAGTAATCAGAATTACAGCCTCCCCAGTGGCACTGCGCACCAACGGCAATGGTCACCGTAACTTTGGCTAACGCATCACCGGCACAGGCAAACACCACATTGAACAGACCATAAGGCGTGACGGTCGTAGTCGTTACCCATTTTTTTAATTTGGCGTTATAGGCAGTTTTAGTTGTTGTATATGAACCTATCCCTGATGCACTGCCCGTCACATCACAGTAGGGCGTTGGCGTAACGACCGGGATGGTGGTTTTGCTGCAAGTTTGGATCTGGAACGCATTATTAGTTTGATTGCACTGATAATTCGTGTTCGGATTAACGTTGATGGATGTACCCAATGCACACCAGTTGGTTAGTCCCGCCCCATACTCATCGCAAATCTCTGTGGCGTAAGTAGCGGGTGTTGTCACTGTCCGATTGGTGCAGCCAGTGAACGCCCCGATTGCAGATGGATTGGCATATCCAAGGGAACGCGCGGCCAGCGCACCAGGGTTGGCTTCGATGAGGCGGCTTGCAGCAACATTGGGATTTGTCGGACTAAGGGTGAACTGAGGGCGATTCTGCGGATTGTGTACCATGAGGTTCACCGCAGTACAATCTTGCTGACGGAACGCATCGGGATTGGTCGGGCCTGTTTGACAGGCGGTTATTTTGCTTGCGGCAGGCGCGGATGTATTGCCATTCCCTCCCACGAAATAGCTGGCTTGTGGTGCGGTGGGACTGTATGAGTAGTAGGCCGGGTTGAAGCTATTCACGGTAGTAGCAACCGTGCCATTGGTAATGTTGGTGGACGCTCCCGCCGTCGCCGCTAGTGCCGCCGCTTGCCCATCTATAAAGGCTTGCTGGGCGGGCGTAACCGCAAAGATTGCGGCAGACTGAAAGTACAGCAACGCCCCTGCAAAACCACCGTATATATTTTTCAATTGCGGCTCCTTTGCAGCTTGCTATTGAACGTGGCCGCGACCGTTGACCATTTCGGTGAGGTGCGCTCAATGTAATCCAGCGCGTAGTCTTGGCTGACATCACCCGTGACCTTCACATAACGTTCCGCCTGCGCGCAGCCGTTATCCAGTTGATTACCAGCGTCGGATTGAGATATGACCAGTGCGGGTACTTGATTAACCTTGAACTGGGTAAATGCGGGTGGATGAACGACTGCCTCAACACGATGACTTCCCAATAGATCAGCGATGCGCTTCGACATATCGGTAAGCTTGTCACCAGTGAAGCCCCGAAAAATCAGCCGTGCTCCCGTCCTTTCCGATTGTTCAATGATGCGCATCAAACTTTCGCGCGGCATTGAAAATGACACAAACACCATCAGTTCAGGCGCGACGGGTGGCTGGTTTGCAATGGGCGACTGGCTGAATTGTTTAGCCATATCCGCAGGATTCACTTTTGCTGCCGGTTGTGGCAAGTTGTCGAGCCTGGGAGCAGGGGCGCGATATTGATTGACGACACGCTCAGTAACCTCTTTGAGTATTCTGTTTGAGCGTTCCATATCTGTTTCTGCATAGGCTTGTTGTATCAACAAGCAAAACACGGAAGAGAGCAGGGCGCGCGAAGCAAGGTTCCTCATCAAAAAGCCCCCTGACAACAATTCCGTTTGCGGAAAATCATGTAGGCAAAGTCCTCGCCAACAGCAGGTATCTCCTTACTCGCCCCCCAAATAACGGTTGTACGGCCTAACGGCTGACAACATCTACCGTTGATTTTGTTCTGCGCGACCGGGAAGTGCATTTGGTATTTGTAGTTGGTCTTGTCCATCAGCAGTTGCGGGTAGTAACCACACATCCCCGAACTACCTGATGCTGCCCACATCAATCCCTCTCTGTGCATCTTGGCGATCAGACGCGATACGATCAGGCTGGATGCCTGAACACCGCCAATATGCGCAGCCACATGCCCATTCAACGGATACATCGAACCCTGACAACCCGCGCACCAGAACAGTGTGTTACTGCCAAATCCCATTGATGACATCACACAGTCCGCACCACAAGCAATCTTGGCGACAAGGTTGCCAAATAAAAACGAATCCGGGTTGATGATGCTGGTCATTTCGTCGTCATTCCACAGCGGATCGAGTTCGGTCAGGTAAGCTACGTCAAACACCTTCTGCTCAAGACATGGGCTATCTATCACCAGTTCCAGTAATACCAACACCGGATCAATATACCAATGGGCTTGGTAAAAAGAACTCATGCTGGAATTATCTTTAATCTCTTGTGTGCCGTGCGGTGCGTTAAAGCCGGGGTTCATGTCAATACCGCCCAACGATGTCATGCAGAAGGGCTTGCGCACCACATCAACGTGTCGCACCGGTTCCCAAAAACTGATTTTTAAACCGGGGTTGATGCCGCACATGCAAATCGGCAGGCCGCCCGGATTCGGGGTGTCCTCTTGCCCAAGTGCAATAGGTAGCGATAGCGCGCCCGCACCGAACTTGATCGGGAAAATACAACTCCAGCAAATATCGGTAATTAGATTCGGGAACCGCCCTTGGCAATCCAGCGACGCATTAGCAGCGCCAGTGCAGACCAACAACAGCCAAGCAACCCATGTTTTAGTAACGTAGCTCATCTATCCTTAACCTCTTTCCTTCTTGCCTCACGATGGCGGGTACTTGGGTGATGGCAAAACGCTTGGTCAGCTTGCCGCCTTGATCGAAATAAATAGTCATCTTCCATTTGCGCATGAGTTCAAGCGGTTCACCCGCTACCAGCACCAATTTGACGGGGCGATCAGAGGCAGCAGTGATTTTTTTGCTGAATTCCAACTGTTTGGCATCGCGCCCATCTACGAACAACAGGTATTTGTTCCAGCCGATGTAATCCAGTGGATTGATGCGCGTACCACGGGGATAAAGGATTGTGCCGGTCGCGTCGGCAATGTCTTTGTCCGTCACCATTGAGGGGTCGTAGTAGTGGGTGTTGGCCGTATCGGTCGCTTGAATGCCTGGGATAGGCTTGGGGTGTTCTATGCCATCAGTGACGCGATTCTTGTAGTCGTTCTGGAATTTTGCGAGTTCGCCGGTTTTTTCCATGCGCTTTAACTTGTTCTGGATGACTTCAATCAAGTCGCGCTCGGTGATGTCGTATGTTTTACCGATTACACCAAGATCATCAGACATGGCGGGAGGTGGCGTCAGTAAGATAACCAGCGTTGCAACAATAAAACGTCTCATGATTGCCTTGTCGCGATGCGCCATGCCAACTTGAACGAGTCAATACCCGCACCCGCCACAATAACGGGCGCAATCTGTCCGATTACCCTCACTACCTCGTCATAACTACTTCCTTCTGCCGCAAGCCAAGGAACCTCACACGATGAGGCGTACCACATTCCGTTGTGGTATTGGCCAGTAAATACCTCAATCTGTTTTTTCAATTGGTTTACCTTTTCTTGTTTTGATTGGTGTACTCACAGACGCATTGGGGTTGACCGAATTGGCGCTGATTACAGGGGGTTTGGGCTTTGTCACCACAACATCACTTGGCTTTGCCTTCGTCCTGGCTCTTTGGGCTGGTTTCCGGATTGCGCTTGTGGATACCTCTGCTGCAACAGGCTCAGCAATAGAGTCAGCGGATAGGGAAGAGGGGGGCTGGACGGTATCTATTGCAGTTTTTTCTGTTGCTTCGCTAACAGGCTTGTCGTCAACAACAAACAGTTTTCCAACATCAGCGGTTAGTCTGATCGCCTTGGCAACCCCACTCGAAAAAATCGCATCGCCAATCTTGGCAACCTCGCTGGCCGGGATCATCCACCCCATATCGGACAACTCAGTCAAAATTTGTTTGGGCGTAAAACCGTAGCCCGCAAACGTATCTGGCCATTTCAGATACACGCAACCATTGGCATGCTTAACGCCCAGATCAGCAAACGACTTCTTGCCTAAGTTGAATTCTCCGATTAAAACGCGAAGCAACTCACCCATCGCGCCCTCAAGAGAATCCAAACTGAGCATTTTTTCCGCCACGCGTTCCACAGACGTGCTGGAGACGTGTTGGGGTTGGGGTGGCATTTCCTCTGCGCGCTCAACATGTTCCACAGACGTGCTGGGGACGTTCTGGGATGACGCTTTGCTTGAGTGGATTTGGCCTGAAATTGGCGGGATGGGCATCGAGCTAATCAGAGCCTGGTCGCGCAGCCTGATCGCTTTAAGTCGCATGTCGGGTATTTTTTCGGTAATCACGTCTGGTGCGATGTAGAAGAAAGGATCACCTTCAGCTTCGCGCAAAAATGCAATTTCCCTTTCGATCATCATGTCCAGGATGCCGTCTGGGGTCTTGGGCAAGCCCGGTATATCTTCATCCCTGGTTCGTCGTGCGATTTCTTCACCTGCCATCGGCCAAACAAGGTAGGTTATGCCTTCGATATTCCAAACGCGGGCAGACGGCTCGTTGATGCGCCAAATACCTTCTTGAACCAGACGGCGCATGATGTCGGTCAAATACCGCTCAATTGGCACGCCGATCTCGTAGCCTGCCATTGCTGCCCCCATGGATTTCAGGTCACGCTCAACGCTTAACTGGTCCGCCCTTACAACAAAATTATGTATTTGATTACTTGAGCCGGGGTTGTTGTTCAGCGATTCCGTCAGCCAGATCAACGCATCGGTGCTGCCATCACTGATCCAATCGAGTGTCTCCTTGCTGATTACCGCATCAATCAAGGTGCTGGAAACATGGGTGTGCTTTTTGCCTCTACCTTCTTGCCAGTGCAAAAAATAGTTTTCAATACCGTGGGATATAGCCCAGTCATACAGGCTTTGGTTGTAAGGTCGCCACTTTTGCGAGTTTTCTCGGTCGGTAACGGTTAAGTCAGTCACCACCTTGCCCAGATCGTGACACAAGCCTGCCAGGAACACAGTGAGCCGCCAACGCGGTTCAATAACCCGTCTTTGTTGTGGCGTGACCACACCACGTATCAGTTTTCCCTCGGTTTGTTGCAATGACCACAACCCAACTTCGAGAGAGTGCCGCAACATGCCGCCCGCACCGCGATGGTGATGCGCTTGAGAAGCTGGTAACAGTTGCACGAGCGTGGCAAGGCGCAACATCGCGGGGTTGTAGTGCGTCTCCAGCAGTTCTTGATTGGCAATCAGTTGTTGAATCCCGCCGGTAAGCTCTTTTTGCGTCGTAAGCAGTACCCAGGGCGCGTGGACAGGCAGACCCTCCATGAATGGGGGGTAGCGCGGTATATTGCGCAAATCTTCGATTCGTTTTACCTGAGCCAGCGCGGAGGAAGCCGAAGCCGCCACCACAACCTTGGGTAGCAAGTTGAACTTTCTCAGCAAGCGATCAACCAGTGTTGTCATTTAGAACAACCTGAATCCACGACCAACCATTGCCTGGTTCGACAGTAAACCTACCACCTTGTATCTGGAGTCGAGGCTTAAGGGATGCTCACCCATTACATAGTAATGCCCGGCAGGAATTACGCCCTCAAAGTCATTTTCCTGGATGTGTTTGCCAGTAGAGGTAGTGGACATTGCCACACCAACTGGCTTGCCGTTCACAAAAAAATGATGATTTTTCGATTGAACTACATCGCCCGGAACACCCGCCACTCTTTTTAAGAATCGCGTGCCTTTCGGATAAATAAAGTCACTCGGGTAGTAGAACGAGGCGTATTCATCGCGGGTCGGCAGCGTTCCCTTTTCTACAAGGTAGAGCGTGCCAGGTAAGCTGACGCTGACGTTTACCGAGAACTCGTAGCGCGATGCGAATACCGCATAGCTCAGAACCAATGCGATATACAGTAAATAATGGCTCAACAAGTGAGCGTATGTTGCATCAAGACGCGATACGAACCACAGCCAAATTTCGAGGGGCTTCGTATTTTTCATACCAACAATTTTGGTGCAACTGAAAATAATAATCCTTGAAATTCCTTGCAAATTTGCAAGGAATTTCAAGGATTTGCTGGCTTTTCATCGCCCTAAAATTCCCACCTGTTCCACAGCTGTGCTGGGGACGTGCTGGGGTTTTTAACGGGCTGCCGTCCCTCGAAAAGTGTAGTGAGTTGCCGCGCGGGGAAAATTGACAGCCATTTTCAATTGCGGTATTTTTAAAGCATCTAGTCCGTATGCTTATTGCTCGGAATTGATATTGGCGGCTGACCAATCCAAACAAACAGAAGACGAGCAATCGTCAATGAAGCACCCAAAGCAATATCCAACCACCCACGCGGGGACACTTCTCCGCTGGGGCATGGTGTCCCCTTTTTTTGTTTTTAACAAAAGGAGAACACCATGTTCCTGATCATTATCGCTTGCTGCCTCACCGGTTACGCCATCAGCCGTCCAGTAGTTCGGGCATTTGGTTTGTAATCAACCCTATCGGGGACACTTCCCCGCATAGGGCTTGTGTCCCCTTTTTATTTCAAGGAGACACAAATGAAGCGCATCGTCAGAGATTTACCAATAAAAATTTACCACGCCAGTGACGCGATTTCGCACAGTGGTATCGTGCAATTGCTCAAGTCGCCGGAGCACTACAAAAACTACAAGGAAGGAATCGTCGAGCCCACACCTGCAATGGAGTTTGGTTCTGCGTGCCACTCATTCATCCTTGAACCAGAGCTGTTTGCCAAGGAATACGTGCTTGCGCCGAAGTTCGACAAGCGCACTAAAGAGGGCAAAGAAGCTGCTG
>JAQTUP010000010.1 GCA_028707275.1 Gallionella sp. | reverse complement strand
TTTCACGTTAAGGGGAAGATTCGGCGTCCTTTACTCAGTCGCCAGTAGCCGGCCTGCCTGTCGGCAGACAGGGCTGCCCCCGGCGAAGTTGATTTTGATCCACGACTGATGTTACTGCGTAACATCATGAGGTGATTTGCCCGGTGCTTTTCCTGTCTCATGCCTGATGACAGACAACACGCAGGCGGGAATGATTTACACTCACGTCTTGAACAGGGGCGAGCCGTGCAAAGCGAGCCCTGGACTGAGGCGTGGTCAGCCCGCCGGACAGATGAAAGGAGTCAAATGAGGAAAGTTTTGTCCGCTGCGCGGGAATATTTTATTTGCCGGATCCCGGCTTTTGCGGGAGTGACGCTTTTTGATTTGATGGAAAAGTCGAAAGCATGAGTCTGCTAAAAGTCAATAATCTGGTCACGGGCTTGCGCAATGGGCAGGCGATCGTGGACGGCATCTCGTTCGAGATTGCGGCGGGGGAGACTTTCGCGCTGCTGGGGGAGTCCGGCTGCGGCAAGTCGATGACCGCGCTCTCCTTGATGCGGCTGCTGCCCGATGGCGTGGCGAATCTGTCAGGTTCGGTGGCGCTGGGCGAGACCGCTTTGCTGGCGTTGCCCGAACGCGCCATGCGGCAGGTGCGCGGCGGACAGATGGCGATGATCTTTCAGGAGCCGGGCTTGAGCCTGAATCCCGTGATGACAGTGGGCGAGCAGATCGCCGAAGTGCTGGAATTGCACGGCGGTGGGCGTAACTCTACGGGTTTACCCTCACCCCGGCCCTCTCCCTTAAAGGGCGAGGGAGTAAGGCCGCGTTGCATAGCATTGCTGGGTCAGGTCGGTATCCCGGATGCGGCGCGGCGCGTGGATGAATATCCGTTCCAGTTATCCGGCGGCATGAAGCAGCGCGTGATGATCGCGATGGCGCTGGCCGGGCAGCCGACGTTGCTGGTCGCTGATGAACCAACTACCGCGCTGGATGTGACGATACAGGCGCAGGTGTTGCAATTGCTGCGCGATACCCAGGGCAAAACCGGCATGGCGATCCTGCTGATCACGCATGATCTCGGGGTGGTGGCCGAAACCGCGCACCGGATCGCGGTGATGTATGCGGGGCAAATTGTCGAACAGGCCACGCGTGAACAGTTGCTGGACAAGCCCCTGCATCCCTACACGCAAAAACTGTTCGCCGCCTTGCCGCACACAACCAGCCGCCACCTGCCATTGGCCGCGATACCGGGCGCCGTGCCGCCGCTGGGCAGCATCAAGCTGGGATGCCGTTTCGCGCCGCGTTGCGACCAGGCCTGGAGTTTGTGCCGGGAGCAGAACCCGGAATGGACTGTTGTGGCAGCAGGGCAGGGAGTGAGGTGCCATCTTTATCAGGATCGAGGATTGAGGATTGAGGATCTAGGATCGAGGATTCAGGATTCGGGATTCAGGATTCAGGATTCGGGATTCAGGAATCGAGGCTCAGAGATTGTTGATGGTATGCCGGAACAAGAAAATCCCGCTGCAACACCCTCAATCCTGCATCCTGCATCCTGCATCCTGAATGTTAAAAACCTGCAAGTCCATTTTCCCATCCGTCGGGGGATCTTGCAGCGGGTGGTCGGGCAGGTGAAGGCGGTGGATGGCGTGTCGTTTGAAATTCCGGCAGGCCGCACGCTGGCGCTGGTGGGTGAATCCGGCTGCGGCAAGACCACGCTTGGCAAGTCCTTGCTGCAACTGATACCGCCCTCGGCGGGTAGTGTGCAGTTCGACGGGCGCGAACTGACAGGCATCAGCAAAAATGAGCTGCGCCGCCATCGCGCCTCGATGCAGATGGTGTTCCAGGACCCGTATGCTTCGCTCAACCCTAAGATGCGTGTGGCGGAAATACTCGAAGAGGGCATGAACGCGCAGAATATCGGCCTCAACCGCGCCAGCCGTCAGCTGTATATAGACAAGCTGCTGGACAAAACGGGCCTGGCGCACTCGGCCAAGTGGCGTTATCCGCACGAATTTTCCGGCGGACAGCGGCAACGCATCGCGATTGCGCGTGCGCTGGCCGTCTCGCCCAGGCTGCTGATTTGCGACGAACCTACCAGTGCGCTGGACGTGTCGGTGCAGGCGCAAATTCTCAATCTGCTCAAATCGCTGCAACAGGAGTTGAATCTCTCCTATCTGTTTATCACGCACAATCTTGCGGTCGTGGAATACCTGGCTGATGAGGTATGCGTGATGTATCTGGGGCGTATCGTCGAGCGAGGTACGGCGGATGAGGTATTGCGCACCCCTCGTCACCCTTACACGCAGGCCTTGTTGTCCGCCGTGCCGCGCATCGACGGGCAGCGCCGGGAATATATCCGCCTGGAGGGCGATTTGCCGTCCCCAGCCCGCCCGCCGCCCGGTTGCCACTTCGCGCCGCGCTGTACTTCCGCCTGCGAACGATGCCGTACTCACTATCCGGACAGACGTGAAATATCGGCGACTCATTTCATGCACTGCCATTTGTCCGGGGACTAAAAACTCAAGATTTGGAATATCTCCGCGTCTTTGCGTGAATATCGTAGTGTGATCGTATTGCTGGTAACCGTTAATTGCGACATAGCCTTTGAAAAATTGGCTGATTGTTTGAGTGAACGCTCTGTTAAAATACCGCTACTTTTGATGATTGGAGTGTTGTAATGACGTACGTTGTTTCGGAGAGTTGTATCAAGTGCAAATTTACGGACTGTGTCGATGTGTGTCCGGTGGACTGCTTTCGTGAAGGCCCGAATTTTCTGGTGATCGATCCTGACGAGTGTATCGACTGCACCTTGTGCGTGGCCGAATGCCCGGCTGAGGCGATCTTTGCCGAGGATGACCTGCCCGAAGAGCAGCGCCATTTCATCGACCTGAATGCCGAATTGTCCAAGTTGTGGAGCGTCATCGTCGAGAAGAAAGATCCGCCAGCGGACGCCGATGAATGGCTGGCGGTGAAAGACAAGCTGCACCTGCTCGAACGCTGACCAGCAGCCCCCGGGGAAACACTTGAGTTCCGCTTTTTTTCGCAGCGCAGCCCAGCAAATTCTGTCACGACATGCGGCCCCCGATCTGCGCGGCGCGAGAGTGTTGTTGCCCAACTATCATGCCGCACTGCCGCTCGCGCAGGCGTTGAGTGCCGTCTCCTCTTCGCCTGCCTTGTTGTTGCCGCAGATGCAAACGCTCGCCGACTGGGTGCAGTCCGTGCCGCAGGACGGGCCTGTCCAATCCGACACGCAGCGCATTGCCGTGCTCTATAAGATGTTGCGCGAGCGCAAGTGGTTTCCTGATGCAAACTTGTGGCGTCTGTCGCGTGAAATACTGGCGCTGATGGATGAATTGCACGTCCATCAGGTCAGGCCTGCTGACGCGTCCGATGAGTTTGCCCGGCAACTGGCACAGGCCTACCGCTCGCCTTGCGGTCAGGCCATGCAGTTCGAGGCCTCCGTGGTGCATGAATTGTGGTGTCAGATTAACCATTTCGCCGTGCCGGATGCGTCTGCCGCCTACCAGTTGCGTCTGGACTCTCTGGCGCAGCAGCCGATCTTGCCCTTGTATGTGCTGCAAACGGCCGATCTGTCAGCCCCCGAGGCGCGCTTTCTCGATGCCTGCCGTGAGAAGGTCGAGGTGACCGTGTTCGATCTGCGCGAAATGGCAGCTGACGATCCGTCCTGCACGCTGCTGGTTCGCGCCTTGCAACCGGGGGGGGATGATCTGCTCAGTGCCGCCGCCGGGCTCAAACCCTGCGCGATGTTGAACAGCGCGCCTGACAGTCGCGCGCTCAGTCTGTTTGGTGCGCACGGCCAGGAACAGGAGGCGCAGGCGGCCGATGTGCAGATTCGCCGCTGGCTGCTGGACGGCAGAAAATCCATCGCGGTGGTCGTGCAGGATAAGCTGGTGGCCAGCCGCTTGCGCGCCCTGCTCGAACGCGCACAGGTGAGCGTGCAGGACGAGACGGGTTGCCCGTTTGCCACGCTGTCAGTGAGTACGGTGCTGATGCGCTGGCTGACGGCGGTGCAGGATAATTTTTATTACCAGGATGTGCTCGATTTGCTCAAGTCGACGTTCTTGTTTGCCGATGAACCTTCCTTGCGCAAACAGGCCGCCTATCAGTTCGAACAAATGGTGCGCAAACACGGCGTCATCGCGCATTTGCAGGATTTTATCAGCGTGGCCGAACGCCATTGTCCCGAACTGTTGCCCGCGCTGACCCGTCTTCAGCAGGCGAGCGACGTTCTGCGCAAACCTGTCAGGGAGGAGGCGAACGGCGCCCCTTGCCATTTGCCGCTCTCCGCCTGGCTTGTCGCCTTGCAGGAAAGCCTGGAGCTGTTGGGCGTGATACAGGGGTGGCGGCAGGATGCGGCGGGCGTGCAGTTGCAGCAGCAGCTGTTGCAGTGGCAGGAAGAATTGTCAAGTGATACGACTGCATGCAGTTTTGCAGAATGGCGGCGCTGGTTGGCGCAGCAGCTGGATTTGAGCAGCTGTCGCGACTTGTCTGTAGAGAGCCCGGTGTTGTTCATGCATTTGCCGGCGACCCGCTGGCGTATTTTTGACGCCGTGTTATTGCTCGGCGCTGACGCCACGCATCTTCCGTCTCCTGTCAAAGCCGGGCAGTGGTTCAATGACAGGGTGCGTGCCACGCTGGGTCTGCCGTTATCGACCGCAGCGCAGACACAGGTGCGCGACGATTTGCTGGCGCTGCTGGCGATGAACGACACCGTGCTGGCGACCTGGCAGGCCAGTTGCAACGGCGAGCCGAATATGCTCAGCCCTTATCTTGAAATGATCAATGCCCTGCATTTGCTGGCGTTCGGTGGTGACCTGATGAACACCGAACTGGGCGGGATGCTCGCGTGGGCGCAGGTCAGAATTCAGGATGCAGGATGCAGAATTCAGGATGCAGGAACGATGCCCAGGCCTGTGATTCCGGCAGATTTGATCCCCGCGCGCATTTCTCCTTCTTCCTACAATAGTCTGGTGGCGTGCCCGTATCAATATTACGCGCGGCATGTGTTGAAACTCAACGATCTGGATGAAGTGCGCGAAGAGCTGGACAAGCGCGATTACGGCACCTGGGTGCATGCGGTGTTGCAGCAGTTTCATATGCAAGTGCCCGATGTGACTGCGCGAGGCCTCTCGGATGCCGAACAGGTATTGCGAGATATTTCCGAACAGGTGTTCGCCGCAGGACTGGCGCATGACTATCTGGCGCAAGCCTGGCTGTTGCGCTGGCAGGCGCTGATCCCGGCCTATCTTGACTGGCAGCTGGAAAATGAGGCTGCAGGCTGGATATATCAGGCAGGGGAAGTGCCTATCGAGATCGAAGTGGCGGAAAATCTGGTGTTGCGCGGGCGTCTGGACCGGATCGATCGCCATGCGGGCGATGCTGAAAAACGCCAGGTGTTCGACTATAAAACCCAGTCGGCGGCCGGACTCAAAAACAAGCTCAAGGAGCCGGGCGAGGATGTGCAGCTTGCCTGCTATGCCACGATGGCGAACGCGGCCCTGGCCGCATTCGTCAGTCTGGACGGCGAAAAGGTGATCTCCGTCGCCCCTTCGCATGATGTTCCCGATCTGGCGCAACAGAATGTCGAGCGTCTGCAAACGGTGTTCGCGCTGATGCGCGACGGGGCAGGCCTGCCCGCTCACGGCGCGGATCCTGTGTGCGGCTATTGCGAGATGAGAGGCCTGTGCCGCAGAGGCGCGTGGGAGCTCAGTCAGGATTCAGGAGTCAGGATGCAGGACGTCGAAAACGGTAAACCGGAAACTGTAAACGGTGTTCATCATGGATAACCGTCGGGCGCTGGATCCTGCGCAAAGTGTGGTGGTCGAGGCGTGTGCCGGCAGCGGAAAAACCTGGCTGCTGGTCTCGCGCGTGGTGCGCCTGTTGCTCGCGGGGGTGGCGCCCGGTGAAATCCTCGCGATTACCTTTACGCGCCGCGCAGCCCAGGAAATGCAGGAGCGATTGCGCGACTGGTTGTATGAACTGGCCTCTCGTGACGATGAGTATGTGCGCGATTTTCTGCGTCAGCGCGCCGTGGATGAGGACGAGATAGCAGGCCTGTTGCCGCGCGCCCGCGCCCTGTATCAGCAGTTTTTGCAGGCGAGTCCGCCCATTACCATCAGCACGTTTCATGGCTGGTTCATGCAGATTCTGCAACGCGCCCCGCTCGATTCTGCAGGCGCCGGCGGGGTGGAGCTGGTCGAACAAACTTCCGAGCTAATGCAAGAGGCCTGGCAGATTTTTCTGGACAGCCTGCACGGCGCGCCTGACGGCGAGACGGCCATCTCCATGATGACCTTGTTCGGTGAGATAGGCCTGTCGAACACGCAAAGTTTGCTGCGCAATTTTGTCGGCAAGCGCAGCGAGTGGTGGGCGTACACGGCAGGCGAAGAGGGGGCGTTAGCCTGTGCGCTGGACAAGCTGCAACGTGAATTTGCGGTGGATATGGACAGCGACCCAGTGGTGCAGCTGTTCGCCCGGCCTCATTTTTCAGATGACGTGCGCGCGCTGGCCCAGTTGCTCGATGCCAGTGCAGCCCAGAAATCCCGCGCAGAACGGCTGCTCGCGCCGCTGGACGGCGAGTTGCCGCCCGATTCGCGTTTCGCCCGGCTCTGGGATGAATTGTTCACTCAAAAGAATGAGCCGCGCACTATTAAGGCGAACAAGGGGCAGGATGTCGAACAACTGGCGTCCGCCGTGGAACTGGTACGCTGCCAGATGCAGGAGGCGTATCACCAGTTGCAGGCGCAAAAAATCTGCCGGATCAATGCTCATGCGTTGCGCTGCGGCGTGGCGCTGCTGGATATTTATCAGGGCTTGAAGCAGGACCAGCAGGCGCTGGATTTTGGTGATCTTGAATGGCGGGTGAGCCAGTTGCTGGGTGTGCCCGAGCATGCGCAGTATCTGCAATACAAACTGGATAGCCGCTATCATCATGTATTGCTGGATGAATTTCAGGATACCAACCCCTTGCAGTGGCAGATCCTGCAATCCTGGTTCGCCGCCTCAACGGCCGCCGGCACGACGCCTGTGGTGTTCGTGGTGGGCGACCCGAAACAGTCTATCTACCGCTTTCGTCGCGCCGACGCGCGCCTGTTCGATGTGGTGCGCAAATTTATGCAGCAGCATTATCTGGCCGTGCATCTGAAAAAGAATGAAACGCGCCGCAATGCACCGGCCGTCTTGGCAGCGGTCAATGGTGTGTTTGACGGTTTGGCGGAATATCCGGGCTTTGAAAAACATCTGTCCTTGCAAATCATGCCGGGGCATGTCGAGGTGTTGCCCCTGGCAGAACAGCAAAACGCTGAACAGGAAACGGTAAACGGTAAGCTGACGCTGCGTAATCCTTTGCTCGAACCCTGTCCTGACGCCGAAGAAGGTGCGCGCGAACAGGAGGCTTTGCAATTTGCCGAAAAAATTGACCGTATCGTGGGCGTCTGGCAGATACGCGATGAAGGGCGGCTCAGGCCGCTTGAGTTCTCCGACATCATGGTGCTGGTGCGCCGCCGCACCCATCTGAAAATTTATGAACAGGCGCTGCGCGGCCTGTCTATCCCTTTTCTGACCTCGCGCCGTGGCGGCTTGCTCGATACGCTGGAAGCCTCGGACATACAATCACTGCTGACTTTTCTGATCACCCCGTTTGCCGATCTGGCGCTGGCGCAAACCTTGCGCTCGCCGATCTTTTCGTGCTCGGACAATGACTTGATGATGATTCAGGCGTCAGGATGCAGGATGCAGGATGCCGGGGGATTCGATTCAAGTGCGCCCGGACTGAATCCTGAATCCCGAACCCTCAATCCTAAAAGTTGGTGGCAGCGGCTAAGACAGCTGGTTGAAGAAGGCGATGCCTCTGCTGCCTTGCTGCGCGCTCATCGCCTGTTGCAAGGCTGGCTGCTGCTGTCTGACAAGTTGCCGGTGCACGACCTGCTGGATCGCATTTATTTCGAAGGCGATGCAAAGCCGCGTTATGCCGCATCGGTCAGCGCCGTGATGCGCGCCACGGTGCTGGCGAATTTGCAGGCTTTTCTGGAGATTGCGCTGGATATGGATGCGGCGCGCTATCCCAGCCTGCCGGGATTTTTGCGCAAGTTAGCCGAGTTGCGCCGCGCGGACGATAACGATTCCCCCGACGAGGGGCGTGTCGGTCAGTCGGGTAACGCCCTGCGCATCTATACGGTTCATGAATCCAAGGGGCTGGAGGCGCCGCTGGTCTGGTTGCTCGACACCAATGCCCGGCCACCCGCTGACCGAGGTTATGACGCGCTGGTCGACTGGCCGACCGAAGCCCGCGTCCCAGCACATTTTTCCATGTATTGCGACAAGGCCAGCCGGGGCGCTGTGCGCGAGCCTTACTTCGAGCAGGAGGCGGCGCTGGCGCAGCGCGAGGATTTGAATCTGTTATATGTCGCGATGACCCGCGCCAAACAGGTGTTGATGGTCAGCGGCAGTGGTTCGCAGCTGGAGGGTATGTGGTATCAGCGCATTGCGGACGGGACGGCGGAAAACAGCGGACAGGTCGCGGATGATTTTGCGGCCACGGGTGCGGCGCTCAGGGAAGAGGCCGCGCTGGCCGAGAGTCATGTTGCGGACGAACGCCTGACTCAGATGCTGCCCACGGGGGTGCGCAAACCTCTGATGAGCGATGCGCAGCGCTACGGTACCTGGCTGCACGCACTCCTGGAACATCAGGCGATCGCAGGTTACTGCGATGAATTGTATGATAAATTGCAGCGCAAACTGAATATCCCGCCCGAGCTGATGCGAGGGCTTTGGCAGCGCGCGCGGGATTTGCTGAACAAGCCTGATCTGGCGCGTTTCTTCGATGCGAAGTATTATCAGGCTGCGGCTAACGAAGTGGCTTATGTCGATGCCTTGGGGCAGTTGCGCCGTATCGACCGTCTGGTTGAATTCGAGGATGAGGTGTGGGTGCTGGACTATAAATCGGGCGCCACCAAGAGTACCGCATCCTTTTCGGCGCAACTGAACGAATACCGTCTGGCGATGCAGGCCGTCCATCCTGAAAAAAGTGTGCGCTGTGCGGTGATCTTCGCCGACGGAAAATTGGCTGAAGTCTGACTAAAAAGCTGTGGTATTATTTCGCATCCAAAAATCTCATCTTGTAATTTAACGAAAGGAAAAAACATGGAACATACCCTGCCAGCTCTGCCTTACGCGATGGACGCCCTGCAACCACACATGTCCCAGGAAACGTTTGAATACCACTATGCCAAGCATCACCAGGCTTATGTGACTAACCTGAACAACCTGATCAAGGGTACTGAATTCGAGGCGCTGGATCTGGAAGCGATCATCAAGAAAGCCCCTGCGGGCGGCATCTACAACAATGCGGCCCAGGTGTGGAACCACAGCTTCTTCTGGACTTGCATGAAGCCGGCGGGCGGCGGCGCACCGGTCGGCGCTCTGGCTGACGCGATCAATGCAAAATGGGGTAGCTTTGAAGAATTCAAGAAAGCCTTTCAGACTTCCGCCGTCGGCAACTTCGGCTCAGGCTGGACATGGCTGGTCAGGAAGGCTGACGGATCGGTGGATATTGTCAACATGGGCGCTGCCGGTACGCCGCTGACCACAGCCGACACCGCCTTGCTGTGCGTGGACGTGTGGGAACACGCCTACTATATCGACTACCACAACCTGCGCGCCAAGTTCGTTGAAACCTACCTGAACAACCTGGTTGACTGGGACTTTGTCGCGAAAAACTACGCTTAAGGCGCCGTTGACTGTAAAAAAAACCCGGTGAACAACGCCGGGTTTTTTTACGCTTCCACTTTCCACTTTCCACTTTCCACTTTCCACTTCCCACTTTCCCTTCTCTTGTACAATCCCTCATCCATACTATCAACTGGCACCTCATGCGGTATTTGACCCGGATTTGCAGGGAAGCACTGATCCTGTTCGGCATGCTGCTCATATGTTTCGCGGCCCGGGGCAGCGAATTGACGCTGACCATCGGCGATATTGCATCGCCAGCCTTCAGGGCGAGCGGCATCCGGCTGGCCTTACCCACGGATGGTTCGGCAGAATTGAATATTGCAAAATTAAACGTCGATCAGCGCGAGTTTCGCCGCGTGCGGGTGCGTTGCGCCCGGTTCACGCTCTCGCCGTCTCAGCTGGCCTGCCGACAGGGGCGACTGGATGCGATCCCTGACGCCCGTCTGGAATTTTCCTACGGGTTTGCCACCCGGCAGTTGCAAGCATCGCTGCTGGCGCCAGGCGGGGAATCGTGGCAGGTGTCGGGGCAGTTGGCTGAATCTGCATGGCAGCTTGCTGTACAGCTACGCCAGGCACAGGTCCGGCGTCTGAGCTTTTTGCTGCCGACAAAAATGCCGCAAATCAGTCAGGGCGCCTTAACCGGCGTGTTACGCTTGAGTGGCGACGCATCCGGTATGCAGGGCGCGGGTGTCGATCTGCAACTGGTACAGACAGGTTTCAGCAATGCAGACGGCTTGCATGCGGCAGAAAAACTGGGCGGCAAGGTCAGCTTCACAGCCAAACGCACGGGTTTCGTGTGGAATTGGCAGGGGAACGTCGTCTGGCAATCGGGAGAGCTGTTCTGGCAGCCTCTGTACCTGACAGGCGGTCATGCATTGAGCGGTTCGGGCAGCTTCGATGGTCGTGTCATCAACATCAAACAGGCACTCGTGCAGTTGCCCGGGGCGGGGCAGGTGCAACTGACCGGCCTCTGGAATGTGCCGCCTGCCAGTTTGCAGGAGGGGTCGCTGCGCGGCAGCGGGCTCGATCTTGCCGCCTTGTTTTCGACCTATGCCCAGCCTTATCTTGAAAAGGGCTCGCTGAGTGACGCGGCGCTGTATGGTCACGCCGATGTGGCGGCCTACTATCGCCGGGGCGAGCTGCAATCGTTGCGCCTGAATCTGCATGAGGCGGGCATTTCGGACGCATCGCATCGTTATGCTCTGCTGGGCGTGAACAGCGATATAGACTGGCGACTGGATGCGGCGAGTGTGGCCGTCATCGACTTTGCCGGAGGCGCGCTGCTGGGCGCGCCCATAGGCGCCGGGCAGTGGCGGGTGAAAATGGACGGGCTGAAGTTTGAAGTGCCACAAGCCTCATTGCAGATTCTGGACGGCAGCCTCAACTTGCAGGATTTCCATCTGCAAAGGGCTCCGCTGCCGCCCCCTTGCGACGGTTGCACTCCTGCCTGGCACTGGGCTTTTTCAGCCTCCTTGTTGCCGGTCTCCATGGATAAAATCAGCCAGACTGCGGGGTGGCCCGTGATGCTGGGCACGCTGGCGGCGCGCATCCCGAAGGTGAGTTACGATGGCCACGCCATCAAGGTGGAGGGGGCGCTGTTGTTCAATGTGTTCGATGGTACGGTGGTCGCCACCGGACTCGAATTAAATGACGCGTTCGGGCGTGCGCCGCGCCTGTCCGGCAATCTGGCGATGCGCAATCTGGATCTGGATTTGCTCACCCGCACTTTTTCTTTTGGCAACATGCAGGGGCGGCTGGATGCGGATGTGAAGAAGCTGCAATTACAGGACTGGCAGCCGTTAAGTTTTGAGGCGCGCTTGTACAGCAGCGCCGGACGGTACCCGAAAAAGATCAGTCAGAAGGCGGTGCAGAATATTTCGTCTCTGGGCGGCTCGGGGGCGGCCGCTGCGATACAGCGCAGCTTTCTGGGTTTTTTTGAGAATTTTGGTTACGACAGCATAGGCTGGAGTTGTATCATGCGCAATGGCATCTGTCAGATGGGTGGCATCGAAGGCACCGATGGGCATGGGAGCGGCATGTATGAGATTGTCAGGGGAGGGGGCATACCCGCGATCACCGTGATGGGCTACAATCGCTCGGTCTCATGGGTCGAATTGACGCAGCGCTTAAAACGCGTGACGCAGGGTAACGCCAAGCCGGTTGTTCAATAGCGGATGAGGCAAGCCCTGCCTGCGGCAGGCGGGGGCGTCGGCCTTCGGCGAAGTTGATTTATATACACGATTGATGTTACTGCGTAACATCAATCAGTTGGTTCACTGAGGAGTGATGATGAAAAAATTCTGGATTGCACTACCCCTGGCAGCGCTGGCATTGAGCGCCTGCGTGACGATCAACATCTACTTCCCGGCGGCGGCGGCCGAAAAGGCGGCCGACAAAATCATCGAGGAAGTCTGGCAAATGCAACAGTCCGATAAGCCTGCCACCGTGAAGGAGACAAAATGAAAAAGCTGCTCAGATATACGACCGCCATGCTGACCCTTACCGTCTCCCTGAACGTGATGGCGGCAGCCGACCTTGAAGTCAACACCCCGGGGGTGAACGCGATCAAGTCCAGTATGCAGGCACGCCATGCGCAACTCTCGGCTTACTATGCCAGTGGCGCGGTAGGGCTGACGGCAGATGGCATGATCGCTCTGCGTGATGCCTCAGCCGTACCCATGGCGGCCCGTCAGTCGGTGAATGCGCTGGTGGCGGCTGAAAATCAGGACAGGGGCGCGTTATATGCGGAGATCGCCAATGCCAACGCGCATCCGGAATGGCAGGCGGAAATCCGCAGCACCTTCGGCCAGCGCTGGATACAACGCGCGCAGCCCGGCTGGTGGGTGCAAAGCAACGGCGGCTGGATGCAAAAGTAAGGCGGCAGACGTGACTCGTTGGTAGCGGGTCGCGTCATTTGCCGTGGGCGGCGTGCAACAAGACTTCGAAGTCAGGCAGCGGGACGGGCATGCCGAACAGATAACCTTGATAGGCTATGCAATCGCAATGCTTCAGAAATGTCAGCTGGGCATCGGTTTCCACCCCTTCGGCAATCACATTCAGGTAAAAACTGTTCGCCAGGCTGATAATGGCGTCTACCAGCAGGGCATCGTTCCCATCCCGGGTAATCCCCTGAATGAACTCCTGGCCTATCTTGATTTGATCCAGCGGGAGTTGTTTTAGATTGGACAAAGAGGAATACCCGTTGCCGAAGTCGTCCATTGCCAGGCGGATGCCGAGATTCTTTAATGCGTGCATTTTTTTCACCATGTCGGCAAAATCGTTGATCGCCATGCTCCCGGTTAATTCCAGCTCCAGGCACTCAGGGTTGAACTGATGCTGACTTATAATCCCGGCTACCTTGCTCACGAAATCCGGCTGCGCAAATTGTTTGGCACTGATATTGACGGACACCCTTACATTTTGTGTTCGTATATTCAGGTGCCACAAGGCAAGTTGCCGACAGGCTGATTTCAGCACCCACTTGTCAATATCGAGAATCAGCGTTCCTTCTTCGGCAATCGGAAGGAATTGAGTCGGCATGAGCAAACCTCGCTGTGGATGCATCCAGCGCAACAGCGCCTCAGCCCCCAGGGGACGATGATTGTCGTCAACCTGTATCTGGTAATGCAGATGCAACTCCCGCCGGGCAATTGCGTGGTGCAAATCGCATCTTATAGCGGCATGCTCTGCCGCATTAACCTGCATAACAGGATTAAAAAAACGCACCGCATTGCGTCCGGAATTCTTGGCCTGATACATCGCTATATCAGCCTTTTTGATCAACTCGTCTATCGTCTCGGCGCTCCCGCGATACAGGCTGATGCCGATGCTGGGCGAGCTGTGGTGTTCGCACCCGGTCAGATTGTACGGGTGTGCCAATGCGCCGCGAATTTTTTCTGCAACAATCCCGACTTTGCGCGTAGCCTCGTCCTCATCGGTGTTGATCTCCTCAATCAGCACTACGAACTCGTCCCCGCCCAATCTTGCTACCGTGTCCATTTTGCGCACGCAGGATTTGATCCTGACCGCGACTTCGATCAACATCAGATCACCGTAGTTATGCCCCAGCGTGTCGTTGAGGATTTTAAAGCGGTCCATATCAATGAAGAGCACGGCGCCGTAGGTGTTGTTGCGTGCCGAGACAGGCAGGGCGGCGCGGAAACGTTCCATAAACAAACGACGGTTAGGCAGCCTGGTCAGCGCATCATAAAACGCCAGGTTACGGATTTCTTCCTCGGTCTGCTTGCGCGCGGTGATGTCGCTGAAGATCGCCACATATCGCGTGATTTCATGCTGCTCATTTTTGACGGCCGTAATATTCAGCCACTTCGGATAAATCTGCCCGTTCTTGCGTTTATCCAGCACTTCTCCCGACCAGGCGCCATCACGGAGCAGCTGTTGCCACATTTCGGCATAAAAAGCCTTATCTTGTCGGCCTGAACTCATGATGCGCGGATTTTTCCCCAATACCTCTTCGGCGGTGTAGCCGGTGATTTCCGTGAAGGCCTGATTGACGCGGATGATATTGGCGCGCTCATCCGTGATCATGATCGCCTCATGGGTCTCAAAGGTGATAGCGGAAATACGCAAGTCATCCTCTGCCTGTCGGCGTTCGGTAATATCGTGGGATGCGCCCGTCGTGGCCACAACCTCGCCACGCTCGTTGAGAACAGGGTGTTTGAATGTTTCGTACCAGCGCAATTCCCCGTTATCCAGGCCGGATTCTTCCGTCACAACCGACCTGGCCGTCATGAGAACGCGGGCGTCGTCGGCCTGATATTTTTCGGCGATGGCCAGCGGCCACAAATCCTCGTCTGTTTTGCCGATAACTTGCTGGATATTTTTGCCGCATACTTCAAGATATCTCTGGTTGACCGCAAGATACCGGCCGCTTTTGTCCTTGAGCCAGACCATGCCGTCCTGATTTTCGATAATGGCGGTCAGATAGGATTCGCGCAGGCTTAATTTTTCCAGAATTTTCTTGCGTTCAGTGATGTCGCGGGCAACACCTGCGACGCCGATCAGCTGTCCTGACGCATCGTACATCGGTGTCTTGACGATTTCCATAAAGGCCGTGTGCCCGTCGTCGGCGAAGGTGATGCTTTTTTCGTGATAGATTGGACTCCCGCCGGATATGGCTATGCGGTCATGTTTTCGACAGTCATCGGCAAGATCCTTGTCCAAAAAATCGTAGTCTGTTTTACCTGTAATCTGAGCCTCTGTCGCGCCGAAAAATCGTTCGAATATCGGATTACAGGCAAGATAAACTCCCTCCGGATCCTTGAGCCAGACCAGATCCTGTATTGCCACGAACAAGGTGCGCAGACGCGCTTCACAGGAAAAATTTTGACGCAGGTTCAGGGCGCGCCTCTCTTCTGAGGAGGCCGTCGGCGGGCGTTCCTGCGTGTGATGATCCCGTTCTAAATCGTGGTAGGTCTGATTGATGACCCCCAGTAATTTCGACCAGCTTGCAGCATCCGGGGGATGCCGCTCATCCAGTCCGAGTTCGAGCAGTTGGCGAGTGAGTATCCGGTTCGTATTTTTCTTCATCTGCCCGGAACGGTTAATGTCTTTCGGAAACTTCTGCCCGGATATTCCATCCAGGCAAGATGGGGTGGATTTTAACCCTGAAACTTCATTTTATCCATGCCTGTCTGCCCCTCGGCGAAGTTGAGTGAATGTTTTGGAGAGCAGTCGATGTTACTGCGTAACATCAGTGACTCATTAAACTGCAAGGGCTTTTTTTGCTGAACAGAGGTGCTCTCGGGTATCATGCGCGTCTTGTATTTTTCAGAAAAATTAAGCGACATGACTCCGACTCTGGTTTTTGACATCGAAACGGTGCCCGACATTAAGGGGCTGCGCGTCCTGCACGGGCTCGATTCGAGCGTGGATGATGCGGAAGTCGCAGAGATGGCGTATCAGCAGCGGCGCCAGCTCACCGGCAGTGATTTCATGCCCCATCATTTGCAGCGCGTGGTGGCGATTTCCTGTGTATTGCGCGAAGGCGAGCGCATCAAGGTCTGGTCGCTGGGCGAGCCTGACGAGGACGAAGGCCGCCTGATCCAGCGTTTTTTTGATGGCATCGAAAAATACACGCCTCAGCTGGTGTCGTGGAACGGGGGAGGCTTCGATCTGCCCGTGCTGCATTATCGCGGGCTGATCCACGGTGTGCGGTGCGCGCGCTACTGGGATATGGAGGATCACGAATTCAAGTGGAATAACTACATCAATCGTTACCACCTGCGGCATATCGACCTGATGGATTTGCTGGCCATGTACACGGGGCGCGCCAACGCGCCGCTGGACGATCTGGCGAAACTGACGGGTTTTCCCGGCAAGCTGGGCATGGACGGCAGCCAGGTGTGGGCGGCGTATCAGCAGGGGCGCTTGCCTGAAATTCGCAATTACTGCGAAACCGATGTGGTGAATACCTATCTGGTCTATACGCGTTTCCAGATGATGCGCGGGGTGTTGAGTCAGGAGGCATATGCTGCGGAATGTGAGTTGGTGCGCGGCGAGCTGGCGCGTCTCAACAAGCCGCACTGGCAGGAATTTCTGGCAGCCTGGGCATGACGCTGAAATATCATCGCGTCTGGCTGGCGGCAGGCTGGTTGATGGCAGGACTCATCGTGTATCTCTCGCTGATGCCCATGCCGCCGACACCGCTGACGTTCGATCATTCCGACAAGCTGGAACATGCTTTTGCCTATGCCTCGCTGTCGTACTGGCTTTGCCAGATATATCTGTCAGCCAGGAGTCGGCTGGTGGTCATCACCGCAATCATCGGACTGGGCGTGGCGCTCGAATATGTGCAGGGCTGGACGGGGTATCGCTCCTTCGATGTGATGGATATGTGGGCGGACAGCGCAGGCGCGCTGATCGGATGGGGGCTGGCATGCACCCCATTAGGGCGATTGCTGAGCTATATTGAAAATTGTTTAAGGCCGCGATGAATCGCGCCTCTTTGAGACTGGAACAAAAATGACTGCAAGAGTAACCATAGAATCGCTGGACCAGGAAGGCCGGGGCATTGCGCATGCGGACGGCAAGGTGATCTTCATCGAGGGCGCGCTGACCGGCGAAGTGGTGAGTTACGCCTCCTACCGCAAGAAGCCCTCGTTCGAGTTGGCGCAAATGACCGAGCTTCATCGCGCGGCCTCGATCCGCGTTGAGCCAAAATGCGCACACTATGGTGTCTGCGGCGGCTGCTCGATGCAGCATCTGGAACCGCGCGTTCAGGTCGCAGTGAAGCAGCGCATCCTGGAGGACAGTCTGGCGCGCATCGGTCGCGTCAAGCCTGAAACGATACTGCCGGCCATCTACGGCCAGAGCTGGGGCTATCGCGAACGCGCGCGCATCTCGGCCAAATATGTGATCAAGAAGAGCAAGATGCTGGTAGGTTTTCATGAAAAGCGCAGCAGTTTTGTAGCCGACATGCAAAACTGCGAGATTCTGGCGCCGAAGATCGCCTCATTGATCGAGCCGCTGGCGAAGCTCATCGAAGGCTTGTCGATACGCGACAAGCTGCCGCAGATCGAAGTGGCCGTCGGCGAACATGTGTATGTGCTGGTGCTGCGCGTGATGGCGCCGCCCTCAGGCGAGGACGAGGCTTTGTTGCGCGCCTTTGCCGATTTGCACCAGATCCAGTTCTGGCTGCAATCGAAGGGGCCGGAAACCATCGTGCCTTTTTATCCGCTGGATGCGCCCGCATTGAGCTACAGCCTGCCGGAATTCGGCGTCGTCATGCCGTTTGCGCCGGGCGAATTTACCCAGGTGAACAGCGAACTCAATCGCGTGATGATCAGCCGTGCCATGCGTCTGCTCCGTCCAAAGGAGGGCGAGCGCATCGCGGATTTCTTCTGCGGCCTGGGCAATTTTACTCTGCCTATCGCCCGCAGCGGCGCGCAGGTGTTGGGTATAGAAGGCAGTGACGCGCTGGTCAAACGCGCAGAGCAAAATGCCGCCTATAACAACTTGTCGGCAAATACCGAATTTTCTGCCAGAAATCTGTTCGAGATGGATGAGGCGGGGCTTGTTGCCCTGGGTAAATTCGACAAGTGGCTGATCGATCCGCCGCGCGACGGGGCGATGGAGCTGGTGAAATCCATTACGCCTGAAATTGCGCCTGCGCTGATCGTCTATGTCAGCTGCAATCCGGCAACCCTGGCGCGCGATGCGGCCGAACTGGTGCAGCGCGGCTATACGCTCAAGTCCGCCGGGGTGATGAACATGTTTCCGCAAACCTCGCATGTGGAATCCATCGCGGTGTTCGAGAGAACGTAATGATGCAACACTACAAGGATCTGGTGAGTGACGCGCTGACCCGGGTGAAGGAAATCATGCCGTGGGATCTGGGTCGGCGGCTTGCCGCAGGAGACACGCCTGTGCTGCTCGACGTGCGCGAGGCGGCAGAATTTTTGATGTTGCACATTCCGGGTTCGATCAACGTGCCGCGCGGCGTGCTGGAGCAGTCCTGTGAATGGGACTATGACGAGACCGTGCCGCTTCTGGCGGGCGCTCGCGATCAGCAGATCGTGGTGATCTGTCGTTCGGGCTATCGTTCTGCACTCGCTGCCGATACGCTGATGCGCATGGGCTATACCGATGTGGTCTCTTTGAAGACCGGCGTGCGTGGCTGGAACGATGATGAGCAGCCCCTGATCGATGCGTCAGGCCAGCCGGTCGATGCGGATACGGGCGACGAACTGCTGGCCTCTCGCGTGCAGGCCGCACAACGAAAGCCCCAGGTCGTCTGATTTAGCTGTCGTCTTTCGGTGTCAGCAGCGAGTCCCAGCTCCGGTCGCCCGGAGTTTTGATGAGTTGCCTGACCAGGCTCAGCGCCGCTGCCAGATGGGTGCGGGCGTGAGCGGTGAGCGGCTCACCCAGTTCGAATGACTCCCCCCTGATGCACAGCACATAGGAATCGGGCGCTTTTTCCTGATAGAACTGCTCATAGACTTTGAGCAAGGCGTCAGGCGCCAGGGCGTGGCTGTATAAAACCGGATCGCCGCCCGCTGTGATGCGATAAAAAGAGCAGGGCGCAGGCGTATTGATCCCCGCGTCGATGAACAGCACCCTTTGTCTGTCTTTCATATCCATCGCGTGTTCGATCTGCAACTGAAAGTCTTCCAGCAGCTCGACCTGTTCGATCAGCCCGTCCGCCTTCTCCTGTCTGCCTTCCGCCGAATTTAACCAGGCCTCCAGTTCCCGCAACAACAAGGGGCCTGTCGCATCGTCCTGCCTCGATTCGTTGCCGATGGCAAAAATCAGAACAGGTGCGGGAAGGGCGGACATTTCCCTCACCCCAACCCTCTCCCGCCTGTCTGCGTGCAACGCACAGGCAGGCCAGCGGGCGAGGGGGCAAGCGAATCGCCGGGCGAATTGTTTGATATTTGCCCATCCCCCGAGCGCGACAGGCGGGAGAGTCGTTCGCCCGCCTCGCTGATCACCTCGATTTCGAGCGGCATCTTGCCCAGCGCATGCGTCGCGCAGGACAGACAAGGGTCGAAGGCCCGCACCGCCACTTCGATATGGTTGAGCAGCCCTTCGGTGATCTCGTGTCCGTGCAGATATTGCACCGCGACGCGGCGCACCGCCTCGTTCATCGCCTGGTTGTTATGTGTGGTGGAGACGATCAGGTTGCACATGGTGACAAGATCGTTTTCGTTGACCCGGTAGTGATGGATGAGCGTGCCGCGCGGCGCCTCGATGACGCCCACGCCCTCAAAGCCGCGCTCACCTGTCGCGATCAGCTCATTTCCTGTGATGTCATCGTCGTGCAGCAAGTCCTTGATCATCTCGGCCGCATGCAGCATCTCGATCATGCGCGCCCAGTGATAGCCTAAAGGCGCGTGCATCGGCATCACGCCGCTGTAGGCGATGAACTCGCGGCGCTCGATTTCGGCCAGCGGTGTGGAGATGAAGTCGCAATTTTGCACGCGAGACAGAGGGCCTACCCGATACCAGCCTTTTTCGCGACCCAGCGATTTCAGATAGGGGAACTTCATGTAACTCCAGTTTTTCACCTCTTCGCCGATCAGTTGGGTGTAATCCCGGTAGTCCGCCCCGTCAAATAAAAGGTTGCCGTTTTCGTCCCTCGCGCGCAGCTGGCCGTGATACAAGTCCATTCCGCCGTCGAAACCCACCATCGACATATAGTTTGCGCGAAAGGCGCCGAAGCTGTTGTACAACTCGGGATTCTTGTGGTGCAATTCTTTCACCATATGCACCGCATCACGGCTCCAGGCCACCATCTGGTAGATATCTTTGAGCAATTCGTCGCGCTCAAGGATGGAGAGCGACTTGTTTACTCCGCCTGGAACCGCGCCTGTGCCATGCACGCGTTTGCCTGCCGTATGGCGGATCACTTCCTGACCAAATTTGCGCAACAGGATGCCGCGACGGGCGGTCTCGGGATATTTTTCAGCCACGCCGACGATATTGCGTTTGGACACCTCGCTGTCGAAGCCGAACAGCAAATCGGGCGAACACAAATGAAAAAAATGCAGCGCATGCGATTGCAGTATCTGGCCGTAGTGCATCAACCGGCGCATCTTCTCGGCGGTGGGCGTCAGATGTTTGGCGCCGACGATGGCGTCCAGCGCTTTGCTTGCCGCCAGATGATGGCTCACCGGGCAAATGCCGCACAAACGCTGCACCATCACCGGCACTTCCCAGTAGGGGCGACCCTGTATGAATTTTTCGAAGCCGCGAAACTCGACGATGTGCAAGCGCACCTGATGCACGCGGTTTTTATTATCGAGCAAGATAGTGACCTTGCCGTGACCTTCGACGCGCGACACCGGGTCGATGGCGACACGGCGCAGATTTTTCGGGTTTTCGGCAGTTTCCAGTGAGCGTGGCATGAATGTTCCTTAAATTCTAAAAAGGCGATTACTCACGCGGAGACGCGGAGAATACGAGAGTAAAAAACAAAGCTATGTCATCGTTACTTGTTGAACTCAGCTTATCAATATCCCCTCCCCCTTGCAGGGGGAGGGCCAGGGAGGGGGTAGATGTGCAGAATTTCCTCATATTTACCCCCATCCTACTGGCCCCCTCGCTTCGCTTTTCCCTGCTGAAAGGGGAAGGAGTTGGCTTCTATAATTTACTGTTAAACTTCAATAAGTTAATAGGTTGTTCGTCGTAGTGATGCGGCTTGTATCAACCACTATTTAACTGTGATATAGCCAACTTTTGTGTATTTTGCCAACGTCCGTTGAGTCTCGATTCCTGCCCGTCGCGAACATCTGGTTTCGGGCAGCAAAAATTCAGGTTACGCTCAAAAAAATTGGCCGCCGGATAGCTGACCTTCGTGAATAGCAGGAATCGAGACAGTCCAGTCGTTCGCGACGGGCAGCTATCTGGAAAGCAATTTAGCGGAACGAATTACTTCAATCGAGACTGAGCCGTCTTTCAGAATTACTTGAACAGGTTAATTCTGAGCATCTATATCTGCTAAAAGTTTGGTGTTTTGATAAATTCTTCAAGCCATTTCAAGGCTTCATTCTGGTTAAGGTACAGGCTTGCGTAACTTTTATGAAGTAAATGTTCTGGCAATACCCAATCCCATTTCTCTCGGTATAAGTTTTGCGATTTTACCAATAACAGATCGAGCGGAATATTCTCGTTAAATGGAATATGGATAATTACATTTAAAATTTCTTTCATTGAACGGCTGTTTTTTTGTATCTCAACACCCAGCCCCGATGCAACGGCTTCCAGCCCGTGTGCCATAAGCATGCATGCCAACGCTTCATTGCCAGCGTCACCAAGCCAGGTCAAAAGAAATACCTCTCTGCCAAAATCAAGCGTGCAAGTGTTTTTCAGGTCGAATCTTTTATAATTGCCTCTGGCCTCTGTAAGGAACCTCGATGCAGCTTCATCCAAAAATGAAGGCATGGAGGTTTCTTCAAGAAGCTGCCGCATGCGTTGGCGAATTCTCGTATCAACGCGCCCGCCGCCGCCAGAAAAAAGCGGAGGAACACCGCCTGACGTTCTGGTGACGTATATAGTTTTTTGTTCTTCATCAACCGATTCAACACGCCATGTTTTACCGGCGAATAAAATCCGCTGACCGGCGACAAGCATCTGATGGACAGGCAAGGTGCCCAACGTCTTCCCTCCAGCCACTATCCTGAATTCCTCATCATTAACAAACGCCGCATAGAAAGTATAATGATTTACGAATTTCTCACCAAGTTGACCATGCAATAAATCACCGGACGAATCTTGCATCAACATTTCTTTCGAGCCTAAATGCCTTACAAGCTCAACGAATTCATCTTTTGTTACGCCGTAAAACGGGCTTTCTGGCCCACATAAAAGCCCATACAAATTCCCGATAGAAGCGCCGCCATTCTGAGCAATTGACGAAAGGATTTGCTGGATCAGCGTTGAAAAATGCAAGCCGTTAGTTTTGGGAGCTTCAAGCCATCCTTCCAATAGCAATAAAATCATTGCCGCCATTTGAACAGTATCTAAACGCAATTCATCTGCCAATGATGCGTTTTCACCTAATGCAGTTTCAATGCAGTACCCACGTAGAATCGCCGACTCGCCTTTCCTTCGACCTGACCTACCAAGGCGCTGTCGCAAACTCGCTACGGACGGAGGAGGGCCTATCTGTGCCACGCTTTTTACCGCTCCGATGTCAATTCCAAGCTCAAGGGTGTTTGTGCAAATCGCAGTTGCAGGCCGATCCGTTTTCTTTAATGCCTCCTCGGTTTCAGCACGAATTTCTTTCGATAAACTTCCATGGTGCGGCCAAAATTCGTTAGGTACTTTATTAGCTTTACACAAGAGGTTAAGCAGATGCGTAAATCGTTCGACCTCACGGCGTGAGTTAGGAAATACAAGATTATTAGAGCCATACAGTGACTCAAACAGATGCGTTGCAATTAGCGCTGGTGTTACTAGCTCTGGTTCACCTTTTTCCTGTTTGTCAGATTTTTCATTAGGTTTTTTTACGACTAAAGGCTCTTCGTACCCCTTCACCATTATCTTAAGATTTCCATCTTGCGATTTTGATTGAACGATTGATACCGAGCTTGCTTTACCAGGACAAAGGAAATCAGATGCAAGACTCATATCACCGAGCGTCGCCGATAGCCCGATGCGAGGAACAGTCCTTGCAAGAACTTGCTCAATGCGGTGCATAAGCGATTGAAGCTGTTTGCCGCGTTCCGAACCGATGAAGGCATGCAATTCATCGACAATAAAGAATGCGGTGTTTTTAAAAATTGATTTTACAGAAGTGCCTCGATTGCAAAGAATCGCCTCCATAGATTCAGGAGTTATGAGCAGTACGCCATGCGGTTTGCTCATAAAACGCTTTTTAGTCGTAGCTGAAATATCCCCATGCCACGGCCATACAGGGATTTCTAAATTCTCGCAGAGCCGTTCAAGCCGCCCGAACTGGTCATTAATTAAAGCCTTCAATGGGCTGATATATACAATCAACCCTGTCTGATTATTTTGCAGAAGGTGTGTCAGAGCTGGCAGAAATGCCGCTTCAGTTTTGCCGGCAGCAGTAGCCGCAGCAATAATAACGTTCTTATCTGCATCAATAATTAACGGGATGGCTAACTCTTGCGCATCCCTAAGCGATTCCCAACCTTCCGCCCAAATATACCGACGTATGCGTTCGTCCAGCAAATAGAATGATGAGCTATCAGACATTGGAGGTAAGCGTTCAATTATTACATCTTGAAGGTTGCGAATTCACTGTCAATGTCGGAATCTACCTTCTGGTCATTTTCTCCGCCCGTATCTGGTGCAACCGCAATAGTACCTAACAGACTCTGCCATTCAACGCCCTCGTTCTGTTCGAGTATCGCAAGCAGATCGACAAATGCAGTAATTGTTGTTCGAGGTGTCCTGAAATAGGTATTCCCTATTCGTTTTGAACAATGCTCCATGAAGCTTGAAATGCCATCTTCTGGTAATAGGTACTTCGCTTCATCGCCGTTTGCGTACACATGACGAATTTTATGAAGCAGCACATAAAAATCTTCCGGCGTGAGGCTTGATAATCTGATTACCGGGCCGGAGAAATCTACTAAATCACCCTGTGCGAAAGTATTTTGCGATAAACGGCTCTGGAGCGCTGGATAACTATATAGCCCTCTACGTGTATCCAGAAGAAACTCCGGGGTTCCGCCTAATACAAATCCAAGGCCAACAGATGCCCCCTGCAATGTGTCATTCAGCATTCGCAGCAGTTGCTCGTAATTTGAGCTTCTGGCTTGCAAGTTTGAAAGCTTAAATAAATTAACAAGCTCATCCAGATTGACCAGCAACCCTGAATAGCCTGCCAAGCGTACAAACCTCGCCATCAGCTTCAATTGGTCATACACCGCCGCATCATCAACGATAGAACGAACACCGAGAGCCTGCTTTGCATCAGTCTTCGTTGAAAATTCACCGCGCAGCCAACGAATGGCATCCGTTTTTAATTGTTCGTTATGCTCATTAAATCCTCGCCAGTAGGCGGCTATGACATCTGCAAAATCATAGCCATTAACAAGCTCTGTCAGGTAATCGAGTTTTTGCCTGATTACCGATTCCGTGGACTGTCCAGATGATGTGGCCTCTGCATTTGCAGTGGAAATGAATTTCTCCACGATACCGCCCAATGCATTACCGTCTGGCCGGGTTCGGGTAGAAAGGTTACGCATCAATTCAGCATACAGCGAGCGTGCCTGGCCGCTACTTGAATGTAGCCTGCGGTCTGGATTTAGATCGGCTGTTGTTACGACCAACTTCTTTTCCATCGCCACTGAACGTATCAGATTCAGGAAAAAAGTTTTACCCGCACCATACTCCCCAATGACTAACCGGAAACATGAACCACCGTCCGCTATACGGTCAATATCGCCAATTAAGGTTTCAATTTCCTTAGTGCGGCCAACTTGAATTAAGTGCTGTCCGGCACGGGGTACTACACCGGCACGCAAGGACTGAATTATCGCATCACGGTCTTTTTGGCGAATTTGTGTCATGGTTCAATTTTCTCGAATATTTCCGGGTTGATCGTAATTGGGTTTTCACCTTCAGTAAAGGCAATATCGAATAATTCAAAAGACGTTTCATTGATATGCTCCAATGCTCCATCGAGCATTAAATCAAGGTCTGCCGCCACATCCAGCAGGTCTTCACGGCTCCACTGTGGGCGTGACAATAGCATTCTCGCTAAAACTCCATGGGACACATCCAGCCCAAGCAGGCGCGTGAAATTATCGACTTCCTCAATTTTCTCAATTTCTATTTCTTGTGGCGGATTCTTGGCAATTACAGGTTCGTCTTCCTTGAAAATACCTGCCAGTAGCGTTGATACTTTTGCTGATTCACGTTGTAAATGAGCTATTCGGTCAGCATTAAGCGTGAATCCAGTTGCCTCGCTTGAAGAGGTAGCTGAAACCGGTTCGGCACCAGATGCCGCAACGTGAAGGTCAGTGAATACCTTTTTAGGGTCAACACCAAGCGTTTTGTATATTTTCTTTAACGTATCAACTTCTGACGGCGATACAACCCCATCAGCCTGAGCTACTGTTGCGATAAATGCTGCAATTGATTCGATTTCTGGCTGAGATAAATGTTCGAATTTTTTCTTTATTCCGCTCAATGATAGTGGCGGTGCCGCTTTTAGAAGAATCAAATGTGCATGTAGACGGCGCTGATGATTTACTGAAAGGTGTGTCCACAGATTAATTTGGCTTTGAAGATAGACCAGTTCGGAAGCGCTAAAATCCCCATCAGCCATTGCCACCGCAGAGGATAGCTGTAGCGTCAGTAACGCAGCTTGGTACGCACCCGTTGTGCGGGACAACTCCTTGTCTGGTTCAGCGAACAAAACAACCGTACTATCAGCTTTAGGAGGTTTTGCGCCACCAAGAACATCCGGTTCTATACCTATGCCAGCAGATTCCAATGCACGCGCTAAAACAGAAACTTTTTCCTTTGAAAATAAATCCCCCCCATTTAGCTTCGACAGCAATTCAGAAAATAATAATGTGGTCACCCCCTCTTCAAACATCAGCTTAATATCATTAAGCGCTTTCTGCGCATCATCTGGCCAGAGTGCCAGAGGTAAATAAATCAAGCTGTCAAGAGTGTTATTAGCCTCTGTATTTTTTGCTATGGCCCGACTGTATGGGGATAAATCATCGTTAACGACAAATACTAATTGCTGCAGTTTTTTCAACGGCCCCGTCAGAATTGATATGTCCGGTATTTCACCAAATGTCTTGGTGAGCAAGGATTGGTTGCAGATTCTAAATCCTGCGGATGCAGGCCGGTAAACAGCCTTAAGTTTGGTTTTATTGGGACGTACAACCATTCCAGGACCAGACGTTTCTGTATATTTTAGTTCGAATAATTTATCGAAATATTCAGGGCAACGTCTTCCAGGGGTGCGGGTAATAATATTGGGTTCCAGTTTTACCCACGCACAGGCCAAGTGCTTCGGTATCGGCGCACCATCAACAGCAGCCATACCCAACGCAAGACGTATATAAAGCGGTAACTCATAGGATTTTGAAAGCTCGGGAACAGGGGCAAGATACAGTTTGTTTTTTTGCTGTTGTGCAATACAAATCCAATCCAGCAACCCAATTGCATAACTCTTAAAAGAGCCGGATTTATTGCCGTATATGCTCAGCAGACGGCGAATTTCTTGAGCTATCACAGGATAATCAGCAAGCGCAACGGCGTCATTTGATGCGTCAATGATTACACGGCGTTCGAGGCCATAAAAAAACAGAAAAACATACCCGATATCAGCATCAGGGTGACTACGCCCACCGGCAAGCCAATTTAGATATGCGCGGCGTGCTGTTGCGGAAATATCTGAATAGCTCGGCCAGTATCCAAATTGCCTTTCTTTAAAATCACCTGACGCAGCCACTGATTTTGATGGGTCAATCTGGCATGGATCTGAACCATAGTCGGATTTTAAATTTGTTCCGACATATATCATCCCATCAGGAATAGTCATACCCGCAATTGTTACGGCCTGCCCATGAGGTATCCACTTTGCTTCGCCATAGCCTGCCGGAGCCGGTGGGATGCGGAATTCTGACGGTGATGATTTTTGAAAGGAATTATTCTGCAGAGTTGAGTCTGTGGTGGGCACCCTGCGGATTGTTGTAGTTATTTTGATTTGGGGGATATCTTGCACATTTTGTTTTGCGCTGCCCGATTTTTTTGAGGAACGAAAAACCCACATTAGCAAACCAATAAATAGTGCGACTATAAGCAAGCTACCCATTAATCAACCTTCTTCTTTAATTGGTTTAACCATTTGATTCATTAAGCCCAGTAATACGCATGTCAGCATATGTATTGATAATACGGACAGAGAAAACGGGGAAAATGTAACACCGAACTCCTACGCTGACTACAAGGAAAATGCATAGACCTGAAGCGAGTGAAAATTACGGAATGAACATCTTCTGAAGATCATCACCCGTTGACCGCTGATGGCACCTTGTTTCTGACCACGATGGACTGTTTTATGGCTATCTATTTGACATCTCGACCGTCAGCAATTGGCACACAGCCGCTGAACGGCTTCGATGATACACCGCCTGAAACCAGCCCTTGAAAATTTTTCTCAGTTCAAAATTTAGCCTGCCTGATTGCTGACGGTCACGACGGGCTGTTGACGAGACTTTGCGGAAGTTCGCTTTTCAAGTTATGTACTCCCGATTTAGAGTTACAAGCAGTTAGTCGAAAACCAAAGTCTATCACTAATTATTTTGCATTTATATTAAGCAGCACCTTTTGAATTTTTTCCCACTACCACAGGGGCAAGGGTCGTTTCTGCCGACCTTCTGTTTTACACATCCTGAAAAATCATGAATCTTTCCGTTCATAAGTGTGGGCGCATGTGGCATGGCAGCGAGACGACGATCCATGATTTCAGATGGTTCATATGCAAAGTCTAGCCTTAGGCCATTCCTCAGATTGAAGTCGGGTCCGCCAGACAGTAGTAGTCCGAACCATTTATTTGTCTTGCAGGCATATTTTCTAATTTCGCAATGGCCTTTTAATCGTTTGGTGGACATTTCCAATGGAGCATCATTGCTGTGTATGGTAATCCCAGTGCCAGCAATGGCAATCGTGAAATCATGTTGACGGCCATCACGTGCAGTTAAAGTGCAGATGCGCTTGATTCCGTTATTAAGCTGTTTGATGGTTTCTTCTGAAAAAGTAAAGACAAGCAGACCAAAGTCGATGATCGAAGGCTGTGCCCGATGCTCAATTTCGCGAAGTATCTTGCCAATAGGCAAGTCTGGATTTGCAACCCTGGTTAACAATCCAGGAGGTATTGTTGCACCTGGTAGCCCTGCTCTCCTGCTAAGCAGCGCGATATCAATATCTGTGGCAATGTCATCATGCAGATGAAATATCTGGTTGTCCTCGATCCAAAGATTGCGACGTAGGTGATATCCCAGAATGGAAAATTCATTGAAGGAGATGACCTGCTCCATGTATCGCAGTCGCCTGTTCAGGTAGCTGATCAGGAGCAATGGGCTGTGCAGGAATTCGCAGAGGACATCCAGGAAGAAAACGTCAGTCACCAGAGGTGGAGCAATCTGTTCGCTGTCCTCATATTCCAGAAATGCTCTGGCCTGAAAGTTAAGTCCTGGATAATGATCGGAGACGATGCAGGCAATATAAATCTCTTCGATAGCTCCTGACATGGGTAGCGTTTTTTCAGTTGTATCAAAGAATTCATAACTGCCGGCCAACAGGAACTTTGCACAATTCAGTCCTTGGTTATAGGAATCTTGCACGCTGAGTTGAAAATCCCGTGTTAAAGCTAACTCGTTCCCCCTGCGGGCCTCGAGTGTGAGTTTTTTGGATTTTGCCTGAAGCACAATGGCTCTGTCACCGAACAAAACCAGCACATCAATCTCGCCAGCGACATCTTTTTTATGTTTTTCACGGATAGTGACGTTTTTATAAACACGCCCTGGACCAAATACCGATTCCAAGCGTGATTTGGAAAAAGCCTCAGTAAACTGTCCACGGTGTTCTGAAGCCTTGTTCTTATAGGCCTTGTCATCGTTCATCCAGAAAAATGGGGTTTCATAGAACGCCTGTGCGAGTCCGTAGCTCTGGAAACACAGGTAATGATCCTGAGCGACTTCTATTAATGGGTAGGCATTGAGATAGTTGAAATCATCAATGGCGTTGAAGGCGTCGTTGTTTACCCCTTTTGGACAGCAGAAGCTACGTAGAAACGAGGAAATGATTTCCTTTGTAATGCCACTTTCATGGTGGATGTCATCGATACTGAACATGAATCCTGGTAGCAAAGTCCATTCATGCATCGCTCTGGATCGAAGCTCGCTGAGAGCTTCCATTACGTGTCGATTCTGGAACGTGGCTACGGCCTGCAATATCTGGACGGCTTCCTTAACGGAGTACCCTTTGTTAGCAATAAACCAGTCGGTGTCATGGCGATATTTATCTAGGGAGAACGACGTGAACTGAAAGTCATACGCAGATTCACCGCTGTAAAAAATGGGTTCTCGTTGAGCAATTCCTGAGCTGAACGGGTTGACACTGGGGTCAGCCTTCAAGGCTTCCATAAATATCGGCCTGAAGGTATCGTTCATGGTGTGGTGAAGTTCGAGGAGCAGCTTTTCGGACCGCTCTATCATTTCCGATAAGGCTTGCTGATCGATACTGTCCAAGTACGAAGTTCCCTTTACCATCAGACCGAGTAGTACAGAAATTTCATTTCGGCAGAGTCGTTCAAAGGAATGCAAGCAGGCCAAATCCTGCGAATCGAGTTTTTCTCCAACCTTTATAAAGTTATCCCTAAAGTAGAAATGCGCGATTACGTGGGCGTAGCCTGGAGCGCGACATAAGGTTTCTAGTTCAGCGAACACTTCTTGTTCTGACCTCAAAGGTTTATCTGCATCAGATTCGATATGCATTGATATTTAGCCCTCCACAATCAAAATAGGTAACCCAATAATTAGGAGGCAGCCCAAGATTTTCATCTGACTGCTTGAAGCTTGAAATCGGAAGCACATTACTTGACGAGCGAACTTCAGCAAATGGCACACAGCTGCTATAGCGCCTTGCTATCATCATGCCACAAAGCGGTCCTTCATCCGCCTCGCTGTGAATAACTGTTCATAACAACTTCCTGCCAACAGCCAGGTTTCTTGCGATTTGTACCCCGACCGGTGGCAATTGCTGCGGGCCGGTCATTTTCGAATACCTGCCTTCCCGCTATGGGATAGAGAGTCTACGCGCTTTTAGGGTTCGCATGTCCAGATAATCCTTGAAAAAGCTTTTAATCCACGAAAAACACGAAATTCACTAAATAGATCAAAGCATTAGACCGATTTTATGACTCACCAAACCGGTGAGAAATCAGACCGGAGTAAGGATTTGAATTTGTTCGTGTTTTTTTGTGCCTTTCGTGGGGAACTGCGGTTTTAAGGACCTGATGTTACGCACTGACTTCTAAAGTCAGTATTTTGGAATCATTAAAATTATGTTTTAGCGGTAACCTTTGAGCTTCGCCCACTACCCCTGTGCGCCGCCGAAGATAGCCGCAAACAAGCGGAGGGGTCAGGCGAGCACTGTTTGAGCACGTGGCCGCTGTGCGGATCGTGCGAGTTGCGCAGCTCCGCCTGTTTGCGGCTATCGAGGGAACGCAGACTGACTGTCACCTGCCGATCCCATGCAGGGCAGTCAGGCGGCGCGGCAAGCCGGGGTCGCTTTTTCTTTAGCGACTTTCTTTTGGCGACTCAAAAGAAAGTCGCCAGCAGCCGGGCTGCCCCCGGCGAAGTTGATTTGTATGCAAAACTGATGTTACTGCGTAACATCAGTTAAGGATAATCTGCGGGGTGGAGGATGGCGATTGCCGGGCCGTGGCTGTATCTCGCCAGCCCGTGACCGTATGCCCTGGGTCGTGACTGATGTTGCCGCGTAACACGGTAAAAAGCAGGCGTTCGCTCAGTTACGTTTACCAGGTTTTTGGCAACTTTCGACGAGTATGAAAAACCCGTAAAACGTGGAGTTCATCGCCCACAACACGGTATGGAACGATAAATGGATAGCGGTCGACAACCAGTTCGCGTGTACCAGGAACTCTGCCAGGACGCCCGGAAGAGGGGAACTCGCTGAGCGCGTCAACCTTATTTTTGACGTACACGAACATGTCGGCTGCCGCTTTTGAGTTTTCCTGAGCAATGTAATCAGCTTCAGCATCAAGATTCTTGATTGCTTTTTGCAGCCACCTAACCCGCATTGCGCTCCCACTTTGCGCTGATGGCATACACTTCCTCTTCGCTGGCAAAATCGCCTGCGTCGGCCTCAGAGATTGCCTGCGTGATTTCAGCAATCTGCCAGGACTCACGTTCGATATAGTCGCGAATAGCTTGCCCGGCCAAAAACGATTTTGTGCGGCCTGTCGCGATCGCCAGCGTATTAAGCTGATTACTCAACTCGTCCGGCAAACGCATAGAGATCATGCTCATAATGCACCTCCTGTTTTTTGTATTACAACGCTGTCATTGTAAATCAAGATTACGAGTGTGGCGGATTTACATGAATCACTGATCTTACGCACAAGCTTCAAAAATCAGGGGGGTGATAAGTTTTTTGAAAAATTAACCTTTGCGCTTCACCTCAAGCCCCTGCGAGCCGCCGAAGACTGCCTGTATACAGGCAGAAAGGCAAACAAGCGGTGGGGTCAGGCGAGCACTGTTTGAGCACGTGGCCGCTGTGCGGATCGTGCGAGTAGCTCACCCGCCTGTTTGCGGCTATCGAGGGAACGCCGCCTGACTGTCACCTGCCGATCCCATGCAGGGCAGTCAGGCGGCGCGGCAAGCCCTGCCTGCGGCAGGCAGGCGGGGTCGCTTTTTCTTTAGCGACTTTCTTTTGGCGACTCAAAAGAAAGTCGCCAGCAGCCGGGCTGCCCCCGGCGAAGTTGATTTGTATGCAAAACTGATGTTACTGCGTAACATCAGTTAAGGATAGTCGGTTGGGTGGAGCAGGGCGATTGCCGGGCAGTGGTTGTATCTCGCCAGCCCGAGACCGTACGCCTTGGGTCGTGACTGATGTTGCCGCGTAACATCAGTTACCATGCAAAAATTCCAGACCTGTTTTGCAAAGCGCTGTCCTGAGGGCAAAGGATTGCTCCTTTATGGCCAGCACCCCGAAAGAAAACGGAATTCTTGTATCTTCGAAGGATTTTTACTGTTGGATTGCCGGGTATTGCAGTGCCGAATTTTTACTGAGTTCAACATCGTCAATTCCATTGCAGAAATTCATGGCGGGATTAAACTCCGGATTCGGTAAGGCGCCTGTTAGCCGCACTTCGCCAATCCAAAAATTTCGGACAGGCTCCGGTGCCAGCCGGTTGGCAAATCAGGCATTCACGCTTTGCATCTGTACCGCGCGTGACGGCATATGATCCAAAAACAAGAGAAGCGTCATGCAATAATGGCGTACACAGGCGGAGCGCATATGGCTCATTTTGGACAAAATAATCTAAGGTCGGGTCCGATCTTCGTGGCGCGCGGTCTCACCAAGGTCTACCAGATGGGCCAGGTGCAGGTGCAGGCCTTGCGCGGGGTGGATCTGGATTTGTATCCCGGTGAATTTGTCGTGTTGCTGGGACCATCCGGGAGCGGCAAGTCGACCCTGCTCAATATTCTGGGCGGGCTGGATACGCCGACCAGCGGGTCGGTGCGCTATGCGGACTACGACCTGAGTCTGGATGATGATGCGTCGATGACGCAATATCGCCGTTCGCATGTCGGTTTCGTGTTTCAGTTCTACAACCTCATTCCCAGCCTTACTGCACGGGAAAATGTCGCCCTGGTCACCGAGATCGCCGAGAACCCGATGACGCCGGAGGAAGCGCTGGCGCTGGTTGGGCTGGAACAGCGCATGGATCATTTTCCGACCCAGATGTCAGGCGGAGAGCAGCAGCGCGTGGCGATTGCGCGCGCGGTGGCCAAGCGGCCTCAGGTGCTTTTGTGCGATGAGCCGACAGGTGCGCTCGACGCACAGACCGGCGTAATGGTGCTCGATGTGATTGCGCGAGTGAATCGCGAGCTGGGAACGACCACGGTGGTGATTACCCACAATGCGGTAATTGCGGGAATAGCCGACCGCGTGGTCTATTTCGGCGACGGGCTGGTAGCGCGCATCGAGCGCAATGAGCACAAAATAAGTGCCACGGAGCTTCAGTGGTGAAAGCAATCGACCGCAAACTCTGGCGTGACCTGTGGCAAATGAAGAGCCAGGCGCTGGCCATCGCCCTGGTGGTGATGTGCAGCGTTGGCACCTACATCATGTTTTTGACTACGCTTGGGTCATTGCGAGCGACACAGGACAGCTATTACCGCGACTACCGCTTTGCCGGGGTGTTCGCGACGCTGAAGCGGGCGCCCGAGCCACTGCGCCAGCGCCTGCTGGCCATATCCGGCGTGGACCAGGTGGAAACGCGGGTGATGGCGAATGTTCGCCTCGATATGCCGTCATTCAATGAGCCGGTGAACGCCTTGATGGTATCAGACAGTGGCCCTCACGGCCTGAATGCGCTGCATCTGCGCGAGGGGCGGCGGCCTATGCGGCCGGACGAGGTGGTGGTGAGCACGCCGTTCGCGAAGGCGCATGCGTTGCAACCTGGGGATCGCTTTTACGCCATCCTCAATGGGCGGCGTCAGGCTCTGACGCTGGTTGGCACCGCGCTGTCACCGGAGTTCGTCCAGCAATTGCGTCCCGGCTCGGTGTTTCCCGATTACAAGCGTTACGGCGTGATGTGGATGGGGCGGCGTGCCTTAGGTCAGGCTTACGACATGGATGGCGCTTTCAACGATATGGCCTTGAGTTTGCGTCCCGGCGCCGACAGCCAATTCGTCATAGACCGCGTTGACGAATTGCTCAAGCCGTATGGCGGTCTGGGTGCCTACACACGCCGGGATCAGCGCTCGCACCGTTTCCTCAATCAGGAGCTGGAGCAACTCGGCGTCCTGGCGAGCCTGTTTCCGGGCATGTTCATGGGCATTGCGGCCTTCTTGCTCAACGTGGTGATCGGGCGGCTGGTGGCGATGCAGCGCGAGCAGGTCGCCACGCTCAAGGCCTTCGGTTACAGCAACATAGCGGTGCTGTGGCATTTTCTCAAGATGGTGCTGGTGATCGTCGTCGTCGGCGTTATCAGCGGCACGGCGCTTGGGGTATGGCTGGGCCATGTGCTCTCCGGTATCTATATGGAGTTCTATAATTTCCCCTATTTGAAGTTCAGTTTGCAACCTGGCACGGTGGTGGAGGCCACTGCGGCAAGCCTGCTGGCAGCCGGTGCGGGGGCTGTGTTTGCCGTGTGGCGGTCCGCCAACTTGCGGCCGGCGCAGGCGATGCGTCCTGAGCCGCCTGGCATCTATCGCGAGTCATGGGTGGAAAAGCTGGGCCTCAGGCGTTGGCTTTCGCAACCGACGCGCATGATCATCCGTCACATCCAGCGCCGTGCGCTGAAATCCACGCTAACCTTGCTGGGTATTGCAATGGCGTGCGGCATTATCCTCACCGGCCTGTTCCAGCGCGACACGGTCGGCTACATGGTGAACGTCCAGTTTGGCATGGCTCACCGCGAGGATCTCTCGGTGACCTTCACCGACCCTGCGGCCTACCGCGCGCGTTTTGACCTGCAGAACCTGCCGGGCGTGCAGCATGTGGAGGTATTCCGTGTGGTGCCGGTGCGGCTGCGCCACGGCCATCTTAGCTATCGCACCGGCATTCGCGGCATGGAGCCGGGGGGCGATATCCAGCGCCTGCTGGACGCTGACCTTCGGCCGGTGGCTTTGCCGCCGGACGGCATTTTGCTCACCGATTTTCTCGCCAAACTGCTCGACTTGCGCGCAGGCGACCATGTGGTGGTGGAGGTGCTCGAAGGCAACCGTCCGGTACGCGAGGCCGTCGTGGCCGGGCTGGTGAAGGAGTATATGGGCGTTTCGGGCTATATGGATCTCGCCGCGCTGAATCGCTTCATGCAAGAAGGACCTGTCCTCTCAGGCGCCTACCTCAGCGTCGACAGCGCGCAGTTAGCGTCGCTGTATGCACAACTGAAAGGCATGCCGCGCATCGCCGGCGTCGCCGGGCGCATGCAGGAGATCCGCAATTTCAACCGCGTGATGAACGAGACCATGCTGTTTTTCACCTATGTCGCCACCGTGTTCGCCGTGATCATTTCCTTTGGTGTGATATACAACAGCGCCCGCATTGCGCTCACCGAGCGCGGTGGGGAGCTCGCGAGTCTCCGGGTGCTGGGTTTCACCCGTGCCGAGATCGCCTACATCCTGCTCGGGGAACTGGGTATCCTGACCCTGTTCGCCATTCCTCTGGGCCTGTTGCTGGGCGAATGGATGTGTTATTACATTGCGCATAAGATGCAGAATGATCTGTTTCGCGTGCCGGTGGTGCTGATGCCGCGAGCCTATGCCTTTGCAGCATTGGTGGTGCTGGTTTCCGCGATACTATCGGGGCTGGCGGTACGCCGCCGTTTGGATCAACTTGACCTGATTGCCGTCCTGAAGACGGCGGAGTGAAGACATGAAAATCACTGTGCAATTGCGTCGCCGCATTGTGTTGTCGCTGATCGCCGTCCTCGTCGCCTGGGGGCTGTTTCTGGGGTTCCGGCCGCAGCCTGTCGAGGTGGACACCGGCACCGCAATCCGCGCGCCGCTGCGCGTCACCATCGAACAGGAAGGCCGTACGCGGGTGGTCGATCGCTTCATGATTACAGCACCCGTGAACGGCTATGCAAGGCGCATCCGGCTGGATGTGGGCGATGCAGTCGAGCGAGGCGCCACTTTGGTCGAGCTAGAACCCGTGCGTGCCGAGGTGCTCGATGTGCGCCGCGCAGCCGAAGCCCGGGCCCGCGCCGGTTCCGCAGAGGCCGGGGTCAGCGCAGCCTTGCAGCGTGAAAATGCCGCAGCAAGCAATGCCGTCCTCGCACAAAAAGAACTACAGCGCGTGCGTGCACTGCGCCTGTCAGGATATGTTTCCGCAGCAGCCGAAGACCGCGCTGTCAGCGAGACCGATCGCCGCTTTGCTGAACTGCGGTCGGCGACGGCCTCCGTCGCCGTTGCGCGCCACGAGTTCGAGGCTGCGCGCACGCCGCTCAAATATGCTGCGAGCGGCGGCACCGCAGAACCGGTGGTCATTCGCACCCCCGTGGCAGGACGCGTGCTCAGAATTCCGCGCAAGAGCGAAGGCCCGGTAGCAGTCGGCCAGCCGCTGATCGAGATCGGTGACCCGGCTGCGCTGGAAGTCGAGGTGGATGTGTTGTCAGCCGACGCCGTGCGCATCCGTCCTGGCACTCTTGTGGTATTTGAACGATGGGGCGGAGAGGGAACACTCGAAGGCTCGGTGCGCGTGGTAGAGCCTGCCGGTTTCACAAAAGTCTCTGCCCTCGGCGTGGAAGAACAGCGCGTCCGGCTCATCGTCGCCTTCACGTCGCCGGCCGTCCGATGGCAACGACTGGGCGACGGCTACCGGGTCGAAGCCAGCATCATCCTCTGGGCAGCTGACGATGTGCTGCAAATCCCTGTCGGCGCGTTGTTCCGCGACGGTAATGGCTGGGCCGCCTTCGCACTCGAAAAAGGCAAAGCCGTCAAACGCCGAGTGGAGACAGGTCGGCGCAGCGGTCTTGAAGTGCAGGTCATATCCGGTATCAAAGCGGGTGAACTGGTGATCGTCCATCCGGATGACAGGGTGACAGACGGGACGCGGGTGTCGGCGAGGAAGTAACCATTTATATGCTGTTTACCCGCAGCCCCCGTCAAACAGCGTGAACCGGCCCGAAAGGCGCCGTTCATAAAAAGCACCCCGGCCGTTTGGCATTAGCGGCATGCAATCGAATGTCTGTTCGGTAAGCTCAAGCACTGCCGCAGAATTATCGCTCGATATAAGAAAAAGGCGATTAACTACATGGTTGTCATTTTTCCCGGTGCTTTTATGACTGCGATGAAACGCCAACAGAACCCGGTTTTTTGAAGATAGCGGTCAACATCGTTAATCGGGCAGTGGACAGGGATGTGCATAGTCATTAACATGTCCTTGCAATGCAACTTTAATGCAGCTTGCATATCCTTGAGCAATAAGCTCACGGGCTTTTATTTCTGTGGATATAAAAAATTCAAGAAGGAGCTTCCGAATGAGCGTAACCCGTCGTGACTTTCTCAAACAAAGTGCCATCGCCACATCAGCGGCCGTAACAGTCGGACTTCCCCTCGGTGAAATAGCCAGTGCAGCGGCTCTGGGCGTCGAGGCGGGCTGGCGCTGGGACAAGGCGGTATGCCGCTTCTGCGGCGTGGGATGCGGCATTCAGATCGCCACCGAAAAAGGCAAGATCGTCGCCACTAAGGCGGATGTGGACTCGCCGGTAAATCGCGGGCTCAACTGCATCAAGGGCTATTTCAACGGCAAGATCCTCTACGGCAAAGACCGCCTCACCGAACCCTTGCTGCGCATGAAAAACGGTCGTTTCGACAAACAGGGCGAATTCGTCGCTGTTTCCTGGGAGCGCGCCTTTGACGAGATGGAAAAGCAATTCAAGCGCCATTACAAGGAACTGGGCCCCACAGGGGTCGGGTTTTTCGCCTCAGGCCAGCAGACCGTGCAGGAAGGTTATGCCGCAGTCAAACTGATGAAGGCGGGTTTTCGCAGCAACAACATTGACCCTAACGCGCGTCACTGCATGGCCTCCGCCGTCGCCGGCTTCATGCAAACCTTCGGTATCGACGAGCCGTCCGGCAACTACGACGACATCGAACAGACAGACACCATGGTTTTATGGGGCGCAAACATGGCCGAGATGCATCCGGTGCTGTGGACGCGCATCACCGACCGGAAAATGGGCAATCCCGAGGTGCGCGTGGTCAACCTGAGCACCGTGAGCAATATGTCCTCCGGCATCGCCGACCTGGAGATCATCTTCCGTCCGCAGACCGATCTTGCGATCATGAATTATCTGGCGCGCGAGATTGTCACCCGCAATGCGGTGAACCACGATTTTGTCGACAAGCACTGCGCGTTTGCGGCAGGACCTACAGACATAGGTTACGGGCTGCGCGGCTCGGACAAATATGATTACGCGCCCGAGAAGGATACCAATGGCCGGGAATTGACCATGCAGCTGGGCGCTCAGGAAGCTATCGCCCAGGGCAAGACTCCGGGCGCCACCGTCGAGCAGAAAAACCGCAATACCGCCGACAAGCACTGGCTGATTACCTTTGAGGATTTCAAGAAGGGCGTCGAACCCTACACGCTGGATTTTGTGGCGGAACTGGCAAAAGGCGACGCGGACGAACCACTGGACGAATTCAAACGCAAGCTCAAGGTTCTGGCGGATCTTTACATCGAAAAAACCCGCAAGGTGGTCAGCTTCTGGACCATGGGTTTTAACCAGCATCAGCGCGGCACCTGGGTCAACGAACAAGCCTATATGGTGCATCTGCTGCTGGGCAAGCAGGCCACTCCCGGCAATGGCGCATTTTCTCTGACCGGTCAGCCGTCCGCCTGCGGTACGGCACGCGAGGTGGGCACCTTCTCACACCGGCTGCCCGCCGACATGGTGGTGAATAACCCGGATCACCGGGCAGCTTCTGAAAAAATCTGGGGTTTGCCCGCTAAAACGCTCAATCCGAAACCTGGCAGTCATATCACCAAACTGCTGCGCGACCTGGAAGACGGTCAGGTCAAATTTGCCTGGGTGCAGGTATGCAACCCGTTCCAGGGCAGCGCGAATGCCAATCACTGGATCAAGGCGGCGCGCGAGCTGGATAACTTCATCGTCGTGTCCGATGCCTATCCCGGTATCTCCACCAAGGTGGCCGACCTGGTGCTGCCCTCTGCCATGATCTTCGAAAAATGGGGAGCTTACGGCAACGCCGAACGCCGCACCCAGATGTGGCGAGAACAGGTGCCGCCACCGGGGCAGGCGCGCTCGGATATCTGGCAGATCATGGCGTTTTCCAAGCGCTTCAAGTTGCGTGAAGTGTGGGGTGAGCAGAAAATAGCGGGACTCAAGGCCGAAGGGTTTGCCGATGGCAGCTTGCCCGATGTCCTCGCCGAGTCAGGCTATTCGCCGGAGGCGAGTCTGTACGACGTTTTGTTCGCGACAGACGCCAACAAGCAATTCAAATGGCCCGATGCCGTTGCCAAAACCCACGACAACCACACCGCAAAACTTCTGGGCGATCACTGGTTCCCGGAAAAGGCATTGTTCGAGGAATATGCCCAGTTCGGTCGCGGTCACGCGCATGATCTGGCAGCGTTCGATGTGTATATGCGTGACGACGTGCGCGGCCTGAAGTGGCCGGTGGTGGACGGGCGTGAGACGCACTGGCGCTTTAACGAGGCCTATGATCCTTATGTGAAGAAAGGCAGCGGCTTCGATTTCTACGGCAAGGCGTTCAAATCCCTGCCTTCGGGTAATCTCGATGGCGTGACCAATCAGGCGAATACCGACATAAGCGGGCGTGCCAAGATATTCTTCCGTCCCTACGCGGCGCCCGTCGAGCAGCCGGATCACGAATACGATATGTGGCTCTCCACAGGGCGCGTGCTGGAGCACTGGCATTCGGGCTCGATGACGCGGCGTGTGCGCGAATTGCATTGGGCCGTGCCCGCCGCGCTGATCTACATGCACCCGGAGGACGCCAGGTCGCGCGGCCTCAAACAGGACGGGATTGCCTGGATAGAATCTCGCCGGGGTCGGGTCAAGGCGACCGTTGAGACGGCCGGACGCAATCGCCCGCCCAGGGGGACGGTGTTTGTGCCGTGGTTCGACGAAGGGGTGTTCATCAACAAGGTAACGCTCGATTCGACCTGTCCGATTTCCAAGCAGACCGACTTCAAGAAGTGTGCGGTCAAAATCTACAAGGCCTGAGCCAACTGGGAGAGAACATAATGATTAAAAAGCATACCGCACTTCTGGCCGCCGCAGCCCTGTTGGCAGTCGGCGCTTCGCACGCCGCACCCCCGCTCCACACCGACAACATGGGGCTATCGAAGACCAGCGTCTTCGATGTTCCGACACCTAAGGTCTATCATTATTCCGATGCGGCGCCGGGGACTGGCAAGTTGCTGCCACGCGCCTACCCGGGCGCGCCTCCTCAGGTGCCTCACGACGTCAAGGATTATATGCCTGTCACGGCGGAGAGTAACCTGTGTATTGCCTGCCACGCTCAGCCTGATCTTTGGGGGAAAAAGCCTGAAGCGGGCGTAGCCACAGCCATTCCGCCATCTCACTATACGGATTTGCGTCATGAGCCTGGCAAAGTCACAGACCATCTGATCAATGCAAGGTACAATTGCAACCAGTGTCATGTTCCTCAGACGGATGCCCCCGCACTGGTGGAGAATACCTTTTCTTCCAAAAAGACTCGCTGATCTCACAGGTGCCTGTCATCCCACGGCCGGCCCCTTTACTTATATTCTGTGCTCATGTCATTCCCGTCAAACTCATGGTCGCCCGTAAAATCTGATGAGTCTGCCGTGATTCATCCATACACAAATGCCGCCGTGCGTGACGGCCTGCGCCGCCCCCTGCTGGATCTGCGGATTTCGGTCACAGACCGCTGCAACCTGCGCTGCACCTACTGCATGCCGCGCGAAATTTTCGATACGAACCACGTATTTTTGCCGCGCAACGAATTGCTCAGTCTGGAAGAGATCGTCCGCGTGGCGCAGGTTTTCGTGCGCCTGGGCGTGCGCAAGATCAGGCTTACCGGGGGAGAACCCTTGTTAAGACGAGGCATTGAGCGGCTGGTCGAAAAATTATCGGCGCTGACAACGCCTGCGGGCTTGCCTGTCGAGATCGCGATGACCACCAATGGCGTATTGCTGGCCGCCCGTGCAGAGGCGCTCAAAGCCGCCGGTTTGTCGCGTATCACCGTCAGTCTGGATGGCCTTAATCAAGTCATCTTCGCTCGCATGAGCGATTCAAACACGAAAGTTGACCAGATACTGGAGGGTATCCGTGCGGCGCAACGGGCAGGACTTCCGGTCAAGGTCAATATGGTGGTCAGGCGCGGCGTGAACGACAGTGAAATCATGCCGATGGCCGAATATTTTCGCCATACAGGCGTGATCCTGCGCTTTATCGAATATATGGATGTGGGCAGTTCTAACGGCTGGCGACTGAATGAAGTCGTTTCAGCCGAGACCGTGATTGACCTGATATCAAGGCGTTATCCCCTGCTGCCGGTTGGTGCCAATTGCGCAGGGGAGGTGGCCGGTCGCTGGGTTTATGCCGACGGCGCGGGTGAAATAGGCCAGATTGCTTCGGTCACGCAGGTGTTTTGCCACGAATGCACGCGCATCCGCCTGTCCACCGACGGCAAGCTCTACACCTGTTTGTTTGCCGAGCAAAGCGGCACTGACTTGAAAGGCCTGCTGCGGCAAGAATGCAGCGATGAAGCCATTCATCGGGCCATCGTCGATTGCTGGCAAAATCGCCGCGACCAGTATTCGAAAATGCGCCACGAAGTATCGGGCGTGATACGCAATAAGGTTGAAATGTCCTATATTGGCGGTTAGCAGGCTGCTGCAAAACTATTGCGCTCGTCTATACTGCGTCAAAAAGTGATTCAAAATGCTCATTTACTACATGTAAACTCCGCTTTTTCGTCGCTTTTTGTCTTGTCTCGGCATCGCTCATAACGTTTTTCAGCAGCCTGCTAGGTGTGCCGTCGCATGCCCGGATCTTTTACAGGAACCTGTCCAGCAGCTTGCGGCTGTGAGTATCCATCTTTTCCAGATCGCGTATCATGAAAGAAACGCCGTGGCCGTCGGTAATCAGCAAGGCGGTGGCAGACAGATGGCGGATGTGATCTTCGGCTTTGAGCAGAAGCTCGGTGTCACCCTTGTCCGTTTCGACCTGCCAGGTGCTGGGGGTGGCGAAACTGGAAACATGGCTGATCCTTTTGATTTCCGGCGTAAATTCACGGCAGGCCAGCTCACTGATGATCAGGGCGCGGACATCGTCTGGCAGGCTGTCCAGTCTCTCTATCCAGGCGATTTCGTGACCCTCCGCGCTCAAAAGCGAGACGCACTCATCGGGTGCGGCAATGGGGTAGCTGCGGACAGGCAAGACACCTTCATGACGTTCGCCCTCGCGAGTCAACACGAGGCGACCTGCCGGATTTCTGGTTAACTGAAAGTCGTTCATGCGCTCACCTTGTGTTCGATCTCAACGGGGCTCGCATCGTCCAGATCCGTGTCCACGTTGCGCGCCTGCGCCTGGTACAGGCGGTAATAAGCGCCCTCGGTGGCCATCAGTTCATCGTGATTACCGATCTCGACGACTTCGCCCTTGTCCAGCACCACAAGCCGGTTCGCCTTGTGCAAGGTGGACAGGCGGTGGGCGATGGCGATGGTGGTGCGCCCCTCTACCAGGTTGTCCAGCGCCTTTTGGATTTCCTTTTCTGTCTCGGTATCGACAGAGGCGGTCGCCTCGTCGAGTATCAGAATTTTCGGGTCAATCAGCAGCGCACGCGCAATCGAGATGCGCTGGCGCTCGCCGCCGGACAGGCCATGCCCGCGTTCGCCGACCAGTGAATCGTAGCCGTGCGGCAGGCGCAGGATGAACTCATGAGCATGAGCGGCACGGGCGGCGGCAACGATTTGCGCGCGTGTCGCATCGGGTCTGCCATAGGCGATATTCTCGGCAATGCTGCCGAAGAACAGGAAAGGATCTTGCAGGACCAGCCCTATGTGGCGGCGATATTCCGAGACCGGCAGGGATTTGATGTTCACCCCGTCGATACTGATCGCGCCCTCTGAGACGTCGTAGAAACGGCACATCAGATTGACCAGCGTGCTTTTTCCCGAGCCGCTGTGGCCGACCAGGCCTATCATCTCGCCCGGTTGTATGTTCAGATTCAGTCCCTTGATCACGGCGCGATTGCCATAGCGGAAGCCGACATTGGTCAGGTCGATTCGACCGTCTATCGTATTCAGATGCACAGGATTGACAGGCTCGGGCACGCTTGAGACATGATCTAAAATGTCAAAAATGCGTTTTGCACCGGCGGCGGCCTTTTGTGTGACCGAGACGATGCGGCTCATCGAATCCAGACGCGCATAGAAGCGGCTGATGTAGGCTAAAAAGGCCGTCAGCACACCGACGGTGATCTGGTTGTTTGAAACCTGCCAGATGCCAAATGCCCAGACCACCAGCAATCCCATCTCGGTCAGCAGCGAGACGCTGGGGGTGAACAGCGACCAGATCTTGTTGATGCGATCGTTTACCTGCAAATTATGTTGATTGGCGACGCGAAAGCGCTCCGCCTCGCGCCCTTCCTGGGCGAAGGCCTTGACGACGCGAATGCCCGGAATGGTGTCGGCCAGCACATTGCTCACCTGCGACCAGACGCGATCTATTTTTTCAAAGCCGGTACGCAGGCGGTCACGCACGTTGTGTATCATCCAGGCGATGAAAGGCAGCGGCACGAGGGTGGCTAACGCCAGCTGCGGATTGATGGAAAAAAGGATGGCCGCAGTCATCAGTATCATCAGTACATCGGTTGCAAAATCGAGCAGATGCAGCGACAGGAAGACGCAGATCCGGTCAGATTCAGAGCCGATGCGCGACATCAGATCGCCTGTGCGTTTGCCGCCGAAATATTCCAGCGACAGGCGCAAAAGATGCTCATAGGTGATGGTGCGAAGGTCAGCGCCGATACGCTCGCTCACCAGCGCCAGAATATAGGTCTTCGCCCAGCCCAGTCCCCAGGCTAACAGCGCCGAACCGAACAGCCCCGCGAGCAGCCAGGACACGACCACAAAATCGATCGGCGTGCCGTTCTGATAGGGGATGAGTACCTTGTCCATCAGCGGCATGGTCAGATAAGGCGGCACCAGCGTTGCCGCCGTTGAAGCTAGCATCAGCAAAAAGCCCGAGAGCAGTTGCCACTTGTAAGGTTTTGCAAAGCGCCACAGACGCAGCAATGTCCAGGTTGACGGTGGCGCATTGATGGTGCTGCTGCACTGCGGACATTCGCCCTGATCCGCGCTCATGGGGCTCAGGCAGTCAGGACAGCATTCGGGCGCATCGTCGATACAAGGCACGCCGGTGAGCGCGGCCTCCAGGTATTGCTCGAACTGTCTGATAAAACGCATCGCCTGAACATTGTGCGCCAGGGTATAAAACCAGCAAGCCTGCCTGACGCTGCCGTCAAACAATTCGATTCTGCCTACCCCGCCGTGATCGTGACGGCTGACGGACAATCCCGGGCGAAAAGGAAAATGGTCCGTTGTCGATCGCTCGTTATCGATATACGCCAGCCCCGAACGGGTGACGAGCAGCAGGCTTTTCGAAAAATTCAGGCGCGCGTCCAGGTTGATTTCCAGCCAGGCTAAAATTTCGTCGTGATCGGCCAGACGTGATCGGGCGATGGCGCACCAGGCGTCAGGAAGGGATGCGGGGGTCGGTATTGGATTGTTCACCGGGCGATATTACTACAATATATCGCCCGGACAAACAGTTTTGCGCCTCCCTCTGGTAGACTTGCCATGAGCATGCCGAAGGTCGGGTCTTGCGTATCCCCCGAGTTTTTGCGAGATTGATTAAAAAGATATTCAGGTAAACCGAAACGGGGTGGTCTGCGTTGAACGCCGGGTAGTGCGCGTTCCGGCCTGAAGGCCGGGGTTTTAAACCGAGTCGGAATAAGTGTCAGTGGCAGGTGACTTCGTCCGTTTGTGTCTTACTTTTAAATTCACCAGGAAAGCTGATGGAGTTTCTCAAAATAGTACCTTTGCGTGGCCCGAATATATGGACTTATCGTCCCGTACTTGAGGTGTGGCTGAACATCGGCGAGCTGGAAGATTCTCCTTCCAATACGATCCCGGGCTTTTATGAACGCCTCACGAGCTGGTTGCCGACGCTTGTCGAGCATCGCTGCGGAATCGGTGAGCGCGGCGGCTTCGTGCAGCGTTTGCGCGAGGGCACCTGGCCGGGGCACATTCTCGAACATGTCACCATCGAACTGCAAAATCTGGCGGGCATGCAAAGCGGCTTCGGCAAGGCGCGCAGCACGCATGTGCGCGGCGTCTATAAAGTCGTGGTGCGTTCGCGCAACGAGACCGTATCCCGTGCAGCCTTGCATGCGGCGCGCGATCTGATGACCGCTGCGATGTGGGATCAACCCTTTGACGTGGCCGCGTGTGTTGCAAAGCTCAATGAACTGGTTGATGCGCTTTGTCTGGGGCCCAGCACCGCCTGTATCGTCGATGCTGCAACTGACAGGGGTATCCCGTCGATACGCCTGACCGAAGGTAATCTGGTGCAACTGGGCTACGGCGCGCGTCAGCACCGCATATGGACTGCCGAGACCGATCAGACCAGCGCGATCGCCGAGAGCATCTCCCGGGACAAAGATCTGACTAAGACGCTGCTGCAAGCTTGCGGCGTTCCCGTGCCGGACGGCCGGATTGTCGACAATCCGGTGGATGCGTGGGAAGCTGCCGAAGATATCGGTTTGCCTGTCGTCGTCAAACCATCCGACGGTAATCACGGGCGCGGGGTGTCCACCGAGCTTGTGAGCCGGGCTGAAATCGAGGCCGCCTTCGAACTGGCCGATGCCGAGGGCAGCGAAGTCATCGTCGAGCGCTTTGTGCGCGGCAACGAGCACAGGCTGCTTGTGATAGCAGGTCGCCTGGTGGCGGCCGCTCGCGGCGAATCGGTGTCTTTAATTGCAGACGGCTGTTCATCGATCTCAAAGCTGATCGATGAACAGATCAATACCGATGCTCGTCGCGGCGCAGGCGAAGACTTCCCGCTTAGCCTGGTCGATCTGAATGAAGATGCGGCGGCCAGATTCGAGATCTCCCGTCAGGGATATACGGCCGACTCGGTACCACCGTCAGGCGCATCGGTGCTGATTCAGCGCAATGGCAACGTAGCTTGCGATGTGACTGATCTTGTGCACCCGGAAGTGGCGGCGATAGCCGCGCTCGCCGCGCGCATCGTGGGGCTGGATATTGCCGGGATTGATCTGGTCGCGGAAGATATTTCGCGACCGCTGGCAGAGCAAGGCGGCGCGATCGTTGAAATTAACGCAGGTCCCGGGCTGCTCATGCACATCAAACCCGCCTTTGGAAAACCGCGTCCTGTGGGGCGAGCCATCGTCGACAGCCTGTTTTCGCAGGATGACGACGGGCGCATCCCTGTCATTGGCATATGCGGCACAGATGGCAGGCCTGAGGTGGCACGCATCGCGGCCAGGTTGCTGAAACTGGCAGGTTTTTATACAGGCGTTGCCAGCAGCGACGGACTGTCTTTTGACAGTCGGGTCATAGACAAGAAGGATTGCGCAAACTGGGCCTCGGCACAAAAGGTGTTGCTCAACCGGTCTGTAGATGCCGCCGTGATCGAAAACAGCATAGAGATGATCCTGTCCGAAGGCCTGGGCTATGATCGCTGTCAGGTCGGTATCATCACCAATTTAGATCCTGTGCAACACATGGGAGAATACTACATCGAGACCGATGAACAGGTGTGCAACGTGTTGCGCACCCAGGTGGATGTGGTGCTCTCTACAGGGGTGGCCGTACTCAACGGGTCAGACCTTTTGGTGACACAGATGGCCAGATTTTGCGATGGAGAAGTCATTTTCTTTGCCGCAGCGGGCGAATTGCCCGCAGTTTTCGAACATATGGAAAAAGGCGGTCGCGCCGTGCTGGTTCGAGATGGCAATATTGTGTTGAGGCATGGCGCGAAAGAACTTGTACTGCTCAAGCTCGCTCCCATGCCCGCCGCTGCGGGCAAACAGTCACAGCTTGAAAATGTACTGGCGGCGGTGGCAGCCGCCTGGGCGCTGGGTATTTCTGCCAGCCTGATCCGTGCAGGTATTGCAACTTTTGAAGTGGCTGATATTTCAGCCTGTTAATACAAGGAAGTTTTTAATGGAAGTATCACGCATACGCGCGCTGCGCGGCCCTAATCTGTGGAGTCGGCATACTGCCATTGAAGCGATCGTGTCGTGCTCTGTCATGGAGTGCGATGTCGCAAAAATTGACGGTTTTGAGGCGCGCTTGCGTGCGCGTTTTCCGGAAATCGGTATGTTGAGGCTGCCAGGTCATGCAGAAGCGGTCGCGATGGCACATGTTCTGGAAGTCGCAGCCATCGCATTGCAGGCTCAGGCCGGGTGCCCGGTCGCTTTTGGTCGCACGACAGCGACACAGGAGTCGGGTGTGTATCAGGTGGTATTCGAATACGGAGAAGAAGCCGTCGGGCGACTGGCGTTCGGACAGGCACAGCTGTTATGCACGGCGGCAGTTGACGACACCCCGTTCGATCTGGCCGCAGCACTGGCGGCTTTACGCGAACTTGATGAAGACGTGCGTCTGGGACCCAGCACAGGCTCTATCGTCGAAGCAGCGGTCAGGCTGGGCGTTCCGTACAGGCGCTTAACCGGCGGCTCTTTGGTGCAGTTTGGCTGGGGAAGCAAACAAAGACGTATTCAGGCTGCCGAGACAGATCAAAGCAGTGCGATTGGTGAAGCCATCGCGCAAGACAAGGAATTAACCAAGAAACTGCTGGAAGCGGCGGGCGTACCCGTGCCGCAAGGTCGCCCCGTGACGGATGCCGAGGATGCCTGGCGTGCCATGTGCGAGATTGCAGGGCCTGTGGTGGTCAAGCCACTGGACGGCAATCAGGGGAAAGGCGTGACGGTCAACATCGTGACGCGCGAGCACCTGAATATTGCCTATGATGCCGCTGCCCGAATCGGTTCGGAGGTGTTGGTGGAACGATTCATTCCCGGCAGTGATTTTCGCATGCTGGTGGTGGGGCGCCAGCTCGTGGCCGCCGCACGGCGCGAACCGCCCATGGTGATAGGGGATGGCGTGCAAACCGTGCGCGAACTGGTCGAGCAGGTCAATTCAGACCCGAGGCGAGGCGAAGGTCATGCGACTTCGCTGACCAAAATGCATATAGACAGCATTGCTCTGGCCAGATTGCAGGTGCAGGGGCATACGGCAGACTCGATTCCCGCGAAGGGTGAGTGTGTGGTGCTGCGCAATAATGCAAACCTGAGCACAGGCGGCACGGCGACCGATGTCACCGATGATGTGCATCCTGATCTGGCGGCCAGTGCGGTGGCAGCCGCACAAATGGTAGGTCTTGATATTTGTGGTGTGGATGTGGTGTGTGACAGCGTTTTAAGATCGCTCGATGAGCAAGGCGGCGGGATTGTCGAAGTGAATGCGGCGCCCGGATTGCGCATGCACTTGCAGCCTTCGTTCGGCAAGGGACGCGCAGTGGGTGACGCCATTGCGTCCTTGATGTTCAACCAGGGCGAAGACGGGAGGATCCCGCTGGTGGCTGTGGCCGGCACCAATGGCAAGACCACCACGGTCAGACTGATCTCGCATATCCTGGGCTGCGGGGGGCTGCGGGTGGGTATGACCAACTCGGATGGCGTGTACATAGAGGGGCGGCGCATCGACACCGGGGATTGCAGCGGTCCTAAGAGTGCGCGCAATGTGTTGCTGCACCCGGATGTGGACGCGGCTGTTTTCGAGACGGCGCGCGGTGGCGTTTTGCGCGAAGGGCTGGCATTTGACCGTTGCGATGTGGCCGTTGTGACCAATATCGGCATGGGCGATCACCTGGGGCTCAATTACATCAGCACGGTGGAAGATTTAAGTGTGGTCAAACGGGTCGTCGTGCAGAATGTAGCGCCAACCGGCGTGGCCGTGCTCAATGCGGCGGACGCCATGTCTGCTGCCATGGCCGATGTCTGTCCGGGCTCAGTGACCTTTTTTGCGGCAGATCGTCACCATCCTGTGATGGCGGCGCACCGGGCACAGGGGCGGCGCGTGGTGTATGTCGATAACCACCAGATCGTGGCCTGCGAAAACAAGGTTGAGCAGCGCATCGAATTGAAGCAAATTCCGATCACCCGGGGCGGCACGATAGGTTTTCAGATCGAGAACGCGATGGCGTCCATTGCAGCGGCCTGGGCGCTCGATGTGGACTGGGATACGATACGTCAGGGGTTGTCCACCTTTGTCAATGATGCGGCAACGGCTCCGGGGCGTTTTAATTTCTTCGATTATAAAGGCGCGTCCGTCATTGCTGACTACGGGCATAATCCTGATGCGATACAAGCCTTGATTTCGGCTGTCGAAAATATTCCTGCCAAAAGACGTATGGTCGTGATCAGCGGCGCGGGCGACAGGCGCGATGAGGATATTCGTCTTCAGACCGAGATGCTGGGAGAAGTGTTCGATGAGGTGATTTTGTATCAGGATCAGTGCCAGCGGGGTCGTGCGGACGGCGAAGTGCTGGGCTTGTTAAGAGATGGCCTGTCCAATGCAAAACGCGCGAAAATAAGCTGTGAAATCAATGGTGAGTTTCTGGCCATCGACACTGCGCTCTCGCGCCTTGAGGCGGGTGATTTATGCCTGATTCTGATCGATCAGGTCGATGAGGCGCTCGCCCATATCGGGAAAAGAATAGCGGAAGTCTGAACAAAAGGGGGATGCTCTCTTGCATCCCCTTTTCGCGGGCTGGTTGTATTTATACGGCAGCTTCGATGGTAGGCATTGCTGCACGCGCCTTGGTCAGCGCCATGCCCAGGTTGGCCGTCTTGCGGCAGACGAAGCAGGCCACGTAGTCAGGGTAGCGTTTGCCGCGCATGAACAGGTGAATCAGGTTGTCGCTGTTGACGATGATTTCCTGGAAGTAGTGATGGTCGTCCATGGTCAGGCCGCGCGATTTTTTGAACATATTCTCGATGGCGACAACGTTCTTGCCGGCGAACAGGTCTCCTGTCGCGGCCGCCAGCATGTCGATCACCTCGGACGGGTGAGAGTCAACGGTCTTGACCCCCAGCAGCATGCCGGAAGAGATGTCGATATAGCCGCCTGCGAGACATTCAGGGATGCTGCTGACGGAGGCTGCAATTGTTTGTTCCAGATTGGCCATAATATTTTTCCTTTTAGAGTATGAGGTTCGGTTTTTTGCTGGGCGAAGTATAACCTACTATTTAACTCTGGTACTAATTTATTTAAAAAAGGTTAATCGCCGTCATGCCCGACCGGGCGCATTCCCGGGCGATGGCAGTTGCAATCTGTTAATCTGGCAGTCGGCCAAAAATAGCCACCAGGGCTGTGGCGGTCGTATTCGCTTTTACATAGAGGTTTTTTAAATTCGTAACATGAAGCTAATTTGCTCCCGCGATAATCCATTTTTCAAGCAGCTCTTAAAACTCACAGAATCCGCGCGCCAGCGAGGGCGGGCAGGGCAGACTCTGCTCGACGGTGCGCACTTGCTGGCAGCTTATCTGGATGCGGACGGTGTGCCGCTGCATGTGTTGCTCAATGCAGCCGCGCTGCAAGACAATGAAATTGCGGCCCTGTTGGCGCGCATGAATACCGTGCAAGTCACACAGCTGGATGACAGATTGTTTGCAGAACTGAGCGATTTAAAGACGCCGACCGGCATTCTCGCGCTGATTGAGCTGCCTTGTGCAACTTTCCTTGCGTCGAGTTGCAACTTCGCGTTGCTGCTCGAAGACATTCAGGATCCGGGCAATCTGGGTTCCATGTTGCGCTCGGCCGCTGCCGCCGGTTGCGATACGGTATTTTTGTCGCCCGCCTGTGCTGACGCCTGGTCGCCCAGGGTATTGCGCGCGGCGATGGGCGGGCATTTTTGCCTGAATATCATTGAGCAGGCGGATCTGGCGGGCGTGGCCAAAAGTTTTCCGGGCATGCTGCTGGCCACTTCGCTCAAGGCTGAGCTCAGTTTGTATGAATGCAAGCTGACCGGCAAAATCGCGTTCATGATGGGTAACGAAGGCACTGGCATTTCCGATGAATTACTGGCAGAGGCGACCCATCCTGTCTTGATCCCCATGCCAGGCCGTGTTGAATCGTTGAATGTGGCCGCCGCCACCGCGATCTGTTTGTTTGAAGCGGTGCGCCAACGCCAGTAGCCGTACATGACATTCATGTTTTTACCTTACGACAGCTTAAAACGGTATTTGGGCTTTACGCGTATAATGCAAACGTTTTATCCGCCTTCCCCGTTTACTGTAAAGAGATAACATATTGAATAACATAAGTTTTGCAGACCTGAATCTGGCGCCTGAAATACTGAGGGCACTTACCGAATCCGGCTATACCATCCCCACACCGATACAGGCGCAAGCGATTCCGCTGGTGCTGGACGGCTGCGATCTGATGGCAGGCGCGCAAACGGGCACGGGCAAGACAGCCGCTTTTGCCCTGCCCATGCTGCAAAAATTATTGCCCTTTGCCAGCGCCAGCCCGTCTCCTGCGCGTCATGCGGTGCGGGCGCTGATCCTGGTGCCGACCCGCGAGTTGGCGATTCAGGTGGAAGCGAGCGTGAAGGCTTATGCAAAGCACAGTCATTTGCGATCCTTGGTGGTGTTTGGCGGGGTGGATATCAAGACTCAGACGCCACAACTGCGAGCGGGGGTGGAAGTGCTGGTCGCCACACCCGGCCGCCTGCTCGATCATATCGAGCAAAAATCCGTGCAGCTCAATCAGGTGCAAATGCTGGTGTTAGATGAAGCCGATCGCATGCTGGATATGGGCTTTATGCCGGATTTGAAGCGTATTTTGGCGCTGCTGCCCAAACAGCGGCAGAATCTGATGTTTTCTGCCACCTTCTCCGCTGAAATTAAAAAGCTGTCGGCCGAGTTTCTGGTTAATCCCAGGCTCATCGAGGTGGCGCGCAGCAATGCTGCGTCTGAAAATATCACGCAAAAGGTCTATCTGGCAGGACATGCAGAAAAACATGCGCTGTTAGCTCAGCTGTTGCGTGGCAGTGATGCCAGACAAGCTTTGGTGTTTACAAAAACCAAGCTCACAGCCAGTCGCATCGCGCGCCAGTTGCAGCGAGAAGGATTTGCGGCCGACGCGATACATGGCGATAAGAGTCAGTTAGAGCGCATGCAGGCGCTGGACGCCTTCAAATCCGGCAAGGTTACCGTGCTGATCGCCACCGACGTGGCCGCTCGCGGGCTGGACATAGACCAGCTGCCCCTGGTGATCAACTATGAAATCCCGAGTGCGGCGGAGGATTATGTGCATCGCATCGGTCGTACCGGTCGCGCGGGCGCTTATGGGGTGGCTATTTCACTGGTCGCGCCTGAAGAGGAAAAATACTTGGTTGAAATCGAGAAGCTCATCAAGTGCCAGATTCAACGGGCAGAGCCTCTGCCGCCACCTGTCGCTGTGCGTGCAGAACGCAGCGAGCCTCATCATGTAAAGATTCGTGCCCCACATATCGGCTCTTCGAAAAAACCGGTTCATGATGCCTGGTTCAACAAGCCTTATGAGCCCTCGATCGGTGCGAGCACGCGCGTCAATGAGCCGGTCGCGGCCAAGGTGAGCGGACGCCAGATCCCCGCGTTGTTCGTGCGGCGCAAGGTCGTCGAAGAGAATAATTAATGACAGGCGGGAAGGTCTGTGAACAGGATTCATGATGTTGTCTGACGCGGTGGGTATTTGGGGAGAGCTGCGCACGGTGGCGGCAGGACTGTTGCGATACGGCGTGCTGTCCTTGGCCGTCTTGCTGACCGCTTGCAGCAGCGCGCCAGTGGCCAGTTTGCCAGCAGCTCCCGTTATCCCCGTCGTCGTCAAGCCGCCGCCCAAAATCGCACTGGTTCTGGGCGGCGGCGGTACGCGCGGCTTTGCGCATGTCGGGGTCATCAAGGCGTTAGAAGCGCAGGGCATCTTTCCGGATATCATCGTCGGCACCAGTGTCGGCTCGGCAATCGGCGCACTGTATGCTTCAGGTTACACCGGCTTTCAGTTGCAGGAAATATCCATTCCGATGAAGGAGGAGCGGGTCATAGACTGGTCATGGCCCAACCGGGGATTGTTTACCGGAAAACCGCTGGAGACATTCATTAATCAGGCCGTGAAGTATGCGCCGCTGGAAAAGCTGCGCCGCACCTTCGCGGTGGTCGCGACTGAACTTGCAACCGGCGAGACCATCGTTTTTCGCACCGGCAACACGGGCATCGCGGTCAGCGCCTCCTGTGCCGTGCCCGGCGTATTCCAGCCTGTGGTCATCAACGGAAAAAGCTATGTGGACGGAGGGCTGGTCAGGCCAGTTCCGAGCAGCGTGGCGCGTGCGCTGGGCGCCGATTTTGTCATCGCGGTGAATATCTCCAATCTGCCCAAAAACAACAAGACAGATACCACGGTGAATGTCCTGTTGCAGACCTTCGATATCATGAGCCAGACCATCAACCGCTATGAACTGGCCAATGCCGACATCGTGATACGTCCGGCGACCCGTGCGATCGCGCAGGGGAGTCTTGATGACAGGCATCTGGCCATACTCGAAGGCGAAAAAGCGGTCGCCGCCGTTTTGCCCGAACTCAAAGCCCGCCTGGAGAAACTGCGCCAGAGAAGATAACGCCGGTTTTTTTCACACGGCGCACCCGGCCGATTCAGCAGTCTGGCTGTCCCCGGCCATCGTCAACTTGCGTCGAAATTAAATCTGTTGCTATGATCGTGACAAACACCAATGCATTTTCCACGGGCGGCGATTCGTTCATCGGGCCGACTGTATATATCGTGGATGATGAACAGGATATGCTCCATTCCCTGGCGCGTGTCTTCAGACGCGCCGGTTTGCATGCCGAGACGTTCAGTTCGGCGGCCGCATTGATCGAGAGTGTCGGCACGCCATCGAACTGGACGCGCTTTTTCGCGAGAGCCGCCTCCGGGCCGAACGCGATGCAAAACTTGCAGGACTGACCCGGCGCGAGCTTGAAGTGATGGACGAAATGCTAAAAGGCAAGACCAGCAAGGCGACCGCCAGACAGCTGGGCGTGAGTGTCAGAACCATCGAGGGGCATCGAGCCGCCGTGATGCAGAAAATGCAGGCCGACAATTTGCTGGGCTTGCTTCATCTGGTCAACCTGAAATAGCCGAAAAATGAAATAGCCGGGGCGTTTTCAGGTATATCTACGTATATGCTTCACGGCTTAATTCACTTATAGTTTCGCATAGGATCATCCCTATAAAAACCTTAAAATTACACCAAGATGCATAATCTGAATTCAAGCTGGTGCCGTGGCATCCATGAGGCATCTACATTGAAGGAGGGGCAAGAGAATTGTTTTTACCTGAAAAAACTTATGCAAAGCCCTGCCGTATTTGTCATCGCTGAAGAGCCTGCCGTACTCGATACGCTGTCCGATTTATTTGAGTCGGCAAAGCTGAGCTGTGAAATATTTACCAGCACCGAAGCCTTTTTGGCGAAGCTGGACCCTGAATATCCGGGTTGTTTGTTGCTGGATACGTCCTTGCCGGGAATCAGCGGGAGCGAATTCCACAGCCTGCTCGTCCAGCGAAAAAGCATCCTTCCGGTCATCATTCTCACCCGTTCAAACGATGCGCGCAGCGCCATGGAGATGCTCAAGGGCGGCGCCCTGGATTTTTTCGAAAAACCATTCGACGGCGGGGCTTTGTTGAAGGCCGTCCGCCATGCGATCGAAATGGATCGCGCCAACCGGCACGCCCTCCGGCTCCGCGCAGAGGTATTGCTGCGTCATGCAGAGCTCACCCGGCGCGAGCGGGAAATAATGAACAGCATGTTCGATGGCAAATCGAGCCGCGAGATCGCCGCCCAGTTGAACATGAGCGCCCGCACCGTGGAATTTCACAGATCCCGGGTAAAGAAAAAAATGGGCATCGCTACGCCTGTCGAATTGGTGCGCATGGTTGCGACAATATCCGGATGCCATTGCATACGCAAGTATTCACGGGGAGCTGTCGATGTTCAGCCGTGAACCGTCGACATGCCCGGCGAATCTGAATGCCTTGCAGACGAACCAAACGGTAAATGCTAAATGACGTATAAAGGCAAGATACTCGCAGTCGATGATACGCCGGACTCTTTGAGGTTGCTGACGGACATCCTCAGGCGGGAAGGTTATGAGGTGCGTTCTGCGATCAGCGGCGAACTGGCTTTGCGCGCGGCCACCGGCAATCCGCCTGAACTGGTGTTGCTGGATGTTCACATGCCCGGGATGGATGGATATGAAGTGTGCAGGCGCCTTAAGGCCAATCCCGCCACGCGGGATGTTCCGGTGATCTTCGTCACGGCCGTTTCTGAAACGGACGCGAAGCTGCAAGGTTTCAATATGGGCGCAGTAGACTACGTTACCAAACCCTATCAGCGTGACGAGTTGCTGGCCCGGGTGCGCACCCATCTGGAATTAAATCGTCTGCGTCACCATCTGGAGCACCTGGTGGATGAGCGCACCGCCGAGCTGCGAGAAAGCGCTGAACACGTTCGCAGAAGCGAATCTCATTTCCGCGCCTATTTTGAGCGTTCCATGGTAGGAATGTCGGCGACCAGTCCGGAAAAAGGCTTGCTGGAAGTCAACGATACCTTGTGCGCGATACTGGGTTATACGCGGGATGAACTGATGCGCCTGACCTGGTCCGAGCTGACCCATCCGGACGACCTTGCCGCCAACGAAATCCTGCATGACCGGATATTGTCCGGCGAAATCGAAGAGTACACGATGGACAAGCGCTACATCCGCCGTGATGGCAGCCTGGTTTATGCCTGCATCGCTGCGCGCGCCCTTCGCCGTATGGACGGCAGCATCGACTACATGGTCGTGCTGATCGAGGATATCACCGAGCGCGAGCTTCAAAAAACTGAAATCGTTGCTGCACATGAACGCCTGTCAACCTTGATCGAGGCCATCCCCGATGCGGTTTTCTTCAATGATGGCGAGGGGCGTTTGCAGATCACCAATGAGTCGGCCAAACAGATGTTCCAATTGCACGACCTTCCCTGGCAGGGCAAGACCGAGATGGAACTGGCGGATTTGCAACCGGCATTTCGTGCAGTGTACGAGGAGTGCCTTGCGGGCAATGAGAAGGCCTGGCAGGCAGGGCGGTTGGTGGTGGGCGAAGAAAGCCTGACGACGGAAGATGGCCTGCGCGTGATCATGGAGACGCGCAAGATGCCACTGTTTGGCAAAGGGGGACAACGCGAGGGATTAGCCATCATCGGACGCGACATCACCGAGCGCCGTCGAGCCGAAGTGGAGCTGCTGCTCTACGGGCGCGCGCTTGAGGCGAGCGTTAATTCGATCATGATCGTCGATGCCCGCCGACCAGAGAGCCCCATCATCTATGTCAATCCGGCCTTCACCAGCATAACCGGCTACAGCGCGGATGAGGTGTTAGGACAGAACCCGCGTTTATTGCAAGGAAGCGACCGGGATCAGCCGGAAATCGAGAATATCAGGAGCGCGATGCGCGAAGAGCGCAACGGCCAGGCGATACTGCGCAATTACAGGAAGGATGGCAGCCTGTTCTGGAACGAACTGTACGTATCCCCGGTGTGTGGCGACAAGGGTGAGGTCACGCATTTTATCGGGGTGGCGCGGGATATCACCCGGCGCAAGGGCTATGAGGCCGAGCTCGAACGCATGGCCAACTTCGATACCCTGACCGGACTGCCCAACCGCAATCTGTTTTATGACCGCCTGTCCCAGGCCGTTGTTCACGCACAACGCACGTCCGGCATCATGGCGGCGGTGGTTCTCGATCTGGACGGATTCAATCTGATCAACGACAGCCTGGGTCATCATGCCGGTGATTTATTGTTGCAGGAAGTGGCGCGTCGATTGTCGGACTGTGTGCGCGAAGTGGATACCGTGGCGCGTCTGGGCGGGGACGAATTCGTCATCGTCATGCCCCGGCTGGAGAAAGAGGAAGACGCCGTGGCGATCGCGGAAAAGCTGTTGCATGCCTTCACGCTTTTCATGCACTGCGAGTCGGAGAAGATGTACGTCACGGCGAGCATCGGCATCGCCATCTATCCTCGGGATGGTACGGATGCGGACAGCCTGTTCAAGCATGCCGATCTGGCGATGTATCGAGCCAAGGAGCTGGGGCGCAACCGCTATCAGTTCTATGCCCCGGAAATGAACCGGCGCGCGACCGAATACCTGCGCATGGGCAATGATTTGCATCAAGCCCTGGAGTGCGGCGAATTCACGCTGCATTACCAGCCGCAAGTGGATTTGCAAAGCGGGCGCATCATCGGCGCCGAGGCGCTGCTGCGCTGGCAGCACCCGGTATCCGGCTGGGTGTCGCCTGCCGTATTTATCCCGGTCGCCGAAGAATGCGGCATGATCGTCCCTATCGGCACCTGGGTGCTGCAACAGGCGTGCCTGACGGCCAAAGCCTGGCACGACCAGGGGTATCACATCGTCATCGCGGTAAATCTCTCCGCGCGCCAGATCCGGGAACCGGGCTTTGTAAAGGTCGTGCAGGATGCGCTGCATGCAGCCGGGCTGGAGGCTCGCTATCTGGAACTGGAACTGACCGAAGGTATCCTGATCGAGCAGGCTGACTTCGTGTTCACGGTGTTTCGGCAACTGCGGGAAATGGGCGTGGAACTCTCCATTGACGACTTTGGCACCGGCTATTCTTCGCTGAGTTATCTCAAACGCTTCCCGATTGGCCGGTTGAAGATCGATCAGTCCTTCATCCGCGACATCGCAAGCGATCCGGAAGATGCCGCGATCGTCGGCGCGATCGTTTCCATGTCGCGCAATCTGAAGCTCAAAGTGATTGCGGAAGGGGTGGAAACCATTGAGCAACTGGCGTTCCTGCGGCAGCGTAATTGCGACGAAATCCAGGGTTATTATTTCAGCCGACCGCTGCCGATAGCTGATATCACCGCCCTGTTGCAACAAAAAAAGAGGCTGGTTCCTGCCGGAAATGACGGCTTGCAAACACCGGTCCTGCTGCTGCTCGACGACGAGGAGAGCGTCCTGAGTTCTCTGGTTCGCGTATTGCGCCGGGAAGGCTACCGGATACTGAAAACCACCAGCGCGCACGAGGCGCTCGGCATGCTGGCCGTCAATGAGGTGGGTGTGATCGTATCCGACCAGCGCATGCCGGAAATGAACGGGGTGGAGTTTTTGCGCCGGGCGAAGCTGCTTCATCCGAACAGCATGCGCATCGTGCTGTCCGGCTATACTGACCTCAAATCGGTGACCGATGCGATCAACGAGGGGGCCGTGTACAAATTTCTCACCAAGCCGTGGGACGACGAGCAATTGCGCGGACGGATACGCGAAGCGTTCCAGAGTTACCAGATAAAGAAAGAGCACGCGAGCCTGGTGACGCAGCTTGCTGCCGCGAACGAGGCGTTATCTCGCACCAGACTAAAATGACAGTGGATCCGCGCTAAGAGCTTGCGTGCCTGAAAAGTTGAGGAAGATGTAATGAAAAATAGTATGTCGCTGCGCGGAGCTTCGCGTTCTCCGCTGGTGGCGGTTGTTATTGTCGGGCTGTCCATCCTGGCGGTCGAATTGCTGATCATGTTGTCGCTGGACGAAATGTCTGCAAGGTCAGGCGGCGCGCTGTCAGTTGATACTTTGCTGATTGTCGATCCCCTTGTTCTGCTAGTCACCCTCAGTCCGCTGCTGTATTGGCTGTTTTTACGGCCGATGCGCCTGCAACAGGCCGAACTGTTGCGCAACCAGGCGCAGCTGCGCGACATGAATATCCATCTGGAGCGGCGTGTGCAAGAGCGCACGAGCGATCTGCTGGACGCCCAGACGGCGCTGCAACGGGATATCGCCGAGCGCGAACGCATTGAGATCGTTTCGCGGCAGTACAAGCAAATGCTCGACGAAGCCCAGCAACTGGCACATCTGGGCAGCTGGGATATGGATTTGGTCGCAAACCACCTGGTCTGGTCGGATGAGAATTACCGCATCTTCGAACTCGATCCGGAATGCCGCGATATTCGCTACGAGACCTGTTTATCTTTTGCACATCCCGATGACCGGGACAGGGTGAATCAGGCTTATACCACCGCCATTCTGGACAAGAGCGCTTACGATATCACCTACCGCTTGCTGTTTTCCGATAATCGGGTGAAGTGGGTGCATGAGCGTTGCAACACATTTTACGATTCAGAAGGCCGTCCGCTGCGCTCCATCGGCACCACCCAGGACATCACCGAGCATAAAGAGACGCAGGACGCGCTCAGGCGTTTCGCCAAGGTACTGGAAGAAACGCCGGATGTAGTCGGAATGGCGGACAGCGCCGGGGGATTCTTGTATTTGAACCGTGCCGGCAGGAAGATACTTGAGATAGGCGAGCACGAAGATCTCAGTTCATGCAATTTTGTCGATTACCACCCAGACTGGGCGACTAGTATCGTGCGCGATGAAGGGATGCCCGTGGCTCTGGCACAGGGAACCTGGTCTGGCGAGGCGGCATTAAAATCCAGATCTGGCCGGGAAATTCCGGTGCTGCAAGTGATCATGGCGCACAAGAATAAGGCGGGATGTATCGAGTTCTTCTCGACTGTGATGCACGATATTACCGCGCGCAAAGCGATGGAAGCCGCGTTGCACAGGTATAACGACGAACTGAAGGACAGCAACCGTCAGTTGCACGATGCCCAGGCTCATTTGCTGCAATCCGAGAAAATGGCGTCCATTGGCCAGCTGGCAGCCGGCGTGGCGCACGAAATCAACAATCCGATCGGCTTTATTCATTCCAATTTCGGCGCGCTGGAAGACTACGTCAGGGATCTTTTCGAGCTGCTCGAGGCGTATGAACGTATCGAGGCGACGGTGCCGGAGGCTGGCCTCTCAGAAGTGCGCCGTACCAAGCAACAGATCGAATTGGCGTTTTTAAGGCAAGACATGCCGACGCTGATGCATGAATCGAGAGATGGCATCACCCGGGTCAAAAAAATCGTGCAGAACCTGAAGGAATTCTCGCATGCGGGTGATTCTGATGAATGGCTGTGGGCGGATTTGCACAGTGGACTGGACAGCACGTTAGCCATCGTGTGGAACGAGATAAAATATCATGTGCAAGTGAACAAGGAATACGGCGAACTTTCCGAGGTGGAGTGTTTGCCCTCCGAACTTAACCAGGTGTTCATGAACCTGCTGATCAACGCGGCGCATGCAATCGAGACCGAAGGACAGGCCGCCCCTGATAATGAAACTCGCCATGCCCGGAACCCTCGCTTTGCTCTCACTCACCCGAATTTTCTGCCTGAAGGCGAGGAAGCTAATGTATCGCCGCGCGAGTTTCAGGTGAAAGGGGTAATTACCATCCGTACCGGAACACAGGGCGAAGAGGTTTTTGTGCAGATTAGCGATAACGGTCACGGGATTTTGCCGGAAAACCTCAAGCGTATCTTCGACCCGTTTTTTACCACCAAGCCGGTAGGCAAGGGGACCGGGCTCGGCCTGGCGCTGTCGTTCGGCATCGTGAAAAAACATCAAGGACGCATCGAAGTGCAGAGCGAAGTGGGTCGTGGCACGACATTTACCCTGTGGTTGCCAATCAAACACCCGGTTCAGGAATAGTAAATTCCGGCGATGGAAGAATCGTCGCTGTTCGCGGAGGATGAGGCAAACGTTTTCTCTTTTTTACCCCACACTTGTCTGCTGTAACGCGCATGAAATTGATGCCGTTGCCGATGATGAAACTTGCCATGCCTGTAACCCTCGCCGCTGTTCGACGCGGCGTGGCCGGGTGCGGCGAAAAAATCAAAAAACATGAAGTCTGACTGGCTGCTAAAATGCGCCCCCACGGTTTTTTCAGGTGGGTAATTCTGAAAACCCGAGGAAATTTGATGAAAAGAACGATGCTATTCTTCTGCGGCATGTGGGCCATCATCTGCCATGCCGAACCCTCCTATGTGGAGGATACGATGGCTCGTGTGCAGATGACCTACAATTGGCAGAAACATCCGGCCTACGGTGCTGCTTACTCCGGCTCAAACAGCATCATGACTTTATCCGAGAAGATGTACACCTTTTCCACGACCGCTTTTTTTGGTTTTCGCCCGTGGCAAGGGGGGGAGCTCTATTTGAATCCGGAGATTGCACAGGGCGTGCCTTTTTCCACCAATCTGGTGGGGCTGGGCGGATTTACCAACGGAGAAATTACCCGCGCTGCGGGAACGAATCCCATCCTGTACCGGCAACGACTTTTTCTGCGCCAGACGTGGGGGCGCGGCGGGGAATCTTTGCGTGTCGAACCCGGCCTTAATAATCAGATGGCAGGCTGGGTAGACAAAAATCGCGTCGTCCTGACGGTGGGTAATTTTTCGACACTCGACGTGTTTGATCCGAATACTTATGCCAAGGACGCAAGGACCCAGTTCATGAATTGGGGAAACTGGACTTATGCGGCTTACGACTATGCGGCTGATGCGCGAGGTTTTGGCTGGGGCTTTGCGGCAGAGTGGTACAAGGATGATTGGGTGATGCGCTTAGGGCGGATGAGCGGGCCGCGCCGCCCCAATGAATTGCCGGTTGACTGGGCGCTGGGCAAGCACTATGGCGATCAGATCGAAATCGAGCATGAGCATATGCTGTATGGGCATGAAGGCCGGGTGCGCGTGTTGGGTTGGCGCAATCGCGCCATCACGGCCTCTTTTGTCGACGCGCGAGCCTGGCTGAGGGCGAATCCCGGTCATTACACAGGCCCTGATGCACTCTTTGCCGTCCGCACGACAGAAAAAATCAAATACGGCTTGGGCATTAACGTCGAGCAGGAAATCAGCGATAGCATCGGATTTTTCCTGCGCGCCATGCAGGCTGACGGCAGGACAGAAACCTATGCTTTCACCGAGGTGGATGGCTCGCTGTCGACGGGGGTTGCCATCAAAGGGCGTGCCTGGGGGCGTGCTGATGACGGGGTGGGGCTGTCTTTCATGCGCAACACCTTATCCGCTGAACGCCGCCAGTTTCTGGAAGCGGGCGGCACCTCATACTTCATTGGCGATGGCGCCCTGCGTTATCGCCCGGAAACGATATTCGAAGGTTATTACAATTTGAATGTTGCCCGTGCGCTCTGGTTGAGTGCCGACTATCAACGTATTCAGAACCCCGCTTACAACGCCGATCGAGGACCGATGGATGTTTACGCCTTGCGCCTCCATGCAGAGCTTTGACGCGCCGGTTCAAATTCAAAGCGAATGAGATAAAATTCCAGTAGACTGCCGAAGTACGTTTGCTTTTGGAGATTATCATAGGCCCGAATCCAATGTTGGAGCCCACGCTGGCCGATATCATGAACCGGCAGTTAAGGCATGTCCTGCCTGAGTGCACGCTGGGCGAGGCGGCAAGGCAAATGAGTGAGGCTCGCATATCCTCGTTGCTGGTCATGTCAGAAAACACCCCGCTGGGCATCATTACCGAACGCGATCTGTTGCGCCAGTTGAGCGCACATGCGGCCCGCGTCACGCCGGTGTCACAAATCATGAGCTCGCCTGTGCTGACAGCGCGGCCTGAGACCGGATTTTCAGCCGCCTATGCACAGGTGACCAACCAGCGCATACGTCATTTAGTGGTGGTGGACGAATCAGGTTTCGTGGTGGGAATGGCCAGCGAGTCTGATTTTCGCACGCATCTGGGGACAGACCTGTTGCGTCGCCTCGATGATCTTGATGCGGTGATGGATCATAAACTACCGCAACTCTCGCCCGATGATACGCTGGATCAGGCCGTGTCCATGATGCTGGAGGATAAAACCTCTTATGTGCTGGTCATGGAGCAGGGGCAGCCTTTGGGTATTTTGACCGAGCGGGACATGGCAGGCCTTTTGCACGACGGCGCTCAGGATGAAAAACTCAGTTTGCGCGCCGTGATGCATTCGCCCGTGCTGACCGCGTCGCATCGAACTTCTGTGTACGAGATGGCCGGCATGATGCAGCTGCAAAAACTGCGCCATCTGGTGGTGGTAGATGACAGCCATCAGGTGATGGGCATGGTCACCCAGCACAAGCTGATGGAACGCATCTCGGCCACCGTGCTCGACGAGCTGGCCTTGCGCCGGATGGAAGCACTGTCCATTGGACGCCAGCATGCCGAGTCGCTGTTGAATACGATCATCAAAACCATCCCTGACCTGGTCTGGCTCAAGGACAGGACCGGCGTTTATTTGAGCTGCAACCCGATGTTCGAGCGCTTCTTCGGTGCGGCAGAAGCGAGCATTATCGGCAAGACTGATTATGATTTTGTAAGCCGTGAACAGGCAGACTCGTTTTGCGCGCATGACCGCATGGCGATGGCGGCGAAAAAGCCTCTGGTCAACGAGGAATGGATCACCTTTGCCGACGATGGGCACAGAGCCTGCGTGGAGACGACCAAGTCGGCCATGTACGGCGCCCGTGGCGAGCTGCTGGGCGTCCTGGGAGTCAGTCACGACATCACTTCGCGCAAGATCGCAGCAGATGAAATAAAGCGTCTCACCGGGCTCTACGCCGCATTGAGTCAATGTAATCAGGCCATTGTTCGTTGCACGTCGCAAGTGGAATTGTTCCCTAAAATCTGCCGGGCTGTCGTGCAGCTGGGGGTTTTTAAAATGGCCTGGATAGGCATGGTGGAGGCGGCGGGTCATCAGGTGATACCCGCAGCCTCCTACGGTGAAGGTTTGGAGTACCTCGACGAGATTCAGATTTCAGTGGACAGTGACTCTCCACTGGGGCATGGTCCTACAGGCACGGCAATACGCGAAAACAGGCCTGTGTGGTGTCGTGATTTTCAGCACGATTCTGCCACCGAATCCTGGCATGAGCGTGGTGCGCGTTTCGGCTGGGGTGCCTCAGCGGCTTTGCCGCTTTGTTGTAATGGTATTCCCGTCGGTGCGCTGACGCTCTATGCTCTGGATGCGAACGCCTTTGACGAAGCCTCGCGTAATCTGCTGAGGGAAATGGCGATGGACATCAGTTTTGCGCTGGATAACTTCGATCGCGCGTCCATGCGCGTGCGCATGGAAATCCAGAGTCAAAATGAACGTTCCTTGCTGGAGATGTTAGCGCGCGGCAAGCCTCTGCCGGATCTGCTGGGACGTCTGGCGGGCAGCTATGAGGCGATGTATCCGGGGATGTTCTGTTCTGTGTCCATACTGAATCCGGATGGCAGGTATCTGACGTGCGTTGCAGCCCCCGGTTTGCCTGCGGCCTATTGCCGTAAAATGGAGAGGGTGCCCATCGGTGCAAAGGCTGCCTCCTGCGGCACCGCCGCCTACACAAAAACAGCCGCTATTGTCGCCGATATTTTTACCGACCCTTTGTGGCAGGATTACCGGGAGCTGGGGCAATTGTACGGACTGCAAGCGTGCTGGTCTGTGCCGATTTTATCCACGCAAGATCGCGTGCTGGGCACCTTCGCGCTCTATTGCCCGGTGTCGCGCAAACCGTCATCGTTTGAGCGAGCTTCCCTCGAACGCGGCGCGCATCTGGCAGGGTTAGCCATTGAACGGGCGCAGAACGAACGTGAGCTGCGCAAGCTCTCCCAGGCGGTTGAGCAGAGTCCGAACACCATCGTTATCACCGATCTTGATGCCAACATCGAATATGCCAATGCGGCTTTTGTCAGGGCAACAGGTTATAGTCTGGCTGAGGCGATCGGCAAAAACCCGAATATTTTGCAATCCGGAAAAACAAGCCGGGCGGTCTATGAACAGATGTGGGGGCAGTTAACTGCCGGCGAAATCTGGCGGGGCGAGCTGACCAACCGACGTCGCGACGGGACCGAATACATTGAATATGCGCTGATCTCTCCTGTGCGCCAGTCAGATGGACGAGTGACAAACTACCTGGCGATCAAGGAGGATATCACCGAAAAAAAACAGGCCGAGGCGCGCATCGCGCAATTGGCTTATTTTGACTCGCTCACCGGCCTGCCCAACCAGGTGCTGTTAAAAGACCGGGTGGCGCAAGTCATCAAACTGGCTCAGCGCACCGATCAGCAAGCGGCGCTTTTGTTTTTGGATATCGACCATTTCAAGAATATCAACGATACGCTGGGGCACCGTATTGGTGATGAGTTATTGATCCAGTTGGCCACAAGACTCAAATCCATGATTCGTTCGGAAGATACTTTGTCGCGTATGGGAGGCGATGAGTTTATACTGGTGTTGCCCGGGACAGACGCCAATGGCGCCGCTCACGTGGCCGAGAAACTGCTGGAAACAGTTGCGCAAATTAACCGGATCGAACAATATGAACTGGTGGTGACGCCGTCCGTAGGCATCGCCATTTATCCTTGTGATGGCATGGATTTTGACAAGTTGTATCAGTGTGCCGATGTGGCCATGTATCGCGCCAAGCGGGACGGGCGTAACACCTACCGGTTTTTTACATCGGAAATGCAGGAGCGCGCGGGGCGTCGCTTGCAACTTGAAAATGCGTTGCGCCATGCGCTGGAGCGCGACCAGTTTCAACTGGTCTATCAGCCGCAAATCTCCATGCAGGACGGGCACGTTATTGGCGCCGAAGCCCTGCTGCGCTGGCAGCATCCCGAGCTGGGGGGCGTTTCGCCGGCCGAATTCATTCCTGTGGCCGAAGAGAGCGGACTTATCCTGAGCATAGGTGAATGGGTGCTGCGCACGGCGGTGCGCCAGGCCAGGGTGTGGATGGATCGCGGCATGGCGCCATTTACCATCGCGGTGAATTTGTCGGCGGTACAGTTCAGGCATGCCAATCTGCCCGGGCGGGTGATGCAAATTTTGGCCGAAGCAGGGCTCCCGCCGGACTACATCGAGCTCGAACTGACCGAGAGTGTGGCGATGGATGCGCCGCAGGCGGCGATTGCGGTGATGGATGAGCTTCATGCCTGCGGGATCAGCATGTCCATAGATGATTTTGGCACAGGATATTCGAGTTTGAGTTATCTTAGAAAATTCAAGATCAACAAACTCAAGATCGACCAGTCTTTTGTGAGCAACATCGCCGAAGATCCCGAAAGTCGTGCTATCGTGACGGCTATCATCACCCTGGCCGCGAGTCTCGGGTTTCAAACTATCGCCGAAGGGGTGGAAACGGCAGATCAGCTGGCATTTTTACGATTGCAAGGCTGCAACGAAGTGCAAGGTTATTACTTCAGTCGACCGCTTGATGTCGCCAGCTTTGAGACGTTCATGCAAACATGGAAACAAACTTGAAAGCGGAGCTGTCGGGTGTATTTTTGCGTAAAATGGCGTTCCTGGCTGTTGTGAAAGCTGCGGGGGATAATATTCACCTTAAATATCAGGAGTGGCATGAAATCCTTGTTCATGAGGGGCTCTTCGGACGGTTGGGCGCCGGGTTATTACCGTGGGTATTTTGAGTCTTGCGCGATTACTTAGCAATTTGTACGACAGGTAAAGACTATGTCATTGAACGCTAAAAACAATCCGGTTGGCAGCGAAGCTGTCCGGGAGGGTGCGCACCATGAAATGCTGCATGCTGAACAGATGCGCGTTCAGGCAGAGCGCGCCTTGTCTGCTGCAACTCAGGAAAAAATATTGGTCATCGAGCAGGTGACACAGGAAGCGCTGCGGCGTACGGCACTTGAAGTCGAAGCTCTGCGGGTGGCTCAGGAGAGACTCGAAGCTGAGGCGCGTGCCAATGCTGCAACTGAAGCGAAGATAGCCGCCGAATTGCTGGCCGTAAAATCTGCTAATCAGCGTACCGAAATGGAGTTGCGTGCGCAGTCGATTGCAGAGGCGGCACAGCAGCTCAACGAACAGGTAAATCGCGAGGCCCATGACAAGGAAATGTCCTCCGTGCGCGCACTGAGCATCGTCAAGCAGCGTCTTGATATTGAGAGTCGGGCCGTCAAAAACAAAGAGGAATTCATTCAGACCGAAACTCGTGCTATTGCCGCATTGCACAAGCAAATGCATGAGGCAAAACTGGCTCATGAACAGGCGTTGCTCAATACGGCAAATATGGCCAGGCAGCGTATGGCTGAAGAGCAGAGGGTGATCGAGCTGGAAAAGGAGCGGGCGCAGAGCGAAGAAATGGCCTTGATTGCGGCAAAAAAACAGGCTGAGACGATCAGGGCGGATATCGAACTGGCCAGGGAGCGCGAATGGGCAGCCAAACTGGCCGAACAGGCGCATCTGACACAAGGGCTTGAATTGCAGGCGCAGCTTGAAAAACGATCGGCACTTGAAATCGAGGCGCTCATCAGTGTGCAATCGCGTATCCTGGCCGAATATGAGGCCGTGCTTCTGATTCAGGGGCACGAGCAGGTATTGTGCCGCGTGATGGCGACGGAGCAGGACAAAATCCGCCATGATGAATTGACGGAGTTAGCCGTTCAGCAGCGCGCCGAAATCGCCAAGGTTGTCAAATTTGCGGCGGTCGAGAGTGAACAGATGGCAAGACATCTGGCCGAACAGGAACAGCGCCGTCTGGAGCAGGAGCTGGAATTGCAGGCGCAGCTGGCCAAACGCACCTCGCAGGAGGCTGAGGCGCTGGTGACCGTGCACGCGCGCATCCTCCTGGAACACGAAGCTTTGCGCTCGGCCAAGGAACGTGAAAAAGCGCCAACGATTGACGCAAATCAATCAGTTATTCAACGCGATCAATCGACTGTGGCGGTCATGCAGCAACACGCTGAAATTGCCGAAGTCGTCAAACTTGCCGTCGCCGAGAGTGAGCAGATTGCGCGGTATTTGCTCGAACAAGAGCAAAAACGTCTTGAGCAGGAACTCGAATTTCAGGCGCAACTGGTGAAGCGTTGTTCACTCGAAGCTGCGGCACTGGTCACCATGCAGGCGCGTATTCTGGCCGAACACGAGGCGCTGCGCCTGGCCCACGGCTACGGAAAAGCACAGGTAATCAAAGCGGAGCAGGATCAGATTCAGCGCAATGAACCGCCGACGTTGCAGCTTGCCGAGCAACCTTTGCGCGGCTCGCAGAAAAAGTCAGATTCGAACAAAAAAGCCCGGGCATCAGTCTTGACGGAACAAAATCCGGCGGCAAGGATGACGCTGCCTGCCGCCCTGCCTGACAAAGATGTGACGCCAGAGTCTGCCAGTCTGCCCGATGCGGCGCCGCAGGAAAACCCGCAAGTCGGGCAGATGGCTCGTCAGCTGGAAGCCAATCTGGCCATCATAGCCGGGCAGGCCGAACAAGTCGCCGTGCGCCGCCGTCAGGCTCACTCGCAGTCGAGTCTGGCAGAGACGCATTTACAAGAGGCGTCACGACAGGCCGAAGAGGCTCTGGCAGAGGTGAATAATCCGCCTGAGGCAAAGGCCGATGACACGCCCGTCGCGCCAAAAAAAACAACTGATAATGCCGTTGGCGAATCCCGCGAACGCATGACAAGACCGCTATCTGTTGAGCCGTCTGAACTCCCGCCTGTCAGGCCGCTGGCGCATGTCAAGGCCGGAAAAGCTGCGGGATTGATTTCGGCTACGACCTTGCTCAATTATTTCTGGTCGTTGTACGGCGGGCGCACGCATGATGAGATGCAGCATGTCGAGTCAGATGAAAAGTCAACCGGCGAGCCTGCGATCAAACCGGGACATCTGAAACATCCCGGGAAGCGGACGCCGGTCGGCGAATGACCCGTATTGCCTTAAGCTTCAGTAGAACCCAGGGAGGTCGTGTTGAATCCGCCATCCACATAGGTGATTTCACCTGTAATGCCGCTGGCCAGGTCGCTGCACAGAAAAGCTGCGGCATTGCCGACCTCTGCTGCGCTGACGTTGCGTTTGAGCGGCGCGTGCTTTTCGTTATAACCCAGTAATTTTCCAAAATCGGCGATGCCGGCGGCCGCCAGGGTTCTGATAGGGCCGGCAGAGATGCCATTCACCCGTATTCCCTTGCCTCCTAATTGCATGGCCAGATAACGCACCCCCGCCTCCAGCGAGGCTTTGGCCATGCCCATCACGTTGTAGTGAGGCATGGTGCGAACAGCGCCCAGGTAGCTCAACGTCAATAAGGCGGCATTGCGGCCTTCCATCATCGGCATTGCGGCCTTGGCCATGGCCGGAAAACTGTAGGCGCTGATATCGTGAGCGACGCGAAAGGCTTCGCGGCTGAAGCCGTCGAGGAACTCGCCTTCGAGCGCCTCACGCGGGGCGAAGGCGATGGCATGCACGAAGCCGTCGAAACTCTCCCAGTGTTGTTTCAGATCCAGAAAAAGCTGATTGATATCGTCGTCGCTTGCGACATCACAGTGAAATACCCGTTCGCTGTCAAACTGTTTTGCCAGAGCCAGTACGCGGTCGCGTACACGCTCCCCCTGGTAGGTGAAGGCCAGCTCGGCTCCTTCGCGGTGCATGGCTTGTGCCACACCATAGGCAATTGAGCGCGTGCTGATCATGCCGGTAATCAAAATGCGTTTGTTGGCCAGAAATCCCATATAAGCCCTTTTAGGTTGGTCAAAAGTTATCGGATTATAAAGCAATGGCGCGCAATGGTTAGATGCTATCGTATATAATCCTGCGCTGTTCAATTTCAGGTCTTTCTTCATGCTGGAAATCAGCAATCTTGCTTGTAGTCGCGGTGACCATCGTTTATTTTCCGGATTGAGCTTTGCGCTGCATCCGGGACAGATCATGCAAATCCAGGGCGCCAATGGCAGCGGCAAGACCAGTTTGCTGCGTACCCTGTGCGGATTCATCATTCCCGATGAGGGGACTATCTCCTGGTGTGGCGAAAATGTGCGCGATATGGGCGAGGAATATTTCGCCCGGATGATGTACCTTGGTCATTTGAATGCCATCAAGGATGAATTGAGCGCGCTTGAAAATCTGCTGATTTCTGCGGCTTTGTCAGGGGTTGAGCTGAAAGAGGCGGATGCCATTTTGGCTTTGCGGCGCATGGGTCTGAAGGGGCGCGAGAGATTGCCCGCCAAAGTGCTCTCACAAGGCCAGCAGCGGCGCGTGGCGTTAGCGCGCCTGCTGGTGAGCAACGCTAAACTCTGGATACTGGATGAACCATTGGCCGCGCTGGATGTCAAGGCAGTGGCGCTGATACAGGAATTGATTGCGGAACACCTGACACAACAAGGTATGGTGATATTTACGACGCATCAGCCGCTGGACGTGGCGGGGATGGAAATGCGCAGCTTGTCACTGTCGTGAGGTAGCCATGAATAAACTGACACAGTTGTTGATTTTGATCGTGCGCCGCGATCTGGTGCTGGCGATGCGTCGCCGTGCGGACGTGCTGACCACGTTGATATTTTTCGTGATGGTGGTGAGCCTGTTCCCGTTAGGGGTCGGGCCGGAAATGGACATGTTGCGCAAGATGGCGCCCGGCGTGTTGTGGGTCGCGGCCCTGTTGGCATCAATGTTGTCGTTGGGCAGGCTATTCTCCGCCGACTATTTGGATGGTACGCTAGAGCAGATGTTGCTCGCGCCGCAATCCCTGTCGGTGCTGGTGCTGGGCAAGATGATCTCCCACTGGATGGTGTCCGGTCTGCCGCTGGTGTTGATGACCCCGGTACTGGGCTTGCAGTTTGACATGTCAGTTCAGGCCATCGGCGTGTTGATGCTGAGTCTGTTGTTGGGCACGCCAATACTGAGTATGGTAGGTGCGATAGGTGCGGCATTGACCCTGGGCTTACGCGGCGGCGGTGTATTGCTGTCCTTGCTGGTGTTGCCCTTATGTATTCCTGTGCTGATTTTTGGCACAGGTGCGGTGCAGGCCGTGTCCGGCGGGTTGAGTGTGTCATCTCACCTGTCCTTGCTGGGCGCTTTGTTGGTATTGGCTCTGGCTTTCACCCCCTGGGTGACGGCTCAGGCGTTACGAATTTCGATGGAGTAATAACTTGGCAATTAACTGGTTCAAATATTCAGCCCCGACCACTTTTTATCCTCTGGCGGGAAAATTGATTCCGTGGTTTGCCGTGTCAGCCGCGATTTTGTTCGCAGCGGGTTTATATATCGGCTTTGTCGTGGCACCCGCCGATGCAACGCAAGGCGAGTTTTACCGCATCATTTTTATTCATGTGCCCGCATCCATCATTTCCATGTTCCTGTATCTGGTCATGGCAGGCTATGCCGCGTTAGGACTGATCTTCAATACCCGCCTGTCTTCCATGATGGCCAGTGCGGTCGCCCCCACGGGCGCCTTATTCGCCTTTATTTCGCTCTGGACCGGGGCGCTGTGGGGCAAGCCGATGTGGGGCGCCTGGTGGGTATGGGATGCGCGCATGACCTCCGAGCTGATTCTGTTGTTTCTCTATTTGGGTTTTATTGCGTTACACGCCTCGATAGAAGATCCGCGACGGGCTGATCGTGCAGCGGCACTGCTGGCCATCGTGGGCTCCGTGAACGTGCCCATCATTTACTTCTCGGTCAAGTGGTGGAATACCCTGCACCAGGGTTCGACCATCAAATACTCGGGAACCTCCATGCACATCGCGATGCAGCAGGCGATGTTCATCATGATGGCAGCTTGCTGGCTGTATGCCATTGCGATTACGCTGATGCGGGTGCGTAGCATTATTCTGGAGCGGGAGCGAAATTCAAAATGGGTGGCCCAATTGATTGAGGTGAAGTCATGAGTCTGGATATCTGGATGAGAGAAAATCCGCTTACCTATGTGTGGATAGGGTCCTATGCGGTTGCTTTTTTGGTATTCGCCATTGAAATATTCATGGTGATCCATAAACGGAAAATCACCCTCGATCAGCTGCGCATGATGCGTGAAGCTGACGAATCAAAAGAGGAATAAGCATGAAGCCACGCCAGAAAAGAGCCGTATATATCGTTGTCGCCGTCATTGCCGTAGGGCTGGCGGTAGGACTGGTATTGAATGCGCTCAAGGATAACGTCAGCCTGTATTTCACGCCGACTGATGTTCATGAAAAGAAAGCCCCGCAAGACCGCAGTTTCCGGATCGGTGGCCTGGTTCAGGAGGGGAGCATCAAGCGCGAAGGCGACGGGTTGACGGTGCATTTCATGATCACCGATTTGCACCAGAGTCTGCCTGTCATCTACAAGGGTATCCTGCCTGACTTGTTCAAGGAAGGAAAAGGGGTTGTCGCACAAGGCAAGATGGAAGCAGATGGTTTGATGCATGCCTCCGAAGTGCTGGCCAAGCATGATGAAAACTACATGCCACCCGAAGCTGCCGATGCCCTGAAAAAAGCCCAGACCGCCAATGCTGCCGCAGCAAGTGCGGTGCCACCTGTCGTAAAATAACTACTGAAAGATCGTACATGATTCCTGAGCTAGGTCATTTTTCACTCATCGTCGCGTTGTGCCTGGCGATTGTCCTGGGTGTCCTGCCGATACTGGGTGCCGCACGCAATAACAGGGTATTCATGGGGGTAGCACGCCCCCTGGCTTACGGGCAATTGCTGTTTATCGCCACGGCATTCGCCACGCTGGCGTATGCTTTTTTAAGCAATGATTTTTCCGTGCTGTATGTCGCGCAACATTCAAATTCTCAGTTGCCCGGACAATACCGCTTTGCGGCCATCTGGGGCGGACACGAAGGTTCGCTGTTGCTGTGGGCCCTGCTTTTGTCCGTCTGGACTGCCGCCGTTGCCCTGTACAGTCGCCATCTGCCCGAAGAAATGGTCGCGCGCGTGCTGGGGGTGATGGGGCTTATTTCCGTCGGCTTCCTGCTGTTCATGTTGTTTACCAGCAGCCCGTTTGATCGATTGTTGCCGGCCGCTGCTGACGGGCGCGATCTCAATCCCCTGTTGCAGGATCCGGGACTGGTGATTCATCCTCCCATGTTGTACATGGGCTATGTGGGATTTTCAGTCGCCTACGCATTTGCGATTGCAGCCTTGCTGGGCGGCCGACTCGATGCGACCTGGGCGCGCTGGTCGCGCACCTGGACGACTGTGGCCTGGGTCTTTATGACGATCGGTATTGCGCTGGGCAGCGGCTGGGCCTACTACGAATTAGGCTGGGGCGGCTGGTGGTTCTGGGATCCGGTCGAAAATGCCTCGTTCATGCCCTGGCTGCTGGGTACAGCGTTGATACACTCGCTGGCCGTGACAGAAAAGCGCGGCGCGTTCAAAAGCTGGACGGTATTGCTGGCGATCGCGGCCTTCTCGCTGAGTCTGTTGGGCACCTTTTTGGTGCGCTCGGGCGTGTTGACCTCGGTGCACTCGTTTGCCGCCGACCCGAAGCGCGGTATTTTCATTTTGAGTTTTCTGGTGCTGGTGATCGGCGCGTCCTTGCTGCTGTTTGCCTGGCGTGCGCCCAAAGTGGGCTTAGGGGGCAAGTTTGATATGCTCTCTCGCGAATCGCTCCTGCTGTCGAACAACGTATTGCTGTCCGTGGCGTCAGCTTCCGTGTTTATCGGTACGTTGTATCCGCTGTTCATGGATGCGCTGGGATACGGGAAATTGTCCGTCGGCCCTCCGTATTTCGAAGCCGTGTTCGTACCGCTGATGATGCCGATGGTGTTCATGATGGGTCTGGGGCCTCTGGCGCGCTGGAAGAAAATGGCGGTACCCGATCTGGCGCAACGCGTGAAGTGGGCTTTTGCCAGCGCGCTGGTATTGGCCTTGCTGCTGCCGTTGCTGATGGGCAGATTTTTATCGCTAGAATCAAATAAATGGTCGCCCATGATCGTTTTGGGTCTGCTGATGGCTTTCTGGATTATCGCCACCCTGGTGGTCAGTCTGCGTCAGCGCTGGACAGGACAGGGAACTTTCATGGCGCGCGTGCGCAAACAGAGCCTGAGCTATTACGGCATGCAGATGGCGCATCTGGGCGTGGCCCTGTTCATCATCGGCGTGACGCTGGTCAAGGGCTATGAAACCGAGCGCGATGTGCGCATGAATGTGGGTGACACGGTCATGGCAGGCGGCTATGAATTCCAATTCAATGGTGTCACCGAAACGCAAGGAGCCAATTATGTCGCGGGCACTGGTCATGTTTCGGTGCGCCGCGACGGCCGAGTGGTGGGCGAGTTATCGCCTGAAAAGCGCCAGTACAATGTGTCGGGGATGCCGCTGACCGAAGCTGCGATTCAGACAGGTGTGTTCCGCGATTTGTATGTGTCTCTTGGCGAGCCTATCCCTGAATCGGACGGCGCGTGGGCGGTACGCGTCTACATCAAGCCTTTCATAGACTGGATCTGGGCAGGTTGTCTGCTGATGTCGCTGGGCGGCATTCTGGCGGTATCCGACAGGCGTTACCGCATCCACAAGAAAACAGTTTCCGGTCCGCAGTCTGCTGCTGACAGTTTACAGTCTCCGGTTTCGAGTAGTCAGCCTGAAGGAGCAGCATCGTGATGCGTTTCATACTTCCATTCGTCATTTTTCTGGTTTTGTCGGTCTTTTTGTACATGGGGCTGGGACGCGACACCCGTGAAGTGCCCTCTCCTCTGGTCGGCAAAGCTGCGCCCGCATTCGTGCTGCCGTTGTTGCACGATACGGGCAAACATTTTTCGCCGCAGGACATGAAGGGCAAGGTGTGGCTGCTCAATGTCTGGGCCTCCTGGTGCGGTGCGTGCAAGGATGAGCATCCTGTGCTGATGGAATTCTCACGCCAGAATGTCCTGCCGATTGTCGGCCTGGACTACAAGGATAAACCCGAGGATGGTCAGGCGACGCTGAAGAAGGCCGGCGATCCGTATACGCTGGTCATCGCCGATGCCGACGGCAAGGTAGGCTTCGATTACGGCGTTTACGGGGTGCCTGAGACTTATGTGATCGACAAAAACGGGATGATCGCCTACAAGTTGATCGGTGCGCTGAACTCACAGAATCTGCGCGAAAAAATACTTCCTCTTGTTGCGGAGTTGCAGGCGAAATGAGATATTTTTTAATCGTATTGCTGTGCCTGTTGCCGACTTTTTCATTCGCAGGTGTGGCCAAAGACATCGCTGACGATCCTGTCATGGAACGCCGGATGATGCATCTGGCAGAAAAGGTGCGCTGTCTGGTGTGTCAGAGCGAGCCTGTGTCGAACTCTCATTCCGACTGGTCGAATGACGTGCGCCAGATCATGCGCGAGAAGATGAAGGCCGGGGCTACCGATCAGGAAATACTCGACCTTCTGGTCGAGCGTTTTGGCAAGTCGGTTCTGTTCGATCCGCCGGTCGATAAGGAAACCATGCCCTTGTGGTCAGCGCCTTTCGTTCTGCTGTTGTTAGGCGGAGCCGGATTGTTCTATCAGCTGAAAAAACGTCGCGGGCAGGTCGTGCAAACCGAACTGTCCGTCGAGGATGAACAGCGTGCGGCTACGCTGCTGAATGATACCGTCTCAGCGCCACCTGACTCGCCGACTGAACCTGAAAAGCTCGACTACGACGGCACCATCCGTGTGCGCTCCCTCATCGCCGGGGCTCAGCCTGATGGGGTGAGGGAGGATGTGTCCGATGCTCATATCAAGGAACCTAAAGCATGACCTTATTCTGGATATTTTGTGCAGTGCTGCTGATCGTGGCGCTGCCGTTTGTAGTATGGCCGCTGTGGCGCAAGTCTGCCGCCAATAACGATGTGTTGCGCGATGCGGCCAACCTGGAAATTTTGCGCGATCAGGCCGCTGAACTCGAAAGCGATCTGCAAAACAGCTTGCTGACTCAGGACTCCTTTGCAGAAGGTCGCCACGAGTTGCAAGTGCGTTTGCTCGAAGAAGTCAAAACCACTGAATCCCCGGCGGTTGAACCGCGTAACCCGGCGCGGATTCTGGCAGTGATTTTGCTGGTGTTGATCCCGCTGGGCAGCGTATTGCTCTATCTGCAAATCGGCAACATGAAAGCGATGTTGCCGCAGCAGGGGGAGGCTGCCGGTGATTTTGGCGTGCTGCGTTCGGAAGCCGCGTTGCAGGAGCTGGAGGCAAAACTGGTTAAACTGCCGGAAAATCCCGACGGCTGGCTGATGCTCGCGCGCTCCTACACCGAGTTGCAACGTTATCCTGATGCGGTGCGCGCCTATGCGCAATTAGTCAAGCTGGTGCCCAATGAGTCGCAACTCTGGACCAATTATGCCGATGCGATGGCGATGAACAACAATCAGTCATTGCTGGGGGAACCCACCAAGTTTATCGCCAGGGCGCTGCAACTGGACCCTGAAAATACCACAGCACTGGCGCTGGCAGGTTCTTCCGACATGGAGCGTGGCGACTATGTCGCGGCAATCACGCACTGGCAAAAACTGGTCAGCCTGCTGCCGCCGGATTATCCGCAAATCCAGATGATCCACGACGGGATCAGTCAGGCGCGCGAATACCTGTCGCAACAAAAGGGCGGGCGCGAGCAGTTGGCCAGGTTGTCTGCCCAGACAGCCATGCCTGCGGCAGAAAAAACAGTCGCCAATCCGGCGGTCGCGATTTCCGGCCGGGTGTCGTTGAGCCCCGCGCTCCAGGCCAGGGCGGCGCCCACTGATTTTGTCTTCATCCTGGCGCGTGCGGCGGAGGGTCCGAAGATGCCGCTTGCCGTGATCCGCAAACAGGTCAAAGACCTGCCGCTGGAGTTTACGCTCGATGACAGCATGGCCATGCAGGCTCAGCTCAAATTGTCCGGGTTCGACAAGGTAGTGGTCATCGCACGCGTCTCCAAATCGGGCACCCCGATGGCGCAGGCAGGAGATCTGGAAGGCACGGCGGGCGAGGTCAAGCCCGGCACAAGGGGATTGAATATCACCATCGATGGCGTCGTGAAGTAGTTTAAAGGCTACGTGTTGCGGCATCCATGAAAATGGGTGCCGTTTTTTCATGACCATATTGTCTGAGGTGAAAAATGCGGGAAAGTCCGTCCAGGCTCTTTGGCGGAACTGATCGTCAATGAGTTTTTAAAAAAAACGCATCAGGCACCCCGTCGCTTACTCAGGCAAGCGTTAATACCCCAACTCACGGTATAATTCCGCCGCTATGCAGATACTACGTGGACTCTACTCTTCCGATACCCGGCCTGTTGCTCTGACTATCGGAAATTTCGATGGCGTGCACCTGGGGCATCAAGCCTTGCTGAGCCAATTGCAGGCGGCGGCGCGCGCGCGCGGACTACAAACGGCGGTGGTGATTTTCGAGCCGCATCCGCGCGAGTTTTTTACCCCGCAGGATGCCCCCGCAAGGCTCAGCAGTTTGCGCGAAAAACTTGAGTTATTCGCCCATCTTGGCATCGATCGCGTGCATGTATGCCGCTTCAACGCGCAGTTTGCACAGATGAACGCTGCGGATTTCATGCGTACCCTGCATTCAAAGCTGTCAGCGAAGTATGTGCTGATCGGTGATGATTTTCGCTTCGGCAGCGGGCGGGTCGGTGATTTCGCGCTGATGGAGAAGATAGGCGGGCAGTACGGATTCGAGGTGAGCTCGGTACGGAGCGTGATGCATGACGGCGTAAGAATTTCCAGTACGGCGGTGCGCGCAGCCTTGGCTGCCGGGCAGATGCGACGGGTGCACGATTATCTGGGACGCGCCTACAGCATCAGCGGTCGCGTGGTGCACGGAGATGGAGTGGGGAAAAAACTGGGCTATCCGACGGCGAATATACAGCTCAAACACAACCGCCCCGCCTTGTCCGGCATCTTCGTAATCGAGGCGCACACCCTGAATATAGGCGTGCTTCAGGGGGTCGCAAGCCTCGGGGTTCGCCCCACACTCAAGCACCAGGCAAAGCCTGTATTGGAAGTGCATTTGTTCGAATTTGCACAGGATATTTATGGTAAACGCATGCGCGTGGAATTTTTGCAAAAACGGCGCGAGGAAAAGAAGTTTCCGGATGTGGCGGCGCTGACGCTGCAAATCGCCTCGGATGTGGACAGTGCAAAGAAATGGTTTGAACAACACGATTGACGCCGCCTTCGCGGCGAGCGCATACGCCCCTGATTCGCCCAAAGAATAGATTTTTGAGGTTCAAATGACTGATTACAAGAAGACACTGAATTTACCCGATACCACCTTTCCGATGCGCGGGGACATGGCCAAACGTGAGCCGCAAATGCTGGCTCTCTGGCAGGCGCAGCAGCGTTATCAGAAGATACGCGCGGTCAAGCGAGGATTACCCTCGTTCATCCTGCACGATGGCCCTCCTTATGCGAACGGCGACATACACATCGGCCATGCGGTCAACAAGATCCTCAAGGATATCATCCTCAAGAGCAAGACGCTTTCCGGGTTTGATGCGCCCTATGTGCCAGGCTGGGACTGCCACGGATTACCCATCGAATTACAGGTGGAAAAGAAGCACGGCAAGGCGATACCGCCCGCGCAGTTTCGCCAATTATGCCGCGAATACGCGACGGCGCAGGTCGAACGCCAGAAGAAGGACTTCATCCGCTTAGGGGTGCTGGGCGACTGGGAACATCCCTATCTGACCATGGACTACAAAGTCGAGGCGGACATCATGCGCGCGATCGGCGCTATCCACGAACGTGGCTATTTGTATCAGGGCTATAAGCCTGTGAACTGGTGTCTGGATTGCCAGTCGGCGTTGGCCGAAGCTGAAGTCGAATATGAGGACAAGACCTCAAGCGCCATCGACGTTGCGTTCGAAGTGAAGGATCACCGTGCGCTCGATCGCGCCTTTGGCATATCCTTGCCCGGATCGGCAAGAGTGTATGCGGTCATCTGGACCACCACCCCCTGGACGCTGCCGGCCAATCAGGCGGTGAGCGTACACCCCGACTTCGAATACAGCCTGGTTAAAACCGAAAAAGGTTACTTGCTGCTGGCGACTGAGCTGACGGCAGCCTGCCTGGAACGTTACCAGTTAAGCGGCGAACCGTCGGGTGTCTGCCGTGGCTTCGCGCTGGAGATGTTGCCGCTGCAACACCCGTTTCAGGATCGCATTGTGCCTGTCATCTGCGGCGACCATGTCACGGCAGAGTCAGGTACGGGGCTTGTGCACACAGCCCCGGCGCATGGTCTGGACGATTACTTCGTCGGCCAGAAATACAATCTGCCGACCGATAATCCGGTGGGCGACGATGGCAAGTTTCTGGCGGCGGTGCCCCCTGTAGGAGAGGTGGCTCTGGCGGGCGTCTTCGTCTGGCGCGCCAACGACATCGTGTTGCAGGCGCTGGAACTCAGCGGTCATCTTTTGTGCCTGAAAAAGGTACAGCACAGCTATCCGCATTGCTGGCGGCACAAGACGCCGATCATCTTCCGTTCCACCCCGCAGTGGTTCATCGGTATGTCACAAACCGATAAAGGGGCGAGTGAGCCGGGAATCTCCCTGCGCGAGCTGGCCAACAAGGCGGTCGATGAAACCGAATTCTTCCCCTCATGGGGGCGCGCGCGGCTGGAGGCGATGATCAAAAATCGTCCTGACTGGTGTGTCTCGCGCCAGCGTAACTGGGGCGTGCCGATGCCGTTTTTTGTGCATAAGGACACCGGGGAGTTACACCCTCGCACCGATGAGTTGCTCGAGCAGGTCGCAAAGCGGGTAGAAGAAGAGGGGATAGAAGCCTGGTTTAGCCTCAATTCGGTGGACCTTATCGGCGTCGATGCGGAGCACTACAAGAAGCTCACACACACGCTGGATGTATGGTTCGATTCGGGCACGACGCACGCGTCCGTATTGCAACGGCGCAGCAATTTGAATTCCCCTGCCGACTTGTATCTTGAAGGGTCGGACCAGCATCGCGGCTGGTTTCAGTCGTCGTTGCTCACAGGGTGTGCCATGAATGGCCGCGCACCTTACAAGGCGCTGTTGACACACGGCTTTGTGGTAGACGGCAACGGTCACAAAATGTCCAAGTCCAAGGGCAATGTGATCGCGCCGCAGAAAATCTTCGATACCCTGGGGGCGGACATTCTGCGCCTGTGGGCGGCATCGACCGATTATTCTGGCGAACTGACCATTTCGGATGAAATCCTGAAACGCGTGGTGGAGAGCTATCGGCGCATCCGCAACACCCTGAAGTTTTTACTGGCGAATATTTCCGATTTCGATGCGGCGACCCATAGTCTGCCGGTGGATCAATGGCTGGAAATAGATCGCTACGCACTGTCGCTTGCGCAAAAGTTGCAGGACGGCGTGCGCGCTGATTACGATCGTTACGAGTTCCATCTGGCGGTGCAAAAACTGTTGGGATTCTGTTCGGAAGACCTGGGCGGCTTTTATCTGGACATCCTCAAAGACCGTCTGTACACCGCAGGCGAAAATTCTCTGGCACGCCGCTCGGCGCAGAATGCGTTATATCAGATCACTCACGCACTGACGCGCCTGATTTCGCCGGTGTTAAGTTTTACCGGGGAAGAGGCGTTCGGCGTGTTGAACGGCAGCACGGATCATAGTGTGTTCGAAGGCGTGTGGCACGATTTGCCGGATGCGAAGCTGGATGGTGAGGCTATCAGCGCCTGGCTGGTGATCGGCGCCTGGCGTGCCCGTGTGAACAAACAGCTCGAAGAAGCGCGCAGTGCCGGGCTGATCGGATCGGCGCTGGCAGCGGAAGTCGACGTGTTCGCTTCAGGCGCTGAGCACGATATTCTCGCGCGCCTGGGCGATGATTTGCGACTGGTGCTGATCACCTCGCGCGCCACGGTGCATCGCGCAGCAAACGTGGATGAACAGCGCATTGATGTGGCCGCCAGTTTGCATGACAAATGCGAGCGCTGCTGGCATTACCGCGAAGAGGTGGGCGCTGATGAATCGCATCCTACCCTGTGCGGTCGCTGCGTGAGCAATCTGTATGGCGATGGCGAGGAGCGCCATTATGCTTAGCCGCTGGCTGGGGTTGAGCGCGCTGGTCATCGTGTTGGACCAGATGAGCAAGTATTACATGGAGCATTATTTTTCTCATCTGGAAAGCATCAGGGTACTCAGTGTGTTTGATCTGGCGCTGCTGCACAATGCGGGCGCGGCGTTCAGCTTTTTGAGTGAAGCGGGCGGTATGCAGCGCTGGCTGTTCAGCGCCATTGCCGTGATTGCGGCGGTTGCAATCACCTTGCTATTGAAGAAACATGCCAAGGAAACCATGTTCGCCTTTGCCCTGAGCATGATACTGGGCGGCGCGCTGGGTAATCTGATAGATCGCATCGTATACGGTTATGTCGTCGATTTTCTGATGTTCCACTGGGACCGACATTATTTCCCCGCCTTCAATCTGGCCGATGCAGCCATCACCTGCGGCGCCTTTTTGCTTATCTGGGAAAGTTTTATGGAGAAAAAGCATGGATCTGCTGTTAGCTAACCCGCGCGGCTTCTGTGCCGGGGTGGATCGCGCCATCGAGATCGTCGAACGCGCGCTGGTTCTGCACGGCGCACCGGTTTATGTTCGCCACGAAGTGGTGCACAACAAATTCGTGGTGGATAACCTGCGATGCAAGGGGGCTATTTTTATCGAAGAGCTGACTGACGTGCCGCCCGGCAGTATCCTGATCTTCAGCGCGCACGGCGTATCGCAGGCGATACGCCGGGAATCCGAGGCGCGCGGATTCACCATTTTCGATGCCACCTGTCCGCTGGTGACCAAGGTGCATATCGAAGTGTCGCGGCTGCGCGACCAGCACAAGGAAGTGGTGATGATAGGGCACAAGGGGCACCCGGAAGTGGAAGGCACCATGGGGCAGTCCCTGGACGGGATGTATCTGGTGGAGTCGCCCGAACAGGTGGCGAGTTTGCAGGTACAGGACGAGCAGAATCTGGCTTATGTCACACAAACCACGCTGTCGGTGGATGACGCCAGTTGTATTATCAGCGCGCTGAAAAACCGCTTCCCGTTTATCACGGGGCCGAAGAAGGACGACATTTGCTATGCGACGCAGAACCGTCAGGATGCGGTCAAGCTGCTGGTGGCTCAGTGCGATGTGGTCATCGTGGTAGGGTCGCCGAACAGCTCGAATTCCAACCGTTTGCGCGAAGTCGCGGAGAATGTCGGTGTCCCGGCCTATCTGGTCGATGATGCCGATGGTTTGCAGCGAGCATGGTTCGACGGAAAAAATCAGGTAGGCGTGACGGCCGGCGCATCCGCGCCCGAAGTGCTGGTGCAGGGCGTGATTGAGCAATTGCGCCGGTTTGGCGCGCAGCATGTCACAGAATTGCAGGGGATTACCGAAAATGTGGTGTTTCCGCTGCCCAAGACGCTGATCAAGATTGCCGTCGCTGAATGACCCCGATCTGACATGTCTGAACATTTTCTGATCATAGGTGGTGGCGCTGTCGGGCTGACCAGCGCTCAGGCGCTGCTTGAGGCCGGATATCGCGTCACGCTGGTCGAGCGAGGCGATACGGGTCAGGAGGCCTCATGGGCGGGCGGTGGGATCATGTCTCCTCTGTGTTCGTGGGATTATCCGGAGTCTGTCACGCGTTTGACCCAGCAAAGCATGGGCATGTTCGAAGCCGCGTGCGCGAAGCTGTTTGCGTCCACAGGCATCAATCCGGAATATCAGCGCAGCGGCATGTTGCTGTTGCCGCCGTTTCAGACCGAAGCTGCGGTGCAATGGTGTGCCGCACACCAGGTGGCATTGCAGTCTGTCGTGCTGGGCGATTATCTGCCGGGCATGACAGGCGGCGGGCTGCTCATGCCGCAAGTCGGTCAGGTGCGCAATCCCCGGCTGTTGCGCGCGTTGCGCCGCCAGGTAGAGATGTTCGGGGGGATCATCCTCGAACACAATGAAGCGCAAGGTTTTGACATCGAAGCCGGCAGGATAACGGCGCTGCAAACGTCAAACGGCACTCTGGTCGCAGATAACTATATCGTGGCGGCGGGCGCATGGAGCCGGACCTTGCTGGGTGAGTACGCGCAAGGCCTGGACGTTCGTCCGATACGCGGGCAGATCTTGCTGTTCAAGTTTGATGTGCCGCCATTTTTGAATATCCTGCTCCAGGAAAGCCTGTATTTCATCCCGCGCATAGATGGTCATGTGTTAGTCGGCAGTACGCTCGAAGATGCAGGTTTTGACAAATCCACCACCGATGAGGCGCGGGGCGATTTGTTGCAGCGCGTTTATGCCTTGTTTCCCGAATGGCAAGATCGCCTGCCGGTGCGGCATTGGGCGGGTCTGCGCCCCGGCACGAAAGACAATATTCCCACCATAGGCCGACACCCGCATCTGACCAACCTGTATGCCAACTGCGGCCATTTTCGCTATGGCGTCACCATGTCGCTGGCCTGCGCCGAGCTGTTGCTAAATGACATCGAGGGCCGCCCTCAACCCTTCCCGGTCGACGACTATCGCTGGAGGGTGTAAGCGCCAGCCCGTCCTGTGAGCCCGTGACTACGACTCTGTCAGAGCACAAAACCGTGGGCAATACCTTTTGCGCCCCTTCACCGGGCAGTTCGCCCGCTTGAATGACTGGCTGTCCATCCATGAAGAAGCCCTGTTCGATGCGCTGGGCGAATCCCTGATACTGTTTGGCGAGTGGGTGGCCGCTGTGCATAGCCTGGAGTACCCGGGATTGCCGGACTATTTTCTGGTGTTCGATGTGTACGACCGAAAGGAGCAGCGTTTTTGGAGTACGGTTCGGCGTAATGCCCTGGCCTCTGAACTTGGCTTGCGCGCCATACATCAGCTAGGTGTCGGCACTTACCCGTTGAACGTTCTCAGGCAAATGATCGTTAGCATACCAAGCGCTTATCGCGACGGAGGATGCGAAGGGATTTATCTTCGGCTTGAAGATCAGGACTGGCTCATTGACCGAGCCAAGTTGGTTCATTCCGACTTTGTACAGAACATAGGCGAACATTGGCGTTCACGTTTCCTGAATTGGAATGCGCTGAATATTGACAGGTGGTCAAATTTCGCTTAGCTAGATAGTCGGCAAACAACGGTCTTTTGAGCGATTTGAGCAGCCGCGCAGTGTGCGAGTACATCACCCGGTGTTTGTTGGCTATTGTCAACACCGATGGAATAGATACCTCCCTTAAACTCGACACTGTCCCGGCTGAGGGGGCTATTCCCGGCGGGGGTTTGTCAGTGAGAGCAGTGCGCAGATGCCGCCCAGCAACAAATAGCCGACAGCCAGGCTATACACCAGGGGGGGCAATGCCGGCTGCCACGGATAAAAGATTCGTCCGTCAGCGTAAGGGGAGTGAATCAGGCCGGTCAGCGTCATTGCGGCAGCGACCCCGCATATCAGTGCCGCATTGCGCAGCCGGTGGCTGATCACCCAGATCAGCCAGGTCGCCCACAACATCGAAGTAATAATAAAGCCGTTGCCCAGCATGGTCAGCACCTGCAAGCTTTGCCGCATGTGTTGATCAAGCGTTGAGACATCAATGTGCGCGGCGCTGACAAGACCGGACAGTTCGATATTAATCAAATAGGCCAGCGCGGGAACCATCCCCAGTCCCAGCGCTTTGACGTGACGGGGCTGGCTCATCAGCACGGCCTGAGCGCTCATTTCCATACCGACAAAAACCAGCACGGGGACGACAATCGACTCGGGAAGCACTGAAATCAGCACGCCGATCAGGCCTGTGGCCGCCCCTATACCGATAAACAGCCCGGTTGCCAACGTGTAGCCTGCGCGACAGCCCATCTCCTTGTAGGCCGGGTGGCCGATATAAGGGGTGTTCTGAACAACGCCGCCGCACAGTGCTGCGACCAGCGTGGCAAACCCCTCGACCAGCAGCACCGAGCGCGTAGCATAGGTATCGCCTGCGAGTGCGGCCGACTCGGTGTTGTCGATGCCGCCAATCACGGTGGCGATGGCCGCCGGTATGGCCAGAGGAATGTAATGCCAAGCCAGACTCAACCCTTCAATAAAGGCTAAGGATGGCAACGGCAGCATCAGTCCCGGCAATGCATCGCCTGTTTGCAAAGCGGGAGGCTGATAACCCAGGTGTGTCGCCAGGTGGTAGGCCGCGAGGCCTGCGAGCACCGAAGTGACGACAGCGGGCATCCGCCAGGGCAGGCGCACACCGCCGATCAGCACGAGCAGTACCAGTCCCAGAGCCACCAACCCGCCTATCGGTTCGGCCAGTATTTTGGTAAAGGAAAAAAACATGATCAGCGCGATGGCCGCTGCACTCAAGGCACCGAGCAGCGCGGTGCTGGGCAGGCTGCGGCGTATCGCATCACCAAAAAAAGCCGCCACCAGTTTTGCGCACCCCATGATAAATATCACGGCCATGCCCACAACCCATGCCTGATGCGCGTCGTGCTCCAGCAGATAGGCCGGTCCCACCACGCCAAAGGTCAGTGCAAACATCGAGGGCGTATCTATGCCCAGCGGCATCGCGCAAACATCCTGGCGTCCTTCACGGCGAGCGAGTCGCACAGCCAGCCAGGTATAGAGTAAATCACCGACCAGTACGCCGAACGCAGTCCCGGGCACCATCTGCTTTAAAACGACATCCGAAGGCAGGCCGAAAATACCGATCAGAATGCCGCTCATGCCGGCAAGCAGCGCGAGATTGTCGATGCTGAGCGCAAAAAAACCATTGATATCGCCTTGTGAGAACCAGCGATAACGTGCGGATGATGACATAATTTCCTCTTATTGCCTGATGTTGCTGCGTCACATCAGTCGTGTGTTCAAATCAGCTTAGCCGGGAGCAGGTCGGCCTGCTCGCGGCGGGCAGCCACTTAAACGGGTCAGAGCAATTTTATTCGGACGTAAAAAAAGCCCACAGGTTCATGGGCTTAATTCACTATTCTGGCGGAGAAGGGGGGATTCGAACCCCCGTTGGGATATTATCCCAAACACGCTTTCCAGGCGTGCGACTTAAACCGCTCATCCACCTCTCCGAAGGGGGCGCAGAATAAACCAGTTCGGGTTATATTGCAAATTTTTATTTGGATTTGTCGAAAAAATCAGAATGTATCCCGCCATGCGCGCAAGGCGATGAACACGGACATTGCGGAAGTATCCGTCAGGCCGTGCCCTTGCAGCATACGGATTATTTCGGCACTGTCGCAGCGCAGGAAGGGGTTGGTGGCCTTTTCCAGCGCCAGCGCAGACGGGACGGTGGGCAGGTTGGCTGCCCGCAGCGTGTTTGTGCTGTTGCGGCGTTGCTGCACGGCCTCGTTGCCAGGCTCGCAGGCTTCTGCGAAGCGCAGGTTGGAGGCGGTGTATTCATGGGCGCAGTAGATCAGCGTGGTGTCGGGCAAGGCGGACAGGCGCTGTATCGAGTGGTACAGTTGCGCGACCGAGCCTTCAACGTTTTTTCCGCACCCCGCGCCGAACAAGATATCGCCGCAGAAAAGCACAGGCGGGCAGGCGCCCGCCGCAAAAAATGCCAGATGATCGTCCAGATGACCGGGAACGGCCAGAATGTCAAAAGTCACTCCCAGGACGCCCAACTGTTCGCCCTCTTCTAATGCGCGGCTGATGTACGGATTTTTATCGTGACGCCGTCCATACACCGGCACGTTGTATACTGCGCACAATTTTTCGATGCCGCCGATATGGTCTCGATGTCGGTGCGTGCAAAAAATACCCGTCAGGACAAGTTGACGGCTCGCGAGAAATTCCAGAACGGGCGCGGCGTCCCCCGGGTCAACGACGATAGCCTGCTGCCCGTTGTGTATTGCCCAGATATAATTATCCTGCAAGGCTGGTATGGCGGAAATTTTGAACATGAGGAAATGGAAAGTTGAGCGATGACGGATTGTAAGTCAACGGCGCGCAATCTGAGCGCATGGTTTGCTACCGAGCAAGGCGGCTATGTGCTCGCCCGCGAGCAAGCCTGGTTTGATCACACCGTGAATGATATTTTTGGCTACAACGCGCTGCAACTGGGGCTGCCCGAACATGATTTTTTACGCAACAGCCGAATTCCCCTGCGCTTTGCGGGGGCTGAACATGAGCGCGCGGCGGTGCGCCTGTGCGCTGATGAACTCCCTTTTGCCACCGGCAGCCTGGATCTCGTGCTGTTGCCGCATGTTCTTGAGTTCAGCGCTCAGCCTCATCTTATCCTGCGCGAGATAGAACGTGTGCTGATGCCCGAAGGCAGCCTGGTTATCAGCGGCTTTAATCCGCATAGTTTATGGGGGCTGCATCGCGCGCTGACGAGGGGGCAGGGCTATCCCTGGGCCGGGCATTTTATCGCGCTCTCACGCATTAAGGACTGGTTGTCACTGCTGGGTTTCGAAGTGGTAGGCGGTCGATTTGCCGCTTATGCCCCGCCGTTCCAGCAAAGAAAATGGCTCGAACGCGTGGATTTTATCGAGGCGGCTGGCGACAGGTGGTGGGCCGTGAGCGGAGGGGTGTATTTTTTGCACGCGGTAAAGCGTGTGCCGGGGATGCGGCTGATCAAACCCCGCTGGAACAAAACACTGGTGAACAGCTTGCTGCCTGTTGCACCAAAATTGAACAATACGCAACGCCGCGTATCAGATGTGCCCGGCGCGGATGAAAAAAAGCAAATTAAAGATGGATTTTAAAAATGACTAAAGACAGGGTAGAGATTTTTACAGACGGGGCATGCAAGGGAAATCCCGGGGTGGGCGGCTGGGGCGCTTTGCTGCGCACTCGCGGCCATGAACGCGAGCTGTTCGGCGGCGAGGCGCATACCACCAACAACCGCATGGAGCTGATGGGAGCGATTTCGGCACTCGAAGCGCTGACCAGGACTTGTCAGGTGACACTGCATACCGACTCAAAATACGTGCTCCAGGGCATCACGACCTGGCTGGAAGGCTGGAAGCGCGCAGGCTGGAAAACAGCCGCCCGAAAACCTGTCAAAAATGAGGACTTGTGGCGTCGGCTCGATGCGCTGGTGGTGCAGCATGAGATCGAATGGGTGTGGATCAAGGGGCACTCCGGACACGCCGAAAATGAACAGGCCGACGTGTTGGCGAATAAGGGTGTGACCATGATTCAGGATCAGGTAAACGGGAAAGTTTGATGCGCAAAATCGTACTGGATACCGAAACGACCGGGCTTGACCCTAAAAAAGGGCATAGAATTATCGAAATAGCCGCCATCGAGCTGGAGGGCCGCAAGGTCTCCTCGCGGCATTTTCACCATTATGTCGACCCTGAGCGCGAGATAGATGAGGAAGCGGCACGGGTGCACGGTTTTACCTGGGATATGCTGCGCGGCCGGGCCAGGTTTGCCGATATTGCGCCGGGATTTCTGGAATTCATAGCAGGGGCCGAGTTGCTGGCGCATAACGCGCCGTTCGACATGAGCTTCATCAACAACGAACTGCGCCTGCTGGGGTTGCCGCCGTTGGCCAATCCTGTCGTCGATACGCTCAAAATGGCGCGCGAAATGCATCCGGGCAAAAGAAATGGTCTGGACGCCCTGTGCAGCCGTTACGAAATAGACAACACCCACCGCACCTTGCACGGCGCGCTGCTCGATACCGAGTTGCTGGCAGAAGTGTATTTCGCCATGACGCGCGGACAGGAGAGCCTGTTAGGCGATGATGCAGCCCCGCTGATTCGCCAGCCGGCGGTACTGAGCACGGATGCATTGAGGCTCAGTGTTCGCGTATTGCAGCCTTTTCCTGACGAGCTGGCCGCCCACGCACTGCAACTTGCCGACATCGACAAGGCCTCTCGCGGGGCGTGTCTGTGGAAACAGCTGGAGGCGGCATGAGCAGCTGGGGCAAACGTCTGGCGGCGACAGCGGGTGTGTTGGCGCTGTTGTACGCATCGGCCTGTGCTTACATGTGGGCGACACAAATGAAGCAGGTGTTCGAGCCGACTTCTGTTTTGCAGACGACGCCCGATCGCATGGGGATGAAGTATGACGCGTTGCGTATTCCGGCAGGCACCGGGAGAGACGCGGGTGAGCTGGAGGCCTGGTGGGTTCCGGCCGATCAGCCGGAGGCTGTCACCATCGTGTATTTTCACGGCAACTACCGGAATATCGGCAATAATCTGGAACATACTCAGCGCCTGCACAAGCTGGGCTATAACGTGTTGCTGGCAGATTATCGCGGCTTCGGCAGGAGCACAGGCGGCGAACCTCGCGAGATTAAAATGTACGAAGATGCGGAGGCCGTCTGGCAGTACCTGTCCGCACAGCGGGGGGGCAAGCCCGGCAAAACCTTTATCTACGGGCATTCGCTGGGAGGCGCGGTGGCGATCAACTTAGCCTTGCATCACCCGGAGGCGGCAGGCCTGATCACGGAGAGCACTTTTACCTCCATGCAGGCGATGGGCGAGTTGAACTACGGATTTTTGCCCATAGGACTTTTGCTCAGCCAGCGCTTCGAATCGCTGAAAAAAATGCCCCGCCTCAAGTTGCCGGTACTGTTGATTCACGGCACCTGGGATAAGAAGGTGCCGGTTGAAATGGCTCGCGAACTCTATGCTGCCGCACCGACGTCGGCCAGGCTTCTCCTGATTGAAGGGGGCGAACACAACAACAGCGCGGCCATAGGCTGGGTCGAATATCGTGACGCCGTAGCAGATTTTGTCAGGCAAAACACCCGCTGAGTTAAAAAAGACCATATAATCCGCAAATTACGCCAGTCTCAACAAACTGTGCAGCGTTGTACAACCCGTTTTACTTAACGGATGTTACGCACAAGCGTCCAAAAATCGGGCTTGGCGGGTCATAAAATTAATTTTCGGGAATAATCTTTACGCGTCACTTACAGCCCCTGTGCGCCGCCGAAGACTGCCTGTATACAGGCAGAAAGGCAAACAACGGTGGGGTTCGGCGAGGACTGTTTGAGCACGTGCGCGCTGTGCGGATCGTGCGAGCACCGCACCCGTTGTTTGCTGACTGTCGAGGGAATGCTGACTGACTGCTAACAGTCAGTCAGCGCGGCAAACCGGGGTCGCCTTTTCTTGGGTTACTTTCTTTTGGCGAAGCAAAAGAAAGTAACCAGCAGCCGGCCTGCCTGTCGGCAGACAGGGCTGCCACCGGCGAAGTTGATTGGAATACACGATTGATGTTACGCAGTAACATCAATTACTCAATACTTAACAACCCCGTTTTCGGGGGTACGGAACAAATATGAAATCAGATGTCATCATTATCGGTTCAGGCGCAGCAGGCCTGATGTGTGCACTACAAGCGGGGCAGCGCGGACGCTCCGTGGTGTTGCTCGATCACGCCAAAAAGCTTGCCGAGAAAATCCGCATCTCCGGCGGCGGACATTGCAACTTTACCAATATCAACACCCGTGCGGAAAATTTTATCTCCGCCAACCCGCATTTTTGCCGCTCGGCACTGGCTCGCTACACGCCGAACGACTTCATCGAGTTGCTGCAAAAGCACAACATCGGTTTTCACGAAAAAACGCTGGGGCAATTGTTCTGTGACGAGGAATCCGAAGTCATCATCGCCATGCTGCGCAGTGAATGCGATGCGGCAGGCGTGAAGCGCTTCATGAGCTGCGATATCGAGGAAATCAAACACACGCCCTATGCTGCGGATGCGGGTATCGGCAAGAAGGCGAAGTTCTATGTCAGCACCTCGCGCGGCGAATTCGAAGCCGTATCGCTGGTCATTGCCACAGGCGGGCTGTCTATTCCCAAGACCGGGGCTACGCCGTTTGGCTATCATGTTGCCGAACAGTTTGGCGTGCCGATCACCAAACTGAGAGCAGGACTGGTGCCGCTGACTTTTGCCCCTGATGAATGGAAGCCTTATGCGGATCTGACCGGGGTTTCATTCCCGGTCATCGTGACGACAGAAAAACAGTCGTTCCGTGAAGACCTGCTGGTCACGCATCGGGGACTCAGCGGCCCTGTCATCTTGCAGGCGTCATCCTACTGGCAGCCGGGAGAAGCGTTGCATATCAACCTGTTGCCTGATCTGGATATGGAAAGCGTGCTGGATGAACATAAAACCAGTAAAAAGCTGCTCAGTAATTTTCTTGTGCAATGGTTCCCCAAGAGTTTTTCAGACGTGTGGTGTACTCAGAACAAGGCTTTCGAAAACAAGCCGCTCAATCAGTACAACGACAAACAGCGCAAAGCCATTGCAGATCAGTTGCACGACTGGTGTGTCACGCCATCGGGCACCATGGGATATACCAAGGCTGAAGTCACCTGCGGCGGCATTGACACCTGTGCGCTGTCATCCAAGACCATGGAATGCAACGAGGTTCCGGGCCTGTATTTCATCGGCGAAGTGGTGGATGTGACAGGTCAGTTAGGCGGCTATAACTTCCAGTGGGCCTGGGCTTCAGGCTTTGCGGCGGGTCAGGCTGTCTGAGGCATGACGCAGTCGAGCTGTCGCCGCTAAATTCATGAACAGGCGGGGGCCGCGTTCCAGCCTGTCAGGATGCGGCTGCCCGCAGGTGGCGCCATGGTGCGCCGTCTGGTGCCGTTTTGACGAGCGCGCGAGTTCCCCTCCCTTACTGTTTTCTCCCGTTCGTTGTGCGGATGCGGGGGCGTTTTTCAAGGTAATGTATTCAAATGATGGCATCAACCCACATTGTTTTTGGCTTAACCTGCTGGGTCGGATATGCACAGATGTACGGTCTTCCATTGCATCCTGAAGCCTTAATGCTGGCCGGGGCGTCTTCCTTGCTGCCCGATATTGACCATCCGAAATCGACCTTTGGTCGCCTTGTGCCTTTTTTGTCCCGGCCAATCAGCGCTGTTTTTGGTCACAGGGGCATTACTCACTCGTTTTTTGCCATTCTGGCCGGTATCATGCTCCTGTCGAAATATGGATATCAGGCCGTGTACGTGGCGCCGATTGTGATCGGCTACTTGTCCCACCTGGTGGGCGACATGTTAAACAAGAGCGGGGTGCCGCTGTTTTGGCCGGCAAAAAACAGGTTTGCCATTCCCGTATTTAAAACCGGCGGGCTGATCGAGTCGATTGTCCGGCTCGCACTGATAGGGGTGCTGTTCTGGATGGTTGCAGCCCCCTGGCTGCCACTGCCTGGCCGTGCCGGGGTCTGACCCAAGTAACTGACTTCGCCGGGAGCAGCCCGGCTGTCTGTCGGCAGCCGGGCTGCTCCCGGCGAAGTTCCTTGGCTGCATCTATGCCGGGTTTTCAGCCCGGATTTTCGCCAGCACGGTCTGCACGAGTTGCATGGCGCGCAGCGGCGTTGCCGCCTCGCAATAACAGCGCAATTCAGGCGCGTTGCCAGAGGGTCTGAGATGCACGATTTCACCGTTGTCGAAGCTGATCCTGAGGCCGTCTGTTGTGTCGCAATCCAGAGGTTTTGCGTCCTCCGGCGCCAGATACTGCTGCAAAGCCTGCGGGTCGCGGCCCAGTTGCAAAAGCAGCTGACGGCTGGCATCTGTCGGATAATTTTGCAATCGGTCGCTGGCGGTAAAGCGTGCCGGTAAATCCTCTGTCAGTGCGGAGATTTTCCCCCCGCGCGAGGCCGCCAGGACGGCTAACGCCGGCAAGACCGCATCCCGGGTAGGCAAGGCGTCCAGGATGCGTCCGTCTCGTTCGATGCGCGCGCCGGTCAGAAAGCCGCCATTGGCCTCGAAGCCTGCCACGGTGGCGTTATCCGTGCTGACAGCCTGCATGCCGGCTATCACATAAGGCGAGCCGATTTGAGTGCGCAGCACGGATTCGAATGCGCCACACAACTCGATGGCCGTGTTGCAGCTGACCGGAACGACTACTTTTTGCACCCCGAGATAGCGGGCGCAGATCAGGCCGACGATATCGCCGCGCAACCAGGTGCCTGTTTCATCGGAGATCAGCGGGCGATCGCCATCTCCGTCGGTTGAAATAATGGCATCGAAATGATGTTGCAGTGCCCATTCTCGCCCCCTTTGAATATCGATTTCCGCGACAGCTTCCGTGTCGATGGGCACGAATTCTTCGGTGCGCCCGAGCGAGGTAACAGAAGCCCCCAGGCTCTCCAGGATGCGTCTTAATACATCGCGCGCCACGCTCGAATGTTCGTACACCCCAAGATGCAGGCCGGACAAAGACTGTTCGGGGAAAAAATCAAGATAGCGCTGCACGTACAGATTGACGGCGGCGGGGTTGATTTGAGGCAAAGGCTGTTCGCTGCCGCGCTCGCCGAGTTCCACGACGGCATGCGCCATCAACGATTCGTCAGATTTGGTGATTTCTCCGTCAGGCCGGTAAAACTTGATGCCGTTCCGGTCAAACGGAATATGGCTGCCCGTAATCATGATCGCGGGGATCCCCTCGTTTTGCCCGTACAGCGCCAGCGCCGGAGTCGGCAGTGCTCCGCAGTAATCGACCGTAACCCCCCGTTCGTTCAGCGCCGCAGCACAGGCGGCCGCGATGCGCGGACTGCTGGGGCGCAAATCCATGCCCAATGCCACACGGTTTACCGTAAATGACATGCTGACCACCGACAGGAAGGCCGCCGCATAGGCGGCACATACTTCGTCAGTCATCTGGCTGACCTGTCCGCGTGCGCCGCTGGTGCCAAAGGTCACGCCGCTGTCGGCCATGACGTCGCTAATTTTTATCGTTTTCAATTGCTATCTCCTGTTGTTGTCAGCCAGTCCCCGGCCGGGATACCGTCACCCCGACCGGATGCTGATTTTACCTTACTGATGTTCCCGCGTAACATCAGTGATATAGTTCTCACACTTTACCGGAGGAAATCATGATGCGTGGATTATGGATTGTTTTGATCACCCTGCTGCTGAGCGGCTGTGGCTATAACACTTTTCAGACGACCGACGAGCAGATCAAGGCCAGCTGGGCCGAGGTGCTCAACCAGTATCAGCGGCGCGCGGATCTGATCCCCAATCTGGTCAATACCGTCAAAGGCTACGCCTCGCAGGAAAAAGAGGTGCTGCTGGGCGTCACCGAAGCGCGCTCCCGGGTCGGCAGCATTCAGGCCTCGCCCGAGCTGATTAACGACCCTCAGGCATTCGCCAAATTTCAGGCCGCGCAAGGCCAGCTCACGTCTGCGCTGAGCCGTTTGCTGGTCGTGACGGAGAATTACCCGCAACTCAAATCCGACGCGAATTTCCGCGATCTTCAGGCGCAACTGGAAGGCACCGAGAATCGCATTACCGTGGCGCGCAACCGCTACATCAAGTCGGTGCAGGAATATAACGTCGCGGTGCGATCTTTCCCGAGCAACCTGACCGCGATGATGTTCAGTTACACCGTCAAGCCTTCCTTTACGGTTGAAAACGAACAGGCCATTTCACATGCCCCGACCGTTGATTTTAATGCTCCGGCAGTTCCTCGGCCTGATATCGCATTACCTGCAAAATGAAAATCACAGGGCTGCTGCTGTTTGCGCTGCTGCTGACGGGCGTGGCACAGGCGGAGGTAGCCATCCCGCCTCTGGTTCATCGCGTCACCGACCTTACCTCCACCCTGGACGGGGCGCAGACGCAGGCGATAGAATCCCGCCTGGCTTCATTTGAGACGCAAAAGGGCGCGCAGATCGCCGTGCTGATCGTGGCGAGTACCCAGCCTGAAACCATCGAGCAGTTCGGCATACGCGTTACTGATGCCTGGAAGTTAGGGCGCAAAGGCACAGACGACGGCATATTGTTGCTGGTTGCGAAGGATGACCATACTTTAAGAATCGAAGTGGGCTACGGCTTGGAAGGCGCGATGAATGATGCCACCGCTAACCGGATCATCAACGAAGTGATCGTGCCTTCATTCAAGCGCGGCGAGTTTTATCAGGGGATAGATGCCGGGGTGTCGGCGATCATCAAGGTGGTCAGCGGCGAACCCTTGCCGCCCCCTGTGCATTCCACGACACACGGGCGGCAGGATGTTGAATCCATGCTGTTCGTAGCCTTCGGCATTGCAGTGGTCGGCGGGGGAATTTTGCGCGCGCTGATAGGCAGGCTGCCTGCCGCCTTGCTGGTGGGTGGCGCGCTGGGCGGGTTGGCCTGGTTCGCGGTGGCTTCCTCTGTTGTTGCACTGCTGGCAGGAATTGCGGCTTTCGTGTTCGTGTTGCTGGGCAGCGGGCGCGGCGGCGTGGGTGGCTTCGGTGGCGGCGGCTTCGGTGGCAGCGGAGGATTTGGCGGAGGGGGTGGCGGATTTGGCGGAGGCGGAGCCTCGGGGCGGTGGTGATGGAGATTAAACGGTTTATTCGGCATTTATCGACCGGACGCGCTTCGGTGAGACGGGTATTTTCGCCGCAAATACTCACCAACATTGAACGCGCCATCCATGAGGCCGAGGCGCTGCACGCGGGCCAGATCCGTTTTGCGGTCGAGGCCGCGCTCGATTTATCGCCGCTGCTGGCGGGTCAGACGGCGCGGGAACGCGCGATCGAGGTGTTCTCCGAATTGCATGTCTGGGATACCGAGCACAACAATGGCGTGTTGATCTATCTGCTGCTGGCCGACCGGGATGTCGAGATTGTCTGTGATCGCGGCATTCATGCCCTGCTGGGCGCCGCATTCTGGGAGGCTATCTGCCAGCAAATGGAAGCCGCGTTTCGGGAAGGTCAGTTTGAGGCGGGCGTGCTCGCTGGAATTGAAGCGGTGGGCGTTCATCTGGCACGCCATTTTCCGGTCAGGCGCGACAAGCTCAATGAATTGCCGGATCAGCCAGTGTTGTTGTAGCTGAGTTTACGCGGCCGTGACCTGCCGGGCTCAGCCTGTGTTTTTGCATGGGATCAGGCGACCATGACGGGCGCGCCTTACTGCCTGAATCGATGATGACCAGATAGCGTCCAGGCCATGGCGTGGGCAGCCTGTCAGAACGCAGCACCCAGAGATTCTTGCCGTTGGCTCGTGCCTGTTCATAATCGCCATCGAGCACGCCATAGCGGTCGAGGAAAGTGTTCAGTGTCGCGGGTATGCGCACGCAGCCCTTGGACATGGGCAATCCGAGTCGCAGCTCCAGCCTGTCCGGATCTGTGGCGTGTATCAGCAGGCGTATTTCGCTGTAGCCCCCGCCCCCCCATCCGCGCTCAGCCAATACCCAGCCAAAATCAAATACCCGCCGCCCCTTGATGCCGAAACCGCGAATGCCAAGTTTATTGAACGTGCCTTCTGCGCGGTAATCCTGATTGTCCAGCGTGTGCGCGAACACGCCCTCGGGCGTGAGAAAATAATCAAATTTCCCGGGTTTTCCTGATGAGACAGGGGAGGCGCCGATCAGGCGCAAATAGACTGCCGAAGGCTCGGGCGGTGGTGATGCAAGTGATGCGGGCGCGAGCTGCAAGCCGGGGGGCACCAGTGATTCCGTTGCTAGCTGCAAGCCCGGTGTTACCTGTGAGTCCAGCCAGTATAAAAAAATCGCTTGCACGTTCGGGTTGCGATCGACCAGCAGCACATACTGCGAACGTATCAGCGGAATCCGCGCGTCTGACAAGGCCGATTCGAGCAGCTGCGCATAACGTGCCTGATCAGGTTCCGGCACATCAAGTCTGCGATCGACTTCAAGCTGGAAGGGGAGCGCGAGCTGCGCTCCGTTTTCGGCAGAAGACGAGAAGGAGACTGATAATAATATTAGCGCAAACATCAGCGATTTCATGCGGCCATTGTACCCATTGGCGGCTCCCGGCGAAGTTGATTTGAATACACGACTGATGCTGTGTAACATCAGTCGTGTCAGTATTCGCCATACTTCTTAGCGCTGCCGCGAACCTGATCGGCAGGATATTTGACCGCGTTCTTGTCGATTTTCTGCAAGGCGGCCGCACACAAATCCACTTCGAGTTTATCTGACAGGCGTACAAGGTAGAGCAATACATCGGCCAGTTCATCGGCCACCGCGTCCTTTTGCACGGCGGCCAGATCGCTCGATTGCGCCTCGGTCATCCACTGAAAATGCTCCATCAATTCGGCTGTTTCAACCATCAGCGCCATCGACAGATTTTTCGGTGAATGGAACTGATCCCATTCACGCGCCTGGGCAAATACGCGCAGCTTGTCGCGCAACAGGTGCAGATCCGAGGTGGAGTCCATGAACTGATTGTCCGGAGTCGAAATTATCCCCGGGTGTTCGACTGAGAGGCAAACCTGCTGAGTTCCACAAAGGGGGCAGGTTGCCAGCCGTCCTGGCGATGTTCGGCGACAACATTGGTAAAGATGCCGCCGCGCACGTAGAATTTGGCGGTCAGGCGCATGAAGCGCGGCCGGGTGGCGGCGACCAGATCATCCAGGATACGGTTGGTCACATCCTCATGGAAATGACCTTCTTCGCGGAACGACCACATGTACAGTTTCAAACTCTTCAATTCGACGCAGCTGGCGTCGGCGATGTAATCCAGAATCAGCGTGGCGAAATCAGGCTGGCCGGTCTTGGGGCACAGGCAGGTGAATTCGGGGATTTCCATATGGATATGGTAATCGCGTAGCGGATTGGGATTGGGGAAGGTTTCGAGGGCTTTTGCGGCTTGGGTTGTCATTTGGTCTGGGGCTTGAGTTAAGATAGCGGGCATTATATCGTTGCGACAGCCAAATTGCGTCTTTCACAAATCAAGTTAGCCGGATTCAAATCATTTGTTGATCCGGTACACATACATCTGCCCGGGCAAATAGCCGGTATCGTGGGGCCCAATGGCTGCGGCAAGTCGAATGTCATCGATGCGCTGCGCTGGGTGCTGGGCGAGTCACGCGCGTCGGCGCTGCGCGGCGCGTCCATGCAGGACGTGATCTTCAACGGCTCGGGCACGCGCAAACCCGTTGCGCGCGCCAGCGTGGAGCTGGTGTTCGATAATTCGCTGGGGAAGGCGGCCGGTCAGTGGTCAGCTTATGCTGAAATATCCATCCGGCGCGTTTTGCTGCGCAACGGCGAGTCCAGCTATCACATCAATAATCAGAAGGTCAGGCGCCGCGACATTACCGATATATTTCTGGGGACAGGCCTGGGTGCCAGAGCCTATGCCATCGTCGAACAGGGGATGATTTCCCGCATCATCGAGGCCCGCCCCGACGAGTTGCGGGTATTTCTGGAAGAGGCCGCAGGCGTGTCCAGATACCGCGACCGCCGCCGCGAGACCGCGCAGCGCCTGGCGGATACGCGCGATAATTTGCAGCGGGTCGGCGATATTTTGCAGGAAATGGACAAGCAACTGGCGCGTCTTGGGGAACAGGCCGAAGTCGCGCGCCAGTATCGCGAGTTCGAAACGCTGCGCAACACGGCGCAACAGCTGATCTGGCTGGTCAAAATGCAGGAAGCCTGTGAGGCCAGAGACGGTTTTAACCGGCAGTTCGAAAAAACGCGCACGGAAATTGAAGCCCAGACTGCGGCGCTGCGCGAAAACGAAAGCCTGCTGCAGACGCAGCAAAGCCATCACTACCAGCTTTTGGATGCGCTGCACGCCAGACAGGAAGCTTTGTACAGCGTCAATGCCGACATTGCCAGGCTGGAGGCGCAGATCAAGCAGGCGGCCTTGCAACAGACGCGGTTGAATCAGCAAATCGACAGCACCAGCCTGCAAATCGGCCAGCAGCAGGAGCTGCACCATCAGGCGACGAGTCAGTTTGCGCACTGGCAGGCGCAGATGGCGGACGCTGAAATCAAGCTGGCCGGGGCAGAGCAGCGAGCGCTGGCTGAAACGAAAAATTTACCGCAGGCGGAGCTATCCGCACAGGCCGCCCGGGCAGGTTACAACCACTTGCAGCGGGAACAGTCGCAAATAAAGCAGCAATTGCAACTGGAGCAGTCGCAGCACGATCATCTGCAACGCAATGTGGCGCAGTTGCACTCGCGCCTCTCGCGCCTGTCGCAGGAGCAGGAAAGTTTACCGCCGCCCGATCCTTGCGCGTTGCAAGAGGCTCAGGAGGCGTTGCTCATGCTGGACATGGAGCATGCCGAACTGGAGGAAAAGTTATCCGCCTTGCAGGCAATGCGGCCGCAGGCCGAACAAAGCCTGCAACAGTTGCGCGGCTCACTGCAACAACAGGAAAGACAGGCCGCAAATGTCGAGGCGCGCCGATACGCCTTAGAGCAGCTGCAACAGGACAGCGACAAACCCCTGCACCAATGGTTGCAGCAGCACGGGCTGGATAAATCCCCCCGTCTGTGGCAATCCATACGCATCCGGGCCGACTGGGAAAATGCACTCGACGCGGTGTTGCGCGAGAAACTGAACGCGCTGCTCGTGCCCTGTGATGCGGCGAACTGGGTCGATCTGCCGCCAGGCAGGCTTGCGCTGTTTTCATATGCGGCGGTTCCGCAATCGCCACGGGAGCGTGCTTCGTGCGGCCTGCCTTCCGAACTGTGTCCCGGGCTGCACCCCTTGCTCGATTATGTTGAGTGTCAGGACGAGCGGGTGCTGCCCGTATTGCGTGAATTTCTCTCATCGGTCTATGCGGTGAGCAATCTGACTGACGGCTATCGACTGCGCGAGCGCCTGTCTGATGGCGAGCTATGCGTCACGCCAGAGGGACATATGATTGCCCGGCACAGCGTCCTGTTCCACGCGCCCAATGCGCATGGCGTGCTGAGCCGTCAGCGCGAGATCGAACAGCTGGATGATGAACTGATGATTTATCAGGCCTCGGTCGATCAGTTGAAAAGCCAGCTGGCTGAAGCTGAACAGACGCGTCAGACGATGGAGTTGAACATACAGCCCCTGGGTCGGATGATCAGTGAACTCAAGTTGCGCCAGCACGCGCAGCAAATGTCTATCCTCAAATTGGATCAGGCGCATGAACGCCGTGAGGAGCGCCGGGCGCTGATCGCACATGAAAAGCAGGAGATCGCACAACTGCTGGAGGCTGAGCAGGAAATGCAGCGCGAGATTCTCGGGCGGATGGCCGGGTTGCCCGATCAGCTGGCGATCATGCGGGCACAGGTGGAGGAGGCAGGGGGTGTGGCCGAGACGGCGGATGCCGCCTTGCGCGAACAAAGGCTGCTTGACGGGCAGGCGAGGCATTCATATCAGGCGGCACAATTTTTTTCCCGGACGTGCCAGGAGAAAATAAGCGATTTTGGCGAAAACATTCGCCGGATCGCCCTGGTTTTGCAGCAGTATGAACAAAATATGCAACAGTTGCGCGCGGATTTGTCCGATCGTTCCGGTGAGGCTGACGCACAGGCGCTGCAAAACGCCTTGCAGACCCGGCACGCGGCAGAACTCGCCCTGACGGATGCCCGCTGCAGCATGGAGGCGGCCGCCGGCAGATTGCAAAACCTGGAGCAGGCGCGCTTATCCTGCGAACAAAAACTGGGTCACTTGCGGGAAAGTCTCAATGAATATGCGCTCAAGGAGCAGGAGGCGCGTCTTTATTTCGAACAATGGTCCGGGCATTTGCAAGGGGTGGATGTCGCGGCCTTGCAGCCTCATCTGACGGGGGCTAAGCCTGTTCAGTTGCAGGTCGAATATAATCGGCTGGATAAACTGATGGCAGGACTGGGGGCTGTGAATCTTGCCGCACTCGAAGAGCTCAGGGACGCGACTGAGCGCAAGTTTTATCTGGATGCCCAGGCGCAGGATTTGCAGGATGCCTTGCTGACTCTGGACTCGGCCATCAAACATATAGACCGGGAATCCGGTGATTTGCTGAAGAATACTTTTGATCAGGTCAATTTGCAACTGGCAGAACTTTTCCCGATTCTGTTCGCAGGCGGTGAGGCGCGTCTGGTGATGACCGGCGATGAAATACTCGACAGCGGCGTACAGGTCATGGCACAGCCGCCGGGCAAGAAGAACAGTTCGATACATTTGCTCTCGGGCGGCGAAAAAGCGCTGACCGCGATTGCACTGATATTTGCCATGTTCAGGCTCAATCCGGCTCCTTTCTGTCTGCTCGATGAAGTGGATGCGCCGCTGGACGATACCAACACAGAGCGATTGTGCGCGCTGGTGAAAAAAATGGCGCTGCAAACCCAGTTTGTGTTTATCAGTCACAACAAGATCGCCATGGAAATGGCCGAACAGCTCATCGGCGTGACCATGCAGGAGAAGGGCGTATCTAAGATAGTGTCAGTCGACATCGAGGCGGCATTGCGCATGCATGATACGCCCGTCTGACTGTTACAATGCGAACCGTGGCTAAGGTTAGCTGACATATGCACTGTCTGTCGGCTAAAATGCAAACTTTAGCAGGCCGCCAGAAAAATATCCGGCAAATTGTAGCGCAATTTAGCCCTATTGCGGTTATCATCGCCGCTACGTAAAATCGAGCAGAAAAGATCCAAGGGGAAGCTATGCAGCAAAGAAGGTCTAGCGACCAGAGTCAAAAAAATTATCACGACACCGAGAATAATGCAGAGTTGGCTCTGGGGGTGTTTAACGCCTACTATCGCACTCACAATCATTCCGGTAAGTTTTACGATGATTTTCCTGATTTTTTTCTCGTAAAACCGGCCGTTTTGGAGGGCAGGGACATTGCTACGCGTCCGTCCGAGAAATTATTGCTGGAGGATACTATCAGGCGCGCCAAGGCGCGCGACGGCTATATCGGCGTGTCCAAGCATCGCAATCCCAAGCTGGGTTATTATTGGCTCGAATTGTCTGTCGAGCCTTTTATGCTGGGCGATGCTGTTACGGCCGATAATAAGGGCGAGTTTTTCTTCATTCTCACCAAATTCATCGAGTTCACCAAACAGCATCCGAAGATGTACGGGGATCTGACTGCCGATATTGATACGGATAAGGATTTGGCTTTGATGTTTAACGGCGTTAACGCCATGGCGGAACGTTTGAATGAAACGTTACAGTTATATCCTGAAAGCATGCTGGTCTCGTTCAATCCCAGCTGGCCGGTAGCTCAGGTCAAGAAACTGCTGCATTCGCTCAAGGATAACGATCAGGAATGGTGTGAGCTGTTCTTCGAATATCTGATTTACGTGATGGGCAATAAATCTAAGAGCTGATTCTGAGCAATATGAGCACCGCGCCGCTTCCGCGGGCTCCCGGGGACGTCGCGCAAAATGCCAGCACCCTGGATGACTGGGTAAGCCAGTTCCGGGTCAGCATGCGCAACACGGCCTCGCCCCCCCGACTGTTGATCCCCTTGCCATGTATGACCCGCACACAGCGCCACTGACGGCACATCGCCTCATGTAAAAAGGCCTGCAAGCGCATGCGTGCCGTATCCGTTGTGTAGCCGTGCAAATCAAGTTCGTCCTGCACCGGGTATTGACCGCGCCGGAGTTTACGCAGCGTCAGGCGAGACAGGCCGTTGGCCAGGTAATCTTCGGGCGAATTGCTGTCCGAGAAATCCGAGAGCGTATCCGCGATGACGTGGCTGACAGAAGTGCTGCGGACGCGAGCCTGGATGGAGGGTTTGGGGTGAGGGATGCGGTTTTGTTCTGCCAGCGGCGTGACGCTGCCGACAGCCGTGCGAAACAGTGCGGCATCTTTATCGGCATCGGTATTCATGATAGCGCAACCTGAAAAATTGACAGAGGCGGGCGACGCCCACCCCCTTGCCTGCCGTTTACGGTTTGGCGATGGATGCCAGATACTTGTCCGCATCCAGCGCCGCCATACAGCCGGTCGCCGCACTGGTGACGGCCTGACGATAAATCTGATCCTGAACGTCCCCTGCTGCAAACACGCCGGAAATGCTGGCGGCTGTCGCATTGCCGTTTGAGCCGCCGCGCGTGCTGATGTAGCCGTTATTCATTTCCAGTTGTCCTGTGAAAATATCGGTATTCGGCTTGTGACCGATCGCGATAAACACGCCGGTCAAGGCAATATCCTGTTTTTCTCCGCTTTGTACATTTTTGACGCGCATGCCGGTCACGCCTGTGTTGTCGCCTAACACTTCATCCAGCGTGCTGTTCAGTTGCAGGGTGATTTTACCTTCTGCAACTTTTTCCATCAGATGACTGATCATGATGCGCTCGGCGCGGAAGGTGTCGCGGCGGTGTACCAGTGTGACGTGTTTTGCAATGTTGGACAGGTACATCGCCTCTTCCACGGCAGTGTTTCCGCCGCCTATCACCGCTACATTCTGGCCGCGATAGAAGAAACCGTCGCAAGTTGCGCAACCCGAGACGCCGCGCCCCATAAAGGCCTGCTCGCTTGGCAGCCCCAGGTATTGTGCGGAAGCACCTGTGCAGATAATCAGCGCATCACAGGTATAAGTACCCGTATCGCCTGTCAGCACGAAGGGTTTTTGTTGCAGCTTGACCGTGTGAATGTGATCCGAAATGATTTGCGTGTTGAAGCGCTCCGCATGTTGCTGCAAACGCGCCATCAGCTCCGGCCCCTGTACGCCGGCGACGTCCCCTGGCCAGTTATCCACTTCGGTGGTGGTCATCAACTGCCCCCCTTGCGCCATACCGGTAATCAGTACCGGATTAAGGTTGGCGCGCGCGGCATAAACGGCTGCCGTATAGCCGGCGGGACCCGAACCCAGAATGATAAGACGATGATGTATAGTGGTCATAGCTTGAGCCCTAGCAGTTATAGCCAACGTGTTGGCGGGTGTTTTTATCGAACGATAGACGAAATTTACCAGCAATTGCGGTAGGCTGTCGAGCATCGGTTAGAATCTGCCTACTATGAAAATATTTACATACTGTGTCGCATTGCTGACAGGCTGCCTGTTTGCTCTGCCTGTTTTTGCGGTATCCCTGCCGGGGATGACTGATTTTATTGAAGAAATGGTGAATCGTCACCATTTTAACAAAGGCGAGCTGGTGTTGTTGTTTGAACAGGCCGACCATAAGCCGCAGATTATCGAGGCGATCTCCCGCCCCTCGACGATCAAACCGTGGACGGAATATCGCGCAGGCTTTGTCAGTCAAAGCCGTATCAGGCCGGGGCTGGCATTCTGGCGCCAGCACAGTATCGCATTGCGTCTGGCAGAACTGAGATATGGCGTGCCGCAGGAAATTATCGTCGCCCTGATCGGCGTGGAAACCCTCTACGGAAAAAATGCGGGGAATTTTCGCGTCATAGATGCCTTGACGACGTTGGCCTTTGATTACCCTCGCCGGGCGCCATTCTTTCGGGATGAGCTGGAAAATTACCTGTTGCTGGCGCGCGAGCAGCAGTTTGATTTGCTGAGCGTGAGAGGTTCTTATGCCGGGGCGATGGGAATACCGCAATTCATGCCCAGCAGTTACAGAAAGTATGCGGTTGATTTTAACAAGGATCACAAGACAGACCTGCTGGGCGAAACAGACGATGCGATAGGCAGCGTGGGGAATTATTTAAAAGAATACGGCTGGATTAAAGGCGCCCAAATTGCCGTCAGGGCGCAAGCCGGTGAAGAGGCCTGTGCGGGGGCTGCCGACACTCCTCGCAGCGGAGCCGAGTGGGCGCAGGCGGGCGTGGCGGCGCAGGGGGCAGGGGATGAGACTGCCCGCCTGCTGGATTTTACGGTGGACGAGGGGCGTGAATTCTGGCTGGGCTATAACAACTTCGAGGTGATCACGCGATACAACAACAGCGACTTCTACGCGATGGCCGTTTTTCAGCTGAGTGAAGCGTTAAAAGAGGCACACACAGGTAAAGCGGTTCACCGTTGGTGATATTTCGGCGTGTGGCAGGGCGCGGCGCGCTTGAGCGGCTTTTTGAGGGAGACGTTGACAAGTAGTCTTCGGTCGACTTTCTGCTCCGGGCGGGCTATCGTAAATTGGCTCGATGTGAACCTCGGCAGGCATTTTAACCATCCGCAGAGGAGGTAAATCCGTTCGTCCCTTCGACAAGCTCAGGACGAACGGTTAAGCGTTATCGTTTATCACACGCCGCACCCGTGCGGGGTATAGCAGGCGCAGCAGCCAATGAGACGTGATGCCACGATCAGCTGAGGTCGAAGCGGTCTATGTTCATGACCTTGTTCCAGGCCGCGACGAAGTCACGCACGAACTTATCTTTGGCATCGTCCTGCGCATGAACCTCGGCCAGGGCGCGCAACTGCGAATTGGAGCCAAAAACCAGATCCACGCGAGTCCCGGTCCACCTGAGCTCGCCTGTCTTTCGGTCGCGCCCTTCGAACGTGTCCTGTGCATCGGACGTGGGCTTCCACACAATGCCCATGTCGAGCAGGTTGACGAAGAAGTCGTTGGTCAGCGTCCCGGCCCGTTTGGTGAACACGCCATGCGGCGACTGGCCCGCGTTGGCGCCCAGCACGCGCAGGCCGCCGACGAGCACCGTCATCTCCGGCGCGCTCAGGGTCAGGAGTTGCGCCTTGTCCACCAGCATTTGCTCGGCCAGGACGGTGAAGGCCTTCTTCTGGTAATTGCGGAAGCCATCGGCCTGGGGTTCCATCACGCTGAACGATTCCACATCGGTCTGGTCTTGCGAGGCGTCGGTGCGACCCGGGGTGAAGGGTACGTCGACGGCGTGCCCGCCAGCCCTGGCCGCCGCTTCGACGGCAGCGCACCCGGCCAGCACGATGAGGTCCGCCAGGGAGACCTTTTTGCCGTCCGTCTGTGCGCCGTTGAAGGCCTGCCGAATGGTTTCGAGCAGGGCCAGCACCTTGTGCGACGGCTGGTTGACTGCCCAGTCCTTTTGCGGCGCCAGGCGAAGACGCGCGCCGTTGGCACCGCCGCGCTTGTCCGAGCCACGGAAGGTCGAGGCCGAGGCCCAGGCGGTGGAGACCAGTTCCGCGACCGACAGGCCCGAGGCCAGGACTTCGGCCTTGAGGGCGGCGATGTCACAGGAATCGATCAGGGGGTGATCGACGGCGGGGAGCGGGTCTTGCCAGATCAGGTCTTCGGCCGGGACTTCAGCGCCCAGGTAGCGGGCCTTGGGCCCCATGTCGCGGTGGGTCAGCTTGAACCAGGCGAGGGCGAACGCTTCGGCGAGAGCCTGCGGATCCTGGTGGAAGCGGCGCGCGATGGGTTCATAGATGGGATCGAAACGCAGCGACAGGTCGGCCGTGGTCATCATCGGCGGGTGCATCTTCGACGGGTCGTGCGCGTCGGGAATCATGTGTTCCGGTTTGACGTTCTTTGCCACCCACTGATGGGCGCCGGCGGGGCTTCGGGTCAGCTCCCACTCGTAGCCGAACAGCATGTCGAAGTAGCCCTTGTCCCATTTTGTTGGGTTGGGCTTCCAGGCACCTTCGATGCCACTGGTGGTAGTGTACATGCCCTTGCCGGTGCCAAAGCGGTTGATCCAGCCCAGGCCTTGTTCTTCGATGGAAGCGCCTTCCGGCTCGGGGCCCACCAGCGCCGGGTCGCCCGCGCCGTGCGCCTTACCGAAGGTGTGTCCACCGGCGACGAGCGCCACGGTTTCTTCGTCGTTCATGGCCATGCGGGCGAAGGTCTCGCGCACATCAAGGCCCGAGGCCACGGGGTCGGGGTGGCCGTCGGGGCCTTCGGGGTTCACGTAGATCAGGCCCATCTGCACGGCGGCCAGGGGGTTCTCCAACTCGCGCTCGCCGCTGTGGCGCATGTCGCTAAGCCAGGTGTTTTCCTTGCCCCAGTAGATGTCCTCTTCGGGTTGCCATATGTCCACGCGGCCACCGCCGAAGCCGAAGGTTTTGAAGCCCATCGACTCCAGTGCGCAGTTGCCGGTCAGAATTATCAGGTCTGCCCACGAAATCCGGTTGCCGTATTTCTGTTTGATGGGCCAGAGCAGGCGGCGCGCCTTGTCGAGGTTGCCGTTGTCGGGCCAGCTGTTGACCGGCGCAAAACGCTGGTTGCCGGTGCCGGCGCCGCCACGTCCGTCAGCGGTGCGGTAGGTGCCCGCACTGTGCCAGGCCATGCGGATGAACAGGCCGCCGTAGTGACCCCAGTCGGCGGGCCACCAGTCCTGCGAGTCGGTCATCAGCGCATACAGATCCTCCTTCAGGGCGGCCAGATCAAGCTGCTTGAATTCTTCTGCATAATTGAAGTCGGGGCCCAGCGGGTTGGAGGCCGGTGTGTGCTGGTGAAGAATGCCCAGGTTCAGTCGGTCAGGCCACCAGTCCCGGTTCGATGTGCCTCTGCCTGCTGTGGTTTCGCCAGATTTGCCTGTTATCGGACACTTTTCGCTCATCTTCGTTCTCCTTAAGGGGGTTGGTGTTGCAAAGGTAACGTAAAGCTAAAGGGCTGCGCGCTTTTGTGCAGCCCCTCTCGAATGTATGGTTGGACTGCTCATTCATAGCGTGTCCACATCCGCAGGACACGAACGGTTTTCTCTTCGGCAAAGACTTCGTACACGATACTGTGCTGAATATTAATGCGGCGCGAGTAAGCACCGGCAAGGTCTCCGACCAGCTTCTCGAAGGGCGGCGGATTTTGAAATGGATTGTTAGCAAGCACGGTCAGCAGTTCTTGCGCCCGGGGCTTGAGGCTGCTTGCAGCAAGCTTCTTTGCATCTTTGAGGGCTTGCTTGGCATACACAACCTCCCAACTCACCACTTCAGCTCCTTCGCACTTTTTGCGAGAGGCTCAGCCATACCTGCTTTTATGGATTCGCGCATACCGGGCACGGCAAGCAGATATAAAGTTTCTTGAATTGCACCCCAATCTTCTGCAGAGAGCAGCACAGCACTACTGCGCTTTCCTGAAATGATGATTGGTTTATGAGACTCTGCTGTTTCATCAATGAGCCGATACAAATTCGAACGTGCTTCGCTGGCGGTAAGTGTCTGCATTTTGTGCCCCTTCAAAGAGGGTTGAATGGTACGTAAACGCGTACGTCGCGTCAAGCCAATATGCCAGCGCCAAGAGAGGCCTATTGTGGTCACGAGATTTCTCTGGCAAGCTGCTGCAAAACTATTACGCTCGTCGATACTGCGTCAAAAAGTGACTCAAAATACTCATTTACTACATGTAAACTCCGCTTTTTCGTCGCTTTTTTCCTTGCCTCCGCTTCGCTCATAACGTTTTTCAGCAGCCTGCTAGTCGATGGCAAGGGTGCACTTCTCGATTTCTCCGGCGCGGTCGATATGTTTGAGAGCATTTTCTATGACGTCTTCGGTCAATTGACAAGCAACAACGATCATATATGGTGCAGCGTAATGAATTCTGATCTGCGTCCCGTCTATCCAATCGCCACAGGCCGCCAAGGCTCCTGGAGTCATGAAATAGCACCAGCGGCGGGTGCCATTCTCAAGCTGCAAGATTACCTCAATTCCTCTTGACTCCTGGGAAGACAAATCATCGTCGATGGTAAAGGTGGACAGCATCGAAATCAAGGCTCCGGACAGTTAACAAGCGTAAGACACAGCATGAGTAAAGAGGCATAACGTAGAGCTAACCGGCGCCCGCGCGAGCCGCAACCACGAAGTAGACCGGCATCTCGGGCGTCCGGGTTGAGCGCCAAGTTATGTTGTAGTAATTATTAATCTGGATAAGTTGCGATTATCTTGAA
>JAQTUP010000009.1 GCA_028707275.1 Gallionella sp. | reverse complement strand
AGCGCTCAGTGATCCGGCCGAGTCAAGAATACGGCTTGCAGTCGCGCCACGTAAGCACTTTTATCAATTCAAACAACAGTTTGGAGTGAAAACCGCCGGATTCCGTCCGAATCCCGGCCGACCCTCTATCACTAAAACAAAAGGAAGCGTTGAAGAAAACCAGACGTAACCAAGAAAGTTAATTAGCCCCAATACTATACCCACTGCTCTAAATGAAATATCCAGGATAAGAAATAAAATCCGATTAATTTTTATCAATTATTCCCTCCCAGCTGCGTTGTAAGAATTACCACCAAAAATATCAACCGCCTTAAAGTAAACCCAAGGCAAACCAGGGAAATATGTTTTTTCTTGCTTCATATCATTAAGAAAATCATTATTACATTTCTCAAATCCGCACTGATTCGCATAACAAGCATCATGCTTCTGACATGATTTTTGGAAAATATCTGGAACTTTGACATCGGAATTTACATCACCACAACCAGCCCCCCAAGGTAAACCATCCGGCCGAGTCGGATGACTTCGAATCTCCATTTGATATAATCCGGTACCTGTAATAGCCATGTTTACAACAATCAAGAAACACATTGGACAAAGACCATTCTGGTCAGAATAACTTAACGGATTGGAATTTACATATTGGTAAGTATTGATTCCGCCCCCCAACCCTATCGGATCGCTGGTGACATATCTGCCGATCGCCGGATCGTAGTCCCGGTTGATGTTGTAGTGAGTGTTGGTTTCCCGGTCGAAATACTGCCCCGGGAAGCGCAGGTTGAAGCTGAACGCGCCCGCCCCTGTCGGGTTCTCGTCCGCCATGTTGTTGCCGAACGGGTCGACGTTGTCCCACTGCCAGACCACCGCCCCGGCCGTGTCGGTGATCATCCTCGGCGTATCCAGGTGGTCGCTGTGGATGTAATAGGGTTGCAGTCCTGCACTCAAAACTCCCTTTAATGTCACGCCTGGACTGGGGCTCGCATTGATATTGAAAAGCATGGTTCCGTCATCGTCGTCCATAAAAATGACTGCACGCGCGTTGTCGCGAGAAGTGTGAAAAAAGTGACAACTACCCTAACACAGGGGGATAACGGCAAGGGTTTTAAGGCGATTCAAATATCAATCGACACTGACCCCATTGATCCGTGTGGATTTAATTTCCCCCTTTGATTTTGTTGACAGTCTCCGGGAGAGAAAGGCTCCCGTCACACTACCCACGACGCTAAAGGCACCATAATAAGCAAGAAGAATTAGAAGGGTTGCTACCAGCCCGCCAATGTGATCCACATGGCCGCCGAAGTATTCATAACCACGAGCCATCAACTCACCGAGCACGGCTCCGTATATAGCCATGGACATTCCCACAACCATCTTCCAGCGAGGTGCCAGATAGGCAGCTACAAATGCGGCGAAACCAGGAGTGCCGAGCAACACCATTCGCAATAGCTCGTAATGGCTGAACGCAAGATACAGCAGCTGCCCAAGTACGAACACACCGACTCCGGCCAGCGTGGCTTTTGGCACAGTCCACCGAATCATGGCTTATATCCAGGCTCGCTAGGTTGCGGGCCTGGATTAATTGGGTAGTTTGGCCACTTCTTGAGCGGAACAGACTGACCGCATGCCTTCAGCACCTGCTCGACGCAATGACAGCAATTGTTCTTGAAGAAGCCATAGTTCTGGCACTTCTTCATTTCCCGCTTTACACAATCGTCGTCGTCCCGCCCCTTTGCCTTCTCACATGTTGCTTTTCTCGGTGACGCATCCTGTCCAACACCGTTGAAAGTAAAACTCAACGTATTGTTGTCATCGCCATTGAAGCGAACGAAACAATGTTGGCCTGGAATGATGTAACCCTGAATCGGGCGATAGCACATTTCTGCTTCAAGTCCCAGCGGGTCGGCATAACTTAACGGATTGGAATTTACATAGCCGTAAGTATTGATCCCGCCCGCCAAGCCGATCGGATCGCTCTGGATATATCTGCCGGTCGCAGGATCATAGTCCCGGTTGATGTTGTAGTGCGTATTGGTTTCCTTGTCGAAGTACTGTCCGGGGAAGCGCAGGTTGAAGCTGAACGCGCCCGCCCCTGTCGGGTTCTCGTCCGCCATGTTGTTGCCGAACGGGTCGACGTTGTCCCACTGCCAGACCACCGCCCCGGCCGTGTCGGTAATCATCCTCGGCGTATCCAGGTGGTCGCTGTGGATGTAATAGGGTTGCAGTCCTGCACTCAAAACTCCCTTTAATGTCACGCCTGGACTGGGGCTCGCATTGATATTGAAAAGCAGGTTGGCCGCATAGTGCTTGCCTGCGACCGCGCCAATCGTTACAAACTGCACGTCCACCGCACAACTTGCCCCGGCCGCGACGATCACGCCGTAAACCGAAATGCAGCTGCTGCCCGGCAAAATGGCGAACTGGCCCGGATTGGCGCCAGCGAGGACGATGCTTCCGGCATAGGCCGTCAGCGGCAACGCCCCCCCGTGTTCGTCAGGCAGAAATATACACCTCCTGCCAACGGTCGTCATCTACGGTTCAATGAGAGACCCCGTGCACGCGTATTCTCGGTCACATTGGATACTTAAATAACCAACTGATATATGATTGTTCACATATAAATCGTAATGGGAATTTTGATGTAAAAAAAATTAAAGCAAAAGCAAGCACCAAAAATATCACTGCACTACAAATGGTAAAAATGGCGACATACTTAATAGCCCTAGTATCGCATTGTCGCTCTCTCACTTCCTCTATAAACAACTTTCTAATTGCCCAGACAAGACAAGGTATGGCAACAAACACCACGAGGAGGAACGCCTCAGAATCGGCCATAGCCAAACCAGCCCCTCTTAGACACGGGTAGTCTTTTCCATTGTAAAACAGCATGAGCATCATCAAGCTTACAAAAAAACTACCCAGATAATTCTTCACGAACACACGAAACGATATTTGACTCATCTGGTAATCCTAGCGTGAATAATAGCCCACCAAGTTGAATAGGGGCCAAAGAAATGCCCTCCCACGCCAATTTTATTGTAGTCCACAGCGTCAGTACATTCGGCCAATTGAGTATCACAACTACTAATTGTAGGTTTAGGGTTACCGTCTTTCTGATCATTACTGCATGAAGATGAGTCAGCAGGTGCACTTTGTGCTTGCACATAACAATAATCGTGCTGCTTGTAACAAGCATCTAAAGCATCAACGGGCTGGGTAGGATTAGCTGGAATCTCCGGCGCCGATATACACCCACTCCAATTGCTTCCACCCCAACAACCATACATTTCAAAAAGCCCTAATGGATCCGTGTACCTCAGCGGATTCCCCCCGACATACGCATACGTATTGATCCCGCCCGCCAAACCGATCGGATCGCTTTCGATATATCTGCCGGTCGCCGGATCATAGTAGCGAAAGTAATTGTAATGCAGCCCGGTTTCCTTGTCGAAGTACTGCCCCGGGAAGCGCAGGTTGAAGTTAAAGATTCCGAGCCCGGAGGGATTTTCATCCGCCATGTTGTTGCCGAACGGGTCGACGTTGTCCCACTGCCAGACCACCGCCCCGGTCGTATCGGTGATCATCCTCGGCGTATCCAGGTGGTCGCTGTGGATGTAATAGGGTTGCAGTCCTGCACTCAAAACTCCCTTTAACGTCACGCCTGGACTGGGGCTCGCATTGATATTGAAAAGCAGGTTGGCCGCATAGTGCTTGCCTGCGACCGCCCCATTCGTTACAAACTGCACGTCCACAGTCATGCCCGTTAAACCGTAAACCAGTTTTGGATAAGCAGTTCGCCATAATTTGCAAAGTCATCCACATTGCGCGTGACTAAAGTGAGTCGGTTGGTGAATGCGATCGCCGCAATTTCGCCATCCATAAAAGGGATGGTCACGCCTCGTTTTGATAGTCTTCCGCGCTCTTGTGCCAGCCATTCCCCTGCTGTTTTCTCGTAAGGCAATATGACTAATCCGCCTTGCTCCAGCGACCTGAGGTAAGTGAACAGGCTTTCTTTTCGCTTCGAGTCAGCCATGCGTTCGACGCCGTAATGCAACTCATGCCAGACCGTCACCGCCGTGCAGTATTGTCCGCTGTATTGATCCAGCTTGTGCAGTACGTGCTGATTGGGCTGCGCTTTGGCAGCTTCGGACAGGATATTGGTGTCAAGCAGGTATCTCAATCCCATTCGAATTCCCGCGCGGCAGAGCGGTCACGCCAGCTATCGACTTCGTCATCGCTCAGTTCAAGACCCGGTTGTTTTTCTCGCCACTGCATAATGGCTTGAAAGACGCCTTTCCCTGCATTAAACCGTTGCTGATAGCGTTCTGCAGAAATTAGCACCGCAACCAGCTTTCCATGTCGTGAAATGCGGATGTCGTCCCCCGCCTCGGCTGCATGGATTAGTTTAGGCAAGTGATTTTTTGCCTGAGCAATTGTGCTTATTTTCATGTCCCCCTCCGTTTGCTTATATATAGCCAGATGGTAGCTACATATAATAACGATGTAAAGGCGGGCATGTGTCTTGTGTTAGCCCCAAGTAGTAATGTCCGCTTTCTCCCAAGTAGAAACGCGCCCATTTCGGGGGGCTGTTTCGGGGGGGGCAGGTCAGTTTCGCCCATTTCGGGGTCTTGACATCACGGTTTTTAACACATGTCACAACCTCTGTTAAACCGTGAACAAGCCAATCAAGGGGGGGTGCGATAAACCGTGATGTCAAGACCTGTAGACCCCGCGCTACATGCTGCGCGCCCACGTGCTCAAATCGCCCAAAAACCCGTTGTTTGCCTTTCTGCCTGTATACAGGCAGTCTTCGGCAACAAACAGGGGCTTAAGACGGAACGCCAAGGTTACTTCTCAAAATAACTCATCAACCCTGATTTTCAAAGCGTGCGCGCAACATCTGTCAAGTCAGCTACGCCTTTTCCTGTAACTGTTTGACCCACGCCCTCTGGCATGCGCGGCGGCGCTTTTGTTCCAGCAGCGCCCGGATGCGCGGGCTTGCCTGCTCCCGGGACAACACGGCAGCTTCGGTGATGGCATCGCAACGCAGAATGTGAAAGCCCAGTGGCGATTCAACGACAGCGCTGATGCCGTTGGCGGGCAGCTTGAACAATACCTCGTCCAGCTCCGGATACAGCTTGCCGTGCGGCAAATCGCCCAGCTCGCCACCTTGCAACGCCGTCGGGCATTCGGAATATTTCAAGGCCTGCTCTTCGAAACAAGAAGGATCTTTGACTAATCGGCCGGCAATTTCCAGAATGCGAGCCTCTGCCGCCTCCCGGGTATTCTCGGCATAGTCTTTATTGATCGTCAGCAGGATGTGGCGGGCAAGACGCGTTTCGGGCCGGCGGAATTGTTCCGCGTGATAAAGATAATACAGTTCAATATCAACCTCGCTGACTTTGACGGCGCGCGTTGCGACCTTTTCCAGAATTGCCGAAACTTTCAGCTCCCGTTCCACCGCTGTTTTAAAAGCCGCTTCATCCATACCATTGCGCGCCAGATCATCGGTGAATTCATCGTAGCCCGGATAGCGCCCGCGAATTTCCGACATCAAAGCGGCCAAACTTGCCTCGGGCACCACGACGTCCCGGGCCTCGATCGCTGCCAGCACGCACGCCTCCACGCCACGCTGATGCTGCGCCAGGCTTTGCACATACTTTAATTCATCGCCCTGCAAGACAGAAGGCGATTTCCCGTAGCGCTTATGGGCGGCCTTGAGCGCCAGATAAGCTATGCTGCCATCATTGAGCTCAGGCATAAACACTCTCCTCATCCTTATAGACGTGCACGGCGGCCAAAGAAGCTTCGGGCACCTGCAACACCTGATCGTGAAAAATGACGTGGTACAACACTCCGTCGTTTTCATCGCGGAATACTTTCAGTATCTCGCCTTCCATACCGGGCACAACCCGCACCTCGCCACGCACGGTCAGCGTGATACGGCTCTTCACTTTTTCACGGCTCTCGAATTGACTGGGTATCCACGGCTCGTCTATGCCGATCAGTTCTTCTTCACGACACCCGACGATCTTGTTCAACGCCAGAAAATTCACGGTATAGATCAGCTGGTCCTGCAAAAAAGTACCGACATTCATCACAAAGCCGGTACTGCCCCGCCGCACCAGCAAGGCGCCGGTACTCAAGCCAGGATAGGTGCCATCATTGCGCACGTTGCGGATGATGCGAACCTCGTCGCCAAATTCAAATTCAGGCAGCATGGGCTTTATTCACGGTGATCGAGCTCAAAGGCACGAAGTGAGTCTTGGGTTCATGCATGTGGAACACCTTGAACACCTTTTCGGTCTGCGCGTCGGATTTCACAAAATCCTGATAGGCCTGTTGCAACAATGTGGTATATACCACGCGCCGCACGCCCTCAATCTCCGAGAGCTCGCCCGCGCGGGCAAGATAGTCGTGAAATCGTTGCAGGATATGCAGACGATTCACCTGCACCACGGCGGGTTCATACGCGATCCCGAAATATTCCAGAAATTCCTCGGCAGCACCAAGATCTTCCATGGCCTCATCCAACGTTAATTCGTCCATCATGTACTCCTTTCAAAAGATTCATTACTGACTACATCCGGCAACACTTTCGCGCCCATCCTGTCGTGACTGTCGAGTCAATTTCCTTAAAGGATTGAGGATGCAGGATTCAGTCCTTCACGCAACAACGCCGGGCTCCTTGGTTGCGCGGGGAAGTCCCTTGCTGTCTGACTCCTGAATCCCGACTCCTGACTCCTGATTCCCACACAAATCGTCTGCTTCACAGGTTTTGCACTGAGCGGCATTACCCTGCAGGAGCAATTTCCCTTCGAGTAACTCGATACGGTCCATCAGACAGGCGATGGCGCGCCCCACCGGATCAGGGATCAGGTGATGATCCAGATTGATACCGTATATATTGTCGGCGCCCGCCTCTTCGGTGCGCAGCACGATCCGCCCCGGGATCCCCACCACGGTGCGCGCGGCGGGCACATCACTCACCACGACCGAATTAGCCCCGACCCTCACCTGATTGCCCAGCGTGATAGCGCCCAGTATCTTTGCACCGGCGCCGACCACCACCCCGTCGCCCAGCGTCGGATGACGCTTGCCCTTGTTCCATGTGGTGCCGCCCAGCGTCACGCCGTGATACAGCGTCACGTCATCGCCTATCTCCGAGGTTTCTCCGATCACGACACACGCGCCATGGTCTATGAAAAAACGCTGCCCGATACGCGCACCCGGATGAATATCAACGTTCGTCATTAAACGAGCCAGATAGGAAACCACGCGCGCCGGGTAACGCCAGCCGAAGTTCCACAGGCGGTGCGCAATGCGATGCAGCAACAGCGCATGTACGCCAGGGTAAGTGGTCAGCACCTCAAGACGCGATCTTGCCGCAGGATCTCGATGAAAGACGCAATTAACATCTTCGCGCAGCAGCGTGAACAAAGAGGGCGTTAGGGCTTTGAGTCTTACATTCGGCAGCGTGTCATCCATGTCGTTCTCCTAGTGCACGGGCAGGCTGCGCCCGATAAAACGCTGGTACAAAAACAGTAATTCCTGGTCGGCAGGGGAGCGTTTTGCGCGTTCGGCAAAGCTGCGGATGTCGGGTAAGAGCGCGCGCGCTTCGACCGGACTCAACATCAAACCCATGACGGCAAACGCTGCCATCACGCCGTGCGCGCCCGAATGTTTGCCTACCACAAGCTTGTGGCGACGCCCCACTTCGCCCGGGTCAAAACCCTGATAATTCTCGGGATCCTTGAGCAAACCATCGACATGAATACCGGCTTCGTGGGTAAACACCCCTTCGCCTACCACACTCTTCTGCCAGGGTACGGGTCGGCCGGACGCCGCTGCAACGCAGGCGGACAACGCCGTAAAATGGGTCAGGTCTATACCGGTTTCCATGCTGTATAACTTCTTGAGTCCGAAGGCGACTTCTTCGAGCGGCGCATTTCCGGCGCGCTCGCCCAGGCCGTTGACCGTGGTGTTCAGATGCGTCGCCCCGGCTAATGCCGCCGCCAGGCTGTTGGCCGTCGCAAGTCCCAGATCGTCGTGCGCGTGCATCTCGATATCCAGATCCGTTGCGCGGCGCAAAGCCGAAATCGCCTTGTGCACACCGAACGGCTCCATCATGCCCAGCGTGTCGGCATAACGAATACGGGCAGCACCAGCCAGCTGCGCGGCGTCCGCTACTTGCAACATAAATTCCGGGTCTGCACGCGAGGCATCTTCACAGCCTACGATAACCTCCAGTCCCAGTCCAAGTGCGCGCGGCACCAGCTCGCCTATGGTGTCGAGTACCCAGGCGCGATCGCGTTTGAGCTTTTTTGACAGATGAATGTCTGAGACCGGGATCGACACGTCGATCAGATGCACATTCAGATTGCGACACGCCTTTATGTCATCCGGACGCATCCGGCTCCACACGACAAGCCTGGCATTCAAGCCTGAAGCTGCCACCGCACGAATGCCCTCGCATTCATCCTCGCCCATTGCCGGCACGCCGATTTCCAGTTCCGGTACACCGAGTGCATCGAGCCTCTGCGCGATGTCCAGTTTTTCCTCCAGCGTGAACGCCACGCCCGCCGACTGCTCGCCGTCGCGTAGCGTCGTGTCGTCGATGACGATGGTGCGATTGGCGTATTGGGCGTTCATGGCGCTCAGGCGTACACGGGTGCAAAGGCTTTTTCAGGCTCAGCGGCAGGACCATCGCCCTCCCAGTAAGGAGAAAGGCGGCGCAACTGTGCGATGATTTCCGGCACCACCTGAATCACGCGATTCACTTCAAACTCGGTGCTGTAACGGGACAGCGAGAAACGCACCGTACCGTGCGCCGCGGTATAGGGAATACCCATTGCGCGCATCACATGGGAAGGTTCCAGCGATCCTGAAGTACAGGCAGAACCACTGGAGGCGGCGATCCCGAATTTGTTCAGCAACAACAAAATCGCCTCTCCTTCGATGAATTCAAAGGCGATATTGCTGGTGTTGGGCAGCCGGTTATCAGGATCCCCCGTGACAAAGGAGCGCGGCACTTTAGCCAGAATCCCGGCCTCCAACTTATCGCGCAAGCGTGCCACTTCGGTATTCTCAAAAGTCATCGCTGCCATCGCCATCTCGGCGGCATGCCCCAATCCCACGATAGAGGCGGAGTTTTCGGTGCCCGCACGGCGCCCCCGCTCCTGATGACCGCCACGCAACATAGGACGAAACCTTGTGCCGCGCTTCAAATACAGCACGCCGATTCCCTTGGGCGCGTGCAGCTTGTGACCGGACACGGACAACATGTCGATTTTGGTATCCTTCAGATTCAACGGCACTTTGCCTGCGGCCTGCACAGCATCGGTGTGAAACATCGCGCCCGCCGCATTCGCAAGTTCTGCCATCTCAACCACAGGAAAGAAAGTACCGGTCTCGTTATTCGCCCACATCACCGAGACGACGGCGGTCTGATCCGACAGTCGCGCCCGATACTCGTCCATATCCAGCCGCCCTTTGCCATCCACCTGGAGCAGATGCACCTTGTAACCTTCTTTTTCCAGATAGGTACACAAGGTGAGCACAGCAGGATGCTCCACCGTGGTGGTGATGATCTCGCGGCGCTCAGGCTGCGCCTTCAGTGCGGAGAGAATAGCGGTGGAATCAGACTCTGTGCCGCAAGAGGTGAAGATGATTTCCGAATCGTATTCCGCGCCCAGCAACTCCTGCACCTGCATGCGCGCCTTCTTGATCGCCAGCCCCACCTTGTTGCCGAAGCTGTGCATCGAAGACGGATTGCCAAACTGCTCGGTAAAATACGGCAGCATAGTCTCCACCACCGCCGGGTCTACCCGGGTGGTCGCGTTATTGTCAAAATAGATGCCGTTCATGATTAACCTTTCATCGCCCGAGTCAGCGAGCTGACTTTAGTCGGCACGATCTTGATGAATTCCTTTAATTCTTCCATCAGCTTCTGCTGAATACCCTGTAGTGTCAGCGCCTCCATCTGGCATCCGGCACAGGCGCCTGTCATGTTGACATAAATGGTCTTGCCATCCACGTCCACCAGCTCGATGTCGCCGCCGTCCCGCTTCAATTGCGGACGGACAGCTTCGAGCACGGCTTCGATCCGGCGGATGCGCTGCAAGTTGGTCAGCCCGGCGGGCGAGGCCTCTTCCTTGGGCGCACTGCCAGGCTTGTAGGTTTCGCCGCGATCCTTCATCACCCGCGCCAGAATATCTTCGATGCCCTCGTGACAGGATGAGCAGCCGCCACCCGCCTTGGTGTAATTGGTCACATCCTGCACCGAGCAAAGATGATTGCTGCGGATGGTGTCCTCGATCAGCACGGCGTCGATGGCAAAACACTTGCATACCAGCGCACCCTCTTCATGATCGTCGCTCCACACCTCGCCGCGATAGTTGGCCACGGCAGCCTGTAAGGCCTCACGCCCCATCACCGAGCAGTGCATCTTCTCCGGCGGTAAGCCGTCGAGATAATCGGCAATATCCTGATTGCTCACCTTCAGTGCTTCTTCCAGCGTCAGGCCCCTGATCATCTCGGTCAGCGCAGACGAGGAAGCAATCGCCGAACCGCAACCGAAAGTCTGAAATTGCGCATCCAGAATGATGTCCGATTCCGGTTCAACCTTGAGCATCAGGCGCAGCGCGTCACCGCAGCTGATGGAACCTACGTCTCCCACGCCATTGGCGTCCGCCAGCACACCGGCATTGCGTGGCTGGAAGAAATGATCCTTGACCTTGTCCGAGTAATCCCACATGACATGCTCCTAATAAATAATATTGCGTAGCGTCCGACTGTACCCCTCGCCTTCCGGGAGAGGGGGGACGGGGGGTGAGTAAGGGGTTTCGCGGAGCAAGCTCCGCGCCTTACGAACGATTTTGGCTCTGCCGAAATGCGCCCTGCAAGGGAGGGAAACGATCATGGCGAAACTCCCAATATTTGGGGCAATTTGAGGCATGATCGTTAGGCCGAAAAAGATGAACCGCACGCACAGCTTGAACTGGCGTTCGGGTTCTCGAATTTGAAACCGCTGCCGCTCAAGCTGTCCACGAAATCCACCGTGACGCCTTCGAGCAAGGGCGCTGACAGCGGATCGACCAGCAGCGTCACCGCGCCTTTTTCCACCACCACGTCGTCTTCGCTCTTGCTCTCTTCGAGCGTCATGCCGTACTGAAAGCCGGAGCAGCCGCCGCCGGAAATCGCGATGCGCAGCCCGGCCACGGGCACGGCAGAACCTTTGATAAATTTTTCCATAGCGGAAATTGCATTGGGTGTCAGATTAAGCATAGTAAGTCTCCTGTCAGATAATTCCGGGTTTGTGCCTGAACAGGATGCAAACTGCGTGCCAGCTCAGTGCGAGTCTGGCAACATGATGTTTTATTTGTGATTTACAATTATTCTCCGCTCAACTCGTCTGTCTGAAACAGCACGAGCCAAGGGTGTTGTCGGGTTTGCTACAAAAAATTTTACGCCGCCAGCAAAACACGGGCGCGCGATGACAGCGCACCCCGCGTCACCTGTAGTGTGGGTTAAACTTGGTGTGCCAGCGCACAGATGCGCACGGCGCTTTAAGCCGATCATCGCGATGCTGTCTTCACGACATAATTCGAACCAAAAGGAGCCCCATCATGAAAAGGTCTTTCAAGTTTTCGGTCGCGATATTGCTTATATTGACGACCCTGTTGTCTGGCTGTATGTTCCCGGGCGACAGATGGGGGCATGGCGGTCGCGGCCATGATCGTGGCGGTGATCATCGTGGCGGTGATCATCGTGGCGGAGATTATGACCGTGGCGGCGAGCATCGCGGAGGCGACCACGGAGATCGCCGGTAATCGCAATCGTTCCTTTTCAATCCCTGAAAAATCGTTGTTCGCAGAACTAACGCGTCAACGCCAGGATGTCCTCGGTTCCCTCTTGCTGCGGTTCGCCCACGGCGGACTTGTCGGCGGACATTTTTCGCCGGGCTGACAGAAAATGATGTCAGGCTTGACAGCTTGAACGAACGCCATTAGGATAGTAAGCAATTACTTACTTGATTCATTCTTCAGGCGGATTATGTCGAAACTCAGATTAAAAATGGTTCTGCTGGGCGCGCTGTTGATTTCAGTCTTTGCGTGGGTGATCCTGACCAAAGGCCCCTTGGCGCCCGTCAACGTCACCACTGAAAAAATTCAGACGGAAACACTTAGCCCTGAGGTATTTGGCGTGGGTATTGTTGAAGCCCGGCACAGTTACGCAATTTCACCCGTGATGACAGGCAGAATCAGCAAACTCCTGGTCGATCAGGGAGATCAAGTGCAGGCGGGTCAGGTTGTAGCGGAACTTGATCCGATTGATCTTGTTGAGAAACTGACGAGCAGTCGATTGGTGGGTGAACGCGCTGCCAACTCAGTCAAGGTAGCCGAAGCTCAGTTAGTACAGTCGCAAAGTCAGGGCAGGACGATGGCGGCCTCGTATAAAAGATACAGCGAATTGCAAGCGCAAGGTTTTGTCAGTCGGGAACTGCTGGATGCCAAACTGAACGAAAAAACGGCAGCGTTTGCCGCCATGGATGCAGCGACCGCCTCATTAGCCGCCGCTAAACGGGATCAATCCAGGGCGCAATCCGATGCGGCAGGCGTGGCGCGTCTGCGTGAACAAACCCGCCTGACCAGTCCCGTGAGCGGGATCGTTACGGCCAGGCTAGTCGAACAAGGTGCGATTATTGTTCCCGGACAAACGATACTTCAGGTGATAAAACCCGATGATCTTTGGATCAAGACCCGCATTGACCAAAAACAGGCGGGAATGATCAGGGCAGGCCAAAAGACGACTGTCGTGCTGCGCTCTCATCCGCAAACCAGTGTGTCAGGCGTGGTTGAACGGATTGATTTAATCAGCGATGCCGTCACGGAAGAGCGCATCGTGAATGTGGCCGCGCCGATGCCCAATGCCAGTCTGGGCGAACAGGCTGAAGTCACCATCAAACTACCCGTTCAGAAAAATGCACGCGCCATCCCTGCTGCTGCGGTCAAACGGATCAATCAACAAGACGGCGTCTGGGTGTTACAAGGCCATCAGCCCAAATTCAAGCCGGTCAAAATCGGCATCTCGACGCTGGATGGCCGCACACAGATACTGGATGGAATCGCTGATAGCGATGAAGTGATCGTTTACAGCCAGCAGGCGATAAAAGAAGGCTTGAAGCTGAAGGTTGTTGCGGAAATTGTGAGGAACTGAGCGTGATCAATCTCGCAAGCCGCGACATATTGCATAGCTGGGGAAAATTCGTTTTTACCGGCGCAGGACTCGGGTTGCTGATCGGCGTCACGCTGACCATGGCCGGGGTCTATCGCGGCATGGTGGATGATGCTCGCGCCATGATAGACAACGCCGGCGCCGATCTTTGGGTGGTTCAGCAAGACACGCTGGGGCCTTATGCAGAACCCTCCAGCATTCACGATGATGTGGCGCGCGACCTGTTGGGTCAGGCGGGGGTTCTGGCAGTCGGCAATGTAGCCTACCTGACCATGCAAATTCAACAACAAGGCGGCAAGGATGTGCGCGTCATGCTGGTCGGCATCGAGCAAGGCCTGCCCGGTGAACCCGCCTATCTGGTGGCCGGGCGTCCGATTACCCATACACACTATGAAGCGCTGGCTGACATCAAGACCGGACTGACGTTGGGCGAGCGCATCCAGATTCGCCGCCACGCATACACGGTGGTGGGGATAACGCAGCGTATGGTTTCATCGAGTGGCGATCCGATGGTATTCGTGCCGCTCAAGGATGCTCAGGAGGTGCAGTTTTTGAAAGACAATGATGCGTTACTCAATGAACGCGCCAGAACAGCTTTGAATCCTGCGTTTAACCGTGTGCCGGGATTGCTCGATACCGTGCTGGCCGGGCAAGCATCGAGTCACATGGTCAATGCGGTACTGGTGCGCATCAAAGCCGGGCACGATGTTCAGGAGGTGGCAAGTCAGATACGGCGCTGGAAACATTTGCAGGCCTATAGCCGTGAGCAGATGGAGGAAATTCTGGTCGCCAAATTAATTGCCACGTCGGCCAAACAGATTTTCATGTTTCTGGTGATTTTATCCATCGTCAGTGCCGCGATCGTGGCTTTTATCATCTACACCATGACCATGAATAAAATTCGGGAAATTGCGGTGCTCAAACTGGTGGGGGCGGGCAACCAAACGATCAGCGGCATGATCTTGCAACAGGCGCTGGGGCTGGGTTTGATCGGGTTTGTGGTCGGTAAAACGGCGGCCACCCTGTGGGCTCCGCTGTTCCCAAAATACGTTTTGCTGATTCCAGGCGACGCAATCCGTGGCTTCATTCTGGTGATGCTGATGTGTTCCTTAGCCAGTATCTTCGCCATACGCGCGGCATTGAAAATTGATCCTGCCACAGCAATCGGAGGCTAACTGGATGCGAGTACCTGCAATTCATATCGAGAATTTGACCAAGCGTTATGGCGAGGGCAATACCGCCGTCGATGCGTTGAAAGGCGTGGACATGACAATCTGGCCGGGCGAGGTCGTCGGACTGGTGGGACCCAGCGGGTCAGGCAAAAGCACGTTGCTCAAATGCCTGGGGGCGGTGATCGAACCGACTTCAGGGAAAATGCAACTAGGTGGCGAGACGATTTTTGAAGGGGCATGGAAAATAGATGACCTGCGCACCTTGCGGCGCGATCGTATCGGTTTTGTATTTCAGGCGCCTTATCTGATTCCGTTCCTGGACGTGACCGATAACATTGCACTACTGCCTATGCTGGCCGGTGTGTCCAATACTCAGGCGCGAACCCGCGCCAGGGAGTTGCTGGAAGCACTGGATGTCGGTCACCGGGCCCGCGCACAAGTTTCTGAATTATCCGGCGGAGAACAGCAGCGGGTGTCAATTGCCCGAGCGCTGGCCAACCATCCGCCCATTATTCTCGCCGATGAACCCACAGCGCCACTGGATAGCGAGCGTGCATTGACCGTGATGCGCATTCTGAATCAGATGGCGCAGCAATATCAGACCGCCATTATCGTCGTCACTCATGATGAAAAAATCATCCCGATCTTCAAGCGCATTTATCACATTCGCGATGGCCGAACCTATGAGGAAGCAGGAGAAGGCCGGGATGCGTAACCTTAAATTTTTGGGAGAAATATGATGAACCAGGAAGTCATTAAACGCCGCATGCCGACCGAAGAGCGGCAAAGCGAGATTGTGCGTGTGGCGATTCATCTGGCCGCAGAAAAAGGCATAGACAGCGTCACCACACAGGATATGGCCGATGCGATGAAAGTCACGCAAGGCGCGATTTTCAAACATTTCCCGACCAAGGATGACATCTGGCTGGCCGCCATCCACTGGATACGCGGGCGTTTGATGACGGTCGTGGAAAAGGCCGCCTCAGAGGCGACAGACCCGATCGACGCCATTGAACGGATGTTCTTCGCGCACATCACTTTTATCGGCAAGCATCCTTCTATTCCCCGCTTGCTGTTCACCGAGATGCTGCACAAGAGAAACAGCAAACTCCGCGAACTAATACAGGGGATTATCTCGGGTTATGAAAACAAAATTGCCAGCCTGCTCGAAGCGGCCAAGGCGCAATCGCTGGTTTCCCAGGAACTTGACAGCGAAAATGCCGCCGTGCTCTACATCGGCATGATCCAGGGATTATTCATGCAGGTATCCATTTTTGGTGGCAAACGCACCTTGCTGGATGAGGCCAAAAAAACCTTTCCGATTTATCTGCACGGCATCAAAAAGCGTCACGATGACATTTAACTGACGTTACGCACACGTTCCAAAAATCAAGGTTGATGAATTATTTTAAAAAGTAACCTTGGCGCTCCACCCCAAGCCCCTGCGCGCCGCCGAAGACTGCCTGTATACAGGCAGAAAGGCAAACAGCGGTGCTTTTGGGCGAGGACTGTTTGAGCACGTGGCCGCTGTGCGGATCGTGCGAGTTCCGCAGCCCCGTTGTTTGCTGACTGTCGAGGGCACCCCCGCCTGCCTGCCGCAGGTAGGGTCGGCGGGAGCGGCAAGCCGGGGTTGCCGCATCGATGGTTACTTTGGCAACGCAAAAGAAAGTAACCAGCAGCCGGCCTGCCTGTCGGCAGACAGGGCTGCCCCCGGCGAAGTTGATTTGAACACATGAATGATGTTACTGCGTAACATCAGATATTTAACTTTTACCACCACCTAAAGGAACAGGCATGAAAAAATTACTCACTTTGAACACGGTGGTCACAGGATTACTATTCATCGCGGCCACGGCACAAGCCGCAGAGCCGCTTGCCTTGCAACAGGTCATGAAAGACCTGGGCAAAAACATGCAAATCGTAACCGATGGTATATCCCGTGAGGACTGGACAGGGGTTGAACATGCTGCGCATCTGATCGGCGAGCATCCAGAGGCGCCATTGGGCGAAAAGATGCGCATCATGGGTTTCATGGGCGCCAATATGGGCAAATTCAAAGCCTTTGACGAGCAAACGCATGAAGCGGCACATGAAATGGCAATGGCGGCTCAGGAAAAAGATGGGAAAAGCGTGATCGCAGCCTTCCAAAAATTACAGACCGGCTGCCTTGCCTGTCACCAAACTTTCCGTCCGGCGTTCGTGGAACATTTTTATGGCAAGCCTGCCCACTAAAAACCCAGGGGGAAATTCTCCATGAAAAATTGCAAATTGAGCCGAGGGCGTAGCCTGACCGTATGGAAAACCAGAATATGAATTATCCGGATTTTTTTGACGCAGTACCCCCAATTAGTTTGTATGACCCTTTGGCCGAATTTCTTGGCGCAACGGAACAGGGAGTATTGCAGTACAGTTATTTTGATGCGGTAAAACTGGCCGGACACTCCTGCCCGACGGTCGCCACAGCCTATTGGGCAACTTATAAAGCCTTGTCCGCACTCTATTCCAATTCGCTGCCTGTGCGTGGCGATATACGCGTGGAGTTCAGAAGGCGCAACGAGGTTGGAGTGACGGGTGTCATTGCAAATGTCGTCAGTATGCTGACGGGTGCAATGTCCGACAGCGGTTTCAAGGGTATCGGCGGCCGTTTCGACAGGCGCGGGCGACTGTTTTTTGCCGTGGCTATGCAAGGAGAAATCCGCTACACCCGGCTTGATACCAATCAGGCTGTTGAAATCGCATTCAATCCGCAACGCGTTCCGGCATCGCCGCGTCTGTCCGAATTGATGGAAAAATGTCTGTCCAATACCGCAAACCATGTGGACACGGCTGAATTTCAACAGCTTTGGCAGGAGCGAGTACGCTGCATTCTGCTCGATCATGGTGACGATCCGGAAGTCTTTTTAGTCAGGGAAGGGGTAGCCCCGCTGAAACTTCAGTTCGATTGAACCGGCTATATCCGCCTTCTGTTCAAGCCGTGAAAATCTGCGGGATTACTTCGACCTGAAGATGATCTGTTTCATGCGTTCGAGTCTGGGCGAGACAAAAGGCACGGTGAGCATGGTGCTGGCAACGGCCATCAGCAGCAGCGCGGTGAAGGTCTCGCCGGTGATGATGCCTTTATCCAGCAGCACCGTGATGAAGATGATTTCGATGAGTCCCTTGGTTTGCAGCAGCCAGCCGATGATGGAGGCTTCGCCAGGTTCCCATTTGAGGACTTTCCCGGCAATATGCGTGCCCAGCAATTTTCCGAAGAGCGAGGCCGCCAGCAAGGCGCCAGCTGCAATGAATACCGCCGCGCCGCCCACCGCCCAGTTGGTGCGCAGTCCGGTGCTGAGGAAAAACACCGGCATGAGCAGCAAGAAGACGTGGTGGCGCAGCAAATCCATCTGCTTTTGTTCAAACCATACGCTGTCTATCACGGCTCCTGCGATAAATGCGCCGACCATAAAGTGCAGGCCGGACCAGTCGGCGCCGAAGCTGCACAAGGCCAGCCAGATCAGGCTCACATACCAGCGGTCGCGTTCGGGCAGCCGCGCCATGAGTTTGCGAAAAAGGTAACTTGCGATACCGAAGGCCAGCAAAAAACCGAGCTGTTTGCCCACACGCGCCCAGTCCATCAGGATCAGCGCGAGCACGCCCCAGATCGCGATGTCGTCAAGACTCGCGTAACGCAGGATGCGCTGGCCGATGGGCTGGCGCAGGATAGACAGCTTTTCCAGGAGCAGGATAAGGATGGGCAGCGCAGTGACCGCGCAGGCCATGCCGACGCCTGAGACGAATTGCCAGTTCATGCCATGTGGGCCGATCCAGCCGCTGTACATCAACATGCCGGTGGCGACAACACTGCCGAACAGCAGCGGCGTTCCCAGCGCAAGACCTGCGGTGACCAGGCTCTCCTTGCGGTGCTCCCACGCCTTGCGCAGGTCAAGTTCAATCCCGGCGATCCAGACAAATACCATTACCCCCCACCAAGCGATGCCGTTCAAGGACTGGATCACTGCCGGATTAAAAATAAAAGTGTAATAGTCAGGGAAAATTTTCCCGAGAATGCCCGGCCCCAGCAAGACCCCGGTGATAATCTGCACCACCACCAGCGGGGCGTAGTACTCTGTCCGTCCCACTCTCCAGATCAGATAGGGGAGCGTGAAGATGAGCGTCATCGCAATCAGAAATATTTCGGTGGTATTCATCGTCACTGGCATGGATTCGCTATTTCGGGTTGTTCATAAGGGGAATGAAGCGTGCTGCCTGATCGGATTTTACCCGACAGATGGGCGGACAGATCCGCAAGCCCGAGGTATTAAGATTTTTGTGATTGTCGCACAATCTGCGTGTCATGCCCCTTGTCCTTGAAAAAGCAGTTGAAACTATAGTCCATACTTCGCCCTGAGCCGCCCGCCTTGAGGGCGTGTCGAAGGGGGATTGTCTGGCAACTGCCCGATTTATGATTATGGGCCGTTCTGCAATGCATCCAGGATAGCCGGATAATCGAAGTTTCCGGCAAGGCGCAACAGTGTCTTGTGCAACGTCGAATCATAGGCTGCGACTTGCCCGATAACGGCGCAGATGCGTTCGTTCTCCAGGCTTTCCAGGGCCGAGCGGAGTTCGCGGCGCAAGTTCTGCGGCAACACTTCAAACATCTGTGCGGTCAGTACCAGATCGCTCGCCTCCTCTGCCGCGAGCTCGTCCGCATAAAGATATTGCACGCCCAACTGTTTGCCCAGACATTCGTATATTTCGTTGAAACGGTAGGGTTTGCGCACGAAGTCATCCATGCCGGCGGCCAGCATTTCGACGCGTTGCTCCGCAAAAGCGGATGCTGTCACGGCGACTATTTTCACCTCGCGGCCGCCGGGAAGTTGGCGGATACGCCGCGCCGCTGCCAGGCCGTCCATCACCGGCATGCGCCGATCCATCCATATCAGGTGAGGTCGCCAGTTCTCGAATATCTCCAGCGCCCGTTCGCCGTTCTCCGCCACTTTGATTTCAAATCCCAAGCGTTGCATCAGCTGGGTGAGCAACAACTGGTTCTCCAGTTGATCCTCCACGATCAATATGCGATAAACCGGCTGTCCGGGAGCCAGACCCACCACCTCTCCTGAGCCGGTATCTTTGGGCTTTTTGATCTGGTCTGTTCCGGGCTCCTTGAGCGGCAATTCGATCCGAAACAGCGAGCCCTTGCCAGGCGTGCTGTCCAACGAGAGCTGTCCTCCCATCAGTTGCACGAATTGGCGTGTAATGGTCAGGCCCAATCCTGTTCCCTTGCTGTCTCCTTGTTCGCCCAATTGCACGAAAGGATCGAAGATGCGTTGCTGATCTTCCGGCGCGATGCCGCACCCGGTATCTGCAACTTCAATCACCAGATGTGCCACGGCGTTTTGTTTGGTTCCAAGACGCAGCGTTATCCCCCCTTTTTTGGTGAATTTGAGCGCATTGCCGATCAGATTGATGAGCATCTGCCGCAGGCGTGCCTCGTCGCCTATGATATAGCGCGGAAATGCGGAAGACTGGTCGACGACCAGCTGCAAGTCTTTATCATGGGCGCGCACTGACATCATATCTGTCACATCCCTGACCATGCCTCCCAGATCGAACGGGTTTTCCTCCAGTTGTACACGACCTGCATCGATCTTGGCCATATCCAGCACATCGTTGATCAGGCTCAGCAGGTGTTCTCCGCTGCGGTTGATTATTTCAAGATTCCGCAACTGATTCTCCGGAAATTGCGCATCCTTTTGCATCATGGTGGAAAAGCCGAGTATGGCGTTCAACGGTGTCCGCAGTTCGTGGCTCATGTTAGCCAGAAACACGCTCTTCGCCCTGTTCGCTGCTTCCGCTTCGTCGCGCGCTTTTTCGAGCTGCGCTTGACTTGGCAGCTTCAGGGCGCGCGGAATGACCCACCAAATCGCGAATACTGTCGCTACAGCCACTAAAGCAGAGATTGCCTTTGCATACCCTTCCAGCCAGTACATGGGGAACCAGACGGTTACGGCCGAGAACAGGTGGGTGCTGGCACAAGTCAGAATGAAGGCAATAAAAAATCCAAGATACAGCCAGCGATAAGGAAGATCCTTACGCTTCCAGACGAAATAGGCGATGCCTACAGGATAGGTGATGTAGGCGAGCGTCATGACCACGTCAGAGCCGACATGCAGCCAGAGCAGCTCCGGACTCCAGGTCAGGCAGTAGCCGTGCGGAATGAAGCCGTTGATCGTCATATTTTCCATTGTTCGATACCCGATTATCGCAACCGCAGGCTTACCCCGGCACGCACAAGAATCCAATCCCTCTTCCGGCGCTTTCAACCTGCCTTGAAAGCTTGTTCATGGGTGAGAGAATACAATGGCGACATAAGAAATGTCGATATAAAACCTGTTGACGGTTTATCCGGATTCCGCTTCGGTTTAAAACCCCGGCCCGAAGGCCGGTGAGCACCTGGTCAGGCGGGTAAATCGAATTCAGGTGCGATCAGTTTGAGCCAGCTATCCAGGCGTGCATCGGTGAGATTCTTCTGGTTTTCCTGATCGAGCACCAGCCCCACGAATGTGTCATCCACCAGGGCTTCAGACGCGATGAAGTCGTATTCGTCGGCAGGCCATGCGCCGACTACTTTTGCGCCGCGCGCCACCACAAAGCGGTAGAGCTCGCCCAGCGCATCGACGAATTCATCGGGATATTTGTCCTGATCACCGAGACCGAAAAGGGCAATGGTCTTGCCGCTAAAATCCACCTCCTTAAGCTGCGGCAAAAATTCCTCCCAGCCGCCGCCCATACAATCGCAGGAGAGCCCCGGTAACTGGCCGCCGCCCAGCGTCGAGGTGCCAAAAATCAGGTGGGAATAACCGGCGACAAGTTCAGCGCTGGCCTTGTTGACGTTGAGCGCGTCCGCCATTGTCTCATCGTCGAAACGCTTCTTGATGAATTTGGCGATGCGGCGCGTGTTGCCGGTACTGCTGGCAAAAAAGATTCCGATGCGTGACATGAATGCTCCCAAGTTGCGCCGCTGATTGTCGTAATCAGGACAATCAGCAGCAGATGCGACAGTTGTTTAAACCGGGCCGCGTCCGACGCGTTTCAATCCCACCGTGCGGGTCAGCGCGTCGTCGAACGACACCTTGTCGCCGCGTGGCTTGTAGTCGGACAGTGCCTTGTAAACCGTGATGATCTTCTCCGAGGCGGATTGCCCCTTGAAGTCGCTCTTGTCGAGCGCCGCGATGTCGATCAGCTCGTTCCAGATCAGGCCTTCCTGCATGCCGATGGCCGCGATGGAAAGACCCTCGGCGTCGATCACCAGCGGCTGGTTGATGTTCACCACGAAAACGATGATACGCACGTCCGGCGCGAAATCCGCCCGGTAGTAATCGAGCACTTTTGGCAGCAGCGCCAGCTCGTCCAGACTGCCGACATACAGCTTGATCTTGTCATTTTCGGCTAGCACGATGGTGTTCTTGATGGTGGCCGTGGGCGGCTTGCGATGGCCTAATGCGTCGCCGATTTCGCCCAAACCCAGCACCAGATCCCCCCGGTAGGCCGCAAAGCTGCCATTGACTTCCTTGAAATTCATGTTGAACAGCAGGCCTTTTTGTTCGTATGCGTCGAATAGCATGTTGCACCTTGTCGTATTGAGTGATGGAGCAATATGTTGAGCAATACTCATGCCAGTGATGTATGTCAATTCGTCTTCTATGCCGTCGAAGTGAATTGGCAATCCGGCTGAGCATGCCAGACTTGCAGATGCGGCTCAATCTTTACAATATTTTTACACACACGGGACTTATCTTTACACCGTTTTAATCTGCCGTTTTCTACTATGCAATCTGTATTTTTCAAACAGGAGTATATGAAATGGACTGGTTATATCTGTCGTTGATTCTGGCCTTCTTCGGGCTTTCCGTGCTGCTGGTACGCGGCATCGAAAAGCTGGGAAGGTCGTCATGACCTTCTATATCGCTGGCGCCATCGCGGCAGTATTTCTGATGGTTTATCTCGTTGTTGCCTTGCTTAAACCGGAGTTGTTCTGATGATTAACGGCCTTTTTCAAATCGCCCTGTTCCTGGGTGTATTGCTGGCAACCGCCCGTCCGATGGGCTATTACATGCTGCGGGTATTTGATGGCAAACTGCCCGCATTCGTGCGCTGGATGCAGCCTGCCGAGAATTTTTTCTATCTCCTGTGCGGGGTGGACAGCAAGCATGAGATGCGCTGGACGCAGTATGCGATGGCATTGCTATGCTTCAGCCTGCTGGGTGCGCTGGCGGTGTATGCCTTGCAGCGCCTGCAGGTCTGGTTGCCGCTGAATCCGCAAAGTTTTGGCGCGGTCAGTCCTGATTCGTCATTCAATACGGCGCTCAGTTTTGTAACGAACACCAACTGGCAGGGCTACGCAGGTGAGTCAACCATGAGCTATCTGACGCAGATGCTGGGACTCTCGGTGCAGAACTTTTTCTCGGCAGCCACCGGCATGGCGGTGGTCATCGCGCTGATTCGCGGCTTCTCCCGCCACACGACACAGACGATAGGAAACTTCTGGGTGGACATGACGCGCAGCACGCTGTACATCCTGCTGCCCATCTCCACGCTGCTGGCGCTGGTGCTGGTCAGCCAGGGCGTGGTGCAGAACTTTTCGGCATATCAAACCGTGCCGCTGATGGAAAGCGTGAGCTACGACCAGCCCAAGCTGGACGATTCCGGCAATCCGGTTAAGGACGCTGCGGGCAATGCCGTGACTGATAAAGTTGTGGTGAAAGAACAGAATATCGCCATGGGCCCGGTCGCGTCCCAGGAAGCGATCAAGCAACTCGGTACCAACGGGGGCGGCTTCTTCAATGCCAACTCGGCGCATCCGTTCGAAAATCCCACACCGTTGTCCAATTTTCTGGCGATGCTGGCGATGTTTCTGATCCCCGCAGGGCTCTGCTACACCTTCGGCAGTATGGTGGGCGACACCCGCCAGGGTTGGGCGATTCTCGCTTCCATGACGATTTTGTTCGTGGGCTTCCTCTCCGTGGCTGAATACGCCGAGCAGCAGGGCAACCCTGCCTTTACAGCATTGGGTGTGGATCAAAGTGTTTCCGCCACGCAGTCCGGCGGCAATATGGAAGGCAAGGAGACGCGCTTCGGCATCGTCAATTCTGCGCTGTTTGCCACCATCACCACGGCGGCTTCCTGCGGCGCGGTGAATTCGATGCACGATTCCTTCACGCCGCTGGGCGGCATGGTCACGATGGCGCAAATCCAACTGGGCGAAGTGGTGTTCGGCGGGGTCGGTTCCGGTTTGCACGGCATGCTGGTGTATGCCGTGATCGCGGTGTTCCTGGCAGGGTTGATGATAGGCCGCACCCCGGAATATCTGGGCAAGAAGATCGAGGCGTTCGACATCAAGATGGCATCCCTTGTGATCCTGTTCCCGCCGCTCATTATTCTGGGCGGTACGGCGCTGGCGGTGATGCTGGCAGTCGGCAAGAGCAGTATCTATAACCCAGGCGCGCATGGCTTTAGCGAAGTACTGTATGCCTTCTCATCGGCAGTCGGTAACAACGGCAGCGCCTTCGCCGGGATTTCCGCGAACACGCCGTTCTATAACACCGCGCTGGGTTTTGCCGTGTGGGCGGGACGCTTCTGGCTGATGATTCCGGTGTTGGCTCTCGCAGGTTCCATGGCCGCCAAGAAACGCATCCCGGTAAGCGCCGGCAGCATGGCGACGCACACGTCACTGTTCGTCTGGCTGCTGACAGGCACCGTGTTGCTGGTGGGGGCGCTGACCTTCGTGCCGGCACTCGCGCTGGGGCCGGTGATTGAACATCTGAACATGATTAAACCATAACGTGATCGATATTTTGGAATGCAGCGACACGTCGCTGCCGCGCAGAATTGCAGGTCGGGTTTCAACCCGACACCCGCGCCGAAACCATGCAAATAGGAAATTTATATGACAACAACTACGTTTTCCCTGTTTGAGCGAGACATCGTCAAGCAGGCCGTGGTGGACTCGTTTGTGAAATTGAGTCCGCGCCAGCAGATGAAAAATCCGGTGATGTTCGTGGTCTGGGTCGGCAGCGTGCTGACCACGGCGCTGTTCTTCCAGGCTTTGGCAGGACACGGCGAAGCGCCGACCGGATTCATTCTGGCGGTCACGCTGTGGCTGTGGTTTACCGTGCTGTTCGCCAACTTCGCCGAAGCACTGGCAGAAGGACGCAGCCGCGCCCAGGCCAACGCCATGCGCAGCGCCAAACGCGACATCCAGGCCAGGAAGCTGGTCGGCCCGAACTATAGTGAAAAATATGCGCTGGTCGCAGGCTCCGCTTTGCGTCGTGACGATGTGGTACTGGTGGAAGCGGGAGATTTTGTCCCAGGTGACGGGGAGGTGATCGAGGGCGTGGCCTCAGTGGACGAGAGCGCCATCACCGGCGAAAGTGCACCGGTGATCCGTCAATCCGGCGGCGACTTTAACGCAGTGACCGGCGGCACGCGGGTGTTGTCCGACTGGCTGGTGGTGCGCATTACCGCCAATCCGGGCGAGACTTTCCTGGATCGCATGATCGCGATGGTGGAAGGTGCGAAGCGCCAGAAGACCCCCAACGAGATTGCGCTCACTATTCTGCTGGTGGCAATGACGCTGATCTTCCTGTTGGCGACCGTCACCCTGTTGCCGTTCTCCATCTACAGCGTCGAGGTGGCGGGTGCGGGACAACCAGTCAGCATCACTGTGCTGGTGGCGCTGCTGGTGTGCCTGATTCCGACCACCATCGGCGGCTTGCTGTCCGCTATCGGTGTGGCAGGGATGGGGCGCATGCTGCAAAAGAACGTGATCGCAACGAGCGGTCGTGCGGTTGAAGCGGCGGGCGATGTGGATGTGTTGCTGCTGGACAAGACTGGCACAATTACCTTGGGCAATCGTCAGGCCAGCAACTTTCTGCATGCTCCCGGTGTAACTGAGGCTGAACTGGCAGATGCGGCACAACTTGCTTCTTTGGCGGACGAAACGCCGGAAGGTCGCAGCATCGTCGTGCTTGCCAAGGAAAAATTCAGCCTGCGCGAACGCAATATCCATGAGATGGGTGCGACGTTTGTGCCTTTCAGTGCACAGACACGTATGAGCGGCGTAAACATCGGCGATCGTCAAGTCCGCAAGGGTGCGACCGATGCGATACGCAATCATGTCATCAGCCTCGGGGGTAGCTTTCCACCCGGGGTGGATGCCATCGTGGACAGCGTCTCCAGGCGCGGCAGCACGCCGCTGGTCGTGGCTGATGGAATGAAAGTGTTGGGCGTAATTGAGCTCAAGGACGTGGTCAAGGGCGGTATCAAAGAGCGTTTCGCCGAACTGCGCCGCATGGGCATCAAGACCATCATGATCACCGGGGACAATCGGCTGACGGCCGCCGCCATCGCCGCAGAAGCCGGAGTGGATGACTTCCTTGCCGAAGCGACGCCGGAAGACAAGCTGAAATTGATCCGTGAACATCAGGCACAAGGCCGCTTGGTGGCGATGACCGGCGACGGCACCAACGATGCTCCGGCACTGGCGCAGGCCGATGTGGCGGTGGCGATGAACACGGGTACTCAGGCGGCCAAGGAAGCGGGCAACATGGTGGATCTGGATTCCAATCCGACCAAGCTGATCGAGATCGTCGAGACCGGCAAACAGATGCTGATGACGCGCGGTGCGCTGACCACCTTCAGTATCGCCAACGATGTGGCCAAGTATTTCGCCATCATTCCGGCGGCATTTGCGTCCACCTATCCGGCATTAGGCGGCCTTAACCTGATGGGACTGGCGACACCATCCAGCGCCATCCTGTCAGCGGTGATCTTCAACGCGCTGGTCATCATCGCACTGGTGCCGCTGGCTCTAAAGGGTGTGAAATATCGTGCTATCGGGGCGAACGTGCTGCTGCGCAACAACCTGCTGATCTATGGTCTGGGCGGCATCATCGTCCCCTTTATCGGCATCAAATTGATCGACATGATTCTTGTCGGTTTTGGCTGGATATAAACCAACATTCCCTCCCCCTTGCAGGGGGAGGGCTAGGGAGGGGGTAAAAACGTGAACAGACCACCAACCCCCATCCTAATTGCCCCCTTGCTTCGCTCTCCCCTTGACAGGGGGAAGGGACGATCGATTGAAATAAGCTTTTTTGATATACGAAAGGATGCATCATGTTTAAAGAATTACGTCCCGCTGTTGTCAGTTTTCTGTTGCTGACGTTGTTGACCGGAATTGCCTATCCGTTGCTGGTGACGGGTATCTCCCAGGCAACCATGGCCGACAAAGCCAATGGCAGCCTGATCGTCAAAGATGGCAAACCGGTCGGTTCCGAGCTGATCGGCCAGTCATTCTCCGACCCCAGGTATTTCTGGGGACGTCCTTCGGCAACCGGCCCGATGCCCAATAACGCATCCGCTTCCAGCGGTTCAAACCTGGGGCCAAGCAATCCGGCACTGATGGATGCGATTAAAGCCCGTGTGCAGGCTTTGCGCGATGCTGATCCCGGCAACAGCTTGCCGGTTCCGGTTGATCTGGTAACCGCATCCGCCAGCGGGCTTGATCCTCATATCAGCCCGGCGGCAGCGGAATATCAGCTCGCCCGCGTGGCACGGGTGCGCAATCTCGCCCCTAATACCGTGAATAAGTTGGTAGCCGATCACACCGAAGGTCGCCAGTTCGGCATTCTGGGCGAGCCTCGGGTGAATGTGCTGGAACTCAATCTGGCACTGGATGCCTTGCATTGATTTAGTAGGGGGGGCACGTTTTTGTGCCCACGCGGATGCTGTGCTGGAATATGATGGCCGCTGACTTATTCGACATTTCACCGCTTTGTGCGCGATGGGGTTTATGCGAGTGATTGGGGCGGGGCGGTGGAAAATATGGAGTTGGAATATGATTAATATTGACCGCGTGGGCACAAAGACGTGCCCACCCTACATTGCTAACCGCTTGGGTACAAAAAACGTGCCCACCTTACCATGAACGACCAACGTCCAGACCCCGATGCACTGCTGGAAAAAGTGCAGCTTGCCGAAGCCCGCCGCCGCCGTGGCCACCTGAAGATTTTTTTCGGCGCCTGTGCCGGTGTCGGCAAAACCTATGGCATGTTGCTCGCCGCACGCGAGCGCCGCGCGGCAGGACTGGATGTGGTAGCGGGCTATGTGGAAACCCACAAGCGCGCCGAGACCGAACAGTTGCTGCAAGGCTTGGAAATCCTGCCGCCACGCATTGTGGAATATCAGGGCACGCAATTGCGGGAGTTCGATCTGGATGGCGCGCTTAAACGTCATCCTGCGTTGATTCTGGTGGACGAGCTGGCACACACCAATGTGCAAGGCTCGCGTCATCCGAAGCGCTGGCAGGATGTGGAGGAATTGCTGGAGGCGGGTATTGATGTGTATACCGCAATCAACGTCCAGCACATCGAAAGCCTCAACGATGTGGTCTCGCAAATCACCGGCATCACAGTATGGGAAACGGTGCCGGACGCGGTTCTTGCCGGCGCCAATGAAATCGAGCTGATCGACCTTCCCCCGGATGAGCTGTTGCAGAGGCTGGAGGAAGGCAAGGTCTACCTGCCTCAGCAGGCGGCGCGCGCGGCGCAGAATTTTTTCCGCAAGGGCAACCTGATCGCGTTGCGCGAACTGGCGTTGCGGCGCACGGCGGATCGGGTGGATGCGCAGATGCGCGATTACCGCGAAGATCATGCGATCCAGAACGTATGGCAAGTGAAAGAGCGGATGCTGGTCTGCATAGGTCCGGGCGGCACTGCGGAGAATCTGGTGCGTGCTGCGTACCGGCTGGCTCGGTTGCTAAAAGCTGAGTGGATTGTGGTGTATGTCGAGACGGCGAAGCTCCAGCGTCTGTCCCGTGAGCAGCGCGATGCCATACTGTGCACATTAAAGCTGGCAGAAGAGCTGGGGGCTGAGACTGTCACACTGAGCGGCTACCGGATGGCCGACGAGGTAATTTCCTATGCGCGCACCCGCAATGCCACCCGTATCGTGTTGGGCAAGCCGACCCTCTCGGGGTGGAAACGCTGGATGCTCGGGTCGCTGGTCGACACCATCGTCCGTCAGGCCAGCGATATAGATATTCATGTGGTGGGTCGTGAATCCAATTTTCTGTCGCAGGCGAGGGAAAATCCCTATTTTTCGCGCAGCCGTTTATATCTGGGGCTGGCGTCCGAAGAGCCTGGCACGCTATTCAAGTGGCGCACCAGTTACCTGTGGGCGCTTGCCACGACGGCAATCTGCACCGCCATCGCCTGGCTGATGTTTGATCGCTTCGATTTAGCCAACCTGATCATGATTTACCTGTTGGGCGTGGTAGTGGTCGCCGCGCGTTACGGACGCGGGCCCTCGGTACTGAGTTCATTCCTGAGCGTGGTGTTGTTCGATGTTTTTTTCGTGTCGCCACGATTCAGTTTTGCCGTTTCAGATAGCCAATACCTGGTCACTTTTACCGTCATGCTGTTGGTCGCATTGGTGATCAGCAGCATGACCGCGAGCATCCATCATCAGGCCAGGATCGCCGGTCACCGCGAGCGCCGCATCGCCTCGCTGTACGCCATGAGCCGCGAACTGGCCGTGACACGCGGCGAGGACAATATCGTGCGCATTGCCGTCAAGCATGTGGCGGAGGTGTTTGAAGCGCAGGCAGTGGTGTTGCTGCCTGATGAAACGGGACGCATCGTTTATCCCAAAAGTGAGGGAACTGCGCAATCCAGTCATGGCAGCGACCTGAGTGTGGCGCAATGGGTGTATGACCATGAACAGATGGCGGGGCAAGGCACGGACACCTTGCCGGGAGGCGAGGTGGTTTATCTGCCACTGACAGCCTCGTCTGGAATGATAGGTGTGTTGGCCTTGTTGCCGCTTAATCCGGCGCGCATTGCTCTGCCCGAACAACAGCGGCTGCTGGAAACTTTTGTCAGCCAAATCGCACTGGCGCTGGAGCGGGTCAAGCTGGCTTTGGTAGCGCACAACACCCAGCTAAAAATGGAAACAGAACAGTTGCGCAATACCCTGCTCTCGGCCATTTCACATGATTTGCGCACGCCGCTGGCGGCAATTGTGGGCGCATCCAGCAGCCTGATTCGGGATGATGAGAAACTCGACGAGCATGCACGCCGTGAACTCGGTCAGGCCATTTATGACGAGGCCCTGCGCATGACCGGACTGGCGAACAACCTGCTGGACATGGCGCGGCTTGAAGCGGGTGCAGTCGTGCTGCACCTGCAATGGCAACCGCTGGAAGAGGTGGTCGGCGGCGCGCTGGCTGGACTGAACTCGCGCATGAGTAATCATCCGGTCACTGTCAATTTGCCGCGCGACTTGCCATTGGTCGAGATAGACAGCATGCTGGTCGAGCGGGTATTTGCCAACCTGCTGGAAAACGCTGTGAAATACACGCAGCCCGGAACTCCAATCGAAATTTCTGCCACAGGTGGATCGAACGAATTGGTGGTGACCATTTCCGATCAAGGGAGAGGGATTCCGGCTGGCGAAGAAAAACGTATCTTTGAAAAATTTCATCGCGTCGCCAGCGAGGGCAATCAGGGCGGCGCAGGTCTCGGTTTGACCATCTGCCGCTTTATCGTGGAGGCGCACGGCGGACGGATTTGGGCGGATAATTTGCCGTCCGGCGGCGCGGCATTCCATTTCGCATTGCCATTGACCGAACCGCCGTTGATCGAGCAGGAAGAGGTTATGCAATCATGAATCAAAAAAATCTAATTCAAGCCACAGAGAACACAGAGTTCACAGAGAATTTGGCAGGCTTTCTCTGTGGTCTCTGTGGTAAATCGTTTTTTCCAATATGAACAATTCCGCTACCCTCATCGTCATCGAAGACGAAACGCAGATAAGCCGCTTCCTGCGGACTACGCTGGTCTCGGAAGGCTACCAGGTGATCGAAGCGAAAACCGGAAAGCAGGGGATGATTGAGGCCGCGACGCGCAAGCCCGACCTGATTATTCTCGATCTTGGCCTGCCCGATATGGATGGGGTGGAAGTGATCAAAGGAATACGTGCGTGGTCAGCCGTTCCCATCATCATTCTGTCTGCGCGTTCACTGGAAAACGACAAGATTTCCGCTCTGGATGCGGGCGCAGATGATTATCTGGTCAAACCCTTCAGTGCGGGGGAGTTGCTGGCACGGATACGCGTTGCATTGCGTCATGTATCTTCTGCTGCGAATGGGGAGGAAGAGGGTGTCTTTTCAGTGGATGAGCTGAAAGTGGACATGATTCATCGCAAAATCACGGTCAGCGGCGCGGAAGTTCACCTCACGCCGATTGAATACCGCCTGCTGAGCGTACTGGTCAAACACGCAGGCAAAGTGCTGACGCACCGCTTGCTGCTCCGTGAAGTCTGGGGGCCGAACTACGTGGAGCGCGCCCACTACCTGCGCATCTACATGGGCACGTTGCGCCATAAACTGGAAAAAGACCCGGCCCGCCCGCGTTTTTTGCTGACAGAAGTCGGGGTAGGTTACCGGCTGGCCGTTGACTGAAGTGCCCGAGTTCAATTCCTGGCCAATTTCGTGTTTTGAAAAGGCTTCGTATATACTCATCTGGCGTGTGCATTTGGCACGCATTTTGTAACCCCCGGTGGTTTTGTTTGTTGTTTATAATAAATTTATTAAACTCGTTTTTGCGCAGATTATGCAAAGTTCAGGTTAGGTTTGGTTAGGTTAGGTTCAAAAAATCGAACCATGATTTAGCGCGCCGCTCGCACAGGTCTTTTTGTCGTGCCGTAACAGCAAATTTCAGGGAGAGTGTTTCATGGAACAGCTACATGAAAAGGTCAGGCGCGCAGCAGCGTGGGGTTGGCATGTAATGAGTTTCATGGCGATGCTGTTGTTCGCGGTGCTGGGTATGGTGTTTGGCAAGCTGAATTGGCGCGCACCGTCCTGGTTAAGCTGGTTGCAGACCCAATGCGTCCCTTTGGGTGAAAAGATCAGGCTGTACGCGGCATGGGCTGCACTGGCGATGGTGCTGGCGGCCGGGCTGGGCTGGGGCGCGCTACACGCACCTGCGGGCGGATGGAAGAGCTGGTTGGATAGTCAGACCTTTAGTGGTTCGCGCCCAGACAATGGTCAATCAACCGAGATCAAAGCGGCGGGTATTTCTGTGAACAACCCGGAGGTCACGCCTTACGATGGAGACGGCAAACCGCGCCCCGCCATCCTGACTTTTTCCAATTCTGTCGCACCGTTGGCTTTAGTCGGCAAAGCAGCGGTGGATGTGACGCTATCGCCCTCACTGGCGGGTCAGTGGACGTGGACATCGGCAAATCGTTTGGAGTTCCTGCCGAACGAGGATTGGCCCATCGATGTGCAATACACCGTGAGCCTGGGCGCGAAGGCGTTGGCGGGACACGCTTCCGTGGACAACAAGGTAACGTTCCATTCGCCGCGTTTTGCGATGCAGATACGCGAGGCCAGTTTTTATCAGGATCCCGTGCAAGTGAGCTTGCGCAAGGCGGTGTTCGAGGTGGCATTCTCGCATCCAGTCAACCCCGAAGTGTTTGAGAAAAATCTGAGCGTGGTCTTGGACGGCAATTCCGCCAATCAGTTGGAGAAAGTGTCCGACATTCAGAAGTTCATCGTCACTTACGACAAGAATCGGCTCAATGCCTCGGTGCATTCCGTGCCGCTGCCCATCCCGCAAGAGACTTCCAGCCTGGCGCTGGTCATCGCGTCGGGCACGGTAGCTGCGCGCGGCGGCAATGAAATTGCCGATGAGCTGAGACGTGCGGTCGCGATTCCCAGTTTGTACAGTCTGGATATTTCAGAACTCAAACAATCTATCGTGACAGCGGATAGCGGCGAACCGGAGAATGTCTTGCAAATGACCACGGGCATGGCGGTGCGTCAGAGCGATATGGACAAGGCGGTGAGCGTCTGGCAGTTGCCACAAAAGCACCCGACAGAGGCGAGCGATGCAGACAGCTACGTGTGGAGCGACCCGGCGGATATTAGCGATGCGGTGCTCAAACAGGCGAAGAAAATCGCGCTGACGGCCATCGCCTCCGAGCGGGAGATACACGAGACCCATGCCTATAAATTCGTCGCCGACCCTGGCCGCTATCTGCTGGTGCGTATCGCAAAAGGCCTGACTTCGGCGGGCGGCTATCAGCTGGGGGTGACACGCAACGAGATACTGCGCGTCAAACGCTCAGCACCTGAACTGGCTATCATGAGCAAGGGTTCGTTGCTGGCGATGTCGGGTGAGAAGAAACTGCCCCTTATCGTGCGTGATCTGCCTGGGATACATCTGGAAATAGGTCGGGTGTTGCCCTTGCAGTTGCAGCATCTGGTGACCCAGTCGCAAGGCGACATGAGCCAACCCGCGTTCTATGCGGGCATGACACCCGATAACTTAACCGAGCGTTTCGAGAAGAATATTCCGCTCAATCTCAAACCTGGCAAGACGCATTACGAATCCATAGATTTTGCCGAATATCTGCGCGCTGACGCGGGTGACCGGCGTGGCGTGTTTTTGCTGACGGTGCAAGGCTACGACCCTAAGTTAAATGCAACGCCCAATGGCGAATATCAGGCGCCAGTACATCCTTATAACGATGAAGAAGGGGGGGACGAAGGTGAAGCCGCCGCCCCTGATGAGGCCGTCAATCCGGCCACGATGCGCGACAGTCGCCTGGTCATCGTCACCGATCTGGGGGTGGTGGCGAAACAGTCCAACGATGGCTCTCGTGATGTGTTCGTCCAATCCATCGCCAACGGGCTGCCCGTAGGTGGCGCGTCGGTGGAGATTTGGGCGCGTAACGGCGCCGTGTTGCTAAATCAGAGCACCGATACCAGCGGTCATGCGCAACTGGCGAGCCTGACGGGGATGCTGCGGGAAAAAACGCCTGCGGTACTGGTGGTGCGCAAGGGCGGTGACCTGAGCTTCCTGCCGCTGAACCGTGCCGACCGTCATTTGGACACGTCGCGCTTCGATGTGGGCGGTCTGCATGTCGCCAGTCTGCCGAATCAGTTGCAGGCTTATCTGTTCTCGGATCGCGGCATTTATCGTCCGGGTGACACCATCAACGTGGGCATCGTCGCCAAATCCACCAACTGGGCACAGAAACTCACCGACATCCCCGTCGAGGTGGAAGTGATCGATGCGCGTGGTCTGACCGTGCGGCGTGAGAAATTGAATTTGGGCACGGGCGGCATGGCGGACTTTTCGCACACCACACAGGACACGTCGCCCACGGGCAATTACACCATCAATCTGAACCTTGCCCGTGACTCAGGCTCCGCCCTGCCAGGTGCTGCGCAATCGCCGCCACAGCGTTTGGGCAGTGTCAGCGTCAAGGTGCAGGAATTTATGCCAGACCGCATGAAGGTATCGGCCAGGTTGTCCAGCGAAGCAGATCAGGGCTGGGTGTCGCCCAGGGACTTGCAGGCGAAGATCAATGCGCAGAATCTGTTCGGTACGCCAGCTCCCAATCGGCGCGTGGATGCCACCTTAACCCTCTCGCCCACCTACCCGACTTTCCGCGCCTACGCCGATTACAGCTTCTCCGATCCCGCCTATGCCAAAGAGAAATTCCAGGTCGAACTGCCGCGCGGCGAAACTGATGCACAAGGCAATTCAGCGTTCGCGTTAGGGCTGCAACGTTACACGCAGGCGACCTATCAATTGCATCTGCTGGTCAAAGCGTTCGAGCCCGAAGGCGGGCGCAGCGTCGCGGCAGAAGTGTCGGCACTGGTCTCGGACAGACCATATCTATTGGGCTACAAGGCGGATGCCGATCTGAGTTATATCAGCCGAAACAGCGTGCGCGAAGTCTCGCTCATCGCCATTGATCCTGCCGCGAAGAAGATCGCCGTGGGCGATTTGCGTCTGGTGCGTCTGGAACGCCGCGTGGTGTCGGTGCTGGTGAAACAGGCAAATGGCCTGTTCAAATACGAATCGCGAGCCACTGAATCGGTGCTGAAGGAGGACAAGTTTGCCATTAGCGCCAGTGGTGCAAAGCTCATGCTGGCGACGCAAACACCCGGCAATTTCGCCTACGCCGTGAAAGATGCCGAGGGGCTGGAACTGGCACGGGTAAATTACAGCGTGGCAGGGACGGGCAATGTGTCACGTTCGTTAGATCGCAATGCCGAATTGCAGATGACACTCAACCGTAAGGATTATCAGCCGGGCGAAGAGATTGAGATCAGCATCCGCGCACCCTATGCGGGCGCGGGCCTCATCACCATCGAGCGCGACAAGGTTTATACGCACAAGTGGTTTAAGACCGGCGACACGGCGTCAGTGCAGAAGATTACGCTGCCCCGTGACTTTGAAGGCAACGGCTATGTGTCGGTGCAATTCACGCGCGATTTGGCATCGAACGAAATTTACATGAGTCCGTTAAGTTACGGCATCGTGCCGTTCGCCACCAGTTTGTCGCGCCGCACCATGGCGATGACCTTGCGCGCGCCAGCGTTGCTCAAACCTGGACAGACAGCGAAGTTCCAACTGGAGTCAAAGCAACCTGGTCGCGCCATCGTGTTCGCAGTGGATGAGGGCATCTTGCAAGTGGCGCGTTACCAGTCGCCCGACCCGCTCAAGTTCTTCTTCCAAAAGCGCGCTCTGGAAGTGAGTACCCAGCAGACACTGGATTTGATCCTGCCTGAATTCAAAAAACTGATGCAGGCGGCGGGCGGCGATGCGGAAGGACAAACGGGCAAGCATCTCAATCCGTTCAAGCGTCGCACCGACAAGCCCGTGGTGTACTGGTCGGGCATTGTCGAGGTGAACGGCCATCGCGAGTTTTCCTATCCCGTGCCGGAGAACTTCAACGGGACGCTGCGCGTGATGGCGATCGCCGTGAATGACGATACGCTCGCGGCGGCGACGACCAGCACCACGGTACGCGGCGACATGGTGTTGCTGCCCAATGTGCCCGTGGCGATCACGCCAGGAGACGAGGTTGAAATTGGGGTCGGCCTGGCCAACAACATCAAGGGTTCCGGGCAAAACGTGCCCATCACCTTGTCACTCAATGTCTCTTCAGGCCTGGAAGTGGTGGGGAGTGCTGCACAAACCTTGAAAATCACTGAGCGTGCCGAAGGCAGCACGACGTTCCGTGTGAAAGCCAAAGCGGGAACGCTGGCGCAACTGGGTTCCGCCAGTGTGGTGTTCAGTGCACAGGCAAAGGGGGCTCAGGTGCGGCTGTCCACCGATGTCAGCGTGCGTCCCGCTTCCAGCTTCGTCACGCTGGTGCAGACGGGCATGTTCAGGGGCAACGCCATGCTTGATACCCAGGCGGATATGTATCCCAACTTCAAGCGCAGCGAGGCGGCTTTGTCCAGTTCGCCCTGGGCTTATACCGCAGGTCTGATCCAATATCTGGAAGCCTATCCGCACGGCTGTACCGAGCAGATCACCAGCCAGACTTTCCCCGCCGTGGTCCTGGCGAGCCTGCCTGACATCGCCGAGAAGCTGGGCAGGATCAAGCAAACATCGGGCAGGCCGGCGGTCGATCCGCGCAAGACTTTCGAGCGTTATCTCACCCAGGTGAGGGCGCGCCAGACTAGCGATGGCGGTATCAGTATGTGGCCTGGCAACTCGTCCGACCTATTCGCCACTACCTATGTGGTAAGTCTTTTGGTCGAAGCCAAAGACCGCAAACTCCCGGTGCCGAATGACTTGTTGCAACGTGCCAACACCTATTTGCAATTGCGTATCGCAGAAGCGTCGAGCACCGATTACAACTGGCGTGTCCAGGCGCAGGCGGCGTATTTATTGACCCGCCAGGGCATTGTGGTCTCGGCGGCGTTGAACAACCTGCACGAGAATTGGCGCAATCGTGTCGCCAATGCGCGTAGCGAGTCGGAACGCACGGCTTTGCGGCGCGATCTGGGGACGGTGCATCTGGCATCTGCTTTCCAGATGCTAAAGCAGAACAAGATCGCGCAGGAATTGTTACAACCTGCCTTGCAGGATCTGCTGATCAACAGTGATCCGTGGCGTGGCTGGTACTGGAACTACTACTACGACCCGCTGGTGCATCAGGCCTCGGTGATGCAGTTGGTCGCGATGCACTTCCCTTCACAAATTAAAAACTTACCACTGGATTTCTGGGCAAGGTTGGGCAACGCGATACGCGATAACTATTACCAGAGCCTGTCGGCCGCGCGCGTGCTGTTGGCGGTGGATGCCTATGCGAAAGCTGCCAGTCTGTCGGCGGCAGGGAATGTCAGCATGAGTGCCATCGACAAGAATGGGCGGGCCAAGGCGCAGGCAATGCCCGCCCAGCTTATCTTGGCGAATATTACCGTGCCGGCCGATACCGCCCGCCTCAAACTCAACAATGGCGGGGAATTACCGCTGTTCTATGCCTGGGCGGAATCAGGCTATGAACGGAATGTACCCAGGGAAGCCTTGAACAAAGGCCTGGAGATTATCCACGAGTTCCTCGACGCAAAAGGCAAGGTGATCAGCGAGGCACAAGTTGGCGATGAACTCACGGTACGGGTGCGAGTGCGTGCGACCGACCGCGCCAGTGTGCCGCAAGTGGCGTTGGTCGATGTGCTGCCAGGCGGGATGGAGACGGTGCTGACGGCTCCCTCGGATGATGACGCAATGCCCATCTGGCGCAGACGCCTGGGTGGACTTAGCACGTGGAGCATTGAGTACGCCGACATCCGTGAAGACCGGGTGATTTTTTACGGCGAGGTGAGCCGCCAGATGACCGAGGTCACGTATAAGGCGCGGCTGACCAATGTCGGCGAGTTCGTCGTGCCTGCCGCCTATGGCGAAGCGATGTACGAACGCCGTATTTTCGGACGCTCCGCTGGTGCGACTTTCAAGGTAAAACCCGCGAATAAATGAAAGGGTTAAAGGTCATCGTTCTGACTGCTGGTCACAGGCTGAGGGGCATACGCAAAGGATGGTGGGTGTTCGGCCTGCTATGCACGATGTTACTGTTGCGCGTGCTGCCCAAGCCTGCTTTGTCCGACCTGGCGCCGACCTCGCGCAGTGTCGTCGCGGCCAGTGGCGAATTGTTGCGCCTGACCCTGGCACGCGACGAACAATACCGCTTGTGGACTGCGCTGGATGACGTCTCGCCACAGATGCAACTGGCGGTGATGCTGTATGAGGATCGCTGGTTCTATTGGCATCCCGGCGTGAACCCCGTGGCATTGTTGCGAGCTGCCGCGTCTACTGCCACAGGCTCGCGACGTATCGGCGGCTCGACGCTGACCATGCAGTTGGCACGGCGCATCTATGGCATAGACAGCCGCAGCGTGAGCGGTAAATTGCAACAAGCGGGAGCTGCGTTGTGGCTGGAGCTTCGTTACAGCAAGCACGACATTCTGGAGGCCTATCTTAACTACGCGCCCTTCGGCGGCAACATCGAGGGCGTGGGCGCGGCGAGTCTGATCTATCTGCATAAACCCGCGCGCGCACTTAACGTGGTGGAAGCATTGAATCTCGCTGTCATCCCGCAAAATCCGCGCAAGCGCTTAGCGCGTGGCGAGAACAGCGTACAGTCTGGCGAGTTGCAGGCAGCACGAGCGCGCCTGGCAACGGCCTGGGTTGAAAAATTCCCGGAACAAGCGCGTTTTGCCCAACCCTCAGCCTTACAAATGTCGTTCGCCTCGCGTGCCAATCTGCCCTTTCATGCCCCACATCTGGTGGATTACCTGTTGCGAAAAAATCGTGATCGCGTGGTCACTGCCAGCGTGGATATGCCCACCCAGTCAGTACTGGAGCGAGTGTTAATCGAGTATGTGAAATCGCGCGCCGATGCGGGGATTCACAATGCCTCGGCTTTGCTGGTGGATGCTTCAACCATGCAAGTGAAAGCCTTAGTCGGGTCGGCGGATTATCAGAATGTATTGATAGACGGGCAGGTCAACGGCACGCAGGGCAAGCGTTCGCCTGGATCAACGCTCAAGCCCTTCATCTACGGCCTGGCGCTGGATCAAGGGCTGATCCATTCGGCGAGCATATTAAAAGATGCCCCGACCAGCTATGGCGCCTATTCACCCGAGAATTTCGATGGCCGGTTTGCGGGCCCGATTTCGGCACAGGACGCGCTGATCCGCAGTCGCAACGTACCCGCCGTCGAACTGGCCTCCCGTCTGAGCCGACCGAGTCTGTACGAGTTCCTCAAACTGGCGGGTGTGCAAAAACTGGAATCGGAAGCGCACTATGGTCTGGCTCTGGCACTGGGTGGGGGCGAAGTGACGATGGAAGAATTGGCGCAGCTTAACGCGATGCTGGCGAATCGGGGTGAGTGGCGAGCGCTGCGTTATGTGGCAGATCCGCATAAAGCACCAGATAAGCCGCTGGCGCTGATGAGTGCAGCGGCAGCTTACATCACACTGGATATGTTGAAACAGACCCCGCGCCCCGACACCTACTCGCCTGCGCGTCCCGCTGTTTCATGGAAGACGGGTACCTCCTGGGGGTTTCGCGATGCGTGGACGGCGGGGGTGTTCGGGCGATATGTGCTGGTGGTTTGGGTGGGTAATTTCGACGGCACCAGCAATCCGGCCTTCATCGGCGCAGAAGCGGCAGCCCCCTTGTTTTTTCGCATCATAGACGCTTTGCGCGCAGAGCGGCTCGACCCTGGAGAAATGGCACATATCCAACCTGAGAATTTGCAACGCGTGGAAGTGTGTACCGCCAGCGGCGACCTGCCCAATGAATTTTGCCAGGCTAAATCACCCGCCTGGTTCATTGCGGGTAAATCCCCGATACGCACCAGCACCTTGCATCAACCCGTGCTGATCGACACGCGCACGGGAAAAGTCGCCTGTCAGCCGAATGCGTACACCAAACAGGAAATCTTCGAATATTGGTCGTCGGACATGGCAGCGGTGTTCCAGCGTGCGGGAATGGCGCTGCGCATGCCACCTGTCGTTCATTGCGGCAATGAAGCGAGCCAGACGCCATCGCCGCCCAGTATCGTGTCACCTTTACGCGGGGTGATCCACATCCGGCGACTCGGCAAACACGACCCCATTTATCTGCGCGCCGAAGCGGGAAAAGGCAGCGGTGTCTTACACTGGTTCGTTGATGATACGCTGGCGGGGAGCAGCAAACCGGGCGAGGCGATTGCATGGAACCCCGCGCAGGCAGGACGCTACCTGTTGCGTGTGGTGGACGCAGAAGGTCAGTCTGATGTGCGGGAGGTGCAGTTTGAATTGAGCGAATAGTGAGTATCCCCCCCCGGTATTTCGTCTTCCTGTTCCCGATTTATTGCGGACAGAAATTGTCAGTGCAGCTTTGATGTCCGCAACAATGTGAACTTCATACGCCGTATTACCTGCCCTCACCTCGACACACGGAAGTCTGTGAGAAATTTTCGCCAGACTTCATGTCCGTCATAATCCGGATCCGGGATGGAATCGCCATAGGAGTAGCTCAGAACGAGGAACATTTTCCCGGCTGACACCAGGCAAAACTCTTCTGCGCCAAACCGTGCCGTTTCGGCAGTGTCCGGAGGCGGCAATGAAACGGGCACTGACCTGCGGTATAAAGGCGAACGCTTGCCTGATACCACGACAAATCCAATTTTTTCGGGAGGCTCTCCCATCGAGCGCGCCTCAAAACCTGTCAAAAAATCGCCGGCGGTTTGATAACGTGAGGCCTTGCCGCCGGAAAGACGTACGTGTATCTCGTGAAGCTCGCGCGAAATGACAGACTGTGGATCGCCCTGATTCATGGAAAATTCCTCTGCCCATCCTTGCGGCACCTCATACAGAGCAACAGCAGACAGGCGGGCTTTTATATGCGTCTCCTCGGCCAACGCTACACCTGTGACGGCAAGAAAAAACAGCATGACAAGCCCGGATTTCATGGTTATTTGTCCTGTTGCCGGGTGATGCCGGTGATTTTACGCGGGGCAAACCAGGTATCCATTTGAGGGGCATAACACCAGTCTTCCGGGGTATTTTTCCGCCTGGGCCCCGTATAGCTGCCGCGAAGCAAGTCCTGGTCAGAAATGCGCATCCGGATTTCCTTTACGGCAATTTCGTCCATGGGAAACCAGCCTTGCGGTTCCCATAAAAGTTCCGACTCGGCATAGAAATACGAGCCTATCGGCGTTCTGAGCTGCTGGCTGCGAAAACCTAAGACCGGAAATCCGTTGAAGGTGAGCTGGCCGCGCACGCCTGCGGATTTAGATCCTGCATTCTCCATTGTCTCCTGATAGGCAAAACCCATAGCGTTTTGCTCTGCCGGTATGGCAATCTGAATGGTAAACAGCAGCATGCCCAGCCAGCAGCTGGCAAACGCGAAGTGCCTGAGAGATTTGGTGCGCGCGTATCGGAGGTAACGAATCATCATGCCCCCTCAGCGCCGCTTTAAGGCGTCTGAAAAAATATCCTGCCTGTTCAGCAAGGCGCGCACCGATGCGGTATCCGATGCTCCCGGATTGGCTGACAGCCAGCGCGACAGATTCATTTCTGCCAGATCTCGTTCATTCAGCTCCTGCTCCAGCAGCCCGCAGGAAAGCAGAAGCTCGGGTGTTTTCATGGATTCATCACGCAGCAGTGTCAGCCTCACCGAAGTTCCTGCTGCGGGCAGCGCCAAGGCCACTTCATCCGCTTTGGCTATCTTGCGCGTGTTGACAGCGAGAATGATGTCGCCTTGCCGGATACCCTGCTGCGCGGCGACTTCTCCTGCCACGACATTCTGGACATAGGCGCCCCCCTCCGCTCTTGCCAGCAGTTTGAGGCCGATAAAGGGTTTGCCGTCACGAATTCCCGGCGTCATGTCCGCTTGCAGCGCGGAGTAAGCGCTTTCGGCAAGTTTGAATGCTTTTTTGCAGTGGTCGTTGGCATCATTCAGTTCGTACTTGTCCGAAGCCGAAGAGGCCAGTTCACGCACTCTGTCCAAGTGGCTGCGCAGGGCAAGTTCGCGAATAAAAGGGTCAACGGAATTATCGGCTTCATCGAGGGCTGCATCGTCCTGTGACAGAGTGCGAGTCAGCGTGGCTTCATCAAAGAATGAAGGGGCGTCTCCCCGGAACATCAGACGTCCTTCGCCCTGTGACAACGATATCTGGCGTTCAAATTGCCGGTTGTTGCAGGCGCTGTCATAGATCGAGCACTTTGCTTCGCCCCGGAACTGAGACAGTTTTTTGCCGGGTTTCAGGGCAGCGCCCTTGTCCACCAATAAGCGAACGATGCGCCGGGCTGCCACTGCGCGCTCTGTATCCTTGAAATCTGCGTTATCCGACATTTCTTTTAGCGCGACATAAAGTGCGGAGCTTTCGGGGCGATTGGATTCACGTTGTACACTCGCAAAAAGCGATGCGCCCTTGCCCAGCAACAGCGCTGTGCAATTGTAATTGTTGCTGGAGATAGCGCGACCCAACGGCGACATCCGGGGATATACCTCCGATACCGTATTCAGATTTCCTCCATGTTGCAGCAAGGCTGAAATCAGCTCGTCCGAACACGTGAAGGAGTCAGCCATCACATCTTGCACATTGCGCCGGGTACGCGGCTCCAGCGTGTTGATGCTCACCCCGTGATTCAGCAAAAATGTGGTGTATTCCGGTTTGAAACTGGTGGTGTGAATCAGCGGGATTTTATCCTTGCCGATCAAAGCGTTGACATCGGCGCCGTGCAGCACCAGCAATTCGGCCTTGGGCCGCCAGTCCTGCGTAAGCCAGTTACTGCAATCGGCCAGCGCAGTTTTACCTTCGTTGTCGGTCTGGTTAGGATTTGCGCCCTTGTCCATCAGCAGTTTTACGGCGCGCGTCGAGCCAAATTTTACGGCCACATTCAGCAGCGGATCGCCATCCTCATCCTTGTAATCTGGACTCAACCCCTGAGTAATCAGCGATTCGAGCATGGCAATATCGTCATAGAAAATGGCTTCAAATGGTTTCGCCGGTCCCGTGAGCGTGAAATACCATTCACCCGCCGGAATGCCATCCACCTGAACCTGCATCCGGTAACGGCCGGGATAGCGCATGCCCAGACCATCCTTGCCAACTTTATAGGTGACACCGCCCTCGCCACGGCGACGCAGCGGATAGCCGCCCCGATCCAGTTCTTGCCCGATCGGAGCGAGCAACTGATCCATTCCATTTTTTTCATTTAAAACAATATGATGGGTCGAGCTCATTAACTGTCCGCCAGTGGGCTCATACCAGCTTAACGTGACGTTGTGCGGTTCTGCCTTGCGTGGCTTGGCCTGTTTTCCGGCGGGCAAAGAGGAACGAAAATCCAGTTGCGCGACGATGCGGCGCACGTTTGAACGCTCGAAGCTGTCGGCGAATATCGGGTTTATATAGGGCGGCGGGCCGCTTTCAAAGAAGCGCACGGATTTGACCAGCAGCGGAGGGGGCCCCTGCGTGACCGGGCGCACGGCCAGATTGAACCGTCTCAGCTCGTCCAGATTATCCACGGCCAGCACGCCCAGAGAATTCTGAAACAGTATGTAGAGCCTCTTGCCGCTCATGACGATGTCATGTCCGGAAGAACGCATGATTTCCATCGTCCCGTTCTGTCCTGTCAGCACCAGTTCACGCCCCGTGCTGACAAGCAATCCGCCAGGGATGAGCGCCAGCCCCGACACCGTGTCGGACGGGTGGGTATAAACCGTTGTCACGTCCCCCTCATTTCGGGGGATGCGCAACACTTTGTTGCCGACGGCGACAAAGGTCGCTTCATCATTTCCCGTCACGGCAGTGATCTTATTGGAGGACTCATACAGCAATTCCAGATGTTCAAGTCCCGCGCCGGGAACAGGTTTGAGCAGGTAGACCGCGTAGTTCCGGGCAAGCGGATCGTGTCCTGCGATATACGCCGAAATCCCGGCGCCGGACAAGACCTCTATCTTGTCCAGCGGCACGGTCGCCAGCGGCTGAAATCCGGTGAGGGGGACGCCTTCCTTGTCGCGCGCGGCCTGTTTTGGCTTTGCCAGGATGCCGATATCGCTGCCGACGGCCAGCAGCAGCACACCGTTGGCAAGCCGGGTCATGCCGGTGATATTGCCTTGCAGTGCAACCAGATATTCTTTCGTGGGCGACAACAGATAATGATCGGCATAGCTGATGAGTGGCGCGCCCTCGGCATCCACGCTCAGTTTTGCGTCTGTCCGGGTATTTTCCGTGGGCGGCAGCACCCAGTGCGTCGAGAGGCTGGCGCCTTCCGGCAGTAAAAACGTGGCTTGTTTGAAGATATTCAACCCGACTGCAACGGGCAGCGCCGCAGCCTTGCGACGGGTGACTGCCGCAGCGTCGCTGCATATGGCCAGCAACAGGATCATGACGGCAGCACATCGCCTCATTCGCCGAACTGTATCCATTTTTTAACCCCTTTCTGCTCAGGCGTCAGGCTTGCCTCGAAACGCTGCAAAAATGCTTCGGCATCAAAATTCCCGCCCGCGACCTTCATGGCATCCACCATGAAACGGTTCAGCGCCTGATAAACCAGATTGGAATACATGCGCCCGCCTTCTACGGCAAATTCGGCATGGGGCGTCATCGGTTCTGGCATCCGCGAAATGATGAAATCCACGCTCTCGGCGCCCGCTCCTGGCATGTCGCCTTCAGCCGCCCTGGTGGCAACCTTGCCCAAACCGAGCAATTTCTCGAACCGGTCTTTCATCAGTTCCCCGTGTGCACCCTCGACCGCATCGCCCACGGCGGACTCGGAAACCTCGACAATCTTGTCCGAGAAGAAGTCGGCGACAAAGGCATTCGTGATCGCGTCATCGGGAGAATTTCTGTCGGCGCTACTGACGCGGCGATCGGGCTGTGCCGCATTGGGCTTGCCGTCAGCCTGAGTGCCGCCCATCATGGCGGAAAGACTCAGGCGCGCCTTGTTGATAATGACAGGCAGCGACAATCGCAAACGGTCACGCTCGGCAGCATCCAGCGGCTGATCTGCGGCGTCACTCCACAGCGCGTTACGGCGTCGCAGCGCGGCATAAAAGGCGGTGGAATCCGCATCGGAAAGTGCGCCTTCCCTGTTCAGCCGTGCGTAAAGCTGATCGACTGTCGACTGCGCCTGCTGATAAGCCTTCCAGTTTTCACCGGTGAATCCGGGCAAGGGAACGGGGTTACGAGCGAGCACTTTCCGGTCAGGCTCAGGCATCATGCCGACTAACTTTCCCATGCGCTTGCGATATTCCGCCTGCTCTCGCCTTTGTTCTTCCAGCCGTTTGTTTTCGTCGTCCTGTCGCTTCTTTTCTGCCCCCTCGCGGGAGATTTCAATCTCGGCGTTCTTTATATTTTGAAGGATCACCAGATCGCCGGGAATTCTCTGTAACGCCTGGCGATAAAGGCGCAGAGCGTCGACCCAGCTGCGTTTGCTGTAAGCGGTATTGCCCTGCGCGTTCAATGCCACGCCTTCTGTGCGGCGCCGCTCGGCCGCCACACGGGCGCGCTCTTCGAGGTTCTGCCAGAAATTGCTGCCTTCGCTGCTGTTATTTTCACTCCCGCCGGTATTATCGGAAGCATCAGAACCGTTGCCGCACCACATCACGCACTCGGGGCCGCTCGCCTCGGGAACATCGCCCGCATGCGCCTGTTGAAACGGAAGCAGGCAGACGAGCAGTATCGAAAAGGGGCGCTCATAAAAAAAGGGGCGCATCCGTGCCTGCTCGTGAAACAAGCCATGATTGCGGTATCGTTGCATACACCCTCCCGTCTTCTGCGGCTGATGCTGTTCAAATCATTCCGGCATGCGGCACAGGTTTACCAGTGTTCTGCCATGATTTCTGCTCGTTTGAGCTGGAACTCGGCTTCGCTGATCAAGCCGTCCTGTTTTAACTCATTCAGGTCCTTAAGTTTTTGCGCCGGGCCAGAACAGGCGGCTTGTTCCGCAATGCCGTCCACCTCAAACAGATTGCTGCCCTGACCACTCCGGATGTTCCTGGCATGATACACCGCTATGCTGATGGCCGTGCCGAGCCAAAACGCCATGAACAAATAGAAGCCGACATGAACGAGCATGGGTGCCTGATTTTCGGCGAGTACATTTCCCACCAGCACTAAAAAACCGGTTCCGAACACAATCAGGCACATCGAAACGACAAGGGCGATTTTTGAAGCGGATCGGCTGGGTTTGATATGCAGTTTCATGGCGAACTCACGGAACGATTTCACCTGTCATGACAGAGAACTTGTAACTCACACCCTCCACAGTTTTCAGGTGAAAAAGCTGATTTTTCTCATCATAGCGGTGTTCGGACATCCAGAAGAAATGACTGACCGTGTGATGAAGACGAGACTGATCCTTCACCAAATCCCGGATGAGATATTTTTTTATCTCCACGCCCCCGGAGTAAAAGGCCAGTGCCAACTGCTCCGCCGAGGATGCCCAGGGACCGATTCGCACCAGATGATCACCATCTGCGGAAGGGTACACCGTGAAGCTGTACCAGGAAATAGTCCACAGCGGCAAGGTCTGACCGGCCAGGTATAGACCTGAATTTTTGTAGGATTTTCGAATTTCCTCGTCAGCATCAATCACACCGACATCATCGGGAGCGCCTGCGTCTAACGGGGAAAAACCGCTGTTGGCCAGCATCACGAAAACGTATTTTCCGCCACTTACATCGATCACATAATCATGGGGAGCTCTGGCCGTGTCAGCCCATGTCACGAAGGGTAGAAACAACAAAGTGGCCAGTAATGCCCGAAATATGAATTTCATTTGTAGTCCTCAAACCAGAATGGATCATGTCAGGTCCGAGATTTGTGTATAAATTCTGCCTCTGGCACAGGTCACGACCGTTTCCTGCGATCCATTCTACACCCTGACATCCGGCATTGGGCACTTTGTTGTCAGTGAAGAATCGACCCGGCAGAAACAGGACGCGCGCATCGTTAAGCCTTTGTAAGACAAATTGTCCTGCCGGGCATTTCGCGAAGTACGAGTCTGTTCGGGGGCGGGCGCTACACTCTGAAATAATCCGCAAACAACAAGCAATTGGTTTCAATCCTCGCCCACCCCGGAGGGCGGGCGCTATACTGCAAACGTTCATAAATTGAGCTTTTTTGTTAAACCGTTCGTGGTGAGCTTGTCGAACCATGAATGGCTTAACCTGCTGTCCTTCGACAAGCTCAGGACGAACGGTTAAGCGTTACCGTTGATCACACCTTCAATGAACAGCCGCAAATTATGCCCGTGCGGGGTATACATTCAATTTTGAATTAGAAGGAGTGCTTAAAAATATTTCAATCTTCGCCCAGCCCGGAGGGCGGGCGCTAACGCCCGCCGTGGAATGATCGACACGACCGGGTACGCCTTCGATGTGCGCGTCATAGCCGCTGACGGTTTTTATGTAGCGCTGAAACTCGCTGCTAAATTTGCCCAAGTCGTGCCACAAGCCAGCCAGACTCGCCCAATCCTTACTATCAAAATGCTCAGCAAACTTGCCCGCAAGGTTCGCTACCTCCCGCAAGTGCTCATCCAGTAGATGCTCGTGCCAGTTACCGCCTTTATCCTGACGAACATGAGCAAGCGGCTGGCTTTCGGTTTCATTATTCATGGCTGCCATGCTAACACCCTCACGGCCTTAAAACCTTCGTTGGTCACGGTTTCTTTTTCAGGCAATATTTCTGGTATTTCTGACGGCCAGACAGGCTCAGGATGAACGGCGTCGCCGGACTCAGGCAGAACGTAATTCAATCCATAAAGTTGTTTTTCAGGTGCTCATCAATGGTTTTTTCGTGTTTTTCTTGCCTGAGGGCAAGCGGGCGTGGACAATGCCTTTTTTTCAGGCGGGTGATCCATGCGCAACCTCCCTTATCAAGTGGTGAAATCAGATGGCTACGCCTAAAAGCCTTATATTTTCGCTTTATACGCACTGGGAAGTGATTGAGCTCATGGTGGTGGCAGGCCGTGAGTTTCCTTTTTTCGAGCAGGAACAGGTCATTGCGCTGATTTCCCGCAACCACCCGCAAAAGAACCGGGACGAGTGCGAAGAAATATTGCGCAAGATGGCAGCGCAGGAGCTGTTGCAAGTGATGCCGCGAGATTCCTCGTTGCAAATTCATCCGCTGGTTCTTGATTTTGTGCGCGGCCTGACCCGTGAACACGAGCTGGGCTTGTCGGCGGTACTGAAAGCCAGGATAGAGGCGATCAAGGAAGCGACAGGGAAATTAGTCGACGGACTGCAAAACAAAAATACCGACCAGCTGCGCCAGGCGGCCATAGGGCTTGCCGAACTTTTCCGGCAGATCAGCCAGCAACTGGATCAGGATCGGCACGCCATTCTTGAACTGGCAGAGCGCGCCAAATCCCGGGACGCGAATTTGCCGATCGCCCGCCGTTACAGCGAGGTGTTATCCGCCTATGACGACTATGTATCCCCGATGGCGGACATGATGGACAGCGGGTCTTCAGGCACTTTTTATCGTCACCTGGAAGCGGCTGAACACGCCCTCGACCATGCCGTCGAAACGCTCACCATTCAGGGCGCGCTGTACAGCCAGCGCCTGTCGATGCGCCAGGTGGCTTTTCAGGCCAAGGAGCTGCGCCGTCTGGGACGCGAAGTGCTCAGACATTGCAGCGATACCCTCTTGCCATTGCGAGAAGATATCCGGCAACATAATGTGCTCTCGTCCGCCATCAGCCAGATATTAAGCCAGGTGCGCAAACGCGGACTGAACGCGACGCTCAGCGCCTCTGAACTTCCCGTGTGGCGGCGCGATACGCCACGCCGGATCACTGTGGGCAGCGAAGTGCTCAGCATCATGGTCGAAGCTGCCGATTACCAGCCGACTACACTGTCGTTTCCCCGTGACGAGGATAGCGATGTCGAACAGGTATCGCTCGACCTTGTCGACGAGTCAGCCATGTTGCGCGAGCTGGTGCTGTCCATGCCGGTTACCAACCTGCTGGCCTGGCTGCACGAGCGCTACCCGACTTTTGGTGATGCGACGGTATTGAGGCTTTATCACTCTTTGATCGAGCGTCGGGACTGGACTATTACCGCCGCATATTCGACGGTGCAACAGACGCTCAATACGGTGCGTGTCACCCACTACCCGCATGCACTCATCGCAGAAACAAACGAAGGACAGACAACCCCACCATGAATACCCTCACGCCCTTATATCTGCACAAGCTGCCGCAGCTTGGCGAAATATTCAGCTTTTTGAACAGCGGAAAACATATGAACAGGCTGGCCGATCACAGGCTCTGGGCAGAACTCGAACGCGAACGGGATACCTACGAGATGCTGTTCGGTGCGCTGGGATATGCCCTGCGCGTGGATGAGCGCGGCTTTGCATGGTTCTATTTCGAGGAGGCCAGCAGCTTTGTTTCAAAGACCACACGTCAGCTGGCGCTGTTGTTCATGCTGATCTTCGAATTTCAGGCCGACACGGGTCTTAATCTCGGGCGTTTCACCGACTGGATGATAGACGAAAAATTGCTGGCCGCGCTGCTGGAAAAAAACCGCATACTGCTTGAAGCTGAAGGACTGGCTGACCGGGAGCTACTCGAACAGCTGCTCAAAACAGCCGGTAACTACGGCCTGGTCACGACAGACAGACATCAATGGCGCCTGCTGCCGGCAGTGTTCCGTTATCTGGACCGGTTCGAAGAACTGGCTCAGGCGAGAGCGCCTGAGGGCGCAACATTAGCGGATACGGAGGAACTGGCATGATTCAATATGGATTTCAACGGCTGGCGCTGCTCAACAGCGCAGGCTACCGGCGCGCCGAACTGCCTCTTGACGCGGCCGTGTCGATGATTGCGCCGAATAACACCGGTAAAACCAGCCTGATCAACGCGCTGCAATTTTTGCTGATCGTCGACAAACGCCGCATGGATTTTGGCGCGCACGATGTGGACACCAGCCGCAGGTTTTATTTTCCGCACAACAGCGCCTACATTCTTCTGGAGGTGGCGCTGCCGGTCACGGGTACGGTGGTGTTAGGCTGTGTCGGCCGGGGCGTCAGCCACGATTTTGAGTATTTCGCCTACAAGGGACAACTGGATCTGGAAGATTATTGCCTGCCGGACGGCAGCCAGGTGCAGCAGCCACAACTCAAGGCGCACATGGCCAGCCTGAATAAACTGGTGTTCAGTTATTCATCCGGCGATTTTGCGGCAGCGCTCTATGGCAACCGCAAAAAATTTATGGATCAGGAACCGGATTTTACCGTGTTCAAGCTGGAACACGCGAGTCATGCCGATGCATTTCAGCGCGTCCTCACCCGCACGCTGCGCCTGGACAAGCTGCGTTCGGCTGAAGTCAAGGATTACCTGCTAGCCATTTTTCGCCGGGATCTTCCTGACTCCAGCATCGACTTCAAAGCCGAATGGGATAAGGCCTTTTCGGAGGTGAATGCCGATCGCGCCCAATACCAGGCCGCACTGCGTCATCGGCCTGTCATAGACGCCATGGAACGACAGTCGGCACGCAGGCTTGAGCTGCGGGGCCGTCTGTTGCACTCCGGGCCGATAATCGACAACCGCCTGTTGCAATGGCAAGCGCATTTCGAAGTACAGAGCATCGAGCTGCGCGCCGCGCAAGTACAGATCGAACAGCAGCAATCCGATATTCAACTCGAAGACAGAATTCTTTTCGATAAAAAAGGCGAAGCCGAGCGCCACCGGCAAAAGTTATCTGAGACCCTGCAACGCCAGAACCTGCTGAATGCCGAGTTCGCCCTGATTGCCAGTCGCACGGTGCTCGAACAGGCGTTGGCCGCCCAGCGCTCGGCGCTCGAAACTCAGACCACACTGGTGCAGAACGCCAGCAGCCGGGGGGTAGATGCGATCAGGCGCGATATTGAATCGGCGGGGCGCGAGCGTGACCAGCTGCAGCGCGAATTATCGACACTCACCGACAACCTGTATTTGCACCTGAAGAGGGTGTTGCGACCCGAACAATTGGACGCGCTCAACCGGGTGATGAGCGGACAGACCATGACGATGTCGGCAGAAGATTTTATATCAGAACCTGAAATATTGCGGCAATGGCTGGATACGGCCGCAGCCGAAGCAGACGCACTGGCGTTGCCCGGCCTGAGATTGTCTGTTGCAGGACTCACCGCGCAACATACCCAGCGTTCGGCCGACGAAATTTCTCAGCGCATCAGGGAAATCGAACAACAACTGTCGGGGTTGCAAAACCAGATGCTGGCCGCAACCGATCTGGACAGCGCTCGCAATGAGAAGGACAGGCTGGATCGTCTGGTGCGCGATATCGAATCGCAGCTTTTTCGTTACGACGAGTTCCGGGAACTTGTCCGCACACAGGATGAACGCACCCGCCTGATCAAGGAATTGGGCGAACAGGTATCATCACTTCAGGCGCAGCTCGATCATTCGGTGCTCAGTGCCCGGCGTCTTGTAGACAGAGGACGCGAGTTACAGGCACAGCTCGATACTTTGGAGAACGATCACCGCAATATCACTCGGCTGCGCGAGTCCCGTTGCGACGACGCGCCGGTATTTGGCAGCCTGGCGGATCTGCCACATCAGCTGTGGCTAGGCAGCATGAATATCAGTCTGGACGAACTCCCCGAGGCTTTGTCCGAGTATCAGCGAGATTGCGAGGAATTGCTCAGACTTGACCGCGACCTGGAAAGCAAGCTGGTGGTACTGCGCGCAGGCGGCCTGACCAAGTTCCAGTTTATGGCGGGCAGCGAAGCCGAAATTCAGCGTATCACCGAATTTGCAGCCCAACTGTCGCAGGAATTCGAGGCGCTGGAACGCAAGGCACGCAGCGCGGTGGTGAATGTGACGGCCTGTCTGCGCGAACTTCGGGACGGGCTGGTCACGTTCAAAAGCCGCATGCGCGACTTCAACCGCTTGATCAGTCGCCGCCAGTTGTCAGATCTGTCGGTATTCAAGATAGAACCCGTGGATGAAAGAGAAATGGTGGAGGCGGTCGAACAATTGATCAGCACCGCCGAGCATGCCCAGAGCGGCGAAACCTTCGAGCTGTTCAATCACGCCAGCGTGCTCGATGACGATACACTCAACCGCGCGAAGAGCCTGTTGATCCATGAAGGCGAAGTGCGCGGCTGCCTGCGCGTGGAGCATTTTTTCCGGCTCACCTTCGTAATCGGCAAAAACGGTCGCCGTGAAGAATCCTTCTCGGACATGGACAGCGCAGCCTCCAACGGTACAGTTCTCATGGCGAAGCTGGTCACGGGGCTGGCCTTGCTGCACCTGATGCAAAACAAGCGTTACAACATCCGTGCGATATGCTATCTGGACGAAGCCTCGGCGCTGGATCAACGCAATCAACTCAGTCTGATTGAAACGGCTCAGGATTTCGGGTTCGCCCTGATTTTCGCCTCGCCGACTCCATTGATTACCGCACGTTATTGTGTGCCCATCACCTGCCGCAACGGATACAATTACATCAGCCGCAGGAGCTGGCAAATTCTGGAGCCTTTGCATCAGCCGGAATCCGCAGGTCAGCCGATGTCCGGTGAACGAATATCCGAGGCACCGGCTCAGGTTGGCGCATGAGCCTGGCGCTGGCGGCCGCGCTGAACAAGTTTTTGGATGGCAGCGTCGCGGCGAGCAGCTTCACTGCCGCACAGCGGCGCGCGCTGGATGAATTTGCCCGCACGACCGGCGCCTTGCGCGTTAAATCGGAAGGGCGCGGCAGTGTATATCAGGTGGTCAATACGGAAATATTCAATCTCCATCTGCGCACGCTACGCCCGTCCGGCAACGAACCCTTAGATCAGACCCTGCCCGTCCGGGCGACGAACATCGCCCGGACACGCGACAGCAAGGGAGCTGCCCATCGTCATGAATGCCAATACTTGCCGGTCAAGGCGATTTCAGATGACGTCACCTGGCTGACAGAGAATTCTTTACGCAGCTTGGACCTGTCTGCCGCGACGAATAATGCGGGGGTCGGCATGCTATCACTGACCGTGGATGACACATGGCAATCCGCACAACCGCTGTGGCTGGTAGAAAATCAGGCCTTGTTCGACAGGTTGGACTGGTTGCCGCCCGGTGCCTGCGGGACAATTGCCTACTATGCGGGGCAGTTACCGACTCGTCTGCTGCAATGGTTAAAGACGAGTCCGCGCACACCGGAAGTAATTTTGTTCCCGGATTATGACGGGGTAGGGCTGCTCAATTATGCAAGACTGAAGGCTGCCTCTGCCAGCCCCTGCTCATTCTGGCTGATGCCCGACTGGCATGCACGCCTGGTTGCTTTTGGCAATCGTGAAGTGTGGAGAAACACACAAAGCGAATTTCAAAGCGCACAGCGCATGTTCAAAACAACGGGCATAGACGATGATCTGGCAAACTTATGCAGCACACTCAGCAGCGAAGGCCTGGCCTTGGAACAGGAGTCGGTGTGGCTTTCTATACCATGTTGATTATTTGTAATAATTAACACTTAGCCCGTAAAAGCTCATTACCGTGGGGGGTGTACAATTTGTACACCCCCTCCGTTTACCGGAATAACAACCCGATTGTTTGAAATGATTCCTGAAAATTTTGTAGGCATATTGTTTTAGGCTATGTCACTGTTAATTATTGGGCTTCGGGTAGGGTGGATAAAGCGCAGGCGCGTATCCACCGCAAATCATTGCTTTTTCCACCCTACAAATAACACATAAATTCATAATGTTACGTAACACCAATAAGTAACGATGACATAGTCTTGTTTTATTTTTGTCAGAAAAACAACACCGAAAAAGCTCACCTCTGAAAACAAGGGGGGGGTGTACAAATTGTACACCCCCCCTCATCAGCCATTTGAAAATAAATCAGCCCCTCAGCATCCATTCTGCCAAAGCTTCCCGGACAATTCTGCTGTTCGGCGATTTAATTGCATAATGAGCCAGCGCAGGGTTGCTGTCGATAAAACGCGCCAGCAGCATATTTTTTTCTTCCGATGACATTCCTTCAATCTGTTTGATCATCGCTTTTCGCGCCTTATTAACGGCAGTTTCCGCAGACGGAACGCCCTCTGTAGACTTTTCAACAAGCCCTGCCCTGGCCGATGCTTTTTTATTTTTCGTTTCTGAAAATTTTCCGCGCAGAGCCGTTCTGAAAAAAGCAGCTGGATTAACCAACACAGTCAGATTTTGATCCGCCGCACGCGCCTCTACCAGATCAAGTGTGGCTTTTAAAAATGATTCATCATGTGCGGTAAAAATATCTTCCGCATCTTTTTGAAGAATTCCCAGAGCAGTAATTCGTGAAATCAGCACCGTATCGACTATGGCAGGAGCTGGAAGTTCTGAAGCATTTTGAACTACTCTCTCAATCTTGAATTGCAGGTCTGCTATCTTGCGGCCATTTTTATGCACCATCAATTCGACTCTGATATCCGTGGTATTCACTTCCTCTATTGCCGGCTTGAGCACATCTCTTTTAAAGTATTTAAATTCCGGTTTTTCATTGCCCACCGGTTGCCCGGTAAGTACTTCAAACCACCACTCCCACGGCTCCCTGCGCGTGAGTTTGCCCGGATTTGTTGCATAACGCTTGCAGCTTTCATACAGCGCCATGCCAGCCGTTGTACGCAAGCTGGTTAAATAATAAATTGAGAGTCGGGTATAAAACATGGGGCTGCGCAAAATTGCTTCCGTTGCAGGATGCATTCCCCAACCCAACATCGTCTTTTTCCCACGCTTGCCGGGAATAATTTTGACACTTGCCACTAAAACATCCGACGAAAATCCCTTCTCATCATCTGTGATAATTTTAATATCCTGGAGTTTCAGAAGCGTCTCTTTGAGTAAACCTGTATCTTCAGAATTGAAAGCGGAATCTCTGGCTAATTCGCTCAATGATAACCAATACAAAGACTTATAGACAGGATCTTCTTCGGGAGAATCAATTCCAGGATATTCCATCCTCTGCATATGATACAAAAGAACATTGAATATTTTACGTCCCAGTAACGACAATGTCCCACCGCGAGCCACACGGGGAGCAATAATTTCATTCGCTTTTCGAAACTCCTGATGATCCAGAGGAGTAACTGATGTGTCACGTTTTTTGGTCGCCATAATTGGTGATTTAAACAATTTCACCCATAGTGCGCCACTATGGTGAAAAGTGCAAATTCACCAATAAAAACCTGATTTACCCCATCCCTGTAAAAGCTCACCTTAACAGTGTTTGTTCCCCGTATTTCCTCACCTGTACTCACTGTAAAAGCTCACCTTAACCTCATTAGTTCCCCGTATTCCCTCACTTATGCCACCGTAAAAGCTCACCTTATCCGGCTGTAAGCCATGCTGTGCAAGGGATTGAAGACTCGTCAAATGCTTTTAAGTGTTTATTATAAAAAAACACTCAATACATCCTGCGCGTTTTTTAATTAAAAAACGGACCAAACCAACTTCAGGAATTTAAACAATTTGGGGGAGAAATTAAAGTTTTTGATGGCAGCCAAAAAATTTAAATTAAAACCTGTATTAATCAGAACGATTGAAATATAATCATCACACATTGAAGAACATAAGGTTTATGAATGATAATTTCGTTTGCCAATCACAAAGGCGGGGTAGCTAAGACAACGTTGACACTGAATGTCGCGGATGCTTTTGCCCGCGAAGGTCTGGATGTTTTAGTAGTAGATCTTGATCCTCAGGCTAACGTCACAAGCCTGCTTTATAGCGCAGAAGAAACACCCGGGGTACCGATTGAACAGGTACTGTCCGGTAATGCCTCAATTGCCCAGGCGGTAATTGAAAAAACCAACATCGACGGTGTACACCTGATCGGTGCAAGTTTAAAACTTGCCAATCTGGAACGTCAGTTGCAAAGCACTCCCTTTGCCAGCACCTCTTTGCTCGCCCAAAAACTGGTTCCTGTCGTACCCGTTTACGACATCATCATTCTCGATACACCACCGGCACTTTCATTTTTAACGGCAAATGCACTGGCATCGGCTGATTTTGTATTCACTCCCCTGGCAAGCGGATCCAAACTGTCACTGGTTGGCGCAGATGATCTGGTGGCATTTATCAACCAGGCTCGTACAGCGAACCCAAGACTAAAATTCGGCGGAGCTGTATTGACCCGGCACGATACGAGAAAAAAAGTGTGCAGACTTGTCCAGGGCGCAACAAAGGAATATTACGATCATGTATTGCTCGCCACCATGCCGGCCACAACGGATGTAGACAAAGGTCAGATCGTAAACCGTACGGTTTTGCAATTGGAACGAGATAGCAATGTATCTCGCGCTGTTGTTGAAATAGCCCGGGAAATCATGGAAATTATCGGCATAAAATCCAAAAAAGGTCGAACTAAATGAGCAGAGTTTCAGACCAGGACTTAGCCGCTGGTCTGCGCCAGCGCAAGAAACCCGAAACTATTGCCGAAGAAGTCAGACATACCATTGTCAGTCAGATGCACGCCGATGCCATGCGCCTGCCCCTCGATAAAATATCCGCCTCTCCATACCAGGTTCGTCAGATCAACGAACAAACACTGGAAGACTTGATGGAATCAATACGCAATACGGGCGGATTAATTACACCGGTGATTGTTCGCCCAATTGATCAAGGATATGAGCTTGTTGCCGGGCATACCCGTTTTCTAGCCTATATCCGTCTGGGATACCCGGATATTCCTGCAGTCGTTCGCCTCATGAACAATGCTGAAGCCAGTCGTGCGCTGGCAGCAGATAACCTGACCCGCAAGGATTTAACCGACTACGAGATTTTTAAACTGCTCGATACCCTGATGTCAGACGGGTATCTGAAATCAAATTCTGAAGCCGGCAGATTACTTGGAAGGTCGCGACAAGACATTATCCGCTATCTGGCTTATGGCAAATTGCCTGCGGAAATTATTACGTTACTTGAACAGCAGCCAGCGCTGATAGGCGCTGCGGCTGCAAAAAGTGTACTCGACTATTTGCCAACGCACACCGATACCGTCATTGAGGCTTTTAACCGCTTATCTTCCGGTCATATCAAAACCCAGGTAGCAGCCATTTTGTGGATACGTCAACAACTGCGCGATAAACCGGTTCATCTGGAACAGCAGGTCCTCGATAAATCCGGAATTTCGGTTGGTAAATTAACACGAGGAAGTGGCGGAATACGACTGGCGGGTAAAACATTTGATCTTGAAAAAATAGAAGCGGCGATAAAAACTGTTTTGCAAGATCAGGGTTATCGATTCTGAAAGCAGGGGGGTGTACAAAATGTACACCCCCCCTTCACAAGACCTGTACAGGTCTTTTCAAATGTGCCACCAGCGCACTGTCCATCATCGCCAGATGCGTATCGAACCATTCGGCCAGGCCGTGTTTGACGAAAGCGCGCACCAGCGGCAGACGCCCGCGTTTGAGGGTGCGATTGAGTTGTTGCAGCTCCCCCAGTACCCGGTGATGCTCGCCTTCATGCATGGCCAGTCCCGGATATTTGGCATCGCGCATCAATTTTCCTTCCTGCATGAAGTGATCGCGGGTGTGGCTGATCAGCGCCTGAAACAAGGGCGGAAAGTCGGTGTCGGTGGCGGCGATCAGCGCTGCTACCTGAGCGATAAATTTACTGTGGGCGTCATCCAGTTCGGTCACGCCCAGCGTATGACGCGACGCATCCCATACAGGTTGATGTGACATTCAGGCGACCTCGGCGGTATTCCGCTCCTGTGCAGCGGTTAAAAAGTCGGCTACATCGGCATTGATGATTTCGATGTTGTACCGGGCGAGAAATCTTTTTTCCTTGTCGCTCGGGTGCGGGATGAACGCCCAGCCCCCGTTTGCACCAAAGATGCTTTCGGAAAACACCATGCGTTCGGTGTCCCGGTTAAATCGCAGCCCCAGCGTCAAATAACGTTTGTTCTGACGCATGCGTTTGACGAAGGCGGGAATCGCAAAGCCGCCCATCATTTCGGTAATGTAATCCACAAAATCGGCGTCCGAGGCGATGTAGTTGGTTTCCGGCAAAGGGGTGCCAAGCGGTTTGAACAGGATGGGCAAACTGGTGTCCACCGCTTCCTGTTCAATCAGGGAGTAGGCCGCGCCATCGTAGTGAAACAGGCGGTAGCGGTATTCACGGCTGGCGATGCGCGCAGTACCGACAATCAGGGTATGCGGCGTTGCGGCGTATTGCTTTTGCAACTGGATGTCGCGGTTGGTATCAATGATGTAGGGCAGATGACTTTGCGCCAGCCATTCGTGCAGCGCTGACGTGCTCCATTGCGTGTCGCGGTAAGTCGTGTCGAGAAAGCGGTTGATCGTGGAACGCCCGCGCTTGAGTTCGATATTCATTGCGGCGCGGGGAAATTCGAACATCAGTTTTGGCGCCATCGGCTGGCCGTTATTCATTGCCAGAATCAGGCTGTCGCTGTCGGCAGGGATGGCTTTTCCCGTGGCAGGTTCAATGACGCCATTCAGTGCGCCGGGTCCCAGATAAGGAATCACGCTGCCGTCAGACAGACCGCTGAAGATCGGCTCGAACGCCGGATTGAATGCTGTGCTCATAATAGCTCCTCGTAGTAAATAATGTGAACCTCGCGCAGCGAATCCTTGCACCCCTCGCCAGCTTGCGGGAGAGGGGCGGACATGGCGGGTTGTATTATCAGGAACGGCAACTTGCCATATCCGTTGCCGAGTTACCACGCAATAAACGCGCCAGCGCGCATCCTCTGTATTGGCGCGGGTTGCAGGAGGGCGAGTGTTGGCGTAAATGCGACAATGCCGAAAGGTTTGTCGCACAAGGGGGCGAGGGTAGGGCGATGCGGAATGCAGGATTGAGGAGAGCGCAGCGAGGAGTGCAGGATTCAGGATTCAGGATTGAGCAGGCCAGGCAGCATCCTCTGGGCAGGATAGATGATGGCTTTTTTACTCAGGCCTGTGAGCGCTTGAATCAAATTGTCCGGTTAGCCTGAATGCCAGCTGAATTTTTCCTCAGCCAAAGCCTCTTCGGGGTTTTAGCGGCTGGGCTTGGTAATCGTTGTCCTGGCGCACCGGAATATGACTTGCGGTTAACCCGCGTCGCGTTTATAGTTGTGCAACTTATTGTTCAAGTGAGAAAGCCATGAAAGTCGTTACCTATTCACATGCGCGCAATGCGCTCAAATCCGTATTGGATGATGTCGTTCAGGATGTGGACGTGACAATTATCAGTCGCCGCGACGCGGAAGGCGATGCCGTGGTGATGTCGCTGGACAGCTACAACAGCATCATGGAGACACTGCACCTGACAAGCAATCCGGCGAATGCCGCCGCACTGGCTCGTGCAATCGCACAGGATAAGGCAGGACAGGCACAAGATCGTCAATTGCTTGGCGCTGATTAACCATGCGGGCGATTCGGTTTGTGCCCGATGCGTGGGAAGCTTATCTGTATTGGCATGGACAGGATAAAAAGACGCTCAAGCGAATCAATACGCTGATTACCGCCGCAGCACGCGAACCCTTCGCAGGTATCGGCAAGCCGGAACCATTGCGCGGCGACTTATCGGGTTACTGGTCCCGGCGCATAGACGATGCGAACCGCCTGGTGTATCGCGCCACAGATGCGGAATTGGTCGTCGTCGCCTGTCGCTTTCACTACGACAGTTAATCGACAGGGCGCTTCGAACATCCGGTCTTTGGCGGGCGGGTTCAGGGGGTGCCGCCGCGCTGTGCCAGTTCTGCCGGGTCGAGGTGTAAAATAGGCAGCAAGAAAGCTGCTTAAGCGGTAATTTTCATGAATTTCATTGGGTTAGGTTTAGAGCTGTTAAGTTTTGCTATCGTTGTATTTATGAAAGATATTTAATGAGCCTGGACGAATGCGACAAGATATTCACTCGGGTTCGTGAGGCTAGGTCGCTATCCGAGGCTTGTCATGCACTTGAGAGGCTGTTTGATCTCTATTCACTTCTCAATATTGAACTCCTCAGTAAGGATGTGTACTGGAGAGCGCGAAATACAGAGAAAGATCCTTGGCCTTGCATAAAAAATATGCTGTATCCGCCACCTGAAAATGCTGAACTCGGGCGTCTGAACGACAAGAATGTTCCATGTTTATACGCGGCGACACGCATTGAAACCGCTCTTCAGGAGATAAATGCCAAAGAAGGTGACCTCATTCAGCTTGTAGGATTGAAAGTTAAACCAGAAGCAGGAATTCGCGTTGCAGTGATTGGGGAGTTTTTCCACGTTTACAAGAAGGGATACCTACGTCTTATTGGCGTCGATCCAGGTGGAACTATCGGCCGACTCCTGAATAGTAAGAGTCCACGAGAGGGCATGCGGATTTTGTATGTTGATGCATTCTTGTCTGGATTATTAGCGGAAGCGAATGCGGATGAAAATGAGTACATTCACAGCCGCTCAATCGCATCAATGATCTATCGCGAGCCAGAAACTGATGGCATCATGTTTCCGAGCGTTCGAGACGAACTTGGAATGAATCTTGCGCTTCGCCCCATTGCCGTTAACTCGAAGATGCGTACTGTGTGCTGCATTCATGTCAAAGTTACCCGTGTGCGTGAGTTCGGTTTCATTGAATACGACGTTATTTCTGAAGTAGAGAACATATTGTCCGACGATAGTTTCTCATGGGCAACTCCACGCTCAAGTATAAGACGTTACTTTAACCTCACGAAGGAAGAGTCGGAAACGGGTGTTCGTGATTCGAATATCCTGTGAGTTGCTGCTGGTCTCGTCTGGAGAACTTCATCTCGCTGAGTTTCTTCCCGGGTAGCTGCCCGTCGCCAACGACGGCAGTGTCGATATTCCTGGATGTCGGCTGCAAGAATCGCTCTCCGCAATCCGCTACCTGCCACCCGTAAACCGTAAACTTCAAACAGTAAACTGTCTTTAAATTACCACGCCGCAACCTCGACTTCATATAATCCGCCGATGACGGTGTATTCGTCCTCTCCTTGCAACATCCCCGGCAGTAATCTCGTATAGCAGAAGATTTTGGCGATTGGCACACTTGCGGTGAGCAGATAGTCGCCGAACTCGTCGGCGCGCTCGCGGTTTTCGGTGAAGGAACTCAAGCTGTTGAGCAGCACCACGCGGCGCTTGCCGTCCAGTCGGGCCAGGGTCTCGTGCTCATCGACGCGATTGACGCCCCGATACAGGGTTAAATGGGATTCAGCCGGGTGTAGCCTCGCCAGCTCGTACTGACAAAAGCTGTAGAGCAGGTCGAGCTGCGATTCCAGCGCATTGGTGCCATAAAGTCCCGCTGAGCGCATTTCCAGATAATTGCGATAACCCTCGTCGGACGGATCCTTGATCGGACTTTGATGATGGCGTTGCAGCAAGCCGAAGCGAGACTCCACCCAGCCCTTTAAAACGGCGGCTTCCCGGCTGCCGGAATCGAAAGACCAGCCGCGCACCATCTTCAGGTAATCGGCTCTGGCGCGGCGGTGTTTGCTGCCGGACGACAGCCCTGCTTCTTCCGGGCAGTTCAAGCTGTATACCGCCTTCATGTGCTGCATGAACGCCTGCGCGCGTTCGTCTGCATGGTCAATCCGGTTGAGCAACGTAAATAATCCGTGATGAAACGGGGTTACCCCGTCTATTACCAGCGGCACCGGATGTTTCTGGTAGGTGAGGCTGCCCAGGATGTCGGCGGGCAGATTACAGCGATTGATCATCAGACGCGCATTGCGCGGCAGTGTTGTAGTTAGCCCTACAAAATCCATGGATTTGTCGTGTCCTGAACCTGCCAACTCACTTGTATCAATGTTAACTATTTCATTCATTTCAATTGCTTAGGCGGATCGTGCGGGGCTGGCACAAAGATTGCGATATCAGGGGTGAGAGCGAAATACTTTAAATCGCGTCTTAACTTTTGAAACTCTTGGGAGACTAACATGGCTCTGCGTCAATGCGCAATTTATGGTAAAGGCGGTATCGGTAAATCGACTACCACTCAAAACCTCGTAGCGGCTCTTGCTGAATCCGGCAAGAAAGTAATGATCGTCGGCTGCGATCCGAAGGCTGACTCAACTCGTTTGATTCTGCATTCCAAGGCACAAAACTCCGTAATGGAACTGGCTGCTGAAGCCGGTAGCGTCGAGGATCTCGAACTCGAAGACGTTCTGTCGGTAGGTTACGGCGGCATCAAGTGCGTTGAGTCCGGTGGTCCTGAGCCTGGCGTTGGTTGCGCTGGTCGCGGTGTGATCACTGCCATCAACTTCCTCGAAGAAGAAGGCGCATATGACGACGAGCTCGACTTCGTATTCTACGACGTGTTAGGTGACGTGGTGTGCGGTGGTTTCGCGATGCCTATTCGTGAAAACAAAGCGCAGGAAATCTACATCGTTTGCTCCGGCGAAATGATGGCGATGTACGCTGCTAACAATATCGCCAAGGGTATCGTGAAATATGCGAATTCCGGCAGCGTGCGTCTGGCAGGCCTGATCTGCAACAGCCGTCAAACTGACCGTGAAGATGAACTGATCATCGCACTGGCCCAAAAGATGGGTACGCAAATGATTCACTTCATTCCGCGCGCCAACTCGGTGCAGCACGCTGAGATCCGCCGTATGACCGTGATTGAATACGATCCTACCAACCCGCAGGCTGATGAGTATCGTCAACTGGCGAGCAAGATTGTGAATAACAAGAATTTTGTTATCCCAACTCCGATCACCATGGACGAGCTCGAAGAACTGCTGATGGAATTTGGCATCATGGAAGTCGAAGATGAATCCATCATCGGCAAGAAGGCCGCTGAACTCGCAGCCTGATTAAAGCTGTAGGTCGGGACCCGACACCGTAACGGTGTCGGGTCCCGACCTGCGAAATCAACCCTGATGGACTCCACATATGGGTGGGTCATTAAAGGAGAACGGAATGTCTGCATTAACACGCGAAGAAACCGAGGCGCTGATTCAGGAAGTGCTGGAAGTTTACCCGGAAAAAGCCAGGAAAGATCGTGCAAAGCATCTTGCAGTTAACGATCAGTCCATCGAACAATCAAAAAAATGTATCACCTCCAACCGCAAATCGTTGCCGGGTGTGATGACCATTCGTGGTTGCGCTTACGCCGGTTCCAAGGGTGTGGTGTGGGGCCCGATCAAGGACATGATCCACATTTCCCACGGCCCGGTCGGCTGTGGACAATATTCCCGCGCAGGTCGCCGTAACTATTACGTCGGTACGACAGGGATCAATACCTTCGGTACGATGAACTTTACTTCCGACTTCCAGGAAAAAGACATCGTATTTGGCGGCGACAAGAAGCTGGCCAAAGTCATGCTCGAGATCGAATCCTTGTTCCCGTTGAACAAGGGTATCTCGATTCAATCCGAGTGCCCGATCGGTCTGATCGGTGACGATATCGAAGCGGTCGCAAAGAAAACAGCCAAGGAAATCAACAAGCCTATCGTGCCGGTGCGTTGCGAAGGTTTCCGTGGCGTGTCTCAGTCTCTGGGTCACCATATCGCCAACGATGCGATTCGTGACTGGGTGTTGCCGCGTCGCGACACGCAGGAATTCGCCAGCACACCTTACGATGTGGCCGTTATCGGCGATTACAACATCGGAGGGGACGCCTGGTCTTCACGGATTCTGCTCGAAGAAATGGGTCTGCGCGTGATTGCACAGTGGTCAGGCGACGGCACCATCGCTGAAATGGAAATGACACCTAACGCGAAGCTGAATCTGATCCATTGCTACCGTTCGATGAACTACATCGCGCGCCACATGGAAGAAAAGTACAGCATTCCCTGGATGGAATACAACTTCTTCGGCCCTACCAAGGTTGCCGAATCGTTGCGCGCTATCGCGGCACACTTCGACGACAAGATCAAGGAAGGCGCAGAGCGCGTGATCGCTAAGTATCAGGCGATGATGGATGAAGTGATTGCCAAGTACAAACCGCGCCTGCAAGGCAAGCGCGTCATGCTGTACGTAGGCGGTTTGCGCCCGCGTCACGTGATCGGCGCTTATGAAGATCTGGGCATGGAAGTTGTTGGTACCGGCTATGAGTTTGGTCACAACGACGATTACGACCGCACCATCAAGGACATGGGCAATGCCACCTTGATTTACGACGACGTGACCGGCTTCGAATTCGAAGAGTTCGTCAAACGCGTCAAGCCTGATCTGGTCGGTTCCGGTATCAAGGAAAAATTCATCTTCCAGAAGATGGGTGTGCCGTTCCGTCAGATGCACTCCTGGGATTATTCAGGCCCGTACCACGGTTATGACGGCTTTGCCATCTTCGCCCGCGATATGGATATGACCATCAATAATCCGTGCTGGAGCAAGATGACGCCGCCGTGGTTGAAGCCGGTAGCGCCTGAAACTGAACAGAAGGCAGCGTAATTAAAACTCTGTCCTTCCCCTGGTAAGGGGGAAGGCTGGGATGGGGGTAGGACAGTAATTTCTACCCACTCCCTAACCCTCCCCCTGCAAGGGGGAGGGGATGGAGATAAAGTCAGGTGGCGCGCAAAACACCGCCATCCAACATCAATCTATGCCGGCATCCGCAGATGAGCGGTGCAGCTAAGGAGATAAGCATGCAAAAAGTTGACGATATCAAACCTTGTTATCCACTGTTCCGTCAGGACGAATACAAGGAATCCCTGGGTAATAAGCAGGACCAGTTCGAAGAGCGTCATGGCAAGGATGTGGTTCAGGACACTTTTACCTGGACGACTACGGCCGAATACCGCGACCTGAACTTCAAGCGCGAGGCTTTGACGGTCAATCCGGCCAAGGCATGCCAGCCACTGGGTGCGGTACTGTGCGCGTTGGGCTTCGAAAAAACCCTGCCTTATGTGCACGGCTCACAGGGTTGCGTAGCCTACTTCCGCACCTACTTCAACCGCCATTTCCGCGAGCCTGTCGCCTGCGTGTCAGATTCCATGACCGAAGATGCGGCGGTGTTTGGCGGCCAGAAGAACATGATCGACGGTCTGGAAAATGCCAAGGCCTTGTACAAGCCTGACATGATCGCAGTCTCCACCACCTGCATGGCAGAAGTGATCGGGGACGATTTGAATGCGTTCATCCTGAACACCAAGAAGGCCGGCAATATCCCGGATGATTTCCCGACTCCTTACGCTCACACCCCGTCTTTTGTGGGATCGCACGTGACAGGCTGGGACAATATGTTCGAAGGCGTGATGCGTTATTTCACGCTGAACACCATGGAAGGCAAGGCGCCCGGCCAGAACGGCAAGATCAATATCGTTCCGGGTTTTGAGACTTATCTGGGCAATTACCGTGTCATCCATCGCATGCTCGATGAGATGGGCGTGGCTCACACCATGCTCTCTGATCCTGCCGAAGTGCTCGATACTCCGGCTGACGGCAAGTTCCGCATGTATGCGGGCGGCACCACGCAAGATGAAGTGAAGGATGCGCCTAATGCTCATAACACCTTCCTGTTGCAACCCATGCAGCTGGAAAAGACTAAAAAGTTAGTCGAAGGTACATGGAATCATGAAGTGCCGAAGCTGAACATTCCGATGGGTCTGGAATGGACAGACGAATGGCTGATGAAAGTGGCCGAAGTCACAGGCAAACCCATCCCGGCGTCACTGGTTTTGGAACGCGGTCGTCTGGTAGACATGATTACCGACAGCCATACCTGGCTGCACGGCAAGAAGTTCGGTCTGTACGGCGATCCTGACTTTGTGATGGGTATGGCCAAGTTCCTCACCGAACTGGGCGCTGAACCTACTCACATCCTGTGCAACAACGGCAGCAAGAAGTGGAACAAGGCGATGCGCGCAGTGATGGACGAAACACCATATGGCCGTGACGCCAAGCTGTATCCGGGCGCTGACTTGTGGCATTTCCGTTCGCTGATGTTCACCGAGAAGCCTGATTTCATGATCGGTAACTCTTATGGCAAGTTCATCCAGCGCGATACCCTGCATAAGGGAAAAGAGTTCGAAGTGCCATTGATTCGCATCGGCTTCCCGATCTTCGATCGTCATCACCTGCATCGTGCGACGACGTTAGGTTATGAAGGTGCGATGCAAGTGCTCACTACGCTGGTTAATTCAGTGCTGGAACGTCTGGATGAAGAGACTCGCGGCATGGGAACCACGGACTACAACCACGACTTAGTCAGATAGGGACTGGAGAGTGGGGAGTGGTAAGTGGGAAAACCGCAGCCCCCCACTTTCTACTTTCCACTAACCACTATCCAGGAGTTTCAAATGGCAAATATCATGATTCAGCGCGGCGCCAGAGGCGACTACGTGTTTTATCTGCCCAAGCGTGATCTTGAAGACGCCATCGTTTCGATGGAGTTTGACACCCCGGAAAAATGGGGTGGCGAGATCAGGCTCAATAACGGCGGCAGTTATTACATCGAACCGCAGGCAGCACCTGCAAAGTTGCCGATTTCATTGCGCGCCCGGCGCCTGGATGCGGCAGAGTAAAAGTCAGGAAGGGTAAAGGGAGAAGGGAAATCTGAGAAGAGAGAAGGGGGAAGAGATAAGGGCAACAGCGGCAGGTTTTCACCCTTCACCCTTTTTACTTTCCCCTTCCCATATATATAGGAGAACATCATGGCTATGAAAATTGATCCAAATCTGTGTACTTCATGTGGTGATTGCGAACCTGAATGTCCTACCGATTCGATTAAAACCCGAAAAGGCATCACCAAAATCACTGCGGATTCCTGTACAGAATGCGTGGGTGAGTATGACAAGCCTCAGTGTGTAAAGGTATGCCCGATCAAGGGTTGCATCACACAAATCGCAGCGTAAAAAAGGAGAAGGGTTAAGGGAGAAGAGGGAAGGGGAAAACTGCGCATCCCGTCCTTCTCCCTTCTCACTTCACTCGTCCCCCTTCACCAAAAAGGTAACACCATGACTAACGGCATTATCACCAAACCCGCTGCACTGCGCATCGCGCTGGCTGCCCGCACCTTGCCTGAGGTGAATATGGGTGGCCTGCTCGCAAAACTCGGCGAACACCTGGGGCTGCCCATCACCGAAGACAAGTTAGCCACGGTGACGGTGGCCGATCTCAAGCTGATGCTGACGGGCGAAGAGACGGTCGAGCCGGATGTGGATGAGGCCACCCTCAAGCTGGCTGTGCGCCAGTTCTGGGGCGAATCTGCCGATTCCGCCGCATTGCCGACTATTGAAGGCTATGTTGATGGCGACATGCCGGGCAGTCTGCGCGTGGCGGTCGCGTCCAACAGCGATGAGAATCTGGACGGACACTTCGGTTCCTGCCCGCGCTTTTTGATTTATCAGGTAGGACCCGATGAGATCAGGCTGATCGAGGTGCGTTCCACGCTGTTAACCGATGATGCCGACGACAAAAACGTTGCGCGAGCCGAATTGATCCAGGATTGCCAGATTGTCTACGTACAATCCATCGGCGGTCCGGCAGCGGCGAAAGCGGTGCGAGCCAATGTGCATCCGGTCAAGATGCCGGATGGTGGCCAGGCGCGTGCCACCTTGCAGCGGCTGCAAGCCGTGCTCACCGCGCCTCCGCCCTGGCTGGCAAAGATACTCGGCGTGGAAGCTCGATCGCTGAGCAGGTTTGCCGACGCGGAACAAGACTGAGGCTGGATCATGATCATCCCTGAAACGCTGTATAAAATCGCCAATACTGTTGCTGCAATGGTTGAGTTGAACGAAGACTCTTTGTCCTCCTTGAAACAGGCCTGGCCGGATCTGCGTTTCACCTTATGCAGCGACGACGACATGCCAGCCCGGATGCCGCCCGCTTTACAGCGCGAACGATTCAATCTGTATTTGCTGGGTGGCGGCGAACACTGTCTGAGCCTGACCTGCGATCCGCTGCACGCCATCGGCGTCGTGCTGGCGTGTGTGGATGAAGAGTAGGGGCAATCTGCTCGTTTTTGCATTCATTCCGATGTCCTTGGTCAATATGCACTACGGATAATCTCATGGCCTCCTTCTTGCTTGTTATCATGGCAACTATTCCGCTGAGGGCTTGAAAATGTGTATTTCCATATTGCGCGTGGCTGCGGTATTGTTCGGTCTGATGAGTTCGCAGGTTCAGGCGGGTGAAGTGCGCGTTGCGGTGGCAGCCAATTTCACCGCTCCAGTGCAGCAGATTGCGACGCTTTTCAGCAAAGAGAGCGGGCATACGGTCAAACTTTCCTTCGGTTCCAGCGGCAAGTTCTATTCGCAGATACAGAACGGCGCGCCGTTTGATGTGTTCCTGGCCGCCGACGAGAAATATCCCAAACTTCTGGAGAAAGAAGGGCTGGCTGTCAGCGGTACAGAACGCGTCTATGCAGTCGGCAAGCTGGTACTGTGGAGTGCAAAGCCTGGGTTAGTCGATGCGAATATATTGCGCAAAGGCAGTTACAATAAACTGGCTTATGCCGATCCAAAACTCGCGCCTTACGGCCTCGCGGCAAAAGAAACGCTGGAAGCTATGGGTTTGTGGGACAAAGTGCAAAGTCGCTTAGTGACGGGGGAGAGCATCACTCAGGCCTACCAGTTCGCCGCAACGGGAAATGCCGAACTGGCCTTTGTCGCCTTGTCGCAAGTCACCAAAGAGGGCAAGATCAATGAGGGTTCGTGGTGGCTTGTGCCGACAAATCTGTATCGTCCGATCCGTCAGGGGGCGGTGCTGTTGTCGGCTGCGAAAGATCCTGTCGCAGCCCGTGCTTTCCTGGCTTTTTTGAAGGGCGAAAAATCATCGGCGATCATCCGCAGTTACGGCTACGAGTTGCCCTGATGGTTGCTTCAGTTAAGAATTGAAATTTGTGTGTATTTGAAATTCACCCCCTTCCTGGCCCTCCCCCTGAAAGGGGGAGGGGATACGGTTCCTTCCCCATTTCAGGGGGAAGGTTAGGATGGGGGTTGGAGCTTGGAGTAAGAACGCAGTGCAAACTATGGATCCCAACGATCTGCAATCCGTCTGGCTCACGTTTAAGCTGGCAGGCATCACCACGATACTGCTGTTGCTGATCGCAACCCCCTTGGCCTGGTGGCTGGCGACCAGTCGCAAGTGGTATAAGGGCATTGTGTCGGCGCTGGTGGCTTTGCCGCTGGTGATGCCGCCCACGGTGCTGGGCTTTTATCTGCTTTTGCTGATGGGGCCGCATGGCGCAGTGGGGGCGTTGACCCGCGCCTTGCATCTGGGTGTGTTGCCGTTTACTTTTACGGGGCTGGTCATCGGTTCGGTGCTGTTCTCGATGCCGTTCGCCGTGCAGCCGATCCAGAATGCGTTCGAGGCCATCGGACGTCGTCCGCTGGAAGTGGCGGCGACCCTGAGAGCCGGTGCGTGGGATCGTTTTACAAGCGTGGCGTTGCCGCTGGCGCGTCCCGGATTTCTGACTGCGATCATCCTGGCCTTCGCGCACACGGTCGGCGAGTTCGGCGTGGTGTTAATGCTGGGCGGTAATATACCGGGCGAAACACGCGTGCTGTCAGTTGCGATCTACAATCACGTCGAGGCGATGGAATATGCCCCCGCGCATTGGCTGGCGGGCGGCATGGTGCTGTTTTCGTTCGTCGTGCTGCTGCTGCTCTATACCCTTAATCCCACCGGTCGGCAAAAATGATCCAGGTACGTTTCAAACTTGAGCGCCCCGATTTTACGCTGGAACTCGATACAAAACTCCCCGCTTTAGGCGTCACCGCCTTGTTCGGTCCTTCCGGTTCCGGCAAGACGACCTTGCTGCGTTGTATCGCAGGCCTTGAGCGCGCCTCCGGTTCGCTGCATGTAAACGGTGAAGTGTGGCAGGACGATAAGGCCTTCGTGCCGGTTCACCAACGCCCGCTGGGCTACGTGTTTCAGGAGGCGAGTCTGTTCCCGCATCTGTCGGTGCGCGCCAATCTGGAATACGGCTACAAGCGCATCAAGCCTGCCGAACGCCGTGTCCAGTTGGTGCAAGTGGTGGAATGGCTGGGTTTGAGTCATCTCATTGAGCGTGATGATGTGGCAGGTCTTTCCGGCGGCGAGCGTCAGCGCGTTGCCATCGGCCGCGCGCTGCTTACCAGCCCGCGCATTCTGCTGATGGACGAACCGCTGTCCGCGCTCGATAGTCGCAGCCGTCAAGAGATTCTTCCTTATCTGGAAAGATTGCATCGCGAACTTTCTATCCCCGTGATTTATGTCAGCCATGCACTCGATGAAGTGGCCAGACTGGCCGATCATCTGGTGTTGCTGGAAAAAGGGCGCGTTATTGCCAGCGGCGAGCTGCACGAAACCCTGGCGCGCCTCGATCTGCCATTCGCGCACTTCGATGATGCAGGTGTGGTGATCGACGCGGTCGTGGCAGAACAAGACGAGACATACCGTTTAACGCGGGTCGATTTTTCAGGCGGCAGTCTTTGGGTCGGATATGTGAATCAGCCGACAGGCTCACGGGTGCGCGCCCGCGTGCTGGCGCGCGATGTGAGTATCGCAAAGATCATGCCGCAGAGCACGAGCATCACCAATATTTTAGCGGCACGCATTGTCGAGATTCGCGACGAAGCCTCAGATAAAGTACTGGTGAAAATGATGGCAGGTGACTCGCCGGTGTTGCTCTCGCGCATTACGCGCCGCTCGCGCGATTTGCTGGGTCTTGCTGCCGACATGGAGGTGTTCGCGCAGGTCAAAAGCGTGGCTTTAATGTAGGTCGGGATTTATCCCGACAAGGTGCGTCGGACTGAAGTCCGACCTACGGATGATATGAATATCGATTTTGTTACTGCCGAAGATCTGCCGCAACTGGCCTGCTTGCTCGCCGAACTTTTCACTCTGGAGAGCGATTTTTTTCCCGAGCGAGACAAGCAATTGCGCGGTATGCGGCTGATTCTGGAGAACTCGGTGCTGGGCCGATTGTTCGTGGTACGCGATGGCGAAAAAATTGCGGGCATGATCAATGCGCTGATCTCTGTCAGTACAGCGGAAGGAGGGCGCGTGCTGATACTCGAAAAAAAGATATTGTGGATCCCTCAGTCAAGACAGTGTCGAGTTTAAGATGGTCGCCTTTCTCATGCAGCTGGACGGCGCTGCCCCGTGTTTCTATTTCTGAAAGCGTTTTTGCTGTCGTATTGAACCTGTCCACAATTCTGGCTCCGCCGCCGCTGGCCGTACGATAGACCTGATCTGGCGTGTAATAGTCCAGCGATTGGTGCGTTCTTTCCATGTTGTAAAAAGCAAAATAATTCGTCAACCCAAACAGCAACTCCGGCAGCGTGGCATATCCTTTCAGATACACATCTTTATATTTGACGCTGCGCCAGAGCCGTTCCACAAAGATGTTATCCAGAGCCCGGCCACGTCCATCCATACTGATTGCAATATCTTTTTTCAATAACACACCAGTAAATGCCTCGCTGGTAAACTGGCTGCCCTGATCCGTATTGAATATCTCAGGCGTGCCAAAATTCTGTAATGCCGCCTGCACGACAATCCACACAAAATCCGCTATCCATCGTGTTCGACAACCGCCATGACAACACGCGACGAGAATACCAGTCGATTACTGCCACCAGGTACACAAACCCTCGCGGCAGCCGGATATACGTGATATCCGTACTCCATACCTGATTGGGTCGGGTGACTACCACGCCCCGCAGCAGGTACGGATAAACCTTGTGCTCCGGATGCGGGCGACTGGTATTGGGCCCTGGCGCCATAGAGGTCAAGCCCAATAGCCGCATCAACCTCTGTACACGCTTGCGATTGATTACATAGCCCAAACCCCGCAAATAAACCAGCAGTCTTGCGACTGCCGTAGAACGGACGGCTCGTGTACTCAACGTCGATTAGTGCCAACAACGCCAATTTCTGTTCATCCGGCCTGGGCGCCTCGTGCGGCGCGTAGACCGTCGAACGATTAACACCCGCAAGTTCGCACTGTCGCGTTAGCGCCAATGGTTCTACAGTGCCAACCCACGTCCTGCGTTCCTCTAAAGGCAGATCCCAGACTTTTTTTGAGCCAGTCCAGTTCCATTTTTAGTCGCCCGATCTCAGAATACAAGCGCTCCGGACTGGCAGACGGATCGGCAGGTTTGGGGCCGCGTTTGACATCAAACAGGCTGGATGCCTGATCTTGCAATTCCCGTTTCCACAAACCTACTTGTGAGGGATGCACGCCAAATTCCTGACCAATATCATTTACCGTCTTGGTGCCACGGATCGCTTCAAGTGCCACCTTCGCCTTGAACTCACCCGTAAAATTCTTGCGCTTGCTTTCACTCATCACCTGCTCCTTTGGTTACCGCAGGCTACCATCTGTGTCATTGTCTGAAAACTGGGATCCACTATAGCCGTCACCGTACCCTGCTTGATTGAGGTGGCCAGCCGCAAAATTTCATTCCAATGAGCACGTATCTGCTGGATATTCAGCCGGTCACTGCTAATCATCGGCTTGAGCGCGTCATAAGCGGTATCGCCCTTGGGGATGAACAGCATGGTGTCGCCCAAGTCTCGGCGGCATGCAGACTCCTTATTCTTGAAAACGAGGGATTTTGAGAGTCTACACAGGGCCACCAACGTGACACGCGAAATCAAGGCGCTGCGATTCTCGAAAATGGTTCTTGAAATGCTATTCTCGATCCCTTACTATTACAACGAGTTTCGATAAGAAAGGATGCCCATGCGACCCTCACTCGTGCTTGACCTCAAGCGAAGTGCCGTCCGTGAAGCGGCGAGCCGCTTTCGCACGATGAACCCGCGCATCTTCGGCTCGGTGCTCCACGGCACCGACCAGGACGGCAGCGACCTCGATCTACTGGTCGATGCGTTACCCGGTGCTACGCTGTTTGACTTGGGCGGATTGCAAGTCGAACTGGAGTCCATACTTGGCGTTCACGTCGATCTGCTGACTCCTGCCGACCTGCCGCCGAAGTTCCGCGCTAAGGTGCTCGCGGAGGCGCAGCCGGTATGAACGAAAACCGCCTTCCCGACTATCTCGACCACATGCAGCAGGCCGCAACGGATGCGTGCAGCTTCGTTGACGGTTTGAGTAAAGCCGACTTTCTTGAGGACAAGCGCACCCAGCAGGCCGTTATCATGAGCCTCATCATCATTGGTGAGGCGGCGACGAAGGTAATGGACGGCTACGCCGAATTCATCCAGGCGCACCACGAAGTGCCGTGGCGCAGCATGCGTGGGATGCGCAATCGCATCGCCCACGGCTACTTCGACATCAATCTTGAAGTGGTGTGGGAGACGGTGCAGGCAGCGCTGCCTGATTTGTTGAAGCAACTTCCCGATGTGCGCCAAGATGCCGACGACAAAGACCTCACATGTTGATCGGCTATGCACGTGTCTCGACGCAAGATCAAAACCTTGAGTTGCAGCGGGAAGCCTTGACCAGGGCAGGGTGCCAGAAGGTCTTTGAGGACAAGGTGAGCGGTACGCGGAATGATCGTCCCGGCTTAGGTAAAGCGCAGGAGATGCTGCGCGAGGGCGACACTCTGGTTGTGTGGAAGCTGGATCGCTTGGGGCGTAGCGTCAAAAACTTGGTCGATCTGGTCGGCGAGCTGCACAAGCAGGGCGTCCAGTTCAAGAGCCTGACCGACGCTATCGATACCGGCACGCCATCTGGTCGGTTCTTCTTCCACGTCATGGCCAGCCTGGCCGAGATGGAGCGGGAACTGATGGTGGAACGCACTCGCGCAGGGCTAAATGTCGCCCGCAAACTTGGCCGTACGGGTGGCCGCAAACGGAAAATGACCGATAGTAAGATCGAGTCAGCCAAGAAGCTGCTGGCCAACGGTGTGCCGCCTTGCGACGTAGCCCACAACCTTGGCGTGTCCGTGCCGACCCTATACCGCTGGATTCCGGCCTCCACCAATCCTTAGCGTACTTTAAATTCCGTTTTCTGAGACGACCCCGAGCAGATTCAGCATCCGGGGTAGGTCAGGAATAAGTGAACACTTGTCCGCTTGACCCTCTGCTGGCGCAAGGCTGGTGTGGAATTCACCTGGCAAGGGGAATGCGCGGACAAGTGTTCAATCATCATCGTCGTCATCATCGGCCATTTTTCGCCGGGGGACAGTGGCAGGGTCTGCGGTGATTCCCCGGTAAATCTCCACCCGGTCGCCCTGTTTTAGCGATCCGTCCAGGCCGGTTACTTTGCCAAAGATACCCACCTGATACGTTGTAAGATCTATTTCCGGGAACTTGCGTAAAATGCCGGACTGCTCAATGGCCGTCTGTACGGTACAATCTTCCGGCACTTCAATGCGCAGCCAGAGTTGTTGCGCGGGTTCAGAATAGGCGATGCCAACTTGCATGAGGTTCCCCTTAACGGATGATTGGTGCGGCAACTTGTACAGACTCGGCCACCGATGCGCGGGGGCGGTCGATGATCCGCTTTGCGGCGATTAAAAACCCCACCGCCAAAAACCCGCCGGGTGGCAAAATCATCAACAAAAATCCCTTATAGTCGGGGATGAGTTTGAATTCCATAAAGGAAAACGCAGGTCCCAGCAGCAGGTGCGCGTCGGCGAACAAGGTGCCTGTGCCGAGTATTTCGCGCACCAGGCCGATTGCGGTCAATGCAAAAGTAAATCCCAGCCCCATCATCAGTCCATCCATACCGGAGGGCAGGACAGGATTCCTGGCGGCAAATGCCTCGGCGCGCCCCAATACGGCGCAGTTGGCCACGATCAGCGCGATATACAGCCCGAGCACTTTATAAAGGTCATGCGCCCAGGCATTGATACTCACATCCACCAGCGTCACCAGCGTGGCGATGATCACGATATACACAGGGATGCGCACTTCGTCGCTGACGGCATGACGGATGGATGAAATGAGCATATTGGAGGCAACCAGCACGGCGGTGGTCGCCAGCCCCATCCCCAGACCGTTAGTGGCGGTGCTGGTCACGGCCATGGTCGGACAAAGCCCCAGCGTCTGTGCAAAAACAATGTTGTTGCTCCACAGGCTGTCGCGCGTGATGCGGGCGTAGAGATTGCTCATGACTTGCCTCCTTTTACCACTGTTTCATCGAGCAGTTGTACCCTGTTCTTTTCAAAAAAATCCAGCCCGCCCTTGACGGCCCTGACCACGCCGCGCGGCGTGATGGTGGCGCCCGCAAACTGGTCGAACACGCCGCCATCCTTTTTGACATACCATTTATCCGCCGACGGATTGCCCAGACTCTTGTCCTCAAAATCGTAGATCCAGCGCCCCTTGGCAGGCTCGATCTTGTCGCCCAATCCCGGGGTTTCCTTGTGTTTGATCACGCGCACACCGGTGATATGTCCGCCTCTGTCGATGCCCATCATGCAGTCTATCGGACCTGCATACCCCGGGCCGCTGACTTTAAACACCACCGCCTCCACCCGTCCGACCCTGCGCGCGCGGTACACCGTGACCTCTTCAGATTGAGTCGCCAGCAGCACGGTGTCTTTGAGCAAATCGTTGTCATAGCGACCTGGCAAAACTTGCGTCAGCGATTGCTGCATGTCCCGAGCCTGGGCGGCTGCAATGTCGACTGATGTCGATTTGTCGGCAAAGGCCAGGGCGGCGGTCGTCACCAGTGCAACGCCGCCCAGTAACAACACCTGATAATATAATTTGCCGCGTAGTTGTTCAAAATCCATCTCACGACTCCTTTTTGACAGGTTCCAGGGATACGCCCCGGCGATTGCGACCGTAGATGCGCGGCTTCACATAATGGTCGATGATGGGTGTGGCGGCATTCATCAGCATGACGGCAAATGCGACGCCTTCAGGATACCCGCCCCAGGTTCGGATGATCCAGGTCAGCAGCCCGCAGCCCAGCCCGAAAATAAATTGCCCGGTACCGGTGTTGGGCGATGTCACAGGATCCGTGATGATGAAAAACGCCCCCAGCATCAGGCCGCCCGACAACAGGTGATACAGCGGGCCTGCGAAATGCGCCGGATTGATGGCGCTGAAAATCATGGCCGGCACCACGACACCTGCCAGCATCGCGGCGGGCGCATGCCAGGTAATGACGCGCTTGTAGATCAAGAAGAGTCCGCCGACTAACAAAAACAAGGCCGCCGTCTCCCCCATACTGCCAGCCCCGCCCCCCCAGAGCGCGGGTGCGTGGTAGCCTGACATCGCCTGCTGCCACTCTATCCCGCGCGTGAATTCTGTCTTGACGTGCCCCAGCAGGGAGGCGCTTGCGATCGCGTCCACTTGAGCGCCTGAAAAAGTGATCGACAGACTCTCCAGCCATCCGGGCGCACGGGCAAAAGCCTGGGGCGCCGTCCATGTGGTCATTTCCACGGGGAACGAAATCAGCAGCATCACGCGCGCGGCCATGGCCGGATTGAACGGGTTTTGCCCCAGTCCTCCGTACAGTTGTTTGGAAATGATGACGGCAAACAGACTGCCCAGCACGGCAATCCACCAGGGCGCCCAGGGCGGCAGGGACAGAACCAGCAGCCACGCGGTCAATATTCCGGAACCATCCATTAGCACAGGTTTGATTTCGCGCTGTTGCAATCTCAGTACCAGCGCTTCGCCCAGCAGGGCGGCCAGTAAGGAGACCGCCCAGAGATTGACCGCCGGCCAGCCGTACAACCAGAAACCGGATAAGGTGGCAGGCGTGAGTGCCAGCATCACCAGCGCCATTACCCGGCCAACCGAAATGGGCGCATGGGCGTGGGGGGAATGTGCGATAGGGTTCATGATAAAAATCCTTTATGCGCTACAGAAATTAAATCCCCTCTCCCTTGCAGGGAGAGGGCCAGGGAGAGGGTAGAAGCGTTGAGCCACACTTTTACCCCCATCCTGACCTTCCCCCCTGAGCGGGGGAAGGAATGTGATTATTGTTGGATAGTTGTAACTCATACAGTCCCCGCTTTTGCGGCAAGTTCGCGGGCCTCGCGCGCCGCCTTGCGTTTTGCTGCTGCGGCCTGGCGTTCCTGTTCGATGCGCTGTATCCGCGCAATACGTTCGTCCGCCAGTTTTTTGGTGGCCTCCTGCTTGAGCTTGCCGCGCTCTTGTTCCATCAATTCGCCTTTGGCGAAATTAAAATAATGCACCAGCGGAATATGCGACGGACAGACAAAGGAACAGCAGCCGCATGCGATACAATCCTTCAGCCCTTGCGAGACGGCACCGGCAGAATCTCCGGCGCGGATGTGTGCGGCCATCTGTAGCGGCAGCAGCCCCACCGGACAGGCCCGTATGCAACTGGAACAACGGATGCAGGGCGAAGCCTGTTCGCGGCCGATCTCACCCTTAGTCAGTGCCAGTACGCCGCTTGTCCCCTTGACCACCGGCACGTTGATGGTCGACAGCTCCATTCCCATCATCGGCCCACCCAGCACCAGGCGCGCCGGTTTACTGCTAAATCCTCCGCAATACCCGAACAGGGTCTCGACCAGGGTGCCGACAGGAACCATCAGATTCCCGGGTTCTGCGACAGCGCCGCCGCTGACAGTGACCAGTCGCGACACCAGCGGTCGGCCAAAACGAACCGCATCCCGTACCGCGAACGCGGTTGCCACGTTATGCACCAGCACACCGATGTCGGCAGAACGCCCGTCGGCCGGCACTTCACGTCCGGTCAGCGCCCGAATCATCTGCTTGTCCCAGCCCATCGGGTACATGGCCGGGACGGCGATCACCTTAACTTCCGTGCCTGCTGCGGCTGTTTGCATGGCGAATAAGGCCGCAGGCTTGTTTTCCTCGATGCCGACCATGACGTTAACTGCCCCCACCGCATGCCGTATCAGTCGCACCCCCTCGATAATATTGCTCGCATGCTCGCGCATCAGCCTGTCGTCGCAGGTGATATAAGGCTCGCACTCCCCCCCGTTGATGATCAGGGTGTGCACATTATTCTTGCGGGACAAATTAAGTTTTACCGCAGACGGAAAAGTGGCGCCTCCCAGCCCCACGATACCGGCTTTGCCCACCCGGGCTGCGATGTCTTCCGGTGTAAGCAAAAAAGGATCGGCGGGCACATCTGTGTCCAGCCAGCGGTCATCCCCGTCCGAGGCGATCGTCACGGTGGGCGCCGTCAGCCCGGACGGATGCGCGGCGGCATAGTCGCCAATCGCGCTAATTCGCCCGGAAGTCGGCGAGTGTACGGCCGCTGAAATAAACCCCTGACTGGCTGCGATCAGCTGTCCCTTGAGCACATGTTCTCCCACTCTGACCAGCGGTTGAGCGGGTGCGCCCACGTGTTGTTGCAAAGGGACAAACAGGCGTTCGGGGAGCGGCAAAATGCGAATTTCACGCTCTGAGGCCAACTCTTTCCAGCCCTGCGGATGTACGCCGCCACGCAATTTAAATAGTTTCATAGGGTTTTCACGCGGCAATGGTTGTCTGAGTCACAGGTTTATGCCAATACCAGGCGTGTAGCGTGAGCTGCACGGGTTGAAGTGTGATCGATTCGGTCGGGCAGACGGCCTCACATTTCCCGCAGGCGGTACACGCTTCGCGAAATACGCTATGAATCTGTTGAGCCGCACCCATGATGGCGTCGGTAGGACAAACCTTGAAGCAACGTGTACAGCCTATGCACAATTCCTCGCGAACTTCGGCGATCATGGGGCGTGCATCCTGCACGCCGCTGACATCAGCCTCCACCCCGAGTTTCGCGGCCAGCGCCAGCGCCACGGCACGGCCACCGGGCGGACACAAGGTGACAGGTGCATGACCTTCAGCCAGGGCCTGGGCGGCGCCCGAACAGCCGGGGAAGCCGCACTGACCGCACTGGGATCCTGGCAGTATGTCCGTCAGCTCGGCGACCAGCGCATTACCCTCAACTCTGAACACCCGCGCCGCCACACCCAGAATAAGCCCCAGTATCGCGCCCAAAATTGTAAGACTTGCAATTGCTGTTATCATCGTCCTTCCTTCCGTAAGCTGACAGACTAATGCGGGACCAGACCGGCAAACCCCATGAAGGCTAAGGCCAGTATGCCGGCTGTGATAAAAGCGATAGGCGCGCCGGAAAAAGCAGGGGGTACGCTGGCTAACGCGATACGTTCACGCATGCCGGCGAACAACACCAATACCAGCGTGAAGCCCACCGAAGAACCAAAACCGCCGATCAGACTGACGGCAAACCCGCTCTTTTCCTGCACATTGAGCAAAGGCAGACCCAGCACCGCACAGTTGGTGGTAATCAGCGGCAGGTAGATGCCCAGTACCTGATACAGCGGCGGGCTCACCTTGCGTATCACCATCTCGGTGAACTGCACCACGGCCGCGATCACCAGAATGTAAGTCAGTATGCGCAAATACTCGATTCCCAGCGGGATCAGCAACCAGTGCTCCAGCAACCAGGAACCTGCGGTGGTAAAGGTAATCACAAAGGTCGTGGCAAGCCCCATGCTCAAAGCCGTGTCCATTTTTTTGGAAATGCCCATAAACGGGCATAAACCCAAAAATTTCACCAGCACCACGTTATTGACCAGTGCGGTGGAAAGCAGCAACAACAGGTATTCGCTCATATCATCAAGTCTCCTGCCCTGCTACACGCAAGCCTCGTGCCAGTTCAGCGTAATCGCTCAGACCTGATAAAAATCAATCCATTAACGCATCGACGCAACAATTTTGTGCAAAAAAATTTGTCATTGTCGGTTCATGCCGCGCATGGATGTCACAAACACGACAACCGGGCTCGCAGTGGCGGTCTTGTTACAGGACAATAAAACTACAGGCACAGATATTGCTTGAAATTACTCATTCAATCGCAATCGGAAGAATCATGGCCAAACTGCCTCCTGAAATAAACGCAACGGTGTCCGATGACGCCGCAGTCAAGTCCGTGCCCGAACATATTTTTCGTCAGGTGGTTGATCAGTCAGCCCTGGCGATTTCAATCACGGACGAGCAGTCGAATATCCTGTATGCCAATCCCGCCTTTTTGCGCACCACGGGCTATTCTTCGGCAGAAATTTTGGGGCAGAACCAGTCACGGCTTTCATACCGCGTCACTCCCAGGCTGGTGTACGAAACCTTGTGGGCGCAGATCAAGCGGCAGCGTCCATGGAATGGTCTGTTGGTCAACAAACGCCGGGACGGCAGTCGATATCTGGCTGATCTGACCATTTCACCTGTGGTCAACGAAGAGGGAAACACCACGCACTACCTCGGCATGCACAGGGATGTCACCGAAGTGCACCGGCTGGAGCGACAGGTGCAAAATCAAAAGAACCTCATCGAATCCGTGGTGGATTCGGCACAGGTGGCCATCGTATTGCTCGACGAGCATGAACGCGTATTGCTCGACAATCAGGAATACAAGAAACTGATCGGCGATCTGGGCCAGGAGCCGGCTGTCACCTTGTTGAGACTGATTCGCGCACAGATGGATGATGCGTTTGAACAGGCACAAAGCTGCCACCAGAACATCGCCGCGCGCGTCGTGTGTGTCGAGCCCCCCAGGCGCGCTGCGCGCTGGTTTTCCTGCTCCATCTCCTGGTTTGGCGAGCAGGATGTCGGTGCAGACGCCTTTTATGAGCCGCAGCAAAAGCATTATCTGCTGCTCACCATTGCTGACATCAGCGAATTCAAACGGCAGCAAGAAGCGTTGCGCATCAACAGCCTGCATGCACTGTTATCCGAACAAGAACGCGTCCAGGGTCTGCGGGAATCGCTGGCGGGCGCGGTCTATCAACTGGAAGGCCCGCTCAACACGCTCTCGGCGGTATCACTCATGCTGGAGCGCCGCCTCTCGGGAACCCCTTCGCCACGCTCCGGGACGGATAGTGGCGGGATTTTTGCAACGGCGCTGGAGGATGCCATGAAAAAAATACATGAGGCACTGGAAACGGTGCGTTCGTGCATTCCTGAACAGACCACCGAGACGCCGCAATGCGTCAATCTCAACGAGGTATTGTCCGATTTGCTCAAGCTTTCGACGCCTCGCCTGTTGGGGGCGAATATCGTGGTCGAATGGCAGACGGACGCAAATTCAGGCAGTGTTTTTGGTCAACCCGTGCAACTCTCGAATTTATTCAAACAGCTCATTGCCAACGCGGTGGAAGCCTTTGATGAACAGCGCAGCTCGCATCGAGTATTGCGTATCGGGTGTGTGACCCGGGCCGACTGCATGGAGGTGTCGATAGAAGACAGCGGGCCTGGCATCCCGAACGAGTTGCGCTTTAAGGTATTCCAGCCATTTTTTACCACCAAGGGGGCCGTCCAACAACATATGGGATTGGGTCTGGCCATGGCCCAGGATATTGTCGTGCGTCACGGCGGAACCATCGATATTGATCCGGAGTATCGGCGCGGGTGCCGGGTGCGGGTGCAGTTGCCGCGAGCAGCGGGAGACGATCATGTCTGTTGAACTTGAATTGTCGAACGCGCAACAAGAAGGCTGGTCCGGGCTGGAACTTGAGATGCTGCGTACCGAACTTGAAACGTTATACCAGGCAAGCCGGGTGTTGTCCCGCTCGGTCAATCTCAGGGAAACACTGGACGGGGTGTTACACGCCCTGCACGAAGGGGTGGGACTGGAACGCGGCATGGTCAGCCTGATGGACGCAAAAACCGGCGAGTTACAGGTCTCGCTGGTGCATGGCATCGCCGACAAAATTACTGAAGACGTCAGTTATCTGGCCGGCGAAGGAATCGTCGGCACCATCATGAAGACAGGCAGCAGCATCGTGGTCAGACGAATCACTGATGAACCGCGTTTCCTGAGCCGTTTAGGCATCTACAATCCCCTGGGCGCCTTTGTCGGCGTGCCGATCAGAACAGGTAAAAAAGTCGTCGGCGTGCTGGCCGCGCAACCTGCGCCAGGGGCTGAGATTCTGCTGGACGAATACGCGCGTTTTCTGGAAATGGTCGCTAACCTGATCGGTCAAAGCGTGCGCCTGTCGCAGGATGTGGCACAGGAAAAAAGCGTGCTGACCGAAGAACGCGACGTGTTGCGGCGCACGGTGCGCGGACAATATGGCTTCGACAACATCATCGGCCACAATCCGCTGATGCGCCGGATTTTTGAACAGGTAAGGCTGGTGGCCAAGTGGAATACCACGGTGCTGATACGCGGCGAAACCGGAACAGGCAAGGAATTGATTGCCAACGCCATCCACTACAACTCGCCGCGAGCGCGCGGTAGCTACGTCAAACTCAACTGCGCCGCCCTGCCCGAAAGCCTGCTGGAATCTGAGCTGTTTGGTCACGAAAAGGGCTCATTCACAGGCGCTGTCGCGCAACGAAAGGGTCGCTTTGAACAGGCTGAAGGTGGCACGGTATTCCTCGACGAAATCGGCGAAATTTCAGCGCCCTTCCAGGCCAAGCTGCTGCGCGTGTTGCAAGAAGGCGAATTGGAACGTGTCGGCGGCACCCAGACGATCAAAGTCGATGTGCGCGTGGTTGCCGCGACCCACCGGGATCTGGAGGCCGAAGTGGAGGCCGGCCGTTTTCGCGAGGATTTGTACTACCGGCTTAACGTCATGCCGCTTTTTTTGCCGCCGCTTCGCGAGCGTATGGAAGACATACCGGATATTGCGCGCTTCCTGGTGGATAAAGTGGCCGCCAAACAAGGCCGATCACTCAGTCTGACCGATACGGCGCAACGCATCCTGATGCACCACGACTGGCCGGGCAATGTGCGTGAACTGGAAAACTGCCTGGAGCGCGCCGCCGTGATGACCGAAGGCAGCGTGATCGACCGGGACGCTATTTTGCTCACCGGCATCGATGAAAAAGTCTCGGCCGGACGCGCCTTTATCCAGAGCATCAACCTGGATGCCCCGGATATGGATGAGCGCGAAAAAGTGATCGCGGCGCTGGAACAGGCAGGCTGGGTGCAAGCTAAGGCCGCTCGCCTGCTGGATATGACGCCGCGTCAGATCGCTTATCGCATTCAGACGCTGAATATCAAGGTCAGGCAGATTTAACGGCCGCGAGGCGAGTCCGGCACGAAATTTGCTTGATATGGCTCAAGGGTGAAAAAGCGACAATTCACCCGACACCCATTTATATCAAACTAAACGAGACCCATATGGCCATCAAAGACATCAAAGCCTTTTCGGATAAAGCCCGCGCAGAACCTGAACTGAAAGAAAAACTCATCGCCTGCCAGAAGGTGCGCGAGTTGCTCACTCTGGCGCGTGAAAACGGTTTTCAGTTCATCGAAGATGAGATGTACCCGCCCAATGAACCGCAATTCACCGCCGAGCAGTTGTCCGAAAAGCTCGCCAAGGCACTGCTGCGCGCCTGACGCGAAAAAACCGGCATGTTCGCCGGTTTTTCCTGCGGCTTCAACAGACACTGATTCTGACTGACTACCAATTAAGCCGGGCTGTGGTTTAGCGCGTCCGTATCTGCTAAGCTCGGCGTTTTATCACCTGTCATAAGGAACATCATGGAATCTTCCGCATCAATGGATATCGCCAAGCATACCTTGCTGTTATTCGGCATCATCCTGGGTCTGGGGACTTTTTCCGGCCTGATTGCGCGCCTGGTGCGTATACCCGATGTGGTGGTGTTTTTGCTGGTGGGCATGCTGATAGGTCCCGGTGCGCTGGGACTGGTGGACATCCGCTCTGATTCGACGGTCAATCAACTGATCCTGATTTTCGGCTCCAGCTACATCCTGTTTGACGGCGGCGCCTCGATCAGACTGCGCGTACTCAAAGAGGTCTGGGTCACGGTGGTTGTGCTGGCCACCATCGGCGTGCTGGTCACGGCGGCGATCACCGGGGCTGCGGCCTATTATTTCCTGGGCGTGCCGGTCATCGTGGCGCTGCTGCTGGGGGCTGTGCTGGCCTCCACCGATCCTGCAACGCTGGTGCCGGTATTCAAACAGGTCAAAATCCGCGAGCGCGTGGCTCAGACGGTGATGACCGAATCGGCTTTTAACGACGCGATGGGCGCGATTGTCACCTTTACCGTGCTGGGGGTGGCGATGGGCGCGGGCGAATTTTCCGCAGCAGACGCTTTGATCGATCTGCTCAAGCAGTCTTTCCTGGGGATTGTGATTGGCGGCGTGCTGGGGTATCTGGCAGCCGTACTGATCGCCCACGAAAAATTTGATTTTCTCGCCGAGTTCGCCCCGGTAGTCACCTTGATGGCGGTGATCGGCGCTTATATGTCGGCGGACGGCCTGCATTCGAGCGGCTTTATGGCCGTGTTCGTGTTCGGCATCATGCTGGGCAATGTCGAATCTCTGGGCTTTACTCGCTCGTCAGCGGAGAGTCATCAGCTCGAAGATTTTGTCATGACCACGGCGCTGATCATGCGCATGTTCATTTTTATTTTATTGGGCACTCAGGTCGATTTCGCGCTGATGAACCAGTACCTGTGGGCGGGCGTCGCTGTGGTGGTGGTCTTCATGCTGGTCGCGCGCCCGGTCACGGTGTTTGTCTGCGCATGGCCTGATCGACGCGCAAAATGGAGTTTCAAGGAGCTGCTATTCATGTGCTGGACGCGTGAAACGGGGGTGATTCCCGGCGCGCTGGCCGGAATGCTGGTCGGCATGAAGGCGCCCGGCGCGCAGATCATCGCCTCCGTTACCTTCATCGCGATCCTGATGACGATACTCATACAGGCGACCACCACCAAGTGGCTGGCCAAAAAACTCGATCTGCTGGTCGATGAACACTAGCAGCCATTCCCCCACCTACTTTAAAATATGAGACAACCTCCGCTACTGCAACGCCTGAGATTAAAAAAACGCAGCCAGTCACTCCTGGTAGGCCTCACCTGGTACACCGAGGAAACCTGGGTTCAGGTGAAGGCCACCGCCGCCGATCCGGAATGTTTCGAGGACTCCTTTGTAAAATGGAAAGCTATGGCTGTCCTGGCACGCCGTGAGTTTCAGCGCTCGGGGGTGCGTGCCGTTGAATGTCATATTGTCCCTGAGGCGTTTTTTTCGTGGTGCACGCTGAATAATCAGGAAAACAACGCGGCATCAAGAGCCGAGTTCGTCTCGGAAACGTTGAGTGCCGCCCATAACACTCAAGCTTAACCGCCCGGCAGGACGGTAAAAATCTACGCGCGCCTGACAAGGCGCATACACAGCCAATAGCAGCTACCCGCCCAACTACTCCCCCTTTTAAACCTGCAAGATGATTTTGTAGCCTTCGCGACAAGTCATCTTTGATGTCATGTGCAGTTCCCCACACGAGGCGCGCAAAATAACGAATTAAACAGTTAAAACAACATGTTATAAAACAACTAAAACCGGGCACGCAGTTTGCTTTGATTTAAGCAACCGGTCTTAGGAGAATTTACGTGGAATTACCTGTCCTTAACAATGTAGCACCCGATGCCAGTGGCTGCCAGTCGGGCTCCTGCGGCTCAACGGATGATCAGATGGGGCATCTGCCTGAGCATATCCGCGAAAAGGTGTTTAACCACCCCTGCTACTCCGAAGAGGCACACCACTACTTCGCCCGCATGCACGTGGCCGTTGCGCCCGCCTGTAATATTCAGTGCCATTACTGCAACCGGAAATACGATTGCGCCAACGAATCGCGCCCGGGCGTCGTCTCCGAGCTGCATCACCCGGTTCAGGCGGTCAAAAAGGTGCTGGCTGTCGCCGCGACCATCCCGCAAATGACGGTGCTGGGCATCGCAGGTCCAGGCGACCCGCTGGCTAACCCTGAACGCACCTTCGAGACCTTCCGCATGCTGGCCGAACAGGCGCCGGATATCAAGCTGTGCGTCTCGACCAATGGACTGTCTTTGCCAGACCATATCGACGAACTGGCAAAGCACAATATCGATCATGTCACCATCACCATCAACTGTGTCGATCCGGATGTGGGCGCACTGATCTATCCCTGGATCTTCTGGAAGAACAAGCGCATCAAGGGTCGGGAAGCGGCCGCCATTTTGATCGAACAGCAGCAAAAAGGGCTGGAAATGCTGGTAGCACGCGGCATTCTGGTCAAGGTTAATTCGGTATTGATACCGGGCGTCAACGACCGGCATCTGGCCGAAGTCTCCCGTATCGTCAAGGCAAAAGGCGCTTTCTTGCACAACGTGATGCCGCTGATTTCCGAGGCTGAACACGGCACATTTTATGGCATGACCGGCCAGCGCGGACCGACAGCCGAAGAGTTGCAAGCCTTGCAGGACGAATGCTCGGGCGACATGAACATGATGCGCCATTGTCGCCAGTGTCGCGCCGATGCGGTGGGGATGCTGGGCGAGGATCGCGGAGACGAGTTCACCATGGAGAAGATCGAGGCCATGGACATCAACTACCCGGAGGCAATGAAGATGCGCGCCGAAATCCATGCCGCCATCAATGAAGAACTGGACGCCAAACGCGCCGCAAAACATGCAAAAGTACACAGCATAGAGGAGATCCGGCCAAAGCCTGCAACCCGCCCGGTACTGATGGCTGTTGCAACCCGGGGCAGCGGTGTGATCAACGAACACTTCGGACACGCCCGCGAGTTTTTGATCTATGAGGCATCGGCATCCGGCGTGCGTTTCATCGGTCACCGCAAGACAGTCGCCTACTGCGAAGGCGGGGACACTTGCGGCGACGGGATGAGCGCGCTGGACAAGAGCATCGAGGTGTTATCGGGTTGCGAGGTGGTGCTGTGCAGCAAAATCGGCTTTGAACCCTGGGGGCCTTTGGAAAAAGCCGGTATTACGCCCAACGGCGAACATGCGATGGAGCCGATTGAGGACGCGATACTGGCGGTGTATGAAGAGATGCTCAGTAATGGCAAGTTGGACGCCAGGCCCGCCGAACAGCAGAAGGTTGCGTAGGTCGGTTTAACCCGACTGTCGGGCTAAAGCCCGACCTACGAATTTATTGAGGAACACGATCATGGCATTTGAAATCATCGAGTCTTGCGTCAATTGTTGGGCCTGCGAACCGCTGTGCCCGAACCAGGCCATTTATGAGGCACGTCCGCATTTTATGATCGACGCGGATAAATGCAATGAGTGCGCGGGGGATTTCGAGGAATCGCAATGTGTGAGCATCTGCCCGATCGAAGGTGCAATTCTGAATGAATCGGGCGAGCCACTCAATCCGCCGGGTTCTCTCACAGGCATTGTGCCGGAGAAATTTGCCAAGCTGGTCGCACGTCAACAGGCGGCGTGACATGGCTACGGTGATATTTTTCGAGAAGCCCGGCTGCGGCAACAACACCCGGCAAAAACTGTGGCTGGCATCCTCCGGTCACAGGGTGTTGACCCGGGATCTGCTCAGGGAAAACTGGAGCCGGGAAGAGCTGCGCCCGTTCTTCGGCGATATGCCGGTGACTCAGTGGTTTAATCCAAGTGCGCCCGATATCAAATCGGGTGAAGTCAATCCGGCCGACATGGACGCCGATACCGCACTTTCCATGATGATCAAAGAGCCGCTGCTGATACGCCGCCCTTTGATGAAAGCCGGCGATATATGTAGGGCAGGATTCGATGAAGACGCCGTGCGCGCGTGGATAGGCCTTTGCGATGCAAAGCCTTCCGGGAACTTGGAAGCGTGCCCGAGGAGACCCGCAGCACCGCCTTGTCCTGAGCAGGTATTGGAATGAAAACACCTGGCGCCATCGAAATAGCCCCCGGCACCCACTGGATAGGCGCACTCGATCCGGGTTTGCGCGAATTCGACATCATATTGAGAACCGCTAACGGCACGACCTACAATTCGTACTGCGTGCGCGGGGAATTCGGCGTGGCCGTTATCGACACAGTCAAAGCCTCACACGCCGACGAATTTTTCAGCCGTCTGGAAGAAGTTGTCCGCTACGACGAAATTACCACCATCGTGCTCAATCATCTGGAACCGGATCACACAGGCGCCCTGCCAGAATTGATGCGCCGTGCCCCAAGGGCGCGCCTGTATATTTCCGCCAAGGCGCAGATGATGCTAAAAGCACTGGTCAAACACGATGAGCTGGCTTACACCATCGTCGATACCGGCGATTTTGTTGAATTGGGAAACCGCACTCTGCATTTTCTGAATACCCCGTTCCTGCACTGGCCGGATACCCAGTGCACCTGGCTTGCACAACAAGGCATCCTATTCAGCGGCGACGTGTTTGGATGTCACTTCTGCGACGCCAGATTATTCAACGATCAGGCGGGAGACTTCCGGTTTTCCTTTGAATATTACTATGCGCACATCATGCGCCCGTTCCGCGAGCACGTACTAAACGCACTGGCGCTGATTGAACCGCTGCCACTCAGGCTGCTCGCCCCGGCGCACGGCCCCATCCTGCGCGATGCCCCGAAGAGCTATATACAGCGCTACCGGCAACTGGCTCAGCCATTGCTGCATAACGAGACTGGCTCAGACAACAAATCACTGCTGGTTTTTTATATTTCGTCCTACGGCAACACTCAGCACATGGCCCAGGCGGTGCGAGATGGCGCAGAGAGCATCCCCGGCGTGCGTGTCTCGCTCTACGACTTGCAAGTCGGCGGCGACTTACCCTTCGTCGATCTGATCGAAGAAGCAGATGGCCTGGCCTTTGGCTCTCCCACCATCAACGGCGATGCGGTCAAACCTGTCTGGGACTTGCTCTCATCGCTCGCCGTGATCAAGGTGCGCGACAAACTGGGCGCATCTTTTGGCTCCTACGGCTGGAGCGGCGAGGCTGTCAATATGATTGAAGATCGCCTGCGCGGCCTGAAGCTGCGCGTGCCTGTCAAGGGCGTGCGCGCAAGACTCATCCCGACCGAAGCTGAACTAGCCAGCTGCCATGAGCTGGGTCGTCAACTCGCCCGCCATCTGACAGGCTGCGTTGAGCACAACATTATTTCCATGTCTGAATTACTTGCCCAGGAGCCCCCTCATGCCTAAAGCGAACGTCACCTTTGAAAATATCGGCATCACCGTCAGTGTACCTGCCGGTACTCGCCTGATCGAAATCTCCGAAAAAGTCGGTGCAGGGATTACCTACGGCTGCCGTGAAGGCGAATGCGGCACCTGCATGATGCGCATCGTCTCTGGCATGGAGAATATGAGTGAGCGCTCTGTCCTGGAGGACAAGGTGTTGCAGGAAAACATGGCCGGACGCAACAACCGTCTTGCCTGTCAGGCTCAGGTGCTGGGCGGCGACATCGTCGTGCGCCCGAGCTGAACGTTTTATCAACCGTAACATTAAAAAAGGAGTCAACATGCCTAACATCACTTTTTCCAGCCCGCTGCACAAAGATAAGACCGTATATGCCATCGCGGGCAGCCTGACCAAGACCGTGCTTGAACTGGCTAAAGAAAACCACATCCCCATCGACTTTGGCTGCGAGAATGGCGAATGCTCGACCTGTCTGGTAAAGGTCACGAATCTGTCCAGCAAGGGTCCGATGGGTGGGCCGTTAACCGACCGTGAAATCGCAGCACTCAAGACATCCGGCAAAATCACGCAAGATGAGATAGACGCGATGAAAGTGGATGACGTGGTACACACCGCCTGGCGCCTGGCATGCCAGATGGTGTTGCGCGACGAAGATTTACTGATCGAATATCCGAGCAAATAGGAGTTCATCATGCAGCCCGACGTAATGCATCCGCAAAAACACCCCGCTTTCGGATCTTACGTCGAGTTGATGGCGCATGCGTCGGGATTGCCCAACGAGGAACTGTTCGCGCAAATGATTGCAGGACAGGCGGCAGGTCTGGGCGCACTGCCGCCGGGTTTGGGACTGGATTACGCCCGGTATTCTCTTTTGCTGGCCAGGCATTATCCCGGCATCTCGCCGGACGAGCATTTTGTGTCCGTCATGGCAGACCCGCGCGCACTGGAACGCGATGACGTGCTCGCCTTACTGCTCGAATATCGTGCAGGCCGGGATTTATCCGAACAATGGATGGCGGAGATTGTCACCACGGCCTGTATGGCAAGCGATCATCTGTGGCAGGATCTAGGGCTGCGATCCCGCGAGCATCTGAGTCGTCTGATGACAGAGAATTTTCCCCGACTTGCGGCGAAGAACATCCACGACATGAAGTGGAAAAAATTTCTTTATAAACAATTGTGCGAGCAAGAAGGAATCAACGCCTGCCGTGCTCCCTCATGCGAGTATTGTGCAGATTACCTAAAGTGCTTCGGGCCGGAAGACTGACGGAGCGCAGGCCATGACCACCACTGACCGCTCCATCGCAGCTTATCTGGGCCTTGCCATCGGTGATGCGTTGGGCGCCACCGTGGAATTCATGACCCCGCGCGAAATTGCGGCGCAATATGGCGTACACGACGCACTGATTGGCGGCGGCTGGCTGCATCTGAAACCCGGCCAGGTGACGGACGACACCACCATGTCGCTCGCGCTGGGGCACTCCATTCTTTCTTGCGGCCGCGTCGATGCATTGGCGGCGGCACTGGCATTTGACGCCTGGATGCGCGCAAAACCGGTGGACATCGGCAACACCGTCAGGCGTAACCTCATGCTGTTTCGCAGAACCGGCAACCCGGCGGCCCCCTGTTCCGTCCACGATGCCGGCAATGGCGCCCTGATGCGCATATTGCCTGTCGCGCTGGCGACGCTCGGTCAGTCTCATGAGGCCGTGCGCACGGCCTGCCGCGCGCAGGCGCATGTCACGCACAACAGTGAACTCTCCGATGCGGCCTGCGAATGTGTGGTATTCATGGTGCAAGACGCGTTGCGCGGCCAGGACAAGAACCACTTGCTGCACTACCACGCGCACCCGCTTGTCGCGCGCCATCCCGAATTCAGGTTCAGGGGGATAAAGCCTGTCGGCAATCCCGGCGGTTATGTGGTCGATACCTTGCAGGCGGTGTTCCAGGCGTTCTTCGACACCGACGATTTCAAATCCTGCCTGATCGATGTGGTCAATCGCGGCGGGGACGCTGACACCACCGGCGCGATTGCGGGCATGCTGGCCGGGGCGTTGTACGGACCCGATGCGATTCCCTGCGAGTGGAGGCATACGCTCAATGCCGATGTCAGGCATTCATGCGAGGCACAGGCTGTGGCACTGATTCAACTGGCGGATGAATCAGCCAAAACGGCCTGAGTATCAGAACCCGCCCGGTACTTGAGCAACTAACCGACCGTTCGGTGCCGTTTTCCATCATTCACCCGACAGGCTCATGTCACTTCCACTGTCCATCCCGCAACTGTTTGATCCACGCCTTCTGGCATACGCTGCGGTGCTTTTGTTCCAGCAGCGTCCGGATGTGCGGGCTTGCCTGTTCCAGGGACAACACGACAGCTTCAGTGATGGCATCGCAGCGCAGAAGATGGAAACCTATGATTGATTCAACCACAGCACTGATGCTGTTGGCGGGCAAATTGAACAACACCTCGTCCAGCTCTGGATACAACTTGCCGCGCGGCAAATCGCCCAGCTCGCCGCCTTGCAACGCCGTTGGGCATTCGGAATGTTTCAAGGCCTGCTCTTCGAAACAAGGAGGGTCTTTGGCTAACCTGTCAGCAATTTCCCGGATACGAGCCTGCGCCACCGCCCGGGTATTCTTGGCATAGTCTTCGTTGATGGTCAGCAAGATGTGGCGAGCAAGACGCGTTTCTGGGCGGCGGAACTGTTCCGGGTGATAAAGATAATTTTTTTGGTTCAAATTAACTGTCGTGACGGACAGCATCGCGATGATCAGCTTGAAGCGTCGTGCGCATCTGTGCGTTGGCACACAAAACGATTCAAGTTTATCCCTAAGCCCGGACGTATCGTCATCTGCCGTCCGGATACCTCAACACACCGGACCGGCTTCAAAACCTGTAAGCAGACTTATCGCCATCCTGTCCTGATTCACGAGGGCATCAGTAATGATCAAAAATGTTTCCTCCCCCTTCAATACGGCTAACTCCTCCAGATAGGTAATACGCATATTTTCGTTGGAGAAAATCACGACAAAGGCGAGTATGGAATCGCGAAGCATAGTTTCATCAGTCATGCCGGAGAGGATTTGCGCCGGGCTATCTCCGATACCGAATTTAAAACTCAATTCTGCATACCCGGTCAGAAACGTAACTAACTCGTAGATTCCTATATAGAAGTAATTTTTGAAGGCTGATAACGCATACAGGCAAAAAAGATGATTGAGGAGTATGACCTCAGAGTGCCAGTCACTTCCGGCATCATCGGCAATTTGGCAGTGAATCTTTATGCTGAGATCGGGGAGTCCCGTATAACCTGCATCTGAATTGCTTCCAAGCAACTTTTTAGTGTAAATTTTCATGTGAATTATGCGCAGGGACTGTTCCTGCGGGTATTCGCTAAATTCAAACAGATAATCTGTGATTGCGTCTTCATTACGCCTCTCATCAAGATAAATAACAGCGCCACCCATTGTGGGCAGATTTTTTGATAGCCAATCGCTCGGAACAAGGCAGGTAACATGAGGCGTGTCTAGCTGAACGAGCTTTTGATAATTGAACTGGTATGTCTGTTCTGTACATGCGACCCTGGACGACGATTTTAAGTCTTTAGATATTTTTTGTGACATTGCAGTCTCCTCAGTGTGAGGTGCTAGGATAATTGCTGTATGCGTCAGAATAGGTCGCAAACAATTTCATGCTTTACAGGGTGCGTTCTGGATAACTAAAGAACCGTCCATGCTTCGACAGGCTCGGCACGAACGGGTTTTTCTCTCACAAAATGGACGATCAATCCGTTCGCCATACGCCGTCTGCCTGAGCGAATCCGCTCGAAGTCAGGCAACGCGGGCTGTCTGCCGTGCTTGCCTTGCCGAACCTGTCTGCCGTGCCGAACACGGCACAGGCAGATCTAAGTATCCGGGTCGGTTCAACCCGGACAGTTCATTAGAAAAAACTGCGTCATACCGGCGCAGGCCGGTATCCAGATGACAGCAAATTCCCCACATAAATGGGACAACACCTTGATTTTTTATGCTTTGCGGAACGTCTTCTATTGCTGGATACGGGCCTGCGCCGGTATGACGGCCTAATGGATTATTCGGATTCAAACTGCCGGATTCAGGTTTGCCGGTAAAGTTGCGACATTTTTTCAATCGAATCCGCCATTCTGTTGCGCAAGGCAGACGGCCTGACAACTTCCACTCCATCAGCCAGTCCCAGCAGCCACCATACCAGTTGCTGCGTGTCAGCCACTGTGGCTTTGAGCCTGAGCCTGCCATCTCTCAGGCGCACCAGAAACTGCTCGGCGCTGATCGGAGTCTCAAAAAGATGATCGCCAGCCCCGTGTTGAAAAATGGCTTCCAGGCGAATTTGCTTGCCCTCGCCAAACCCGAACTCACCGCTTTCGATGACTTCATCGATGGAAAATCCTGCCGGAATTTCCACCGTATCGTCCAGTACCGTGACAGATTGAATGCGATGCATCGCAAAGGTGCGCGGCCTTTCATCGCTACTTACGCGACAGCAAAGATAAGTCACCGGCCCGCGCTGAACCACCGCAAGCGGATGAATGCGGTATTCCAGCGCTTCGCTTCCTCCGCGCTTCAGATAGCAAATATCGAGCTGACGGTCGGCGAGCAGCGCGCCATATACGGCCTGCTGGACTGCGGCATCTATCGGCGACGGCAACAGCGGTTGCGCAGGCGGCACGGCACGCACCTTGCCCATCCAGGAACGGATTCGCCCGTCTCGCGGGATGTCGTCGAGATGCTGCTTCGCCGCTTTGAAATAGGGCTGTAGCTGGGAGAGGGTGGAAGTGGGCAACATGGTCTTCAAGTGCTGTTCCACCATGGCAAAGGTAAGCGCCTCGTTATCACTTAATCCAGGAATATTGAAGTTGCTCGCATCCTTTTGCCAACTCCAGCCAAACGGCTTGCTGCGATCATCCAGCATTAACGGGAATACGTCGGACAAGGCTTGCAGATCACGCTCTACCGTGCGTTTGGTCACAGTGAACTGTTCGTTTTCCAGTTTTCGCTGCATCTGTGTCGCAGTAATTTTGCCGGGATAGCGCGGAATCATGCGCAGCATCTGCCATTGGCGTTTCAGCGTATCGGGGGATGAATTGGTCATTTTTATCTTTGCCATTGGCGGGGGGGATATATGGAACCATATTAACCCGACGGATGGTGTCGTATCGAAAAAAAAGCCAGCTGAGTAGCCTTTGCTGCGCCGCTGTTTACAGACACGCCAACGGCACATCGGATAAAAATCAGTGCGACGCCAACCGTCGCGATATGGCGTTACATTGCCATTTCGCCGACGACCAGCCATTTCGTGCTTGTCGAGACTACATATCACGGCGAATGACAACGAAAAAGGGAGACATAACCATGCAAGAAGAACAAAGTTATTCCGTCGCAAACCATGAAACCAACGCTACTCCGCCTTTGTGGAATCCTGACGCACTCGCAAACTGGAGTCTCTTATTGACGCCTATTTTCGGCTCGTACCTGGTGTCGGAAAACTACAAGGCAATGGGGAATTCTAAAGATGCAAAAAGTGCGATGGATTGGTTTTATATTGGGATTGCCGCCATTCTTTCAGCCTTTCTAATCGTACCACTTGGCATGTATGGCTTCGGGATATGGATGCTGATTTATCTGGCGTACCTGTTGAGCTGGTTTTTTATGTCTGCTCGTAAGCAAAAACATGCTGTCTTATCAAAATATGGAAAAAACTATGAACGCCAGCCTTGGGGAAAAGTTCTCGTTATAAGTATCGTAGCGATTGTCGTATTGCCAAAAATCATGAATGTGTTTATCTGAAATAAAAAATTTCAATGCTATTCAAGGAGATAATTATGGCTGATAAAATATCCACAGTGATTGCGGCAACTGTAATGGCCGCTTTGCTTTCTGCTTGTTCAAAAACACCTCCGAAATGCTCGGATGATGAGACCATCGACCTGGTACGCAAAATAATTATGCAACAGATGGACAGTACCGTTATCGGGGACGACAACAAATTAAGTGAAACTGAAATTCAAGAAAACATGAAAATTGAACTGCCCAGAGCTCAAGCTTTCGATGAAAAAATCAGGAAATATAGCTGCGAAGCAAAACTAGTCGCAGGAGGAGAGATCCAGCTCCCCATAACTTATGAGTCGCAACTCGATGATCAAGGTCAGCACGTAGTTTTTGTTGGCGGCATTTCTATGGCTGACTTATTTGCTGTCGGATATGGGCTAATGAATGGCGTCAAGAAAAGCAGGCCTGCCAAAAGTGATGCCGCGCCTCAGCCACAGCCCGCACCTGCCAAGTCAACAACACCAAATATTTCCGATGGACAATCCCGGACAGGCATAGTGCAAGACATGATTGAAGCCTCAAAAAAAGCGGTCGCCACCTACAAGACCGAGGGTGTTTCTGGAATGACCATCAAGACAGAGGAGTGCTACTCGAATCTGGATAAGCAAAAGTTTTTCTGCGGATACCTGGATCTTGCGGCACGGCGTATTGACCAAAGTATTTCAGAAGCTCAGCACTTTCCGCAGTCCGAGTTCTTTGCCGATGCAAAGTTTGGAGAACGCATCGTCAAGGTCTTCGCCCTGTCGAATATGAGCCAGGAGCAATCAAATGAATACCTACGCACCGTTACTCCTGAGATAAATAAGCTGGTCGATGCAGAGCTGTCGAAGTAAAGGCAAAAACGCGATTTTGTGCTCACGCGGATTCAATACCGGGTGGGTATAACCAGCAATTTAACTGTCGTCTTTTGGCGGCTTAGCGGAATGGCTAGCAGTCCTATTAGTAGTTGCGGCGGACAAAGCCCCTACTCATAAGGCTAACCCGATATTCATCAGCGCACGGGGTAACGAAGATTTTTCATTGTTTTAAAAGCATGCTCTGCCTCGCAGACATCGACTGAGCCAATGCAGATATCAAAAAGCTCTCGCCCCCTGCGCTTAATTTCGTCCAGCCAGAAGAGCAACATCTTCTTCGCAAATGGATCAGGCGTTTCATCGAAATCCGCGTCGAAGTCTGGCACACTATCCAAAATTGAGTCAAGGCCATCCACCCCTTCTGTATCAATCGTTACACTCTCTTCGAGGCAACAGCCCCATAGAGCCTCTTCCAAATCATCGAGACTACTCTTTAATTGCAAAATCCATTCTACTGGCTGCATGACATAGTCTGCCCCATCCTTGAGAAACGACAATGTCAATTCGATCACAGCGCGAAGCGCATCAATAGCATCCAGAATTGCTGCCTTATGCACATCCAGCTCTTTGGGTTCTTCTCGTTTGGATGCGAGCGGATGTTGAAAGCAGGCTGCCCCAGGTGGCCCATATAATTTAGCCAATTTAGGGATTGGTAACGCAATCAATGTTGGCAGGGGGCGACGATTTTGGTTTCTCATGTTAGCAGTCCTTTGCTAGAAACAATGGTTGGCTCCAGCGCGCGTGATGAATTGTTCATTTTGTTCTTTACAATTTGTGAGTGCTACATAAAATCACATGAGCGAGACAGAATGTGTCGCATACAGACTACACGGCAAGTTACGATTCAATCGCCCATCAATTTATCAACTTTCAAAGTAACGTACCATTCACGGTACAGCGCAACAAAACGTGCGGTGATAGCCAAGATCAATTTTTTACGGCAGGCTCCATAATTGGCAGGATCGGCCAAGTATTGGCGGGGATGATCGCCGCCCGAGGGTACGGATTCCTGCCAACTCGGCCAGTCATGGTCTTCGCCAATAAAGCTTGCACTTCTTGCATTTTTCGGTGTCTTCATCAAATAGCGGATTTCATCATCACTTATCTCATTGAGTTTGTAGGCCGGTGAAGTATCGCCATCTGCTCGGTTAAGCTCAAGCGGCCAAGCACGAAAATTTCCCATTGAACTATGCCAGTCCCATACAATGTTAGGAATGTTTTGGTGGCTATTGCCCTTTTCATTCTTCAAATAGCGTTGCGGATGAATGTGGTCGAAATCCCAAGGGCGGTTCATATCTTCAAGCTGTTCGGGTTGGGAAGGATCGTAGTCAGGAAACCACATCTTGAGCCAGTCACGCTGGGCATACAAAAGAATGCTGCGATTATTCCAGAGCGAATTAATAAACTTTGTCCAGGCTTCCTGATATTTCGTCGCGGGGTCAAAAACAAAGTCATCGTTCTTGCTTGAGGCCGTCCATAAATCTGACACTTTATCGCCAAACCAACTTTTGATGTCTCCAGTCAATCGCCCTGACATCCACTCCCAGCGATTCCATTTCTTCCAGAATTCGTGATTCGGATCGCCGAATCCACCATAACCGCCACTGCCGCGTGCACTCGTTACGCAGTCCTGAATTACCTTCGCCAGCTTTTCTGGTGAAGGCAGTGGAAGCATCATTAAACCTGCACGACCATCAAGTTGTAACATTCTATTGAAAGTTGTCTGGGTGAAAAAGTCTTTAATCTTTTTCTCCTCTGATTTTTTTCGTAGTTCTGGCCAGAGTACTGTTAAAGCTTTGTTCCGATCTGCGGCAAACCAAGCCATCGACGTTACAAACCCCAAAAGCTGACGCCTTCTATCTTCCGAAATCTGCAAAGGGTCAAGTCCCGAATCTCGCATGAGTTGTATCCAACGAAGCAAGAGGAACATCACTTCGGGATATTTCTGCGCAATTTCACATGCTAGCACTGGCGGAAGCGCGAAGCGACCCTCAGTGAGAAGCTTGTGTGCTGTCTGGAATACGCCTACACCGTCACGGCGTACAAATGCTTCAAGATCAGCTCGAAAAGTAGGATGAGACTCATCGAACCCTTGAATCAGCCGACGGAAACGTGCTACATCATCTGGGACGGCAGGTGGTTTCTCGGCTTTTCCCGCGCCAGCAGCTAATACGAGTCGCGCACAAAGCAATACTAGGCGAGATGGTTGTGCGAGTTTGTGTTGCAAGGCTTCAACGAATTTCGGAGCATCGGTCCAAGTCGACTTTAGAATGGAGTAGATCAGCTCTTCACCGCCGAGCGGGGTTCCTGATCGATTGATACGGATAAAAAGCGTTTCTACCGGATCTTGCTGTCCATCCTTGACAACGTCTGCCCGAGTCATCTGCGGCAACACCAAGACGGGCACTCCATACGAACCATCAACCTCCAGAGCCTTACGTAAGCCATCTACAAGCGACTGAAAACGTCCTGACAAGGCAACCTTGCCGCTCAGCATGGCCTCCACATTCTGCTGCCAGCCAAGTTTCTCATCACCCCAGAAAGGCAGTTTTCTCATGCGATCAAGTAGTCTTTGTTCTAGTATTTCATCCGCGCCTTCATCGCTTAATATCTCTTCCACCAAAAAAGGTAACGGAATTGATGCTTCCGCATCCCACGGCCAGACATGAGTGAGCGGAAACTGTGCCGGGCGGGTGCTTTTGTACTCAGGCGAGGCCGTGCGATACGCCTCCAGCGCATTTCGAATATTCCCCACCGCAATCGGTTTTTCAGGATCAGTTCGGTTGTAGCCCCAAGGGTGCGAACAAGTCAATACTCTAAAAACAAAACCGAGGTCGCTTCCTTCGTGAGGCTTGGCAATATCAACCCACAGAACGGCCTTCACTTTTTCAGTAGCTGTCCACGGATTAAGAAACCCCAGTGCAATGGCAGTAGCGCGTTGTTGTCCGTCGAGAAGATGATAGTTGGGTTCACCAACACCTTCCTGTTGGTATTTTGCCTGCTGAATGCCACGTTTTTTGTCAAAGGGCGAAAGAAAAATGGCACCAATGGGAAACCCCCGAACAATCGAATCCCATAACGCTTCGACCTGTTGTGGCTTCCATACGGCCCCACGCTGGAGGGCAGGAAGGGCTGCAACTATTCTGTGGCCGACAGCGGGTTTTTGAGTTATCTGCCAAGACGCAATATGAGGCAAGAAGAGTAATTTTGCACTGGCTGTCGAATCCTGTTGGTTAGAATCAGTTTTGATCATCATGGCTTATAAATTGTGTCCAATATCGAAGTGCAAGCATCTCTCTTTAGTCCGCTAAACACCGTTGGTGATTTGCCTTGTAGCGGCATGCACATTAATTCTGTCGCTTCCCCGCCGTATTCCCTCCCATGAAGCGGAGCGCATCAGGATGATACTTGAAATCCAACTGACGGGTTCCCGTGTATTGGGTGTGTTGTTCAAAACTGGTTAATTGGGGGGGAATCGATATGGAACATCGAACGGGTAATGAAAAATTGCTGGCGCATCCGTCGGATGAGGACAAAATAAATCGTATTCGGCATAAAAACTGCCATCGCTGTTGAAGGTCAGGCAGGCGCGACGGTATAGCGACCGGCCTCTTCCGTCAACGGAGATACCGAGGAATCAGCCTCGCCTGCGAACTAACTGATACAGCGAGTGCCGCAGGCCAATAAAGCGGAATCGACTGTCACCAACGTCATCTTTTCTGTCCTGGCTTGCGTGAGCAGCAGGCGATCAAGGAGCAGCTTCATTAAACGTAATCCGCGAAATCACCCAGTGGCGCATCAAAATCATCGGCCATGTACAAAATGTCGCCTTTGGCGGAGCCTGGCATGCGGCGAATGGATCTGCCGACCGGTACGAGTTTGAGCAATGGCTTGTTGTCACGAGAGATCACAATCTCTTCACCCAGCAGGGTCTTATCGACCAGTTCCGAGAAACGTGACTTGGCTTGAGAAATATTAAACTCTGATGTTACGCACAAGCTTCTAAAAATCATGCCTGATGGGTCATAAAATTAATTTTTGGGGATAATCTTGGCGCGTCAGTTACAGCCCCTGTGCGCCGCCGATAATAGCGGCAAACAGGCGGGGGTTTAGGCGAGCACTGTTTGAGCACGTGGCCGCGCAGCGGATCGTGCGAGTTGCGCAGCCCCGCCTGTTTGTAGCTATCGAGGGAACGCCGCCTGACTGCTGACTGCCTGGCGGCGCGGCAAGCTGGGGTCGCTTTTTCTTTAGCGACTTTCTTTTGGCGACTCAAAAGAAAGTCGCCAGCAGCCGGGCTGCCCCCGGCGAAGTTGCTTTGTATGCACGACTGATGTTACTGCGTAACATCAGTTAAACTGACTCATGCCGATCTCCATGTTGGTCATTTCAGATGACCCATGCTAACCCGTTTATGCGACCATGAAAAAAGTATTCTGATTAACGAATGGCTGGCGCATGTCCGGAAGGGTTGTTCACGCCTTGTCGAAGCGTTCGGGTTCCGCGCTCAGTTCTTCGCTCAGACAACCGATCGGTTCTTCGAGCGTGCCATCCGCCCCGGACTCGAATCTCACCAGATAGATTTCCACACCAGGCGCGGCTTCTGCATGACCTGTATTCACCACCACGCCTCTTGTGCCGACAGCGGTCAGCAGCGCCCCGGGGTTGACGCCCGGAATGGCACTCTCCCCTGTATCTTCTACCGGTTCGTTAAATAAATCTTCCGCCGCGAACACCATGTCACCCATTTGAAACTGACTCATCATGACTCCTTCGAATTAAACCAGAACGGGATAAGCGTGGCGCAACAAGCCCAACTCAACTTCAGAAAAATCTCGCGCTTCGGTGATGGCAATGAAACGCGCACCAACGGCTTCTGCAGCCGCAAAAGGCGGATCTATGCTGGTAAATACCACCAGACACACCGTGATCAATTCGTCCGATGTCTCAACGCAGGCCACGAATTCAGGCTCATGTTTCAGGCTACCATCGGGCAACCCCAGTCGTTTCTGCGCTGCCTGCAAATAGACGGCCGGGTGATGTAGCACAAGAGGTGTCGGCGTGGTTTCATCAAACGTAGCGCAGGCGGGCAAAGGCTCAAAGGCGCTGACGCCGTGATCGAAACGCAAAAAGCGCACCCGCGCACTGGTGGATTGTTTGTGCGCCAAAATCAGGCGCATGTTTTTTGGTAATTCAGGCATCTGTTAAACCCGGAATCATCTGAACCTCGACGCGCAATGAGTCGGCGCGCCCCCATGCCGTGACCATTTCGACAAAGCATCGCGCATCGGTCGGGTGAGGACAAAACAAATCGTATTCGGCATAAAAACTGCCATCGCTGTTGAAAGTCAGGCAGCCGCAACGTTCGGCCGCCGCGTTAAGCCAGCGCCCCTCGTAGCCTGGCAACTGATTACCAGGATCAGTGACCCGGGTGAAGGTCAACTCAGACAACTGCGGCAAACCTGCCGCACCGGGATAGCGAGCTGCCTCTTCCGTCAGTGCCGACACGATGCGCGCGGCCTGAACTTGCAGCTCGTCGGGCAAGGGTGTCGCAGCTACCATATCGCGGACGGCACGATCAGGCGCTCGACCGGACGTCCGTCCAGCAGATGCTCATCAAAAATCTCGGTCACATCGGCTACCGTGACATTGCCGTACATGACGCCTTCCGGATAAACCAGCACACTGGGTCCCATGCCGCAAGGCCCCAGGCAGGCCGTCGCCGTGACGGCCACCTGTGTAAATAACTGGCGCTGCTGCCACTGGCGGGTAAATTCATCCACCACCTCCCGGCAGCCGCGCTGACCGCATGAGCCGCGCGGATGTCCTGCCGGACGGGATTGTGAACAGACAAAGACATGTCTTGCGGGTTTAGCCATGATTATGCTCCTGCTGGTAATGCTTCATGCGTGTGGCACTGTTTCGGGCAAACGCGCGAACAGGAGCCGCAACCGATACAATCTAACGCATTCGCAATCGCCATCACCATGCTGTTGTCCTCATCTTCGTCGTAAGCCTCGTCATCCTCACTGCGTTCGATCAGCTCGAATACCGTGCGTGGGCAAACCTTGTAGCAACGGCCGCAACCGATGCAGTTGGCCTGATTTAAGGCGGTCACGAAAGCGGGGGTATAAGGCGTGCCGCCGCGTGTAATTCCGGTAATGGGTTCCATCTTTATTCCTTATCCTTGTAGATCTTTCTGTGCCTCGGCCAGTTTCGCGTAAGCTACCGCCCAGGCTTTACACGCCTCATAGGTTGACTGGGAAATCCCGTGAATTTCTTCATATCTGGCCGGCAACCCGTCTTCAACCAGATCGTGCAACTTTGACGCCCATTCGCTGGAAATGCGCTTGAGCCGCTTCACATCCTTATCGAGTGCTTTCAGTTCATCTGCGGTCATTGTTATCTCCTGGAAAACGGGTAAGTTGCAAGTAGTCAGTAGTCAGTAACAACCTCCACTCACCACTTTCCACTCACCACTCACCACGCTACTTACAGTCCTGCCACTTCGGGATGCTTGCCGATGATTTCCAGCGCGACTGACAGCAATTTGTCGCCTTCGTCCTTCATCTTCGACAGGCTTTCATACCCGTAGCGGTGCACGTCGCGCAAAGTTCTGTCCATCACCACCAGCTTGCCTACGGTAATCACGGCACGGCCAAATCCTTCGTGCGAAATATTCATGATAGGCACCGCCATCAAACCGCATTCTTTTTCGATCAGGGATGAAATCGCATTGTAGAAGGCGCGAATACGCGACAACATGACGTCATCCGGATCACCGATCACAGGAATTGAACGGCGCTGCTCCTTGGTCACAATGTAGGGCGCCAAAATGCGATCCGATGGCCAGCCATCGTAAGTGCCATAACTGTCAATGGCGCGCATCTGCTTGACCATTTCCACAATAAAATCGGTAGACAATAACGGATCCTGCTCAACTGCCTGATTCATGGTGTATCTCCTTCGTTAAACAAACCATTGACCTGACGCACCGTCATCTGCGGCACCCAGGCGAATAATCGAACCAACAACAAACCACCGGCAAAACCCAGGGCGGCCCCTGCCACGGCGCCGACGTCGCCATAGCCCAGCGTTGCTGCGACCGCCGCCCCGATGATCGTGAGCGAACTGGGCAGCAAATACACCAGCACGCCCGCCTTTAAAAAATCCGTCTCGCTCATCGTCATGTGCAACTCATCGCCTGCACGCACCGACGCATCACACGACACCGAAATCACCTTGCGGTTAGCGGAAAAATATTTCCCCAAACCGGAAACCCCGCACGAACTACTCGTCTTGCAACCGCCGCATCCTGACTGAACGGTAGGCTCAACTCGCGCCGTACCATTGACGACGGTAATCACCCGCGCAGAAGTCGCAATCATTCCTGCCACTCCTCGTCATAGCTAAAGCGCCCGCTCCCCGACTGTTTCTTGAGGGACTTGACCATCCACGCAGGCGGATCGTTTTGCAGACTCTTTTGCAGGCCGGACAGTAAATCCTCGATCAAAGTCCCCTCATCGACCCGCATCGGCTGTATTCCCCGGATCAACAGTTGCTGAATGGCCGATGCGCCCACGGCATTGCAATACACCGCCGCGCAGTCCAGCAGCAGCCCGACCTTGGCAACCAATTTGCCTTCATGCCCGTCCATCGCCGTTTCGATAAATTCAGCTACTTCCACCAGACGCGAATCGGTTGCGCTCAGTTCGAAAATGGCAAATGCGGCCGCAGCTCCGAAGTGCTGGTTGACCAGCCTGCGATCATCGCTGGCAAATGCAATTTTTATTGTCATGTCATGCTCCTTAATGGTTCTGACCAGCCGCAGATGTCTCATGATTCCGATCCCATTGCTTTGGTGAAACTGCGTTGGCTTCCTCGCTCACTCCTGGTCGTGCTATGTGGTTCTGACCAGCCGCAGATGTTGCATCCCTTCCCCCTTCTCCCTTCACCCGTCTGTACACAGACACATAAGGCGCTATCTCATGATGACCGTGCTCGACCATCATGTTCGCAAGATCGAACAGGGTTTGCCGACTGCCCTTATAGCCCACCCACAGGCGCTGGTAGCCGCCGAGCAGATCGTATTGCGGGAATCCTGCCCGCAGCAGCGGAATACCCAGGCGACGCGCGGTTTCAACTGCGTGAGAATTGCTGATGACAAGTTGTGCGCCATGCTGCTTCGCCGCGATTTCCAGATCTTCCAGATCGCCGATGATTACCTGTTTTGCCGTCACCCCGGCAAGAATATTGGCGCGCGCGGGAGCGACAGCCGTCACGACCTCGCAGCCCATCTCGGTGACCAGACGCGAAAATCCACAGAGCAGGTCGGGATCAGCCGCGATCGCCACGCGCGCAAAACCCAGCATGAAGTGACTATCGACCATCGCGTCCTGCAACTGCGCGCGCTGACGCTCGATTTTTTCAGGCACAGGCTTGCCGCTGATCCTGGATAATGCGGCGACAAAAGCATCCACGGCATCCAGTCCCATCAAAGCATCGAAACGGTAGTCGGGCACCGCTGTGCGCGTCTGAAGTAAATCGGCCGCGTCATGCATGGAATTGCCCAGCACCAGCGTCGCAGCCGAGTCGTCCATGCTGTAAATCTCCGGAACCGACGTGCCACCCAGCGTCAGCGGGCTGGTTTCCATATCGCTCAGATGTCCGTCGAGCGAACCGGCAATATCGGGCAACACCATCGGTCGCAAGCCGAAGGCCTCAATCAGCTCCACGACATGTTCAATGTCGCCGGGCGTCAGGAAAGAGCCTGCCAGCACGTTGACCTGTTTCTTGCGACGACCGACATTGTTTTTCACGTTTGCCCCCTCTCCCGCCAGCGGGAGAGGGTTGGGGAGAGGGTTCGATTCCGGCACCAGCGCATCGATAATGGCCTTGACTGCCAGCGCATAGCCGCTCTCCAGACAGCCGCTGAAATCCGGGGTATTCACCGGCACCACAGGGATGTGGGCATACTCGGGATATTGGGCGTAAAACTGCTTCACTAAACGCCTGATGTCGGTGCCTTGCGTCTCGGACAGGCCGGTGGTGGGCAGACCGATCAGCGCGGGACGGCTTTTTTCGGCAACCGCGCGTAGTCCCTCGATGACGTTCTCGTCCGCATTCATCACCGTGGACACCTGATCCATCGCGGTGGTTTGCAGAGGAATCGGCTCGCGAAAATGGCGCACGAAAAATACCTTGCCGAAGGCTGAGCATCCTTGCGAGCCGTGCAACATCGGAATCGCGCGGTTAATACCCAAAAAGGCGAGCGCAGCGCCCATAGGCTGACTGGCTTTGAGCGGATTGACGCTGAGCGCCTTGTTGCGTTTCAGAATTTCGGCCATGTCATGCTCCTGCCTTTGACTCCTTCCCCCATGCAGGGGGAAGGTTGGGTTGGGGGTAGAAAAGTTGAGTGGTGGACAACATGGCTTCTACCCCCACCCTAGCCCTCCCCCTGCATGGGGGAAGGAACGATTGAGCCGGGTAATTTTTAGATTTATTCATCTGCATGGTTCAGCCCCCAACTCCACACCCGGCACCGACGACTGCGCCCAGGGTGCAGGTTTACGCACAGACTGCCAGACCGGACTTTGCAAGGTCAGCGCCAACTGGCGCGCCAATTCGATCATGCCGTCATAGCCTTCATAGCCGAATTCGCGTTCCTGATTAATATCCAGAAACGGCACTTTTGCCTTGAGCGCGGTATACATATTGCGACCACCGGCAATCAGAATATCCGCCTGATATTCTTTGACTGCGCCGAGCAAGGCCTTGGGGCTGCCATCGGTGATCATGCGGGTGTTATCGCCCATGATCTCACGGATGCGCGCCTTGTCTTCTTCGGTGGATTTGTTGGTACCGGTGGCGACCACGATCAGCCCCAGATCCTGCAAGGCTGAAACGATAGACCAGGATTTAACCCCGCCGGTATAGAGCAGCACCCGTTTGCCACGCAACTTTTCACGCCAGGGATCGAGTGCCAGATTAATCTTTGCCTCCTCCCTTGCGATCATCGCCTCGGTGCGTTCTGTCAGCGATGCGTCACCCAGCAATCTGGCAAAATCGCGGAATGCCATCGAGGTGTCCGTCACACCGTAGAAGCTGCCTTCGAAAAACGGAATACGGTAATCGGTTTGCAGTTTTCGCGCCACGTTAAGCAGCGCCTTGGCGCACACCACCATATTCGCTTGTGCGCGGTGCATAGTCTGTACATCGCCAAATCGCGCATCGCCCGATAAGGTACACAGGATGCGCAAACCCAGCTCGTCAAACAAGGGCAACACATGCCAGAATTCACCGGCGATGTTGTACTCGCCGATCAGATTCACGTCATGCACGGTAATGCCCGGGCGCTGCGCCTCAACTGGCACGGGCAGGGGTTCGCCAGTTCCGACCACATATTTGAACATCGCCTCACCCGCAATGCGGTTGCCCAGATTCTTGGTGCCGTAAAACCCGGCACAATCGACCGGCACGACAGGCACGCCACATTGATCGCTTGCCGCCTTGCACACCGCCGAGACATCGTCGCCGATCAGCGCCGGCACGCAGGTGTTATAGACAAATACGGCAGCAGGCGAATAACTGTCCACTGCCTGCTTGATGGCATGGAACAGACGTTTTTCGCCGCGTCCCATAATGATGTCCTGCTCGGTCAGATCAGTGGTCATACCGGTGCGATACAAGGCAGGACCTGATGAGCGCGTCCCCCGGTTATCCCACGAACTGCCCGCACAGGCGATAGAACCGTGCACGATATGCGCCACATCAGCGATCGGCAGCAAGGCGATCTGCGCACCGTCGAAAGAACAGCCGCCCGCTGTCGCCCCCGGCTTGGGACGCGCGCAGCCTGATTTGGACTTGGTGTTATGCGTACACGCCGGCTCGTTGAGCAGTTCGGCGATATCTCGGGCTTGCATGATATTCACTCGTGAGTATGGACACACTCACTAATGCAAATCTCATGCCAAGTTATATCACTATGATTTATAAAGGGTTGACCAAGCCGCGTCTTGTAGCAAACGCGACAAGACAACAGGGGGCGACAAACCTGGCGGGTGGTAACCAGCCTCAACCCGGGTGGTGATGGGCAAGTTGCAGCCCGGATAACGCAACGCGTAATCCTGGAATCCAGCGCTCCGGGCACCCGGGATTCCGCTACGTTTTATCCGGGCTACGCTTGCGATGGCGGACAAGCGTCTGAGTGTCAAATGCAAGGCCAGACTGTGCTCAAGCCTGCACTCTTCAACTACACACGCAATCGGCATAAAAAGTAGTAACGAGTTTTGTAATTTCAGTCTTGACAGAAATTACTGATACATTTATTGTGTGCCCATGAAACTGAATCCGATAGCGCAGCGTTTTGTTCTTCACTGGGGCGAGATGGGCTCCAAGTGGGGGGTCAACCGCACGGTGGCGCAGATACACGCCCTGTTGTACATCGTGGGCCGTCCGTTGCCGGCAGACGAAATCGCCGAGACGCTGGACGTGGCGCGCTCCAACGTGAGCAACAGCCTCAAGGAATTGCAGAGCTGGAAACTGATTCAGATGGTGCACGTGATGGGCGACCGGCGCGACCACTTCTCGACTTCTACTGACGTGTGGGAGTTGTTCCGCGTCGTGGTGAGCGAACGCAAGGGCAGGGAATTTGATCCGACCATTTCCGTGTTGCGCGAATGCCTGAACAGCGCCGACTTGAAACAAGAAGACGCCGCCGTGCAACAGCGCATCCGGGAAACGCTGGTGCTGATGGAATCGCTTTCCACCTGGGGCGACCAGATGCTGAAGCTCGACCCGTCCACGTTGATGAAGGTGATGAAATTGGGCGCGAAGATTCAAAATTTGCTGACACCCAAGTGAGCGGGCTTTTTTTTGCTCTTCTGTTTCTGTAATGACAGAAATTAACGAAATAAATGGAGGTTGCGATGAATGAAATATATCCGCTGACAGTTTACTTCGATGCGTCGTGCGCGCTGTGCCACAGCGAGATGCAGACCATCAAGATTCATGATGTAGAACATCGCCTGATGCTGGCGGATTGCTCCGCCGCCGGTTTTGACGACTCGCTATTCGCGGCAGACGGGGTGACGCGCGAGGCGATGATGGCGTGCCTGCATGTGCGCAATTCTCGCGGTGAATGGATCAAAGGCGTGGCCGCATTTGAATTGATTTATCGCAGCGTGGGCATGCCCTCGCTCGCCAATTTTTGGGGAAGCCGCCTGACCCGCCCCGTGATGGAACGCGCCTATCCGTGGATTGCGCGCCATCGCCGATGGCTCTCGTGGACAGGTTTGCCGCTGCTGTTCAAAGTGTGGGGACATTGCGAGGCGCGCCGCGCCTTCAAACGTAGTCGTCGTTGCAGCGAAGGTCAGTGTTCCGTTTAACAATCTAACAGGCTGCTGAAAAACTATTGCGCTCGTCGATACTGCGTCAAAAAGTGATTCAAAATGCTCATTTACTACATGTAAACTCCGCTTTTTCGTCGCTTTTTTCCTTGTCTCGGCGTCGCTCATAACGTTTTTCAGCAGCCTGTTAAAGGAGAGCCATCATGAAAATTCTGATCTGCGGGGCCAGCGGTTTTGTCGGCAGGCATTTGACCCATGATTTAGGTCAGGCAGGACACACGGTGATCCGCGCCGTGCGCAGCCCACGCGAGCCGGATGATATGGCGGTGGACTTTCGCAACGACACAGACAAACACCTCTGGTTACCGCGCCTGAAAGGCTTCGACGCGGTCATCAACGCGGTGGGGCTGTTGCGCGACAGCAAACACAATCCGATGCAGACATTGCATACCGAAACGCCGCTCGCCTTGTTCGCGGCCTGCGCCGAGGCGGGGGTGCAGCGCATCGTGCATCTGTCGGCGCTGGGAGTGAATAGCGGGGTGGCGGTGCCGTATTTCAGCACGCGCCTGGCGACGGAAGCGGCTTTGCATCAACTGCCCGCAAGTGTGCGCTGGCTGTGTCTGCGGCCTTCGGTGATTTACGGCGAAGACGGGGCAAGCGCGACCATGTTCCGCCAGATGGCGAAGTTGCCCGTACAGGTGTTGCCCATGGGCGGCGTGCAGTCGCTGCAACCGGTGCATATAGCCGATATTGGCGCGGCGGTGGCGCACTGGCTGGCCGATACGGGTGCGGCCAGCCAGACCGTGGATGCGGTGGGTGCGGAGGCGACCACCATGCGCGGTATGCTGGACAGTTATCGCGCGCAAATGGCTCGCCGTCCGGCCTGGCATGTCGCGCTGCCATCAACGTTGGTGCGGCTGATCGCGTTAGCGGGCGATCACATTCCGGCCAGCCCGATGTGCAGCGATACCTACGCCATGCTGGCGGCGGGCAACACCGCGCCCGCTACAGGGTTTGCCAAACTGCTGGGGCGCGAGCCGCGCAGCTTCCGCCATTTCATCGCGTGAACGGCGATGCGCGCGGCTGATCTCAAGCTGGTGCGTTACACGCTGGCCTTGGTCTGGCTGGTGACGGGCGCGTTGTCGCTGGGGATTTATCCGCAGCAACAGAGTTTGCAATTGCTGGAGCGGGTCGGTTTGCGCGGCGATATGGCTTTAATTGCGCTGTACGGCGCGGCAGCGCTGGATGTGGCGCTGGGTTGGCTGACATTGGCATGGCCTGCGCCATGGTTGTGGAAAACACAAGCCGCGCTGGTGATCGCTTACAGTCTCGTCATCGCGCTGTATCTGCCGGAATTTTGGCTGCACCCGTTCGGCCCGCTGCTGAAAAACCTGCCCATCCTGCTGTTGCTCTGGCTGCTGCATCAATACGCGGAGAAAAAATCATGAACGAATATTTGTTGTTCAAGTGGCTACACATTTTGTCCAGCGTGGCCCTGGTCGGCGTGGGCTTCGGCAGCGCGTTTTATATGTATTTCACGAACCGCACGCGCAATGTGGCGGCGATTGCCGAAGTGTCCCGGCTGGTGGTGCGCGCGGACTGGTGGTTCACCACCCCGGCGGTGATTATCCAGCCTGCCAGCGGCCTGGCGATGGTATGGATCGCCGGATATGCGTGGAGCGACGCGTGGTTGTCAGCGACCTTGGGTTTGTTTGTAGTGGCCGGAGCCAGCTGGTTGCCGGTGGTCTGGCTGCAAATCCAGATGGCGAAAATGGCGCGCAGCGCGGCGAAAAGCAATAGCGAATTGCCGCAACGTTATTGGCGCTATGCGCGCCTGTGGACGCAGCTTGGCCTGATCGCGTTTCCGGCAATGTTGCTGGTGTTCTGGTTGATGGTGTTCAGACCGACCGCCTATTTCATGGCATCGTGAAGATGCCCGCCAACAGGCGATCTACATGCTATTTGTGTGTCTGTAGGGCCCTGATAATCGCCCCGTATTGAAGTGAATGGCCGCGATCAAACGCAGCTTGTTCCCTGCAATGTCGAACACGAATACATCTCCCACCTTATCCGTACTGGGGAACAGCGCTCTCACTGCCAATTCGCCATTCAGCCTTTTTGCACAAGCGATACCACGGTAATCCGGGAATCCAGTGCTCCGGCCATCCCGGATTCCACTACGTTTTATCCGGGATACGCTTGCTGAATTAAACAGCCTGCCACGGCTTCAGCGTCAAATGCACGACCAGCTCGGAATATTGGCTCAGTACGCCATCAGTGGTGAGCAAATAGGCGGGTAATGACTGTGCCTGCGCAATCAGCAATCTATCGAACGGGTCACGGTGATGCCAGGGCAAATTCACCAGCGGATAGCAATCCTCACCTTTCACCGTTAGTTCGCTGAACCCGGTATCCAGCGCAAGGCGGTGAATATCCTCCGGAGAGAAATCAAAATCCGCACGGTTCAAAGAGCGCTTGATCGCTATTTCCCAAATGCTGGCTGAGCTGAAATAGACCGTGTTGGATGAATCAGATACCCACGCAACCACATCTTGCGGCAAGCGCTCGGGAGCAAGCAATGTCGCCAGCAGCACATTCGTATCCAGCAAGTACACGTGACCAGCCATTACTTGCCCTGCTCGAACATGCGGCTTATTTCACCCGCATGCAGATTGTCGAAGTCTGCCGGAAAAGTGAATTGCCTCTTGCCCAGTCCCAGCTTGCGAGATTTAGGCGCGACAGAGGCCAGGGACACCAAGCGCGCCACCGGCTTTCCGGCACGCGCGATCACGATCTCCTCTCCCGCCTCCGCCTGCTCGACAATGCGCGAGAACTGGGTTTTGGCTTCATGGATATTGACGGTTTGCATGGCGCACCTCGATTTGATTAAGTGGACTAATGTTAGTCCATGTCGTGAAATCCGGCAAGCAAAGGGTTGCGGTCGGCGTCGGGAAAGCGATTGCGATGCTGAGCAAGCGCATGGTCCTGACCCTTTGTGCCAGACCCCTTGGTGCCAGAGCATCTTAAACCTGCGTTTTTCAGCCACACACACAATCAGCATTGCAAATAGTAACGATTAACGATACTATTTGCAATGAGTTAGTATTTACGCTGCCAAGTCAATTCTGACCAAGCCACCAAACTAACGCCGTGATGGCGCTGTTAAAGGAAACTACAACATGATCCAATCATTTTATGACAAGGCTACGGCTGCGGTGTTTGACGGACAGTTTGTTCGAAAACTTCCGCATGAGATTCAGGCAAAAGCTCGGCGACAACTCAAGCTCATTGATGCCACGAGTAAAATCGAAGAATTACGACTTCCGCCCGGCAACCGTCTCGAACTGTTAAGTGGCAATCGATCAGGGCAATGGAGCATTCGCATCAACGACCAATGGCGTATCTGTTTCAGATGGAACGACGGACATGCAGAAGATGTGGAAATCGTCGATTACCACTAGTAGGAGAATGAAATGAGTATTCAACGCGAAGAATTAAACAACACGAAGTGGGGCAACGTCGTCACAGGCGAACGGCTTGCGCCCGTGCATCCCGGCGACATCCTGCTGCATGACTTTATCGAACCTATGGGGCTGACTCGTTACAAGGTCGCAAAATTTACCAGCGTCCCCCAGCGCCGCATAGATGAAATCTGCACCGGGAAACGCGCCATCACCGCCGATACTGCCATGCGCCTTGGCCGCTTGTTCGGCATGTCCGCGCAAACCTGGATGAACCTGCAAACACAGTATGATCTGGAAGTCGCCGAAAACGAACTGGGCGACAAAATCGATCAAGAGGTTATGCCGATAGCGGCGTAGCGTGGGTCATTCCACGCGATTTTGGGGGCGCGAATTTAATCCGAACCCGACCCTTCATTGCAGAAAATGTTGGAATGTTAGAACTGACCCCGCGACCCGAATGTCGAACACGAATACATCGCCCACCTTATCCGTACTGGGGAACAGTGCTCTCACTTCCGCGAAGTTTCGCCACTCAGCCTTTTTGCACAAGCGAAACCACTGCTCAAGAGCCGATGCACTTTGAGGATGCGCTTGCTGCGCGGTCAGCCTGCGGTTTTCGTCAGAAAACCATTCGTTTTTTTGTTTTTGAAGCTGAGCGTTATTAGAAACCCAGCAAGATGACTTCAAAGATGGTTCCTTATGATTTTATGAATTGTTGCATTTTCGCAATAGGCCATAGAACCATAGCCAAACCAAAAATCAACATGACTGTTTGCTTCAGGAGTTGCGCGCAGCCCTTCAAAGCCTAGCGTAGTCATCAGTTTCTCAAGTTTTCTTGCCTCCCCTACGATGAAATACCCACCTTCTTCCCAGTGGAGGGTCGGCCGGGATTTCGACGGAATCCGGCGTTTTTTGACGTAACATATTGATTTCAAATAAGAATCGTCTCGAATTGCATGGGTGGCACCTGCCGCTCCAGGTCCAAAGAGTAATCGCCAAAT
>JAQTUP010000008.1 GCA_028707275.1 Gallionella sp. | reverse complement strand
GATTTGGCGATTACTCTTTGGACCTGGAGCGGCAGGTGCCACCCATGCAATTCGAGACGATTCTTATTTGAAATCAATATGTTACGTCAAAAAACGCCGGATTCCGTCGAAATCCCGGCCGACCCTCTACAACATGGAGCAATCCTGCGCGACTTTGGCATTGTATGAACTCAGCGCTCGCGGCCATGAGATTCTCGGTGATTTATGTGTTTTTCTGCTGGCAGAGTTTGAAGCCGACAAGTGGCTCAGATTGAGTGCGGTCAGCTTGTTACCCGCAACACATCTGGAAAAAGGGCTGGATGCGGCGCTGAATTTTATTGACGACTGCGATGCCAAAATACTGGAAAAACTGGCGGAAAAAGTGAATGATGCCTTGCGCGACGGGATGCAGCCATCGCGGCTTTATCACGAACTCGTTCGCAAGCTCGGCGGCAAGTAATTTTTGGGCGACTGTCGGGCGATACGCTTCGCAGGCAGTCAGGACAGAGACGGTTTAACGATACCTATTCAATCAGGAGACAGACATGGTCAATCAGAAGGTACGATTTTTTCACAGATGCGCGCTGGCAGGATTGGCTGTTTGTCTGTTTGGCGGGCAGGTTCGGGCAGAGGAAGATGGGTCTTATTATGGCCCGGTGTTCGATACAAAACAGGTTAAGGCCTTGACGCCTGTCGAGTGCCAAATCGACACAGTATCAGGCTTCGTTCTGGATACTAATCAACCCACGGTTGCACATTGCGGAACTCATGACATCACCATCACCGGTGTTGCAAAAACGCGCAAGCGGGGTCAGGACGAGGAAACGACGCATGTTGTGGTCAACCTGAAGGGCAAACAGCAAAAGGCGCTTGAGGCCGTATTGCGCGTGAATGATTTTCCGGCAGAATTTATCGATTCGGTCGAATTTTTCGATCTGAATGGCGACGGCCAGGATGATTTTATCCTGAATCTCAGCGGGCACGGCAACGGGCTGGCCGCCGAACTGGGCGGGACGTTATTCCTGCTCTCCGGCACGACCGGCTATCAGTATCTGGGGCTGGCGGAAATAATCAAGACGACTTCGCGCTATATGCGTTTGGCTGACAACAATATGCTGGTTCTGCAACGTCTGGCCAAGGATAAAAATGGTTCAAGTTCTGTTCGCGGCAGTGATGGGAAATCGCACACCTTCTTTGTCTTCGATTGGCTCAAATTCGATGTTACCGCGCCCCGGGGCGTGAGCCTGAATAATCAGCTCGATGTGCGTTTCCCGTTCTGGACGCTCTTTACGGAAGAACCCGAACATGCGGAAACAACGCGGCTCTCCTCCGCCAGAAAGAAAGCGTTGTGGCGCGATCCTCTGGCAGGGGTGGTCTCAGGCCGACTGGTCGCCAAATGAAGTGCCGTGCATGATCCGAAGGGAGAGCGATGCAGCTCGGGTGGGTTGATCCTGAGGTGAGACGCCTCCTGAAGTTAACCCTTTTCGGGTTTTCCGCGCGTTAAATTCCCGGTTATCTACTCGCCGTCCAGGAAAAATGGTGCATTTAAAAAATATTTTTTGAAAGTGATGAATAATTCTTTTGCGATTAACTGGGGCACGGTAGCGGATGGCGGGCGTTATCCCTCAGGCTGGCAGGTTTACGCGCTTTGGCCGGCGCCTGTCAATGACGACGAGTGTTTCAAGGCGGCAGGATTTTTCGATTTTCAGAGCATGGACGAAAACTATTCGGAAGCGTACTGGGACGAACAGGCGGAAATTTTACAGCAGCGTCTGGTCGAGGTATTTGTCGGGCTGGGTAAACCGGCATTATTGAGCAAACCCCTGTGCGCCGGGCGGCGCCTGTTGAATTTTTGGACAAGCTGTAAACCCTTGCCTCTGTCGGATCAATTAAACTGGCCCGCCCTTGACGATAATTTGCCGCAAGCGGTGGTGCGTTTCGGTGAGCTGGCCGAAGTGCGCACAGGGAATGGTCATCGTTTGTACTGGATAGCGCTGTCGCCGGATTGCCCGCTGAATTTCACGGGAATATTGCTGGTGCTGGCGAAGGGTTGGCCGCGCAGGTGCGTTCAGCTCGACTGGACTCGGCTCGGATAGCGGGTATATATGACGTTCACACATTCCGCCGAAACCGACTGGACCCAGGAGGAGGACGCTGTTCTGATTGAGCTGTTGAGGGCGTACATCAGGGAATCCAATGATTCGCACCCGGTGTGGTGCGAGCCATTGCGCGAACTGTCCAGGCGAGGGCATGAGATGCTGGGCGAGCTGAGCATTTCTCTGCTGCAAACACCGCATGTCGACAAATGGTTGAAGCTGGAGGCCTTCAGATCGCTCCCCGCCGCGCATATGGCACGGGGCTTCGAGGCGGCACGCGATTTTGTTGAGCACTGTCCGGTGGAAGTGCTGGAGATGCTGGCACAGGCCGCAGGTAAAATGCTCGAAGGTGAAATGCCGGAAGCCTTGCGCAATCACGATGTTGTGAAAATGCTCGGGGCAGGGCGGTATTGGGGTAACGGCCGGATCATCCATTTCGCCGGCAGCCTGACACGGGATGAATATATCCGGGCTGACCGGATGGCTGTCCCGAAGATAATTTCCATGTGGAATATGCTGTGGTTTTTAGGTGCATGGGCTGTCATCGCAGGCGCCCTGGCGCTGCTGAGCAAAGCGTTAATCCCCGCCATGATGATGTTTTTGTTGGGGCTGGTGCTGGTACTGACGGGGCGGGCGGTGAAAAACCAGGGCGTCGGCTGGGATCAGAACCCCGATTATCGCCGACATTATTTCGGGACGATCAGCGAGGACGGCATTGATACTCATGGAAATCGTTCATCGCGTTTTACCGCATGGTCAGAGATGACGAGCTGGAAAGCGTGCGAGGATCTGCTGGTCATATTGTCACCCTCCGGCGCACATATTTTTCCCGTATCGTATTTTTCTTCCCTGACTGACAGGACCGCTGCCGTGAATATGTGTGCCGCGAATCTGCCGCAGGAAAAATCCGACAAGGAAAAACAGGATCAGGCGTAAATCGACCTGCCCGGCGGGGAAGGATACAGCTCGCGCAGCGGGTGAAATTTAACATCTGGCTTTTCACATAAAAAAGGAATTTTTGTTAATGAATAAGTTTTTTCGGGTATCCGTATTTGTCTTGCTCGCCTTGAATTTGCCGGTCAGCCAGGCTTTTGCCCAATCTGATTTTGAACAGGGGCGGGCTGCGATAGAGCGCAAAGACTATGCGCTGGCCTATAAGATATTAAAGGCATCGGCAGAAGGTGGGGATGCCGCATCGCAAAATGCTATGGGGGTGATCTGTTCGCGCGGCCTGGGGCGCGAGGCTGATTTTGTCGAAGCGGTGAAATGGTTTCGCCTTGCGGCAAAACAAGATTATGCCGTTGCGCAGGATAATCTGAGCCGCATGTATTTCAAGGGGGAGGGTGTCGCCCGTGACCTGCCCGAGGCGGCAAGGTGGTTGCATCTGGCGGCAAGACAGGGGTTTGCCGAACCACAACAGAGGTTGGGGGTATGGCTGCGCGATGGTATCGGTGTGAAACAGGATTATGCAGAAGCCGCAAAATGGTTCGGGCTTGCGGCAGATCAGGGGAATGCCGACGCACAGCTGGATCTGGGCTATCTGTATGAGCGCGGGTCAGGGGTTGATCAGGACATCAACCAGGCGATCAAATGGTACAGGTTGTCCGCCGCACAGGGGCAGGCAAAGGCACAGGTCAATCTGGGGCATCTTTTTTCCGGCGGCATTTTGATCGGGCAGGATTATGCCGAGGCGCTCAAGTGGTATCGCATGGCAGCCTTGCAGGGAAATGCCGATGCAGAACATCGTTTGGGGGTGATGTACTACGCAGGCATGGGTGTTGCGAAAAATCTCGCCGAAGCTGCAAAATGGACGCAGCGTTCAGCAGAAAACGGCAACGCTACCGGGCAATATAATCTGGGGGCCATGTATCTGCGCGGCGTGGGGGTTGGCCGCAGCGCTGAGGATGCGGTGAAATGGTTTCGGCGTGCGGCGGAGCAGGGAAATGTGGAGGCCATGATTAACCTGGCGCGTGCATATGAGGCGGGAGAAGGCGTTAAACAGGACGGGGGCGAGGCCATCAAGTTGTATCGGCTTGCTGCGGAAAAAGGCGATGCAGAGGCGGCGAAGGCGTTAAACAGACTGGGGGTAAAGTGATGAAAGACTTCAAACGCGGCTGTCGTGTGATGCTGTGCGGGCTGTGCTTATCCGCTTTGCCGGTTTTGGCCGCAGATCAAACAGATTATGAGCAGGGTAAGGCTGCGATTGTCAGCCATGACTACGCAACGGCTCGCAAGATTTTCAGGGAACTGGCAGAAAATGGCGATGCGTCTGCGCAGCATGCGATGGGCGTGATGGATCAACAGGGGCTGGGGGTTGACGTCAATCCGGTCAACGCCGTTCACTGGTTTCGACTCTCAGCCCGGCAGGGCGATGCCAGAGGGCAGGCGAATCTGGCGGCGATGTATTTGCAAGGCGAAGGCGTCGTCAAAGACCCGGCAGAAGCGGCAAGGCTGATGCGGCTGGCGGCGGATCAGGGTTTTGCCGATGCTCAGGGGAATCTGGGGGTGATGTTTCGCGACGGCATTGGCGTGAAGCAGGATTATGCAGAAGCGGCCAAATGGTTCAGGCGGGCGGCGGAGCAAAACTTTGCGCCCGCGCAATTGAATCTTGGCACCTTGTACGAGGATGGACTGGGTGTGCCCGGGGACATCGGGCAAACGCTCAAGTGGCACAAGCTGGCCGCCGGACAAGGCGTGGTAAGCGCGCAGCTGCATTTGGGTCAGCTATATGTCTCGGGCGAGCGGGTGGAGCAGGATTACGCCGAAGCGGCCAGGTGGTACAAGCTGGCCGCAGCGCAAGGCGACAGCGCCGCCGAACATGGCCTGGCGGTGCTCAACTACGCCGGATGGGGGGTGGCGAAAAACTTGAAAGAAGCCGTGAGATTGACGATGAGCGCGGCAAAAAAAGGCTACGCCCAAGCGCAGTACAACCTCGGGGTGATGTATGAACACGGCGACGGTTTACCGCAGGATGCTGCGCTGGCCGTAAAATGGTACACGCTGGCCGCAGAACAGCACGACGTGCAAGCGCTGCGTAATCTGGGGGCGATGTATGAGCTGGGACACGGCATCGCCCGGGATTACGCGCAGGCCGCAAAATGGTTCGCCATTGCGGCCGCAGCGGGTGATGCGGGTTCGCAAAACAAGCTGGGCTTTTTCTGCTTCAAGGGACTCGGCGTAAAACAGGATGATGCAGAAGCCATCAAGTGGTTCAGGCTGGCGGCAGCGCAAGGGCTGGCCGAAGCGCAAGCCAATCTGGGCATGTTTTATGAAGACGGATACGGCGTCCATCCGGATATTGCGGAAGCTGTCAAATGGTACATGCCTGCTGCCGGACAAGGCAACTTGATAGCCCAAAAAAGGCTGGGGGATATTTATAACGAAGGACGCAGCGTGAAGCAGGATTACGCCGAGGCCCACAAATGGTATCGCATGGCCGCAGAACAAAATGATGCCAGTGCGCAGCAGATGCTGGGTGCGCACTACCTTACAGGCACAGGTACCGCCCGCGACACTGTCGAAGGCTTGAAATGGGAAAAACTGGCGGCGGCTCAGGGATACTCGCCTGCGGAAAATGACATGGGTTACATCTACCTGAACGGTGAAGGCGTTGCGAAAAATCATGCCGAAGCGCTCAAATGGTTCCGGCTGGCGGCAAAACACGGCAACATGATTTCGCAGCGCACGCTGGGTCAGATGTACCAGCAGGGTATCGGCGTCAAAGCCGATCAGGCTGAGGCCGTCAAGTGGTATCGCATGGCAGCCGTTCAAGGCGATGCAGAAGCTGCTGCGGCGCTGGAGAAGCTAAGTGGCAAGTGATACGGAGTTTGTTGCGTATCAGTATAAAAAATCACCCGGGAAGCGGGTGATGGTTTTCAAGGAGAAATAGTTTGCTGAAATTATATTCGAGGATCGCGCGAAAAGCTGCGGTGTGTGCGACTGCCGTGTTTTTGTCAGGTTGTCATGCCATGAGCGAGAAGGAATGCCTGAGCGCTAACTGGTACCAGGTAGGCTTTCACGATGGCCGCAACGGTGAATATGTCACCTGGCTGGATCGCATCACGGAGGACTGCGCCAAGGCTAAAGTCGTTCCCGATCAGGAGCGATATTTCGCAGGACGCGAGGCGGGACTGCGCGACTATTGCCGTCCTGAAAACGGATTCAGGCTGGGCAGGGACGGCGGTTATTTTCATGCGGTTTGCCCGAAAGAGAGTGCTGTGGCTTTCGAAAATTCCTACCGTGCGGGCAGCCGGATTCATGAAGCGCACGAGCTGGTGGAACGAATCGAAAAAGACTTGGCTCAATTAAAAGATAAGCATGCAAAAGCCAAGACTGAGCAGGAACGTCGGCATATCCACCGCGAGATAGAGGAGTCGGAGTCTCATTTGCGACAGGCACGAGATGCCCTGTTTCACCTGGAAGTGTCTGAAAAGCCGTTTTGAGTTTCAGGCAGGCAGCTGAATCGGTTCTGCACCCGCAAAGCGGGTGAGGTGTAAAGAACTCAGGCGGGCTTAGTTGCTGAACACGAACTCGACGCGCCGGTTCATCTGATGATCGTCGAGGCTGTCGCCGAAATACTTGGGCTCTGACATCCCCTTGCCCAGCACGCTCAGGCTCGCGGCCAGCGACGGATTATATCCGGCCAGCCAGGTTGCCACCCGCAGTGCCCGCTTCTCTGACAATTTTTGATTGTGTTCTGCCGTGCCGCGCAGGTCGGTGTGACCGACTATCCGGATTTTGCCGCCACCAGTTCCCAAAGAATCGGCCACATGGCGTAACTGCTGTTCAGCCTCAGGCGTGAGTGTGTCGCTGTCCGTATCGAACAATACCCGGTAATCAACTGCAGGTTCCACGCCCAAATCCCGCATGCCTCTCAATGAAGACTTCATTTCGGCCAAGGATAACGGCAGCTCATCGAGTTGTTTGTCCAGATCTTTTTGTATCAGCGTCAACCAGTCAGGCAGGTTCAGATGGTTATTCTGCGCAAACGAGCGTGCAATCTTCAAACCTGACAAGGCCTGAGGGCGATTTCCCCGGCGATATTCGTTCTCGGCCAGACGTCCCAGTATATCGAGTCTCATCGCAGGGGAGGCGCTCTGGCGGGTTACACCACCCAGTGCTTCGGTCAGCGCCGCGTGCGCCTCTTCGTGGCGGGAGGCCGCCATCAGCGCAAGTCCTTCTCTGTAATGCATTTTTGGCTCAGACGGGCAGGCGGCTCTGGCCGACTGATACGCGGTTAAGCGGTCGGGTAAAGGCCGGGAATCGGCTTCCTGAGTTAAACGGACAGCCGTCGGGCAGTCGTCTGCCAGAGCCTGTGTCATTGTCCCCATACAGTATGCCATCAGAATAAAACGGGCTAACATGATTATTCTCCTTGAGATGAGCGCATTTAAACGTGTAATCCGTCAAAATCGGGTTACCCATAATCGAATGTCCGTGTATTCTATAGCCCTTGCAAAATAATGTTAATGCCGGGTTTTTGGGACGCTTCGTTTCATGATTCGCGGGTTTTATCAAAATGAGAATAGCCTCAGGCTATCGATGAGTGGTGACGAGTGGACGTGTAACACACTCGCCGCCCTGAGGAGCGAAAACTTGGCACCAGAAACACTGGAATCCTGTGACGACGCGATTCTGATGCGGCGTTTCCAAAATGGCGATGCGGCCTCATTTGGCGTGATCTATACCCGGCACGAGCGGGCGCTGTATCGTTTTTTGCTGCACCAAACGGGGAATAATGCGGGGCTTGCCGAAGATCTCGCCCATGACGTATGGGTCAAAGTGATCAAAGCCAGCGAGCGCTATGTTCCCAGCGCACAATTTCGCACCTTTCTGTTCCATATCGCCCACAACCGCCTGATAGATCATTTCAGGGCCAGGGGGGAACAGCTCGAATCGCTCGACGCAGAAGACGAGGACGGACAAAGCCTGCTGGAAAACATGACAGACAACAACTACTGCCAGCCTTGCGATCTCATCGCAAACCGGCAAGTTGCGCAGCAACTGAGGGAATGCATCCAGGCGCTGCCTGCCCGCCAGCGCGAAGTCTTCTTGCTCAAGGAAGAGTCTGAGTTAAGTCTTGTGGAAGTATCCGAACTGATAGGCGTGTCGTTTGAAACCGTAAAGAGCCGAATGCGCTATGCGCTGGACAAACTGCGCTCCTGCGTGGGCGTGGAGCCGTCGCTTTAACCCGATTTTCGCCGCTCAGGCGTTTATTCCCGGCACGGCATCAGTTGATGCACAAAGGGAGTGCACATGGCTATACGAAAAATATTTTCAGTTGTTTGTCTGTTTTTCAGTCAGGCGGCCTGCGCGTGTGACGATGCGCCGAACTCTGCGGCTCAGGCGGGTTCTGCTGTCAGCCTGGTGACAACGGTTTATCTGCCAGACGAGAGCCCGATTGCCGACTTGCGGCCTTATCAAAAAAAATTACGTACGATTTTTGATTACCTTCAGGAACATCCGTCGGCAACTCTCATGCTCGAAGGTCATACGGATGACAGGGGGACAAATGAACGCAACCTGGCGCTGGGTTCACGTTATGCGGAAGGCGTCAAAAAAAAGCTGGTATCGCAGGGTATCGATGCCTCCAGAATACAGACGCTGAGTCTGGGCGAGGAAAGGCCCGCTGTTGCGGGTCACACGAAACGGGCCAGGTCAAAAAATCGCAGAGTCGAGATCAGGATGATTCAGGCTGCAATGCAGTCACAAAAGGGCGAGGAGTTAGAATCGAGCTCGACTCATGTGCTTCAGACTTTCAAAGATTGCCCGTACTGCCCGGAAATGCGTGTTATTTCACAGCCTGGCGCAGAGCATGGGGCTTTTGCTCTGGGTAAAACAGAAGTGACACAGGCGCAATGGTTCGCAGTGATGAAAGATAATCCCGCCGGATTTGACTTGTGCGGCGAGCAGTGTCCGGCAGAACAGGTAAGCTGGGATGATGTGCAGCAATTTTTAATCAAACTCAATGCGCTCACAGGGATGCAGTACCGCCTGCCGACAGAAACCGAATGGGAATACGCCTGCTATGCGGGACATAAAACAATGTATTGCGGCGGAGACGATCTGCGCGAGTTGGGATGGGCTGCTGAATATTGTGAGCCGGGCACTCATCCTGTGGGGCAGAAACTGGCCAATGGCTATGGCCTGTATGACATGACGGGCAATGTATGGGAGTGGACGAGCAACTGCTGGAAAGAGAATTGTGCAGATCGCGTCATTCGGGGCGGCTCCTGGGGCTATATCCCGCAACTTGCTATTGCGTCCTTTCGCCATCACTCAGCCCAAACCACACGGAGCAAACTCATCGGTTTTCGTCTGGCGATGACCCTGAGCGAGAATAAACAATGAAGCTCAAATATATTATTCCGTTGTGCGCGATGGTGACGGCGGCCGGAGGTGCAGAGCTCAATAATGCGGTCAGGTATGACAGATATCTGAGCATGCATGCCGAACGGTCGTCCATCGAGCCTCCAGCCGGTGTGCGGCTGCCAGGGCAAGTCTTCCGGGATTGCCCTGACTGCCCTGACATGGTGGTGATGCCGACTGGCCGCTTCGACATGGGATCTCTCACGGGCACGGATGAACATCCCGTGCATCGCGTTACCATAGGCCATCATTTCGCGATAGGCAGGACCGAAGTCACGCAAAGACAATGGAGCACCGTCATGGGAGACAATCCGGGCAAGTTCACGAGCTGTGGCGATGACTGTCCGGTAGAGCAGGTGAGCTGGAATGATGTTCAGGCCTTTATTCAAAAGCTCAACGCCAGAACCGGGCAGCACTACCGCCTGCCCAGTGAAGCTGAGTGGGAATATGCCTGTCGGGCAGGGGAGCGGCACAAATACTGTGGCGGCAATGATCCGGATACGGTTGCCTGGTACGGGTTTTATGCAACGCCTAAGGGGAACAGCCGCCAGACGACCTATCCTGTGGCGACCAGACAGGCCAATGCCTGGGGCTTGTACGACATGAGCGGAAATGTGCGTGAATGGGTAGAGGACAGTTATCACGAGAACTACAGGGGCGCGCCCGCAGATGGCAGTGTTTGGATGGGAACAGGGGGCGAGCGTGTGCTGCGCGGCGGTTCCTGGTTCTACAGCGCCAATCTTGCGCGCGCCTCTGTCAGGGTCAGCTTCGTGCCCGGATTGCGGGATGTCGATTTTGGCTTCCGGCTTGCCCTGACACTGCCGTAATGGCAGGTCTGGATTTATGCCTGAACAGGCGGAGAGTATGGGATGAACAATCTTTTTAAATTCAAGACACAAGTTTTACGGTCAGCCTGGCTGATCGCGGTGCTGCTGTATGCGCCAGCGGTGTTGGCCAAACCGATCGCCTTGCTCGTTGGCATCAACGAGTATCAAAATGTCCATGCTCTGGAAGGCGCGGTAAATGACGTCAACGCGCTGAGCCGGGTTTTGGTCGAACGCTGGGGGGTGGCGGCGCAGGATGTGCACACTTTGATTAACGAGCAGGCGACGCATGCCAACATTCTTCGCGAATTAGCGGCGTTGCAGACGCGCAGTGCGCCGGGGGATTGGGTGCTGGTGTATTTTTCAGGGCACGGAACCAGCGCACTCGATACCAATATCAATCTGCCTCTGCCTTATTCCTCAGGTGCATTCGTGCCGGTCGATTTGCCAGGGGGCAAAAAACTCAATGAATTGGCGCGAGCCAATCGTCTGGAGGATGCGCTGATTATCGGGCGGACGCATCTGCGCCCGGTATTTCTGGCGCTGGAAAAAGACCGGAAAGTGTTTGTGATATCGGACTCCTGTTATTCGGGCAATATGGCCAGAAACGTCGAAAAGACGGGGGCCGCGCATTACCGCTATGTGCCGATCACGCTGGAGAAGGATACGATGATGGCCTTATCCCCCGCGCCTGCGGGTCGTGAGACTGAAGACAATACGTTCCCCTACCATCATCTGGTTTTCCTGTCTGCGGCCAGCGACAAGGAGCCGGCCAGAGATATCCAGGGCAGTGATCTGATGGCGACTCCCACGATAGACGGGTTGCCGCATGGCGCGTTCACGGATGCTCTGTTGCGTGTGCTCTCGGGCGAAGTGGCGGCGGATGTGGATAACGACGGCCTAATCAATTATTCCGAATTGCACAGAGCCGTCATGCAGTTTATGGAGTCCAGAAGCTACGGGCATACGCCTCAGCGCTTACCCGGCATGGCCGAGGATCAAACACACGCGGCGGATGATTTGATTCTGGGCCGGGGCATGCCCCGGGGAGGATTTACTTCGGTGAAACCTGTCACTGAGGTGACGGTGCGACTGAACGGCAGTCCGGCGGAACTCACGCTGGCAGGCTTGCCCGGCGTCAAACTGGCAGGAGTCGGCGAAGCGGCCATGCTGGAAGTTGCGACGAGTACCGGTTCATCCGCGTTGCGTGCAGGCTCGGGGGATTTGATTATCAACGCTTCGATTGAATTATTGACGCGCCGGATAGAGGCCGAAGTATGGTGGCGCAATCTTGTGGCACAGGGGACGCCTGACTTTCAGGTGAATATTGAAACAAATCCGGCCACACGGGGTAATACCTTCGTCGAAGGCGATAAATTTGTCTTCAACGTGCGCTCCTCCAAACGGGCAGCCCTGCTGATATTGAATATCAATCCGGAAGGGCGGGTATCGGTGCTGTATCCGCAAACAGAGGCTCAGTCGGCCTCTCATCAGGCAGGCCGGATGTTAACCTTGCCCGAAGTTGAAAAAATAGAGGTGACCCCTCCTTTCGGGATGGATCAGGTGTTGGTGCTGGCCTTGCCAAAACAGCCTGCCGACTGGCAGGGTGTAACCACCATTGTCGATCCGGTCAGCATCAATCATCCGATGATACGCAAACTGGAGCGCCTGCTGTCCGAACAGGGCGGAAAATTTGCCTGGCAGGCACTGAGCGTGCGCACGCGCGCGAAGTAGATTTTATTTGCGCCCCTCGCACTGGCTGGGTTTTTTTCGGCTAAATCATGTGTGCCGGATTAACCCCGTTTTGTCCAACCATCCGTTTAAGACGCTGATGCACCCATTTTAGTCATAAGGAGACTGTTCATGCACTCGTTTAAAAAAATCGTCCTGGCTGTCGCACTGTCCTGTCTGCTCTGTCAGACATCGATCACCTGCGCCGAAGAGGATAACAAGAATATCCGTGTACGCGAATCGCAAGCCATGTCCGGGAAAACCATCGAGCTTAGCGTCGCCGCTGCAAAAAAACAGTTTAAGGTAGGGGAACCTGTCCGGTTCAAGGTCAGGGGAAATCACGATTATTATCTGTATGTTTATAATCTGGACCCAGCCAGCGGTGAGTCGGTATTGTTGTTGCCTAACAAGAAGATCAGGAGCAACCTGTTCAAAGGGGGTAAGTCATACACTCTGCCCCGTGGCGTCGAATTCTTTGGCGACAGCGTCGGCAATGAACACCTGATGTTCATCGCCAGTGCAGAGAAAATTGATCTTGATTCGGCCAATATTCAGTCGGCAGGCGATTTCGGCAAGGCCAGCACCAAGGATCTGGAAGGGGTGTTCAGCAAGAGTATCAGCATACGCGATACGCAACCCGGGCGCGGCAATGGTTCGGCCTCGCTGACGGTCAAAATCGTCGACTAGCAGGCTTAACCCTGCCCGGGCCCATTACCCAATAACGAGAGGCATATCGAATGAGTCGTATCGCATTATCATCGCGCATGTCGGCAGGAGGATTGTTGCTCGCGCTCGCCGTGAACGTTCAGGCTGGGCAGAACATCGAGGCGGGTCTTTTTGACGTGTACCAGACCAACCGGGAGACGGGGCGACCTAATCTTGTGACGCCCGATTTGCTGCTGGCCTCATATGGCCTGATACGCCAGCAGGTGAATACCCGGGCGGAAACGAAGACCATGATTCCCGAGTTCAAGGCTTTGGTAGGTGGTTTGCACCGTAAACTGGCGGCGGTCAAAGGCGGGGAGGCCGAGTCTTTGTCGCGGGACTATGCGATCCTGTTGCAGGCGATGCTCACAGGGGGATTGCCGGAAAAATCTTCCGAGGCATTAAACAAGGAATGGCAGTTGGTACAACAGGCAGGCGGTCCGGCCGAATCTCCTCTTTGGGGAACGATGCTGGATTATTCGCAATTCAAGCCGCGCGGACGATATACCCAGTCCGACGAGATGAAGCGCTACTTTATCGCTTACCGTTATGCCGGTACCGTCAATTTTTTTGCCATGGCCAGTCAGGCCACAGGCGTCCTTCAGGCGCGTGCCAAACAGATGCGACAGGTCGCTTTTTATCTGTCCAGACTGATCGCCCGTGACGCGCAACTACTCGGGCATTACGAGCTGTTGCAGTCGTCCATGATTTGGGAATACGGGCCATCCGGCGATTTGGGGGTGAAAGATATGGCGGGCGCGACCCGTAACTTTTCAGGTTCAGCCCCCGGGGCTGACGTGTTGTTAGCCTATGCGAAAAAACAGGGGAGACTGCCGCAGATCATCGACTTTCCGCTGGATGTCGCCAAACTTAACCGGGATGAAAAGATCCCGGAAGTCGCCTTGGGTTGGCGTTTGTTGCCGGGCGCACAAAATTCGAATGCGCTGGCGGTACAAGCCGTGCTCTATCCGAATACTCAAAAATTCAATTCTCCGTGCGGCACTCTTCAGTGCGTGCAACCACGAACGGCCAGCATGATACAGGGGCGCCTGTCCAAGGGGTATGTCAGCGCCTATGAAGTGATGGCCTGGCTAGGTTCGGCACAGGCCAAATTCCGGATTCAGCAAGATGGCGAACAGGCTTTTGAAGGATATGACGCTGCCGCCCGTAAGGCTCAGTCGTCTTTGAGCGCAGATGCCGGATTAACGGGCGCACAGAGTGCGTTTATGCGCGCAGTGTTTTCACAGACAGCGGATTGCGACGGTCGTCAATTGAACGGGATGCTGGGTTTTTGGACCTGGCAGCAGAGCATCAATATGCTCTATACAAAGCAGGTGATGAGCCCGTTGAGCAAGAGTCTTTCATTTAACCCGTCCGTTCAGCGCAAAGGAGCCGTACTCTCGGGCACGCCGCAATTTTATGCGGAGCTGACTAAACTGGTCAAATTGAACGCTGAGCACGCCCAAGACCCCGCGTGGATAAAATTTTCTGAAATCACAGAACATCTGGCGCTTCTGGCAGAGGGCAAGTCCCCCCTGAATGACGAGGATGAAGCATACCTCAACGAGCTCGATACCGCCTTGTTGCAACTGACCAAAGGGCGCGACCTGCCGATAGTGGTCGACGTGCAGACTAACCCGCTTGAAAGACGGGTGCTCGAAGAGGCGCTGGGGCTGCCTGAAATTGAGGAACTCAACACGGCGCGCGGTGCGAGGTTCCGTCACTACGAATTCAAACAGGATATGGATTCTAGGCTGACCAATGAAGAGTGGCAAAAACAGTTGGTAAATCCATGAGCAGGTGCCAGGAGCGATGAAGCAATGGCCGGAAGATGAGGCATTATCCCGCCTGTACCGGGAGATGCCAGGCGAGGAAGCTGACCCGAAACTAAAAGCGCGGGTGATGGCTGTCGCCCATGAACATGCGGCGGCCATACTCCACGCCCGATCAGCGCGGTCGGCATCCGTTTTTTCCGTTCGACGCTGGTATGTGCCGACAGCACTGGCCGCATCGGTTGCGACCCTCGCGTGGATGCTGCTCCAATCCCCGGTGGATGTCGCGCCTGTCAGGGTCGCCATGCAGGATGTACCCGCCGTCAAACCCGAAAAGCCGCCGCACGAGACCCGCATGGCCGAAGTTGAACCTGCACGCCCCGATGCCGGTGAACCTGTGACAGGTGGCGCCGTTCAGCCGCACGACGTCGATTTGTGGCAGACACAGGCGGACGCGCCGCCACAAGATGAATCCGGCAAGGGGATTTTGGCCGACAAACCCGCAGCGGTCTGGCTGAATGAGATACGCGCCTTGCAACGTCAGGGAAAGCTGCCTGAGGCGAAGGAACAATTGCGCCAGTTCCGCCAAAAACACCCTGATGAGCCGCTGCCGGAGGATCTTAAAATATTGGCATTGCGCGGCTTGTCGCGATGAATAACTACCGAACGGTTGAGGCCTGCGCTGCATAATGATCTGACAGGAAAGAATATGTGCTTGATTTTACGTTTTAAACTTCCCGTGGTGCTGGCAGCGCTGGTTTTATCTTTGGTAGCGCATGCGGCTGAGCTGCCGGTCAAGCCGATGCTGCGCATAGATCCTGGCGAACATACAGGGATGATCAGAAGTATTGCCAGCGACGAACAGGCGCATTATCTGGTGACAGCGTCCGAGGACAAAACGGCGCGAGTGTGGAGTCTGGCGGATGGTCGATTGCTTAACACCTTGCGCATTCCAATCGGCCAGGGGAATGAGGGAAAACTGAATGCCGTGGCGCTCTCCCCTGACGGGCTGACGGTGGCGCTGGGAGGGTGGAGCCGCCTGGGTTATGAAGGGGGGGACATGAACAACAACATCTTCCTCTTTGACAGAGCCAGCGCTCGCCTGTTGCGCCGCTTATCCGGCCTGCCCGGTGTGGTGATAGACCAGGCTTTCTCTCCCGATGGGCGCTATCTGGCAGCGACCATGGGGGCGGACGGATTGCGTCTGTTCTCTGTTTCAGATGGCCGCTTGCTCGCTGAAGATCGCGACTACCGGGGGGGGAGTTATTCTGTCGATTTTAGTCGTGACGGACGGCTGGTGACCACCTGCGAGGATGGTCTGCTGCGCGTGTACCGCTTTGACGGACAGGTGTTGACGCTCCTGGCCAAACGTGCGGCTCCGGGTGGCCGGGATCCTGCGGTTGCGCGTTTTTCACCGGACGGGCATCGCATCGCGCTGGGATTTACCGATACCTCTGAGGTGAACGTGCTCGATGCCGGTGATTTATCTTTGGCCTATGCACCTGACACTCGGGGCGCCAATAAAAATCTGGGCAGAGTCGCCTGGTCTCAGGACGGGGAAACTTTGTATGCAGCGGGTCGTTCGGATCACGATAATCAGCAGTACATTCGCCGCTGGACGAGTGCTGGCAAAGGCGCTGCGACAGACGATCCGGTGGTGCGAAATACGATTTCCGGATTGATTGCATTGCCGGGAAATCGACTGGCTTTCGCCAGTCAGGATCCTGCGTGGGGAGTGACCGGCAAGACGGGGCAACACACGCTGTTTCATCCGCCGGTGGTGGCGGATTTTCGCGACGGTCAGCGAGCTTTTACCTTGTCTGACGATGGGATGCGTGTTCGTTACGGCTATCAGACACTGGGCAATTCTCCTGTCGTGTTCGACAGCCATAACCGGATATTTCTACCCCACGATACGAAGGGACTCACGCCCCCTGCGCTTGCTGCATCCGGCCTGAACGTCAGCAACTGGAAATACAGCGATGCCCCGAAGCTAAATGGGAAATTGTTAACCCTGAAGGCGTCTGAAATATCGCGCAGTCTGGCGTTACTACCCAATGGAGATGGCTTTGCTTTGGGAGCAGACTGGAGCTTGCGCGTCTTCGACCGTGATGGACAGCAGCGCTGGCAGCAAGCGGTACCGGGCTCCGTGTGGGCGGTCAATGTGTCCGGGGATGGGCGCTACGTGGTCGCAGCCTATGGCGATGGCACGATACGCTGGCATCAGGCCGCGAGCGGTATGGAGTTGCTGGCTTTCTATCCGCATCCTGACAGACAGCGCTGGGTCATGTGGACACCGCAAGGCTATTACGATGTTTCAGGCCCCGACGCGGAAAATCTGATTGGCTGGCATGTCAACAAGGGGATGGATCAGGCGGCCGAGTTTTATCCGGCGAGCCGTTTTCGCAACGTGTTTTATCGGCCTGACGTGATCCAGCAGGTGTTGCAAAATGCGGCGCCCGCACAGGGCCTGGTGGATGCGTCCAGCTTATTGCTCGATCATCCTGCGCCCAATATCAAGCTGCTGACACTGCCGCAGCAAGTCCAAAACGATAGCCTGAACCTGAGTTTAAATCTGCAAGATGCGGGCGGCGGCATCGGTGACGTGCGGGTGTTTATCAACGGCACTTCAGTGCAGGCTGCACGCGGGCTGGCCGTGACCCACGGCTCAGCGCTCAATATTCCGGTCAGACTCGTGCCGGGCAAAAATGAAATCAAGGTGATGGTTTTTAATGCCGAAAACAGTATCAGCAGCAACCCGGCAGAAGTCACGGTCACCTTTTTGGCCCAGGTTTTGCGTAAACCGAATTTGCATGCGCTGGTGGTGGGGATACAGGAATTTGAGAACCCGAGGCTCAACCTGCAATACACCCGGGGCGATGCCGAAGCGGTCAAACAACTGCTGGAAACCCGGTCCAAAGGATTGTTCGAACAGGTTGATGTTCAACTGCTGACCTCCCGTGCCGACACCAGCAAATCCGCGATTGAAGCGGCTTTCGCCCGGTATAAATCCAGCGTGGCACCCGATGATGTGTTTTTGTTTTATGTGGCCAGCCACGGCATCATCGACGGCGAGAGCATGGCGGACAAGAGTTATTATCTTGTCACTTCAAATGTGGGGTCGACCGCGACTCGTAGCCTTAAACAGGACGCCCTGTCGCAGGAAGAATTGCGCCGCCTGATCGCGGATGTACCGGCCACCAAGAAACTGGTGTTGCTCGATACCTGTCATGCGGGGGATGTGGGCAGTAAATTGCTCGGGCGCGGCCTCGATGAGGATAGCGCGGTGAAGCTGTTGTCGCGCTCTGCGGGGATTGCCGTGATTGCCGCCTCGACGTCAGCCCAGCAGGCGCTCGAAGGTCATCACGGTCACGGCGTATTTACCTATGTGCTGCTCGAAGGCATGAACGGCAAGGCGGATACCTCCAGCCGGGGCTATGTCACGCCGATAGGACTGGCCGATTACGTCACAGAACAGGTGCCGGACGTGACCGAGCGGGCGTTCAAGAGCCGCCAGTATCCGACCTTTAACATCGAAGGCCAGCCGTTCCCGATTGTAAAATCGAATTAACGGGGGCGCGCGCTGAACAGCCCCGCAGCGGGCAAACTCAATTGATGAGCCGAAAATTTTTTGAAGTCCACTAAAGGGGAAAATAATGAGTCGTTTTTTATCGGTAGTTTTCGTGGCATCGTTGATATTTTCAGTGCAGGCGGTCGCGGCGCGCGACAGCGCCTCTGTGCCGGAGGGCGCCGCTGATCACGTCATGTCCCGTGATGAATTGCGCAGGTGTATGACGCGGGAAAAAAGAATAGATGAAATGGACGCTGAACTTCTGACCCTTAAGACACCGATGAACGCGCAAAAAGCTGAAATGAAAAGGCTGAAAGCAAAACTGGATCACGACAAGCCCCTGATCGACATGACGAGTCAACCGTCAATCGATGCCTATAATGCGCTGGCTGACCAATGGCAGGCGGTCGCTGACGCTTATAATGCACAAGTGGAGCCTCTGAATGTTAAAACAGTGGCGCGAAATGCCGCAAACGAAATTTATCAGAAGCAATGCGTGACCAATATGTCGTGGCGTGAAAGCGACAAGGCGGCGATTCTGTCCGGGAAGTGATGCGTGTGGTTTTCGACCGGCGGGTGTTAGTGAGGCGAGGTGAAGAAGGATGTTTATGTGGCTGACCAGAGGATTGATGGCATTGCTGTGTGCGCTTGTTTTGACAGGCGTGGCATACGCAACTGAAGATGCGCAGATTTTTGCACAGTCAGGGCATAAGGGATATGTCAGTGCGCTGGCCTTTTCACCCGACGGACGAATTTTTGCCTCGGCGGGTGAAGATCAAAATCTCAAGTTATGGGACTCGGCCAGCGGACGCGAGTTGCGTACCCTGAGCGGGCACACAGGCTGGGTCGATGCGGTCGCTTTTTCACCGGACGGACGGATGCTGGTCTCGGGCTGCGGCGACAAGACGCTTAAATTATGGGATGTTTCCAGTGGCCGCGAGCAGCGCACCCTGAGCGGGCATGGTAAAACCGTGACCGATGTCGCCTTTTCGCCCGATGGCCGCACCATCGTCTCGGCAAGTTCGGATGGCACGCTCAAACTTTGGGAGGCTGCCAGTGGCCGTGAATTGCAAACCTTTAAGGGTCACAGCAGCGCAGTGAATTCGGTCGCTTTTTCCCCGGACGGGCGCACGCTCGTATCGGGCAGCTCGGACAACGCGCTGATGTTGTGGGATGTGGCCACGGGCAGGCAACTTCAAACGCTAACTGGCCACAGCGCCAAAGTCAACGATGTCGCATATTCACCCGATGGACTCACCATCGCCTCCGGCAGTGACGATAAAACCTTAAAATTATGGGATGTGGCCAGCGGACGCGAGCGGCTGACGGTCAATGCGCATGACGAAGTGGTCCGCAGTCTGGCTTTTTCGCCCGACTCGCGCGCGATCGCCTCAGGCAGCGGAGGGGGGAATCTTGCGCAATGGGACGCACTCAGCGGACGGGAGCTGCACCTGGTCAAGGCTCACGATTTCAGGGTCACGGCGCTGGCCTTTTCGCCCGACGGAAAATCGATCATCTCGGCCAGTTTGCAGGACAATCTGAAGATGTGGAATGTCTCAGACTGGAAAATGCGCCGCTCGCTGGTGGCCGATCTCAGCAGCATTCGTGCTTTGGCGTTTTTACCGGACGGACAAACCCTGGTCTCGGGTAACCGGGACAAAAAAATTAAACTCTGGGATGTGGGGGGCGGCCGAAAATTACAGACCCTGAGCGAACACCAGCGCTATATTAACGGCATAGCTATCTCCCCTGATGGCAAAACATTCGCCTCGGCCAGTGCAGACAAGATGCTGAAGATATGGGATGCCGTAACGGGTCGTGAACTTCGCTCCCTGAGCGGGCACCAAAGTTCGGTCGATGAGATCGCTTATTCTCCTGACGGGCGCACTGTGGCTACGGGAAGTAATGATGGTACCCTCAAACTTTGGGATGCACAAAGCGGGCGCGTGCGTGACCTTGGCGGTCAAAAAAACGGCATCGAGGCGCTGGTCTTTTCACCCGATGGGCGCGAACTGCTCACAGGCGGTGACATAGACGATCCGGCAATCCGGCTATGGAATGTCGCCAATGGTCAGGAGGTGCGCGTATTGCAAGGTCACAGCCATACCGTCAGTTCACTGGCTTTCTCGCCCGATGGCCGCACCATCGTCTCGGCCAGTTATGATAGCACCCTCAAATTATGGGATGCTCAAAGCGGGCGCGAACTGCAAACACTGAGCGGACATGGCGCTCATGTTACCAGCGCCACTTTTTCTCCCGATGGCAGAACCATCGCCTCGGGAAGTTGGGATCACAGTGTCAAACTCTGGGAAGCTGCAACGGGTCGACTGCTCAATACACTGACAGGACACACGGACTCGGTGAATGCCGTTGTTTTTGCCCCCGATGGCAGGACGCTCGCCTCAGCCGGGGACGATGGCACCATCAGGCGGTGGGAGGTGGCCAGCGGGCGCGAACTGGCCCGGTTCACGGGGTTTAACGATGACGAATGGGTCGTCATCACGCCGGAGGGCTATTACAATTCTTCGGCAAACGGAGACAAGTACCTGAATGTGCGGGTTGGCAACCGCGTTTTTGCGATCAACAGCTATCGCGAGAAATTCTACCGCCCCGACAGGGTGCAAATGGCGCTGTCGGGTCTATCGTTACCCCCGACAGGGGGAATGGGCAGGGTGGGAATCGCGCCCGTCATTACCTTGCTCGATCCGCCCGCCAGTGTGAACAGCGACAGCCTGACACTTGCACTTCGCGTACAGGATCAGGGGGGCGGGATCGGCGATGTGCGGGTGTATCTCAACGGCACCGCCGTACAAGCCGCTCGCGGGCTGGCCGTGACCCACGAATCGGCTGGTGCGCTCAATATCCCGGTCAGACTGGTTTTCGGCCGAAATGAGATCAAAGTCATCGTCTTCAATGCCGACAACAGCATGAGCAGCAACCCGGCAGAAGCCACGGTCACCTTTTTGGCGCAGGTTTTGCGCAAACCTGCATTGCATGCGCTGGTGGTCGGCATACAGGAGTTCGAGAACAGCAATCTTAACCTGCAATACACCAGGGGGGACGCCGAAGCTGTCGGGCAACTGCTGGAGACACAGTCCAAAGGTTTGTTTGAAAAAATCGATGTCCAGTTGCTGACACGCCCGGATAACACCAGCAAATCCGCCATCGAGGCGGCTTTCGCCCGGTACAAGACCCGCGTTGCACCCGATGACGTGTTTTTGTTTTATGTGGCCAGCCACGGCATCATCGACGGCGATAACGTGGACGATAAAAGCTATTATCTTGTTACCTCCAACGTAGGATCGACCGCGACTGCCCGCCTCAAACAGGATGCTCTGTCGCAGGAGGAATTGCGCCGCCTGATCGCGGATGTGCCCGCCACCAAGAAACTGGTGTTGCTCGATACTTGTCATGCAGGGGATGTGGGCAGCAAACTGCTCGGGCGCGGTCTGGACGAGGACAGCGCGGTGAAGCTGTTGTCGCGCTCTGCGGGAATTGCCGTGATTGCCGCCTCGACGTCAACCCAGCAGGCGCAGGAAGGCCATCACGGACACGGCGTGTTTACCTATGTGCTGCTCGAAGGACTGGGCGGCAAGGCCGATGCCTCGAAGCGAGGTTATGTCACGCCGATAGGACTGGCCGATTACGTCACAGAGCAGGTGCCGGAAGTCACAGAGCGGGCGTTCAAAAGACGCCAGTATCCAACCTTCAACATAGAAGGCCAGCCGTTCCCCGTCATACAGTCGAGGTAGATTCTGAAAATATCGGCCGGGTGTCCTGTCTCCCTCTGCCGGAGGGGGCAGACAAAAAGCATGAACAGGCTGGGCGTTTTGATGCTGCTGTTGATGGCGGGTTTCTCAGTGGCACAAGGCGCGGACGATAAATCCGCCACGGTGGGGCGCATACGCTGGGATATAAAGTCCATCAAGGTGTGCTGGATAGCCCCGGATCCTGATCATGCGGCCTTGCGCGATCTGGTCAGAGTCTCGGTCGAGGCGACCTGGGTCAAACAGTCCGGCTTGCAGCTGACAGGATGGGGGACGTGTCAGGCCGACGAGAAGGCGGTGCGTATTGCCGTCAGGCATGACCTGTGGCCGCGCGCCCATATCGGGAAAATGGCCTATGAAACTCTCCCCTCCATGTTTTTGAACTTCGAACTCGACAAAATGCGTGGATGGGAGCGCTGCCGGGGGCGGCTCGAACAGTGTATCCGCGCGACTTCCGTGCATGAATTCGGACACATGCTCGGATTGATCCATGAACAGGACAGGCCGGATGTGTCGGACAAATGTCGGCTGTCATTATCCGCAGATCAGATCAATCTTAACATTCACAATGCGACTGACCTGCAACTCTTGACGCTGTATGACGATCAATCGGTGATGAATTACTGCAACGCGGCCAGATGGAGTGCGCCCGTAGAACAGCTCCTGTCGGCAGGTGACATCAAGGGTATTCGCACCCTGTTTGGCGAGCCTGACATGCCCGCGTACAGTCGTCCTGCGGGCGGATTGCAACATCTGCATATTCTGGCGCGCTGACGTGGGCTCGGATGCTGAACTTCGTTGAGTTCCGCCGTTTAACCCCGTTTTACGTCTTGTTCCGTTCAGCACTTTGTCGTCTTAACTTTATCAGGAGAAATATATGCGTACACGCAACGATGCTGTCATACCCGTCACTTCCATTCTTGTTGCCATGCTGTTGTCCTTGTCGGTGGTTCATGCCGCCCCGGCCAGCGTGACAACCCCCGACGCGAAGGCGCTGACGATGGGCCAGAGCGCAGCTCCCGCTGAAAAACTCAAGTTTAATGTCGAGGCGCTGAAAAAATCCTACAAAATCAATGAGCCAATACGTTTGAAGCTGAACGGCGATAAAGACTTTTACCTTTATTTATATAGTCTGAACGAGGATGGCGGTGCTACGCAGGTGTTCCCCAACAGAAAACAAAAAAATAACCACTTCGCGGCAGGACGAACTTATGTCATGCCAGGCAGCGACACGCAGCCGCTCACGGCTGATAAGGGAAACACCACTGAACGCCTGATGGTGGTGGCCAGCCTTAAGAAACTTGATTTCGACTATGAGGCATCGGGTGCGGGGGATTACTACTCCGACATGCAAAAACAATTGCAGAGCAAGGATATACGATGGGGCACGACGGCGGATCAGGCCACGGGGCGCGACACGGTGACCAGGACACTGAGTCTGAAAATCAGCAATCAGCGCTATACCGAAGCTGATAACAGCGCCAATGCGGCAAATGTGGCAGGTACGGTTTTGCTGGGAGCCGACAAAAAATCCTATAAAGCCGGGGAGACGATGCGCATCATGTACGCCTCGTCGGCAGATGGTGTGCTCACCTTAGCCTATGAATATGAAGATGGTGCACGCCAGCTATTGAAAAGAACCAGAGTCAAGGCCGGCGAGTTAAACAGTGTCAAGGCGCAGGCCGAAGCGCCAGGCGGCAAGCATACGCTGCTGGCGTGGATGGACAGTGGTACGGGCAAGGCGGCTTCCGATGCGGATGATTATTACGATGCGGAAGATGCCGGGGACAAGGATATACGAGTAGCCGGAGCCGAGAGTCGCACCGCCGCTCGCGAAGTGGCCCGCTTCGTGATCCAGGTCAAAGAATAAAAAGTCAGAGGGTGTGCGATGAATAATTGGAAAAAGACAGCACTCCTGTCAGCCCTTGTTGCCACGCTGCTAGGTTCCGGGCAAGCGCTCGCGGTGGACAAGGCATTGATTGTCGGGGTGGGCAAATATGCGCTGAGTTCGGCCAATCTGACAGGCATCGATCTGGACGTCAATATGGCTCGCGACATGGCGCTTTATATGGGGATACGGCCGGAAAATATTCATGTTCTGCTGGATGAACAGGCGACTTTGCCTCATGTGCGCGAGGAGATGAAAACCTGGCTGGCTCAGGACGTTTCTTCCGCTGACCGCGTGTTTTTTTACTATTCGGGTCATGGCACGCAAGTGCCGGACAAGTCAGGCGACGAGCAGGACAGTCTTGACGAGGCGATGGTGTTGCACGACATCGACGGGAAAAGTTATCAGGGGCTGTATATAGACGACGATTTCGGGGCGGATTTGAAGCGAAACCCCAGCCGAAATATGGTCGTGGTGGTCGACGCCTGTCACAGCGGGACTGGCACCAAGAGCATCAGTTTTGCGAATGGTAACAGTTTCAATGTAAGCGAAGGGATGCCAAAATTTCTGAATTTATTTAATGTGCACCGCACGACGACCAAGGATCTGGGCGTGAGCGGGGTCGCCGACGGGGCGGTCTCGGGGGAGGATAATTATCTGGCGATAGCCGCAGCGCAAGATAACCAGCAATCCATTGCCACCCGCAAGGGCAGCTTGTTCACCGTCGCCTTTCGCGATGCCTTCGATTCCGAGCGCGGCCGGGCCGCTCCTCCGACGCTCAGGAGCATTTATCTTGCCACTGAGGCCAAGCTGAAGGAAAGCGGCGTTAAATTTCAACCCAATCTGAGCGGAAATCAGGAGATTGCTGCGCGATCTTTGGGCGTTGCAAGTAACTCGGGCGAAGGGAGCGCCGGCAATGGCCCTCTGTGGCAGGATATTTCCAAACTGGTTGACAAGCTGCCTGCGTTGTCGATCAATGCGCCCGCCGTTCGTTACAACGGCGACGCGACAGAGTTTGTGGTGGACATCCCCTCGGACGGCTATCTCAATATTGTCATGATAGGCCCCAAGGATAACGGGACGGTGTTGTTCCCGAATTCCTATCACGCCGACAACCGCGTGCAGACCGGCCATCTGAGCTTTCCGACGGCGCAAATGCCGTTCAGGATTACGGCTCAGCCGCCTTACGGCAAGACGCTGGTCGCCGCTTTCCTGACACGGGAACGCGTCAATATGCAAGAAGAGGGCTTCGGCAATCGTGACAGTTCAGGCAAGTCTGTCAGGCCTTTTGCTCATGTCACGCGCAGCGGCATGAAGGCGTTGACGGAGGGCTTTCGTGATCTGGGCGTGAGTGCAAAAGAAGAATCCGTCATCTGGGGCGGCAAACGTGAAATTGAAATCAAGGAGAAATGAGCATGCGTAAATTGGGCAGGTGGGTGTCGTTGATGATATTGGCGTTGGCGGTCTCGGGTTGTGAGACAGCCGCACACAACGTGCGCGAAGACTCGGGTAATATTGCCGCGCTCGAAGCGCTGAAACAACCGGCAGGGGGCGGAATCAAGGTCGATGTCGAAGCGAATGCAGGCGGCGTTTATCACACAGGAGACCCGATCCGTTTCAAGATCAAGAGCTCACAGGCGGGCAAGTTGTGGATTATTGCGGTAAACAGCGAGAATCAGGCTCAACTGCTGTTTCCGCAAGGCGCGGGCAATGAAAACACGCTCAACGCAGGACAGGAATACCAGTTCCCGCCGCGTGACAGCGCACAAAATCTTTATGCCGACAAACCGCTGGGTAAAACGTCCTTAGCGTTCATTGTGACAGGGGGCGAGGCTGTGCTGGGTGATGTCATCAGCCTGCGGGATGGTCAGTTGCACAATGTCTCCTTTGGCAGCGACACACAGTGGGGTGTAAATAAGCTTGCTGTTAATGTGGTGGAATGATGATTTCAGCCTGCTGCAACCGCTGCAAGAGCGGCGCTAAATCAGAACGACAGGATAAACTGCCATCTTGAAAGCGCGACCAGATTCCGCGATTGAACGTGCCAGCCTGCCGGCTGGCACGCCGCCGGGATTTTCAGCGCTCAGTAGTCCGTATAACCTTTTTCGCCTGGTGTATAGAAGGTGGTGTAATCGGGTTCGGTCAAAGGACTGCCGCTGCGCAATTTTTCCACCAGATCCGGGTTGGAGATGAAGGGGCGGCCGAAGGCGATCATATCACCGCGTCCGGCTTCCAGATCGCTGTTCGCGCGAAGCAGATCATAGCCGCCCGAGAGGATATAGCGGCCTTTGAATGCGCTGCGCAGCGCCGCTTTCAATACCGGGCTGACCTGTGGCGCCCCCATCGAGCTGTGATCCACGATGTGGATATAGACAAGGCCAATGTCGTTTAACTCTGCAATCAACAGCTTGTACATTTCATCCATTTGCTCGTCGGCGGCCGTGCCGTTGAACACGCCATAAGGCGAGATGCGCATGCCGATATGTTGCGCGCCGATGGCGAGCGCTGTAGCCCTAGCAATTTCAACGGCGAAGCGTATCCGGTTCTCGATGCAGCCACCCCAGGCATCATGCCGGGTATTTGTCGCCGTATTGAGAAACTGATCGATCAGATAACCGTTCGCCGCATGCAGTTCTACGCCGTCGAATCCGGCCTCGATGGCGTTTTTCGCAGCCAGAACATATTCTGCGATGGTATCGATGATCTGGGCTTCGGTCATCTCGTCCGGCACAGGGTAGGGCTGTAGTCCGCTGCTGTCTGTCCACATCTCCCCGGGGGCTGCCAAGGCTGAGGGGGCGAGTATTTTTGTACCCTCCTGCATGTTGGCCGCATGGCTGACACGCCCTGTGTGCATCAGTTGTACGAAAATTCTGCCTTCCGCCTGATGTACAGCATCCGTTACCTTTTTCCAGCCTTGCACCTGCTCAGCGCTGAACAGGCCGGGCTGACGCGCATAGCCTAAGCCATTTGCGGAAGGGGACGTGCCCTCGGCGATGATCAGGCCGGCCCCGGCTCTCAGGCGGTAATACTTTTCCATCAGTTCGTTCGGTATCGAACCCGATGCGCGGCAGCGGGTGAGCGGCGCCATCACGATGCGGTTCTTCAGTTGCAGCGCCCCCAGGGTGACCGGGGTAAACAGGTTTGTTGTCATTTGGTGCTCCAGTTAAAAATTCAGCGATGTCCCCTCGCTCGAAAACCGGCGAGGGAGGAGGGCGTTACTGCTTGAGCGATTCTACAGGAATCGACAAGATCACTTCATCGCTCACCAGCGGGGCATATTTGCCCATGTTGAAATCAGAACGTTTGACCCGCGCCGTGGCATTGGCGCCGCAGGCATCCTTCTTGGCCATGGGGTGGGGCATGCACAAAAATGAAGTCACGGTAAGCGTCACAGGCCTGGTGATTCCCTTGAGGGTCAGATCGCCTTCCACGGAGACCAGTTTGTCGCCGTCAAATTTGAACTTGCTCGACTTATACGTGATGAGGGGATATTTTTGCGTGTCAAAGAAGTCCTCGCCCTGGATATGTCCGTTGAACACGGCAGAACCGGTATTGACCGATCTGGCATCAATGGTGATATCCGCAGAACCCGATTCGGCGGCTCTGTCTATGGTGATGGTGCCTGTGACAGAATCAAAACGGCTCACCTGGGTCGAGTAGCCCATATGACTGTATTCGAAACGCGGCTTGGTATGGTTCGCATCGAGCACATAGGTTTCAGGGGCGGCAAAAGCGGCGGCAGAAAAGGAGGCGGCGATAGTCAGTGCAATCAGTTTTTTCATGTTTTTTCCTGGCGGGTTAATGGACGGGATTTACTGCGGGTGATGCTGTGACGACTAAATGGAACCTGATCTGAATATCATCTGCCACGGTGTCAAGGTCAGCCCATTCGCCCGTGCCTATTGCGTAGGCTGTGCGTTTGATGATGAAGCTGCCATCGAACAGACCGCGATGGCCGTCAAGCTGGAAGGTGAGGGGGGCTGTCACATCCAGTGTCCGGCCCTTGATAAAAAGGCGGCCTGTGGCCTGATAGCGATTGCCTCCCAGCGCCTTGATGCCGGTGGATGTGAAGCGCGCGACAGGATAAGCGCCGACATCGAACCATTTTTTGCCCGCCACTTCTTCGTTAGCTTCGGCCAGCCCCGTGTCTATGCTGGCAAGATACACCTCTATTTTTGCCGCAGCGCTGGATAGTTTCGCAGGATCGAAGGTGATTTTCGCCGCAAACCGGTTGAATTTGCCCTCCATCGATACCCCCATCTGGCGATAGCCAAAGGTCATTGTGCTTTGAGCGGGTTGCAGCTGATTAAATTCCAGCGCCTGTGCCGGGTTGATGGTCAGCAGCAGACTCAGTAACGCACTTTTGTACAGGTAATTCATGCCTTATTTCCTTCCGGGTAACATGCGGCTCAACAGCTGATCCTTGTCGATGTAACGATGTTTGAGTGCCGCGCCTGTGTGGACAAGGACGAGCAACAGCAGCGCGTAATTGAGGTTTTCATGGACAGCCCCCAGCAACTGGCCCAGCGCCTTGTCGCGCCCGATCAGATCGGGCAGCGGCAATAATCCGAACCAGACAGTCGTGATTCCCCTGGCAGAACTCATCAACCAGCCTGTCATCGGAATGGTCAGCAGCAGCAGATACAAAAGCGCATGAACTGCACCGCTGGCCAGTTGCTGCCAGTGCGGCAGGGTAGCCGGTAACGGTGGCGGGGTATGTGCGCTGCGCCACAGAATGCGAAATGCCGCCAGTAACAGCAAACTGATGCCTGTCCATTTGTGATAGCTGTAGAGTTCGAGCTTGAGGGGCGATAGCTTCAAATCGTGCATGTACAGACCTAGCGGAAAAACCACTAAAATCAGCAGTGCCATCAGCCAGTGCAGTGTCATGGCGGTACGGGTATAGCGCGTTGTCATGTCAGGCAAACCTGTCGTTTCTGAAATCATTCAGCGCCTGATGAATCTCTTCCTGAGTATTCATCACGAAGGGGCCATATTGCACGATGGGTTCATTCAGCGGACGACCGGCGATCAGAATCAGGCGCGTGTTACCGTTCGCCGTCAATCTCACGCCGTCTCCCGTGTTGCTCAAAATCCCCATGCGCTGCGCCCCGACCTGCGTGTCGCCCACGCTCACTTCCCCGCGATAAACGTAGATAAATGCGTTATGGGTGGCAGGTATTGCCGCATCGAATGTGGCGTCCGCCGGCAGATGTATATCCAGATACATAGGTTCGGTATCCTCTCGCATGACAGCCCCCTCGATACCGCAGGCACGTCCGGCAATCACCCGTATGGTGACATTATCCTGAGTGACATGTTCGGGGATGGCGGCACTGGGAAAGTCGCGATACCAGGGGGCGGTCATCTTGTTTTTGGCGGGCAGGTTCAGCCAGAGCTGAAATCCCTCCATGATGCCGTCTTCCTGTTCCGGGATTTCAGAATGGATCACGCCGCGTCCGGCAGTCATCCACTGCACGCCGCCGTTATCCAGCAATCCTTCGTGTCCCGCGTTGTCCCGATGCCGCATGCGACCGGCCAACATATAGGTCACCGTCTCGAAGCCGCGATGCGGATGATCCGGAAATCCTGCGATATAGTCGTCCGGGTTGTCGCTGCCAAACGCATCCAGCATCAAAAACGGATCGAGGCGGCGCTGGAGCTTTCCGGTCAACACGCGGGTGAGTTTTACGCCGGCACCATCGGATGTGGCCACGCCTGTGACCAGTTGCTCGATACTGCGGCTGTGCTTTATGTTCATGGCCTTCTTCTCCTGTGAGGTAAACGCATGGTAGAGTAGTCCCAGTGCCAGATAAAGCCGCTAATTCGGGACAGACTATCTCATATATGGAACATATTTCAGCCGATGATTACATTCTGTTTGCGACCATCGCAGAACAGATGAGTATGGTGCGCGCATCCGAGTATCTGTCCATCCCCAAGGCCACGGTTTCACGGCGCATGACGCATCTGGAGGCCGCACTGGGGCAGCAATTGATCATACGCACCACCCGCCGCCTGACGCTGACCGACTTTGGTCTGGAATTTTTAGAGCATTGCCGTCGTGTCGCGGAAGAAGTCGCCTCGGCGGAGGATTTTGTGCACAGTCAGGATGCGAAACCTCACGGGCGACTGCGCGTCTCCATGCCGGGGGACTATGCCCGGCACCATTTTTCGCGCGCCATCGCGACCTTCATCGAGGCTTATCCTGCCATCTTGCTGGATCTGGATTTATCATCGCGCCGCGTCGATCTGATCGGTGAACGCTATGACATGGCGATACGCATGGGGGAGTTGACCGACGACAGCACGCTGGTTGCACGGCGCATAGACGAACAACAGTTCGCGCTTTATGCCAGCCCCATTTATCTTGCGCTAAAACCCGCGCCGCTTCATCCTGACGATCTCGTCCGTCATGCAGCGGTTCGCCTGCTCTCTGACACAGGCGCCGCCGTTCCCTGGAAGTTGCGGTGCGATCGCGCCGAATGGGCGGGGGTGCCGCCCGGACGGCTCACCCTCAATTCCCCCGACATGATCCAGCAATTGCTGCTGGACGGGGCGGGCATAGGCGCGTTGCCGTGCAGTTTTGCCGCAGTCGATGTGAGAGCAGGTCATCTGGTGCGAGTGCTGCCGGAATGGTCTTTGCCCGCCGTTCCCGCCTGGGCGGTGATGCCGATGCGCCGCTATCTGCCTGCCAGGACGCGCGCTTTTTTGGCGCATATTGAACGCTTCATGGAAAAAGGTTAGCGGCCTTGCCACAATTTTCCTGGCAGCTGAGCGCGGTGCTGCGGGCATGCCTGAGCTATAATCTGTACACCGAGTGCCGTACTTTTTGGTCTGACTAAGAGGGATTGATTGTGAATAAAAGTACCGCCTACGCCTTGCAAGTGCGCCCAAAAATACCCGCGAGACTGGCGCGTCTCGAAGAGTTGTCCAACAATCTCTGGTATAGCTGGGACAGACCCACGCGCAAACTGTTTGCCCGGTTGCACCCCGGGTTATGGAAGGCCACAGGGCACAGCCCGAAAGCATTTTTAAAGCGGGTGGATGAACAGCTCCTGATTGATGCGGCGAACGACCAGGTATTTATCGGCAATTTCAACCGGGTGCTGGCCGATTATGATACCTATCACGATTATGCCATGCAGAGCGGCGGGGCTGACTGGTTAGGCCAGAATGATCTGATCGCCTATTTTTGTGCCGAATTCGGCTTTCACGAAAGCTTCCCGATTTATTCCGGTGGTCTGGGGATCCTGGCAGGAGATCACTGCAAGGCCGCCAGCGACTTGCGTCTGCCGTTTGTCGGCATCGGGCTGTTATACCGCCAGGGTTATTTTCATCAGACCATAGACGGGGAGGGCAATCAGATTGCCAGCAACACCGATTCGAGCTTCGATGATTTGCCGGTATCCCCCGCCGTGCGCCACGACGGAACGGACGCCTACATTTCGATCGACCTGCCCGGGCGCGTTGTGCATATCAAGATCTGGCAGGCGCGCGTCGGCCATATCATGCTTTATCTGCTGGATACGGATTTGGACGCCAATAATCTGCACGACAGGGATATTACCCACAGGCTGTACGGCGGCGACACCCTGATGCGCATCGAGCAGGAAATCGTGCTGGGAATAGGGGGGGTGCGCGCCATGCAGGAAATCGGCTTAAAACCGACTGTCTGGCATATCAATGAAGGGCATGCCGCCTTTATGATGTTAGAGCGCATGCGGCAAAAGACCGTGCAGGAGGATTTTGACTTTGCCAGCGCGCTCGAAGCCGTGGCCGTGAATACCATTTTCACCACGCATACGCCCGTTCCTGCCGGACACGATCACTTCGGCGAAGGAATGATCAGATCTTACTTTGAAAATTATTATCCCCAACTTAAAGTCAGTCATGACCAGTTTATGGCACTCGGGCGCAGCGGCAACAGTCCGGATTTTAATATGACGGCGCTGGCGTTGCGCGGCTCACGCTTTCACAACGGCGTCTCGCGCATTCACGGTGATGTGTCGGCGCGAATCTGCGCTGACATGTGGCCCGAGATTGAACCGGATGAAAATCCGATGACTTATGTCACCAATGGCGTTCATGCACCCACGTTTCTGGCGATCGAATGGATCGAAGTGCTGGAGCGTTTCTTAGGTTCCGAGTGGAATTCGCGCATGAACGATTTGAAGCTGTGGGACGGCGTGGAAAATATCCCGGATCACGTGTTCTGGAGCGTGCATCAGACCCTGAAGGTCAAGATGCTCAATGCGGTGAGTCAGCGCATCAAGACTCAGCATTTTCGCAATCACGGCTCGGAGGCCCATCTGGACCGGCTGCTCAAATACGTCAATCCGGAAAACCCGAACATCCTCACCGTCGGTTTTGCGCGCCGTTTCGCGACATATAAACGCGCCACCATGTTGTTCAGCAACCTCGACTGGCTGCGTGAAATACTGCATAACCCCGAGCGCCCGGTCGTATTTATTTTTGCCGGCAAGGCGCATCCGGCGGACGTTCCGGGACAAGACCTGATACGCCACATCACCTATATATCCAAAATGGATGAATTTACCGGCAAGATACTGATCGTCGAAGGCTACGATCTGGCCTTGTCGCGCAAACTGGTATCAGGCGTCGATGTATGGCTGAACAATCCGCTGTATCCGCTCGAAGCGAGCGGTACATCGGGCATGAAGGCCGGGATGAATGGCTGCATCAATCTGTCTGTATTAGATGGCTGGTGGGGGGAGGGCTATGATGGCAAAAATGGCTGGGCCATCAAACCTGTCTCTGAGACTTTAAGCGAAGAAGTTCGCACGCATGAGGAAAATCGTACGCTCTATGAGTTGCTGATAGATCATGTCATGCCATCGTACTATGCCTATGGCAAGATGGGCTTCTCGCCCAACTGGGTGAAGATGGCCAAACGTTCGATGGCGAGCATTATCCCGCGCTTCAATTCCAAACGCATGGTAGGCGAGTACCTGGCAAAATGCTATTTACCGGCCAGCCGACAACATGTTTTGTACGCGCAAAACCAGTACAGCAACTCGCGTCTTTTAGCCGTCTGGAAAGCGCGGGTGAGACAGGCATGGGAAGGGGTTACGCTCTCCCGCAACGATCCTCCTGTGGGACAAATTAACTTCGGTGACAGCCTGCGTTTTGAGGTGGCCGTTAAACTCAACGGGCTGGCGCCGGAGGATGTGGTGGTTGAAATTCTGATGGGTTTTAATACAGAAGGCTTGTCATCCGCGCGCCACTACCGGTTTGAATCCACCGGCGAGACCCGCGAGAGCGGTGAAAATATTTTTGTCACCGAGTTACAACCCGAACAATGCGGCAACCTGGAATACCGTATTCGTGTTTATCCGTATCATGAACTGATCACGCATCCGTTCGAGCTGGGCATGATGAGGTGGCTGTAGCGGAGTGCGGAGTCAAGCCAAAATCAAGTGGTGAAAAGAGGATAGAAATGCCTGAAATTAAAGTTTTATTTGTTACATCCGAAGTAGCTCCGTTAATCAAGACAGGGGGGCTGGCCGATGTCAGCGGCGCACTGCCGCCCGCACTGCGCCAGATCAATGTCGATGTGCGGGTGCTGGTTCCCGGTTACACGCAGGTGCTGGCGAAAATGGGCCCCAGCGAGGTGGTTGCAACTTTTAAGGATTTACCCGGATTCCCGCCCTCACGCCTGATCTTTTCCATCATGAAAAGCGGTGTGCCGCTGCTGGTGCTGGACTGTCCGCCTTTATTTCAGCGCGAAGGCGGCCCCTACTCCGATCCCAATGGTCACGACTGGATTGATAACCCGTTAAGATTCGGCCTGTTATCCAAAGTGGCCGCCGTTTTAGGCAGCGACGAGTCGCCGCTTAGCTGGCGTCCGAATCTGGTGCATGGCAACGACTGGCAAACCGGCCTGACGGGCGTTTATCTGAGCGTCGCCAAAGGCTCTGTCCCTAACATCATCACCATCCACAATCTGGCCTTTCAGGGTAATTTCCGCCCGCAGAAAGTGCAGTTGCTGCACCTGCCGCCGGCCAGTTTCAATGTCAATGGCATCGAACTGTACGGCAATATGTCTTTTCTCAAGGCCGGCTTATATTACGCCTACCACATCACCACGGTCAGCCCGAACTACGCGCGGGAAATCCAGAGCGCTGAGTTGGGCTTCGGTCTGCAAGGCTTGCTGCACGCCAGACGCGATGATATTACCGGAATACTCAACGGCATAGACACGCAGGAATGGGATCCTGAGTCCGACAAACACCTGCACAGCCATTTCAGTGCCAGCCGCATGGCAGGCAAGGCGCATAACAAGCTGGCGTTGCAAATGCGCATGGGGTTAGATAGCGACGCGGGCATCCCGTTGCTGGGCATCGTCAGCCGTCTGACTCACCAGAAAGGGCTGGATTTATTGCTGGAAATCGCCCCGCGTTTGCTGGAAATGCCGGTGCAACTGGTCATCCTGGGCAGCGGTGAAGCCTTCATGCAACAGGCCGCGCGCGAACTGGCGCTGCGCTATCCGGGCCGCGTCGCTGCCATGATAGGTTTTGATGAAGGTCTCTCGCATCAGATCGAAGCCGGAGCGGATTTGTTCATCATGCCCTCGCGTTTCGAGCCATGCGGCCTAAACCAGTTTTACAGTCAGCGCTATGGCACGCCGCCTGTGGTACATAACACAGGAGGCCTGGCCGATTCTGTGGTGGATTGTACGCCGGAAACTTTAAAAAACGGCACTGCCAGCGGCTTCGTTTTCAGCGGCATGACGGCGAATAATTTGTTTTTCACCATCAAACGCGCCATCGATTTGTACCACGATCAGCGTAAATGGAAAGCCTTGCGCAAAAACTGCATGTCCAAGGACTTCTCGTGGGAAACCAGCGCCCGCGCCTATCGCCGCGTGTACATGAAGGTGCTGGGATGGAAATAGCAGGGCAGATTTTGGCGAGTAGCTTACGTCCAGTGCCACCCTCAACCCCTGTGCGCTGCCGCAGATAGCCAGAAAATAGCAGTGCAGTTGGGCGAAGACTGTTCGAGCATGTGGCCGCAGGCTATTTCCGGGCAGGCACGCCCTACCCTCCATAAGCTTCTGTCGCATAGCGGCGCATCATGCGATGACTATTGAAGTAGGACGCGTTCTTGCTGATCGCGCCCTTCATCAGCCTGATCCATCCGCCGTCACTTTGATCGTAATACAGCGGCAGAACCACTTTTTCCAGCTTGTCGTAGAGCATGTGCGCGGAGCCATCGGCCAATCCTGCCGCATCGTTGATCGCCCAGCCGGTCACCCCCTCGATACAGCCCTCGATCCACCAGCCGTCGAGCACGGACAGGTTCGGCACCCCGTTGAACGCGGCTTTCATGCCGCTGGTGCCGGATGCCTCCAGCGGCGGCAAGGGCGTGTTGAGCCAGACATCGGATCCTGCCGTGAGCGTCTGTGCCAGCGCCATGTCGTAATCGGGCAGATACACCACCGTGATATTGTCTGCCAGCGCACGCGCATGACGGTGCAGTTGCATGATCATCTGCTTGCCGACTTCATCCTTAGGATGCGCCTTGCCGGCCAATACAATCTGAAACGGATATTTTCCGGCGATGCCCTTTAAGCGTTCAAGGTCAGAGAACAAAAAATCGGGTCGTTTATAGGCCGTCATACGGCGCGCGAAGCCTATGATCGGCATCTGCGCTTGCAGCGTCACGCCTGTCATGGAAAAGACCGTGTCGATCAGCTGTTGTTTGGCCTGTACGTGCGCCTGCCAGATCGCCGCATCAGGAATGCAGCAGTCGGCGCGTATGAGCAGCTGGGGTTCATGACACCAGCCCGGCACATAATGATCATAAATCTGCCGAAAAGACTCAGCGGTCCAGGTATAGGGATGCACGCCATTGGTAATGGCATGCACAAGATAGCCCGGAAACATGGCATTCGATACCTCGGCATGTTTACGGGCGACACCGTTGACATATTCGCTCAGGCTCAATGCCAGTCGCGTCATATTCAGACTCTCCTCACCTGCCAGGCGCCTGATAATTTCAAGGTCGAAGCCGTTATCCAGTACGCGCCGGATCAGATCATAGGAGAAACGATCGTGCCCTGCTTCGACCGGAGTATGCGTGGTAAAACTGCACATCTCGCGCACACGCGGAAAATTGTAGGGCGACTCCCCGGGTCTTAAATCTTCCGTCGAATAGGTATAACGCCTCATCAGCTCCAGACCCAGCAGGGCGGAGTGCCCTTCGTTCATGTGAAAATGCCGTATCGAAAAACCGGTTGCCTGCAACAGGCGCGCGCCGCCCAGACCCAGCACGATCTCCTGTTTTAGCCGGTAGATATTGTCGCCACCGTAAAGATAATGGGTGATTTCACGGTCCTGGGGGGTGTTTTCTTCAAGATCGGTATCGAGCAGCAAGACCGGCTGACGCCCGCCCATACTCCCTTCGAGCACGTAGAGCCAGGCGCAAATCCAGACTGTGCGCTCTTCTATGCGAACAGCAATTTTGGCATCGAGCGGCTGCGCCCAGCGTTGCGGGGTCCAGGTTGCGGCCAACTCCTGTTGAGTCCCCTCATGATCCAGTGTCTGGCGAAAATAACCGGCGCGACTGATCAGACTCACCGCCACCATCGGCAGCCCCAGATCGGTCGCCGAGCGCAACGTATCGCCCGCGAGTATGCCTAAGCCTCCGGCATAAGTTGGAATTTCGCTGCGCAAGGCAATTTCCATCGAAAAATACGCGATGCGCGGCTCGTGGATAAATTCATCGAGCATGATTTTTCCTTTTTTAAGTTTTCAGTTCACGCGCTTTGAACAGGGCATAGATCACCGGGATCACCAGCAGTGTCAAAATCGCGGAGGAAATCATGCCGCCGACCATGGGCGCTGCGATGCGGCGCATCACTTCCGAACCTGTGCCGTGGCTCCACAGGATAGGCAAGAGTCCTGCCATGATCGCCACTACCGTCATCATCTTCGGGCGCACCCGTTCCACGGCGCCATGCATGATAGCCGCTTGCAGATCGACGGCTGTCGGTTTTCGTCCTTCATTGGCGCAGCGTGACTGAATCGCCTGCCAGGCCTGCTCCAGGTAGATCAGCATCACCACGCCTGTTTCTGCTGCCACGCCCGCCAGTGCGATGAAGCCGACCGCCACGGCAACGGAGAGGTTGTAATCCAGCAGCCACAGCAGCCATACGCCGCCGACCAGCGCGAAAGGCACGGACAGCATCACGACCAGTGATTCGGTCACGCGTTTAAAATTGAGATACAGCAACAGAAAAATGATGAGCAGCGTGATCGGAATGACGATCTTCATTTTTGCGGCAGCCCGTTCCATATACTCGAACTGCCCGCTCCAGGTGGCGTAGTAGCCCGGCGGAAATTTCACCTGTTCGTTCACGGCGCGGCGCGCATCTGCCACATAGGAGCCGATATCACGATCACGTATATCCACAAAAATATAAGCGGAGAGCAGCGCATTCTCGGTGCGGATGGCGGGCGCGCCACGACTGATGCTGACCCGGGCCAGCTGACCCAGCGGAATCTGAGCCCCCTCCATGGTGGGCACCAGCACTTCGCGGGCGATGAGTTCCGGGCTGCTGCGCAGTTCGCGCGGGTAACGTACCGTCACGCCAAAACGCTCCCGCCCCTCCACTGTCGTCGTGACCGTCTCGCCGCCCAGGGCGGCAGCAATGACTTCCTGTAAATCCCCGACGCCGATCCCGTAGCGCGCCAGCGCGATGCGGTCAGGGGTGACATCAAGATAGAAACCGCCCGTTAATCGTTCGGCAAAAGCGCTGGTGGTGCCGGGAACACGTCTGATTACGGCTTCTATTTCCCTGGAGAGCCGTTCCATTTCGTCCAGGTTTTTACCAAACACCTTGATACCTATCGGCGTGCGGATCCCCGTAGCCAGCATATCCAGGCGCGCCTTGATCGGCATCGTCCATGAATTAGCCACCCCGGGAAATTGCAGTGCCTGGTTCATTTCGCCGATCAGTTTGTCTGTCGTCATCCCGGATCGCCACTCCTCCTGCGGCTTTAAGTTAATGACGGTCTCGAACATCTCCAATGGCGCAGGATCAGTGGCTGACTGCGCACGTCCGGCCTTGCCGTATACGGACGTCACTTCAGGGAAGCTCCTGATAATCTTGTCCTGCGTCTGCAACAATTCCGCAGCCTTGGTCACCGACATGCCGGGCAAGGAGGCGGGCATGAATAATAATGTGCCCTCATTCAACGTCGGCATGAATTCACTACCCAGTCGGGTCGCGGGATAGGCCGACACGATTAAAACCAGCACGGCTGCGACAAGCGTCATTTTCTTGTGTGTCAGCACCGCATTAATCAGCGGACGATAGCCCGCGATCAGCCAGCGGTTCAGCGGATTTTTCGCCTCGGGTCTGATATTGCCGCGTATGAACAGCAACATCAGCACCGGCACCAGAGTGAGCGAGAGTAAGGCTGCACCCGCCATGGAAAAAGTCTTGGTAAAAGCCAGCGGGGAAAACATCCGTCCTTCTTGTGATTCCAGTGTGAATACCGGCAAGAACGATACCGTGATGATCAGCAGCGAGAAAAACAATGCCGGGCCTACTTCCTTACACGCCGCGATCATCGCCCCGGTGCGCGATTCGCCTTCTTTTACGCGCTCCAGATGCTTGTGGGCATTCTCTATCATCACGATAGCCGCGTCCACCATCGCGCCGATGGCAATGGCAATCCCGCCCAGACTCATGATGTTGGAGTTCAGCCCCAGCGCGCGCATGGCAATAAAGGAAATCAATACGCCGACCGGCAGCATCAAAATGGCGACCAGGGCGCTGCGTGCATGCATCAAAAACACCATGCACACCAGGGCTACGATCAGGCTTTCTTCCAGCAGCGTGCGCGTCAAGGTTTCAATGGCGCGATGGATCAGATCGGACCGGTCATAGGTGGTTTGAATGCGAACGCCCGGCGGCAAACCGGGGGTGATTTCGGCGATTTTTTCCTTGATGTTGCGAATCACTTCCAGCGCATTTTGGCCATAGCGCGCCATGACGATACCGGATACGACTTCACCCTCACCGTTTAACTCGGTCAGGCCGCGACGCTCATCCGGCCCCAGCTCGACGCGGGCAATGTCGCGCAGCAGCACGGGTGTGCCCCGCTCGGCTTTGACCACCAGATTCTCTATGTCAGACTTGCCGCGCAGATAGCCTCTCCCGCGCACCATGTATTCGGTCTCATTCATTTCCACCACGCGTCCGCCCACGTCCCGGTTGGAATCCCGGACGACCTGAGACACTTTATTCAGCGGGATGCCGTAGGCGCGCAGTTTCACCGGGTCGACCGTCACCTGATACTGCTGTACGAAACCGCCGATTGAGGCGACTTCCGCCACGCCGTGCGCCGAGGTCAGTTGATAGCGCAGATACCAGTCCTGCATGGTGCGCAGCTCGGCAAGGTTATGTTTTTCACCAAGCACTGCATACTGATACACCCAGCCTACCCCGGTCGCGTCCGGCCCCAGTTGCGGCACGACATTTTTAGGCAAGCGTCCTGCGATGCTGCTCAAATATTCCAGCACGCGCGAACGCGCCCAGTAGATGTCGGTGCCATCCTCAAAGATCACATACACGAACGATGCGCCGAAGAACGAGAATCCGCGCACCACTTTCGATTTCGGCACCGCGAGCATCGCCGTGGTGAGCGGATAGGTAACCTGATCTTCGACCACCTGCGGCGCCTGGCCGGAATACTCGGTATAAACGATGACCTGCACATCGGATAAATCGGGCAGCGCGTCCAGCGGTGTCTTGAATACCGCATAAATGCCCGTCAGGGTGACAAACAAGGTGGCCAGAATAACCAGAAAACGATTTCTGGCCGACCAGTCGATGATGTTATTTAACATGTTGGTGTCCCGGAGCTGCTGCGCCCTGTGGCGATAGCTCATCGTGCGCGTGTGCCGACAAATCCCCGTCAGCCGACGATGCCGCAGCCGACATGCCCGCCAACGCCGCCTTGAGATTGCTCTCCGCATCAATCAGGAACAAGGCGGACGTGACTACCAGCTCTCCTTCTTCGATGCCATCCAGTATCTCCACGTAATCGTCGCTGCGCGCCCCGAGTTTAACTTCACGCGGCTCGAAACGCCCCTCTGAGCGTTGCACCAGCACGATCTGACGTGTGCCGCTGTCGATCACTGCCGAGATCGGCACCGTCAACACCTGAGTATTACTGCCCACGGGCAGCGTCACGTTCGCAAACATGGACGGTTTGAGCAAGCCTTGTGGATTGGATATCTCTATGCGTACCTGTACGGTGCGAGTCGCCGCATTCAAGGTCGGATAAACGAAGGCGATTTTCCCCGTAAAGGATTTATCCGGGTATGCCCCGATACTGATCTGTGCCTCGCGGCCTGTATTGATCTGCCCGACATCCTGCTCATTGATATCTGCCAGCACCCACACCTGCGACAAGTCGGCAATCTGGTACAACGCATCCCCCGGCATGAAGCGCATGCCCTGCACGGCCTTCTTTTCCAGCACGATGCCAGAGACTGGCGCGTAATAAGTCAGGTTTCGTCTGGCTTTTTCACCGGTTGATTGCCTGATTTCTCCGGGCATAATATCCCAGTTTTTCAGGCGTGCCAGACTGGCATCCGCCAGTTGTTTCATGCCCGCCCTGGCGTCTTCATCTGCATGTTCAAGTTTTGCAGCCCCCAGCAAAGCGATCGAGTATTCGCGCTGCGCTGACACCAGTTCCGGGCTGTACACGTCGAACAGGGCCTGTCCGCGCCTCACCGCCTCACCCGTGCTGTTCACATAAAGGCGCTCCACCCAGCCCTCGAATTTCGGCGCGATGGTATAGGTACGGCGTTCGTCTATTTCAATGCGTCCGGTGGCGTGTATGGTTCTGTTCAGGACTCGCATCGACGCCGCTTCGCTCTTCACGCCCAGCTTCTGCACCTTTTCGACACTGATATTGACAGCGCCCTCCTCCTCGCCTGCCTCACCGTCATACACCGGCACGTAATCCATGCCCATTACATCCTTTTTGGGCACGGGTGAAGTATCCGGCAGCCCCATCGGGTTGCGGTAATACAATAGTTTTCGGTTTTCGGTTTGAGGTTTACTGTTGTCTGTTGTCTGTTTTTCGCTGTCCGCCCTGTGACTGCCAAGACTATATCCGCCTGCCCCAACCGCAGAAACAACCAGAGTAATAATTAATATCCTGTTGATTTTTTTCATAATTCTTCTCCAATCAGGCGTTCTATTTCGGACAGACGCAATTGCGCTTCGTACTGCGCCTTGATGCGTTGTGCTCGCGCTTTCAGTATTTGCCGCTGCGCCTCCAGCAGTGTGGAAAAATCAATTTTTCCCGTCTCATATCCGCTCAAGGCCGATTGAAAACCAAGCTCGGCCTGCGGCAATAAACGCGCAGCGATGAGTGTTTCGGTACGCTGCGCCGTTTCAAGCCCCGAGATACTTTCGGATAATTCCGACAACAGCTGATTGAGCGTCGAGCTTTGACGCGCGGCGGATGCTGCCAATGTCGCTTCCGCCGCGCGTTCTTGCGAGCGACGCGATGCCTGCTGTAACGGGATATTGAATTCGACCATCAGATCCCAGCTCTTCACAGCACGGCCTTCCTGCGTCGGCGCAACGCCTAAGGTAAAGTCCGGATAACGATTTTTATAGGTCAGATCGCGGCTCATCGCCGCTTCATTGACACTCGCGTCGGCCACCTGCAACTGTGGGTTGTGGGCGCGCAGCCTGTCTTCCAGCGATGCAAGCCTGGCGGCTGCGGGTATGGAATGCAATTGCCGTGGCGGCGAAAGAGACGCATTGGCGGGGCGCGAGAGCAAGCCATTTAATCTGGCATGTGCGTGATGCTGCTCGTTTTCCAGTTCAATCAGCGTGGCCTGCAAATCGGTCTGTTCGATTTGCGCGCGTATCACTTCCTGTTGTGTTCCCAGCCCGTTCGCATAGCGTGTTTGCGCTATTTTTTCAAGATCACGGGTTATCACTTGCGTCTCACGGGTCAGCCTGATGCGCTCTGACAGGTAGTAATGCATCGCATAGGCCGTTTTTATTTTGCTGCTCAAATCAAACCATGTGGAGGCCGTCTGTCCGCGAGCGCCTGCCACCCTCGCTTCGGCTATTTTGCTCTGCAAATCAAGACGGCCGAATCCTGGCACGCTCTGCATCAGTAAATAGCGCGTACCGCCTACCTTCGAGGGCAACCAACCGGGAGCTTTGTTTGTGCCCTGATTGGTGATGTCCATCAACTCGGTGCGCAGCACAGGGTCAGGCCATGCGCCTGCGGGTTGCACCCGCTGCGAGGCAGCTTCCTCTTCATATCGCATCGCTGCGAGTTCCGGATTATGTGTGCGGGCATAATCGAGCAGCCCGGCTACATCGCTGCCCAGTGGGCTGGCGGCCAAAGGCGCCAGCCACAGGAATAAAAACAACGGGTAAATCGTGGATAGCTTCATCTTGCAACTCCTCGTGCATGGTCAGCCTGGCGGTTATTGTATCCGCCAAATGGGATGAAGAATACGAACCCGGCGAAACGGGCAGGCGTACTCGTCCTGTAGTGGACTAAGCGAGCGGCGGAGGAAGCAGGGGAGCTGAGGTGATGGAATGAAACGAGAATAAATAGGGCGTGACAGGGGCGGCAGATTGCAAAACTTCCATGTTTTTGATGGCCTGCACGCCCAGATAGCCGCTGCACGCCAGATGACACAAGGCACTGCAGGATGACTGATCCTGAACAGGAGACTGGACATGCCGATGATCGTCCATCTCCTGCATCGCCTCCATGCCCGCCTCATGGCACGAGCCATGTGGCATGGATACGCCAGCTGCCATCGCGCTACCGCCAAACAGCGGCAGCCAGATGGCTAACAGTATGGCGATAAATTTTCGGCTGGTCTGTGACATGACGGCAGCTTGACGAAGTTTCAGGGGGCTGTCAAGCTGTCAAAGAACAATCTGAATATTGGAGGCTTGTCGGCCCTTGGGGCCGTTTGCGATCTCAAAGCTGATCTTTTGCCCTTCCTTGAGCGACTTGAAACCACTTATATTGATGGCGGAAAAATGCGCGAACAAATCATCTCCCCCGTCATCGGGAGAAATGAAACCAAAGCCTTTTTCATCGTTGAACCATTTGACGGTACCTGTTGCCATTTGCTGTCTCCTTGTATAAAAAAATTGCGACGAATCTGTTGCGGGCATGTCAGACTCGCCCGCCTCTGCCACGCTGTCATGCCACCGCAGCATGTTTGATCTGCTCACCTGTTTTCAGGATATATAATTTTGCAGGAGCATTGTCAGTCTCTGTCCCCCCTGTCGTGTGGAGGTATTGCATTGCGGCGAGTTCCCTTTGAGACAATGCCAGATTACGGCACAAATTCGCGTTGCAAGATTCGAGAATCTCGATGCGCTTTTGCAATTGTGCTGTTCTTCTCTCAACATTTCGTTCCAGGTAATAACGGTGCTCATGGAGTTCCGCCGCCAGATATTTAACCTCCCGCATTATTCTTGAAACAAACAATGTAGTGCTGGTTCTCTCATATTTCTTCGACATACCACCCCCCCTTCTGAATGCAGCAACGTTCGTCCTGAGAATGAAAAATAAACAGGTCGTCATTTAACCCGCAAGCGCTCGTCTGCCATGCCGAACAAGGAATAACGCAAGGGGGTAGCCAGATCAAAGCGGCGTCAGACTGATTGCACAAAAGAGCCTGGCAGGTACGCACTTCGACAATGAGCCATTCTGCCTTGATCAACATACTTAAACTATCGGGGAATGCTGATTTTTCTTGGGAATTGCCTGACTTGCGGTAAGACTTTTCTTAACGGCGCAGGCTCTCAGGGGGATGGCGCTTTCAGGCCAGGGAATCAGGTTTTGAATAACTCATTTTCGACAGCATAACGCACCAGATCCGCTGTGCTGCACAATTGCATTTTTTCCATCAGGTGCAACTTGTGAGTGCTCACAGTCTTGTTGCTGATAATCAGTTCGGCTGCGATTTCATTGATCCGGCGGCCGGCGACGAGCAGGCGAAACACTTCGAATTCCCGGGCTGACAACAACACGTGGGGGTCTCGCTTGTCAGGGAGTAACACGTCGAATGCCAGTTGTTCGGCCAGCATCCGGTCGATATACTTGCCGCCAGCTGCCACCCGGCGAATGGCTTCCAGCAAAATTTCAGGATCGCTGTCTTTGACAATAAAACCTGAGGCACCGGCCTTGATCGCACGAATGGCCACCTGTGATTCATTGTGCATGCTGAAGACTAAAATGGGCAGGGATGGTCGCAGACGCCTGATCTGGGCGATCAGTGCGATACCGTTGACGCCCGGCATGGTGAAATCGAGCATCAACAGATCGAAATGTGTACCGTCTGATAACTGTTGCATGACACCGATGCCATTGACGGCCTCGGCTGACACCCTCACGTCCGAGGTTAATGCCAGAATTTTTTTAATTCCTTCGCGAACGATTGCATGGTCATCTGCAATTAATAATTTGATCATTTCTAATCCCCGTTTAAAATTGTGGGATGCAAACAGAGATAACCGTACCCACCATCGGTGAGCTGTCGATTTCAACTTTGCCGGATACGGCCAGCGCGCGCTCCTGCATACCCATCAGTCCAAAAGTTTTTCCAGGCGCCATTGCACGCATGTTAAAACCTCTGCCATCATCGCTTATTTCGATCTCGATGTCAGCCTCGCTGTGATTGATAGTGATTTCAACGCGGGTCGCCTGTGCGTGACGGGCTATATTGGTCAGCGATTCTTGCACGATGCGAAACAAGGTTAAGGTGCGCGCATCATCCAGACATATCGTCTCCTCGCTCACCTGCAGCGTACAGACGATATTCATGCGAGCGGAAAATTCTTCGCTTAGCCAGCGGATGGCGGGAATCACTCCCATATCGAGCACCGGCGGGCGCAAGTTACCCGTCACGTCCCGTACGCCCTGTATCGACTTGTCCACCAGTACCAGAATATCGCGAATTTTGCTCATCAACACCGGGTCGCGCTCGCCGAACTGGATGCGCAACAAGGAGACATCCATGCGCAACGCGGTCAGTAACTGCCCCAGTTCATCGTGTACTTCACGGGCGATATGCTTTAGTTCGGCTTCGCGAGAGGCGACGCCCTGGGCTGCCAACTCCCGCAACAACTGCTGGTGCTCAAGCAGCGCCCGCTCAGTTCGCTTGCGTTCGGTCACATCGTGAGAGATACATTGCAGGAATTTTTTCCCTCCTATGGTAATCACCGTGCCGCGAACCTCGACATGGATGACGCGACCGTCCTGTTTTTGAAACTTGAGATCAACCGCCTTGCCAAAGCCTGTTTTCAATACTTCGATAAACACATCCGATGCCAACTGAGCCTTGTCGGCAGGACGCAATTCCCAGATGCGCATTTGTTTGAGCTGCGATGGGCTCATGCCGGTCTGCTGCACAAATTCAGGATTGACTTCCACGATCATACCCGTCTCGCCGACCAGTGCCACGCCATCCAGGGTGCCTTCAAAAATGGCGCGAAATTTCTCCTCTGACTCGCGCAGCCGTGTTTCTGCCCGAAGGCGTTCGGTGATATCGATTGAAATACCGAGTAAATGACTCGCCTCACCCTGAGGGTCGCGCAAGGCCACCTTCCAGGTACGCAAGTAGCGTGTTTCGCCGTTTTTAATTTGGATCGGCTCTTCCGGGATTTCCCTGGGTTCTTTAGATGCCAGCACAAGACGGTCTTCGGCGGTAAACCAGTCAGCCTGCTCCTTAGGCCAGAAGTCGCAATTTCCTTTGCCTAATACCTCGTCGCGCGAATAACCCAGCAGCTCCTCGCCTGCGCGATTAAACAGCTCGAAACTCAGGTCGCTCGCACGTTTGACAAAGACCATGGCCGGGATATTTTCGACGATCGCTTCCAGGAGCTGACGCGATTCGGATAACTGCCTGTCTATGGCCTTGAAATTTTGCTCTGCCTGCCAGCGTTCGGTAATGTCACTGGCCAGCCCGATCAGTCCTATGACCCGCCCGCCTTCATCGAAAAGTTTGGCCTTGGTAATTTCGAGTAAATGCGCCCTCCCGTCAACAAAATCCAGCCATTCCCTCGATATATGCATCGCGTCCTGTGTGAAACAGGCTCTGTCTGATTTCATGCAATTAGCAGCTGTTCCATGCGGCAGGAGATCTGAATAATGGTTCGCCGCCATGAATTGCTGCTCTGTAAACCCTACCGCATCGCAAAACGTCTTGTTGATGAACTTGATTTTGTGATCGCTCCCGAGCATCCATATGCCTATCGGCGCGTTGTCGAGTATCGACGACAGCAGCAGGCGATCGGCGCTGAGCGCCTGTCTGGATGCTTCGATCTCGATTTTCATCCGCTGCTGCTCGGTGGTGTCGGTGAGGGTGATGCGCAACAGATAGTTGCCGTGCTCGTCGCAGGCTCGCAGGCAGTCAAGATGGGCGAAAAAAACCGAACGGTCGTCACGCGTACATTGCAATTCGCAGCTGTCCCTGTGACTGCTCCTGAGCATCATTTGACAAAACAGCTGCCACTGCTCACGGAATTCTGCGCAAACGAATTGCGTGAATTTGCGATTAATCAGGCGGAGGCGCGCCACTCCGAGCAATGCGGCTCCCGTTTGATTGACGTCTATTATTCTGCACTCTTCGGTCAACGTGAAATAGGCCGTGGGAGCAAAGTCGTACATATCCCGGTACTGATCCCGGGATATTTCCAGCGCTGTCTGTGTCTGCCTCAGCGTTTCATTCTGCATTTCAAGCTCGATCTGGTGTACCTGGAGCTCGTGCAACACCTGCTCCATGGTGCGATCCGATGTTACGAGCTCGGAGCCTGACCGTTGCGCGTCCACTTTGGCATGTAGCGAATCCGGATGAGTACTCACACTGACTCCTGTATGGCCGTCTCGAAGAGACAAACCCGGTCGCGTCCACTTTCCTTGGCCTGATACATCGCATGATCTGCCCGTCTGAAAATCTCCTGGGAACTCGATTCGTGGTTGATGAATAAAACTACGCCGATGCTGCATGTGCAGCGGTGTTCCAGTGTTTCGCCTGACGGCGTTTTTAACTGATAAGCTTCGGCCAGCGCAGTGCGGATTTTTTCGGCCACCACTTCTGCCTGCGCGGTAGATTCCGGTTTTCCTGTATGCAACTCGCTGAGCAGTATCACAAACTCGTCCCCACCAAAACGCGCGACCGTATCCATTTCGCGCAGGCAACGGCCAAGTCGGCGCGCCGCTTCCGCCAGCAGCAAATCGCCCATGGAATGTCCATGCAAGTCATTGATCGGTTTGAAATTATCCATGTCAACGAACATCATCGCGCAATACCGGCCGCTGCGTTTGGATGCCGCCATGGCCTGTTCTAACCTGTCGTTTAACAGGCGCCGGTTGGGCAGTTGAGTCAGGGCATCATAAAACGCCAGTTTGCGAATCTCTTTTTCATACTTGATGCGCTCGGTAATGTCGGTGACGACGATGCGCACACAGGCGGTTCTGTCCGGACGGATGGATCGCAGACAATCGAGGCGCGCAAAAAAACGCGATTCATCCTCACGCCGCAGTTCCAGTTCACAAGACGCGGGCTCATGGCTTGCGAGCACACTCATAAAATGACGCAGCCACCGGTCATGGAACTCGGTGACGACAAAGGGCGTCAGGCGCTGATACAACAAGCGGCTGCGCTCGACCCCCAGCAAGGCGGCGCCGGTGAGATTGACTTCGAGTATCGTCCCGGCATCACTCAGGGTCAGGTAGCCTACCGGTGCGCAGTCGTAAAAATCCATATAGCGGTCACGCGACTGTTCCAGCTCAAACTGGGACTGGCGCAGATTTTCATTCTGCATCTCAAGCTCGATCTGATGTACCTGAAGTTCGTGCAACAGTTCATCGACAGGCCGGTTCGATTGTATCGGCGGCAGGCGCGCCAGACGGGCTTCGGCGACTCGCCGCAGCTGGGCGGCGTCTGGCTGGTCAGTCACGGGACCTCCTCCATCGTCAACATAATCAAAGGCTTGCCTTTGCCGACAATACTGCGGGCGTTAAGCTGCAACGTGCGATGCCCGATAAACGGGAATTCGTGCTCTACCCTGAAATTCTCCATCACCTGGTTTTTAGGCAGGATATCCTCCAGCAGCTCGCGCAGCGCCGGTATATTCCACTGATTATTGCCCAGCTGATAGATCAGGCAACCGATGCTTGCCTGCTCAGTAGTCTGAAAATACTGGTAGAAAGAGCGGCTGGCAGTGATGACCCGCAACTGTCCATCGAGTACGATCAGCGGTTCGCGCACCGTATTGACGATGCCCTCAGCCAGTTCGCGCGCTTCAATCACCGCCGTCTCGGCCTGGATGCGCCCGCTGATATCGGTGAAAGTCAGCACGACCCCGTCGATCACGTTATCCAGGGTGCGGTAAGGCTGAATGCGCGCCAGATAACAGGCGCCAGCTGTCGTATACACCTCGCGTTCGATGGGTACCAGCGTCTCCAGTACCGCCTGTGCGTCCGCCAGTAAATCGCCGTCCTGGATATTCGACATGATGTCGCTCAACGGGCGCCCCACATCGGTTGAGACCAGACGATACAACTTCACCGCATCGCGGGTGATGCGTTTGATGCGCAGGCGGGTGTCGAGAAACAGGGTGCCGATATTGATGTTGTCGAGCAGGTTTTTCATGTCGTTCTGCATCACGGCCAGTTGCTCGATCTTGCCTTGCAACTCGGCGTTGACGGTCACGAGCTCCTCATTGACCGATTGCAACTCCTCCTTGGAGGTTTCGAGCTCCTCATTGGTCGATTGCAGTTCCTCGTTGGTCGATTGCAACTCCTCGTTGGTCGACTTGAGTTCTTCATTGGAGGCCTGCTGTTCCTCTATGGTCGCTTGCAGATTTTCCTTGGTATAGGCCAGTTCCCGTTCGAGCTCGCCTACCCGTTCGAACTCGGCGTGCGCCAGTACCACCCCTTTTCGGTGACGGCCAGAACTAGGTTGCACCACCTCCTGGAAGCTGATCAGCAGGAGCTTTTCAAAGTATCCGCCCCTGGCATCTGGCGCACGGAAAAACTCACATTCTGAAAGTCGCCATTGGTCTTGACCGAGATTTCATGATTCAGCGTCGGCGTGTTCTCGGTGGCGGCGGCGATGATGGCTGTGCGTAGATGCATTTGCAGCCCCTCGCGTGCCATTTCGACGATATTGAGCGTTGCCTGCCCCGGCGCTGGTCGCAAATAACGCCCCGTGTCGCCGTGAACGTAGAGAATATTGCCTTTTTCGTCGGTGACGACAGAGGCCGGTGCGTAGGCCTGCAACAGCATGCGCCGGGTCAGTTCGGCAAAGTTGGTCTCGCGGGTCTTGATCGTCACTTCTTCGGCGCCTCTGGTATTCACATTGCGCGTCCATACCAGCCCGCCTGTCATCACGGTATTTGTGGACGCCTGCGTGCCGGTGGCGCGATAAAATTTCCACTTGCGGCTGATCGGCGCGAATAAATCCGGAAATGTCCCGATACTCTCCGAAGGCGAGAGAAACAGCACGCCGCCCGGTTTTAACGCATAGTGAAAAGACGGGATCAATCGGCTTTGCACTTCAGGCTCAAGATAGATCATCAGATTGCGGCAGCTGAGCAGATCGAGCCGGGTAAACGGCGGGTCCTTGATCACATTCTGAATCGCAAACACCACCATCTCACGGATGTTTTTCTTCACCCGATAACCCGCATCCTCTTTGACAAAATACCGCCTGAGCCGCTCTGCGCTCATATCCTGCGCGATATTGGGCGGATAAAAACCCGAGCGTGCAACGCTGATCGCATCATCGTCCAGATCCGTGGCGAACAGGAGCACCTTCACCTCATGGCGGGTCTCTTCCATGTATTCGCACAGCAAGATCGCGATGGAATAGGCCTCCTCCCCGGTGGCGCAGCCGGCCACCCAGGCGCGAAACACATAATCTTCCGCCTTGTCGGTCAACAGTTGCGGCAACACCTCGGCTTTAAGTGTATCGAAGGCTTCCGGGTCGCGAAAAAAATTGGTGACGTTAATCAGCAACTCTTTAAACAGCTTGGCAATCTCGGCCGGGTGTTCTTTAAGGTAGCGCGAGTACACCTCCAGGCTGTCGATGCCGTGCATGGCCATGCGCCGGTCTATGCGGCGACCGATGGTGCTCTTCTTGTATTGGGAAAAATCGTGCCCGGTCGCGCTGCGCAATTGCATCAGCACCCGATTCAGGCCGCCGGCAGGAGGAATGACGGGGGGAAGATTCTGCAAACGTATGCCTGACATCAAGGCGTCGGGCATTTTTTCGACCGGCATGACCAGCGTCGCGTAGCCGGCATTGATCGCACTGTCGGGCATGCCATCGTATTTCGCAGTCGCCGGTTCCTGCACCAGCGAGACTCCGCCCGCCCCCAGTATCGCGCGCAAGCCCAGCGTACCGTCGGTACCGGTACCGGACAAGATGATGCCGATGGCCGACTCGCCCTGGTCTTCGGCCAGTGAACGCAAAAAGGCGTCAATCGGCATGCGCAGACCGCGCGGCTGCTCAGGCACACTCAGTTGCAACACGCCATGAAAGATCGCCATGTCCCGATTGGGCGGAATGACGTACACACAATTGGGTTCAACTTTCATCTGGTCCTGCACTTCGACCACCGGCATGGATGTCGAGCGTTGCAGAATTTCGGTGAGTATGCTCGCGTGACTCGGGTCCAGATGCGATACCAGCACGAAAGCGATACCACTTGTGGGCGGCATCGCCTGGAAGAACTGCTCGAAGGCTTCGAGCCCACCAGCGGAAGCCCCCATGCCGGCAATAGGAAATGGGTGTTTAATGTCGGCGGGCAGGTTCTGTGTTTCAGTTACATCTTCAACCACACTAAATCCTTTGCGGACAGATCACACGTACGGGTAAGCAAGATACACGGATTACATGCTCTGTGTCCATCAGACAATTCCTATAGTGCGCCGCGTGCGCAGGCTCTTCTTTGACAGTATCGCCTGTTACAGTCCGCTCAATACCCTGATATGCGCAGCAGCGCTGCGCCCCAGTGCATTTAATGCATAGCCGCCTTCGAGCACCGATACGATACGGCGGTCGGCATGACGGGCGGCCACTTCCTTGAGCTGTTCGCTCACCCAGATATAGTCCGCCTCACGCAGCGACAGGCCTCCCATATCATCCTCCCGATGCGCATCGAAGCCTGCCGAAATCAGCAGCAACTGCGGCTGAAAATGCTCCAGTGCAGGCAGCCAGTATTGGCTTACCGCACAGCGAAAATCAGATCCTGTCGCACCTGCCTTGAGCGGCACGTTGATGATGTGCTCATTGCCGCTGTCCGTGCCGCAGTACGGATAGTAGGGGTGACGATAAGTCGAGCACAACATCACGTGCGGATCGTCGCGAAAGATGTCCTCTGTGCCATTGCCGTGATGCACGTCGAAATCGGCGATCGCGACGCGCTCGATGCCATACTGGCTCAGGGCGTGAGCCGCTGCCACCGCCACATTGTTGAACAGGCAAAACCCCGCCGCCGAATTTCGTCCGGCATGGTGGCCCGGCGGGCGTATATTGCAAAAAGCGTTCTCCGCTGCCCCTTCCATGACCAGATCCACGGCTTTGACTGCGGCGCCCGCCGCATGCAACGCGGCGCTCAGGGTGTACGGATTCATCGCCGTATCCCCGTCCAGATACACCAGGCCTGTTTCGGGGGAGCTGGCGAATACGGAGTCTACATACGAGGCAGAATGAACGCGCAGCAGTTGCGCCCGCGTGACTTCTGGCGCCTCATGGTATGCAAGATAATGCAGCAGCCCGGACGCGATGAGCTGATCCTCTATCGCGTGGATGCGCAGCGGGCTCTCGGGGTGATCTGCGCCCATTTCATGCTTGAGACAGGACGGATGTGTCAGATAGGCTGTTTGCATATAAAAACCCGTTTACAGTTTTCGGTTTAAAGTGCCTTGCGAACCGACTTGATACTGTCGTCCTCCGTGCTGGTCTTAACCTCGAAGCCCAGCCTGTCCAACAGATGCAGCATGTCGGTGTTTATTTTGAGCACTTCGCCTTCGATCACTTTCAATCCCTTTGCGCGCGCAGCTTCCATCAAGGTGGTCATCAGTCGCTGACCTAAGCCCTTGCCATGCATTTCATCTGCGATGACCAGTGCGAATTCGCAACTCTCACCGTCGGGATTGATGGCGAAACGCGCAACCCCCAGCTCGACTTCCTGGCCGTGTACTTCACTCACCGCGATCAGCGCCATTTCCCGGCTGTAGTCGATTTGCGTGAAGCGCACCAGCATTGCCTGACTCAATTCCTGAACGCTGTTCATGAAGCGGAAATAACGCGATTCTGCCGACAAGTTGCGCACAAAGGCCTGTACCAGTTCTGCGTCTTCCGGGCGGATGGGGCGGATGGTCATGTCGGTGCCGTCCGCCAGCTGCCAATGATTGACCAGATGGGTCGGGTACGGATAGATGGCCATGTGGGAATAACGGTCCGCACTGGGCTGCCTGAACTCTACCACCACGCGCGCATCAGCCGCAATGATGCCGTGCTCGTCCACGATCAAAGGATTGATATCCATCTCCATCAGCATCGGCAACTCGCAGACCATTTCTGACACGCGCAGCAACACCCCTTCGAGCGCGTCCAGGTCGGCGGGCGGCATATGGCGGAAGGCGCCCAGCAGCTTCGAGACATTCGTCCTGTTAATCAGCTCGCGCGCCAGATAGGCATTGAGTGGCGGCAAGGTGACCTGTGCATCGCCCATCACCTCGACCATCGTGCCGCCTGCGCCAAAGGTAATCACGGGGCCGAAAACCGGGTCGCAGATCACGCCTACCATCAACTCGCGCCCGTTGGGTTTGACGATCATAGGCTGGATGGAAATGCCGTCCATATGCGCGCCGGGGCGATTGCGTTTGATGTTCTCGACAATCTCGTGGTAGGCCGCACGCACCGCCTGCGCGTTGCCCAGGTTGAGCATCACCCCGCCCGCATCGCTTTTATGCGTGATGTCGCGCGAATTGACTTTCATCGCCACGGGGAACCCCAGTTGATGTGCGATCAGCAACGCCTCATTGGGCGAGCGGGCGATCATGGTTTGCGCGACCGGAATATGAAAGGCGGACAGCAGCGCCTTCGATTCCATCTCGCTCAGCACTTTTCGCTTATCCTGCAAAGCGCCTTCGATCACCATGCGCGCGCCTTCAACATCAGGCGCCAGACGGTGCGACAGGGGTTCCGGCATTTGCATCAGCAGCTTCTGGTTCGCATAGTAATCGGACAGGTAGGAAAAAACCTCGACTGCGGGTTCAGGCGTGCGAAAGTTGGGCTTTTTGGCATGGGCGAATAATTTACGCGATTCGGCCACCTGAGTCTCGCCCATCCAGCAGGTCAGCAGGGGTTTTTTGTACTGGTCGGCCAGTGCGATCACCGCTTCTGCGGCCTCCAGAGGCTTGGTCATCGCCTGCGGCGTCAGGATGGTCAGCACGCCATCGACGTTCGGGTCTTCCATGCAGGCAGCGACCGCATGCTGGTAACGATCCGCCTGTGCATCGCCGATAATGTCCACCGGGTTGCCGTGCGACCAGTTAGGCGGCAATACCTGATTGAGGCGCTCGATGGTCGCCTGGGACAACGTGGCCATCACCAGTCCCAAATCGGAGGCCCGGTCGGTCGCCATCACGCCCGGCCCCCCGCCGTTGGTGACGATCGCCAGACGGTTGCCCGAAGGATGAAAGCCGCAGGACAAGGCCTTGGCCGCCGAAAACAGTTGCGTCACGGAGTGAACACGCACCACGCCTGCCCGGCGCACGGCGGCATCGAACGCATCGTCCGAGCCTACCAGGGAAGCGGTATGCGACATCGCGGCTTTGGAACCTGCCTCATGGCGCCCGACCTTGATCAAAATCACCGGCTTGATGCGCGCTGCGGCGCGCAGCGAACTCATGAAGCGGCGCGATTCGCGTATCCCCTCGATATAAAGCAGAATGTTCTGCGTCTGCGGATCGGAGACCAGATAGTCCAGCGTCTCGCCGAAATCCACGTCGGCCGAAGACCCCATGGAGACCACGCTTGAAAAGCCGACATCGTTGATCTGAGCCCAGTCTAAAATGGCGGTACACAAAGCGCCCGATTGTGAGACCAGCGCCAGATTCCCGACATTCGCCCCGCCCTTGTTGAAGGTGGCATTGAGCCCTATCCCCGGGCGCATCACGCCCAGGCAGTTAGGGCCTACCAGGCGGATACCGTAGCGTTTTGCATTAGCCAGAAGACGCCGTTCGAGTTCCTGCCCTTCGGCGCCGATTTCGCCAAAACCGGCGGTAATGATGACAGCTGCCTTAACGCCGTGTTTACCGCATTCCTCGATGATGTCGGGAACCGTTTGCGGGGGGGTGGCGATCACTGCCAGCTCAACTTCCTCCTCGATTTCGCTGATAGACGCATAAGCGCGACAGCCTTGTACTTCAGCCACACGGGAATTGATGGCGTAGAGCGCCCCCTTGAAGCCGCCGTCCAGCATATTATGGAAAACGATCTGGCCAACCGAGTCGACCCGGTCGCTCGCACCAAATACGGCGACAGATGTCGGGGAAAACAGCGGGGTGAGGTAGTGTTTTGACATAGGAGGAGACCAAAATAGTTGAATATTGAAATCCGGCAAGCGGATTTCCGACATGAAAGGAAAATACTACAGGGCAAGTGTTACAAACGGGTTGCCCGACTTTGGCCGATTATCCTCCCAGCCTGTGAATATTTCCACTTTGTAGACATTCACCCCAGGGGGAAAACAAAAACGGCCCGATGACCGGGGCATTTTTGCGTGTAACTTGGCGCCCGGCGCGCCGCGTCCTGTTCCGATCTGTCCGAAAACGCGGAAAGTTAACTGAATGCTGTGATACGACTGTACAATCAAAACCAGTCATATGCAGAAAAACTGTGCAGCGCAAAAAATACTATGCTTGATCTGATACCTGTCAAACGACATCCTTTCTTGCCACAATGGTTGATACTCGGCTGCGCTCTGCTGGTATTGGGCGGATTCATCATCCAAAACATTTATTCCGAACATCTGCGCGTTGATCTGGCCGAGCGTGAGCAACTTGTGGCACAGGCCAAAGTGATCGATCAGAATATAGCGAATCAGCTGGATTCGATTGGACGGACACTCGCCAGCATCCGGAACGATAAATTCAAAGGAGGCATGGAGTACGCGGTTCCACATCTTAAGGTATTGGTGGATGCCATGCGGGGCGTGCGCACCATTTTGATTACGGATGCGCACGGCACGGTGACGGATTCCAATCGTGAACAACTCATCGGGCAAAACTTCAAGTCCCGCGAATATTTTCAGGCACCGTTGCTAGCTCCCTCTTCCGAGACGCTTTATATCAGCCCCCCCTTTACGACTTCGCTTAATGTTTTCTCGATGAGCGTATCGCGGGCAATCATGGACGCTGACGGACACTTTGCCGGTGTCATTACCGCCACCTTGGAACCGGTCGAGTTTGATGTGCTGATGAATTCTGTGCGTTACACGCCGGACATGTGGACGTCGCTCACGCATGGTACGGGCGTCATTTTCATGATGACTCCGCATCGGCAGGATGTAGTCGGGAAAAATCTGGCACAGCCGGGGACATTTTTCATACGCCACCTGGTGAGTAAACAAGACACCAGCGTATTTTCCGGAACGGTGTATGCCACCGGGGAAAATCGCATGATCGCCTTGCGGACGATTCAGCCAGAGAAACTGAAAATGGATCATCCGCTGGTGGTTGCCGTGGCGCGTGATTTGCCAACGATCTTTGCTAACTGGCGGCTGCATGCATATATACAAGTTGGATTGTTTGGCGTGTTGTCGTTAACCTCCATATTCTGGCTGTTGTTCTACCAGCTGCGGCAACGTGCTTATCTCATTGAACGTGAGCGCGCAGAACGAAAAATTCGTGAAACCAGTGAAGAGTTGGACCGTTTTTTTACCCTGTCGCTTGACCTGCTGTGCATCGCCGACATAAAGGGGCATTTTCTGCGCCTGAACCGCGCATGGGAAACTACGCTGGGCTATCCTCTGAGCGAGTTGGAAGGAGCCGCCTTTTTCGATTATGTTCACCCCGATGACATCGACGCCACGCAAGCCGCAATGAGCCAGTTGTCAGCCGATAAGGAAGTGCTGAATTTCGTCAACCGCTACCGCTGCAAAGATGGTTCGTACCGCTGGATCGAATGGTATTCAAAACCTTATCAAGATACGCTGATCTATGCGGTTGCGCGCGATGTCACGGCAAAGAAACAGGCAGAGGAAGAAAAAGCCATGCAGACGCGAAATCAGCGCGCCTTGCTCAATGCGATACAGGAATCGACCTTCTTGATGGAGAGGGATGGCACGATGCTGCTGATCAACGACGTGGGCGCGCAACGCCTGAATGTCAAACCGGAAGAATTGATCGGTAAAAATGTCTATGAGATTCTTCCCCCAAAAGTGGCCCAATCGCGCAGGGAACAATTTGAGCGCATCGCTAAAAATGGAAAAGCTGAAGCCATGGAGGATGAACGTGCCGGTCAGCGTTTCTTAAGTTCCATTTATCCGGTTTTTGACGCCGAAGGGGTTGTGGTTCGTTTTGCAGTCTACGCGGCAGATGTCACGCAGCAACACAGGCAGCAGGCTATTGATGAAATGCTGTCCGCAATCAATCAGGAGATCCTGCAAGGGGCATCCCTGCATGAGGTATTGACGGCTATTTGTCACAAGGTGTCGGTGTTATTCAGGCTGGATGTAGTATGGTTGGGGCGCAAGGAGCCGGGTGGCGCAATCAGTGTGTTAGGTGAAGCGGGATTAGCGAGTAATTACATTGCCTGTTTACAAGCTTGCGGGGTGCGTTGGGATGATACGCCGCAAGGACGAGGCCCGGCAGGCAGCGCGATTCGCTTCGGACATCCGCAGAAGTTCAGTGTGAGTGAACAGAACTTTCAGGTGTGGGCAACCATTGCGCGGGAAAACAATCTGCAATCTATCCTGGCCATTCCGCTGGTGATACGCGGTGAGATATATGGGGTGTTTACGCTGTATTCGAGCAACCCGATTTTGTTCGACGAACCAAAGCTTACCGAGCAGCTCAACAGTATCAGCAAGCGCATCTGCATTGCGCTCGAAGCCGCGATGGATCAGGAGCAGGTTCGCTTGTTGAGCTCGGCACTGGAAGCCGCAGGCAATGGGGTATTGATTACCGATCAGCGGGGGAGAATAGAATGGACAAACCCGGCCTTTTCAAAATTATGCGGTTACAGCCGACAGGAGTTATTGGGTCAAACACCGCGCATCTTGAAATCCGGCAAGCAATCGCCTGAATATTATCAGACGCTGTGGGCTACGATCAGTAAAGGCGAAAACTGGAGCAGCGAAGCGGTGGAGCGTGCCAAGGATGGAAATCTTTACACTGTTTCACAAACCATTACGCCGATTATCAGTGACGGCGAGCTCACTCACTTCATTGCCATACACGAAGACATCACCGCTCAGAAGCTCACGCAAGGGCGCATCGAACACATGGCGCATTACGATGCATTAACCGGTCTGCCTAATCGAGCCCTTTTTTATGACCGATTAAAGCAGGCATTGTTGCTGGCAAAACGCTCTCAGGAGGGGCTGGGCTTGCTGTATATGGATCTGGACGGCTTTAAGAAAATAAATGATACGCTGGGGCATCATGCGGGTGACTTATTATTAAAGAAGGTGGCCGACCGCTTGTCCGGGTGCGTTCGGGAAAGTGATACCGTGGCGCGTTTGGGGGGCGATGAGTTCACCATTATTCTCAACGAAACACACAAGCATGAAGACGTTTCGGTGATCGCGACAAAAATCATCGAGGCGATTGCTGTGCCGTATGATCTTGACGGACAGCCGGCAAAAATCGGCATCAGTATCGGCATCGCGCGTTACGCGGCAGATGCCGACACGGCAGATGAACTGATGATGCGCGCCGACGAGGCGATGTACCAGGCGAAGTCAGTCGGCAAGAACACTTACCGGATAAGTTCATCAGAAGCAAATTGACCTGTAAGTTGACATACTGAGCGCCGGCCCGAGTTGAGATAATGGGTTCAAGTTAGACGCAATAAGGAATTGGGTGACTGCCATGGCATTAAAAATAAAATTCAATTCCCTTGAAACACGCCTCACCACCGCGCTGTTGTTGATGGTTATTTTGCCTGCAATCAGCATCGGCGGGTTCGCCACTCATGCAATGTCCTCGAACATCAGGGCTGAACGGATCAAGGACGTTGGGCAGGCGGCAGATGCCAAACACAATCAGCTCATCATGCTGTTAGCCCGGCAAAATGCCCGCACAGCGCATCTCTTGTCGGATCTGCATGAGCAATGCATTGCCAAAACAGACAGTCTGGACGCGCTTTGCGCCACCCGTTGGATCGAGTCATACCTGGCATCAGAAGGTGCTGTGGGCGCAAAACTGCGAAAGGCGAACGGTGACAGCCTGTCCATAGGCGCCTCTGTGACCCGTAATGAAAAATCCGTTCCGTTTAAATCCGGGCAACTGGCAAAATTTATCGAAACCGGCGCCCATAGTAACCACGCCTATTTCGTTTCAGCGACAGATAAATCGGCAGGTCTGCAGGTGGACATCACTTATCCGTCATCCGTTTTTGAGTCGATTTTCTCCCCTCCTCCTGCTGCATTGGGCGCATCAGGGGAGACTTTTATGGCTGATGGCGAGGGATATTTCGTCACCCGTCCCAAATATCACGCCACTCAAGGCCATGGCATTCCCATTTCCGCGCACCCCATGCAAACCTGTCTTGGCGGACAATCGAGCGAGGTACTCGATCTGGATTACCGGGACGTCGCCATCATTCATGGCTTTCGATTTATTCCGGAACTGGGCGCTGCCTGTATCATGGCTCACATTACCCAGGAGGAAGCCTTTGCTTCGGTAACGCGGCTGGAGCAGCGTTTATTGATGGCCATTGCTCTGTTTAGCGCGCTCCTGATTATCGCGATCGTCTATCTGGCTAAAAGCATTGTCAAGCCGATCAAGAGGCTCACCAAAGTAGCCAGACACATCGCTTTAGGAGATGATGTCGTTCAGGCGGAGGTGGCAGGGAGCGATGAAATTTCTGATCTTTCGACCTCATTTAACTTGATGACCCATTGGCTGCGTGCCTCTCAGCAGCAGGAGTCCAACGCGCTCCGTGAATTGCAGGTGATGCTGGATACGTCCGGCGAAGGATTCTGGAAGCTGGAACAGTCGGGCCACATCGTCGAAGCCAACGATGCGTATTGTCGTCTGACAGGTTATGCAAAAGAGGAGGTTGTCGGCGCGCATATTTCCAAATTTGAGGCGATAGAGCTCACCCCTGAAGCGGTTGCAGCACATGTCCAGCATATTGTCGAACATGGGCATGACCGTTTTGAAACGCAGCATCGTCATGCTGACGGACATCTGATCGATATTGAGGTGGTGACCTCATTTATTCCGGAATCTGATTATCTCATTGCGTTCTTGCACGATGTGACCGAACGCCGAGAGATAATGGCCACATTGCGCATCGCTGCCGCCGCGTTCGAGACCCAGGAAGCCATCGTCATTACCGATGCTGATTCAAAAATACTGCGTGTTAATCATGCCTTCGAGGAAGTTTCAGGCTACAGCGCGCAAGAAATCATCGGGCAGAATCCGCGCATCATGCAGTCCGGGCGACACGATGAAGCCTTCTACCGTGACATGTGGTCCATGTTGTTAGCGACCGGAAAGTGGGATGGTGAAATCTGGGACAAACGCAAGAACGGTGAAATTTATCCGAAATACATGACCATCACGGCGATATACGATGAGCAGCACCTGACGACCCACTATGTCGCCGTATCCAGTGACATCAGCCAGCGAAAACAGGACGAGAAGATGCTGCACCAACTCGCCTTTTACGATACGCTGACCAGCCTGCCTAACCGGCGCTTGTTGCTCGATCGCACAACGCGCGCATTTGACTTCAGTTTGCGTAGCGGACGATATGGCGCGCTGTTGTTCCTGGATTTGGATAATTTCAAGACACTCAATGACACAAAAGGCCATAGCGTCGGTGACTTGCTGCTGCTGGAAGTGGCCCGGCGCCTTATGTCCTGCGTGCGCGGCAGCGATACGGTCGCGCGTTTGGGGGGGGACGAATTTGTGCTGGTGCTCGAATCGCTCAGTCCAATCAGAGCGGATGCCGCAGCTCTGGCAGAGCAGATTGCCGAGAAGGTGAGCCTCGTATTGAGTCAGCCTTATCTGCTCGGTAATTATACCCATCGAAGCACCCCTAGTATCGGCATCGTGCTGTTTCTCGGACATCAGGAAACGCTGGAAAATCTGCTTAAATACGCCGACACAGCCATGTATCAGGCCAAGTCTGCGGGACGAAACTGCATCCGCTTTTACGACCCCGAAATGCAGGCGGCTATCGAAGCTCGCTCCGAGCTGGCGGGGGAATTACATCAGGCACTCGATAAAAAACAGTTTTGTCTCCACTACCAGATTCAGATGGACAATTCGTACCGGCCTCTGGGAGCTGAAGTGTTGCTGCGCTGGGAACATCCGGTGCGCGGGCTGGTTTCTCCCATGACATTCATTCCGCTGGCCGAAGAAACCGGACTGATTGAACCTATCGGCTTGTGGGTGTTGCGGACAACTTGCGCGCAACTCAAGGCATGGGAGAACAATGCACTGACACGGGATCTGGTGCTGGCTGTCAATGTCAGTGCCCGACAATTCCATCAATCCGATTTTTTCAGCCAGGTTCAAGGTGTACTGCTCAATAGCGGGGTAAATCCTTCACGACTTAAACTTGAACTCACCGAAAGTATTGCACTTAAAGATGTTGAAAATACCATCGCAAAAATGCGTGAATTAAAAAATCTGGGCGTGAGTTTCTCGATGGACGATTTTGGTACCGGATATTCTTCGCTGCAATATTTAAAGCGTTTGCCACTGGATCAGATCAAGATAGACCGATCCTTTGTAAACGACATTACCACGGACTCCAACGATGTGGCTATCGTGAAAACCATCATTGCCATGGGACAGGCGCTCGGGTTGAATGTAATCGCCGAGGGCGTTGAAACTGCTGAACAGCGTGATTTACTGTGTCAGCACGGTTGCTATTTATTTCAGGGCTATTTATTCAGCCGTCCGATTCCGGTCAATGAATTTGAAGCCCTTCTGAACAATCGGGCAGGCTGATTAGTCAGTGATGTGACACAGTAACATCAGTGAGTCATTTGCATCACCGGCAACAGGCTCACCGGCGTACAAGCCGAAAACCTTGTCGCCCGATGCCATGTTATCCCAACAGACGGCGAATTTCCGGGACACATGAGCCGCAACCGGTACCGGCTTTCAGGCACTGCCCCACGGCGGCCACACTCTTCAAGCCCTGCGTCTGAATGGCATTCAAGATAGTTTTTTCGCCCACACTGAAACAGGCACACACTGTCCGTCCGGTGTCAGCCCCTTTGGGTGCGCGTGCAGCCAGCAATCCTGCCATATCAGCGGCTTCAAGTTGTGGCTGGTTAAACAGGCTGGCGAGCCATTCGCGCGCCGGTAATCGCTGATCTTTTTCGATGAAAAACACGGCTTTCAGTCGACCTTCCTGAATACAGGCGGCGCGGTAACGTCCCATCGCCGCATCGCGATATTCGATCCACTTTTCAGTGCTACCTGTTGATTCTGCATGATAAAAGCATGAATCCGTTCGTGTTGAGCTTGTCGAAACATGAATGGCTACACTGCCTTCGACAAGCTCAGGCCGAACGGAGTGCAATTCCAATTCTTGTCGACTAAATAATGCGGTTTGCACCCACTCGCTCCAGTTGTCCGGCAGCACTTCTCCGGCGATTTCATGTCGCCAGTAACCCTCACCCTGCGAGCAGGCGCAATAACGGGTATCCGGCAACGCAAGACGCGTGCGACTCAACACGAATCCCTGCCATGCGGTGCGATAAGGCACTACAGATACCGGCGTGTGTTTGGATTCCGGCTGACCGGAAACAGGATCGGTGATCGGGGCGACCAGCGCATCCACTCTTGCCGATTTGGCATGGGCATCGCTCCAGTGCATGGGCACAAATACAGAACCTGGACGCTGATCGGCGCTTACCTGCACGCGTGCCAACATGGTGCCCGAACGGCTAATCAGGCGTGCTAGCCCTCCATCGGTCAGCTCATGGGCATCATTTGCATGTACTTGCACGAATGGCTCGAACAAATGTGCATTCAGGCGAGGAACCTTGCCGGTTCGTGTCATGGTGTGCCACTGATCGCGTATCCTGCCGGTGTTCAGCACTAACGGAAAATCGGCGTCCACTGGCATGGCAGGCAGTCTGGGGGAGACAGCTACCATGCGCGCCCGCCCGGTGGGGGTATAAAACTTCCCGTCCTCGAACAAGCGTTGCGTGCCTTCAAATTCCCTCTGCCCACCTTTTGCAAAGGGGGGTGTCTGTATGATCGGCCATTGCACGGGCGTCAGCGCGTCATACTGTTCATCGCTCAACTCGGCCAGCGCGCTAATGTCGAACGCGCGATGCCCGTTGCCAGAATTCTCGAAACCCGACAGGCGCGCATGCTCGCGGAATATCTGTACAGGTTTTGTATAAGGAAACGCACCGGCAAATCCCATGCGATGCGCCAGTTGCGTGATGATCCACCAGTCAGGCATCATCTCCCCCGCCGCTGGCAGAAAGGATCGCTGGCGCGAGATGCGCCGCTCGGAATTGGTCACCGTGCCGTCCTTTTCCCCCCAGCCTCTGGCCGGCAACAGAATGTCGGCACAGGCCGTGGTGTCGGTGTGCTGCACGCAATCGGATACCACCACCAGCTCGCAGGCCAGCAAGGCGGCACGCACTTTGTTCGCATCCGGCATACTCACCACCGGGTTAGTGCCCATAATCCACACCGCCTTGATCTTTCCATCGGCGATAGCCTGAAACATCTCCACCGCTTTGAGTCCCGGAGAGCGTGCAATGTTGGGCGCATTCCAGAAGCGCGAGACCAGGTTGATACTCGCAGGATCGGAAAAATCCATATGTGCTGCCAACTGGTTGGCAAGTCCCCCCACCTCGCGTCCTCCCATCGCGTTAGGCTGGCCGGTCACAGAGAATATCCCCATGCCAGGACGACCAATGCGGCCTGTCGCCAGATGCACGTTGATGATTGCACAAGCCTTATCTACGCCGCTGGAGGATTGGTTAATCCCCTGAGAGAATATCGTCACGGTACGCACAGTGCGCGCGAACAGGCGATAAAATTCGCTGATCTGGGTTTCCATCACGCCGCAAACTTGCGCCACTTTCGGCACTGAGCCCGCTTCTCGCGCGGCGGCAAAAGCTGCCGCAAAACCTTCCACATGCGCCTCGACAAAACCAAGATCCAGCGCATCCTCGCAGCGCAGATAATGCAGCAACCCGTTGAATAAAAATGCATCGGCTCCGGGAGTGATCGCCAGATGCAGATCGGCAATATCGCAAGTCGCCGTGCGGCGCGGATCGATCACCACTATGCGCATTTGGGGACGCGCTTTTTTTGCGGCAGCCAGGCGCTGGTAGAGCACAGGATGTGCCCAGGCATAGTTGGAACCCACAATGACGACCAGATCCGCGAGTTCTGCATCCTCATAACAAACCGGCACGACATCCGCGCCGAAGGCGCGCTTGTGTGCCGCCACCGCCGTGGACATGCACAGCCGCGAATTAGTGTCGATGTTCGCGCTGCCGATGAAACCTTTCATCAGCTTGTTGGCGACATAATAGTCCTCTGTCAGCAACTGGCCTGACACGTAAAATGCGACGGCGTCCGGCCCGTACTCGGCGATGACGCGCCCGAATCCGTCTGCGACACGGCTCAGCGCCTCATCCCACGAGGTGCGCTGCCCATCTATCAGCGGATATTGCAGGCGCCCTTCACTCCCTGGCGTCTCGGCCAGTGCTGCACCCTTGGAGCATAACCGCCCCAAATTCGCAGGATGAAGCAGATCCCCCCTCACGCTGATCGATTCCCCGATATTCACCTCTACCCCGCAGCCCACCCCGCAATAAGGACAGGTGGTCAAGGTTGCGGAATGCGGATTGAGGATTGAGGGTTGCGGAATGAGGATTGCGGATTGCTCAGGATTGGAGGTTTTCACTTGCACCTCGATCCCGGATCCTGGTCTTTGACTTCAAGGAATAACACGCCATGAGCAACCCTCACTTCATGGCGTTGAGCACAGCCCTTATCGGGCGCGATCGCCTCCCCCGTTTCCAGATCGATCACCCAGCTGTGCAGCGGACAGGTGACGCGCGTGCCGTGCACGATGCCTTGTGACAGCGGCCCGCCCTTGTGCGGGCAACGGTTATTCAGCGCGAATACCCGATCATCCACGCTGCGAAACAGCGCGATCTCACCGGTTGAAGTGTTAATCACTCGCGAACCCTGGCGCGGTATGTCTTCCAGGCGGCCTACTTGTATCCAGTTCATAATATTTACCTTTTTTCGTGAATAATTTGTCGGATTAAAATCTGACCTACGCGATGCTGGCTAACGCTGTGTACTCATGCGCGTCGATGCCATTCGCACGCTCTTTCCACGGGTCATTCTGCGAGTGGCGTTGAGATTCGAGAAAGCGTACATACAGTTCCGCCCGCCCGGTCGCATCATCGACGATGTGTTGTTTCACATAAGCCAGACCGACGCGTTCTATCCAGGGCGCGGTGCGATCCATGTAGTGAGCCTGTTCGCGATAGAGCTGCATGAATGCCCCGCAGTATTCCAGCACCTCTTCTTCAGTTCCGACCTTGCACAGAAAATCAGTCACGCGCACCTTGATCCCGCCATTTCCACCGACATGAATCTCATACCCTGAATCCACGCAAACGATGCCGAAATCCTTGATCGTGGCCTCGGCGCAATTGCGCGGGCAGCCGGACACCGCGATCTTGAATTTGTGCGGTGTCCAGGAGCCCCAGGTCATTTTCTCGACCCGGATGCCCAGCCCTGTTGAATCCTGCGTGCCGAAACGGCACCATTCCGAACCCACGCAAGTTTTTACCGTACGCAGCGATTTCCCGTAAGCGTGGCCGGATACAAACCCTGCCTCGACCAGCTCTGCCCACATTTTTGGAAGATTTTCTTTACTGATGCCATATAAACCGATGCGCTGTCCGCCGGTAATATGTACTGTAGGCACCTTATGACGTTCGGCAATTTCGGCAATCGCGCGCAACTCAGCGGGCGATGTCACGCCGCCCCAAATACGCGGAATGACTGAATAAGTGCCGTCCTTCTGGATGTTGGCATGCACCCGTTCGTTGATAAAGCGCGAACGGGAATCATCCTGATATACGCCAGGCCAGGCCGTCATCAGGTAATAATTCAAAGCCGGACGGCAGACATGACAGCCATCGACCGTTTTCCACTCCAGCGCACGCATCAGCTCGGGGATGGTTTTTGCGCCCAGCTCGCGTATTGCTGCTGGCACATCCTGATGCGCAGATTCGGTGCAGGCGCAGATCGCCTTTTTGCTGGACTTGGCCGAATAATCGCCGCCCAGCGTGTTCGCCAGTATGGATTCCACAAGACCCGTACACGAACCGCAGGACGCGGAGGCCTTGGTGTGAGCGCGCACCTCGTCTATCGTGAACAGCTTTTTTTCGATGATGGCATTGACAATCGTGCCCTTGCATACGCCGTTACAACCACAAATTTCGGTGCTGTCCGGCATGTTTGCCACGCTGGCCGCGCCGCCGTGCCCCGAATCCCCAAGATGCATCTGTCCGAACAGGATATGTTCACGCAGTTGCGTGATGTCCGTTCCGTCGCGCATCATCTGAAAGTACCAGGGACCATCCACGGTATCGCCATACATCACCGCGCCGCGCAATTTATTGTCGCGCAACACCAGTTTTTTGTACACGCCGCGCGCAGAATCTTGCAGCAACAACTCTTCATCGCCTGGCTCTGCATTAAAATTACCCGCCGAAAACAGATCAATCCCGGTCACTTTGAGCTTGGCGGAGACGGATGAGCCTTCGTAGCGCATCCTGCCATAACGGGCGAGATGGTTAGCGGCCACTTTAGCCTGTTCAAATAAAGGTGCGACCAGCCCGTAAGTTTGCCCGCGATGCTGAACACACTCCCCTACCGAATAAATCTTCGGATCAAAAGTCTGCATCGTGTCGCTCACCACGATACCGCGCTCGCAATGTATTCCCGCCGATTTGGCCAGCGCAATATCAGGACGTATGCCAGCCGACATCACAATCAAGTCAGCCGCAATTTCCTCTCCATCGACAAAGCGCAAACCTGCGACGGCAGTTTCGCCCAGAATGGCTTCAGTCTGCCTGGCGAGATAGAATTTCATCCCGCGTTTTTCCAGCGCCTCTTTCAACAGCCCCCCGCCCACCTTGTCCAGCTGGCGCTCCATCGGCCAGTCGCACAAGTGCACGACCGCCACCTGCATCCCGCGCATCAATAATCCGTTTGCCGCCTCCAGTCCGAGCAGCCCGCCGCCGATCACCACCGCGCGACGCCCTATGCCGGTCATGCTCAGCATCTCCTGCACATCAGCAATGCTGCGATACGCCAGCACGCCCGGCAGATTGATCCCCGGTACCGGCAACATGATCGGATTCGATCCTGTCGCGATCAACAACCGGTCATAAGGTGCGATCAGCCCGTCTTCGGTTTCGACCTGACAGCGCTGACGGTCGATTTTGCTCACCCTCTTGCCGACATGCAGCGTGATGTTGTTTTCCTGGTACCAGCTCCAGTCATTGAGCACGGTATCCTGAAACTTCATTTCACCTGACAATACCGGGGAGAGCAGGATACGGTTGTAATTGGGCTGCGGCTCGGCGCCAAACACGGTGATGTCATATTCATTCGCCGACATTTTGAGCAATTCTTCTACGGTGCGTATCCCTGCCATGCCGTTGCCGATCACCACCAATCGCATTTTATTTTTTTCCATCATGCACCCCTCAAAATTAATGAAACACGGCCCCAAGATCTGCTTTTTCTGCTCACATCTCAAACACGGATTTACGCGAAAATATCCCGATTTCACCACCGGCTGCGACGGTGTCTGACAACAGGGCAGCCTGCCCGTTGACCGTGCAAATCACATGACTGTCATCAAGCTCCCGCGCCCACCGGCTCCCGCGCATACGCAAGCCATTGAGCAGCTGTTCTAACGTATAAACCCCGTCTGGAATCACCATGCGTTCTGAGGTCATCATCAAAAATTCACTGGTCCGGCCAAAGTACATGATTGAAACGGCCTGCTTACGCTTGAGATAAGCCAGAAAAAAATGGGCAAAGGGCTTTTTCATGTGAATCAGGCCGCGTCTTTAGCCTGCTTCTGGTACAAAAACTCCAGCACGGCGCCGCGCAGACGGTGATAATGCACATCATTCGCCAGCGCCAGGCGGTTGCGCGGCCTGGGCAAATCGACCTTCAGTATTTCGCCTATGGTTGCCGCAGGCCCGTTGGTCATCATGACGACACGGTCGGAGAGCAAGACAGCCTCGTCCACATCGTGAGTCACCATGATTACGGTGCTGTTGGTTTTTTCGACGATTTTCATCAGTTCGTCCTGCAAATGCGCGCGGGTCAATGCGTCCAGCGCGCCGAACGGCTCATCCATCAGCAACACCTTGGGTTGCATCGCCAAAGCACGGGCTATCCCGACGCGCTGTTTCATGCCTCCCGAAATTTCGTGCGGATATTTCTGTTCGGCATGGGTCAGATGCACTAAACCGAGCGCGTCATGCGTACGCTGATTTAACTGCGCCTTGCCCTCTGTTGCGCCGAACACCCGTTCGACGGCCAGGTGGACGTTGTCAAAACATGTCAGCCAGGGCAGCAGAGAATGGTTCTGAAACACGACACCGCGATCAGGGCCTGGGCCTGCGATCTCTCTCTCTGCACACAACAAAATCCCGTCTGACGGCATCAGCAACCCGGCGACCAGATTCAGCAGCGTAGATTTTCCGCAACCGGAGTGTCCGATCAAGGTGATAAATTCGCCGCGAGCAATGGTCAGACTGACGTCTTTGAGTGCAACATATAAGCCTTGTCTGGTCGAAAAAGACATCTGCACGTCTTCGATCAATACGTATCTGTTCATTTAAAACTCCTCAAGTACCAGCTTTAATATGAAAATCGTTTGGCAAACCTGACCAGCATCATTTCCAGCAGCAGACCGACGATACCGACAACGAAAATCGCGATAATGATGTGTTCGACATTCAGGTTGTTCCACTCATCCCACACCCAGAAACCGATCCCTACCCCGCCGGTCAGCATCTCCGCCGCAACGATTACCAGCCACGCTGTGCCGATCGCTAAACGAATACCAGTCAGCATGTAAGGCAGCGTCGCAGGGAACAGAATTTTGGTGAAGATCTTCCACTCTGACAGATTCAGCACCCGGGCCACGTTGAGATAATCTGTCGGCAACTGGCGCACCCCCATCGCGGTATTGATGATCATCGGCCAGATACTGCTGATGAAAATCACCCAGATTGCGGCAGGATTCGCCGCCTGGAATACCAGCAGACCAATCGGTAGCCAAGCCAGAGGCGACACCGGCCTTAACATACTGATGATGGGCGAGGTCATTTTGTCGATGAACTGAACGCGCCCGACAATGAAGCCTGCCGGGATACCGATCAGCGCGGCAAGACTAAAACCGACACCGACCCGCCCCAATGAATACAGGATGTTCCATCCTATGCCCTGATCGTTCGGGCCGTTCTGGTAGAACGGATCGCTGAACAAGGCGACTGCGGAATTCCAAGTCTTCATGGGGCCGGGAAGCGCTTCGCTGCTTTGCGCCAAAATCATCCAGACGACGATGAACAATCCGGCACCGATGAGCGGCGGGAGCAAGTGTTCTCCAAAATAGCGCCGGATATTCATCACGCTCTCACCTTGAAGCTGGCGGCATATTTCTTCGGGTCGCGCCCGTCCCATATCGTGCCATCCATCAGACGGGAGCTGCGCATCACATCCTTCGGCACAGGCACTTTCACCTGAGAGGCGGCTTGTTTGTACAACTCGATCTGGTTGATCTTTTTGGCGACAGCCAGATAATCAGGATCTTCCTTCAACAGGCCCCAGCGCTTGTGCTGGGTCAGGAACCACATGCCGTCGGACAGGTAGGGGAAATTCACCGTGCCGTCGTTATAAAACTTCATGTAATTGGGATCGTTCCACTTCTTGCCCAGCCCGTCTTCATATTTGCCCTCCAGTCGCTGGTCGATCACTTCCAACGGGCAGTTGACGTACGATTTATTGGCAATAATTTCGGCGACCTTGCGGCGATTGCCCATCTCGTCGATATATTTAGACGCCTCCAGCACGGCCATGATCAACGCGCGGGCGGTGTTCGGATATTTCTGGGCAAATGCACCGGTACAACCCAGCACCTTTTCAGGATGGTCTTTCCAGATGTCCTGGGTGGTTGTAACGGTAAATCCGATCTTGTCGTAGATGGCGCGGTTGTTCCACGGCTCTCCCACGCAAAAGCCATCCATGTTACCGATGCGCATGTTCGCTACCATCTGCGGCGGCGGTACGGTGATCGTCTTAACATCGGAGAGCGGATTGATGCCGTGGCTGGCCAGCCAGTAATACAGCCACATCGCATGGGTACCGGTCGGAAAAGTCTGGGCGAAGGTGTAATCGCGTTTTTCGCTGTCCACCAGCTTCTTCAATGTGGCGCCGTTGGTCACGCCACGGTCCTTCAACTGGTTGGACAGGGTGATCGCCTGACCGTTGTTGTTCAGTGTCATCAGCACCGACATGTCCTGCTTTTGTCCGCCTATGCCCAGATGCACGCCATAGACCAGGCCGTACAGCACATGCGCTGCATGAAGTTCGCCGTTGGTCAGCTTGTCGCGCACCCCGGCCCAGGACGCTTCCTTGGACAGGATGATCTTGATGCCATATTTTTCATCGAACTTCATTGCAGACGCGATCACCAGCGACGCGCAATCGGTCAACGGAATGAAGCCTACCTTGACTTCTTTGAGTTCCGGCGCATCCGAACCTGCCGCCCAGGCTGCCGCACGCGTTCCCATCGGCACCATCGACATAATGCCCGCCGCACCCAAAATAGCGCCTGTCTGTTTCATGAATTCCCTCCTGCTGTTTTGTTCGGGTTCAGCCACTGTGATGATTTTTGAATTTTCCATTTTCAAGCTCCTTCATCGTTTCGTAAAAAGCAAAAAGGCGCCCGACCGCGCTTGTACGCAGTGGGACGCCTTTGTCCGGTAGTGCAATGCTCGGAATCGCCGTTGATTCCTTGATGTGTATTACAAAGCAACAGTCATGCCAGTAAAATAAATTAAGGTTTACTACTTGATAATTAACAGTTTATATTAATAGGCAGGTTGTCCGTCAGGCAGAAGATGGATCAGTCAGGAGCCGGTCTGGTGCATCTGTGTATCCAAACTGGTGCAAATTGACGATTAACCTTCACTGAGCTCGCGGGCGAGAATAATGGCCTCGGCAACCTGCACCAGACGTTTTCCCCGGCTCATCGCCATGTTGCGCATCCGCTTATAAGCCTCTGCTTCGCTAAAACCATGATCGGTCATCAGGATGCCTTTAGCCCTGTCCACCAGTTTTCGGTCGACCAGCTCGCCCTTCGCCTCCTTCAATTCGTCACGCAACCGCTTGTGTTCTGCAAAACGAGCCGCAGCGACCTGGATAATGCCGCTCAGATCCTCGCTTTGTATCGTGTGCGCCACATACGCGCTGACTCCGGCGCGCATCGCCTGCTGAATACTGCTCTGGTCCTTCTGTCCGCCCAATACCACCACCGGCTTTTCCAGTGTCCTGGACATCAGGCTGATCTGCTCCAGCGTATCCCGCCCCGGCGCATTGGCATCGACGATAATCACGTCGGCGGATGCCGCCTGTATCGAGTGCTCATCGACCAGTTCCCAGTTCAATATCCCGACAACAACGTACTCAGCCAGTTCAAGACTGGCCTTCAACCAGGCAGCTCGATCTGTCACATCATCAATGATCAATATTTTTTTCAAAATGGCACCTCATCTCTCGATGTAACCAAGCAACAATCGCGCCAGACCGAAAATACCTGCTGTTATGGGGACTCTGTTCATCGACGCGAGGCTGGCGCACCAAAACAGTGCTGCACGCGTGTTGTGCCGGGCAATTTGAACTGGATGCAGAACACAGCCCTCCTCATCGAAATCCATGGGGCGAAAAAAATAACCACCCGTATCAACAGGTGGTTATCGGTTTACGTGCCGCCTGGCAACCTGTCGCACTTGCAAAACAAGCCCGACAGGCTGCTGGCATTAACTTCTGTCGTGCTTCACGCTCTTTACATCCCACACATTGTCGGCATATTCCTGGATGGTGCGGTCGCTGGAGAATTTACCCATATTGGCCACATTGAGGATGGCGCGTCGAGTCCACTCTTCCTTGTCCTGATAGAGCAAGCTGACCTTGTCCTGGCTGGCGATGTAACTTGCATAATCGGCCAGCAACAGATAATGGTCATTGTGCTGCGTCAGATTGTCAAAAATCTGGCGATAGCGATCGGTATCATCGACCGAGAAGAAACCGTTGCCTATCATGTCCAGCACCTGTTTGAGCTCTTCATTGCCGTGGTAGTAATCCCAGGCGCTGTAGCCGTTCTGGCGCAGACTGGCGACCTGCGCGGTGGTCATGCCGAAGATGAAAATATTGTCATCGCCCACTTCTTCGAGAATTTCAACGTTGGCGCCGTCGAGCGTGCCGATAGTCAGCGCGCCGTTGAGCGCCATCTTCATGTTGCCCGTGCCGGAAGCTTCGGTCCCCGCCGTGGAGATTTGTTCGGACAGATCGCTGGCCGGGAAAATCTTCTCGGCTGACGAAACGTCATAATTGGGCAGGAACACGACCTTCAGCAATCCGTGCACCGCCGGATCGTCGTTGACGATGCTGGCGACATCGTTGATCAGGCGAATGATCTGCTTGGCAAGCTTATATCCGGGGGCGGCTTTACCGGCAAAAATGATGGTGCGCGGGGTGATTGTATGCGCGCGACCCGAACGGATGCGGTTGTACAGGGTGATCACATGCAGCACATTGAGCAGCTGACGCTTGTATTCGTGTATGCGTTTGATCTGCACGTCAAACAAGGAATCAGGGTTGACCCTGATGCCGACCTTCTGCTCGATGTACGCGGCCAGATGCATCTTGTTGGCCTGTTTGACCGCACGGAACTGGTGGCGGAAATCAGCGTCTTCCGCATGAGGGACCAGATTTTTCAGCTGGTCCAGATCGCGGACAAACCCCGTGCCGATACGGGATGCGATCAGTTCAGCCAGACCGGGATTGCACTGGTTGAGCCAGCGACGCGGCGTAATGCCGTTGGTGACGTTGACGAATTTTTCCGGGAAAATTCGATGAAAATCAGCAAACAGCGTGGTCTTCAACAAGCCGCTGTGAATGGCCGCCACGCCATTGACCGTATGACTGCCAATCACGGCCAGATGCGCCATGCGCACGCGACGACCGTGAGTCTCATCGATGATGGAGACACGTCTGAGCAAGTCGGTGTCGCCTGGGAAGTGATGGTTCACAAATGCCATGAAACGGCGGTTGATCTCGTAAATGATTTCCATGTGACGCGGCAATACGCGTTCGAACATATCCACCGACCAGGATTCCAGCGCCTCGGGCATCAGGGTGTGGTTGGTGTAGGCGAAAATTTTTGTGACCAGCTCCCAGGCGTGATCCCATCTTAAATGATGCACGTCGATCAACTGATACATCAACTCGGCGACTGCGACGGCCGGATGGGTATCATTGAGCTGAATGGCGACCTTCTCAGGCAACAAGGTCCAGTCGTTGTGCTTTTCGAAAAATGGCACCAGAATATCTTGGATGGAGGCGCAAACGAAGAAATACTCCTGTCTTAAGCGCAACTCCTTGCCGACGGCCGAACTGTCATTCGGGTACAACACCTTGGAGAGGCTCTCGGAGATATTCTTTTCCTGCACTGAACTGATGTAGTCGCCCGCATTGAATGAATCCAGATTGAATTCGCGGGTGGCTTTCGACGCCCACAGACGCAGGTTGTTCACCGTATCCGTGTTGTAACCCGGAATAGGCACGTCGTAGGCCATCGCCATGACCGTTTCGCCGTCTACCCAGTGATGCTCGACACCGTCATTGCCATCGGGGAACTGAACGACTCTGCCGAAAAACTTGACCGGGTAGATGCACTCGGGGCGCTGGAATTCCCAGGGATTGCCAAAACGCAGCCAGTTATCGGGGCGCTCTACCTGCTCGCCATTCTTGATGCGCTGGTTAAACATGCCATATTCATAGCGTATACCATACCCCTGCCCCGGCAGATCGAGGGTTGCCATGGAATCGAGGAAACAGGCGGCCAGGCGACCCAGACCGCCGTTACCCAGGGCCGCATCAATCTCGACTTCTTCGATTTTTTCCAGATCCTGCCCCAGCGCCTTCAAGCCTTCACGCAAGGCCGGTTCTACGCCTAAATTGAGCGCCGCGTTGGACAGCGTGCGGCCGATCAAAAATTCAAGCGAGAGATAATACAGTCGTTTAGGATCTTGTCCTGCATGTTCTTCCGCCGTTTTCAGCTGTTTTTCGATGAGCTGGTCGCGCACCGTGTGAGCAGCGGCCTCATACCAGTCACGGCCTGTCGCCGTCTTGACGGATTTTCCTTCGGTGTAGATCAGGTGATTGGTCAGCATCCGCTGAATGACGACGGGATTCGAACGATCAATCGGTTCGGAGCAGGGGTTTTTTGAAGAAGTCATGACAAATGCCTGTATTTTATATAAATTTAATAAGTTAAAATCGAAACTTGTCCGATTTTAACAACTAACTGTGTCCGTGTCATATATTAAACGACCGGCGTTTTTGCGATCACCGTGCTTTTGCTGATCTTCCGCAGAACTTCATACACCGTCATTTAAGACTATGTCATCGTTAATTGTTGAATAAAGATAATGATTAGCAAAGCGCCCCCTCCCCCTTGCAGGGGGAGGGTTAGGGAGGGGGTAACAGTGCAGAATCCCCAGTCAATGCGCGTGTGAATTTGCAGCCGCGCACAAGGCCGGTCCATACAGCGCCGCCTTGTCGTTGAGCATCACCTTCACAGGCATGGCCTCCAGCAGGTGGCGCATCCGCCCCTTGCCCAGAAAAGACGCCATAAACACACCTGTGTTGAGCAGCGGCAAAATTTTTGGCGCAATCCCGCCGCCTATATACAACCCGCCGTGGCTCATTAATTTGAGGGCGAGATTGCCCGCTTCAGCGCCGTATAAATGGACGAAGCAATGCAGCGTCTGGACGCAAATCTCATCAGTACCCGTCATGGCGGCCTTGGAAATCGCGGCAGCAATATCCCCGTGACGCATTTCTTCGAGGAGCCAGGGCGGCGTAGCCCCCCCCCGATACTGACAAAAAAACTCGTACAGGTCAGGCAAGCCCATGCCGGATACCACCCGCTCCCAGCTCACATGCAGGTGCTTTAGCTGCAAATGGCGCAGCAGGGCAAATTCCACCTCATTTTCCGGGCTAAAACTGCTGTGCCCGCCCTCTGTCGCAAACGGATGGTGCTGTTTGCCGTCCCAGTATAAACCTGCCTCCCCCAGCCCGGTACCGGCCGCGATCACCGCGATATTGCCTGTCGCATCAGCAGCACCCGCCTGTAAAACCTGCAAGTCATCACAGGCCAGGGCAGGCAGTCCGTATGCCATCGCTTCGAGATCGTTGAGCAGAGTGCAGCGTGCAAAGCCAAACTGCCCCTTGAGCGCATCCGCATCGATCAGCCAGGGTAAATTGGTAGTTTGTACGACAGAGCCCTGAACGGGGCCGGCGACGCCGAAAGCCGCGTGATAGGGCTGCACGAGACCTGCCAGAAAATCTGCCAAAAGCTGCTCAAAAGCGGCAAAATCCCGGCTGGCATAACAGCTCTCCCGCACGATGCTGACCTTTGTGCCGCTCACTTCCACGATCGCCAGGCGTGTTTTTGTGCCGCCTATGTCACCCGATAAAATATAACTCATCATATCCTTGTAAATGTATCCCAGCCGATTCCCACTATACGGGCATTATGTTACAACTGATGTGACTGCGTCACATCAGTTGTGCAGATCAATCAACTTTGCCGGGGGCAGCCCGGCTGCTGGTCACCTTCTTTTGCGTCGCCAAAAGAAGGTGACCCAAGAAAAAGCGACCCCGGCTTGCCGCGCCGCCAAGCTGTCAGGCGGCGTTCCCTTGATAGCCAGCAAACAGCGGGGCTGCGGAACTCGCACGATCCGCACAGCGCGCACGTGCTCGAACAGTCCTCGCCCAACTGCACCTCTGTTTGCTGGCTATTTTCGGCGGCGCACAGGGGCTGTGGGTGACGCGCAAGATTACCCTCCTTAAAATATATTTGATGACTCATCAAGCCTGATTTCAGGAGCATGTGCGTAACATCAGTTGTGCAGATCAATCAACTTCGCCAGGGGCTGATCACGCCTGCCAGATTCCAAACCCCGCTTCACGCAGCATAATCCCCAATTCCACTTCCATCTCGCACGCCTCATCGTAGGACATCGGATTGTAAGCTTCGTAGAGGTCAGGCCATAAACGCAAACCGTATTGCCGGACATATCTGTTGGACTGGATGCCCGCCTTATGTTTGTCGAATCTAAGATCCGGATCCAGCCCTGTCATACCGACATACACGCAAGGTTTGCCCGTGATGTAATCCGGATTGCGCTTTTTGAACTTGGCCTCGTAAAGAACGTCCTTCGATAGTTCTATCACATAGACATTGTGGTGATTTGGGCGAGTCATGGTAAAAATGTATCAATATCGAAAAAAGTCATTTGTTCAGGGGCGGGTTGAATAACCGTTAACGATCTAAAAAAGCGCACCTAGCTCCTGAATTGACTTCATCATCAGGTAGTCGGGCAATAAGCGCCAGGCGACCAGGGCGATAATCGCCAGGATCAACCAGAGCCTGATACCGGGGAACAGGACAGGCAGCACAAAAAGCCCCAGGACGACAAAACCTGTCGCCTCCAGGGTAAACCATCCTGCCGAGATCGCGCGATGCCGGGCGAGTTCATCCAGTTTTTCCAGCATTCTGCTGGCCGCCATTTGCGAGCGCAGCGCCTGTTTTTTAAAATCCAGCCAGTCCTGATCGGATCGGGACGAGGCGCGTATCGCAACGATCAGTTGCATGTAGTGTTCGATATGCGCCCGAAGATCGTCGCAGACGGCAGGGGTCGCCAGCCCGGAGGTGGCGACACTGCGAATATGATCCAGCACCGTACCGATGTCCTCACGCAGGGCCGTGTATTCCCTGTCCATCTCATCGCGATCGCGCGCCATTTTTTTAAGCTGGTGCTCGACCGATTTTTTAGCCTCCGGCAACAGCGCTTCCAATACCAGGAGGGACGCTGCATCCATTTGCAGCGGGTCGCCCAGGTCAGCTACCCAGGCACACCGGGAAGCGAGGCTGAGCAGTTCTGCGAGCACGCGGCGGCGCAGACGTTCGCTCCATGAAGGGTCATATGACATGGCCAGCAATCTGGCATGCATGTGGGCAAGGTCCGGGCGCTGCAAATCGTCGCGGCCGTACATGAGCTGATCGAAGTCAGCCAGCACCTCCGGGTCGCGCGCGGCACTTTTATCTGAAATAATGGCGAGCTTGGCCGTCCATGCGGAATCAAACAAGTCCAGGGCATGATGCCATCTTTTGACCAGATCGGCCGCCTGAAGATTACCGGCCTCGGCATAGAATTCCAGCACGCGGAACTGGTACAGATTATCCAGCCAGCGGGCGGCGGCCATATCTCCGTTGAGGGATTGATTGGCATAAGTCAGGATGGTGGAGAGCGCGATCGTTTCGCCCTGCCATACGGGCGGAATCCCGGGCGCCAGGTGGAGAATCAGTCTGAGCAGTTGCAGGTGCACGGAGATATTCCCCTGACTGTTCCCCGGACTGCGCATGTCGAGCAGTAAGCGCACCACATTCTGATCTTTTTGCACATCGCGAAACCAGGTCAAAAGCTGCCCGTTAGAGATGTCCGCCACCCCCTCCTTCCAGTGGCGCGCCAGGGCAACGGCCAATTGCTCCGGTTTGTAGCAAACTTCACGTGCGATATGATAGGGCTCGTTAAAGCCTTTGACCGCACTTGCCTCAGCGGGCTCGGCAAGGCGCGGGTCATTATTGAGCCAGCGCTCAATTTCGTCAGCCCCCCAGCGCAAGGCCGGATCCCGCTGCAACAGGCCTCGCAGCAACTTGCGCACATTGCGATCGCTCACTTCGATAAGATCGATATTGCGCGTGGTCAGGTGGTGCATCACCACCGCTTCTGACAAACCGGCGTAAGGATGTTTGCCTGTGGCGCCCTCCAGGACGATCATGCCCATGGCCCAGAAGTCGGACTTGAAGTCGATCACCCCGGACAGACTCTCAGGCGCCGCGTAAGGCAAGGTGCGCGCCACCCCGGTAAAGCGTTGCGTAACGTCAAGTATCGAGGAAATACTAAAATCGGTCAGCACCAGATCCAGCGGTTCCCGGCTGCGAATCAGCACATTCTCAGGTTTCAAATCTCGATGCACCAGACCTGCCGCATGCACGTCATGCAGCGCGGTGGCGAGCTCGGTTATCACGCTTTGCAATATTTCCGGCGCCAGCGCACCGCCATCCATCATCTGGCGCAAGGAACCTTGCTCGCACAGTTCCATCAGTTCATAGGCATAACCGTCCGATACGCCGACTTCAAACACCTCGACCCGATGCGCCACCGGAATTTTGTTGATGCGCGCCTGCACATCCGCCCTGGGTACAATGCCGTGCCGGTAAATCTTGGCGACCAAATTGCCCCCCCCCGCCACCGCCTGCACAATCAACAACTCAGCCTCTGCGCCGCGCGTGGGCATGGGGCTGATGATGCGGTAACGCTCCTTCAAAGCCGCAGGCAGATTGACCAGACTCTGTAATGATGCGGATGAAGTCGGCGCGACAACGCCCCCGACGGGTCGATTGCAATACAGACAGAGAGTCGAACCCGGCGGGTTTTCCTGAGCACAATCCTCAAAGGGACAAACTACCGGCAAGGCCGCGCCCGGCGCCTCGGCTTGATGTTTTTCAGGTGTGGCGGCGTGCCGGGTGACAATATCCACCCCGGCCAGAATCATCCCGCAGCCGCAACGCATGGCCTGCGGCGCATTCTCTGCGCCACAGGCCGGACAACGGCGGATCAGCTCGGCATCCATCTACGACCTCCAGGAAACATCGGTCAGTTCGATACCTCGCGACTTACAAACAGACTCCAGCGCGGCCATGTCGCCGCGACCGGGCAGGCCGACATACCAGACGCGATCCCCGTCCTGCATGATCTGGATGCGTTTGTCAGCCTGAGCTGAGAGCATATCCAGGCAGGGCGTATATATCCTGTGACCTCGCAAAGACAAGGGCAGCAGCGTTTGATTGGATGAGCCGCGCCAGACGTGCGTCAGCGGTTTGGCATCAATATAAGGTTCTGGGATCAGGGCATCGAGCATCAGTAATAGCTTTGCATGCTTTGTTTGCAGCGTAGCTGCCGGATAGCCGCTGTAACAGAGGATGTCGAAATCGAGTTTGCAGGCCTCGCGCCAGTGGTGCAGGCCGTCCAGCAAGGCCGCCAATGCCTGAGGCTGATCGAAAGGCTCGCCGCCCGAGATCGTCACGCCATCGAATCCGCCGGTCGCGGTTTGTCGGCACCAGGCGAGCAATTGGGCGACCGTCATGTCGCGCCCCGCATCAGGCGCCCAGGTGTCCTGCGAGACGCAGCCCTTGCAACCGATGCTGCACCCTTGCAACCAGATGCCCAGGCGTTTGCCGGGGCCTAACACCGAGACGGGAAAGTGTGCCTTATTGATGCTGATTTTCATGAGCTTTTTAGTTCGAGCGTAATGACTTTGTCCTGTTCGGTCATCCGGGTGACCAGCAGCCTTGTTTTCCCTTCCAGATCATGCTCAAACAGGGCGCGGGACAGCGGGTTGATGAAGGCGGATTCGAGCTGGTTGCCGATGCCGCGCCCGCCGTTGCTAGGATCGCTGGTGCAGCGCATCAATAATTGCTCACGGATTGTCGGGGGCAACGCCAGCTGAACCTTCCATTCCTCAAACAGACGGCGCGCCACATTTTTCAACATGCCGTCGAAAATAACGGACGCCACTTCCGGGCTGATGAAATCGAACACGACGATATTGTCGCCGATACGATTGAGCAGTTCCGGGCGCGAGAGTTTGAACTTGAAGTAGTTGCCGATTTCTTCACGCACATTTTTCTCCACGGTCTCGTAGGCATCCCCCGGCTTGACATGCTGGATGCGATTGCCCTGTTTGTCCTCGACAAAGATGCCAAGGTTGGACGTGAATACCAGTATGGTTTCGGAAAAATAGGCGGTATCGCCGCGCCCGTCGGTCAGCCGCCCGTCTTCGAGTATCTGCAAAAATTTATCCAGAATGCGCGGATGGGCTTTTTCGATCTCATCGAACAGCACCACCGAAAAGGGTTTTTCGCGCACGGCATTGGTCAGCTCGCCCCCCGCATCGAAACCGACATAGCCTGGCGGTGCGCCGAGCAGCCGGGCGCTGCTGTGTTCCTCGGAAAATTCGCTCATGTCAAAACGCAGGTAAGCCTTCTCGTTGCCGAATACCAGCTGGGTCAGCGTCTTGGCGAGTTCGGTTTTACCGACCCCTGTCGGCCCTGCGAAAAACAGCACGCCGCGCGGGCGACTGCCGCCGGATCTTGCCTGCGCGCCGGTTAACCCCATCACCGAGCGTTTGAGAATATCGAGGGTCTTCACCACAGCCGGGTGCTGGCCTTTGACGCGATCCTCGATGAAGGACTGCGCATGGCTGATTTTCTCGCGCAGATAATCCCGCCGCCACGGATTATCCAACGCGCCCACCTTGTAGCAGCGCACCGCATCGTCGATGTCGCCCATCCCCAGCCCGCTGCGATCGGCCAGTTCGGTGATGTCAGATAAGGCGGTGAGCGACATGCCTTCCGTGCCATCCGCCATGCGTTCGACGAATTTATCGCGAGCGGGAGCCTGTGCCTCGGCATAGCCTGCAAATAACGGCGCCAATTGCTGCGCGGTCGCACGGCGCATCTCGTAATCCGGTTTTCCGATGATCAGGCTGGCGATGCGTTCGCTGTCCAGCGTATACCAGGAAGGCAGGTCCTGCGCACGGTTGACCAGCCACAACACCGGATTATATAAAGGCTTGCCGCCGCCCAAGGATTGAACATTGACTTTCTCGTTTGCTCTTTCTCCCGCTTGCGGGGGAAAGTTGGAAAGGGGGGACGGCACAACAGGCGCGGCATTCAAGGCCAGTTTTTCGGCCGCCACAAAAAAACGGTGTTCGCCCTCACCCGGATGATCGGCCTGACGGGTGATGCGCGAGGCGAAATCAACCACCAGCGCACAATGCACTTCACGCTGCATCACCATTGCTTTCATGATGTTGGATAAACTCTCAAGGCTCACCATCTGATAGCCGGATTTTAACTTCAGATCGAACAGTTTTTCGGCCAGCTCGCGACAGGATAATTCGTCAGGATAAACGCGCACGCCATCGGCCGGATCGTACACCAGCAAAAAGCGATAATTTTTGACCTTCAGCGTTTCCCATACCGCGCGGATCAAAGGCACCAGCGCAGCCCCCGTGGAGAGCGGCACAAGAAAATTATCATGGATGCTGCCGGAGACCACAAACTGCGAACGGATGGCTAACAGCCGTTCGAAATCGGTGAGCCAGCGCGAGGCGGGTAGCGTCATGTTAATTCACGAGTATGTAATTTTTGGCGGTGTTCCGGTGCATCCTCTTCTGCGAAGGTCGGCAGCTTGTCTTTTTGCACCCGTTGCACAGGCAATTCTCCGGCCGCCTTGCGGCGCGTGACATTCAGGTGCAGACCGCGCACGTCCAGAGCCTGCAACAAGGCCGGAAATTCGGCGCACCACCGGTCTTCGGCCAGATGATCCAGCACGCTAAGTTCATTGCCCGCCTCCTCCGCCGCGCGAATGACGTTGAAGTTGCTCGTGCCAGCTTTCGCGTCGACGCGCATCCGCACCATATAATTGTCCCAGCCCTGCCGCCTGAAGTGCACCACACCGCCCTCGACAAACAGGGTGCTGGACACCTCCTCCACCTGATACCCCAAGTCCTTCAAGGATTGTTGCAAGATGAGCGCGGATGCGGCCTGCACCTCCCGAGTCCGCACGGCTTCGACATGTCGCTGGATGCGCATGCGCAACTCGGTCGTCAATAATTGCACCCGCTCGGTATCCATAAAAGGCGAGTCCGCGATTTCCTTTGCCACACCGGCAATCTCCTGCGGCAATTCGCCCAGATGGGAAATGCGCGCCAGCAGGCGCTGTACATCCGTCAGGGGGGTGACGTCACGCTCCGGCAGGATGGCCTGTCCGAGATCGTCCATGCGCCGCGCGGATTCAGTCAGCAGAATGGCGCGCAACTCGCCAGTCAACGCCTGCAAAGTGTGCAGATAAGTGGCCTGTTGCAATGCATCACCCGCCTGCGCACGAGCCGGGCGCATCGCGTCGATGTTCTCTTGCGCAACATAGCGTTGTGCCAAAGCCGCGAGGGTCTCGAACTCGGCCTCTGCCGCAAGCAGTGCTTGCGCCGCCGCCTCGCGCCCTGCGGCATCCGCACCTTTTAGCTCATCTCGCAGACGATTGCGATAATCTTGTTGCTCTGCGCGTAAATTGTCCGCGCGCGCGTAACCTTCGGCGATCGCCTGCGCCGCCCGGATGGCGGATGCGGAAAGCATCACGGTTAACGGGTCTGCGACATAAATTGCGGTAATCGGGCCACTCATAAGCACTCGCAAGAAAGTAATTATTAATTGATGTTACTGCGTAACATCAATTGTGCATACAAATCAACTTCGCCGGGGGCAGCCCGGCTGCTGGCGACCTGTTGGATCACTTGCTGCCGGTTTTGCCCGCCCGATGCTCAAGTCCCAGTGTCGCCAGCGTCCGTTCACGTACCCTGTGCAGCAGCTCGGCATCATCATCGAGCGACTGACCATACGAGGGAATCATCTCCTTCAGTTTTTGCTGCCAGTCCGCACTTTGAACCCTTTCGGCAAAACAACGCTCGATCACTTCTATCATCGCCTGCACAGATGTCGATGCTCCGGGCGATGCGCCCAGCAGTGCGGCCAGGGTGCCGCAGGTATTGGTGACAATCTCGGTGCCGAACTCCAGACGACCGCCTTTAGTGTCGCAGGATTTGATGATCTGCACGCGCTGTCCGGCGGAGGCCAATACCCAGTCTTCTTCCCGGGCATCGGCATAAAAATCCTGCAAACTGGCGACCCGTTCACTGTGAGATTTAAACGCCTCGGTGATGAGGTAGCGGGTCAGATCAAGGTTATCTCTGGCTACCGCGAGCATGGGTTTGAGATTGCCGGATTTGACGGAGGAAAACAGATCCAGCACCGAGCCCTCTTTGAGGAATTTCGTCGTGATGCTGGCGAACGGACCGAACAGCAGCGCCGGTTTCCCGTCGATAATACGGGTATCCAGATGGGGGACTGACATGGGCGGCGCACCGATGGGCGCTTTGCCATAGACCTTGCTGGTATGTTTTTCCACCACGAGCGGATTTTTGCAGATCAGCCATTGTCCGCTCACCGGAAACCCGCCATATCCCATGCTCTCGGGCACACCTGATTTTTGCAGCAACGGCAATGCGCCGCCGCCGGCACCGAGAAACACAAAACCTGCATCGGTCGTCTTGCTGTGACCTGTTTGATTGTCCTTCACGCGCACGTGCCACCTGCCATTGGCCTGTTGTTTCAGGCTGGTGATCGTGTGGGACAGTTTCAAATCGAAGGTCGAGTGTTTGGTCATCGCGCGCACCAGCTTGCGGGTCAAAAACCCGAAATCGACATCGGTGCCGTGTTTAACCTGCGTGGCGGCCAGCGCCTGACGAGGGTCGCGGTTTTGCATCACCAGCGGCATCCATTCGCGCAACACCGCGTGATCTTCGCTGTATTCCATTTCTTCAAACAAATGGTGGGTGCGCAAGGCTTCATAGCGGCGGCGCAAGAAATCGACATTTTCCTTATCCCAGACAAAACTCTGATGAAAAATGGGATTGATGAATTTTTCCGGCGCGGGCAGCACGCCATTTTCCACCAGATACGACCAAAATTGCAGCGACACCTCGTAGGCCGCGTTAATCGCCAGCGCGCGATGGATTAAAACGCGCCCGTCAGGCTGTTGCGGGGTGTAATTGAGCTCGCAATATCCGGCGTGCCCCGTCCCGGCATTATTCAAGCCGTGCGAACTCTCGCTCGCCACACGGCTCAGTCGCTCGACCATCATGATTTTGAGCGCGGGATCCAGCTGCGCCAATAATTTACCCAGTGTCGCGCTCATCACCCCGGCGCCCACCAGCAATACGTCTACTTTATTCATTGCCATACTAACCCTGTCGTGGTTTTGCGTGTGCCGGACGAAATGCGCGGCACTGCTCGGGGGCAGATTCAAAATATGCGCCACCGATCAGATCTATGCAATAAGGAATGGCCGGAAACACCGCGTTCAGGCAGTCGTCGATAGCCGACGGCTTGCCAGGCAGATTCACGATCAGGCTCCTGCCGCGTATCCCGGCGGTTTGGCGCGACAAGATGGCCGTGGGCACGAATTTCAAGGACGCGCTGCGCATCAGCTCGCCAAAGCCTGGCATCATCTTCTCGCAGACCGCCTCGGTGGCCTCCGGCGTGACATCGCGCAGCGCAGGGCCCGTGCCGCCGGTGGTGACGACCAAAGAGCACGCCTCGCAAAGTTCGATCAGCGCAGCTTCGATCAGAGGTTGCTCATCCGGAACCACCCGGGATACAGCCTCCCACGGGCAGGTCAGCACGCGTTCAAACCAGGCGCGCAGCGCGGGACCGCCCTTGTCCTCATATTCACCGCTGCTGGCTCTGTCCGAGATGGTCAAAATACCGATACGTGCGTTAACTTCTAATTCGCGCAGCGATTCGTTTATATGCTCTTTGCTCATGCTATTCCTTAAAGCCTGTGTATTCTTGAAATGACGTGCCGTCGAGCAACTGCACGGTCACCTGCTCGCCCTGCAACAGCCCCATGCTGTCGGATGGGATCACCAGCAAGCCGTCGGCACGCGCCATGGACAGCAGCACACCGCTGCTCTGGGTGCCGGTGGAGGTGGCAAGATAGCCTATATCATCGCACGTCAGTTGCACGCGGACAAATTCGGTGCGACCGGGACGAAACTTCACCGGATGCGCCAGACGTGCGCTCAGGGTGCGCCGGTACAGGCGCGCATGCCCCATCATGCGGCGCAATGCGGGTATCACGAATTCTTCGAAGCAGACCATGCTGGACACAGGATTGCCCGGCAGGCCGAAAACAAAGCTGTCCGGGGCGGCACCTGCATTTGCGTGAAGATCGCGTAGCGATTCGTTTGCTCCCTCGCCCGCTGGCGGGAGAGGGTTGAGGAGAGGGACGCGAGCATGGCCGCTGGTAATGCGACCCAGTACGCCGAACGCCAAAGGATGCCCGGGCTTCATCGCCACGCGCCAGAATTTCATCGAAACCCCCAGCTTTTCAATGGCAGGCCGCACGTAGTCGTGCACGCCGACCGAGGTGCCGCCGGACACCAGCAGCACGTCATAATCCAGCCCCAGCCTGAGATATGCTTCGAGCTCGGCAGGGTCATCCGGCGCGATGCCCAGCAGCACGGGTTCGATGCCCAGCGCCTGCACTTGCGCGAGCAGCGCATAGGTGTTCGAATCCGGAATCTTGTCAGTATCGAGCGGGGCATGAAGGGCTTCGAGTTCATTGCCGGTGGAGAGAATCGCCACACGCGGACGCCGGTACACCAGCATGTTTACCGCCTTGATCGTCGCCAGCACGCCGATCACACCGGGGGTGATTTCAGTCCCCTTCGTCAGCACCACGTCCCCGCAGCGCATGTTCTCCCCCTTCTCGCGCACATCGGTTCCGGATTTGACCGTTGTGCCGATCCGCACCGTGTCGGTCGATACTTCCTGCGTATCTTCCACGCGCACCACGGCATCCGCCCCCCGTGGCATCGCAGCGCCTGTCATGATCCGCGAACATTGTCCTGCCTGCAAGGTCTTGGTCGGCATGTCGCCCGCCCGGATGTCCTCAATGATTTCAAGCGTTGCGGGGGCGGTCGCCAGGTCGCAGCTTCTCACCGCAAAACCGTCCATCGCCGATACATCGTAGGGCGGCAGGTCGCGGTTAGCCATCATATCCTGAGCCAGCACGCGCCCCAGCGACTGCTCCAGCGACACCCGCTCCGTACCCAGCACGTTGACGGATTCAAAAATGACGCGCTGCGCCTCACTGATTTTTAAGTGTTCCATTGTTTTCCTTTAACTCGAAACTTGCACAGTATAATTTTCACAGCGCCAAACCTGATATTTGCCAAAGTCAGGAACCTGTAGCCTTCGGCGCATCGTAAATTTCCAAGAAACGAAAAATAAACGTGTCGGCAGCAAACGGCGCCTCAACCAGTTCTTTGAGCGATGATTCGATTTTGGCAATGTTCATAAGGGGTAGTTAATTGTGTCACTAATGTCTGGATCGGATGCATTAGGTTTGGAATACCCAATAGTTATACCTGTGTCAGTAATTCGAAAATTCATCAGTTTGTTCCGACCATTTCAACCAACTTGCCGAGAAAATGATGTACATCCTCATGGATTTCGTCGGCTTCCATACTCAATGCTACTTGTTCGCGGACAAGTTTAATGGATGGTGAGCCTTTCCGTAGTTGATGGAAAAACGAATCGTCGTTCTCGAACAAAATTCGCTTGCCATCCACCACGCTGAACACATTTGCGGTGACATTCCGCCAGGATTTTCCAAGCGGTAACGTTAAATTCTGGTCAGCAAAAAGCACGTCGATCATCTGCAAAACAGGCTGCGCAAACAAATCATTCTCATCGCATTGCATCTGCACTAGTACAGCTCGCTTCCATGCGTCGGGAACGAGTAGGTAGTTTTCAATATTTTTTCGCTTCCACTCAGTCAGTGTAGGATTGCCGGGCGCTGGGTGGAAAGCGGTATCGCTGCTGTCGTAATCAAAAAGCATTAATCTTGCTACATTTGGGATGATCTGCTTCAGCGCAGCAAAATGCTCATCCGCCCTGGTTTTCATATTTTCCTTGCCGCCGCCACCCATAGTTTTGAAACAAACCTTGTCCATCGCCACCTGAGCTGCGCAAACATCGGCCCATGCGCGCAAAATTCGCTCGTCGCTTTCTCCCTCCACATAAAGGATGTAAGGCGATGCCATCAACCGCGTGATTTCCTCGTTCGATACCTCCGACATGGCACGCCGCACTTCGGGCGTAGACGGAACACGCTTGGGTTCGTGGCTTAACAGGGAAACAATCTGACTGGCATCCACACCGCGTACAAACTCCTCAGCGTGTGTGGCAATCAGGAACTGCGTGTTTCTCTCAACAGACTTCCGTTTGAAGAAATCGAGAATCTCTCGTTGCAAGTTGACATGCAGATGAGCATCCGGCTCGTCGAGCAGAATGGTTGTCGGCTGATAACCATACAGGAAAGCCAGCAACGTCATTGTTTGATGGAATCCGCTCCCACCTGCGATGATGTCGTAGTCCTTGCCGTTCTGGCGGTACTCAACCGTGATGTAAACATCTTTGGCTGAGTCATATTTTGGCTCACTAATTTTGACCGAAAACCAACGTTCGATAATGTTAGCCAGCTCTTGCCAATTCGGAGGTGGTACATAGCCCTTGGCGATGCGTCCATCCTGTCCACGGACAGGTGACGGACAGGTTTTTAATAGTAGATTTCTTAGCACGCTGCCGGGTTGACCTTTGCCCACTTGCTGGCGGATCGGGGCAATATCCAGCCACTTCTCCATCGGTTCCAGTCCGGAAAATGGCGGTACATAAGCAATTGTCGGCAGATCGCCTTGCTGCTCGCAGGCTCGGAATTTTGCCCAGCCACCCACGGGAATAGCGTAAATGGTTTGTGGCGAGTGATAGCGTAAATCCACACCAAATGCTCCGGTCTCGCCTGTCGCACGCTGCCATTCCACATGAATGCCTATCAGGATGTATTCCTGCTTTTTATTGGGCGAGTGACGTATATCTCTATCTTTCCAAAGCAGGTTGAATTCCGGTACTGGCAAGGCGGTAAAGTTTGGCAGCACGACTTGGATACCCTTAGAGCCACGGCTCTTGGAACGATGAAACTCATCCACACAAAACTGCCAGATGGCCAGTGCCTGAAGTACGGTGCTCTTGCCGCTGTTATTGCGCCCGACCAGCAGATCGAACTGAGTGAAGTCGTAAATTTGTTTGCCTACACTCTTGAAATTGCTCAAGGTCAATCGGGTAATCATTCTGGCTTTCCCTTCATAATTAAACTCAACATACTTTTAGGTCAGGTTTTGCCCACTGCGAATAAGTTTGGCAAAGGTGTCAGAGTCAAAAGACATTTCTACAGGGGCTTTAAGCACAATTTCAATCTATAAATTTTCTACAGAGCTGATTTCTAAGTTGCTGTTGGGGGTTCATGAAGTCTCAATAACCTTATGCAAAGTGGCGGCCAACTTGGCCGTGGCCAACTAGCTTGGCCAGAATATGGTAATTCTTCGTTTCATGCCGAACGCGGCCTGCAACGATAGCTGGATGTACACCCAGTTTTTCGGCAAGGGCAACCACATCGGCGGATAGATGACTGGTACTGGCAGCAGATTTTTCCCAGGCGACTTGTGGAATGAGTGCCGCGCCCGCCATTTCATCAGCATCTCGCTCGATGCGATCTTGTGCATCCGGGCTATCCAGATTGTCCGTGAACAGAGGATGTGCTTCATCCAGGTGGCACGAGACGTGAGCCAGTTCGTGCATCAACACAAACCAGAAGTTATCCAGGCAATCATGGCGCAGCGTCATGGCGACAACAGGACGCCCCTCATCGAGCATCGCCGCGCCATCAAGATAAGTGCCCTTGAAGTGCGGTTCAATGACCAGCGTAATGCCTGCCATGCCGAGTTGCTCACGGGCCAGACGCGAGCCATCTTCGAATGCCGAAAGCCGTGCAAGGTCTTTCAGCCATTTTGCAGTAACAACGCCTTTTTTGTACTCGCGCGGGGCGGGATTGGCGCGCGCCTTTTTGATTACGCACAGCCTCCAGGCAAGCAGCGCATATCCGTCCGCATCTCGGGTGCCGCGTTGATGTAACGGTGCGCGCAGAAATGCGGGTTCGACTTGTTTGGGTAAGAGTCCATGCATGAAACCGGGAAGCATCTCTTCGGCGTAATCTCGAAGGCGTTGCGTGTTCCCTTTGAAGTCACCAAAACATCCGCGATCAAACATCTCCTTGAGGGGAAATTTTGTGTAATCCATCTCAGGCGCATCGCCAACAGTTACCTGGCTAATTTCGCTACCGCCGATAAGCACGTCCGCCGGGATCCCGAGTCCACTATGCAGGCGGCGAATCATGGAAAGCGAGAGAGGACGCTTACGCGACAACACTTCCGAAACCTTGGACAGGGAACCCATATAGGGTTGCAAATCTTTGCGTGCGAGATTCATTTGATCCATACGAAAAAGAATCGCTTCTATCGGATCGGACGCCGTGACCGGCACAATTTTCCGTTCATAATCTTCGATGACCAGCGCCAGAAGCTCCAGTTCGTTTTCTTCCATTGAATCGGCTTGCGGGTCGAGCGTCATCAGCGCGGAAAGTCGCGCAATTGCCTGTGAATAATCATCACTGGACTTAATAACTTTAATATTCATTAACTTCCCCCCCCGAAAACACTACACCTGGATTGCCCTAAAATTTCTTCTTACTGTACTCGGCATGAGTTCCCACCCATTCGATTACAACTAGATAGTGGATAAAAGTGATGCGATCAAACAGGTCTCGTTTCATTTTATTCTCTTGGCATCCAGTTCGCCTGACATGTTAGCTGCCAGCGCCATATCCTCGGGCGTATCCAGATCGAAAAACTGCGCAGGTCGGCGCCCGGCGTGGACGAGATGCGCGTGGCCAAGTCCAAGGTGGAGGCAGTCGTGCCTGTCGTGGCGAGCTATCCCCAGCCGCTGGCGGCATTTTATGCCACGCATACTCTGAAACCGTTGCGCGAAATACTGGGCGGTGGCGGCAAACAGAGTTTCGCGCGCTGCTGGAGAAGTTGGTACTGCCAAGGTAATTGTGCAACAACTGGTTGCACAAATTTCGCCTCCGGCCACGCCAGTAAGCTAAAGCAATTGTCCAGCAAGCTGTTGGACAATTTAAGCATCCAGGATTTTATTGTCTGTGCAGTACTGGATGATCATAGGACATCGTGCCAATTCAGCCACTGTAAACCCTGCACACGGGAAAATTCGCGCACATTGCGTGTCACCAGCGTGGCCTGATAACGCAATGCCGTGGCGGCAATCAACGTATCATGCGGGCCGATGGGTGTGCCGACGGCTTCCAACTCGACACGGATACGGGCAGCATAAGCCGCACATTCGCTGTCGAAGGGCAGAAGTTGCATCGGTCGCAGCAAAACGGTTAATGCCGTCAAACGAGGATTGGCGGCCTCCGGTGGCATGCGCAAAATACCATAACGCAGCTCATATTCGACAATGGCAGGTACGCCCAGATCGGCGGGTCGCAGTGACTGCATGCGCGGTACCACCAGCGGGTCGCCGCGAAAATAGTAGCTTATGGTGTTGCTGTCGAGAATCAACATGACAGGCAATCAAAAACCCACGCGTGGCACATCGACTGGCATCGCGGTTGTGTTTTCTTCGCGCAGGGGGAAATCAGCAAAACATCCCGCCAGCGCCAGGCAATCCCGGGGCCATTCAAGGGTTGCGTATTTGCGGATCAATTCAGACACCCAACGGCTTTTCGATAAGCCATTGGCCTGAGCGGCCTGCTCCACCAGTGCCTGCGTGGCATCGTCCAGATATAGCGTAATTTGTGACATAGCGAAAACTCCTTACAAGTTGACTCGAACAAGTATATTTGCAATTGTACTTATTGAGGTAAGTTCGTCAAGCAAGATGCCAGAGCATCTACTTGCGGGGCCTGGGCTTTGCCGCCGTCATCTTCATATAAAACTCGAACAATTTTTCCAGTCGCTCGGTGTCGTTCTTGACGCGGCGACAGATGTAGATGCGCTCCAGCACCTCGTCGCAGCGCTCATGCGCATGGCGCAGATTCTCCGGCATGGTGTCCGGGGCGTACAGGTCGGCGATGGTGGCGGGAAAATGCGCTTCACGCGCCAGCAGAATATTCTCGGCGCAGGTGGTCAGGTCGGCCTTGTTTTGCTCGGTGAGCAGGGGGACGGGATGGGAGCATCTTGCCTGTGTAATTATTTCCGCTCATGTCCGGCTAAGGTCAGTGGCTGACGTGGCACTGCGGGGGGACTCCATTGTAAATGATTGTTCGTGATGTCTCGTCGTGTATTGATGGGACAGGTTTCTTTTCAAGCACATGCGGGCGTAAGGTGATTTTCCCCTCGCGTACAGATTGCAAGGCATTGAATCCCTCTTTCAGTTCATCAAACAGGTCCCGTTTCATTCTATTCTCCTTGCCTTCAGCTCGCCTGACCTGTTGGCGGCAATGGCCATATCCTCGGGCGTATCCAGATCGAAAAAACCGCGCAGGTCGGCGGCTCGCATTTCGTCCTCGCTCACATAGCGCACGTCCAGCTTCTCCAGCAGCGCCCGAAAACTCTGTTTGCCGCCACCGTATAGTATTTCGCGCAACGGTTTCAGAGTGCGCGTGGCATAAAATGCCGCCAGCGGCTGTGGATAGCCCGCCACGACAGGCACGACCGCCTCCACCCCCGCGCGAAAATCTGCCAGATGCCCGATCAGCTCTCCCGTGATAAAGGGCATGTCGCACGCCACGACAAACACCCAGGCTGTCCGGGCGCGTTCAATACCTGCCGCCAGACCTGCCAGGGGGCCCGCATGCAGAGGATCATCGCAAACCTGTGACAACTCGCACTCGGCGCGCGGCTCGCGCACGCTCACGATGATCTCTGAAAACAAGGGTTCTAAGGCGGCAATCACACTTTGCAGCAGCGTCTTATCGCCCAGCCGCAAGCGAGCCTTGTCCTGCCCCATCCGGCGGGATTCGCCGCCCGCGAGTATCAGTGCCGTGCAGTCGTCGATCATTTTCGCGCCAGGATAAACTCGCTGATGCCCTCGATGTCTTCCAGTCCGAAATGCGGCAATTCCGGATAGATTTCATCCATATCGGTAATCATGGCGATCAGGCCGTCTTCGAGTGCGCAACGCGGCGGCTTGCCGCACTCGCGGCGCAATACCTCGATCTTTTCACCCGGCGCATGGGAGAAGCCTTCCGCCAGCACCAGATCGGCCTCCCCCATAAAACGGCGCGCCAGCTGTTCCGGCTCTCGCTCATCAATGGCATCGGCCACCAGTTGCAGCGCATCACGAGTGAGCAGCATGCTCATCGACGCGCCCGCCGCCTTGTAGCGATAACTGTCCTTGCCTGGCGTATCGAGCGCTACCTTGTGGTGGGCGTGTTTGATCGTGGCAATGCTCAATCCCTGCCCGCTCAATTCGCGCACCAGCTTTTCAACCAGCGTGGTTTTTCCGGCACCCGAGTGCCCGACGATGGATATTACAATTGGCATTTTCATGGATGCGATGTGACCCAGGTCTCACCTTCCGGCGTGACTTCCTTTTTCCAGATCGGCACGCGCACTTTTAGCTCATCTATCATCCAGCGACAGGCGTCCAGAGCCGCTGCACGGTGTTCGGCTCCTGCGGCGATAAACACGATATTCTCCCCTGCCGTGACGGTACATATCCTGTGCACGATGCGCGCATCGAGCAATTTAAATTGGGCGATGGCGTCCAGGCGCAACTGGCTCATTTCCGAGACCGCCATGCTGCCATAGGCATCGAAGCTGATTTGCGTGACCTCACGCCCCTCCGAAAAATCCCTGGCGCAGCCCACAAAGGTGGCGATGCCACCGATGCGCAGCGACGTCGCCTTGAGTGCCCTGATTTCCTCGTCCTGGGAAAAATCGTCCGATTGAATTCTGACCGCTTCTTTCATGTTTCCTCTCTCCTGACTCTCTCCCGCAAGCGGGCGAGAGGGGATTTGCTTCGCAAATTTCATTTAGCCCCCGGAAAATTTGGCCATGAAGGTCACTTCGCTGTTGTCAGCCAGCGGCATCGACAGATCGCGCACATGATGACCATCGACCGCAACCAGACAGACGATCTCGAAGGCGCGAGGATATTGCACTGCCAGCTGATCGCGCAAATTTTGCAAGCTCATGCCGGGTTGGTATGCGACGGACATGGCGTTGCAGCCGGTGTGTTCCACCACCGGGCCAAAAAACAGCACCTTAATCATGGCTGTGCTCCGCGCTGCCATACGCCGCTCTTGCCGCCGCGCTTCTCTTCCAGCTGCACGGATTCGATGCGCATGCCGCGATCAATGGCCTTGCACATGTCATAAATCGTCAGCAAGGCGATATTGGCCGCGCACAGCGCTTCCATTTCGACGCCGGTTTGCCCGACGCAACTGACCGTCGTGACAACTTTAATCCCGACGCACCCCCCGATGTCCGGCTCATTTAGTTCAGAAAAGGCCACATCCACCCCGGTCAGCGCAATGGAATGACACATGGGGATGATGTCGGGGGTGCGTTTAGCGGCCATCACGGCGCCCACATCCGCGACCGTCAGCACATCGCCCTTGCTCATGCGCCCCAGCCGTATCTGTTCGAGTGTGGCAGGCAGCATGCGCAGCACACCGCTGGCCTTCGCCGTGCGCGGTGTTTCGGATTTTGCAGACACATCCACCATGCGCGCCCGCCCGGCATCAGAAAAGTGCGTTAATTCGTTCATTCAAAAATCCCATAAGTGATAAGCGCGCGCCCTTTTGCATCCGGCGGGCACGGGGGAGTATATTAGCCGATGTTACTGTGCAACATCAGGCAATGGCAAAAAATTCGACCGGGCACACGCCCTACCCCTCGGCCAAGGCGTTATCCGATGCGGCCAAAGCCATCGGCATGACGCGCCTCACCCTCAGCAAATACCGAACCGGAGCCAGTCCCGTACCGCGCAGACCTGTAAAGGCCGGGAGGCGGAGCAACACGCATAGTCGACATACAGGACTGCATACTGTATTTTTTGCCTGTCAAATAGGCCATGCCTGCGAGGTGTGCAGCACACGCAAAATAGTCACGGCCTTGTCGGACACCTGATAGACCAGAACGTAGTTGGGGTGTACCACGGCCCCCCTGGTGCCTTTGATGCGGCCCGACTTGAATAATTTTGGCTGTTCAATCAACGTGTCGGCTTTTTTCTCGAACAAGGCGTCAAGATCAAGAGCAGCTTGCGGATTTTCCAGAGCGATGACGTCCATGATTCGCTCGCGGTCTCTCAATGCGGCGGCCCTCCATTTGAGTTTCATGGCGCATTCGCTTTTATGCGTTGTTCAAGTTTTTCGCGTTTGGCCGCAAAGTATTCTTTAACCTCGGCATCGGGAATTGCGGGACTGGTGTCGTCCAGTGCTTCCTGCACTTGCGCCCGAAACCATTTATCGTAAGCAGCGGCCTCGTGTGCGGCCTTCATGCGCGCCCCGGCTCCTTCATTATTTCGAGTCAACTTGAGTGCAGCCGGATCAAAATTAGTGGCATCCACCTGATATTTAGCCACGCCGATTTCTTTCAGGTAGGCAACCAGCGTTTCAAACTTGCGAAAGATGCGAACTGTTCCACGTTTGGCCGCTAAAGTACGTTCGGTCATGCCGTACTTGATAACGACCCCCCAGCCGCCCGGTTGTCCGATGATGTTTGCACCATTAACGGCGTTGGCCTCGACCAGCCGGGAAAGCGTCACATGGTCTATGGTATTGTCAGCAGCAGCCATTTCATTACCTATCGAGCGTTAATATATAGAGTGCACTATACCTGATATATAGAGATTCGGGAATCGGTTCTTTATATGCTTTTCTGTCAAAACCCCATCCTCCTTTTGCCGCCAGTCCCCGCCAGATAGTCGCGGATTTCGTCGTAGCTGCCTTCTTCGTTGGCGTATTCCACATAGTTTTTTGCGACTGCCAGCCATTCCAGCGTGGAGGGTTTGATTTGTTTGAGCACACTGGCGATGTCTTTGCTGTCTATCGGACGCTCGCGGCCGGTTTTGAGAATCTCGGTCAGCGCAATATCTGCGGCCTGGCTGACCAGCGCGGCAAGGTCCGCACCGGAGAAGTGTTCGGTGTTGCGGGCGATCTGCGCCAGATCCAGGGGGGCTACCGGTTTATCGGCCAGATAAATGCGCAGGATGGATTCTCTCGCGGCAAGGTCGGGCGGCGGGACGAACAGGCGCTGATCGAATCTGCCGGGGCGCTTGAAGGCGGAATCAATATCCCACGGCGCATTGGTCGCGCCCATCACCAGCAGCCCGGCGTTGTCGTTGCCCACGCCGTCCAATTCGTTGAGAAAGGCGTTGATGGTGGTGGTCATGCCGCTGTGGCGCATCAGTTCGCGCTTGCGCCCCAGCGCGTCTATCTCATCAATAAACAGAATAGCGGGTTTATTGCTGCGGGCAGTCTCGAACAGACGGCGCATGTTGCGTTCGCTGTTGCCGACATAGAGATTGAGGATATCGTGTATGCCGACATTGAAGAACGCCGCGCCGCATTCGCCCGCAACCGCCTTGGCAAAATGGGTCTTGCCGCAACCCGGCGGGCCGTACAACAACAGCCCGCCTCCCGCCTTTTTGCCGTATTTGGCAAACAGCTCCGGCTTCTGGAACGGCAGGATTATTTTCATGCGGGCGGCTTCCTTGAGCGCGTCCAGTCCGCCCACCTGCGCAAAGCTCACCTGAGAACGGGTTTTCAGATCGAGCGGGCGAAAGTCGGAAAGGTCAGACATCGGGTCGTCAACGCTCCTTTGCCTGTTGCTGCGGCGCGGCTTGAGGCCTTTTCCCTCGAAGGCGGCAAGCAGTGCTTCGACATCATAATCCGGTGCGGCATCCAGCAAGCTGTTCAGTTTTGCTTCGGCCTCCGGGAGGCGAGCGGTTTCCAGCAATGCGCGTATCAACAAAGCAGCCAGCTCCGGCGGCTGTTTTTCCACGGGCTGACCAAGCCACGCATCCAGGTTATCGAGCAACTCCGGCCACATCTGTAGCGCGGCCAGTTTACTTGCCAGCAACAGCGCCAGATCCGGATTACCGGGGGAGGCGCGGTACGCTGCGTGTATCAGCTTGAGTTCATCCAGTGTCATGCAATTCTCCGTAAAAAATCTGCCGTAATGATGCCGGTCAGTGCGAGTGCCAGTCCCAGCAACAGGTTACCCGACAAGCTCAATACATCAGGATCGTGACCTGCGGAAACAAAAAACAGGACAAATCCATGCAAAAACAACAATCCCCAATAGCCGACCCGTTGCCCCTCCGGCAGCCACAAACGGCTGAGCACATAAAGCAGCAGCGGCTGGACAAAAAACAGATAGGCGGCAAGCGCATCCCATGAGGGAGCAAGCCAGGGCGCGAACAGCGGCGGTAAACAGGCGGCGAGGTTGAACCAGGCATTGCGCGAGTTGACCAGTTCGCGCAGAAAGCCATGTGTGACCCCCGATTTTCGCGCGTCACGAAATGCCTGCAAAAACTGCCGGGCGGTAGCCCGGGGAACGATCAGTATGACTTTCACGATCATCATTAGCTGCGCGCCGATGTAGGCCATGATGGTCAGCCCGACGCTCATAGCCAAAAAATTCGCGACACCCTGATTGATCAGGGTATCGCAGGCCGCAGCCAAATCATTGGGGGCTATGCCCAGCGCGATATTGACAAAATTGAAGCCGACGATCAGCCGGAAGATTTTCGGCTCAGGGTTGTCCAGTGCGATCCCCGCAATCCAGATGACGATAGCGCCATAGCTCTTGTATGCCCACTGCCAGTCTTCGGGGGGCAGAAATTTAACCGCGAAGTGCAGCAGCGTAAAAGCTGCCGCCAGAAGCAAGGTGCGCCGGAATAGCTGCGTCCCTTCATCGTAGAGCCGCCGATGCCCTTCATGCCTGGGATCGATGCGCAACACCGAACGCAGCAAGTCCAGCTTTTTGTCGCGCTGATGCTCCAGTCGTGCCAGCATTCCCAGCAATTCGACATGATTCGGCTCCAACGCCAAACCGGTATTCACCGAGGCCAGCGATTCCACCTCCTTGTTCTGGTAATACAGGTTTTTCGCCAGCAGAGAGTGCCAGTTTGGATTGTTGGGCTCCAAATCCAGTGCGCGCCGGATGCATGAAACCGAATCGTCATAGCGGTTCATGTCATACAACACGGCAGACTCCAGCGCGTGCGTATCGGCACAGGGCCACAATGCCACCGCCTGCCGCGCCGCTTCAAGCGCCGCCTGAAACAGCGACTGACCGCACAAGGCGCGCGACAACTCCATGTGCAAGACCGATTCTTGCGGGTAGTGACTCAGCGCTTCCTCAGCCAGCTTGCGGGCAGCGGTAAATTCATCCATCAGGCGCAGACAGGTGGCGCACAACTCGTAAGCTGCAACCGGATCGTCGGCCTCGTGGATATGCGGGCGCAGCAGCCCCAGCGCATCGCGGTAGCGCTCCAGATTGAACAAAATCCGCGCGCGCTCCAACGGGCCGGATTCGGATGAAAGGGTTTGTGTATGCGTGTCGTTCACATGAGATTGAACCGCGTCTGCCAAGGAAAATCCCTCGAATAATCCGTTAACCGCTTTAGCCCCTCCCCCTTGCAGGGGGAGGGCTAGGGTGGGGGTAGAAACGCATATATTTTAACGTGTTTACTCCCATCCTGTTTGCCCCCTCGCTTCGCTCTTCCCCCTCTGCAAGGGGGAAGGCGCAAGTTTGATTTTTAATGATTATTTGAAATCAGTGCGCCGCATTCTGCTCTTTCAACGCACGCAGCGCCCGATCCAGCGCAGTATCATCGGCGTCAGGTGAAGCCGTGACTTCGACCAGAATGTCGGGCGCGATGCCTGACGGGAAACTCGAACGCCCTTTCGGCGTGTGCCAGCGGGCGGTGGTCAGCTTGAGCGCCGTCTCCTCGGGCTCGTCGCCCAGGGGGATCAGAGTCTGAATCGAGTCCTTGCCGAAAGTCGGCGTGCCGATAATCAGCGCGCGCCGGTAGTCCTGCAAGGCGCCTGCGACAATTTCCACCCCCGCCGCCGAGCCGTTGTTGACCAGCACGACCAGGGGAATTGTCTTGAGTCGCTTGATTCCTGAAGGATAGGAGTTCAGCGCCCGGGCATCACTGCGTCGCAAATCTCGGTCGTTGTACTGAACGGTCACAGGCTTGCCATAGCGGCGCTCGGTGACATTTAACAGCTCCGCGCCGTCAGGCAAAAACACCGAAGCAAGTGCCATTGAGCCGGCGAACAACCCGCCCGGATTGTTGCGCAGATCCAGCACCAGCCCTTTCAATTCGCCCGGCTTGTCCAGCGCCTGCATGGCTGCAACAAACTTTTCAATGGTCTCGTCGTAAAAAGCGCTGATTTTGACGTAGGCGTAGCCCGGCTCCAGCATTTTTGATTTAACCGTGCTGAGCTTAATCACCTTGCGGGTCAGTTCGAAATTGACAGGCTCGGGCGAACCTTCGCGCAATATCGTGAGCCGGACTTTACTGTCCGCTGCGCCGCGCAATGCATCGACCACCTTGACCAGCGACAGATCGACCACGGGTTCGCCGTCGATCTTGAACAGGGTGTCGCCCCGGCGTATGCCCGCCTTTGAGGCGGGTGAGTCTTCAATCGCGGAAATCACCGTGGCACGGTTGTTTTTTATCCCCAGCTCCAGCCCCACCCCCGCAATGCCCGAACCCGTCTTCATCGCTTTGAGGGCTGCGGCATCCAGATAATCGGAATGCGGATCGAGATGGCTCATGCCGACAAGGCAGGCATTGAACAGCCGCTTATCGTCCACCGGATCGACATAATCCGCCTGAATCCGCCTGGATAATTCGCGGTACTGCTGCAACTCGGCAGCGGTAAGCGGCGAGGGCGCGCCCTCTTCGGCAAAAGCTGCGGCGCCTGACAGCGCGCACCCAAGAACGACTCCGACAACTGACCTGCGATGCTTCATGGCATGCTCCTGAAAGGGGGATTATTCAGCCAACCGTTGTGGACGGCAAGGGATGAACAAGAAACAGTGAGCTGTTTTGGAGTGCAGTGACATGTCACTGCCATGCGCGGACATGGTAGCGAACGCCCAGATTCTTCATCGCCTCAGCGTCACCCAGTTCAACATCGCGGCGCAGCTCGTCAAGACTGAGTTCGGATTTTTCAGGCCAGGCCACCAGCGGAACCGGAAACACCTCCTCCCTCGCCTGTGACGCAAAGGATGCCAGAAGCAACAGCACGAAGCACAGGGAGGCTTTGGAATTTTGGTTCATACCTTCAAATTATCCTCGAAAATCCGGCGGTAACCGGCAGTCCGTGGCGTTAATCCTGAAAACAGCAGTTGTCCACGAAACCCACGCCTGCCTGACGATGTGTTGATTTTACTCCGCGTTCTCCGCGTCTCCGCGTGAATCTGCTTTTTTAAGGTTTATCGCACCGATACAAGCTTCCGCCTCTATCCGGCTTTGCGCGCCCCCTGCGACCTGCCATTGCCCGTCCACCCGCCAGTACAGCCCGGCGTTGTGGCTGGCCCAGATGACGGGACGGCTCACCCCGCCCGCCTCTTGCTGCCATATCTGGTATACAGGATAGTCCCGCTGCATTTCGGGCGAGGCATAGAGTTGCGCCAAAAAGGCCACCTCCCGAGCTCGCTGTTCGTGCACCAGCATGGTCGCCACCAGCGGCGCCTGTGCTATCGCCTCATCCCGTCCCAGTTCATAGTCGGGCGAGCCGTCGTAGAGTTGCGTGAACAGGTCGGACGCAGTGTATTGCCTGGCATCTGCCGTGCCGTAGCTCTCTATGGTGCGCAGCAGGCACAAACCCGGTTTCCACAACACCAGAAAATGCATGCCTTCGACCTCGAATTCGCTGACAACCTCTGACTGACGCGAACGGGTTTCAGGCACAGCTTCGACAGGCGCAATCGGCACATCAACTGCTACTCGCCGCTTTTTCCATCCAAACCAGGCATCAAACATCATGACCAACCCTCCAACGATGAGGGCGCACAACACGACGCGCACGACGAGCTCTTCGGCATCGCGCCACAACAGCCAGGCGCTATAAACACTCATGGCGATGCCGACAGCGCCGATCAGCCCGGCGCGGAAATGAAAAAATTTAGTAAAATTCATAAAAGACTGACTGAGAATACTGAATGTTAGGCTCTTTTTTCATTCGAAGTCACTCCGAGCCTTAAAAAATGCGTGGCGGGAAACACTTTTGAGCGGTGACCGGCGCAAGCTGCCAGCAAACGCATCAACGGCAACTGGCGAAAATCGTCCATAACTCTGTTTATTTTTGGAAGCCCCTTGATGAATCGCGCCCAAGGAATCGCCCTGACGGTGAATTTGTCCATGCTCGGATTGCTGGGCGTGGCGCTGTTGCTCGAAGGTGTCTGGTTTGCCTGGCAAGGCGGGCCGATTGGGGGTGTGCTGATGATGCTGGCCACCGGCGGCTTACTGGCAGGTTGCGCCATATGGCTGCTGTTTTTTTCACCCGAACTGGCCGTCACAGATGAACCTGCCCTCAACCCTCCAGCGCACTCTATTCCCGAAACGCCGACGGATAATCCGGCCCCGGTTCAAGTCCATACCTGGCATCAGCGCCTGAAGGACGACACACCTCTTTGGCTAGCCGCGCCTGACGAAGTACGCGCCGCGCTGGCAGGCATTGGCATGAACCGGATAAATGGCGCGAGCTGGCAGGAAGCGGTAGCCGATGCGCGCTGGGCCCATCTCAGCGTCTTTTTGCACTGCGAAAGGGATAAGCTGGATAGCAGTCCGGACGATGTTGACGGGCTGTATTTCACCCGGGAAGCAGCAGACGCGGCTGTTGCTGCCAGTCCTCAGCTTGCCAACTATTACACCTGGAAAGTGTTCGTCAGCACGACTGCGCTGCAATACATCATTGAGGATCGCCGGGCGCTGCCTCACCTGGTGCGCGCCATCAAAAAAGAACTGTTCGCGCGGCCGTCATGCCCCGGAACGCGTGTCGGGCTGAAGGGCTGGAATTCCGGGGAAGCGTGGCTGGACACCAGCGGCCAGCGAGTCGTGCTGTTCGAGGACGAAAACGTGCTGGACGGCTATTTCACGGCGTCTGGCGATCTGAGAACGGCGGCATTCAAAACCGATACCGGGATGGGACGCTTCGATGAAAACGGCGAGATTGTTCTGCCGCCCCGCTTCGAGGAGGTTGACGGATTCCACGGCGGGCGCGCGGTCGCCAAACTGAACGGGCGCTGGGGGTTTGTTGATGTCCACGATCACTGGCAGATCGAACCTCGTTTTCTGGAACTGTCGCGCCTGGTCTGGGATGACTACGCCCGGGCGCGCACGGCCCAAGGCTGGGGGATCATAGACCGACAGGCGCGCTGGCTGGTGGCAGACCGCTATGCTGAAATCGGCGAGGTTTCCTTGCTCAAACGCGGTACAGGAATTGCGGCAATTCGCAAGCAAGACTGCGATTTATGGGGGATCATCGAGTTTGGCTACCGGGATGGGCCCGCTTTTTTCGATGAAGCTGAGAGCGAATGGCTTTCTTCCGGACAGAATGAAAAAACAGTCATAGACTTCGTCTGCACCACCGAAGAAGAGGCCGTTGAAACATACTGGTCACTCGTGGACGCCCAATCCGAAAAACCCGGCGAAACTTAACAAGCCTCAAACGATTCGTCATTTTCTCGAAGGAGCGAATGGCAGGATATATCCACTTGTCACGGACGCGCAGGACAGACTGGCGAGTCATCAGCCACAGGATAGAATCAGGCATATAGGTTGCGCGTTGTCTGAACAGCCATATAATCTGCGGACAGCCATCTTTTTTCCCGGACAACCATGCAGACCACGCCTACCCGCCATTTTTATGACTTGCTCCAGAGCGCCTACGATCACTTCAACGCGGAGCTGTTCGAGGGTAAATTGCCGCATTGCCTGATCACCCTGCGCTCGGCCAGCCGGGTCTATGGCTATTACCACGCGGGGCGTTTTGTCTCCCCCGGCGGCCAACAGATAGACGAAATCGGTTTGCATCCGGGATTTTTTACCCTGCGCCCTGTCGAATCGGTATTGTCGACCCTGGTGCATGAAATGATCCACCAGTGGCAGGAACACTTTGGCACGCCCACGCCCAGCAATGCGCACAATCAGGAGTGGGCGCAAAAGATGGAGTCGCTGGGGCTGATGCCAACGGGCACGGGGCTGCCCGGCGGCAAGAAAACCGGGCGTTCGGTCAGCCACCACATCATGCCAGACGGCGCTTTTCTGGCGTCCTGTCAGACGCTGGTGGCAGGCGGCTTCTTCATCCCGTGGCTGGACAGACATTTGCCCGCCGAACCTGAGACTCAGGAGATCGCGACGCAGGCGTTAAAAGAAGCCGGTATCGAATACCCCGCCTCAGAGCCCCCCATCAAACAATTGCCGACAGACATCGAAGGCCAGGCCGCAGTTTGCAGGCCTGCGCCTCGAAAAGCCGCGAACCGGGGACGGTTAACCTGCCCGCAGTGCGGCAGCAAAGCCTGGGTCGCGCCCGAGACAAAAATCATCTGCGGCGTTTGCAACGTGTTCATGACCTGCCCCGATTCGCCATAGGAAAGGCGCTGCCAGCAGGACAACTGGCGACTCAGTGTTCGCGGCCATCAATTCTGGGTTGCAGCAAAAAGGGAATATAGCGCCAGGCGAGCAGCGCGAAGCTGACTGACCAGCAGGCGGCCGCCAGAAAAATCCAGCGCGTATAGTCGGCAGAATCGAGTGCGGGCGCGATGAGACGGAAGACAAACGCTGCCATCATCAGCCACAGAACGAGTTTGTCGCGCGCGTCAAATACCACCTGACGGCCGGTGTGTCCACGGCTAATCCTGATCAACATCGCAGGAATAATCAGCCCTATCGCGCCGAAAGTAAACACATGTATGGACAAGGACAGCGGCCATTGCGGATACGCCGTCAGCCTCATCGATTCAATCACCAGTTGTGCGGTGATCGCAAGATACCCCAGATACATGATGCCAATATCGAGCCGCTGCATGGCCAGCTGCGGTTTCCAGAAAACCAGGCGCAGCGCCAGCAACAGCGCGAGCGACAAGGCTAAGCCGCCGGCAAGAACGGGCGGCATGAAGCCTGCGAACACCAGACTGAGTCCCAGCAACTTGATCGTCTTGTCCAGCAGCGGATTGCTCAGTATTTCGACCTGGAATGCGCCTTTCATGAACTGCGTCACCGTGCGCTCCAGCATCACCAGAAAAGCCATACGAAACAGCCCCACTGCCATGACGGCGCCTTCCTGGAAATAGTCGACGCTCAGCAGCAGGTGCTTGGCGACCAAAAACAAGGGCAGAATCAGCAAGAAAAAGTAATTGTCGCGGTAGAAGTCGGCACGGCGATAGCGAATCAGCGTCCACACGATCATGGCGACGATAGCGCCCAAAAACAGCTTGTTTGAAATTGTGAATAGCAAATGGGGCCAAACCCCCTCGAACCACATGCCTGCCCGTTCAAACAACCAGGCGGCTGCAAGAAACATCAGCGCCATGCCGTGATAACCTCGAACCTTGACCCAGTTTTTGCTGGCTGTGAGCAAAAAACCGCCAAGGACGGCCCAGCCGAAACCAAAAAACATCTCGTGCGCATGCCACTGCATCGCGGAAAAAGTGGTCGCGGGCGCGGCAATAACCCCCGAGAAGATCAGCGCCCACAAAACAGGCAGAATCAATCCCGACAAGATCGCGAGTATAAAAAACGGGCGAAAACCTAACAGCCAGAGCGAGTATGGTTTCATGCGGCGGATTCGTCGTCCCGGTTTTTTATAGTCGCACGCGGGCGAAATTTAATCTGGATTTCCTGTGGCCGGGGCAGCAGTAAATGTTCGAGAGCATTGCCGTTACTGACCAGATCGGCCAGTGAGGTTTTGCTCAGCACCGCAAAAAAAGCGGCGAGCGCCGCATCGAGCACCCCGGCTAATTTACATCCATCAGTGATGACGCAACGGTTTTGACTGGCGCCGAAACACTCGACCAGATCGAAGTTATCTTCGGTAGCGCGTAACGCCTCCTCTACGGAAATGGCTTCGGGCGGACGAGCCAGGCGCACCCCGCCGTTGCGCCCCCTGAGGCTCTCGATCAGACCGGATTTGGTCAGCTGGTGGGAAATTTTCACCATATGGTTCTTGGATACGGCAAACCTGTCGCTCGCCTCCTGTATGGTCACCGATTCGCCATAACGGTGCGCCAGATACATCAGCAGCCGCAAGCCAAGATCGGAATATTGGGTCAGTTTCATGTCGTCTTTCAATCCTAGGAGCCGACACCGGTGTTTCTTATCCTGTGCCAGGCGTTATTTTTCAGTATCACTTCATAGCGCTGCCAGTCGGAAAAATCGGCCAGCGGGGAGGTTTTTATCATGCCCAGCCCCTCTCCCGCTACTATTTTGTAAGTGACTTCCGCCCCCGGCTCACCCAGCGATACCACCTTGCGCACCGACAAGTCATCCCCTGTTTCACCGTTGCTGTAACAGAGTCCGGCCGTTATTTTTTCGGGCTGATCGGACAATTGCCACGCATGTTTGGCCGCCAGCCGGTAAATGTTGAGCAAATCATCCTCATTGACGTCGACATAAGAACCCGTTTGAGCCAGCGCATATTGAAAGTCGGCATGCGCTAACTGCGGCCTGGCAACGCTCTCGGGCAGTTTTCTGAAGGCTGCCGGATAACGGCGCCAGGGGAAAGCCCAGTTGACTGCCACGGCCGCAATCAGCATGACGACAACGTTGAGCAGCACCGGCGTTAACACGAACTGATAACCCAACTGATGAACCTGCGCGCCCCCGACTACCGCCGTAAGCGCCGTTGCCCCGCCGGGCGGATGAATGCACCGCAAGTAGTACATCGCCGCGATGGCTAACGCGACCGCCAGGGGCGCTGCAATCAACATATTGGAAACCGCCTGCGCGCAGCTGACACCGATGATCGCAGAAATGAGGTTGCCGCCCACCAGCGGCCAGGGCTGCGACAACGCACCGTGCGGCACGGCGAACAGCAATACGGCGGAGGCGCCCATGGACGCCACCAGCAAAGCCGCGCCTTGTAGCCCGAGATAATGACTGCTCAACCACAGGGTCAGCGAAATGCCGATGAAGCCGCCTGCGGCGGATATCAGCTTTTCCGCGTGACCTGTCGCATCCGACCCGACGCCCGACGCACTGATGATTTTTTTGTATAAAGACATATGGCAAGAGTCTCTTCGAAGGCGGACTGAGTGATTATATGCGCTTGAAATTGATATAAATATTTCCCGGTTCGCGGCTGACATAGCTAATTTCAAGGCCATCGCCATAACGTTGTTTTAACTGGACTAACAAGGGCAGCGGGTCGTGATCATTCACAAAGGCCATGGTTTCTCCCGGATTCAGTGCGTCGAGCGCGCCAAAAATGGCCGCATGGCGAAAGCGTTTGGCTACGCCGCGCGCGTCGAACGGGTAGCTCAGATCGAAAGTGATGGTATTGGCGCAATTATGTGTCATTTCGTATTCCATGGGTGGGTTGATGGTAAAGTTGTGCGACTTTAACAGGCTGCCGCAACTAACATGTGCAGATAATACATGTTTTATTGTATAGTACAAAAAATTGTTATTTGGCTATGTCACTGTGTGTGTTGAACTTCGGGCAGGGTGGATAAAGCGCAAGCGCGTATCCACCGCGAACCATTGCTTTTTCGGTGGAAACGCTGCGATTTTTCCACCCTACAAATAACACGTAACACATAATGTTACGCAACATCAATAAATAACGATGACATAGCCTTGTTATTTAACGCCGCACCCCGAATAAGGAACTTCACATGAGTACCCTGGCTGACTATATGAGCACCGATCATAAATCCTGCGACGAAGCCTTCGCTCTGGCCGAAGATGCCGTCTATGCAGGGGATTGGGTTACGGCAGAATCAGCCTTTAACGCATTTGGCAAGGACATGGCGCGGCATTTTCGCCGGGAGGAAGATGTGCTGTTTCCGGCCATTATGAATGCCAACGGCCCGCAAGGTCCAGTTCAGGTGATGCGCATGGAACACGCGCAGATCAACGAGTTGATCGAACAGATGGCAGCCTCCGTTGTCACCAGGAATGCAAAAAGCTACGGCGGTCTTTCTGAAACATTGCTGATCGTGATGCAGCAGCACAACCTGAAGGAAGAGCAGATTCTCTACCCGATCGCAGATCGTATCCTGGCCGTGGGGCGTGAGGCGCTCATCGACCGGCTCAAAGCCGTTTGACCGCCATGATTGAGCTGGATGTGCGCGGCCTGCCGCCCCCTGAACCCTTCGTGCAGATCATGCAGGCGCTGCAAATGCTGGAAAGCGGTTCATGTCTGCATGTGCTGATACATCGCGAACCTTATCCGCTCTACGATGAATTGCGCAGTACGGGCCATACCTGGCAGACCCGTGCACAGGCGGATGGCAGTTTTTCCATACGGATCAGCCCTGCATCATGAGCACCGCCGCACTCAGCACCGAACAGGCCCCCGCCATTTCGGTTCCACTGCGCTTTTTTGTCATAGCGCCCCTGTTTTTGATACTCGCCGCATTCATCCTCGCGACCAACAGCGTCAACCCGTTTGCCGATGCGCATTCTCCCGCGCTGCTGGCCGCCACGCATTGCATCACGCTGGGATTCATGGCCTTCATCATGTTCGGCGCCATGCAGCAAATTTTGCCGGTGATGATAGGCAGCCCCATGCCCGGGATGGCCAGGTTCAGTCTGCTGCCGCTGCTCACGGGCACCCTGTCGCTGGCAGGCGGCTTCGTGCTGACTAACCCTGCTCTGCTCAATCTTGCCTGCGTGTTGCTGGGCCTGGCGTTTTTGCTGTTCATCGCAGCCAGCCTGATCTCCTTGATACGCGCGCCTGCAAAGAACGCGTCCAGGGTCGCGATACTGTTGTCCGTTCTGACACTCGCCATGGCCGTCACGCTGGGAATATGGCTCGCGCGCGGCTATGCGACGGGGCTGCCGCTGGATTATCCGAACATTGCAAGCCTGCACATCAAAATGGCGCTGGGCGGCTGGGTCATGCTGCTGATAGTCGGCGTGTCATACCAGGTCGTCCCCATGTTTCAGCTCACCGCGAATTATCCGAAATGGTTATCGGATAATCTGGCGCCGACCTTATTCATCGCGCTGCTGCTGTCTCTCGCATCCACCCTGTCTGACGCCACGACCCTGCAAGCTCTGGCAGAAGGCGTACTCTGCGCGCTGGCCGGCTGTTTTGCCTTCGTGACGCTCAGGCTGCAAAGCCGTCGCCGACGCCGGGTGGCGGACGCAACGTTGAATTTTTTCAGGCTGGGGATGATTGCGCTGCTCTGCGCCGCAGGTTTTTTGCTGTCAGCGTTTTTCTCCGGACAGTTGAGGACGCTCTCCCTCATCATCTTTATACTGGGTTTCGCGCTGTCGGTGATGCTAGGCATGCTCTACAAGATCGTCCCGTTTCTGGTCTGGTTTCATCTGTTTCGCGGCGGCATGAAAAAAGGCGTGCCCAATATGAAGGAAATCATCCCCGAATCCCTGATGCGGGGGCATTTCTGGCTGCATGCGGCCACGTTGCTCGCCCTCTTGTCAGCCCTGTTCCGGCACCAATTCATCTGGCTGGTCATGACAGGCCTGTTGCTGCAGGGCATACTGCTTTGCATCGCCTTATACACCGCCATCGCGGTATACAGGCGCACGCGGCGAAACGCCGAGGAGGTTCTTTCATGAGTTTTCTGCTGCTCAAAACCCTCCATATTGGCTGCGCCGCCACCAGTTTCATGCTGTTTTTTCTGCGCGGCCTCTGGCGTCTGAATGAAGCGGCCGTCCTGCGGCAGCGCTGGGTCAAAATCGTGCCGCACATCGTGGACACCCTGCTGCTCGCATCCGCCGTTGCGTTAGCCATCCTCTCCGGACAGTACCCGTTTGTCGATGCCTGGCTCACCGCCAAGCTCGCCGCCCTGCTGCTATATATAGGACTCGGGTTTATCGCGCTCAAATACGGGCGCAGCCAGGCGGTGCGCGTATCGTCCTGGCTGGCGGCACAAGTCGTTTTCGCCTATATCGTACTGGTGGCCATCCACCATGATCCCCTGCCCTTTTGATACTGAGAAAATATGATATCCCTTTTTGCAAACGATGCCGCGCCAGGCTTCGATCACCCGCTGCAGCTGCTGCGCGCCTGCCACGCAAAGATACTGCGCCAGTGCGATATTCTGCAAAAACTGGAGGCACACCTGGCGGATAAAGGGTGCGATACCCAGGTTCAGCAAGCCGCCACAGGCATCCTGCGCTACTTCGATACCGCAGGGCAGTTGCACCATCAGGACGAGGAGGAGGATCTGTTCCCCGCCTTGCGAAGTATCAGCGATTTGCCCTTGCTCGATCGCCTGCTGGCCGAACACGAGGCCATGCTGGCCGCCTGGGATGCGCTGCGTCCGGCTTTGGTGCAACTGGCCGCAGGGCATGGCACCAATCTTGACGCTGCGGTGACGGACGCATTCATCACCCGCTATACCGGGCATATCGCGACAGAGAACACAGCGCTTTTGCCGGTGGCCGAACGCATATTGAGCTCGAAACAGCTCATGCAAATAGGTCGCAGCATGAGCCGCAGACGCGGCGCAACGGAAGTCAGTTAACTGAGGTTACGCATAAGCTCCAAAAATCAGGCTTAATGAGTTGTTTTGATAAGTCACCTGGGCGTTTCACCTTAGCCCCTGTGCGCCGCCGAAGACTGCCTGTATACAGGCAGAAAAGCAAACAACGGTGCTTCTGGGCGAGCACTGTTTGAGCACGTGGCCGCGTAGCGGATCGTGCGAGTAGCTCACCCGCCTGTTTGCGGCTATCAAGGGAACGCCGACTGACTGTCGCCTGCCTACCCCAGGCAGGGCCGTCAGGCGGCGCGGCAAGCCGGGGTCGATTTTTCTTGGGTTACTTTCTTTTGGCGACGCAAAAGAAAGTAACCCGCGGCCGGCCGGCCTGCCTGTCGGCAGACAGGGCTGCCCCCGGCGAAGTTGATTTGAATACACGACTGATGTGACGCAGTAACATCAGTCAGTTAACCTCGTCCACCTTGATCAGCACATTGCGCTGTTCATTGGTTCGGGCAGTATTGCTAGACGTGAAGGTAGAATTGCCGGTGCTGCGCTGCTCGCCCATGCCGCCTAACACGATCCACTCCCCCAGACGGCCGGATACGGTGCTGGTCGTATTCTGTATCCGAACAGCAGGATAGCCGCCTCCCGGGTAGGGGTTCTGATTCGGGGGCAAAGCGTCATTTTGTGCGCTTATTTCCAGCACGACACGATCACCGTTGATGCGCGGCAGCACATAAAAACCGCTGGCCACGTCCCGGTAAGCTGTGGAATCAATGACCTGCGTACCCCAGGCTGATTGCACCACCTGACGCTCGGGAACGGCTACGGTCTGGCCGGTGCGCACCAGCGCCCTGTTGCCTTCCAGAACCTGTAGCTGCTGAGTCTTTTTGTCATCTTCGAACGATTGACGGCTCTCGATACGCGCATTGAGGCTGTCCTGACCCGGCACCATACGCACGGTGCCCGGCAGTGTGAGGCGGGCATTGCGCCCCAGTCCCACGCTGCCGGATACCTCCGTCAGACGGGAGACGGTGACACTGTCCACATCCTGCAAGACGGTAATTTTAAGACGTCTGGGCATCGTGTCGATACTGTCGAGCAAGCGCCTGATCTGCTCGATGCTGCGGGGAGATGCACGCAGGATAAGCTGGTAATTCATGCCGCTGACCATTTCATCGCGGTCGAGCAAAGGCCGGATAGTCGGGATCAACTCCCCGGCGCTGCGATGCCGGAGCTCGATGATTTCAAGATCGTACGCCTCCGCGCTAAAAGCCAGCGCCAACAACAGGCTGATTAAAAGTATTCTCACATTTTTTCCTTTACAAGAGCCGGTACTCTACCGTAAATTTGCAGCCATGAAATATTTCATCACACTGCTGTGCCTGACATTGCTGAGCGCTTGCGGCACAACGCGCCAGGCTCCCTCCGTGCGCCCCCTGCCCGCTCCGCGTTACGACGAGGCTCAGATGAATAATCTGGCGATTTATGCCATCAGCCTGTATGACACCCCTTACCAGTATGGCGGAAAGTCCCGTATCAACGGTTTCGATTGCAGCGGATTTGTGCAGTATGTGTTCCAGAATACGCTGGGACTACAGTTGCCGCGCACAAGTTCCGAGATGAGTCGTATGGGCGCGCCGCTGGGTGCCGCGCAGTTGCAGCCGGGCGATCTGGTATTTTTCGACACCATGCATCGTCCGTACTCGCATGTCGGTATTTTCGTCGGAGAAAACCGCTTCGTGCATTCCCCCAGCAGCGGGAAAGCCATCATGATGACCCGCCTGACCGACAAATATTGGCGCACCCGCTACAACGGGGCAAGACGGATCGCATTAAATCAATTGATAGTTAATAATTGATAGTGGATAGTGGATAGTGGATAACGTCTGACCTGGCGCGCTGCCAGGCAGTCAGGCGGCGTTCTCTCGATATACTGTTCATAAATTGAGCTTTTTTGTTAAGCCGTTCGTGGTGAGCTTGTCGAACCATGAACGGCTTACCCTGCTGTCCTTCGACAAGCTCAGGACGAACGGTTAAGCGTTACCGTTTATCACAAAGCCGCTATGCCCGTGCGGGGTATATAATTCCTGGAAAACAAAGATGTTGTTATTGATGTAGAATCGCATCAAAATTGACGAAGGAGTATTCATCATGCGAACCACGGTCACGATAGACGACGCCCTCTATGCAAAGGCATTGGAAGTTGCCGATACCAACATGGACAAAGCGGATCTCTTCAGAGAGGCCGTCAAGACCTTTGTGCGAGTGCAGGCCGCCAAGCGCCTTGCCGCACTGGGCGGCACCATGCCCGAGATTCAGGATATACCCCGCCGCCGTGAGCATCCTGTCTCAGGATGAGCGTTCTGGTCGACACATCGGTGTGGGTAGACCACTTCCGGAACGGCAACGATGCCCTGGTTGAGCTGATCGAGTCAGACCTCGCGCTCACTCACCCGATGGTCATCCTCGAAATGGCATGCGGGACACCCCCGTCACCACGCATCCAGACACTGAATAACATCGGTCTTTTGCAATCCTGCAATCAGGCAAGCTTGCCTGAAGTAATGGAATTCATCGAAAACGAAAAACTGTATGGGCTAGGCTGCGGGTTGGTGGACATGGCGCTACTTGCCTCTACACTCATTACGCCCGGGACAAAATTGTGGACGCTGGACAAGCGTCTTGCAAAATTGGCCGAGCGTTTTGCTGTGGCCTATCAACAGACACTGCATTGACCACAGACGCCGCCGAACTTCGTGGCCGCCGGGCAGCACCAATAGTTCCTTCCCCCTTGCAGGGGGAAGGATAGGATGGGGGTAGAAGTGAGGGGTGAAGGCAATAACCTCCCCTGAAAGGGACAAAGGCGGGATTTCTGAAAGCATGCTTTCAGCCGCCTGAGTCGGTTGGCCGTGCAAAGCCAACCGTGGGGCCTGCCTGTCGCCTGCCTGTCGCCTGCCTGTCGCCTGCCTGTCGGCAGACAGGGCAGACAGGGCAGACAGGCGCGAAACGGGGATAGGATGGGCCTGCCTGTGCGTTGCCTGCCTGTGCGTTGCACGCAGACAGGCACGCAGACAGGCACGCAGACAGGGGTCGAAACACAGGGGTTCGGGGGTCACACAGGGTTCGGGTAGAGTAGAGAATAGGTTCTCGCCTGCCCCCCTCATCAAACGGTGCATGCGCTTGTCCTGCCGGATACTTATTTGAATGATGTTACGCAGTAACATCATTCATGTATTCAAATCAACTTCGCCGGGGCAGCCCTGTCTGCCGACAGGCAGGCCGGCTGCTGGTTACTTTCTTTTGCGTTGCCAAAAGAAAGTAACCCAAGAAAAGGCAACCCCGGCTTGCCGCTCCCGCCGACCCTACCTGCGGCAGGCAGGCGGGGGTGCCCTCGACAGTCAGCAAACAACGGGGCTGCGGAACTCGCACGATCCGCACAGCGGCCACGTGCTCAAACAGTCCTCGCCCAAAAGCACCGCTGTTTGCCTTTCTGCCTGTATACAGGCAGTCTTCGGCGGCGCGCAGGGGCTTGGGGTGGAGCGCCAAGGTTACTTTTTAAAATAATTCATCAACCTTGATTTTTGGAACGTGTGCGTAACGTCAGTTATTTGAGATTAAGAGCTTAGTTGCAACGCCAGAAACAAGATTCCCTGCTATAGTCTGACCCTCACGGGCATGGCGAGCAGCCACCCCTAATTATGAAACTCGCCATGCCCGTTTCCCCCTTTCCATCTTTCCCCCGCATACCCAGCAGGGGAAAGGGCAAACGAACGCTTACGCGTGTTTCACGTTAATGGGTGGGAAGAATCATAGCTATCCCCTGTACCGTCCCTTCACTCTTCCCGGGAGGCGGTTCAGTCCAACAAGGTTTATCTGCCGCGTATGAGTTCATCGCCATGTTCAAACTGCGCTGCGCGGCAGATAAACGCTATTCGTTGGGCATCAAAAAGCCATGAATAGCACAGAGCCGCGCGCTGGTATATCGCATCACTTCCGCCGTGAGGCGAAACTCATGATGGGCATATTTTTGTTTGTGTTACTACTCGGCCTACTTGTCGCGGTTTTTGCCCCAAAGATCACGCAGTTCATCGCCGTTGATAAGTGCCTTGATGCAGGTGGTAAATTTGATTACAAGGAAAAAGTCTGTGTTGGCGCTCGAAAGTAAACTCATGGTTGAGCGCGTTCGATATAGCAAGCGTATGCCCAACCCTACGGTCAAGTTCGCTCCGCTGGGACTGCGCAAAAGCGGCGCAGCCCCTTAGCTTTACGTTGAGGCTGTAGAAAAACCCAAATTTCCCCAGAAAATCGCCCCGTGATCTGCCATAATTTCACTGCGCGATAAAACAAAGGTGGAGGCGACATGGCACGGTTCAAACCGATACACAAAGGCTTAAAACTACTGCCGGTCGACTTTGATCGGCAAGTTATTCCAGGTAGTTTTGAATACGCGTTATGCCACCTTGTCGATAGTGAACTTGATCTTTCCGCCTTTCATGCACGCTACAAGAATGACGTCGAAGGCGCATCGGCTTACGACCCGGCAGTGCTCATCAAAATCATCCTGTTTGCCTACAGTCGCGGCATCATCCACAGCCGCAAAATCGAAGCCGCCTGCCGCGAGAACGTGCTGTTTATCGCGATCTCGGGCGACAGCCAACCGCACTTCACTACACTCGCCGCCTTCGTCTCAAACATGGGCGAGTTGGTCGCCAAACGGTGGAGCCAGTGTTTGGCAACTTGCGCGGCAACAAACGTCTGCACCGCTTTACGCTACGCGGAAAAACCAAGGTGGATGGACAATGGAAGTTGTACTGCATGATGCATAACATCGAGAAGCTGGCGAATCATGGTTATGCGAGATAAAAAGACAGAAAAAGGGCTTTCTCGCCTTGTACCGCGTAAAACTGACTTGCCTGATCAGGCAAGTTTGCAATGAAAATATTTTATAAAAACAGGACGCCAAAAATGAAAAAGACGGTCTGGTTTGAAAAAAATCCACCCAATGCTGAAACAGGTTTTCAGAATTAGGTTTTTCTACAGCGCCGTTAGCCAACTTCACCCAACCGCTTTAACCTACGACCAAGGAGCAAACATGAATACGTCAACCCTACTCAAGTCATTTGCCGCAATTAGCATCGTATGCAGTTCAATTATCGCCACAGACGTGCTTGCGAGAGAGCCATTCTCAGTGCCTTTATCGAGCACTGAGTACGCAGCATTCTTACCTGAAAAGGACATGGAGTTCGTGAAGTTTGTCCGCTCAAATATGGGGAAGACCGTCAGACTTCAACTACGCTTCGCTGAGTCCCCATACGATTACAGGGGTGGGGCGGGCCTCGCACTTTGGAACGCAGCAAAAGGTGGAGTCTTTTTTGAATGTAATGGCTCTTGGGATACGTTCAACGGGCAAAAGCGCACTGGATACGCAAGCTCAGGCTCGATATCAGGACAATGGGATGTCGTAAAAAGTCAAAAGATGTCTGGCGAAACATACTACACATTGAAATGCCGTTAATGTCGGCTAACCCTGCGCTCAACACGGACGCTGCGCGATAAAGCCGCGCAGCGCAGGTTAGCTCTACGTTATGTTTTGGTCAACTGTTTTTTCAACAGGAGAAAATGATGCGAACTATTACGGTACTGGTTGTGTTGATTGCATTATCAGGGTGTGCCACTTGGACAGAGGATAAGAGAAGTGAGCTAGCCA
>JAQTUP010000014.1 GCA_028707275.1 Gallionella sp. | reverse complement strand
CTTCCGAGAAAATATTGAACACTTTTTTGTGAGCACCATCCCCGAAATTAAAGACCGCCTGCGCTCCAGAATTACTGATAATTTTCAAACATTCAACACGGGGTTTTCAAGTTGAATGGGTATAGATTGACGGGACGGTGAGTGATACCAATTTCTCGTATAGCAGCACCCAAGGCTTTGCCACTGTCGGTACAAAGTACCGTATCGCTAGCTAAGAGTGGCTTGAGCACCGCGCTGATATGCGCCTTATCGGCTTTTTCTAAAACAAAGTCCGAGGTACTCCCCGTACGATCACGACAAATCAACACAGGAATCTGTTCATCGGACAAGCCACGCTTCGATGCTTTGCTACCCCGCTTGTGGGGCGCACGCGTCATGCCGTGTTTCTTGCCCTTGAACGACTCAAGGAAGAAGGTCTCATCCGCTTCGGCAATCCCAACCAAGCTGGCGGCCTTCTGTTCATTGGGTAATGCCAGAAAACGATGGCGCCAGCGGAACGTGGTGTTGCGATGTACTTCGCACGCTTTCGCGCTGTTGCGCACACTTTGCCCCACGGTCATTTGCTGCGCATATGTCAGCCACTTGTCCTTATGGCGCAGTCTGGCCAACGGCGTGCCAGTCAAGGCATTAAAGGTAGCATGGCACGCAGCACAGCGATACCGCTGCAAGCCAGACGCAGATCCCCAGCGCGCTGGTTTTGCCACAATTGTTTAAGCCAATCATAACGGCTGGGTGCTCCAACTCAATGCGCTGTTTATCCTCGAAGCATTTAAAATTCTCAATCTCAAGATAGTGCAGCGACCGCATCACGCGCTCCTAAAAATAGTACTTTTCGCATTTCAATTATTAAGCAAATCAATTTGCTTACGCCCGCATTTAAACGTATATCTCTTTTACACAATCGCAATACTCCTCTGTGTGGCACAGCATTTGATGATTAGATGATTTGAGCGGGGATGGTTGGCAGATTCGAGAGCAACCCGCCGATTTTGAAGGTAAAAAAGCGGATTGGCTTGCGGCGAACTTGCTGACGAATTTACAAATTTCTTTCTAAAGGTTCACAAATACGCTAACATCGCCGCATAAACTGGACAGTTCACTATTACAACACGCGGGTTAAATCCGAGGTTTTTTCATGGTCAGCGGGCATTTTGGCGGATTATCGTCGGCTGCTGAGTTTGATGGAAGAACACGGTGCGGACTTGCGTTTGCCACACTCACGCGCCATGGGAGAAGGTTTATTTGAATTGCGCTGCAAAGGCGCGGAAGGCATCGGGCGGGTGTTTTACTGCACCATGGTCGGACGGCAGATCGTGATTTTGCACAGCTTTATCAAGAAAACCCAAGAAACGCCCGACCGAGAATTGAATACCGCCCACAAACGATTAAAAGAGGTAAAACGTCATGCTTGAATCCGCCGAAACATTGGCACCCGTGCCGCATACCGCCGAGGACGATGCGCGCCTGTTCGCCGACCCCGCATTCAAAACCGCGTGGGATGCGTTGGAAGAAGAATACGCCGCGCTAGGCGAATTATTGCAAGCGCGCAAACAAGCGGGATTAACCCAAGCGGAAGTCGCCGCCCGCATGGGCACAACCAAAAGTGCCGTGTCCCGCCTAGAAGCCTCCCTCCGCAGCGAACACCATTCCCCCTCTTTCGCCACCCTACGCAAATACGCCCACGCTTGCGGAAAGCGGTTGGTGATTAAGATGGTTTGAGGGGGATGGTAGGGCGGGTTCGCGTGGCAAACCGCCGATTTTGAAGGTGGAAATGGCGGATTGAAACATTACCTTGCTTTAGCAAAGTTAATCTTCTAGTATCTGTCCTGTTTGGTGGGGATGGGTGCTGTAACGTCATGGCGGAAACGTCCTTGGAGTTCATGAATTGCGTGGTGAATATGTAAATGCAGTAAATGATTTATGTCAAAAATTTACCACCCCCCACTAAACACCTTTTTTACATGTTCGGTTAAGGCATTCACCCTTTTCTTCTTCGGTTAGCGTGTCTCTTTCTGGCTTAGAATCATTAAGTTCAAACAACTTTTCCCATACATCTTTCTCGAACCAAGCCTTTTTCCATGTGCTATTTTTGGCATTCAAAATTGATTCCAAAGATTTTTCACCAAAACTTTCAACATTACAATCGCAGAATTTAGCTTCTTTAAGGTTTGCACCGTAAAAGAGAGTACCGCGCAACAGTGCTTTGCCAAAAAGAGCATCTTGCAAATAGGCATCGGAAAACTTCGCATTTCGTAAATCTGCGTTATTTAGTTGAGCCGACACCAGATTGGCTTTGCTAAAGTTGGCATCTCTCAAATTTGCACCATGGAATTTTGCTTCTTGAAAAATACAGCTGCTCATTTGAGCCTGTCGCATGTTTGAGAATGCAAAATCAACACGTCTAAAATTTACACTTTTTAAGTTAATACGCTTGAGATATGCCCCTGTCCAATCCGAACTAATTGCTCCGATTTCACTGTTAGGTTTGAAAATATCCTGTATCGCCTTTTCCATGCCCTTGACAAGTATTTTTTTCACGGGCATAGGCAGATCATTTACCCTTAGAGTTGTCAACAGTACACGAAACACTTGTTCGTGAAGATGCTCATACTCTTTGTTTAGGAATGTCAACAACGATGTTGCACCTAGCATATTAGTGGCACGGCTGGCATTAGTCGCTATCTGCGCCACGGCGATCGAAAATCTCTCACCAGCTCTCCGCAGATTTTCGGACTCTTGTCGTTTATCAGCCGTTTTTTTTGCTGTTATTGAGTTCCGATAGGCAATCAAGAATTTGAATAGTCCACCTAGAACCCCCAGTATTGATAGAAATATTGAGAGCGATAAACCATACTTAGCCCAAAAACTTTCTAGCTGCTCATTTTTAAGTTTCAGCTCCTTGACCTCCTCCTGCAACTTTTGATCTTGCAGGCTAATCTCCGAAACAGCGGAGGCGTTGAGATGCACTTGCCCTACAACGGCTGAAGTGCTTGCCGTTGAAACAACTGAGCCAACCTCCCCACTACACGGCATAGAAACCGCGATTACCCAAGGAAAGACCAGCCAAGGAATCATTTTCTTTATGTTTAGCATCATCTCATCTCTCCAAGGGTAGTATTTTCAGTCAAATCAAAGCAATAAGGACATTCGTAAAAATGTCCTTCGCATTCTACTCCCTCAATTCACAGTAAGATGTATGTAGAAAAATAAAGCGGAATCCATCTCAATGCGCCTCCTCCCAATTCTTCCCATTGCCAATCTCCACCAACAACGGCACATCCAATTTCGCGACATTGCACATTAAGCTAGGCAAGGTCGCAATCAATTTTTCTTTTTCATTATCAACCACTTCCAACACCAATTCATCATGCACTTGCATAATCAAGCGGCTTTGTATTTGTTCGGTTTCTAGCCAATTTTGCACGGCGATCATGGCGAGTTTGATTAAATCTGCTGCTGTGCCTTGCATGGGGGCGTTGATGGCGGCGCGTTCAGCACCTTGGCGTTTCATGCCGTTGCTGCTGTGGATGTCGCGCAGCCATAAGCGGCGACCGAATACGGTTTCAACAAAACCTTGTTGTTTGGCGAGTTCGCGGGTGCGTTCCATGTAGTTCGCCACGCCAGGGTAGCGGGCGAAGTAGCGGGCGATGTAGGCTTGTGCCGCGCTGCGTTCGATGCCGAGTTGTTTGGCGAGTCCGAAGGCGGACATGCCGTAAATCAGTCCGAAGTTGATGACTTTGGCGTAGCGGCGTTGTTCGTTGCTGACTTCATCGGGGGCGAGCATAAAAATTTCGGCTGCTGTGGCGCGGTGTACGTCTTGCCCGTGGGCGAAGGCGTGTAGCAAACCCGCGTCGCCCGACAGATGCGCCATGATGCGCAGCTCAATTTGCGAATAGTCTGCTGAGATAATGCTGCTGCCTGCGGGGGCGATAAAGGCTTCGCGGATGCGTCGCCCTTCGGCGGTACGCACGGGGATGTTTTGCAAATTGGGGTCGCTGGAAGCCAGCCGCCCCGTGATGGCGACGGCTTGGGAATAGCTGGTATGCACGCGCCCCGTGTGGCGGTTGACCATCAGTGGCAATTTGTCGGTGTAGGTGGATTTCAGCTTGGCTAGGCTGCGATGTTCCAGCAATAATTTGGGCAAGGGGAAGTCGAGGGCTAAGGTTTCCAACACCGATTCGTCGGTCGAAGGCACGCCGCTGGGGGTCTTTTTGACCACGGGCAAGCCGAGTTTGCCGAATAAAATTTCGCCGAGTTGTTTGGGCGAATTCAGGTTAAACGGCTGTTCGGCGAGGGCGTGGGCGCGGGCTTCCAAGGCGCATAATTTTTCGCCCAACTCGCGGCTTTGCACGCGCAGCAACGCGCTGTCTAGCAACACGCCGTTGCGTTCCATCACCCACAAGACGCGCAAGCTGGGCAGTTCAATGTCGCGATACACGCGGCGCAAGCCCGCTTCGTGGGCGATTAGGGGGGTGAAATGACGATGCAATTGCAAGGTAATGTCGGCATCTTCGGCGGCATAGCGCGTGGCAGTGTCCAAATCCACTTGGTCAAAACAAATTTGCTTCGCCCCTTTTCCCACCACATCGGCGTAAGTCATGGTGGTGATATTCAAATGGCGTAGTGCTAAGCTGTCCATATTGTGCAGCTCGTGGCTTTCTAAAACATAAGATTCCAGCAGCGTGTCCTCGGCAATGCCCGCCAAGGTGATGCCGTGATTGGCGAAAATATGCGCATCGAATTTTAAATTTTGCCCCAGCTTGGCGTGCAGCGGGCTTTCTAACCACGGTTTGAGTTTGGCTAAAGTTTTCGTTAAATCAAGTTGTTGCGGTGCGCCTGTGTAGTTGTGCGCCAACGGCAAATACGCCGCTTGGTGCGGGGCGAGGGCGAAGGACAGCCCCACCAATTGCGCTTCCATCACATTCAGCCCCGTGGTTTCGGTATCCACGCACACCAAATCCGCCGCGAGGATATTGGCAAGCCAAACGTCTAAATCGGCTTCGGTCAAAATGGTTTGGTAATGGGCGGTCATGGTTGGTGGGGCGGGCGGTTCGGCGAATAAATCGCCTGATTGGTGCGGCGCAGTGGGCGCGGCGAATAGATCGGCTTGCGCATCCGTTCGCCCTGAGCTTGTCGAAGGGACGAGGGCGAACGGTTCATTAGGAGCGGCAGCTTTCCCCGCCTCGCCCAATTCCCGCAGCCACGTTCTAAAATTCAGCCGTTCAAACCAATAGCGCAACTCGGTTGGATTATTGGGCAACGCGCCGAGTTGGTCATAACGATGCGGCAGTTCCACATCGCATTTAATGGTCACCAAACGGCGCGACAGCGGCAACCAGTCCAAGGCGGTGCGTAAATTATCGCCGACTTTGCCGCCGACTTCCGCCGCGTGGTCTATCAAATTATCCAAATTATCGTACTGTGCCAACCACTTAGCAGCGGTCTTTGGGCCGACTTTATCCACACCTGGGATGTTATCCACCGTGTCGCCCGTCAAGGTCAAAAAGTCCACAATGCGCGCGGGCGGCACGCCAAACTTGGCAATCACGCCCGCGATGTCCAGCGTTTCGTTGTTCATGGTGTTAATCAGCGTGGTGTGCGCATTCACCAATTGCGCCAAATCTTTATCGCCCGTTGCCACCACACAATCCACCCCGTCTGCCGCCGCTTGCTGCGCCAAGGTGCCGATCACGTCATCCGCCTCCACGCCTGTCAATGCCAATACATGCCAACCCGATGCGGCAATCAATTGATTTAATGGCTCAATTTGCAATACCAAATCTTCAGGCATCGACGGGCGATGGGCTTTATAGTCGGGATACCAATCATCGCGGAAGGTTTTACCTTTGGCATCAAATACGCACAGGCTATAATCCGACGGGTAATCCTGACGCAAGCGGCGCAACATATTCATCACCCCGTACACCGCCCCTGTAGGTTCGCCCTGCGAATTGCGCATATCGGGCATGGCGTGAAAAGCGCGGTATAAAAAAGACGATCCATCGACTAATAATAATTTTTTCATTTTGACTGAATAAGGTATGCGCATTCAAGTTTGAAACGCTTGGTTGTCGCTGGGCGTAGCGGATTTTCATGCCAAAGCATACCTCGTGAGGGATTTTATAGCCAAGGAATTTTTAGAACGCGGTTTAATTTAACGACTGCCACCAGCACTTGCGCATGGGCGCGGTTTAGTCAGTTCCTTGCACCGAGGGAAGTGCTAACAACTCGTTGAGGTTCTTGTACTGTCAAAAACGGCATAGGTAACGCCACCATATTCTTGTTCGTATAGATATTGCTTGTGAAAATCAATAACACGTTTCGTATTTCAGTCGCAACGACGCTTAGATAAGGCGTGTTGAGCCTAGACAGCACCTCGTTGCCACAACTTGAACAGACTCCATAAGCTCAAAAACCAACTACAGCTTAAATACATTGACACTATCTTTCAGTTGATCGGCTACTTTGCGAATACCGATAGAAGATTCTTTGCTTTGCTGAGTATTAACGACGAATTGCGTGGTCACTTTATTGATGTCTTGCATCGCGTTAGTGACTTGCTCCAGCCCGATAAACTGTTGTTTCACCACGGCGGTAATTTGATGGCTGGCAATCGTAGTTTCACGCACTA
>JAQTUP010000007.1 GCA_028707275.1 Gallionella sp. | reverse complement strand
GGCTCACTGTCTGATGCACTCGAAGGAGACACAGATGGCAGACGGCAACGTGTTGCCACGAGACATCAAAGAGGCTGAAGCTGAATCGGTGGCGTATTTGTGTTGCGCAACACTTGGATTGCCGGGGTTGGATGAAAGTCGCGGCTACATTCAGGGCTGGCTGGGTTCAAAGGAGCGATCCGATGAGTTCGGCAAGAAGAGCGCGGCACGGGTATTTTCTGCGGCTAACAAGATACTCAAAGCAGGCACTGAAGTTGCGAAAGCAGGGGAGGTGTGCAATGAGCAATGAAGTCAAAACAGAAATCATGCACACGTCCTCCGAAGGTGTTCGTTTTTTAACGCCGACCGGATGGAAGGTTTTGTGCGATGGACATGGTGATGCCCGCTTAACGGGTGGCGTTTGGACGTACAAAGGCGACAAAGAAGAAGCACATCGAATGCAGCAAGAGCGATGGAAGGAAATCAAAGCTCGTTCTGATCGTTACTACTCCCAATGTTGGGTGTAGCAGCTAATTAACCAACCCACACGGGGACACTTCCCCGTCAGGGTTTGTGTCCCCTTAGTTTTTTAAGGAGACACAACATGCAACAACAAAACATTTCACACATGCGTGTGAGCAACATCCGCCAGGGGAGAAATCCCCGTGCTTATTTTGATCCAGTCGAAATGGCCGAAATGGAAGCGTCAGTCTCTGCAAAGGGAGTGATTCAACCAATCTTGATTCGTCCGGTTGAAGACTGGTTTGAAATTGTTGCCGGTGAGCGTCGTTGGCGTGCAGCTAAGAATGTGCATGGTGACAATTACGAAATCCCCGTCCTTGTGAAAAACATCACCTCGGAAGAGGCCGATGAGCTGGCTCTGATTGAGAACATTCAGCGCGCCAATATGAGTCCAACCGAAGAAGCCGCAGCAGCAGCCAGAATTCTTGGTCGTTGTGAAGGTAACCGTGACGAAGCAGCCAATCGTCTGGGTTGGACACGCAAAACGCTGGATAAGCGTCTTGCGCTGATGAACTGTAGTCTGTCTGTGATGACTGCCCTGAATGAACGCAAGATCCAACTGGGTCATGCCGAATTGCTGGCGGCTACACCGAAGGATAGACAGGAGAAGGTGATTGCCAATTTACTTTCACGGCCATCGCTTCCGACTGTCGCTATATTCAAAGCGGGTTTGGAAGAAATTTCCCAGGCGATGTCCTTAGCAATCTTCGATAAAACAGACTGTGCAAGCTGTCATCACAACAGTGGAAACCAACAAGCATTGTTTGCCGAGGCGGTATCTGCGGGACATTGCACAAACAGCGAGTGTTTCAACAAGAAGACTGAGGACGTGTTGGAAGCCAAGAAGAAGTCCCTGGCAGAAAACTACCCTTGCGTTGTCATCGTCCGCCCGGGCGAGAACAACACAGTCATCAAGTTGGTCGCAGAAGGTGCGACAGGCGTTGGTGCAGAACAAGCAGCAGCTTGCCGTAGTTGCAAGTCATACGGCGCGGCAATCAGTGCGGTACCCGGCAAAGTGGGTAACGTATATGAATCGCAATGCTTCGATTCCTCATGTCACACAAGGAAAGTCGGTGAACATTTGTTGGCGGAAAAGAAATCGGCTGAAAATCCGACGACTGTTCCAACAACGGCTAAATCGGCTGATTTGAAGGCGGCGACTGGGAAGGGGGCGGAGAAATCCACAACCACACCAAAATCTGCCATGACCTCTGTTCAGGACACTCAGCGTGTCGTGGAGTATCGGATCGGCATCTGGCGTAAGGCGTTGAAGAAAGAATTATTCGCAGATCCACATAAGAACTTGTGCGTGCTCATCGGTGTAATGATGACGCGCGGAGGGACGAATGTGTCATCTACAAAACTGGCAACCGGTTTTGAATCGCTAACATCGCAAAAGCCACCCGTCAGTAATGTCGGTGATGCGGCTGCGATGGTTGCGAATGCGAACGACACAGTGCGCGCTCAAATGCTGTCTGGGATCGTAATTTCAATCACGGACAGCATCGAGAAATCGCATCTGCCGGAAATGCTCAAATTCATGCAGGTGGATTTGGTAAAACACTGGAAACTGAACGCAGAGTTCCTTGAATTGCTCACCAAAAGCGAGATAGAGGTCATTGCGGAAGAACTCGGACTGAGGGCCGCGCTTGGCGAGAAATACGCTAAAGCAATCGGCGGCAAAAAGGACGAGATGATTAAAGCACTCCTGGCGGTCAAAGGCTTCGTTTACGAAGGCAAGATTCCAAAGGCTTTGCAGTTCACTGCTTAACAACCCAACCGGGGACACTTCCCCGCAAGGGCATGGTGTCCCTTTTTTGTTTTTCCAAAAAGGAGATTTACCATGTTTACTGAACTTCAAATTTTGCTGGCCACCTTGGCTAGCCTGACTGTCTCTCTGGCCGCAAACACGGATGGCACCATTACGGTGACTGTCATTCCGAAAGGCGGCAAAGAAGGCAACACCCTCGATACCCCGCTGACACTCACCGGCACTGCCGCTGAGTTGGATGAGGGATTCGCTGGCATCTTGACCAGCTATGCGAACAAGCGTCAAAACTTGTTCGAGCAACTAGCTGCGACAGAAGCGATTCTGGAAGCTGCACAAAAGGAAGCGGCTGACAAAGCGAAGAAGTCCATCGCCAAGCCAGCTAATAAAACAGCCGCACCGGTCGCTGATGAGGCAGTAGGTTCGGATGACGAGGACGATGATGAAGGGGACGCGAGCAGTACTGCGCCCTCATCACCGGTTTCTACAGAAGCTTGCACATCTGCGGCGGCACCAGATGCCAAAGCCTTGTGGGATTAAGGGGAGGATGACGAAATGGCTATCCAAACTACAACCCTGATGCGCTCATTTTCGTATGGCGGCATGACGCTTCCTGATCCTGGGAAAAGTTTGTCGCTTGAAGAAGTTCGCGATGTTTATGCAGCCGCTTACCCTGAACTGGTCTCTGCCTCCATTGAGGGCCCGGAAAAGAGGGGCGACAACCTGATCTACACGTTCAAAAAGGGCGTGGGGACGAAGGGGTAAATTATGGAGTCATCAGTGAGAGCAAGGTTAAAAGCCTTATCAAGGGGTGACTCCCCAATCAGGCGGGCAGGGCTAGTGATAGTCCCGCCTGCTTCTCAAGAGGAGCAATCATGCGTAATAGCATTGGTTCAACTCGTGCATTCGTCAAAAAATGCACGAAAGGAAGACCTGTTGCTGCCTCCTCCGGGGGCTTTGCCACTTGTTTTCTGACGCTTCCTGCTATTTCTAAAAACGTACCATTTCGCTCGGTACATGAAGAGAATGACAGGAAATGGTTGCAGGCTGCCAAGTTGTGTGCCGAGCTGGTTGGGGATGATGAACTTGTTATCAACAGCAAAACGACCGCGCGCGACATCATCAGTCAATCATTATCTGCATGGGCTTCCAGGCACTGCGCAGATATTCAGGTGCTGGACAGCTTCGAGCTTCTGGCTACGCTGGATCATGATGCGTTCGATCTGGACTATGAACAGAAGCCTGAAAAGGATCTTCTGTTAATCGGAATTCAGTCACAGCAAGCAACGCCATACATCAACGTCAAAGCGAAAGTCGAGAGGTTGGAGGCGGTGCATCCGGGATTCGGCCGAACTGCGATCAATTATGCAGAGTTGGCCGGATACCGGACATTCACGGCGTTTACGCCGCAAGTGGCATTTCATCACGCCTCATACCTGTATTGGTATGGGACGGACAGTGATGAAGATTTCGAGCAAGAGCGGGGCGCGTTTGGTGATGAGGATGAGATTGATGAAGGCAGCTTGATGCCCAGTCAGTTTTTAGCTTCATTTCCAGGCTACCTCTTAAATGGAGAAGTATTGGAACGCGATGTGATTCAACGCATCGCGTCCGGCACGGACGAAGCGGGTGAAACGGCTAAGGTCATCCTGTCCATCATGGACTTGATAGACCAGGATGTCAGATTGCCTTATTCCAACAACTACTGCGGTGAGTCTGCCTTTTTCTCCTGCTACATGGGAGCCGGGGACGACATGCTTGGACGTGTGCTGGATGATTTTTATCAAAGCACCGGCGATGGCGAATACACCGACATGTACGGAATTGCAGAAGTCAAACTCGACAAGCGGTCATTTCTGAAATGGAAAACCGAAATGGAGAAAGGCTTTGCGCTCTACACACAACTGGATCGCCTGATGCGTTGCATCGGCGATGTTCAATAGGAGGAAGACATCATGCAAGTTCCATCAGCATGTATATCAAGCACACAGAAGGTGTACGAGATGTCCAGCGCGATCTTGTTGTACAGGGAACGCCACGGACAGACAGTATTTGCTTCAGTGCATGACGTAAAAATAAGCAAAGAGGGCGCGGCAACCATCGAGGCGGGCACGCCGGTTTCCAAGACGGGCCTCATGAAGATGATGCAAACGCTCGTGCCGGAGGATTACGCGCCGGCAGAGTTGTTGGGGGATCACATCCTCGCCAAAGGGAGCGACCACCTCGCGTGGTATTGCAAACCTCAAAAGCGACAGGTGTGGTTCAAAAACGATGAGCTTGGGCAAGATGTAAGCGCAACTACCGATCATCCCGGGCTGGTGTTCATTATTGGCAAGGGGCATTGGTATGTGTTCGCCGTAAAAGGCAACGAGCGCCCAATATCAGGCACGCCACTTTTTGTTTCTCCCTATCTCAATGTATGGAAGGGTGGGCATATCTGTACCGGGAATATCGAAACGCCGAAAGGCGCGATGAAGTTCAGTACGGAGGCGTGGGAAGAAGCATTTTTCAGAAGCTACTTCACCCATCCCAACCAGCATGAGAAAGGTGCGCTGACAAAGTATCGTGGCGGGATATTCGCTCTCTGGCGCGCGTTGATGAAAGGTCGAGCATTTCCGACTGAATCATTGGTGTCGTCAGGCGAGACGCTGGGTCAGGCATTTGAAAGGACGGTGAAGCATGGACAGCCGTGATGTTGCGCTGCAAAGCGTGATGCCCACAGTGATGGTGCCACGCTACATTGAACTGGAAGAACTCGACACGCCGGGCAATCGAATCTTGATGGCCGCAAACGGTGTCTGGCTGGAAGTTTGTCGCGCATGGCTGTATGTGCGTGTTCCGGTCGCATTACCTCCGATCATCCCGGTTCCATACGGGCTGGTACGCGAGGAGTTGCGATTTGGTTTTGGTAAGTTGCCAAGAGCAATGGTCGCTCAGTTCATCGAGCAAGCCAGAGTTCGTAGTCCAAATGAGTGTGCGGCATGGGGTGTCTGGAATCAACGGACGGACTCGTGGAAGCTGCTGATGCTCGAAGAGCGTTCAGTCGGAACCGATCATATCGAAGTCAACCTGCCCACACTGGAGGAGGGCGAACATAGGGTGATGGATCTGCACTCACATGGACTGCACGATGCTTTTTTTTCCAGGGAAGACAATCAGGATGACCGAGGCGAGACAAAAATCGCCGGAGTCATTGGAAATTTAGATAAGCCAGAGGTGACAGCATCTTTTCGCCTCTGTGCGAACGGGGTGTTTTTGCCACTTCCATTTGAAAGCCCGTAAGGGCGGGAAGGAAACACATGATCCATAACATAGATTCACGCCTGCTCACGCGGGCGGTAAAGGTGGTGTTGGTCGGAGCGGGTGGCACTGGCTCGCACGTCTTGCGACGGCTGGCCAACATTCATCTTGCCATGATCGAGCTAGGGCATCCGGCAGGTTTGGATGTCATTGTTATCGATCCAGACACGGTGTCTAAAACCAACGTGGGGCGGCAGAATTTTTGGCTCTCCGATGTCGGGCAGTCGAAGGCTGAAATACTGGTCAACCGCTGCAATATGTTGATGCAAACGGGATGGGTAGCTGAAGCCGCGAAAGTCACTGACGATACGCAGTTTTCCAATCCGGACATCGTGATCGGTTGCGTCGATAACAGGAAGGGCAGGGCAGCGATACTCAAGGCGCTCAAACGCAGTGTGTATTCATCAGCCTACTACCTGGATATTGGCAATCGTGAGCATGATGGACAGGTGGTATTGGGCGAGGTCTTCGGGGCGAGCTGCAAACGGGAAAGTCGTTTGCCTCACGTTGCAGACCTCTATCCAGACATCATCGACGGGTCGTTAGACGATAAGGACGATACGCCCAGTTGCAGTTTGGCTGAAGCGTTGGAAAAGCAGTCCCTGTTCATCAACGACACGATGGCGAATGCGGCATGTAATCTGTTGTGGGAGCTATTCCGTTACGGGCAGCTCACGCATCACGGCCAATTCGTCAATATAAGGTCAGGGCGTGTAACGCCGCTGGCCATTGATCCCGAAACGTGGAAACGTTTTGGGTTTGAAGCAAAGCTCAAACCAAAGCGGCGCAGTAAGGTCGCAGAGGTGAGGGTGGCGCAGGACAGGTAGCAACGAGTCCCATCCTCGATTTTTGAGGATAGGGTCACGATGAATCCCCTTGTTGGTTAATAGCCAAGAGGGGGCTTCACCAAGTTTTTTGCAGACTTGGTGAAGCCTCTTTTTGGCTTCCTTATCAATTAACCCAAGGAGATCATTATGTTAGTCGTATTTTTGGCTTGCTGCATCACCGGTTACACTCTTAGTCGTCCGATCATTCGGATGCTGGGTCTGTAAGGAGATTCATCATGTCGCTATCTGTCGAAATGAAAGTGTTTTTTGAAAAAGTGGCCAGCAAATTTTAGTCTGGCCTGTGACGTGCACCATGTTTTTTTGACTGGCAAAGAAGTAACGCCAGATGTGCGAAACAAGGTGCCGCAAGCACTGCGTCTTGCAGCCTGATCGTAGGTCGCAGTGCCAACCATTCAAAACCAGCGCATTTGTTGTTGCGCTGGTTTTTTCGATCAACCTCGTATTAAACCCGCCCCCAAATACTCCACCTGTTTCAATCGAAACCCGCCAATAATTCCAAAAAATACCAAGCACAGACTGTAAATATTGTTTACAAGCTCCACTATGTAAATGTAATATACAAATACAAAGCTGTAAATTGTCTTTACAGCCTCTGATTTGTATTTTTGCAAAGTTCATAACGGAGGAAAAAGTGAACTATTCCATTAAGACCCTCAGCCAGCTGCCCTTAATGCTCAAGGGGTTTCGCAAGGCGAGAGGGCTCACTCAGGCTGCCATGGCTGAAAAGTTGGGAATCACTCAGCAAAGTTATGCCTACTTTGAAGCCAATGCTGCGACAGCCACGCTTGACAGGCTTTTCATGGTGCTGCGCATATTGTGTGTTGAAATCTCTCTGGACCAGGCCGCTTCCGTCACAAGTATGAGCCGCATCTCCTCTGATGCGATAGGCAAGAACACCACGATGGTCAACCCTTCAAATCAGAAGATCGGCAAAATAGCCGGCACAGAAACGATTAAGGAAAAGAAACCGTCAGCGGATATAAAACTGGAGCGCATTATTTCCATCACACAGAAGAAGGAAAGTTGGTGATCATGGGGCGCCGCTCAAAGACAAAGAGGTTGAACATCTGGATGAACGGCATCCCTGTGGGGTACTGGGAGATCACCCGACAAGGCGAACGACTTCACTACTTCGATGAGTGGCTAACGGATGAACAAGCACGCCCTTTATCGTTGTCGCACCCCTTCTTGCCGGGCAATGCGCCTTACCAGGGGCAGATCGTTACCGACTATTTCGACAATCTCTTGCCCGACAACGACGCCATTCGCCGTCGCTTGGCTATGCGTCATCAAACAGGTGGCATTGATCCCTTCCAGCTGCTGGCGAAGCTAGGCCGTGACTGCGTTGGCGCAATACAACTTCTTCCCGAAGATGAGATGCCAGCGGATGTGTATGAAATCCGGGGCGAGGTGTTGAACACAGCGCGGATTGCTCAACGACTACGCAATACCACGTCGGCTCAAGCCTTGGGGCAACATGATCACGACGAGGACCTGAGGCTTTCCATCGCGGGCGCGCAGGAAAAAACCGCCTTGTTGCGCCACGAAGGTAAATGGCTCCTGCCTCATGGAAGTACCCCGACAACTCACATTTTCAAATTGCCCTTAGGTCTGGTCGGCCATATGCAGGCCGATATGCGCACCTCGGTTGAAAACGAATGGTTGTGCTCGAAAATTGTGAATGCTTACGAAATTTCCATAGCGCGGTGTGAAATTGAACACTTCGAGGACCAGAAAACGCTCGTTGTCGAGCGATTCGACCGAATGTCATCAAGCGATGGAAGTTGGATTATCCGTCTTCCTCAGGAAGATATGTGTCAGGCAACAGGCGCGTCACCACTACGCAAATACCAGTCAGACGGCGGACCTGGCATTGCTCAGATCATGGAACTGCTTCTCGGGTCGGACCATTCTGAACAGGACCGGAGGAACTTCTTCAAGACTCAGCTCATTTTTTGGGTGCTTGCCGCCACTGATGGCCACGCAAAAAACTTCAGCATTGCTCATCAGGCCGGGGGGCGCTACCGTGCTACGCCAATCTACGACGTACTTTCTGCCCATCCCGTGATCGGAAAAGGACGAAATCAAATTCCGCCGCAGAAAGCCAAGCTCGCCATGGCGGTGCGGGGAAGTACTAATTACTACCTGATCGAGAAAATCCAGCGACGGCACTGGATTGCCCAGGCGCAACAAGTCGGGCTTGGTGCGGCGGCGGCGGAGCAACTGATTGAAGAAATCATTGAGTCAACAGAGGCTGTGATTGATAACGTGAGCAAACTGTTGCCCGACAATTTTCCTATGGATCTCGCAGAGGCGATTTTCACGGGAATGAAAAGGCATTGTGCTAAGTTGGTCACTGTTCGCAGTTGATGCACACCTGATACAGAAGCCCACAATTTAATCAGTCCGTGACCGCTTTCTTGCGTACTTCGGAAGTTGAGCTTGATGCTATGTGACGTGCTGTTGCTTTATCCACATAACGCCAAGCCAAGTATCATTCCTGATAATTCCTATTATCAGGAATGATATTTTTTTCGTTTAAGTCGGCCTGAAAAATCTGCAATTGTTCAAATTGGATGATTATTCATTTGAAAACAATCGGATGTGGTTTGCCAATCACCATCCACTTCCGAGCTACCCGCGCTGGACAAAAAGTAGCAGCCGAGTACGAAATCCACGCCATATGCAGCGTCCTTATCGAACATAGAACAATCTCGCTCATTTCCTGCTGTAGAGGTAGTAGTATTAACCATTTATTAGCTGAAGGTGATCTGCTATGGCTGAGCAAGATAAACTCGTAAAAGTTCTGATCGCTGATCCAGCATTGCAACAGCGGTTGGCGAAGCATCTCGTGTTGAAATGTTTCCGCAATTCAGTGCTGGAGGATTTGCATGCAGGGATCGTTCCCGACTCGAAAGCCGGGGACTACACGGATGTTGTCGTTCAATCCCCTTTCGGCGAGATTCAATGGAATGATCTTTCACGCATCAGCGATGACGAAATGAAGCTGCTGATGCAGGATGTTGTCAATCACACCTATCATTTTATTCAGGAGCTGTTTGACGAAGAACGAGGCGGCGAATTATTGCTCAAGTTGGCACAGCGCGACCCTGCTCCGCAGTGGAATAATCCGGTGTAGCAATTATGGCGAATACCCATATCGAGGCGATGTGACCATGCGTGGAAAATTTTGCTCAGTAATTTTGTCGGCAGCATTGCTATGCAGTCCAGCATCAAAACGATGAATATCCAGCAACGAACTGAAATTGATCGCTTTCTCACCAGCGGTGAGTACGACAGCTCATTTGAGATATGGACTGGTGGCACGTTCGTAGCTCGGGCAAAAAGCGGCAGTGCCGCACTCCGGGGTGCGCTTATTTCGGAAGTTTCTACACTGGCCGACCGGGTTTCTGTGCCTGAATGTCATAATTCTGGTTTGGACATAAATGCGCGTGCGAAATTTGCGCCTATGGTGAGAGGGCTGTTTCCACAGGTCGAGCAAACGATTATTCTCGATATGCTTGAACACTCGGTCGTATTTCTCACGCCTGCAACGATAATCGTCACCCTTGAAAAAACGAGATGGCTCCACACGGCATGGGAGCTGGCGAACCTTTACCTTGCAAGTTTGGATGCAAAACTGCTCAGTGACACCGCGTCAGGACTTCTTGGCTTGAGCGAAGAGACGACTTGCTACGTGTCCATGAAGTATTTTGGCAACAATGATCCGTTCGACGATTACGTGATTCACGAAGCGGCCCACATCTTCCATAACTGCAAACGAGAAATGGTCGGACTGTCTGAAAGCCGTCGTCGCGAGTGGTTGCTCGAAATCGATTATGCAAAACGTGAAACCTTCGCGTATGCCTGCGAAGCTTACAGCCGAATTCTTGAGTTGGGCGAAACCCGTTTAGCGCGTATCAGGCTGTTGTCAGAACTTGCCGAAGCATCGATGCCGCCCGACAAACGGGTTCAAGGTGATGAGTATGTCGATATTCTTCGGGAGGCCGTCGCCGCCAGAAATGGCTGGAAACGCATTCTTGAACGATGCTCACCACCAAAGTAAACTGCTTTTGTGAGTTCCAGTGCTTATTGGCTATCGTAAGGTGCAGGTTTAAAAAGTCTTCGTGCATAAGGTGATGACGTATCGGGAATACGATGAATGGAATAAGCTTTATCGAAAAATAAAAGACTAGTCATGCACGCATCACACACTCTGTTCGATATGCTAGCCATTCAATCTTCCTGGCATGCATTTGATATAATGGCGCAAAGCTACACACGTATGACGAACCTGATGAAATTCCTGCTGGTCGCCGACGGTGACGACGAAGACCACCCGCTGTCTGGCCTGCTTGATTTGGTGGGTGATTTGTATATATAGGGAAAAGCATGACATTGACTAAAGCAGAACTCGCGGATTTGTTATTTGAAAAAGTTGGCCTGAACAAGCGTGAAGCCAAGGATATGGTGGAAGCGTTTTTCGAGGAGATTCGCGTCAGGCTTGAACAGAGCGAAGAGGTTAAATTATCCGGCTTCGGTAACTTTCAGTTGCGCGACAAGCAGCAACGCCCCGGTCGTAATCCCAAAACTGGCGAAGAAATTCCCATCTCTGCGCGGCGCGTGGTCACTTTTCATCCCAGCGCGAAACTAAAAAGTTTGGTTGATGAAAAATATCACGGTGTGCCAACCGATTGATTCTGCTGAAGGTGGAAAACTTTGAGCAGGCATCTGGTTCTCTCGCAAACGCACACATAATTATTTGGATGAATGATGGATAAGTTGTACGATATTGAAAATAGATGGGGCGATAACTAGGTTGAAAATTTCCGGAATGCTTGCTGGATATGTCAGCGTTACACATCATTCGCACCCAGAACCAGCACCGATTAAGAAAGAAATTTATGGACAAAATAATAGATGGATTGGAGCGCCCTGAGCGGATAGCAAACATCATCGCTCAACAACCTGAATACATCAGGGATGACATCGCAAGGCTTGTGGTGGCAGAACAGAAGTCTGGATCGTTTGGTGATCTGATTAAACGTTCCGTTGGACTGACAGAAGCTCACAAGGCATATCAGGGATCGAACGTGGTGTCGATGATCGGTAGACAGCTCACGAAATAATGATGATTGTTTTTTTGAGTTTGGCTAATTTTGGTTGGAGTGCTTGGAGGAAGTCGCAGTCATGTCTGGTCTGTGCGATCAAATAACGACGGAACGTGAGGCTCGCCGCAAACGGGATCAGGAAATTCTCGTGGCTCGGGAAACAGGCCAATCCTATGCTGCCATCGGTCGTGTGTTTCGAATGTCGGGTGACAATGCCAAAGACAGAATAGAGCGATTTCATCAAAATAAACGGATGCACGAAAGCATTGACCCGTTCGTCAAGCTTACTCCGAGAACATTGCGCCTTCTTCATAGAGAAGGGTTGACGACAGTAGAGAAAGTTGTCGAGGTTTATCGAAGAAATGAGCTTTTTAGTATCCGCAATTTCGGAACCAAAAGTTTGAGGGAGATCGAGACATGGTTTCCTGTAAAGCCAGCCAAGAGTCAGTAGCACTCATCTATAATAAACGATCGTTTAGTTTTTATTGCATTGAGGGCTAGTGCAAAGTAAAATTCAACGATCGTTTATCTTTATGGTGGTGGCTATGGTACACAGGGATGTTGGTATTACTTCTGTCAGCGAGCTAGGGGATATCCTTCGGGCTGTTCGCAAGGAGTCTGGCCTGACTCAGCGTGATGCTGCTGCACTGTGTAATGTCAGTCTGCCATTTCTCAATGGTCTGGAGCAAGGAAAATCGACAGCCCAGATTGGGAAAGTTTTGTCCGTCTGTAGTCGTTTTGGCATTGATGTCAGGCTGAGGCTGCCGGGTGAAACGACATGAGTGCTTTGATCGTCTCGGCCAATGGAATACAGGTCGGCACTCTTGAGATCGAGCAAGGGCAGTGGAAATTTGGCTACTCGACTGAGTGGAAAGATTATGCACTTTCACCCACTTTTCCGATCATCCCCCGAGCGTTCGAAGACACCGCGAATACCAGGATGGTCGAGTGGTTCTTCGAGAACCTGTTGCCTGAAGGTCGGCTGCGAGACTTGATCGCATCTCGGGACAGAATCGATCCTCGTGATACGTGGGCGCTTCTGATTCGACATGGACAGGACACTGCGGGCGCGCTTTCGCTGACGCCAGAAGGATACACGGAAGCAGCAGAGGAAATTCTGATTCCACTTTCACAAGAGACGCTTCAGGAAAAAATTGAGGCTTCCAGGGCGCGCAATCTCCCTCTGATGGCATCATGGGATGAAATTCGCATGTCCTTGGCAGGTGCTCAGGAAAAGCTGGGGCTGCGTATTGAAGCAGATGGCGCGCTGTTCCTGCCTGAAGGCTCGGCACCCTCGACCCATATCGTCAAACCGGAGAATGCCAGTGCGGACTTCCCGTATTGCCCAGCCAACGAATTTTTTTGCATGCGCCTGGCTCATGAGCTGAAAGTTTCAGTTCCCACCGTCGGGTTGCTGCATCTTCCCGAACCACTTTATGTCATTGAGCGGTTTGACCGTGAGCCACTGGAAAAATGTGCCGAGAAAGGGATAGGCCGGGCATTCAGACGGATTCACCAGATAGACCTGTGCCAAACATTGGGTGTGCCACCGTCGAAAAAATATGAGAGCGAAGGTGGCTTGGGGCTGCATCACCTGTTCGACGTTCTCAGAGGCACCTTCATCGAGCGTCCAATCGTAGCGGCCAATGCCGTTGTTCATTGGATTGCCTTTAATTATTTAATCGGTAATCTGGATGCACACGCAAAAAATATTGCCTTCTTGATGCGTGGTCAAAAAGCGGCAGTAGCGCCGTTTTACGACATGCTTTGCGTGGAGGCGTATCTGCCAAGGCAGACGATGGCGATGTCTATCGCAGGAGAGAATAAGCCGGGATGGGTGGAAGGGGCGCATTGGGATGCAATGGCCTATGAGGCGGGTGTCGCGCCTCGACTTGTTCGTAGTGTCTTGTTGCGAATGAGTGCGGATTTACCGGAAGCGATCTCCAAGGTAATCGGCGATGAACGACTGACCAATGAGGAACGAGTATTTTTGCGAGAAAAAGTGCTTCCGGTTATTGATGAGCGAAGAGGGTTCGTAGCTGATGCACTCAAGTCTCGACCGTCTTCGATCAATGAATTATTGAACAGTCGGGAATTTGATCCGTCGGTACTGGCGCGGTTGTCCAAGCTTTCGTGATGTGTAGTGAAGATTCGGTTTGCGCGACCGATGACAAATATTAAGGAAAAAATGATCGAGGCACCCATCAGTACCCCACCGCAAGCGTACATGGACTGTTGGGATAATCAAGTGGCATATGACATTATCAACACGAATTTACGCCAGATTTCGAACTAAACTTTGGCGGATTCAACTCTGAAGTGTAACGATATGGCGCGATTCTTATACCCCGCGCCATATTAGATGGCGCGATAATCCTCCGTGCGCCACAAAAAAATCACAAACCAAAAATGAGTATCTGGTTTTTTTGTGCTTGTATGCGCTGACAGGGGCTTTCGCAGACTTACAGCAGTTAAACCTGAAATTTTTTGCCAGGCTGGCTGTGACGTACTTTTTTGAGGATAGCTTGCATATATATGTTGCATGATGCATTATTGTGCAACATATATATTTCAAATCGTCATGACAAAGGTATCCAATCGGGTTCGATCCCGCTACACAGATGAGGCGCTCATGGTACTGGGCAGGATGATTCGTGTCGCCCGTACTGAGCATAAATGGAGCGCCCAGGAGTTGGCAGAGCGAGCAGCTGTTTCACGCCCCATGTTGTCCAGAATCGAAGAGGGCAATCCTGCATGTTCTATCGGTGCAGTATTTGAAGTGGCTGCGATTCTCGGCATTAAACTATTCGACGCGGATAGAGCGGGTCTGTCCGAAATGCGGCATCAAATCGAGCAGAAGTTGGCCCTCCTGCCCAAAGCAGTCCGCAAAACAGGTAAGGTAAATGATGAGTTCTAAACACTTGCCGCAAGAGGCGTATGTCTGGGTATGGCTGCCTGGCGCAAAAGAACCGGTTGTCGCCGGTCTGCTGAGCAGGCAGGGCGGCACTTTGGTGTTCAACTACGGTAAGAGCTATCTTGAGCGCAGTAACGCCATTGCCATCTATGAGCCGGAATTGCCGCTCCGTTCCGGTGTGTTGCCGCTGTTGAATGATCTTTCCATGCCTAACTCCATACGCGATGCCTCACCGGATGCCTGGGGGCGTCGAGTTCTGTTGTACCGCAGCAGAAAAAATAAAGATCCGGCAGAACTGGATGAGCTGACTTGCCTTCTGGAATCGGGCAGTGATCGGGTTGGTGCACTTGATTTTCAGTTGTCTCCGACTGAATATATTCCCCGCTTGGGCAATCATGCGTCGCTTGAGGAGCTTATGGAGGCGGCCCAAAGGGTGCAGGAAGGATTGCCGATCAGCAAAGCCCTCGATCATGCGTTGCAGCATGGAACCTCGATTGGTGGCGCGCGCCCGAAAGTCATGATCGAGACAGACGATAAAAAATACATCGCCAAATTCTCATCCAGTACCGATATGTATAACGTAGTGAAGGCGGAATACATCGCAATGCGCCTGGCCGGGTTATCAGGAATCAAGACCGCTACGGTGAAGCTTGAAAAGGTGATGGGTAAAGACGTGTTGCTCGTTGAGCGGTTTGATCGCGTCAAGGAGAAAAACGGGTGGCAGCGCAAAGCGATGGTGTCGGCGCTGACCATTCTCAGTCTTGGAGAAATGCAGGCACGTTATGCAAGCTACGAAGATCTGGCCGATATTGTTCGCAGCAGATTCACTGACTCGGGTAATACCTTGCGTGAATTGTATCGACGTATCGTGTTCAATATTCTCTGCGGTAACACGGACGATCATGCGCGCAATCATGCGGCATTCTGGGACGGCAATTATCTGACGCTCACGCCAGCCTACGATATTTGTCCGCAAAGCCGTACCGGAAACGAAGCCTCACAGGCGATGTTAATCAGCGGGCAAAATCGCATGAGCCAATTGAGCGTCTGCCTGGATGCGGCCAGCAAATTTCAGCTGAGTAACAACGAAGCTCAGGAAATCATCGAGCGCCTGCAACACGGGATCAATGAGAATTGGGAAGTGGTGTGCGACGAGGCAAAACTGACTGCGATGGATAGAAAATTACTCATGGGCAGGCAGTTCTTGAATCCATCTATTTCATGGTGAACGCTCAGTTGCCCACTCGTTTTTCCAAGGTGTTCCCAGCAGAAAAACAACTGGATAAATCTGGTACGACCCAATGTGCTGATAGTTTTGAGGCGATAATTATTGTAAGATGCGCATGCTTCCCCTTATAGATAGGGGCTTTGTGTGGGTGTCATCTTACATAAATAATTCGATAACTTGTTGATTATCAATGTTTATTGATCTGATTGTGATTCCTGTTGTCGTGGGTTCGAGCCCCATCAGCCACCCCAAATAAACAAGCACTTAGAGATAAAACTCTAAGTGCTTTTTCTATCTATGGCATGTTTTTAATTACATGTCACCAGTATGTCGCCACGTTTTATCAATCGCGCACCCAATAAATACACCGAAAAACAAAAATGCCCTCTCCTCAACCCTCCCCCTCGTTGCGGGCGAGGGGGCAAACGAATCGCTGCGCGAGCTTCCCGTTAACGATACGCACCCCAGGCCCTTGATTGACCAACTGTCCGAGGACTTGCTGCAAACCTTCAATCAAGTGCAGCTGATAGACAAATATGACGTGTACCAGCACCTGATGAGCTACTGGTCAGACATCATGCAGGATGATGCCTATCTGATTGCCGCTGACGGCTGGCTGGCGGGTAACGACGCGGGCAATGGGCTGATGCCACCATCACTCATCATCGCCCGTTACTTCAATGCTGAGCGTGAGGCGATTGAGCAACTGGAAGCCGAACGCTACGCCGAACCGTTGCCGCAACTCGCCTCTGATGTGGCGGCCCTTTCTGCCCGAGTCAAAGCACACATGAGATAGATGGGTTTTATTTAAGAAATAAGCTAAAATTTAAATAGCAGATTTTCTTATTAAAGGATTTTACTTCATGTTCAGAGACATCACCGGACGATACAGCTCAAGCCCAGCGGGTGGTGAAATCGTGAATGCTTTTGTGCCAGCTCCCTTGCCTCCTGTCCCTCCACTTGAGTTAACCGGCGCGCGGCAACATCTGCTCGAACGCGCCACGCTCGCCATTGGTCGGCTCGACAGTGTCAGCACGCTGCTGCCTGACCCGCAGCTTTTTTTGTATGCCTATGTGCGCCGTGAAGCCGTGTTGTCCTCGCAAATCGAAGGCACGCAATCTTCGTTGTCCGACCTGCTGTTGTTTGAAATGGACGAAGCACCCGGCGTACCGTTTGACGATGTGGTCGAAGTCTCCAATTACATTGCCGCACTGGAATACGGCATGGCACGCCTGCGCGCAGACTTTCCGCTGTGCAACCGGCTGTTGCGAGAGATGCATGTCCATCTCATGGCACGCGGCAGAGGCAGCGATAAAGCGCCGGGCGAATTTCGCCGCAGCCAGAATTGGATAGGCGGCACGCGTCCCGGCAATGCCCGCTTTGTGCCTCCGCCACCGCTCGAGGTCGAACCCTGCATGGCCGCACTGGAAAGTTTCATCAACCAGCCCGCCGATGCCACACCCGTGCTTATCAAGGCGGCATTGGCGCATGTGCAATTTGAAACCATCCACCCTTTTCTCGATGGCAACGGCAGGCTCGGTCGTTTGCTCATCACGCTGCTGCTGCATCAGGGCGGCTTCCTTAGCCAACCGCTGCTCTATCTCAGTCTGTATTTCAAGCAACATCGTTCCGTCTATTATGAATTGCTGGACAAAGTGCGTACCCAGGGCGATTGGGAAGCATGGGTGGATTTTTTCCTGGAAGGCGTGGCAGAAACCGCTCAGGGCGCGGTGCAAACTGCACAGCGGCTGGTTGCCCTGTTTGGGCAAGATAGCCTGCGCATCCAAAATACCGGACGAGGGGCATCGAATGCACAGCGCGTACTTCACGCCCTGCGCAGCCACCCCGTTGCAACCCTCAAATTGCTCTGCGCCGAAACTGGCATGAGCTTCCCTACCGTCGGAAAAGTCATGCAAACTCTTACCCAGCTCGGCATTGCGAGAGAACTCACCGGCCAGCGTCGCAACCGTGTGTTTGTCTACGACAGCTATCTGAATATCCTGAATGAAGGAGGGGACGCGTTATGACTAAACTCATCCGTAACTCCACAGCCGAGTTTTTGATGTTCACCAGTCAGGCGGGTGAAGACAGTATCGAAGTGCGCGTTGAAGATGAAACAGTGTGGCTCACGCAAAAGATGATGGCGCAATTGTTTGGTGTTGAAGTGCCAGCCATTATCAAGCACATTGCCAATATTTTAGCGGACGGCGAATTGACCGGGGCAACTACTTCCAAAATGGAAGTAGTTCAACAGGAAGGCGCGAGGTCAGTGCGCCGCATGGTGGATTTTTACAATCTGGACATGATTATCGCCATCGGCTACCGCGTCAATTCCAAACGCGCCACTCAATTCCGCCAGTGGGCCACTCAGGTACTCAAGCAGTTTGCCATTAAAGGTTTTGTACTGGACAAAAAACGGCTGGAAAATGGCAGTTATTTGGGCAAAGACTACTTTGAACAACTGCTGGCTGAAATCAGGGAAATACGCCTCAGCGAGCGCAAGTTCTACCAGAAGATTACCGATATTTATGCCACCAGCCTTGATTACAACAAGAACGCTGTGACAACCAAAGTCTTTTTTGCCAAGGTGCAAAACAAGCTGCACTACGCCATACACGGACACACCGCCGCCGAACTAATCGTTGAACGCGCCAACAGGCAGCAGCCGCACATGGGTTTGACCAGCTGGGCTAATGCCCCCGAAGGAAAAATTCTCAAGACCGATGTCGTGGTGGCGAAAAATTACCTGTCTCAGCCAGAGCTGGAATCTCTGGGGCGTATCGTCAACGCCTATCTTGATTTGGCCGAGGAACGAGCCAAGCGGAATATCCCTATGACCATGCAGGACTGGGCGACGCGCCTTGACCTGTTTCTGGAGTTTGATGAACGTGCCGTGTTGCAGGATGCAGGGAAGGTCACGGCCGAAATTGCCAGGGCGCACGCGGAAAGCGAGTTTGAACAATACCGTATCGTGCAAGACCGTCTGTATGAGTCAGACTTTGATAAGCTGCTGAGCGGTCAGCAAGCAGGTGATGAAATGGACAATGGAAAGTTGATAGTGGAAAGTGAAAAGCAGCGACAACTCTCAAATCTCAATTCAAAATGACCGAGGTGGGGTGATTCCGGAGGATTGGACAGTTGCCAACGACCACTTTGCCGAATTGATGAACCGGTTTATGCCGCAGTGGCGGTTGCACAGGGAGGAGCTGAACCGCTCAAATCTTGGGCATGAGGAGTGGGATTGCTAATCGCAATTAAATTCTCTATGGGAACGAACTGTATGTCTGTTATACATCCGCGCGGGCAAACGAAACGGGTTCTATATGAAATACAGTGGATAGTTCGAAAACCGCAGCAAGAATGCTGCGATGAACAGCGCTTTCCTTACCGCCAGTAGCCCCTGTGCGCGGCAAACCGGGGTCGCCGTATCGATGGTTACTTTGGCGACGCCAGTAACCAGCGGCCGGTCTGCCACCAGCGATTCTGAAAATAGGATTTATGTTACCCACTTCAAATCACATAGAACCACGAAACGCCGCGTGTGTTGTACGTCGAGGTTTTAAAAACAGCCGTCACGATACGCTGGCCACGCAATTGCGCCCGTTGCGCTTGGCAAGATATACCCCGTCATCTGCGGCCTTGATCAGCGCTTCGATATTGCTCATTTCATTTTTTCGCACGGCAACGCCTATGCTGATGCTGCCTGTCCATGCGCCGCTGCCTGCCGGTACCCGTAATGCGGCAACCGCCTGGCGCAGTTTCTCGCCCAGTTGCATCGCCCCGTCCTGCGGGGTGTTCGGGCAGATAACCAAAAACTCATCGCCGCCCAGACGGCACAAAATATCGTCGGTGCGCACAGCGTAGCGCATGTTTCTGGATAATTGCCGCAGCACTTCGTCGCCTGCGTCATGCCCGTAAGTGTCGTTGATCTGCTTGAAACCATCCGCGTCTATCATCATGCAGGCCAGCGGCGTGTTGTTTTTTGACGATTCTTCCCAGGCCAGCGCCATGTATTGCATGGCATAGCGGCGGTTAGGCAAAGCGGTCAAGACGTCGGTCAGGGCGATTGCCTGCAACTGGCTGTTGGCAATGGCCAGCTCTTTGGTGCGTTCTGCAACCCGGGCTTCGAGCGACAGATTCAGCTGGAACAATTCCCGGTTGCGTTCGGAGACTTGCTGGAACAGGCCGCTTAGCGCGTGCAGCAAGGGCTCGACCGCACCTTCCCTTGCGCTTTCCTCGGCGTCGTAGGCCTGGGCGGGGCTTTGTCCTGCGCTGATGGCGGCAATCTGTTTCGCCATACTCTGGTCGGAGCCTAAAATATGATAGGCCAGCCAGTAGATGAGAAATTTCAGCAGGGATTTTGCCTTGTCCGTGTTGTCAGGAGAAATGTTCGCGTGCATCTGCGTCACTTCCTGCAAAAAACTGACGTGCTCATTCTGGTGATACTTCAGATGACGCGGATCTATGCCCATGGTATGCATGAGCGTTTCCTCTTCGGTGAAATGGTACTGTGCATAGCCTGCCAGTTCGACGAATAGCTTTTCGATGTCGTCGAACACGACGCCCGCCGGCAGCATCAACAGTTCGCCGAACTGGTTGATCAGATCCACCAGACGGTGGTGTTGCTCGTCTACTTTCGCCAGTCCGGTGACGTAATATTTGTCCCAGTGAAAAGATTCCATCGCAATTTCCTTAAAAAAAATTGAATCTGTTAAATCAAATATTCGAGACGGGCAGACGAGGTGTATGTCGCAGACTGACGGCCATGAAATTTATGCCATCAGTCACATGCGAACTCTACACGATTTTTGAGCACTTAACGTGAAACACGCGCAGCGCATCGCTTGCCCTTTCCCCCGCCTGCCTGTGCGTTGCACGCAGACAGGCAAACGGGGGAAAGTTGAAAAGGGGGAAACGGGCGTGGCGAGTTATCAGGGGTGGTCTCTTTACCATGCCCGTTAGCTGCGGGCAACCAGCTCCTTCAGCACATAAGGCAGAATGCCGCCTGCGCGGTAATAGTCCACTTCAATCGGCGTGTCGATGCGCAGCAGCAGCGGGACTTGTTGTGTCGAGCCGTCGCTGCGGGTGACGGTCAGCAAAACATCCTGTTGCGGTTTCAAATCGCCTTGGATGCCGGTGATGGCGAAGCTTTCGTCTCCTGTGAGTTCAAGTGACGCGGCCGAGGTGTCGCCCTTGAACTGCAACGGCAATACGCCCATGCCGACCAGATTGCTGCGGTGAATGCGCTCGTAGGACTTGGCAATCACAGCCTTGACGCCCAGCAACTGCGTGCCTTTGGCCGCCCAGTCACGGGACGATCCCGTGCCGTATTCTTCTCCGGCAAAAATCACCGTCGGCGTGCCATCTGCGATATGGCTCATCGCTGCGTCGTAAATCGCTGTCTGCTCTCCCTTGTACAGGGTGTAGCCGCCCTCGGTGCGGCTGCCGTCATCGTTGGCGGGCAGCATCAGATTTTTGATGCGCACATTGGCGAAGGTGCCGCGCATCATCACTTCGTGATTGCCGCGCCGTGAGCCGTAGCTGTTGAAATCCTTCACCGCAACGCCTTTTTCCAGCAGATACTTTCCCGCCGGTGTGGAAGACCTGAAGCTGCCCGCCGGGCTGATGTGGTCGGTCGTCACCGAATCGCCGAATATTGCCAGGGCGCGCGCGCCGCTGATGTCAGCTGCGAGCGGTGCCGGGGCGTCGAAAAACGGCGGGCGTGCGATGTAGGTCGAATCGTCCCATTGATATAGTTCGCCCGCAGGTGCGGTAATCGCATTCCACAGCGGCAGATCGCGGGTGAGATCCGCATACAGCGAGCGGTAGATGGCAGGATCGGCGGCGAAGTGGCTGACAGACCGGATCTCTTCGCCGGACGGCCAGATGTCGCGCAGGAATACGGGTGTGCCCTCGCTGTCCACGCCCAGCGCTTCGGTATCAAGATTGATGTTCATGCGTCCGGCGATCGCGTAGGCGATCACCAGCGGCGGGGAGGCTAAGAAGTTGGCCTTGATGTTGGCGTGTATGCGCGCCTCGAAATTACGGTTTCCGGACAGCACTGCGGCCGCGATCAGGTTGTTTTTGACGATGGTCTCTTCGATATGGGCGTCCAGCGGGCCGGAATTTCCGATGCAGGTCGTGCAGCCGTAGGCGGCGACACTGAAGCCCAACTGAGCGAGGGGGGCGAGCAGTCCTGCATTGGTCAGATATTCGGTGACCACGCGTGAGCCTGGCGCCAGGGTCGTCTTGATGTGCGGCTTGACCGACAAACCCCTGGCGACAGCCTTTTTGGCCAGCAAACCTGCGGCCAGCATCACGCTGGGATTCGAGGTGTTGGTGCAGGAGGTGATGGCCGCAATCAGCACGTCGCCGTTGCCGATCTCGACGCCCTCGTTGCCTGTGGCGTAACGCTGCATCAGTTTTTCTGCGGGCTGGTTGAAGCCATTGTCCGCTACGGGTTTGGAAAACAGCTCGTCGAAGGATTCTCGCATCCGGGAGAGCGCGATGCGGTCCTGCGGGCGCTTGGGACCGGCCAGCGAGGGTACGATGGACGACAAATCGAGTTCCACTACGTTGCTGTAGTCGATCTGGCCCGCCTCCGGTATGCCATACAAGCCTTGCGCCTTGAAGTAGGACTCGAAGGCATCCAGTTCTTCTTCGGTGCGGCCTGTGTTGCGCATGAAACTGACGGTGACATCGTCGACCGGGAAGAAGCCCATCGTCGCGCCATATTCCGGCGCCATGTTGGCGATGGTCGCGCGATCGGGCAGGCTGAGCGCTCTTGTGCCCTCGCCGAAGAATTCGACGAATTTGCCGACGACTTTATGGCGGCGCAAAAGCTCGGTGACCGTTAACACCACGTCGGTCGCGGTAACGCCTTCGCGCAATGCGCCCGTGAGGTTGACCCCCACGACATCGGGGGTCAGGAAATAGACAGGTTGTCCCAGCATGCCCGCTTCCGCCTCGATACCGCCCACCCCCCAGCCGACTACGCCGATGCCGTTAATCATGGTGGTGTGGCTGTCGGTGCCGACCAAAGTGTCAGGGTAGTAGACACGCCCCTCGGGGCAGTCCTTGTGCTGTACGCCGCGCGCCAGATATTCCAGGTTGACCTGATGCACGATGCCGATGCCCGGTGGCACGACCCCGAAGGTGTCGAATGCCTGCATGCCCCATTTCATGAAACGATAACGCTCGGTGTTGCGCTCGAATTCCAGCTCCATGTTGATGCGGAGCGCGTCCGGATTGTTGTAGCTGTCAATCTGTACCGAGTGATCCACCACCAGGTTGACCGGCACCAGCGGCTCGATGATCTTCGGGTCGCAGCCTTGTTCGGCTGCGGCATTGCGCATGGCAGCCAGATCGGCTAACAGCGGTACGCCGGTGAAGTCCTGCAACACGATGCGCGCGACGACGAAGGGGATTTCTTCGGTGCGCGCAGCGTTGGGCTGCCAGCCGGCCAGTTCGCGGACATGTGATTCGGTGATTTTTTTATCGTCATAATTGCGCAATACTGCTTCGAGCACGATGCGGATGGAGACCGGCAAGCGTGAAATCTTGCCCAGGCCCGCAGCTTCTAACGCTTCAAGCGAATACAGTGTGCCTTTTTTTCCACAGGCCAGATTGAAGGGGGTGCGGGTATTGAACAAATTATGCGACATGACAAAGGCTCCGGATACGCTTGAAAGCGCCCATTATAACCAGTTACGTGGTCAAGGTGGACGCAAAGCACAGCCGCCGCCGCGCCGGTTGGCGTGACCCGCCAACCGTGCATGCAGGTTGTCAGACGCCTTGCTTCAGGCTCGCGCTGATGAAATCGTCCAGGTCGCCGTCGAGCACGGCTTGGGTGTTGCCGACTTCGAAGTTGGTGCGCAGATCCTTGATGCGCGACTGATCGAGCACGTAGGAGCGGATCTGGTGTCCCCAGCCTATGTCGGTCTTGCCGTCCTCCATCACCTGTTTTTCTTCGTTGCGTTTGCGCAACTCTTCTTCGTACATGCGCGATTTCAACATCGCCATCGCCTCTGCCCGGTTCCTGTGTTGCGAGCGATCGCTCTGGCACTGCACCACGATGTTGGTGGGGATATGGGTGATGCGCACCGCAGAGTCGGTCTTGTTGATATGCTGACCGCCGGCGCCTGACGCGCGATAGGTGTCCACGCGCAGATCCGCCGGGTTGATGTCGATTTCGATCGAGTCATCGACTTCCGGGTAGACGAACACGCTGGAAAAAGAGGTGTGGCGGCGGTTGCCCGAATCGAACGGCGATTTTCTTACCAGCCTGTGTACGCCGGTTTCGGTGCGCAGATGACCGAAGGCATAATCGCCGATGATCTTGATCGACGCGCCCTTGATGCCGGCCACTTCGCCATCGGACAATTCGAGAATTTCCGTCTTGAAACCACGGCGTTCGGCGTAGCGCAAATACATGCGCATCAGCATGGAGGCCCAGTCCTGAGCCTCGGTGCCGCCGGAGCCTGCCTGAATATCGACAAAGCAGCTGTTAGGGTCCATCGGATGATTGAACATGCGGCGAAATTCCATTTCGGCGACGCGCTTTTCAATATCCTGAATATCGGCGACCGTGCTGTTCAGCGAGTCTTCGTCATTTTCCGCCTGCGACATTTCAAACAGCTCGCCCGCATCTTCCAGATCCTGACGGATTTTCCCCAGACCCAGCACCACGCCTTCGAGCATCTTGCGTTCGCGTCCCAGTTCCTGCGCGCGCTTGGCATCCTGCCAGATGGCCGGATCTTCGGCCAGTTCGCAAACTTCGGTCAGACGTTCCTGTTTGGTATCGTAGTCAAAGATACCTCCGTAATTCGGCACTGCGCAAGGCTAAGTCCTGCAACTGGTTGTTGATTGAGTTGATTTGTTCGGCTTCCATGATTTTTTCCTGAGTGTGCTGAAAAGGGCGCGATTATAGCGCAAACAAGGCGGCGAGCACCCCGCATGCCATGGCCGTAAAACCGATGGCGACCTGTTTGGCCAGACTTTTGCCGCCCAAAAAAAGCACCATGCCGAATTTGAAGGCGAGGTTGGAGACGAAGGCGATGGCAATGGAGGTGACCGTCTGCTGTTCGCTCAGCTGACCCAGATTGAACAGGCGCAGGCTGGATAAGGTGATGGCATCCACATCGGTCAATCCGGATACAAAGGCGACGACATATAAACCGTGACTGCCCGCGACATCCTTCATCCAGGCCGAGCCCAGCAGCACGGCGACATACAGCACACCAAAGCCGATGGCGGTGTGCAGCTCCGCCGGGTTGCGCGTCTCGGGCACATACAGTTCGGTCTCATGACTCATCTTGCGCCAGTTGTACAGGGCGATGGCCAGTCCCGAGAGGAGACCTGCACTAAGTATCGGCAACAGGCTGGGCAAGACGCCGTGAGCGACGACGGCGCTGACCACCATCAGGCGCAATACCACCACGAGGCTGGCAATCACGATGACGGAGGCTGCCAGATTCAACATGGTCTGATTGGTTTTGCTGTGTTTCGCGTAGATCATCGTGGTGGCGGTGCTGGATGCCAGACCGCCGAAAATTCCGAGAAACAACGCGCCGTAACGTGTTCCTGCTACGTGCAGGGCGGCATAACCTGCCAGACTGATGCCGGAAATCAACACCACCATCAGCCAAGCCTGATGCGGGTTGAACGCCTGATAGGGGCCGTAATCCTGATCGGGCAAAATGGGCAGTACGATAAAAGTCAGTACGGAGAATTGCAGGACGGCGACCAGATCGCGGCGCGTGAGTTTTTGCGAGAAGCCGCGCAGCTCCGGTTTGAAATAGAGCAGTGCGGTAATCCCGATGGCCAGCATGACAGCGAGTTTGGCCAGTCCATACCAGATCATCGCGCCCAGACTGTAGCTGATTAACAAGGCGATCACGGTGGTGGTGCCCGGGTCGTCCTGGGACTCCGTGTTATGGGTATAGGCGGAGATAATCATTCCGGCCACAGCCAGCATGCCTGCGATGAGCAAAAAGGGCGAGCCGAGTTTTGTGGAGAGCAGGGCGGCCAAGGTGCCAAAGACTGCGACCAGCGCGAAAGTTCGCAATCCGGCTTTCGCCGACGGATTGCGCTCGCGTTCCAGTCCGATCAGCAAGCCTATGGACAGGCTGGTGATGAATTGCGGCAACGCCTCGATGCCGTTGATTTGCAAAAAACCGGTTTCCATGTTTTCAGGATGCGGGATGCAGGATGCAGGATTGAGTTAAAGCCGGGAGGCCGCCTGTCAAATTTTGCCTGTAGCACATTGATTTCATCGACGCATCCAATCTTAAGTGAATTTAAATAACTATGAATCCTGAATCCTGAATCCTGAATCCTGAATCCTGAATCCTGAATCCTGAATCCTGAATCCTGAATCCTGAATCCTGAATCCTGGTATCTACTCCCAATGCCGGATGACGAGTTGCAGGCTCTCGCGGCCATTGTATTCGTTGACGCTCAGGCCGTATACCGCATGGATTTTTTTCGGCAGCGGCGTGTTTTGCCCGAACAAGATGGCGTCGATGGCGCAGTCGTGGATGCTCAGGCGCAATTTGAGGTGTTTTTCGCCGACCACACGCTGATCTAACACGATAAAATCATCGTCAAATTGCGGCGCGGGAAAGCCTTGCCCCCAGACTTGTTCGTCCATCTGGCGTGCTGCGGCTATTGTCATCCCGTCGGGGGGCAGTGCGCCATCGGTTTCGATATGTAAAGTTAAATCGTCCGGATTTATCAGCTCGCCAGCTACCTGCTCGAACGCGCTGACGAACTGGCCAAGATCAGCTTCGTCTATGCTAAGACCCGCAGCAGCAGCATGTCCGCCGAATTTTTTGATGAGCCGTGGCGCGCGCTTGCTGACCAGATCGAGCGCGTCGCGCAGATGAAGCCCCGCGATGGAGCGTCCAGAACCCTTTAATTCGCCGTTGTTGGACTGCGCAAAGGCGATCACCGGCCTGTGAAATTTGTCCTTGAGGCGCGAGGCGAGGATGCCGATCACGCCCTGATGCCAGCTTTGGTCGAACAAGACCAGGGAATTGCCGTGTTCCCCGTTGCAATCGATTTTTTCGAGTGCGGCCAGCGCGCTCTCCTGCATCTCGCTCTCGATGCTGCGCCGGTCGCGATTGAGGCTGTCCAGCCGGGTGGCAATCTGCATGGCGGTATCCATGTCGTCGGTCAGCAGGCAATTGATGCCCAGGCTCATGTCGTCGAGTCGGCCTGCCGCATTGAGGCGCGGGCCTACGGTAAATCCCAGATCCAGGCTCACCACGCGAGCCGTGGCTTTTTTGGAAACTTGTAACAGGGCGTTAATGCCGCAGCAGGCGCGCCCGGCACGTATCCTGAGCAGCCCCTGTTGCACCAGAATGCGATTGTTCTGATCGAGTCTGACCACGTCGGCCACCGTGCCCAGGGCGACCAGATCAATCAGTCCTACGATCGTTCGGCTGGTCTCGTCGGTCAGCTCTCCTCTGGTGCGTAATTCTGCGCGCAAGGCCAGCAGCACGTAGAACATCACGCCCACCCCGGCCAGATGCTTGCTGGCAAAGGTGCAGCCGGGCTGATTCGGGTTGACGATACAGGCCGCATCGGGCAGGGTGTCGCCGGGCAGATGATGGTCGGTGACGAACACCTGCATGCCCAGTCGATGAGCCTCATTCACCCCGTCAACGCTGGCTATGCCGTTATCGACTGTCAGCAGAATGTCGGGGGTGGATTGGGCCGCCAGTCGGACAATTTCCGGCGTTAAGCCGTAACCGTATTCAAAACGGTTGGGCACGATGAAGTCGACACGGGCGCCGAAGGCACGCAAGCCGCGCACCGCGACCGCACAGGCCGTTGCGCCATCGCAGTCGTAGTCGGCGATCACCAGTATTTTTTTCTGTCGGGCAATCGCATCGGCCAGCAAGGTCGCCATATTGCGCGCATTTTTCAGATTATCGAAAGGCAGCAGCTGAGCAAAAGAGGTGTCCAGCTGCGCGCTGGCGGTGACGCCGCGAGAGGCGAAGATTTTCGCCATGGCAGGTGAATAGCCTTCGGCCAGCAGATGTTGCTGCGCTTCGGGCGGAATGGTGCGTGGCGTGATCTGTGTCATGGGGTTTATCTCTTTGCGGATGCGCCAAGTTTAACACCCCCAGGCGGGTGTAAATCAGCGCAGTCGGGCGGTTTGCTCATCTGGCCTCGTTTTTTTTGGTCAGTTGAGCTAAAATCTCGCCACTTTTTAAGTCGGAACATATATCGTGGCACTCATAGTACAAAAGTACGGTGGTACATCAGTCGGCACAACAGAGCGCATCAAGAATGTGGCACGGCGTGTCGCAAAATTCAAGGCGCTAGGTCACCAGGTGGTGGTGGTGCTCTCCGCCATGAGCGGCGAGACCAATCGCCTGATCGCTCTTGCCCGTGACATTCAGGAAAACCCTGATCCTCGCGAGCTGGATGTGATCATCTCCACAGGCGAGCAGGTGACGATCGCGCTGCTGGCGATGGCGCTCAAGGAGCTGGGCGTGAATGCCAAAAGCTACACGGGCGGTCAGGTCAAGATACTGACCGACGATGCGCATACCAAGGCGCGCATTGTCAGCATAGATGAGCAGCATATACGCGCTGATCTTGCCAATGACTGCGTGGTGGTGGTGGCAGGTTTTCAGGGGATGGACAAGGATGGCAATATCACGACGCTCGGGCGTGGCGGCTCTGACACCACGGGTGTTGCGATAGCGGCCGCGCTGCGTGCCGACGAATGCCAGATTTATACCGATGTGGACGGCGTCTACACCACGGATCCGCGCATGGTGCCCGAGGCGCGTCGTTTGAAGAGCATTACCTTTGAGGAAATGCTGGAGATGGCCAGTTTGGGTTCCAAGGTGCTGCAAATTCGCTCAGTGGAATTCGCCGGTAAATACAAGGTCAAGTTGCGCGTGTTGTCCAGCTTCGAGGAAGAGGGCGAGGGCACACTGATTACTTTTGAGGATGAAGACAAAATGGAACAAGCCATTATTTCCGGGATCGCATTTAACCGCGACGAAGCCAAAGTGAACGTATTGGGCGTGCCTGATAAACCCGGTATCGCCTACCAGATTCTGGGGCCTGTTTCCGACGCCAATATCGACGTGGATATGATCATCCAGAATGTTGGCGTGGATGGCACGACGGATTTTTCCTTTACCGTGCATCGCAACGATTTCAACAAGACGATAGACATTCTCAATAACCAGGTGTTGCCGCACATCGGCGCACGGAAGGTCATTGGCGACAACAAGGCGGCGAAAGTTTCGGTGGTGGGCGTGGGCATGCGCTCGCACGTGGGCATCGCCAGCCGTATGTTCCGCACTCTGGCCGAAGAGGGTATCAACATTCAGATGATCTCCACGTCCGAGATCAAGATTTCCGTGGTGATCGACGAGAAGTATCTGGAGCTGGCCGTGCGTGTACTGCACAAGGCGTTCGATCTGGACAAGGAAGAAGTTTAAGAAATAGTTTGACAGACCGCGCATTAAACCTTATTATGCGCGGCCTTCGGAGAGGTGGCCGAGTGGTCGAAGGCACTCCCCTGCTAAGGGAGCATCCGGGGATAACCTGGATCGAGGGTTCGAATCCCTCCTTCTCCGCCAAGGTACTTGCGTGACATGTATTTTGTGTTACAATTGCAAGCGTTGTTGTTGCACCATGCGCCCGTAGCTCAGCTGGATAGAGTACTTGGCTACGAACCAAGGGGTCGGGCGTTCGAATCGCTCCGGGCGCACCATAGATTCAAAGGGTCAGGTCAAAAGCCTGATCCTTTTTTCTTTTAAAAAGTTTTACCTGGCATTAACGATGCGTGTGTCTTTGTGATAGATGCGCGGATCAGGCAAAAAATAACATGACGCGCGATGAATATTTCGCTATAATGCGCGGCTTAGTTGCTTCACCATGCGCCCGTAGCTCAGCTGGATAGAGTACTTGGCTACGAACCAAGGGGTCGGGCGTTCGAATCGCTCCGGGCGCACCAGTTTCGGATGTAATAATAAAGGGTCAGGCAGAAATGCCCGGCCCTTTTTTATTGGTGCGCCCGGCAGGGCGCAATCTTGGGGTTGTCAGGCGGCGCGCGATTTGGCACAGATTCGCAAATGATTTGGCACAATGAACATGCCGGGTGTTCTGGTTGCTGCGCAGGCCTGCGAAAACTTGATCGAGGAGGATATGAAATGACGGCTGACAAACTGCGCGCCGATCTGGTGCGCATAACAAAAAAACTGGATGTGCTGGGACTCAGCCATGGCACGTCAGGCAATCTCAGTGTGCGATACGGCGAGGGTTTTTTGATCACGCCCTCAGGTTTTGGCGCCGAGGGGCTGAGCCCGGACGATATCGTGTTCGTGCATCTGTCAGGCGAGTCGCAGGGGCGCTGGCAGCCGTCCAGTGAATGGCTGTTTCATCGCGACATCTACGCGCAGCGCAGCGAATTGGGCGCGATTATCCATACTCATGCCACGGCGGCGACGACCCTTGCCTGTCTGAGGCGAGATATTCCGCCGTTTCACTACATGCTGGCCTTGCTGGGGGGAGATAGCCTGCGCTGTGCAAGCTACGCCACCTTCGGCACGCAAGCCTTATCCGACAACGCCTTGCTCGCGATGAAGGAAAGAGACGCCTGCCTGCTGGCGAATCACGGGATGATCGCGGCCGGTCTGGATCTTGAGGATGCTTTCAGGAAAACGGTCGAAGTGGAGAATCTGAGCGAACTCTACCTGCGCGCCTTGCAGGCAGGCGAGCCGGTTTTGCTGAGCGCTGACGAGTTTCAGGATGCGCAAAAACGCTTTACCACCTATGGAAAACCTGTCAGCTGAGTTCTGCTCCGTGCTCAGACACGAACCCGCCTGTCGCGCCATTGTACGCTGCGCGTCATTGGTTCCGGTTGCAAGGTTGCATGGTGGATGTGGAAGCGTGCCAGCAGGAGCGCGTGACTTGCCGTCATCACCTGTTCCCAGTGTGCCATGTTCTCCACCACCAGGTGCGCTGTGAGCAGGGGTTCATCCGATTTCACCGCCCAGATATGCAGGTCGTGCACAGACGCCACGCCCGGCACGGCGGCCAATTCCTGGCCCACTGTTTCGGGATCGATGCTGAACGGCGCGCCTTCCATTAAACCGTGTAACACCTCTCGCAGCAGGCGCAGGCTGGAGACCAGGATCAGCGCGCCGATGACCAGTGACAGGATGGGATCGATCGGCATCCAGCCGGTGCAGGAGATGACCAGGCCGGAGAGCAATGCCGCCACGGATCCCAGCAGATCGCCCAGCACATGCATAAGTGCTGCGCGCGTGTTGAGGTTCTTCTCCCCGCGCGCCAACAGCCACGCTACCAGCAGGTTGATGGCAAGACCGATGGCGGCGGTGACCGTGACCGTCTCGCCCATTACCGGTTGCGGCGCTTGCAGGCGTTCGATAGCCGTCACCACCAGCCAGGCGACCAGTGCCAGCAAGCTCAGACTGTTGATGAGGGCGGCGATGAATTCGGCGCGACCCAGGCCGTAGCTGTGGCGCGGGGAAGACGGTCGCCGACTCAGCCAGGCCGCGCCGACGGCCAGCAACAATGCCGCAGCATCGTTGACCATGTGACCGGCATCGGCCACCAGCGCCAGCGAACCGGCCCACAAGCCCATACTAGCTTCCACAGCGGCGTACCCCAGCGTCAGCAGCATGGCCAACATCAGCGTAGTACCAGCGGCAGCGTGGTGGTGATCGTGACCGGTATGCCCGGCTTTGGCGTGATCGTGATCCATATTTATCGTTACTTCGGCGTCGGGGAATCGTGCTCGTACCACTTCTGGCTGCGATTTACGATATACACCACGGAGAGCATCACCGGCACTTCGATCAATACGCCGACGACGGTGGCCAGCGCCGCGCCAGACTCGAAGCCGAACAGGCTGATGGCGGCGGCGACCGCGAGTTCGAAGAAGTTGGATGCTCCGATCAAAGCGGATGGCCCGGCGACACAGTGCGCTTCGCCCACGCGCCGATTGAGCCAGTAGGCCAGCCCGGAATTGAAATACACCTGAATGGTAATCGGCACGGCCAGCATCAGGATGATGAGAGGCTGCTCGACGATAGCCTTGCCCTGGAAGGCGAACAACAACACCAGCGTGAGCAGGAGTGCCGCGATCGACCACGGCCCGATCTTAGCTAAAGTCAGTTCAAAAGCTGCCTGCCCTTTTTTGAGCAACAGCTTGCGTAGCAGTTGCGAAATTATGACGGGAATGACGATGTAGAGCAGCACCGATACCAGCAAGGTATTCCATGGCACGATGATGGAAGAAAGCCCCAGTAGTAATGCCACCAGCGGGGCGAAGGCGAACACCATGATGGTATCGTTGAGCGCGACCTGACTCAGGGTGAACAGCGGCTCGCCGTTCACGAGGCGACTCCATACGAACACCATTGCGGTACAAGGCGCTGCCGCCAACAAGATCAGGCCCGCTACGTAACTATCCAATTGTTCTGCGGGCAGATACGGTGTGAACAGGTGCCGGATAAAAATCCAGCCCAGTAGCGCCATCGAGAATGGTTTTACCGCCCAGTTGATGAACAGCGTGACACCGATGCCGCGCCAATGTTTACCCACCTCATGCAGTGCGCCGAAGTCGATGCGCAGCAGCATGGGGATGATCATCACCCAGATTAACAGGCCCACGGGGAGGTTGACCCGGGCGACTTCCAGCGTGCCCAGCCAGTGAAACGGTGCGGGGATGGCCTGACCCAGCACCACGCCTGCGATGATGCACAGAAACACCCATAGCGTGAGGTAGCGTTCAAAAATGCTCATGTTTTTGTCCTTGTCAATTTCAACAACGCGGTTATGCCAACCGGCTCTTCCCTGAGTAGCGGCACCACCGCGTAACGCTGTGCATGCTTGCCGGCAACCGCATTGATCTCTCGCAGCTCATTGGCAGCTCGCTGACGCAGCAGTGGGGATTTTGTTGCCGCTGCCGCAACGCTTGAATTGATGATCCATGCCCAAGGTTCGATACAGGCCCGGCGCAAATCGGCTTGCAAATTGGCGGCCTCCATTACCGGGGTCGTTTCTGCCAAGGTGGCGATCAATACTTTGGTCTGCTTGCTATCTTGCAATTGCATCATCGGGGTGGTGAAGTGCTTTATTTTTTCATCCATCTGGCGAGTCACTTCGCGGTGATATGCGCCGGTTGCATCCAGCAGCAGCAGGGTGTGTCCGGTGGGTGCCGTATCCATCACCACAAACTTCTTGCCGGCTTCACGGATGATGCGGGAAAACGCCTGAAATACGGCGATTTCTTCGGTACAGGGCGAGCGCAAATCTTCTTCCAGTAGCGCGCGGCCTTGTGCATCAAGTTGCGCGCCTTTGCTGTCCAGCACATGCCGGCGATAGCGTTCAGTCTCAGCATTCGGGTCGATGCGACTGACCGTCAGATTGTCCAGGGAGCCGCTCAGTGTTTCTGCCAGATGTGCCGCCGGGTCGGACGTCGTAAGATGTACCGGCAACCCGCGATGCGCCAGCTCCACGGCGATAGCCGCCGCCAGCGTGGTTTTTCCGACTCCACCCTTACCCATCAGCATCACCAATCCATGCCCGTCGGCCGCGATACCATCCACCAGTTCTGCAAGGCAGGGTTCATCCAGCTCAATGGGCACAGCCACATTGATAGTGGCTTGAGGTGGTGTATCCACCAGCAATTGGTGCAATGCGTCCAGCCCGACAAGATTGAATGGTTTGAGCATGGCCCAATCACATGGCAGCGCTTTCAATACATCGGGAATCGCGCCGAGAGCCGCTTGTTCGCGTTCGTAAATCGCGGCAGCTAACGGGTCATGTGCAGTTTCAACTCCGGGAATAATGCCGTTGATGACCAGGAACTGCTCCTTCAATCCTATGGCTCCAAGTTCTTCATGGGTGCGCGCTACTTCGCGCAAGGTCGCCTGCTGGGCTCGGGCGACCAGAATCAGGCGGGTACGACGGCCGTCTGATAGCGCATCGACAGCGGCTTTGTATTGCTCCCGTTGTTTTTCCAGACCGGCCAGGGGGCCAAGACACGAAGCATCGCCTTTGCCTTCTTCGAGAAAGCCACTCCATGCGCCCGGCAGTTGCAACAGACGGATGGTATGCCCGGTAGGGGCTGTGTCGAAAATGATGTGGTCGTAATTTTCAGTCAGTGCGGAATCAATCAACAGCGAAGTGAATTCGTCGAATGCAGCGATTTCCGTGGTGCAGGCACCAGAGAGTTGCTCTTCTATGCCCTTTATTACCGAGTCAGGCAGCAAGCCGCGCACCGGGCCTACGATGCGGTCGCGATAGCCTTGAGCTGCGGCTTGCGGATCAATTTCCAGCGCAGCCAGATTCGGCACGGCAGGAATAGCGGTGATGTGATCGCCTATCGCAATCCCGAATACCTGACCTACATTGGACGCAGGATCGGTACTGACCAGCAGCACGCGTTTACCGGCTTTGGCCAGTTGAATTGCGCTAGCGCAGGCAATCGAGGTTTTTCCTACGCCTCCTTTACCGGTGAAGAACAGGAAGCGGGGCGGCTGGTCAATAAATTTCATATTAAAGCTCCATTAACGTGATGCACGCGTAAGCGTTCGTTCGCCCTTGCCCCTTGCTCTTCGGGTATGAGGGGGAGAGCGTAGCGAGGGGGATATGGAAAGGGGGGCGGGCATGGTGAGTTTCATAATCAGGGACGGCTGCTCGCCATGCCCGCTCAAGAACAACTGCCGCCAGGGCAGCATCCGCCAGCCGACTTGATTTCAATGGGGGTGTGACGGACTCCTGCCCAGCGGGACAGCTCGACTCTGTTCGGATAACGCCCGGCCAGAGCAATCTCGCCATCTACCAGAATCAATGGCAGCGCTTTTTCACCGGAGCGCTCCAAAAAGCTACGCACCAATGGGTTATTCGCGAAGTCCATCTGCTGCTGGGCAAGGTTGAAGCGTTCAATCTGTGCGCCTTGCTGCCTTGCCCATTCCACGTCTGCGGAAAAGGTCACCAGTTGCTGGTCTACGTCCGTGCCGCATACGCCACTGCTGCAACACATGGCGGGGTCGAACACCTCTATCTTGCTCATGATCGCCTCCTTAGTCCTGAATACGCCCGATTTCAGACAGTTTTTCTTTCAATGTAAGTTTGTCCAGTTTATCGATGGGCAGGCTAAGAAACAACTGGATACGTCGCGCCAATTGCTCGGCGGCTTTCTTGAATGCCGCACGACGAGCATCAACGCCTTCGACATGTGCCGGATCAGGGATACCCCAGTGCGCGGTAGCAGGCTTACCCAGCCACAGCGGGCAAGCTTCTCCTGCGGCGTTGTCGCAAACGGTAAAGATGAAATCAAATTCAGGCGCACCCGGTAGCGCGAACTCATCCCAGCTCTTGCTGCGCAGACCCTCGGTGCTGTGATCATGCGCCTTCAGCCATTCCAATGCCCCCGGATTAACGATGCCGGCAGGCCGACTACCAGCACTAAATGCCTTGAACCTGCCCTTGCCCAAGGTATTGAACAGAACTTCTCCCAGAATGCTGCGCGCGGAATTGCCGGTACACAACACCAGCACGTTGTATTGTTTTTCGCTCACTTCGTTTTCCTTTTTTAATTATTTACATTTAGTTGCGGGCCTGCAAGTCTCTGCATTCCCGCCGCAACAGTTTTCCGTCAAGTAAGCCACCATGTCATTCATCACCTCAAAATTGGCGAAATAGAAGACGAAGCGCCCTTCCTGTCTGCTTTCAATCAGTCCGGCATGGCTGAGCGTTTTAAAATGAAAAGAAAGCGTCGCAGGGGAGACACCAAGACTTTCAGCGATTTGTCCTGCCGCGATTCCTTCCGGTCCGGCAGCGACTAACAAACGATAAACCCCCAGGCGTGTGGATTGCGCAAGCGCTGCCAGGGCTTTAACTACCCGTGTGGATTCCATCATATACTTTCACTGTTAAACAATTATTAAAATATCTGAGCGATTAAGGCAGAAAAAATCATCCGGCATTCATCTGCATGCAGCTGCGCAAAGTTACACGACTGAAGTGACAAGGTAACATCAGTCGTGTATCAAAATCAACTTCGCCGGGGGCAGCTGTTAGCCCCAAGTAGTAATGTCCGCTTTCTCCCAAGTAGAAATGTCCGCTGGTGATTAAAATCACCCCTGTTAAAAACAGTGGCGGACATATTGAAAATGGACAAACTCATGAGCCAAAAAGAAGCGAAGCAAGCTCAAGTATTGGAGCTGCTGAAAGAGCATAAAATCAGCCAGCAGGAAGCGGGGACGCGACTGGGTATCACTACCCGCCAAGTGCGTCGCCTGACCAAGCGCTATCAGGCAGCAGGTCTGGCTGGACTGGTCAGCAAGAAGCGCGGCAGAGCATCAAACCGGCGGCTCAGTGAAACCATCCGCGCGACGGCCATTGACCTCATCGGTACGCATTACCGTGACATCGGACCGACACTGGCTTGCGAGAAACTGTCTGAGATACATGGCGTGCAGTTGTCCGTCGAGAGTATTCGACAGCTCATGATCAAAGCGGGCTATTGGCGCCCGAAGAAAGGCGGCACGGTATGCGCTCACCCGATGCGCGCGCGACGCGCGCGGTTTGGCGAACTGATCCAGATAGACGGCAGCCCTCACGACTGGTTTGAAGGGCGCGGCGACTATTGCACGCTGCTGGTATTCATTGATGATGCAACAGGATAACTCACGCAGTTACGCTTTGCCCCGACCGAAACTACGCTGGGCTACATGCACGTACTACGACCATATCCTGGCATACGGCGTGCCTGTGGCGCTGTACAGCGACAAGCATACTATCCGAGATACAGCCTGAAATCATCGGCGCGGACAGCCTGTTTCGAGAGTGTCAGTTTGTCGCAGGTCTGAAGTCCGGTGACAAAGGAATGCCGTTGCAGTACGACGTCAGCGCGCACCGATGACGTCAAACAAATGACCCGAGTCGAGTTCAACGCATCCTAGCGGCACGGGTTATGATGCACGTAATCACGCAGTTCATACAGAAAGGCCAACAGATGCAGGACTCTCCGGCAACCAGGAAAAAAACCAGAAAAAAAGGCGACTCGATTGATGGAACCAGCCTGCGCTATTTGGCGATGCTCGAAGCGATTCCACGATCACCCTATGGCATATCGGTCGAGCAAATCATGAACGAATTGGCGGGGCAAGGTTATTCAATAGACAAGCGCACTATCCAGCGCGACCTGCCAAAACTGGAGGTTAAGTTCGGGCTCGAATGCAAACAACAAGGCCGAACCAACTTTTGGAGCTACAAGTCTGACGCGCCCCCCAGAATGTTTCCACACATGGATGAACACACCGCGCTGTCGTTCCAGCTGGTAAAAGCATTTCTGCGGCCGCTGTTGCCTCCGGAAACTGTGAATGCAATCAATCCGTGGTTTGAAGACTCGGGGAAAAAACTTTCCGGCAGAGAAGGCGTATCCGCGAGATGGGCGGAGAAAATCCATGTGCGGCCGCTCGGCTTGCCAAGGCAGCCGCCAAATGTCGATCAGCTTATTCAGGATGAAGTCTATCAGGCAACGTTGCGCGAATTATCACTGAAGATACTCTATCTCAAGCGGGACGCAAAAAAAGCCGAAGCCTACCTGATCAGCCCGCTGGGATTGGTAATACGGGATCACCTGGTCTATCTGGTCGCGGCCAAGAACCAGACTGGAGAATTGAGATACTTTGCCCTGCATCGCATTCGAGGCGCAGAAAAAAATACAGAGGAACAATTCATTCATCCGCAGGGTTTTAATCTGAAGCGCTATGCAGATGAGAAATTTGGCTTCCAGATAGGCCAAACCCCGACGCTGTCGCTCAAACTTCGCTTGAACGGAATGGCAACCGTCAGCGTAGCCGAATCTCCCATTTCGACCCGGCAAACTCTGTCGCAGGATGGAGAGGCTTTCATACTGACAGTTGAGGATGCACCCAACACCTTCGAATTGCGACAATGGTTGCGTTCGATGGGGAAAAGTGCGGAAATTATTGAACCTGGATTTCTCCGCGCAGAATTTGCAGAAGAGATCACCATACTGGCCAGGCGATATGGCCTGAAGTGACCTTGAACAAAGGCTCACATGATGACAATAGTTGTCGCGAAATATACAGAGAATGTATGCTACCCGGTAACAACCCTGAAAGTGCTGCGAGATGAAAAACAAAAAAGCTGTTTGTGTCAGGCATCATGACAATGGGGATTTATGCAGCGGCTCATTTTCCAGCGCACAGATAATGAACGAACTGCTGCCGCGCCTTGAAAAAATTCGCGACACAAATGGTGCAACTCCTTCACCGGTGGGACTTTCAAGCGGTTTCAAAGATCTGGACGAGAGGATAGACGGCTTCCACCCCGGCGAGTTGATCGTTGTCGCGGCTCGCCCGAGCATGGGCAAACGCCAATTCGTATGGCAGATTGCGCTGCACATAGCCTGTGAATTGAATAAACCGGTCGCCTATTTCTCCACGGGAACGAGCCGCACTTTTTTGCTGAGAAACATGACGGGTTACGCCGCGCAGCTCGACTTGCATAAAATGTGGCAGAATGAACTCGACGAGCAAGAGTGGCAATCCTTTACTGAAGCGGCACAGAAAATCGCCAAGTCGCCTCTCATCATCAATGACAGCAGTGCAGACCCGTGTGTGATTCGCAAAGAAGCGGAATGGTTATGTGAATCCGATCATGCGCCCGGCCTGATCGTGGTGGACAATATTCCCGATCGTGGAAATACGGACAGCGCCATAGGTCGTCACTTCAGCAATATGTCTGAAGACATTTTTCGTATCGCCCGCGATAATGGAATCCCGGTCATCGCATTGGCAGGTGCTTCCAGAGACGTCGAGCATCGCAAAGATAAACATGTGATGCTGTCTGACGTAGCCAGCGCTGATGGTCTTGAATGGTATGCGGATACGGTGATTTCCCTGTATCGGGATGCCGTCTATGATCCCGACACAGAGGATAAAGACCAAACCCGAGTCGAAATCCTGAAGTCGTTTTACGGTCGCGGAGGTTCGTTTGAACTTTTTTGGAGAGATTGCAGGCAGTACCAGGATTATGACCAGTACCATGCGTCACAAGCTGAATCATAGTCGGCTGTGGGAGGACATCCGAACAGCCGTAGCGACTTTTCGAAATGGCGCGGATAGATCAATTATCCTGATGGCCCGCCCAGAATGATTCAACCATCCAGAGTGGCTGACCATTGCAGTATCTTCGAATGGAATTGATCACATCTTGATACTGAAGAGAGTTCAGTCCGGACCAGCCCCCCCATTTCGCATTGACGTTCTTCCAGACGGCAATATCTGTAGGTGATGCTTTGCTGTGCTGGATTAAGCCATCGAGCAAAATACGATCAATAGGCGGGTGAATACTGCCGGTTACTGTGCCGGTTACTGAACCAAACTTGGCTTTGAAATATATATTAATCAGTTTCGCGGCTACACCGTGAGTAAATGCGTCCAATTTTTTCTCATGAATTGCAAATCTAACCGCTTTTTCGCGTAATTCAGAATGTAGGGTGTCGAAGGATTTTGATTCCAATGCTTTATCTAATCGGTCAAAGGTATAGTTTGCATCCAGACCGGCGGCTTCCAGGATCTCTACACCCTGCTTGACGGTGAACCTGCATTTTTTTGAAGTCATCGCGGCTCTCGCTGCTGCCCAGGCAGAAAATCGATGCATATGTTCATTGATGTCATAGTTTTTAATGCTCATATAGCTCTCCTTGTAAACCGATCACGTTGCTCACTGGCTAATCTTAAAACCCAATTTTTGTCGGCATCGCGCCCTTTGCCTTGCACTCGGCTTCGAGTGCGACAAACAGATCGGTCGCGCTGGGCGCAATGCCCAAAACGGCGCGCTGCCGGGATACAGCCGCAAAATCCCCCGGCGCCAGTGATGGCAAGGATTCCACCCGGCGCAGAATAGCATCATTAGCTTCTGCTCCTTGAGGATTCAGCCGTCGCAGCTCCTGTTTGAACAAGGTGCATTTCTGTTCCGGCTTGAGGAAGTCGAACCGCACCTTGAATGCAAAGCGGCGGAGTGCGGCCTGATCGATCTTTTCCATCAGGTTGGTGGTACAAACAAAGATGCCCTCAAAATCTTCCATCCAGGTGAGTATTTCATTCACGATGGAAACCTCCCATGAGCGGGTAGCTCCACGCCGATCCGACAAAAAGCTATCCGCCTCATCCAGCACCAGAACGGCATCCTGTTCCGTCGCCTGTCGGAACATGCTGGCAATATGTTTCTCGGATTCGCCAAGATAAGCGCCAAAAATGTCCGAAGCGCGCTTAACCAGTAGTTTTTTGCCAAGACGATCCGCCATGTGTTTGGCTAATGCAGTCTTGCCCGTCCCCGGGGCGCCGTAGAAGCAAAACGTCGCTACAGGGTGATTCTTCAAACCGTCGATAATTCCGCTCACGTCCATGCTGGTGTTAAGACAGGCAAGGTCGTAACCCGGCATGGAAGTTTTTTTTCCAAGTGACACCTTGCCACCTGTCGCGCGAACGCTGCACTCAAGTACGGTTTCGGCAATTTTCGCTGAATCGAACAGATGATTATCTCCTTGAGCCAGACTCACCACGCGCGCAGCTTTTTCGATCTGCGCCGGGCTGATACCGTCCTGCATAGCGATATTTTTAAGCCATGCAGGCTCCACCCCCATTCCGTCGAAATAGCGTTTAGCCACGGCGTGTCTGACTTCATTCGAGACTTCCGGCATTTCAAGCACATAATCGAATCGTCGCAAGTAGGCTTGGTCGATATCGTCGATATCGTTGGTCAGCCAGATGGCGGGGGCAGGGTTATTTTCAAGCATTGAATTGACCCACGCTTTCCCGGAGGACTCCTTGTAGTTGCTGATAAATACATCCTCTACTTCGTCGAACAGGATGATGCATTTCTCCTGGCCTGATGCCATTGACTGGCACAGTTTATATGCGGCGAAACGATCTTGTCGCTCCATTTGTAAGCCATTTCGCCTTGTACAAGGAACTGCAAAGAGCTTTGCATTGATTTGCTTCGCAAGCGCGCCAGCCAACTCGGTTTTTCCTGTTCCAGGTTTGCCGTGGATCAGGATATTCACGCCCTTTTCCCGCTTCGCCAAAGCCCCGGACAGGTAGTTTTCAAGAATCCCGACGTGCCTGGTTGCATGTGCAAAATCGGAAACATTGAGCTTGGGAGGCTGCGTTTTCTGCAAGACTTTGCCGATCAAAGCATCGCGATTTTTATGCGGCTGAATCAGCAATGATTCAATGTAAAACTGGACCTCAAAAATATTAGCCATGTTTTCGTCGAGTGGCATGTCATTCAGTAACGTCAGTCCGCATACCCGATACAGCTTTCCTGTTTTCCAGGTTGCGTCAGATATTTCTTCAACGGTACGATTGAGCATCGTGGCGATTGTGGAGATGACCAGAATTAGAGCATCAGACGGTTCTTCGAATGAGCTGTCCAGTTTGAATTCCTTGAGGTACTTGTTTAATGGCGTGAAGGAACGAACCATGACTGCAAACAACAGCAACGCCCTCTCAACCTTGTTGAGGGAAATGAAGTCACCAAGCATTTCAACATTTCTATAAATTGTACAGTTACAGATATCGGCTTCATTTTTTTCATAAAATGCGAGCCTCTCCTGCCAGATTGCCTGCACGGCAGAACGCATTTGAGCAGTCCATTGCTCATCGCTAATGCGATCTGTTTTTTTTCCGGCATATCGCAACTTTTGCTCTCGCGATGCGACCTTGTCTTTAAGTTCATATTCAAGAAGAGTCAGTTCATTGTCGACGTCGGGCAAGTTGGCTTCAATAAGATTTTCCCATGCCTCCTCTACGGCTTCGTTTCTCAGGGATAACAACAGGCGGAGCGACCAGATATTACTTTGATGGTGATAGCGGTTGAAGTGGACGGATTGTGCGTTCTCTGTGGTGATAGTGATCATTCTGCCCCCCTGAATTAAAATCGATCATTTACTGCTCGTAGAAATGCTGAAGATGTGACAATGCCTGTTGGTCAGGCGTAATACGGCACGGTGCATGAGTGTCACCATGCAGATTAATTACGAATTGTTAAAGATCGATTTGCAACGCAATGATTGTCACAGCCCTATGCGACATTTAGTGTCTCAAGCGGGGGGATGTAAAAATTCAGGGGGGGGGGAGATCAATTGCCTGGCGCGACACTATCTGTCTCATATTGGCCGCATCATTGTTCCATGCCTGCTGCGGCTCACTGTCAGTCGCGACAGGCCATACAAGGATCGAAGATTTGAATTCCGTATTTTACGGGGGGGTAATGTCACTACAATTTACTGAAATACTCGTTTTACGCGGCGAGAAATTGCCGCTTTGCTCTTTGCCACTTGAGCAATATTCAGGCTCGCGCGATAGCCGATATGGCCTGCGAGGAAACACTGCGCTGGAAAGAGGCTACACAGGTCAATGGGAAATTTGCGACAACATGCTTTACCTGGTCGGAATCAACGGGCAGTTTGATGACAGATCCTCATTCTCTGTCCGACATGTGTTCCCGGATTCAGAAGGAGCGGTTTTTGCTGAGTGGTTCACCGGAACATTGCGCATCCCAATGGGCAAGCGGTTAAAACGGGGGCTGTCTGGATTCGACACTGTGTATGAATCCGACCGGTTCATTGCAGTGAACAATGGAAAAGTTGAGTCGGAATGGGTCGTGACCCATGACGTTCCGCCTGTCGATGAGTGCAATCAGTCTGATATTCCAGACTTTCTTAAAACGCAGAAAAGTTAACGCAGCTGTATTACGACTACAACAGGCATCGCTCAACTCAGGGCGGTATCAGCTAATTGGCTTCGCGCACCCGCTTGCCAACAGGCCGGATAGCTGAAAAAATCACGCGGGCGCCCATCAACGCATGGGTAACTGTGTTTTACCCCGAGCTCGAGGGTGTCCTGCATTTTGTAATGGAATGGACGCCCACTTTTGCCAAGCTTTCAGTCGATGATTTTAAGAAGGGGCGCGCTCAATAACCAACTGCAACACCTCGGTGCATGGTAAAGGTCTAAAAAGCTGTGTGCCCGTCCTGAAGGGGCGGGTTTAGCGCAGAGGAGGGGAGGCGAACTCATCGCGCCTGAATACACCGAGCTGAAGGCCGGTAAAAACTTGATCAAAGAGGATATGAAATGACTGCTGACAAACTGCGCGCCGATCTGGTGCGCATAACAAAAAAGCTGGATGTGCTGGGGCTCAGTCATGGCACGTCAGGCAATCTCAGTGTGCGATACGGCGAGGGTTTTTTGATCACGCCCTCAGGGTTTGGCGACGCTTTCAGAAAAACGGTCGAAGTGGAGAATCTGAGCGAACTCTATCTGCGCGCCTTGCAGGTGGGCGAACCGGTCCTGCTGAGCGCTGACGAGTTTCAGGATGCGCAAAAACGCTTTACCACCTATGGAAAACCGGTCAGCTGAGCACTACGTGCATCAGGTTTTTCTGGGCAGGAACTCGATGCCGGTGCGTTTGACCAGTTCTTCGTAACTGATCGGAGCGCCGGGTTTTGCGTCATCCGTGTTGTCCAGCCAGTTCACCCAGGTGCGGTTGTTCGAGGGATCATATACCAGCTTGAACAAGTGCTGTGGCACCCATACCCGGTTGGGGCCTATGACAGGTGGGGTGCCGTCATACACGGGGCCGGTAATCACGTACACATCGCCTGACGCACGCATCACGTATTTGCGGGTCGCTTTCTCTATGCGCCCCCAGGCGCCCCGGTTATTGGCCGAACTTTGAGGCACCATATTTGCCAGTGAGAAACTTTGCGCCATGGATTCTTCGGTGGCCATGTCGCCGGCCGGTGCCATGTGGCCGCGATCGAAGCCTGAGCCGTGATAATCATCGAGCTCGGCGCGTTCGGCTTTTGGCAACCTGGCGTCAGAATAAAACTTGTTGGTTCTCTGGTGTTTGGGCGCTTCGAGCAGGACGGCATTATTGAGCCGTTCGGCGACGAAAATCGGCGTGTGACTCTTGCCTGAGTGCATCACCGCAAACGCACTGAAACAAAGCGCGCGCGGCTGCAATCCGTCACTGTGTTTCATGACGGGCGGGGTGCCGTGGGCAAATACCTCGCGGCATTGACCAAAGTCATTGTCAGCGGCAAATGCACTGCCCAGCGAGATGATAACAACGGCTAAACCAAGCTGTAATTTTTTGAACAACATTGTATCTCCTTTGGGAAAAATCATCTGAAGCAACAAAGCCACCGGTTTGTCAGACCGGCGGGGATGAAAGCTTGTTAATCCTTGTGCATTAAATTGAGCTGGCGGGCGATGATGTCGTGATTGAGCCATAGCACGGGAGCCGCAGGGTTTGATGTTTCAAAGAACATCAAAGGACCTGTGCCTTCCAGCACCAGTGCGCTCAACAATCCTGCGATAAGTTCAGTCCGGTTACGATGCATCTGCATGATTTCGTCCGAGGTGCCTATCATCAGTTCTGCCAGTTCTTCGGAGTTGTCCATCGGCCAGGCATCAAAGTTGCGGAATTTGGCCATTACCTGGCTGGTATTGTAATGCTCGATTTTCTCCAGCAGAGCCTCCGGCGTGATTCCGTCCGTCAATAACGGCCTACATGCCTGCCACTGTGCTTCTGCCCAGGCGCCGCCATTTTCGCGCCTGAGCGCTAAGAGCAGCGGGAACAAGGAGAGTTCAACCCCTGCAAAGATATCGGACGAATTGGTGCGAATCTCCGGGCAGTTGTAAACCGTGGCCTTGATTCCCTGATCCCACGCGGTTTGGGCAACGGACTCCAGACGCATCTTTGCACGGCCTTGCGTGTAGTTGCTGTAAGTTTGCCACTGATACTTGTCGTCGATGAGAATCTCCGTGCCGTGATAGCCGTAGGCGGTGTAGCGTACCTGGCCGCCAGTGGCCGCCAGCCTTGCGCGTATTTTGGCGCTGCCCTCGATCAGATACTGAAAGGTATTGGCGGTGACTTCGTCGAAATTCATCAGGATAAGACGGCCAAGATCGCTGTCCAACAGGGCGCGCGAGGACATGAAACGCTCCCCGCGACCCTTGTAGATTCGGTTGGCGATGGCTAAAAACACCTTTACCTTGGGGATGCCACCTGCCATGGTATGGGCGAAGAAAGCGTTGGCACCATCCGGGATCATGCCATCGAGTTCGGTCATCACAAGGGCGAGGGAATCACGGAAACGCGCAATACCCACTTCGCGACATTTTTCGATGTGTTCCCAGTCGAGCTTGTCGCTTTGCCAGCTTTTCAGCGTCATGCCGGCCAGCAGGTCGGTCGGGGTCGCCTCGCCTGTCGGCGCATCCAGATCGAATCCTGCCATCAGCGGCACATTGATGATGCGACCGCCCAGGTTCGCTTCAGCCACGGCGAGTTCTTCGTCATTGAGCGGGCGCAGGGCATTGTTCTCATCGCGACGACCCACGGTGATGCCGATGATGGTCATCCCCGCCTTGCGCGCTTCATTGATCAGACCATTGGCATACCCTCTGCCAAACAGTTCGCCGAACAGCACAAACACATCGCCACGGCGAAAAATGTTGGTGGCTGGAATGTCTCTCAGGGAAACGGGTGCATTCATGGGGGAAGTCCTTTAATCATTCAAAAAAAATAGTTGTTAAATCGTGCCGCCGACCGTCAGTCCATCTATCTTGACAGTAGGTTGTCCGACGCCGACCGGTACGCTTTGCCCTTCCTTGCCACAGGTGCCAACGCCTGAGTCCAGCGCCATGTCGTTGCCTATCATCGAGATGCGGGTGAGCACGTCAGGCCCGTTGCCTATCAGGGTCGCGCCCTTGACAGGGTGGGTAATCTTGCCGTCTTCGATCATATAGGCCTCAGCGGTGGTGAATACGAATTTTCCGCTGGTGATGTCAACCTGTCCGCCGGCGAAATTCACCGCGTACAGGCCGTGTTTGACGGATGCGATGATTTCCAGAGGATCCTTGTCGCCGGCCAGCATGTAGGTGTTGGTCATGCGAGGCATAGGAATGTGCGCATAGGATTCGCGGCGGGCGTTGCCCGTTACGGGAACCCCCATCAGGCGCGCATTCAGGCTGTCCTGCAAATATCCTTTGAGTATGCCATCTTCGATCAGCGTGGTGCACTGGGTCGGGTTGCCCTCGTCGTCCATCTGCATCGAGCCGCGACGCGATGCCAGTGTGCCGTCATCCACCACGGTCACGCCTTTGGATGCGACGCGTTCGCCCACGCGCCCCGAGAAGGCCGAGCTGCCCTTGCGATTGAAGTCGCCTTCGAGTCCGTGCCCGATGGCCTCGTGCAACAGGATGCCGGGCCAGCCGTTGCCCAGCACTACCGTCATGTTGCCGGCCGGGGCGGGTTTGGCATCCAGATTGACCACCGCCTGATGCACGGCCAGCGCCGCATATTTATGCAGCATCGCATCGTCGAAATAAGCGTAATCGAAGCGGCCCCCCCCGCCGGCTGAACCTTGTTCGCGTCGGCCGCCGCTTTCGATAATCACGGTGATCGACAGTCGGACCAAGGGGCGGATGTCGGCATTCATCAGGCCGTCGCTGCGCGCGACCATGACGACTTCATATTCGCCGGCCAGCCCCGCCATGACCTGAACGACACGCGGGTCAAGCGCGCGCGCATAGCCTTCGATACGTTCTAACAGGGCGACCTTGGCGGCATCCTTTAAGCTTGCGATCGGATCGTCCGGCAAATAAATGTCGCGACGAGATCCTTTATGCAACATCGGTATGCGCTGGGTGCCGCCGCTGGCTGCGATGGCGCGGGTGGCGCTGGCCGCACTTTGCAGTGCATTCAGGCTGATGTCATCGGAATAGGCGAACGCGGTTTTCTCTCCGCTCACCGCCCGCACCCCGACCCCCTGATCGATGCCGAAGCTGCCGGATTTTACGATGCCCTCTTCGAGCGACCAGCTCTCGGCGCGGCTGTACTGGAAATACAAATCGGCATAGTCGAGGCGATGAGCCAGCATGGTGTTAAACACCTGCTCAATCTGTAGCGTTTCAATTAAATAAGGCGCGAGCAGGACCTGCTGCGCGGTGGAAAACAGTGTGTCGGGTGAGGCGGATAGGGTCATATTTTTGTAAAGTCGTGAGTGGTAAGTGGATAGTGGTGAGTAGGGGCGCAGGTTCTTTACTTCCCACTCGCTACTGACCGCTTACCCGTAATTAGCAATTATGCATCGTCCGGTGGTGGAGAGCGGGCAGGCTGCTGCGCAGGCTCGCCTGATAGGGGCGGCTGACTTCTGCGATCACGACACCCGAACCGCGCGGCAATCTGTCCAGCACGCGCCCCCAGGGATCGACGATCATGCTGTTGCCGTGGGTCTCGCGTCCGTTGACGTGATAGCCGCCCTGGGCTGAGGCGATGACATAAGCCAGATTTTCGATGGCGCGGGCGCGGATCAGTGTTTCCCAGTGCATTTTACCCGTGGTTTCGGTAAACGCTGCGGGCAGGGCGATAATGTCCACATTTTTCATGGCGCGGAACAGCTCCGGGAATCGCAGGTCGTAACAGATGCCCAGTCCTATGCGACCGAACGGACTGTCAAATACAACGATCTTGTCGCCAGACGCTATGGTTTGGGCTTCGTCGTAATGCTCATTTCCCAAAGATAAACTGAACAGGTGGATCTTGTCGTAATGCGCAACCTCCATGCCCTGGTCGTCGAAGACCATACATGTGTTGAATACCTTGTCCGCCGAACCTGAAGTCCTAGGGATGGAGCCGCCGATCAGCCATACCCCGTGTGTCCGTGCCGCCTCGCTCAGAAAGTCCTGTATCGGCCCTGAACCTGCCGACTCGCAAACGCCCAGTTTATCCTGGTCGGTCATGCCCATGATGGCAAAAAACTCCGGTAAAACGACCAGCTTTGCGCCCTGTTCGGCGGCGCGAGCGATCAGGCGGCGCGCCTCGCTCAGGTTGCCCGCCACATTGGGGCCGGAGGCCATTTGAATGGCGGCCACCTTGAATACGTTGGAATCGGCGGCGATGATAGCGGGCGTGGTCTTTCCGTCTGGCATAGTGTTTTCCTGTGTGGTTTAAGGCGTTTTCGGCAGGGTCTGGACTTTGACGGGCTTCTCTCCTACCTTGATGACGCTCGGGTTGCTCCATGTCCCGCTGACATTGTATGCAAATGACATCAAATTATCGAGCGGATTGCCCAGTATCTTGCTGACGATCAGTGTCCCCAGGCCGATCACCGGCCCTGCCGCGAAGGTGCTCAGCATGGAGACGCTGGAGCCTAAGGTAGGCAAAATTTCAACATGCAGATTTTGCGTTTCATCGTTCAGGTTGACGAGCCCTTTCATTGCGACCTTTGCGGAAGAGCCGTCTATGAACAGATCCTGTGTCTGCATCACGCCGCGATGGATGGCGGCATTGCCGTTTATATGGTCGAATTCAAAACCGTCACTGAACACATCCGTAAAATCCAGCGTGATGCGTTTGGGCAGCGCCTGCAAACTTAAAATGCCCAGCAGCTTGCCAAATCCCGGGTCCATCTTGAGGAACTGGCCCTTGCCCGTGTCAAGTTTGAGTGTACCACTGAGCGAGGAATAATTGAACTCGTCGGGCGATCCATCCCACGCCATGCGGGCTGCCAGTTTGCCGCTGCCGTTTTTGACCGTGTTAGGGTAGCCCGAGCGGGCCAGAATATTGCCCGCATTGCTGATTTCCAGCAGCAGATTGACCTGGGTGTTGGCCTTTTCCCCCTGCCACAAACCATCCCCGGTTACGCTGCCGTCCGGGTTGGTGATGTGCAGGTGGCGCAATCGCCAGTTTTTTCCTTCAGGATAACCTTGCATTTCAAGATGTCCGATTTTTTTACCCTTGAACAGCACGTCATCGACAGTAATGTCCAGCGCGGGCAGATCGTTCGGACGAGCATCGCCCGTCACCGTTTTGGCCTGGATTTCGGGCAAGGCTGCGGCCTCTGTCCAGTACAGGTTTTGCAACTTTACGGAAAGCTTGCCCGTCCCGTTGTAGCCATTGGGTTGCCATACTACCTCACCGCCCACCGCCGGACTGGATAATTGTGCGCTCAGCCCGTCCCCGCGCCTTTGAGCGTTAATTTGCAGGTTGTTAAGGTTAAACCCCGAGCCTGTGACCTTGTCGATATGCAGGTTCGCCCCGGCAATCGGCAAAGATTGTCCTGCACCGCCGCTCACGCCCTCCCAGCCGCGCAGCGACAAGACGGGCAGGCGGCCTGTCAGCCAGATGCCATTCTTGTCAGGCAGCGTATCATTCTCCGGCTCGCCAAAACGGATGACGCCGCGACTGATGACGTTTACGCCATTTTCAGCATTGCGCAGCACCTTTACGCTAAGGACTTTTCCAAGTCGCGCGCTGATTAATTCCTGCGGCGCATCAAGAGGGTGCTTTTCGATGTGCAAAGGCCAGCTTTCAGCAGCGCTCTTGGTGAAGGGGGCGGGCAGGCTGGAGCTGATTCCCTCCAGGCTGGAGTTGACGGTCAGCTGAGCGGTCTTGTTCACCACGCTGATGTTCGCATCCCATGTCGTCCCGCCTTGCAGGCGGTCAAGCAGCGGATGTGACACGCTCTTGCGTAATCCGTCCATGGTCGTGCTCCCCTGTAAACTGGCCTGCACCACCCCTCCTGCTGCGGTCTGCAAATCCAGGTGTGCCGGGCCTCCCAAAATATCTGATGTGACATTGACAGCCTTCATCGCTGATTCACTGAAGGATAATTCGCCCGTGGTATTGCGCAACAGGGGCACGCCTGGCCCCATATCGATATCGCTAGCCTGGACACGCAACAGCCCTGATATTTTCGCAGGCTTGCTCGACAGCAATGGAATCTGTGCCGACAGGTTCAGATGTCCGCTGCCGCTGCCGCTTATGCCGTCGGTAAAGCCGTTGATATAGCCACGTACCGGGCTTTGCTGGATAAATTGCAAAAAGATGTTGTTTGCAGCATCCGCTTCCCCCTTGATTTGAAGCCTCGGGTCGGCGTCTGACATGTCAGGCTGAATGATGGACAGATGGCTGATGCGCGCGCCCAGTATGGACGCTGTCGGCGCATCTACCTCAAGCTTGTTGTTATGTATGCTAAATTCACCGGATAGTTTTTCGATGACAGGCCAGTCGCGGGCAAATTTCATGCTCACATCTTCTGCATGTGCACCTATCTCAAGGGAGGTGTCCGTTGTGCCGTCCAGCGGGAAGTCGCTCAGATTCCCCTTGAGACGGAGGCGAAAATCTTCGGTGTGTCCGGACAATAACGCATCGTTGAGCCAGTCGTTATCCTTTTTGTCCAGGGCGACGAGCGGGGTGTAGCGGGCGGCATGTTTGATGTCGCCGCGCGTGAGGCTCGCGGTCAGGTCGAGTACGCCCAGCGTACCTGGCTGTGTATGGAAGTTTCCGTAAAGATTTCCTGCCAGATCATCGTTGGCCAGGGCAACGTTATCCGCCCGGATCTTCAATTCACCCTTTTCGCGTTGCCAGCTGACCTGTCCTGTCAGGGTGCTGAACAGCAGGGGTTCGCGCATGACTCCCGGTGCCTCCAGGGTCAGATTGCGTGTGTTGATATTGAGATGCCCTTGCGCTTCGTTGCCGTCAACTGTCACCGATAAGCCGGAGAAACCGGGCATGGAGCCTGCTTGCTGTAACGCCAGTTTGTCAAACTGCCCAAAAATTTTGTATCCCAGCAGTTTGTCGGGGGAGCCTTGCCATTCCATGTCGAGATTTGAGACGTGGCCACGCGGGGCGTAGGAATTTAATTGTGTGCGCAGTTTTGCATCCAGCGGCAAAAAGTTTGCCAGACTGACCAGACTTTCCAGTTGCAGGGTGTTGGCGCGCAGCTCCCCGCCGGCAGGATGTTTTTGACCCTCCTGAACCAATCGCAAATAAAAATCAGTGGGTTGCAGCCTGACGCCGTTGTGCAGTCGCATGCTCAGTTTTCGGGTGGATACCTCCCAGCCATCTTCCACGGTTTTCCAGGCGGCGCGCCCGCGTAAAAAATGTACATCCATCTCGGGTACATTGTCAGCCAGGCGGGTCGCGACATCGTGTAACACCAGATCGGCGGTGAACTGGCTGATTTTGCCGTTCGTCACCCCCAGCCAGCTGCGAAAGGCTCCCTGTCCGCGACTTAATTCATCGGGCAGTTTTATCCAGGGACGCCATGCCAGTATATTGCTGTAATCGAGCTGGGTAAAAAGTTGCCCATTCCATTTGTCCGGTTCATCAAAACGGCTGCCATGAAAATCACCCCGCACGTCCAGCGGGCTCGATAATTCGATGGGCGGCACAGCCAGCAGCGCGAATTGATGGTGGTCGAACAGGCTCTCTATGCGCAGATTGACCCGGTCCAGCACCAGCGGTGGCGCGCCGTGCTGTTCGTCGAGCCAGACGATCACGGCATTGTGCACGGCCATGTGCGACTGGTGCAGCAACCAGTTTGCCAGGTCGTTGTTCGAGCCTTCGGATTTCATGGCAACGCTGCCGATAAAAATACGCCCCTGCGTATCTTGGCGGATGAGCAGTTCGGGACGGTCGATTTCAAGGCTGGACAGACGCAATTCGGCGGCAAGCAGCGACAGCCACGATACGCTGGCATCGATGCGCGGCAAGACCAGCGCGGGTTTTCCCAGTGCATCCAGAATGCGCACGTCGGTGAAATTCAGGTGCGGATGCAGGCCGTCCCAATCCCCTTTGATCTTGCCTATGCTCACCGGGTTGCCCATCGCCGAGGTCAGAGCGGCGCTGATTTTGCCGTGGAATTGCTCGATTTCCGGCAAAAGCCAGTAGCGCAGTATCATGATGATGACAGCGCACAGCACAGCCGTTACCGCCGATACAACGATCGTCATGCGCGTCAACCAGTTAAAACTGTGCCATAACAGGCGTGCGGGGAGAGAATTCAACATGAATCGAAAGTGGTTGGTTGTAAGTGGTGAGTCGTTGCGTCGTAATCATGGGGCCGTGCCGCCACTTGCCACTGACTACTCACGGCTGGTAGAGTGCATTCTAACTTATCAGGCCGGTGATACGCCCATGAATACTAAAAACTCGCAGCAGATGAGCTTTTCCGATATGTTACAAAAAACCATGCGATGCAGCCGTTACGCCCGCCGCGTGCTGGAAGCTGACCCTGTGATGTTGCAATGGCTGGAGGAAAATTATACGGCGCGGTGCGACCGGGTTGAAATTGACCGCTTGTTGCAGCAGCACTTTATTCAGGCTTTCCCGGAAACTGCTAAAGAAGGGGGGGGGGCGCTTTGTGATGAAGCCTTGTTATCTCGTGCGGTGCGCAGCTTGCGCAAGCAGGTGATGGTTAAACTGATTCTGCGTGACTTGAATGGCCTGGGCGATTTGAACGAGGTGATGCAGGCCATGACCGCGCTTGCGGAAATTGTGGTACAGCGGGCGCAAGCCTGCCTGATGTCGGTCATGCGGGCGCAATTTGGCTCTCCGATCGGCGAGGACAGCAACACTGAACAGGCGTTGCTGATTATCGGCATGGGCAAATTGGGCGGAGGGGAGTTGAATGTGTCCTCCGATATCGACCTTATTTTTGTGTATGCGGAAGACGGTCAGACCAACGGCGCCCGCGCGTTGGGCAATCATGAGTTTTTCACCCGTCTGGGTCGCCGCCTGATCAACATCATCAACGAGGCCACCCGGGACGGTTATGTGTTTCGTGTGGACATGCGACTGCGCCCCTATGGCGACAGCGGCTCGCTGGTCATGAGCTTTGCCGCGCTGGAAGAATATCTGGTCGCTCAGGGGCGCGAGTGGGAGCGTTATGCCTGGATCAAGGCGCGCGTCATCGCGCCGGAGAACAGCCCTGATATCGCCGAATTAAACCGGCTCTATCAGCCTTTTGTGTATCGCAAATACCTCGACTTCGGCGCGATCGACTCGATGCGCAAACTGCATGCGCAAATCCGTCAGGAAGTGCTGCGCCGCGACCGTCAGGACAATATCAAACTGGGGCCAGGTGGCATCCGCGAGATCGAATTCACAGCCCAGGTGTTTCAGCTGATACGCGGCGGACAGAACGAGAGGTTGCGCATTCTGCCCACGCAGCAAGTGCTCAAACTGCTGGGAAAAATCGGGCATCTGGCTGAAAATGTCGTAGCCGATCTGGATGCTGCCTATATTTTTCTGCGCAATTTAGAGCACAGGCTGCAATATCTGGACGATCAGCAGACCCAGGAGCTGCCGGAAAAAGACGAAGACAGACAAATCATTGCCGAGGCCATGGATTATGCCGATTATGCCGCGCTCTGCGAGGTGCTGGACGGTCACCGGGCGCGGGTGTCCGCTCAGTTCGATCAGATTTTTGGCGAACCTGCACAGGTGCAAAGTTCGTTGTGGCGCGAGGATATCGCCGTCGACGAGCTGGTGCAGGGGCTGGAAAAGCTGGGTTATCGCACGGCACTTGAGAGCGCACAGCGCCTGTTGCAATTGCGCGGCAGTGCGCGCTACCGCCAGTTATCCGAGCACGGTCGACAAAGAATGGACAGACTGATCCCGCAATTCATCGTTTTGAGCGGTCAATACAGCGATCCTGGCGTGACCTTATCCCGTTTACTGACACTGGTTGACGCCATCAGCCGCCGTTCGGCCTACATGGCTTTTCTCGCCGAATATCCCCAGGCGCTGGCGCGATTGACCAGGCTGCTCTCGGCCAGCAGCTGGGCGGCAGCTTATTTGTCGCGGCATCCGGCGCTGTTCGATGAACTGCTCGACGCGCGCGAGATGTATCAGCCGCCTCTCTGGCCGGAAATTGATAGCGACTTGCAGGCGCGCCTGGCGGGCTGCGGCAGCGACGTCGAACCCCAGCTCGAAGTGTTGCATCATGTCCAGCAGGAGCAGGTGTTTTATCTGCTGGCGATGGATTTGCAAGGCTTGTTGCCGCTGGAACAACTGAGCGATCATTTAAGCGACCTGGCCGACCTGATGTTGCGTCATGTTTTATCGCTGTGCTGGTCGACGGCGCGCAAACGACACTGTGACCAGGCGCGCTTTGCCATCATCAGCTATGGCAAACTAGGTGGCAGGGAGATGGGTTATGTCTCCGATCTGGACGTTATTTTTCTCTATGACGACGATCATCCTGACGCACAGGAAAATTACGCGCGCCTGGCCAAGAGCATCAATGCCATGCTGGGCAGCTACACGGCCACCGGACGCCTGTATGAAACTGATTTGAGGCTGCGCCCGAATGGCGCCAGTGGCTTGCTGGTGAGTTCGATCGACGCCTTTGCCGAATACCAGCAAAGCCAGGCCTGGGTATGGGAACACCAGGCTCTCTCCCGCGCCCGTTTCAGTGCGGGGGACAGCGCTGTCGGGTCTTCATTTGAACGCATACGCCAGCAGGTGTTGTCCATGCCGCGTGACATCGGTCGATTGCGCGACGAAATCGTTGCCATGCGCCAGAAAATGCACGACGGCCATCCCAATCACAGCGAGTTGTTTGACATCAAACATGACAGCGGCGGCATGGTGGATATCGAGTTCATGGTGCAATATCTGGTGTTAGCTCATGCGCATCAATATCCCGAATTCACGGCGAATGTCGGCAATCTGGCCTTGCTGAAAATGGCGGCAGGACTGGGGCTGATCGACGCTGATCTGGCAGAACAGACGCGTGTACTGTACCGGACTTTGCGCCAGACTCAGCATCGCATGCGGCTGAACGACGCGTCTTCTTGCCGCGTGGCACAGGAGCAAATCGACACGCGAGCCTGCCGGGAGTTGTGGGAGGCATTGTTCGGAGTGCACTCTGCATAGATTATTTCGCTTGGCGTCTGCCGGGGTAGCCCGGCGGCTAGTCACTTTCTTTGCGCGGACAAAGAAAGTGACCTAAGAAACTCCGCCCCGGTTTGCCGCGCCTGTCTCGCTGTGGTCGCTGCGCAGCAGCGGGAACATGGCGGGGATACCCCCTTGCGAGTACGGCGTTCCCTCGATAGTTTGCAAACAAGCGGGGCTGCGCAACTCGCACGATCCGCTTCGTGTCCACGTGCTCAAACAGTGCTCGCCTAAAATCACCGCTGTTTGCGAACTATCTTCGGCGGCGCACAGGGGAAGAGGGTGTTAATGGCGTGTATCAACAAAATAAGAATTGATTGGCTATCTGTAATTCGAACCTGAATCCGCCATATGGTATTTCGTAGGTTGTTAAACAAATTGCCAATAATCAATTTGTTCTGCCATACCAAAATTTTTTTGAGGACGCGCTTTGATGATATCGACTGTTAGGCAGGCTTTACAGTATGAAATATTTCATCAATCATTGCTTTGAAATGAGGGCATCTATCCGCAATTCGCTGAACATTTTGCGTTGCAATATTCAGAATTTTTATGTAGTTCGATTTTGTTTTTTTAGGACGCTTTACAGTCTTTGGGGGAGGAATATTCTTAACAACAATGTGATCTAGTTCAGCCAAGCGCTTCTGGATATCATGGTTCGATTCCGGGTCATGATCCGCATCCGAAAGACCCGCCACTAACCATGCCTCAATGGCTTCTACTGCTGGGGCAATAATATGCTTTTTGTCTACTGGTGCCTGATTTGGAAATAGCCAGCTTTCAATTACGCTCTTGATAAAAGCACCGCGCTCAATTGATGTCGCGTCTATGGAAGGAACAGGAAATACATCGGTTTTGTCTGAAATTTTTTCACAGATGTCTGAATCCATGTTGATGAGCAAGGCATCACACGATACCGTATCCATATTGTTGGCGAACAAACCGTTGCCAAAAAATCTCGCCTCCCTTTCATGCGGCGGGTTTGACAAGCACCACTTGTATACCATCTCCCATCCGCCTTCTGTGGAACCTGTCCTTGATGTCCTGTCTGATGTTGGTTGTTCATCTATTAAGTCAAGATCAAAGTCGACCTGTGGTTGTGTTGCCAAATATGCATTTACAAGTTCTTTTATTACGAGTTGATCCGTTGGGCCTTCGGATACGACTCGGATAGTTACTCGTCTCATATCCCGAGAGCCCCTTTTATCTTCCCTTCAATCCAAAGTTCAGAAAGATTTTTTCCGCCTGCAGCCTTGATCCAGTCCGCTTTGGTTGTGTTTTTTGGGGGTTGGAGACGGTCAATTTTTGTGGAACCATCTTGCTTGTCACGCGACACTACAAATATTCTTTGGTCGTCCTCGAAAATATCAAAGGCATCCAATGAGGTAGGGTTGTGGCTGGTTAAAAAAACCTGTTCAGGACCTATGTTGTTAGAACGAAATTCGTCATTACATGCAGTCTTGATTATAGTTTCTAGTAGTTTTTTCGTGATAGACGGATTCAACGCATTATCAATGTTATCCAAGGCAAAGATTTTTGGCGCTTCTGGATGTAATAGCAGTACTGCAACAAAAAGCAGATAGAGTGTTCCTTCTGAGCTGTCGTAGGCAGATAGATGGTTTCTTTTTATATTCATATGTTTATCTCTGAAATATAAAGTTGCATCCTGCGTTTTAACCTGAGAAGAAACAAGAGATGGATCTCTTTTGTTCACATCAATTTTGTCTGTCCAGCCAGGAGTCCATACAACGTCAATAACTTCTATGAGCAACTTAGTTCGAACTGGGTCTTTTTTTAAGCTATCCAAAAATAACATTAGCGCATTTGCAGCATTAGCCAATCCTCCACCATTTAAACCAAGTGGTTTGACAGGGTTGGCTTCTATATCAGTGCCACGCAGAAATGCCGTTTGTGGGGAATAAATTGCAAATTTTGCAAGCGTATTGAGTTGGTTTTCTAAATCGGGAGAGGGTGGAATAATGTCCTGAAATCGATCCCATAGTCCTCTGGTTTTTTTTAAGTCCTTTATAAGTCGTTTATCAATCCCGCCTTTTACAGAAAAACCATGATTGCTTCGACCTATAATTTTTTCTCCATTTACACATAAATGTTCGGAAAAAAAATTTAACTCCTCAGAATTTTCACTTGCTGAAATTGATACATCATATTCGACGTTGTGGTCCCATTTTGCATTAAGATCAAAATTAATTCTAAGATCGGAGTTTTTAAATGCAGATTTAAATAACGTAGGAACAGACAGACGAACGCCCTTTTTTTGCAGTTCGTTTGCTGTAATGTCAGCCCCAAAGCAAGCGCTAAGCATTCCTAGCGCTTCTAAAACGTTCGATTTCCCTACGCCATTGCCACCAATAAAGAGATTAACTTTCCCAAACTCAATCTCTGTTTTTTGGCGTATAGACTTGAATCCATGAATTGTCAGGTTTCTTAACACAAAATTCCTTTAGTCTTGGAAGTTAGCCGCTTAATGAGCAAGTAATATACACAATCTAGAACGGAAAGTTGTAATTTTTTCAAGAAACGCAGCAACGTAGGAAAAGGTTGTATTTTGCTCGTTACAGCCGCTGTCGTCATTTCGGCATTAATAACTTATTGGTTATTAATGCCAAATTGTTAGCTGCGCTTTTCCAGTTCTTCCCAGCGTGTCATGATCGCCAGCACTTCGGCTTCGATGGCCTCGTTGCGCGCCTGCAACTGCTTGGCGCGGCGTGCATCGTTGCGGAATATCGTGCCGTCCGCCAGATGGGCATTGATGTCGATCTGCTCCTTTTCCAGCGCTTCGATGCGCCCGGGCAAAGCTTCCAGTTCCTGTGTTTCCTTGTAACTGAGTTTGGAGGAAACTTTCGGTTTTTCAGCGGGCTGAACTGCCGGGCGAGGAGGGGGGGACACGGCCGGTTTGGCTAGTGCCGCCGCGGCCTGATATTTTTGTACACGCACCCAGTCCTCGTAACCGCCTACGTATTCGACCAGTTTCCCGTCGCCTTCGAAGGCGATCACCTGGGTGACGACGTTGTCGAGGAAGGCGCGGTCATGGCTGACCAGAAACAAAGTACCGTCGTATTGCGCGAGCAGCTCTTCGAGCAGTTCCAGCGTTTCGATGTCCAGATCATTGGTCGGTTCATCTAGCACCAGCACGTTGGCCGGTTGCGTAAACAGGCGTGCTAACAGCAGCCGGTTGCGCTCGCCGCCCGAACAGCTTTTGACCGGGGATCTTGCGCGCTCCGGCGGGAACAGGAAGTCGCCCAGATAACTGATGACATGTTTTTGCTGTCCGCCGATTTCCACGAAATCAGCTCCCTGACTGATGGTATCGGCCAGTGTCATGTTTTCATCGAGCTGCTCGCGCAGCTGATCGAAATAGGCGACTGTCATCTTGGTACCCAGCTTCACCTGGCCTGAATCAGGCTCAATATCACCCAGAATGATCTTGAGCAGCGTGCTCTTGCCCGCGCCGTTGGGGCCTAACAGACCGATCTTGTCGCCGCGCTGGATGCGGCAGGAAAAATCGTTGATCAGCGTGCGGCCGCCGTAAGCCTTGCTGACATTGGACAGTTCTGCGACCAGCTTGCCTGAACGCTCACCCGTATCCACGGTCATCTCGACTTTGCCGACTTTCTCGCGGCGAGCCGAACGATCGCGGCGCAGTTGTTCCAGACGCAGCACGCGCCCCTCGTTGCGGGTGCGACGCGCCTTGACGCCCTGGCGTATCCACACCTCTTCCTGAGCCAGCACCTTGTCGAATTTGGCATTCACCACCGCTTCATCGGCCAGCATGCGTTCTTTTAGCGCAAGATAGGCGGTGAAGTTGCCGGGGAAGCCTGCCAGTTTGCCGCGATCAAGTTCGACGATACGCGTGGCGACGTTATCCAGAAAACGTCTGTCATGGGTGACGAACAACACGCTGCCGACAAAATTATTGAGCAGGCCTTCGAGCCAGTCGATAGAGGAAAAATCCAGATGGTTGGTCGGCTCGTCCAGAATCAGTACATCGGGCTCTGCGACCAGCGCTTGCGCGAGCGCCACGCGTTTACGTTGTCCGCCTGATAGATTGCCTACCAGACGGTCAGGATCCAGGTCCAGTTTGGCGATGGCCGTCTCGATTCTGGCCTGTACCGACCAGCCGTCCTGCGCTTCGAGCTGGGTCTGCAAGTGCTGCATCTCTTCTAGCAGTTTGTCGAAATCCGCGTCCGGCTCGCCTAACTGGTGCGAGACATGGTGATAATCGTGCAGCAGTTTTTGCAGATTGCCCAGTCCCTTTGCCACGGCATCAAATACGCTGTCTTCAGGATCGAGCACAGGTTCCTGGCTGACGAAACAAATACGCGCGGAAGGCTGGCGCCACACCAGCCCGTCATCGAGCGTGCCTTGTCCTGCCAGTACGCGCATCATGCTCGATTTTCCGCCGCCGTTGCGACCGATCAGTCCTACGCGCTCTCCTTCATCGAGTTGAAAATCGGCATGGTCGAGCAGTGCTACGTGACCGAAGGCCAGGCTGGCTTTGTCTAGTGTGATAAATGGCATTATTTTGTAGGATCGAGGATCAAGGATTGAGGTAATGAAGATTGATAGAGGAAGGAGAAGCCTATGACCCACAGCGCCATCACCCAGTAGCCGAACGCGTCGGTAAAACCGTTCAGCACCAGTCTTACGTCGTGATTTTCAATCAAAAATTGACTGAACTGATAAAGACAAAACAAGGATGCCAGGCAGTTTGCCGCCAGCACCAGGCGTTGACCGAACTGATAGCCCTTTCCTGCGGGCTTGCCTTCAGGCGGCAAAGAACCCCGGAAATGCATGATCAGGTAGACGATGCCAAACAACAGCACTGCGCCCACCAGTCTGCCCGGGATATCGCCTTCATGCGTGTTGACACCCAGCAGTTCGAGCAGGATACGCCCCACTACGGCCACAAAGCCCATTGCCAGTGTCTGCGGAATCAGGAACCATGCCATGAACAGATTGATACGAGCCAGCATTATTGTTTCTCCTTTTTTGTTATTTGCTTCAAGTCTTCGATAATTTCTTTGGAATGGTTCGATGTGTCCACGCTCAGATACTCGCGGCGAATCTTGCCTTCGGGATCAATTAAAAAGGTAAATCTCCGTGCCAGCTTTATGATGCCAAGATTCAACAAGGCGCCATAGCTGTCGGCAATTTCGCCGCTCTTGTCCGCCAGCAACGGAAACGGCAAATGATACTTTTGTGCAAATTTTGCATGACTGTCGCGATCGTCCACGCTCACGCCTATCACTTGTGCGCCCATTTCGGTCAGCTGATGCAAATCATCGCGAAATGCACAGGCTTCCTGTGTGCAGCCCGGGGTGTCGTCTTTCGGGTAAAAATATAATACCAGCCATTTGCCGCGATACTCATGCAAGGCGTGCTGTACCCCGTGCTGGTCAGGCAGCATGAAGTCAGGTGCAGGGCTGCCCAGTTCGGGCAGATCGCCCGCGCGCGCCGCGCGCGCGACAAACAGTGCCGAGATAATAATCATTGCGGCTGCAATTGCGAACCACTTCATTTTAGCCTCTTTTTCACAGGAATTCGCAGAAGGTGCGCATGATACCAGTGTGGGGCTTTTGATTACAGCGCATTTCCGGTAGAATAGCGTCCGCTGTCCTCGTAGTTAAATGGATATAACCGCCCCCTCCTAAGGGGCAATTAGTGGTTCGATTCCACTCGAGGACACCAGTCGCATGGCTACATTCTGATTAGTCAGGCTTATTTACAACGGTTGACCGAATTTTTTTCGCTGAAAACCGACGTTACCCTTTGAATGATTCGAGAAAGAATATTTCATTCGCTTCGACGACACGGCTCATTTGAACAAGATCGCCGCATTATCTGTGCACACAGAAAACGACGTCGCCACTTAGGGCTGGTGTTGATGCCGCATCTGTCGCCGCCTTGCGTACGCTCAGTCCCTGCACCATCGCCTCTCGTAGCCACTTTCCTTTGCAGCGTGCGAGTTCCGCAGCCCCGTTGTTTGCTGACTGTCTAGGACATCCCCGCCTGCACTGCTTAAGGCCGACAGGCGGGGACGGCAAGCCGGGGTCGCATTTCTTTTGGCGACTCAAAAGAAAGTCGCCAGCAGTCGGCCTGCCTGTCGGCAGACAGGGCTGCCCCCGGCGAAGTTGATTTATATACACGACTGATGTGACGCAGTAACATCAGACGCTAATAGTGAGGCGGCATTTCGTTTGCAGGCTTGCTCTCATTTCCCGCTTCTGCCAGCGATTGGATGTGTCTTGCGAGCGATGTGCAGATCGCTTCGAGCTGGCTTAGCTTTTGCTGCTGCTGATAGACAACTTTATTCAGCTCCTCTACCAGGTCTTCCTGGAAGGAAATTTTTGTTTCTATGTTGACTAAACGATCTTCAATCATGAGGGGGATCTTCTGAAAAAGTTGGTGACCAGAGGGTGGGTGGTGTGCGGTACGCGGAGTGAACAGCATGCCCTTTGAAATCCCGCAGAGCGAGGAATCCTGTTCTCGCAAGCTATACTGCAAACGTTCATAAATTGAGCTTTTTTGTTAAGCCGTTCGTGGTGAGCCTGTTGAACCATGAATGGCTAAACTACTGTCCTTCGACAAGCTCAGGACGAACGGTTAAGTGTTACCGTTTGTCACAAAGCCGCTATGCCCGTGCGGAGTATATGCATGAGGGCGTTACGCTAACAGGCTGCTGCAAAACTATTACGCTTGCCGATACTGCGTCAAAAAGTGACTCGAAATGCTCATTTACCACATGTAACCTCCGCTTTTTCGTCGCTTTTTTCCTTGCCTGCGCATCGCTCATAACGTTTTTCAGCAGCCTGCTAAATCTTTCCCGAATCCTGGTCGTGGCCGTGTCGTTTGTAGAGCGCGGCCATAATGCCCGAGAGCATCAGGCCGAAGATCAGGATGATGAAATAGATGGACAGTTCCAGCTTTTCCATCACGGCATACAGCGCCAGCATGGCGAAGATGCTCAGGTTTTCGTTGAAATTCTGCACCGCGATAGAGCTGCCCGCGCCCATCAGCAGGTGGCCGCGATGTTGCAACAGCGCATTCATCGGGACCACGAAATAGCCGCCCATCGCCCCGATGGCAATCAACAGGAAAATAGCCAGCACGCTGTTGGTCACAGGAATCATCAGCAAGACCACCAGTCCCATGGCGATGCCGATGGGCAGCACTTTGACCGAGTTCTCCAGCCTGACGAATTTTGCGGCCAGGACCGAACCGATGGCAATGCCGATGGCGACCCAGGCGGTCAGTTGGGCGGCGCTGGCCATGTCATAGTGCAGCGCGACGGCCGCCCAGCCCAGAACGATCAGGCGCAGTGTCGCACCGGTGCCCCAGAACAAGGTGGTGACGGCAAGCGAGACCTGTCCCAAGGGATCTTTCCACAACAGTTTGAAATTGTGCCAGAACTCGCTGAGCAAAAACATCGGATTTCGGCTCAGTGGCTTATGGTCGAGTTCGACGCGCGGTATGTACAGGTTAAACAGGGCTGCGGCAAAGTAGATGAACACGATGATGGACAGTGCCAGTTCAGGCGCCGTGTCGATACCGGTATTGAGGGCGGGAACATCCCACAGCAGCAGCAGCGGGGCGGCAATCTTCGGGCTGATCAGCAAACCGCCGACGACAGCGCCCAGTACGATGGCTAACACGGTCAAGCCTTCCATCCAGCTGTTGGCCAGCACCAGTTTTTCAGGCGGCAGATATTCGGTCAGTATGCCGTATTTGGCAGGCGAATAAGCCGCAGCGCCCAGACCCACCAGGCCGTAGGCCAGCAGCGGATTGACGCCCAGCAGCATGGCGATGCAGCCCAGTATTTTGATGTTGTTGCTGACAAACATCACCCGCCCCTTGGGCAGCGAATCTGCGAAAGCGCCGACAAACGGAGCCAATACGATATAGGAAAAAACAAAGGCTTCTTGCAGTACCGGCGTGTGCCAGCCGGGCGCGTGCAACTCCTTTAATAAGGCGATGGCGGCGAACAGCAACGCATTGTCGGCAAGCGCAGAGGTGAATTGCGCGGCGAGGATGATGTAGAAACCGATATTCATTCAACGGAGGTATTTTTTATCAGTTCGTTTTATATCATGAAAGCACTGCCCCTGCTATCATTACGTCATTCCCGGCCTCTCCTGACATCAAGATTCATGCCTCGTCCCATACAAGTTTATATCGATCAAAATGCCCTTGAGAATAATCTGCATGTCGCGCGCCGCAGCACATCCGCGCGCATCATGGCCGTTATCAAGGCGAATGGTTATGGTCATGGCCTGTTGCGTGTGGCCGAAGCGCTCAGTGATGCGGATGGATTTGCGCTGCTCGATATTCAGGATGCAGTGCGTCTGCGCGAGGCAGGATACCGGCAGACTGTTCTTTTGCTGGAGGGTTTTTTCAGCGAGGACGATCTGGAACTCGTTGCCGAATATGAACTGACCTGTGTCATTCACAGCGAATGGCAAATCAAGATGCTGGACGCCTATCCTAAGCGCGCCGCTCTCGATGTCTGGCTTAAAGTCGACAGCGGGATGCACAGGCTGGGCTTTTCGCCCCTGGCTCTGGCCAGCGCCATGGAGGCGCTGCGCCGACATGCCGCCGTGCGCGAGATTACCCTGATGAGTCATCATGCCTGTGCCGACGAGGCGCGAGGGGTCGCAGGACAACTCACCGTGTTTAATGAGGTGGCCGCCGATTATCGGGTAGCGCGTTCGCAGGCCAATTCGGCCGCCTTGCTGCGTTATCCTGCAACGCATGGTGACTGGGTGCGCCCCGGCATCATGTTATATGGCGCGTCCCCCTTCAGCGATACCACCGCGCAGCAACTGGGGTTAAAACCGGCGATGACCCTCAAAAGCCGGATCATCGGCACACAGGATTTGCTCGCAGGCGATGAAGTCGGCTACGGCGGCAGGTTTCGTGCAGACAGATCCATGCGTATCGGCATCGTGGCCTGCGGCTATGCGGACGGCTATCCGCGTCATGCGCCAACCGGCACGCCCGTGCTGGTGGATGGTTATCCGTCAACGTTGCTGGGGCGCGTTTCGATGGACATGTTGTGTGTCGATTTGTCGGCGTACCCCAAAGCCTGCGCGGGCTCGGTCGTCACGTTATGGGGCGCGGGCTTGCCCGTCGAAGTGGTGGCGGCGTCAGCCGAGACCATCGCTTATGAACTGATGTGCGCGGTGACGGCACGCGTGCCGGTGGTGGTTTAACAAAATTTTTCGATTTTAAAGACAGGGTTCAGGTATGTTGGGAATTATTGGCGGCAGTGGCGTATATCATATCGAGGGGATGGAAAATTCCCGCTGGGTCAAAGTGGAGTCGGCCTTTGGCGAGCCTTCGGATGAGATTTTGCTTTGCGAGCTGGCCGGGCAGACGATCGCGTTTTTGCCGCGCCACGGCAGAGGCCACCGCATTTCACCTTCGGATATCAACTTTCGCGCCAATATCGACGCGATGAAGCGGCTGGGGGTGACCGACATCATCTCGGTCAGCGCGGTAGGCTCGCTGCGTGAAGATTTGCCGCCCGGCACCTTTGTCATCGTCGATCAATTCATCGACCGTACTTTCGACCGGGAGAAGAGTTTTTTCGGCACGGGGCTGGTCGCCCATGTTTCGATGGCGCACCCGGTATGCAGTCGCCTGGGGGATCATCTGTTTGCGGCGGCCGAGCAGCTGGATATTCCTGTGGCGCGCGGCGGCACTTATCTGGTGATGGAAGGAATGCAGTTTTCCAGCCTGGCTGAATCCCGGTTGTATCGTTCGTGGCAATGCGATGTGATCGGCATGACCAATATGCCCGAAGCCAAGCTGGCGCGCGAGGCCGAGATTTGCTATGCGACGGTCGCGATGGTGACGGATTTCGACTGCTGGCATCCGGATCACGACAATGTGACGGTGGACGCGATCGTCAAAGTGTTGCTGGCCAATGCCGACAAGGCGCGCGCCCTGGTGAAGGAAGTGGCGTCGTCAGTTCACGGCGATGAGGAGGCCGAGGGTTGCACTTGCCGCAGCGCCTTGCAGTACGCCATCATCACGGCGCCCGAATCGCGCGATGCCCTGATGCTCGACAAACTGTCCGCTGTGGCCGGCAGAATGCTTAGCAACTAGAAAGTGGCAAGTCGGAAGTGGTAAGTGGAAAAACCGCTGACACTCCCACTGCCTACTTCCCACTCACTACTTACCACTTAATTATCAATTACATCCCCCATGCCTATAAAATCCCGCATCCGCACCGTTCCTCATTACCCGCACCAGGGCATCATGTTCCGCGACATCACGACCTTGCTCAAGGATCCGATAGGTTTGCGCACCACCATTCAGGAAATCGTCCACCGTTATAAGGATGTCAGAATAGACAAGGTGGCAGGGATCGAGTCGCGCGGCTTTATTGTCGGCACACCTGTTGCCTACGAACTGGAACGGGGTTTTGTGCCGATCAGGAAGCGCGGCAAATTGCCCGCCGAGACGGTGGGGCGCGACTATCAGCTCGAATACGGCAGCGACCGAATCGAGATTCATGTAGATGCCATTCAAAAAGGCGACCGCGTGTTGCTGGTGGACGACCTGATCGCCACCGGCGGTACGGCCGAGGCTGCGGTCAGACTGATCGAGGATATGGGCGGTATCGTGGTCGAATGCTGTTTCGTGATCGACTTGCCTGACATCGGCGGCCGGGCGAGACTGGAAAAAATGGGGCAGAAGGTGTTCGCGCTGTGCGAGTTCGAGGGGGATTGATTTTTCATACCGAGGCTTTTGCGCAACAAATTTATTTTCTTTTAAAACCCTATAAGGGTATTATCTGCGCATTGAAAAATTAAAGGCACATTACCCGCTGCAAGAGCTTCAAGCAATTGTGTTGCGTGAGGGTAGCCGTTCATTTACGTTTACCGCCCAAAGGGGTGCGGAAAATATGGGGCTGTCTCGCCTCGAAGCGATAGGTGTGGTTTTAGCTTTAGCCAGCACGCGGTTTTACAAAAGCATGACAACCCACTCAGACAACACGGTTTGGCAAGACGTGTATCACGCACCTTGCCCTAACGGAAAAATTGCCTATATCAAACTGACCTTGCAGGCGGGCGCGGTCGTGATTCAGTTTAAGGAAAAATGATATGACCAAATTTTGTTTACAGTGTGATGACGGCACCCAATTGAAGTTGCAAACCAAAGATGTCACCGTCGAAGCGCGTGGTGAATCATGCGTTGTATCTCAAGTCGCTGGCTGGCATTGCCCCGTGTGTGGCGAAATTGAATATACCGATCAGGATAGTTCGGATCGCGTATGGAATGCGATTGAAACCTTGGGCGAAAAAGCCAAAGCGCGAGATGCCGCGTTGCTTGCCCATGCCAGAAAACGATTGAAACTGACCCAGAAGCAAGCGGCAGAACTCACAGGCGGCGGACACAATGCCTTTAGTCGTTACGAACGCGGCGAAGCCGTCCCCATGCGCGCCGTCGTTAATTTGTTCAAGATATTGGATAAGCATCCGGAGCTGGTTAAAGAGTTGGCTTAGTCCATTGGTGGGTACGGCTGGAGAAGATGGGGTAAAAGGTGTTTGCCTGGTGCGAGTTCGAGGGCGATTAAAATCAGCCGCTGGTAGCTGGTAGCTAGTCGTATTTCTCCGCGTCTTTCGCATAATTGCTGGAGTTAAACAATGAAAATTAACGAAATCCCTTATCGCACTATCTGGCAGTCTTTGGATGGTGGTGCGGTTGAAATCATCGACCAGACCCGCCTGCCGCACGAGTTTGTGGCGCTGCGTCTTTCAACGCTGCGCGATGCGGAAGATGCGATACGCTCCATGCAGGTGAGGGGCGCGCCGTTGATCGGGGTGACGGCCGCTTACGGCGTGGCGCTGTCGATGCGCCATCATGCCTCGGACGCCGCGTTACAGGCGAGCTGTGACCTGTTGCTCAGGGCGCGCCCGACTGCGGTGAATTTGCGCTGGGCTGTTGAGCGCATGCGCACCTTTTTGTCCCTCTTGCCTGCGGGCGCGCGCGCAGAGGCCGCCTGGCAGGAAGCGGCCAGAATCGCCGAACAGGATGTACAGATCAATGAAGCCATCGGGCGGCACGGGCTACAAATTATTCGCGGTATTCACCAGCGCAAAAATGATACGGTCAATATTCTGACTCACTGCAACGCAGGATGGCTGGCGACGGTGGACTGGGGAACCGCCCTGGCGCCGATCTATGCTGCATTCGAGGCGGGCATCCCGCTGCATGTCTGGGTGGACGAGACACGTCCGCGCAATCAGGGGGCGAGCCTGACCGCGTGGGAGCTGGCGCAGCACGGCGTGCCGCACACCGTGATCGTGGATAACGCGGGCGGTCACCTGATGCAGCATGGCATGGTGGATATGGCGATCGTCGGCTGCGACCGGGTCACGGCGACCGGGGATGTGTGCAATAAGATCGGCACTTATTTGAAGGCGCTGGCGGCCTTCGATAATGGCGTGCCGTTCTATGTGGCCATGCCCACCCCGACGCTGGACTGGACGTTGCAGGACGGCGTGCGGGAAATACCCATCGAAGAGCGCTCGGGCGATGAAGTCACTTATATGGAAGGGCTTTGCGATGACGGACAGGTGCGCCGCATCCGGCTTACCCCGGCAGGCTCGTCTGCCGCCAACTATGGCTTTGATGTCACGCCTGCCAGACTGGTCACAGGGCTGATCACTGAGCGCGGCCTGGTCGCGGCGAATGCAGCGGCCATTCGCGCAATGCTCCATCAGGATTTCATTTAGCAGGCTGTTAGGTTTAAGAGCCCGCCTTGAAAGGCGGCGTTTAAGGGGGCATACAGGAGGTGTGCGGATTTATTCTTATCTTTGCCGTCACCTCCATGCAACTTTGGGTCTTCTGGCGCGCAGCGTCTGTGCCTTTTGTCAGGCAACGCATCACATTAAAACAGCTGATTCTCTCAGACGTACTGCTCTGGGCGCTATTTTTGTTCGGCCGCGTGGTCAATCCGCAGGACTCGGGGTTCATGGCGGCAGCGAATTGAAGGCCGCAGTCTTAAACCGAAAATGAGCCAGGGCACGTGACAAAATGCATAAAAAATATATAGTGCAGCAAGAAGCCTTTAACTTACCAGCATAAATTAAGATGATTGAATACATTTTTTTCGACACGGGTCTGCGTGACAAATTTGTGGAATACGCGGGGCGGCTTGATGTGCCCTGTATATTGTCCGATGACAGTATGGGGTTTTTGGTCGCCATTGCTGAAGAGCACCCGGAACCGTTACTCGACGATCTGGAAAATCGTTACGATGAGCTGCAAGATGAGCAGGCCTCTATGTGTGAAGAGGCGGGTGAATTTAACCGTTTATCCGGATTTCTCTTTAATTTGCCCGATGGTCAGTCGCGCCTGCTGCCTCTGAATACCGACATGGCAAACCGTTTGATTTCGAACTTCAGCCTGGAAGAAATACAGGGCTTGTTCGAAGCTGTGGCAGAATGCACGCTGAATTCGAATGCCGGGCATCTGTGTAAAATACTCGAAGAGCAAAAATAGCCAGGCCGGGTGGCGGGGTGTCATTCGGCTGACGGTGACGGATTCTCGGTCTCACTTCAGCCAGGCATGGCAGGCCAGAAATGGAGTTGTGTCAGGCGACGAATATCGCTGGCGCGAGTCATCCCCCATCCGTTATAATCCGCAATCTTGGCTGGAGTAGCTCAGTTGGTAGAGCAACGCACTCGTAACGCGTAGGTCGGAGGTTCGATTCCTCTCTCCAGCACCAGCACTCAAAAACCCGCTAATCCGAAAGTTTAGCGGGTTTTTTAACTCGCAAGAGATAACGGTCTGAAGGTAAAATACCCTCCGGAATATTTGAAATTAAATTTATCCTGGAACTTAAGTATATGCCGCCGTTGTTGACTGCGATTCGTCGTTTTCTGGGTATGGACTTACCGGCGCGCGTGCTGCCTTTAAATTTTGCTTTGCCAAAAATATCGGGCAGGTTAAAGGCGGATGAGTCAGCTGACAGTGATTTTAAGCGTCAGCTCGAAGAGGTGAAGGGTATCCCTTGCGAATATTTCAGGCTGTTGCTGGCCGAAATAAAACATATCAATCGTTGCGCGATGCAGCCCCGGCAGCGACTGGCATTGACGCGTGATATTTTGCAGCTTTTCTACCCGATGGCTTTGGCGCAGATAGCGCGGCACGCCAAAACGGGCGGAGTGCCTGAAGAGGAAGATCGCAGGCTGGCGCTCAACCTGCTGGCGGACATCGCGCAGATACTGACGGTCTCTTTTCAGATCCTGTTCGACGGGTATTACCACGGCCGCAATTTCAAATACGCGAGGGCGCGCAATATTGTCATGGAATGCGCTTCCCGCATTTTCGAATTGCTGATATTGAAGTTACAGGCGCGCGCCTTGCGCTATCAGTTGTTGGGCGATATGGACTGGCAGCTGGCCAATACATTGTTCTACGTGATGAGCCATTACGAAGACGTCGAACTGCCGTTAACTACCCTGAGAAAAGTGCTGGGGCAGGGCGGCAATAAGAGTGATGTTTGTTTGCGCGAGCACTATGCATTGCTGCACATGCTCGCCAGATTCGATATGTTGCGCTGGCCGACCCATTTGCAATGGGTCGTTGAAAGTTATCTGTGGTACGGTGTCGAAAATGCCGTAAGCGTCAGGCTCGATGATGGCAACAGCAAACTCGGGCGTCATGAACTGATCGCTTACGGCGATCGCCCGGCGGGCGTCACGGCTCCCGCCCATCCACCCTGTCCGGCTATGGTGCTAGATTGCTTTCATCTGACTGAGTCGATACGCCGGGATTGTATGGGCTTGATTCAGGCCAATCAGGATGGCACCGCGATACCGCCTCGTTTTGCGCGGTTCCCGGATACCGAACACTTTATCATTTCCGAGCAGCTGCTAAGAGGGCTGGAAAACGCGGCGGCTGACGGGTGTGTCGAAAAGGAAATAAAAGTAGAAGACCTGCGGATCTTTGTCGGCTTTGCCGAGGTGTTTTCTTTGTTGCAGCACCAGCAGGGACGCTTTGCGTCGGAGGATCGTCTGTCGGATATGCTGGCCAAACGTTCGGCGCTGATCGCAGAGGACCATGTCGCCACTGAAAAAAGTGTGTGGTCCTTGTTGTTTCAGAACGACAAAATGATCCGTCTGAGCACGCAGGAAACCATTTTCACCACGCCGATGCAGATAGGTTCACTGCTGGCCTACGGCGTGGGGGAGGATATCGCTCGTCCCAGTCTGGCCGTGGTCTCGCGCATCTTTCGCCCTTCTCTTAAGGTCGTGGTGATCGATATGCAGCGCATCGCCAGTTACGCCGAAGCGGTTGTGTTTACCGTGAACGCAGGAACGGGCCAGAACCGGTTGAAACCGGCGCTGCTGGTATACAACCAAAAAGGCGCGGGTTGGGGTTTGCTGTTTCCGCCGCAGGATATTTTGCCCGGTTTCGACAAGTTTTCCATGCAGCGTCGCGGGCAGGAATTCGCGTTCGACCTGGAATACAGGCGCCATGCAACGGCTGACTTTTATTTGTTCTCAACCTCTTTGTCATCCGGGCAACTGGGCGTCAGCGGATCCCCGGAATATGCCACGCCATCGGTACGAAAAACGCATGCCGCCGGATGGCTGGGATGAACTGTTTTGAATTTAACCTCTGATGTTACGCACAAGCTCTAAAATCAGGGTTGATGAGTTAGTTTGAGAAGTAACCTTGGCGCTCACCCTTAAGCCCCTGTGCGCCGCCGAAGACTGCCTGTATACAGGCAGAAAGGCAAACAACGGTGGGGTTCGGCGAGGACTGTTTGAGCACGTGCGCGCTGTGCGGATCGTGCGGGGATCTCACCCGTTGTTCTGACTGTCGAGGGAACGCCGCTTGGCGGCGCGGCAAGCCGGGGTGCCGCATCGATGGTTACTTTCGCGACGCCAGTAACCAGCAGCCGGGCTGCCCCCGGCGAAGTTGATTTGAATACATAACTGATGCGACGCAGTAACATCAGTTAACCTGTTGCCTGCGACATCTTCTGCAAGGTGATCGACATGCGATAACGGCTGGAGCCGGGGGGCGAAAATTGCCGAAGAGGTTGAAGCTTTGCGGTCGGTGTTGTCTAATGCCGATTCTCTCTGATTGAGGAGGACTCAAATGAACGTCGTTGCAAGCAAGGTACGTCTGATCGAATCGGCAGCACCCAATTCGCTGTTGGTTAACGCTACGCTGGACAAGCTGATCGGTATGATTGCCGACGACTATCGGCACAAGCTGGCTGAGTATCGGCGGACACTGAGCGAATTTGAAAGGCAGTACGGCATGACCACGGCAGAGTTTCAACGTGGATTTGATTCCGGTGAACTGGGCGATGCGCCTGAATGGTTCGATTGGGATGGCTACGCTGCACTGGCCGCCGAAGCACAAAAAAAACTGACGGAACTCGAACGTGGCGGCGCATGAACGCGTTGACGCCCGGCTGCTGGATATTCAGGCGGTCTTAGCCAACTCACGCGTGATTGTCGATGTTCGTCTGCTGCATGAAAGCGCCATCGGTGATGTGGGCTATTTTCGAATCCGCGCGCACCTTGTTGACGGCAGCGAAGTTAAATTCATGGAGCGTTTTCGTCATCAGGGCGATACCATTGCGATTGAAAAATACAGCTTTCACTGGCAGCGCGCCGACGGCAGCCTGATTTGCCGCTGGGACAATGCCCCTCATCATCCCGAAATTCCCTCCTTTCCGAACCATATTCACGACGGTGATGAAAGTCATGTGTTGGCGCACGAGGCGGTGGATGTATTCGACGTGCTGAGGAAAATTGAGAAGGCGTTGGCGGAGACAGCATAATGAAACCGCCGCATGACAAATAATCCGATGCCGCGAAGTTGCGATATTTTCTGTAACGTCATCGACAACTACGGCGATATCGGCGTGAGCTGGCGGCTGGCGCGGCAGCTGGCGAACGAGTTCGGCCTTGACGTGCGGCTCTTCGTGGATGATCTGCAAAGCTTCGCAAAACTGTGTCTAGAGGCGGATGCCGCGCTTGACGTCCAAAACAGGCGCGGCGTTGAGGTGAGGCTGTGGTCTGAAAATTTTCCTGAAGCGTCCCCGGCCAGTCTGGTGATCGACGCGTTTGGTTGTGCCTTGCCCGAATCTTATCTTGCCGCAATGGCGCAACAGGATCTCAAGCCTGTGTGGATCAATCTCGAATATCTGTCTGCCGAGGCGTGGGTCGAAGGGTGTCATAAGTTGCCCTCCCCGCGTCCGCCGCTGACCCGCTATTTCTTTTTCCCGGGCTTCACCCGAAAAACCGGCGGCCTGCTGCTGGAGCGCGACCTGCTGGCGCGGCGCGATGCGTTTTTGAGCGACCCGGTGCAACAGAGGGCATTCTGGCAGTCCGCAGGCATGCAGATGCCCGCCGCAGACACCCTTAAAATATCGCTGTTTTCCTACGAGAATGACGCGCTGCCCGGCTTGTTCGATGTCTGGGCTGATGGCGAACAGCCTGTGTTGTGTCTGGTGCCGGAAGGTCGCATCCTGCCACAAGTCAGGCAATATTTCGGCGATGACGCCATCTATTCGCGCGGCAACTTGCAGGTGCGCGTGCTGCCGTTTGTAGAGCAGGAGCGCTACGACGAGCTGCTGTGGGCATGTGACATCAACTTCGTGCGGGGCGAGGATTCCTGTGTGCGGGCGCAGTGGGCGGGCAAGCCGTTCGTCTGGCAGATTTATCCGCAGCAAGATAAGGTGCACTGGGAAAAACTCCAGGCTTTTCTGGATGTGTACAGCGCGAAGTCGAGCCCTGAGGCTCGTGCTGCCTTGCAGCAATTGTGGCAACTGTGGAATGGCGGGGCAGGGCAGGCGGCGCACGCGTGGCAGGCGTTTGACAACAGATGCGATGAATTGAACCTGCTGGCGAAAGTCTGGGCGCGCGAATTATCGGCAAACAATCTGGCATTGAATTTGCTGGATTTTTCTCAGGAAATCGGTACAATGCGCGCCTTCAAAATAGATGGGCAGTGAACATGAAAACAGCACAAGAATTACGCGCCGGCAACGTCATTATGGTAGGTCCGGATCCTATGGTGATCCTGAAGGCTGAATACAGCCGCTCCGGCCGTAACGGTTCGGTTGTCAAGATGAAAATGAAGAATCTGTTGACCGAATCGGCCAAAGAGACTGTGTTCAGCGCAGACGACAAGTTCGATCAGGTCATCCTCGATCGCCGTGAAGTGACTTACTCGTATTTCGCCGAGCCGATGTATGTGTTCATGGACGAGGAATACAACCAGTACGAAATCGAAGCGGAATGCATGGGCGATGCGCTCAACTATGTTGAAGACGGCATGCCATGCGAAGTGGTGTTCTACAACGACAAGGCGATTTCCGTCGAACTGCCGAACACCATCGTGCGCGAAGTGATTTACACCGAGCCTGCTGTTCGCGGCGATACTTCCGGCAAGGTGATGAAGCCTGCCAAGATCAACGGTGGTTTCGAGTTGCCTGTCGCGGCTTTCGTTGAAATCGGCGACAAGATCGAAATTGACACCCGCACCAACGAGTTCAGGAAGCGCGCGTAAGCTTCATTTAAGATTGAAAAAAACTGCCCGGACGATCCCCTCGCCCGGGCAGTTTGCTGTGTAGTGCAGATTTTGCACACTCAACCGCATGAATCGTGTGTGAACCAGCTGCCGTTAACTGCCCGGTATAAATCTGAAAATGAATATGCAACCAGCACAACCGGGTCAGCCTGACCAGAAATACACTTTCAGAAGGTGGCTGCTTCTGTCGCTTTTGTGGTTGTCGTTGCTGCTTGCATCGCTGTTTTGGAACATCAGTCTGTTTAACGGCAGCATCGAACATCTGGCGTTGTCAGAAGCACGTTCTCATTTGAGCCGAGATCTGTTTTATCTTCGATGGGCATCGTCGCACGGCGGTGTGTATGTGCCGGAGACAGACAATACCGCATCGAATCCCTATCTTCAGCCACCTGTGCTCACCGCTGCGGGCGCAAGGCTGGTTTTGATCAATCCCGCCGATATGGTTCGTCAGGCAGGTAAACTGTCTGCCGGGTCAGGGAGCGAAACCCTGAGCCATATCATCAGCCTGGATTCTATTCATCCTTTAAATGCACCTGACGCATGGGAGGCGGCATCACTGAAAAGACTGAGCCGGGACTCGCAGGAATATAGTGCGATCGAGCGCATCAACCAAAAGCCCTATCTGCGGTTCATGGGGGCGCTGATCATCGAAAAATCCTGCCTGAGCTGTCATCGAGAGCAGGGCTACAGGGAAGGCGATGTGCGCGGGGGGATCAGCGTCTTGGTGTCTCTTGAACGATTTGAACGCATCGAAAGCGTTCACCGTCGAAGCATGTATTTCTGGCATGTTTTGATAGGTTTGCTGGGATTGGCTGGTATTACGGCGGGACTCATACGATTGTCCCGGGGCGAGACGGAAAAGCGGGCTGACGAGATGAAGTTGGTTCGTTATGCGGATCGCCACTCATTGCTGCAGAATATAGGCGAGGGGGTCTATGGACTGAACGACAGGGGTGAGTGTACGGTGATCAATCCTGCCGCGCTTGAGATGTTAGGTTACAGTGAAGAGGAAGTGGTCGGTGTGAACGCTCACAAGTTGTTTCATCATCACCATCCCGACGGGCGTGAATTCATGGCGTCGGACTGCGGTATTTACAAAGCCATTACCGAACATCAGCGCCAGGAAGGAGAAGCTACTTTTTTCAGAAAAAATGGTGAGATGTTTACGGTGTTTTATGTGGCTACGCCGGTCGTTTCATTATTCGACAGGCAGGAATTCGTCGTTGTGGTCGGGTTTCAGGATATCACCTCGCGCAAGATGGCAGAAGAAGAAATCAGACGTCTGGCCTTCTACGATACCTTAACCGGACTGGCTAACCGCCGGTTACTGACAGACCGCATGGAACAGGCGCTCGCTCATGCGCGCCGTTCATCCGAGCTTGTGGCTGTCTGCATGATTGATCTGGATGGATTTAAACAGGTCAATGATCTGTTAGGCCACAAGAACGGGGATCAGCTGCTGGTCGAAGTTGCCCGCCGCCTGCAAGAATGTATCCGTCAGACAGACACGGCTTCCCGTTTTGGCGGTGACGAGTTCGCCCTGATACTCGCCGGATTCAAAAAAATCAGCGAGTGTGAGCAATCTCTTAACCGGATTATCGCGTCACTGGGCGCTCCTTACTCGGTAGGCGGCGCGATCGCTCATGTGACCGCCAGCATAGGCGCCACGATATTTCCGAATGACGGTGGCACGGCTGATATTTTGCTGCGGCACGCGGATCAGTCCATGTATAGCGCCAAGCAGGCCGGTAAAAATTGTTATCGGCTGTTCAATCCCAGCCAGCACAATCAGCAGATGGCTAATCAGGCTACGCTCAAAAAAATTGAACATGCACTCAATACCGGGCAGTTGATCTTGTTTTATCAGCCGCAAGTCGACTGCCGTCGGGGTGTGGTGATCGGCGCTGAAGCGCTGATACGCTGGAATCATCCGATTCTGGGTCTGCTGTCTCCTTCCGAGTTTATTCCCCTGTTAGAGCATGATGACCTGATTATTACTCTGGGAGAATGGGTCATCGCACAGGTGCTCAGGCAACTGGCCGCATGGCAGGAGGCCGGTTTTGATCTCACGATAGGCGTTAATGTTTCAGCGCGCCAGTTGCACCAGGGAAGCTTTACAGCACGCCTGAATGATTTGCTCGCAGGTTATGCGCCGGATGTGATTAACCGCCTGGAAATCGAAATCCTTGAAACGGCAGCGTTGGAAGATATCAATGCGGTCACAGATGCGATTAAAAAATGCCATGCGCTGGGTATTAAAGTCGCGATTGATGACTTTGGTACCGGATTTTCTTCGCTGGCTCATCTGAAACAGCTGCCGATTGATGTGTTGAAAATTGACCAGAGTTTTGTGATCGGGATGCTGCATAATCCGGATGATTTTGCTATCGTGAGCGGTATCGTAGGCCTTGCCTCCTCATTCAGGCGCAGGGTCATCGCAGAAGGCGTCGAGTCCGTCGAACATATCCTGATGCTAAGAGGGTTGGGCTGTGATCTGATGCAAGGCTACGGTATTGCCCGCCCGATGTCAGCCGAGCGGATGCTCGAATGGCTCGGGGCTTTTGAGCCGGATCCTTTGTGGGAGTTTACCTCCCGGCTTGCCTGTAGTTCCGATGTAACATGATGAATTTAAATGTTATTTCTAGGTTGTAAAAGCGCAGCGTATCCAGCTAAAAAACAATGGGTTGCGGTGGATACGCGCAGGCGCTTCATCCACCCTGCCCGAAGCTCAACACACACAGTGACATAGCCTAACAGGCTGCTGAAAAACGTTATGAGCGATGCGCAGGCAAGGAAAAAAGCGACGAAAAAGCGGAGTTTACATGTGGTAAATGAGCGAGTCACTTTTTGACGCAGTATCGGCGAGCGTAATAGTTTTGCAGCAGCCTGCTAAAAAAATTAATCGGAGATCCAACATGGCAGGGCACGAACTTATAGTCTGGGACGATGAACTCGTGACGGGTATTGATGAGATTGACGAGCAGCACCGTATCTTGATTAACAGCATCAACGAAGCCAACACCCGTTTGACCGGGAATGTCAGTGCCGAAGTTCTGGAGCAGATCACCCGCGATCTGCTGAGCTATGCGCTGTACCACTTTGAAGCGGAAGAGGCGCTGATGCATCAATATGATTACGCCGGATGTCAGCAGGACGATGCTGCTGCGCACCTTTTGCAGCATCGCGTATTTTCATCCCGGGTCGTGTCCGTTCGCGAAGGCATCAAGGCGGGTAATTTGATTTCGCGTGAAGACCTGCTGGTATTTTTGAACGGCTGGCTGGTCAATCACATCCTCAATACGGACAAACGCCTGGCGGCCTTTATTCTGGGCAAGGCATCGGGCTGATTTGGGTCGTGGCCCGGGCTGGTCGGTTTGTCTCATCCTATACGGTAGATTTATTTTTTTACCTGGGGGCGCGCTTAACCATGATTAAATAATGGCGTGTAACGCTACATATGATAATCTCTCGCGTGAGATTCCGGATCTGTGGCAACGGCCTTGAAATATGTTTAATTCCGTGTGATTTAAGCGATTGAACAGGGCTTTATGTGATAGTGTTTCGACTCGGGCAGGCGGATGGTGTGAACGTGGCAGGCGCAGCATTAATAATGCATTTTCAATTCAAAAATATCTTAGCGATCAGTTAGAATAACGCATGAATGAAAAAATAATTTTTATCAGAACGATAAAAGGCGATGACGAGGCGCGCAGCAGGACAGCGCTTTTATCCAAGGATATTAAGCGCGCCTTGCTGATGGTGGATGGGACGGCCACTGTCGGAGAAATCATGAAGCGCTCATCTCCCAGTTTGCGAGATATGCTGGAAGATATGTTCACCGATCTTGTTCGGGGCGGCTATATCCGGGACAAGTCCAAGGCGGGTGCAACGCTGATCGTTCCTCCCAAGCCTGTCATATCACCCAAAAAATCATCCAGCGAGGTGGATGAACTGGACTTTACGGCCGCTTATCGGCTCCCCACTGCGGCCATGCTCGCAGAGGAAGCGGCCAAGGTGGATTTGGCCGACAAGGCAGCTGCGCAAACCGAGGCGCTTGCAGCTACAGAGAAAAAGAACAAGCTTCAGGCCGAGGCCGCGCGACGTCAGGCAGATGAGGCGGCTGAGCGGCAAAGGGTTGAGGCCGCAGCGGTTGAGAAGGTGAAGATGGAAGCCCGGTTGGCGGCTGTCGAGAAGGCCCGGCTGGAAGCTGCGGCTGAAAAGGCGAAGATGGAAGCGCGGCTGGCGGCTGTCGAGAAGGCAAAACAGGAGGCCGCTGAAAAGGCCATGCAGGAAGCCCGGGCTGAAAAGGAGCGACAGGAAGCTCTGGCCGAAAAGGCCAGGCAGGAAGCTGTCGCCGCACAGAAAGCCAGGCAGGAAGCCCAGGCTGAAAAGGAACGGCAGGAAGCTCTGGCCGAAAAAGCCAGGCAGGAAGCTGCCGCAGCAGCAGAGAAGACCAGGCAGGAAGCCCGTGCTGAAAAGGAACGGCAGGAAGCCCTGGCCGAAAAAGCCAGGCAGGAAGCTGCCGCAGCACAGAAGGCCATGCAGGAAGCTCAGGCTGAAAAGGAACGGCAGGAGGCTCTGGCCGAAAAAGCCAGGCAGGAAGCTGCCGCAGCAGCAGAGAAGACCAGGCAGGAAGCGCGGGCTGAAAAGGAACGGCAGGAGGCTCTGGCCGAAAAAGCCAGGCAGGAAGCTGCCGCAGCACAGAAGGCCATGCAGGAAGCCCGTGCTGAAAAGGAACGGCAGGAAGCCCTAGCCGAAAAAGCCAGGCAGGAAGCTGCCGCCGTACAGAAGGCCATGCAGGAAGCCCGTGCTGAAAAGGAACGGCAGGAAGCCCTGGCCGAAAAAGCCAGACAGGAAGCTGCCGCCGCAGCAGAGAAGACCAGGCAGGAAGCTCAGGCTGAAAAGGAACGGCAGGAAGCTTTGGCCGAAAAGGCCAGGCAGGAAGCTGCCGCCGCACAGAAGGCCATGCAGGAAGCTCAGGCTGAAAAAGAACGGCAGGAAGCCCGGGCCGAAAAAGAACGGCAGGAAGCTCGTGCGGCAGCAATAGAAAAGTCCAGGCTTGAGGCGCGTGCGCGCGTTGCAGAGCAAGCAGCGCTCGCTGCGGCCAGGGCTGAAGCCGAACGTCTGGCTCTTGAAGCGCAGGAGGCTCGCAAAAAAGCCGAACAGGAAGCTGCAAGGGCGGAAGCTGAGGCGCGTGTGCGTGCAGAGGTGGAACGTCAGGCCAGAGAAGCCGCAGAGACTGCAAGACTGGTCGCGCAGCATGCGGCAGAGGTTAAAGCTGCGGCGCTCGCCGCAGCAGAACAAAAAGCAGCTTTGGAAGCTGAGGTCCAAAGACTCAAGTTGCAGGCAGAGCAAGAAGCGCATGCACGCGCCGAGTCTGAAAAACAGGCTAAACTTAATGCCGATGCAGCCAGGTTGGAGGCCGAACAACGGGCTCGTGAGGCGCAGGATGCGCGCGTCAAGGCTGAGCAGGAAGCCGTTTTGGCAAAAGCCGAAGCAGAAGAGCGCGTGCGTGTGCAGAGCGAGCGCCAGGCCAGTGAAATCAAGGAGGTTGCACGTAAAGCGGCTCAGTATGCAACCGAAGCTGAGGAGCTGGCGCGTGCTGCCGCTCAGGAAAAAGAGGCGCTGGAAATCGAAGTCGCCAAATTAAAAACGCAAGCTGAAACCTCTGAGCGGGCCGAAGCCGCAGCACGTGCAAAACGTGAGGGAGAACGCATCGCGAAGGAAACCGCAGCCCGCCTCAGCAAGGAAGAGGAAGCTGCAAGGGTTCAGGCCGCAGAAAAGGACGCTGCTGCCGATGACATTCATCTGTTTGATCCCGATGAATTAATGCCCCACGAGACATATGAAGCGCAGACAAACTCTGCCATGTTGGCCGCCGTTGTCAGGCTTAACGCAAAGCATGCCGCCGTGGAGGAAAGTGTGTTTTCGGCCATGGAGGTCTCGACAAAGGAACCGGACGGGAGTGCGGTTTCCGCCGGTGAAACCGGGCAATGGTTGTCGCCCGGACTGTCGGATTCCGCTCCTGAAAAGTTCAAGTCCGCGCCCATGATGGTCGCCGCTGATGGCCGGAGTAGTGGTGAGCCCGTTGTCGAACGACGGACCACCACTGCGGCGGTTTTATTTTTCGATATTGTGGGTTACACCAAGAAATCTGACAGCCGACAGATAGAACTCAAGCATGAGTTCAATCAGCTGGTATCTGACAGCCTGGATCAGCTGGGTACCGGCGAGCGAATTATTCTGGATACGGGAGATGGTATCGCGATCGGTTTTTTACAGCATCCGACGGATGCCTTGCAGACCGCGATGTTGTTCCGCAATCGTCAGATGCTCAACAAGCACGGAGATTATCCGGATTTGCGTGCTCGCCTCGGGATACATCTGGGGCCGGTCAGTCTGGTCAAGGACTTGAATGGGCAAATCAACATGTTGGGCGATGGCATCAACAGCGCACAGCGCGTGATGAGCTTTGCCGGTAAAGACCAGATTTATGTTTCCCGGGCTTATTTTGATTTTGTGTCGAATTTAAGTGATGAGTACAATGACTTGTTTCGTTATCGCGGCTCCCATCAGGACAAGCATGGGCGTGAATTTCAGGTTTACGAATTGTTGGACGCATCCGGATCTGTGGGGCAGGCTGTCCCGACAGAGGACAAACAAACCGAATCGACCGACAAGCTGGATCCATTTAGCCTGGATGCTTTTGATGCCGTGTTGTCCCACCCCAGGGCAGACGAAGCCCCTCCCCGGGTGGAGGTCGCACCGAAATCTCCGGAGCCGATCAAGGTTGAGGCTGTCGATCAGTTTGTCGTAGATGCAGCAGAGCTGGGGCTTCAGAAAGATTCCGGTTCAGTCGCGCAGACGGAAGCGCCCGCCCCCCCTGCCGGTGCAAGTCTTGACATGTTGGCTCACACGCACGAATATTCGCAGGATGAAGCCCGGATACTGGCTGATGAACAGGCTAGAAAATGGGCTGAAGCAGAATTGCGAGCAGCAGAAAATGCCAGGAAAAAGGCGGAAAGCACGAATCAGCAGATTTTTCATCCGGCTGACGAGGGAGCCCCTGCCAAAAAACCAGATGCAAAATCGCCTCGGAAATCGATTCCGTGGTTCAAGATGGGAGCAGGGCTGTTTGTGCTGTTGCTGGCGGCGTTGTTCGTCGTACCCATTGTCATACCCAAGAAAACTTATCTGGCGAATATAGAGAAGTTGCTGGGCGCACGATTGCAGCAACCTGTGCATATCGGACAACTGTCAGGCCGGATTTTGCCCATGCCGCGCCTGGTACTGAGCGATGTCTATATTGGTGACGCCAAACAGATTGAAGCTAAACAAGCGAGGGTCAATTTTTCTTTTGCGGCCTTGTTCGGCAAGGTGAAATCAATCAGTACGCTGGAGCTTGACGGGATGCAGGTCACAGGCTCTGCATTGCCCCAGGTAGCTCTTTGGATGCAGCAGGTGGCAGAGGATCATAAATATCCGGTTGCAAGGATAGTCTGGGCTAAAGGAATTCTGGATGCGGAGGGGGTGTCCTTTTCGGATGTGGGCGGTGAACTTGATTTCGATCGTGCGGGTAAATTTACCCAGGCTCATCTGAGTGCTGAAGGGCATAAAATTGCGATGGATATTCAATCTGTTAAGGATGATAAATTGCAGCTTGACATCACCCTGGCCGACAGCGCGTTGCCATTATTCCCGAATTGGGTATTCGAAGAGCTTAAGGCTACAGGTGAGCTGACACGCGATGAGTTGCATCTTGCTGATATGGAAGGCCGTATCATGGGGGGGGTGCTGACAGGCGATGCCCGTATTAACTGGCGCTCAGGCTGGCGTGTGCAAGGTGCGCTAGTGGCACATGTTGTTCCCTTGCAGAGCATCAATAAGCTGCTCAGCGGCGATCTTGAAGGATCCGCGCACTTTCAGATGCAGTCTGATCTTCTGGCGAATCTGGCCGCTGAAGCAAAACTAAATGGTGTTTTCAGTATAAAGAAAGGCGTTATCGGTGGCGTTGATATCGTTGAAACCACTCGTTTGCGCAGCCGTGAAAACTTGCCGGGGGGAAGAACCTATTTCGACGACTTGAGTGGTGAGCTGGACTATGCCCATGACATTTACCAGTTCAAACAGTTGAAGATTAATAACAGCGTGGCCAATGCAGCAGGCTCGATGACGATAGTCGGGCAGAAATTATCGGGCAGCGTGTCGTCCAGCCTGACGATGCGTGCAGGGATGGGCTCGGCTGTGTTGCAAATTGGCGGCACAAGCGATGCGCCTACCTTGCAGGTCGCCCAGTAGTCGCCTGTCGGGCTCTTTCTTATAAAAAGAGTCCGGCAGGCGCAATGTCCTGTGTTTCTCCAAATGCTGTACAGTACATGACATTCACGACTCACCGCAAAGGAGTGTTCCATGAAATCAGCAGGGGGTTTCACGCTGGTAGAGTTGATGATTGTTGTCGCCATCGTCGGGATACTGGCGGCGATCGCCTACCCCTCTTATAGCCAGTACATCACAAAATCCAACCGCAGCGCGGCGCAAAGCTTTATGCTGACGATATCAAACAAGCAGGAGCAGTACATGCTCGATGCGCGGCGCTATGCGGCCACAGTGAACCAGCTTCATCTCAATATTCCGGCGGAAGTATCCAGAAATTATTCGGTCAGTGTCGTGACCGACAATGCAGCAACTCCGCCGGGCTACCTTATTTCCGCCGAACCTGTCGGTGCCCAGCAGGCCAATGATCCCTCATGTGCAACCCTGAGCCTGGATCAGACTGGCGCAAAAGGCATCAGCGGCACAGGCTCTGTTGCCTCCTGCTGGTAAGTCGGCATGATGACGCGCAAGGCTTGCATTGCACGACGGGTCAAAGGGGTGACCCTCACCGAATTGCTGATCACGCTGGTGATTGTCGGTATCCTCTCCTCAATAGCCGTTCCCTCCTATAATTCATTTGTGGCGGGGCGGCGCATTAAAATTGCCTCGTTCGATCTGCTGTCCATGCTCATGCTCGCACGCAGTGAGGCGATCAAAAGGGGAGCGCAGGTTGCCGCCACGCCGGTCAATGGCGACTGGTCCCGGGGTTGGACGATCACGACTGACACGGGGGTGGTTTTGAGCCAGCAAAGTGCCTTGCCCGGTATAATTATCACCTGTTTGCAGGGGAACCCTCCTGTTGCCGCCACTTGCGGGAATGTTTTTTTTAATGCCGACGGGCGCAGCGGTCGCACGCAGTTCATCCAGGTCGGCAGCGCGAACACGGATATCCAGTCGCGTTGCATAGGCATTGATCTTAGCGGGCGACCCAACAGCAAAAAGGGGGATTGCTGATGAATTATCCGAGTCCGAGCAGCTCGTCCGGTACCGGCATGATCGAAGTGCTGGTGACGCTCGTGATATTGATGGTGGGACTCTTGGGCCTGGCCGGTGTGATGGTGCAGGGCCAGCGTTCTGAAATAGAATCATACCAGCGGGTTCAGGCGCTGATTCTGCTGCAAGACATGTACGGGCGTATCAATGCCAATCGTCGCGTGTCCTCCTGTTATGCCTTTACGGGTTCAAATGGCACCCCTTATCTGGGTAGCTCTGCCACGGCTGTGCCTGCCTGCACGACCGGTACGGCAGCCCAGAATATCCAGGCCGTTCAGGACATGACAGACTGGAGTGATTCGTTGACCGGAGCGGCCGAAATCTCCGAAGGGGACAAAGTGGGCGCCATGACAGGGGCGCGCGGCTGTGTCACTTATGGTGCGGGGACAGAATTGCTGGATAAAAACGGTGCAGCTATTTCGGGTTCCGGAATATACACCGTTGCGGTGGCCTGGCAGGGATTGAGCAGCACCGCTACTGCAACGCCCAATTGTGCCCAGGGTTTATTTGGCGCTGACGATGCACAACGTCGCGTCGTCAGTCTGACCCTGAGAACAGCATCCCTGGCATCGCCATGAATCATCCTGCCATGCTCACACGCCACCAGACCGGATTGTCGCTGGTTGAACTGATGATTTCACTCACCATCGGTCTGCTTTTGATGACGGGAATTACCACGCTTATCGTGCAGCAAAGCAATATCAGGGACGAGCTGGAAAAGTCCAGTCGGCAGATCGAGAATGGCCGCTATGCCATACAATTGCTGCATGACGATATTCAGCTTGCCGGTTTTTTCGGAGAATATGCGCCTCCTTCAGTCGGGACTGTCTACACGACACCGGATCCGTGCGTGATCACGGGAAATCTGGGCTGGAGTTCATCTACTGTGCCGGTGGCCATTTACGGTTATGCAGGGGTTGAATCTGACCCGACGACCTGCGGCCTGGAGAATTATAAACCCGGTACGGCGATTCTGGTGCTGCGGCGCACCAGTACCGATACGCTGGCCGCCGCCGCTGCCGTTGCCGGAACCACTTATCTTCAGGTGTCAAGATGTAATACGGCAACCTCCGCCTTTGTGCTGGGGGCGAGCGGTTTCACCCTGCAACAGAAGGATTGCGCGACGCTCGCTCCTTTGCGTAAGTACAGCGTGCGCATCTATTTCATCAGCTCCTGCGACGTGTGTGGCACTGATACCATTCCTACCCTCAAAATGCTGGAATTTGCGGACGGCGTCCGGACTACATACCCTCTGGTGGAGGGGATAGAAAATATCCAGTATGATTTTGGTATCGACAATACCGCTGACGGATCCCCAGACAATTACCTCGCCTCTCCTGCGGAGGCTGACTGGCAGGATGTCATGTCGGTTCGCGTGAATCTTTTGGCTCGCAACAATGAACCTACCAATGGCTATGTAGATAACAAGTCCTATCAGCTGGGCACGCTTGCTATTCCTGCTGCGGCTGACAGCTACAGACGACACGCATACAGCGAACTGGTACGCGCCATCAACCCCAGCGGACGACGGGAGTGACAATGGCACTTAAACGACAACAGCGCGGCGTGACACTTTTAGTGGGGCTGATCATGCTGGTGGTGCTGACTTTGCTGGTTTTATCAGCCGTACGATCGAGCAACACCAATTTGCGCATCGCGGGTAATATGCAGATGCAGGCGGAAGCGACCGCTTCTGCCCAGCAGGTGATCGAGCAGGTCATCAGCAGCAACTTTACGGCGAATCCTGCCTCCTCTGTCGTCACAGTGGACATCAATACTGACGGGGAAGCTGATTACAGGGTCGAAGTGGCGCAACCTGTCTGTACGGGTTCGATACCGCTGATGAACGCCAGTCTGGATATGAGCAACCCGGATGACGCCGGATGTTTTAGCAGCAGCACTTCAACGAATACGGGTATCATCTTCGCCTCAGGAGCCCCCGCCACATCGGGGCAGTCGTGGTGCTTTTCCCAGCAATGGGACGTAGAAGTGCAGGCCTCCAGCATCAAAGGCACAGGAGCTGCGGCGGCCTTGCATCAGGGCGTATCGCTGCATGTACCGGCGGGTACCGCCTGCAATTGAATCGGTCGGTCATACTCCGGCCTCATTTTGAGGACAGCGCCATGAATTCGATACGTTATTTTCTGATTTCCCTGTTGTTCGTCATGTCGGCGCAGCAGTGCGGCGCAGAGGATATTGACCTTTACAGCTCAGCTGCCAGCGTCTCTGGCACCGATCTTCCCAATGTACTGTTCATCCTGGACAATGCGGCCAACTTCAATGCCAGCAGTGGCAGTACCTGCACGTATGATGATGGCGGCGGATCTCCCAGCCTTGGCGCGACGACAGGCGGCATCGAGCAGTGCGCCTTGAACAATGCGATCAATGCGCTGCCGGTGCAGGCCAACGGGGCGGCAGTCGTCAATATCGGCATCATGATGTATAACAAAAACGGCATGGATGCCTTGTATGGCTGCCATGCTAGCGGCACCGGCGGATGTCTGGTGGAGGCGCTCATGCCGATGACCTCCGCCGGAAAGGCCGATATCATGGCCGACATCAAATCCTGGACTTCGTCAGATATACAGTCAAATAACGAGGCGACAGGGCAGGCCATGCAGGAGGCCTGGGCCTACTATGCGGGCAGGCAAGGCATGTCCGGCACGACCTATACTTCGCCCGCAGCGGGCGGTTGCCAGAAAAACTACACCATTTTCATCGGTAATGCCTATACAAACTCAGGCTCTCCGGGGGATGCCAGCGCCACTCCCGGCGCGCAGCTTGCGGCCACGATCAGCGCTAATACAGCCCTGAGCTCAGCGCAGAAGGCTCAGCTCTCCGCCACTATCCAGATACCGTCAGGCGCTTATGGCACCAGTGCATTTACCTGCTCGCCGTCTTATTACACGATGCCCAGTCACAGCGAATCGTCCGGTCTTTATGCGGATGAATGGGCCAGATACATGTACAGCACGGATTTGAGTACAGGCGCCATGCCGGCTGAGAAGAAAATCATCAACTATACAATAGGCGTTTTAGGCAGCGCCTGCCGGGCGGATTACCCGTCCTTGCTGACCAGTATGGCGACCAAAGGCGGCGGGAAATATTTCCCTACGGGGGGGGCTGCCGACATACAGCAAGCTATTTTGCGGGTGCTCAATGAGGTTCAGGCGGTCAACAGTGTGTTTGCCTCTTCGAGTTTGCCTGTCAGCGTCAATACCCAGGGCACTTATCTTAATCAGATTTTCATGGGTATGTTCCGTCCGGATGCAACGGGCGTCCCGCGCTGGCGTGGCAATTTGAAACAGTACCAGTTCGGGTATAACCAGACTACCGAGCAGCTTTTTCTGGCGGACGCAACAGGTACTGCTGCAATCAGCGCTGCTGGCACAGGTTTTCTGGCGCCTAATGCGGCCAGTTTCTGGACTTGCTCTAATGCCGCGAATACGACAAACAAAATAACGCCTTACAATATCGCGCCCTACAGCATCAGCTCGGTGTGCAACACGGATCCTGCCGTAGGTTTCTGGGCGAACAGTCCGAATGGCGTCGGGCTTTCCTGGGATTTGCCCGACGGTGAAATCGTTGAAAAAGGCGGCGCGGCACAAATGCTGCGTCTGGCCAATCTGACTGACAGCTATACGGCGTCTCCCGGCTCTTCCACCAATCCGCGTAAACTCTATACTTACTGCCCGGCGGGGACAGGTTGTGTTGCGGCCTTGTCGGACTCGGTCAATGCCTTCGACACGTCGAGCACGGCGATTACCGATGCGATGCTGGGAACGGGGCCGGTCGCCATCAGCTCCATCACCAGCGCGGCGACCGTTCAGGCCGGCGGCGTTACGCCCGGTGCGGGAGGGGCCGCCGCCACGGTCACCATTACAGCCCTCGCAAAGTCGGGTAACACCGTGACGGCCAGAGTATCTGCGACGGATTTGGCTAAACTATCCGTCGGCTCGCAACTCAATATCGCCACGGGCGCCACGAAATACAACTGCAATCCTTGTACGGTTGCCAGCATAAATACCGGCAACAACACATTTACCTACAGTAATTCTGGCGGCAGCGGCTCGCCTGTGCTGCCATCGGTGGCGACGATTTATACTAATTTTGTGACGGTTGCCAGTAATAGTCACGGGCTGTCGCCGGGTCAGACCGTGACGCTTTCGGCCTGTGCCGTGCACAGCGCATTGAATGCGACGGTCGCGACAGTGACGGCGGTGACGGCCAATAACTTTACACTGGCAACCACAGTCACTCTGGCTACGACCGGCAATGATGCCGGGTGCAGATATACACCCAATACAGCTTATGTCACCACCGCCAGCCCTCATCAGTTTCCCGGCGGAGCCCTTGTCACGATAGCCGGTGCTACCCCGGCAGGTTATAACGGGACATGGGCTATCACACCAAGCGGCGCTTCCAGCTTCTTCTATCAGTACACCGTTGCGGCACCGCTGGCCGGTTTTTCGTCTTCGGGCGCGACAGCCGTCAGCGGCAGTACCAGCCGAAGTATGCTGCTCCGCTGGGTGCGCGGGGAAGACAATTACGGCGATGAGGCGAGTCTTTGCCCGCCGGGCAGCATCCCGGGGGGGGGCAACTGCCCGAATCCTGCGGTCAATATCCGGCCTTCGGTGCATGCCGATGTGCTCCACTCCCGGCCTGTGGTCGTCAATTATGGAGGCTCAACAGGGGTGGTGGTGTTCTACGGCGGGAATGACGGCGTGTTCCGGGCCGTTAACGGCAATCAGCTTAATCTGCCATCGAGCACGCTGCCCGATCCAGGCCATGAATTGTGGGGTTTCATTCCTCCCGAGTTTTTAGGCAAGCTCAAACGGCAGCACGATAACAGCCCTGTACTGAAAATGCCCTCAACACCCGCAGGTATTATTCCTGCACCGCAGAGCAAGGATTACTTTGTCGACGGCGCAACAGGGGTCTATCAGGTGATCGATGGCACAGGTACGACAACCAGGGTTTATCTCTACCTTGTCATGCGTCGGGGCGGTCGTTTTATCTATGCGCTGGACGTGACGAATCCTGCCGCGCCGCAGGTTCTTTGGCGGCGCGACAACACGAACAGCGGTTTTGCCGAACTCGGGCAAACCTGGTCTCAGCCCAAGGTCGCCAGGGTCAAGGGCTATAGCAATCCGGTGCTGATCTTTGGTGCGGGGTATGACGCTGCCGCCGAGGATGCGGAGCCGCCCACGAACGATACCATGGGGCGTGGCATATTTATTCTGGATGCCGTGACAGGAGCCATGGTATGGCGCGCAGAACCTTCGGCCAGCTCGACTTCTTGTACGTCAGGCGTGTGTCATGTCTTTGGCATGAATTACAGTGTGCCCTCGGACATTGCCCTGGCAGACAGAAACAGTGACGGGAAAATTGACAGGCTGTACACGGGTGACATGGGGGGTAACCTGTGGCAAGTTGATCTTGAGTCCGAGGACGGCGACACGCCCGCCTATTGGCAGGTTAAAAAACTGGCATCCTTAGGTTGTGCGACAGGTGTTTGTACTGCGGGCACTACGCCACGAAAAATATTCTATCCGCCGGAAGTGATTGTCACCCAGGGCTATGATGCGGTGTTCGCCGTCACAGGCGATCGTGAGCACCCGCTTTACAGCACGGCGTCCCAGTCAGCCTGTAACGTCACGAACCGAGCCTATCTGCTGAAGAACCGGGCAGTCGAGCATGATGCAACGCCTGTTGTTCTGACGGAATCAACCTTGTTTGATGCCACTAATATCCGCTGGAACGGCACGCTCGACGGCTACTATGTCACATTTTTATCTTGTGAAAAAGCGGTCAATGCGCCGCTGGTGACGGCAGGCTACGTCTATTTTGGCACTAACCGGGCTCATGCGCCGACCGCTGGCCGTTGCGAGAGTGCTCTGGGGGAGGCTACGGGCTATAAGCTGTCGCCCTTTTCCGGCATGTATGCCGCTGTTAATTTTGAAGGGGGCGGCATGCCTCCATCCCCTGTGTCCGGCGTTGTAAATATTACGGACGCTGTGACAGGCAGAACCATCCAGGTTCCGTTCTGTGTCGGTTGCGGGGGATCTGCCGTGGATTCAGATGATTCAGAAGGGGGTAACCGCCGCACGCTGGGCAGCGAATCGGCACTGTCTGTGAGTAAACCCCTGATTAAGATTTCAACAACCCGGCGCAGATCCTACTGGTATATCAAGGGAAAATGACATTCATACGGAGGTGGATTCAACTCGGGAGTGGAACAAAATACTTATGCAGGAAAGGTATATCCCTGTTCCCGGAACAATGTCATGCAGGCATCTACTACTTGCGTATCAAAATGCGTCCCGCTACCACGGCTGATTTCCGCCAGTGCCGTTTCCAATCCCAGCCCGGGACGATAGGGGCGGTGTGAAAACATCGCCTCGACCACGTCCGCCACGCTCAGGATGCGTGCCTCCAGTAAAATAGCCTCTCCCTTGAGCCCCTGCGGATAGCCCGAACCATCCATCCGTTCATGGTGTTGCAACACCATCTGCGCGACCGGCCAGGGAAACTGGATGTCTTTGAGTATCTCGTAGCCGGCCTGAGCATGTGACTTGATCAGGGCAAATTCAATCTCCGAGATTTTTCCGGGTTTGCTGAGTATTTCCGCCGGGATTTGAAATTTCCCCAGGTCGTGCACGATACCGGCCACATGAATACCGTGAACCTGTTCCGCGTTCAGCCCCATCTGCCGGGCAATCGCGCTCGCCAGATCGGCCACCCTGTTCTGATGTCCTGCGGTATAAGGATCGCGTATCTCCACCATCAGGGCGATAGCCCGCACCGTGCTTTCCAGGCTCTCTGTCAGTTGTACCAGCTGTGCCTGGTTTTTCTTCATGACCAGATCGCGCTCGGTGCGCAGATGCAAGGTGCGCACCCCGAATGCCAGATCCCCTGCCATCTCTTCCAGCAGGCTGATTTCGGCGGAACTGAAGGCGTTCACTTCATCGGAATAGACTGCCAGTGTGCCGAACACCGTGCCATCCTCACCTGTGAGCGGCAGCGCAATACTGGACAGATACCCCAGCCGGATGGCTTCCTCTTTCCAGGGTAAATAATGCAGGGCGCTGGCGATATCCTGACACAGCTGGGTCATGCCGCTGCGGATGGCGCGCCCGGAAGGACTCATGCCAAGATCGTTCTCAGCCCAGCTGGGCTGCATGGTGTCCGGATAGCCGCCGTTACTGCTGGCGTCCGCCATGATCTTAATGGACCGGCGTTCGTCGTGCTGCACATAACCTACCCATGCCAGCTGATAACCGCGCTGCTGAACAATCGCCTGACAGATTTCCTGCAATAACTCATTCTCATCGCTCGCATGCACCAGGCTGCGATTGACCGCGCTCAGCGTGGCAAGCGCCCGGTTTGCGTGTTCAATCGCAACTTCCGCCCGTTTGCGTTCGGTGATGTCGCGCACGATGGCGATGGCATGCCACTGATCGCCGAATTGCGTCGCCGAAATGGACAGTTCCGCAGAAAATTCCTCACCTCCTTTGCGCAATGCAGTGACCTCGGTGACTTTTCCGATGAGAGGGCCCCCGCCAGTTTGCTGAAAATGTGGAAATGCTTGTGCAAACGCGGCGTGCGCCGGTGTCGGGGTGATCAGGGTATGCAGCTCCTGCCCCATCGCTTCTGCGGCACTATAACCAAAAACACGTTCGGCGGCGGTATTCCAGAATGAGATGCACTGATCCGAGCCCATCATGATGATAGCATCCTGTGCCGACTCACTGATCTTGCGGAATTTTTCCTCAGCCATCTTGCGCGCGCGTATGTCTTGCTCTACAGAGAGCGCTCGCTGAACGGCGGCCGCCAGCCGCGCTGGCCGGTCTTTCAGCACGTAATCTCTGGCACCCGCGAGGGTCAACTCCACCGCCTCGATGTCGGAAAGTGCACCGGTGACCATAATCACCGGCACTTCCGGGTGGTCGCTCCGTACTATTTTCAGCGCAGCCATACCGTCAAACTCAGGTAGCTTGTAATCAGCCAGAATGATGTCTGGGCGGAACGTATCCAGTGCCTCCACAAATGCCGCGCGGGTTTCCACTCGCAGGGAAGTAAAGGCTATACCGGCCTTACGCAGTGTGTGCTCGTTGAGTTCGGCGTCGAGCGGATTATCTTCCAGCAGCAGGATGCGCAGTGCATTGGATTGCGGAACACTCGTTTGCGGATTGCAGATTTTGGGTTGAGGAATGGAGGTAGCACTCCGAGTTCTAGGTTCAGTCTTCAATTGATTTTTCCATTTTGCATCGCCCATTTGGTTGCGGAATTCGGAGTGCGGAATGCAGAATATCGAGAGAACCGCTGTTTTTCATTCTGCACTCCGCAACCCGAAATCCGCACTCGTTTCATTCCTCACTCCGAATTCCACAATCTGCATTCGCTTCATTCCACAGCCGGGGAAATCCGATTGACCAGCATCCAGTACAGCCCCAGTTCCGCTACCGTCTTGGCAAATTCCTCAAACCCGACCGGCTTGGAAACGAAACTGTTGGCGCCGAGTTTATAGCTAGCCACGATATCTATTTCCTCATTAGAGGAGGTCATCACTACCACTGGAATCAATCGGGTATATTCATTCGCCCGTACCTGTTTTAGCACCTCCAGCCCGTCTACCTTGGGCAGACGCAAATCGAGCAACACCATACGCGGTGTTGTGCTATCCCGCATCGCGTAGTCGCCGCGCCTGAATAAAAAATCCAGTGCCGCCTCGCCATCCTTGACCCATTCCACGTTATTGGTGAGATTGTGTTTCTTGAGCGCGTGCAGCGTCAGCTCCGCATCGGTAGGATTATCCTCAACCAGTAAAATATCAACTGCCTTATTTGTGAACATGATCAGACTCCTTATTTGATTGCAGATTGATGATTGTAGATTGCGGAGCGGTGATTGTAGATTCAGTATTCCTCAATCGAATGGTTCCGAATTTCGCAACCGTTTCTGCCGGAAGGGTAAAGCAGAACGTCGCCCCTTCTCCCTTTTTACCAATTGCCCACACCCGCCCGCAGTGTTTCGTCACGAAGCGTTTGACGATGGCCAGTCCCACGCCGGTGCCCTCGAATTCGTCCATGCCGTGCAGGCGCTGGAACATGCCGAACAGCTTGCCCACATAAGCCATGTCGAAGCCGACGCCATTGTCGCGGATGAAATAGACAGTTTCATTCGCCTCACGTCGGCCGCCCACTTCGATCAGCGCCGACTCACGCCCGCGTGTAAATTTCACCGCGTTGGCGAGCAGGTTCTGCAATACCTGGCGTACGGCGGCGGGATCACCACTGGCAGACGGCAAAGGAGATACGCGAAATTCGATGAGGCGACCCGCCCGCTGGGGTTCGAGTTCCTGCCACACCTGTTGCACCAGGGCATTCATGTCGAGCATGGTCAGATGCAACTCAAAGCGACCGGCGTGCGAGAAGGCCAAAATATCGTCGATCAGCCGACCCATTTTTTGGGCATTGTCGCTCACCACCTGGAACAGGCGCTGACCTTCCTCATCCAATTTTGGAGCATAGTCCTCGCGCAGTATACTGGCAAATCCGTCGATGGCGCGCAGCGGGGCGCGCAGATCGTGGGATACCGAATAACTGAAACCTTCCAGATCGGCATTAGCCCCCTCCAGCTCTTTGTTGGCGGCTACCAGACTGGCTGTGCGCTCGATGACGCGCTGTTCCAGTTCAGTATTGAGCTGGAGGATTTCCTCGCGAGCCAGTTTGGCCTCAGTAATATCCATGATGTTGCCGAATACGCGCACAATCTTGCCGTTGCGCTTTTCGACCTGGCCTGTCGTGCGTACCCAGAGAGGTTGTCCCCGCGCCGGGATCAACTGTAATTCAAGGTCGTAGGGTTCGCCCAGGTCAACGGCTTGCTGGAAAGCTTTGGCAATATGCACCTGGTCATCAGGCGCGTAAAACTGTATGTCCCGCTGGGGATGGCTCGGGTCGTAGCTCTCTTTCTCTAAGCCGTGCAGCCGGTAAACTTCCTCGCTCCAATACACGCGGCCTGAAGCTACATCGTATTCCCAACCGCCTAACTTGCTGACTCGTTGGGTATCATTGAGCAGAGCCTGGCTTTTTTTCAGTGCGTCTTCCGCCTGCTTGCGTTCAATAATTTCCTTATTCAAATTGTCGATGGAGGTATAGGAGTCCCGCAGCTTGCGGCTCATGTCGTTGAAAGCCTGTGCGAGCGCATCCAGTTCGTCGTTGGTGGAAAGCGATATTTGCTGGTCGAGATTGCCTTCTGCGATTCGGCGCACCCCGCTGTTGAGCTGGGCTATACCCTGCATCAGCCGCCGCGCCATCAATGACAACAACGCAGCGCTGACACCTGCGAGAAGGATCATCGCCACCATGATGCTTTTATCCGTAAGCCTTTGGAATTCCAGAACCCGCTTGTGTTGAATGTCCGCGAATTGCTGAGTTTTGGCGCGCATGGCCTGTGCCCTTATCAGCAATGCGCCGGCAAGCTGCCCGTGCGCCTGGATTTTGCCCCCTAACAACAAGGTATAGAGGCTGCCCAGTTCCTGATGGCCGTACCGCAGCGCATCGATCAGCTCTTGCTCTTTGATGTCGTCGTATTTCAGTTGTGCCAGCAACTCTCCCATGGATTGATGCCGAATGCGCAGCTGGCTTTCAGCCCGCTTGCCGCCATACAGCAGATACTCCTGAGTCAGGACGTTCAGTTCGAAATTGGACAGAAGAACTTTCTCGGCTATGTCGGCATCCAGACGCGCATGATCGATCCTGATCCAGGAAGCCCACAGGAGACTTCCTATCAGTAGCGCAAAGACTGCGGGGAGCAGTGCTGCAAAGCGAAGTTTGGTCTTGATGAGCATGAGGGGGTTCAATGAATGATCGTGACGGCCTCGGGCTTGACTGTTTTCAGCCCGTCGAGGTAGATGAAATCTAGATAGTTCGGCGGTGCAGGGCGTTGTTCCGGCGGCATCAAGCCAATCTCCCAGCGCGCCGTGCTCTCCAGTATGAACAGCAAGGATTGGTCAAGGGAGACACTGAAGTCATGCAAGGGCCAGATCAGGTCGGCATCGCTTGCCGACAGATTGTACTGGCGCGCCATCAGCGCCTTGCCCTCGGTCGGCTGCTCCTTGACGAAACGCTCGGCGCGCAGCAGCGCGCGCAGTACACGTTCGACAGTGGCCGGGTTCTGGTGCAGGAAATCCCGCCCCACGAGCAGCAGTATAGAATTGCTGTACAGGCCGGGAGCCGTAAAGACTTTCGCTTTGCTGCCAAATTCCCTCGCCAGCACCTCAATGTTCGGCTCCCAATGGGCGACCGCGTCCACGTCACCGCTGCGGAAGGCCTGCGCTATTTCTTGGGCGGGCAGATAGACCTTGATTACATCCTGGGGCGCCAGACCGTTGGCTGCCAGGTACGCGTCAAGGAAATTGTGCGCGCTGGTGAATTGAGGCACCGCGATGCGGCGCCCGCGCAGGTCGGCGGCAGTGCGGATACCCCGGTCGTTGCGGACAATCATCCGCTCGATATTTCCGGATACCGAGATGGTGGCGAGAATGCGGAAGTCGTTTCGGCTCAGGCTGCTGTGCACCGTGGGGGTTTCCCCTGCCGCTGCCAGGGCGCATTCGCCGGCAAACATTGCGGCCAGCGTATGACGACCACTGGGAAAGCTGCGCACCTCGACATCGATCCTCTCGGCGGCATAGAAACCTCGCAGATTGGCGAGCGGCACCAGTGCGGAGTGTGTCGCAACATAACAGATGGTAAGTTTGTCGGCGGCATGGACGGTTTGTGGTGCGAGCAGCATCGCCCAGATGGCCAGACAAACTGTCATCAAGATGTGGCGAGAAAAACGGAACTGTCTGACGATTGATTTTTCCATGATTCACTTCTCCTGCGGGTTGTTTTCTGTAATGGGGTAGCGTGGTGCCAATTCGGCCTGAATCAGCAGGGGGGACATCAGCCTGCAATCACCTTGTTTCGGCCGGTTTCCTTTGCCTGGTAGAGCGCCTCGTCGGCGCGTTTGACAAGTTCCTGATCGGCCGTCACCTCAAACTCCGGATAGGAGGTTGCCCCGACACTGATCGTGACGCGGATGACCTGGTCGCCATCCGCGACCGAACTATCCTCCACCATGCGCCGCAGCTTCTCGCCGACACCTAGCGAGTCTTCCTTTGAAGCGCCGGGGAGGATGATCAGGAATTCCTCGCCACCGTAACGCATGAGAATGTCCCCTTCTCTGAGGGCTGCCCTTGCAGTCTTTGCGACCTGAATCAGAACCCGGTCACCTGCAAGATGTCCGTAGGTGTCGTTGACCTTCTTGAAATGATCGATATCGAACATCAACACCCCTACAGGGGTTGTCGCGCGAACCGCCCGGCCAAATTCCTCGCTTAGCCTTGCCATGCCGAAACGGCGGTTATAGATGCCGGTCAGAGGATCGAGCGCCGCAATTTTTTGCAGTCTGTCGTGGGTCAGGGCGTTATTGAGCGCAAGCGCCATGCCCTGGCAGAACAGGTCGAGGCGAGACTTTACTTCATCGGAAAACCCGGCGGCGCTGGCCAGGACGATCACGCCGAGTGCTACGCCCTTGTAGAATATCGGTTCGACCAGCACTTCGCGCGGCCGGAAATCTGTCAGAACGCCTTCAACAGCCACGTCGTCAGGCAGTGCCACGCTCAGCCGACTTCCGGTCTGCAACGCGCGCCGGACGTGGTCGCTGTCGACGATGGCAGCGGGGGTGCGTATCCCCTGGGATGCTCCGATCTTCAGCTCGCCGCCCGAGGCGATCAAAAGAGCCCCCGCGTTTGCATTCGTATGTTGCAACAGTTGTTGAAGCGCCTGGGTGGTCAGGGTCTCCAGCTCCAGCTGGCTGGAGAGCATGCCGGTAAAGGCGCGCACGGCGGCATCGCTCCGGTGCAACGCCGCAAGCGCCTCGATAAGATAATTGAAGGCTCTGCCGCTTTCGCCCAGTTCGTCATTGGAATCCACGGTAATGAAACAGGTCTCGGGTGCGCATTGCTCCAGATTGCCTGTCCGCGATATTTCCCTGAGGCTGGTTTCGACCATTTTCATGTGATCGGCCAGTGTACGCAGCCTGCTGCCGACAACCTCGCGAGCCAGCCAGATGTTTGCGCCGCCGACAATGAAGCCCGCCGTCATGGTCGCCGCGAAAAACCAGGGAGTCAGCACGTGGCCGGATTCCACGCCCATCATGACCACAAAAAACGGGAAGACGAGCCCCATCATCAGGCCGAGACCCGTCATCCAGATGGCAAGATCGGTAAATACCTTACGAGTCAGACGGATCATGGCGCGTCTCCTTGGGCTGGAATTTCTTGATGCCGAAAAACAGTTGTGCGCGGAATACCGGTGCTAAAGAAGGTTAGAGCGTCAGTGCCTTCTTGATGCGTTGCAAGGCTTGTTGCAGATTATCCATCGAGGTGGCGAATGACAGGCGGATGTAACCTTCGCTGCCAAACGCTGATCCCGGTACGACCGCGACGCCGGCTTTTACCAGCAGATACTCGGCCAGCGCGATGTCGGTCGCGTCCGTGATGATGCCCGCCTGATGCAGCGTGTGGATGGCCGCGCGTGCGTCCGGGAACGCATAAAATGCGCCGCCGGCCATCAGGCAACTCAAACCCGGGATAGTGTTCAGCTCGTTCACCACGAATACATGGCGCTCGCGGAACGCCTTGATCATGGGGGCTATGCACAGCTGGTCGCCGTTGAGTGCAGCCTCGGCGGCCACCTGAGAAATCGAGGTCGGGTTGGAAGTGCTTTGCGACTGCACGTTTTCCATCGCGGTGATGATGGCCTCGGGTCCTGCCGCATAGCCGATGCGCCAGCCGGTCATCGCGTAGGCCTTGGATACGCCGTTGAGTACCATGGTGCGCGGATACAGGTCGGGGCAGGCGTCGAGAATATTGACAAACTTCTCATCGGTTAACGCGATGTGCTCGTACATGTCGTCGGTCGCGATCAGGATATTCGGGTGCTGTCGCAGCACCTCGCCTAATGCCTTGAGATCCTCCAGGGTGTACACGGCGCCCGACGGATTGCTTGGGCTGTTGATGACCAGCATTTTTGTCTTCGGGGTGATCGCGGCTTCCAGTTGAGCGGGGGTCAATTTGAAGCCCTGTTCGATATCCGCATGGACGATGACGGGTGTGCCTTCGGCGATAATCACGATGTCAGGATATGACACCCAGTAAGGCGCCGGAATGATGACTTCATCGCCCGGATCGATGGTGGACAACACCAGATTGAAGAAGCTTTGCTTGCCGCCGCAGGAGACGAGAATCTGTTTGGCGGTGTAGCTTAAGCCGTTATCGCGTTTTAATTTGGCGATGATAGCCGCCTTGAGTGATGGCGTGCCGCCGACCGCCGTGTATTTGGTAAACCCTGCATTGATGGCGGCAATCGCCGCATCCTTGATGTGTTGCGGGGTGTCGAAATCAGGTTCTCCCGTCCCCAAGCCTATGATGTCCCGGCCTTCAGCCTTGAGCTTGGCGGCGCGAGCCGTGACCGCAAGAGTAGGGGAGGGTTTGATGGCTTGTACGCGTTTCGAGAGTGACACGATATGTTTCCTTGGAATATGGAGAGTAGCGCGAATTATACACCCAGCTATCAGCTGCCAGCTACCGCTGCCAGCCTGAGAGTTCTTCACTCTGTCCTCAGTGCTTCGACCGGATCAAGGCGCGCGGCGCGACGGGCGGGCATGACCCCGGCCGCCAGGCCTATGCTCACCGCACTTAATTCTGCCAGGACGGCAAACAGCCAGGGCGTATGAACGGGCAGCGCCGGAAACAGAAGGTGTAATCCTTGTGCGATGCCGACCCCTAATGCCAGTCCGGCTAATCCGCCCAATGCCGAGAGCAGGATGGCTTCCCCGAGAAACAGCGTGAGAACCTGACTCTCCCTCGCGCCCAGCGCGCGCAGCAGGCCGATTTCGGCGGTGCGCTCGGAGACGGCCATGGTCATGATGGTCAGGATGCCCACCCCGCCTACCAGGAGCGAAATTCCGCCTAATGCGCCTACCGCGAAGGTGATGACGTCCAGCACGGAGCCCAGCACTTCCAGCGCTTTTTCCTGTGGGATCAGTGTGAAATCTTCCCGTCCGTGGCGCTCCTTGAGCAAGGCGGTAATCGAGCGCACGATGCCATTCAGGTCCGCGCGGGCGTTGTAGCTTAACTGGATTTCCATCAAGCCTGGACGATTGAACAGCTCCAGCGCGCGTGCGGCCGGAATGAACACGGTATCGTCCATATCGAAGCCCAGCATCTGCCCCTTGGGTTCCATCACGCCGATCACTCGATAGCGTTGGCCGCCGATACGCAAATAGCTGCCCAGCGGGTTCACTCCTGCAAACAACTCCTGACGCACTTTTGAGCCCAGCACCACCTGTGCGCGCGCCTGAGTCGGATCGTCATCGGGCAAAAAACTGCCGGTCTGCACCACACTTGTCAGCACGCGGGGCAGGTCGTGTCCGGCGCCTATTACCGTGGTGCGGCGCGTTTTGCCATAGGCTCGCAACTCGGCATTGCCTGTCACGCTGGGATTGACGAATTCGATATTCGGCAAACGACGCAAGGCCTGTGCATCTTCGATGGAAATCGTCTTGACCGAACCGAATATGCCGACGTTTCCCCCTTGTGTCTGCGTTTTGCCCGGCTGGATGGCGATTAAATTGGTGCCAAACTGGGAAAATTCGGACAGCACGAACTGGTGCAGCCCTTCGCCTATCGACGTGAGCAGAATCACCGCCGTAATCCCGATGGCGATGCCCAATCCTGTCAGGAAACTGCGCAGCCGGTAGGCAAGGAAGCTGGACGTCGTCAGTCGGATCAGATCATAGAGCAGCATGATGTGCCATTACCGGGAAAGTTGGAGCCTCGCCGAACAGCTCGACGGCCTTTTTTAGACCGGCGGGTTTAACCTTGAAATCCCGGATAGCCGATTTTTAAGGTTAATGGTTTTTGCGGTAGTAATCGATCAGCCTGGAGGTTGACGGGTCGTGTCGAGCATTGACCGATTCGTCCAGCAACTCGGGCAGGATTTTACTGGCCAGTTGTTTGCCAAGTTCCACGCCCCACTGGTCGAAGGAATTCAGGTTCCACACGATGCCTTGCACGAATACTTTTTGCTCATAGAGTGCAATCAGCATGCCCAGGGTGTACGGGTCCAGTCTGTCGAACAGCAGGGTGTTGGTAGGCTTGTTGCCCGGGAATACTTTATGTGGCAGCAGCGCCTCCAGTGCCTCAGCCGGCAGACCTTGCGCTGCCAGTTCCGCGCGCGCCTCGTCAGAGGTCTTGCCTATCATCAGCGCTTCGGTCTGTGCAAAACAGTTGGCGAGCAAGATGGCGTGATGGTCCCCCACAGGATTTTGGCTGTGCATGGGGGCTAAAAAATCCGCCGGTATCATGCGGGTTCCCTGATGGATCAGCTGGTAGAAGGCGTGCTGACCGTTGGTGCCGGCCTCCCCCCATACCGCCATGCCGGTATCGTAATCTACCGGGATACCGCAGCGATCCACGCCCTTGCCGTTGCTCTCCATGTCCAGTTGTTGCAAGTAAGCCGGAAAACGATGCAGGTACTGGTCATAGGGCAGCACCGCATTGGAACTGGCGCCAAAAAAGTTGCCATACCATATGCCCAGCATGCCCATCAGTACCGGAATATTCTGTCTGAGCGGCGTCGTGCGAAAATGTTCGTCCATCGCATGCGCGCCGGTCAATAATTCTTCGAACTTGTCCATGCCGACAAACAGCGCGATGGGCAGGCCGATGGCCGACCAGAGCGAATAACGTCCGCCCACCCAGTCCCAGAACTCAAATACATTATCCGGGTTGATGCCGAATGCGGCAGTGGCTTTAAGATTGGTCGAGACCGCTGCAAAGTGTTTCGCCACCGCCGCCTCATCAGCCAGGTGGCTGATGAGCCAGGCGCGTGCCGAACGCGCATTGGTGAGCGTCTCCTGTGTGGTGAATGTCTTGGAGCTGACGACAAACAGCGTGGTCGCAGCATCGAGCTTTTTAAGCGTCTCGGCCAGATGAGTCGCATCCACGTTGGAGACGAAATGCACGCGCAGATTTGTGCTCGCGCAGTATTTGAGCGCCTCACAGACCATCAAAGGCCCCAAATCTGAACCGCCGATGCCGATGTTGACGATATCGGTGATGGCGCGCCCCGTATGTCCTGTATGTCTGCCGCTGCGCACCGCATCGCTAAAGGCCCGCATCAGTGCCAGCACGCGGTTAACGTCCGGCATGACATCCTGTCCGTCCACGAAAACCGGACGGTTTGAGCGGTTGCGCAAGGCGGTATGCAACACCGCGCGTTGTTCGGTGCTGTTGATCTTCTCGCCTTCGAACTGACGTTCGATATAGGCGGGAAGCCCGGCTTGTTCGGCCAGCTTGACCAGCAGCTGCATGGTCTCTTCAGTGACGCGGTTCTTCGAGTAATCGAACAGCAGGTTGCCGAATTTTACCGACAGCTTGTCAAACCGCGCCGGATCGTCTTCAAACATCTGGCGCATGTGAGAGGGTTCGATCGTGGCGTAATGCGCGCTCAGCGCCTGCCATGCAGTAGATAAGGTGAGTGTCGACATGGTAATTATCTTAAGATCAATTAAACTTGCCATCATGGCTGATGGCTCTGCAATTAGTGTCATTCGGGGGTATTTAACTGCGCAACTAAAATGATACCGGCCAGAGGTGGCAGGGATATTTCAGCCGAGCAGGGCTGTCCCATCCAGGGAATCGCTTCTGCCTGAATCAGGCCTGCATTGCCCAGATTGCTTCCCGCGTAATAGGTCGAATCGCTGTTGAGCACTTCGCGATATTGTCCGAGCCCGGGCAGACCGATCCGATAATTGACGCGCGGAATCGGCGTCAGATTCAGGCAGATGATTGCAGCCGAGCCATCGAGTGCGCATCGCTGGTAGGACAATACCGACTTTTCTGCATCGTTGCAGTCTATCCAGGAAAACCCTTCTGTCTGGAAATCCAGCTCATGCAGGGCGGGCAGGGTGCGATAGAGCTGGTTTAAGTCATGGGTCAGATTTTGCATGCCGCGATGACGTTCATCCCCCAGTTGCCACCATTCCAACTCCCATTTGGCTTGCCATTCGCGTCCCTGTGCAATTTCATTGCCCATGAAATTGAGCTTCTTGCCCGGACTTGTCATCTGATAGGTCAGCAGCAGGCGCAGATTGGCAAACTTTTGCCATGCGTCCCCCGGCATCTTGGATAGCAGCGAACCCTTGCCATGGACGACTTCATCGTGCGAGAAAGGCATCACGAAGTTTTCGCTGTAGGCGTAAATCTGACCAAAGGTCAGCCGGTTGTGATGGTATCTGCGGTGTACCGGGTCGTGTTCAAAATAGCCCAGCGTGTCATTCATCCAGCCCATGTTCCACTTCATTGAGAAGCCCAGTCCTCCCAGGTAGACGGGGCGCGACACCCCGGGCCAGGCGGTCGATTCTTCGGCCATGGTCAGTGCGCCGGGGAATTCATCGTGCACCATGATGTTCATCTCGCGCAAAAAGTCCACGGCTTCGAGATTTTCACGGCCACCGTATTTGTTCGGTATCCATTCGCCAGCCTTGCGCGAATAATCCAGATACAGCATGGAGGCGACCGCATCTACGCGCAGGCCATCAAAGTGGAACTCGGAGAGCCAGTAATGTGCGCTGGACATCAAAAATGATTTGACCTCGTTGCGGCCAAAATTGAATATATGCGTGCCCCAGTCCTGATGGAAGCCTAAGCGCGGATCTTCATGCTCGTATAATGAAGTGCCGTCAAAGCGCGCCAAGGCCCAGCTGTCCTGTGGAAAGTGCGCCGGCACCCAGTCGAGAATGACGCCGATATCGGCCTGATGGAAGGCGTCGATCAGATGGCGCAATTCATCTGGCGAGCCAAACCGGCTGCTGGGCGCGAAATAGCCCGTGCACTGGTAGCCCCACGATTCATCCAGCGGATGTTCGGTGACGGGCATCAGCTCGATGTGCGTGTAGCCCATGTTTTTTACATAGGGCACAAGATCGGCTGCAAGTTCGCTGTAGCTGTAGAATCTGCCATCCGGATGACGTTTCCATGAACCCGGATGCACTTCATAAATATTGACCGCGCCGTGCAGCCAGTCCCACCCGCCTCGTTTTTGCATCCATGCTGCATCCTGCCAGCTGTGCTGGTGAGCGGGAGCTGCAAGAGACGCTGTGCCCGGGCGCAATTCAAAGCCCTGCGCGTAGGGGTCAGTCTTGGTCAGGATATGGCCTGTTTCCCGGTTGCGGATTTCATAGCGATACAGCGCGTGCGGCTGTATTTGCGGGATGAAGATTTCCCACACGCCGCTGGCGCCCAGCAGGCGCATCGGATAAATCCTGCCGTCCCAGTTGTTAAATTCCCCCACCAGGCTCACGCGCTCTGCATTGGGCGCCCATACGGCAAAACGTACGCCCTGTACATCGTCGATGGCAACGGCGTGAGAACCCAGCATGCGGTAACCCTGATGGAGGCGGCCTTCATTGAACAGATGCAAATCCTGTTCGGCTATATTCGAGGGAAACTGGTAAGGATCACAGACATCGCGCGAGGCCAGCCCCTGGGAAATATGCAGGCGGTAGGGGCGCTGGGGTGCGTGATTGCCGCGCCATTCGAACAGGCCGCCGGGATGAATTTTTTTTAAGGATTCGCCGTTTTCTAACAGTGAAATTTGTGTGGCATGAGGCTCATAAAAGCGAATAACCCAGTCAGCTCCGTCCTGATGTAAACCGAGCAAGGCAAACGGGTCATGAAGCCGCGCATGTAACAAAGATTCAATTAGAATATTCACTTTATTTCCTCATTAGTTCTTGTGTCGTGGAGTAATTGTAAACGATAATGGCTGCGTCAATTAAGGTAAATATGACTATGGAGGATGGGAAGATGAGTGTTGAGTTGGGTTATCTTAAAAAGAAATACCATGTGGCAGCTGGCGATCCTGAACCGAGATTTGTCAGTCGTTTGACCAAGAACACTTATGCGATGGTGTTAGCCGGCGGCCGGGGCAGTCGGCTGCACGAATTGACTAACTGGCGTGCCAAACCCGCCGTCCCTTTTGGTGGTAAATTTCGTATCATCGATTTCGTTCTTTCGAACTGCGTAAATTCCGGTATTCGCCGCATCGGTGTGGCGACACAATATAAATCACACAGCCTGATTCAGCATATTCAGCGCGGCTGGTCATTTTTGAACGGGCAATTTAACGAGTATCTCGATTTGCTGCCCGCGCAACAGCGCATCAGCGAAGATCAGTGGTATCGCGGTACAGCCGATGCCGTTTTCCAGAATCTGGATATTATTCGCGCGTCCAAGTGCGACTTCATCGTCATACTGGCCGGCGATCACATCTACAAGATGGACTACGGCAAATTGCTGGCCTTCCACGTGGAAAAAAAGGCCGACATGACGGTGGCGTGCCTCGAAGTGCCGATTGAGGAAGCGTCAGCCTTCGGCGTGATGGGCGTGGCCGAAGATTCCCGCGTCATCGAATTTATCGAAAAGCCGGAACATCCGCCCACAAGACCTGGGAACCCTGAAAAATCCCTGGCCAGCATGGGTATTTATGTATTCAATACCCAGTTTTTGATCGAGCAGCTGATCCGCGATGCCGATAATCCGCAGTCCACCCATGATTTTGGCAAGGATTTGATCCCGCATATGGTGGAGAAATATCGCGTCTTTGCGCAGGGCTTTGAACAAAGCTGCGTCGGCATGGGCGAGGACAAGGTGCCTTACTGGCGCGATGTCGGAACCATCGATTCCTATTGGGAAGCGAGCATGGAAATGACCAAGGTGATTCCGGACCTGAACATGTATGATCAGGAATGGCCGATCTGGACCTACCAGGAACAATTGCCGCCTGCCAAATTCGTGTTTGATGAACCGGATCGTCGCGGCATGGCCGTTGACTCGCTGGTATCAGGCGGATGTATTGTCAGCGGTTCTGTCGTCAAGCGTTCGCTGCTGTTCTCTGACGTGCGCGTCAATAGTTATTCGAGCATCGAGGATTCGGTGCTGTTGCCCAATGTCGATGTCGGACGTCACGTCATTTTAAAACGTGTGATTGTCGACAAAAACTGCAATATTCCTGACGGCCTGGAAGTCGGGCTCAATCCGGAAGAAGACCGCAAGCGCTTTCATGTCAGCCCGAATGGAATCACGCTGATTACGCCCGAAATGCTCGGCCAGAAAGTTCGCAGTATTCGCTAGTGGTCGGCCGGTTGACTCAGCTTTTTTGTCAGGCGCGAACCCGTTAAATTAACGGAGTATCACTTCGGCGAGAATGACGAATTAGCCGGTATTTGTTTAAAATCAATATGCCCTGCCGCTAAACGGCGGGGTTTCCCGTTATGAAAAAAAACCTTGATTTAGTATTTCTCTGGCATATGCACCAGCCGGATTATCGCGACTATGCCAGCGGCGACTTCGTCCTGCCATGGGTCTATTTGCATGCCATCAAAGATTACACCGACATGGCGTACCATTTAGAGCGCCATCCCAAGGTGCGTGTCGTGTTGAATTTCGTGCCTATCTTGCTCGACCAGCTGGAAGATTATACGGATCAGTTTGCCACAGGAAATATACGCGATCCGTTGTTGCGCCTGCTGGTACATAAAAACTCCTGTGAGTTGTCGCAGGAGGACAGGCAGCTTGCGCTCGATGCGTGTTTTCGCAGCAGTCACACCAAGATGATCGCGCCATACCCCGCCTATAAGCGCCTTTGGGACTTGTTTGTGTTGCTGCAAACGGACGGGCAAACTGCCCTGTCTTATCTGTCCGGGCAGTATATCGCCGATTTACTGGTCTGGTATCACTTAGCCTGGTGTGGAGAGAGCGTGCGTCGCGAAAATGAGCTGGTCGCGCGCCTGATGACCAAGGCCGAAGGCTTTAGTGCTGATGAACGCAGGCAATTGTTTGATCTGATCGGTGAACTGACCAGCGATATTATCCCCAGATACCGCAAACTGGCCGAATCCGGACAGATCGAAATATCGGCAACGCCGCACTACCATCCTTTGGCTCCCCTGCTGATCGATTTTGCCAGCGCAAAAGAAGCCATGCCGGATGCGCCATTGCCCAAGGCGCCGCATTACCCGAAGGGGCGTTTGCGCGTAACCCGGCATATACAGCTGGCCAAAAACAGTCACAAAGCCCGCTTCGGCAGTGAACCGAAGGGCATGTGGCCGGCCGAAGGCTCCATTTCTGTCGAAACGCTCGAAGTGATGGCCGAGGAAGGTTGCGGCTGGGTTGCCAGCGGTGAAGGCGTGCTGGTCAACAGTTTGCGCCGTTCACAGATGAATGTGCCCGAGCGGGGACAATACCTGTATCGCCCTTATCGGCTGGAAAAAAGGGGCGATGGTTTGCAGTGTTTTTTCCGTGACGACAAGCTGTCGGACCTGATCGGTTTTGAATATTCGCGCTGGCACGGTCGCGATGCGGCGACCCATTTCATGGATCAGCTCGACACCATCGCCCGTCACGCCCCCGAGGGTGAAACGCCTGTGGTGAGTGTGATTCTCGATGGTGAGAATGCCTGGGAATATTATCCCTACAACGGCTTTTACTTTCTCGATGAGTTATATGCCCAGTTAGAGGCGCATCCGAAAATCAATACCAGCACCTATGGCGATTATATCAAGCTATCCCCTCTGCGCACCGACAGTGCACGTTTGGTCAGTTTGCCGACGATCGCCGCCGGCAGCTGGGTATATGGTAACTTTTCAACCTGGATAGGCTCTGAAGACAAGAATCGTGCATGGGACTTGCTTTGCGCGGCCAAGCAAAGTTACGACATGGTCATGTCCAGCGGACGCCTGAGCGTTGCCGAACAGGAGGCCGCCGATAAGCAGCTTTGTTCGTGTGAAAGCTCAGACTGGTTCTGGTGGTTCGGGGACTACAATCCTGCCAATTCGGTTGCAAGCTTTGACCGGCTGTACCGCCATAATTTGACTGAATTGTATCGTTTGCTCAAATTGCCCGCGCCACTGAGCCTGTCAGACCCTGTCAGTCGCGGGTGTCTGGGTGAAACAGAGGTTGACGGCGCGATGCGCCGCGCAACTGAATAGCAATTAACAGAGCCAAGTTTTATGATAAACGTTCGTACCAGCGGCATCTTGCTGCACCCGACTTCATTGCCCGGCCCGTTTGGCGCGGGAGATCTGGGCACTCATGCCTATCTTTTTGTGGACTGGTTAGCAGGTGCCGGTCAAACCTTTTGGCAGGTCTTGCCGTTAGGTGAGATAGGTCCCGGAAATTCACCTTACATGAGTTCGTCGGCCTTCGCCGGTAATGTGCTGCTGATCGACCTGTATGAATTGGCGCATCAGGGCTGGCTTGATGAGAGCGATCTGATACCCGACCCGGGTTTTCGGCACGACCGTGTGGATTTTTCCTCGCAAGGCCCGTTTCGCCTGGAGCGTTTGCGTCGCGCTGCGCGGCGTTTCTTTGCTTCGAACAATGACGATATGCACCAGGCTTACAGCGAATTTTGTCAGGCGGAAGGCGAGTGGCTGAACGACTACGCGCAATTTATGACCATCGCCGAGCAACAGGATCAGCGCAGCTGGAATCAATGGCCTGAGCCGCTGGCGAACAGGGATGCGCAAGCGTTGGCATTTATGGAGGCGATCAGTGCGGAGAAGATCAGTTTCTGGAAATTTTGCCAGTGGTGTTTTGCCAGTCAGTGGATGCGGCTGAAGGTGTATGCCAATGAACGCGGCGTCAGGCTGATAGGCGATGTGCCGATTTTTGTCGCCTTGCAAAGCGCCGATGTCTGGGCTCACCGGGAGCTTTTCGAGCTGGATGAGTCAGGTTCGCCGTCCGCTGTGGCGGGCGTGCCGCCGGATTATTTTAGCAAGACCGGGCAATTGTGGGGTAATCCGCTCTATCGCTGGGACATTCACGAACACACAGGATATGCCTGGTGGATCAGGCGCATGAAATATGCCCTGCAAAGTTTTGATCAGGTGCGTATCGACCATTTCAGGGGCTTTGCAGAATATTGGGAAGTCCCGGCAACTGAAGAGACCGCAATCAATGGCCGATGGATGCCAGGTCCCGGCGCCAAGCTTTTTGACGCCTTTAAAAGAGCATTTCCGGATTTACCCGTCATAGCAGAAGATCTGGGGGTGATTACGCAGGATGTGGCGGAGCTGCGCGATAATTTTGCACTGCCGGGGATGCGCATCCTGCAATTTGCTTTTGCCGAAGATCGCAGCAATCACTTTTTGCCGCACAACTATATCGCCAACACCGTCGCCTATACCGGCACGCACGACAATGACACGCTGACAGGCTGGTGGGATACGGCGCCTTTGCAAGTAAAGAGATTCGCCCGCGAATATTTTGCCAGCGAGGAGGTGGACGTTCCGTGGGATATGGTCAGCGCGCTGTCGGCATCGGTTGCCAATACTGTTATTTTTCCGATACAGGATGTGCTCTGCCTGTCAGGGGCGCATCGGATGAATTATCCGGGACGAGCCGCAGGTAACTGGGAGTGGCGTTTTACGTGGGAGCAGGTGCAACCCTGGCAAACCATCAAGCTGGCAAAAATTACCGCCGAAAATGGTCGAAGCCGGTTGTGTGTTGAAGCCTGGAAGATTAAAGAGGCACTCGTGTAGGAGTTTGGTGTGACTCCCCCCTCAGAAGAGGGGGGGGCGTATTACTTCTTCGCGCTGTTGACAGCCGCTTTCAGTGTGGCGCCTGGCTTGAACGCCGGAACTTTGGATGCTTCGATCTTCAGCTCGGCGCCGGTCTTGGGGTTGCGACCGGTGCGGGCTGCGCGTTCGCGCACTTCAAAAGTGCCGAAGCCTACCAGAGAGATGCTCTCACCCTTGGTCAGAGTTTCACCGATAACTTCGATCAGCGCGGCGATATTCTGCTCGGCGGCAATTTTGGTGCTCCCGGTTTTGCTGGCCAAAGCATCAATAAGTTCTTTTCTGTTCATGTGTGTGTCTCCTGTATAAATGATTGTCTGGTACGGCGGGCAAAGTCTACCACTCAACAGCCATAAACTGAACAATTCTGCGAGATTCTGCACAATATTTGTTTTCTGCCTGCGGGCGTGGTTCTTTGGACGCCGATTTCGTGTTTTGAAAAGGCATCGTATATACTTCGCGGCGTTGTGCGCACAGCACTCGTTTGGCGTACTTTAAAACCCCGTTTTTCGGGGGGCAAAAAATTTGGAGGTATGAGTGAGTTCAACGTATGACGAGTCGTCATTCAAGGTTTTGCGAGGTCTCGAACCTGTACGTCAGCGCCCCGGGATGTACACGACGCTGGATAATCCGAATCACATCATCACCGAGGTCGTCGACAACGCCTGCGACGAGGCGCTGGCCGGTTTTTCAAAAAACATAAACGTCACAGCCTATCTGGACGGCTCCGTGTCGGTGCAGGACGAGGGGCGAGGCATACCGGTCGGCATTCATCCCGAGGAGGGCGTCTCGGTGGTCGAAGTGGCCTTCACCGTGCTGCACTCGGGCGGCAAGTTCGACAAGGAATCAGGCGGGGCCTACAAGTTTGCCGGCGGGTTGCACGGCGTGGGCGTGGCCGTCACCAATGCTCTGTCTGCCGCTGTCGAGATCACGGTGTATCGGGAGGGGGGCGAACACAGGCTTTGCTTCGAGCAGGGGGTGGCCACCCGCCCTTTGGCGCGCGTTGCCGAGTGTGCAAAGCGCAAGACCGGCACGACCGTTCGTGCCTGGCCTGACCCGAAATATTTCGACAGCCCTGCTGTTAATCTGCCGCAGCTGGAACGCGCCCTGCGCGCCAAGGCGGTGCTGCTGCCGGGCGTGACGATCACCTTGAATATTGAAAAAACCGGTGAAATAAAGTCGTGGTCTTACCCTGACGGCTTGCGCGGCTATCTTGCCGAGGCGTTAAGCGACGCGGAGCTGGCTGCGCCCATTTTTACCGGCGAGCGTTATATCGCGCGCGGCGGGGATGATGCCTATGTCGAGGGCGAAGGGGCATCCTGGGCGTTTGCCTGGGCGGAGGAGGGCGCGATCACCCGCGAATCCTACGTCAATCTGATTCCCACATGGTCGGGCGGCACGCATGATGCAGGTTTGCGCGATGGCGTGTTTAACGCGGTCAAAAATTTCATTGATCTGCATAACCTGTTGCCCAAAGGCGTGAAGCTCGCCTCCGATGACGTGTTCAGTCGCGTCAGCTTTGTCTTGTCTGCCAGGCTGCTCGATCCTTCGTTTCAGGGGCAGACCAAGGAAAAACTGGTGTCGCGCAATGCCCTGAAGCTGGTTTCCATGATGGTTGCCGATCCTCTGTCGTTGTGGCTCAACGAGCATATCGAGTATGGCCGCCGTATCGCCGACATTTCCATCAAACAGGCGCAAAGCCGGATGAAATCGAGCCAGAAAGTCGAGAAGCGCAAAGGCTCTTCGGTGGCGGTATTACCCGGTAAACTGACTGATGCGGCCGAATATAATCCGGCGCGCAACGAGCTTTTTCTGGTCGAAGGGGACTCGGCAGGCGGTTCGGCCAAGCAGGGGCGCAGCAAGGAATTTCAGGCCATTCTGCCTTTGCGCGGCAAGGTGTTAAATACCTTTGAAGTCGACCGGGACAGGCTGTTTTCCAACGCGGAAGTGCATGATATTGCCGTTGCGATAGGCGTCGATCCGCACAGCATGGATGATAAGACCGACCTTGCAGGATTGCGCTATCACAGCATTTACATCATGGCCGACGCCGACGTGGACGGCTCGCATATCGCGACGTTGCTGCTAACCCTGTTTTTCCGTCACTTTCCAAAGTTGATCGCGAACGGCAATATCTATCTTGCCCAGCCGCCTTTGTTTCGTATCGACGTTCCGGCTCAGGGTAAAAAGCCCTTGCGCAAGCTTTATGCGCTCAACGCCGACGAGCTGGCCTCGATCGAGGACAGGATGCGCAAGGAAAAGGTCAGGGAAGGCTCATGGAGTATTTCGCGTTTCAAAGGGTTAGGCGAGATGAACCCGCTGCAATTGTGGGAAACCACCATGTGTCCTGACACACGGCGCGCCCTCAGGGTCGAACTCGACGCGCAGTCTTTTGTTGCCGCCGAGCAGACCATGAACATGCTGATGGCCAAAAAGGAATCGGGCTCGCGTCGCGCCTGGCTGGAATTTCATGGAAACGAGGTAACAGGCGATGTCTGATATTCAAGATGAGTTATTCGATGTACCGGCGGCGGCACTCGTGACCGTTGATGCCGACGTTGCGCCGAGTGCGCGCCGGTTTTTTCCGCTGCCCCCCCTGCCTGAAGGCGACACCGTACCGCTGGCTCAGTATGCCGAACGCGCTTACCTGGAATACGCAGTCTCGGTCGTCAAGGGGCGCGCACTGCCCGATGTCTGTGACGGACAAAAACCGGTGCAGCGCCGCATCCTGTACGCGATGCGGGAAATGGGGCTCACGCACAACAGCACCTTCGTCAAGTCCGCCCGCGTGGTGGGCGAAGTGCTGGGCAAGTTTCATCCGCACGGCGATTCTTCTGCCTATGATGCGATGGTGCGCCTGGCGCAGAGTTTCTCGCTGCGCTATCCCCTGGTCGACGGGCAGGGTAACTTCGGCTCCCGCGACGGCGACAATTCAGCCGCGATGCGTTATACGGAAGCGCGCCTCACCCCCATATCCGCCGTGTTGTTGTCCGAGCTGGACATGGGGACGGTGGATCTGATTCCAAACTATGACGGACATTTTCAGGAGCCTGCCATGTTACCGGCGCGCCTGCCGATGGTGCTGCTCAATGGCGCCTCCGGTATTGCGGTCGGCATGGCGTGTGAAATACCGCCGCACAATCTGCGCGAAGTGGGACGCGCCGCCTCCTTGTGTGTCAAAACGCCGGACGCCACCGACGATGCGTTGCTGGCACTCATTACCGGCCCCGATCTGCCCGGCGGCGGACAAATCATTTCCTCACACGCCGAGATACTCGAATGCTATCGCGCAGGACGCGGCCAGATGAAGATGCGCGCGCGCTGGAAAGTGGAGGAGCTCGCTCGCGGTCAGTGGCGCGTGGCGGTGTACGAGCTGCCGCACGGCACCTCTTCCAAAAAAATCATGGAGGAGATCGAAGAGCTGACCAATCCTAAGCTCCGGCTCAACAAGAAGGCGCTGACGCCCGAGCAGGCGCATAACAAACAGCTGATTTTGTCGGTGCTGGACAAGGTGGCCGACGAGTCGGACAAGGATCAGGCGGTGCGTCTGGTGTTCGAGCCCAAATCGGGCAGGCAGCCGGTCGACGAGCTGATGGCTGTTCTGCTGGCGCATACCAGTCTTGAGAGTTCGTTGTCCGTCAACATGGTGATGATAGGCATCGACGGTCGCCCCAAACAAAAGGCGATCACCGAAATCATCCGCGAATGGGCGCAATTTCGCCTCTGTACGGTGCAGCGTCGCTGTGCTTACAGGTTGTCCCAAATCAACGAGCGCATTCATGTGCTCGAAGGGAGGATGACGGTATTTTTGAATCTGGATGAAGTGATTGCGCTGATACGCGAGTCGGACGACCCTAAAGCTGCGCTGATTGCACGCTTCGAGCTGTCGGATCGTCAGGCCGAAGACATCCTCGAAATCAGGCTGCGCCAGCTGGCTCGCATGGAAGGCATCAAAATCGAGCGCGAACTCAAGGCCTTGCAGGACGAAGGCGCTGAGCTTGACAAGCTGCTGGGCTCAGAGGCCGCCTTGCGCCGCCGGGTAGGTCGTGAAATCGACGACGACATCAAGGCTTATGGCGATGACAGGCGCACTTTGATCGAGCAGGCCGCGCGCGTTGCTCTGAGCTCCCGGGTGGTGGATGAGCCGGTGACGGTGATTATCTCCCGGAAATACTGGGGGCGCAGTCGTCTGGGACATGGTCTTGATCTGTCTGCGCTGGCCTTCAAGGAAGGGGACGGGCAGCTGTCCGTCTTCGAATGCCGCAGCACGGATCAGTGTATCGCCATTTGCAGCGACGGGCGGGTTTGCAGTGTCGCGGTGACGCAACTCCCCGGCGGGCGCGGGGACGGGGTGCCGCTGGCGAGCCTGATCGAGGTGGCGCCGGGCGCTAAAATCGTGCATGTGTTTTGCGGTGCGGCAGAGCAGAACGTGCTGCTTGCCACCTCCGGCAGCTATGGTTTTATCTGCACCATCGCCAACATGGTCGGGCGCAACAAGGCCGGCAAACAGTTCATCACGGTCGAGGGGGACGAGCAAATTCTCGCGCCCGTCCTGTTTACCCCTGAGGAGTTATCGTGGGTGGTGTCAGTCAGCCGTTCGGGCCGCTTGCTGGCTTATCCTTTAGCCGAGATGAAACGACTGGCAGCAGGTGGTCGCGGGCTGGTGGTGATGGGGCTGGAGGAGGGCGATGTGCTAGCTTCGGTGATCGTGACCGGCAAGTCAAAAATCACGGTGCAGGCTCAGTCGGGCGCGGGGCGGGAGCAGATCATTCGCCTGTCAGAAGCGGATTTGCAGAGCCATTTTGGCAAGCGCGCCAGGATGGGCAAGATGCTGCCGCTGAAGGCCAGGTCAGTGGTCACCCAGATAAGGCGTGGCACCTGATCCCCTGGCAGGTTTATCGACCCCGGCGCCCGCGATAAATGAATACGCTCTTGCCGCCGTACACGCCGAAGGTTGCCCGTCCGGTACTGTCTGGCAGATAGCTGTAAGAACTGGCTGTCACATCCACGCTGCCGTTATTGCCCGATCCTGGTGCTGACAAAGCGATTTGCCCCAGGCCGTTGATCACGGGGGTGACGGTCACGGTTGTTTCACCCGCATTCAGGTTTTGTTGATAATTGCCTGCCGTGGCCGTGACGACCGAAAGGCTATCCTCCACATTGGTGGTGTAAACAGTGCCATTCCAGTACTCAATCCTGAGCGGTAATGACAGCCCCAGCAGCTCCGAGCCATAGGCATTGGTCATTTTGAGGCGTCCGTGGCGCATCTCGGTGCTGTCGCTATTTACCTGGGTACGGTCGTCGACCGTATCGCCATTGGTATCCAGATCAAAGACCGTGGTTACGCCATCGCTATCGACGGGTGCAATCCCCGTGTCCAGTGACGCATAAGGACCGTCTGCCGATGTGTTGCGTGTGATCGCCAGCGGAATGGAAATTTCGGCAATGCCCAACTCAAAGCTCCCCGAACCATTCGCGGCCACCAGTGAGGTGTCGAGCCTGGCTGTCAGGTTGGTCGGCAGAGTGCTGTCCACCGCGCCCGGTGCCAGGGTGCTGTTAGTCGCTACCGGATCGAGCTTGGCGAATGCTCCGGTGTAATTGAGCGTGGTATCGTTGCCAAAGTTTTCTGCGATCAAGGTGAAGTTTGCGGTCATCTGTTCACCCATGTAGGTAAAAGTGGGCGCACAGGGCGTCACATCGTCCGATACCAGCACGCCACCACTGCACAGGGTCGAACGATTTTCAAGCGACGCCTGGATCACGGCAAAATGATGCGGGTAAAAACGCCCTATATTTGCGCTGTTGGTGGGCGTGGTGATTCCCCCCGTGGCCAGATAGTCCGCATCCGCCACCTTGGGCAATAACTGCATGATCCCCACTTCGCTCCAGGCAAGATCGGTGATGGTTGCAGCGCCACTGCTGAAGTTTGCGGCGCCACCGGGCACGATACAGTCAGTCGTCGAGTTTTTGCACGTCAATAAACCAGCACTGCCGCCTGCCGGTTCAACCAGCACGGCGGTCAGCTTGGCGCCTTCAGGCGGAGTCTCCAGGCCAAAGTTCGGTGTGACGGTGTTGAGCTTGTTTTTCGCCGTCACGGTCGCGGTGAATCGCGTTGCCGCGCCGGTGGAATCGCCCGCTGCCAAAAATTTTGTATCATTTTCCGGATTGGCTGAGGTCGGTGTAATCGCCGGGTTGGCGAAGTTGTCGCTAGTGCGTTTGATATTGCTCACCGTAAAGTGATCCGGCTTGGCGGTGAAGGTATCGTTGCCGAGAATCACCGTGCCGAGATCATTGTTCGCGGTACTGCCATCGTAACGCGTATCCAGCTTCACATTTCCCACGTCAGGATAGCAAAGACTGAAAGTCGCGACCGGGGGAGTGGTGTTGCTGAAAACCAGACTGAGCGCAGTAGGGCTGGCCGAGCTTGTTCCCAGAAGAGAATAACCCGTGCAATCCGCATTTCCCGTACCCGCCACCACCGCGCCTTGCAACGTGCCGGTTGCCGGGTTGGTGTAGCTTGACCAGAACTTCAAATCGCGGGTTTTATTCTTGAACGACCCCTTGCAGGAAGTCAGCGAAACGACCTGGCGCGTGCCTGAAGTATGATCCGGCACGTCATAGGTAAAACTGTCTGTAGAAAAGGCCAGGTTACAGGCCGCGCTGCCGGCCATGCCGCTGACCCCGGAATTGGCGTTGTAACAATCGTAAGCATTGACAGGCGCCGGGCTGGGTGTGCCGCTGATCGACAGGGCGGCGGTGGCGGCGATGCTGCTGGAGAGCGTAATGCCATTATTGACTCCACCGCTCGCCGACGCGATGCTCTGCGGGTTGGCGGGCGACCAGGTGTAACTTGAACCTCCTCCTGTTGCGGCCATGTTGATGCCGGTGACGTTTCCAGCGGTATAAAATGTCGTGCAAGCCGCATCGGTGCAGGCCTTGATGGTAATCTGCGCCGGTGCGCCTGTGCCGCTGCATGCCAGGCCGTTGTGTTCGATGCGCAGATGATCTATTGCAACGGTCGGCTGATAAGTCACAGTGATTGGCATGTGATTCACCGATATGGTGCGATTCCTGGTCGATTTGGCCGCAAAGGCTGCGCCAAAAGTGGCCAGATTAATATCGGCCGGTGTCCATGCTACGCCCCATAAGTCGGTTGTGCCGCCGTGCGCCTGTGATACGTCGGTCGTGGTGTAGATGGTTGTCGTGGCGCGGTCAGTGGTGCCAATTGCCCCGGCTTTGACCAGACGCATTGCAGCGTCCGTGGTGCGCGTATTTGAGGATGATTTTCGCACTACATTCACGGTCACCCCTTTAATCGTGGCCGTTGCCGGAATGGCGAAGTTGTATCCGGTACACTTTAAATAGTTGGTGGTGCCATTTACCGTGGATGTCGCATACAGCGTGTCGGACAATTGTGCGTTGGCCGGATTTGTCCAGGCAACAGAGCCGATGCCGGTGGCGCTCACGCAAGTGCCAGGATTCATCGTTACCGAAACAGGACCTCCCGCAGGGCAAGGATTGCTACCGCTGACCGGGTAAGCGACGGGGCACGCTCCGGGAAAAATCGTCCCGGCCAGATTCCAATATCCCGCGCTCGGCGCGATCACCGTCGAGGTTCCGTTGTAGGTGACGGTGTTGCCGCTGGCAGAGGCGTTGAACGTGCCCACCGTCGAAACGGCGAACACCGTCAGGCTGGAATTGACACCCTGCGTCCACGAGTTGGAGGTCGAATTTTGGGTTGTTTTCTGGATGACGACGCTGCCGTTGTTGGTCAGTTTAGCCGCCGCCGTGTTATAGGTGATGGTCGAATTTGTCGCGCTGATCCCCCCTGTACTGCCGATGAAGGTGTTGGTGGCATACAGGCGCAGCATGTTGGTTCCTGCCGCCTGCGACGAATTGATCATGCCGTTAATGGTCAGCACCGATGTCGTGACCGTATTGCCTCCTGCGCTGACCCCTGCGCGTATCGTCGCCGTCCCGGCAAAATTCAGGGCAGAACCTGCTGTAATGAAGACAGAGGCGCCCGATGTGTACAAGCGTGCGCTGCCCGAAAAGGTGCCGTTACCCGAAATTTGCGCAGCCGCGCCGGTAGAGGCTATTTTGCCGCTGTTGCTGCTGGTGATGATCCCGTTATGGGTGATGTTGCCCGTGACGGTCAGGGTTCTGCCCCCGGTATCCGACAATGTTCCGCCGGTATTGACTGTGAGGTTGAGCACCGGAATAGAATTGTCCAGAATGACGGTGTTGGGCGAGGCAATCACGGCAGTATCGGTCGCGCCGGGTATCGTTACCACGGGCGTTCCGGTGCAAGTCCACGTTGCTGTCGAACTCCAGTTGCCATTGGCACGGCTGGTGCAAGTCGCAGCTGAGGCAGCGGCTGACAGCGTCAGCGCGAATATTGCCGACAAAATAAAACTGATTGCCTTGTTCATACCTAGTCCTCTCGTGATACGGTACAGCTGTCGTCGTGATGCGGGCTTTGCAATCATCGCAGGCTTTTATGCCCGGCAGCGCGTTCTGTCACAAGTCGCTCCTGTGCCAGTCCGACTCTTTCTTGCCTGAATAGTTCGCAGCATTGCATAATAAACACGAGATGGGTTGCTTTAACCAATCGCCGCAAAACGAACACCTCCGGGAGATTTTAGTGGATTTTCAGGCCTACAGGATATTTGATGAAAATGGGTTGTCCGTCGGGCGTTTTGTCAGGCTTTCAACCGACGATCTTGATGCGGGTGATGTGCTCATAAAATCGCATTATTCCAGCGTCAATTACAAGGATGCATTGGCAGCGTCAGGCAATGGTCGGGTGATTCGCCGTTATCCTTGTGTAGGCGGGGTGGATGTCTCGGGTGTCGTTGTTAGTTCATCCGATGCGCGTTTTACGCCGGGTGACGAAGTGCTGGTGACAGGTTACGGGATGGGGGTGTCGCATGACGGCGGATTCTCGGAATACGTGCGAGTCCCGGCCGACTGGGTCGTGCCTCTGCCGAAGGGACTGACGCTGTTTGAGGCGATGGCGCTGGGCACGGCGGGTTTTACGGCGGCGCTGGCCATCCATCGCCTGGAGCAAAATGAATTGCGCCCTGAAAATGGTCGGGTCATCGTCACCGGCGCCACGGGCGGGGTGGCGAGCCTTGCGATACAGATGCTGGCGCAGCTGGGTTACTCGGTTGTCGCGCTAACGGGCAAGGAGAACGAGCGCGACTATCTTGAATCTTTGGGGGTTTGCGAAATACTCTCGCGTCATGATTTGCCGATGGGTACTCGCCCTCTGGAAAAGGCGCAGTGGGCCGGGGCGCTCGATTCGGTGGGCGGGGAGACGCTTGCCTGGTTGACGCGAACCATGCAGCAAAACGGGGTGATCGCAAGCTTTGGCAATGCGGGCGGGATAGCGCTCAATACCACGGTGATGCCCTTTATTCTGCGGGGCGTGCGCCTGATCGGCGTGGATTCTGCCGCAACAAAGATGCCGTTGCGCCGGGAAATCTGGCAGCGTCTGGCGAGTGAGTCATCGCCCGGAATCATGACCGGTTTATATCCACAGAAGCTGAACAAGATCGTGCACCGTGTGCCTTTTGAGCAGTTGCCGGACGCTTTTTTCCCATTTTTACAGGGTAAATCGCGCGGGCGCGTGGTCGTCGCGTTTTCTTCGGATAGTTGATTGATTTATATGCTATATTTTACGATTCGACGCTTTGGTGTGTCGCTTTTTATGAGCGCTGAAACGGCAACAGCTTGTGACAATTGTGCGTATGTGGCAAGAGTGATGCTATAATTCGTCACCTTAGCTGGTGGTACACAACGCGAAAGTGGCGGAATTGGTAGACGCACTGGATTTAGGTTCCAGCGCTTAACGGCGTGAGAGTTCGAGTCTCTCCTTTCGCACCAGCACCTCATTCAAATTCAAATTCAAGGAAATACAGCATGCCCAGCGTAGAAACTGTGAGCGCGTTAGAGCGACGTCTGAACGCATCTATTCCCCAGCAGGTTGTCCGTACTCAAGTTGATGCCCGCTTGAAAAATATCGGTCGTACTGCAAAGCTTGCCGGATTCCGTCCTGGCAAGATTCCGGCGAAAGTGCTGGAGCAACATTTTGGTATGGAAGCACGTCAGGAAGCATTGGGGCAGGCTTTGCAGCAATCGTTTGCTGAAGCCGTTCAGGCGCAGAGCCTGAAGGTGGCAGGTGATCCTGAGTTTGTCGTCAAGACCCGTGACTGGAGTGCGCCTGAAATCGAATATTCTGCAACTTTTGAGGTTTATCCTGAAGTTGTTCTGGGCGATGTCGCAGCCGAATCGGTCGAGCGCGCCACTTACGATCTGAGTCAGGCTGATGTGGATAACACGATTGCCACCCTGCGCAAACAGCGTGCAAGCTTTGTGGCGGTTGATCGCGCTGCCGCAGCTGACGATAACGTCAAAATCGACTTTGTCGGCACGCTCGATGGTGTGGTGTTTCCAGGGGGTGAGGCGACAGACTATCCTGTCACGCCGGGTTCAGGTCGTATGTTGCCTGAATTTGAAGATGCCATTGCAGGGATGCGTGTTGGCGAAACCAAGTCCTTCGATATGACTTTCCCGGAAGAGTATCACGGCAAAGACGTTGCAGGTAAGCAAGTGACCTTTACCATCACGCTCAAAAGCGTTGAGGGGCCGGTTTTGCCTGAAGTTGATGCCGAGTTCGCTCGTTCTGTCGGCATCAGTGATGGTGATGTGGAGCGCCTGGAGGGCGAAATTCGCAGTAATCTGTCGCGCGAAGTGGTGCGTCGCCTGAAGGGTCGCAACAAGGAAGCGGCGATGGATGCCTTGCTCAAGGTTGCGCAGTTCGATTTGCCAAAATCCCTGGTGCAGTGGGAAATGGAACGCCTGATGGAGCAAACTGCCCGTGATATGGAGCAGCGCGGTATGGCGATGAAGGGGATGCAACTGCCGGTTGAATTATTCCGCGAGCGCGCCGAAAAACGCGTCAAGCTGGGTTTGATTCTGGCGGATCTGGTGGAAAAGTTTGATTTGCAGGCGCAGCCCGAAAAGGTTCGTGTGCTGGTTGAAGATTATGCTCAGAGTTTTGAGCACCCTGAAGAAGTCGTGCGTTGGTACTATGCCGATCCTGCCCGCTTCCAGGAAATCGAAAATCTGGCGCTGGAAGAAAATGTGGTGGAGTGGGTTCTGGCGCGCGCTGTGGTTGCCGACAAGGCATTAACGTTTGCCGAATTGATGGGGAGCTAGGATGCATTACCAGGAGCCACAAAATATCGGCATGATCCCGATGGTTGTCGAAACCAGCGGGCGCGGTGAACGAGCCTATGATATTTATTCTCGTCTGCTCAAGGAGCGTGTGGTTTTCCTGGTAGGCGAGGTGAATGACCACAGTGCGAATCTGATTGTGGCGCAGATGCTGTTTCTGGAGTCTGAAAATCCGGACAAGGATATTCACTTCTACATCAATTCACCGGGCGGTTCAGTCACGGCCGGCATGGCAATCTACGATACCATGCAGTTCATCAAACCTGCCGTCAGTACGCTGTGCATAGGGCAGGCTGCCAGTATGGGTGCGTTTTTGCTGACTGCCGGCGAGAAGGGCAAACGTTTTTGTCTGCCCAATTCTCGCGTGATGATACATCAGCCTCTGGGCGGTTTCCGTGGCCAGGCGTCCGATATTGAAATCCACGCGCGCGAAATATTATATTTGAAACAAAAGCTTAATCAAATGCTGGCGTTTCATACGGGGCAGACGGTCGATGCGATCGAACGTGATACCGACCGCGATAATTTTTTGAGTGCGGCAGATGCCGTCAAATACGGTCTGGTAGATCAAGTGCTTGAAAAACGTGTTTAACGAAAACTTGATAGAAGGTTAGCAACGATGACTGTCGATAAAAAATCAGGCGAAAAATTGCTTTATTGTTCTTTTTGCGGCAAGAGTCAGCATGAGGTGAAGAAGCTGATCGCAGGACCTTCTGTGTTCGTTTGCGATGAGTGCATCACCTTGTGCAACGACATCATGCGCGAAGAAGTTCAGGGTGAGGCTGTCATTGGCGAAAAGAGCGACTTGCCTGTCCCCAAGGATATTTGCGCGACGCTCGATGAGTATGTGATCGGTCAGGAGCGGGCAAAGCGCATCTTGTCGGTGGCCGTCTACAATCACTACAAGCGACTCAAGTGCAATACCAGCGATGGCGTCGAGCTGTCCAAGAGCAATATTTTGCTGGTGGGACCTACGGGTTCGGGCAAGACTTTGCTGGCGCAAACACTGGCGCGCATGCTCGATGTGCCCTTTGTCATGGCGGATGCGACCACGCTGACCGAAGCTGGCTATGTGGGTGAGGATGTCGAAAATATCATTCAGAAGCTGTTGCAGGCATGTGACTATAATGTCGAAAAAGCTCAGCGCGGCATTATCTATGTGGATGAGATCGACAAGATTTCCCGCAAGTCTGACAATCCGTCCATCACACGGGATGTCTCCGGTGAAGGCGTTCAGCAGGCTTTGCTCAAACTGATCGAGGGCACCAAGGCTTCCATTCCGCCTCAGGGCGGACGCAAACATCCGAATACTGAATTTTTGCAAGTGGATACCACCAATATTCTGTTTATTTGCGGTGGTGCATTCGATGGTTTGGAAAAAGTCATCCGAAATCGCTCATCCAAGGCCAGTATAGGGTTTGGTGCTACGATCAGTTCAAAAGACGAGCGCAAGACGGGTGAGACCTTGCGTGAAGTTGAGCCGGAAGATCTGGTCAAGTTCGGTCTGATTCCCGAGTTCGTCGGTCGCCTGCCTGTGGTGGCTACCCTCGAAGAACTGGATGAGGCGGCGATGAAGCAAATTCTCACCGAGCCCAAGAACGCGCTGACCAAGCAGTATCAGAAGCTGTTTGCGATGGAAGGCGTTGATCTGGAGTTTCGTGAAGACGCTTTGCTGGCGATTGCCAAAAAAGCACTGGCGCGCAAGACAGGGGCGCGCGGTTTACGCTCAATCCTGGAGCAGGCCTTGCTGGATGTGATGTTCGATCTGCCGTCGATGGACAATGTCAGTAAAGTGGTGCTGGATAAATCGGGGGTCGTTGGCGACATCCAACCCATTATCATCTACGCGGACACTCCCAAGGCCGCCTGACTCGTCTGAGTTCATTGTTTTAACTTCAAAAATCCGGCCTTTTTCCGGATTTTTGAAGTTTTTAAGTTATCTTGTCCCAGCGGGGGTTGAATTCGCCCACGCTATCCCCATCTAGCAACTCTGACAACGAATAGGTTATTGCTATGTCCGAACAAGATACCCCAATTGAGCTTCATCCGCTGTTACCCTTGCGCGACGTGGTCGTGTTTCCGCATATGGTCATCCCGCTGTTCGTCGGTCGCGCCAAGTCGATCAAAGCCCTGGAGCTGGCAATGGAAGCAGGGACGTCCATTGTCCTGGTCGCGCAAAAGGCCGCCTCCAAGGATGATCCGGGTGTGGACGATTTGTTTACCATCGGCAGTCTGGCCAACGTTCTGCAAATGTTAAAACTCCCTGATGGCACCGTAAAAGTGCTGGTTGAGGGGACGCATCGCGTCAACGTGTTGCGTGTCGATGACGTGGACAGTCATTTTGTCGCCGAGGTTGAAATTGTGCCCAGCGTGGAGGGGGATAGCAGCGAAACCGAAGCTATGCGTCGCGCCCTGATCGGCCAGTTCGAACAGTTCGTCAAACTCAACAAAAAAATCCCCCCGGAAATTCTCTCGTCGCTGGCGGGTATCGATGACGCAGGCCGTCTGGCCGATATTATCGCCGCACATTTGCCGCTGAAGCTGGAGCAAAAACAGGGCGTGCTGGAAATTTCCGTGGTCAGGGCACGTCTTGAGCATCTTTTAGGGTTGCTCGAAGGTGAGATCGATATTCTTCAGGTCGAAAAACGCATTCGCGGTCGCGTCAAGCGTCAGATGGAAAAAAGTCAGCGCGAGTATTATCTGAACGAGCAGGTCAAGGCGATTCAGAAAGAGCTGGGCGAGGAAGAGGATGGCGCGGATTTCGAGGCGCTGGATAAGAAAATAAAGGCCGCTGGCATGCCGAAAGAGGCGCGCGCCAAGGCCGAAGCGGAATTGAAGAAGCTGCGTATGATGTCGCCCATGTCGGCTGAAGCGACCGTAGTGCGCAACTATATCGACGTGCTCATTGGCCTGCCGTGGAAGAAAAAGACCAAGATCAGCGCTGATCTTAAGCAGGCTGAGGTGGTGCTCGAAGAAGATCACTACGGGCTGGACAGGGTCAAGGAACGCATCCTGGAATATCTGGCCGTGCAGCAACGTGTCGATAAGCTCAAAGCGCCGATTCTGTGTCTGGTAGGCCCGCCGGGCGTCGGGAAGACTTCGCTTGGTCAGTCTATAGCACGCGCCACCAATCGCAAGTTCGTGCGTATGTCTTTAGGTGGCGTGCGCGATGAATCGGAGATTCGCGGTCATCGCCGCACCTATATCGGCTCCATGCCCGGCAAAATATTGCAGAACATGAGCAAGGTCGCGGTTAAAAATCCCTTGTTCCTGCTCGATGAAGTGGACAAGATGGGGCAGGACATGCGTGGCGATCCGTCGGCGGCTCTGCTCGAAGTGCTCGACCCTGAGCAGAACAGCACCTTCGTGGATCATTACGTCGAAGTCGAATACGACCTGTCTGACGTGATGTTTGTCGCGACGGCCAATACCCTGAATATTCCCGATGCCCTGATGGATCGCATGGAAATCATTCACGTCTCCAGCTATATGGAAGACGAAAAGATTAACATCGCCACGCGTTATCTGGTGCCCAAGGCGCTCAAGAATAACGGGCTCAAGGAAGAGGAAATCAGTATAGGCGAGACGGCCTTGCGCGACATCGTGCGTTATTACGTCCGCGAGGCCGGGGTGCGCGGGCTGGAGCGCGAAATCTCCAAGATTTGCCGCAAGGTGGTCAAGGCGTTGTTGTTGAAAACGCGTGAAAGTAAAGTTGTGGTTAATTCGCGCAATCTTGACAAATATCTGGGTGTTCGCCGTTATTCCTACGGTGTGGCCGAGAAGCACAATCAGGTCGGGCAGGTAACGGGTCTGGCCTGGACCGAGGTGGGCGGTGAGTTGTTGACTATCGAGACGGTGGTGTTGCCGGGCAAGGGTAAAACCACGACGACCGGCAAGCTGGGTGAGGTCATGCAAGAATCCATACAGGCAGCTCTGAGTGTGGTGCGCAGCCGCACTAAGCGTCTGGGCATAGATGATGATTTTTACCAGAAGACGGATTTGCACATCCATTTGCCGGAAGGCGCGATTCCGAAAGACGGGCCGAGCGCGGGTGTGGGTATGTGTACCGCGATGGTTTCAGCTTTGACGGGGATCCCGGTGCGAGCGGATGTCGCCATGACGGGGGAGATCACCTTGCGTGGCGAAGTCTTGCCGATTGGTGGCTTGAAGGAAAAACTGATTGCAGCTCAGCGGGGCGGCATTAAGATCGTTCTGATCCCCGAAGAAAACGTCAAGGATCTGGCCGAGATTTCTGATCACGTTAAAAACAAGCTCGATATTCATCCTGTTAAATGGATAGAGCAGGTTTTGGACATGGCACTGGAGCGCAAACCGACACCTCGCGAGGAGGTTATTTTAACGACGTCGGTCGATGGCCTGGTAGCTGATGCGGTAATATCCGAGCCTGTGCTCGTTACCAAGCATTAAATTTGCAAAAAGTGATGTTTTTTGAAGATTAACTTGACTAACGTGCTGTTGTTTTGATATAAAGCGCGCCTGGCAATTTTTATTGCTGCCAAAGATGAGTTCAGTGGTAAATATTGCCCGGTGAATAAAATTACAAATCGGCGCGCCTGAGGTTGACTGATAGTCAGGGTGGCGAAAGTTTTTTGATTTCATGCTGGTAAGTTTCAGAAAGATGCTGTAAACTAGCAATCTTTGTCGGGTGCTTAGCTCAGCTGGTAGAGCACCGCCCTTACAAGGCGATTGTCGGCGGTTCGAACCCGTCAGCACCCACCATAAATAGCCGGTTACATACGGCTGGTAGTAAATAGTGACAAGCTGTACAAGTTTTGGAGTGGTAGTTCAGTTGGTTAGAATACCGGCCTGTCACGCCGGGGGTCGCGAGTTCGAGTCTCGTCCACTCCGCCAAATTAAGGCGAACGAAAGTTCGCCTTTTTTCATATCTGCCGTTTAACAAAAATCGTCTGGAATCGCTATGTTTGATTTTGTTCAAGAGAAAAAAAGATTGGTGCAGATTGTTCTGGCACTGATTATTTTGCCATTTGCATTCTTCGGAGTTGATTCGTATCGTCACTCGGGCGACAGTGATGCGCCGGCGACAGTGAACGGTGAGACAATTACTCAGCAGGAATTTGAAACAGCCTTGCGCCAGCAGCAGGAAAAAATTCGCCAGGCGATGGGGGCAAATTTTGACCCGGCAATATTTGACAAGCCGGAAATGAAGCATGCTGTACTCGACAGCCTGGTTTCGCAGCGTTTGCTGATGAATCGTGCGAAGTCGGCAGGGCTGACGGTGACAGACGAGCAGGTCGCTCAGGTCATCGCAGGCGTCGATGCGTTCAAGGATGAAGGTAAATTCGACAAGAAACGCTATGTGAGCGCGCTGTCCAATCAAAATATGACCCCCGCTATCTTCGAGGCGCGTGTTAAAGATGAACTGACGGGGCAGCAGCTGCGCGAATCCTATACGCAAAACGGATATGCCGCCAATGCTGTTGCCGATAACATCATCGCGATAAACGAACAGCAGCGCGTGGTGAGTGTGGCGCAGATTTCAGGTGCATCCTTCATGGCGCAAGCCCGTGCGGATGACAATGAAATCAAGGCTTATTACAGCCAGAATCAAAAGGAATTTCAGGTTCCCGAGCAGGTTAAAGTCGAGTATGTGAAATTTTCGGTGCAGGATTTGACGGCCATGGTCGAGGTTAAGACCGAAGATGTTCGCAAGTATTATGAGGAACATCCGTCTGAATTCGAGACTCCCGAGCAAAGGCAGGCTGCGCATATTTTATTGACTGTGGCCGCGACCGCCCCCAAAGCGGAGCAGGATGCAGTTAAAGCCCGTGCCGAGCAGTTGCTGGCATCGGTCAAACAAAATCCCGCCAGGTTTGCCGAGCTGGCAAAGCAAAACTCGCAAGATCCGGGCTCCGCAGCAAACGGAGGGGATTTGGGTTTCTTTGGTCGCGGCATGATGGTCAAGCCCTTTGATGAAGCCGTGTTTTCGTTAAAGACGGGGGAGATCAGCGGTCTTGTCAAATCCGATTTCGGTTATCACATCATCAGGCTGACAGCAATCAAACCTTCCAAAACCGCACCTTTTGAAGAGGTGAGCGCGAGTGTTTTAACCAAGCTGCGCCAGCAGAGGGCAACCGAAAAATTCGCGGAGCTGGCAGATACATTCAGCAATAGGGTCTACGAGCAAAGTGACACCTTAAAGCCTGCGGCCACGCTGGCGGGCGTTCAGGTTCTTCAAAGCGGATGGCTGTCAAAAGGCCAGGCGACTGACGAGCTCTGGACGGCCAAGGCACTGCAAGCGGTGTTTAGCGATGATGTCATCAAAAACAAGCGCAATACGGCGGCTATTGAAGTGGCGCCCAGTACGCTGGTTGCCGCACGCCTGCTGGAACACAAACCGGCTGCCGTGCGCGCGATCAATGATGTGCAGGATTTGATCAGGCAAAAAATAATTAGTAAAAAAGCGCTGGACATGGCGGTAAAACAAGGTACAATGCTGCTCGGTCAATTGCAGAAGGGTGACAAACCTGCTGTTGAATGGTCGGCTCAGCAGACGTTTACACATGCTCAGCATGGCTCACTGGATGCGGAAATGGTGCGCCAGTTGTTCCAGGCAAGCAGCGACAAAATGCCCGGGTATATTGGTGCAGAGTCCAAGCAAGGCGGATATATTATCGTTCGCATTGATGCTGTAAAAAATGCTGATAAGCCTGACGAGTTGAAGCGTTCACGTTATGTGCAGCAATTGCGTCAGATAACCGGTGATGAGATGTTTCAGGCTTACATGGCTGACGCAAAGAAAGATGCAAAGATTAAATTGAAGTTGCCAGAAGTGGCGGCGGATACGGACAAGCCTTAGGTTTGTCATGAAATACGGGTGCTTAGCTCAGCTGGTAGAGCACCGCCCTTACAAGGCGATTGTCGGCGGTTCGAACCCGTCAGCACCCACCAAATAGCTGCTGAAAAGTGGTAAGTAGTTAGCAGCAGAAGTCTTGGAGTGGTAGTTCAGTTGGTTAGAATACCGGCCTGTCACGCCGGGGGTCGCGAGTTCGAGTCTCGTCCACTCCGCCAACATTAAAAGCCGTTGAGAAATCAACGGCTTTTTTCATTGTGCGCCCAGCATGGGCGCAATCTTGGAGGTGCAAGTCCTCCCGTAAGCTGACCACAGCGAACGAAGTGAAGCGCAACTGCATGAGGGCGACCGAGTGTGGGGAGAGCGGAGCGAGGGGC
>JAQTUP010000013.1 GCA_028707275.1 Gallionella sp. | reverse complement strand
TAAACACGAGCTAGATAATTGAAGGGGGAAAAGCGCGATAAATGTGGGACTAAGCGGAATGAAGCGGGAAGTGTTGGAATACAAAATGCAAATGACTTGCACAATATGAAACTAAACAGCACTCCGCAAAAAATCATTCACGACGCTTAATATTTTAGATTCATCATCTAAAGACACGCCCAAAAATGGACGGTCTGGAATATCACCCCATAGATTCGGGAATCGACTCTTCTCTCCGCCGAACTGTTGCATCGCAGCATACTTCATCGAAGAGCCCCAAAACAAATCACCGCCAGATAAGTAATAAGAAATGCTGCTACGTCCAAGCGGGCCTTTATCAACAAGCGGACGTTTGGACATTATTTTCCGCTCACCCGAAGCATTGATTCGTCCACTCTTACCGTGAAGACTTTTTGAAATGCCGCCCTTAGAGTTCACTAACTGCTTAAGATAAGTCGATTCTTTATTCGGCTTCCACTTCGTCCCATCAGGAGCAGTACTCGTATCGAAGCGAGCCTTAGTCGTTTTTACTAGATGCTCACCAATAGTCAGCAAAGCAGGTCGAGGATTTGCTGCTGCTTTAGAAAGCCTCTCTAAAGAGTCAAGTACAGATTTATTGTCGACTTTGATTTCAATCATTTTTACTCCTGCCAGCCAGTTGTTAACTTTATAGAAAAGGAGCGAGCAACTTCAATAACGCATCCCTTAGTGGCGTATCTAATTTAATTAGCTTTTGGTTAATAAATGACTTCATCGGTTTATTTACACTCGCCCCTGGCGCATAGCCAAAGCCTTTATCAATCCCCACTTGCTCACCTGTTTTGGGATTTAGATTGTCCCAACCAACTGGAGGTTCATGCTTGCCAGCAGCCTTCGCCGCCGCGTAATCAGCCTCCGATGCTGCCTCAATCGAGCAATGGCATAACCAGCCGTTTGGTACCGCGTGCGTCTTCCAAAAATCATGATCGCGTGGGGCAGTAAAACCATTCCAACTTAAATGAATCGGGCGGGGGTGACGAGAATCATGATGAACATAAGTCAAATAGGGCATCATCTTAATCAGGTCAGGATCGTGCAGTTGTGCCCAACGCCCTGCCGCATAACTGGTTGATAGATTCGTCTGATAAATAATAGACGTGCGCCAATCGCGCCCAGCTTGTGATCCTTCACCTGTCCATCCCGTCCAACCGTTTTTCGAGACAATCTGATCAAACCGCTTGCGGAATTCTCCTAGGCTTTCCCCGTCGTGAATCGCCTTATCTACCGCCCCACGAAAATCAGATACCAGATCAGCGTTCATCGCACCCGCCACGATAAATGCTTTGTCGTGAGCCGCCTGCCAAATATCATCCCACCGCTCAGAGGGTAGATTAATCTTCTGCCTAAAAAAATCGACCTGCTCTTTAAAAGGATTGGCAATAAATCCTCTTGGCTCCGTTAACGTCTGCGGAAAAGTTATAGCCGCTTGGGTCAGCTTATTTGGCATAACGATCCATCACCTCACTGATCCCGCGCAATTCAGCCAAGGCAAAGCCTGTCGCCATCACATTCACCAGATCATCAGTTGAATAGTCTCCAAAATGTGCCACAAGGTCATCCTTCAACCCATTCAAGCTATCCGCCTGTGCAACCACATCACGAATCTTCTCCAAAACGACATTCCAAGCAGATGCGGACTGTACAGACAACTGTTTTGCCAGTGCCTCATCCACCGTCATCGGATCAGGTTCGTTTTCTGCAAAGTTAACAGGTTTAGCCGTCACCACAGCCTTCCGTTTCCACCCTTCCCCATAAGTATCACGGATATAGTTTTCATCAGGTTCAAGCCCCAATCTATCCAGAATCTCGTCTTTTTCCGCGACCAGTTTCATGTCGGCGGCGGAAACCGACGGCACAATCTTGCGCCATACAGTCGGCGGCGTGGCATCAGGGACATTGAACTCAGAAATCCACTTAATCAGCGTTTTATTCAGTGTCGCAGACAGCATATCTGCATCGAATTTAACCAACTCCAGACGCACTTCGTTGCGCGTGATCGCCGCAGAAGCCACCGCACCGCCCGAACCTTTCGACCCTTCAGGGTCACCCAACACGCAATCTGCAATTTGTTCATCCATATAACGGCACATGGACTCATAACTACCATTACCGCCGCGTGAAGCCTCCAACAGCTCCACAATCATACCTTCAGGAATCGCAATGCCTGTATCGTGAGAAACCGCAGACAACGCCTCAATCAAGGTCTTCTTCCCTTCTGGGTCGTTCTTTGGATACTTACCAATCACGGTAGGACTACCAAACTTATCCAAAAACGTCATCCAAAAGCCCATGCCTTGACGCTTGAACCAGACTAACCAGAACAAACGACTCCCCAGCCCATGGCCATAAGGGCTGCCATCCTTAGATCCAAGGCTATGCACAATAAACTTCTTATTTGGCATCTCATCGCCTGTCAACATATTGGCATTCGAGACCAAACGCAACTCATAACGGTCACCAAACAAAAACCGTCGTTGATTGCGTGGCATCACCCGATCCGCGACGATCTGATTGCCCGATTGCTCCCAAATCACTTCGCCGACCGAGAACCCCTTGTTAATCGCATCCAACAAAGCCAAACAGAGGTCATCAAAATTGATGCGCGTCAGTTGCTCGCGCACAATATCAGCAGCCAAAACGTCCGCACGTTTATTGCTGGCTGGCTTAACCTCCCATGGTCGCGCAATCACTGCCATTTTGCGTTTATTCAGCGTGGCAAAGACTTTACCGTCCCGTTCCAGCTCTTCGTATAGCTTGATGCCCTTGCCCTGCCCTCGCGTCAGCAGCGTATCATCCTCTTGATTCAGCAACCCCGCAAAAGTAGGAGAAAACGGGTCATTCTTGACCGAAGCAATCTCATACGTCACAGGTTTTTTAGTATCGTTGTCCATGGTTTAACCTAAATAATCCGACATGTTGGTACTCGCTCTGCGCCCGCCAATCGAGGTGAACTCAATGACAACGCCTTCCATCGTGCGACAAGCAAAAAAAGCCAAAGAGACCGCCACCGCTGTATCCCCATGCCGATCCCGTCCATCGCTGCCCTTAGTCTTAGCGGTATCAGGCACTTTTGCCACACCCTTATCCATCGCCACCATTCGCAAATCAGACAACACGTCCGCATCGGCGGGTAGGATGATTTTCTTATCCTCAATTGAGGCCTTAAACGGCGGCATGTGTTCGCGATACCACTCTTGCGTCAACATCACTTGCGCGATCCGCGCCGCGCCATACTTTTGCATCGCCACTTCTGCCAAGTATTGACCATTCCCCCGCGCATCCATCGCCCCTGCTTTAAAACGCGGCAAACGGTCAATGATGTAAAACAGGATTTGACGTTGTTGCTCGAAAGGTACATTGCGCAGCTCAACCACCAACGGCGTAAATAAGGTCAAGTTTTGTTCCTGGGACAAAACCCAGATGGCGGTCAAGTCCCCGCTGCGCGCAAAGTCTTCGCCAAAGAAGTGATCTTGATTCGGTGGTAATACCTTTAACAACGGTAAAAGATGCGCCTCGCACCAATCCGTCGTTTCGGCAAAGCGAATATGCTCAGGTAACATGGTGAATTCGTTGTGATGCACCAATCGAATCACAGGGATATTAGGCTGCATACATGCCTCAATCATCATCCGCGTGAAATAACGGCCACTGCCCTCGCTTGGTACAACGTCTAGCTCCTCTGTTGCACTTTCTCCATATTGCTTGTAAATCTTAGCCGCCCATTCTTCACGGCTTTTTTCCTGCATTCGTTTACCACGAATCAGCTTTACTCGTTCATAGAGTCCATCGTTTAAAGCCTCTTCAAACGTCGTGCGGTGCAGAGAATACGGCAATTTTCCAGCCCGAATATCCTTGACCAACTCATTAAACGGATTCGCGTCGCCGTTATGCGACGACAGCAAGCGCACCTTTCCGCCCCAGATTAGCATCGCCAATGCCGCTTTCATCAGCCCCGCTAAATCATCGTGGAATGCGGCTTCATCAATGGTTACCTTTCCCTGTTTCCCCCGAATAGACCGAGGGCGAGAAGATAACGCAAGAATTTTATGCCCGCTGGCGAAATCAATCCGAAACGCCTTAATGGCTTGACCTTCATCCTCATATAAGAACTCGTTCATCGCGCTAGATGCCTGATTAAAAGCCTTCGCCCACATCGCACAATCGGCAATATATTCGCGGGTCATGTCCTCAGAATACCCAATGTACAACGCGTCCATCCCCCCTTCGGCAGGGGATACAGTCAAAACAGCATCAGCCGCATCAGCCCACGACGCACCAATACGTCGAGATTTTTCCCAGACAGCGACATCGGCGTTATCTCCTACCCATTTTTTTTGATAAGGTAATAAAACGCCGTCAAGAACCAGCGCGGGCGACGGGGAATCCATAGTCTTTTTTTTCTTCGCTAGGGTCACGATACGATCCCTAAAATGCCTTTTTTAATCGCATCCATCGCCTCGGCAGATAATCCACCTTTACGCCCAATTTCAACCGCATCATTCGCTGCCGCTTCGGCTTTGGCACGCATTTCAATCTGGAACCGCTTCAACAACACGCTAGACTTAGTTAATTCAGCGACGCTTTTAGCCCCGTAGCCCAGCATCTTTAGCCGTTCAGCGGGGTCGGTTTCGTCATTGGCTTCTTCCAGTTTCAATAGCACATCAAAGATATTGGACTGAATCAGGCTGATCGTCGCGGCAGAGCGCAAATCCGCATCATCGGGCGCAGTTGCCGCAATATCCGCCGCCGCCTGAGTGGTCGCCCGCACCAACGCCAAGTTGCGCTCAAGGTTCTGCCCATAGCGGTGTAGAGAGGTTTTGCTGATATTAAAACCTTGTTCTCTTAACGCGGCGGCTAATAGCTCGTAATCGCTATAGCCATTTTCAGACAGTGCGTTAGTCAGCCACCGCAACACAGCGGCGGGTAGTTTGGCGATTTTGCTACGTGGTGGCATATCAGACCTCAATACTTCGGCGGGCGACTAATGCCAGCGTCACACGCAACGGTATATTCCACCACATCAATGCCGTGGCGTGAAAGTTTCGCCATCCATAACGGAGAGTCTTTGCGACCCGACACTTCGACCAGCGTGCAGCATTCCAAATAATCCAAATCTCGGCGCAACTGGTTCATCGAATACGGAATCTCAATATCATGTAGCACGCGCAGCAAGGTATCTTCATTCACTGGATGCGGCCGCCCCGCGTCCAATGCGCGCAGAATCGTCCAACGTGCCACCCCGCGCTGGCTCTTCTCTAAATCAATTTCGTGCATGGAACTTCTCCGTTAATTGGTGTATCGCATGGTTAATCGAATCAATCTTGTGATCGAACGAAGTGGCGAACCGAATCCAATCCTCGCGCTGTACATAAACCTTGGGTAAATCTATCTTCAAATTCACAATATCTTGAGCCGCTCGCCTAGTCATATCCTCAACAGAATAAAACCGTTGTTCCCAATGCGTCGCTGCTGCCGTTTGCGCTTTATCCTGCGCATCAAAACGCAATTCAAGATGCTTCTCAAACTGGTTGACCAGAATTTTGCCAAACGCCCACAACACGCCGAGAAAGGCGAAAAACAGCCCAACCAACCAAGTAAATTCCACTGAAATTTGCACGATTTACCCCTCTTCAGCATCAGACAGCTTTTGCTTCAGCAGATAACCTTCAAGCATCCAGATTTTTTTCTCAGCATTCTCGCGGGCATATTTCTCACCCAGTTCTTTGTTGAAGTTTTCTGGGCACGCGCACGCACTTTCGCCCAAGACGGTAAAGCCATTTTTTAATGTCAAACAACACACCGTCAGCGTCGTGCCAGGGAAGACATAAAACGCATCATTCTGAATAATCGACTGGATATGTTGCTGTGTCACGGTTGGGTTATTTTTCATCTTTAATCTCACTTATTTAGTTTTTCGGATTTACATCTGCGCTCAAAATCATCCCGACAATCCGCATCACAAAACAGCCCAACCGCCACGACTGCCTCGCAATTCAAACATGTCCCAGTTTCTTGCAAATGCGGCTTTTTCGCCTGCTTGCTTAACGCACTTGCCAGAAAAAAAGCCTCTTGCTCGCACGCCTGGTCAATTGCGTCTGTCATTTGCTACTACCCGTCGAAGTCTTCGGACCAAACCAATCAATCAGCGCGTTTAATCTTGCACTACAGATTTCATACTGGTTGTTTGCGAAGATGATCCACTGCCCGACATCTTGATCGGAGGCAAAGTTGGCGGCATCCGCTGCCTGAGGTGAGCTGCTGGGAGCGGCTGCAACACCACTGGCGGCGGTGGAGGGCTGGTTGAGCACCCCGACAAGGTTAGAATCAAGACAGCGACGACCAACAGCAAGGCGCGAGACTTCACGGGATACCTCCAAGGTTTTATGATTAAGGGCAGACTCGGTTTCAGCGAGTTTTTCGGACAACGTGTCACCACGTTGTTTGGCAAGTTCTAGGCTATTTCGGGCGGCTTTTTCTGCGGCAGCGACCCCTTCTGCTTGGGTCGTCTTCATCTTTGCAATCTTCGCCTGATAGTGGTCAGCCGTAATCCACCACGAACCAAGCCCAATCAAAATCATTACAACGGCATAAGCCGCCTGTTTTATTTTATCGATGGGATTCATGTCCGACCCTCCGCAAATCCAATCATCTTGCCTAGTTCTACGGCAGCAGCATCCAATTCCGATACCTGCTCTTTTTGCTTTTGCAGTTGAGTGCGAGTGGGGTACGACATAGGCAGCCGCGCCCGTTTCGCCCGTGCTTCTAGCGAGCCTTTAAAATTCCGAAGTTCAGTGAGTAATAATGGGGACACAGCAATGCTCCAGCGAATGAATAGCCGAAGGTTACGCGCACGCGTGATATGAGGTAAGTCGGAAAGGCTTCCGCCCATGTGAAACGCCGACGGGTTAGGTCGGCGTTATAGGCTAGTTTATCGTCAGTTTGCTAAATTGCGCAAGTTGACTTATATCGTTTTTAGGCTTAGTTGAATGCCTCTATTTTGTCTAAAAGCAGAAGCATTAACTGTATTTTCGCCTTGTCTTTGTAACGTTCATTTGCTTCACTTGATTCAAATGGCGGTAGATCAACTTCTATCCCCAAAATTGTATCGTTGACTGCAATGCTATAGCGGCAGAGTCTTTCATTAACATGTTCTGCAGAAAATGTTAGCTGTATAGTTTCTGTTTTATCCATATATTTCCCATTTAAAATAATTTTATTTAACGATTATATGGCTTTCGTCGGCTTTAAAGAATATTAAAACAGATCACCAGAATAATCGTCTCTCAACCGAACACGATGCACTATAGAGTGAATCCTCCTCTCTGTTAGATTAAATTTGTACGCCAGCTTTCGCTGTGACCTTCCCGCTAGGAACTCTTTTAGTATTTGCTGATTACGTACGGCTAGGATCGCTTTGTGGCATCTCGGAATTGGGAGTTGCTCTTTCGCATGGACGTATACTAATTTGCAAAAAGAGATATATTCCATCACCTCCGCCAACGGGTGCGACGGATCAGGCTTTTCTGGCACAAACACCGCGCCACCACCGTAGCGCTGGACGACTTTTAGCGCGCCAGGAAATCCGATAATATCAATAAGATGCTGAATGGATTCTGGCAAATCGCTGACGCATATCTCAGCCGTAGGAACAATGCGCTCAGTCATTTTATTTTCGCACCTTTCTTTTATAATGAAACGACCCATCATCAAACACAATCAGCATCCATTGATGTCCGTGCCGTAGTCGTATCAGCAGCTCTTTTAACTGATACGCCTTAAAATTAATCATTTGGCGACCGCTGCCTTCTTCGCCGAATTCCGAATCGTCCGATCCAGCGCGCCTGATACCTTTTGCATTTGCTCCACGCTCAAAAACTCAAAGCGCACCACGTCAGGAAAGATTTTCTTTGCCGTGCCGTAGGCATACGCCCAAGGCTTATCCAGCTTGGAGAGCTGCACGCCGATCTTCTTTTCAATCGCTTGCTTAGTTTCCGCCAGCGGCTTGTGATCCTTATCTGGTCGATGCCCCGCGATACTCGCCCCGCAGGTTTTGAGGTGTTTAATTACCTTGACACGACCTTCATCGCTCAAGTCTTTTGAGGAAGTTACACCCCCCAAGTTATGCAACATCGCACGGTAAGTCGCGTCGTCCATCGCCAGTTGGGTTTTAGCGATATGGATAAACTGCACCTCGCGTGCTTTCAAATTGGTCGTTGCTTTGCGCATATTCCCTCCTAAAGTATTTCAAACCGAATCCCTAAGCCCGCTCAAAAACGGGCTTAAAGCAGCGGTTTAAACTGCTGCAAAGTCTAGATTGATCGGTTGGTATTTTTCCGTATTGCCGACGCGTTCGTAGAAGCGGATATATTCCTTACTGCCCACGACCTGCACCGATTCGCTAATTGCCTTCATCGCCATTTGCCATTTGTCGTCACTGATGTCCAATCGGCGCAGTGCCAGCACACGCCCTGTGCTGATTTTCCCTTCCTTGTCGGTTTGGAACGCGTCTTGCACCAAGGTTTGAATTTCAGGCGAGCTGCCTTGCGCCCAACTGGTGATGCACTCATCAATCAGGCTTTTCGCCGCCTGCAGACGTTCATCGAACGCGATGTGTTCGGCGATAGCGATTTGGATTTTGAGCTTCCCGTCAAAGCTAAACAGGGTGATATTTCCTTTCTTGCCGCCTACTTTGGTTTGATATTGTTCCAGGGACAAATCGACAAAGGCTTCAATATCTGCCGCCGCGCCTAACTTGAATTCGCGCAACACGTCGTTGGCTTTTTTCGCTTCATTAACCAGCTCAATGACCAAGGCATCACGGGTCAAATCAATCGGTTTAATCATCGCTTCGGGGATCAGGCGACCGTTGCCGTCTTGGCGGTAACCTGCTGGAATTTCTAGTGTTGCATTCATGGTGTACTCCTTATGTTGGTTGAAAAAATCATGTCGGGTTAAAACCCGACCTACGAGGTATTGGGTTTTAGTGCCGCCTTCACGCAATCAGGTATGCCTTGGCGTGGTTCGGTTGGGCGCGTGGGCAGTTTGGCGGGTTGATGCGCGGCAACCGTAGCAACAGTGGTACGACCTGCACGGTGTTGCTCTTGCGCGTTTTCTGCCTTGGAGGCCGCCCGTTCGGTCAAATCACAAATAATCGTCAGTAACAGCCCATTGGTTTTAAGTGGTAAAGCCAAGTCTCTGACGGTATGGATTTTTTCTAACCCCAATACCCAATACTCAATCGGCGCGCTATAGGTTTGGCGGTTGCGCGTGATCGTTGCAGACTGGATAATCGGCAACACCTCCCCCAATAGACTCGCCACTTTGTCAAAAGACAACGCCCGTTTACCTGATCTAAACAAACCCAAATACTTGATAAAAGGAGCTGCCAAAGGCACAGGGAAGTTAAAAGCCAACAACAAAGCCTCCCGCGCTTGCTCATGCCCGACTAACGAATCCAGGCTGTTGCTCGAATTACATGCTGGACAAGTGACGATCATCCCAGCCTCACACAGCGCGTGGTGTAGTCATTGACCCGTACAATTTCATAGCCCGTGCGCTTGGGTGGACGCTTAGGCAGGTTATTACGAGTTTGCGTTAAGCCTAAGTTGCTCTTGTGCTTCTTGACCGTAGTTTCAGCCAAGCAGAATTCTTTGGCTAACTGGGCATTGGTCATGGTTTTAGCGGCTACTTTGAATGACTCAAGCACTTCATCAGTCCACTTTTTATTCGTGCCCATATCAATTCTCCTGACCTGATATTCGATAATCATCCGTTGCAAGAATCCTCTCAAACTCAGCGAGTTGAACAGACAAATGCTTGTCTAGGTTGGCACGGTCGCCTACTTTAAAGGCCTTAAGGATAGTGACCATCACATTGACGTTATGACCAATCACTTTTAGCCGCGCCTCCGCCCGTTCATTGGCATCAGCTAACTGCAACGCCATATCAATCAGGTCGCTATTCGCCTGTTCCAGCGCGATGCGTAGTTCTGGCACAGTGTGTAGCGCGGCTGAATTAGCCATCGTTGGGCATTGGGTAACGAGCAAATTCATTTTGCCACCTCCGCTAATCCAACCTTCACCCCACGGTACGCCGCGTTTTTAATCTTCAACGCCGCGTTTTCCTTTTCCAGTTCGTAGGTGTAGTCCATACGCCCCACCAGCCCAAAGACAAAGAACAGGGCGATGGCGATTAGCCATGCTTTGGTTTTTTCGTTCATTGCAATATCTCCTTCTCTGGTTTTACGTCAAATACTTGCGCCAAAGCAGCATGGATTCTTTTAGCATCACGCGTTTTATAGGCACGCTCAAAATACTCAATAATGCCGACGCATTTTGTGCTATTACCCAGAGCTGTATTAAGCTCATCCATCGTCGCAACCGCGATTGCAAGCAGTTGTTTTCGAGAGAACTTAGGTAATACTTCACGACAATTTGATGGGCTGACTGCGATTAAACATTCCAAAACACCATCATCATCAACACGGCGGTTCCAAACCTTCGCAGCTCGTTCTTCGGTGCAGTGCATTGAGGTACTTGCACCACAAGCACAGCGAAGCCAATAGTCATGCAAGACAAAGTTCATTTTTGGTTGATCCCCGCAAAATTGGCAGGGTTTTAACTGAATATCACTCATTTCGCCGCCTCCTTCACCACGTCCGCCGTCACCATCGGCACGCCGATTTCCGCCGCTTGTTCCATACAAGCAACGATTAAATTGCCAACAGACAAGGGATACAGTAGCGAGATACTTTTTCCCCGTCCTGCGGGTATTGTCAGCTTGTCGCGGATGGCATCCATTCCGCTGCGGTCGATCACCTTCGCCACGTCTTTCCCTGCTCGGTCAAACTTAAACTTGACATACTCTTCAACGTTTTTGTCCATGGGTTCTAGTTCGACCACTTGGCAACGACCAACCACTTCCCGCACTTCGGCTGAGTTTTCCGTTAGCTTGACGGTTTTTAATTCAGGCTGACCAATCAATATGATTCCCAGCAACTGCTCAAATCCGTTGGTCAATTCGCGGAACCGCTTCAAATGCTTCAGGGTCGCCGTGGGCAGGCAATGCGCCTCCTCAATAATCAAGACATGCTTGTTGCGGTTCTTCGCTGATTCAACCAGCACTTTCTTAAGCTGAGCAGAGCGAGCTTCGCTACTTTGTTTCAGCACTTCATGCGGCGCGACCGCACGAATGATGGCTTCGGTAATCGAGGCAGATTTCAGCGTTTTGCCCTTCTTGTCGTTTTCCTCCATATCGCGCACCGACGGTTGGATGATGATGACGGGCTTATTTTCCCGTACCACCCAATCTTCCAGTTCCAATCTCAGTGTTGTCTTGCCCGCACCCACCTCGCCGACAATCGCAGTCAAACCACCGCCGACGGCGGTTTGATACATCGCCTCCCGCGCCGTCCATAAATTCGATCCTAAATACACATCTTCCACCGAGTGCAATTCATCGTTGAACGGATCACGTTTCATCCCAAAAAAGTCCAACGCGGCTTTGCTCAATTTTTTATTACGCTGTATCATCACTTCCTCCTTAGTTTTACCTGCATCATTCGGGATCGGCGCGTTGCTGCGTGCCGATTCCACCTCAAACACACGCTTCAGGTCAGCATCGCTCACCTTGCCGCGCAAAAAGTCCTGCATCTTGCCAACCAATACCGCCTTCGCAGGCGTTTTGGGATATTGCTGATGGTTCACGATCAGCGAGATGGTCGCTGTCGAAACCCCCACCGCATCCGCCAACACCCGCTGTGATACCCCAGCTTGTTTCAAAACCGCTTTCATCGCCCACCTCCCGCAACCAGTAATAATTTAGGACGTTCCGTCATGCGTGCCGCAATACCCTCGACATCGTTTTCAGTCGCGCCGTCGGGATAAGTGCGAACCAACCATTGATAACTTTCCGCTGTCCAACCCTCGCCCAACTTTGCTTTAAGCTTTTTCGCCAAAGCGACATGGCTCAACTTTGGCATTTCAACCTTGGGCGCGACCAACTCGTGCTGCGTGCCACGACGTGGCAAATAGGTCGGCAACTTGTCATCTTCGATATACTTGTAAGGGTCAAGCTGACCGCCAAACGGCAGGGTTTTACCCTTGCGGGCGGCGGCTGCGGCTTCTAAAGTGTCCGTCCCAGTCACCAGCTTTTCGATTTCCTTCATTGCTGTTTGAGCGGGCGTATCCGCATGGCGTTTGTACTCCTCGCCAAACATCGCATCGCTACTGGTGTAGCCACCCTCCACTTTTACGACGACTGGGCAGACGTGATACACCTCATAACCATCCGCATCGCGCAGCACCACTTGTGCAGTGTCATCGCGCCAAGGATTCCGCGTCACCAGCACTTTTTCACCCACCATTACATTTGGCACACCAGACACGTCATATTGATTGCCGTGATAATTCACCCGCAGCTTTGGACTAACGACGCGTTCATCAGGTGTCGTGGTAGCCAGCTCGCGGCATACTTCTGCCGACGGGGCTTTAATCAATTGCTCATGCTTAATCTGCATCCATGCTTGCGTCCGTGTCAGTCCGTGCCGACTATGAATCGCCGTAGCGTTAAAATGCGTGTACCACTTTTTAGCCAGCTCATTTAAATGCACTTCATCGCGCACCGTCACAAACTTTAAACCCACCTCAAATTTGCGTTCGACGATGTCCTGAGCCTTTTCCACCGCACCCGTTGCCTGTGCATTCCCCGCTGCGTGCCACTTCATCTTGATGCCAAGAGCCATGCACAAATTTTTAGTCATCCCAGCCGTCATCGCCGCGCCTGGATCGGTGTAGAGCCACGTCGGCACACCATGAAAAACATCATTGCCAGCGCGTTCCTGCATGGTGTCAATTAGGAGATCACAAAGCCCCTGACCAGACTCAGCACCCATCGAATACCAGACGCGAATCCATCCGCTAAAATGATCAACGACGACCCAACGACCGACCCGCTCAGAAACGATGCGCAATAGATTTTTCGGTTTGTTTTTGTAAAACTCACCTTTATCCATAATTTGTAAGCCATTTTTACGCGGGTCATTCGACGGTATTAAATAGAACAGAACGCACTGACTCCAATCCGCCTCCCAAACATGGTTGACGTGCTTAGTGCGAATACTGGTCACAGGCGTGGGTGCGCATAATTGCTCAGGGTGCAACCCATATCCGCGCAGCGCACGACTAATGGCTGAGTCTGATAACTGCTTAACTTCCCCCGTTTTCTCGTCGATATATTCAGCTTTAACCAACCCGTTGCTTCGGAGCGTCGGGATCAAGTCAACAAGGGCATAAAGTTGCTTGGCATTTTTTCTAGTGGACTCAATCATCGCAGCCGAAATAACCAAGGCCTCCTCCCGACTCAGCGCAGTCTTCCCCGCATCGCTACGTTGTTTTCGTGACGTGTTCACTGTGACCTCCTTCAAATTGCGGAACAAAGCTGCCCGCGACAACCCCAATCTTTCGCACGCTGCCGCGTAAATCTCCTCTTTGCCGCCGTGGCCAGCCGCACGGGCAGCACGCGCCACGTCAACGAGCTGTTCGGTAATGACGGCATTCATGGCTGCTACTCCGCGCTGACTTCGTCACGCAGCCACTCAGGGATCACTTCCCCGCTGGGCGCGCCCTGAATATCAAACGTGCCGCGCAGTTGGTTCACCGCCTCTTCGATTTGGCACAGCCAACCTGCCATCACTTGGGTGTGGCTAATGCCTGTACGCTCGGTGTGACCCAACAGAGCTTGAAACTTGGCGCGCAAGTCTTGCCCGCGCAAAATCGCTTCGGCTTCAAAGGCAGCGGTTTGGGCTTCGTTGCGCAGCGTGTCCGCATCCAGCACCGCATCATCGGCATCCTCATCCTCTGGCAAACTTTGCTTCTTCACCGCCAGTTGTTCATTTAGGTTGTAAATCATGCGATCTTTGTCCCATGACAGATTGCGGCTCGCTTCCAGCGTGGCTTTTTCTGCCAGTAAGGCTTTTGATATGGCTTCTTTTTCTTTCTCCAAGGCTTCTTTTTCCTTGGCATGTTTAGAAATCAAGGTTTCCGCCAAGTCCAGCAATTCATCCTTATCCCCCGCCTTGGCGGCTTCAATCAATGCCACCCGTTCATCTTGATTCAGGCGGCGGAATTGCCGTAAATCGCGATAACCGATGCCCATGCGGCTCATACTTTCCAACGCCTCTTCGCCAAAGGCTTTTAGGTTGGCGATGTCCGTATTAGCCTTCTCATCCGATATACCCAATAATCCGCAAAAATCCACCCATGTCCCCGCTAACTCCAAACCGTTTGGAGTGCGCATTCCTGCAAGTTGTTGATAGAGCTTGTGTTCTTTAACAAAAGCCAGTTTGGAGACTCCAAACGTTTGGAGTAAGTCTCCCGCAGCTCGGAATGCCTGCGCCTGCCCTAACAACTGATTGACCAAGTCGCGCTCGGCGCGGTACTGCGCGCTCAGGTTAATCGCCGCCACTTGCTCAGTCAGCGGCGCATCCGCTGCCGTGACAATGGTTTCTACTGGTTGAGTGTTACTTTTTTCGCGTGCCATGTTTCTCTCCTCAATTTGTGACCATTAACCGTCCGCGCATTTCTTGTAATCGGCGGTCGTGTTGGTCAATGTTGTTTAAAACCTGTATCGCCTTGCGTGCGGCGGCATGCGATACCCGCACCCGCTCGGTATCAGGAATGCGCTCGGCATACCCCGCTTCAATCAGCGTCGCCACATTGCGGGTGATGTCGCTGGGCGACAATCCCGTCGCCTTCGCCAGCTCGCCAGGGGCATAGCCATTTACAAAGTTGCGCCACAGCACATCCAAAATAGCAAACACCTTGGCGGCGGATTTATTGGTGCTGGTCGCCATGTATCCCCCCAAACTTCCTCCCCAGCGCGCACCAAAACAGATGCATATTCCCGCCGCAGTTATCAAAGTGGTCGGCGAATAGCTGCCAGTATTTATGCCCATCGCTGCGGTTGGTTAACCAGTCTCGGTAGATATGCTTCCCTTCATCCACTCCTGCCCGCCACGCGTCCCATGCCGCTGTGCCAGCCTTTGCAATACTGCGTTCCACGGGGACGTTGAAGCGGGTTTTTAACGCCCACATTACCCCCGCCTGATATTCCGCACTGCGCGGGTCACGCTCAGGGAAAAACGCCTCCGAATGCAAGAAATTCGCCGCATTCACGCGTTCATCCATCGTCATCTGTGCGCGGAAGTTCTCAATGATGTTTTCTGCTGCCAACTGGCAAGCCAGATCGTCAAGTTGGGTTGTCATGCTGTACTCCTTTCAAATCCCCTCTCGCACTGTGAGAGGGCTAGGGTGAGGGCGGGGATGCTTCCCAGTGCTAAAATTCATGCGCGTTCCGAAACGCATTTTTTAACTTAAAGGAGCATCCCCATGACTGAAAATGAACTAAAAGCGATTTCTGGACTAATTGCAGGTATGCAGCTTGCAATCGTTCATCTCGCCAATATCACAGCGGATAACAATGGACTCAGCCGCGAAGACGTTGCATCGTCCTTTGAAACCACCGCCGAACTTGTACCCAAAGAGGCAAACAACCAAGCCGTGATGCAGCTTGTGTTGAGGCAGATTGCAAGCGGGATGCGCTCACCCGTTGTGGGCGCGGAATACGATGCGCTGATTTCGCGCCTGCTTCACTGAGCATGTTTGTTATTTCTGCCTGCGTTTGATTTGCCCACCCCACGAAATTCTGTTGGCGCGGGGTGCGCTTATGTTTCCTTCTATGTGTTCCCATCTTTTTCTCCTTAAAGTGCGCCAGCACGTCTTAAATCGTTAACCAGTTCGGTCAACCCGCTTTCGTTTGATAACAGGTAGCGTTGTGTCGGCAGGAAAAATTCGACCGAGGTTTGATTATTCCAAATCTTCGTCCGTGTTTGCTGTTGGCGGACACCAATGCAGGTGCGTTTGCCGTCGATCAGTAGGCAATCTGTTTCGGCTTGGATACGGATTGTTTCCTGCGGGTAATACCCACCCATGCTGATTTTGGTGGCTTCGGGTAAAGCGTGGTAATGGGCGCGACCTGCGATTTCCATTGCATCAGGGGCAAGCAGCGCGTTATGTATCGGTTGGCGGTTCATGTCGTTCTCCTTATTTCAATCCCAATGCCACGGCGCACTTATGTGCTTCGCCGTTGCGTCCTTTGTTTACGCCGTTTAACACGGCAATCACGGTTCGATAGTTCAACCCTTTCTCTTTCGCAAAGTCAGCGGCAGTTATGCCCTTTTTGCGCAATTTCTCTTTTGCCTGTTGCGGTGTCATAATCAGCCCCTTGTTATGTTTAACTATGTCGATGTGGCGCATTATGGATACGTTTGTATCCACTGTCAACATCATTTAAGGATATTTTTGTGTCCATCGGAATTAGATTAAGAGAAGAGCGTGAACGGTTGGGTTTTAGCCAAGCTGGATTTGCTGAAATCGCTGGCGCGCATAGGAAAAGTCAAGGCAACTACGAGCTTGGTGAGCGGATGCCCGATGCGGCATACCTTTCTGCCATTGCAGCCGCAGGTGCAGACGTGCTGTATATCCTGACAGGGCAACGCAGCGCGCCCGCCACCCCGTCCCTCAACCCGCGCCAACGCGCTTTGCTCAACCACTACGATCACTGCGATGAGGAAGGCAAGCGACACCTAGAAACCACCGCCTCTTACGTCGCGCAACAACAAGTCGCTGTAAAAAAACGTGCCTGACCACCACGCCTAAATCGGTTAATAAAACTTAGGGGGAAGGGGATTTTTTCGCCCCAACTCAAACGGGGAAATCCCCCATTAACAAAGGAGAATGAATAATGGACAACTTGTTTCTATGGGTATTTTTGGCAGTATGGGCTGGCTGGATAGGTATCTCACTAGCTCAAAAGTGGTCTAAAACCATCGCTCTGGGGGGCGGATTCCTTACCGCCTGTATTCTTACCTTGATGGTTTTTGCCTCTGGGGCGTATTTAGATAAGCACGGCAGCTATGTTGATACGCCTCCTGTTGCGGAAACAGCAGCAGTTGTTCCTCAAAGTAAGGTTAAAAGTCACAATTACTCGTTGAAAGACGGGGTTGAATATGGGTACGAGCGCGCCGTCTCGGTTGAGGAAGCCAATAAAGGGCAGGCGGCAGCCTCTTTGTTAATGGCAAAATTTGTTGGGATACAGGATGGTAAGTATCAAGTTATGGCAGCGGTTGGTAGTTCCCCGAATACGGTTGTCGTTGTTGAATGTACGAACCCCTGTGAGTTCATCAAGAACATGGTGTACTACCAAGGACAAATGGTCTCATCGCAAAGGATTCGCGTCACGCCAGATTTGATCGCCTGGCTGATGCTTGAAGATGCCATAAATGGTCACCTTGAACAATATATTAAAGAAACCAATGGGAAGAAGTTCTTTCTTTGGTTTGATGAGACTAAAGGCGTTATTAAAACTGAAATTCCACCACATAAGGAGTAAGGGAAGATCATATCGCTGAGGTCAACGATATGGTGGAAAAGTTTTAACCTAGGAAATCAATATGGACAACAGCATAGCCATCGCCATAATTTCTTCGGCCAGCACGTTGTTGGCGGTATGGGTGACGCAACGCATGGCGGCGCAGCGTGATGCGATACTGGCCGCGCAAGCGGTCGCTCAGGAAGCGGCGGACTGGCAGCGCGATCAGGATGACAAGCAGACGGCGTTAAGAAGGGAGAAGCGCGAGGTGTTTCTGGGGCTGGTGTTGCTGGTGCAAGATAGGGTGATGGACGCGGTTGATCGTCTAAACTCCACCCTCGAATCAGGTATTGTAGCTGCCGAGTCAACGCCCGCGAGTTCCGCGCGTCAAGCGTATTCTGTTGCTTTAATTTACTTAGCCGATATGCGCCCATTGGCGAAGGATTTTTATCAATACACCGCCAAGCTACAGATGATTTTACCTGGTAAAAATGCTGCGAAGATAAATGAAGTTTTGGTACCATGGCGAAAGACGATTGACGAGATTGAAAAGGTTATTGCGTCGGGTGACTGAAGCTACGCTGAAGTCATCATCCGACAATTAGCCGCTGTTTGAAATACGCCACAACTTCCTTGCATGGCGAGCCATAAAATCTCATCCATATAGAAGCGGGTGTCTTCATCGAAGTTCTCATTGATTAGCGCAAGCAGTTTTTGCGCTTCAGTGAAGATTTCTTGCGGCGTGAGTTTCTTGCGTTCTGGTTTTGTTGTCATTTTGAATTCCTCAGTTTTAAGCCCCTGCACCCCCAAAACTAGGCAAGGATAGCCCTTGTATGGGGGTAGGGTGTTTATGGGAGTTTATAAACGCCTTGTTTTTGATGTGCCGCGCTGCCTGCCGTTTGCTTTTGCGGTTGCGTTGCGCTAGTCTAAAAAAGCCGCTGCATGAACGGCACTTTACCCAACTCCCCCACCCCCATCAATCGGAAACCTTTCCGACTTACCTGCATCCGTAGTGTCCGCTAAAGTGGCGACACTATGAAAAAGACACCCAAACCCCTCCAGATTTTTAAAGCAGGCACGCATACCGCGATGAATGGTGTGTCGTTGTCTTTTACCGAAGCTGATTTGAAAGCCACGGTTGCCGCTTACGACCCTGCGAAGCACGAAGCTCCGTTAGTCGTGGGGCATCCGCAGCACGACACGCCCGCTTACGGCTGGGTTGGTTCGCTGTCCTTTGCGGGTGGCGCGCTGGATGCTACCCCCACTCAGGTCAATGCTGACTTTGCCGAACAAGTCGCCAAAGGTGCGTACAAGAAAATCTCTGCCTCGTTTTACGCCCCCGATTCCCCCAGTAATCCCGTCCCTGGTGTGTATTACCTGCGCCATGTCGGGTTCTTGGGTGCGCAACCTCCTGCCGTTAAAGGACTGCGTGCGCCATCGTTTGCTGAAGGTGAAAAGGGCGTGGTGGAATTTAGCGAATATGACGACGTGCAAAACGCGGGTTTGTGGCGGCGTTTGCGCGAGTGGCTGATTGGGGAAAAGGGGCAGGACATCGCCGATCAAGTTATCCCCAGTTGGACAGTGCAGCAATTGGAGCAAGCCGCGCAAGATGAAGTGCGCGAGGCGCAACAAGAAGAATCTAACCAAGCGGGAGCTGTTCCCGCATTTTCAGAAGAAGGAGCAACGATGACACCCGAAGAAAAAGCCCGCCTTGAAGCCTTGGAGGCAGAAAACACCAAGCTGAAAGCCGCTCAAGTGCAGTTTGCCGAAGCGGAAAAGAAACGCACCGCCGACGCACGTCATACCGCGAATCTCGCCTTTGCCGAAGGCTTGGTCAAAGAAGGCAAATTGCTGCCCGTGCAAAAGGACGTGCTGGTCGCCAGCTTGGACTTTATGGAAAGCCAAGACACCGTGGTCAATTTTGGTGAAGGTGCCGCGCAAAAGCCCCTCGTATCCGCCATGAAGGATATGTTCACGGCAATGCCTAAGCTGGTCAACTTTGGCGAGTTAGCAGGCGGCAAGTTTGTCGAACCCGCCGACCTGACCGACCCGATTGCCCTGGCATCAAAGGCGCAAGAATATCAGTTCAGCGAAGCACAGGCTGGACGCACCATCAACATCGCAGAAGCTGTGCAATTTGTATCTGCACAAGCCGCTAAAGCCTAAGGAGCCATCATGTCTCGTAATCAATACATTTCAAATTTCATCGCGGCAGCCGCCGTAGCAGCGTTCACCATCGTGAAGCTAGGCGCAGATGATGTGCATGTTGTGCCTGGCGCAGCGGTGGGCGATAGCTTGATTGGGGTTTCAACGGACATTCCCTCGGTGACGGGTGAGCGTTGTGATGTGCAGCTTAGTGGCGCGGCCGACGTGTTGTATGGCGGCACGGTGGTTCGGGGTGACTTGTTAACCTCAGACAGCACAGGCCGCGCGGTGGCTGCTGCGCCCGCTGCGGGGGTTAACAACCGTGTTATCGGCGTGGCGTTGGTGTCTGGTGTAGTGGGCGATGTCGGTAAGGTCATGATCTCCCAAGGGGCGGTACAAGGCTAATCTGATTAACCATAGAGCGCACAACGTGCTCGTCATCCTCGCGTAGGCGGGGATTAAGTTCCAAATTTTAAGGAGTTAAATATGTCTACAACAGCCTTCCCCGTCAACCCCGTGTTAACCGCGATTGCGGTGGGTTATCAAAACCCAGAATCTGCCTTGATTGCGGACAAGGTGCTACCCCGTATCCCAACGGCTAAAAAGTTCAAGTACACCACGTACACGGTAGAGCAAGGTTATTCCGTACCTAATACGCTGGTTGGGCGTAAGTCTGAGCCAAACATGGTGGACTTCGGCGGCACTGAAGTGACCGATGAATGTGTGGATTATGGGCTGGATGACCTTTTGCCAAATGACGAGCAAGCGGCTTTTGATGCAATGCCTAAGCCCTCCAGCGGCGGGCCTGTTAGTCCAGCTAATTTGAGCACCATGATGCTGACGGGGTTGGTGCAACTTGGTCGCGAAATTCGTGTCGCCGACACCGTTTTTAATGCGGCAAATTATGCCGCTGCCAATAAATCGACGCTATCTGGCACATCGCAATGGTCGGATAAGACCAACAGTGACCCGCTGGATGCCATTCTGGCTGCGCTGGATAGCGTATTGGTGCGCCCCAACAAGATGGTGATCGGTCAGCAAGCCTGGACAAAGCTGCGCCAACATCCAAAGTTAGCCCAAGCTATCGGCAAAAGTGCGCAAACGGCAGGGGCGGTCACGGCGGCGGAAATTGCTGAGTTGCTTGAATTGCAAGAAATCATCGTTGGTCGCGGCTTTTACAACACGGCGAAAAAAGGTCAACCGCCCAATTATGTCCGCGCATGGGGTAAGCATTGCGCACTTCTGAATATTGACCCAATGGCGGCTCAGACTGGACAACCGACCTTTGGCTTAACGGCTCAGTGGGGTACCAAGATCGCAGGCACGATCCCTGCACCGACGGTTGGTCTCCGTGGAGGCGTTATCTTGCGAGTCGGCGAATCCGTCAAAGAAGTCATTGTCTCGAAAGATGCAGGTTTCTTCTTCCAAAACTGCGTGGAATAACCACTCATTCCCCGCTTTGGCGGGGAGTATTCAATCCTTAGGAATACATGATGAAACAAAATAATCTTTCCGTAATACCGCCGACCAGAGTTGATAATGCACCGAACAGTATGACTGACCCCGCCGATCTAAATTTCGCTGCCACCGCGCTTGCGCCATTGACGGAAAACGATTACACCGTGTTGAGTCCGCTGAATGTTGACCATACTGAATACGCCGTCGGTGAGCCTATTAAGTTGGATGACAAAACCGCTATACCTCTGCTGGCAGTGAAGGCTATTAAGTTGGCGAATCCTGCCCCCGCTAAAAAGGCAGAGGAATAAGCCATGACCTACGCCAACCAAAGCGACATGATCGCGAGATTCGGAGCGGATGAAGTCTTGATGCTCACGGATCGTGCCGCTTTGGGAGTAATCGACGCGGCGGTGTTATTGACCGCGCTAGAAGAAGCGGATGCGGAAATCAACCCATATCTGCAAAGCCGCTATGTACTGCCGATGGATGTGGTGCCGCGCATTTTGGTGGGATACGCCTGTGACATAGCCCGTTATCGTCTTTGTGGGGCGACGGCGACCGTCACTGATGACACCCGCAGTCGCTACAAAGACGCAGTGCGGTTTTTGGAAAATGCGGCGTCTGGCAAGGTGTTATTGGGTATCTCGGTTGCTAATGCCCCCGCCGTGTCGGTAAACCCTGTCGCTATCTCAGGCTCTGGTCGTACCTTTAGCAGAACCTCGTTGGCGGATTACTGATGAGCCTCGTTGCGCAAATTGAAGATGCCATCATTGCCAAACTGAAGGCGGCGCAAAACTTAGGTTATGTGCCGCAAGTGGCGAGCTATGGTGGTGAGTTTGACGGCGAACTGCCAGCCGTGATTCGTAAGTTCCCTGCGTTTTGGGTGGTATTGAAAAGTATTGGCACACCCAAGGCAATCGGCACATCCCGCGATAAATGGATGATCCCCTTAACCTTTGCTGTATTGGCAGGGGCAAGAAATATACGCGGCGAGCGCGAAACACGGCACGGCGGCGTAGGGGCGGGTGAAGTGGGCGTGTATCAGCTGCTGTCCGACGCACAGGCTTTGTTGCTTAACCAAGACTTGGGGTTAGAAATCGACCTCTTTGTTCCTGGCGCGGTGCATACCTTATATAACACCAAGCTGGGCGGCAATGGCTTGGCGGTGTTTGCGCAGGAATGGCATACCAAATACGTCCTTTCTGCCGCCACCGCAGCGGGCAACTTACCGTCGCAACTGCCAGATTTATTGGCGGTAGGCATGAACTACCATTTACAACCAGAAGACGGCATCGCAGATGCGACCGACAACGTCACTTTAAGATAGGAGTACAACATGGCTTCACAGAATGTTGATTTTGCCAACATCCCCTCCAGTATTCGCAAGCCTGGCAAATACTTTGAGTTTAATACCTCGCTGGCGGTACGTTCCTTACCCGTCAATAAACAAAAAGTGCTGATGGTGGGGCAGCGTCTCGCCAGTGGTACGGTGGCGGCGAATGTGCCGACAGAAGTGTTTGACGATAACCAAGCCTCTTTGTACTTTGGGCGCGGTTCGGTGGCGCATTTAATGTGTAAGGCGGCGTTAATTGCTAATCCCTACATTGCGCTGTCAGCGGTGGCGATGGACGATGCGCTGTTGTCTGCCGCCGCCACAGGCACACTGACTTTGTCTGGCACGCCTACGGTGTCTGGCTTATTGACCGTCAATATCGAAGACGTGCAAATCCAAATTGCCGTGCCCGCCAATGCCTCGCTGGCGACTGTGGTAGAAAACATCCTGACGGCATTTGGTCAGCAACTGGACCGACCTGTCAGCGTAGCGGCAGGCGGGGCAGGTGAGGTGATCTTTACCGCCAAAAACAAAGGCACTTTGGGCAACGATCTGCGTGTGTCCGCAAGTACCACGGCCACTGGCTTAGTGGCAACGATGACCGCGATGACGGGTGGCTTGGTTGATCCAGACATCGCCCCCACGTTGGCGGCCGTTGCTGCACTGGACTACAACATTGTGGTGTGTAGCCTGAATGACTCTGCCAGCTTAACCAAGTTGCGCACGCATCTGGACTTTGTCAGCGGGCCGATGGAACAACGCCCTGCCATTGGGGTTGCGGCGACGATCAATAGCCTTGCCGCCGCGCAAATTGTGGCCGCAGCAGTGAACTCAGGGCGTATCGTGCTGGCTAACTTGCCCGACGTGCCCGAAGCGCAATATGAACTGGCAGCGGCATTGGGCACGGTGCTTGCATTTGAAGAAGATCCTGCCCGTCCATTGAATACCTTGCCCTTGCTCGGCGTACCTGTGCCACCTTTGGCAAGCCGATTAACCCGCACCCAGCAAGAATCGGCATTGTATGGCGGCGTCACACCCTTGGAAGTCGGTCCTGGTAATGTGGTGCAAATCGTGCGAGCAATCTCGACCTACATGCTAGACCCACAAGGTATTCAGGATCCTAGCTTGTTGGACATTACCACCATCCGCACCTTGGACTATGTGCGTAAGGCGTGCCGTGACCGCATCGCGCTGCGTTTCCCGCGTGAAAAGCTGTCCGAACGCACCGCACCGAAAGTGCGCTCTGAAATTTTGGACGTGTTGTACAAGCTGGAAGAACTGGAAATCGTGGAGCTGGTGGACGCGAATAAAGACAGCTTGATTGTGGAACGTGACTTGCAAGACGTAAACCGCTTGAATGCCAAGATTCCGACCAACGTGGTCAATGGTCTTCATGTGTTTGCGGGTCGCATTGATTTGATTCTTTAACAGTAGGTCTGGTTTTTGCTCGACTATTAGGAGAACAACATGGCTTTAAATGAATACTTAGGCATGGTGGTGATGGAGGTGAATGGGCTAGAAGTTGAAATCGAAACCCTATCCGTCACGACCAAAACAGGACGTAAGCCTGTTAAAACGATGAACAAAAATGGGCGAGCCGCAGGCTTTGCTAAAGGGATTGAAGAAATTGACCTTAAGGTCACCGCCGTGATCCCGTTGACGGGGGGCATTGACTGGGCTGGGATTCAAGGTGCAAAAATCACCGTGTATCCTCAGTCTGCTGGCGGAAAACGTACTAGCTATTTGGATTGCTTCACCATCGACGTAGGCGAAAAGTACGATGTGAATAGCGAAGCAAAGCTGGATTTGAGCATGGTGGCATTGCGAAAGGTGATTGAATAATGATTACGCATAAAGATACGCTCCTTAATGGGATCGAAGTTGATGGTGTCGTGCACTCTGCTTTTGAAGTGCGCCCCCAGCTGGTCAAGGATACGCTTGCGGCAGCATCAAATGAGCAAGTCGCGAATAAAGGCGAGGCACTCTTTGGTCTGGCAATCGTGCGCGAACAGATCGTCTCCATCGGTACATTAAGCAATGACCAAATCACGCTGGATATGCTGTTGAATATGTATGAAGATGATATGGGTGTGATGATGAAGGGGATTAAGGAAGTGGGCGAAAAACTTAAAACCTTTCGTCAACCTGCCGTGCCAGAATTACAAGCTACTGGCAGCCCTGCGTAAGATCGGCTTCAGCCATCAAGAATCTTTGAATATGACTGAAGCCGAAGCGATTAAGCACTTGGAATGTTATGTCGAAATGAACGGTGGCAAAGCCAGTGGTGGGGGAAGTACCACAGAAACCTTTGTATCAAGACGCAAGCGACCTGCTCAAGCGGGAAAGTAGCCAAACTTCACCCAGTAGCAAGGCAACCCCCGCCCCCAGCAAGAACCCCCCTCCCGCATGACCTTCCCATAGTACGCTCACCACCAAGCCACAAATTGCCGCCCCGCCATAAAACAGCGGGATGGTGAAGAAGGCGGACAGCTCGATCATATTGCTTGACCACCTGTCTTGCTTATTCGCCTGTTTCGCCCTGACGGTCGCAAACAAAATCGTCAGCGCGGGAATAGATACGATCAACACATAAAACCATGAAAGTGAGTCCGTCATCATGTCATCCACCCTTGCCCTTGCTTTAAGTATCACCGCACTGAATGGTGCGTCATCGGTATTAAATACCGTCGGAAACGATACGCGCAAGCTATCAAAATATGCCGACGAGGTAAAGAAGAAATTTAACGACGCGTGGATCGAAGTCGGCAAGGGCGCGGCGGCGTGGCAATACGGATTAAGCAAAATGGGCGGTGTGGTCAAGCCCGCTGCTGATTTAGAAGAGGCCATGCTGAATGTGCGGGCAAACTTGGGTTCAAATACCAAAGCCGCCGCCGAGCTGAATGCACAACTTAAAGAGGTTGCCAATACCTCGGACATCATTGCCAATAAAACGCGCATTTCAAAGGTGGGCGCAACCAATATCCAAAACGAGCTGCTGAAAGGCGGGTTGGCACAGGGCGACATTGGCGGGGAAAAAGGCGCGGCGATGTCTGTGGCAACGCTTGCCACTTTGTCTAAGATGGACGAAGGCACTGCGGCGGTGAATCTGGTTAATTTGGGGTCAATGTTTGACCTTAAAAAGGATCAATACGGCGAGTTGGCAGATATGTTGGTGCGAGTAGATGATGCCGCCGCAACCAGTATCCCAAAGTTGGTTTACGGTATGCAGCAAGCGGGTTTTAGCGCGAAAGCGTTGGGTGAAAGTTCAAAAAGCACCGCCATTGCGCTGGCGATGTTGTCGCCGCTAGGCGAAATGGCAGGTACGTCGCTTAATCGCATGCTGGAAAACACCACGGGCAAGACGAAACATGCTCGCGAAGCAATGCTGGAATTAGGCTTGGCGACGGAAAAAGGCGGTAAATTTGATAATTTATTTTATGATGAAGGTAAGTTTATTGGTATTGCTCAGTCGTTAGAGTTGATCCGCGCTAAGTTAAAAGCGGTTAAGGGCGATGGTAATCGCCTTTTATTGGCAGAGAAGATTTTTGGTGAGGAGGGTGGACGCGCAGCATTGGCCGCATTGATGGCAGGAAAAGGCTATAAAGAAATCGAAGCCGCTGTAAGCGATAGTTATTCCTCCACGCAAAAGTTGAATATTTTAATGGACGGGATGAATGCTCAGACCGACCGCTTGAAAAACACCTGGTCTAGCCTATTGGCTGAGGTGTTTGAACCTTTGAGCGGCACAGTGACGACTATTTTTGACAAATTGTCAAACTCAGGGGCTGCCCTTACTAAGTTGACTGCTCAAAGCGAAACGGCAAAGAATGCCGCTAGTATCGGGGCGGGTGTGATTGGTGCGGGGATGCTGGCGTATATCGCCACTAAGTTTACCAAAGGCGCGGGCGGGGCGTTATCTGGTTTGTTCAGCACAGCAAAAGGAGTGGCACAGGGAAAGGCTATCGAAGCCGCGACAGGTGTCACCCCTGTGTTTGTGACGAACTTCCCTGCTAGTTTAGGCGGTGCAAGTGCATTGCCCGCTCTCGCTGAAACAGGTGCGGCAGCTGCGGCAGGGGGCGCGTTAGCAAGGATTAAGGATATTGGAAAAGCAGCTTTGCTATTAGGCGGAATGCGTGTTGGAGCGATTGCGCAAGGAAGTGCTGCCGCGCTGGGCACTGCGGGGGCAATGGTTGGCGCGGCAGGTTTAGCAGGATATGGCGCAGGGACATTGTTCAATAAAACGGTATTTGAAGGAACAGAATCCCAACGCACAATGGGCGGGGTAATTGCCCAGATGATGGCATATTTTGGTAACCAAAATGCCAAAGAAGCCCTTGAAATCAATTTGCACCTAGACGGTCAGCAGGTTGCGACCGTGGTCAATGCGCGAAATATGAAAGAGTCTCGACGAAATTAGCCGTTATTTATTCCCCCATTAAGCCCGCCCTGCGCGGGCTTTTTGTCAGCAAGCGGAAACGTTTCCGTCTTACCTAACCCCTCGCGCACGCGTAACCTTCGCCACTCCAATCACACGACTGATTTTCCGATTAACTAACGACTAACGACTAATGGCTACCAACTAACCTGCTATGACTTGGAATACCACCCTACAAGATTGCCAGTTCCGTGGCGTGCGCTTTGATTGCATCAGCACCAATGACGAGTCCTCGCGTGCGCTGGTGGAACACGCCTACCCCTACCGCGACGGTGCAGAGGTGGAGGACTTGGGCGCGAACGCGTGGAAGGTGACGGTCAAGACGCTGATTTATGGCGCGGACTATGAAACCCAGCTAGACCAACTTATGGCTGCGTTGGATACCGCTGGCAGTGGTGAGTTTGTTCACCCCGTCTTCGGACGGATGCAAGTGCAAGTGGCAAGTTATCGCCCTGTGCATGATGCCGAATCGCCCGATCAAGCGCAGCTTGAAATCTCATTTGTTGAAACCGCCCCGCATAATCCCTTTTTTGACCTGACCTTAAAACAAGCCGAAATCGCAGCGGTCGGCACGGCAGTGGACTCGACCACCTCGCTGTTGGCAGATGACTATGCCCACAAAGTGTCGGCAATCACCACGGAAGGTAAAGTGGCGCGGATTGAGGCGATGCGCGCCCAAGTGGAACAAACCCTCGCCCAATTCCGCAGTGTGGTCAACGGCGTACAGTCTTCTGGCTTAGATTTGATGGCAACGCCCGCTGTGCTAATCACTGACCTCACCGCCTGCGTGCAAGCGGTGCAACTGCTGGCTTTTGCTGCGGTGGCAAACATTCAGTCTTTTGACAATGTGCAAAGCTCTTTGATTGCTGCGGGGCAGCCCGTTGCCAATACTGCGCCTTCGTACTCAATCAATTTGTCGGATAACGCGCTGGTCGCCCTGCAAGCGCAATCTGTTGCGGCATTGGCACTGGCTGACGCGGCTGCGGTGGTATTTGCCCAGGAACAAACTCTCCCAACGGCGACCCCGATGCAATTGGAGTCAATCGCTGCTGTGGCGCGCACGAATTTGCAAGCGGTGATTACCACGCTGCGCACGTCGTCGCCGCTGGATAATCAAGCCTTAATTGAATCGTTTAAGAATGTTGCCGCAAGTGTGCAAATCGCCTTGCGCGCCGCGTTGTTGGCGCGCCCACCCATGACACAGCGGGTAGTTGAGTTTGATTCCTGTCTGCGCCTACTGGCGCATCATTGGTATGCAGACCATACCCGCGCAGCGGAGTTGTTGCGCCTGAATAACCTCCCCTTACCGAACTTTATCCCACGCGGACAGGTGCTCAATGCCTACGCCCAGTGACACCATCACCTTAACCATTGGCGGCAACACACACGCTGACTGGAAAAACTACCGCATCGAATCTGATTTGATGACCCCAGCGGATGCGTGGAGTGTCAGCCTAGGCGGCATGACCGCGCTGACGTTACCGAGCGGAAAGCGCATCCAATTACCCCCCGCCCTGACTGCCGCCCTACCATGGGCGAAGGTCGATGTACGGCTAGGGGATGATATGGTGATGCGCGGCGTAGTGGATAGTCTAGACGAGGATATATCTAAAACCAGTCACAGCATTGACTTGGCGGGGCGTGATATGGCGGGGCAGTTGTTGGATTGCTCCGCACCGATTTTTACCGCTGAACAAATTTCCTTGCCCGCATTGGTAAAAAAAATAGTCTCTCCGTTCGGGATTACCCAAGTGCGCATTGATGCCAGTGACCCGCTGACGCGCACCAAGGTCAATGTTGAACCAGGGGATACCGCATGGTCAGCCTTACAACGTGCCGCCGAAGCCAACGGGCTGTATCCGTGGTTTGAACCGTCAGGGATGTTGGTGATTGGCCGACCTGATTACACCACCACGCCCGTGGGTAAGCTGATAATGCGCATGATTAAGCCTGAGCAAAACAACATTTTATCGGCGCACCGTAGCCGCTGTTTGCACGATGTTTACTCCGAAGTGGCGGTGCTAGGTCAAACCCCTGGCACAGCTAAATCAGGTGGGCATCGCGGAATTTTAGCCCGTGCAATCAGCGCGCAAGTCGGGCTATACCGCCCGCATTTTGTTACCGACCACGAATGCGACACCGCAAAAATTGCCAAGAATCGCGCCGCTAAGTTGCTCTCGGACGGCTTGCTGGAAGCCGATAACCTAACTATTAAAGTGCGCGGACACCGCACCGAAAACGGTACTCCCTGGACTCCAGGGCAACGCGTCAAAGTCATCATTGACCAGTACAATATCGACGGCGAGATTTGGTTTGTGATGGGGCGGACATTGGTAGGTGGGCGAGACGGCGGGCAGACCACCGAGCTAAAACTCAAGCGCGATGGGTTGTGGCAGTTGGATGCGCACCCGCATAAAAACACCCATCGACGCGGTAAAAACGCCGCGCCTGTACAAACCACTTTCTCTAATTGATATGCCGCCATGATTAAAGAAATCCAACGCCACGTCGCCCAAGCCGCCGCCCGCATTCGCCTCGCTTTTCGGGGTGAAATCGTGTTGGTCAACGCGGCGGCAGCGATCCAGTTAGTGCAGGCGCATGGCGTGGCTGGCGAGGTGTTGCAAGGCGCAGAGTTGATGCAGCATTATGGTTTCACCTCTAACCCACCAGCGGGCAGCGTGTGCGTGGTACTCCCTTTGGGCGGTAAAACCTCGCACGGCATCATCGTCGCCACTGAACACGGCAGCTATCGCGTCAAGTCCCTCAAATCAGGTGAGTGCGGCATTTATGACGACCTTGGGCAGTCCATCATCTTGACCCGTGACGGCATTGTGGTGAATGGCGGCGGCAATCCGATCACCTTTACCAATACCCCAAGCATCACCCTAGACACCCCGCAAGTCACCGCCACGGGGAACGTCAATGTCGCGCAAAACCTTGTGGCGCAGGGCAATATCTCCGACCTTGGCAATAAGAGCATGGCAAATATGCGCACGGCTTACGATGGGCATACTCACACTGACCCGCAAGGCGGAAACACCAGTACGCCAAGTCAGCCCATGTAAGCGGAAATGTTTCCGTCTTACATCCCGTCCCGCGCACGCGTAAACTGCGTACCATGACAACTTACCTAGACCCCGCCACCGCCGACTATAGTTTGATCGGCGGATTGCTTGCAAAAGACCCAGCGGGCGGGTTGGCTAACGCTATTTATTTGCGATTGGTGACGCCGCTGGGTTGTTGGTGGGCGGACAAAACCTTGGGTAGCCGATTGCACGAACTCGAACGCGAAAAGGATGTATCCCGCGTGGGCATACTGGCTCGGCAGTTTGTCGAGATGGCATTGCGACCTTTGATTGATGATGGCCGCGTTAAGTCGATGACGACTTCGGTGCAACAGCCGCATAACGGTAGAGCTTTGTTGTCTGTCGAGGTCATCGCGTCAACGGGTGCGAAGGTCGTGTTCAATCAATTTATGAAGGTTGCGTGATGCCATTTCCTATCCCCACTTTTGATGAGTCTCGTGCCTCGCTATTGCGCGATTATCAAGCCTTATTGCCCGATGCAGCGGTCGGGGTTGATTCGGATTTTTTTGTGCGCGCATCCGCACTTGCGGCGGCAAACGAGGGGCTGTATCAGCATCAATCTTGGATTTTTAGGCAGTTATTCCCCGACACAGCGGACTCATTAAATCTTGATCGCCATGCCACATGGCACAACTTATCCCGTAAACAAGCTAACGTCTCAACAGGCTTTTGTACTGTTTCTGGGGTAGCAGATAGTGTCGTGACGTTGGGTGCGCAATTGGTCGATGCCGCTGGGGTGCAGTTTGTTGCGACCGCGACAATCACATTGGATGTTTCAGGCGCAGGCAGTTTGCCGATTATGGCGGCATCGGCTGGCGTAGCGGGGAACTTGCCCGTGAGCGCGGTATTGTCGTTTATCGCCGCACCCGTGGGCGTGCAATCCTCCGCAACGATTACGGCTCTGTCTGGCGGTACCAACATGGAATCCGATGCGGAGTTGGCCATTCGCATCTTAGACGAGATTCGCAATCCACCTTCAGGGGGCAGTGTTGCAGATTACAAACGCTGGGCAAAAGAAGTGCCAGGCGTAACAGACGCTTATGTGTTCCCCGCCAGACGTGGGGGCGGAACCGTGGATGTAGCCATTGAAACATTGGGCGGTATTCCTTCCGACGCGTTGGTGTTAGCCGTACAAACCCATATCAATATGGTTAAACCTGTGACGGCGGATGTTCTGGTGATTAAACCTATGACCATTGCTGTCGATGTCAATGCCATCTTGACGCTATTAGGTATCACGTATGCCGATGCCGTTATCAAAGTGAATGCGGTGTTATCTGATTACTTTAACCGACTGCAAGTTGGTGAGCCTGTTTACCTTAACCGTCTAGTTGCATTGATGATGGAAGTAGTTGGCGTTGTCAATGTGGTGATCGTTGCCCCGACCACAGATGTTTATCCGCGCACGGACGCCACGGCGGTGGAATTGGCGATATTGGGCACGGTGTCATTGTTTTAGCCATGCGCCACGTTGACTTATTAAAGCAGCTTCTCCCCTATCGCAGTTATGACACAGCGGGGAGAGTGTTATCGGCGCAGCTTGCGGCTGAAGGTGTTTCTCTTGATCTCGTTCAGTCTTATGCCGACAACTTGATCGCAGAGTCAGACCCACGCACCTGTTATTTGACGATTGATGACTGGGAGCGGGTGGCGGGTTTGCCCGACGCTTGCGCTGGGGTAGAGGCCTCAAATATCGATGCGCGGCGAACTCGGCTGGCAGCGAAATTGATGACCAAAGGTGGGTCATCTGTTGCGTGGCTGATTCAGTCCTGTGCGCAGATGGGTTATTTAGGTGTGACGGTCGATACTTTTACCATGGCGACGTGTGTGGGGGATTGTGAGCAGTTCGTGAATAGCCAGGAATGGTTATTTGCCTTTCGTCTTAACATTCCTGGTGGACTGCCTATTCATTATGCGAACTGCGAGGGTTCGTGTCAGGATGCCTTGGCGACATGGGATACGGGTGGTTTAGTCTGTCGCATTAACAAGATAAAGCCTGCACACACGTTGGCAATTTTTAATTACGTTTAGGAGTTTTAATGGAGCGGATCAATACGGCCAGCAAAGCGGTCGATATGTTTGGCGCAGGGAAGCATGGTTATACGGGCGGTAATCCTTCGACCAACACGGCCGCGACGCAGATGTCGCCAGCGGCTATGAATGCTTTACAAGAAGAAGTTTGCAATGTAATTGAATCGACGGGAGTCGCGTTAAATCCTCTATCGAGGACGCAGCTGAGAGCTGCTATATCCGCGATCATTGCGGCGGAGGCTGGTGTATCAATAACGGCGGATTGGGTCTTAAATCAGTTGTCAGGGGCGGGTAAAAATCCAGACGGTCTGCGTGTGAGACGGTATCTTGGATCAGGTGTTGATCCATACTCAATTGTTGAGGATACCGACGCTGATTTTGATACAGCTGGATCGGCAAATATCCCTGCCGGGTATGTTGGCTACGCTCGTCTGGTCGTGTCTAGGCATCGTGTGACGTCTATTCCTGCGGTTCCAAACGGCGGGTATATTTTTGCTGAGTATAAGTTCCATAGTTTGTATGACCATCGAGAATGGAAGTCAATCTGCACGACGGATAGTTTATCTGGCACCAAAGTTTATTCTTCTTGGGAACAAGTCGGGGGTGGGACAGAAGGCTCCGCAAAGGCATGGATTGTATTGGATCAAACAACAGGTGCAGTCCGTCACTCATTTAATATATCAACAGCTGTGGTTGTCTCTGCAGGCGTTGGTCGGGTCACGTTCGCGACCCCTGCGTCAGATGTTCATTACGGGATCACTGGCGGAGCATTTATGGCTCAACAACCTTGGTCTGCGTACTCCTTCCCAACAGCTAATAAGCTGACAACAGGTTGTGACTTTACATTTATCGCCATGCCGTCTGGTATCCCTACTAGCTTTTCGGATGTATTAGTTGAATTTTTCTGGAATTAAAAAATGAAAAAAATATTTATTCGCACTAACGGTGAGCTGGTCTTGATAAATGTGTTAGACGATAAATCCGACGTATTTCAATTGCATACTGCACTTGGAACGCTTACTGAATCTGATACTGAATACGCTGGGGATTTTGAGTTGCCAGAAGGTGATGCAATCTGGATGTATGAGCATATCAATGGTGTAATTTGCAAGAAGCAAGCTGCCGACACCGACGCGTTCCGTCGCAAGGTTGCGGAGGCAGTAGGCCTGATCGAGAGTCGATACTCAGCGTTTTTGTCGAAAAAAACGGGATACCCGACTGAAAGAGAAGTTCAGACATGGAATTTTAAAGTAGGATTAGCGGACGTTATTATCCGAAATTCCTTATTGCCAGACGCGGAAAAAGTGCCATTTTCCGCCCGAGAACAAGCCTTTATGGCAGCGGCAATTATCGCAGATTGGATCGTTTGGGCAAAAAAGGTACTGGCTAATTCGGTCAACTACTCAACGATTTTAGGCCTGGCTGAGACGGCAAGAACAGATGCAAAAGTATTAGTTCGCGCATCAAAAATTGACAGTGAGTTAGATTTTGCAATCATCGCAGCGATTGAAAATTTTGATTATTTAGATGGTCAACCGTAAAAAAAAGACGGTGCGACGGTTAAGAGTGTACGACCACCCCTAACCGCCACCTCCCGCAGAACGTGCCTGCGTTTAGCCTAATATGGCGACGTGATTTAGCCCCGATGGGTGTACGACTAATTGGGCAGGTACTGCTGGACTTGGATAAAGGCGTGGTGGTGTCAGTGCCTCAGCTTGATTCCGTGGCGACCTATGAGCCACCGTTCACTAAATCAAAACTTTCTCAAAAGTAACGATAAACCGTCCGATGCTTGGGCGACTTTACAATTCTTTTGCACAATGTACAAATTGTTCTTTCATTCATTTATCGCGAATTTGTGATTGATTTATCGCGCCGCGCTATA
>JAQTUP010000006.1 GCA_028707275.1 Gallionella sp. | reverse complement strand
TTGCCGGGTTGCGGGGACAGGATTTGAACCTATGACCTTCGGGTTATGAGCCCGACGAGCTACCGAGCTGCTCCACCCCGCGTCAGCGAAGGCGAACTATAGCAAGACACACACATCGCGTCAAACGATATTTTATTTTAAACATTAATGTGAACTATTAACCATTCACACAGGACTATGACTGTGGAATTACATTTTACAACGAGTAATATGTGCGGCTAACTTTGCGCATACTGGAGTTTTATATGAAGAATGCCTCGCTTATTCTCAGTTTTGCTTACCTGCTCACTCTCCAATCCGCTTATGCAGATGAGAACATCGTCATGAGCACCAAACAAATTCAGGCACAGGGTATTACGACAGCCCCCCTCCCCGACAAACAAAACGGCGAAATATCAGGACTGCCGGCTCAGGTCGTCATTCCCGGCAACCAGTTATTTGTGATCAGCACACCGCTTCCGGCGATGATCGAACAAACCCTGGTGGGCGTGGGAGACAGCGTCAAAAAGGGGCAGGCCATTGCATATCTGCAAAGCCCTGCACTGGCAGAAGCACAGCGTGGTTTACTGCAAGCCTCCGTGCAAAACCAACTCACACGCGAAAATCTGGCTCGCGACGAATCCTTATTAAAGGATGGCATTATTTCGGAGAGCCGCTACCGCACGACCCGAGGCCTGGCACTGGAAGCGCAGGCGGCCTTGTCAGAACGCCGTCAGATGCTGCGATTATCCGGCATGAGCGACAGCCAGATTGCCCGACTGCAATCGGGCAATAATTTGAGCAGCCTGCTCACCGTAACCTCGCCTATAGAAGGCGTGGTGCTGGAAAAGACCGCCAGCGCCGGACAACGCCTTGATGCTGCCGTGCCCATTTTCAAGATCGCCAGAATCAAACCGCTGGCACTTGAAATTCAGGCGCCATTAAATGTCACTCATAATATCAACATAGGCGACACTATCTCCATCCCGGCCTATGCTGCCAGCGGCAAACTCACGGCAATAGGTCACAGCCTGACCGGTACCAATCAAACCGTCTTATTGCGCGGCGTCATTTTACAAGGCGCCGAAAACCTGCGCCCCGGCCAGTTTGTCGAAGCTAGCATCAACACGGCGACCAACAATGGCTCGCAATGGGTTGTTCCCAACAGTGCGATTTCACGCCTAGCCGGTAAACCCATGGTGTTCGTTGCGACTCAACAAGGATTCCGCGCCCAGGCCGTTCAAATTCTCAATGAAGGAGCACAAAACAGTGTGATCAGCGGCTCGCTCAAGGGTGACGAACAAATCGCCGTACGCGGCGTGTCCGCACTCAAGTCCGGCATGATGGGCATAGGCGGGGATAAATAATGTTTTCCAAACTGGTTGAATTTGCCCTGACCCAGCGTTTGCTGGTAGCCGCCATGACGCTGCTGCTGATAGGTGCTGGCATCATATCGTTCCGCGACTTGCCAATTGACGCTTTCCCTGACGTATCTTCGACACAGGTCAAACTCATCATGAAGGCGCCGGGCATGACGCCCGAAGAAGTCGAGGCGCGCATTGTCACTCCCATCGAACTTGAAATGCTGGGCATCCCCAATCAGCGCATCATGCGTTCGATTTCCAAATACGCGATTGCCGACATCACGATCGATTTTGTCGATGGCACCGACATATATTGGGCGCGCCAGCAGGTAGCAGAACGCCTGAGCAATGCACAGCGCGATTTACCCTCATCCGCATCCGGGGGACTCGCCCCGATTACCACTCCGCTGGGTGAGATGTTCATGTTTACGGTGGAAGGCGAAAACACCTCACTGGAAGAACGCCGCACCATCCTGGACTGGGTCATACGCCCGGCATTGCGCACCCTGCCGGGCGTTGCAGATGTCAATTCTTTGGGCGGCTACGCCCGTAGCTTTGAGGTGGTACCGGATCACAATGCACTGGCCTCCCATGGCATCTCCTTTGCGATGCTCCAACAAGCCATACAAATCAACAATCGCAATGATGGCGCCGGACGAATCAATGATGGCGATGAAGCATTGCTGGTGCGCGCCGAAGGCAGCATTAAAACATTGCAGGATGTACGCAACATCGTGATAGCAAGCCCGGGGGGCAGTCCGATACGCGTGAGCGATGTCGCACTGGTGCGCATAGGCAGCCTCACCCGCTATGGCGTCGTGACCAAAGACGGTCGCGGCGAAGCAGTCGAAGGTCTGGTGCTGGGCTTGCGCGGGGCGAACGCACAAAAAGTGGTAGCCGGTGTGCAGGCGAAATTACTGGAACTCGCCCCATCGCTGCCTGAAGGCGTGAGCACAAAAGTCTTTTACGACCGGGGCAGCCTGGTAGACCGCGCCATCGGAACGGTATCGAAAGCACTGACCGAAGCCATCGTGCTGGTCGTCATTTTGCTTGTGCTGTTCCTTGGCAACTTGCGCGCCGCCATCGTAGTCGCCATCACCTTGCCTCTGGCCGTGCTCATTACCTTTATTCTGATGCAACAGTTCGGCATGTCCGCCAATCTGATGAGTCTGGGTGGACTTGCGATCGCCATCGGTATGCTGGTGGACGGCTCGGTCGTGGTGATGGAAAATATCATCAACCATCTGGCGAATCGGCGTGAGCACATCCCGCACCTGCATGTTATCTACCGCGCCGTAAAAGAAGTCATTACACCCGTCGCCGCAGGCGTTGCCATCATCATCATTGTATTTTTACCGCTGATGACCTTGCAGGGGCTCGAAGGCAAGCTGTTTATCCCTGTTGCCCTGACCATCGTGTTCGCACTGGCAGGCTCATTACTGCTGTCGCTGACGGTCGTGCCGATGCTCTCATCGTTGTTGCTCAAGACAGCCAGCCACGACGAACCCTGGCTGGTCAGACGCGCGATGGCGATCTATGCCCCTATGCTCGAACGTGCGTTACAGCGCGAACGTCTGGTGATTGTCGCCGCCATTAGCATGCTGGTAATCAGCGGTGGCATATATACGCTGATCGGCAAGGCTTTCATGCCCGAGATGGACGAAGGCGACCTGATCATGCAGGTGTCCAAACTCCCCTCAATCAACATCAATCAGACCGCCCTCATGGACCAGCGCATCCAGCAGGCCATTCTTGCCGCCGTACCGGAAGTCAAAGGTGTCGTCTCACGCGCGGGCGCGGATGAACTGGGTCTGGACCCGATGGGGTTAAATGAGACGGACAACTTTCTGGTACTCAGGCCACAGGCCGAATGGCGCAACAAGGACAAGACCGTTATCGTGGACAATATCCGCCACGTGATGCTAAATTTTCCCGGTGTGGAATACAGCTTCACCCAACCGATCGCCATGCGCGTATCGGAAATGCTCACCGGCGCACGCGGAGATATCGCGATCAAGATCTTCGGTTCTGACCTGAACAAGCTCAACGAAACGGCCGAAAAAATGGTCACGGTACTGCAAGGCATCCGGGGCAGCGAAGATGTGTTCACCGTAAAAAACAGCGGTGTGCAATATTTTCGCGTCGCCATTGATCGCCTGGCCGCCGGACGACTGGGGCTGAGTGTGGATGAAATCGGCAATGCCTTGCGCAGCCAGATCGAGGGACAAAACCTGGGCACGGTCATCGAAAATGGCCGACGCACCCCGCTAATTCTGCGCGGAGAGGCTGACATACAACAATCCCCGGCGTTGTTTGCCGCCCTCACGCTCCCTCTGCCAAACGGACAAAGCGTTCCCTTGTCCGTGGTGGCCAAACTCGAACGCGTGGATGGTCCCGTAAAAGTGGACAGGGAAAATGGCGTGCGCATGGTGGTCGTTCAAAGCAATGTACGCGACCGTGACCTGGTCGGTTTCGTGGAAGAAGCTAAAACCGCTGTTGCGGCCAAAATCCAGCTGCCACAGGGCTACAGCCTGACCTGGGGTGGCCAGTTCGAAAACCAGCAACGCGCGGCAGCCAGACTTGCCGTGGTCGTGCCGGTTGCGCTTGGCATGATCTTCATGCTGTTGTTTGCCACCTTCGGCTCTGTCAGGCAAGCCGTGCTGGTGCTGACCAACATTCCGTTTGCACTGATCGGCGGCATCTTTGCCCTGTGGATCAGCGGGGAATACATGTCTGTTCCCGCCTCGGTCGGCTTCATTGCCCTCCTGGGTATCGCGGTGCTCAACGGCGTGGTGATGGTATCCTACTTCAACCAGTTACACGCTGAAGGAATGGAGATCACTCAGGTGGTATTCGAAGGTGCAAAGCGCCGTCTGCGTCCGGTTCTGATGACCGCCAGCATCACGGCCTTTGGTCTGTTGCCGGTACTGTTTGCCACAGGCCCCGGTTCAGAAATTCAAAAACCGCTCGCCGTGGTTGTAACAGGGGGACTGATCAGCTCGACACTGTTGACGCTTATCATGCTGCCCATCCTGTACCGCCGTTTCGGACTTGACCGCGCCAAGGGAAACAAATGAAAAACCACATGAAAGAAATGAATTGCTGTTTGACACTGGTCTGCCATCGCTCCGTACAGGAACGACTGGTCGATCACTTGTTGGAGCATCCGGAATGGGTACGCGGTTTTTCTCTGACCCGCATCGAAGGCGGCAGTCAGAAGGAGAAATTACCCAGCATGCTAGAACAGGTACGCGGACGCTCACAGCGTGTACAGATCATTACTGTGATGAATATCGACGATGCTCGCGAACTCATCACACATCTCAAGCGCGAGGAGAGCAATCCGGAAATTGCCTACTGGATCACCCCGGTGATCGAGTTCGGGAGACTGGCATGATAAAAACAGTTAACAGTCGTCAGTCGTCAGTTGTCAGTCGTAAACCTCAGATCGTCAGTCTATTGTCAGCACTTACGTTACTAAGCGGGATCGCTTGTGCCGCCGAAATCAATCATCCTGATCTGCCGCCGCAGGCGCAGGTAGAGAGCGCCCTGGATCATCATCTGCTGGTGCTGAACGCTGTCAGCGGTCTGAAGCTTGAGCACGCCAATCAAAAAAAATGGGACAGCGGCACCTATGAATTCAACCTGCGCGCGGGCTCATCCCAGCGCAGCATTGTCAATACAGGGCAGAAGCTCAAGGAGTGGGATATCGCACTCGAACGCCCGCTGCGCCTGCCGGGCAAGGTAAGCATAGACCAGGATATAGGCAAGGCCAGTGTGCTGCGCGCCGAATTTGCGTTAGGCGATGCGCACCACGAGGCCGGGCGCATGCTGCTCAAGCTATGGTTCACCTGGCTGCGTGAGCGCTCACAGGCCTCACTATGGGAAGAGCAGGCAGGCATACTCACCCGACAGGCGCAAATGGCGGAGAAGAGAGTCAGGGCTGGTGACGCGCCCAAACTTGAACTCAATCTGGCGCAAGCGGCCGCCGCGCAAGCCGGTGTCTCATGGCATCAGGCCATGCTGCGCGCGCAACTGGCAGGAAACGATTTGACACGCAGCTTCCCCTTAATCCAGTTGCCGGAAAAATTGCCGCCAGCGACACCTCAGGCCATCACAGATGACTATGCAACCTGGAAGTCGCGCATATTGGAAGACAATCATGAACTGGGCATGGTGCAGGCGCAAAGCCGGGTGCAACAACTGCTGGCCCAACGCAGTCGGGCAGACCAGGCGCCCGATCCGACGCTCGGCCTGCGCTACTCTCATGAGATGGGAGGCAATGAAAAAGTAGCCGGTGTATATCTCATGGTACCGCTCTCCATCGGCCATCGAAGTGCGACGGCGGAAGGCGCCGAACAGCAGGCCGACATTGCCGCCGACCAGGCAGCATTCGTCAAACACAGACTCGAAGGCGATGTCTATGCGGCATACCTCCAGGCGGTCAAGAGCTTTGAGACATGGCAACAGGCGCATCAGGTGGCGCAATCCATGCGCGACAATGCCGACCTGGTGGCTCGCGCCTACACGCTGGGGGAGGTCAGTTTGTCCGACAGCCTCACTGCACGCCGCTTTGCGCTGGAATCCTCCATGGCAGAAAATCTGGCACAACTCGACGCCAATGAGGCTCGCTACCGGTTGATGCTGGACGCACATCAGTTGTGGGTACAGGACGAGGGAACCGAAACGATCCATAATTAGCCGAGTTGACATGTGTTTTCGCTCTCGACCAGTTGATTGGCATATTATATCTCCGCACTCTTCTGCGGCTTTGCGTGAGTTAATTTATTCAGCAATCAAATGAGTCTTGCCAGACAGTCGAGCAGCACCTGCTGGTCGAACGAGGGCTTGGCGATATAGGCATTCGCGCCCGCCTCCAGACCGCGCCGCTGATCGTCTTCCGAGGACAGCGACGTCACCAGGATCACAGGCAGTTCGGCATATTTCTTGTCTGCGCGAATTTTTTCGGTGAGCGCAAGGCCTGTCATGTTGGGCATATTAATGTCGGATACCACCGCATCGAATGCCCGCGCACCCAGTTTATTGTAAGCATCCAACCCGTCAACCGCCGTGACCACCTCATAGCCTGCGCCTTCGAGGATGCGTTTTTCCTGGGTGCGCGTGGTGATGCTGTCCTCTGCCAGCAGCAACACCTTTTTCACGGGTGCCGTGTCCGCTTCGAGTTCAGGAGTCAACGCCACAAATTCCCGGCGCAAGGTTTTTAACAGGTCATTTGGATTGAGCACCATGCACACTTCACCGCTGTCGAGGATGGTCGCGCCTGACACGTTGCGCACCCGTTTGAGCAGTCTGCTCTGCGGTTTCAATACGACTTCCAGTTCATCGACCAACTCGTCCACCATCAGCCCGAAATGCTCCTCGCCTACGCTGAGCACCACGCAAACCACGATCGATTGCGGAGCCGCCGAATGCAAAGTGCCTGTCTGCCGTGTCGGCACAGGCAGACGGAGTGCGCCTGCCTGCCGCGATGCCTTGCTTTGCGGCGCAGGCAGGGAATGCGGATTAGCGAATGCGGATTGCAAAGTAGCCGCATTCCGGATTCCCAATAGTTCGTCCAGTCCGGCCACGGAAACAGCCTCACCGTCGAGCGTGACGGTCTGCCTCCCCTCCAGTGCGTACAACTCACGCAGCGCGATCTTGCGGGAGAATCTCACCTGCTCTACCGGCAGGGCGAAACGTCCCCCGCCCACTGCTACGATCAACACCCGTACCGTCGCCAGCGAAACAGGCAACTCCGCCCGAAGCGTCAGTCCGCGCCCCTGAACCGATTCGATCCCGAGTGTCCCCTTGAGTCGCTCCACGTTGTTGCGCACCACGTCCAGCCCTACACCGCGCCCTGACAGATCGGTGACAAAACGGGTGGTGGAGAACCCGGAGGTCAGAATCAACGACTGCACCTGCTGCACGCTCATCGAGGCTAACTCATCTTCCCGGTACATGCCGTTTTTTTTCGCGGTGCACCTGATTTCATCCGTATCCAGCCCGCGCCCGTCATCACTGACTTCGATGACGATGCTCTCAGGCGTCTGGCAGGCTTTAATGCGTATGGTGCCCGCGCGCGGTTTACCCGCCCGGATACGCTGCTCGGGGGATTCGATGCCGTGGCCGATGGAATTTCGCAGTATGTGCATCAGCGGGTCTTTCATTTCCTCCAGCACACGCTTGTCGGCCACCGTTTCATCCCCTTCGATGACAAGCTCGACCTCTTTGTGGAGCTCCCGTGCCAGCTCGTGCACCAGGCGCGGAAACAGCATGAACAGCGTGGACATGGGCAACAGGCGCAGACTGCGGATACCGCCCTCCATCTGCCCTGCGATAAAATCCAGCCTTGGACTGTCTTCATACGCACCTTCTCGCAAGTGAGCCAGGCGGCCTTGCAAAAACTCCAGCCGCAACCGGGCGTCATCATGCCCCGCGTGCAGAGCGCGCGCCCATTCCTCGCAATAATTGAGCAGCTCGTCCATCTCGGCCAGGCGGCGCGCAATGCGAATCTTCGTCACCGTCAGCTCGCCCGCCTGGGTCAGCAGCGCGTCCAGTTTTTTCGGGTCAACACGTATCGACTCGATACGAAAAGCGGCCGATGGCGGAGCATTCGATTGCGGATTGCTGATTGCGGATTGCGGAGCGGGAACTTCGGATTGCGGATTGCGGAGTGCTGATTGCGGAGCGGAAACATCTGATTGCGGATTGCTGATTTCGGATTGCCTGTCTGCCGTGTCGGCACAGGCAGGCGGAGCGGGGGTTAATTCCGCTGCCTGCGCCGCAAAGCCAAGCGTCGCGGCAGGCAGGTGCAATCCGAATTCCGCATTGGATTGTTCCGCATTGGTCGGCTCGGTTTCACCGAGTTCGATGTTCACCAGGCGGCGTATGCCCGCAAGCTTTTGGTTCATCTGTTCCACAGCGCCAGGCAATAAGGCGGCGCCCTTTCTGGCCGCACCCAGCGCATCCTCAAGCTGGTGAGCCAGTGTCTGGATTTCTGCCAGCCCCAGCATCCGCGCCGCCCCCTTCAGGCTGTGCGCTTCCCGGAAAACGTCTTCCAGCAACGGCTGGTCGGACGGCGTTTTCTCCAGCCTCAGCAACCCGTCGTCGAGGTGCTGCAAGCGCTCGGCGCTCTCGATTTTGAACAGGTTGCGCAGCTCGATGTCTTCAATCATTTTAATCAGACCAGCGCCTTGAGCGTCTGAGCCACCTCGTTCAGTTTCACCACGCCTATCTTTGCCTGCACCGTGCCCGCCGCAATTTCCCGGGAGCCGTTGCTCAGGTTTTTCATCGCTTCCGAAATCTGATTCAGCGCGCCGGACTGCTGGCGACTGTTGAGCATCACCTGCTGAGCGCCCTCATAAACCTTGTTGGACACCTCGGCCAGAGAGGCGAACGACTCGCCGGACTGTCTGGCGATACCGGCCACTTCTTCTGCCGTCCGGCTCCCCTCCTCGGTCGCCATCACCGCCGAATTGGTCGCCTTCTGCACCTCCGCCACCAGTACATTGGTGCGTTCTGCCGATTTCTTGCTCTGGTCGGCCAGTTTGCGTATTTCGGTGGCCACGACCGCGAATCCCTTGCCGTGCTCGCCGGCACGAGCGGCCTCCACCGCCGCGTTCAGCGCCAGCATATTGGTTTCGGAGGCCAGTTCACCGACCACCCGGGCGATGGAGCCTATCTGCTCGGCCTGCTCGGACAGGCGCAGAATTTGTTCGGCGACCGCGCCCACCTTGTCTTTCATCTGGGTGATGCCGTCATAGGATCTGCGGGCAAGCTTGATGCCTTCCTCGGTCAGCGCAAGCGACTGGTTAGCCAGGGAGGCGGTTTTTTCCGACTGCTGGGCCGAGGTCTGGGAGGAGACGCCCAGCTCTTCGGCGGTAGCCGAGACTTCCGTGACCGCCGCTGACTGCTCGCCCACCGTGCGTTCGTGCTCGGTCATGGTAGCGGCAATCTGGGTCGAAGACGCGCTCAGCGCGCTGATTTGTGCATTGATCGAGCCGCTGATGCGCCCGGCAATCCACAACCCGATCAAAAGAGAGGCTATGGTCGCCAGCATCACTCCGCCCCATACCGTCCTGATGAGTTCATTCATCGTGGCCACGCGCTGTTTTTCCCGCTCGTCCAACAACGCCTCTTCGAGCTTACCGAACTGATCAAAAATTGCTTTTATTTCGTTAAATACCGGAGTGGCTGACAGAAGCAAGCTCGTGGCGGGCAAGGACTTCCCTTCTTTCATCAGCGAAATTGACTGTTGTTCGATTACTGAAATATTTCTTTGCAATTCAACAACTTTATCGACTCTTGTTTTTTGTTCGGCATCCGTCACCAACAGCCTCAGGGCGGCTATCGCCTCCGCGAACTGCTTGTTGCCGCTGGCAGCATCCCTGAGCGAGCTCTCCTCACGGTTGAGGAGATAGCCGCGATTGGCGCGCATTTCTATGGCGATGCCCAGCTCGGCCTCTATCGACAGGTGCACGGTCTTGAATGATTTTCCGGCCAGCTCAGAACTCTCAGACAAGTCCCGGGCATCGACGAACACCAGGGTCGCCACGGCCAGAAACAAGACCAGCGGAACAGCATAACCCAGCAAAAACCGGTAACGCAGCTTCATGAACATTTTCATCTCCCCCAGTTAATAATTGATGTTACTGCGTAACATCAGCCGTGTATCAAAATTAACTTCGCCGGGGGCAGCCCGGCTGCTGGCGACTTTCTTTTGAGTCGCCAAAAGTAAAGTCGCTAAAGAAAAGTCGACCCCGGTGCATCCCGCCGATCTGCCACTGGCAGGCAGGCGGGATTCCCTCGACAGTCAGCAAACAACGTGGCTGCGGAACTCGTACGATCCGCTACGCATCCACGTGCTCAAACAGTCCTCGCCCAAAAGCGCCGTTATTTGCTGACTGCCTTCGGCGGCGCGCAGGGGAAATTGGCGAAGCTCAAAGGTTATCGCTAAAACATAATTTTAATGGTCCCAAAATACTGATTTTAGAAGTCCGTGCGTAACATCAGTTAATAAATCGCAGATTGCGGATAGTTCGACTACGCCCACTACAGGTTTTGCTTTTCAATCTGCAATCCGCATTCCGAAATCTGCAATCGAATATTCCGCACTCCGCGTTCTCAGCGTGAGTTAATTTATTCTGCAATCCCCGCCTGCGCCACAAAGCAAGGCGGCGAGGCCGACAGGCGCACTCGATTCACGCTTGTTCTTCGACCTCAAGCCCGCCCTGCGTCAGAATTTTTTTCATGTCCAGGATGCTGACCATGCTGGTCCCATAGCGTGCCACACCCTTGCAATATTCGTTCCTTCCCTCGTGTACGGCGGCGACAGGGGACGCAATATCGGCAGGATTCAAGTAGATGACTTCTAGCACCTGATCCACCTGTATGCCTGTGGACAGCGCGTCAAACTCGACCACCATAACTTCCGCCGCTGCGCCCGAAGCCTGTATATTCAGCAGTCCCCTGATATCCACCAGGGTCAGAATGTCGCCGCGCAGATTCATGTTGCCGGCTATGTGCGGCGGACAGCAAGGAACGAGCGTGACGCGGCGCAGGTGGGAAAATTCGCGCACCGCCTCCAGCCCCACGCCGAAATATTCGCCGCCCAGCTCGATAATGGCGAGTGCAATCTGACCGGCGGATTCAGAACTCACCTCGGTCTGCATCAGATTGTGCGCCCGCGCATGAAATACCGCGCGTTCTTCGTCGGTGGCGCCCGGGCAGAAACAAGCATCAGGGGCGGGCAACATACCCGAAAGCGCCTGCGCATGGAGCAGCTGTACCACGTCCAGCAACATGATGATTTCATCGCCCAACCTGGCGTTTCCCGCCAGAAAATGCACAGGCGCCGCGCCATCGTAGCGCGGCAGAGGATCGATCTGCGACTCGGAAATGGTGAGAACATCGCTCACTTCACTCACGACCATCCCCGTGATCGCGCCGTCCGCTTGCAGCATCACGATGCAGTCGCTCAGCCGGTAGCCGCCGTGAGGGTGCCCCAGACGCTGCGCCAGATTCATCACAGGCGCTATCTTCCCGCGCAGATTGACCACGCCTGCGATATAGGCGGGTGCATCCCCTGCGGGCGAGAGTTCGGGCAGCCAGGCAATTTCCAGCACTGCCTGAGTTTCTACTCCGTAGCGCGCGCCATTCAGACTGAACAGAAAATAGGAGGTCATCTTCTCAGCTCGCAGGAGTCGTCACGACACACAGCTGATTTCGCCCCGCGTTCTTTGCACGGGAGAGCGCGTCATCCACCACTTGGATACAGTCGTCTGGAACTGAATTGGCAGCCGGTATGATGGTGGTAACTCCGAGACTGATGGTGAGATACGGGCTGTGCGTGTTACCGGGATTGGGCAGATGAAAACTCTCGACGGCAGCCCTGAATTTTTCGGCCACTTTGATCGCGCCGTCGGAGTCAGTATCCGGCAGCAGCACGACAAATACCTCGCCGTCATAGCGCGCCACCGTATCCGCCGGACGACAGAAAATCTCTTGCGCGACACGGGCTATCCGCTTTAAGCATTCGTCACCTTCGAGATGACCGAAGGCGTCATTGTAGCGTTTGAAATAATCGATATCCGACATGATCAGGGTGAACGGATGCCGGGTACGCAAGGCGCGCAACCACTCCTCCGCCAGACGTTCATCGAAATGCCGACGGTTGACCAGCCCTGTGAGGCCATCCATATTGGCCAATTTCAGCAGTTGCATATTGAGTTCTTCTAGCCTTATCTGGCTCGCGCGCAGCGCGCGGTAGGCATCATCCCGTTGCAGCCGGGCGGTGTAGGCCGCCGAGTGGTAACGCAGCCGCGCGATCAGCTCGATCGAGTCGGGAAGCTTGACCAGATAATCGTTGGCGCCGGCGCCGAACGCCTGGGCCTTGGTCGCAGGATCATCATTGCTGGAGAGCATGATGACGGGGATGTCGCGCGTGGCAGGATGGGCGCGAAACAACCGGCAAAGGGTCAGCCCGTCGATTTGTGGCATGGTAAAGTCGAGCAGGACGACGGTCGGCGAAATTTTTTCTGCGGTGCTGATGGCCTGTGAGGCCTCCTGGCAATAATGAAAGTTGATATCCTTTTCAGAAGTCAGCTGACGCTGCAACAACTCTGCGACGAACGGCTGATCATCTACCAGCATGACCATGAGCGGATGCGCTATCTCGTCAGCGCCCCCGGTGTCCCTATGCGTCGTGTTCATCATTGTCCTGCACGGCCGGGAGAGTGACGGTAAACAGAGCGCCCTTGCCCGCTTCGCTCGCGACTTCAACCTTCCCGCCGTTGGCCTGGGTCAGGTTCTTCACCACCACCAGCCCCAGCCCGATACCGCTCGCCTTGGTGGTGAACAGCGGCTGAAACAGCTTGGGCAAGATCTCGGCGGAGATCCCGGCGCCGCTGTCGCGCACGCTGACAGCGACCGTGCCATCCTGATTGTTTTCGACCGCGCGGATTTCCAGCGTGCCGCCGTCCGGCATCGCTTCCACGCCATTGCTGATGAGGTTGCGGAGCACCTGCTGGATTTGCATGGCATCCACCCTCAATGGCGGCAGCGCATCCGGGAGATCCAGCTTCACCGTGACAGATGAAGGAATCGTGTACCTGTGCAGAGTCTGTTCTATCATCTCCTTGACGCCGACAGGCTCCGTATGCGGAGGAGTGGTACGCACCGAGTCCAGCAGGTCGGATACAATCCGTTCGGAACAGGCTATCTCATCCCTGATGATATTCAGGTATTCCCGGGTGGTGTCGTCAGCATCCGACAACACCGTTTTCAGGAAGTACACGGCATTGTTCATCACGCCCAGCGGGTTGCGCAGCTCGTGCCCGACACTCCCCGCCACCTGCCCCAGCACCGACAGTTTTTCCTTTCGCACCAGTTCTTCTTGCGCATCGAGCAATTGCTGCGTGCGTTCCTGCACCAGTGTCTCCAGCCCTTCGTTCATCTGGCGGATTTTCTCTTCCGCCCGTTTTCGCCCGGTAATGTCGCGCATGTAGATACGCAGAAAATCGCAGCCCGGAACCGGAAACAGCTGTTGCTCGAAGGTCACATCCCCGACGACCACCTCACGCGTCACCTCTTGCCGCTCGCCATTTTTCATCGCAACCGAGATATCCCCCAGCATGCCGGGGGCGGGCGCAGAGGTGGTCAGCTCCGGAAAAAATCGCCCGGCCGCAGGATTCAAATAAGTGATGATGCCAGCCGCATTGACCTCGATCACAGGATTGGGATCCATTTTTGGAAATGATGCGAGTTTGAGCAACTGCATATTGAGTTCTTCGAGCTTCATCTGACTGGCCCGCAGCGCGCGGTAGGCATCATCCCGCTGTAGCTTGGCCGTGTAGGCCGCCGAGTGGTAACGCAACCGCGCAATCAGTTCGACCGAGTCGGGAAGTTTGACCAGATAATCATTGGCGCCGGCGCCGAACGCCTCGGCCTTGGTCGCAGGATCATCGTTGCTGGACAGCATGATAATGGGAATGTCGCGCGTGGCAGGATGGGCGCGGAAGAAATAGCAAAGGGTGAGCCCGTCGATTTCCGGCATGGTGAAGTCGAGCAGAACGACGGTAGGACCAATTTTTTCGGCGGTGCTGATGGCCTGCGAGGCATGCTGGCAATAGTGGAAATTGATGTCCTTTTCCAGTATCAGCTGACGCTGCAACAACTCGGCGACGAACGGCTGGTCATCCACTAACATGACCATGAACGGGTGTTCTGTCTGGCGGCTGGCGACTGCATCATTCATACATGCGACCCTTTTTGCCAACTTCGTGAAAAAACATAACGAAAAACTGCCATTAACTTCTATTCACTGGTGCAGCAGATTCTCCGCGTATTGTAGTACCTTATCCGCCGTCGATACACCATAAAATTTAAGCGGCTGATCGCCCGGCCAACGCTTGAGAAGGTCGCGTGCGGTGGTGCGCATTTTGATGGCACGGTCGCCCTCGCCCGCCCGCGCGTAAAGATCACCCAGATCAAGATAGGCAGCGACAAACGAATGGTCAAGATAAATTACTTTTTTCAACAGCTCACGCGCCTGGGGAAAATCGCCGCGTTCCTGTGCCAGCAAGGCCATCAGATAATATGGCTCAGCCTCCAGCGAATTGCGGGCTATCATCGCGCGGCATGCTTTCTCGGCCAGTTCACGCCGCCCCTGATTTGCGTACTGCCAGGCCTGCGTCATTTCTGAAATTTCAGCCTCCCCTGCCTCCCCTGCCTCCCCTGCCTCCCCTGTCTCCCCTGTCTCCCCTGTCTCCCCTGTCTCCTCTGCCGCCACGGGCACTGGCGCGAGTACCCCGGGCAGGAAAGGTTCGGGATGGCTTGTTTCAACAGGGGTTGTCTGCCACTGACAGAGTGCGGGAGATTCCGCCTTCTGATAGACGATAGACTCGGGACAGACACGGGCGCGCAGCCCCCCCAATGTGTGCGCGTACAACTCGCCGTGGCCGGTAATCAGAATTCCTCCCTCCAACAATGTTTCGGTGAACTTGTCCACGATAAGGGACACCGCCCTGGGCGCCATATAGATGAAGACATTGCGGCACAGGATCAGATCCATGTCATACAGCTGACTTGCCCTGTCCGGGAATACATCGCCCAGCAGATCGCCCCTCTGAAACGTCACCCGGCGGCGTATCCTGTCGTTCAGCACCCATGTATCCTTGTGCTGCTCAAAATAGCGCTGCCGCAGCTCGCGACTCATGCCGCGAAAGGACCATTCGGTATAAATGCCGCGCTGCGCCCGCTCGATGAGATGATGATTGATGTCAGTGCCCAGTATCAATATATTCCATTGCGACTGATCCTCCATCAGCTCGTCGAGCAAGATCGCCAGCGAGTAGGCCTCCTCGCCTGCCGCACAAGCGGCGCACCAGATGCGCAACGAGCGCTCCTTTTGTCGCCGTTCGATCAGTTCGGGCATGATTTTCTCCCGCATCAGGGCATGCTGTCCGCTGTCGCGAAAAAAATAGCTCTCGCCAGTGGTGAGGGATACGACCAGCTCCTCCCGTTCACTCAGGATGCCCGCATCCGATGCCAGCAACCGGGCGTACTGTTCCACGTCAGACAGGTGCCGCGCCTTCATCCTCCCGGCGACGACCTGCCGCAACAGCGCATCATCCTGCTCGCGCAGCAGCAATCCTGTCTGGCCTGCAATCAGATGGCTGATTTGACTGAAGCTGGATTCTTTCATAGCTACTTCCGCCAGAAAGCCCGTTGCCCGTTGAAGTGCCGGACAGACTTATGCAACGCTTTGACTCTTTTTTTGGTTTTTACGGACAGACTATCCCGGGCCAATGCGATAGCCTGACGAAAATCCAGGAGTTCCGGATTTTTCGACAACTCGTCGAGCAGACGGTGGGCTACCACGATGTCGTTGATCTGGCCCAACACTTCCTGCACCTCGCCTAAGGCGGCAAGAAATGATAGTGCATCCCTCCGGCGATACAGGCTCGCGAAAAATTCCGCGCTGTAACGCAATTTTTTTGACTGTATGCGAAAAGCATGCAAATGCGCCGCATCGTCCAGATTCTGTCCCGCCCGCACATAATGGTCGGCCAGTCGATGTAAGTGGCGGGTGGCAAACACCCGCATTTTTGGCGCGTCCACTGACGCCCGCGTCCAATAGCTGCCATTCATCCAGATAGCTAAACGCAACATCAAACGCTGCAAGTCGCGCGCCGCCGCAGATTCGCGCAGCCGGGCATAACTTCTGGCGCGCTGCTGCTCACAGACGCCCAACAGCACCTGAGTGCAAAGCTCGCCAGAATCGTCTTCGTTCCGGCAACACACAGGCTGAACGATCTGTTCGATAAACACGTCCCATTCCCGTATCTCTCCCAGCTCCGCACCGAGTGTCGCCAGCTCTTTGCGCAAGGCCGCCAGTTCTTCATCGGCCAGGATTTTTTCGCTCATGCGCAGTACCACGCGCAAACGCCGCAAGGCCACCCGCATCTGGTGCAAATATTCCGGATCAGAGCCGCCCGACTCAGCACTATTCATCGCCCCGGGCAGATTGCCCTGAAAATGCAGCAGGCATGACCAGGTCAGCGTTTGCAATCCTTCGGTGATGCGCTCATTCTTGCGCAGTTTCGGCAAAATCGATTTCACAGGATGAGGTTTGTAACCGGACAAGAGGCGAAATCCCTGTTCGGCCTTGCTCACGATTTCCAGCTCGAAAGATGCGATTTTCAGGATTTCCAGCGCAAGATCGAATAATTGCAGCGGGGAGCCTGATTTTAATTCCAGTTCCAGCTCGCAGATTGGCGTGCTGTGAGTCGCCGTCTTCACCGAACCGTGGTCCATGCACACCTCGATTTGAGCGCCCTGCCATTCGAGCATGCGACTGGTGCGATAAAAATCGGTGGTAAAAACAGGGGCGAGCTTTTCGCGTAACTCGTGCGGCAGATGCTCGTCCCAGATGGACTCATCAAGGGCTGAAAAATCGAGTCTTGCCGAAGGAACAGGCATTTCCCATTCGGATCTCTCATGCAGCCCCGACTTGACCTGCCCGCCGCCCTTGAGCGTTTGCAGCCACTGTCCGTTGACGCGCCGCAGGCGCAGCGCCATTTTTCTCTGGTGCAATTCAAGTTTCGGCGTATCGAAATAAATATTGTGCAGATGATGGGTGACAGGCGCAGTGATCTGATGCGCTTTGAACAAGGCATGGCGCTTGAGCCTGGCGAACTGGTCGGTGGGGATGCGCAATTTGAGTTCGGTTTCAATGGCCATGTTGGTCTCCAAAGATAACGTGCAGTGAATGACTATAGCAGGAAGTGACTAAAAAATAACTCTTCGACCCCGCCTTTTGGAACTTGCTCGTAACATCCTCGACGGACTTTGAAAAACAGGCACCGAATACCCGAAACGGGACAAGCCCTGACGGGGGAAAACTCCGTACGGCTCCGGTCAGGGCTGTAAATCAGACAAGTTGATGATATTCAGTCCTGAACCAAAAACCTGCTGCGCCACCGGGATCAAGTGCGCGTGGTGGCTCAAAAAGATCACCTGTGTCATTTCCGAGAGGCCGGACAGCGCTGTAAATCCTGCCTCTACCCTGTCATCGTCGTAATTGATAAAAAGGTCATCCGCGATGAAGGGCAAGGGTATGGTCTGTTCAAGATGCAATTCGAGGGCGGCCAGGCGCAGCGCGAGGTACAACTGGTCCCGCGTGCCTTCGCTCATCCCGTCGATATCCACCAATTCGCCGCCGACACGTTGCCCGGAGAGTTTTAACGGTTCGCTTTCGTAATCGACCGCCAGCCTGACGAATCCGCCCCGGGTGAGCCCGCAAAATATTTCTCCGGCACGGGCGAGCATCGGCCCTTGTTTGGCTTCGCGGAACCGCTCGATAGACCAGCGCAGCAGTTTTGCCGCCGTGCACACCTTGATGTAGCGCTCTGCCGCATTGGACATGCGAGCCAGCGCCTCTTGTCGCTTTGATTCGGCCCGCGCCGCCTCATCCTGCCCTGCAATCTTGCCCAGCGCGGTCACGGCAGAATTTTGCTCGCCCGACAGACGATTTTGCAGGTTTACCACCTCGTTTAGTCGCACATTGATTTCCGACAAACGGGAGGCGATGGACACCGTATCAACGGCTGAACATTCAGCCTCCAGCACTTCGCGCCCTAACCCGTCCCCGGCTTGCAACAATTGCACTTTGAGCGAGTCTGAGCTTGCCCGCAAAATACGCCGCCGATCCGATTGCTCAATCGCGGCACGCAAACCTTCATTGTCTGTGGCGCAGCTCAACTGCAACAGCGGCAAAAGGGCTGCCTGCGCCCGTACGATGGTGCTGGCAGCAGCGCGTTCCTGCCCTTTGACCTTATCGAACTCGGCACGCAAGCGCGCCTGCTCATTCAATTCGCTACGCGCCTGTTGCAAGAACTCTGCCAACGTCAATGCAATCTGGCCTGCCGTCTGCTGCGCAATTGTCGGGGCGACGACTTCCGCCAGGGAGGCTGCGGCACTGGCAAAATCATCGAGATCAGCACGCATCGCATCGATGCGATTGATGCGAATCTCCCTTATTTTTTCGATATCGCGGGTCATGCGCTCGAACAGTTCGCACGCACTGACAATCGCGCCCATATTCGCGTCCGTTGGCAGATGGGCTGACGAGAGGTTTTTTTCCAGTTCGGACCGCCACTGATCGAGCGATGACTGCGCCTGGATGACACGGTGGCTCAAATCAGGGATGGCCGCCTCAGCACGGATTTTCTGACCGGTCAGCGCATCGAGTCTGGCATGATCCCGGCGTGCCGTGCTGATGATCTCCTCTGCCAGCAAAATCAGCTCTGCAAGACCAGATTCGGCTATCGACGGACGGATGGTCAACACAGCTTCGGTCAGATTCGCGCGAGCCTGGGCAATATTATTTGCAAATGTCTCTTTCTCAACTTGTGCATCTGTCAGAACCTCACAGGCGCGGAGCACCTCCTCGCGCGCCTCTCGCCAGTCGGTCACCTGTGACAGTGACATGCCCTCCAGGCCAATGGCATTTATCCGCACACGCCAGTTCGCATCAATACGGTCTGTTTCCTGCGTAATTTGTTCGATGCGCGACTCAAGGTCGGCCAGTTTTTGTTGCAGGTCATGCATGCGGTCAGTCCGGGACTGAAGCTCGATGGCCTGCTGGGCAGTATCGTGACGCTGATCGGAAAGCGCATCGGAATCTGCAACCTCCCGCTCATAAAAATCAGCTGATTCAGCCAGCGTTTTGATGCCTGTCTTGATGACTTTCCAGGTCAAATCGCGAGAATCGCGCAGTTTTTTCACATCCGCCAGCGTCACAGGATGATGCCGGGATTGATAATTTGAAATATCCCTTTGCAAGGAACCTGCGGCCGCTTTGGTGTCTGCAAGACGTTCGTTGAGCGAGCACAGGGTTGACCCAAGATCGCGGCGCTGCCTGATCAGGTCGGCTATTTCATCCCGTGCTGGCAGATGCAGTGCGCGCAACTGCCCTATGCCTGGATTGAACGGGCCCAGGGTCGGCAACAATGCGTCGAGTTCGCGCTGCAACTTGCCCATTTGCGCATCAAGATGCCGCTGCCGGGATGACACATCCCCGAAAGATCTGGCATGGGCCAGGGCCTCTGTCAGTGCTGCCGGAATATTCACCCTGTTGAGCGCCGCAATTTCCGCATCGATGGAGTTGACTTCATCCACACGGCCAGCATGCGTTTCCTGCGCATTTGCCAGTACCTGGGTGAGCGCCTCATGGCGCCTGACAAGATGGTCAATCGCCGAGCGCACAAGCCTGGTCGGCAACCGCCGGGAAACAGCCTGTTCACCTTGCTCAGTCCATCCGAGTTGACGCGCATACTCATCGACTGCCTGCGACAATATTTGGATTTCCCCCTCACGACGGAGGATATCGCCTTCGTGATTGCGCAATTGCTGTCGCGTCGCAGACAGCGCTTCTATATCCTGAGCCCGACAGAGGATCAGCTCATCCGGTCTGACCAGCTTGATTTTCGCCTCAAGCGCCGATAACTGCTGTTCGAAAAGCATCAGAGACTGACGGTTAATCGCGATATCATGCTCCGAATGCGCCAACTGCGCTGCCGCATCCGCCGGCAGCAAAGCCGCAGCCCCGAGCGCGGCCAGTTCGCGATCGACATCGCCTGATGCACCGAGCACGGGCGCCACACGGCGCACCCGTTCCAGTCGGACGCGTTCGGTCTCAAGGGCGCGATATTGCACCTGTGCCAGCCTGATGCTTTCGGTAATCTGCCCGACCTTATCGCGAGCCTCCTGCCAGTCTTTAGTGCGCACAATCGCCTGTTTGAGCGCGGCATCAGCCAGGGCTAGCTCGGCACTGGCGATGTAATATTCGCGACTGCCGGACTTATTCTTAGTCCAGAGCTGATCCGCCTCTGCCTCCAGCTTGTCGCGAATCTCGCCCAGACTTCCTATCCCGGCGGCCGCCTGAAAAAGCATCTGACCGATATCATTCGAGGCGCTGAGCATTTCTTGCCCGCCGCTGACCAGACGCTCGTGATTGAGGCCGAACATACGGTCAAAAAATACCCGGTCAACCGGCCCTGTAAAAGGCAGCAAGGCATTGTCCGGCAAGGGTGCACCATGGATATTTTGCAGGGTTTTTGCAGCGACTTTTGTCCGTACATAGCTGCGAACAAAGTCCAGCTGCTCACCTGACTGGCTGATCGATGCGCCGACAAGCATCTCCTTGCGCGAATGAATAAAATCGTAGCGAGATTTGATTTCAATGCCAAACAGCAAATCCTGTATCGCACTTCGCAGCGTGGATTTTCCCGCCTCATTGGGGCCGATAATCAGATGAAAATCACGGGCGGCCTTGGGCAGCGACACAGATTTGCCTGTAAATTTCCCGTAGCGCAACAGATCAAGACGTTCAATACGCATAGTGTTCTCAGTTCGAGGTATCAAGATAGGCCAACAAGCCCGGGGCTACGGACCTGACAATGGAGACGACGTCCCCGCTGCGAATCAAATCGAGCTCGGGTAAGGAGCGAATCACCTCTATGGGCATCCTGTCGACCAGCGGGCGCAGCGTCTCCAGCAGGGAATCTAAAAACGCGTCATCGTCGGGCGCACCAGCAAGATAGGTCTGCAACTGGGCAATCGCATCCGATCGCTCGCTCATGCTGGCAGCATCGCTCACAGGCGAGGTCTCTATGCGCACCTTTTCCACCCAGAGCCGGTCTATGCCAAGGCCTGCTGCCTGCCCCAGAATTTCTTCACGCAGGTGATGTTCCAGGCCGAACAGCTCGCCGTGCGCCGCCGTCCGACCCCGGATGATGACGCGCACTGACAGATAGATTGTCGACGGCGTATCCGCCACCAGCTCTTCAAAGGCGCGCCCTGCCAGCCTTGCCACATCGGACAAGGTATCCGCGTCACCGGCATCGACCTCCAGCACATGCCAGCGCAGCGTATCGACCAGCACACGCTCGACAGAACGAATCCCGGCCTCGTCTGCGTTGACCATCACCGCTCCACGCGCACCGGTTTCGCGGATGTGCCGCCCCTGCAAATTACCGGGGAACACCACCCACGGGTTTTCATTCAGGACGGCATATTCATGCACATGGCCCAGCGCCCAGTAGTCGTAACCTTTGGCGGCCAGTTCGGCCTGCGAGCAAGGCGCATAACTGGCATGTGCGGCATAGCCTTCGAGCGCGGTATGCAGCACGCCGATATTGAGCCATCCGGCAACCGGTTCAGGATAGCCGGCAGACAAGTTTTCCACGGTGGCCGCCACCTTGTAGCTGCGCCCGTGCAGGGCGACTTTGAGCGCCTCGATGCGATGGGTGGTGGCTCGGAGGGTGTCGAACAGGTGAACATTGAGCGGCAGCATCAGTTTACGGGTCATCTCGCTCTCGGCATCGTGATTACCGAACAGAAGATAGACAGGAATCATAGCCTTGTTCAGTCGACCCATTTCGCGGCAGAAAAAATGCCCGGTGTTGTAGTCCTTCCAGCTGCCATCATAAAGATCGCCTGCGATGACCATAAAATCAACGCTCTCCTCGATGGCCAGATCCACCAGCCGGGTAAACGCATCGCGCGTGACCGTTCGCAGCAGATCAGATGGCGCATCCTTGTAGGCGGCCAGGCCTGACAGGGGGCTGTCGAGGTGAATATCGGCTGTGTGAATGAATTTCATTGCGTCCTCAAATTTTGGCGTTCATGACAATCGACGCCTGGCCTGAAAATCGGTTTTCAACAGATTGATACGACAGAATATTCCATGCATGCCGGATGAGCCAAAATTCCCCGGTATGATTTTCGCCGGAGCCGGTATGACCCAAAGAGGCTTGCCCGTGAATTGTATCCGAATTAGCGGGTGTTACGCCGTGACATCGGTCGCGCCGCAAGGCCCGCTGATCATCTATGGGTTGTAAACAGGGATATTACTGCTATAAGATGCGCTGATGATACAGGTCAGGTATTAACCGACCCGTGCCAACACGGCCACAGTCATTCGGAGAAAGACAGGTATCCAGGGTGTCATCGGACAGTCAAAACTCCCCTTTAAACGGGCAGGATTCAGGCACCTCCGGATTCATGCCGGCAGGCCGGGCTGTGCGGACAATTTGGGTGTATTTGCTGCTGACGGTAGCCTATGTCGTGGCAGGCAAGCTCGGAATGATGCTGGCACTGCCGCCCGGTTATGCCTCCCCGATATTCCCCTCCGCAGGCATTGCGATTGCGGCCGCTTTCATTGGTGGCAAAAAAACACTGCCCTGGATTTTTCTCGGCTCGTGGCTGCTCAATATCTGGGTAGGCTACTCTGCAAATTTGCCATTTTCCGGCACAAGCTTCAGTGCGGCAACGATCATCGCCACCGCCTCAATGTTGCAGGCGGCAGCAGGTGGCTGGGGTTTGCGCAGACTGATCGGTTATCCTGCCGCACTTGCGCGAGGTCATGACATCCTGCGTTTCCTGTTGCACACGCCGCTTATCTGCCTGACCAGCGCCAGCCTTTCGGTCACAGGCCTTTGGCTCCTGGGCCTGATCAATCCTCGCGACTTTGCCGCGAACTTCGCGAGCTGGTGGACAGGCGACACGCTGGGCGTGATAGTGATGTTCCCGCTGGTCATGATTTTGGCCGGTGAACCACGCGGGCTATGGAAAAGTCGAGTATCCACGGTCGCTGTGCCGATCTTCCTGACATTTTTTCTGTTTGTGGGACTTTTTCTCAAGGTCAATCAGTGGGAGACGAGATATTCGCTGGCGGAATTTCGTCAATATTCCCTGCAAGCCGCAAGTCAGGTTCAGAACAGACTCGATGAGCAGGAATTTTTGCTCGAACAAATGGCAGGACTGTTCATGCACGATACCGAAGGTACCGTCACACGGGGTGAATTTCACAATTTTGTGAAAAGAATATTGACGCGTTTTCCGATGATTCAGGCGCTGTCCTGGGAAACCCCGATGGATGGAACAGAGCGCGCCCTGTTCGAAGCCGAACAACGCAAAGAGGTTCCCGGTTTTGAAATTCGCGAGCGCAGCGCGACCGGGCAACTGCAACGGGCAGCCAAGCGGAGCATGTACTACCCTGTCATCTATATCGAACCCGTTGCAGGCAACGAGTCCGCCGCAGGATTCGACCTGGCCTCCGACCCGGTGCGTCAGGAGGCGCTGAACAAGGCTGAAAGCGCTGAAGCTATCATCGCATCGGCCGCAGTAAAACTGGTACAAGGACGCGATCAGCAACCTGGCGTGTTGCTGCTATTGTCAGTCAATCCGCATGACAGGAAGGCCGGGACAGTTTCTTCCGTATTGCGCATGAATGATTTCATGAACAAACTGCTGGCGGACAAGCGCTCCCTGATTTATACCCGGCTCATCGATCAGGATGATCACAAGACGATATACGACAATTTTCCGTCTGCGACACTCCCGAGTTTGTACCAACGGAATTTCAATTTTGGCACTCGTCATTACCGGTTCGAAACCGCCCCGACACCCGCCTATATCGCACAGCACCAAAGCTGGCAAAGCTGGGGCGTCCTGGCAGCAGGTCTGCTGGGCACCGGTTTGTTCGGTTCATTGCTGTTGTTCGGCACAGGCTATACCTCTCGCATGAAGGAAGAGGTCGAGGACAGAACACGGCAGTTGTCAGACAGCGAACAGCGTTACCAGTTACTCTTTAATGACAATCCGATGCCAATGTGGGTCTTCGAGGAGAACAGCCTTAAATTTTTGATGGTCAATGATCGCGCAATCGAAAAATACGGATACTCGCGCGAAGAGTTTGGCCAGATGACGCTGCGCGACGTTCGTACTGCGGAATATATGCCCGAACTTGACCGGGTAATTGCCAGGTCGCCCGAAGGCGTCATCTTTGGAGAATGGCACCACAAGAAAAAAGACGGCACACCTATCATCGTCTCACTCAGTTCAGTACCTATGCTGTACGGCACTGTTCCTGCCAGAATCACGCTGATACAGGACATCACCGCAAGAAAACAGATGGAAGAGGCCAAGGAGGCCGCGTTAAACCTTCTTAGTAAAATTGCCAACAATGTCCCGGGAGTTGTCTACCAGTTTCGTTTACGTCCCGATGGCCACGCGTCTTTTCCTTTCGTCAGCGAAGGGATACGCGAGATATATCGGGTCAGTCCGGAAGACGTCCGCAAGGATGCGTCCAGAATATTGGGCATTATTCATCCGGAAGACCTGGCAGAGGTTGGCGCAACCATCCGAAAATCGGCGCGTGAACTCAGCCTGTGGCGTCATGAGTACCGGGTCAGGTTTGACGATGGCACGATACGCTGGTTGCTGGGCAATGCGATGCCACAAAAGGATGCGGATGGCTCGGTGCTGTGGCACGGTTTTATCGCCGACATCACCGAGCGCAAACAGGCCGAAGACGCGCTGAAAATAAGCAACCAACGGTTCAATGCCTTGTTAAGTGCCGTGCCTGATTTGATGTTTGAACTTGATCACAATGGCCGCTATCTGAACGTATGGAGCAACCAGGACGAGCTGCTTGCGGCCTCCGCAAAACAACTGATCGGGCGCACCGTTAATGAAATTCTTCCCGCGTCAGCCGCAGAGGAAACGCTCGCGGCAATTGACGAGGCAAGGCTCAAGGGGCAGTCATTCGGACACCAGATCAAACTTTCCTTGCCGCAAGGAGAGACTTGGTTTGAATTATCGGTGGCCAGACTCACTGGCGTACAGCAAACCAGTTATATTGTTTTATCGCGCGATATCAGCGGACGCAAACAGGCCGAAGAGCAGATCCGCAATCTGGCCTTCTACGACCCGTTGACCCTACTGCCCAACCGGCGTTTACTCAGCGATCGCCTGGTTCAGGCCATGGCCGCGAGCAAACGAAGTGCATGCTATTGCGCGCTGATGTTCCTTGATCTGGATAATTTCAAGCCGCTCAATGACACGCATGGACATGTGGTCGGCGATCTGTTGTTGATTGAGGCGGCCGCGCGGCTAAAAAATTGTATCCGCGAGATGGATACCGTCGCCCGGTTCGGCGGAGATGAATTTGTCGTGATCCTAGGTGAGCTAGGTACGGATAAGGTAACATCCGTCGCACAAGCTTTTGCTGTCGCCGAAAAAACCCTTGCCGCTTTATCTGCCCCTTACTGGTTGACAGTTCATCCCGATGGACAAACGGCATCGAGAGTCTGTCATCGTTGCACGGCGAGCATAGGCGTTGCCATGTTTATCGACCATGAGGACAGTCAGAACGATATTTTCAAATGGGCTGATGCCGCCATGTATCTGGCAAAAGCGTCCGGGCGTAACCAGATCCGGTTTTATGATGCGCCAGAGGATACAAAATGATCAGAATCATCGCTCACCATGTTGCGTAATTACCTCTTGCTTCTGGCCGGCTGGATCGTATTGGTTGCAGGCTCGCTGATATGGAACCTGCGTCAGATTGAGCGCAACACGCTAAATGACGTGGCCACCATCGCCCGCGCACGCATCGCCAAGGATATCGAATTTCGTGACTGGGCAACCTCACACGGCGGCGTCTATGTACAGCCCAGTTCACACACTCCGCCCAACCCTTATCTTAAAGTGCCCGACCGTGATGTTGTCACAACCACAGGCATGAAACTAACCCTGATGAACCCGGCTTATGTGGTCAGGGAAATTCAGGATGATTTCAATGGCGACAAAAAAGACCTGAGCCACCTTACCAGCCTGAAACTGTTAAATCCTGACAATAAACCTGACGCGTGGGAAATCAGGGCACTGAAAAGCTTCGAACAGGGCAAAAAGGAAATGCTGGAGGTGACCGATATCGGTGACAAACCCTACCTGAGATTGATGCAATCGCTGCCAGTTTCGCAAGGTTGCCTAAAATGCCACGCCACTCAAGGCTATAAGGTGGGAGATATTCGCGGTGGCATCGGCGCTTATGTGCTATTGACCCCATTTATGGATGCTCAATTGACAAGAACCCGTGAATTATCCTTCTCGCACGGTTTAATCTGGCTGATCGGTTGCCTGGGTTTAGGTACCGCTTATCGGCGTGAAAGATCGATCATGACCGAACGCAACCAGGTCGAGAAGCTCGGAAAATTCAGAACGCACATCCTGGAAATGCTGGCAAGCGATGATACACTCGACAACATCCTCAAAGCGATTGTGTTGTGTGTTGAAAATGTAAATCCGCTCATGATTTGCAGCATCTCATTGCTGGACAAGGACGGGCTGCATCTCGGACGGGGCATTGCGCCCAGTCTGCCTGATTTTTATAACGAGGCGATTGAAGCCATTGAAATCGGAAAGGGCGTGGGCTCCTTTGGAACGGCAACATTCACAGGTGAACGCGTCGTAGTTGAAAACATCCGGACTCACCCCGACTGGGCGCCCTGCCGGGCACTTGCTGCGCGCGCCAATCTGGCGGCCTGCTGGTCACAGCCCATACTCTCGGCCACCGGCATCGTGCTGGGCACCTTTGCCATCTATTATCGCCAGCCTCACCCCCCCTCTGACGCCGACATCCAACTCATCGAGCAGTCTGCGAGCCTGGCAAGCGTTGCCATTGAAAAAAAACGGGCGACCGAGGAACTGATCGTCAGCGAACGACGCTTTCATTCCTTCTTCGAGAGCAACGCCTCGGTCATGCTGCTGATTGATCCTGAAAACGGGAGCATAGAAGATGCCAATCAGTCGGCCATCGTCTACTACGGCTATCCTCGCAGCCGGTTGATTGGCATGAAAATCAGCGAAATCAACACCCTGCCGCAGGAGCGCATTGCCGAAAACACCAGAAAGGCCTTGCATAAGGAGCGCGGGCACTTCCTGTTTCAACACCGTCTGGCCTCAGGAGAGATGCGCGATGTGGAGGTACATTCAACGCCTGTTGAAACAGCCGGTCGCCTCATGCTGTTTAGTATCATTCACGATATCACCGACAAGAAACAAGCCGAGGCCAGACTCGTGCTCTCCTCAAGCGTCTTTACTCATGCGAGTGAAGCCATCATGATTACCAGTCCGGACGGCACGATCCTTGAAGTCAATGAAGCGTTCACGACCATTACCGGTTACAGCCGCGAGGAAGTAACCGGTCACAATCCGCGTATTCTAAAATCAGGAAGACAGAAGCGCGAGTTTTATGCGGCCATGTGGCTCAACCTTATCGAACACGGCGTCCACTATGGCGAGATTTTGAATAAACGCAAAAATGGGGAGGTGTACGCAGAAATGCAGAACATCAGCGCCGTGCGCGATGAACATGGCAACGTGCAACATTATGTGGCGCTATTTTCTGACATTACCGATCGCAAACAGGCTGAAATTGAAATACATAATCTGGCCTTCTACGATGGGCTGACCGGCCTGCCCAATCGTCGTTTGCTCATGGACAGGATAAAAGCCTCCTTATCTGCCTCTTCGAACCATCACCTGTATGGGGCGGTGTTATTCATAGACCTTGACAGTTTTAAAACACTCAACGATACGCAGGGGCATGAGTACGGCGATTTGCTGTTAGTTGAAGTTGCGCAGCGCATCAAAGCCTGTGTGAGCGAAGGTGACACGACAGCACGTATCGGAGGGGATGATTTTGTGGTGCTGCTGAACGCACTCGACGAGCATCCCGAAAAAGCGACACAAAAAGCGTCCGTTATTGCCGAGAAAATTCGTTCATCCCTGACAACCCCCTATTTGCTTGAGAATACCGAATACGCCATTTCCACGAGTATCGGTGTAGTCCTGTATTGCGGCAGCGAGGTTACCGCCGTCGATTTGTTTAAATATGCCGAGATGGCGGTCTACAACGCAAAAGAATCAGGGCGTAATACTGTGCGTTTTTTTGATACAGCAATGCAGCTGGCAATTGAAACGCGCGCCGCTCTGGAGTCTGATTTGCGCCATGCAGTGCCGAACCAGCAATTACAGCTGTACTATCAGATTCAGGTAGACAATGATCAGCGGGTGCTCGGAGCCGAGGTACTGGTTCGCTGGCTGCATCCTGTGCGCGGCATGGTTTACCCTGCGCAGTTCATACCCGTTGCCGAGGAATGTTCGCTTATCCTGGAGATAGGCTGGTGGGTGCTGGATATGGCGTGCAGGCAACTTGTCGCCTGGAGCACATGCGAATCAACACTTCATATGACGCTGGCAGTGAACGTCAGTGCGCAGCAGTTCAGAGAGACTGATTTTGTGGAAAAAGTCGCCGCCGTCATGAATCGCCACAGGATCGTTGCATCGCGTCTGAAGCTTGAACTGACCGAGAGCGTGATTCTGACAGACGTCAGCGATGTGATACGTAAAATGCACGGACTCAAGGGACTGGGCATCAAATTGTCGATGGATGATTTCGGAACCGGCTATTCATCCTTGTCCTACCTGAAACAATTGCCGCTTGACCAGATCAAGATAGACCAGAGCTTCGTACGCGATATGACCTCTGATTCGAGCGATGCCGTCATGGTACAAACCATCATCGACATGGCGAAAAACTTCCGGCTGAACGTGATTGCCGAGGGCGTGGAAACGAAGGCGCAGCTGTTACTGCTGCAAAAATTGGGCTGCATGGCCTATCAGGGCTATTATTTCGGCGAACCCATGCCGGTTGAACAGTTTGAAGCCAGACTATAATTTCGACACCGCACAAAATCGCCCCGCACTACTGACCGACCGTCAGCAGAAAAATATTTTCGTGCAACTGACTCACGCCGCGCGCGGCAAAACGCGGGTTTTGCGCCAGCACATCCTGTCGCGCCAGATGACGTATCTTCGCGTGCTCGCGGTAGAGGTTCTCCACCTCGGCGACGGAAACGGAAAAGGGCGGCCCGCTCATTTCGCCCTGGGGATATTCGAAGGTAATCAGGAGAATTTGCGCTCCGTCCGGCAAAATACCCAGCAGATGGCGTACATATTTTTCCCGCATTTCTGTCGGCAGTGCGACCATCGATGCCCGGTCGTACACCATGCGCACACAGCTCACATCATCCGGACTCAAATCGAAGAAATCCCCGCACAGGATGCGGATGCGGTCAGCCTCGCTGTGATCGAAGGCGTCACAGGTGCGCTGATGCGGGCTGTAGCCGTTTTCCCTGAAGAACGACTGTACCGCGATGGCGCTCAACTCCACGCCCAGCACAGAATATCCTTGCTCCCTGAGCCACAGCATGTCCAGGCTCTTGCCACAGAGCGGCACGAACACCTCGCCTTGCTGATCCAGTTCCTGCCAGAACTGGCGCAAATATGAATTAATCTCGTTCTGATGAAAGCCTGTTTCTTCCCGCTCCCATCGCTCCAGCCAAAAGTCTTTTTTCATTTTTAACTCTGATGCGCGCGTCGATGGGATGCAGTGTAGCTGGAAAATGAGCTTGTGTTTTTCAAGTGCCCGGCTGGGCTGGATTTTGTGTGGGCAGCGGCGCTCATCATGAGTGGTTGAAAACCTTACTCACTTCCGGCCAACAATAAACGCTTCATGAGCTTCCTCATTCGCGCTCAGGAACATCAGCCCCCGGATTTTTCCCGGCCTGCGGCAATCAGGTGCGCGGCATCCAAAAGACCGTCAATCCCGGACTCAGCCCTGTTTTTCAAGCACGCTGATGCGTACATCGCCGACAGACACCACAGAGCCTGCTCGTATCTTGGCCGTTTTGCGCAGCTCCGTCTGACCGTCGACGCAAACAACGCCTTCTGCCACCATCGCCTTGCCCGCGCCACCGCTGTCGCACAAACCTGTCATCTTGAGCAACTGGTTAAGCTCCACATACTCGCCGTTTAGTTCAAATTCAGTTGATTGCATGAGGGAGTCCTGTGAGGTTTTGTAAAGGGTTGAATCGCGTCAAAGCCGCAGCCAATTGTGAAAATTTTATTTCAATTGTACCTGACTCAAACTGCGGACGAGAAAAAAGCCTCGCATTGCTGCAAGGCTTTATCTGTCTGGCTCCCCGACCTGGATTCGAACCAGGGACCTGCGGATTAACAGTCCGTCGCTCTACCGGCTGAGCTATCAGGGAATGAAGAGGTGCGCATTGTATAGATGCTTTACAATTCGGTCAACACAAAATTTAAATTTCTTTAAAAACACTCGTATTGACTACCGCGACTTCGTGACACAGAAGTGCCGAGCAGCATTATACACGGCTTTCGACATACTTCCAGTACAAATCGTCACAGACTGACGTATTGCCCGATCTGCGGCATAATACGCGCTTAATTTTTTAAAAGCGCTCCGCAATGAAAATCACAGTGATTGGTTCCGGCTATGTCGGTTTGGTGTCAGGCGCATGCCTGGCGGACTTGGGCAATGACGTGTTGTGTCTGGATGTCGATCCGAGGAAGATCGACATTCTGAACAACGGCGGCGTGCCGATCTACGAACCGGGACTCGATGAGGTCATCAAACGCAACGTCGCAGCCGGTCGCCTGCGTTTCACCACCGATGTCGCGGCAAGCGTTGCGCACGGGCTGGTGCAGATGATTGCCGTCGGCACCCCGTCCGATGAAGACGGCTCAGCCGATCTGCAATACGTCATCGCCGCCGCACGCAACATCGCCCGACACATGACCGAATACAAGGTCGTCGTGGACAAATCGACTGTACCGGTCGGCACCGCCGATAAAGTAAAACAGGCCATGCAGGAGGAACTGGACAAGCGCGACTTCAGCCTGCAAAACCCGGCACTGCACTCCCCCGCCTTCAATCCTGAATACTCGAACCTGGATCCCGGATTCTCCATGGTATCCAACCCTGAGTTTCTCAAGGAAGGGGCGGCCATCGACGACTTCAACCGTCCGGATCGCATCGTGATCGGCGCAGAGGACGAGGCGGCGATCAAGATCATGAAAGAGATGTACGCGCCTTTTCAGCGCAATCACGAACGCCTGATGGTGATGGACATCCGCTCTGCCGAACTGACCAAATATGCGGCGAATGCCATGTTAGCCACGCGTATCTCGTTCATGAATGAGCTGGCCAATCTGGCCGAACGAGTGGGCGCTGACATCGAACATGTACGCAAGGGCATAGGATCCGACCTGCGCATCGGCTACAGTTTTTTGTATGCGGGCTGCGGCTACGGCGGCTCCTGTTTTCCCAAGGATGTGCGCGCCTTGCAGCGCACCAGCGCGGAATACGGCCTGCCCTCGAAAGTGCTCGAAGCGGTAGAACAGGTCAATAACGCCCAGAAATACGTCATGCTGAGCAAGGTCACCAAACGCTTCGGCACCGACCTGACAGGCAAGCACTTCGCCCTGTGGGGGCTGGCATTCAAACCCGGCACGGACGACATGCGCGAAGCTTCCAGCCGCGTACTGATGGAAGGACTGTGGGCGCTGGGGGCTACCGTCACCGCATATGATCCTGCGGCCATGAAAGAAACGCGCCATATTTACGGCGAGCGTGCCGATTTGAGTTATGCTGACAATTCCAAGGACGCATTGCAAGACGCCGATGCCCTGATTATCGTGACCGAATGGAAAGCCTTCAAGAGCCCGGATTTTGACATCATCAAGGCACGCCTGAAACAGCCGATTATTTTCGACGGGCGCAACCTGTTCGAACCGGCTGACTTAAAAGCCATGGGATTCGAGTATTTCGGCATCGGACGCGAGAGCTAAGTTACCCGACACTTAAACACTCACGAATATCAGGCAGACACTCAAAAATACCGGCATCGCAGGCCTTCAGGCCGACGGACTCAGGCCTGGAAGAACTTGAATCTCCCCCCCGCTACACCCCGCCCTCCAGGGCGGGGTAATCCTCCCCGTCATCACGGCAAGTGCCCCGCCCTATCTCATGAATGGGTAGCGTATCACTTGCATCGCCTTCTTTAAAAAACTCACAAAAAACTAGCCAATTCAAGAGAATCAGGTAAAATCACTGCTGCATGTAAGTTTGGTGCAAGCTTTTGCAATGAAAATATACATCGGGACTCGATCTGCCTCACCGAAACTCAGAGGGATAGTTGTGATGTTTAGCTGATCCGGGGGCAAGGCCAACGCATCCGGCAGAATCGTGAATCGAGAAATCACGCAAGCACCGACGGGGGACGCCGCCGAGCCGAGATCCGGCAACTTTCGCCTGTCACGCACCTTCGCAACAAGCACTGCCGTAATTGAATATCACACACGCTTATAAATACATCAGACGCCTGCTCGGCCCGCAACAGAAAGAACACAAATGAAAATCAGCGCCAGGACAATTTACGCATTCTTCGCCTTAATCATGCTGAGCGGGATGGCCCATGCGGCGGTATCGGTGACAAAGGCGACAGGTGGCAGCGTCATCCTGTCCAACACCGCGCCCGGATGCTCTGCCGCCGGAACCTGGTATGCACTGGCGAATCCGAAGTTTGCCGAAAATGCAGCAGGCGAGATAGGCACAGGCGACATCGTGTTCAGTGCGCCTGCCGGATTTGAATTCGATACGGCAGCGGCGGTCACCGTCACGCTGACGGGTAATGCCACTGCATCCAAAAATATCAACGGCATTGCAACCGGCAGCGTGGTACCTGTCAGCTCCGTCACGACCAGCGCCATTACCTTCACCGTCACAAAAAAGAGCGCCAGCAAAAACACCCTGCTCTGGACCGGCATTCAGGTGCGCCCCACCGCCTCGTTCCCATTGGCGAGCGGCAATATCACACACACCGGCACCTCCACCATCAACAACGTAACAGCCACCACGAATCTTGGGACACTGACAGAAACCCAGTCCGTCCCTGCTTGTTCACTGACGGCACCGACGGTTGCGAGCGGCGCTGCCACGGCTCTGAGCACCACTGGCGCGACATTGAACGGCACGGTGAGCAGCAATGGCGCGATCACTGTCGTGAGCTTCGATTACGGAGTGACCACAGCCTATGGCAGCACGGCGACGGCCACACCCAGCCCTCTGGCAGTCAGCGCCGTCAATACTGCCGTGTCAGCGGCCATCACAGGGCTCGGCTGCGGCACAACCTACCACTTCCGGGTGACGGGGGCCAACAGCGTGGGCACCAGCAACAGCAGTGACTCCACTTTTTCGACATCGGTGTGCCCGGCGCCCGTCGTCACCTCCATCAATACGGCCAGCAACAACCCGACTTCTGCGAATACCAATGTGAGCTGGACCATCGTCTTCGACATGGCGGTAACGGGCGTCGATTTATCGGATTTCGCCCTGATATCGGCAGGTTCCGTGACAGGCGCCAGCCTGAGCTCAGTCGCTGGCAACGGCACGACCTACACGGTAACGGCGAATACCGGAACGGGTACGGTCGGCAGCCTGACACTGAAACTGGTGGACAATGACTCCATCGTCAACGCGAGTGCCACCCCCCTGGGGGGCGCGGGTGCGGGCAACGGAGATTTTACCGGGCAGCCTTATACCCTGATCGTGCCCGTCTGCTCATCAGGCATGCTGTTCTGCGATGATTTTGAACGCACGGTTGCAGTCGGCGGCAGCAATGCGGCCACACAGGTCGGCACAGCGCCCGGTTACGGAGCCTGGGTCGTTGCCGGGCTGAACGGCGGGGCGCTCAGCACCACATGCAATGGTGCGGCAGGCAATGCCGGATGCGCGGGGATAGACTCGGATGTGCCGCCGTGGAGCACGACCACCAGTCTGCGCGCCAACAGTACACGCGCCATGTTCACCCGCTGGTCCAGCGTCACGGTCACCAGCCCCGTGATCAATCTGGCAGGCAAAACAGGGGCGAGACTGAGTTTCTGGTTGCGACGCGGCTCGGATTGCTTCAGCGAGTGGCCGGGTAATAACCAGGCAGGTTGCGGCGCGGCACTCGCCGCCTACACATCGACGCCCGGAGAAGAATTTCAGGTACAGTATCTGAACAATCTAAACGTGTGGGTGGCACTGGCGCAATATCCGACAGACGATACACCGGGTGAAGTACTCGCCCCGTCCATAGATCTGCCCGATGACGCGTTATGGAGCGGTTTCAAAATCCGCTTTTTACAACCCAACGGCAGCGGCAGTGGAGGCAATGGCGGAGCTGCGGGCGTAGTGGGTTATGATTACTGGCATGTGGATAACGTGGTACTGATCGAAGTCCCTGCCGTGACCTTCACAGGCCCGTTCTGTGACACCTTCGAGGGCAACTTGTCGCGCTGGGGCATGCTGGGAACGGGTAACGTGCGCATCGGTTCAACTCATTTCGCCAATGGTCTGCACAACATGGATCTGCGCTGGAATGCGGTGAGTGCGACCAGCAAATCGACCGATCTTTCCACCAATTCGGGCAATAATCAGATTTCATTCTGGGTAAAGCGCGGCACCGGGGCTGTCACCACGGTGCCCAACACCACGGGCAGCGACTTTCCCGAAACGGCCGCCAAGGGGCTAAAATTCGAGTATCTCAACAACGCAGGCGCCTGGATTCAGCTGAGCACGTTCCCCGGCGCCGGGACCCAGGGACAGATTTTCTCAGCCGCGACATCGCCTGCAACCAACAGTTTCACCCTCCCGGCGGATGCGAAACATTCCAGGTTCAGGCTGCGCATTTCCATGCTGGCAGGCTCAGGTCTGCTGGATCAGGATTACTGGCATGTGGATGACGTGTGCGTAGGATCGACGGTCGGCTCGACCGATTTGGGGATGAGCATGACCAGCAGCGGCACTTTTTCGCCGGGGAACTATGTCAGCTACACGATGACCGTCACCAACCTGGGACCCAACGATGATCCGGGACCTGTCACCATCACTGACACGCTTCCTGCCGGATTGACTTATGCGGGCGGGAGCGCTGGCTGGACGTGCAGCGCAGCTGGACAGACTGTCACCTGCATACAGACGGGCATTTTGGCGGTAGGCGCCTCGACTTCACTGACGGTCACCGCCACGGTCGATGCGACGGCATCGGCCGGGGTCATCACCAATACGGCCTATGTCGGCGGAGGGGCGAATGACGCGGTACTTGCCAATAATACCGCGACTCACAGCGATACCATCTTTATACCGGGCTATGTGTTTGTCAACAAACCCTGCGCCCTGAACGGCGTTGCAGTAGGCGCCGGTTCACAGTGCGCGCCTGTCACCTGGTCGCCCCAAACGGCAGGCACGCCTCAGGCCAATGTGTACATTGCCGCCGTCAATGGCGCCAATGTGCCGATCCAGCTGAACGCTGCAAATCCTGTCACGGTCAATATGCAGTTTGCTTTGTCGTGCGTCAATCCGGTCGCCGATGCCGGCATTCAGGCAACTTTTTCTGCAAGCACCTTACCCCTGTGCGAAGCCAATGGCGCCATGCCCGCGACCTGGTCGACGGGGGTGGATCTCATCTTTGCCGCCGGCACGCCCAGCGCGGGACCGTTCAGCTTCAACTATGACGATGTGGGCTCGATCGAGTTATTCGTACGCAACAGCCAGGTGACAACCCAACAGGGGCGCAGCGGGATATTCGTGGTCAAACCTGCCAGTTTTTTGTTGACCCACATCAAATGCACCACAGTCGATACGGCTAATTGCGGCACAGGCGCGCTGGCCAAGAGCGGTGAAAATCCGAAAGCGGCCACGGCTGACGGGGCGACCTTTATCCGTGCAGGCCATCCTTTTAGCGTCACGGTCATGGCACTGAACAGCACCGGCAACAGGACGCCGAATTATGGCCATGAGATTTCCCCCGAGGGCGTAAGATTAACCCCCGCGCTGGTCTTGCCCGCAACCGGAAACAACCCGGCGGTCAGCGGCACGTTCGGCGCCTTTGGCGTCTCGACAAACGGCGAGGCAACCGGCAGCGCATTCACCTGGAGTGAAGCGGGTATCATCACCCTGACACCGAGCGTTGCGGACAGAAACTACCTGGGAGCCGGCGATGTCACCGGCACTCCGAGTGAAAACATCGGTCGCTTCTATGCCGCAAAATTTGGCCTGTCCGGAAATTCCATCACCAACAGGTCAGATTTATGCCCCGCAGCGACCGCCTGCCCTTCCGCTTTCACCTATATGAACGAGCAGATCAACGCGGTGTTTACACTGACAGCAGAGGCGACGGACGGGACAAGACTGCAAAACTATACCGACAGTTTCGCCAAATTTGACCCGGTGGCGGGGGCTCTCAACCTGGGTGTGATCGACAATTCCCCGGTTCGAACCCCGCTGTCAGGACGAATCAGCACGGCAGGGTTGCCTGCCGCAACCGGGCAATTCCTGTCTGGCTGCACGCCATCCCCTGCCTGCCTGGGCACGGCCAATGTGACAGCCCCGTTCATGATTACCCGGGGAGCTGGGGCTGACGGACCCTATTCCGCACTGGATATAGGCATAAACCCCGTTGACAGTGATGGCGCCGTATTAGCCTACGATCTTGACACCGTAATGGCCGGCGCTCCCAACCACGCCAGGATCGGGCGAACCGAAGTACGCCATGGTCGCCTGAACATGACCAATGCCTATGGCTCCGGGCTGCTGAATCTGACATTACCACTGACGGTTCAATACTGGAATGGCACAGCTTATGTGACGAACACGGGGGATAGCATCAGCCAGGCGAATATCTCGCTCTCCAACCCGAATGCATGGACAACAAATATTGCAGTCTCGCCGGTTACCTTTGCTCAGGGCCAGGGAGATATCCTCCTGTCAGCACCCGGGGGCGATAACAGCGGCAACGTGGAGGTGACAGCCAGCGCTTACAGCTATCTGCCGAGCAGCAGCGCACGCGCCACATTCGGCGTGTACGGTGAGAAGAACGTCTTTATTTATCATGGCAGACATGGCAGATAAAAAAATGAGTCTGGCGTCCACAGGGACGCTGATTTCATCCGTTCATGGTTATGCAGGACTCATCTGACCCGAGAGTTCTCCACGAACGGATCAAATCCGAATTACTTCACCACCACGCCCGCAGCCCCCGTATTCATCACACCGATCACCGCAGCCTGATCAAATCCTGCCTGAGAAAAACAGGCCAATACCTGTTCGACGGCTCCGGGGGCTACTGACACCAGCAAGCCGCCGCTGGTTTGCGCATCGGCCAACAGGCGTTGCTGCCAGCTTTCGATATGCTCGGAAAAATGCACGTCGCGCCCGTAACTGTCCATATTTCGTTCAATCGCGCCAGGCCCGTAGCCGGCTTTTGCCAGCGGCAAAGCGGCAGGCAGGATCGGCACCCGATCGAACTCGACTTCCCCTGCCAGACCGGATCCGCGACACATCTCCAGCAGGTGCCCCAGCAGGCCGAAACCTGTCACATCGGTCAGTGCATGCACCTCGGGCATTTCCGACAACGCCGTGCCTACCTTGTTCAACTGAGTGGTATTCGCGATCAGTTGCGCATAGCCATCACTGGAGAGCGCCCCCTTTTTCAAGGCCGCAGCCATGATGCCGACCCCCAGCCCCTTACCCAGGATGAGCACGTCCCCCGTTCTTGCGCCGCTGTTTTTCTTGAGCCGGTCAGGGTGCACGATACCCAGCGCCACCAGGCCATAGATGGGTTCCGGCGAATCGATAGAATGCCCCCCCGCCAGCGGAATCCCCGCCGCACGACAGACCGACTCGCCGCCTTGCAAAATCGCGCGAATAGCCTCGATGGGCAGTTTGTTGATCGGCATGCCGACAATCGCCAACGCCATGATAGGCGTGCCGCCCATCGCGTACACATCCGAGAGCGCATTGGTGGCGGCAATACGGCCAAAATCGAAGGGATCATCCACGATGGGCATGAAAAAATCAGTGGTCGCGATGACAGCCTGGCTGTCATTTAAACGGTACACTGCTGCATCATCGCAGGTCTCCGTGCCCACCAGAAGATCAGGATAGGGCAATTTATCCTTCACGTCGCCCAAAATTTGCTGCAACAAAGCGGGTGCAATTTTGCAGCCGCAGCCGCCGCCGTGAGACAATTGGGTCAATTTCACTTCTAACACTACCGGTTTTTCCGACATAGGTTCCTCAATATGCTGTTCAGAACTGCAAAACTAGCACAGCTAGCCGAATTTGACGACATTATCGACGTGCGCACGCCTAGTGAATTCGCCGAAGACCACCTTCCGGGCGCGATCAATTGCCCGGTATTCTCGGACGAGGAGCGCATCATCGTAGGTACTTTGTACAAACAACTATCGCCTTTCGAGGCGCGCAAGGTAGGCGCCGCGATGGTCGCAAAGAACATCGCCCGTCACATAGAAACACGTTTTTTCGATCATCCGAAATCGTGGCGACCGCTGATTTACTGCTGGCGCGGCGGTCAGCGCAGCGGCGCGATGAGCATCATCCTCTCCCAAATAGGCTGGGCCGCGCACAAACTCGAAGGCGGCTACAAGACATATCGTCGCGACGTTTTAGAGCAACTGGAGACACTGCCACAGAATTTCACCTGGTGCGTCATCTGTGGACCGACAGGTTCCGGCAAAAGCCGTTTACTGACCGCCTTGTCCGAAACGGGACGGCAAGTGCTGGATCTGGAACATCTGGCGCAACATCGCGGCTCCATGCTGGGTCGCCTGCCGGAACAGGCTCAGCCGACACAAAAATGCTTCGACAGCGCGCTGCTGCAGGCGCTGCAAAAACTCGATCCAAATCAACCCGTCTATGTGGAAGCCGAGAGTAACAAGATCGGCCTCATCACCTTGCCCCCGGCGCTGATCCTCGCGATGCATGCGGGCGAGTGTTATCTTGTAAAGACCCCGATTAACACCCGCGTCGAAGGACTGCTCGAAGATTACCATCACTACGTCACCCATCCTGAACAGCTGATCTCCCACATGCAAAATTTGCACCGCTTTCACGGCGAAAAACAACTGCAACACTGGACGGCGTTAATCCGGGCGGGCGACTTCAACACTATGGTCGGCGAATTGCTCACACTGCACTATGACCCCAGTTATCTGCGCGCCACGTTCAAACACTACACACACTTATCCCGGGCGCAGGACATTCCGTTGGAGGATCTGTCAGCGGACGCACTGCGAAAAGTGGCGGGCACACTTTAAAAACCGGAAGCCGGTGAGTATTTTTTCAAATTTACTGATGTTACGCACAAGTTCCAAAAATCAGGGTTGATACTGATGTTACGCACTGACTTCTAAAGTCAGTATTTTGGGACCATTAGAATTATGTTTTAGCGGTAACCTTTGAGCTTCGCCCGCACCCCCTGTGCGCCGCCGAGTAGCACAGGCTGGTCAGGAGGGTTCGGCGAGGACTGTTTGAGCGCGCAGCGCGAGTTCCGCAGCCGCCTGATCAGTCGAGCAACGCAGGGAACCGCGTAGCGGCGGCAAGCCGGGGTCGCCTTTTCTTGGGTCACCTTCTTTTGGCGACGCAAAAGAAGGTGACCAGCCGCCGGGCTGCCCCCGGCGAAGGTGATTTGTATGCAAAAGTGATGTAACGCAGTGACATCAGGGATTTACTCTGCGCTAGCAGACAATTTCGCCGGGTGGCGCTGGTGCGGCAACTCAAGATAGCGCCTCGTCTGCATCTCGGCCAGTCGGCTGACGATGCGCGCGGAATCCTGCCCGCCTACTTCATATAGTTGATCGGGCGCGACGTCAAAGCTTGCCACCAGTTTGACCCGGTTGTCATACAGCACATCGATCAGCCAGGTAAAGCGGCGGGCACACCCGGCATTCCCGGCCGACATTCGCGGCACGTCTGACAAAAACACCGCAGAATAACGGCGGGCAATTTCAAGATAGTCGGATTGATCGTGATTGCCGCCGCACAGCTCCTTAAAGTCAAACCAGACCGCATCGCTCGCCTCCTGTTTCGACTGAAGATGCCCGGATTCGACAAACGCCAACCGGGGCTGCGGCTCAAAATGCTCGAACATGGATTTCATGCGGCGCTCTGACTGATCCGACGAAATCAATACAGCCTCGCGCTGCTGATTCAACAGACGATAATCCCGCCCTCCGTCGAAATGCAACACCTTCAATTCCTGCCGAAGCTCTGCGATGGCCGGCAAAAAGTTCTCTCGTTGCAAGCCGTTCGGATACAGCCCTTCCGGCGGGTAATTGGAGGTCGTGAGCAGCACCACGCCGCGTTTGAACAGGGCACTGAGCAGGCGCCCCAGAATCATCGCGTCAGCAATGTCATCCACGTGCAACTCGTCCAGACAGAGCAGGCGGGTAGATTGCGCGATGCTATCGGCCAGCGCGATCAGGGGATCGGGCATGTGGGAGAGCCGCTTCATCTCGTGATGCATCTCACTCATGAAGTGATGGAAGTGGAGGCGGCGTTTGCGACGGTAAGGCAGGCAGTGATAAAAACCGTCCATCAAAAAAGTCTTGCCGCGCCCCACCCCGCCCCAGATATACAACCCCTTAGGCACGTTAGGACTTAACAGACTGCGCCCCAGAAACTGATTGCGTTTTTGTTTAAACTCGACCAGTTGCCCCCAGAGCGCGTCGAGCTCACAGATGGCAGCCGCCTGCGCTGCATCGCAGACAAAATCCGCACTGTCGCAGGCGTCCTGGTACCATTGTTTCGGACTCATGTCGTGCAACTTATACAAGCTCGATGAATTCGAGCGCATTCTGATCCGGGTCCCGGCAGAACAGGGCACGGCGACCGGACAGGCTCCGGGTATAAATAATTCCCGCGCCATCCAGCCTCGCAGCCAGCTGCCCTATATCCGACACGGTCAGCGCAACATGGCGGTCGCGACCGCCGTGAACAGGACGCGGCACGCCTGCCCCCGCATCGGGCAACACCATCAGGTGAAGCTGCTGAGCCTGCGCCACGACATACCACACCCCGTCAAAACTCATCACGGGGCGCGCCGTATCCGGCTTTAATCCCAGCAGATTTTCATAAAAATCGCGGGCGCGTGCAAGATCCGACACCAGATGTGTGACGTGATGTATCCCTGTAATCATGGTTTGACGGGTGTGACAAGACTTGCCGCGAGTTTGGCGCGCGCACGCGCCTCGTCGGTATCACATCCTGTCGCTAACGCCACCCCCATGCGGCGGCGAAGAAAGGATTCCGGCTTGCCGAACAATCGTATGTCGCTGCCGGGTACTCGCAAAGCCTCAGCCACCCCCTCGAAGGCGATACCTTTTGCATCCAGCTGACCGTAAATCACGGCGGATGCGCCAGGCCTGCGCAAACTGACATCAACCGGCAGCCCCAGAATGGCGCGGGCATGCAATTCAAACTCGCTCTGCACCTGCGAGCACATCGTCACCATCCCCGTGTCATGCGGACGCGGACTGACCTCGCTGAACCACACCTCATCCCCTCTTACAAACAACTCCACACCGAACAGACCCAGCCCGCCCAGATCGTCGGTGATTTTTCTGGCGATGTCGCGCGCGCTGTGCAGCGCCTGCAGCGACATACACTGCGGCTGCCAGCTTTCGACATAATCGCCATGCACCTGCACATGGCCGACAGGCTCGCAAAAATGCGTTTCAATATTGCCACCCTCCCCCATCGCGCGCACGGTGAGCAGCGTAATTTCATAATCGAAGCCGATCACTCCCTCGACGATCACGCGCCCCTGATTGACGCGGCCACCCTGAGCTGCATATTCCCATGCGGCGTCCACTTCAGTCGGCGTATCCACGCGCGACTGGCCCTTGCCGGAGGATGACATGACAGGCTTGACGATGCACGGATAGCCGATTTGATCGGCTGCCGCACGCATTTCTTCGAGACTGTCGGCAAAACGGTAGCGGGACGTCGGCAGCCCCAGAGATTCTGCGGCCAGACGGCGTATACCCTCGCGGTTCATGGTAAGTCTTGCGGCGCGCGCCGTGGGGATGACCCGCGCTATCCCTTCGAGCTCGATCAGTTCGAGCATATCCGTGGCAATCGCCTCGATTTCCGGCACGATCAAATCCGGTTTTTCCCGCTCGATCAGCTCGCGCAGCAGCGCCGCATCCGCCATGTTGATCACATGGGCGCGATGCGCCACCTGAGCCCCCGGCGCATTGGCATAACGATCCACGGAGATAGTTTCGATGCCGAGTCTTTGCAAGGAGATGATGACTTCCTTGCCCAGCTCCCCGCTGCCCAGCAGCATGACTTTTGTGGCAGTGTGACTAAGGGGTGTTCCGATGAGATGAGCTGACATGTTTATCCTCAGGTTGAACCGTGCGAAATTATACACTGTGAGAATTGAGCAATACAGGGTGCCAAAACAGCAGCACTTCCTGACACAAGCCGCCGGGTACAACAATCGGAGTAACATATCCACTCCTTCCCATTAAAGAGGTGCCGTCATGACGAATATTGAGCAATTACTGGCTGATGAAGCGGAGTATCTGTTGAACCACCGTTGCACCGGCATCCCCAAAGAGTCGCTGCACTTGCCTGGCGCCGATTATGTGGATCGCGTGGTGGCGATAAAGGACAGAAAGCCTGCCGTGCTGCGCAGCCTGCAGGCTCTGTACGGGCATGGCAGGCTGGCGGACACGGGCTATTTGTCGCTGCTGCCGGTCGATCAGGGAGTAGAGCATTCGGGCGGCGCGTCCTTCGCCCCCAATCCCATGTATTTTGATCCCGAGAACATCGTCAGACTCGCCATCGAAGGCGGCTGCAACGGCGTCGCGTCCACCCTGGGCGTTCTTTCATCCGTCGCGCGGCGCTACGCGCACAAGATTCCGTTCGTCGTCAAAATCAACCATAACGAATTGCTGACCTACCCCAACAAATTCGACCAGACGCTGTTCGCCTCGGTCAATCAGGCCTTCGACATGGGCGCTGTGGCCGTCGGCGCTACGGTTTTTTACGGGTCTGAGCCATCGCGCCGACAGATTCAGGAGGTATCGGAGGCCTTCGAGCATGCCCACAATTTAGGCATGGCGACCGTGCTGTGGGCATATTTGCGCAATCCGGCTTTCAAACAGGACGGCATTGATTATCATGTTGCCGCCGATCTGACAGGTCAGGCCAATCACCTGGCCGCCACCATCAACGCCGACATCATCAAGCAAAAACAGGCCGAGAACAACGGCGGGTATAACGCCATCAAATTCGGCAAGACCAGCTCACGCGTCTACAGCGAACTGACCTCAGACCATCCGATCGATCTTGTTCGCTACCAGGTGGCGAATTGCTACATGGGTCGGGTGGGTATGATTAATTCAGGGGGAGCATCGGGCAAGGACGATTTGCGCCAGGCGATACGCACGGCGGTCATCAACAAACGAGCCGGCGGCATGGGGCTGATCTCGGGCAGAAAAGCCTTCCAAAAACCGATGCAAGAGGGCGTCACCTTGCTCAACGCGATTCAGGATGTCTATCTGGCAGGCTCGGTTACGGTGGCATAGCGGTTCGAAAAAAAACCAGACGTCACGCCTCCCTCCGATGACCGGGGGAAGGCGGATGCGCCCGGCCTTGCGCTGACGCGCATCACATCCGTTATTTATTCCGGCTCAGTATGCTGGCATAATGCGGTAACATCTGTTCATAGCACGATTTGAAGAAGAGCCCTGAAGCTTGCATGAAAATAATGAACGAGTCATGAAAAACTGGTGGCTGTCGCTTGGCATCGGGACAAAGCTTAGCATCCCCATCCAGGTGATGCTGATCGTGCTATTGTCTTTTGCCCATTTCTGGATCATGGAACATATCAGGGAAGAAATCCTGGAAGGCGCAAAGCGGCGAGCTGCCGTCTCTGCCGACGGAATCATCAACGGCATGAACATGCTGATGCTGACCGGCATGATTTCCGACCCGGACAACCGGCGTCTTTTCATCAACAAGATGGGCGCGTCGGACCATGTGAAGGAATTGCGCATCATACGCGCGCAGCAGGTGCAGGATCAGTTTGGTCCAGGCCTCCCGGAAGAACAAATCAAAGACGAGCTGGACAGACGCGTACTGACTTCAAAACAGACGGATTTTCTGTTGAAGGAAGATCGTGACAAGCCGACCCTGCGTACGGTAGTCCCCTTTATCGTCAGCAGCGATTTTCGCGGCACCAATTGCCTGAGTTGCCACAAGGCAGAAGCAGGTTCGGTTAACGGTGCGGCCAGCATCACCATCGACATGACCGAGGATTTCGATGCCATTTATCGCACACGGAACAGGCTGTGGGCAGGGCAGATTTTCCTGCATATTCTGCTGTTTTTCGCGACGAACTGGCTGATACGCAGGTTCATGCGCCCTATCGTTTCATTGCAATCCTCGATGGAGGCCATGCAGGCGGCCGGCAGCATGGAAAAATTCACCCCTGTTCCACTCGCACAATGCGAGCAGGACGAGTTCGGAAAACTCACAGCGGCTTTCAACAGCATGTCTGAGGCCTTATATCAGTCGGAAAAATCCATGAAGCTGGCAGCCTCCATCTACCAGTCGAACGCGGACGCCATCGTGGTGACGGATGAGAACAATCTGATCGTGGACGTCAATCCGGCTTTCACCCGTATTACGGGCTATGCGCTCGAGGACGTGGTCGGAAAGAACCCGCGCCTGATGCAATCCGGACGACATGACGAGGCGTTTTACCGCCAGATGTGGAATGAGATCCTGGACACGGGACACTGGCAAGGCGAAATATGGGACAAGCGCAAGAATGGCGAGATTTATGCGAAGTTAGCCAGCATCATCGCACTCCGCCATAAGGACGGCAGCGTATACCGCTACGTGGCACAGTTCTCGGACATCACCGAAAAGAAGGAAAAAGACGAGATCATCCACTGGCAGGCCAATTACGACCCGCTGACCAATCTGCCCAACCGCCGCCTGTTCCATGACAGGTTGGGACAGGCGATCAAGCGCACGCATCGCACCGGATTGCCGCTGGCGTTGCTCTTCATCGATCTTGATTATTTCAAGGAAATTAACGACACACTGGGGCATGCCCACGGGGATGTACTGTTGATGGAAGTGGCGAGACGACTGGGCAGTTGTGTGCGAGAAGCCGATACCGTCGCGCGTTTGGGGGGGGACGAATTCACCGTCATGCTGCCGGAACTGGGCAACGTATCAGAGACCGAACGCATCGCTCAGGCGATCATCGAGAAACTGGCGCTGCCGTTTTACTTTGTAGGCGATGAAACAGGGCACCACATTTCGGCCAGCATAGGCATCGCCTTTGCGCCACAGGACGCAGCTGACCTGGCAGGTTTGCTCAAATGCGCTGACAAGGCGATGTACGCCGCCAAGGCGTCGGGCCGTAACCGATTCATCTACTTCTCGCAATCCGGGCAGTAACTCCACCGACAAGACAGCTCAACCTTAAAACCGCAGTTGTCCACGAAAGGCACAAAAAAACACGAACAAATTCAAATTATTTACTCATACCTGGTTTCTCACCGGCTTGGTGAGTCATAAAACCAGCCTGATGTTGTGATCTATTTCGTGCCTTTCGTATTTTTCGTGGATGAAGAGCTTTTTCAAGGCTCAGGCGTGTAATTTTCCCGAGAGCAAACTCGCGGATATGATCAGCGCAGCGCCCAGCCAGTCGCGCAATTCCATCGTTTCACCCGCCAGCAGCCATGAAGCGAGTGCGGCCACCACCAGTTCGAATAAAAACAGCAACATCGCACGATTGGCCGGCATATGCGTGACGCCGTACTGCACGGCAAAACTGCACGAACACAGCGCGACGCCGAGTAAAACCAGTATCAGCCAGGCTTGCGCGTCTATAGCCCCGAGGGTAATCCCACCCTGCCAGCATAACAGCGGCGCGGTCAGCAGCGCCGTACCCAGCCAGATGCTGAAGGCCTTGGATTCCACGCTAAGATGGCTTGCGCGCCTCGACACGACATTGGACAGCGCAAAGCCCATTCCCGCCGACAGCCCCAGCCACTCTGACATATTTTGTGGCAACGGCACGCCGAAACCGGGCTCCCACAACATGATGAATGCACCGCACAAAGACAGCACGATCACCAGATAGCCGTAGCGATTGAGGCGTTCGCCCAGCAGCCAGTAGGAAAACAGGATCGTCCAGACCGGCGCGAGATAGAACAGCAGCAGCACGCGCATCACTTCGCCGTGCAACATCGCCAGCACATAACCGAAATTCGCCCAGCCTGCGGAAAACACCAGCAACACCGCCCACCAGCCGATATCTGGTAATTCGCGCCAGATGCGCGGCAACATGAATGCGCCGCACAACATCGCCAGCAAATAAGTCACCAGCGTCGCCAGCGGGCCTGATATACCGGCGTCCTGCAACACGCGATAAGGGTACCAGATCAACCCCCAGACCAGCGCACCGGATAAAATTCCGGCGACCGGCATTACATTTTGTTTTGATGACACCTGTCAGCCCTTTATAATGCCCGTCACTTTCGCTGACGCTAACTCGCAATGAATCCAGACCTGAATAAACTGCAACCCTACCCGTTCCAGAAACTCGCCGCCTTGTTTCGCGAGGTCACGCCCTGCCCGGACTACTCCCCTGTCAGCCTGTCCATCGGCGAACCGAAGCACGCGACCCCGCAATTCATCCGCGACGCCATCGCCAACAATCTGGATGGTCTGGCCAATTATCCCACAACGGCCGGCTCCGACGCGCTGCGCAGCACAATAGCCCAATGGCTGGCGCGACGCTATGGCATCCCTCTGCCTGATTTCAAGACTCAGGTGTTGCCGGTCAATGGCAGCCGCGAAGCGCTGTTCGCCTTTGCGCAAACGGTGATCGATCGCACTGAGGCTGAACCTGTGGTGGTATGCCCCAACCCTTTTTATCAGATTTACGAAGGGGCGGCATTTCTCGCCGGCGCAACGCCGTATTTTCTGAACACCCTGCCCGAAGACGATTTTGCGCTGAATTTTGCACAGTTACCGGAAGCTGTCTGGCAGCGCACCCGGTTAATTTATGTCTGCTCACCGGGCAATCCAACGGGGCGGGTCATGCCTCTTGGCGAGTGGAAAACATTATTCGAGATGTCAGACCGCTACGGCTTCGTGATCGCCTCGGACGAATGCTATTCGGAAATCTATTTTGACACCCCCCCGCTGGGCGCGCTGCAAGCAGCCCTTCAACTCGGACGCTGCGACTACCGGAATCTGGTGGTATTCTCCAGTTTGTCGAAGCGTTCCAACGTGCCCGGCATGCGCTCGGGCTTTGTCGCAGGGGACGCGAAGGTCATCGAAAAATTCGCACTGTATCGCACCTATCACGGCTCGGCGATGAATCCTGTGATCCAGTCCGCCAGTATCGCCGCCTGGTGCGACGAAACCCATGTCGCAGAAAACCGCCGCCTGTATGCCGGGAAGTTTGCGCGCGTGATGGAAATTCTCTCCCCTGTGCTGCCCGTTTCCCTGCCCGATGCCGGTTTCTATTTATGGATACAGACACCCATTTGCGACGCGGCCTTCGCGCAGGGCTTGTATCGTGATTATAATGTGACAGTTTTACCGGGAAGTTTCTTGGCGCGTACCGCGCAGGGCATCAATCCGGGGGAGCATTTTGTGCGCCTGGCACTGGTCGCCGACACAGAACAAACAGTGGACGCCGCACAAAGAATCGCGAAATTTACCAGTGAGTTGTCAGTAGCGAGTGGGAAGTAGCTACCGACTCACAACTATCAACTTACTACTTACTACTAACCAGGAACCCTCATGGACCAATTACAGAAAATCATCGAAACCGCCTTTGAACGCCGCAGCGACATCACCCCGCGCAATGCGGACGCGCAACTCAAAGAAGCGGTCGATGCAGTCATCGCGAAGCTGGACAACGGCACACTGCGCGTCGCCGAAAAAATCGACGGTGACTGGGTCACCCACCAATGGCTTAAAAAAGCCGTTCTGCTGTCGTTCCGTCTGGAAGACAACGCCTTCATCAAGGGTGGTTTCACCAACTATTACGATAAAGTGCCGTCAAAGTTTGCCGACTACAACAGCCGTGATTTCCGCGAAGGCGGTTTCCGCGTGGTCCCTCCTGCTGCCGCCCGTAAAGGCGCCTACATCGCCAAAAATGTGGTGCTGATGCCCTCTTATGTCAACATCGGCGCCTATGTGGACGAAGGCACCATGGTAGATACCTGGGCGACGGTCGGTTCCTGCGCACAGATCGGCAAGAACGTGCATTTATCCGGCGGCGTCGGCATCGGCGGCGTGCTCGAACCTGTGCAGGCAAATCCCACCATCATCGGCGACAACTGTTTTGTCGGTGCGCGCTCTGAAATCGTCGAAGGCGTGATCCTGGAAGACAACGTGGTCATCTCGATGGGGGTATTCATCGGCCAGAGCACCAAGATTTACGACCGCGAAACCGGCACCATCACCTATGGTCGCGTACCCGCAGGTTCGGTCGTGGTCAGCGGCAGCCTTCCGTCCAAGGATGGCAGCTACAGTCTGTATTGCGCCGTGATTGTCAAAAAAGTCGATGCCAAGACACTGTCAAAAGTCGGCATCAACGAATTGCTCAGAGGCATTTAATCCAGGATTGAGGATTCGGGATAGAGGATTGAGCAAAGATTTTTCCGCTCCTTGATCCTCGCTCCTCTATCCTGTTAAAGGAGTTCACGATGATCGTCACACCATTACTGAAGCTGGCAGCAGACAAACAAGCCTCCGATTTGTTCTTTTCAGTAGGGGCTCCTGTCAATATCAAGATTGATGGCGTCGCCATTCCGGTCAATTCACAGATTCTCAAAGCGGATGTCGTCAAACGCATCGCTTATGAACTGATGACGTCAAGACAGATACTGGAGTTCGAATCGAGCATGGAGATGAATTTTTCCTATCGCATCGAAGATCTGGGCAGCTTCCGCATCAATATTTTCCGCCAGCGCGGCGACATTTCGATCGTCATTCGCTACATCAGAGCCAAACTGAACGACATGAGCGAGTTGCGCCTGCCCAACGTGCTCAAAACATTGATCATGGAAAAAAGGGGACTGGTGCTGGTGGTAGGCGCGACAGGCTCCGGAAAATCCACCACGCTGGCCGCGATGATCGAGCATCGCAACCACACGCAAACCGGGCATATTCTGACCATCGAAGATCCGATCGAATATAATTTCAAGCACGACAAATCCATCGTCAACCAGCGCGAAATCGGCACTGACACGCTCAACTACGAGAATGCTCTGGCGGCGGGCATGCGCGAAGCGCCCGATGTGCTGATGATAGGTGAGGTGCGCGACCGCGAAACCCTGAAACAGGCGTTGATTTTTGCGCAGACCGGCCATTTATGCCTGACGACGCTGCACGCCAATAACAGCTATCACGCGCTCAACCGCATCGTAAACTTCTTTCCCTACGATTCGCGCATGAGTGTTTTGTCGGACCTGTCAATGTGTTTGCGTGCAGTCGTATCCCAACGCCTGGTGCGCTCTGTTCAGGGCAAACAAATACCTGCGGTGGAAATTTTACTCAATACCACGCTGATTGCAGACCTGATTAAAAACGACGAAATCGAAAAAATCCACGAAGCGATCGACAAGAGCGTATCGGCCGGATCGCAAACCTTCGAACAGGCGCTGTACAGGTTGTTCAAATCGGGACAAATCACCAAGGACGAGGCCATGCGCAACGCGGATTCCGCGAGCAATCTGTCCGCACTGGTCGATTTTTCGGAACGCACCTCGACCATACCCGTGCCGAAATTTACCGCCAGCAGCAATGCAGAGAAACCACCCAGCACTGATTTTTCGGGAATCAAACTCGACCTGGATGCATCCTGACCGGCATGAAAAACACTCATCATTCAGACATGCCCGCCTCCCTCCCTTCCGACTCCCTCCCGCGTGCGGGAGGGAGGGGCAAAGTATCGCTGCGCGAACTTCCAACAAAGCTGTACGGCATCCCCAATTGCAGCACCGTCAAGAAGGCGCGTGACTGGCTCTCGCAGCAAGGCATAGTGACTGAATTTCACGACTTTAAGAAGCTGGGCCTGAGTGCGGAAACTTTGCAACACTGGCTGCAACAGCGAGACCTGAGCGAGCTTGTCAACCGCAAAGGCCTGACCTGGCGCGGACTGACAGAGGATCAAAAACAGCAGGTTCAGGATCCCCTGTCAGCCTTGTCCTTGATCATGGAAAAAACCAGCCTCATCAAACGCCCGGTTTTGGAACAAGATGGCAAGGTGCTGCATGTCGGCTTCGATGCATCGGCCTATGAGAAAATATTTAACGTGAAGGACTGATTCATGACTGAAACACTACGACTGGCCAAAGATCTCATCGCACGCCGCTCACTGACACCCGATGATGCAGGATGCCAGGAGATTCTCATCGAACGCCTGCAAAAGGTGGGATTTACCGTGGAACGCATGCGTTTTGGTTCGGTAGATAACTTTTGGGCGAGGCGCGGCATAGATGGTCCGGTTGTCGTTTTCGCCGGACACACGGATGTGGTGCCCAGCGGTCCTGAAGCATCCTGGTTCAGCCCGCCATTTGAACCTGTCATCCGAGATCAGATGCTGTATGGCCGTGGCGCGGCAGACATGAAAACCTCTGTCGCGGCCTTCATCACCGCCATTGAGGCCTTTATTGAAGATCATCCCGACCACGAGGGATCCATCGCCCTGCTGATCACCTCGGATGAAGAAGGTGTCGCAGTGGATGGCACGGTGCGTGTGATCGAAGCCCTGCAAGCCCGTGGCGAGCGCCTGGATTACTGCATCGTCGGAGAACCTACCTCGAACAGAATGGTAGGCGACATGATCAAGAACGGACGGCGCGGTTCTCTGTCAGGAAAACTGACGGTCATGGGCGTTCAGGGGCATATCGCCTATCCGCATCTGGTAAAAAACCCCATACACATGGCAGCGCCCGCGATCGCCGAATTAGCTGACACGACCTGGGATAACGGCAACCAGTATTTTCCGGCAACCTCCTGGCAAATCTCCAATATCAACGGAGGCACAGGGGCGACCAATGTCGTGCCCGGCACTGTTGAAATCCTGTTTAATTTCCGCTTCTCCACCGCCAGCACCGAACACGAGTTAAAGCACCGTGTCCATGCGATTCTGGACAAACATCAGCTTAAATATGATCTGGAATGGGAGTTGTCAGGGAAACCCTACATCACGCCCCGGGGCAGTCTTGTCGACGCCATCAGTCGCGCCATCGAACAGTCCTATGGCATCACCCCCGAACTGTCGACATCCGGCGGCACGTCAGACGGACGCTTTATCGCGGATATCTGCCCGCAGGTCATCGAATTTGGCCCGTTGAACGCCACTATCCATAAACTCAACGAGTGCGTGGCCGTCGCCGACATCGAACCTTTAAAGCTTACTTATCAGCGCACGCTGGAAAATCTTTTGATCAAATGAATAATTATTTTTCTGAAGCCACACAAAATCTGCACACCGTCCGCGACTGCCTGCGTTTTGCGGTCAGCCGGTTCTATCAGGCCAAATTATTTTTCGGCCACGGCAGCACCGACGCCTATGACGAGGCCGTCTACCTGATTCTGCATACCCTGCATTTGCCCGTGGACACACTCGCCCCCTTCCTCGACGCCAGGCTTAACCCGGCCGAGCTTGACGAAGTTCTGGGCACCCTCAGGCGACGCGTCGAGCAGCGCATACCGGCAGCCTATCTGACCCATGAAGCATTCCTGGGCGAGTACAGCTTTTACGTGGACGAACGCGTGATTGTGCCGCGCTCATTCATCGCCGAATTGCTGCGCTCACAGTTATCGCCCTGGATTACGGACCCTGAAGCGGTCAGCTCGGTGCTGGACTTGTGTACCGGCAGCGGCTGCCTGGCGATTCTTTGCGCCGACGCGTTTCCCAATGCACATGTGGATGCGGTCGATTTATCCCCCCACGCACTGGCCGTTGCCACACGCAACGTTCATGATTATGAGTTGCAGGCACGCATCAGTCTGATCGAATCGGACTTGCTGACTAACTTGGCCGGTCGCCGCTACGATCTGATTATCAGCAACCCGCCCTATGTCGATGAAAAATCGGTAAACAGCCTGCCGCCGGAATATCTTCACGAACCCAAACTCTCGCTCGGCAGCGGCCATGACGGCCTGGATGCGACCCGCATCATCCTCAAACACGCCGCCGAACACCTGACTGACAACGGCATTCTGATCGTCGAGATCGGCCATAACCGCGAGGCGCTGGAAGCGGCCTACCCGAAACTGCCGTTTACCTGGCTGGATGTGACAGCGGGCGACCAGTTCGTGTTCATGCTGCATCGCAACGATCTGATTTAAGGTATGTCGGTCGATCATTACGAAAACTTCCCCGTCGCCTCGGTCCTGATGCCCAAACGGCTGCGTAAACCCGTAGCCGCCATCTATCATTTTGCCCGTGCGGCAGACGACATCGCGGACGAAGGCGATCTGCCCGACCACGAACGCCTGCAACAGCTGGATGCTTTTCGCGCCGAACTCGACCGCATCCGTTTGAATGAAACGCCGACAACGCCCTTGTTCCGCAATCTGGCGGCGGAAATCAGGCAATACGCACTGCCCTTGCCGCCGCTTTTCGATCTGCTCGATGCCTTCTCGCAGGATGTGGTCAAAAAGCGTTACGACAATTACACCGATCTGCTCGAATACTGCCGACGCTCGGCCAACCCTGTCGGCTGCCTGCTGCTGCATCTGTACGGCGAGGCCACGCCGGTCAATCTGGCGTATTCGGATGCGATCTGCACCAGCTTGCAGCTGATCAATTTCTGGCAGGATGTCGCAAAAGACTGGAAGATTTCCCGCGTCTATCTGCCGCTGGATGAAATGGCGCGGTATAACGTCCCGGAGAGCCAGATTGAGCAGCAAATCTGCGACGAGAACTGGCGGCGTCTGATGAAGTTTCAGGTGGATCGCGCTCGCGCGCTGATGTTGCAGGGCGCGCCACTGGGCAGCATCCTCACCGGCCGCATCGGCCTTGAGATGCGCATGATTATCGCCGGCGGCCTGCGCATCCTCGCCAAGATCGAAGCGGCCGATTACGACGTATTCCGCCGCCGCCCGGTGCTGGGCCCCCTCGACTGGGTTATCATGCTGGCAAAATCTGCACCCCACACTTATTGAAATTATGACTCCAGACCAATATTGCCAGGACAAGGCTGCTGCCAGCGGCTCCAGTTTTTACTACAGCTTCCTGTTTTTGCCCAGAGAAAAGCGCCGCGCGATCACCGCGCTGTACGCTTTTTGCCGCGAAGTGGACGATGTCGTCGACGAGTGTACCGACGAACAGGTGGCGCGCACCACCTTGGCCTGGTGGCGTGAACAGGTAGCGCTGATCTACAGCGGGCATCCGCAACATCCGGTGGCGCAGGCGCTGGTGCCCGTCGTTGTGCAGTTCAACATGGCGCAGGAACATCTGCTGGAAATCATCGACGGCATGGAGATGGATCTGGATCAGCCGCGCTATGCGGATTTCAAGTCGCTGCAACTGTATTGCTATCGGGTCGCCTCGGTAGTCGGCCTGCTTTCGGTCGAAATTTTCGGCTATAAAGACCGGCAGACCCTCAAATACGCGCACGATCTGGGCATCGCGTTGCAGCTCACCAACATCATCCGCGATGTAGGTGAAGATGCCAGGCGCAACCGCATCTATCTGCCGATGGACGAGATGAAACAGTTCGGCGTGACGGCTGCCGATATTCTCAATGCGAATGAAACTGAAAACTTCCACAAACTGATGGCGTTCCAGATCGAGCGCGCACAACGCTTTTATCAGCAAGCTCTGGCACAACTGCCGGACGCAGACAAAAAAACCCAGCGCACAGGACTCATCATGGCGGCGATCTATCGCGCCACACTGGATGAAGTACAAGCTTCGGGCTGCCACGTACTCAAAGAGCGCGTCTCGCTGACCCCCTTGCGCAAATTATGGCTGGCCTGGACAACCTGGATCAGGAACTAACACAGCATGTTCCTTCCTCCTGTCAGGGGGAAGGCCAGGATGGGGGTAAATATTTAATGACTTCCCACAGGAACAATCCTGAAACCACCCTGAGAGCCCGATCGCTTCGGACGAACATGAGCGATGCCGAAAGAAAATTATGGCATGCGCTGCGTTACAAGCAACTGAACGGCCATCGCTTCCGTCGTCAACACCCCATCGGGCGATATATTGCCGATTTCGCCTGCATCGAACAAAAGCTGGTGATTGAACTGGATGGAGGGCAACATCAGGAGCAAACGGGATATGACGAATTTCGCAGCGATTTTATGGCAACACAAGGCTGGCAGGTTCTGCGCTTTTGGAATAACGATGTTTTAAACAATCTGGAAGGCGTATTGACGCGAATAACGGAATCATTAAAACTTGCACCCCCATCCTGACCTTCCCCCTGAAATGGGGAAGGTATGTTCAACTTGCAAAACTTATACCCCCTCCCTCTTATGGGGGGAGGGAGCGCGCTAACTGCCACATCCTTATCCCTCCCCCTTTCAGGGGGAGGGTCAGGGTAGGGGTAAAAACTTCACTGACCCAATGAAAAACAATCAAAAACTAATGCTCGTTATAGCCCTCTCCCTAACCCTCTCCCGCCAGAGGGAGAGGGTACAATCGTTATTTTTCTCCTGCGAGAAAAACAATTGATAAACCCTGCCATTATCGGCGGCGGCTACGCGGGCATGGCAGCGGCCGCCTCTCTCGCCGAACGGGGTATTGCCGTCACCTTGTTTGAAAGCGCAGGACAACTGGGCGGACGTGCGCGCGGCGTGACACAGCAGCACACGCAACTTGATAACGGCCAGCATCTGCTGCTGGGCTGTTATCGCGACACCCTGAAGCTGATCGAGCTGGTCGGCGGCCATATCGAAAGCGATTTTCTGCGCCTGCCCTTGCAGCTCGATCTGCATGGCCAGTTTTCACTCAGAGCGCCCAATCTGCCCGCCCCGCTGCACCTTTTAGTCGCGTTGCTGCGCGCGCACGGGCTGAGCTGGGGGGAGCGCATCAGCGCCGCGCGTTTCATGCTCACCCTGCGAAAAATGAATTTTCGCATCAGCGCAGACATCACGGCGTCAGCACTGCTCAGACAGTACGGGCAAAACGACACCCTGATACAAAAACTCTGGGAACCGCTGTGTATCGCGGCGCTGAACACGCCGGTTGCGATCGCCTCCGCACAGATACTGCTGAACGTGCTGAGGGATGCGCTCAATCAGACGCGCGCCGACAGCGATATGCTGATACCGAAGATGGACTTTACCGCACTGTTTCCGGCGCGCGCCGCGAACTATGTCAAAAAACGCGGCGGGCACATACTGACTTCATGCGGCGTGGAAAGTTTACATCCAGATGAAAGCGGCGTGGAGATCACGACCAAACGCGGACGCATGTACTTCAGCCACGTCATCTGCGCCACGCCGCCGGTCGCCACCGCCCGGCTCATCAGGCCGATTGCCGGGCTATCTTCTGTCGTCACCCAAATAGACGCCCTGCAACATCAGCCTATTTACACCCTGTATATCCAATACCCGGCGGGCGTCACCCTGCCCCATCCGATGCTGGGTCTGCATCAGCGCTTAAGCCAGTGGCTGTTCGACAAGGGACAGATCGCAGGACAACACGGCCTGATCGCCTCGGTCATCAGCGCAGAAGGCATCCATCAGGAATTATCGCAGGCGGAACTCGCACAAAAGGTCATCGCGGAATTGCGCGAAGAGTTCGGCATCACCGAAAATCCCCTGTGGCACAAGGTGATCGCGGAAAAACGCGCCACCTTCGCCTGCACGCCCGACCTGTCTCGTCCCGACCAGCAAACACCCCTGCCCCGCCTGCTGCTGGCGGGCGATTACACAAAAGGCGACTATCCGGCCACCCTCGAAGGCGCCGTGCAAAGCGGCTTGCGCTGTGCGGAGTTGCTGAGCAAAGGCTTCAGTCTTTAAGTCACCGGTCTTCAGGCCGGTGGATTCAGGCATACAGGGATTTTACATCCCCGCAACGACCTTAAACCGCGCCCCTCAGGGCGAGGATCATCAAATAAGCGGCAATATCTTCCTCGCTCCTGAGGTATTCCGCCATGTCAAAATCGGGCAGGTCGGCTATGCGAATTTTTTTGGTCATGATTTATTCCTCAATAGTTGCCGCCTCAACGAAATGTGCTTGAAAGCTACATTGCAAGGAATACCTGTTCAGCAACAGCACGAACTTCTTTTCTTCGACCATGGATGGTGTGCATGACACTATTGCGGCGCCCCAACGGCAGGACTCATCTGCCAAGTGATAAATACAGGGTCATCGGATTATCACGGCAGGGCGTAAATCCGTAATGCTCATAGAAAAACCTGGCATCCTCTCCCTTTGCATCGACCACCAGCGCATAAGCGGCCACATGTTTCTTTGCTTCTAAACAGCGCTCAACCGCACACCCTATCAGAAGCAGCCCTAAGCCACGATTGCGATGCGCCGAATGTGTTGCCAAACGTCCCAGACGAAAGCACGGCACCGGATAACGCGGTAATTTTTGTTGTGTGCGCTCATCCATTTGAACCGCATCAATTTGCGCGGCGCTCAAACTGTAGTAGCCCAGTATGTTTTTTGGCATATCCGTGTCGACCAACACCCGCACCACGGCAATACCCTTTTTGCTTTGCTGGACGGCGAAGCGATGCAGGTACTCATCCAGTTCAGCAACCCCAGAGGTGAAAAATTGGCGATCATGGCGGTGAGGATCGAGCAATTGCTCCTCAAGCACGTCGCACCTTTTGCGCAACGCTCAAGGCATTTTGTAACGCGACATTCGGCGTAAATGTCCCATTAAGTGCCATCGTGAATGCCTGAAAATCCTGAGCTGACATCGTGATGCGGGATTCCCGATCTAACAGTTCACGCGCCTTTTCTTTAGCTGCCGTGCGCACGAATGCGGCCATCGTGGTGCCAACTAAGGCCGCAGCGCGAGAAACAACATCTTTTTCTTCCACGTCCATTTTCAAATCAAATCGAGCAACACCAGACATAGCAACCTCCTAAAATACGGTAAATTCCCGTATACGGGAATATACCGTACAAATATCGAGTCAACAAGTGTCACTTTCAACAGAAAACCAGACTTTGGCGACTTTTTCAGATTGAGCAACATACCTCTGCCTCTGAAGCCTGTATAGACACAGGTCATTACGCCATCTTCTCAACCGCTAACACCTGCCGGAGTTAACTCGTTGATTGATAATTCAAGCGTATTGCACTGGCCGCTGATGAGCCACGTAGCCAGTTCGCGGATAAACGCATCATCCATCGGATGCGCTTTCCGGCCTTGCAATATACACCCCCAAACGACAGCAACCCGCCAACCGGCGTTCAGTAAAGTTGCCTTGCAATCAATCATCGAGCTACTTTACCAGCGCATACCGCGCAGGCAGCTCATCCCAGTTTTTTGCGCTCAGCACATCGGCAGCGTAAACGTGAAATTCACCTGCCTGTCGCCTGCCTGTCGCCTGTCTGCCCTGTCTGCCCTGTCTGCCCTGTCTGCCGACAGGCAGGCGCAGGCAAGGCAGACAGGCGGGAGAGGATTGAAGAGAGGGTATCTCCGGGGGAAAGTTGAAAATGGGGGGAGAGCGTAGCGAGGGGGCAATTAAAAAGGGGGAACACGGGGAAAATCAAGGCGCAAAGCACCCCGCCCGCTAACAGGCTGCTGAAAAACGTTATGAGCGAAGCGGAGGCAAGAAAAAAAGCGACGAAAAAGCGGAGTTTACATGTAGTAAATGAGCATTTTGAGTCACTTTTTGACGCAGTATCGACGAGCGCAATAGTTTTGCAGCAGCCTGTTAAAAATGGACAGTTTGAGCCACCAGGCGCACACCAAGCGCCGCGCAAACGCGGTTGATCGTGTCAAAACGCGGATGCGCATTCGGCCTCAGCGCCTTGTACAGAGCTTCGCGTGTCAGGCCGGATTTCCCGGCAATCTCGCTCATGCCACGGGGCCGCTTAAAACACTGATTAGTGTTTGAGATCGCGATAGAAATTCTCATGGGGCCCGATGGCTTCCAGAAAAATCAGTTGCACAGCATCGTCGAGGGTATAACCCAGCAGATAGAGTTGACCCTGGCTGCGAAATTTGTAGACAAACAAGTCAGCCAGATCGCCTTTTTTTCGTTCGCCGACAGAAGGTTGTCCGGCGACAGCTGCGACTGCATCATCGACATCAGCCGCAACGTTGTCATGCAGTTTTTTGTACTGACGGGCAAAGCGCCGCGTCTGTTCAACCTTGTAACTCATGCACGGCGACTGCGTGGCACAAAGGGTGTGGCCTGCTCGCGCGGTTCACGCATAGAGGCCAGTGCTTCCGCCACGAAACTAACCGGCAAATCCGGGTTGTCGAGTGACGCGCGACCGATCATAGCCCAATATTCGATTTGCCCGGCGATGGTGCGGTGTTCAATCTGCGCCTCGGTGCGCGCCTGCTCGTACAACGTGTCGTCGATTCTGACCGGCATTCCCATCATCGCTCTCCCTATAACTGTTGCTACAAAAGTAGCGACATTCTAAACCTGACAGAATGAACATGGCAATCATCATCGGCATAAATCGAATTCCGACAAAGCGGATCCCGGTTGCTGGAATCACAACCGCTGATGAAAACCGTGCGCATTGGTGAGATTAAAAATTCACACAAGCACTTCAAGACCATGCTTTTCAACGATGTGCAGTGCAATAACCTGAGCGCCATGCCACTCGGCCTTTTCTGCCCCGTTTCCCATTTCTGCACAGTTGATTCACTGGTATTCAGATAGCGGGCAAAGACGGGCTGGCTAACGTGAGCATGCTCGCGAATGCGCTTGATGTTCAGACCCTGTTTTTTGTACATTTGTTGGCGGGTTATGATGTGCCAAAAATGAAATGAGAGCACTTGATATAGTGTAATAATTACACTATAGTTCACCTATGACTAATTACGACACAATTGGCGACTGGCGCATCCGTATCAATGGCAACGAGCATGGTGTGCCGCATGTGCATGTGGCGTTCAAAGATGGCAGCCGCGTATCTGTGGCGATTGAAACGTGCGAAATTCTTGCAGGCGGCGTCTCTCCTGCAAAGCGGCTAACCGATGTGTTCATCAACATAGCAGTGAACAAAGCAAAATACCTGACTGAATATAGGAGGCTGAACCCATGAAAAACCCGCCCAATATCAAGGATGTCCGCATCGTTGACACGCTGATCGCAGATATAGACTGGAGTACGGGGGAAACGCTGCGCATTGATCTTTCCGGCTGCACCAATCCGCCGTTTGATGTCTTGTGTAATCCTGAATTTTTTTCGCAGATGACGCGCGATGACTGGGGGCATGGACTAGATTGGCCGAATGGCCTTAGTCTGGGAGCTGACAGGATCTACGAACTTTGCCGTGAACAGGCTGGGCTACCAACTGCCAGTGAGTTTGACCGGTGGATGCAGCGCAACAGCCTCACCCTTTCCTCAGCGGCTGATACGCTGGGGATGACGCGCCGCATGATTGCACATTATCGTACCGGTAGCCGTCCTATCCCCAAGGTTGTTGGTTTGGCTTGTCGTGCTATTGAACTGGAACATATGGCTCACTGAAATAAAATAGTCTGCTCCAATGAAAAAACTAAACGGGCACCTTCGGGTGCCCGTTTTTTATTCAAGCGTATTGCTCTGGCCGCTGACAGTCTGGACGCCGAGTCGTTGCTCTACTTTACCAGCACGTACCGCGCGGGCAGATCTTCCCAACTCTTCGCGCTGAGCACATCGGCAGCATAAACGTGAAATTCGCGTAGCGATTCGTTTGCCCTTTCCCCCGCAAGCGGGGGAAAGTTGGAAAGGGGGAAACGGGCATGGCGATTTTATAATCTGACCATTTGCCATGACCGTTGGTCAGCAGGAACCTGAAATGCGGGAACACGGGGAAAATCAAGGCGCAAAGCACCCCGCCCGCTAAGAATGGACAGCCTGAGCCACCAGGCGCACACCAAGCGCCGCGCAAACGCGGTTGATCGTGTCAAAGCGCGGATGCGCATTCGGCCTCAGCGCCTTGTACAGGGCTTCGCGTGTCAGGCCGGATTGCTCGGCAATCTCGCTCATGCCACGGGCACGGGCCGCGATGCCCAGCGCGCGGGCCAGTTCAGACACATCGCCCTCTTCAATCACCATAGTCAAATAAGCGGCAACATCTTCCTCGCTCTTGAGGTATTCCGCCATGTCAAAATCGGGCAGATCGGCTATGCGAATTTTTCTGGTCATGATTTATTCCTCAATAGTGGCTGCAAGCTTGACGGCACGGGCTATGTCGCTGGTTTGTGTGGCTTTATCGCCACCGCCCAACATCACAACCAATACCAAACCGCGCTGGATGTAATACATGCGCCAGCCCGGCCCGAAGTGTTCACGCAACTCAAACACCCCATCCCCCACCGGCTTTACATCACCAAGCTGACCGCGCGAAACTTTATCCAGCCGACGCGCCAAACGGATACGCGTCACACGGTCCTTCAGGCCATCTAGCCATTCGCTGAATTCGGGAAGTGGTTTAACTGTGAACATGCGCACAGTGTAATCGAACGACTACACAAAGTAAAACATAAGGTTCAACTCAGGCATCACCTGGGCAACCCGCATCAACACGGGTCATTGCGCCATTTCCTCAGCCAGGCGGTGTTCAATCGTTGATTGATAATTCAAGCATATTGCTCTGGCCGTTGATGAGCCACGTAGCTAGTTCGCGGATAAAAGCATCATCCATCGGATGCGCTTTCCGGCCTTGCAATATACATCCCCAAACGACTGCAACCCGCCAACCGGCGTTCAGTAAAGTTGCCTTGCAATCAATCATCGCGCTACTTTACCAGCGCATACCGCGCAGGCAGTTCGTCCCAGTTCTTCCCTGCTAACAAACCAGCTGCGTTCGTCAGCCGGAACTTGAAGTGCGGAAACACGGGAAAAATTAAGGGCTGCGGCAGCGGACGGGCATAGCCCAATTTGGACGGTGGGAAGGATGGGCAACCTTATGAGCAGCTTTCACAATCTGTGCCAATTATAGAAGCAACTGCTAAACTCTTAGCTTCTTTCATTTCCCCCAATGAGTCGGCAAACAGAGTCGCTACTTTGACACCGACGAAAAATATCATGGCTACAGTGCGTTGGACAAAGGAACAAGTAAAACTGGCTTTTCATTTGTACTGTCAGCTTCCATATGGGCGAATTCACGGACGCAACCCGGAAATAGTTGCATTGGCGAAGGTTATCGGTCGCACGTCTGATGCGGTTGCCATGAAGATGCTGAACATCGCAAGCCTTGATCCAGCTATTACGGAGACTGGACGGGCTGGATTGGGAAATGCCTCGTCATTGGATCGCGAAGTATGGGATGAATTTCACTCGGATTGGGAAAGGCTTGCTGTGGAGTGCCAGTTACTCAGGCAGCAACTAGACCAAAATGCCGAGGAGGACTTGGAGCTGGAAAACGATGAACTATTGCCAGAAGATTTCACCGGGGAAACCCGGCAAGTCCTAACAACACAGAGAATCAAGCAGCATTTTTTCCGCCGTGCCGTACTCAGCAGCTATCGTGGGCGCTGCTGCATGTCTGGTCTATCCGAGCCGCGCCTGTTGATTGCCAGCCATATTGTTCCGTGGAGCAAGGATAAGGCTAACCGCTTAAATCCGAGCAATGGCTTGTGCTTATCGGCAATCCACGACAGAGCATTCGACAAAGGGTTGATAACGCTTAGCGATGACTTCAAGATCATCGTTTCAGATGAGCTAAGGCGGCGCGATGAACCTTTCGTAAGGGAGGTTCTATTGCCGCTCAATGGGCGCGCGATTGAACCGCCAGAACGTTTCGCACCGCAAGCGGAGTTTATCGCATGGCATAGGAGTGAACTTTTCGTGGATAACAGAAAATGACGATTTTAAAGACCCGAGAAAGTTATCCTGACATGATGCTATACATTATGTCTGACCAACCAGACTGTTGCCCAAAATGCCAAACAGGATTGGATATGGTGGAAGAAATTATAATTGATAATGAGCATGTATTTGTTAAATTTTGTGGCGAGTGTCAGCGCGAAGTGCTCATCGTCGAGGATTAGTGGCTTGGAGGTAATTGGTGGGTTACGCCGCAAGCGGCTATCCCACCCTACGCATCATTCCCAATAGTCGAGCTGAGCCGGATTTTCTAGGCTGGGAAATGAAAGTCTTTAGCAGCGACAGGATTACTCTCATGACACCAGAGCCAGATGGAGGAATGTATGGCGAGCAGGGTGTTAAAGCCTTCGTTCGTGAATACGGTCACCCCACGAAAGATGACACACTGTATTTTACCGGCATACACCGTGCGGACTGCCGGAATGAAAAAACCGGCCTCACGCTGGCAGTTCGTGGCTTCAACCCGGCACGAAAAGTCATCGAGGATGTGGAAGGCGCGGTTGAATTACTTAACGATGCTGGACATTGTGCGGCGGCTTGGTCGTTTGCTGACTTGATGATCGGCTGGAACAAGAAGCACGCACAAGCGGCTTATGTTCCTTATGAAAGCGAGAAGGAATTAGCACCCGCCTACCGCTATTTTAGCCCCACACTGCTGGGGGAAGGTACGGATTTCAACCGCTATCTGGCGGCGCTGTGTGCAGGACGGGTGATCTTCGATCCAGGCTCCAAGGTTATGAATGCAAGCGCTGCAAAATCCACGGTGAAAGCGCGGAGCCAATTCAGGATGTCTGTTCGAAATCTGTCGGAGCTATACCAGAAGTTTGGCCCAGTGGAATTCTGATGGGTGGGGCGAAAATTTGGAATATTTGCTCGTAGCTCATTGCTAAACAACGGCTTTCGATCCTGAGCTTTCCGGCGCATAACGGCTTGCTGTTAGAAGCCTTGCCGCCTCGATTTACTGAAGATTCAAAATGTGCCTGTCTGACAGTTTATCGGGTGACAACTGACCTGCTCGCCATCAGTTTTCCTCCCACGGTGCGAAGCCGATGGGGCGTTTTCTCCTGGGATCAGAGGGTGTCATCAGTTCATGGATGGCATCGAAAACGGCTTTAAATTTGATGTCGTAGTTCTTTTCCAGAGCGGCAAGTTTGCGGGAAAGCTCAGCATCAACGTGAAATTCGCGAAGCGATTCGTTTGTCCCCTCGCTCGCTTGCCTGCCTGTGCCGAGCTTGGCACGACAGACAGGCGGGAGAGGGTTTGGGTGAGGGGAACGGGCGTGGCGATTTCATTATATTGCAAGACATCTTTGCCACGCACGTTGGAGGCCAACATCTGCCGCAACTGCACGAAGGTGCGCACTATCATGAGGCTGACTTCTACTGCGCGATCTGATTTCAATACGTTGCCCAGCATCAGCGCGCCGTGTTCTGTGAAGGCATACGGCAAGGTTGACGAATATTTGAGCCTGGCGAGGTGGTCACAATTTGTGACCACCTCGGTTTTCTCGATAGCCGTTAATTGGAACGTAAAGTCGGACGGAAAGCGTTCTATATTTCGCTTCACGGCCTGATTCAGCACCTTGGTTTGCACACCATAGAGTTCTGCCAAATCGGTATCCAGCATGACTTTTTGACCGCGAATCAAAAATATCTTCGATTCGATTTGCGCCACAGATGCAATCAATGTTTTATCAGTCATCGCCCGACTCCTTTTCAGCTAATTGGTGTGACATATTATGCAGCGAATCTCTGAATTCCCAACAGCGAGGCAATCCTGGCGCGCACTTCATCCAGCTCTTCGGAGGATACGCGACCTTGTGGCTTTACGTGCGCACCAGTCGAGGTTTTTAACCTGATCGAACAGCCTCCTGCGTATATTGTCTTGCTGTGGTAAGCCTTGCCGCTTCGACTTGCTGGAAATTTAAAATATATCTGTCTGATAAACACGTTTAACCGGTAAAACCAGTACCGCCGCGATCATTTTTCCTCTCACGGCACAAAATCCATGAAGTATTTTTTCTTCCCGTACTCGTCTGAAATCGGCGCCGTTTGTGAATTTTCTGTTTGTTGATTTTCTGGCGCTGATTTTTGATTTGTTATGCCGCGTGAGTGCCTGAGAAATCTCACCAGCAGTTCAGTATGCCGCATGAGTGCCTGAGAAAGCATATCAGCAATCCGCAATACCGCATAACGGGCCAATTACTCATGCCCGTCGATTTAAAAGCGGGAATGTAAAATTTCTTTACTCCCCAAAACTGTTGATATGCTTTATTTTGAGGCTGTCGCATCAACAAAGGTGCGACATTTGCAATATAACTGACATATCTGGCCTGAAAAAAATAGCCGATACATTTGGCATTGAATGTTTTGTCCCGATCAGAGATGTCTGTTCTTCGAACAACTTACTCAGGAGATAGCTGTCATGTCATATCAAACTTATTTTCCCGCAACTGAAGCCGAACGCATTGTCTGGCTCGGGCATTTTTGCGACAAACTTCCAACTCATGGGACTGCACTGGGTTTCACGGGCGATGAAATTACGGCCACCGTAGCGGATATCGTTTTTTACAAGTGGATCCTGCAAACATGGAATCCGGCCATCCAGCAAAGCTCCCTGGAAGCGTCTGCGTACAAGAATGCCATCGCGACGGATACTTCCGCAACCATCCGCCCCCTCCCGACATCTGTTGTCTTTGATAATCCACCAACGCCGCGCCCGACTGGCATTCTGCCGCGCTTGTTCAATTTGGTGCAGAGAATGAAGCTAAGCAGTGGTTACAGCGATTCGATAGGCCAGGATTTAGGTATTATCGGGGGACAAAATACGAGCACTCATCCTTTCCCTGAATTTACTGTTGTCCAGGATCATGGCGCAGATAGAGAGCGAGTAAAAATCAGTTTTACCAAGTTTGGCCATGGTGCGGTTTCGATCGATTCACGCCGCAACAACGGCGACTGGGAACATTTATCCATTGCCTTATCAAAGCCCTGGTATGACGAACGCCCGCTGTTGGCAAGCAATGTTCCTGAAGTGCGCGAATATCGTTTAAGGTGGTGCGATAAAAACACCCCGAGCGGGACATACAGTCCGGTACAAAAACTCACCGTTGGCCCCTGATCCTTCAGGGGATGGCGCTCGTCAGGGCGGTGGTAAACATGTTGAAATATATGCGTGTCTACCCCCACCCCGCCCCTCCCCCTGCAAGGGGGAGGGTATGTTTTCCATTGATAGTTAAATATTTAATCCGCACATGGTTCGACAGGATCACCACGAACGGATTAAATCCAGCGTTGAACCTTCCGGCATATCGGCTTGCTATTGAAAGCCATGCCGCTTCGATTTTCTGAAAGATTACAAATATGCCTGCCTGATAGTTTATCGGGTGACAACTGCCCTGCTCGCCATCATTTTTTTTCTCGCGGCGCAAAGCCGATGGGGCGTTTTTTCATCGGAGGATGCGCTGTGGCTTTGCGTGCGCGCCGGTCTTTTACCCCTGTGCAAAGGGTTCTGCGCGGTGCCGATATACTCAGTTCATGAGTTTTCGGTTTTCGGTTTTCGGTTTTCGGTTTTCGGTTTTCTGGAAACTGTGAACTGGAAACTGGAAACCGGTGGTCATTCGTGACACAATCGCCTGTCTGCGAATCGCGCATCCAACCAACTCATTTTCACTCTACGCATTATGACAACCGAATCCACTCTTCCTCAGCAAGACGAAAATCAAATCATCATCGAGCGCCGCAACAAGCTGGCCGCCATCCGCAAAGCCGGTGTTGCCTTCCCGAACGATTTCAACCGCACCCATCTGGCAGGCGATTTGCACGCGAGCCATGCAGAAATGTCTCACGACGAACTGGAAGCCGCACAGATTCAGGTGGCGGTCGCCGGTCGCATGATGTTAAAACGCGTAATGGGCAAGGCCAGCTTCGCCACCTTGCAGGACATGAGCGGACGCTTGCAGTTGTTCATCAGCAATGACGACACAGGCATTGATGCGCACAGCGCATTCAAGCATTACGACCTGGGCGATATTCTGGGCGCGACAGGCGTGCTGTTCAGGACCAAGACGGGCGAATTGTCGCTGCGCGTCGCGCAAGTGCGCCTGCTGACCAAGTCGCTGCGCCCCTTGCCCGAAAAATTCCACGGTCTGTCCGACCAGGAACAGAAATATCGTCAGCGTTATCTGGACCTGATCACGAATCAGGATGCGCGCCAGGTATTTTTGAAGCGCACCCGTATCATCCAGGCAATACGCGAATTCTTCATCAACGAAGGATACATGGAAGTCGAAACGCCGATGATGCATTCCATTCCGGGCGGCGCGTCGGCCAAGCCGTTCGAGACACACCACAATGCGCTGGACATGCAGATGTTTTTGCGCATCGCGCCCGAGTTGTATCTGAAGCGTCTGGTGGTGGGCGGATTCGAAAAAGTGTTCGAAATCAATCGTAACTTCCGCAATGAGGGCTTATCCACCCGTCATAATCCGGAATTTACCATGCTGGAATTTTACGAGGCCTATCGCGATTACAAATATCTGATGGACTTTACCGAAAAGCTGTTGCGCGAGGTAGCGCAAAAGGTGCTGGGTTCCACCGTGATCAGCTATCAGGGCCGCCAACTGGATCTGGGATTGCCTTTTCACCGGCTGACCATGGTGCAGGCCATCCAGAAATATCATCCGCAATTCTCCACCGAGCAACTGTATGACCGTGAGTTCGTGCTCTCCGTCTTGCAGGACCTGAAGGCAAAATACCGTCCTGAAGACACCCTGGGCGGCCTGCAACTGTCGCTGTTTGAAGAGCTGTCTGAAACGCTTTTGTTCGAACCTACCTTCATCGTCGACTATCCGGTGGAAGTATCGCCTCTGGCGCGCAGCAGCGATGCCAATCCCCTGATTACCGAGCGTTTCGAATTGTTCGTGCTGGGCCGCGAGTTGGCCAACGGGTTTTCCGAGCTGAACGATGCGGAAGATCAGGAAGCGCGCTTCGATGCTCAGGTTGTGGCAAAGGAAGCCGGCGACGAGGAAGCGATGTATAAGGACAATGACTATATACGCGCGCTGGAGTACGGCCTGCCGCCGACCGCCGGTGAAGGCATAGGCATCGACCGTCTGATCATGATGCTCACTGATTGCGCCAGCATTCGCGATGTCATCCTGTTCCCGCAGATGCGCCCCGAAGCTTAACAAATCCCCTCTCCCCCTTGCAGAGGGGGGAACTGAATGACGAATCCGCCCTGATTATGATTGACAGTGACACCCGAACCCGATTGTTGCAGCGCTATCCCATGCTGCGTGAATTGCCCGCCGCAGAACTGGGCGAGATACTCACAACGGCCAGACAACTGAAAATTCCGTCAGGGACGGTCATGTTCGACGAACATCAGTCCTGTCAGGGCTTTCCGCTGCTGTTGTCCGGCAGTCTGCGCGTTGTCAAATCGGCGGCGAACGGGCGCGAGCTGCAACTTTATCGCGTCATGACGGGTGAGAGCTGCATACTCACCAGCAGCTGTCTGCTGGGCGACACCTGCTATCAGGCGCGCGGCATCGTCGAAGAGTCTGTGGAAATGGTATTGTTTCCCGCCGCTGTTTTCCACAGCATGCTGGGTAAATATGCGCCCTTTCGCCATTTCGTGTTCCAGCTTTTTACCGAACGGCTCACCGATCTGATGGAACTTGTCTCGGCAGTGGCCTTCCAGAAACTGGATCAACGCCTGGCCGCGCTGCTGGCAGGAAAATCCAGTCCGCTGCATACCACCCATCAGGCGATCGCCGACGAACTGGGCTCAGCGCGGGAAATTGTCAGCCGCCTGCTCAAGGGATTTGCCGAACAAGGCTGGGTCAGACTGGGCCGCGAACAAATCACCGTCACCGATCCGGCCGCACTCAAAAAATTCGCCACGCTTTAACACCCTTCACCCTTCACCCTTCACCCTTCACCCTTCCCCCTTCCCCCTTCACCCTTCACCCTTCCCCCTTCCCCCTTCACCCCTCCCCCTTCCCCCTTCCCCATGCATCCTGCATCCTGCATCCTTTTTTCTACTGTGTGAGTTTTATCACAGACGACAGTGCTCAATCCCCCTATCCTGCGTGCTCAATCACCCAAAGGAGCACATCATGAAAACCAACGAAGGCACCATTGATCGCGCGCTGCGCGTTATCGCAGGACTGGCATTAATCGCACTGGCCGCGACCGGCACGGTCGGCATCTGGGGCTATATAGGCGTCGTGCCATTGCTGACCGGCATCATCGGCATCTGCCCGGCCTATGCCATCTTCGGCCTGAACACCTGCCCGATGAAAAAATAGACGAAAAAACAATCCCACAACGCCCGCCATCCGTTCGGGCATTTTTTATTTCACGAGGAAAAAACATGAAAAAAATGATAGTGTTATCCACGCTGCTTGCGCTAACCGTAGCAGGCGCCCATGCCGATGAATTGAGCCAGTACAAGGATGAAAGTCGCGCCGTGGCGATGCCCTTCTTGAAGCAACTGGCTGCCGCCAACCAAAAGGCCGTCAGCGAAGGCGGTCCGGAATCGGCTATCGGCGTCTGCCAGGACATCGCCCCGAAGATGGCCGGTGACATTTCCCGCCAGACCGGCTGGAAACTGACCCGTGTCAGCCTGAAAGTGCGCAACCCCTTGCTCGGCACACCGGACGCATGGGAGCAAAAACAACTTCAGTCCTTTGCCGCTCGCGCAGCTGAAGGTGAAAAGCCGGAAACACTGGAAGCCGCCGAAATCGTACAGGAACCGGCCGGAAAATCGTTCCGTTTCATGAAAGCCATCGCGCTGCAACCTGGTTGCGTAGCATGTCACGGCAGCAATGAACAAATCCTGGTTAAAGCCAAACTGGCGGCTGATTATCCGCACGATCAGGCTACCGGCTACAGCGCAGGCCAGATTCGCGGCGCGGTGAGCATCAAGCGTCCGCTGTAAACCCTGCCGAAATGGGGGAGAACGCAGACGACATGCCGCTCTCCCTGCCTTCGCATATAATCCGTGCATGAAAACCCATATCGACCTGCAAGTCACCGGCATGCACTGTGCAAATTGCTCTGCGCGCCTGGAAAAAGTATTGAATCTGCTGCCGGATGTCGAGGCTGCGGTGAGCATCGCCACCGAGAAGGCAAACATCGACTACGACCCGGAGAAGATAGCGCTCGCCGGACTCATCAAAGCCATTCAGGAGGCGGGGTTCGACGCGCATCCGCTGCGCGATTTTGCGGCGGAAAAACGATCGCGCGCTGCCGCCTTGCGCCGACAACAGCTGCAATTCATCCTCTCGGCCTTGCTCACCGCGCCCATGCTGGCAGAGATGCTGCTGATGCCGGCCGGCATCCATCTGATGCTGCCGGGCTGGGTGCATTTCGCGCTCGCCACACCGGTACAATTCTGGATAGGTGCGCGTTTTTATTCGGGCGCATGGAGTTCACTGCGCGGCGGCGGCGCAAACATGGACGTGCTGGTCGCACTGGGCACCAGCGCCGCTTACCTGATGAGTTGCGCGGTATTGCTGCTGGGGCTTGATCAGCCGATTTATTTTGAAGCCAGCGCCACACTGATTACCCTGGTGCTGCTGGGGAAATTGCTGGAAGCTCGCGCCAAGGGACGCGCCTCCAGCGCACTGGAAGCGCTGATCAACCTGCAACCCAGGACCGCTCATGTCGAGAAAGACGGCCTGATCGTTGAAATGGCTGTCGAACAAATGCAGACAGAAGATGTATTCCTGGTGCGCCCCGGCGAGAGCGTGCCGGTTGACGGCATCATACTGGATGGCGCGTCCGGCGTGGATGAAGCCATGCTGACGGGCGAGAGTCTGCCGCAGGGCAAACAGCCGGGCGACAAGGTGTATGCGGCCACACTGAATGGACAGGGGCTGCTCAAATGCCGCGCCAGCGCGACAGGCTCGCATACCCAACTGGCCGCGATCATCCGGTTAGTCGAGCAGGCGCAAGGCTCGAAAGCTGCCATACAAAAGTTAGCCGACAAGATCTCATCCGTTTTCGTGCCGGTGGTCGTGGTCATCGCCCTGCTGACCTTCGGCGCATGGTGGATGACGGGCAGCGGTTTTAGCACGGCGCTGATCAATGCTGTGGCGGTACTGGTCATTTCCTGCCCCTGCGCACTGGGGCTGGCAACACCCACGGCCCTGGTTGTCGCCACGGGTCGCGCCGCGCAAGCGGGCATCCTGGTAAAAGATGCGCAAGCGCTGGAGCGCGCGCACAAACTCAGCGTATTGGTGATAGACAAAACCGGCACGCTCACGACAGGCCAGCCCATCGTCACGGATGTTCTGCCGACGACTGACGACACAGCCATGCTGCAAACTGCCATCAGGCTGGCGCAGGCCTCCACACATCCGCTGTCGCGCGCGCTGATGGATTATGCAAAAACCCGGCAGCTCGTTCCGGGCGCAACCGTCAATGTCAGCGAATTGCCGGGACAAGGGCTGCATGCGGATATCGACGGGGAGCGCTGCCTGCTGGGTTCCCCCGCCTTCGCCATCAGTTGCGGGATAGCGGTTGACGAACAACGCATCCTTCAACTGCAACGGCAAGGCAAGACCGTGCTGGTCGTCGCACACTCCCCTCGCCCGCAACCGGGAGAGGAAACGGGGGGGAGAGGAACGCTTTTGGGTTACATCGCCGTAGCTGACCAGTTACGCGCAAGCAGCCGTCCTGCCATCAACAGACTGCGTGAAATGGGCATACGCGTGGTGATGTTGAGCGGCGACAACCAGGCCACCGCTCAGGCGATCGCCGAACAGGCGGGCATCACGGAATTTCGCGCCGAAGTACGGCCAGAGGACAAGGCGACACTATTAGAGACCTTCAAAACCGGAAACCGGATTGTCGGCATGGCAGGCGACGGTATCAACGACGCGCCGGCGCTGGCTGCCGCCGATGTGAGTTTTGCGATGAAGAGCGGCAGCGATATCGCCATCGAAGCGGCTGACATCACACTGATGAAGAATGATCTGATGAGCGTGGTGGATGCCATTTCACTGTCGCGCGCAACCCTGGCAAAAATCCGCCAGAACCTGTTCTTCGCCTTTGCCTACAATATACTGGGCATTCCGCTCGCCGCCCTGGGGATGCTCAATCCGATGATCGCCGGCGCAGCAATGGCGATGAGTTCCGTCTCTGTTGTGAGCAACGCCCTGCTGTTAAAACGCTGGAAACCACAAGATTGATCCGGCCACGTGCTCAAACAGTGCTTGCCTAACCCCTCCATTGTTTGCTGACTATCTTCGGCGGCGCACAGGTCTGCCTGCCCTGTCTGCCGACAGGCAGGCGCAGGCAGAGGCTGTAGGTGACGCGCAAAGATTATTCCAAAAAATTAATTTTATGACCCGCCAAGCCCGATTTTTGGAGCTTGTGCGTAACATCAGGTAATAAATTTTCAGTGCTCAGGAAAAACGACATCACCTGACGCACCCCTCCCATAGACTGGCGCCTGTCATCAACCCACAGGAGCCAGGCATGCAACATCCCTCACTCGCATCAATCCCCAGGCACATCTGTCAGCCGGAGCAATTCCGCGAAAGCCGAGGGCGGCTTTTCCCGGACGTTCGGGTTTCGAGGCCGGATGCTCATGAAAAGCACCTCCAGCCCCTTATGTCCGAGGCTGCACCAAAGCCGCGTGGTCTGTAACGTGCCATCATGAAAGCATACAAAAGTAAAAAAACGGCCGCTCTTTTGGCCATCCTGCTCGGTTTTCTTGGCGCTCATCGCTTTTATCTCGGGCAATGGCGGGGTGTTTTTTACATCCCATTCGTCATCTACAGCCTTTTGCTCGCATGGATCGAAGCCGCAGTGTTCCTGACGTGTGATCAGGTTAAATGGGATGAAAAATACAACGAGGGCAAGACAGCTGACGAAGTCGCCCGCGAGCTGGCGTCTATTCGAGTCGCTTCAACTGTGGTTTTTCCTCCGTCCCGCCATCGTGCAATTGAGTTGTCCTCAACCGTCGCTCAGTCGCATGCCTATACCGGGGAGGGCGGGCCGAATTTGAGCCTGTTGTCCAACGCGCGTTTTTTCAAGTGGTTTTTGCTCATCAACCTTGGAATTGTCATCACTTCCGGATGGATAGGCGGAATCGGCTTTATCCTGCCGTTCATCGGTTTTGCAGGCGCTTTCCTTTCATTGATTTTTGCCAAATGGCTGGCCATTCGTGCGCATGATATTCATGTCATCGACCCGAACCAGACGCTGTCTGTTGCTGAGGAATATCTGTATGGAATCGTTGCGGAACTGGCAGGTAAGGCGAAATTGCCGGTGAGCCCGGAAGTCGGTATCTACGACAGTCCTGACATGAATGCGTTCGCCACGGGCATGAGCCGCAGCAATTCGCTGGTCGCCTTCAGCACGGCTTTGCTGGAAAAAATGAGTCCGAATCAGATACGTGCGGTTGCCGCTCATGAAATTGCTCACATAAGCAATCAGGATATGCTGGCCATGGTGCTGCTGCAAGGTCTGCTCAACAGCATCGTTCTGGCGTGCATCCTCCCTTTGCAGGGAATTCGCATCGTCAACTGGTTCTCGGACCAATTCAGTGTTGCTATCGAATTTTTCTTGTGGCTGGTCAAGACATTACTCGCCACCGTCCTGACTTTGTTCGGCGGACTGTTCCTCAAGGCTTTTTCGAGAGGCCGAGAATATCGGGCGGATGCCTTTGCGGCAGCGCTGGTAGGCAAGGAGCACATGGCCGCAGCGCTACAGACTATCGCCGGGGAAACTGAAACGGCACCGGCAGGTCAGCTGAGCTACAACGCTTTCAAGATTTCCAGCAGCGCCTCGTTCTGGGAATTATTCTCGACGCATCCTGATATGCATAAGCGGATTCAAGCGCTTCATGACAACACTTATCTGAAGTGAGCGAAGGGGCCGCAGCATGAACCGTATGGCAGGGCAGGAAGTTGCAGCAATTGGCAGGTAAGCAGGTTAATTTTTAAAGGAGAAAATTATTTATGAAAACTGTATTGATTGTATTGGGAATTATCGGTTCACTAATCGGTTTGGGCGGCGGCATAATGACCGTTATCGGTGGGTTTGGTGGCACTGCGGTTGGCTTGGTAGCTGAGAATAATGGAGCCGCAAATAGTGGTGCTTTTGTACTTTGGTCAGGTCTCCTGTCAATTGTAGTTAGTGCATTAGCATTGATATGCTCTTTGGTTGGTGGCACTGCAAAAAAGAAGAATGTGATTCTGATTTTTGCTTTTGCTACCTTGGTTTGCGGTTTACTTGACGTTTATCTCTATAACTGGTTTTCGGGTTCCCTCATCTCAATTGGTGGCTTGCTTGGTTTGGTTGGTGCTAAAGAGGGAATTGTTGATCAGCAGGATTTGAGGAAGTCACCTCTGATGTATATTACGGCGGTCTTTTTAGTTGTGTTAGCTGTGGCATCAATCTTGATTAAAAATGGTAAGTCAGTAATCGAAACCAATCAAAATGAAACCGCAGCCTCAGTTGTACCCGCCCCAATCGGGAGTAGCGGCGAAAATGCTTCCTCGCCGAATAGCCAAATTCCCTTTATTGGAAGCCGCACTTTCAATTTTGACGGAGGAAGCGGCACGGGGCAATCAGTAACCATAAAAGAAAATGGTAGAACTTTAGTTCAGTCATATGGAACATCTGGCACGTTCGTAGACTATGAAGGTTTTTTCTCTAATCCAATCAATTTGACTAATGGGACTGGGTTGTTATTTAAAAATGACAAAATATATTTGCTGAGCAAGGGCGTGATCGAAAAAGGTTGTAAGGAGGAAGGACGGGAGTGTGTCGCAAATCTATACCCTTCAGAAGAAATTCAGGCTCCTGCGCCAATACTTGAATCGACACCAGTGCCAGAAGCAAATTCTGCACCTGTTAGGCTGAGTTTGGCTTCAGCTTTAGCTGATAAAAACGCTATTGTCTGTCGGTTCAACGAATCCGAAGATATGTGTATAGAAGTTGATCAAAATCAAAGTCTTATATCAGAAAATACACCGGAGATGTTTGCTGCCAAGAAGGGTTACAAAACAATATATGGGCGGGAAACAATTGACGATTCGATTACCAATATGACCTATCTGAAAATGATAATAAATAAATAATATTTAAAGATCAAATAGTTAGTTTGTTTTGATTTTTGGGTATAAATGTATCTTAGAGTTTTTAGTTGTAGTACATATTGGAAAAACAATCAGTGATGCGGTTTTGTATAAATTTCTTGAAAGGGATTAAAGTGAAAAAATTGTTAACGTTGGTATTGTTGTCATCCTTCGCCCTTACCGCTTCGGCAGCAGAGGTAAGTCTGTATTGCACATACAAGAGGGGAAGTTTTGTAGTGAATTTTGATGAGGCAAATAAAACTATGTCACTTGATACACAACGGCTTCAAAGCGTAAATGAAAAATGCTTAAAGCCAGGACAAAAACGTACAGAATATAAATGCAAGGAATATTACATTTCAAACGGTTTTATTGGATTTAATCAATGGGATGCAGGAAATATAGGCCCTGATACTGATTGGAAAATCAGCCGAGTGGATGGTAGTTTGACAATTTCTTATCCATCAACGGGACGGCTTATCGGATATGGCCGTTGTGTTCAAAATAAGCAGGAATTTTAGTAACCAGCGTTCGCTACGCCTGGCCCGGCAAGCTATTTCAATGACAGGCGACCCAGTTTTCTATGCGTAAGTTGGGATAGCCTGCAAAATCTGCTTCGTTGTTCGTCACCAGCGTCACGTCCAGTGCAATCGCATGTGCCGCAATCAGTTTGTCCAGTGCATCGCGCTTCCTGTCCCGGTTGGCAAAACGTATCGGGCCGTATTTTATGGCCGCTGTTGCATCGAAAGGTGCAACCTCAATATCTTCGAGCAATCGGACCAGTGCCGCCTTGTTATGTGCCGAATTGTCACCCGAGCACACAACGCCATACTCCAGTTCCGCCAGTGTGATGGCTGAAATCACAACATCACCCACATAGCATTGCGCGAACCGTGCTGCCACCTCAGGCGGTTGGTGCTTCATCAAATAGATACAGATATTGGTGTCGAGCATGTAGCGGCAAGTCATAGCATATCTCGCCGCGCTTCTTCATTCTCCCCCCGGCCTTCAGCCATAAAATCCGCTGAGAACTGAGCGAATTTTACCATCACCTGATCCAGGCGGCGGCGAGCCGGACGTATTACGATCTGATCGCCAACGCGTTCAATTTCAACGTCCAGATCGTTGCGCTCATAGGCCAATTCGGCAGGAATACGTACCGCCTGCGAATTGCCGTTCTTGAAAATTCTGGTTACTGTTGCCATCTTTTTCTCTCCTGTGTGTACGCGTACATCTTGAACTTGCTGCGCTACAAAGTAAAGTGGTTTTTTCACTCTTTTGAAAGCTGGCAAGACTCCAACATGGGTTGCTCGCGGCATCAGTCTGTAAAAATATTTTTCCGTGCCGGGAAAACGACACGACCTGTCGTGTGTGCCGCCTACAATGCGTAGCGTACTCAGCAGCACCGCACAAACCGCGAATCGCGAACCGAAAACCGAAAACCGAACCGAGACCCATCATGAAAATAACGACTACCCCAGACACATGCGACGCTCTCAGCGTTTTGGCCATCGGGCAAATATTACATGCCATGCTGCTGAACCGATGAACCGATGAACCGCTATCTATATCCTTTGGCCTATATATTTCAACACCGCGCAGGGTTAGAATGTCGCACCACTCAACGACTGCGCCACATAACAAGAACATGACAGCCAGTCACGAAACCATCGTCTATCGTCTCGTGCAAATCCTGATCAAACTGAATCAGGGCGAGAAGCTCAACCCGCTTCAGCTCTGCGAGGAATTTCACGTCACGCTGCGAACCATCCAGCGCGATTTGAACGAACGCTTCGCCTATCTGCCGCTGCAACGCACCGGCAAGCTCTACCACCTCGACCCGATTTATCTGGGCAAGCTCAACACCCGCGACATCGAACGCTTCGCAGCTCTTGCGGGCATGCACGGCATGTTTCCTTCCCTGTCGGATGATTTTTTGCGCGACGTATTCGATGCCAGCATCCAAAGCGCGCTGCTCATCAAAGGCCACCACTACGAAGACCTGGCAGGCAAGGCCGAACTATTCCGCAGCATCGAGCAGGCCATCGTCGCGCGAAACAAAATCAGCTTTCACTACCCCAGTCGGGGCGAATTGAAGCGCTATACAGACATCGAGCCATACAAGCTGATCAATAACAAGGGCATCTGGTATATGGCCGCCAGGCACGGCGAGAAGCTCAAGACGTTCTCCTTCACCCGGCTGGATCGGCTGGAAATATTGAGCGGCAGCCACTTTGAGTTTGATCCTGCGGTGGACAAGACCTTGCAGGAAGAAGACGGCATCTGGCTGGGCGAGAAAAAGGAAATCGTCCTCAAAATCAGCTGTGAAGTCGCCGATTACTTCAAACGCCGCAAACTGATCGCCCACCAGGTCATCGAAAAAGAACTCGAAGACGGCGGCCTGATTATCTCAGCCAAAGTCGGCCACCTCAACCAGATCATCCCCATCGTCCGTTACTGGATTCCCCACATCCGCATCATCAGCCCGGAAGGGTTGCAGGCGGAGATGGAGGGGGAGATTGAAAAGTACTTGAGCAAATAAAATTTTAACCCATTGAAAGGAACTGCTGTGCACGAACAAAATATCGAAACTCTTCGCGATGAAGCGTTGCGCTTAGTTGCTCTGGAAATTAACGTGTTGCAGAAAATGATGGGCGAGCTGGGTGTATTAACAGAGGGTAAGTCGGGTGAAAAACAAACTTTTGATCGCACATCAGCTCAGAAACACATTGAGGTATTGGCCGGAGAGCATAAAAAACTGAATGAATTAGAAATGGTTCTTGCTGTTGTGGGAACGATGAAAGCAGGAAAATCTACTTCTATCAATGCCATCGTGGGTACTGAAGTTCTGCCTAATCGCAACCGTCCCATGACGGCACTCCCCACTTTGATTCGCCATACTACGGGACAGATAGAACCTATTTTAAAATTTGACAATGATCGGCCTATTCATACCCTCATGGGTTTGCTACGCAATTCATTGAAGAAGCCAGAAAACGCTGCTGCGATTAAAGAGCTTGTTATTGACTCCGATATGAAAGAAATCATCACCCTGATTAAGAACGGTGAAAAATTTAAAACTCGCTATCAAGGTGCTGATGAGATTTTCTTGTTTTTGCGTGGATTGAACGACTTGGTACGCCTATCTCGCGCATTAGAAATTGACTTCCCTTTTTCTGATTACGATGAAATTCATGAGTTACCTGTTATCGAAGTCGAGTTTGCTCACTTACGGGAGATGGCACAAGCAAAAGGTAGGTTAACGCTTCTGGATACCCCGGGTCCTAATGAATCAGGGCAGCCACACCTGAAAAAAATGTTGCGTGAGCAACTTAGTAAGGCATCTGCGGTGCTGGCGATTCTTGACTTTACCCAACTTAAATCAGAAGCTGATGAAGAAGTGCGCAAGGAACTCAGTGAGATTGCCAGTGTGACCAAAGGTCGCCTTTATACATTGGTCAATAAATTCGACCAAAAAGATCGCCATGGTGACACGGAAGAAGAGGTTAAAAGCTTTGTGGCAGGAAGCCTGATGGCGGGGAGTATTTCCTCCGACAATGTTTTTCCTGTTTCATCACGCTGGGCCTACTTGGCTAATCGTGCCCGTCACGAATTGCATGTCAATAAAAAGCTTCCTGACGCAATTAAACATCCATGGATTTCTGACTTTGGCGAAGAGGCGTTTGGTCGCAGATGGGAGTCAAAAATTCATGATTTAGCCGAAGTTAAAGCATCCGCAGATGCACTTTGGAAAGATTCACTTTTTCATGCTCCTCTGGAAAAAGTAATTCGCACTGCGCACATACGCGCCGCTATATATGCCGTTGATTCATCAGCCGCCAAATTAGTTGATATGGCAGAAAAAATGCAAAATCTGCTCAATACCCGAGCAACCGCTTTAGGCAAAAGTGCTGATGAGCTTGAACGACAAATCAAGAATTTGAAGCAAGATATTGATCGAGTTGAAAGTATTGAGGTAGAAGCAAAGCTAAATGCGGATACGAAACTTAAAAAACTCACTAAGGGTACTGAACTGGTGTTCGGAGGTGTTAAAACGCATATTGCAGAAGCGTTGAGTGCCTATTTTAAAGAAGGAAAGCAACTAGAGAAGCGGGCGATTGACAGCAAGAAAGCTGAAGAAAAGAAACAAGAACTAACTAAGCCAGTTGGCTCCGCAGGCATTTTTGCATCTCTTATGGGTAAATTGGGCAAAATTCGCTATTCCATAAGCACGGATATGGACTTTGATCCTGATGATCCTGTTATGAAGTTTGATAAACGAAATGATGCAGAAAAGCTGATAAATAAAATCCAGAAATCCATATCCGGTATATTTGAAAACGCTGAAAGCGTCATGCAACTAGGAATGACAGAAGTTCTTGCTGCTTTTCAAGTTGACTTCAAGAATGACGTAGTTAGGGAAACTGAAAAAATTCTAAGTGAAATGAAGAGCCGCTTCGAAAAAGATGGTTTTGCAATGGAGTTGCGCATTCCTAACACTTCTAAACTGGCGCTGGGATTTTCTGGTGCGGACATGTTGGGAGATATTGTGAGTGAGAGGCAGAAAACGGTTACGCGTAATCGTAGGCAGTCAGGTGCATGGGGTAAAGTTTGCGGCTGGTTCAGCACTGATGATTGGGGGTGGGAAGACTACAAAACTACGGAACAATTTTATGAAATAGATATTCGTAACATCCAAAATGCTGCTAATCGTTCGGTTGATCAAGCGGTGGATGGGCTAGCTGAGGCCGTTGGGATTTATATCAAAAAGCCGCTTAATGATGGGATCAATGATTTTTTTGCTGGATTTAAGGAGTCCGTGGAGCAGATCCGAGGAGATTTAATGCAGGGTATACGCGACCAAGAAAAGAGCAAAGTGGAACAGCATGAGCTCATTTTAAAATTAAGTGCCTTAAAAAAAAACGTTCCCGACATTCTGACTGATAGTCGTGAATTAAAGAAGGACGTAGAACAATATGGGACGCTGGCAGTATGAATGACTTAGCGCCGATTACAAGAGATTCTGAAATTTGCCAAGTTTTAAGCTCTCTCCCTGAAAAATTTATCGTTGATTTTGCCAACGGTATTGATGTCGCACGAGATCATCTACGAGTGCAGCGTCAAAGAACAGGTATGGGCGCTCGGTTCTATGACGGCTTCACGGGTCAAGGAGCAAGGAGGCAGGCAGAAATCAATGCAAGTTTGATTGATGGGGTTGAAGGTTCTCTCATTTGGCTTGGCGAACTAACGGAATCTCTCGCTCTTAGTAATTACGCGATTGTTAAGGTAAATGAGCGTTTGAGCGTAATAACGCAGAATGTAACGACACTTGCACATTACTCTGCCAATACCCGCCAGCAACTGCAAAAATTGTCAACCGACCTGAATAAACGGTGTGACCAGTTGAGCCAACAAATTGATCGAATTGACTTCGAACAACGTGCCGAGCGTCAATTGGAGCAGGTTTTCAATAAGTGGTCGGCAGGGCGTTTTAATACTTTTTCACTCGCCGGTCGTTGTTATGCCGCAATGGAAGAATTACGCTGGGGTGTATTTGGTGATTATTGCCGAGTTCACGACAATCAAATTCGGCAAGGATTTCTAGGCGATTTAGCAAATAGAGCAATCAGTCAATTGACAAATGATGCGCGCATTGAAGCAGCCGAACGTTCAGATATGACATTTTGGCTCGCCAAACCAACAGCTAGAACACAGCTTCCTGATGCAACCGATGCCCTGGCCTATCTTGGCGATTGGTCTAATTCTGAAGTACAACCGTTCGTATTTTCAATCAGCCAATTACCGGAGCAAAGACCGTTAAAGTTTCCTAATAGATGCAATGCTAATAGATTGGCTCCCGCTTTGGTTTCAGAGCTTTTTTCGGAACAATATTTATGAGCGATATGAAAGTAGGATTAGTGCTTTCCGGTGGGGGGGCAAAAGGCGCATACCATGTGGGTGTAGTAAAGGCATTGCATGAAGTTGGTGCTCAGGTTGACGCAGTCGCAGGTGCTAGTATTGGCGCACTCAATGGTGCAATTTTGGCCGCTGCACCGTCATTGCAAGAAGGGGCGGTTCGTCTTGAAACGTTGTGGATGGACTTGGCAAACACTTCACCGTTGAAATTTAACTTTCCCGCCTACATACAACTGTTAGCAGCAAGCGGTCTTCATCTTGCTGGCGCGAGTGTGCTGAATGAAATAGTTCAAAAAGCACAGCACATTGCTGGCGGTGCAATGCCTGCGGGAATATCAAACTTTTTAGGTGGATTGAATGACGGAGCTTTATCTGATACCCCTTTACAAAACCACATAAACCGATATTTAGATCAAGACGCCTTAAACAGTGGTTTGCCGTTGTTTATTTCGGTTTTTAAGCACAATCATGCTTTGCGTGATTTGTTGCGGTGCGCTGTCGCGGAGCTAGGCATTGTAGATTCAGCAGCCTCCGAATTTATTCATATTCAATCCTTACCGCTTTTAGAACAAAAAGAAGCCTTACTTGCATCAGCAGCAATTCCTCTGTTATTCGCCCCAAAAAAAATCAATGACACGCTCTATTCAGATGGAGCTCAAGGTGGTTGGCAGAAAATGCAGGGGAATACGCCGATTACTCCCTTGCTTGAGGCTGGTTGCAATATGGTCATCGTGACCCATCTCTCAGATGGCTCTCTGTGGAGTAGACATGATTTTCCTGATGCAACTATCCTGGAAATACGCCCCCAGTCGAATATCTCTAGGGAAGGTTTAGTCCCTGATGTACTCGGTTTTCATGCTGAAAAAATTCCTTCGTGGATTGAACAGGGTTATGTGGACACCATGCATTGCGTCGGGCGAGTAATGAAAGCTAGCAAGGCAAGGGTTGAATTAAAAGCTTCGGAAGCAGCGGTTGTCAAAAGCCAAGACACAGCCCGAATAGATCAAGAGATGCAAATAACAATGCGTAGGATAGTTTCGTTGCAATGAGCAACAAATTTTTAATCTAACGCTATGCAATTCACCACTCAATTTGACCATTAAGGACAGGAAAAATGACCGCAGCAAAAATACAAGCTATCAAAAAGTTCTACGAGTCTGTTGAGTCGCTAAAAAAGCTCAACGTTATCAGGTCTGATGTCATTTTTGGTGATATCGGCGAGTTTTTATGTTCGGTTGTTCACGAGGGCTTATTACTTGAGGATAAAAAAACAAACCCAGGGTTCGATGCAACACTTGGTGGAAAAACTGTGCAAATAAAGCATAGCGATTCATCTGCGGCGGAAAATATTGACCTTGGAAATCCAAAAAAATACGATATGCTAATCGTTGTCTTGGGTAAAAATAGCGCGCATAGAATGGCTAATGACGCCGATGCGGATTATCTTTTTTATAGCTTTTCCAGTAGTGAGGTTCAGGAACGCTTTAAAATTCCTTCGGGCGGCTATAAATTGTCAAGAACAAAGCATTTTAGACCATCCGATAAAAAATTCAGTATGCCTGTTTAACACTGCATTCACTTGGCGAGTATTTGGTGTGAGCACATATTTCTTTGCTCTGCGCGGGCTGTTCCGCGAACTCGATGTTCTGAAGCGCCTGCGCCTTGGATTGCCGGATAGGGTTGGGATTTTTCACGAAGTAACCTGGCACAGTGTTCAACGGGAGAAATAATCATGCTTCGTTTCAGTCAAACCAGCTCGATGGTGATTTTGACCATCTTGTGCATCCCGCAAGTTTTTGCCGAAGAAATCGGCAGCGTGAATACTGAATGGAAACTGATGGGCTCGCACCAGCTGGTGGTCGAAGCCTATGATGATCCCAAGGTGGAAGGTGTCTCCTGTTATGTCGCCAAGCCTCAGCGCGGTGGCGTTTCAGGCGCTGTCGGGGTGGCCGAAGAATTATCCGATGTATCTATCGCCTGCCGCCAGGTCGGGGTAATTCGATTCAAGGAATCGTTACCCCGTCAGGAAGATGCCTTCAGCGAACGGCGCTCACTCATTTTCAAAACGCTGCATGTCGTGCGCATGGTGGATACTGCCCGCAACACGCTGGTATATCTGAGCTACACCGACAAACTCATCAATGGCAGCCCACAAAACTCGGTAACGGCGGTGGCTGTCGACAGGAGCGTCACGATTCCGGTGAAAAAATAGGATTAGTCTGCGTGAAGACGGCGGGCTGTTCCGTGAACTGGAATTCTGGAGCACCTGTGTCTTGGTCTGCACGACGGGTTTGATATTTTTCACAAAACACTCATATCTGGGAAGCATTTTATTTGACATGATCAGATGTGGTGGACATACTTGTTTTGTCGAAATATTCAACAATCGAGGGAGTGAGAAATGGCAACAATCAATTTCAGCGTGCCTGAAGATTTAAAAGCCGCTTTCAACGAGACATTTAATCACCAAAATAAAAGCGCCGTCATTGCCGAGTTGATGCGTGAGGCCGTAGAACGTGCGCGCAGCCGTCAGCGTAGTCAAAAGGCGATTGCCAATATACTGTCTCGCCGCGATGAGGCTCCGGTGCTGACAGAATCCGCATTCCACCATGCGCGAGTGGATGGCAGACCGTGATTCTGGTGTTAGATGCGAGTGTGGTCATCAAGTGGTTTTTTCGCGATGAGCCGAATGAGCAGCATGCACAACAGGCGTTGCAAATACTGAGTGCCGTGGGGACTGGAGAGGTGCGGCTGATACAGCCCCCTCATTTTATGGCCGAAGTGAGTGCTGTGTTGGCGCGTGAAAAGCCAGAGCGAGCGCAGGAAGATATTGCCGACTTGCTGAATATGGAGTGGCGTGTATCTGATTCTGCTGCGATTTATGCGCAAGCGATTTCGCTGGCAGTGAGCCTGAATCATCACCTGTTTGATACGTTCTATCATGCGGTTGCATTGCACGAGCCGGATGCCTTATTGGTCACTGCCGACGTGCGTTATTACAATAAAGCCAAAGATATCGGGCGCGTGGTCTTGCTGGAGAATTTTTCGCAGGGGAGTGCGCATTGAATAATCAAAGTGATGCCCAAGCTGGCCATCCATGAAACAATGGAATCACGCACATTAGCTCCGTAGCTCAGGGTCAGCTCCGTAGCTCTGGGTCAGACTCGAATTAAATCGGAAGAAAAGAAAGTGTAATTGGGCGTAATATCCACGCTTGAACTCAATTGAGCGCTTCCATGACCAGCCACGACAGTAGTTACAAGCACCTGTTTGCCATGCCAGAGCTGGTGCGGGATTTAATCCTCGGCTTCGTGCCGGATGAGTGGTTGCACACGCTTGATTATACAACGCTGGAGAAAATTCCCGGCAGCTACATCACCGAAGATATGAGCGGGCGTGCAGATGACGTTGTGTGGCGGGTAAAAGTTGGCGGCGAATGGGTTTATCTGTACCTGCTGATCGAGTTCCAGAGTACCGTCGATAAATATATGGCGCTGCGCATCATGGTGTATGTCGGCTTGCTGTATCAGGATTTAATCAAACGCGGCGAGGTGCTGGATGATGGTCGCTTGCCGCCGATCTTGCCCATCGTGTTGTACAACGGCAGTTCGCGTTGGACGGCGGTAACCGATATTTTTGAATTGATCCCGCCGGTTCCGGGGCTGGTTGAGCAATTCAAGCCACGCATAAAATACCTGCTGATTGATGAAAATACCTATACGGATCATGAATTGGCGTCGGTCAAAAATCTGGTGGCGGCCGTGTTTCGCATAGAACATCCCACCAACCCGCAAAGTATCAGCGAGTTGGTCGGTTTATTGGGTGAATGGCTGATTGACCGTCCCGACCTGCGACGAATGTTCGCGCTTTGGATCCGCGCCACCTTGATGCGTAAGCCGGAATACCGTATTGTGTTGCCTGAACTGGATGATTTACAGGAGATAAAAGTTATGTTGGCTGACCGACTAGAAGAATGGGCGCTGGATTACAAGGCGCAGGGAATGCAAAAGGGAATGCAGCAGGGAAGGCAAGAAGGAAGGCAAGAAGGACGGCAGGAAGGAAGACAGGAAGGGGAAGCGCTTTCTCTGCGGCGTCTTCTCTCTAAGCGGTTTGGTGAACTTTCTGCGCAGTTATCTACCCGTATAAACGAGGCCAGCCCTGCCCAAATTGAGCAATGGCTAGATCGGATCTTCGATGCTAAAAGCTTGGACGATATCTTCTCCGATACGACCATGCACTAAAGTCTTACCTGATTAGCCACAAAGTTCAGCTGGCTATAGCTTAACGACTTGCTCCCCTCGCCCACTTGTGGGAGAGGGGCTGGGGGAGAGGGAAATTACTGGGGGAATAAGCTTTATTCAACGGTTTTCCCTCTCCCTAACCCTCTCCCACAAGTGGACGAGAGGATAGCTAAACTTTGTAGCTAATCAGGAAGTCTTATACCCGAGAACGGTAAAAGCCTTCTTATGGTGACGATTGTTATCATGCTTCAGAGAGTACAAAACTTGCATTCTGATGCTAATGGGCAACCTGCTTCTTGTTTCTTCACATGAATCGGCACTCAAAATCACAATAGTTACCCTCCCAATTTCCCATCAGTAAAGACAGCGGGCTGTTCCGCGAACTCGATGTTCTGGAGCGCCTGCGCCTTGGGCTGCCGGATGGGATTCCGCGTCGCAATCCATATGACGACATAGCGTCGGCCAACAAACAGTTTGAGCTCCGTTTGTGATGAGGCTGCGTTTTTCGCCGACAGTAGCATGCTGCGGGGCATGCTAAAATGAAGGCATGATGATTCAGGTAGTTAAGCGATGCGCTTTTTAGATGTCAAAACCGATTACGCCTTCAAGCGGGTATTTGGTTCGGAAGGCTCAAAGCCTGTGCTGACCAGTTTTCTCAACGCCGTTCTGGATTATCAGGGCAAGCAGGCGATTGTCGATCTGACCATCATCGACCCGTACCAAATCCCCATGCTGCAAGGCATGAAAGATACCTGCGTGGATGTCAAAGCCGTGCTGGCGAACGGCAAACACGTGATTATCGAAATGCAGGTGCTGAGCGTGCCGGGCTTCGAGAAGCGCATCCTGCACAATGCCGCCACCGGGCATGGAATTGACATCACCACTGAAGGCGTAACGCGCCATGCCCGGCTCCCTCTCCTCAACCCTCTCCCTCTTCGATGGCGAGGGAGCGAAAACCCCCTCTCCTCAATTCTCTCCCGCTTGCGGGAGAGAATGCGAACGAGAAAGGCAATTGTCAGTTCCTGAATCGCTACGCGAATTTAACGTTAATGGAACGCAAGCGTTTTATCGAATACAGCGACGACGTAGAGCTGATTTTTGTCGAACTGCCGAAATTCACGCTGATACTGGATGAACTAGCAACCATTCAGGATAAGTGGATCTTCTTCTTAAAAAATGCGGGAAGCATGGAATACATCCCGGACACGTTGGCCTCCGATCCCGGCATCAACCAGGCTTTTTCCTTTGCCAATGAGGCCGCGATGAGCCGCGAAGAGCTGGAGATTCAATTCAAGCGGCGCGATTTCATCATACTGCAACGCGGCTCGCTGATTCTGGCAGAATCGAAGGGGTTTGAAAAAGGCATCGAAATCGGGATTGAGCAGGGAATGCAGCAGGGCGAAGCTTTGGCCTTGCAAAAGTTGCTCACCAAACGGTTTGGTGTGATCGCCCCCGATATTACCGCACGGATTGCGGCGGCATCGGCAGAACAGATTGAAGCCTGGTTTGATCTGGCGATAGATGCGGCGCAAGCCGATGACGTCTTTGACTCAACTGCACACTGAAAGCCGCATTTTAAAATAAACTGGCTTTTAATTTTTAGCTGTGTATAATGCGCACCTTGCCGCAGGCTATGCGGCATTAGCTCATCGTTTCCGACCTATCTCTCGCACGCTGCAAAGCGCGCCTGTCAAAAGAACTCTACAAGAATTCGTTAGTTTTAACGGATCTTCAGGGTTTCCCGGTTAGCAACGATGTTTTTTGCGCCGGTTAATCCTCTGCCCGTTTCACGGGCAGCACTAACACCTGCGCTTACCTTAGGGAACGACTCTGCGTTCGCCATGCCGGATACTATTGCCGTCCACTTATCGTGTACGCCATATCCGAATGACGACGGGGATTCCCTTTGATTTAAAAGGAAGCAAAAATGACATTTGAAGAACTGAATTTAAACGCACTGATCCTTAAAGCTATCACCGAATCCGGCTACACGGAACCTACTCCTATTCAGGAACAGGCTATCCCTGAAGTCATCGCCGGCCACGATCTGATGGCGTCCGCTCAAACCGGCAGCGGCAAGACTGCGGCCTTTATCCTGCCCGCGCTTAACCGTTTGGCTACACCTTCCACAATGCCCGGCAAAGGCCCGCGCGTTCTGGTACTGACTCCTACTCGCGAACTGGCTCAGCAGGTTTGCGATGCAGCGACCAAGTACGGCAAAAACATGCGCTTCAAGATCATCAGCATCCTGGGCGGTATGCCATACCCTGTGCAGAACCGTTTGCTGTCAGGCCAGGTCGATATTCTGGTGGCAACACCGGGTCGCCTGATCGACCATCTGGAACGCGGTCGTATTGACTTCTCGCGTCTGGAAATGCTGATTCTGGATGAAGCCGACCGCATGCTGGACATGGGTTTCGTGGACGACGTGGAACGCATCGCTGCGGCCACTCCGGCTACTCGCCAGACTTTGCTGTTCTCGGCAACACTGGAAGGTGTCGTTGGCAATCTGGCGTCTCGCCTGTTGAAGTCGCCTAAGCGCATCAACGTATCTGCCGCTAAAGACAAGCACGAAAACATCGAACAACGCATGATGTTCGCCGATGACGTGGCACACAAGAACAAGATGCTGAGCCACCTGCTGACTGACACTGAAGTCAATCAGGCGCTGGTATTTACTGCCACCAAGCGCGATGCTGACGGCCTGGCCGATCAACTCTCCGCACAAGGCCATTCAGTTGCCGCCTTGCACGGTGACATGAGCCAGCGCGAGCGTAACCGCACCCTCCTGAACATGCGCAACGGTAACGTGCGCATTCTGGTTGCAACCGACGTGGCAGCCCGTGGTCTGGACGTACGCGGCATCTCTCACGTGATCAACTTCGACTTGCCGAAGTTTGCTGAAGACTACGTACACCGTATCGGCCGTACCGGTCGCGGCGGCTCTTCAGGCATCGCGATTTCGTTCGCCTCTAACCGCGATGCGCAATTGTTGAAGCGTATCGAGCGTTACACCGAACAAAGCATCAAGATGCACACCATCGAAGGTCTGGAACCTAAGTACAAGCTGCGCACCGGCGGCCCTTCTTCCGATCGTCCACGCGGTAACAACGGTCCTTCACGCGGCAATGGCGGCGGCTTCGGCGGCGGCAACAGCGGTGGCGGATATGCAGGTAACCGTGGTAACAGTGGCGGTTTCGGCGGCGGCAATCGCAGCTCGGCATTCGCCGGCAACGGCAACAACGGCGGCGCAGGTTTCCATCACAGCGCACCGGACAGCCGTCACAGTCATCCTGCTCGCAACGAAGGCGCAGGCTTCGGCGGCCAGGCTCGCCCGGCTTTCGGCGGCCAGACACAACAGCCTCGCAGCCAGGAACGCAGCTTCGGCAATGCACCTCGCGGCAACGGTGGCGGCTTCAACAGCGGCGCTCCGCGTCGTGACGGCGGTGATCGTCCAAGCTTCGGCGGCAACAACCGTCCTGCTTTCGGCGGCAATCGCGGCGGCAACAAGGCTTAATCAGCCTGTATCAACAAAAAAGCACGCTTCGGCGTGCTTTTTTATTTCCGTCAAGTTAGTACCCGCAATCAAAAAGCACGCCTAAGCGTGCTTTTTGATTGCTCCTTAACGAACAGGCCAGTGAAAATCAGTTCCGCTCGCCCTGTACGGCAAACAAACCGATGCGCCCCTCGATTTCACGCATGACCACTTCGTGGCGAGGCAAGGCCTGCGCTTTTAATCCCCGAAGATATTGTCGCAAGGATACCAGCTCATAACCCTGTTCCTGCCAGCCTTGCAACAGCTGCTCGAAAACGGGCATCCACTTCCCCCCTTCGAGTTCGGCGTGCAAAGTGTAAACATGACCCGTTGAGGGCGCATCGGCCGTGAGCTGCAAAACATGTTGCGCAATGTTATCCAGGGTAATGCCATCGCGGTTGATCAGCTCGTCCAGCGTAGGCAAAGTGGTGGGCAGTTGCGGACAGGCAATGATCTCGGCATGCCAGACTGGGATGAAGGGATGTGTGCCGCGCGTATCCGAACTGTAGTCAAATCCCATGCGCTGCATCAAACGCTGCGCATGACGATTCATCTGCCAACCTGCTGCGGCATGTGCGCCTGGCGCTTCTCCAAAAATCTCGGTATAGCGATCCACCGCGCGCTGTAACTCGCGCCGCGTCCATTCGGCGTCCTTGTCAGCAACATAATCCTGCCAGCGAATATGATCGTAACAATGAATACCCACCTCAAAGCCCGCCTCCTTCACCCCCCGCATAATATCTGCGCATTTTCGACCTATATCGGGAGCCGGCAGCAGCGTGCCATACAACAAGGTTTTGATGCCGTAATGTTCGACGACCGACATGCGGGATACTTTTTTCAAATAGCCGGGGCGAAACACGCGCCTGATGGCGCGCCCCATGTGATCGGGCCCCAGGGTAAAAAAGAAAGTCGCCTGCGCATGGTGGCGCTGCAACACTTCGACCAGACGCGGCACTCCCTCGCGGGTACCGCGATAAGTGTCCACGTCAATTTTTAAGGCGAGTTGTTTCATATCAGGATGCAGGATGCAGAATGCAGGATGCAGGATGCAGGCAACCCAGTTTTTAGCTGAATCCCGATTCCTGAATCACGGATCCTGTTTTTAGTCCATCAGTTTGCGAGCTTCGCCGACCTGACCGCGATAGGCATCGAAAATATTGCGCAAGGTGTCAGCCATGTTGATGACAGGTTGCCAGCCTAACTCCTCGCAAGTATTGGTAATTCTGGGCACACGATTTTGCACATCCTGATAACCCTTGCCATAATAAGCCGCAGAAGTCGTCTCGACGATCTTCACTTTCTGCGCCATTTCGCTGTATTCAGGATATTCGTTCGCCAGCTTCAGCATCATGTCAGCCAGATCGCGTATCGAAAAGTTGTTGACCGGGTTGCCTATGTTGTAAATCTTGCCTGTGGCAATACCGTCCTGGTTGGCGATGATCTTCATCAGCGCCTCAATGCCGTCATCGACATAGGTAAATGCGCGTTTTTGCTGCCCGCCATCCACCAAAGATATATTCTCGCCGCGCACGATATGCCCCAAAAATTGCGTGACGACGCGCGAACTGCCTTCCTTGGGCGTATGGATGGAGTCCAGACCCGCACCGATCCAGTTGAACGGACGGAACAGGGTAAAATTCAGCCCTTCCATGCCATAGCCCCAGATCACGCGATCCATCAATTGCTTGGAGCAGGAATAAATCCAGCGCGGCTTATTGATCGGGCCGCAGATCAGTTCCGATTCCTCAGGATCGAATTCCTCGTCGTGGCACATGCCGTACACTTCGGAAGTGGACGGAAATACCAGATGCTTGCCGTACTTCACCGCCGCACGAACGATAGGCAGATTGGCTTCGAAATCCAGTTCGAATACGCGCAGTGGCTGTTTGACATAAGTCGATGGCGTCGCAATCGCTACCAGAGGCAGGATGACGTCGCATTTTTTGACGTGATATTCAACCCATTCCTTGTTGATGGTGATATCGCCCTCGAAAAAATGAAAGCGCTCGTGGCCGATCAGATCAGAAATACGATCGGTGCTCATGTCCATGCCGTAGACTTCCCAGTCCGTGGTAGCCAGAATGCGGTTAGACAAATGATGGCCGATAAAGCCGTTTACACCGAGGATCAATACTTTTTTCATCAAAATTTCCTTAACAATTAAATTCAAACTGTCCCTCCCCCTGGAAGGGGGAGAACCGGGGTGGGGGTGGAATCTTTAGCCCCTCTCCCTGCCCCTCTCCCGCCAGCGGGAGAGGGGACTACTAAAACTCAAATCTCTCCGTGCCGTACTGCCCGGCAAATTCTGCAGCGCTCATCTCGATGCCATCCAGTTCAAAACGCACGACCCGCAACACACCCCGGGCACAAATCGCGTAGGCGCGCGCCTCCTCGCCCGGCTTGATATAAAACGCGGGCTTTTCACCTGTCACCGTGCATCCGGTGACGAGCGTCTGCAGGATGCGCATCGGACGCCCCATCAGCTGCGTCATCGCCCCAGGATAAGGAGGCGCGACAGCGCGCACCAGATTATGGATGTCCTGTGCGCTTTGCTGCCAGTCAATCACGCCATCTTTTGCGCTGCGCCCGCCGAAATAGGCGCCCTTGGTCAGATCCTGCTTTTCAGCCTGCACTGTGCCTGCCAGCAATGCCGGGAGCGCCCGGTTCAATGCCATTTCCGCCGCGACCGTCACTTTCTGAAATACCTGGAGCGCGGTGTCGTCCGGCAGGATGGGCACGGCCTGCTGCGCCACGATGTCGCCATTGTCAGGCTTCTCGGTCATGTAATGCAAGGTGGAACCCGTTTCACTCTCGCCGCGAATGATCGCCCAGTTCACCGGTACGCGGCCACGGTATTTCGGCAGCAAGGAGCCGTGCATGTTCAGCGCCCCCTGTTTCGGGACGGCTAACAAGGGCGCTTTCAACATCTCACGATAATAAAACGAAAAGAAAAAGTCCGGCTGCAGGGCGCGGATCCGTTCAAGCACTTCTGCATCATTCGGATTGGCAGGCTCGATGACAGGAATATCGTGCAGTGCGGCCAGTTCGGCAACACTGTCAAACCAGATGTTTTCGTTGGGGTTGTCCTGATGCGTAACCACGAGTTGTACCTCTACACCGTGCGCGAGCAACACGGACAGACAACGCACACCGACGTTGTGGTAGGCAAAGACGATTGCGGATTGCGGATTGGGGATTGCGGATTCAGAAAAAACCACCGCTCCCTCTTTATGGTGCTGCGTACTCATAGACCCGCCGCTCCGTTTTTAACTGGATCCTGAATCCTGGCTCCTGCATCCTGCTTTTCAAGCACCGCTTCGACCAGATAGCGCGGTCTGTGGCGCACCTGCTGATAGATGCGCCCTACATATTCTCCCAACAGACCGATGCCGAACAAGGTGATGCCTATCATGAAGAACACCAGCGCGAACAAGGTGAACAGGCCTTCCGCCTCGGGTCCTATCACCAGGCGGCGCACCACCAGCAGGATGAAGAATAACCCTGAGATGACCGAGGTCAGCATGCCTGCCATGGAAAACATCTGCAACGGCACCAGCGAAAATCCTGTCATCAAATCAAAATTCAGGCGTATCAGACTGTACAGCGAATATTTCGATTCACCGGCGATGCGTTCGTCATGCCCCACGACCACCTCGGCAGGATTGCGCGCAAAGCTGTAAGCCAACGCGGGGATAAAGGTATTCACCTCGTGGCAGCTGTTGATCGCCTCGATGATGACCCTGTCGTAGGCGCGAAACATGCAGCCCTGATCGGTCATCTTGATACGGGTGATGCGTTCGCGCAGATTATTCATGGCACGCGATGCGACATGACGCCACCAGCTGTCATTGCGCTGGCGGCGGATCGAGCCGACGTAATCGTGCCCCTCATCCATCTTGGCCAGCAACAGGCCGATATCTTCTGGCGGGTTCTGCAAGTCGGCGTCGAGCGTGACCACGCGCTGCCCGCGCGACTGCTCGAACCCTGCCATGATCGCCATATGCTGGCCGAAATTGCCGTTGAACAGCACCACGCGCGTGACATCCGGGCGCGCCTGAAATTGTTCGCGCAAAATTGCCGCCGAGCGGTCGCGACTGCCATCGTTAATAAAAACAATCTCGAAGCTGATGCCCAGTTTGTCGAGCGCCGGATACAGCCGGTCGAACAAGGTCTGCAAACCCTCTTCTTCGTTGTACACCGGAATGATGACGGAAAGTTGTATGGTATTCATAGGCTGCATTCTACCGCACAGGGGGCGGATAGCGAAATCCTGGCATTATTTAACCCGCCACCGCCCTGCTATTTCGCCAGCACCTCATTCATTGCCGCACAGGTGCGCTCGACATCGGCCAGGGTCATTGCATAGAACATCGGCAACGAGACGATCTGGCGTCCGACCCGTTCGGCAACCGGGAACATCCCCTCCCTGAAGCCACGCTCACGATAAAGCGTGAACAGGTGGATGGGCGCGTAATGGAAGCCGATGCCTATATTGCGTTCTTTCATCTGCGCCATGAAATCAGGACGCGTGATGGTGTCCGGCAACACGATCTGGAACAGATGCCAGTTGGTAGACTCGAAATCAGCAGGCGGCAGTTGCGCGCCGGTATTCGCCTCAAAATCGGCCCCCAGGGTGGCGAAATAATGCTGTGCAAGTTTGCGCCTGTGCAAGGTGATGGCGGGCAGTTGTGCGAATTGCCCAAGACCTATGGCGGCCGCGATGTCGGTCATGTTGTATTTTCCACCCAGCACGTCCACATCGATACCGTCCCAGCCGCTGCGGGAGACGCCCTGCAAGCGATACTTTTCTGCTAACGCCGCCTCCTCGGCGTTGTTGAGCACCAGAGCGCCCCCTTCGGAAGTGGTGATATTCTTGTTGGCCTGAAAGCTGAATGAGACGAAATCGCCGAAGCTGCCGATGGGCTTTTCCTGCCAGGTGGAACCGATTGCTTGCGCCGCATCTTCGATGACGCGCAACTTGTATTGAGCCGCTATTCGATACAACCTGTCCATGTCCAGCGGGCGACCGGCAAGATAAACGGGGATGATCGCACGGGTTTTGGACGTGATCGCCGCCTCCACCTTGTCCAGATCGATATTGCGCGTGACAGGGTCAATGTCGGCAAAAACAGGGGTTGCGCCCACTTCGAGTATCACGTTGGCGGTCGCCACCCACGAGATCGGCGTGGTAATGACTTCATCCCCCGGCCCTATTCCGGCGATGCGCAGCGCAATCTCCATGGTACAGGTACCCGAATTGAAGGTGCGCACAAAACGTCCGCCAAAATAATCGGACAATTTCTGTTCGAACTCCGCCACCTTGGGGCCGCTGGTGATCCAGCCGGAACGCAGCGTATCGGCAACGGAGGCGATCGTCGCCTCGTCAATTGTGGGTTTGGAAAAAGGAAGAAAAGTATTCATGATTCAAGCCCGCGAAATAATGATGACACCGAGAATAATGACGCCCATGCCGATCACCTTGGCAGGATTAAAGGATTCGTTGAACAGATACCAGGCCGCCAGCGCATTGACCACATAACCCATCGACAACAGAGGATAGGCAATACTGACCTGCACGCGGGAGAGCGCCAGTATCCAGATCACCACACCCAGCACGTAGCAACACATCGCACCGATGATATGCGGCTCGGTCGCCAGTTTCCAGCCGACAGGCAAAATATTCTCGACACTGAAAGCAAAATAGCCTATCGAATTGGTGCCTGTCTTCATCAATATCTGTGCGGCCGCATTGAGCATCACCCCTGCCATAATCAGACTGAAACTGACCAGATTCATGGTTTTTTTACCACGGTGTGCTGCGTATCTTCAAAGATAATCTTCATGGCCAATCCTTGTTGTTGTAGTTGCGGATAAACATATGTCGGCATGATCGCCCAGGCCTCGGGTTGTGCCGCCCATACTTTGGCGAAGGCGTCCAGGGTCGGCACCCAGCGGTCGGGTTCCTGCCTGATGCCAAAGCCCATTTCGTCCTGATACTGCACCAGTGTAAAGGTGCGTTTGAGATAAAATGGCAGCGTCTGCTCATAGGTCAATACCGAATAGAACGGCACCGATGGGCTCACCTGGGATCGAATGGCCTCCGCGATATGTTTGGCAGAACGCTCGCGAGCGATGGTGTTATAGCCTGAAACGCCAATCTGGGTTGCCAGCAACATCGTCAGCGCAATCACCAGCACAGCGGCAGGCTTTTGTGCGCGCCACAGCAGTGCCATTCCCCCCGACAGCCCCGAGAGCAATATCAACGATGCCGCAATCAGCCAGGCACTGTAATCCGGATACAGCTCGATCTGATTCGCCGTATCGGCAAACTTGCCTACATTCACCGCCAGCACCAGGAACAACAGGGCGACCGGCAAGACCACCGCTATTTGCCAGAACAGAACCCGTTCACGCATCTGTGTAATGCGACGCCCCATCAACAACACCAGCGCGGGAAACATCGGCAACAGATAGGACGGCAGTTTGGAGCCTGAAATAGTGAAGAAACCGTAGATGAACACCGCCCAAATCAACAGGAATCGTCCCGCATTAAAAGGCTTGCCCTCACCGGCGTCCCTGGACTCGCCAGGGGCGGCGAATGCGCTGCGAAACATGGCATCGAACAACAGCACAGTCCAGGGCAGGGCTCCCGCCAGCAACACCGGCACGAAGTAATACCAGGGCTGATAGCGCCCCAGATCCTTGGTCGTAAAGCGCGTGTAATGCTCGTAGATGAAGAAGCGATCGAAAAACTCGGGATTAGCCTGCATCACCAGATAAAACCAGGGCGCGGTAATCAGCAAAAACACCGCGATGCCGGGCAGCCAGTGCATGCGCTTTAAAACGGTAAAATCCCGCTGCACCATGCAATAGATAAACACCGCCGTGCCCGGCAGGATGATTCCCATCAGCCCCTTGCTCATCACAGCCAGCGCCATGCCCGCCCAGGCCAGCAGCATCCAGTTGCGCCGCTTTTTAATATCCGCCTCGGACTGCCCCAGCAGCATGGCAAAAATACCCAGGGTGATAAAAAACGTCACCCCCATATCCAGCGTATTGATATGACCCATCAGCACATACAGCATGCTGCTCGACAAGAGCAAAGCCGCGTAGCTTGCCGCCTCGCGCCCGAACAGGCGCATCCCGGCAAACCACACCAGAAACAAACCCGCAAAGCCCGTCAGTCCCGCCCACAGGCGCGACGTCCATTGATGTTCGCCGAACACGGTGTAGGCCGCAGCGGTTGCCCAGTATTGCAGCGGGGGTTTTTCGAAATACTTAAGGCCGTTCAGCCGTGGCGTGACCCAGTCGCCCGTGGAGACCATCTCGCGGGGGATTTCGGCATAGCGCCCTTCATCCGGTTTGATCAAAGTCCGGTATTCCAGATTGGCGAACCAGATGAGCGCAATTGCCGTAACCAGCCACCAGAACTGTTTCCCTGATATTTTATTCATCCTGCCCCCTTCTTGCGACCAGCAACAACGAACCTCCCAGCGGGAAGGAAACACCCTGCGCGATCAACCAGCGTTCGAGCTTCATCACCCCGCCCAGCAGGCGATTGGCCAATTTTCCGATCTTGAATCCGGCATCCATCTGGTCTGCGGCGTCTGCCGATTTCTGCAACAGACGGGAGGCCAACATCACAGGCAAGAGCAGGGACACAAAGGAGCCTGCATATTCGACCCTGAAACCGGCGTCCAGGACACGGGCCACCAGTTCTTTCCGCGTATAACGGCGCTTGTGATGCGCATAATCATCGGTACTGCTCCACAACCAGCGATGCTGGGGAACGGTGAGTATCAGCCCCCCGCCCTTTTGACAGGCCAGATACATTTGCGCGAGCGCCCCCCTGTCATCTTCGATATGTTCGAGCACGTCGAAAGCGCAGATCAGATCGAACTCTTCCCGATACGGAATATGGCAAGCATCCATCTGAAACAGCGAGGCTCCCGGCACACGCTGCCTGGCAAAATCCAGTCCTTCGGTAAAAATATCGCTGCCGCAAAGTTGCGCTGACGGATAAAGGCTGCGGGTATTGGCGAGCACAAAACCCGTGCCGCAGCCGATTTCGAGAATTTTTTCGGCCTGTGAAAAATACCGGGGCAGAAAATCGCTCAGAATGGCATTGCGTCCGACAAACCAGAAATGCCCCGCCTCCACTTCCGCGTAGCGCCTGAATGTTTCAGGATTAAAACCGTCATTTTGTATCACCAATTCGGGTGCGAATGCGAGATAACCGTCACGCAGCAGCGGTTCACTGCCGCAAGCGGGACATTCCCAACCGGACCCGGCAAAAGGTTTTTGGCAAGCCAGACAAAGTTTCATTAAGTGGTTCCCGGCCAAAAGCCCAAGAGATTAAGATAGGAGGGCGCGGATTTTAACGCGTCCTGCACGAATGCTTCAACTTTTCTGGTCCGGCGCACAGGCGTACTCTGCTGCGGGCTAATTACAGACATTCCTGATTTGGTTGATATTCGTCAGCCCTTGCAGCACCAGCTCGATGCCGGCCTGTTTTAAGGTGCGCAGCCCCTGCTCCTGGGCGGTGGCCTGCAATACCTCAACCGTCGCGCGGTGTTGGACCAGCTTCTTGACGGGTGCCGTCGCTTCTAAAAACTCATACAAACCCAGTCTCCCCTTGAAACCCGTCTCCTCGCAATCACGGCATCCTCGCGGCTTGCAGAGTGTAAATTGTCCTGCCTGATTGGCGTAGGTTTTTTTCCATGCCGCGATGATTTCAACCACAGAAAAAGACGTTCCGGCGCAATATTCTTCTGCCAAACTCTGGATTTCCTCGTCAGTTGCCGTATAGCTTTCCTTGCACGAATGACAATACCGCCGTGTCAGACGTTGAGCCAGGACGCCTACCAGCGCGTCTGAAAAATTGAACGGATCCATCCCCAGGTCCAGCAATCTGACCATGCTCTCGGCCGCACTGTTGGTGTGCAGGGTAGAAAACACCATATGCCCGGTCAGGGAAGCCTGAACGGCAATTTTAGCCGTCTCGGCATCCCTTATTTCACCGACCATGATCACATCGGGATCCGCGCGCAAGAAGCTGCGCATCGCGGCCGCAAACGTCCAGCCGATAGCCGCATTGACCTGAACCTGTCGCAAGCCCTCCTGGGTGATTTCGATGGGATCTTCAGCCGTCCATATTTTACGGTCCGGCGCATTGATGAAACCTAAAACGGAATGCAAGGATGTGGTTTTTCCCGAGCCTGTCGGCCCGCATATCAGAAAAAGGCCATAAGGTTTGGCCACCAGTTCCCTGATTCTTGACAACACGTCAGGCGGCAAACCTATTTTGTCCAGCGGGATGGGCTTCGCGCCCGCCAACACGCGCATGACGGCGTCTTCTAGCCCGTTCGCGGTAGGGATCGTCGCCACACGGAATTCGACTTTTTCATCCTGGCTCAGCTTGAGTTCGATTTTCCCGTCCTGTGGACGACGTCGCTCGGATATGTCGAGTTTCGCCATGATCTTGATTCTCGAAAGAAGCGCTTTTCTGAAGGCCGGCGGAAATTCGAAATACTTGCTGATCACGCCATCTTTGCGAAACCGCACCTGCGTGTTGCGCTTACCCGGATAAGTCTCGATATGAATATCAGACACCCCCTGATTGTACGCATCCATCATCATCTTGTTGACCAGGCCTACCAGCGTATTATCCGTTTCGGCAACGCCCTCCTCCGGGGCCTCTTCTGCGGCATCGAATGTCATGCCGATGGCCAGTTCATCAATTTTCTGCCGACTCGTCTTGTCCGTTCGCAACTCGTTGATCACCGAAAGAATATCCTCCCGGTTCGCCATAACAGGCACGACCGCCAGATTGGTGATCACGCGCAACTCGTTCAGGTGTTCCCACACCAGCGGATTCTCCATCGCCACCACCAGCGTGTTATCGGTATGGTAGAGCGGCAAAATGACATGCTTGACGATAAAATTGATCGGTACCAGACGGAAGGTCAACGGGTCAACGTAAAATTTCCGGACATTCACAAGAGGAATGCCCATTTTTTTGGCCAGCATGCCCTGGATAACCGACACGTTCACCACCCCCATGCCGACCAGAATTTCGCCCAGGGCAGATTTTTTTGCCGTGCGCTGTTTGGCCAGCGCCTCTTGCAATATTTCCGGGGTAATCAGCTTTTCATGGACCAGCATGTCACCCAGCTTCATGACCGTACCCGACTGGCGGCTCAGGGCAGCCAGCAATTGATCCGACGTGACGATCTGCTCGCTGGTCAGATAATCCCCCAGCCGCTGGCTGCGCAAACTGGCCTGTTTTTCCAGCCCGGAATCGATTTCCTGAGCGGTGACGATCTTGTTTTCGATCAGCAGCTGGCCGATCTTTTTGCCTATTTCATAACGTTTGATCGATGCGGCGGGAATAAAACAACGGATCACCGCGCCTGTCGTTTGTACGATGAACAGGTAAAGTCCCGTTTCACCTGACACAAAACCTATCGTCTCTCCTGCCAGTTCCTTGTCATTGCCAAATACGATGAAAAAATCCTGTTTTTCAATGGGGTCAAATGATTCCGAGTAAATATCGCTGCCCAGGCCCTTGATTTTTTTCAGGCGGACCGGATGCAACAGACTCAGATAATTGACCTCCTCCAGTCTGGGGCGGGAGATCACCCCGTTAAAGGGGAGAATCTCGACGAGTCCCTCTTCGGGGGAAAAATTCGTCAAATCGCCGAACAACTGGCGATCATCGTTCATCACCACAAGGCATGGCTCGCTGTCGAAAGCTTCGAGATCGTCGATAAATTTACAATAAAAAGGCGTGGGCCATAAACTCAGTTTCATTCTAATTCCTCAAAAGCCAGGTAGTGTGATCAGGGTTGCCATGAGCCCGACCGACCAGATTATTTTTTCACTCTACCTGATATATATGCCGATGCAAGAGGCGTTGTAAACTTTCACTCGCCCAGTTGCATCACTTTTGTTCGCACCCAGCCTTCGGCCAGGGTAATGCGCAGCTCATCGCCCGCCGTCAACTGCCGGATACCGGATACCAGGCGACCGCTCTCATCCTGAACCAGACTATAGCCACGGCGCAGAACCTGTTTTGGGTCGAGCAGTGCAAGGTGTTGGGCCAGCGCATCCATGTTCGCCTGCTGACGGTTTTGTTCGTTTTGCATGGCCATGCACAAGCGCCCGGCCAGATGATCCTGTTTATCTCGCAGACGGTGAAAGTCGCTACCGCTCAATCTGCGCGCATAAGACTGGCACAAATACTGCTGTTGTTGCAGGCGCATAGCATAGCTGCGCATAAGGCGCTGTCGCAGTTGGTCAAGATGCTGCGAATGATTCGCCAGTTGCCGACTGGGGTGAATCAGGCGACGCTGCAAATAATCCACCGACTGCATGGCGTTTTGCACCCTGTTGCGCTGAGCTCTGAGCAAATGCCGGGCAATATCGCGCAATCCTTGCATCAGGGCATGCCGGTCCGGCACGACACGCTGGGCGGCGGCAGTCGGTGTGGGCGCACGTTCATCGGCCACAAAATCCGCGATCGTAAAATCGGTTTCGTGTCCCACGCCACTGACAATCGGAACAGGACTGTCATAAATGGCACGCGCGACGACTTCTTCGTTGAACGCCCACAGATCCTCGATGCTGCCCCCTCCTCGGCAGAGGATCAAAACGTCGCATTCGCCGCGCTGCCCGGCAATCCGGATAGCGGACGCGATTTTCTCGGCGCTCCCGGCACCCTGAACGGGAGCCGGATACAGCACGACAGGCACGCCGGGCAGGCGCCGCTTCAGGGTGGTCAGCACATCGCGGAGCGCTGCTGCATGAACAGAGGTAATGATGCCGATGCGCCGGGGGAAGGCCGGCAAGGCGCGTTTATGCGCAGCGGCAAACAAGCCCTCGTCTTCGAGCTTCTGTTTGAGTTTTGCAAATTGCTCGTACAGCACCCCCAATCCGGCCGGACGCAGCTGCTCCACGTTCAGCTGAAAATCACCGCGCGCCTCATAAAGCGTGGCGACTGCCAGCACTTCGACCTGTGTGCCGTTGGCGATATTCTTGTCCGGCGACGGGTTCTTGTGCCGGAACATCACACAGCGCACCTGCGCCTGCTCATCCTTGAGCACAAAGTACCAATGACCGGAAGCGGCCTTCACCAGACCGGATATTTCTCCGCGCACCCACAACGGAGGAACATTCCCTTCCAGCAACTCGTTAATTGCGCGCGTAAGTTCAGTCACTCTGAGCACACGTGGCATCTTCTCAAAAAATAGATCTACATACATATTGACAATCCGGAATTATTCACAAAGCCAGACAATACGGTGCATTGCGGCCTGCCTGCTGTCACAAAACCATCACACTTACGATAACTCATTGTTTTTTTGGTGTTTTTTTAAATAACAAAAAATAGGCAGGATAAGAAAAACCCTTACAGCTCACCGCTCTAAAGGCTTAATCCCCAGCCTTATCCACAGAGTTATCCACAGATACTGTGGGTAAACAAAAATACTCTTTAATAACGGGGGATTAGCCAGCGCCAGGCATTGAAGATACCGAGAAATCTTGCTCAACCCGCCCCGACAGGCTACAGTTGCAACTTCGGAAGCGCTGAACACACTAACCGTTGCGCATAAACATGCCTGACACCTCAGCGTCTTCGCAATTTAAGCATATTTGGAGAATTCGCGTGATTGCAATCGTAGAAGCGGCTGGCTGGCCGATTTGGTTTTTAATTTTTGCGTCCATCGTAGCCGTTGGCCTGATTACAGAAAGACTCGTCTATTTGCGCCGCAGTCGCATAGCGCCGCAAGGGTTGCTCGATGAGGTCATCAAGGAACTGGCTCAGCGCGGCGTCAGCGATGGCATGCTGGAAAAACTGAACAAGCACTCTCCCCTGGGTTGCATCTTCGCCGCTGGCCTGAAAAACATCAAGGCCACGCCGGAAATCATGAAAGAATCCATCGAGGAAGCCGGGCGTGCGGCCACTCACGATCTTGAGCGCTTTCTCACCACCCTGGGCACGATAGCCTCTATCAGCCCGCTGCTGGGCTTGTTCGGAACGGTGGTGGGCATGATCGAAATTTTCGGCGCACAGACCGTGGCCGGCAACAGCCCGGCCGTACTGGCTCACGGGATTTCAGTTGCGCTGTATAACACGGCGTTCGGGCTGATCGTCGCCATTCCCAGCATGATTTTTTATCGTCATTTTCGCGCTCAGGTCGACAGCCTGACCATCGAAATGGAGCAACAGGCCATCAAACTGGTCGAAATCGTGCATGGCGAGCGCAGGAGTTAGCCTACGATGAATTTTCAACGTGGACGCACCCGTGAAGAACCGGAAATAAATCTGATTCCGATGATAGACGTGCTGCTGGTGATCCTGATTTTTCTGATGGTCACCACCAGCTATGCGAAATATTCAGAATTACAGATCAACTTGCCCCAGGCAGGCGGGCAACCCGGCGCCGAGCAACCGCTGCCCATCAATGTGTCGATTGATGCCACCGCTCACTACGCGATCAACAATGCCGGACTCAATTACACGGGCATAACCGAGCTGGCCTCCTCACTCAAGAAGGCGGCCGACACACAAACGGATCCTACCATTGTGATCAATGCGGATGCAAAAACCCCGCATCAGGCCGTGATCAATGTGATGGAAGCGGCAAGGCAGGCAGGCTTTGGCCGCATCACTTTCGCCACACAAAACGAAGCCAACTAACCCTGGAAACAATTTCATCCACGAAAGCCACGAATCAACAGGCGACATGAATGCAATTGCTCACCTGTCGAGTGACAATGCAAGGCGTGGCATCCCTTCGAATTTTTAGTGTTTTCGTGTATTTCGTGGACAGCGTGCTTTTCTAGGATTACCTCATGGCCGGACTGGAACAATACTGGTATCGAAAAAGTCCGCTGCACCTGATACTGCGGCCAGCTAGCTGGCTGTTCGGGTGGCTGTCAGCCATACGCCGCGCCCTCTACCGCCGCCATATCCTGGACAGTTACCGCCTGCCGATGCCCGTCGTGGTCATCGGCAACATCAGCGTAGGCGGCACCGGGAAAACCCCCCTCACCCTGAGCCTTGCGCAACAGCTGACCGATCGCGGCTATCACCCGGCTGTTGTAAGCCGAGGCTTCGGTGGCACGGCACAAGGACAGCCCGTCACAGAGAACAGCACTGCACAGCAAGTGGGGGATGAGCCGCTGCTGATGGCCCGGCGAAAAATATGCCCCGTCTGGGTGGGGACTGATCGCGCGGCCACCGCGAAGCTCGCGCTAATGGCGTATCCTCAATGCGATGTGCTGCTGTGCGATGACGGATTGCAACATTACCGCTTGCAGCGCGATATGGAAATCTGCGTCGTCGACGGCGCACGCCGCTTCGGCAATGGCTACCTGCTCCCGGCAGGGCCGCTGCGAGAACCCGTGTCGCGACTCAAAACCGTGGATGCGATCGTCGTCAATGGCGGCGTAGCCATCTCCTGTGACGCTCCCCAATATTTGATGCAATTGTCAGGCGACATTTTCCACAACCTGATCCATCCGGACAAAACCGCCCGCGCCTCCGATTTTCAGGGGATGCGCCTGCATGCCGTTGCGGGCATCGGTCACCCGCAACGTTTCTTTGAACACTTAAAAGGACTGGGACTTGAGATCAACCCTCATGCATTTGCCGACCATCACCCCTACCGAGCCTGTGATCTTGCGTTCGACAATTGCGATGCACTACTCCTCACAGAAAAAGATGCGGTAAAATGCGCCGCATTCGCTGATGAAAAATTTTGGGTGTTGCGTGTGGACACCCAGATTGACCCGGCCCTGATACACCACCTACTGCGAAAGATTTCCCGTCATGGATCCTAAACTGCTTGATATTCTGGTCTGCCCGCTGTGCAAATCCCCGCTGATCTACCACAAGACGGAGCAGGAGTTGATCTGCCGCGCGGATCGTCTGGCATTCAAGATTGCCGATGGCATTCCTGTCATGCTGGCCGATGAAGCACGCAAACTGGAACCCGAAGAGGCCAACGCGCTTTGAAACAAGTTTTGCAGGACACGGCCATACCCGGCTTTCACATCGTCATTCCGGCGCGCCATGCCTCCACCCGCCTGCCCGGCAAGCCTCTGCTGCATATTGCCGGCAAACCCATGGTGGTGCGTGTCGCCGAGCAGGCCGCAATGAGTGGCGCACAGCAAATATGGATCGCCACCGACCACCATGCGATAGCCAACGTCGTGCATGAACACGGCTTCAAGGCTTGCCTGACGCGCGAGTGCCACAGCAGCGGCACGGATCGCATCATCGAGGTCGTGGAAAAGCTGGGCTGGTCTGACAACACCATTGTGGTCAACGTGCAGGGCGACGAACCGCTCATTCCCCCGGCCCTGATACGCGCCGTGGCACAGCATCTGCACGATCATCCTGAATGTGCGATGGCTACGGCATGCCACGCGATTCACGATGAAGCTTCGGTGCGAAACCCGAACATCGTCAAAGTCGTGCTGGACAAGGATGGCCATGCGCTGTATTTCAGCCGCGCGCCCATCCCCTATCCGCGCGATGCCTTCGCCGCAGGGGCAGGATTGCCCGCAGACTTACCTGTACTGCGACATGTCGGCATCTATGCGTATCGCGCCGGTTTCCTGCGTGCATATGGACAGCTCTCCCCGGCAGTCATAGAACAGTATGAGTCACTGGAACAATTGCGCGCGCTGTATCATGGCTACAAAATCGGCGTGGTGATCGCTCAAGATGCGCCGCCTGGCGGCGTAGATACGGAACAGGATTTGCAAGCAGCAAGAGAAATATTTGAAAATCAGTCAGTGGTGAGTAGTAAGTTGTGAGTAGTTCTGCACACTGACCACTGACCACTCACGACTCACCACTTACTAGGAAAGGATTAACAATGAGAGTCATACTGCTGGGCGCACCGGGCGCAGGTAAAGGCACACAAGCCAACTACATCAGGGAAAAATTCAACATTCCGCAAATTTCGACCGGCGACATGCTGCGCGCGGCGGTCAAGGCCGGCACTCCGCTGGGTCTTGCCGCCAAGAGCATCATGGACGCAGGTGGATTGGTATCAGACGACATCATCATCAATCTGGTGAAGGAGCGCATCAAGAAAGCGGACTGTGCAGACGGCTTCCTGTTCGATGGTTTCCCGCGCACCATTCCCCAGGCTCAGGCCATGAAGGATGCTGGCATACCGATTGACTACGTGCTGGAAATCGACGTAGCGGACTGCGAAATCATCAATCGCATGAGCGGACGACGCGTCCATCCGGCATCGGGCAGAACCTATCACACCATTTTCAATCCGCCCAAAGTTGCGGACAAGGATGATGTCACAGGTGAAGATCTGGTACAGCGCCCCGACGATATAGAAGAGACCGTCGTCAAACGTCTTAATGTCTATCACGACCAGACCAAACCGCTGGTCGAGTATTACCAGGCATGGGCAAAATTTGATCCGGCAAACGCGCCAAAATCGGTCAGAATTGCAGGCGTGGGGGATGTGGATGTCATTTGCGCGAACATATTCTCCGCACTGACGACGGGGCAATGATGGTAAGTAAACCTGTTCTGACACTGGAAGACGCCAAACGCGTTGCGGCAGCGGCAGATGTGGAAGCCGGACGCTGCGGGTGGCGCGTGGTAATCGCGGTAGTGGATGACGGCGGGCATCTGCTGTATTTGCAACGCAGCCATGACACCCAGTTCGGCAGTGTCAATACTGCCATTGCCAAAGCCCATGCTGCCATCGCCTTCCGGCGTCCGACCAAGACCTCGGAAGATGCCGTCCTGAGCGGGCGACTGATACATCTGGCTCTGCCGGGGGTCATTCCGGCTGAAGGCGGCGTACCCCTGCTGATGGACGGTACCGTCGTCGGCGCACTGGGGATCAGCGGCGTGCGCTCGTCCGAGGACGGACAAATCGCCGCAGCCGGTTTGGCTGCACTGACCCATATTCCCTGATACCGGCACCCGGAGGCCGGTTTACGGCATCCTGGCGGGGATTTTCGAACAGGCGTAAAACCGGCACGCCTGCACGCATGGAGCTTAAGCTATTTGGGGACGGTATAATTGTCCTGCGTCATCAAATCAACACCGCATGGCAATTGCTCGATCCAGTCCAGGAACTGGTTGACCATCTTTTTGCCCTTGAATGACTTCCCGTGCTGCGGAACGATCATTTCCACGTCCATCTGTCGCACCATTTGCACCCAGAAGCGGCAAATCTTGTTGGAAATCATGTAGCGGCGGTGAAAGCCTTCCATGTACTTCAGATGCGCGTTAAAATCCGTCACCGGGGTATCTGCATCGGTATGAGAGACGATAGACGCGCCCATATCACCGGAAAACAGAATCTTGCTGACCGGATCATAAAATTGGAAATTGCCTTCCGAATGCATAAAATGTGCGGGAATCGCCTTGATGATGCAATTGCCCAACGGAAAGTTCATACCCTGATCCGGTATGGAAATAATACGACCCGCCGTATTTCCTGCCGTACAAAAATGCGGCACGAAACGCGCCCACAAGGTTGAAATGGCGACCTTGCACTCCGTATGAATCATCCACTTATTCACGGACGCGATGATGTCCGGATCAGCATGGGATGCCAGAATATAGTCCATCTTTTTGGATGAAAAATGCTCCATCATCCCCATCAACAAGCCGTTGAATGTCATGTTACCGCCCGGATCCATCAACGCGCCATGTCCGCTGTCGACGATCAGAAACTGGTTGGATTGCACTGCAATATCACCACCCTCGTCTGCCAAATCATCGAACATCATGCATAAGTGCGTTCCGTTATTGAATAACTCGATAGCCATACTTCTTCCCCCCCAGTAATTTTGTTGCGCGATAATAACCGAACACCGCTATAGTATAATTGACGCCGGTCAAAACCGCCTTAATTATACGTCGAATACCGGCACATAACTTCATTCGGATGCTGCTATGATAAGGGCCGTCAGCACAGGCTGACCGAGTGATAGTTAATTTCAGCGGTTAAACTCAGGGAGAAAATCATGTCAGCTGGTCTGGACTTTGCTCTGTTGTGCGCCATCGTTGCAATCTTGTATGGCCTGTTTTCAATCAAATGGATTCTGAATCTCCCGACCGGCAGTGAACGAATGCGGGAAATCGCAGCGGCAATCCAGGAAGGCGCTACCGCCTATCTTAAACGGCAATATCAGACCATCGCCATAGTCGGCGTCATATTGTTCATCACCATCTTCACAGCCTTAGGCTGGCAAACCGCCAGCGGATTTGCCATCGGGGCCCTGCTCTCGGGTGCTGCCGGATTCATCGGCATGAACGTGTCGGTGCGCGCCAACATCCGCACGGCGGAGGCAGCCAGACAAGGCCTCAACGCTGCGCTGGACGTTTCATTCAAGGGCGGCGCCATCACGGGCATGCTGGTCGTGGGTTTAGGCTTGCTCGGCGTGGCCGGCTACTATGCCTTTTTGACCCGGATCGGCGCCGCGCCTGCCGAGGCGACCCATGCCCTGGTAGGACTGGGATTCGGCGGATCGTTGATTTCAATCTTCGCAAGATTGGGCGGCGGTATTTTTACCAAAGGCGCAGATGTCGGCGCCGACCTGGTGGGGAAAATCGAGGCGGGCATACCCGAAGACGATCCGCGCAATCCTGCGGTCATTGCCGACAATGTCGGCGACAATGTCGGCGACTGTGCCGGGATGGCGGCTGATTTGTTCGAAACTTATGCCGTGACCATCATCGCCACCATGATGCTGGGCGGTTTGCTGATGGCGAATGCGGGGACGAACGCCATCATTTATCCGCTGGTACTGGGCGGTTTTTCCATCATCGCCTCGATTGTCGGCACCTTCTTCGTCAAGGCGCGCCCGGGGGGAAAAATCATGAATGCGTTGTACAGGGGACTGGCTGTTTCCGCAGCCCTGGCCCTGATCGCCTTCTACCCGTTAACCGACTGGATCATGAAAGATAACGGGTTGTACAGCGTAGGCGCTCTGTACGGCGCGACCGTCATCGGCCTGTTGCTGACCGCAGCCCTGGTGTGGATCACCGAATACTATACCGCCACGGAGTATGCGCCGGTGCGCCACATCGCCCAGGCGTCAACCACGGGACACGGCACCAACATCATCGCAGGCCTCGGCGTCTCGATGAAATCGACCGCTGCCCCCGTACTGGTCGTGTGTCTTGCGATCATGGGCGCTTATGCGATGGCGGGCCTGTACGGCATCGCCATCGCCGCCACGTCCATGCTGTCGATGACCGGCATCATCGTGGCGCTGGACGCCTATGGGCCCATTACCGACAACGCCGGCGGCATTGCCGAAATGGCTCGTCTGCCCGATGAGGTGCGTGTCGTCACCGATGCACTGGATGCGGTGGGCAACACCACCAAGGCTGTCACCAAAGGCTATGCTATCGGCTCCGCAGGACTCGCAGCCCTGGTGCTCTTCGCCGACTACACCCACGCGCTCGAAGCCCACTTCCATGCCCGCATGCTGTTTGACTTGTCCGATCACATGGTCATTGTCGGCTTATTTATAGGCGGCATGATTCCCTACCTGTTCGCCGCGATGGGCATGGAAGCGGTCGGCCGTGCTGCGGGCGCTGTCGTCGTCGAAGTACGCCGCCAGTTCAGGGAAATCCCAGGCATTATGGAGGGCACGGGCAAGCCGGAATACGGCACCTGCGTGGATATGCTGACAAAAGCCGCCATCCGCGAAATGCTGATCCCGTCCTTGCTGCCGGTCTTCATTCCTGTCGTCGTGGGGCTGACGCTGGGCGCACAGGCGTTAGGCGGAGTACTGGTCGGCACCATCATCACCGGCATCTTCGTCGCGATCTCGATGACCACCGGCGGTGGTGCCTGGGACAATGCAAAAAAATACATCGAGGAAGGAAACTACGGCGGCAAAGGCTCGGAGGCGCACAAAGCCGCCGTCACGGGAGACACGGTGGGCGATCCTTATAAAGACACCGCAGGCCCTGCCATCAACCCGCTGATCAAGATCATCAACATCGTGGCTCTCATGATTGTCCCACTTCTGACTGCTGGCAACTCAGGGATTTTCTGAGGAATCAGGATGAATAGCAAAGCGTTCCCGCAACACCAGAAGGCCGGGGTGAGTATCGAGGCGATCAGCTCGTCGCTCACCAGTCATTTGGTTTATTCCAACAGCAAATCTCCCGTCAACGCGACCACGCGCGACTGGCTTCAGGCTACCGCGCATGTGGTACGCGACCGCCTGGTCGAGCGCTGGATGGAGACCATGCAGCGTTATTACGAGCACGATTCCAGGCGACTTTACTACCTGTCGCTGGAGTTCCTGGTGGGACGCACGCTGAGCAATGCCATGCTCAATCTGAAACTCGATGAGCAGTTTACGGCCGCCCTCCTTGATTTTGGGCAGGAGCTGGAAAAGATAGCCGGAATCGAAGAGGACGCCGCCCTGGGCAACGGCGGACTCGGGCGCCTTGCGGCCTGCTTCCTCGATTCCATGGCGACCCTCGATTTGCCTTGCTACGGTTACGGTATCCGTTACGAATACGGCATGTTCCGCCAGCGCATCGAGAATGGCGTTCAGGTGGAGCAACCTGACAACTGGCTGCGTTATGGCAATCCGTGGGAGTTTGCTCGCCCCGAAGTGCTGTATCAGGTCAAGTTTCACGGGCATGTGGTGAAATATACACACGAGGATGGTTCGCCGCATTTTCACTGGGTCGATACAGACAATGTCATGGCCATGGCTTACGACACGCCGGTGCCGGGTTTTGGCGGCAAGACGGTGAACAACATGAGGCTGTGGGCCGCGAAGTCCTCGCGTGATTTTGACCTGCGTTATTTCAATCAGGGCAACTATATTCAGGCCGTTGCCGACAAGAATGATTCGGAGACCCTCTCCAAGGTATTGTATCCGGACGACTCGACCGAGATGGGGCGCGAGTTGCGCTTAAAGCAGCAATATTTCTTCGTCAGCGCCTCTTTGCAGGATATGTTGCATCGCTACAAGAAAAATGCCGACAGCTGGACGCACTTGCCCGACAAGATCGCGGTGCAACTGAACGACACCCACCCGTCCATTGCCATTGCCGAGATGATGCGCCTGTTAGTCGATGTCCATAAGCTGTGCTGGGACGTGGCCTGGGGATTAAGCATGCGCATCTTCTCCTACACCAATCACACGCTGATGCCCGAGGCGCTGGAAACCTGGCCGGTGGCCATGTTTGAAAGCCTGTTGCCGCGCCATTTGCAGGTGATTTATGAGATCAATCACCGCTTTTTACAGCAGGTGATGCACCAGTTCCCCGGCGACACCGAATTACTGAGGCGGTTGTCCATCATCGATGAGACCAAGGGGCGCCGCGTGCGCATGTCGCATCTGGCCATCATAGGCAGCCACACGGTAAACGGCGTGGCCGCATTGCATACCGAACTGATGAAACGCACTATCTTTGCCGATTTCGAGCGTATTACGCCCGGCAAGATTGTCAACATGACCAACGGCATCACCCCGCGCCGCTGGCTGAATCAGGCCAATCCGGGACTCGCCGCCCTGATCACGGCCAACATCGGCACGACTTGGGTGACCGATCTCGACCAGCTGAAAAAGTTGCGCGAATATGCCGAAAACAGCGAGTTTCAGGACCAGTTCCGGGCAATCAAACAGGCAAACAAGGCGCGACTGGCAAAAATGATACACTCGCAGTTGCACATCGAAATCAATCCGGATTCGCTGTTCGACATCCAGATCAAGCGCATCCACGAGTACAAACGACAGTTGCTCAACGTGTTGCACGTCATCACCTTGTACAATCGCATTTGCGCAGGCGCCCGTACCGTACCGCGCACCGTGATTATCGCGGGCAAGGCCGCCCCGGGATATCAGATGGCCAAACTGATCATCCGGCTCATCAACAATGTCGCCGATGTCGTCAATAACGACCAAAGGATAGGAAACCAGCTGAAGCTGGTGTTCATCCCGAATTACGATGTTTCCAGCGCCGAGCGCATCGTGCCTGCCGCCGATTTATCCGAGCAGATTTCCACGGCCGGAACCGAGGCATCCGGCACGGGCAATATGAAACTCGCGCTCAACGGCGCGCTCACCATAGGCACGCTGGACGGCGCGAACATCGAAATTCGCGATGAGGTGGGACACGATCACTTTTTCCTGTTCGGCCTGACCACAGAGGGGGCCGAGGAGCGCCGCCGCGAGGGTTATGATCCTGTGAGTTATTATCAGGAGAATAGCGAACTGAAGCTGGCGCTGGACATGATCGCATCCGGGTATTTTTGTCCCGATGAACCGGCGCGCTATCAATGCATCGTTGATGCGCTGCTAAACAAAGGGGATCAGTACCTGCTGCTGGCCGACTACGCGGCCTATATCGAATGCCAGGACAAGGTAAGTTTGCTGTACCGGGATCCGCAGGAGTGGACGCGGCGCGCCATTCTCAATGTAGCCGGAATGGGAAAATTCTCCAGCGATCGCACCGTGCGCGAATATGCCGAACGCATCTGGCACATCACCCCTCCGGACACGCAACAAGACTAACAGACTGCTGAGTCATAACGGCGAGAGCAGCACGCTCTCGCGCAGCTTCTTCAACTGGTCACGGAAGCCGGTGGCCTTCTCAAACTCCAGATTCTTTGCCGCCAGGAGCATCTCTTTTTCCAGCCGTTTGATTTCGCGCGCGATTTGTGCCTGACTCATGGCCAGGTATTTTTCCTGCTCGCGAACAGCCTTTTGTTGGCTGCGCGCATCATCTATCTGGTACGTGCCCTCGATGATGTCCTTGATGCGTTTGTTCACGCCTTGCGGGGTGATGCCGCAGGCTTCGTTGTGCGCGAGCTGTTTGATGCGGCGGCGCTCCGTTTCATCCATCGCGCGACGCATCGAAGGGGTGATCTTGTCGGCATAGAGAATCGCCTTGCCATGCAGATGGCGCGCGGCACGCCCGATGGTCTGGATCAGCGAACGTTCGGAGCGCAAGAAGCCCTCCTTGTCTGCATCCAGAATCGCCACCAGTGACACTTCCGGTATATCCAGCCCTTCGCGCAATAGATTGATACCGATAAGCACATCGAACACCCCCAGACGCAGGTCGCGGATGATCTCGACACGCTCGACCGTTTCGATGTCCGAGTGCAGATAGCGCACCTTGACGCCGTGCTCACCCAGATAATCGGTCAGATCTTCCGACATGCGTTTGGTGAGCGTCGTCACCAGCACCCGCTCGCCCGCAGCAATGCGCAGATTGATCTCGGACATCAGATCATCCACCTGATTGATCGCCGGGCGCACCTCTATGACAGGATCGACCAGTCCCGTGGGGCGTACCAGTTGCTCGACCACCTGGGCTGCGTGTTCTGCCTCATACACCGATGGCGTGGCGGACACAAACACACTCTGGCGCATGATGTGTTCGAATTCATCGAAGCGCAGCGGGCGGTTGTCCATGGCGGAGGGCAGGCGAAAACCATAGTTGACCAGATTTTCCTTGCGCGCACGGTCCCCCTTGTACATCGCTCCCACCTGCGGAATCATCACGTGGCTCTCGTCCAGGAACATCAGCGCATTGGGCGGCAGATAATCGAGCAGCGTCGGCGGCGGATCTCCCGGATTGCGTCCTGACAAGTGGCGCGAATAATTTTCGATGCCCTTGGTAAAGCCGATCTCGGCGAGCATTTCCAGATCATGCCGGGTGCGCTGCTCGATGCGCTGCGCCTCGATCAGTTTGTTTTCGCGTATGTAGAATGCGATGCGTTCAGCCAGCTCCGTCTTGATGGTCTCGATGGCCGATAACACCGTACTGCGCGGCGTGACGTAATGGCTGGACGGATAAACGGTATAGCGCGGCACTTTTTGCTGGATATGGCCGGTCAACGGATCAAATAATGACAGCGTCTCCACCTCATCATCGAACAGGGTAATGCGCAAGGCAAGTTCACTGCTCTCCGCCGGAAAGATGTCGATCACATCGCCCCTGACCCGAAATCTGCCGCGAGTAAAATCGATGTCATTGCGTTCGTATTGCATCTCGATCAGGCGTTTAATCACATCGCGCTGGTGCATCTTCTCGTTATTGCGCAGATGCAAAATCATGCCGTGGTAATCTACAGGATCGCCGATACCGTAGATCGCGGAGACGGTCGCGACGATGATGCAGTCCTCGCGTTCGAGCAACGCCTTAGTGGCGGACAAGCGCATCTGCTCGATCTGCTCGTTGATCGCCGAATCCTTCTCGATGAATACATCGCGCGAGGGCACATAAGCTTCGGGCTGGTAATAGTCGTAGTAGGAGACGAAATACTCGACCGCATTTTCGGGAAAGAATTCGCGAAACTCCGAATACAGCTGAGCCGCCAGCGTCTTGTTCGGCGCCATGACCATCGCAGGACGCCCGCAGCGCGCAATCACATTGGCCATGGTGTAGGTCTTGCCGGATCCTGTCACACCCAGCAGCGTCTGGAATGCCAGGCCATCGTTGATACCCTCGACCAGTTGCGCAATCGCCGTCGGCTGATCGCCCGCAGGCTCGAAAGGCTGATGCAGGCGATAAGGGCTTGCCGGGAAAGTGATGATATTCATGGTTCAGGTATTGTACGTGCAAAGATTGAATTGCAAAACAACAAGTCTTGATAGATACTAGGCGCACTGTAAAAATGCAAAAAAGTCAAGCATAATTATGACATTTCCGCGCTATCAACATTTCATTACTTTCACACCGCGTCGAAGGGAGAAATAAAATGGCAATTGTATGGGTAAGTGAATTAAACACGGGGATCGACATCATTGACGAACAGCACAAGAGCATCGTCGATTACATCAACGAGCTTGAAGTCTCCATCGAACAGGGCAGTCGGGAAGCTGTAGGTCATGTGCTGGATGAACTGGTTGACTACACCATGTCCCACTTTGCTTTCGAAGAAAGCTTGCAGGAGGAAGCCGGCTACGCATTTGCAAAGCCACACAAAGCGGTTCACGACTCATTCATCAAACGTGTGACCAGGTATCAGGCCGACCACAAAGCGGGTGAAGACGTCGCAGATCATGTTCACGAGATGCTCACCACCTGGCTTTTACATCACATCAAGCGGGATGACATGGCCTATGTCGCAGAGGTCAAGGAAAATATCGACAACATCGTTCGTGACAAGAAAAAGGGGGGGCGTCTTAGTCGCCTGCTCGCCAATTTCTTCAATTAGCGAAGCTTCCTCCAGAACGTCAAAGCAATGCCATGGTCTTGCAGAGGTTCAGCACACTTTTTGAAACGGCACCTGACGAAACCGGATGGAAGCACTGAAAAAAACCGACGACCTTAGCAGGCTACTGAAAAACGTTATGAGCGATGCACAGGCAAGGAAAAAAATCGACGAAAAAGCAGAGTTTACATGTGGTAAATGAGCATTTTGAGTCACTTTTTGACGCAGTCTCGGCGAGCGTAATAGTTTTACAGCAGCCTGTTAGAGTCGGCTGTTCACTTTGTCCGGCAGCATGATATTCAATTCAAGCACATCGTACTGATCGTGTTTTTCCAGTTGAACCTTGAGCGAGTCACGATCTACATGAATGTATTTCGCGATCACCGCCATCAACTCCTCTTGCAGTGCAGGCAGGTAATCCGGCGTATCCGAACCGCGTCCCGCTCGCTCATGCGCCAAAATAATTTGCAGGCGCTCCTTTGCAATGACAGCCGTTTTCTTCTCGGTGCCACGCAGGTAGTCAATCAAACCAGAAATCACGGCCATTTTAGCGCCCTCCCAAAAGTCGTTTTAAAAAACCTAGCTTTTCTTCGTCAACAAAGCGTATAGGCAAATCATCCCCGATGAAACGCCCCACCAGATCACGATAAGCCTCTGCCACATCACTCTTTTCCATGTGAATCACAGGCATCCCGGAGTTCGATGCTTGCAGCACGGACACGGATTCAGGAATCACCCCCAGCAGGGGGATCCGCAATATTTCCTGAATATCGGCCACAGACATCATTTCGCGCGCATTGGCGCGTTTCGGGTCATAGCGTGTCACCAGCAAGTGTTCCCTGACCGGTTCCCGACCTTCGACAGCGCGCTTCGATTTGGCCGCGAGTATCCCCAGGATGCGATCCGAATCACGCACCGAAGAGACTTCAGGATTGGTCACGATCAACGCCTCATCGGCAAAATACATGGCCATGAAAGCGCCAAACTCGATTCCTGCCGGTGAATCGCAGACGATATAATCGAAAGTTTCCTTAAGCTCGTTCAGGATACGCTCGACGCCTTCGATATTGAGCGCATCCTTGTCACGCGTCTGGGAGGCCGGCAGAATGTACAGGTTATCGCAATTTTTGTCCTTGATGAGCGCCTGCTTGAGCGAGATTTCATCGTTGATAACATTGATAATATCGTACACGACGCGACGCTCGCACCCCATGATAAGATCGAGATTGCGCAGACCTACATCGAAGTCGATCACGACGGTTCTGTTGCCGCGCATAGCCAGACCTGTCGAAAAACTGGCGCTCGTCGTGGTTTTCCCCACGCCGCCCTTCCCTGAAGTCACTACGATAACTTTAGCCACGTTTCATTTCCTGATCAATTGGTGATAATGGGGATTCTACCTGTAACGCACTGAAAATAAAAATCAACCTCAGTGTAGCATGGGTAAAATGACCAGGCGGGAGCCTTCCAGATGAATATAAGCCGGCAGCCCCCGTACATTTTGTGGAATTCCGTCTTCAAATACTTTAAAGCAACCGGCGATCGACAAAAGCTCAGCTTCCAGTCCGTGCACGAAAATACGCGCGGTTTCATTGCCCCTGGCGCCCGCAATCGCCCTGCCTCGCATGGCGGCATAAACGTGAATATCGCCGTCCGCAATCAGTTCAGCCCCCGCATTGACGATAGCCAACACCACCAGATTAGCCCCTTCGGCATAAATACGCTGGCCCGTTCTGACAGGCTTGTCAATCACCATCGTTGGCCGCAGCACCTGTGCGGGCAGCGCCCCCTCCTGAGGTGCGAGCGTCTCAGCGACAACCGGCGGCAGCTCAATTTCTGCTGCCGATGCAGGCGCGTAATGCCCGGTGACGGAAAAAGACTGATCCTCGGCGCGCCTTCTGGCATTGACGGCGGGTACATCCGAAAAAAGTCCCAGCCCCGCCTTGACGGCGGCGGCACGTTGAGCGTCAGAACCGCCAATCACGCCCGCTGCACACATGCCACGCTTGAGCATAAACGACACCAGTTCACGAAAATCGATTCCGGCGCCTAAGCCCGCAATCGCCGTCAGTTCAAGCACAACCGGGGTGTTTGCGAAGAAATCAGGCGTTTGACTCAAGCGCTCCGTCAGCTGTTTTTTGAGCTTCGTCATTTCGGTGGTCAGAATATGCAGCTGTAGCAGCGGAAGATGACCTGTTTTAATTTTAAATGCGGGTTCTGCGCTCGTCATGATGCTCATCTTTCACGAAGGGAAAAAGCAGCCTGACAGGAGCCTGTCAAAACCACCCATAAAAAGTGTGCCCAGTCTAACCTGACGGGCACGTAAAAACTCGGACTCGACCAGCTGAAAAACACTCAGCCTGAAGATCAATATGACAGCTGCCAGGCTCCGTCACGATAGATGACTTCATCGTCCAGCGTAAATAATTCGGTCATCGCAAAAACATCCACATGATATTTTGCCGCAGCCTTCCTGATCTGAGGTTTGTTATAGCTGCCGTGTTTGGCACCCAGCGACAGATGGATACCGCACATGCGCTCATAGGTTCCGATATCGCTGACGATCCTCTGCTGTGTAAAGGCGCGATTGAGCCCCAGCCCCAGCTCGCGCACCCAGACATCCCCCTCGTCTGCGCGTATCTGTTCGAGCACCCGGTCAAATTCGGGGGTGGAATCGACAACACCGGCAACGCGCCCCCGACTGATCTCAAGGGTCATGGGGCTCTCAGGTATGTTGACCAGAAAGTCAGTATCCCCGAAAGAAGACAGCCTGACACGACCGTTCAATGCCTCCAGATCCTTTGATTCAGTGAACACTTCACCGATGGGAAATTGCCCGCCGACATTATTCATCTGACTGTAATCACCGACGTTGAGTCTGGCGGCTTCAAATCCTGACGAAAACACCAGCCGCTCACCACCGCTTGCGATGACCCCCACCTCTGCACGGTCGATGCGCGCCTTCAATGCGCGGCCGACCCCGCGAACATAAACGGGGTCATATGCCAGTGACTCGATATAAAGCAGGCCTTCAGCCCCGGGCATGCGAGATAAATGCGGGTGCTCGATCACCTTGAGCTGGCGCTTGAAAAGCTCCACGCGCAGGCGAAAGGCATCCAGACGAAAACTGGTGGATTGAATCAGCACCACCAGATCGCCTGACACCAGTCGCCCAAACTCGGCGAGTATCGCCACAGGCTCGACCAGATCAAAATTGATGAAGGTCGCATCGGGCAGGCAACGCCGATAGGCCCGGGTCAGCGCCATCGCAAGCGGGCATTGCTCGTCAAACACCACAATGGCCGATTGCGTGTGCCTGATCGCCAGGGTCAGAATATCATGCACATTTTTTTCGGCGGCATCCAAGGCTGTATCGGTGAAAATGTCAGTCGTCATATCGGGCTAAATACTTTCAAATCAGGATTAACTGCCGCTCACACGAAACCAGCCGGTGACGCTGCGCCGGGTTTGGTGTGAAATGAGCACTTCATGAGGGAAGGACTCACTCAAAAAGATGATCATCTTGCCAAATTCAGGAGCGATGGTAGCGATCACACCAGCCCCTGCGGGTTCAAACAACACCAATTCACCGCCGGCACAGCGCGGCCAGTCTTCATTCAAATACAACACGGTGGTAAGAATGCGATTTTTTTTACCGTTTAACACGTCCGAGTGCCGGGCATAGCCACCCCCCGCACCGTAAATGGCATAGTGACATTCATAATCGAACAAGCCCAGATACAACGCCGCATTTAATCCCAGGCGCAAATCTTCCATCCAGGCAAGGTAGGCTCGATCGGTCATGTCGGCCTCATCGAGCCACCTGATCACATCGCCGCGTATCGCGTTGAGTTGCGTCTTGCCCGCGCCCCGACCGATATGTGCCGCCTGAAAATCAGCCGACGTGTCATCCTGACAGCGCGCGAACAATTGTGACATCAGCGCGCCTGGCAGCGGCTTATCCAGAACGATGTAGCCTTTGAGCTCCAGCTGTTCGGCAATAGTGTCTATGTTCATAAGCATGAAGCCGGATCAGGCAATAAAATGGAAATTTTGCTCACGGAACAACCTGAAACAGGCATCCACGACCACAGGATCGAACAGTTTTCCTTTATTCTGTCCGATCTCGGCCAGCGCCGCATCCACCCCCAGTCCTGCCCGGTAGGGTCGGTGAGAGGTCATCGATTCCACGACATCGGCCACACTCACGATCCTGGATTCGAGCAGAATTTTCTCAGCGCCAAGCCCCTGAGGATAGCCTGAGCCATCCAGTCGCTCGTGGTGCTGCAACACAATCTGCGCAATGGCCCAGGGGAAATCTATCGTTTTCAGAATATCGAATCCGCCCTGGGAATGCTCCTTGATCAGACCGAATTCCAAAGCAGTGAGTTTACCAGGCTTGGTCAGAATCTCCGCCGGCACGCGAATCTTGCCCACATCATGCACAACGCTGGCAAGATGTATACCCTCGACCTGTTCTTCAGGCAATTTCAACTCGCGAGCGATGGCCACGGCCAACTGTGCGACGCGACGCTGGTGGCCCGCCGTATAAGGATCGCGCATTTCGACGATGGCAGCCAGCGCGGTAATGGATTCGAGCAAACTGGTTCTGAGCTTTTTCTCGCTCGACCTTAACTCGACCGTGCGCTCTTCAACCAGATCTTCCAGATGGTGGCGCAGGCGATTCAATTCCAGATGTGTGCGTACTCGCGCCATCAGTTCGTCACGCTGATAGGGCTTGGTGACAAAATCCACGGCGCCCACGTAAAAGCCCTGCACCTTTTCCTCTGTTTCCGAGACCGCGCTGACAAAGATCACCGGCACATCACGTGTGGCAGGATTCGCCTTGAGACGGCGGCAAACTTCATACCCGTCCATATCGGGCATGCGTATATCGAGCAAAATCAAATCGGGCGCGATGTTGCTGGCCGCATGCAAAGCCAGCTCCCCGCTGATCGCAGAACGAACCTCATAGCCCTCCTCCTTGAGGATGTCTGTGAGCAGCCTCAGGGAGGCTGGCGTATCATCGACTGCCAGTATTCTTCCCATATTTTTCATACCAACTCCCCATTCAGGCTGCGTGCAGTGCTTTCAGTATAGCCGGATAATCGAAGTTCCCCGCAAGGTATGTCAACGTCTTGCGCAATTTTGTGTCGGCCACCTGCCCGATCGCGGCGTCGATGCGCACTTCATCGAGGCTCTCCAAAGCCCGCCGAAGTTCAGCGCGCAAGGAGGGCTGCAACACGGCCAGCATTTTATCAGTCAAAACCACCTCAGCTGCATCTTCTTCATCTGTCGGGCCGGCATAGGTATATTGCACGCCCAACTGGCGCCCCAGACATTCATAAATCTCGTTAAAACGGTAGGGCTTGCGCACAAACCCATCCATACCGGCAGATAATACCTCGGCGCGCTGCTCGGCAAAGACTGAGGCTGTGACAGCAACAATCTTCACGTCCCGCCCTCCTGGCAACTCGCGGATACGCCGGGTAGCCTCCAGGCCATCCATCACTGGCATGCGCCAGTCCATCCAGATCAGATGCGGGTGCCAGCTTTGAAAAAGCTCGACACCCGACTGCCCGTTCTGCGCCACTCTGACCTCGAAACCTATATTTGTCATCAGCCGGGAGAGCAACAATTGATTTTCCCGCTGATCCTCGACAATCAGGATACGGTATTCGGACTGCCCTGGCGCCAGGCCTGTCACATCGCCTGCTTCCACCTTTTCCGGCATGGGCACGATGCTGGCGTCCACTTTTTCCACCGGCAACTCAACCCGAAAGACAGAACCCGTCCCAGGGGAGCTCTGGACGGTGATACTCCCGCCCATCAGTTCCACAAACTGCCGGGTGATCGTCAAACCCAGACCTGTACCGGCTTGCGTTTCCATTTTATCCAACTGGACAAACGGATCAAAGATGCGCTGTTGATCGGCCTCGTTGATACCGATACCGCTATCCTCGACTTCGATCAGCAAACGTTGCGGCGTGACATCAGGCTTCATGCCAAAGCGCACGGTAACACCGCCTTGCCGGGTAAATTTCAGCGCATTCCCCACCAGTTTGATCAATACCTGACGCAGGCGCACCTCGTCTCCCCTGATATAGCGCGGAAAATCCGACGACTGGTCGATGAGCAATTGCAAGCCCTTCTCCCGTGCGTGCATATGCATCATGTCGCTGACATCCCGTACCAGCGCCCCCAGATCAAAAGGGGCGTTCTCCACCTGCATCCGGCCGACTTCGATCCTGGACATTTCCAGTACATCGTTGATCAGCATCAGCAGCGTTTCACCGCTGCGATGGATAATATCAATATTCTCGCGCAGCGCCTGCGGCAGCAACAGGTTTTTGCGCATCAGACTGGAAAAACCAAGAATCGCATTCAGCGGCGTGCGCAATTCATGGTTCATGCTGGACAGGAACACGCTCTTGGCGCGGTTTGCAGCCTCTGCCGCGTCTCGCGCCATCACCAGCTCTACTGTGCGCTGCTGCACCTGCTCTTCGAGATGATCCCTGTACCGTTTCAACTCTTCTTCCATTTTTATCTGTTCTGTGATGTCATGCACCGTGCCTACCGAGCGCTTCGGCTTACCGTCTTCGCCGTAATACGTCTCGCACTTTTCATTGACGAATTTCACGCGTCCATCCTTCATCCGCAACCTGTGCACAATATCGTAAGGGATTTTGCTCTCGATCGAGCAGGCGTAGGCGTGACTCACCCGCTCCCGGTCATCAGGATGCACCGCGTTCAAAAAAGTATCATAAGAGACCGTAAAATTTTCAGGATCAATCTCTAACATGCGGTATATTTCATCCGACCAGGTCAATACATTCTTCACCAAATCAAGTTCCCAGCTACCCAGATGGGCGATGCGCTGAGCCTCGGCCAGACTGTGTTTGCTGCGCAGCAACTGCTCCTCGGCCAGCTTCTGTTCTGTGATGTCGCGGAACGCCACCACGGCACCGGTGATTTTCCCGTCCGAGAGCATCGGCGTACTGACAAACTCCACCGGGAAGCTGCCGCCATTTTTGCGCCAGTACAAATCGATCCCGCGATGTATCTCACCTTGCTTATAGGCTGCCTGAACCGGGCATTCCTCCTCCGGGTAGGGGCTGCCATCCGGTTTTGTGTGATGAAACATGAAATGGCTGTGCTGACCTGTGAGTTCATCCGCACGAAAACCCAACAATTGCAATGCGGCAGGATTAACAAACGTGCACAGGCCGTCAATATCCAGCCCGTAGATTCCTTCCCCTGCAGAATTCAGGATAAGCCGGTTTTGCAAACTCAGTTGCGCCAGCTCCTGCGCCGCCCTCTTGCGCTCTGTCACATCACGCGCGGCGGCAAACACCCCCAATACGCGACCTGTCTCGTCGCGATACACGCTGGCGTTATACAACACATCGGTGATGTGCCCGTCACGGTGGCGCAAAGCCAGCGGATAATCGGTGACAAAGCCTTGCGCGAAGACTTGCATGTAACCGGCACGCGCCTTGTCAGGCTCGGTAAAATAGTCTGAAAAATCAGTGGCGATCAGTTCTGAAAGACCACAGCCTGTGACTTTCTCGGCAGCCTGATTGGCATCCGTAATTTTCCCTGCCGCGCTGATGGTCACCAGCGGGTCCAGACTCGCTTCGATCAGACTCCTGGTATAGAGCGACGCTGCGCGCAGTTGCTCCTGAGCCCTCAGGGCGCGTGTCTGGGCGCGGCGCATGGCCTCGGCGACAGCCGAGATCATGCAACCTGTCAGGATAAACACAGACATTCCCAGCCAGTCGGCGGGATTTTTAATGAAAGGTTGAGCCACCAGCATCGGCCACAGGAAGGTGGCCGTGAGACAAGCCAGGGCCGTTGCCAGTAATCCGGCATAAAGACCGCCATAGACCGCGACAACCATCACGGCAGGATAGAACGTCAGCCAGGTAAGGGTCGAACCTAACGCCTGTAACGGCCATACCCGCAAGGCAGCGGCAAAAGCCACAATGAATATTGCGACAAAATAGCGTGCCCATAAGCCACGAAGCTGCATCATAGCCTATCTCCCATTCCATCCTCCTTGACTGATGTCACCCAGCAACATCAGTCGAGCGAGGGGACAAACGAACGCTTGCGCGAGTTTCACGCCAAGGCTTTCAAGATGGAGGGATAATCAAAATTTGCCGCAAGGTGCGCCAGCGTCTTGCGCAATTTTGTGTCGGAAATCTGCCCGATCGCGGCATCGATGCGCACTTCATCGAGGCTCTCCAAAGCCCGCCGAAGTTCAGCGCGCAAGGAGGGCTGCAACACGGCCAGCATTTTATCAGTCAAAACCACCTCAGCTGCATCTTCTTCAGCTGTCGGGCCGGCATAGGTATATTGCACGCCCAACTGGCGCCCCAGACACTCATAAATCTCGTTGAAACGGTAGGGCTTGCGCACGAACTCATCCATGCCCGCATCCAGCATCTCGGTGCGCTGTTCCATAAAGGCCGAGGCCGTGACGGCCACGATCTTCACCTCCTTCCCCCCCGGCAATTCGCGGATACGCCGGGTAGCCTCCAGGCCATCCATCACCGGCATGCGTCTGTCCATCAGGATCAGATGCGGGTGCCAGCTTTGAAAAAGCTCGACACCCAGCTGCCCGTTTTCCGCCACCCTGACCTGAAAGCCCGCATTTTTCAAAAGTTTTGCGAGCAGCAACTGATTTTCCAGCTGATCCTCGACGACCAGGATACGATATTCGGGCATCCCTGCCGCCAAACCTGTCACATCGCCTGTTTCCGCCTTTTTATCCATGGCCACAGCGCCGGGTTCAACCTTTTCGACCGGCAATTCGACCCTGAAGATTGAGCCCTTCCCGGGTGAACTCTCCACGCTGATGTCCCCGCCCATCAGCTTCACGAACTGCCGGGTGATTGTCAGTCCCAGCCCCGTTCCCTTCTGCGAGGAGAGCTCCCCTACCTGCACAAACGGCTCAAAGATGCGCCGCTGATCGAGTTCGCTGATGCCGATACCGCTATCCTCAACTTCGATCAGCAAGCGCTCGGGCATGGTATCCGGTCTCATGCCAAAGCGCAGGATAATGCCGCCATGCAGGGTAAATTTCACCGCATTACCGACCAGATTGATCAATATTTGGCGCAGGCGCGCCTCATCTCCCTTGATATAGCGCGGAAAATCCGACGACTGGTCGATGAGCAATTGCAAGCCCTTTTCCTGAGAGCGCATATGCATCATGTCAGTGACATCGCGCACCAGCGCGCCCAGATCGACAGGCTCGCGCTCAATCTGCACGCGCCCTGCCTCAATCTTGGCCATTTCCAGCACGTCGTTGATCAGGGTCAACAGATGTTCGCCGCTGCGATTGATGATGTCGAGATTCTCGCGCTGCTCGTCAGAGAGCTGAGCGTCACAGCGCATCATGCCGGAGAAACCAAGAATCGCGTTCAGCGGCGTGCGCAATTCATGACTCATGCTGGACAAAAACACACTCTTGGCCCGGTTGGCCGCCTCTGCCTCGTCGCGCGCCAGCTCCAGATCGGCCGTTCGCTGGTGCACCTGTTCTTCTAAATGATCCTTGTAGCGATTCAACTCCTCTTCGTTGTGCTTGCGTTCAGTCAGATCGATAAAAGACGCCAGCAGTTCCTCCCCCATCACTACACCGGAAATTTCCATGGTGCGAATCTCGCCGCTCTTGCAGGTCACCTTGTATTCGACCGGATGAATATCCCCCCCTGATTCTGCCGCCGTCTGAACGGCGGCATTCCAGGTCGTCACGACCCACTGGCGATAGGTTTCATCCGGGTAAGCGAGCCTGAACCAGTTCTCTACGCTCGGAATATCCTCATGTGTGTAGCCGAATATCTGGGCAAACCGGGTATTGAAATACTGGATCGAGCCTTCCTTGTTAACATAGGCCAGCGGAATCGGCACATCCTGCACCAGCCTGCGAAAACGAGCTTCGCTGGCGATTCTGGCTTTTTCCTCCGCTTCTTTTGCGTCCAGCATCTTGTACAAATGACGCGCCAGAATACCCACCTCGTCGGGGCGTTCGATATCCACGCGCACGAACGCGCGCCCGTGCTCCGCATCGTTGGCGACGTCAGACAGACGCTCAAGGCCGCAGGTCAGGCGGCGCGCAAGCCGGAAGGCGATGAGGGTAATCATCAGCGCCAGGAAACTGGCAATTGCAAAACCGGCAGCGGCAACCCTGCGCAAATTGGCATTGGCCGCCTCCCGCGACAGCACGACCCGCACCCAGCCTATCAGGCGTTTTTCTGTCACGACAGGGGCTGCGACATCGATCAGGTTACGCTGATCCTGAAGAATCTGTGGTCGTCCCGGCAGCACGAGCAGACGCCGACTGACCTCGTCGCTGAAATAACGGTCCAGATACTCGGGACGGGTGGACGCCAGCACCTCCCCTTGTGGCGAGAGCACCACGGCAAACCTGATATCGGTGACATCCGCCGCCCCCCTCAAAATCTCCTGCAACCCCGCCAGATCGTTGGCCAGCACCCAGGAGGTACTGCTAAAGGCCAGCGCCTGAGCCAGCTCCTGCGCACTTTGATTGCCCTGCGCATACTGAAAATGCCGCTGATATGAGAAAAGAAAATAACCTGCCACGAGCAGTATGACAAGACTCGCCAGGGAGAACGACCACGCCAGCTGCCGACGGATGGACAAAGACCATTCGCGGCGCAGACGATTCAAAAGGTGTCGGATTAAATTCATTGAGCAACTCACTCGACCGGGCGCACCGTTTTTGAAAACAGGGTCAAGAATTCCCGTACCGGGCGGTAGGTTTCATCATTGGCCGGTTCAAAGTGGGAAATGGGCAGTTGTTCCAGAATCAAACGTCCGGACTCGCTTTCTTGCAAAGCGAACAGCAGACGCGCGAACTTATCGGCAACCGGCAGCGGTATATCGCGACGCACCACCCAGCCATTGTTAGGCAGGGATTCCGTCTGCCATTTCACGACCAGCTGGCTTGCCAGAGACGGATTTTCGGCGGAAAAAGCCTTCCAGGGCACAGGCCAGGTGGCGCCGGCCGCCACATCGCCGCGCAGCACGTTCATGATGGAGGATTCCTGCGAGCCGACGTAGCGGTTGTCGATGTCGCGCACCACGTCGATGCCATGCGTGTGCAGATAATATTGCGGCAGCATGGTCGCGGCCAGCGCGGTGGCCGCCGGATAGGCCACCGCACGCCCCTTAAGATCCGTCACCTCATGAATACCGCTGTCGCGGCGCACCAGGATGATGCCGCGAAACACCTCGTCATCCCCCATCTTGCCAAAAATGCGATAACCGTGCCCGACCGACTTGACCGTCTGATAAGGGTTGGGCATGGCGAAGGCAAAATGCCCGGCATAGAGTTTTTTCTCGAATTCCTCGTAATTGCGCGACGCCTCCAGTTTAAAGCTCGCGTCCGGCATATTGCTGTTCATGTAATCCACGATGGGTCCGTACAACGCCATCAGGCGTTGCGGATTATGCAGCGGGTGTATGCCCACCACATATTCCACAATCGGAGAGCCACTGACGGTACCAATTTCCGGCTGGTAGATCCGCTCCTCCGTCTTGCCGCAACCTGCCAGCAGCATCAGCATGAAAAACCACTTCGTCTGTTTCGCCAGAATCGTCAACATGGCAGTTTATAGCCTTTCACAAAAAACGAGCATCGTCAGACAGGCCGCCGGTGAATTTCGCGCACCAGCTGGCTCAATTGATCGAGCATGGCGTCACGCAATACATGCAACTCGCCTAATCTGGCCTGCGCCTCCTGTTGTTGCAGCGCACTCAATTCAAAGCTTAGCGCATGCAGAGCCCGGTGCAAGGCGTCGACAGACGAAAAAGCTGGCAGCGCACCATAACGCGCCAGTCCTACCGTCGCGTGCCAGATGCCGAAACGACACAGGTGGGCATCCAGTTGCGGCAATGTATCGCGCTCGCCCCTGACAAAATCATCGACAAGATGAATCCAGGCGCGGTGTTCGACGCCGGCACTGAGCAGAGGCAAATCTTCACGGGCAGCTACCGGCAAGCTGGCCCAGGCCAACTCCGGACGCCAGTGTTTCGACCATGCGGGAATTTCATCTGCGGGCATCGGGCGGGCAATGCCATAGCCCTGAGCCAGCTCACACCCCAGTTGCAACAACATCTCGCCATGCGCCAGTGTTTCGACCCCTTCGGCGATCACCTCGCGACGGAAGGCCCCGGCCAGACTGATCACCCCCTCCAGGATGGACAGATCGTCAGGGTCATTGAGCATATCCCGCACAAAGCTCTGGTCTATCTTGATCTGGGCGACCGGCAGTCGTTTCAGGTAAGTCAGCGAAGAATAGCCGGTACCAAAGTCATCCAGTGCAAACAACACGCCGATCCGCTGACACGCTTCGATCACCCGGGAGACATGCATCAGATCCTGCAGCGCACTGGTTTCGAGCACTTCGAGCGCAAGACAGGCCGGATCGAGTCCGGGGCGCGCCGCCAGCATCTGGCGCAGGCGTTCGACAAAATCCGTCTGTTGCAACTGGCGAGCCCCGACATTGACGCTGATCGGGATGCAAAGACCCGCCCTTTGCCACAGGTCGGCTTGATCCAACGCAGTATTAATCACCCACTCGCCGATATCTATCGCCACAGGATGTTCCTCGATCACAGGCAGAAATACCGCAGGGGGTAACAAACCCTTGACCGGATGCTGCCAGCGTATCAACGCTTCGGCGCCGATGACCTGCCCGGTGCGCATGTTCACCTTGGGCTGATAATACAGCACGAATTCGCCCGCCTTCAGCGCCTGGCGAATCTCATCCAGACTTTCGTGATGGCTGCGTATGCTGCTGTCATGTTCTGCATCGAAAATATGGTAACGGTTCTTGCCCGCCAGTTTCGCCTGATACATCGCCTGGTCAGACTGGCGCAGCAGCAGGTCCGCCTCCACCTCTTCGGCTTGCGGGTAAAACGTCACGCCCAGACTGGCCGATACTTGCAGCGGCAGCCCGTCGACAAAAACAGGTTCGGCCGCCGCCTCCAGCAGGCGGGTGAGCCAGGGAATACTGGCATCGGCGTCCCCCAGATCGGGCAGCACGGCGACAAACTCATCCCCGCCTAAGCGCGCGAGCGTATCGCCTTCGCGCAACGCCATCTTCATGCGGGCCGAGACGATCATCAGCAGCTGGTCACCGACTTCATGCCCGTGATTATCGTTGATGCTTTTGAAGCGATCCAGGTCCAGATAAGCGACCGCCAGCCTTTGCCCGCGACGCTGAGACTGGGTCATGCCCTGATGCAACCTGTCGGCCAGCAACACCCGGTTGGGCAAACCTGTCAGCGCATCATAGTGTGCGATATGTTCCAGCTCATTTTCATGCGCCTTGAGCTGGGTAATATCGGAGAACAGCGCCACATACTGCCGGATATTGCCCTTTGCATCGCGCACGGCACTGATGGTTTGCATCTGCACATACACCTCGCCGCTCTTGCGCCGGTTCCAGATTTCGCCGTACCAGTGCCCTTTTTCGACCAGATCGCGCCACATGGCCGCATAATATTCCTTTGCATGCCGGTCTGATTTTAAAAGGCGCGGATAGCGGCCCACAACCTCTTCCCGACTGTAACCTGTAATATGGCTGAACGCCTGATTGACCTCGATAATTTCGCCATCGGCGGAGGTGATCATGATGCCCTCGCGGGCGCAGGTAAACACGCTGGCGGCAAGCTGGAGGGCTTGTTCAGCCCGTTTTCGCCCGGTGATGTCGCGAAAAAATACGAACAGCTGCCCGCCGTCGATTCTGCGGTAGGTGGCGCTCACCTCGACATGCCAAAGCGTTCCGTCCTTGCGACGATGCAGGGTTTCGAACTGGTCTCGCCCGTTCTCGGTAATGTGCTGAAGGTGTGAATTCAACCCGGTGCGATCATTTTCCGGCTCGAAAGCCAAGATTTTCATGCTCAGCAGTTCCGCGCGAGTGTAACCGGACTGCTGGCTGTAGGCCGGATTGACGTCGAGCAAATTCCCCCTATCATCCACGCGCCAAAAGCCGTCAAGCGTGGTCTCCAGAATACTGTTCAGCGCCGCAAAGCTTTCGCTCAATTCTGCCGTGCGCAGAGCCACCCGCTCTTCCAGATAATGGCGCAGGCGGTTGAGCTCCAGATGGGTATGAACGCGCGCGATCAGTTCTTCGCGCTGATAGGGTTTGGTGACATAATCGACGCATCCTGCCTTAAACCCTTGTACCTTATCGATCGTTTCAGATGCTGCACTCAGAAAAATCACCGGCACATCGCGCGTTGCAGGCTCAGCCTTCAGACGCCTGCAAACTTCATACCCGTCCATCCCGGGCATGCGTATGTCGAGCAACACCAGTTCGGGCGGATTAGCCATAGCCGCATTCAAGGCCAACTCGCCGCTGATTGCGGCGCGCACTTCATGTCCTTCTGTCTTCAGAATCTCCGCCAACAGTTTGAGGGAGGTCGATGTATCGTCGACCGCGAGAATTGTCATATCGCTTATCCGATCAGTTCGTCTGCAATGCCTTGAGTATAGCCGGATAATCGTAATTATCCGCCAGACGGATCAACGACTTTTGCAAATCAGTATCGCCAATCTGCCCGATAATGGCTCTGATGCGCGCATCTTCCAGGCTCTCCAGTGCCTCGTGGAGTTCGCAGCGCAACCGCTCCGGCAACGCCGACATCACCTTCTCCGTCAAAACCATGTCACGGTCATCTTCTGCCGACAGTGCCTGGGCGTAAGTGTATTGCACGCCCAGTTGATTGGCCAGGCAGTTATATATCTCGTTGAAGCGGTAGGGTTTACGCACGAAATCATCCATACCTGCCGCCAGCATCTCGTCGCGTTGCTCCTTAAAGGCTGACGCCGTCACCGCGACTATTTTCACCTCAGTTCCGCCGGGCAGTTGACGGATGCGCCGTGCAGCTTCCAGGCCGTCCATCACCGGCATGCGTCTGTCCATCCAGATCAAATCCGGATGCCAGCGCTCAAACAAAGCCAATGCCTGTTCACCGTTCCCGGCCACCCTCACCGGCAAGCCTATGCGCGCCATCAGCTGGCTGAGCAATAATTGATTCTCCGGCTGGTCTTCAACGATCAGGATGCGGTGTTCCGGCTGACCGGGCGCCAGGCCGACAATCTCGCCTTTGACTGCCGCTGCGGATGTCACCACCTCGGCAGAATCGGCCAGCTCGACCGGCAACTCCACCCGGAAGGTAGCCCCCAGGCCAAAAGTGCTCTCCAAAGAAATCGTCCCGCCCATCAGTTGCACGAACTGCCGGGTGATCGTCAACCCAAGCCCGGTACCTTTTTGGGCCGCCGCCTCTCCTACCTGTACGAACGGCTCGAAGATCTTTTCCTTGTCGTCCAGCCTGATGCCCGGCCCAGTATCCTCGATTTCGATCAGCAATCGCTGCGGCGTGACATTCGGTTTCATGCAAAAGCGCACCGTCACACCCCCTTGCCGGGTAAATTTCACCGCATTGCCCACCAGGTTAATCAATATCTGGCGCAATCGCGCCTCGTCCCCCCTGATGTAACGCGGGAATGCAGAAGACTGGTCGACCCGCAGTTGCAGCCCCTTCTGCTGCGCACGCAGTTGCATCATCTCGGTGACATCAAGCACCAGCGCGCCCAGATCGATCGGCGCGGATTCCAGCTGCACCCGACCTGCTTCGATCCTGGCCATTTCCAGCACATCGTTAATCAGTGCCAACAGATATTCCCCGCTGCGATTGATAATGTCCAGATTTTCACGTTGCCCCTTTGACAGCAGCGGGTCGTTGCGCATCATGCCGGAAAAACCCAGCACGGCATTTAACGGGGTGCGCAATTCGTGACTCATGTTAGCCAGGAACACGCTCTTGGCTCGATTCGCCGCATCGGCCGCATTGAGCGCCAGCACCAGATCGGCTGTCCGCTGCTGCACCTCTTCTTCAAGGTGATCCTTGTAGTGTCGAAGTTCTTCTTCTGCGTGCTTACGCTGGGTGATATCCTGCACCGTGCCGGTCATCACCGTGGGCTTAGCTTCAGCATCCCGTATGATTTCTGCCCGTGCATGAATGACTTTATTTGTGCCATCGGCAAGGCATACCCGGTATTCGATATCGTATTGACTCTCTCCACTCAAGGCGGCAGTCAACGCCTGGTCAACCTTTCCCCTGTCCTCTGCCAGGATCATGTCGAGGAAATTCTCGCGATGCGCCTTCAATTCATCCTTATCTATGCCGAATATCCGATAAGTCTCGTCAGACCAGTTCGCGACGTCATTTCGCACATCCCATTCCCAGGAGCCGATCGCTGCCAACTTCTGCGCTGCAATCAGATTTGATTGAGTTTTTCGCAATTCATCTTCAACCTGTCGACGCCCGGCATCGAGTTGTGCAAGATTGATCTGCATTGCCGATAACCAGCCCAGCACACTGTCATCCATTCCGCGCGCGACTGGAATAACAGAGAAAAATTCCCCTCTGCCGAGGCTGGCAATGCGCCCTTGCAACTCATCCACAGAACAACCCAGCGTGGCATACAATGCCCGATATGCGCGCCACAAGGTGAATGCCAGCAGCAGTCCAAATGCAATGAGCATCAGGCGTACCAGCGTAGCCAGCCGCTCGGCGGCATGGACGCTCCCAGACGTGCGTTGTTCCATCATCTGATAGCACTCGCTGATCGGTCGCATGATGCCGTACTTGGCCTGGTGATAAGATGCATCGTTCAGCATCCGGTTTGCCTTGAGGCGGTTGTCTTCACTGACAGGCACGGTGGATTCGATCAGCGCCATGGCGGCAAATTCCGGCCGTGTGAGCATATCGGAGTTGGCTTTGGCTTGCGCAAGCCTGGCGAACTCACCTTCGGTAAAACCGGCTTGCCGCATCAGCTCCAGTAAAGGGGCCGCCTGTCCGCGCGGACGGGGCCGCTGGTTGTCGGCCAGCACCAGATCCCAGTAGATGTCTCCATATGCGACTGGACGGGGGATTCTGCCCTCGCGGATATCGAGGATTTCCCGATAATGTTGTTTATAGAGGGGGTCGCCGGTCACCACATAGGTGCGCACCATGCGGGTCAGATCATCAGACGACTGGCGCAATTCGTCGGCCAGCAAAAATGATTGAAGCCGCAACTCGTTTGCATGATCGACCTGTTTCTCAAGGTAGGCGTAAAAACCGAACGTGACAGACACCACCACGAACAACCCCATCGTAAGCCAGAGGTTGCGGGAAAAATCAGGCAGACTGTTTTTGAGGCTCATCCATTTCACCCTTATTTTTGGCTCACCGCGAACCCTCTTCAACACTTGCTGACGCGCGAATTATGACCTGATGTTACGCAGTAATCAGGTCATAATTCAAATCAACTTCGCCGGGGGCAGCCCGGATGCGCCGCCCCCATGCTAGCCAGCGAGCCGACAGATGCCAGGCTGTCACGATCCAAGCGTCAGCCGTCCTCCTTGTGCGCCTCGAAAATATCGCAAAAGCGCCCGGCAAGCCCCCCGAAGGATTCGAGTATGGCAGGATCGAAGTGCGAAGGCTGGGTGCGCCCGTCACCTGCGAGAATAATTTCCGTGCTGCGTTCATGGCTGAACGCTTCCTTATAGGGGCGCCGGGAACGCAGTGCATCGTACACATCGCAAATCTGCATGATGCGCGCAGACAGCGGGATCGCCTCACCCCGGATCCCCAGCGGATAACCGCCGCCGTCCCAGCGCTCATGGTGTCCGCCCGCGATCTCGGCGCCCATGACCAGGTAAGGGGAATCCGAACCACCGAGCATTTTCGCGCCCAGCGCGGCGTGGGTTTTCATAATCTCCCATTCGTGCGGCTCAAACTTGCCAGGCTTACCCAGGATCGCATCCGGAATCGCAATCTTGCCCACATCATGCATGGGGCTCGCGTAGTGGATGATGTCGCAAAATTCGGCATCCATGCCCAATGCCTGAGCCAACTCCACGCTGTAGAAGCTCACGCGCGCCACATGCGCCCCGGTCTCCTCGTCCTTGTACGAAGCCGCACGAGTCATGGTGACGATCGTTTCACGATGGCTCGCAATCAGCTCGTGCGTGCGTTTTTCCACCAGCGCTTCCAAATGGTGGCGCAGCCGGTTGAGCTCCAGATGGGTGCGTACCCGTGCCAGCAATTCCTCGCGCTGATAAGGCTTGGTGACATAGTCGACGCATCCCACCCCAAATCCTTGCACCTTATCGACTGTTTCAGAGGCGGCGCTCAGAAAAATGACCGGCACATCGCGCGTTGCAGGCTCAGCCTTCAGGCGCCTGCAAACTTCATATCCGTCCATCACGGGCATGCGTATATCGAGCAACACCAGTTCCGGCGGATTAGCCATCGCCGCACGCAAGGCCAACTCGCCGCTGATCGCCGCGCGCACCTCATACCCTTCTGCCTTCAGAATCTCCGCCAACAGCTTGAGGGAGGCCTGTGTATCGTCGACCGCGAGTATCGCCATTTCATTTATCCTTCGTCTGCAATGCTCTGAGTATAGCCGGATAGTCATAATTATCCGCCAGATGGCTTAACGATTTTTTCAAATCAACGTCAACAATATGCCCGATGACGGCGCTGATGCGCGCCCCCTCCAGGCTCTCCAGCGCCTCCTGCAACTCGCGGCGCACGGCGGATGGCAATGCCGACAGAGATTCTGCGCTCGGGGGCGCGGCACCCGCATCGTCTTCGGCGGGCGCCTCCGCATAGACATATTGCACCCCTAACTGGCGGCTCAAGGATTCATAGATTTCATTGAACCGGTAGGGTTTACGCACAAAATCATCCATACCTGCGGCCAGCATCTCGTCGCGTTGTTCCTTGAAGGCCGACGCCGTCACCGCGACTATTTTCACGTCAGTTCCGCCGGGCAACGCCCGGATGCGTCTGGCCGCTTCCAGACCGTCCATCACCGGCATGCGCCTGTCCATCCAGATCAAATCCGGATGCCAGCGCTCAAACAAAACCAGTGCCTGTTCGCCGTTCCCGGCCACCCTCACCGGCAAACCTATGCGCGCCATCAGCTGGCTGAGCAACAATTGATTCTCCAACTGATCTTCAACGATCAAGATGCGGTGTTCCGGCTGACCGGGCACCAGGCCGACGATCTCGCCTGTGACTGCTGCGGCGGATGTGAACACCTCGGCGGAATCGGCCAGCTCGACCGGCAACTCTACCCGGAAGGTAGCCCCCAGACCAAAAGTGCTCTCCAGAGAAATCGTCCCGCCCATCAGTTGCACAAACTGCTGGGTGATCGTCAGCCCCAGCCCCGTGCCCTTTTGAGCCGCCGCCTCTCCTACTTGCACGAAGGGCTCGAAGATTTTTTGCTGATCTGCCGCCCTGATGCCGGGGCCTGTATCTTCAACCTCGATCAGCAGGCGCTGCGGCGTGACATTCGGTTTCATGCCGAAGCGCACAGTCACCCCCCCTTGCCGGGTAAATTTTACCGCATTGCCCACCAGATTGATCAATATCTGGCGCAGGCGCGCCTCGTCTCCCCTGATATAGCGCGGAAATTCCGAGGACTGATCGACCAGCAGCTGCAGCCCCTTCTGCTGCGCACGCAGTTGCATCATGTCGGTGACATCGCGCACCAGTGTCCCCAGATCGATCGGCATGGATTCGAGCTGCACCCGACCGGCTTCGATCTTGGCCATTTCCAGCACATCGTTAATCAGTGCCAACAGATATTCCCCGCTGCGATTGATAATGTCCAGATTTTCACGTTGTCCCTGTGACAATAACGGGTCGTTGCGCATCATGGCGGAAAAACCCAGCACGGCATTTAACGGGGTGCGCAGTTCGTGACTCATGTTGGCCAGGAATACGCTCTTGGCGCGATTTGCCGCATCGGCCGCATTGCGGGCCAGCACCAGATCGGTTGTTCGCTGCTGCACCTCTTCTTCCAGATGATCCTTGTATTTCCTCAGTTCGCCTTCGACTCGTTTGAGATCTGTGATGTCAAAATTGGTGCCTACCATACGGGTGGGTACGCCTTGCGGGTCATGGTAGGTTTTCGCCGAGGCCTTGATATTCCGCAGGGTGCCATCGGGACGGAGAATGCGAAATTCAGGGGCATATTCGCGTTCGCCGCGCAGTGCAGCCTGAATTTCCCCGTCGGTAAACTGACGGTCATCGGGATGCAGGGTACGAATCCAGGCGTCATAGGCGCCGCCGAAATCCTCTTTTTCAATCCCGTACAGGGCATACATGCTGTCATCCCAGGTCAGCACATTTTTGACGACATTCCAGTCCCAGATACCGACATGCCCTGCACTGGTCGCCAGTTTCAACCTCTCCTCATTGACACGCAAGGCATCCTCAACCCGGCGGCGTTCGTCAATTTCAGCAGCCAGACGCTCATTTGACTGGCGCAAGCTGTTTTCACGGCTTGCGACGGCGTCCGACATCGCACTGAACCCGGAAATAATGGGGGCGAATTCAGTGTATGTTTGCGCCAGCTCAACCGGAGGATAATTGCCCTCTATCACTTCGTCGATTGCGCACACCAGCGCATCGACCGGTTTTTTTAACAGCCTGGCCAACATCCAGCGCATCGCGCCCAAGAGGCTGATGATCAGCAGGACGGCTGTGCCGATACTGTTAAATAACAGCCACAGGTTTTGCTCTTCATAGGCTCGCAACGACAAACCGATTTCAACACGACCGATGACTCTACCTTCATGTTCGATGACAAACTGCCGGGTAAGCTTGTTGCCGTTCGGATTTTCGTGGTGGTAGACGACACGCTGCCTGTCATCCTGAATGGTTAACGCTGCGATTTCCGCATTCGTCGTAACTGCCCGACCTATTCTGTCTATCAGTTCATCATCTATATTCCACAGCGGCCATTCGAGCGATTCACGCAGATGGACGGTATATTCTGCGACGCGGTTCTCCAGCAACGCACCCGCTGCGCGCGAGGAATAAACATAATTGAGCAGACTGACCGCCACCGACACCAGTGACACCAGCACGACCAACGCGATCGTGAGTTCACGATAAAGTGATTTATCTGCTGCGTGTTCCTTCTCGCTTTGCATTACTGATCCCAGGTGTTTTCGTAATACTGGATAAATTTTTTCAGCTGCGCCTGCCTGTCAGCAGGGATGCCGTCCATGCCATAAAAGGCCGCAACGGTACGCTGATATTGCTGACTGTGCAGCGTTTTTACCAGGATCTGCCGGTAACGCTGCGCATTCTCCCACCCCCCGGGAGCGTCGAGATCTATCATCAGGGCGATGGGTCTGACTGAGCCTGCAATAGTCACCCGGACGAAATTATTCTGTTCTGCCGGAAAAAGTTGTGCTATGGCATAGCGTCCAGTGCCTTCGACCAGAATGCAAAAATCGATCCTGCCCCGCCTGAGCTTTCTGATCAGCGATTCGACCGAATCGCTCTCTTCCACCTTGATCCCGTTGCGCACGAAATAATCCTTATCCTCCAGAGTCCCACGCAACACGCCCAGCGTATGCCCGCGCAATTCCCGCAAAGTACGAAATTCAATCACGTCGTGTTGCGGTTTGTAATAGAAGAAGGCAGAACGGAACAGGCCAAAGGGAAAGATCGCGCGATGCCGCTGATCGATCAGCATGTCAGGGTCACCCACGATATACGCGGCCACGCTTTGCCGGTAACGCTTCACCGGCAAATACGCTATGGTGTATTCGATACCCGCAGCATCCGACAACAGCTTTAAAATGCTCCCGCCCAGGCCGTCGCCAGGCAGCGTCGCTGACCAGTAAGGAGGCGTGTCGGTCGACTCAAACACGACAGGTTCAGCCTGAACCGAGTTTACCAGCAGGTATAAGGAGATGACCCTGATCGAAATTTTTCCGATCAGGGATGCTGTGCTCATTTCCAGTCCGGATTCTGGCGTTTTAAACGGGTCATATAATCAGCGCCTGGACTGATGTGATATTTTTCGAAAATTTCCACATATTCGCCGCTCCTGAGGATTTTGTGCATTCCATCGACGAAGGATTTGTGCAGCGCTCGTCCGCGACGATTGCTGAAGATCAGCGCAACCGGCTCATCCGCCCTGAGATAAAACACCACCATCCGGTACTGGTTCCTGTACTTTTCCGCAATATCCTGCGGACTGCCGATCAACGCCTGCACGTCATTATTGAACAAGGCATAGATTGCCAGCTGTCTTGAGGGCAACACATCCAGGGCGGGGGTCTTGCCTGCCGCATTGAACGCTCGCATCACAATATCCACCACCAACGCGCCCTCCGATTTACCCCCGGCATCCGGCACACTCACCTGGTAGGCCGCGATATCGACCTTTTTCTCTTCGCCGAACAATTCTGCGGTGATACGCGGCGCCGTGGCGTGCGCGCCCGCCGGGCAAACCAGTAACAAGATCGCCAGCAGACGCGCTGCGCGACTCCATACCGGGTAAACGAGACCTTTATAATTTTTCATGGTGAACCCTCAATCAATCTGCGATGCTGGAACTGGACATGACCAGCAGTTTATCCCACAAGTCGAAATGATAATTGAACGGGTGAGTCTGGGACATAAAAATGGTGATTTTTTCCTCGCGAGGATCGACGCTAAAACGCGTTGAGTAAAGCCCCGCCCACTCGAATGTCCCGACATCGCCGGCATCCACATTGTGTTCCCGATCAGCCTGAATCCCGAGACCCAGGCCAAACTTCCAGCCCTCGTCATGCAAGGTAGTTTCAAAGAGTTTACCGATCTGATTGCTTGTCATCAGCTCGACCGTTTTGCGGCTCAACACGCGCACCCCGTCCAGTTCACCCTTGTTGAGCAGCATCTGGGCGAAACGAAAATAGTCGTAGGGCGTACTGACCATGCCCACGCCGCCCGAGAGGAAGGTCCTGGGTCCCCGGGTCTGAAAGGTCGGGGAATACACATAATCACCTTCCTGATGCGGGCCGGGCGCAACCTTTTCCAGCTTGCCCTGCCAGTCGCTCTTCCATACGGCAGAAAGCCTGTCCTGCTTAGCCTCCGGCACGAAGAAGTAGGAGTCATCCATTTTCAGCGGCTCGAATATATGCGCGCGGATATAGTCATCGAGCTTCATGCCTGAGACCACTTCGACCAGGTAGCCCTGCACGTCCGCCGCCATGCCGTATGTGAACGCCTCTCCAGGCTGGCTGGACAGCGGCAGACGAGCGAGCCGTTTGACCATATCGCCTATCGTGCCGGGGGTCTCGTACATCCCGCTGCTGATGCCCGCCTCTTCATACAGCGCGTGCATCTGTCCTAACAAACGGTCTTTGGGATACCACCCGGACGCAAACGAATAAGGCAGGCCTGCGGTATGGGTGAGCAGATCTTTGATGGTGATGTCTCGCCTGGCCGGGACCAGCCTGAAGGCCGGATCAGAACCCTCGGGCAGCATTTCCAGCACTTTGGGATGAGCAAATTCTGGGATGTATTTGGCAACAGGATCCGAGAGCAGCAGACGGCCTTCTTCATAGAGTTGCAGTATAGCCACCGTCACGAGCGGCTTGGTCATCGAGCAGACACGGAACAGTGTGTCAGTAGTCATCGGTTTGTCCGTATCGGCATAACCGAAGGATTCCAGGTAGGCGATCTTGCCGTGACGCGCCACCAGCACGACCGCGCCTGCCATCTTCTTTTCCGCTATCGTGTCCCGCATCAGATGACTGATTCTTTCGAGGCGGGGGGCAGACAAACCGACCTCTTCCGCCCGTATCGTCCTGATTTCTTCAGCCCAGGCAGCGCCGGACAACAATGTCAGCAACAAAAAAATAATTTTCATGACCACCCTCCCCCCAATGAACAGCCGCGCAGCAGAACCACCGGACAGAGCGTATGCTATTCCCTTTCGAGCGACCTGAGAAGATCAAGGATGATGCAAAAACCTGCGCGCCGGATTAAAAATGAAAAAGGCACGATCTCGTGCCTTTTTCATTAGCCTCTGATGTTACTGCGTAACATCAGTTATGTATTCAAAGTAACTTCGCCGGGGGCAGCCCGGCTGCTGGTTACTGGCGTCGCGAAAGTAACCATCGATGCGGCAACCCCCGGCTTGCCGCGCCGACTGACAGCCCTGCCTATCGGCAGGCAGGGCTGTCAGTCGGCGTTCCCTTGATAGCCGCAAACAGGCGGGTGAGCTACTCGCACGATTCGCTGCGCGGCCACGTGCTCAAATCGCCCAAAAACCGTTGTTTGCCTTTGCCTGTATACAGGCAGTCTTCGGCGGCGCACAGGGGCTTAAAGGTGGAATGCCAAGGTTACCACTCATCAATCCTGATTTTTTGGGTTTGTGCGTAACATCAGTTAGCCTGCAAAAACGACATCTGCCCCCGGGTCGAAGTACAACAATCAGTCATCCCGGCTGTCGTGCTGCATCGGCGCTTGCAGAACCGGGCGATCCTCTTCACGCTTGTAAGACGTACGGCGCTCTTCATCGCGCTGATAAGCCGGCGCTGGCGGATCGTCCCGGCGAGAAGACGGCTGCCGTTGATTTTCCCGACGGTAGGAGGCGTCGCGGCCTCGCTCATACCGAGCAGAGGATCTGTCGCGGCGACTCGCATCCCCGCCGATCACCACCCCCGCTGCCGCACCTATTGCACCGCCCCAGACGGCTCCGTTACGCCCCCCCATTTCATAACCGACAGCCGCTCCTGTTCCGCCACCCACAGCGCCACCCAGTACGGCGCCACCTTGCGGATTATTGGCACAGGCTGTCAGCAACAAAACAAGACTCAACCCGCTCATGGCGGGCAGGTGATTAATCTTCACTTTCACTATCCTTGTCATGACCGTGACGGCGACCGTGATCATGGTGATGTTCTTCATCATCACGATTTCGACTGTAAGCAGGTGCGGCTACCGGCGCCTGGACTTGGCGCACCTGCGCCGTGTTGGAACTGCCAATGGCAGCGCCCGTCCCGCCACCGATGGCGCCCCCTAAAATTGCGCCATTTCTTCCGCCCATGCTGTGCCCTACCGCCGCGCCTGCCGCACCACCCAACACGCCGCCCAACACCGCTCCGCCGTCAACGGCAAAGGCGCTGGCACTGACACTTAACAACAACACGATCGCCAATTTTTTTTTCATGCTATCTCCTGAATAATTATTTGCCACGCGGGTTAGTCGCCCTTTTGCAAGTTTAGTTCCTAAACGTATTTGTCGGCAATCTTTCTATCATGTTATCCTCAGCCTTCCTTAAAATATCGAACAGACATGTCAGTTTCCATCAAGACACCCCAGGAAATCGAGAAAATGCGCATCGCAGGTCGGCTGACCAGCGAAGTACTCGACTACATCAGCCCCTTCGTCAAGGCCGGCATCACCACCAACGAACTGGATCAGCTGTGCCACGACCTCATTGTCAACGTACAGCAGGCCATTCCCGCGCCACTCAACTACGCGCCTGGCGGACATACCCCGTACCCTAAATCCATCTGCACCTCGATCAACCATCAGATTTGTCACGGCGTACCCAGCGACAAAGTGCTCAAAAACGGTGACATCGTCAATCTGGACATCACAGTGATCAAGGATGGCTATCACGGCGACAGCAGCCGCATGTTCTACGTGGGCGAACCTTCCATCCAGGCCAGGCGCTTGTGCGAGGCCACTTACCAGTCCCTGTGGCGCGGCATCCGTGCGGTCAGGGCGGGCGCCTACCTGGGCGACATAGGTCATGCCATTCAAAGCTATGTCGAGCCGCTGGGCTATAGCGTGGTGCGTGAGTTTTGCGGTCACGGGATAGGTGCAAAATTCCATGAAGAACCACAGGTGTTGCACTACGGTCGCCCGAAGAGCGGATTGCGGCTGGAAGCGGGCATGGTGTTCACCATTGAACCTATGATCAATGCGGGAAAAAAAGACATCAAACAGCTGGGCGACGGATGGACGGTCGTCACCCGCGATCACAGCCTGTCCGCGCAATACGAGCATACCCTGCTCGTGACCGAGACCGGATTTGAAGTGCTGACCTTATCCGATGGCAGCCCGGCACCCGCCTGATACCGTTGCCTTGATGCGCGAGGCATTGCGCCGCGACCGGCTAGCCCTTGAGCAAAAATTTTTGCAACAGGGCAAGGCGTCAAACCTGCTGGCCGCGCACAGCAAACTGATCGATCAATACTTATGCCGCATCTGGCAACAGCTTTCCATGCCCGAGAGCATCGCGCTGATCGCGGCGGGCGGTTACGGGCGCGCCGAACTGTACCCGAAATCAGACATCGACCTGTTGATTCTGCTGGACGATGAACCCGACGAGGCGCTGCAACACAAGCTGCACGAACTGATAGCCCGACTGTGGGACATTGGACTGGAAGTCGGTCACAGCATACGCACTGTCGCACAATGCGTGACCGAAGCCTGTGATATCACGGTGCAGACCAATTTGCTCGAGACTCGCCGCCTCTGCGGCAATGCACCGCTCTTTGATGCGTTGTGCAAAGCGGTCGGACAACACCTTGACCCGCGCGAGTTTTATACCGCAAAACTGCGCGAGCAACAGTTGCGCCACGCACGCTTTGACGATACCGACTTCAATCTTGAACCCAATATAAAAGAGAGCCCGGGCGGCCTGCGGGATCTGCAAACCGTGACCTGGATCTGTCGTGCAGCGGGCCTGGGGACGCGCTGGACAGAGCTGGCTGCTGCCGGTTTGATCACGGACACCGAAGCGCGTCAGATTGCGCGCCACGACCGCCTGCTGCAAACACTGCGCACCCGCCTGCATTATCTGGCCAGGCGTCGCGAAGACCGTCTGCTGTTCGACTTTCAGACCACCCTTGCGGAACAAATGGGCATTACCGCCTCAGTCAATCGCCGCGCCAGCGAACATCTGATGCAGCGCTATTACCGCACCAAACTGGCGGTGCGCCAGTTCAATACCATTTTGTTGCAAAACCTGCGCGACTACCTGTTTGACGAAACCCCTGCGCAGCGCACGTTAAATGAGCGCTTCCGCGTCATCGGATCCTTGCTGGAAATACGCGACGAGCAGCTGTTCGAGCACACTCCCGAGGCCATCTTCGAACTCTTCTTGCTCATGCAGCGAAATCCTGAGTTGACCGATCTGACCGCTGTAACCTTGCGCGCCTTATGGCGTGCACAACTCAAAATTGACGCAGCCTTTCGCAAAAACCCAAAGAACCGGTCGCGCTTCATGGAAATTCTGCGCCAGCCTCACGGAGTCAATCACGCGCTGCGCCGCATGCGCCAATATGGTATTCTGGGTCGCTACCTTCCCGCGTTCGGCCATATCGTCGGACAAATGCAGCACGACCTGTTTCACGTCTATACGGTCGATGAGCATATTTTGATGGTGGTGCGCAATCTGCGCCGCTTTACTCTCGGCAAACACGCGCACGAACTCCCTCTTTGCAACAAGCTGATGAGCGAATTTGCAAGGCCCGAAGTGCTGTACATCGCAGGATTGTTCCACGACATCGCCAAGGGGCGAGGCGGCGATCATGCGCTTTTGGGTAAAAAAGACGCGCAGCTGTTTTGCACGCAACACCAGTTAAGCCGTGACGACAGCGAGTTGGTGGTCTGGCTGGTAGAGATGCATCTGACCTTGTCGGCGACTGCGCAAAAAATGGATCTGGCAGACCCGGAGGTGATTGCCGCTTTCGCCGACAAAATCAAGAATGACCGCTATCTGGTCGCGCTGTATTTGCTGACCGTCGCCGATGTGCAAGGCACCAGTCCTAAAGTATGGAACGCGTGGAAGAGCAAGTTGATGGAGGATTTGTTCGGGCTCACGCGGCGCTATATGAAAGAGGGCGCCGCGACCGACCGGCTGGCCGATATTCGCGCGCAAGCTGCGACCACGCTCAATTTGTATGCCCTCTCGCCCGATTCCTACCGCCTGCTCTGGGCGCAACTCGATGACAGCTATTTTTTAGATCACGAGGCGCAGGAAATCGCCTGGCACAGCCGACAACTGGCTTTTCGGGCAAATACCGCCACCCCCGTAGTCAAGACCCGTCTTAGCCGCGCGGGCACAGGCTTGCAGGTGATGGTGTATTGCCCGGATCAGCGCTGGTTATTCGCGCGCATTTGTGCCTTTTTCTCCCGCATGCATTACACCATCGTCGAGGCCAAGATCCACACCACGCAACACGGTTACGCCCTGAACAGTTTCCAGATCATGGAAGTGAGTCGCAGCGACATGGACTACCGCGACCTGATGAATTACATCGAATTTGAACTGACACAGAAAATCGTCCAGGGCAAACCGGTAGAACCTGTGACTGCCGGCCGCGTTAGTCGGCAACTCAAGCACTTCCCGATTAACACCCGTGTCAATATCGAGCGGGATCGCCACGGCATGTATGTGCTCACGCTCGTCGCCGGTGACAGGCCCGGACTATTGGCGCGCATCGCGCAAATATTGGATCGCCACAACATCCGTCTGCACCGTGCCAAGATCAACACACTGGGTGCCCGTGCGGAGGATGTGTTCTGGATCAGCGGCCAGATGCTGAACAACCCGGTCGAATCTGGCGCCTTCCTCAACGAATTACTGGAAAAACTCTGACAAGTCCGGCGCGCAAAAAACTCATCCGCCGATCAACAACCTGACCGGCTTGAAACTTGTGCGATGAACCGGCGAGACACCGTGTTCGCGCAAGGCGGCCAGATGCATGGCCGTCGGATAACCTTTATGGACGGCAAAACCGTATGCCGGATATTGCACGTCGAGTTGCAACATCAATGCATCGCGCGCCGTTTTCGCCAGAATTGAAGCGGCGGCAATCGCGGCGACCTTGCTGTCACCCTTGACGATGGCCTGACTGGGTATGCCGGTTTGCGGGCAATACAAGCCGTCCACCAGCACCTGCTGCGGCAGTATGGGGAGCGCCAGCACCGCGCGTTTCATCGCCAGCAGCGACGCTTGCAAAATATTGAGCTCGTCGATTTCCTCGACGCTCGCGTAAGCCACAGCCCAGGCCAGCGCACGCTCGCGAATGATGGGTGCTAATCGCTCGCGCTGTTTTTCGGTGAGCTTTTTCGAATCATTGAGGCCTTCGATGGGATTTAATTCGTCGAGTATCACGGCCGCCGCACTCACGGGTCCCGCCAGCGGGCCCCGCCCGGCTTCATCCACGCCACAGATTATTGGAGTGCGCAGACTCGTCTGCGCATTAAAAACAGCTGCGTCGTGCCGCAGAACTCCACATTGATTTTCGTTCATTGATAATCCAGGCTTTATGCGGACGGCAAATATTGCAGAATGGCAGCGGCAGCCTTTTCGGCAGTATTCTGCCTGAGTGTCTGATGCAAGCCGGTAAACAAAACTTCGAGCCGCTCTATGGCCTGCCTGTCGTTTAACACATTGAGCAAGGCTTGCGACAGATTTTCAGGTGTTGCATCGTCTTGCAGAATTTCGGGCACGACGAAACGTCCGCACAATATATTGGGCAGTCCGACATAGGGCAGATAACTCTTGCGCTTCATCATCCACCAGGTTATCGGGTTCAGGCGATAGGTAATCACCATCGGGCGTTTGAGCAACGCGCATTCGAGTGTCGCCGTACCCGATGCCACCAGCACCACATCGGCCGCTATCATGGCATCCTGTGCATGACCGAACAGCAAGGACAGCGGCAGATCCTGAGCGTTGCAGTCATAAATGGCCTGTTCGAAAATAGTCCGCGTCTCGCGGCTGGCCAGAGGCACCAGAAAACGCGCCTCCGGCACCTGTTGCAGAATCAGCCGGGCGGTTTCGATATACAGCGCGGCCAGTCGGCCCACCTCGGACTGGCGACTTCCGGGCAAAAAGGCAAAGACCTGCGCCTTTCCCGGAATGCGCATCGTCTCGCGCATCAAGGCGCGATCAGGCCGCATCGGCAACATGTCGGCCAGCGGATGCCCCACATACGTCACGGGCACACCGGCATCCGTATAAAGTTTGGGTTCATGCGGAAACAGGGCTAACATATGCGTTACCGCGCGTTTGATCTTGTGGATGCGCTCGCCGCGCCACGCCCATATCGACGGGCTGACGTAATGGATAGCAGGTATGCCGCGCCGCTTGAGCGACAATTCCAGGTCAAGATTGAAATCCGGCGCGTCCACCGCGATAAACAAGTCGGGCTTGTTCGCCAAAAAATACGCGCGCAGCCTGGCGCGTATGCCGACAATTTCCCGGTAATGGCGCAATACCTCGACGTAGCCGAACACCGCCAGCTTTTCCATCGGATATAACACTTCCATACCGACGGATTTCATCTTCGGCCCGCCGATACCGACGAATTCGACTTCAGGACGCGCCTGCTTGATCGCAGCCATCAGATGAGAGGCCAGCAAATCACCCGATGCTTCGCCCGCGACTATCCCTATAATAATTTTTTGCAGCGACATGAATGAACCTGTTAGCGAACGATACCGCGTGGTGAATTGGCCAGAAATTCCGCCAGCGGTTGCAGCTCGGCCTGTTCCGTATCCGCGATGAGGGCACGGGCATCAGCCAGATTCAGGCCCGATTTATACAGTGTCTTGTAGGCGCGTTTGATGGCCATGACCGATGCGCTGGAAAACCCGCGCCGCTTGAGTCCCTCTGAGTTGATGCCGTGCGGGGCTGCCGGATTGCCGGACACCAGCACGTAAGGGGGAACGTCCTGCAACAGGATAGTACCCATACCGGTAATGATGTGCGCGCCGATGCGAACAAACTGGTGAACCACGGTAAATCCGCCCAGAATCGCATAATCTCCTACCTCGACATGCCCTGCCAGCTGTGCATTATTGGCAAAAATGGTGTGGTTCCCCACCTGGCAATCGTGCGCCAGATGCACATAAGCCATGATCCAGTTGTGATTTCCAAGACGGGTCACGCCCACATCCTGCGCCGTCCCCAGATTGAAGGTGCAAAATTCGCGGATGGTGTTGTGATCCCCGATTTCGAGCCGTGTCGGCTCATTCGCATATTTCTTGTCCTGCGGCACTTCCCCTATAGAACAGAACTGAAAAATCCGGTTGTGGGCACCGATGCGCGTGTGACCGTTGATCACCACATGCGGGCCGATGACCGTGCCGCTGCCTATCTCGACATGTTCGCCGATAATCGAATACGCCCCGACCTCGACATCCGCCGCCAGCGTGGCATTCGGGTGGATGAGCGCCGTCGGATGTATCAATGAATTAGTCATCAGGCCACCGTTTTGACAGTGCACATCAATTCAGCCTCGGCGACGAGCTGTTCATCCACTTCGACAACCGCTTTAAACTTGTACACGCCGCGCATGCTGCGGGTGAGCTCGACTTTAATAATCAGCTGATCGCCAGGCGTTACGGGACGCTTGAAGCGCGCGCCGTCGATGCCCGCAAAATAATACACGGATTTTTCGTCCGGTTTACGCTCCAGCGTCTGAAATGACAGCAAGGCTGCGGCCTGCGCCATCGCCTCGATAATCAGCACGCCCGGCATCACCGGATGGTGCGGGTAATGTCCGGGGAAAAACGGCTCGTTGATGGTCACGTTTTTCAGCGCCACGATGCGTTTGCCGGGCTCCAGCGACAACACCCTGTCCACCAGTAAAAAAGGATAACGGTGAGGCAGGCTCTCAAGAATTGCGTGGATGTCCATTTGCGTACTCATTCTGTGCTACCTTTCGATGATTCTTGTTTTAACAATTTCTGTTCCAATACTTTGATTCGCTTCGCCATATCGTCCAGATGGCGCAGATGCACCGCATTTTTTCGCCAGTCCTCAGTCTTGCCGAAGGGAAAAATCCCCGCATAGGAACCTGATTCCGGAATGGATTTGCCTATCAGGGTAAAAGAGGCGATCACCACACCATCGGCTATTTTAAGGTGGCCTAATATTCCCGCACTGCCGCCAATCTGGCAGTGTTTTCCGATGGTCGTGCTGCCGGCAATACCGACACACCCGGCGATCGCCGTGTGTGCACCGATACGGACGTTATGGGCAATCTGTATCTGGTTATCCAGCTTCACGCCCTCTTCGATCACCGTATCGTCCAGCGCGCCCCGGTCTATGGTGGTATTCGCGCCGATTTCAACATCATCGCCGATCAGGACGCGACCAATTTGCGGAATCTTGATCCAGCGTCCCTCATCCATCGCGATACCAAAACCATCCGAACCGATCACGGCCCCCGAATGGGCGATCAGTCTGTCGCCTATCACACAGCGGTGGTAGATCACTACCCTCGGATACAAAAGCACGCCACGACCGATAACCACGTGATCGCCGACAAAGCACCCCGCACCTATCACCGAGTGCGCACCTATCACCACGCCCTCGCCTATCACAGCCGCAGCGGCAATACTGGCAGTCGGATCAATCACGGTCCCGGCGCCGACCACGGCTGCGGGGTGTATGCCGGGCGCAGCCTGCGCTGCCGGATTGAGCAGGGCCGATACCCTGGCGAAACAGGCATAAGGATTCTTCGAAATAATGCGCGGCAAACTGGTCGCATCACAATCCGCCTCCCCCAGAATCACGGCGCCGGCTTGAGTATTGGCCAACTGTGCGTGATATTTTCGGTTGGTCAGAAAACTGATCTGATCAGACTTTGCGTGTTCCAGCGTGGAAATCTGGGATATTTTAACGCCCGCATCGCCCAGCACCCGTTCGCCGAAGCGGGCAGCAATTTCAGCCAAGGTATACGACATGCCAGCCTTTACTTGCTATCCGCCTTGTCAGCGGCGAGATTCTTGATGACCTTGTCGGTAATATCAATCTTGGGATTGCGATACACCGCCTCTTGCAAGATCAAGTCATATTTTTCGGTTTCTGCGATAGCCTGAATCGCCTTGTTGGCACGCTCCAACACGACCGCCAGCTCCTCGTTCTTGCGCAGGCTCAGGTCTTCCCTGAACTCGCGCTGCATGCGTTGCAAATTCACATTAAGCGCGCTCAGCTCGCGTTCCCGGTTACGATGATCGGCCTCACTCGAACCTGTGGTCTCTTTTTCGAGCAACACCTGCAAATCATGAGCTTGCTTCATGTTCTTCTTGATTTCCTGATCCCGCCCGGAAAACTCCTTTTCGATCTTCTTCTCAGCCTTCACAGCAGGAGCCGACTCGCGCAAGATACGCTCGGTGTCAACCACACCCACTTTGAAATCTCCTGCCAGGGCCGATCCTGCTACAAACAAGGCACCCAACAGAACTACACTCATCTTCGTCTTCATCACTCGCACCTCATTTATCATAACCAGCCAACTGGCTGTATGTCCTGCACCTGTGACAGCCCGCGATCAAAACATCGAACCTAAAGTAAACTGGAATTTTTGCAATCTGTCCGCCGCCTGCTTGTTCAGCGGCACGCCATAGCTGAACTTGAGCGGTCCCATCGGCGATAACCAGGTGACGGCCGCACCCGCCGAATAACGCAATCCGGCGCTGCCGGGCAAGTCGCCAGAACCATAGACGGCCCCGGCATCCAAAAAGCCACTCAGTCGCACCGATTTGTCCTTGACACCCGGAATAGGAGTCATCAATTCCATGCTCCCGACAACGCGGCGCGTGCCGCCCAGCGCCAGATTATTAAGATCGCGCGGCCCCAGTGAATTGGCTTCGTAACCGCGCACCGAGCCTGTTCCGCCCGCGTAAAAATTCTTGAAGAAAGGCATTTGCTTGCCGCCATAGCCGCCCGCGAGCCCGATCTGTGCATTCGTTATCAGCGTCCAATCCGTACTCACAGGGTAGAACCACTGGTTGTCGTAGTTAAGCTTGTAGTAACGCATATCCATCACCGGCAGGGCTATTTCCGCATAAGCATGCTGTAGCATACCTTCTGTGGTGTAGATCGCACTGTCGCGGCTGTCGCTTCCCCAGCCTACCGTTCCCAACACGGTCGTGTTTGAGCTGCCGAATGTTTTCACATAGCTCACATAACGCGCAGGACTCAGCGCTGTCAGGCCAATATTCGTTTTTTCGGCCGACAAACCAAAACTGATGCTCTGATCCTCGCTGACAGGCACGCCGTATCTGACTCCGCCGCCCAGAGTCGACGAAGTGTATTGACTCACGGCAATGCTGGTCGCATTCGTGTTGCGCTTGAATATATCGAAACCGCGACTCATCCCCTCGTCAGTATAATAAGGGTTGGTATAAGAAACCGAAATATTCTGGTTGATCTTGCTGGTGTTGAGCTGGGTGGAGAGCTGATTCCCGCTGCCGAACAGATTGGCTTGCGTCACGCCGCCGGAAAAGACCAGTCCCTCGCCGCTGTTGATACCGGCGCCAACGGTAAAGCTGCCGGTGGATTTTTCCTTCACCGACACATTGACGTCCATCTGGTCACCCGCGCCCTGCACGGCCGGAGTTTCAACGTTAACCTCAGAGAAGAAACCCAAACGGTCAGCGCGTTGTTTGGACTTCTTGATTTTAGTCACATCAAACCAGGCGCCTTCAACCATACGAAATTCACGGCGTATTACCTCATCCCGCGTCTTGGTATTCCCTGCGATATTGATTCGCCTGATGTAGACGCGCTGCCCCGGGTCAACCACAAAGTTAAAGGCCACCTCATGCTTTTCCTTGTCCACATCGGGTATCGTATTGACATTGGCGAAGGCATATCCTTCAGCTGCCAGACGCTCACCAATCAGCTTGTTGGTTTCAGACAGCGCCTGACGGGAAAATGCATCATGGGGCTGCACCCGAACGAGCTTTTCTACTTCGTCCCTGGGAACGATGGTATTGCCTGACACCATCACCCGGCTGACCGTATACTTTTCACCTTCGGTGACATTGATCGTGATATAAATATCCTTCTTGTCCGGCGTGATGGAAATCTGCGTGGAGTTAATGGCGAACTCCAGATAGCCGCTATCCATATAGTAAGAACGCATCGCTTCCATGTCAGCGGATAACTTTTGCTTGGAATACTGATCGTTTTTGCTGATCCAGCTCATCCAGTCCGGTGTGCTGAGCTTCATCAATCCCAGCAATTCACCCTCGTCATACGCCTTGTTGCCAACGATGTTGATCTGCTTGATCTTGGAAACATCGCCTTCCACCACATCGAATACGATCCCGACGCGATTGCGCTCCAGCTCGGCGACCCGCGTATTGATCGTCACGCCATACTTGCCGCGAGCCACATACTGGCGCTTCAGATCCTGAGTCGCTTTTTCCAGCGCCCCCTTATCGAAGATACGCGCTTCAGCCAGACCTGCATATTTCATGTTGTCCTTGAGCTGATCCCTGGGAAAATCCTTGACCCCGTTGACCTGGATACTGGCAATCGACGGACGTTCCCTGACCAGCACGATCAACACGCCCTGCTCCACTTCAAGACGCACATCCTTGAAAAAACCCGTGCCATACAAGGCTCGAATCGCGACCGCGGCCTGTTCGTCGTTCATGGTCTCGCCCACCTTGACCGGCAGATAGCTGAACACCGTACCCGCTTCGGTGCGCTGTATGCCTTCAACGCGAATATCCTTGACGGTAAACGGTGTAATCGCCCAGGCGGACGACATGAATAACAGTGAAATAATTCCTGCAAGTTTTGTTTTGTTCATTTATTACTAACCCGAGATGAGGCGATTAATATCGTTATAGATGGCAAAAACCATCAAAGTACCCAGCAAAGCGATGCCAATTTTCTGACCGATCTCCCATACCTGTTCCGAGACCGGGCTGCCTTTTAGCAGTTCGGCGACATAATACAGCAAGTGCCCGCCATCCAATAACGGAACGGGCAGCAAATTCAACACACCCAGGCTGATACTGATGAAGGCCAGAAAGCCCAGATAAGCTACCAGCCCCATATGCGCCGACTGCCCGGCATAATCCGCGATAGTGAGCGGCCCGCTCAGGTTTTTCATGGAAACTTCTCCTGTCACCATTTTACCCAGCATTTTCAGGCTGATAACAGCGGTAGCCCAGGTCTTGCGCAACGAGTGCGTCAAGGCATCTAAAGGTCCATAACGCACGTCAATAAACATGGCCTGCCATACCGAAGGATCCACCTGAGGCAGCGCACCTATCCTGCCCACTTTTTTACCCGATTCGATCACCTCCTGCGGAATCAGGGTCAGGCTTTGCAGAAGCTCGCCGCGCCGAATATCCAGCACCACGGCTTGCCCCGGACGCGAGCGGACAAGATCCACCAATGCGTTCCAGCTGGACACAGGCAGCCCTTCGGCACGTAAAACAACATCACCCGACTGCAAACCGGAACGCTTTGCAACTCCCTCTTCGGTCAGTGTACCGACCACGGGCAACAGGACGGGTTGATCAAGATGCAAGCCCAGCTTATCCAGAAACTCCCCGTCCAGATCACTCGCTTCCAGCCCTTCCAGATTCAAGGCGTGAAATACCGTTGTACCGCTGGCCGTTTTCGCCTCGACTTTCACGACTCCCCGCTCTAACGCACGCGTGAGCAACACCCAACGCAACTCCTGCCAGCTCGGGACAGCCTCGCCCTCAATACTGACAATCGTCTCCCCTGCCTGAATCTGTGCCATTGCAGCCGGCGTACCCGCCGGCACTTCGCCCGTAACGGGCTTTAAGCCCGGCACACCGTACATGAACAATACCCAGTACAACACGATGGCCAACAATAAATTTGCCAGAGGACCTGCGGCAACAATCGCCATCCGCTGCAACACGGGTTTCCGGTTAAACGCCCTGTGCAACTCGACGGGCAAAACCTCCTCTTCGCGCTCGTCGAGCATCCTGACGTATCCGCCAAACGGTATTGCAGAAATCACCCACTCAGTATCTGAACCTGAAAAACGTTTCCGGTAAATAACCTTGCCAAACCCCAGCGAGAAACACAGCACCTTCACGCCAAAGCGGCGTGCAGCCCAGTAGTGCCCGTATTCATGAAACACGACCAGCAGTGCGATTGCACCGATGAACGCCAGGAACGTAATCATTTGAGCAGACGTTGAATTTGCAGTTGTGCGGCGCTGCGGGCTTCGGTATCGGCACCCAGCACATCATCAAGACAGCTCACAGCATAAACAGGCAGTGTATTGAGCACGGATTCAATCACCTGAGGAATGGCCAGGAACGGGATTTTTTGATCCAAAAATGCGGCAACAGCCATCTCGTTCGCCGCATTCAGCAGAGTCGGCGCCGTACCGGCTGTGCGTAGCGCCTGATAGGCTAACGCAAGGCACGGGAAACGTTTGAAGTCAGGCTCGACGAAATCGAGGGTGGCCACCTTGAATAAATCAAGCGACGCCACGCCGGAGTCTATGCGTTCAGGGTAAGCCAGACCATAAGCGATCGGTATGCGCATATCCGGATTACCTAACTGCGCAATCACCGAACCATCGATGTATTCCACCAGAGAATGAATCACGCTCTGCGGATGGATCACTACCTGGATATCGCAGGCCGGTGCGTTAAACAGCCAGTGAGCCTCGATCACTTCCAGGCCTTTATTCATCATACTGGCCGAATCCACCGAAATCTTGCGCCCCATCGACCAGTTAGGATGAGCACATGCCTGCTCCGGCGTGACATGCTTGAGTTCGTCTATCGGCGTGTTGCGGAACGGCCCGCCCGATGCGGTCAGCAAGATGCGCCGCACGCCAGAACCTTTCATATTGCCATCATAGCCGCGCGGCAAGGCCTGAAAAATCGCGTTGTGTTCGCTGTCGATCGGCAACAGTGCAGATCCGCTGGCTCGCACCGCATCCATGAATACATTACCGGCCATCACCAGCGTTTCTTTATTCGCCAGCAGAATTTTCTTGCCTGCGTGCGCGGCAGCCAGGGTGGGACGCAAGCCTGCCGCACCGACGATAGCGGCCATGACCGCATCCACTTCGGGCAGCACACAGACAGCTGCCAGCGCCTCCACACCGCACAACACTTCCGTGCCAAGTGTCGCCTCTTTCAACAAGGCGCGCAAGCGGGAGGCTGCCACCTCATCGAGCAACACCGCATAGGCGGGTTTGAACTGCACACATTGGCGGAATAACAGATCGACCTGGCTGTTGGCGGTCAACGCCACGACCCGGTATTTATCCGGATGGCGCGACACCACATCCAGGGTGCTGGTGCCTATACTGCCCGTGGAACCCAATACGGTAAGATTTTGCATATCAGTTAAGTTGTCCGAACAAGATTACCATGGCGGCCAGTGGCAGGGTCGAAGTCAGCGCGTCGATACGGTCGAGCAGACCGCCGTGACCCGGCAGCAGCGCACCGCTGTCTTTCACGCCCGCCTGACGTTTAATGGCAGACTCGAACAAATCGCCGATCACCGCCAGCCCCACCCACCACCAGGCCGCCAGCAGCATGAGGGGCAGCGCCGCAAAGGGGGAAAAATACCCGATTGTCAGCATATAAACAGATGCGCCGGCCATGCCGCCTGCCACACCCTCCCAGGTTTTTCCGGGACTGATACTGGGCGCGAGTTTGTGCCGTCCAAAACGGCGCCCCGCGAAATAGGCGCCGATGTCGGCCACCCACACCAGCCCCATCAGAAGCAGCAACACCCAGGGCTGGGGATTGATCGCATGCAGATCCAGCATGGCCAATCCGGTCGGGATCAGTACCGCCCAGCCCACCAGCCCCAGCCACAGCTGGTTTTGAGGCTTCCAGCCGGTGATCATCCAGGTCGGCACGACAAAAAGCCACAACAGGGCCGATACCGCATAAATCAGCAGATGAGGGATGATGCGCTCAGCGCTCGTGTGAGTGGCATCAAACCAGACGAGCGCCGACATGATCACCAGCGTCAATCCGGCATAAATATAGGCATTTTTGCCGGACATCTTTGACAACCTGGACCATTCCAGCACGCCTTGCACGACCAGCAGCACGACCACGCCCGCCCACCAGGCGTCCGGCAGGACGAACAATATTAACAACAATAGCAGCAGCAAAATGACAGCCGTGATAATTCTGGATTTAAGCACGCAGTTCTCCTCAGATCAGCTTGTTGGCAAGCCTGGCAACTGCTCGCTGGTTCTGCCAAAACGCCGCTCGCGATGCTGGTAAGACGAAATGGCCTGTTCCAGCTCAGCCCTGTCAAAGGCCGGCCACAGTGTATCGGTAAAATACAACTCGGTATAAGCCAGCTGCCACAACATGAAGTTACTGATGCGCTTCTCGCCGCCGGTGCGGATAAATAAATCAGGCTCAGGCGCATCCCCCATGGACAGATACGGCTGCAAATCGTCTTCGGTAAAGCAGGTGGCCAGCTCAGGATGATCCAGCAAGAGCGCCTGCACCCCATGCATCACATCCCAGCGCCCGCCATAATTGGCAGCGATGCTCAACGTCAACCCCGTATTGGCGGCCGTTAACTGCTCGGCATCGAGCATGGTTTTTCTGAGTTTCTCGTCAAAACGACTGCGATCGCCTATGATTTTCAGACGGATATTGTTTTTGTGCAGGCTGGTGACTTCGCGTTCGAGCATCTTCAAAAACAGCGACATCAAAAAGGACACTTCATCGACCGGGCGGCGCCAGTTCTCGCTGCTGAAGGCGAATACCGTCAGATATTCCACGCCGATGTCGCGACATGCCCGAACCGTTGCGCGCAACGACTCGACCCCGCGCTTGTGCCCCATGACCCGGGGCATAAACCGCTGCTTTGCCCAGCGCCCGTTCCCGTCCATAATAATGGCGATATGCCGGGGAATGCGGGCAATATCAGGAATGCCGCGCGTGGAGCTGGTCAAAATAGCCATTATCTTGCGATGCCCGTTACACAGCCATCAGGTCAACTTCTTTAGCGGCCAGGGTCTGGTCAATTTCCAGGACAAAACGATCTGTCAGCTTCTGGATTTCATCCTGCACACGACGTTCGTCGTCTTCGGAAATCTCTTTTTTCTTGAGCAGATCCTTCAAGGAACCATTCGCATCGCGGCGGATGTTGCGCACCGCAATTTTTGCATCCTCGCCCTCGGACTTCACCAGCTTGATCAAATCGCGACGACGCTCTTCGGTCAGCATAGGCATAGGCACACGGATCAGGTCGCCATTGGTGGCAGGATTCAACCCCAGATCCGCATCGCGTATCGCGCGCTCGACCTTGCCTACCATGTTCTTTTCCCACGGCTGCACGCCTATCGTGCGCGCATCGATCAAAGTCACATTGGCCACTTGTGTTACAAGCGTAGGACTGCCGTAATAATCGACCATCACGTGGTCCAGCAAGCCGGTATGAGCGCGCCCGGTACGCACCTTGCCCAGGTCAGCTCTCAGCGAATCGAGCGACTTGCGCATTCTTTGCTCAGTATCTTTTCTGATTTCTGCAATCATGGTTTCCTCCTGTTTTCGAGATCCATGGTGTTCGTCACCATATCCCTTCTAATCAACACGCACCAGCGTACCTTCACCTTCACCGAATACCACGCGCTTCAACGCGCCGGATTTGAAGATACTAAACACAATAATCGGCAACTTCTGATCGCGGCAAAGCGTCAGTGCCGTCGCATCCATCACCTGTAAATTCTTGCTGATCGCCTCATCAAAACTCAAGGACTGATAGCGCACTGCATGCGGGTCCTTCTTAGGGTCCGCCGTATAAATACCATCCACCTTGGTGGCTTTAATCACCACCTCGGCGCCCATTTCCACCCCCCGCAAGGCCGCAGCCGTGTCGGTTGTAAAGAACGGACTGCCAATTCCTGCTGCAAAAATCACCACCTTACCTTCTTCGAGGTAACGCAGCGCCTTGCCGCGAATAAACGGCTCGGCCACTTGTTCCAGATTCAGGGCTGACTGCACACGACAATCCAGGCCTGCGCGCTTCATCGCATCTTGCAGGGCCATCGAATTCATCACCGTGGCCAGCATACCCATGTAATCGGCGGTCGCTCTGTCCATCCCGGCAGCAGCTGGCGCCACACCGCGAAAGATATTGCCGCCACCGATCACCATCGCCACTTGCACACCCATCGCCACGACTTCCGCAATCTCGGCCACGATGCGCTCGATCACTACGCGATTGATGCCATAACTGTCGTCGCCCATCAGGGCTTCGCCGGAGAGTTTGAGCAAAATACGTTTATAGACGGGTGCACTCATGATAATTAACCCTGCGCCGCTGCGATCGTTGCAGCCACTTCAGCCGCGTAATCTTCAACCTTTTTCTCGATACCCTCGCCCACGACAAACATCTGGAACGCACAAACTGTCGCGCCTTTTGTCTTGAGCAGTTGTTCGATCGTTTGCTTGCCGTCTTCAGCCTTGACAAACACCTGACCCAGAAGGGTAACTTCCTTCAAAAACTTTTGCACAGTACCTTCGGCAATCTTCTCCAGCATGGCTTCCGGCTTGCCGGCTTCGCGGGCTTTTTCGATTGCAATACGGCGTTCTGTTTCAATATCCACAGGATTAACGCCCGTGATATCGATAGACTTTGGTTTGGACGCCGCAATATGCATACAGATATCGCGACCGAGCGACTCGTCGTCCCCCGTATAGCTGATCAGCACGCCGATTTTGCTGCCGTGCAAATAGCTGGACAACTTGCCGGTAGCAGTTTCATAACGCTCGATACGGCGAACGCTGATATTCTCGCCCAGCTTCATCACCAGTGCCTTGCGGGTTTCTTCAACACTGTCCGTGCCATTGGCGATGGTCAGTTCAGACAACGCGGCGATATCAGCAGGATTGTGCTTCGCAACCGTTTCGGCCACATTTTTGGCAAACGCGTTGAAATCGTCGTTTTTAGCCACGAAGTCTGTTTCGCAGTTCACTTCCACGACAGAACCGCTCTTGCCATCTTCGGCGATAAATGCAGAAACAACGCCTTCGGCGGTTACGCGCGAAGAAGCCTTGCTGGCTTTAGCGCCGCTCTTGATGCGCATCTGCTCTTCAGCGATTTTAAAATCGCCATTAGCCTCGACCAGCGCTTTTTTACATTCCATCATGCCAAGACCTGTAGCCTCGCGCAATTCCTTGACCATACTTGCAGTAATTTCTGCCATGTTCAACTCCTGAATTTCTGATAAAAAACTTACAAAAAAAGGGGCTTGCGCCCCTTTGTAGCGCCTGACTGAGACTTAGGCTACTTGTTCTGGCTCTTCAGCAACTTGCTGAACCAATTCATTCAATGCCTGTGCGCGACCTTCCAGAACTGCGTCGGCGATACCACGAGCATACAAACGAATCGCCTGAGTAGAATCGTCATTGCCTGGAATGACAAAATCCACACCGGCAGGTGAGTTGTTGGTATCGACGATACCGATCACCGGGATACCCAGCTTCTTGGCTTCAACGATGGCACCCTTCTGGTAACCCACGTCGATGACAAACAAGGCATCAGGCAGATTAGGCATATCCTTGATACCACCCAGACTGCGATTCAACTTTTCCAGTTCGCGCGCCATCATCAGCGCCTCTTTCTTGGAAACTGTCTCAGCAGAGCCGTCGGCCGTCATCGCTTCGAGTTCGCGCAGACGCTTGATGGATTGTTGTACGGTCTTGTAGTTGGTCAGCATACCGCCCAACCAGCGATGATTCACGAAAGGAGAATTTGCGCGAACCGCTTCTTCTTGCAAAATTTCACGCGCCTGACGCTTGGTAGCCACGAACAGGACAGTGCCTTTTTTCGCGGACAGCTTGCGCACATAGCTTTCTGCTTCTGCAAACAGCGCTACGGACTTTTCCAGGTTGATGATGTGAATACGGTTGCGATGGCCGAAGATGAAAGGTGCCATCTTCGGGTTCCAGAAACGGGTTTGGTGACCAAAGTGGACACCGGCATCGAGCATTTGACGCATTGTTACAGCCATGATTATTCCTATTCGTAAGGGTTAGAACTACCACTCGCCAGCCTGACTCTTATCGGCAGCACCCAAAATCTGTTAACGATCCGGGCTCTGCCTATGAGCACCCCAACTTGTGCGAGCGGGATATTTGCATCGGCCAATTCCGACGCAACGCGCATTCTAACACACCGGCAGGCCTCAACCACAAAATTTTTCCGCAGATGTGAATGATGCATGGACTGAAGAACTGAACTTTCACAAAACTGTATCCTCTTCCGTGTCAGCGCCGGACGCCGGTCCAGATGGTGTGCCGGTTGCCACGGCGTGCCTTGTGCGAGCCGACACGATGCTCTTTTACCTCAAAACCTGCCTTCATCATGCGCTGCGTGAATGCCGCATCCTCGCTGGCCGACCAGACGGCGAGCACCCCGCCTGACTTTAGTGCATCATGGGCGCGCTTGAGCCCGCGCAAGCTGTACAGAGCATCGTTGTCGTCGCAGGTGAATGAGCTCGGGCCGTTATCGACATCCAGCATGATCGCATCGAAATGATCGCGCGCCTGCATCACAAGCCCGACATCCAGCTCATGCACATGAACACGCGCATCCCTCAGCGGAAACCCGGCAAGCCCTCCCATATAATCCCGATTCCAGCGCACCACCGCCGGGATCAATTCGGCCACCTCAACCCGCGCATCCGCCCCCGTGTGGGATAACACCGCCGCCAGCGTAAACCCCATGCCGAGCCCGCCCACCAGCAGGCAAGGATTTTCCCGTCCGGCTATCATCCGACAGGCCAGCTCAGCCAACACATCCTCGGAGTGATGCGCCCGACTGTTCATCAATTCGCCCGCCTTATCCACGCGGATAGAAAACTCGTCACCGCGCTGATATAAGCGCAGCGTAGTGCCCGCCCATGTTGCGGCATCGATCAGTTTATTGGGGAGCATATTTTCTTTCGTCGAACTTTAGCCGCCGCATCATAGCAGCCCTGCTGTTTATCAAGGCGACAAAACCGAACTTGACCCGCGCACACCAGGTGTATATAGTTAACGTATATAGCAACGCCGGAGAATGTATGACCATCAGCACCGTTTTCAATAACAACCGCACCCAGGCCGTCCGCCTGCCGACAGACATGCGCTTCCCTGATTCAGTCAAAAAGGTTGAAGTGCGGGCATCCGGTCGCGAGCGGATTATTGCGCCCGCCGAATCCACGTGGGACAGCTTTTTTCATGGCGCGGCGACAGCCACCGACGATTTCATGAGCGAGCGTGCAAGCCAGCTTCAGCCCGAACGGGAAAGTCTGTAGGCCTGGATATGTTGAAATATCTCCTCGATACCAACATCGTCATTTATGTGATCAAGCGGCGCCCTTTGCAGGTATTGGAAGTATTCAACCGGCATCATGGACGAATGGCAATTTCATCTATCACGCTGGCTGAACTGGTTCACGGCGCCGAAAAAAGCAGCGATGTGTCTCGCAACACCAGCGTCGTCGAAGACTTTGTGAGCCGTCTGGCGGTGCTACCCTATGACGACAAGGCCGCCTGGCAATATGGAAATATCCGGGCCTCACTCGAAAAAGCAGGACAGACGATAGGCGTCAACGATCTGCATATTGCGGCCCATGCCCGCAGTAACGGCTTAACCCTGATTACCAACAACCTGCGCGAATTCGAAAGAGTCCCGGGCCTGATGCTGGAAAACTGGGTGGATGCCCTGCAACATTAAGGAACTGCCGATTTAGTCGTCATCCTCGCGCAAGCGGGGATCCGGAAGCGGATTCGCCCGGCACAGCTCCTACAATGCCGGCTTGAATGCAGATTGAATTGAAGCGAGATCCGGAATAGACATAACCTGCCAGCGAATGATGCGCACCCCGGCGGATGCTAGCGCCTTATCTTTTTTGGCATCGGCGGCCTGACGATCTTGTCGCTGATGGGTCGCATCGTCGAGTTCGATAACTGCGACTATGCTGAAATCCTTATTGCATACGACAAAATCCAGGATCCCCTCGTTTCCAGAACCTCGCATCTGTCCGGCAACCTCCCTTTATATCCCTTCCCCAGCGTTTGTGAAACTATCTACCCTGATAGTTACATTTATCATAAATCTGTGCTAACCGATGGCTAATCATCGCGGTACGGCGACGAACCGGAGATGCGAATCTGCGTATTGAACGATTAAGTCTTAACGTGCTAGTATTCACGCATGAAAAAAGCACTTGCCAATGCTGCTGTGGATGACGCGAAGCCAGCGAAGGTGCGTGCACATCTTGCAAAAGTAATAGCGGCTCAACCCTCCTACAGCAAATCAGCTCGCCAAGCCGCATTCGGCAGAGCAATCAGTCAACTGTCGGTTGCAAAAGCGGAGTCTCAGGCCAAGCTCATTTCAGACCTTAATCCCGCCGAATTCCGCATCGTTCGCATGCCAGGCTAAGTCGTGGTTGCCGGTTACGATTGGTTCCAACCGGACGACCTGCCAAAATTCTTCCACGCACTCCAGAAAACGTCTCAGCCAACTGTATTGGTTGGTGGGCAGTCGCTAACATTTTGTGTCGATTTTTTTAAAATTCCGGTACCAAAAAGTGACACGCCGTATCTCACTCAGGACGCTGATGTTCTAGCCACAAAGCATGATGCTCGTATCGTCGCGGCAGAATTGGGCGGCACACTTAACGTCCCGAGGCCGGACGACCATACGCCAAACACAGCCATTGTGACTTACAAAACGCAGGATGGACGCACGCTGTTTGTTGACTTCATGGGAACGTTGATTGGGCTTACGAACGAAAAAATCAGAAAGACCGCTGTCGAGCTTGAACACCCCAAGTATGGGTTGATACGCATACTTCACCCAACCCTGGTTCTCAAAAGCCGCATCGTTAACCTGCATATTCTGCAATCCAAGCGTGATACCAATGGCATTAAACAAGCGCGTTTAGCCGTGCTGGTCGCAAAAGCGTTTTTCGAGAACTATGTTTCATTGGGGCTGACCGGTGAAAATCCTGATCGCTATCTGATTGATCGGGTGAAGTGGCTGGATAAACTAGCGCTCTCAGATGCAGGAATGTTCGTATTTACGCATTGGAAAATTGATGTTTTGCAAGCTGCGCCGATAAATCTCATATCCGATGAAAAATTTCATACTGAACATTGGCCGCGCCTTGAGGCCAGAATTCGCTCAAAACGGGATCGCAGAACCCGATAAGACCGTTTACAAGCCGAGGGGGGTTAAGCTGTCGGCGGTTGATAGGGGTGAATTCTCGCCAGCACATCGGCCAGTTTGATTTCGGCCATACGCTGGTCGTAATCCGCCTGCAATCCCAGCCAGAATCCGGCACTCATACCAAAAAAACGCGCAAGTCGTACAGCGGTATCCGCACTGATTCCGCATTTCTCGCGCACAATATCGTTGATGCGCGGCGCTGGAACTTGCAGTGCAATCGCCACTGCATTGGCCGATAACCCCAAAAGAGTCATGAATTCCTCGCGCCACATTTCACCCGGATGCACGGGCGGCAACTTACCTCCCTCAGCTACATCCGAAAAATCCATCCCGCCCAACTCTTCCAGTTTAATGCTCATCATTGCCTCCTGTCAGTGGCAATCCACTACCTCAACCTCGAACGCATTGCCTCCATCGAACTCGAAACACGCCTAACGACGTTCGTTAAACGTCAATCGTTACAGCAATAAAAAAGCCGTTGATTTCTCAACGGCTTCTTTACTTACTGGCGGAGTGGACGAGACTCGAACTCGCGACCCCCGGCGTGACAGGCCGGTATTCTAACCAACTGAACTACCACTCCAAAACTGACTGAAAACTGAATTTAATCCCGGCATTACTCCATGTACATCCCGCCGTTCACGTGCAGTGTGACGCCTGTGATGTAGGCCGCACCCGGTCCTGCCAGGAAAGCTACCGCACTGGCGATGTCAGCCGGTTGTCCCAGCCGTTTGAGCGGCACATGCTGAACCAGCTTGGCGCGCTGCTCATCCCCCAGCGCATGCGTCATGTCGGTGTCGATAAATCCCGGCGCGACGCAGTTCACAGTGATATTGCGGCTGCCGATTTCCTGGGCGAGGGACTTGGTAAAACCGATCATCCCCGCCTTGGAAGCGGCGTAATTGGCCTGCCCCGGATTGCCCATGCTGCCGACCACCGATGAAATGCTGATAATGCGCCCGGCACGCGCCTTCATCATCGCGCGCAACACCGCGCGGGAGAGGCGAAACACCGATTTGAGATTGGTCGCAATCACGTCATCCCATTCATCGTCGCTCATGCGCGCCAGCAAATTGTCACGGGTGATACCGGCATTGTTCACCAGTATCGAAATCTCGCCATACTGGCCGCGCAACTCGGTCAGAACCAGTTCGGTCTGCTCCACATCGTTGACGTTCAGCGCATAGCCCTGCCCCTTTATTCCCGCTGCCGCCAGATAGTCGCTGATAGCGGCCGCGCCCTTATCGCTGGTGGCCGTGCCGATCACCGTCGCGCCCTGACGCCCCAGCTCCTGTGCAATGGCCTGTCCGATACCGCGCGAGGCGCCCGTTACCAGTGCGATTTGTCCTGTTAATGCCATGTTCAATTCCTTACACAAACGGGCATGGCAAAGATGCCAACCCTGATAATTAAACTCGCCACGCCCGCTTCCCTCTCCCCGGCCCTCTCCCGCAAGCGGGCGAGGGTGGCAAAGATTAGCTTCGCAAATTTACACTAATGTATCCAAAGCCTGTGTCAGCGCCGCACCATCGTTGATGGCCAAGGCCTGTTGATTAGTGTCGATACGCTTATTCAGCCCTGCCAATACGCGACCGGGCGCACATTCGACGTTATGAGTGATGCCCAGTCGGCCAAATTCCAGTATGGTTTCGACCCAGCGCACCGGCGAATACAACTGGCGCACCAGCGCGTCGCGGATCCGATCGCCATCCATGTAGGCTGCGACATCGGCGTTATGCAACACGGGAATGACGGGCGCCTGTATCGCAACGTCCGCAAGATAAGCGCGCAACTGCTCTGCCGCGCCCATCAATAAACTGCAATGCGAGGGCACGCTCATCGGCAACATGATCGCGCGCCTGGCACCCGCAGCCTTAGCCCGCTCCATGCCGCGCTCGACTGCCGCACGATTACCCGCAATCACCACCTGCCCCGGCGAGTTGTAATTGACAGCTTCGAGCACTTCGCCTTCTGCGCCCTCTGCACAGATCGCACGCACGACTTCATCATCGAGCCCTAAAATGGCCGCAATACCGCCCACGCCTTCGGGGACTGCCTGCTGCATACACTGAGCGCGGTAGCGCACCAGCGGCAGCGCATCGGCAAAAGCCAGGGAACCTGCGGCGACGAGCGCCGTGTATTCGCCCAGACTGTGCCCGGCCATCATGGCTGGCACAGCGCCATTTTTTGACAGCCAGGCGCGATAGACTGCCACACCAGCGGTCAGCATGAGGGGCTGGGTATTCACCGTCGCATTGAGTTCGGCGTCAGCGCCTTCGGTCACCAGCTGCCACAAGTCCTGTTTCAAAACATCCGAGGCTTCAGTGAAGGTATCGCGCACGGCTGAAAAATCGGTATAACCGTCCATCATGCCGCGCGACTGGGAACCTTGCCCCGGAAATACGAAAGCGAATTTAGTCATAAAAAAGCCGTTAATCGTTAGTAGGTAGTTGTGAGTGGGCGATGTCCGCTGCGCTGCCGACAACCGGCAACTGTTTCTCGGTTACCAGCGCAGCAGTACCGCGCCCCAGGTAAATCCGCCACCGATGGCTTCGAGCAGGACGGTTTCTCCGGCCTTGATGCGACCGTCCCGCACAGCCACATCCAGCGCCAGGGGGATCGATGCCGACGAAGTATTGCCGTGTTGCGCCACGGTCACGACCACGTTATCCAGGCTTAAACCCAGCTTCTTCGCGGTCGCCTCGATGATGCGGATATTGGCCTGGTGCGGCACCAGCCAGTTGATATCCGTACCCTTGAGTCCGGTCTCGGCCAGCACCTCTTCGACAACGCGGCTTAACACCGTGACAGCGAATTTAAATACCGCCTGACCTTCCATCCTGACAAAAGGATCGCCCTGCACCACCCCGTTGCAAATATTGCCATCGGCTCGAAGCAGCGCGTGATGACGCCCGTCCGAATGCAGCTTTGCGGCGAGCATGCCCGGCGTATCGCTGGCCTGCAATATCACGGCGCCCGCGCCATCGCCAAACAGGACACAGGTGGCACGATCAGTCCAGTCCAGCATGCGCGACATTACCTCGGCACCTACCACCAGCACCGTTTTGGCCTGACCGCCGCGTATATACAGGTCCGCCGTATTGAGCGCATAGACAAAACCGCCGCACACCGCCTGAATATCGAATGCCGCGCCGCCATTCCGGATGGACAGCTTGTCCTGCAAGATACAGGCGGTACTGGGAAACATCTTGTCAGGCGAAGTGGTCGCGACAATGATCAGGTCGATGTCCTCAGCCGCAATACCGGCAGCCTCGATGGCGCGCAGACTCGCCTGCAGCGCAAGGTCGCTGGTCATCTCGTCGTCAGCCGCAATATGCCGCTCATGGATGCCGCTGCGCGAGACTATCCACTCGTCAGTCGTATCGACGATCTTTTCCAGATCGAAATTGGAAAGAACCCTGGATGGCAGGTAGCTGCCGGTACCGATTATTCTGGAATGCATGATGACGCTCCCGATTGGGTGTTTTGACGCTCATTGTGCCACTTTTCGACATGTACGCTGATTTGCTGCCACATACCGGCACGCGCTTCCTCAGCAGCCTTTTCAATCGCGCAACCGAAGGCGAATGCGTCAGCCGAGCCGTGGCTCTTCACCACTATCCCCTTCAATCCCAGGAAGCTCGCGCCGTTATAGCGCCGGTGATCCAGCCTGTGTTTGAAGGCTTTGAGCACCGGCATCGACACCATTGCCGCAAACTTGGTGTATAAATTTTGTCTGAAACCTTCCTTCAGGAAGCCGCCCATCATCTTGGCAACCCCTTCGGCCGTTTTGAGCGCAACATTACCGACAAAACCATCGCAGACGACAAGATCGGTGACACCGTTAAAAATGTCGTTGCCCTCGACGTTCCCGTAGAAATTAAGATCGCTCTCGCGCAACAGCCTGGAGGTCTCTTTGACGACTTCGTTACCCTTGATATCCTCGCTGCCGATATTCAACAGGCCGACGGTAGGATTCGGTTTATGCTCCAGAACGGTGACCAGCGTTGCGCCCATCATGGCAAACTGAAGCAGATGTTCTGAGGTGCAATCGGTGTTGGCGCCCAGATCGAGCATGCAGACCTGGCCTTTTTTGGTCGGCAGGTAAGAGGCGATAGCCGGTCTGTCGATACCCGGAATGGTTTTTAACACATAACGCGCCGTCGCCATCAGTGCGCCGGTATTGCCGGCACTGACACAGGCCGAGGCCTCACCATTCTTCACCAGATTGATGGCAACGCGCATAGAGGAATCTTTTTTCCCGCGCAAGGCGGACTGAGGCGGCTCATCCATGTCCACCACTTGCGAGGCAAAATGCAGACGAAGTCGATCGCCGAAAACGCCGCCCGAAGCATCAACGCCCAGAGCGCTTAGCCCGGTTACAATCGCATCGGTATTCCCCACCAGAATGATGGTGTCACGAGGATGCTTTTTCAGATACTCAACGGCTGCAGGAAGGGTGACCGCAATACCATGGTCGCCTCCCATTGCATCTATGGCTAATGTGACATCCACTAAAGTTATCCCAGGCGATTAAAGACTCAAAACCTCAGACAGGCCGAACCGGCAGGTTAAGCCGAAACCAACCCGGCAGATGCTTGCATTGACTGCGACGGTTCAGAATAAATCGAAGTCTGACGGAAATGAAAACGCAGCCGACCATTACAGTCGGCTGCGTTGAATAAAGACTTAGTCTGCCTTAGTCTTGACTACTTTGCGGCCACGGTAGAAACCGGTAGGGCTGATATGATGGCGCAAATGATTTTCACCTGTCGTAGGCTCGATAGCCAGAGCCGGTGATGTCAGGAAATCATGAGCACGGTGCATACCACGCTTGGATGGGGATTTTTTATTCTGCTGAACTGCCATGCTATTACTCCTTGGATAAATCTAAATTTAATTACGTTTCAATTTTTCTAAAACTGCAAAAGGATGCCGCTCATCCTTCCGCTCGCCTTCACCCTCTGCGACATGACAAGCACCCAAATCATGCCTGGCGGCGATGGGCAAGGCTAACAGAATTTCATCTTCCAGCAGAGCCAGCACATCCAGATGCGCATCTGCCAGAATCCCTTCAAATTCCTCTTCCTCGTCATCCAATACATCAAGAGCGGCCTGATCACACAACACCAGACGCGCCTCATGCCGTATCGCATAGTCCATCCCGTTCAGGCAACGCTGGCAGGTCAGCTGACAATTTCCGGTGATACTGACATCCAATACAGGGCGACCCAGACTATCGAGTCGGCCTTGTAAGGTATAGTTCAGAACACCTTGTGAATTTTCCAGCAAATCCAGCAGGCGCGGCATGTGCTCAAATGACGCTTGCGCGTGTATTTGCTTGCCACTCCCGGCGAATTCCAGGCTATCTATAAAAGGTCGTGCATACATAAGTCGCGCATGATATATTTTTCGGCGCACTCTGTCAAAAAACATGCCATTAATGTTGAAAAATTCCTGTCAGTCAGGCTAAATGCGGCTCACGATTGACGATTAGCCCTAATTTAAAGGAATATGGCATTGAATTCTCAGCAGCTTGTTTTAGCCTCCACCTCAGTTTATCGCAGCGAACTGCTCAAACGACTGCAACTGTCCTTCGTCACGGCGAATCCCGATGTAGACGAGACCCCCATGCCGGACGAGTCGGCGCGCGCCACCTCGATGCGCCTGTCACAGGCAAAGGCGCAAGCGGTTGCTGCCGCCTATCCTGACGCACTGATTATCGGTTCAGACCAGGTAGCCCTGCTCGATGGACTGCAAATCGGCAAACCGCTCACCCACGAAAATTCAGTCAGGCAACTGCGCAGCATGCGCGGCAAAACCACCTGTTTTTATACGGCGCTGACACTGTTCAACAGCCGCACAGGGCAGATGCAAACCGACGTCGCAGAAAACCAGGTTACCTTGCGCGAGTTAAGCGACGAAGAAATCGAGGCGTATTTGCTAAAAGAGCAGCCCTACCAGTGCGCCGGCAGCGCAAAATCGGAGGGGCTGGGTATCGCGCTGATGAGCCGGATGACAGGCGACGACCCCAATGCACTGATCGGCCTGCCGCTGATATTATTAACCGAAATGCTCCGCCGCGAAAACGTAAAATTATTTTAACTGGCATGAAAAAAATGCCACCATTACGCTCCTGACATCCTTATGACTATTCAATACGGCACACTGTACCTCATTCCCTGCACGCTGGGCGACACCGAAGCGTCCCAGGTGCTGCCGCAACATGTGATCGACATTGCGCGCTCTTTACAGCATTACGTGGTGGAACAACCCAAGACCGCGCGCCAGTTCCTCTCGGCACTCAAACACCAACAGGCGATCCTGTCGCTTCAGTTCGCCACCCTCAACGAACACACCGACGCCCGCGAACTGCCTGAATTGCTCTCGCCACTGCTGGCAGGTCACGATGTGGGGATTATTTCCGAAGCGGGGTGTCCTGGCATCGCCGATCCGGGGGCTGAGCTTGTCAGTCTGGCTCATCAAAAAGGCATACGCGTCATTCCGCTGGTTGGCCCCTCGTCCATCCTGCTGGCACTGATGGCCTCGGGCATGAATGGACAGTGCTTCGCCTTTCACGGCTACCTGCCGATCGCGGACACTGAGAGAAACAAGACCATCAGCGCGCTGGAAGCCGAATCAGCAGCTCGCCACCAGACCCAGATGTTCATCGAAACCCCCTATCGCAATGACAAACTGTTCACCGCCCTGCTGGCAGGGTGTCACCCGCAAACACGATTGTGCGTGGCAACCGATGTGAGTTTAGCCTCCGAGGAGATCCGGACACGCACCATTGCCCAGTGGCGGGCGCAACCCGCACCAAAACTGAACAAACGCCCCAGCCTGTTTTTACTGCTCGCCGCTCGCAAGTAATTCAATCCGATGCTCGCCTGAAAATTCGCTCAGGCGCGCGATAGCATTGAGAGATGCTTCAGGTAATTTAACTGCTTCTGGGATCGTAAATCCTGCCCATGAACAGAATGGTCTCGCTTTTCCTGTCACGAATAATAAAAAGAAAGGGGTGATCCGCACGAAAAACCGGGGTATAGCGGACAGACTTCGTGACCATTTCGACCGCTGTGGCGGCAGCGGCTTCTGTCCCTTCCTCGTTGACCTCGACAAAAGCCTTGTGCCTGACTTGCGAGATCCATAACTTACCTTTAGGCCAGCCAAAACCGTTGAAATCCGCAGCACTGTGAAATGCGTCCTTCATGCCCATTTTCAAAAATGCAGGCTTCAGATCAAAACCGGTTTCGAGCCTGAATTTCGGCACATGCAGTTCAATTTCTTCTGCGCGCACCTTGTCCAGCTTCGCCAGCCATTCCTTCAGGCCAGGGGCGGTCAGCTGTTTTTCCAGCACAGCTAACCCGTCTGCTGCCTGCGGGAGCAGGATAACCATGGACAGATTATTCCCCTGATATGGGATTGAAACAGCCGAAAAATCCGGCCCAGTCAATAATTTAAAGCGCCCCTTCTGGTACATAAAGGGCACTGACGCCCGGCTGTCCATCGACCGCATGAAGGGCGCAGGGCGCGTACTGCTTTTCTCGAATTGACTCTCCCAGCTTCCTTTGAAATATATCGCATTCAAAAGCACACAGACCGAATCGGCAGAAAGCTCTTCGAGTATCTTGCCGATCTTCCCCTCCGTCTTCTGACTGACCCAGGCGTTGACTGACTCCAACCCTCCGTTGAAGATTTCGGCGTCGTAGTTGTTTTTCAGCTGAGTTCCAAACTCGCTGCTGACATTTCCGCCCGTGAGGACTAACGCATTAGCGATATTGAGCTTCTGACCATTCCGGCGGGCGCTGGCCGCCAGTTCACTGTTCAAACGCTTAAAAGCGCCCCCCAGATTACGCTGATCCGCCCGAAAGTGGAGCACCTCCTTCATTTCCCTTGCAGTATTCCCGCGAGCTCCGGTATAAGTCATCCCCATTGCGGATGAGACGCTGTAGGGCGAAAAGAAGAGATTACCTGTTCCCGCACTGAGTTCGCCATACAAGCCCGTCGCAAAGGCAGTATTCCCTGTCACAACATTTTCACGCAGACCGGGCGTTGAGGCCTGCGCTGATCCAGCCGACAACACAAAGAACACGCCCGTCAAAAAGACAAGGTGCAATACCGGTAACAGTCGATTCATTTTTCTCTTCCTTACGTCGTTGACAAACCGCCCCCGATGCCTGACGCATCCTGATCTCACCCCTCGCAGACAGGGGCTGTGAAGGGCAGATCCGAAAAAGTTAGCGCCGGAGCTGTCAGTCTTTGCGCGGAGTATTCAAGGGATAGCAGAAGAACTCATATTGCGGCTTGCGATCCGCATAGATGACAAAAGTGCGCTCAGGCTTGCCTATACCCAGCTTTTCACCGATAGAGGACAAGGTTGCATACATGGAATAACCCGGCTCGACAGGCGGCGAAATCCCGGCATAAGCATCGGCCAAAAAAGCTTCCATGGTAAATGGCGATCCGTCCAGACTGGAAAATTTCCGGCACTCCAGCGCGAACCATTTGCTGAAATTACTGCCGTCGCCCGGGGTGGAGGAACAAGCCGAGAACGTCATATCCCGGGTCGCTGCGGCAATATGAATACGCGAATGAGCGGATCCCGGCTCCAGCGTCAGCTCAACATATTGACTGGCATCAGCCCGGCGTTGGCCATCGCCGCCTTCGCTCACCAGGGCACATTTATACTGTTCGGCGGCCAGAAGGGAACCGGACGAAAAGGCGAGCATACAGGCAAAAATAACATGATTCTTCATCATACTGACTCCCGGTTGTTACAATTATCCCCTCTGCAATGCCATACCCGCTTCACATCATCGTCCGAAAAACGAATCGAGGCACTCCGGATGCGGACGATCTTCTGACAGCTTATTTTCCATGTGCGTGATCAAAATAGCGATTCATTTCATCCCGCGCACGCGGATAAGTGTCGACAATCAAAAGAAGCGCCGCGAGCAGCACCAGCAGCCCGGCAATCCTGAATTTAATCGAGCCAAATACAACGGGAAACAAAGCCGACACGCAGGCTAAGCCCAGCACCATCACCAGACCTGCGGGCGATTGCATCATTGAACCGACAATGAGCAACAAAAAAGCCGACCAGACCAGCGCGCGTATCGTTTTTAGATTCATCCTGTCGCCTCGGCGCCTGCATATTGCGGGATTATCGACTCACTCAATGGGTGACGCAACAAATTCTGACATACATTTGAATCTGTTCGTGTTTTTTCGTGTATTTCGTGGACAACTGCTTTTTCCAGGTTCAACCAAAGCCTCACTGCTCCACAGAGACGCCACAGCATTTCTTGAATTTCCTCCCGCTGCCACAGGGACACTTTTCGTTGCGGCCGATTTTAGCTTGCTCGCGCTGAAATGAGCCCACAGGCACGAGAGGACGATAAGGTTGCCAGTACCTGTAAAGAGCGGCGATGCTCGCGGGAATCTGTCTGGATAATTCTTCGCGCTGCCCGGGCGTTTCGATCAAAGCCTCCTCTTCCGGCGTAAGATCTTCGGAGCCGAGCAAATAAACGGGGCGTAACAGTTCTGCACCCTCCTGATCGTCGAAAAATTTCTGCCAGTCCTGGCGCTGAAGATTAATCCCCTTCATGTAGCCATATGCCCACATTTCTCCATCTATGTACTCTCGCGGGCTGTCCGGATAGACGGCACTGTCAAATACCGGTTCGCACGCATCCGGATTCTCCTGCAGGCGCGAGATAATGCTATTGAAGTGACGCATGATGAGAGCCGTAATGCGTTCGAGCTGTACCTCGGAATTAAACGCGGGCACATCTGCCTGACCCCAGATGTGCGGCAACCATACGCCGGGGGTTGCCATGACAGGCGCCGTGATGAGCGCGGTCATGAATCCATCCAGACAATCGGGCATCATGGTTTCATCGGAGGTGGCCTCCGACATCAAAAAGCTGCCAAGCTCGTCCATTTCATCATCAGACAGATATAGCGACGGGATATTTTGTTTTTTAGTCATCAAAATTGTGCTCGGTAATTTAAGGGGCGGCGAAGGTGCGATCCTGGCATTAATGATGCGCGGATTTGACTCAAGGTTGCATTTTCCGCACGGACGAATACCTCGCTTTGAGCGAGCTGTAAAGATCATCGCGGACATTGGCCGAAGCCAGGTCGATGACTTCCAGCACCTCGACCAAGTGTTCGTTGTCTTCGCGGCCATCCCATATTTTGATGTAATGCCCTGTCTTGTAACCGTGATCCTGACGAAATACATTCAGTACATTTTTTCCGACATACTGCCCGAACAGCGCCGCCCAATCCATGTTGCAGTCAGCCAACAAGGATTCGAACAAAGCCAGACTGGTGCGTTTGGCGCTCGCCAGTCCGACGAGCAAATCGAGCTTTTCGAGCAGATTCAATCGAGACAGCAGGTAAGTTTGATTGTCGAACAGAACCGATTCCTGATGCACGCCTAGCTCTGCCATCATCTGCCCCCTCGCCCGCGTCACGTTGCCACACTGCTGAATAGCTGCGGACAGAATAAAATGCCAGATATCGACCAGTTCCATGCGCAGCTGAGCCATGTCGCATTCCTGTTTTTTCCACCACTTCCAGCCGTGATGCTCGATGGCTTCGACGCCTTCGACCTGAATGCCCCGGTGCCAGTTGTTATTCGCGGCCACCCAATCGGCGCTGACCCGGCTGTTCATGCCGTCCTGCAAGTCGAGCATGGAGATAAGTTGGGATTCGGAAATCATCATCGTTGATATTTTGGGTTGGGGGCATGTATTTTACAGCATGGCGGGAAAAACGAATTCCGCTTGTCAAAAGACGGCTCACACTTGAACTAACTGACTCCGCCCTCATCTGATGCGCATGCTAAATCTCACTTTCAAAACCAGCACAGCTTCGGTCATCGCACTGCTTTGCCTTGCGTGCAATGTTCATGCGAGCGATGTCCCGTCTGACGGAGTCAGCGTCGGCAAACCATCCATTTTTCGAAATCTGGTTCCTGCCAAACAACTTGAGCAGCAAGCCTCGCTCCAGTATGCGGACATGTTGCAACAGGCCTCATCCCAGCATGCCCTGGCACCCGACAAATATCCGCAGGCAATACGTCTGCGCAACATTGCCGCCAAAATCATCCCCTACTCCGGCAAATTCAACCCGCGCGCCAGCCAGTGGCAATGGGAAGTCAATCTCATCGGGTCGAAGCAGCTCAATGCCTTTTGCATGCCCGGCGGCAAGATTGTGGTGTATTCAGGCCTGATCGACAGCCTTAAATTGACGGATGATGAAATTGCGATCGTGCTGGCGCATGAAATCGCGCATGCGCTTCGCGAACATGCCAGAGAGCGCATGGCCAAAGGTGAATTAACCCAGCTTGGCATTTCCTTGCTGGGTCAGAAATTCGGCGATGGCCGATACACAGGACTGTTTCAGGCTGGCGGCTCGTTGTTGACACTCAAATTCTCCCGCAGCGATGAGACCGATGCAGATATTGTCGGCCTGGAGCTATCATCGAGGGCAGGCTATGACCCGCGCGCCGGGATCACGCTGTGGCGCAAGATGACCGCAAACAATCATGGAGCACCACCGCAATGGCTGTCGACACATCCATCGGGGCAAAATCGTGAGAAGGAAATTCAGCGTCATCTGCCGGAGGTCATACCACTGTACGAGCGAGCCAAATCCTGATCGCCGGGCAAACCTCTTCGAAACAAACAAAAAATAAGCACATCCAAAGAAACAACTTAAATACATAAGGTTAGCATCTAAAGAAACGCATCCACCCACAGCGTTATCCACAGATATTGTGGATAACGTCAACACCGGATCCCGCTAATGACGACTTTCGCTGGCGTGCGCGGTCAGCAAAAAAATCTGTGCCGCATCAATCTTGTCGAATTCAAAGCCTCGATTGCAAAATTCACAATGCACCTCGATGGCGGGGCGTTCGGTCAGGATGGCCTCGACTTCCTCCTCCCCCAGCATCCGCAGCATCTGCGCGACGTTGTCGCGGGAACAGGTGCAATAAAAAGAAACCGGCTGCACCTCGAACAAACGCACTTCCTCCTCATGAAAGAGCCTGAGCAGCAACTCCTCCGTCGGCAACTGCATCAGCTCATTGTCACGTAAGGTATCTGTCAGCTGGGTAAAGCGCTGCCAGGCGTCAGTATCGCTTTCAGCCTGATCAGGCAGCTTTTGCAGCAGCATGCCGGAGGCCGAATGCTCGTCGACCGCCAGCCACAGGCGCGTCTGCAATTGTTCGGAACGGGTCATATAGTTCTGCAAAATCTCGGCAATGCTCTGGCCTTCGAGTTCGACGATGCCCTGATAAGCCGGTTTGCCATTCTTTTGCACGAGCGTGATGACAAAGCGCCCGTCCCCGATAAGTTCAGGCAGACTGCCCTGCAATTCGCCTTCCCACTTCGCGGTTGCACGCAGCTTCAGGTCACCGTCACACTCTACCACCAGCAATTTGATCGCGCCCGTCCCCTGTATTTGCAACAGGAGCGAGCCGTCCAGCTTGAGCGTGGCCGCCAGCAGCACGGCTGCCGCAGTCAGCTCCCCCATCATCTGGCGCAACAGCGGCGGGTAGTCGTGGTGTTCGAGCACCTGGCGCCATGAGGCATCCAGATGCACGCGTTCACCCCGGATCGGGGCGTGTTCAAACAAGAAGCGGTGCAGCGTGTCAGGTTCAGTTTTCATAGGGGGCGATAATACGGCAACAACCCCGCACAGGCAACGCTGACCAAAGCTGAACGCAAACGCTTACAGATTAAACATGCCGCAAACGCAAGTTTACAAGCCAGGACATCCTCTTCCAGGAGCTTACAGTATTTCGAGAACACGCTCAGGCGGTCTTCCGATGGCAGCTCTGTCGCCATTGATCACGATCGGACGCTCCAGCAGCTGCTGGTTGCCTGAAATGATTGTCAGCCATTCGGAATCAGGCCTCTCATCTTCCGGAGAAATACCGAGTTCCTTTGCGACGTCCTCATTGAACCTGATGATATCCTTCGGACCCTTGCCCAGCTTTTTCAGCACGTTCTCCAGTTCTGCCACTGAAGGCGCGGTTTCCAGATAGAGCATCAGTTCCGGTGCTATCCCCTTTTCCTGTAGCAGAGTTAAGGTTGCCCTGCATTTGCTGCATTTTGGGTTGTGATACATTGAAACGCTCATGTGCCTCCCTATAAACCGCAATATCAAGCTCTGATTCCGCGCGCGCGGGGACTCGCTCTCCCTTGTTCAAGACGTGAGTGTAAAGCATTCCGGCCTGCGCCATGTCTATCGCCGGTCATGGTGCAAGAAAAAATACCGGGAAAATCACCTCCTGATGTTACGCAGTAACATCAGTCGTGGATCAAAATCAACTTCGCCGGGGGCAGCCCTGTCTGCCGACAGGCAGGCCGGCTACTGGCGACTGAGTAAAGGACGCCGAATCTTCCCCTTAACGTGAAA
>JAQTUP010000015.1 GCA_028707275.1 Gallionella sp. | reverse complement strand
TCGAAACCTTGCGCCAACGTCCGCCTGTGGAAAAAGTGATGAAAGAAATCGTCGAAAAGGAAGTCCGCAATCCCAAGGATAAGTTTATTGGCGCATTGGGCGGCGGGTTGTTGGTGGCGGCGATTGCCTTTTTCATTCCCAACACGCCCGATAATCATGATGCAGGGAGTGTTGCCGCCGTCGCGCCTGTTGCTCCCGTCGCGGTATCGCCCGCCACGCCAGATCCAGCGATTGCCTTGGCTGAAAAAGAAAAACAACGTTTGGCAGCGATTGCGGAAGCGAAGCAAGCCCTAAATGTCGGCAACACTGATGCCAAAAAAGCCGCTATACAGCAATTGGAAAAACTCATCCCGTTGGATAGTGAAGCCATGCGCGATTTAGGATTGGCTTATGAAATGGGAGACGGTGTTGCTAAGGATGCGCAGACTGCCTGTAACTGGTACCAACAAGCCGTTGCAGCAGGGAACAATGATGCTAAAACTTATTTGAATGAACTGAGAAAGAGCAAGAAATGCAAATAATGACAAAAAGCCTGCTGTTGCTTCTTGGTGTGCTGGTTGTTGGTCATACCCAAGCCGAAACGCTAGTAGAAAAACGTGAGCGACTCAAACAAGAGGAAGCGAGTAAACAGCAAGAAGAAAAACAACGTCAGTCAGAAAAAAGGCGTGCGGAACGGATACGACAAAAGCAAGAAGAAGATGATCGGCAAGCGGAATTGGCGCGGCAACGGCAAATAGAGCGTGATCGTATTGCGCGTGAACAAGCTGAACAAGCCGCAGAAGCAGCGCGACAAAAAGCAGCGCGTGAACGCGCTGCGATGGGGATAGATATGGTACGCATCCCAGCAGGCAGTTTCGCCATGGGTTGTGAAAATGCAAAATGCGAAAGCAGTGAAACTGGTGTATGGATATGGAAAAGAACTCTTACAACTTGCAGTAAAGGAAATGATTGTTATCCCAGCGAAAATCCAGTACACACGGTGAGCCTTGCCGCGTTTGAGCTAGGCAAAACCGAAGTGACGCAAGGGCAATGGAAGGCGGTGATGGGTGGTCCTCCGCCAGAGTTGGCTTTCAAGGATTGCGGCGACACTTGCCCCGTAGAACGTGTTAGTTGGAATGACGTACAAACTTTTATCCAAAAGCTCAACGCCCAGACAGGCAAAACGTATCGTTTACCGAGCGAAGCGGAATGGGAATACGCCTGTCGCGCAGGGCAAAGCAGCAACTATTGTGGCGGGGACAATGTGGACAACGTGGCGTGGTATAACAGCAACAGTGGCGGTAAGATGCACCCTGTTGGTGGCAAACAAGCGAATGCTTGGGGGCTATACGACATGAGCGGCAATGTTTACGAATGGGTACAAGACCCGTGGCACAGCGATTACAAGGGCGCACCGACTGATGGTAGTGCTTGGCAAGACAGTAGCGATGCGCGTGTGTTGCGCGGCGGCTCGTGGAACGGCCTTCCACGGAATGTGCGCGCTGCGAATCGCGGCAGCTTCACTGCGACGGGTCGGGACGTCTTCTTTGGCTTCCGTCTTGCCAGGACGCTCCCGTAGCGGTACGCGTAGGGAGCTTATGGTTTGGACTTTTACCCTTTTACCCTTAAAAACACTGAGAAGGGTAAAGGGAGAAGAGGGAAGGGTAGCGCATGACTCCCCTCGCCCGCTTGCGGGAGAGGGGTAGGGGAGAGGGCGCGGGGTTTGGGGGCGCAGCCCCCAAGATTTTGTGGGTGCGGATTTATCCGCACGGCTTTATTTTTTGGTGCGACGCACCCACTCTTCCAACCTGGTGCGCCCCCTCTCCCCCAGCCCCTCTCCCGCACGCGGGCGAGGGGAGATAGCACGGTACGGCGCAATGCGCTTCGCTTATTGTCGCCCTATGTCTTGTAGTATCAGAGAACCCATAAGGTAGATTCCCTCAAAGCAATCCGCCCAATGCAACCATTTGCATCATCCGCAACAAGGCATATACTATGGTATCTATCAACTCGACAGGAGTAAGCCATGAGTTCAGTTGCGAAATTATTTACCAATGGGCGCAGTCAAGCGGTGCGGTTGCCTGCGGCTTTTCGCTTTGATACCAAAGAGGTTTTTGTGAGACGTGACCCTGAAACGGGTGATGTGATTTTGTCGCGGAAGCCCGCGACGTGGGATGATTTTTTTGTTGCGTTGAAAAATACCGATGTACCTGCGGATTTTTTGAGTGAAGCAGAACGCCAACAAACGCCCGTAGTAAGCGATCCTTTTGAGGATTGGCAAGCATGAAACGCTATTTGCTCGACACCAACGTCGTCAGCCACTTAATCAAACAGCACCCCGCCGTCGCGGCGCGCATTACCGCCGTGCCGATGGCTGCGCTATGTATTTCTTCCATCACTGAAGCTGCATTGATGTTTGGGCTGGCAAAACGTCCCGATGCCAAACGATTGCACGACCTTATCCACGCCTTTTTGCAACGCGTCGATGTGTTGCCGTGGGACAGTGCTGAGTGTTATGGGAAAATTCGCGCCCAACTGGAAGCGCAAGGCAAAGTGCTGGGTGCGCTAGATTTACTCATCGCGACGCAAGCCTTGGACATTGGTGCGGTGCTGGTTAGCAACGACCAAGCATTGCGCCAAATTGATGGGTTGGTGGTGGAGGATTGGACGGTAGTGCGGTAGGGCGCATTCGTTAATGCGCCGTATGTGATTCGTCTTGAAATCAACCATTCGGCGCAATGCGCTACGCTTATTGTCGCCCTACAACCGTCATACCTTGCCTATCCGCTTGGTACACCCGCTTTTCGCAAGTGGTTATATGCAAAAAGGTGAGGATGATAATCCCACTGGGCATCGTATAGCTCGCGATAAGTTGGTGCAGCTACATTCACGCAGATAC
>JAQTUP010000012.1 GCA_028707275.1 Gallionella sp. | reverse complement strand
TGCCGGGTAGCTAAATCTGGAAGAGATAACCGCTGAAAGCATCTAAGCGGGAAACTCGCCTTGAGATAAGATTTCCCTTAGGCCTTGAGCCTTCTAAAGAGTCGTTCGAGACCAGGACGTTGATAGGTCAGGTGTGGAAGCGCAGTAATGCGTTAAGCTAACTGATACTAATTGCTCGTGAGGCTTGATCCTATAACATTAAGTTATACGTAAAACGCAGTGCAATCGAAGACCCAAATTTACTTCTTCCAAAGATTTAATGTCCTGTGGACATTAAATCAAAATATACGTTAATTGTGTGCATGTTATAATGCGCGCACGAAACGACAAATTCAGTGACTTGCAGCGCATCGCAAGTAACTTACCAGTTTGTCTGACGACCATAGCGAGTTGGTCCCACTCCTTCCCATCCCGAACAGGACAGTGAAACGACTCCGCGCCAATGATAGTGTGGATTACCCATGTGAAAGTAGGTCATCGTCAGACTCCTTACAACAAAAAGCCCCTCCGGAAACGCTGGGGCTTTTTGCTTTGTGCGCCAAAAAATACGATGCTATCCACCAAAAGTTGAAGTGGACACCATGCTCCTGGTTTTTGATTGCCCAGATGGGGCGGCTGGATGCTTGCCGCGTTGTTGACGGCTATCTTTGTGAGCTATGGGCCGCCGTATTGCTTAGTTTTACCAGTGCGTATTCCATGCTGTCGGAGAGCGCGTGCCAGCTGGCGTCGATGATATTGGTGCTGGCACCCACGGTTGTCCAGACATGCCCGCCCCCCTGAAAGGTAATCAGTACACGTATCTGCGCAGATGTGCCTTTGGTGCTGTTCAGAATGCGCACCTTGTAGTCGATCAGGCGTATCGTCTTCAGGACAGGGTACACGCCTTCGAGTGCGCAGCGTAAGGCGCCGGCCAATGCGTTGACCGGGCCGTTGCCTTCGGCGGCCACGAACTTGACTTCCCCGTTAACTTTGACTTTGACGGTAGCTTCGGACAACAATCCGCGACTCTGGCGGCGTTCGGTAATCACGAAATAATCGATCAGATTGAACGGCTGAATGTAGTCCGGGCTCAGCCGGTGCAGCATCAGTTCCACACTGGCCTCGGCCGCTTCAAAGGTGAAGCCCTTGTGTTCCAGATGCTTGATGTGCCCGAGTACGTGCTGTGCATCCTCGTTGCCAAGATCAATGCCCAGCGCCCGGGCATGAAGCTGAATGTTGCCGCGTCCGGATAACTCTGAAATCACCGAGCGCATCTGATTGCCTACAAGTTGAGGGTCGATATGCTGATAGGTGTCGGCAGCCTTCATGATGGCGGCTACATGAATTCCGCCTTTATGTGCGAAGGCGCTGTGCCCGATGTAGGGCGCATGATTGTAGTGTTTGAGGTTGACGACTTCGGCGACGAAGTGGGCGAGCGGCGTCAGTTCGCGCAGCTGCTCCGGGCTGACCACGGTGCGGTTCATCTTGAGTTGCAGGTTCGGGATGATGGTGGTGAGGTTGGCATTGCCGACTCGCTCGCCGTAACCGTTGATGGTGCCCTGCACCTGGGTGCAACCGCCTCGCACGGCGGCCAGTGAATTGGCGACACCACAGCCGCTGTCGTTATGGCAATGTACACCCAGCGGGGTGCGGGTATGCCGCGCCACTTCGCGGACGATTTCTTCGATCTCCCAGGGGAGTTTGCCACCGTTGGTCTCGCAAAGAACCAGCCAGTCGGCTCCCGCATCTGCGGCAGCGCGCAAACTGGCCAGTGCGTAGTCCTGGTTGGCTAAAAATCCATCGAAGAAGTGTTCTGCATCAAATACGACTTCGCGCCCCTTCGATTTCATGTAGCGCACGCTGTCTGCAATCATGGCGAGATTCTCATCCGGCGTGGTTGAGAGCACGAGCCTTACGTGATAATCCGAGCTCTTGCCCACCATGGTGACGACAGGCGTACCGGCATCGAGAAGCGCTCGCAGGTTGGCATCTTGCTCGCATTGAATGTGCTTCTGCCTTGTGCGGCCAAATGCTGTGAGTTTGGCCTGACCCAGATTCAGCTTTGCGGCACGAGTGAAAAACTCGGCATCTTTCGGGTTGGAGCCGGGCCAGCCGCCTTCGATGTAGTGAAAGCCAAAATCGGCCAAACGCTGCGCGATGATGAGTTTGTCATCAACCGACAGTGAAATATCTTCGCGCTGCGTGCCGTCGCGCAGCGTGGTGTCGTAGAGAAAGACCTGGCTCATGGTGTCAAAATTACAAGTTTGATGTTGTCGGTTAGAAGTTATGGCTGTTCTTGAATGACCTCAAAATCATGCGTGACGATGGCGGTGGCGCCCAGCATGATAGAGGCGGAGCAGTATTTTTCTGCGGATAACTTGATGGCCTTTTCAACCACTTCGGGCTTGATGTCGCGACCCTTGACTACAAAATGCATGTGAATTTTGGTAAATACCTTGGGATCCGTTTCGGCGCGAGCAGCTTCCAGTTCCACGTAGCAATCGGTGACGGCCTGGCGACTTTTTTTCAGGATGCTGATGACGTCAAAGCTGGTGCAACCCCCCGCGCCCAGCAGCAGCATCTCCATCGGACGCGGCCCCAGATTGCGACCACCGACGGCGGGTGCCCCGTCCATCAGTACGGCGTGATTGCTTTCGGTTTCACCTAAAAAGGCGACATTTTCTACCCATTTTACGCGTGCTTTCATGCTTTTTCCTTTTGAGTCGTTGTAAATATGAGCGATTTTGCCTGATACCAGAGCAATCCGATCACTTCATGTGCAAATATTTTACTGTTGCGCAAGCCTTCCGCGCCCGGCACGAAGGCCAGCAGATCCGTCCGGTACCGGGTGGTAAATGCAGTGGGCGCTTCGATTACCTCAAATCCGGCGCGGCGAAAAGCGGCTGCCGAGCGCGGCATATGCCACGCGTGCGTGACCAGATATATCCTGTTTATACCTGATTTCTCCAACGTCTGACGTGAGTTGCGGGCATTTTCAAAGGTGTTGTCAGAAGCGTCTTCAGTCCAGCCTGCCTGCACCCGAAAATCCTGCTCCAGCACCACTCGCATCTGGTCGGCCTCGGAGCTGTCATTGCCCAGAGGTCGGCCTCCGGTCAGCAGAATCGGCAGCTTCAATTCGCGCTGTAGTCGTGCTCCATAGCGCAGGCGCACCAGCGTTTCAGGGCTGACGGTATCCTGCCTCGCATATTCAGGTGCCTGGAAGTATGAGCCGCCGCCCAGAATAACGATGGCCGCAGCGCCTGGCGTTTGTTTTTGCAGAGGAGTCGTCTGTGCCTCAAGAATATGCAGTGCACTCTCGGCAATATAAGGCGTTGAGGCCAGCCAGAGCAATACCAGCGAGGCGATGATCAATTTTCGTGCGCCTTTCGGGTGCTTGCGGAGCAGCAAGATACCGGTCAGCAGTATCAGCAGCAGGCTTAAGGGCGGCAGCAGGAAGGCGCCAGCGAGATTGGTTGCAAACCAGGACATGAAAAGTGATCTGTTGTGTGGGCGAGCGGCTATATTATTATACTTTTCGGTTAAAACCTGATGTGACAGGCATGATTCTTTGTGCTCCTCATGCAGATGCGCACTGCCTGTTATCTCCGGTCGGCAGGAAGGAAAAATATCCTTTGACAAGAACGGGGTTGATGCTTTAGAATACGCGCCCTTCGAGGTTTACATATTGAGTTTAGGAATAGTGGCTATGAAAACATTTTCCGCTAAAGCACATGAAGTCCAGCACGACTGGCTTCTGGTTGATGCTGCAGATCAAGTGCTTGGCCGTCTGGCAGCACAAATTGCTTCGCGTCTGCGCGGCAAGCATAAAGCAATTTACACCCCACACGTGGATACGGGCGATTTCGTCGTAGTCATCAATGCGGATAAATTGCGAGTAACAGGTAACAAGGCTGAAGCTAAGCTGTATCACCGTCACACAGGTTATCCTGGTGGTCTGTACACGACTAACTTCACCAAGATGCAAGGCCGCCATCCTAGCCGCGTTTTGGAAAAAGCAGTCAAGGGCATGCTGCCTAAAGGTCCTCTGGGCTACGCGATGTTGCGCAAGATGAAGGTGTATGCGGGTTCTGCGCATCCACATGAAGCGCAACAACCTAAACTCATTAATTTGTTGAAGGCGTAATCATGACTGTTACTTATAACTACGGAACAGGTCGTCGCAAGAGTGCGGTGGCGCGCGTTTTTATCAAGGCTGGTAAAGGCGACATCGTCGTCAACGACAAGCCTGTTGATATTTACTTTTCACGCGAAACAGGCCGTATGATTGTGCGTCAGCCTTTGGGGCTGACGGATACTCTGGGCCAGTTCGATATCATGGTTAACGTGTCCGGCGGCGGTGAAAACGGCCAGGCGGGTGCAGTTCGCCACGGTATTACCCGTGCATTGATCGACTACAACGCGGACTTCAAGCCTGTTCTTAAGGCGGCCGGTCTGGTCACACGCGATGCGCGTGAAGTCGAACGTAAGAAAGTCGGTCTGCGTAAAGCTCGCCGCAGGAAGCAATTCTCCAAGCGTTAATTGTATTCGGAGCCTGCAAAGGCTTTGTGCCACAAGGCCGCCTTCGGGCGGCTTTGTTGTATCATGTCATCGGACAGGTGTCCGCTATTGTGCGGGCGGGGGCGTTAGCCCGTTTGGTAAAGGGGGGGTCATGATTAAAGTTGGCATAGTGGGTGGGACGGGTTATACCGGTGTTGAATTGCTGCGCCTGTTGGTGCTGCATCCTCAGGTTACTTTGCAGGTGATCACTTCCCGCGCCGATGCAGGTACACGCGTCGATCAAATGTTCCCCAGTCTGCGCGGTTTTGTCGATTTGCTGTTCGTTCATCCCGACGAGGCGAGTTTGGAGCTGTGTGATCTTGTGTTCTTTGCCACCCCTAACGGTATCGCGATGCAGCAGACGCGCGCCCTGCTGGATTCCGGTGTCAGAGTCATCGACCTTGCTGCCGATTTTCGCTTGCTGGACATAGCATCGTGGGAAAAATGGTATGGCATGAAACATGCCTGCCCTGATCTGGTGGCCGAGGCTGTTTACGGCCTGCCTGAAATTAACCGTGAAAAAATTAAATCAGCCCGACTGGTCGCCAATCCGGGTTGTTATCCGACCGCTGTGCAGCTGGGTTTCATCCCCTTGCTCGACGCGGGGGTCGTCGAGGCGAGCAGCCTGATTGCCGATGCAAAATCCGGCGTATCGGGTGCCGGTCGAAAAGCTGAAATCCCGGCGCTTTTTGCAGAAGCCGGCGATAACTTCAAGGCCTATGGCGTGGCCGGGCATCGCCATCTTCCCGAAATAAAACAGGGGCTTGCGCGGATAACTGGCAACGAGGTAGGTTTGACCTTCGTGCCGCACCTGACGCCGCTGATACGCGGAATTCACGCGACGTTGTACGGCCGGTTGACGAAAGAGGTGGACTTGCAGGCTTTGTTCGAGCAGCGCTATGCCAGCGAAGCTTTCGTCGATGTCATGCCGGTCGGTAGCCATCCCGAAACGCGCTCGGTGAGAGGATCCAACCGCTGTCGTATCGCCGTGCACAGGCCGCAAGGCGGGGACACGGTGGTGGTGTTGTCGGTGATCGACAACCTGGTCAAGGGCGCGGCGGGGCAGGCGGTACAAAATATGAACATCATGTTCAATCTGCCCGAAAATACGGCGTTGAACATTGTGCCATTGTTGCCTTGATCTGTATTGAGTGCTTATGACTGACTTGTTATTCGCGCAGGCCAGTGAGACTGCCATGATGCGAGGCCGTCATTAAAGCCTGGCGTCGCGCCCGGCGCAGATTCAGCATCGCGGCGCCGCGTCTGTCGGTGCGCCCGCATATCGCCTGGTATTTGCGCTGGAGTATGATGCTGCCGTTTTTGCTTGCGGCGCTGGGCTTTGCCTGGTTCGCTTACGACAGCGGGCTGGAATTTGCAGGGTTTCACCGGGGAGAGACGCGGCGTGAATTGACCGCTTTGCGCGCAAGTCTGATCAGGCTGACAGATGAAAATGTGCAATTAGGTCGCATGGTCGCGCAATATCAGCAGCAGATTCAGATGGAGCAGGGGCGCAGCGAGGAGACTGTCAGGCAGTTGAAAATTTTAGGCGATGAGAAAACTCGGCTGCAGGAGGACTTGAACTTCTTTCAGAATATGACTGAAACCGATGGCCGGGAAAACGAGCTGGCCATTCACCGGCTGAGCCTGGAGCACGATAAAATTCCGGGCGAATACCGTGTGCGCATGCTGCTGGCGCAGGGCGGTCAGCGCGCCCGCGAGTTTAACGGAGGCTATCAGCTTGTCGCAACCATCGTGCAAAATGGACACAAGACGACGGTGTTATTCCCTCAGGATGTGTCAGGGCATGCCCAGTTTCCCCTGAAATTCAAGTATTATCAGCGCCTGGAGCAAAACATACATCTTGCACCTGACGCGCAACTGCAAAACATTCAGGTGCGTTTGTTTGAACAGGGGGCGCGGGAACCCAGTGTCAGGCAGAGCGTGAATCCCGCTTGATTTGTCGCGGCCTGACGCAGGAGCGTTTTGTATTTTTCCGGGGGTTCGCCCGGTATTTTAGCAATGGCATGTTCTCATGCCTGTCAGATCAGGAGAGCAGTTTGTTCAATAAAAAACACAGTAAGCCACAAAACCGGATCGATACGCTGATAGGGGCCGGGACGATTATCGAAGGGAACATCACTTTTACAGGCGGCATGCGCATCGACGGCCAGGTGAACGGAAATGTTGTTGCGGTACAGGGAAAGCCTGCCACGCTGGTGTTGAGTGAGCAGGGGTCTGTGCATGGAGACATCAATGTGACCCATCTTGTGGTCAATGGTGTTATTTGCGGATCTGTCGCGGCGAGTGAATATCTGGAACTTCATGCCAAGGCGCGGGTCACAGGCGATGTCCATTACAAGACGCTGGAAATTCAGGTAGGTGCAATTCTTGAAGGGCGTCTGGTGCACAGCGAAGCTGCTGAGCAGGCTAATGTCGTGGCGTTTAAAGCAGCTGGCGCCGTTTAATTTTTTAAGGAATAACAATGAATGCAATGACCGAAGTATCACAAGACCTGTTGGTGTTCACCGACAATGCCGCCGAAAAGGTAAAGCAGTTGATCGAGGAAGAGGGCAACCCTGACCTTAAATTGCGTGTTTTCGTCAGCGGCGGGGGCTGTTCCGGTTTTCAGTATGGCTTTACTTTTGACGAAGTGACGAACGAGGATGACACCGTGCTGGACAAGAACGGGGTGCAACTCCTGATCGATCCTATGAGCTACCAGTATCTGGTCGGCGCTGAAATCGACTATACGGAGGGCCTGGAAGGTTCCCAGTTCGTCATTAAAAACCCGAATGCCACCACCACCTGCGGTTGCGGATCGTCGTTCTCGGTTTAAAGTATCATTTTGAACAAGCGGGCCGGATAATAAACTATCCGGCCTGTTTTTTTTCGATTGGATTAGTTCCTGGCCGTCGGCGACGATGAGTTCAGGAGCCGCCCGTGCGCAAGACATGATCGTTTCGAATTTGGCAGTCCGGGAGTCCAGCGGGTAATCCCTTCAGCGAGGGGTGAACCCAGTGGGTTTCAATTAATATAAGGAGCAATACCAGTGACTAACGCACAACGCAAAGCACTCAGCCGCATGGCTGAAATGAATTCATCGAGTAGCAAGCCTGAGCCAACGCACAGCAGCGCGTTCTGCCCGCATGAGGCAGGCGCTTATTATCTCGTGACGGTGGGGACTGTCGGCAAGATCATCAAGCTGTTCGCCAGGGAGATCGAACCGCCCGTTTACACCTACGCCATCACCACCGTTCACTTTGAACAGGATCCCGATACCGGCAGATGGATCTGGTTTGATGGTCGGGAAAAGCTATCCCCTCGCAAAAACCAGGATGGTTGGCGTCTTGGCAGCAAGAAATTATATGACACGCGCGAAGGCGCAGAGGCTGAGCTTCAGCGCGCGATGATCAAAAACGGTGACAGGGTGACCAAGGTACATGACCTGCCAGACTGCATGACTAAACTGAAAAAGATCCGCAGTGCCCATCATCCGGACCGCAACAACCCCGATTCCGACCATGATCTCTATCAGGCTGCCATTGAGAAAATTGACAGGATGCGTGCGGTGAGTGTGTGAACGGCACTATATGACCGAGTAACCCGCCTTTGCCCGGTGGGTTTTTTTTGGCTCTGCCGTAGTTGCCTGTTGAAACTAAAACTCAAAATTTGGAATGTTTTACGCGAAGATGCAGAAGAAGACCCGGTTCGATAGCTGAAACAAAATCATTAACTTGTTGAATATTTTATATTTTTTGCGTGAGACATGCCGGATTTTAGTCGTCAGCAGGCAGTTGCGACAGAGCGTTGATTTCAGGCCTGATAAATCGCGCCCAGTATGCAGGGGTGGCGTGCGCCGGTGACTTGCGGCAGATTGGCGGGAATGCCCAGAAGGTTTTGTTGGGCCAGCCAGGCGAAGGCGATGGCTTCCAGATAATCGCTGTCGACCCCAAGAATATCGGTGGTTTGAACCGTGCAATCAGCCAGCAGGGAGGCGAGGCGGTGGCGCAAAGTCCTGTTGTGCGCGCCGCCGCCGCACAGGTAGATTTCCTGAACGCCGTCGCAGTGCATTTTTATCGCGTCCGCGATGGTGGTGCAGGTCAGCTCCAGCAGGGTGGCCTGCACATCCGCCGCTGATTCGTCGCCCTTCAGCCGGATATTTAGCCAGTCCGTGTTGAACAGGTCGCGCCCGCTGCTCTTCGGTGGCGGGAGCGCGAAGAAAGGCTCCTCCAGCATGCGTTTTAGCAAGGCTGGCAACACCTGGCCGGTTGCGGCCCATGCGCCATCGGCATCGAAGGGCTGGTTCAGGTGATGCATGCACCAGGTATCCATCAGCAGGTTGCCGGGGCCGCAGTCGAAACCCGTGGTGCTGTGGCCAGGCGCCAGGCGGGTCAGATTGCTGATGCCGCCGATGTTGACGATCACGCGGTGAATCTCGGGGTGGCGCAGTATCTTGTCGTGAAAAGCGGGAACCAGCGGCGCGCCCTGGCCGCCTGCCGCAATGTCGCGGCTGCGAAAATCGCTGACCACCGCAATGCCGGTCAGCTCGGCCAGCAGTGCGGCATTGCCGATTTGCAAGGTGTAACCGTGTTCGGGGCAGTGGCGTATGGTCTGGCCGTGGCAGCCTGTGGCGCGAATTTGTTCGGGTGAATATTCAGTCTGTTTCAGCAGAGAATGAATCGCCTGCGCGTATAGCCTTGCAAGCTGGTTGCCTGTCAGTTGAGTCTGATGCAGCTCATTGTGAGTCGGCTTGTGCAGGGCCAGGATGGCCAGTTTCAGCGCGTCGTCGTACGGCAGGAAGAATTTACTGAGAAATTTCGGGCTGGCATGGCTAAAATCAACCAGGGCGGCGTCGATGCCGTCCAGGCTGGTTCCCGACATCAGCCCGATGTACAGCTCGGGCTGATTCAAGTGACGCGTATTCAATTAATCGAGTTTTGCCAGGTTGGTATTGCGCAGCTGGTTCAAACTGGCTACAAATTTATCGGCCATGGTCTTGAATGCGACCCGGTTGGCGCCCGTGATCGGCAGTGCATTGGGCAGTGCGACACGCAGCGGATCGCGTTGCTGATCGTTGATCCTGAATTCATAGTGCAAATGCGGGCCGCTGGCTAAGCCTGTCATGCCGACATAACCTATCACATCGCCTTGTCTTACTTTCTGGCCGTTGTGCAGTCCCGACGCAAAGCGTGACAGATGACCATATACCGTGGAAAGATTGCTTTGGTGCTTGAGCATGATGACATTGCCATAGCCGTTTTGCGTGCCCCTGAAGGAGACCTGGCCATCGGATGTCGCCTTGACTGGCGTGCCGATTGCGGCGGCAAAATCCACGCCCTTGTGTGCGCGCCACTTGTTTAATACCGGATGAAAGCGCGCGGTGGTGAAGCCTGAGCTGACCCGCGAAAATGCGATGGGTGAGCGCAAAAAGGCTTTCTTCAGGCTGCGACCTTCAGGCGAGTAATAGTCGCTGTGCGTCGCGTCGCTTTGAAAAAGAACGGCGCGGTAAACCTGGCCCTGGTTGATGAATTCGGCGGCCTGAATTTTACCTGCCTTGACCAGCGCGCCATTGCTGTAGGTCATTTCGTAAACGGCGGTAAATTTATCGCCGCGTTTGATGTCGTGATGGAAGTCTACATCGCCGCTGAAAATTTCAGTCAGCTGATCGGCGGCAGCTTCCGGCATGCCGGCGGCATCCGTCGCGGCATATAAACTGGTCTTGATTTCGCCGGTGCGCACGAACAGGCGTTTTTCAAGTTGTGCGGCCACCGTTTCCGAACTGAATGTATCGCCCTGGCGTTTGATAATGACTTTTGCGCCTTGTTCGTTCAGATAGCTCAGGGAAACAAGCGCGCCTGTCGCATCCGTTTCCGCCTGAACTTCTTTTCCTGAAGACAGCTTGCGGAAGGCTTTTGCATCGGCACTCTTGCGCAAATAGTTGCTGGCCGCCTCATCCTGGACATTCAGACGTTGCAACAATTCTGCCACGGTGTCGCCGGGTTTCATGCGCTCGGTGTGCCAGAAGGTGCTGGCAACTGTCGTGGCGGGTGTGGCGGCGGGCAGAGCCAGCTGTTCGATGGCAACCTTGCCCGAATTCAATCCAAGATTGCTGGCAGGCACCAGTCCGAAAGCTGTCACAACGCCCAGTAAAGGCATGGTGGACAATGTAACAAACCAGCGCAATTTGTTTTTGCGTTCTTTGTTGAGCATGTTTTGCGTTAACATTCGTGTCTCCGTATGCTGCCCGGCTTCAGTTGCTGGCAGTTGCGTTTTTGATTGTCGCGAACTTTAACAGAAATAAGCTATACCTTAAAGGACTAAACTGATAATTGGTAACAAAAAAATTGACCGGCGCAGTATTTTCGACAGGCGGTATGAAATTCAGGCGGATGGTCGCGGATTCCTTGAACTTGAAATGAAAAAATATGAATGAAATGACACAGGCGCTTGATTTGATAAAACGCGGTTCGGACGAGCTTTTGATCGAGTCTGAGCTGAAACAGAAGTTGGCTTTGGGCAGGCCGTTGCGCATCAAGGCGGGGTTCGATCCTACCGCACCCGATTTGCATCTGGGGCATACGGTGCTGCTCAACAAGATGCGTCAGCTTCAGAATCTGGGGCATCACGCGTTATTTTTGATCGGTGATTTCACCGGCATGATAGGCGACCCGACCGGGAAAAACGCGACCCGCCCTCCGCTGACGCGCGAGCAGGTGCTCGAAAATGCCCAGTCCTATCGCGATCAGGTCTTCAAGGTGTTAGATGCTGACAAGACCGAGATCGTGTTTAATTCGACCTGGATGGATAAATTCAGCGCGGTGGACTTAATCCGGTTGGCGGCCACTCATACGGTGGCGCAAATGCTCGAACGCGACGATTTTTCCAAGCGCTACAAGAGCTCTCAGCCGATCGCGATCCACGAGTTTATCTATCCCCTGGTTCAGGGGTATGACTCCGTCGCATTAAAGGCTGACCTGGAGCTGGGCGGCACCGATCAGAAATTTAACCTGCTGATGGGGCGCGAGATGCAAAGGCATTACGGACAGCCGGCTCAGTGTATCCTGACCATGCCGCTGCTCGAAGGTCTGGACGGCGTGAACAAGATGTCCAAGTCGCTGGGTAATTACATCGGCATCACCGATGCGCCGCAGGAAATGTTTGGCAAGCTGATGTCAATTTCGGATGTGTTGATGTGGCGTTACCTGGAATTGCTGTCATTTCGCAGCAGCAGCGAAATTGCACTCTGGCGTATGGAGGTGGAAGGCGGACGAAATCCTCGCGACATCAAGGTGCTGCTGGCGCAGGAAATCGTGGCGCGCTTCCATACGCCGCGCGATGCAGAAGCCGCGCTCGATGAGTTTGAGGCGCGTTTTCGCCGGGGCGCCTTGCCTGACGACATGCCCGAAATTAGTGTGGCCGCGCCGGACGGGAGGATTTTTGTGCCCCAGTTGCTAAAATCAGCGGATCTGGTCGGCAGTACCTCGGAGGCGATACGTATGATTCAACAAGGGGCTGTCAAGTTGGATGGAGAGCGCGTGAACGATAAAGGCGATATGGTCGAGGCGGGCAGGGTGGTCGTGGCGCAGGTGGGCAAGCGAAAGTTTGCCAGAATCACTGTTCTATAGCGGTAATGTCAGCTTATTTTTACGCGCTGACAAAATAGCAGTTGTTATGCGATTGCAATTTTGCTAGAATCGCGCCCTCAATTTTTTGGTAGAAGGTAGTTCGTAGATGACAACCGTACGTGTTAAAGAGAATGAGCCGTTTGAAGTCGCAATGCGTCGTTTCAAGCGTTCTGTAGAAAAAACCGGTCTGCTGACCGACTTGCGTGCGCGCGAATTTTACGAAAAGCCTACAGCTGAACGCAAGCGCAAGCTCGCGGCAGCAGTAAAGCGTCATTACAAGCGTCTGCGCAGCCAAACACTGCCGCCGAAGCTTTATTAGACTGGATTTTCGGTTGTCCACGTCCGCGTGGCAATTGGAGTCAATATGAGTCTAAGACAACAGATTACCGATGATATGAAAGCTGCAATGCGCGCCAAGGAAACGGCACGTCTTTCGGCTGTTCGTTTGCTGCTCGCTGCCATCAAGCAGCGCGAGGTAGACGAGCGTATCGAATTATCGGATGCCGATGTGGTTGCTATCATCGAAAAGATGAACAAGCAGCGGCGTGATTCCATCAGTCAGTTCGAGGCGGCTGGCCGTCAGGATCTGGCGGATATCGAAAAATTCGAGATGAGCGTGTTGTCAGCTTATATGCCGCAACAACTGGGTGATGATGAGGTCGCGGCTGCCGTGATCGAAGCCATTGTTGCAGTCGGTGCTGCAGGTCCTCAGGATATGGGTAAGGTGATGGGGTATCTTAAGCCCAGGCTGGCGGGTCTGGCTGATATGGGTAAAGTCTCTGTTTTGATCAAATCACATTTATCCAAATAGTTCTCGGGTCGTTATTCTGACGGGGGTACAGTGCTGCTGTTTTTGGCAGGCTGGCCTTTTTTTTACGTCTGTTGGTTTTTCCGATAAGGCGCGTGCGGCATGATTCCATCAAGTTTTATTCAGGATCTGCTCAATCGTATCGACATCGTCGACGTTGTTGAGCGCCATGTGCCTCTTAAAAAAGCAGGTGCAAATTACGTAGCCTGCTGTCCGTTTCACAACGAAAAATCCCCCTCATTTACCGTCAGCCAGTCAAAACAGTTTTATCATTGCTTCGGTTGCGGCGTGCATGGAACGGCGATCAGTTTTGTCATGGAGCATCTGGGGCTGGGTTTCGTCGAAGCGGTCGAGGATCTGGCGCAGAGCGTGGGTATGGATGTGCCGCATGAGCGCTCGGGGCAACCCGCAAGGTCAGTGGCGCCCGATTTGTATGAGGTGACGCAAGTCGCTACGCGTTATTATCGTGATCAGCTCAAGATTTCCGTGCGGGCGATTGATTATCTCAAGCAGCGGGGGTTGAGCGGCGAGATCGCCGCGAAGTTTGCGATCGGTTATGCGCCTGATGGCTGGCAAAACCTTGCTGCTGCTTTTTCCGATTATCAGAGCCTGGCCCTCGATGAAACCGGTCTGGTGATCAGCGGAGACAACGACAAGCGTTACGACAGGTTTCGTGACCGCATCATGTTTCCCATCATCAATGTGCGCAATCAGGTAATCGGCTTCGGCGGTCGCGTTCTGAACAAAGGCGAGCCGAAGTATCTCAATTCGCCGGAAACGCCCCTGTTTGAAAAGGGTCGCGAGTTGTATGGTCTGTTTCAGGCGCAAAAATCGATACGAGCCACGCAAAGAGTGCTGGTGGTCGAGGGCTATATGGATGTGGTGGCGCTGGCTCAGCACGGCGTCGACTATGCCGTGGCAACCCTGGGTACGGCCACCACTCCTTACCATATACAGAAATTGTTGCGTCTGGCGGGGCTGGTCGTATTTTGTTTTGACGGCGATAAGGCCGGACAAAAAGCGGCCTGGCGCGCACTGGAGAATGCCTTGCCCCATTTGCAGGACGGCAAGCTGATCAGCTTTTTGTTTTTGCCGACAGAGCATGATCCGGACAGTTTTATCCGGGAATTTGGTCGCCAGGAGTTCGAGCGTCGTCTGACGGATGCGATGCCTTTGTCGGCTTATCTGCTGCGCGAAATCAGCGCCGATCTGGATTTGAAGAGTCAGGAAGGGCGCAATCAGTTGCTGCACAGGGCGCGTCCCCTGTTGTCCTCGATGGTGTCCCCTGTCGCGTCCTTGCTGTTGCGTAAAGAGGTGGCGGCGCTCGCGGGGATCAGTCAGCCGGAGCTGGAGGCGCTGTTTGAGATCAAGTCGATCGCTCATGCGCCGCGCGTGCCCTTGAAAAAATCAGTGCGCACCCCATTTCCTGTTCAGCGGTTGTTGTTGCAATGCCTGATTGCGCAGCCTGAGCTGGCTAAACAAATGCCGGTCGAATGGCATGAGGCGGGCGCGGATGCCGAGGCTGTCGAGGCTGTGTTGCAGGTGTTGAAAGACGCCGGATATTCGATGAGCACACCGGCGCTGATGCAAACCTTTGAAGGTACGATTCACGCCCGCACCCTGGCGCAGGCGGAGGCTGATATGCTGGGCTGGGGGGAGGATTTTGATGTGGAGGCTGAATTTTCAGGGTTGCTCGATCGGCTCAATGACGGGTTGCGTCGCCAGCGTTTTCAGGCTTTGCAGGGAAAGTTGGCGCAAGGCGGCCTGTCTTGCCTGACTGGCGAGGAGCGCGAGCAGTATCTGCGTCTGTTGCAACGCTAACTGTCCACAAAGATTAAGAAAAGTTTGTGGCTTTCGGGTATAATGGTGCGCTTTTCTGCGACGCTGACGGGTATGGCGAAGATGCTGCCCTGATGATGAAAACCGCCATGCCTGTCTGCGTGCAACGCACAGGCAGGCTCGTTTCTCTCACCCCTCTCCAGCAGGCGAGGGGCAAAGGATACGCTGCGCGAGTTTTACGTTAATGTAGGTCTTACGCAATTGGAAACAAGATTATGGTAACGATTAAAAAAAGCAAGAAAAAACTGGACAAGAAGGCGGAAGACTTTATCGCTCAACCGGTTGCGGAGTTGCAGCAGGATATTGACGCCCGTCGTACCAGCCTCAAGGCATTGATCGTGCTGGGCAAGGAGCGCGGCTACCTGACTTACGCCGAGATTAATGATCATTTGCCCGATATGCTCGAAGTCGAGCAGATCGAAAGCGTCGCCAGCATGATCAATGACATGGGTATCAAGGTGTGCGATGTCGCGCCTGATGCCGAAGCGCTGATCATGACCGATTCCGCGCCGACTGCGGCGGATGAAGATGCGGCTGAAGAGGCTGAGGCTGCCTTGTCTACGGTTGATTCTGAATTTGGTCGAACCACGGATCCTGTGCGCATGTATATGCGCGAAATGGGAACGGTTGATCTGCTGACCCGCGAAAAAGAAATCGAGATCGCCAAGCGCATCGAAGAAGGTCAGCGGAACATGATTCAGGCGATTTCCGCCTGTCCTGTATCCATTGCGGAAATTCTGGCGCTGGCGGCGAAGATTGAAACAGATGAAATCCGTGTCAACGAATTGATAGACGGCTTTGTCGAAGTGGAACTCGAAGATGAGTCCGGTTTGGCGGGCGCCGATGAGCATGACGAAGAGGGCGAGGAAGACCACGACGAGTCGTCCGATGAGTCGGATGCGGATGACGAAGAGGGTGACGAGGATGAAGAGGCGATGGCTGCCGCTTCTGCTGCCGCTGCCGCTGCCGATCTGGCTCAGTTAAAGGCCGATGCGCTGGCAAGATTTGCCATCATTGCCGATTTGTTCAGCAAGATGGGCAAGGCCTACGAGAAATACGGCTACCTCAGCGAACAATACAATACGCATCAGGCGGGGATCACCGAAGAGCTGATGGCTTTTCGGTTTACGGCCAAGCAGGTCGAGGCGCTGTGCAATACCATGCGCGGCCTGGTCGAAGAGATTCGCCAGAACGAACGGGGTATTCAGGACATTTGCGTGACGAAGAGCAAAATGCCTCGTCCGCATTTTATCAAGAGCTTTATCGGCCACGAAGTCGATATGGATTGGCTGGCCCAGGAAGTTAAATCGGGCAAGCCTTACAGTGAGTTGCTGGTGCGCTATCAGCACGCGATCATCGAGAAGCAGCAAAATCTGATCAACATGCAAAAGCGCGTCGGTTTGCCGATTGTCGACCTGAAGGAAATCAATCGCCGCATGACCAATGGCGAGGCGAGGTCACACCGCGCCAAGCGAGACATGATCGAGGCCAACTTGCGTCTGGTGATTTCCATCGCCAAAAAATACACCAATCGCGGATTGCAATTCCTCGACCTGATCCAAGAAGGCAATATAGGTCTGATGAAGGCGGTCGATAAATTCGAATATCGTCGCGGTTACAAGTTTTCGACCTATGCCACCTGGTGGATACGCCAAGCGATCACCCGCTCCATCGCCGATCAGGCGCGCACCATCCGTATTCCGGTGCATATGATCGAGACGATTAACAAGATGAACCGCATCTCGCGTCAGATTTTGCAGGAAACCGGGCAGGAAGCGGATGCTGCAACGTTAGCGGCCAAGATGGAAATGTCGGAAGACAAGATTCACAAGATTCTGAAGATTGCCAAAGAGCCGATTTCGATGGAAACCCCGGTCGGTGATGATGATGATTCGCATCTGGGCGACTTTATTGAAGACTCAAATACCACCGTGCCTATCGAAGCTGCGGTTTATGAGAGCCTGAGAAGCGCAACTTCGGATATACTGGACAGCCTGACGCAGCGCGAAGCAAAAGTGTTGCGCATGCGTTTCGGTATCGAGATGAACACCGATCACACGCTCGAAGAAGTAGGCAAACAGTTTGATGTGACGCGCGAGCGTATTCGTCAGATCGAAGCCAAGGCTTTGCGCAAGTTGCGTCACCCGTCGCGTTCGGAGAAGCTTAAAAGCTTTCTCGACAGCGAAGGTAAATAGTTTACGGGTCGTTAGCTCAGTTGGTTAGAGCAGAGGACTCATAATCCTTTGGTCCACGGTTCAAGTCCGTGACGACCCACCAAATAAACAAGGGCTTGCAGAAATGTGAGCCCTTTGTTTTTCTAAAATTATGTGCCATTTTCTACAATTATTCATTTCAGAGGGCTGACTTTCTCGTATTTTGTAAGGCGGCGCGCGATTTGGCACAGATTTGCGACGGATTTGTCCTTTCAAAACACGCTATTCAAAATAGGGGGCATTGCCAGCGGGTGAAAGATTCCCGTTTTTTCCCTTTGGTAACTGATGTTACGCACAAGCTTCTAAAATCAGGATTGGTGAGTCATCAAATTAGTTGGGGGGATAATCTTTGCGCGTCACCGACAGCCCCTGTGCGCCGCCGAAGATAGTCGCAAACAAGCGGTGGGGTTAGGCGAGCACTGTTTGAGCACGTGGCCGCGAGCGGATCGTGCGAGTTGCGCAGCCCCGCCTGTTTGTGACTATCAAGGGAACGCCGCCTGACTGCCCTGCCTGCGGCAGGCAGGTAACAGCCTGGCGGCGCGGCAAACCGGGGTCGCTTTTTCTTTAGTGACTTTCTTTTGGCGACTCAAAAGAAAGTCACCAGCAGCCGGGCTGCCCCCGGCGAAGTCGATTTGAATACACGACTGAGGTTTCTGCGTAACATCAGTTTGGTAATTACTCGCAGGGTAGGCAATGCTTAAACAGTCAGGCGGCCAGCCGTTCCAGTGGGGCAGGTCGCACATGCAAGGGGGCGGTCTTGATGCGTTGCTCGGCCTGCCACATGTCATAGGCGCTTTGTTCTGCAAGCCATAGGCGGGCTTCTCCGCCTCGCTCCACGCCTAACCATGCCTCGATACGCAAGGCCATTTCAGGCGATATTGCGGCACGGCCATTGATTACACGGGAAAGCGTCACGCGGGCAACGTCCAATTGTTGCGCGGCTTCGGTCACGGACAGCCCCAGCGCGGGCAATACGTCATCGCGCAAGGTCAGGCCGGGGTGCGGGGGGTTGTGCATCTTCATTTTCGTTTACTCCTAATGGTAGTCCTGATAATCGACAAGCACGGCGTCTTCACCCTCAAAGGTGAACGTCATGCGCCAGTTGCCGTTTACGCATACTGAATAATGTTCGGCAAGGTTTGCGGTCAGTGGATGAAAGCCCCATCCCGGCAGGTTCATTCCTTTTGCGTTGGTCGTTTCGTTCAGACGGCGCGGCATGGCGGCTAATCGGGGCGCGTGGTGCGGTTGTATGCCAGCTTTGCTACCTGTGTCGAAAAAGGTTTTTAGTCACTTGTGTCTGAATGTCTTAATCATGGCTGATTGTAATCTGTAACGTTATGCGTATCAATATCAATCAACTGTTCACAACTCGCAAACCTGCCTGTACTGGTACGATCCCGGCCTGTTATCCACGATCTTGACGTGCCACATGCGCGGCAGAGCGAGGGGCGGCGGATATAGTTCTGCTCTCTCACGCCTTGCGGCCAGTGATCTTGTATCTGCACAGCGATTCTGGCGGGTTACTCAATCATGCTTCGCCCGGCGGCTAATGTTTGCCCTACGTCGCCCGAAGTTCATCCAGCAGTTCAGGGTGCTTGTCCAGCAGCTTCAGAAGCAGCACGGTGGATTTGTGGGGTTGAGTCTTGCCCCGCTCGTATTCTGAAAATGCGGTAGCGCCGCCACCAAACAACTTGTCTGCATCGGATTGGCGCAAGCCTGGTTTCTTGCGGATGACGCGTAAAGAGTCAGCAATCTCATGATCAACGGAGGCGCAAAATGTATCGACTAAATCGCTATACCGTTTGCCCTCGCCATCATCAAACTCGCATGCTTCACCCCGGAGGCTGGAGAAAACCCGGTCAGGCGGTTATCGGTGAACGGACAATTTCAAGCCTGCAGCGCCAACAACTGCCAGCAGGGTCTTGATAGTCGGATTGCCGCGTGTGGACAATGCCCGGTAAAGGCTTTCCCTTGGAATGCCCGCACGTTCTGCAACCGCGCTCATGCCTTGCGCTTCTGCAATATGGCGCAGGGCTGCCAGCAGAGCCTCGCGGCCTCCGGGTTCGCCTGCTTCATCAAGTGCTGCGGACAGGTATTCATCGGCAAAGGCCGGGTCTTCGCGCAGCAGTTCCAGCACTGCGTCATCATGGGGGCGGGATGCTTTGTTCATGTTTTGTTTCTCCTGTTCCAGTTCTTCCAGTATTCCAAAGCTGTTTCAATATCGGTCTGTTGCTTGCGCTTGTCACCACCAATCAAAATCAGAATCAGCTTTGCGCCCGCCCTTGCGTAATACACGCGATAGCCCTGCCCGTGGTCTATGCGCAATTCCCAAACACCATCGGCAATCGGCTTGCAATCCCCGAAGTTTCCGGCGGCCATTCGCTGAATTCGTACTACGACACGCGCTCGCGCTTGTCGGTCTGTCAGATTTGCCAGCCAGTCCTTGAAAGGGTCGTGTCCATCGTCTGTCAGGTAATCGGAAACTTTAAACATGGCGTGAATTATACGTTACAAAATGGCAATCAATCAATCAATCAATCAATCAATCAATCAATCAATCAATCAATCAATCAAACAATCAATCAATCAATCAATTGGAACGCCGCACTACTCGCAAACCTGCCTGTACTGGTACGATCCCGGCCTGTTATCCACGATCTTGACGTGCCACATGCGCAGCAGGGCGAGGGGCGGCGGATATGGTTCTGCTCTCTCACGCCTTGCGGCCATTGATCGCCACAGCGCTTCTGGCGGATTACATCAATCATGCTTCACCCGGCGGCATAATGTTTGCCCTACGTCGCCCGAAGTTCATCCAGCAGTTCAGGGTGCTTGTCCAGCAGCTTCAGAAGCAGCACGGTGGATTTGTGGGGTTGAGTCTTGCCCCGCTCGTATTCTGAAAATGCGGTAGCGCCGCCGCCAAACAACTTGCCTGCATCGGATTGGCGCAAGCCCAGTTTCTTGCGGATGACGCGTAAAGAGTCAGCAATCTCATGATCAATGGAGGCGCAAAATGTATCGACTAAATCGCTATACCGTTTGCCCTCGCCATCATCAAACTCGCATTCTCCGCACGCGGGGCAATGCCAACCCGAAACTTCCGGTACGGTCAGGGCATGATCTCGATAGGTAAACGACAAATTGCGTCTGGCATGCTCCAGCAACGTGCCATCGTCGCATTGCAAACAAAATTTATTATTGCTCATCTCATTTCTCCTTGAATTGAATCACTGTCGCACCGGCTTGAATCGTCACCTTGATGTAAGCAATTTGACCGTTCGGACAAGGAGCGTGATACACGTCTTGCCACACTTGGCTGCTGGTGTGCGTGGTCATGCTTTTGAACAACATACTGCGCTGTAAGCCCAGCACAACCTCTAAAGTCGCTCGTCCATCCAACCCCATCAGCCTCGCGTTATTCTTCGCCGTGCTTGTAAACGCATCCATGCCACGATTGAGCACGATGGTTTTTACGTCATTCAGGTTGTAGTGGGGCGTGCGTTTTTCCATGTTGCTTATTATATGGAATCCATAGATTTTAACAAGTGTTCTCCGCCGTGCCTGTCAATCAGCGTGGATAACTGATCGTGCCCAGTCATGGATGGGCGATCTCATATTACACTGCCTTTCAGAAGTGCGCGGATTGCAGCAACAGGCCATGCAAGACGGCCATTTGCATAAGGTGAGGTGCGCCATTTTCCAGTGGGGTAAATTGATTTATGACTAAAGGGGCGTGGGCTAGAGGGTGTCCTGGATTTTGTGTAAACGGAATTCATTAATGTTGCGGCATCCGGTCTTCAAACTGGATAGTAAAACGGTTTAGCGCCGCTTTCCAGTCCCTGATCGGCATCGTCCATTTTTTGCTGATGTTTTGTATGGCAAGGTAGAACTAGCAGCGCCTCGTCAGACGGAAACGAGACCCTGTTCCTGGTGATTTTTCTCAAGCTCATGTTAACCGACTCAATCGCGTTGGTGGTGTAAATCACCCGGCGAATCTCCGGCGGATAGTCAAAGAACGGCGCAATGCGCGCCCAGTATATCTTCTGGTAGCCTGCCAGCAGTTGGTAAATCAAATCCGGCGAGGCTGATTGCAGCGGTCCTGTTCACGTCCTTTTCAAATTCAGGCAGCTTTTCCTGCCAAATGATCGTTTACACAAAATTTCTTACGCCTTCGGCGCGGCGAGCCGGGAACGCCGCATCGATGCTCACCTGGCGTCGCCAGCTGACCAGCAGCCGGTCTGCCTGTCGGCAGACAGGGCTGTCGCCGACAAAAGTAAAAGCTGATCTGCAGAGTACCTGCTTGAAATTATGTGGAACCATGGTGCTCGAAGCTCAACTGACGTGCTCTGTGGATTTCATGCTGATGTGTAACTTTTGTAAGTGAATATAAATGACAGAAGGCCGGTATGTTAGTATTGCGCCATGAAACTTGCTCTTCAAAAACCGATGATAAAGCAGCGCACCTTGAAAACATCTGTCAGCGTGACGGGTGTGGGGCTGCACAGCGGTCAGAAGGTCGCCTTGTCGCTGTGCCCGGGGGCTGTAAACAGCGGGATTGTATTTCGCCGCGTGGACGTAAAGCCTGTCTGTGAAATGCAGGCGCGCGCGCATCTGGTGCACGATACGCGCCTGTCTACCTGTATGGAGCAGGACGGCGTGCGGGTGGCTACCATCGAACATTTGATGTCGGCGCTGGCCGGCCTGGGGATAGATAACGCCATTGTCGAAATGGATGGTGCTGAAGTGCCCATCATGGATGGCAGCGCCGGTACGTTCATTTTTCTGTTGCAATCGGCAGGCATCGTCGAGCAGGCGGCGGCCAAAAAATTTATTCGCATCAAAAAGACCGTCGAAGTCAAACAAGGCGATAAATGGGTCAGATTCGAGCCTTACAACGGCTACAAACTGACCTTTACCATTAATTTCGCCCATCCTGTTTTTGCCAACACCAAACAGCACGTCACGGTCGAACTCGATGAGTTTTCCTATATTCGCGACATCAGCCGCGCGCGCACCTTCGGCTTCATGCAGGATGTGGAGCACATGCGCTCGCAGGGGCTGGCGCTGGGCGGGAGTCTGGACAATGCGATTGTCATGGATGAGTATCGCGTGCTCAATGCCGATGGACTGCGTTTCGAGGACGAGTTTGTCAAACACAAGGTATTGGATGCGATTGGTGATTTATACCTTTTGGGTCATCCGGTGATTGGCGCTTTTTCGGGCTTCAAGTCGGGTCACGCGCTCAATAATGCCTTGCTGCGCGAGCTGTTGGCCGACAAAGAGGCCTGGGAATTTGTCGCATTTGACAATGTGGCGGATGCGCCGGACTTTTTAAGGCAGCAGGCCGCCTGATTCCTGCGGCTAAGGATCGCTCGATATGTTGATTATGCGGCTGATGGTTGTTCTGCTGGCGCTGGTGCTGGTGTTGTCAGGCGGGATGTATATTTTTACGCGCGACCGGCGCTATCTTCGGTTTGCATGGCAGACGGTGCGCTTCACAGCGTTACTGCTGTTGCTGTTTGGCTTGCTGTTTGTTCTGGAGCGCTATGTGCTGGTGGGCTGGCGTGTGTTCGTGTAGCGTCGCGCCTTGTCTGTCTTTGCACTGTCTGTCGTGGTCGCGCAGGCAGATGAATTCAGCCCTGCCGGGTCTTCTTCGAAAATTTTTCCAGCGCCAGCTTTAAAGGTGAGTCGGTCAGGTTCCGGCTGAGTTCGAGTAACTGGTGTTGTGCCGTACGGGTCAGGATGCGCTCGGTATGTTTGGGTGGAATGGCAGCGTAGTTTACTTGCACCTTGACTCTGATTGCGCTAACCTCGCAGCCCTTGTTTTGCAGTTTTTCCACGACCTGTGGGGCAAGCTGGCGTAACTTGGCGGCGAGTGTGCCGTTGCTCACAGCAATGATGAGCGTGCCGTTTTGTAGTCCCAGCACCTGGCTCGATTGTGCGAAATAGGGAGGCGCAACATGCGCAAATTGCTCTTGCAGCGCCGCCAGTGCATTCGCAGTGTTGAACAAGGAGCGCAATTGTGGATTGTCGCTCATCAGGGATCTTAAACGTTGGGGCACGGGTCACTTTCAGATAAGGAGCAGGTGTGAATGTTATTCTAGTTTCGAGCGGTCGTGCCGGGTCGCGCAGTATATATTTGGGTGGACGGCAACTTATTTTGCTGATGCTGTTGTTTTTGAGTCTGGCCGCAGCGGCGGTGCTCGGCGTGCAGCATGCGCTGGTGCGCGGTTTGCCTGATGGTTCAATGCTTGCAAAATCTGAGGTCGGAAAAAATAAATTTGAACGCAGCAGTCTTGATATGCTGGCTGTAAAGCTGGGCGAGATGCAGGCGCGCGTACAACGTCTGGATGCGTTAGGCGGGCGTCTGGTCAAGCTGACCGGGATGAAGCCGTCAGAATTTCAGTTCGACCAGCCTCCGGCTCAGGGGGGGCCCTTGCTCTCATTGAGTACGATTTCATCTGCCACGCTGGTGCAGCAGCTCGATGCCCTGATGCACGTGGTTGACGACAGATCCGACAAGCTGATGGCGCTGGAGACGCTCCTGATGCAGGATCAGTTAAGTCAGGAGCTGTTGCCATCGTCCCCCCCGCTGAGCGATGGGGTATTTACCTCTAATTTCGGCTGGCGTGTCGACCCTTTTACCGGGCAGAGCGCGATGCACGAGGGGGTGGATTTTATGGCTGAGGCAGGCACAGACATCCACGCTGCAGCAGGAGGTGTGGTGGTGTATGCAGATACCCATCCTCAGTATGGTAATATGATCGAGGTCGATCATGGTAACGATATTGTGACGCGTTACGCGCATGCATCGAAACTGCTGGCCAGGGTGGGGCAGGTGGTGCGACGCGGTGAAATTGTTGCCAGGGTCGGCAGTACCGGGCGTTCTACTGGCAATCATTTGCATTTTGAAGTTCGCTATAAGGGCATTGCACAGAATCCGGTGCGTTTTTTGCAAAACGCAGCCAGTTGAAGGATTAATAAAAAATTCCCTATTATTACGAGGGTGGGTCGGTGGATAACCGTCTTGCTCTAAATTTGTGGTCGAGAAAACATGATTTCAAAAGCGCTTAAAAGTATTTTCGGTAGTCGTAACGATCGTTTGCTCAAGCAATATCGCGTTAAAGTCAAAGAGATCGGCAAGCTCGAAGCTGAAATCGCAAAACTGGGCGACGAGCAATTGCGCGAGAAAACAGAGTCCTTCAGGCAACGTTTTGCAAAAGGTGAAACGCTCGATGCGTTGTTGCCCGAGGCATTCGCCGTGGTGCGTGAGGCCGGGGTGCGCGCCCTGGGGATGCGCCACTATGATGTGCAGATGATAGGCGGGATGGTGCTCCATTACGGCAAGATTGCCGAAATGCGCACCGGTGAGGGTAAAACCCTGATGGCTACCTTGCCGGTCTACCTGAATGCGATTACCGGGCGCGGCGTGCATGTGGTCACGGTGAACGATTATCTGGCATCGCGCGATGCCGCGTGGATGGGAAAACTCTACCGTTTCCTGGGGCTGTCAGTCGGCGTGATTGTGTCGCAGATGCCGTCAGACGAGAAGCAGGCGGCCTACGCCGCAGATATTACCTACGGCACCAACAATGAATTCGGTTTTGACTACCTGCGCGATAATATGGCGACACAGAAGGGCGAGCGCTTTCAGCGTCCGCTCAACTATGCCATCGTGGACGAGGTAGACTCTATCTTGATCGATGAAGCGCGTACGCCCCTGATTATTTCCGGCCAGGCCGAAGGCGATGTGAACGTCTATGTCAAAATCAACGAGCTGGTAAAGAATCTGGTTCGTCAAAAAGACGAAGAAGCGCCGGGCGATTATTCTGTGGATGAAAAAAACCATCAGATTCTGCTGTCCGAATCAGGTCATGAGCACGCCGAAACCATCCTCACCGATGCCGGGCTCCTGCCGGTGAATGGCAGCTTATACGACGCTGCGAATATCTCCTTGATTCACCATCTGTACGCGGCACTGCGCGCGCATTCCCTGTATCACCGAGATCAAAATTACGTGGTACAGGATGGCGAAGTGGTCATCGTCGACGAACATACCGGTCGCCTGATGTCGGGGCGACGCTGGTCGGACGGGCTGCACCAGGCGGTCGAGGCCAAGGAAGGCGTTGATATCAAGAAGGAAAATCAGACGTTAGCCTCGATTACCTTCCAGAACTACTTCCGCATGTACAACAAGCTGGGAGGCATGACGGGTACTGCCGATACCGAGGCCTACGAGTTCCAGCAAATCTATAATCTGGAAACCGTCATCATCCCGCCTAACCGCCCAACGGTGCGCATTGACATGATGGACAAGGTCTATCTGACGGCGACGGAGAAATATCGCGCGGTGATCGTCGATCTCAAAGACTGTTACGAACGCGGTCAGCCGGTGCTGGTGGGAACGACTTCCATCGAGAATTCGGAACTGCTCTCGCGTCTGTTGGACGAGGTCAAGATGCCGCACCAAGTGCTCAATGCCAAACAGCATGAACGTGAAGCGGAAATTGTGGCTCAGGCCGGGCAGCCGAAAATGGTGACGATCGCCACCAACATGGCCGGGCGCGGTACGGACATCGTGTTAGGCGGCAGCATCGAAAAACAGATCGAAGCGATCCGCGAAGACGAGGCGCTGGACGATGCAACCAAAGAGCTTCGTATCGACCAGCTGAAGGCTGAATGGAAGCTGGTCCACGAGCAGGTGCTCAAAAGCGGCGGGCTGCACATCATCGGCACCGAGCGTCATGAGTCGCGGCGCGTCGATAACCAGTTGCGCGGTCGTTCAGGTCGTCAGGGGGATCCGGGTTCCAGCCGGTTCTACCTGTCTTTGGAAGATCCGCTGCTGCGCATCTTTGCCTCGGATCGGGTCGCTGCGATCATGAACAAGTTCAAGTTGCCCGAAGGCGAGGCCATTGAGCACGTCTGGGTGACGCGCGCCATCGAAAATGCGCAGCGCAAGGTCGAGGCGCGTAACTTCGATATGCGCAAGCAGATACTGGAATACGACGATGTGGCTAACGATCAGCGCAAGGTGATCTACCAGCAGCGCACGGAATTGCTCGAAAGCGAAGATATTACCGAAACGGTTCAGGGCATGCGCGAGTCTGTGCTGGACGACACGATCAGCCTTTACATCACGCCGCACAGCATGGAAGAGCAGTGGGATGTGGCCGGGCTTGAAAAAGTGCTGGCAGCCGAATTTCAGCTGGAGTTGCCTCTGGCAAAATGGCTGGAGGAAGACAAAAGCTTCAATGAGGCGGGCTTGCGAACACGTGTTTTCGAGCATGCGCAACAGTCGTATCGCGCCAAAGTCGATCAGGTGGGCGCCGAGGTCATGCATCATTACGAGCGTGCCGTCATGCTGCAAAGCGTGGACGTGCACTGGCGGGAACACTTGTCAGCGCTCGACCAGCTGCGACAGGGAATACACTTGCGCGGTTATGCGCAAAAGAATCCCAAGCAGGAATACAAACGCGAGGCCTTCGAGTTGTTCTCTTCCATGCTGGACGTCATCAAGCGGGAAGTCACGCAGGTATTGATGACCGTGCAGGTCAGGAGCGAAGCGGATGTCGAATCGGTAGAAGCCGCACCTGCCGTCGAAAATGTACAGTATCATCACGCCGATTATGCAGAAGCGCTGGCTCAGGATGTCGGGTTGGACGTCGATACGTCCCAGACGTTTGTGCGCGGCGAGAAGAAAGTCGGGCGCAATGACCCTTGCCCGTGTGGTTCCGGAAAAAAATACAAGCAGTGTCATGGACAATTGAGTTAACAAAGGAGAAGGCAATGTCGTTAGTGATCGATACGCTGCGCACCTCACCGGTGACAGAGGAGTTGAGTCAGGCAGAAGTGGAAATTCTGGCTGAATTGTTTGAGATTCAGGAATACAACACGGGCGACATCATCGTTCAGCCCAAAGACGAGCAACCTGACAATCTGTACATTCTGGCCAATGGCGAAATCGATGTGAAGATCGAAAGCGGCAGCGGTGAGGAATCCACTGTTCATGTGCTCAAGCCTGGTGACTTGGCCGGTATGATCACCTTTGCCGGCGGCGCTGCCACTCAAATCAGCGCGACGCTTTATGCTGTGGGATCCACCAAGGTCCTGAGCATGCCGCGCCTGCGCTTTGAATCCTTGCTCAATTCCCACCCGAAGCTGGTGTATCGCGTGATGCGCGGCATTATCCGCAACATGCACGGTATTGTCAGGCGCGTAAATATCGAATCGGCAGAGCTGTCAAATTACATCTACAAGACAGGTGGACGTTACTAGTCGGGTTAAATCCGACCTACAGGATCATGAATGGTGCGAGTCGGGTTTTACCCGACTAATAGCCAATCCAATGTTTTGCAGCTTTTAAAGAGAATTTTATGCCGGTTAATCTGAATCCGCCTGTGGCGGCTAAACTCTTGCCCGTTGCGGGCGTCTTGCTGGGTATCGCAGAGGCAAATATCAAGCGTGAAAATCGCCGTGATTTACTCGTGATCGAATTGTGCGACGGCGCCAAGGTGGCCGGTGTATTCACCAAAAATCGTTTTTGTGCGGCGCCGGTGGTTGTGGCTCGCGAACACCTGGCGCAGGCTCGGGGTATCCGCGCGCTGGTGGTCAACACAGGTAACGCAAATGCAGGAACGGGCGAGCAGGGCTTAAAGGATGCTCGTGATACTTGCGCTGCACTGGCCGGGGTGCTGGGCTGCGATCCTGCTCAGATTTTGCCCTACTCCACAGGCGTTATCATGGAGCCTTTGCCTGTAGCAAAAATAGCCGCAGGACTGCCTGCCGCCGTCGCGAACTTGTCTGCGGACAACTGGTTCGATGCGGCGCATGCCATCATGACCACCGATATCGTCGCCAAGGCGATTTCCAGACAGGTCCTTCTGGATGGTGCGCTGGTGACTGTGACCGGTATTGCCAAAGGATCGGGCATGATACACCCCAACATGGCCACCATGCTGGGTTATATCGCGACGGACGCCGGCGTGTCTCAGCCCTTGTTGCAAAGGCTGGTTGCGGAGGCGGCAAACCGTTCGTTCAACTGTATTACCGTGGATGGCGACACCTCGACCAATGACGCGCTGATGCTGATCGCTACCGGAAAATCGGCCCTGCCCGAAGTGACGTCGCTTGACAGTAATGCTTATGATGTTTTGCTCGAAGTCATCACTGACGTGGCGACCTTTCTGGCGCAGGCCATCGTGCGCGACGGCGAGGGGGCGACCAAGTTCATCACGGTCAGGATAGAGGCTGGTCGCGACGAGGATGAGTGCAAGAAAATCGGCTATGCCATCGCGCATTCTCCACTGGTCAAGACCGCGTTCTTCGCGTCCGATCCCAATCTGGGTCGCATCCTGGCCGCGATCGGCTATGCCGGGGTCGATGACCTGGATGTTGCCGCGATCGAACTTTATCTTGACGATGTGCTGGTCGCCGAAAAGGGCGGCCGTGCGGCAAGTTATATCGAAGAAGACGGGCAGCGCGTGATGCAGCAGTCTGACATCACGATCCGCGTAGTGCTGAACAGAGGAGACGTAAATGCGACGCTGTGGACTTGTGATTTCTCCTACGACTACGTCAAGATCAACGCCAGCTACAGAAGCTAAGTCTCCATGCCCGTTCTTGCGGGAACGATAACGCCATGGATAAACTCGATCAATTCCTGATTCGAGCCGAGGGGCTGTTAGCTCGTCTTGAAAACGTCCTGCCAGGTTCCCGTGTGAGAGAACCCGACTGGCAGGCGGCAGCGGCCTTTCGTTGGGATCACGGCCAGCGGACCTTGCATCCTGTCGCAAATTTTCAGCGTATCAGGCTGGCTGATCTGCTGGGTATCGATGATCAGAAAAATCGCATCGCGCAGAACACGCGGCAATTTGTAAAAGGCGGCACGGCGAACAATGTGCTGCTTTCCGGCGCGCGCGGCACCGGCAAGTCGTCGCTGGTCAAGGCGCTGCTCAACGAATATTCCGGGGCGGGACTGCGTGTCATTCAGATAGACAAGCCAGGGTTGGTCGATCTTCCGCTGATTGTGGAACTGGTACAAGGGCGTCGTGAGCGTTTTATCCTGTATTGCGACGACCTTTCTTTTGGCGCGGATGAGGACGGTTATCAGGCGCTCAAGGCCGCATTGGATGGTGATCTGGTCGCGTTTTGTGAAAACTTGCTGATCTATGCCACGTCGAACCGCCGCCATCTGATGCCCGACTATATGAGCGATAATCTGGCGACTAAATATACCGGGGATGAAATTCACCCGGCGGAGAGCATAGAGGAAAAAGTCTCGCTGTCCGAGCGCTTCGGCCTGTGGATTTCCTTCTATCCTTTCAGTCAGGACGAATACCTGTTAATTGCCGCCCGCTGGTTGCAGTATCACGGCTGGGCGGGCGGCCTGACCGATGAAGTGCGCCGCGCCGCATTGCAATGGTCGCTGTCGCGAGGCTCGCGCAGCGGTCGTGTGGCGGGGCAGTTTGCGCGCGACTGGTGCGGTCGGATGTCGGGGTAGTCGCGCCCAACTGATTTTGGGCATCAATTTGTGGGTGGCCGTGTTCTTCGAGGGTGTAATCTTGCTTCTGCCGTTATAATGCGCATCTGTCTAACGGGCGTGGCGCATGTCACCCCTGATTATTTAAATGAGTCTCGCAGGGATATTGCCCTGTGGGCAACAACTCGCAAACTTGCCATGCCCGTTTTCCTCTCCCTGACCCTCTCCCGCAGAGCGGGCGAGGGGCAAACGAATCGCTGCGCGAGTTTCACGTTTATGGTGCTGTCTAATGTCTGTCGTATTCAACTTCAAAAATCATATTTCCGAATTATTTGCGCAGGCCTTGCGTGAGGTAGCGTCCGATCAGACCGGCGTGACCATCCTGATCGAACGCCCTAAACAGGCGTCGCACGGCGATTACGCCTGCAATCTGGCGATGCAGCTGGCTCGTCCGATGAAAAAATCGCCGCGCGACATCGCTCAGGCGCTCATTGCTGCGCTGCCAAAATCCGATGTGATCGAAAAAGTCGAGATCGCGGGTGCCGGATTTATCAATCTGTTTCTCTCGAAGGCTGCAAAGCAGGCGATCGTACATGCCGTGCTGCATGCGGGGGCGGGCTACGGCCACCTTCATCTGGGGGCGGGGCGTCGTGTTCAGGTCGAGTTTGTTTCGGCCAATCCTACAGGTCCGCTGCATGTGGGGCATGGCCGTGGCGCGGCCGTCGGGGATTGTTTGTGCAACGTCCTGCATGCGGCGGGCTGGAATGTGACGCGTGAATTTTATTACAACGATGCAGGCGCGCAGATCGACAACCTGACGCGCTCGGTTCAGTTGCGCTGCAAGGGAGTGACGCCGGATGATCCGTCCTGGCCAGAGGCGGGTTATCGCGGGGATTATATCGCCGATGTTGCCCGAGCCTACCTTGCAAAGGAAACGATCGAAGCTGACGATCAGCGCACCACAGGCTCGGGTGACGTGGAAGATTTAGTGTCCATACGTCATTTCGCCGTAGCCTATCTGCGCCGCGAGCAGGATCTGGATTTGCGCGCCTTCAATGTGGAATTCGACGTGTTTTCTCTGGAGTCGGCTCTGTATACCGAGGGCAAGGTTGAAGACACCGTCAACAGGCTGATCGCCAGCGGTCATACTTATGAACAGGAGGGGGCGCTGTGGCTGCGCACCACTGATTTTGGCGATGACAAAGACCGCGTGATGAGAAAAACCGATGGCGGCTACACTTATTTTGTGCCGGATGTCGCCTACCATCTGGAAAAGTGGCGTCGCGGATTCGTGCGTGTGATCAATGAGCAGGGCGCTGACCATCACAGCACGATCACGCGTGTTAGAGCCGGTTTGCAGGCGCTCGATGTCGGGATTCCCAAAGGCTGGCCTGACTATGTGTTGCACCAGATGGTGACGGTGCTCAAAAACGGCGAAGAGGTGAAAATCAGCAAACGCGCGGGTAGCTACGTTACCTTGCGCGACCTGATAGACGAAGTCGGCTGCGATGCCACGCGTTATTTCCTCGCGGCGCGCCATCCTGATTCGCAGCTGGTTTTCGATATTGACCTGGCAAAATCCAGGAGCAACGATAATCCTGTCTACTATATTCAGTACGCTCACGCCCGCATCAGCACCGTGCTGGAAACCTGGGGCGGTGAACGGCAGGCTTTGCTTCAGGCGGATTTTGGCTTGCTGGACAGCGAATTTGAAATTGCACTGTTGCAGCAACTTATCGACTATCCTCAGGTCATAGAAAGCGCGGCACAGGATTTGGCGCCGCATCTGGTGGCGTTCTACCTGAAGGAATTGGCGGCGGCTTTCCACAGCTACTACAATGCTTCGCGCTTTCTGGTGGATGACGAGCAGGTCAGGTGTGCGCGTCTGGCGCTGATTGCGGCCACGGCTCAGGTGATGAGCAATGGTTTGGCGTTGCTGGGAGTGAGTGCCCCCGAGAAGATGTAGTTTTTTACCATTGCATTCAATTTGTTATACGTGGAAATGATTATGAGCCGAGTCACAAGCAATAAATCCGAAGATCCGCGTACCGGCGGGAATTCGATGTTGATGGGGGTTTTGCTGGGTATGCTGGCAGGCGTCGCTCTGGCGGCCGTGCTGGCGTGGTTCATACTCAAATCCCCCAGCCCTTTTGTCAGCAAGGAGATACAGGTTAAACCGGCGGAGATCGTTGATCATCCTCAGGCGGCCTCTGCGCCGGTTGCCAGTTCCGGCGTGGAGGATGCCAAGCCTCGCTTTGAGTTTTATCAGGTTTTGACGGACAAGCAGGAGGGGAGCGCGCCGCCCAAACCCGTCGAGCAGGTCAAAGTCGTTGAGAGCCGGCCTGCCATGCCTAAATATCTGCAAGCGGCCTCGTTCTCTGATGCGGCTGATGCCGAGAATCTCAAAGCTACGCTGGCGATGAAGGGACTCGAAGCCAGTGTGCAGACGGTGGCGATTCCTGGCAAGGGCGATATGCACCGTGTGCGGGTTGGCCCTTTTCAGAATGAGCAGGACTTGAACAGTGCGCTTGCCACGCTCAGATCAAGCGGGCTGGATGCGGCTCAGGTTCGTTGATTTTAAGGATTATATTGCCCATCTTGGGTTTATGTGCCGTCATTTTAAGGAGAAATAAATGAGAGTCAGTTTTAAAAGTTGGATCGCTGTTGCGGCGCTTTTGTTTGGTAGTTCGGCATTTGCTGCTGTGCAACTGGGAACGGATTACACCTTGCTCAATCCTGCTCAACCAACCAGTACGAAAAAAGTTGAAGTGCTGGAATTTTTCTTTTATGAATGTTCTCACTGTTTTCATCTGCATCCTGAGCTGGCTGCATGGGAAAAAACCATGCCGACCGATGTTGAGCTCTCATTTGTGCCGACCATTTTCCGTGATTCCACCGAGCCGCTGGCTCGCACCTATTATGCGCTGGAGAGCATAGGAAAAATCAAGCAGCTCGATGATGCAATTTATCAGGCAATACATGTGAAACAGACAGCTTTATATGACATGGACTCGATAGCCGCGTTTGTCAGCAGCAACGGCGTGGATCGCACCAAGTTTTCGTCGGCTTACAATTCATTTGCGGTCAATAACAAGATTGTGCGAGCCAAGCAAATGATACGCAGCTACGGAATCAACGGCACGCCGACACTGGTCGTGGACGGAAAGTATGTGATTTCAGGCAAACAGCCTGTCGAGACCATTCGTGTGCTCAATGAAGTGATTGCCATCGCGCGCAAGGCGCATCCCGCCGAGAGTAAGGCTAAAACCAGGTGATTAAATGAATAAAGGAGAAGGGAGAGGGGGGAGGATATCTTCGAACTCTGATCCTGAATCCTCTCTTCGCGTCGTCATCAGCGGTGCATCGGGCGGCCTGGGATTGTCGCTCGCGCATTATTATCTCGAACGAGGCGCTCATGTCGCGGTCTTCGCGCGTCGCGGTGAGTTATTGCAGGATCTGGCAGGCAGGTTTCCAGGTCACGTTCACTGCTATGTGCTCGATGTGCGCGATGCTGCCGCCATTCAACGAGCCGCGCAAGATTATATCGAACGCGTTGGGGTGCCGGATCTGGTCATCGCCAATGCAGGGGTCAGTGTCGGGACGCTCACCGAATATGCGGAGGATATTGATGCCTTCGAGCAGGTGATGGACATCAACGTGCTGGGGATGGTGAAAACCTTTCAGCCCTTTGTGGCGCAGATGCGCAGCGCCAGAAGCGGTACGCTGGCGGGGATTGCAAGCGTCGCAGGTTTTCGCGGTCTGCCGGGTGCGGGCGCCTATTCTGCCTCCAAGGCTGCGGCCATCTCGTATCTTGAATCGTTGCGGGTCGAGTTGCATGGCAGCGGCGTGAAGGTGGTGACGATTTGCCCGGGCTATATCAATACCGCGATGACCCGCATCAATCCTTATCCCATGCCGTTTATACTGGAGCCTGCCGAAGCTGCCCGGCGCATGGCGCGCGCCATCGCCCGGCAGGTCCCCTTTGCGGTGATTCCCTGGCAAATGGGGGTGGCAGGCGCACTGCTCAGGTGGTTGCCCCGCAGGCTTTATGACCGTATGTTTGCCCATGCTCCGCACAAGCCGCGCGGCTTGCTCTAGCGCCTCTATGCCCCTGTACCGGAAATATCAGCGCGGCGTGCCGGACTATCTGGCGCGCTACTATTGGTGGGCGTATCTGTGGCCCAGGGGGATCTGGCTGTTCGATCATCAGCTTGTGATCAGCGCCATCCTGTTTGGACAGTACAACCGGCTGCTTAACAAGACGTTAAGACAGGTTGATACTCGCCCTGAAGCCAGGTTGTTGCAGCTGACTTGTGTTTACGGGAAGCTCACCCCTTCCTTGCTGGAGGCTAGTGCCGGGGATGTTCATCTGTGCGACGTGGCGGCAGGCCAGATAGCGCTGGCAAGGCGCAAGACACAAGCTGTGCGTTGTCAGTTGGCCATGATGAATGCCGAGAGCCTGGCCTATGCCGGGGATGTCTTCGATCAGGTGATCGTTTTTTTTCTGCTTCACGAGATGCCGACCGATGCGCGGGCGCGCACCTATTCTGAGATAGCGCGCGTCGTGCGCCCGGGCGGCTCTGTACTGATTACGGAATATGCGGCAGAACCGCGCCATCACTTTTTGTACCGCTTTGGCCCGTTTCGTCGCTTGCTCGGGATTCTTGAGCCGTTCTTGCCCGGGTTCTGGCAGGAAGACCTTGCTGTATGCCTGAATACGGCGCTCGGTGAATGCGGCAAGGAACTTGACGGCGAGTCGCATATTGAGTATGCGTTCGCCGGTTTTTATCGCGTCATGCGATTTAACGTGTCGCGTCGAATACCCGGAGCAATTTAAATCGCGGCTTTTAGCTGCCATGCAGCATGGCAGGCAATGCACTTGCTCATGGTGTTGGAGGTCATCTTCAAAATCTCTGCGGCAGGGGTGCCCGATTTCGCGGCTTTGGCAATTTCGTCCATGTCGTGATGTACACTCATTCCCATGGATTTGAATGCCATCGGCAGTTTTGCCATGAGTACCGGATTGACGTCAGCTGCGCCCTGCATGCCCGCTGCGCTGGATGACCTGATGATCTGCTGCATATCGCCCTGATTGGCTCCTTCTAATATCCCTTGTGTCGCAGACAGTAGTCCGCGCATTTCAGATAAAATCAGATCGCGTTCGGCAGCTTGCAGTACAACGGCGGTTCTGCCGTCACTGCCCTGTGTGGTGTTGCCGCGTATGAAGAACCAGGCAAAGACAGCGATAGTGACGACCCAGAGAAACAAGGCTAGCGAAGCGAGTTTGTTGGTTTTCATTTTTAGTTGGCAGGTGGTTGAACAAGGTCTGCAAGATAAGAAAAAAAGGCATTCCTGTCTGTGCTAAATGTCACACACGGTGCCGCGTATGCTCTCAGTCAACCAAAAAAAAGCCCCTGAACCATCAAGGTCAGGGGCAAAAGGTCTTAACAAATTGGGAGGAGTTAAGATACCCGATCAGGGAGAAACGGGTAAAAGCTTGCGCTAACTGCACACTCAGGCAAGCCAAATTGAATAAAGTTCAAATTTTTTTGTAAAAATATCAACACCCCGTCGATTCTTTCTCACCACTCACCACTCAGCATTGTCTATTGGCTGACCACTTCTCCGCCCAGCACTTCGGTCAGGTCAGTCAGCATCTTTGCCAGCTCTCCTGTCATCAAGGTGAAGTCAAGATCGAACATCTCATCGGCCGTATCGGCCAGTGAACCCGATTCTTCCTTGATGATGTCGAGGAATTCGAGCCGTTTGATTTGCAATTGTTCGGTCAGCACAAACGAAATTCTGTCATTCCAGGTAAGTCCCAGTCGTGTGGCGCGTTTGCCTGCTGCGATATGTGCCAGAATTTCTTCGCCTTCGAGCGCGTGATTGGCATAGCGTACCGTCGCACGGCTCTCGCCGGTGGCGCGCAGTTCCAGCTCCTGGTCGATGGTGAATCCGGGGGGCGCATCTTCGCCGGCTAACCAGTCGGTCATGGCGGCAACGGGGGAGAGCTCGGTATGCAATGGTTTGACCGGCAGATCGTCCAGCGTCTTGTTCAAAAATTCCAGCAGCTCTTCGGCTTTGGCCGCAGAGGCCGCATCTATGATGAGGCGACCGTTGACCGTGTCCAGCCAGGCATAGGTGGTGCGCAGCAGCGCGAAGGCTCTGGGCAGCAGCTCTTCGGTGATTGCTTCCTTGAGATTCTTGAGTTCCTTGCGGCCAACCTTATAGCCCTGTTGCGCCTCGATATCGGCGGCGCGTTCCTTGGTAAAACGATTGATGATGGTGGCAGGCAATAATTTTTGCTCAACCCCCAGCGCAAACAGAATTTGCTCGTTGGCTACGTGGACGAGGCGATCATCTCCACGGCAGGAAACCCATCCCCGGCTTTGTTTGTCCAGTCCGCTGCAAGGCAGCAAGGGCTTGGTCGCCAATTTTTCCTGTAGCGTGGCCGCCGTGATGGTGCAGTCGGCAGGCAGTCGATAAATAAAGATATTTTTAAACCACATAACAGGATTCCCGAAAAACATTCAATTATACAGAAGCGGATGACGACTTTTCATGAGTCATCCGTAATTTTGGCGTTTAGCGATGCATGGGTGCATCCAGCCCGCCCAGCGCCATTTCGGCGGCGCGCAGTACGGCGCGGGCCTTGTTCTGCGTCTCCTGCCATTCGCTGCTCGCTACAGAATCGGCGACGATGCCGGCGCCTGCCTGTACGTATAAAACCTGATTCTTCACGACGGCCGTGCGCAGTGCGATGGCGACATCCATGTCACCGTTGAAGCCAAGATAGCCCACGGCTCCCGCGTAGATGCCGCGACGTGAGGGTTCCAGCTCGTCGATGATTTCCATCGCACGCACCTTGGCCGCGCCGCTTACCGTGCCAGCGGGGAAGGTCGCTTTAAGGACGTCCATCGCAGACAGTCCTTGTTTCAATTTTGCTTCGACGTTGGAGACGATATGCATCACATGCGAATAGCGTTCGATCACCATCTTGTCGGTGAGTTTGACTGTGCCGTTCTGTGCCACACGTCCTATGTCGTTGCGCCCCAGGTCAATCAGCATCAGGTGTTCCGCAAGCTCTTTCGGGTCAGCGAGCAATTCTTCGGCGAGTTGGGCATCCCGCTCAGCGGTTTTGCCGCGCGGACGGGTTCCGGCGATAGGGCGGACGGTCACGATCTCGCCTTCGAGGCGAGCCAGGATTTCCGGCGAAGAGCCGACGACATGGTGATCACCCATGTCGTAATAGAACATGTAAGGCGACGGATTGATGCTGCGCAGAGCACGGTACAGCGACAGCGGCGATGCAGAGAAGGGCTGCGTCATCCGTTGCGAGAGCACGACCTGCATGATGTCGCCGTCGAAAATATATTGCTTCGCTCTTTCTACCGCCCCCTTGAAAGCGGCCTCGCCGAACTCGGATATTGCCTCTGTGCGCTGTTCAGAGAGGGCGTCGGGAATGTCAACGGGTAGTCTTAGCATGCCGACGAGTTCACGCAAGCGCTCGCGAGCGATCGGGTAGGCATCATCCTCTTGCGGGTTGGCGTACACGATGAAGGTGAGTTTGCCCGAAAGATTGTCTACCACGGCCAGCTGCTCGGTGAGCATCAGCAGAATGTCCGGTGTGCCGATGGCGTCGGGTTTTTGCACTCCGGCCAAACGAGGTTCGATGTAGCGTATCGTCTCATAGCCAAAATACCCCGCCAATCCGCCGGTGTAGCGCGGCAAGCCGGAGAGCGGTGCGACTTTAAATTTAGCCTGGTATTCCTCGATAAAGTCCAGCGGGTTGCTCACTTCCTGTGCAGTCACGCCGGTGGCGGTAGTCAGCGTGACCTGATTGCCGCGCACCGTGATGCGCGTATCGGCTGGCAGGCCGATGAATGAATAACGCCCGAAGCGTTCTCCACCCTGGACGGATTCGAGAAGATAGGAGAACGGTTTGTTGGCAAGTTTCAGATACAGCGACAGCGGCGTGTCCAGATCGGCGAAAGTTTCCGCGACCAGCGGGATACGGTTATAACCCTGACTGGCCAGCGCTTTGAATTCTTGCTCTGTGATGGGGTGTAGCATGAAAAATCTCCAGATCTAAGTGCAGGGGGCGGGATGCAGGAATCAGGATGCAGCAAAAATCGTGGTTTGTCTCCCATCAGAAAACAGAAAACGGTAGCCAGGATATTAACTTTCCGCTATCAACTGCATTTTTGAATCTTGCATCCTGAATCCTGAATCCTGAATCCTGAATCCTGAATCCTGTTTTTTTTAGGCCAGTTTCAATAGCGGCAGGGCGGCAGCCAGATTTTCGATCACAGCGTCCAGATCGAGCGTTTCCACAGGTTCGCCGTGGTTGTAGCCGTAGGGCACACAGAATACCGGGCATCCGGCGGCTCTTGCGGCGACCGTGTCATTCAGCGAATCACCGATCAGCAGGATTTGTTCGACAGGCGCGCCGAAGAATGTCGCGGCGTGCAACAGGGGCATAGGGTGGGGTTTCTTTTCCGGCAAAGTGTCACCTGCCAGTACGATCTCGAAATACTTTGCCAGGCCGGTGCCACCCAGCAGCGGGGTGGTGTAGCGCTCAACCTTGTTGGTGATGCAGCCTAAGCGGAATCCTGCCGCCTTCATCGCGTCGAGCCCTTCAATGACCCCGTCGAACAGACGGCTTTGCAGCAACAGTTCAGTGTAGTGTTTTTCAAAGATGGGCAATGCATGGTCATACAAGGCCGCATCCGGCGTGGCGTGCATGTCGCCTGTCAGTGCGCGTTTGACCAGCCAGCTGATACCGTTGCCGATGTAGCTTGAGAGCAACTCCTGCGAGACGGGCGCATAGTCCATCTCCAGCAGCATGCGGTTGGCAGCTTCTGACAATTGGGGCGCGGTGTGCAGCAGCGTGCCGTCAAGGTCGATGAGGATGGCTTTGACGCTGACAGGTGTCGTGTATCTCTTGAGGTTATCTGGCATGGGATTTCCTTAAAATTCGATTAGATGAGCATGCGCTTTTGTCAAAGCCGTCCACGCCGTCACACAGGAGTCGCCACGCCGCTGCATGAACCGGCGTGGCTGAGCAGCTTTAAACCTTGGCCAGTTCCGCGCGCATTGCTGCGATTACGGTGTCAAACTGGTGTTTGTCGGTCGCCTTGCGTGCATTGAAAATGGCAGAACCTGCAACGAAAGTATCCACGCCGGCAGCGGCCACTTCGCGGATGTTGGCAGGGCCCACGCCGCCGTCGATTTCCAGCAGGCAGTTGTAACCGCCAGCATCGATCATCGCGCGTACCTTGCGTGCCTTGTCCAGGGTGTAAGGGATGAATTTCTGACCGCCAAACCCGGGGTTTACCGACATCAGCAAGACCATGTCCAGTTTTGGCAGCATGTATTCGAGGATGTCCAGCGGTGTGGCCGGATTGAATACCAGACCTGCCTTGCAACCGGATTCCTTGATCAGACCGATGGTGCGGTCAACGTGCTCGGAAGCTTCAGGATGGAAGGTGATGAAGGTAGCGCCGGCCTTGGCAAAGTCAGGAATGATGCGGTCCACTGGTTTGACCATCAGATGCACGTCGATGGGCGCCGTGACGCCGTGAGCGCGCAGCGCATCGCAGACCAGAGGCCCGATTGTCAGGTTAGGCACGTAATGGTTGTCCATCACGTCGAAGTGAACGATGTCCGCGCCTGCTGCCAAAACGTTATCAACTTCTTCGCCCAGTTTTGCGAAATTGGCGGAAAGAATACTCGGAGCGATTTGATACATGGTGTTTCCTTAAAAAAGTTATTGGCACAATCCGCATTCTAAACCGAATGCGTCAGAAAGTGGTTGTCAGGGCATCGTTAAACCGACAGATTGGTAGAATCCGGCAAGGTCGCTCAGGTCATCGAATACCGCTGCCGCGCCGGTAAAGTCGTGGGATCGGGTGTAGTGATTGGTGGTGATGTAAGTTTTGATTCCGGCCGACAGGCTCGATCGCAGGCCGTTTTCCGAGTCTTCCAGTGCGATGCAATCGGCAGCTTTTAACCCCAGCTTTTCCAGCACCCAGAAATAAATATCGGGCGCGGGTTTCTTGTGCGGCACGATGTCGCCGCAACCGTTCGCGGCAAACAAGCTGGCCCAGTCTTTTCCCAGCCCCACTTCGAGCAGCGCGGATACGTTCTCGGGTGTAGTGGTGGTGGCGATAGCAAGGGTGATGCCTGCCGCGTGCGCGTCCATGATCAGCTGTTTGATGCCGGGGCGCAGGGGGACGTTGCCCTCGCTTATCATGGTGGTGTAATGCTGCGTCTTGATGGCATGCAGATTTTTCACAAAACCATCGAAATCGGCAGGCACGGTAAAGTCTGTCAGAAAATCACTGACAAAATACTTGATGCGCTCCTTGCCGCCTGTGACCTTGAGCAGCTTGTCATACAGCGCCACATCCCAGTGCCAGTCGAGCCCCGCCTCTGCAAAAGCTTTGTTGAAGGACAGGCGGTGACCGTCTTCAGTATCGGCCAGCGTGCCGTCCACGTCGAAAATAATCGCTTTAATCATAGTAATTTAGTTGTTAGTCACTAGTTGCAAATCCTGAATCCTGAATCCTGAATCCTGTTTTTACCGCATCCCCGGGATTTTTCCGGCCATGCTGCGCATCATCTTGGCCATCCCGCCGCCCTTGGTGAACATCTTCATCATTTTTTGCGTCTGTTCAAACTGGTTGAGCAACTGGTTGACGTGCATCACTTTAACACCGGCGCCCATCGCGATGCGTTTTTTGCGCTGTGCTTTGATGAGTTCAGGATGGCTGCGCTCCTGTGGGGTCATCGAGTTGATGATGCCTTCGAGGCGGTTGATCGCCTTATCGTCTACCTTGGAGTCTGCCGCCGCCTGAGAGAGTTGTGCCGGAAGCTTGTCCATCAGCGCCGACATGCCGCCCATCTTGCGCATCTGCACCATCTGCATCTTGAAATCGTTCAAATCAAAGCCCTTGCCGGCCTGCATTTTCTTGGCAAGTTTTTCGGCCTCACCGTGATCCACGCCGCGCTGAGCTTCTTCGAGCAGGGTCAATACATCGCCCATGCCCAGTATGCGCGATGCCATGCGTTCGGGGTGGAAGGCTTCCAGTCCGCTGGGCTTTTCGCTCACGCCGATGAACTTGATCGGTTTTCCTGTGATATGCCGCACCGAGAGCGCCGCGCCACCGCGCGAGTCGCCATCCATCTTGGTGAGGATAATCCCGGTCAGCGGCAGCGCCTCGCCAAAAGCCTTCGCGGTATTCACGGCGTCCTGCCCTGTCATCGCATCCACCACGAACAGGGTTTCGATAGGTTTGAGGCTGGCGTGCAGCAGCTTTATCTCGGCCATCATCGCAGCGTCGATGCCTAAGCGGCCTGCGGTATCGACGATCAGCACATCGTGATGATGGCGGCGGGCGAAATCAAGGGCAGCAAGTGCGATATCCTGCGGTCGCTGGCTGATATCGGAGGCAAAAAAGTCGATATTGAGTTGAGTGGCCAGCGTGCGCAACTGCTCGATTGCGGCCGGCCGGTAAATATCGCAACTGACCAGCAGGACTTTTTTCTTTTGCTGGTCGTGCAGCAGCTTGGCTAACTTGCCGCAGGTCGTCGTCTTGCCGGCGCCTTGTAAACCTGCCATCAGTATGACGGCCGGCGGCGTGGTGGTAAGGTTGAGCGCATCGTTGTGTTCGCCCATCAGCCGGGTCAGTTCCCGGTGTACGACACCGATGAAAGCCTGGCCGGGGTTGAGGTTGCCGATGACTTCCTGTCCCAGGGCTGCCTGTTTGACCGTGTCCGCCAATGCCTTGACCACAGGCAGCGCCACGTCGGCTTCGAGCAGCGCCATGCGCACTTCGCGCATGGCATCCTGGATGTTACTTTCGGTGAGGCGAGCCTGACCGCGCAGATTTTTAATGACACCTGAAAGTCGTTGCGTCAAATTGTCCAGCATGTCCGTCCTTTATGGGTAATCAAAGCAAATGATGTAGAATCTGCGAAGTCTAAAACATCCTGACAAAAAATGCCCAATCTTATCTTGTCTCTCTTAGCTTTTGTCTCTTATTTTCTGTTGGCAGCCTATTTCTGGCGCGCAAATGCGTGCGGTGAATGCGAGGCGCGCTGCCGTGGCGCCGTCGGCCATCTGTCTCTTTTTCCGATTGCCTTGCACGGTTATCTGCTCTGGCAGGGTATTTTCTCGGGTGGCGGCTTCGATCTGGGTATTTTCAATGCGCTGTCCTTGATCGCCTGGTTAACCTTGCTGGTGTATTGGGTGGCGCGTTTCTTCTATCCGATAGGCGGCCTGCAGGCGCTGGTGCTGCCGCTGGCGGCGGTGACACTGTTGCTGCCGGGTGTTTTTCCGGCCGATCATCAGCTCACACATACCGATTTGCTGGCTTTCAAGGTGCATATTGCCGTTGCGATGTTGGCCTACAGCCTGTTTACCATCGCCATGCTGCATGCGGTGCTGATTTCCCTGGTGGAAAAACGCCTGCACCACGCAACCTTGCCGCGTGTGCTGCGCAGTTTGCCGCCGCTGCTGACCATGGAGAGTCTGCTGTTTCGCATGATAGGCATAGGTTTTATCCTGCTGACGCTGACGCTGATTTCGGGGGTGTTGTTTTCTGAAGAGATTTTCGGCAAGGCCTGGCAGTTTAATCACAAGGTGCTGTTCGGCTTTATCTCCTGGGTTGTTTTCGCGGTGCTGTTGTACGGGCATCATGTCTACGGCTGGCGGGGGAAGATCGCAGTGCGCTGGACGGTCAGCGGATTCGGCTTTTTGCTGATGGCCTACCTTGGCAGTAAATTTGTGCTCGAACAATTGCTGCACCGTTAAAGCGGGTGCAAGGCGTGAGTCTTTTTGCCTTCTTTGCAGGCGAGGGAAGGGGGAGCGCGAATCGCTTCGCGGGTTCTGTGTTAAAGCCTTTTATTATCAAGGCACTTGCTACGAACAAGGCTTGTGTCGTAGAATGCTCGCCCTTTCGTAGCATGTGGATTCGCGCAGGCGGGCGCACAGTTGACGAATAGTAAATCCCCGGCATTACGGAAGTTGCTTTTTCGCTAATGCCCTGCATCCTGGTTTTTTAAGCTAATCATTTAGATAGGTTTTTTATGGTCATCATTCGTCTTTCCCGTGGCGGTTCCAAGAATCGTCCGTTTTACAACGTTGTTGTTGCTGATTCCCGCAATCGTCGCGATGGCCGTTTCATCGAGCGCGTAGGCTTCTACAACTCCATCGCCAACGAAAAGCAAGAAGCATTGCGTCTGGATCTGGCACGCGTTGCATTCTGGCAAAGTAAAGGCGCGCAATTGAGCGACGCTGTTGCCAAGCTGGTTAAACGGGCCGGTGCGGCAGTTGCTGCTGCCTGATCACTCAGAACCCATGGTTATCATGGGGAGGGTAGCATCGGCTTTCGGGATACGCGGATGGGTGAAAATCCAGCCGTTCAGCGATTTCGTCGATAGTCTGCTCGATTATAAAGTCTGGTATCTGGGACATGAAAATGGCCCGTGGCGCGAAGTTGCCGTCGTTAAGGCGGAAACGCATGACAAGACGCTTGCCGTGCAATTTCCTGACTGTCCTGATCGCAATGCCGCAGAGAAGCTAAAAGGCCTGTTGATCGCCGTGCCGCGCAGCAGTTTGCCTGTCCAGGATGAGGGCGAATACTACTGGGCTGACCTGATCGGACTGACAGTGATCAACGAAGCGGGGCAGACGCTGGGTGTGGTTGCCGAGTTGCTCGATACCGGCGCGAACGACGTGTTGATCGTGAAAGGCTCAGGCCCTGATGTGCTGATCCCCTTCCTGAAGAGCGTCATCGGACCGGTGGATCTGGCAGCCAGGACCATTCAGGTAAACTGGTCGGCAGATTTTTTACTTTGATTTTCGACGTCATCACGCTGTTTCCGCAGATGTTCGATGCGCTGACGCAATGCGGCATTACCCGCCGTGCGGCGGAGCAGGGGCGCTATGTCCTCAAGACATGGAATCCACGCGATTTCACCACCGATAATCACCGCACGGTAGATGATCGCCCTTACGGCGGAGGTCCTGGCATGGTGATGCTGGGAGAGCCACTGGCTGCCGCTATCAATGCCGCGCGTCAACGTCAGTTGGCTTGCGGGGTGCAGAAGAGCTGTGTGGTGTATTTGTCGCCGCAAGGCCGTTTGCTCACGCATGCGCGGGTGAAAGAGCTGGTGTCACAGCCGGACGAGGGATTGATCCTGCTGACCGGACGTTATGAAGGCATCGACGAGCGCCTGATCAGCCAGATGGTGGATGAAGAGATTTCCATAGGCGACTATGTGTTGTCCGGTGGTGAGTTGGCGGCGATGGTGTTGATGGATGCTCTGGTGCGGCAGTTGCCTGGCGTACTGGGGGATGCCGATTCAGCGGAGCAGGATTCGTTTGTGCAGGGTTTGCTCGATTGCCCGCACTACACCCGCCCGGAACAGTTTAATGGGGACGCCGTGCCCCCGGTGTTGTTGTCTGGCAATCATGCACAGATACAGCGCTGGCGGCTTTCCCAGTCGTTGGGCAGGACGTGGTTGCGCAGGCCGGATTTGTTGGCCCGTCGCAATTTTACAAAAGAGGAGTCTGGGCTTCTGGCGGCATTTCAGGATGCTTATCAGAAGGAACAAGACCCGATAACCAAGGAGTAGTAAAGTGAATTTAATCGGAATATTGGAACAAGAAGAAATCGCTCGTTTGGGCAAAGTTATCCCTACTTTTGCGCCAGGCGACACTATCGTTGTCAGCGTGAACGTAGTCGAAGGTGAGCGCAAGCGTCTTCAGGCTTTCGAAGGTGTTGTGATCGCCAAGCGCAATCGCGGTTTGAACTCCAGCTTTATCGTGCGCAAGATGTCGGCCGGTGAAGGTGTAGAGCGTACATTCCAGACTTACTCTCCAGTGATTGCCGAGATCGAAGTCAAGCGTCGCGGTGCGGTTCGTCGCGCCAAGCTGTACTACCTGCGCGATCGTTCAGGCAAGTCGGCACGTATCAAGGAAAAGTTGCCAGCACGCAAGGTAAAAAATGTAGCAGCTGCATAGTTTCTGCATGATCAAAAAAACGGGAGCTTCGGCTCCCGTTTTTTTGCGCTATCATTTCAATATGAATTATCAGGCAAAACTATCCGCGCCCTTTGCTGTCCTTGGCGTTCGCTGTGACGATGTCGCCTTGTTCGGTATCGACTTTCTGCCCCAGGATGAGAGTCCGCAGCACGCTACCTGCGCCTTTGCACAACAGGTGTGCGAGCAATTAGAGCGCTACCTTGAAAATCCGGACGCGCAATTTTCCATTCCATACCGGCTAACGGGCAGGCCCGTTCCCCTCTCCTCAACCCTCTCCCAGGAACGCCCTCTCCTCAATCCTCTCCCACAATTGGGAGAGGAAGCGAACGAGAAAAACAATTGTTTATTCCTGCGGGAGAGGGGGCAAACGAATCGCTGCGCGAATTTTACGATCCTCGCAACGCCGCACAGGCTCAAGGTCTGGCAGGCCATCGCGTTAATTCCGCGAGGAGAAACTCGCAGCTATGGCGAACTGGCGATCGAGCTGCATTCGGGCGCACAGGCGATTGGCCAGGCGTGCGGCGCTAATCCGCTTCCCATTGTTATACCCTGTCACCGCGTGACGGGACGAGCCGGGCTGGGAGGGTTCATGAAAAGCACGATGGATAGCACGCTGGACATCAAGCGCTGGCTGCTGGCACATGAGGGCGCGCTTTGACGGGGCTGTGGATGAGGAGCATGGGCGTGAAGCTGCTCATCCTTGTTTTGTGCAACGATGTGTCAAAGGCGTCTCTTCGAATAGGTTAAACTCGCACCAGGTAACGCAAAATAAACAGCATATGAGCAAGCCCATCATACCAGAATCAAGCGCCCGGCTGCACACGTTGCTGGCGGCAGGCTATGCATTGTTCATCGCCTATGTCAGCCTGTCGCCGTTTTCCGGATGGAGCGAGCAGGGGCTGAATTTTGCAGACGTGCTGGACATGCCTTTGAAGGTGACGTTCACGGCGTTTGATGCGGCCATCAACGTGTCGGCCTACATTCCCTTTGGTTTTATGGTCGCTCTGGCGTTGCGCCCCCGGTTTTCCGGGATGGTCAGCGTGGTGCTGGCCTTTTGCTGCGGACTGGCATTGTCCTCGGGGATGGAATATGCGCAGATGTATTTGCCCTCGCGCATCAGTTCCAACGTGGATATGCTGACCAATAGTGCAGGCGCCCTGGCAGGCGCCGTGCTGGCGGTCAGCATAGCATCGTGGACCTGGTTTTTTACGCGCCTGGCGCGCTGGCGCAGCGGCTGGTTTCATTACAGCAAGGAGGCGGATTATGGCCTGGCATTATTGGCGCTCTGGGTGTTCGGGCAGATCAATCCCTCCCTGCCGATGCTGGGCAATGTGTTTATCGCCGAGGCGGCTCGCCAGCCGTTTGCAGAGCGCATGCCGCAGCCGTTTGGCTGGTGGGAAAGCGCTGCTGTGATGCTGAATCTGCTGATGCTGGGCGCCTTGCTGCTGACCTTGCTGCGTGCACCGCGCCGCGTGGTGACTGCGCTGGCGGTGATATTGAGCATGGTCGCCTTCGTGAAATTTATTGCGGCGGCCGCGCTGTTGAAGTCCTGGGCGCTTTTGCTGTGGATCAATGGTGAGGCCATGCTGGGGATGTTGTCGGGAATGACGTTGCTCGTCGCGGTGTTGTGGCTGCCAAAAACTGCGGTCAGCAGAATCGGCGTCATTGCCGCCATCGCTTATTTTGCGATCGTGAATTTCATGGTGGACGGGAACACCCCCGCCGCCGCGATGTCGGTGTATCACTGGCATTACAGGCATTTGCTCAATTTCAATGGCGTAGCTCAGACTATTACGCTGATTTTTCCGGTGTTACTGCTGTATTATTTGTGGCGGGTGCGCAAGGCATAACAATTTGCAGGATTCAGGATTCAGGATTCAGGATTCAGGATTCAGGATTCAGGATTCAGGATTCAGGATTCAGGATTCAGGATCGAGTGTTATTAACTTTGGAGTGTGGCGATGAGTTTTTTCGACAAGCATGTGTTTTTCTGTACCAACCAGCGCGAGGACGGCAGCGACTGTTGCGCCAATCACGGCGCGCAAAAGGCCCGCGATTACGTTAAAAACAAGGTCAGGGAGCTGGGTATTTCGGACAGCAAGAACAGCATCCGCATCAATTCCGCCGGTTGCATGGGGCGCTGCGACGACGGCCCTGTCATCGTGGTCTACCCCGAAGGCGTCTGGTACACCTATGTGGATGAGTCGGATCTGGATGAAATCATCGAAGAACATCTGAAACATGGCCGCATCGTCGGGCGGCTGAAGATTTGAAGAGCATGCAGATAACCTTTGCAGGTCCTGCGGGTCAACTCGAAGGCATGGTGCATCTGCCTGAGGGTGAACCTGCCGCGATCGCGGTGATCGCGCACCCCTTGCCGACGATGGGCGGCACGATGGAGAACAAGATCGTCACTACGCTTGCCAAAACTTTCGCCGAATCAGGCTTTGCCGCTTTGCGCTTCAATTTCCGGGGCGTGGGCGCCAGCGAAGGGGAGTTTGACAGCGGCAACGGGGAAGTTGAGGATTTGCTGGCAGCAGTCGGGCACGCCCGCGATGCATTTGGCCATTTGCCGCTGATACTGGCGGGCTTTTCCTTCGGCGCTTATGTCGCCGCGCGTGCGACGGCGCATATTCATCCTGTTCCGCATAAGCTGGTACTGGTAGGCCCTGCCGTCGCCCGCTTCGCCATGCCGCAGGTTGCGCACAACACGCTGGTGATTCACGGCGAGCAGGACGAGGTGATTCCACTGAACGATGCGCTGGACTGGGCGCGAGTGCAGCATCTGCCCATCGTGGTGTTGCCCGGGGCGGGGCATTTTTTTCACGGCCGATTGAACCAGCTCAAACAGCTCGTCTTGAAGGAATTTAACGGGTGTCGTCTATGAACTGCGTTATTAAAGCCGAAAACCTGATAAAACAGTACGCCGGGCAGCGCGTAGTGGACGGTATCAGTCTCAGCATCGTGCGCGGTGAATGCTTCGGCCTGCTGGGGCCCAACGGCGCGGGCAAAACCACGACCTTGCGCCTGCTGCTTGGGTTGATTGCGCCGGATTCAGGGCATATTGAATTGTTGAATCACCCGATACCGGGGGATGCCAGAGAAGCGCGGCTGCGTGTGGGCGTCGTGCCGCAGATGGATAATTTGGATCCCGACTTTACCGTGACGGAAAACCTGATGGTGTACGGGCGCTACTTCGGCATGACGGACGCGGCTATTCGTGCCCGTATACCTGAGTTGCTCGAATTTGCCAATTTGACCAACAAGGCGGACGCAAAAGTCCCGACACTCTCCGGCGGCATGAAACGGCGGCTGACGCTGGCGCGCGCGCTGGTCAACGATCCGGATGTGATCTTTCTCGACGAGCCGACTACCGGACTCGATCCGCAGGCGCGCCATCTGATCTGGCAACGGCTGCGCGAGTTGACCGCGCGCGGCAAGACGCTGGTGCTGACCACGCATTTCATGGATGAGGCAGAGCGGTTGTGCCACAGGCTCGCGGTGATGGATAACGGGCGCATCATCAGCCAGGGTTCGCCCCGCGAGCTGATCGCCGACAATATCGAGCCGCAGGTCGTCGAAGTGTTCGGCGAACAAGCTATCGAATGGGCTGAAAAATACGCCGCCAGCCACACCGAACGCTTTGAAGTCAGCGGCGAATCGGTGTTCTGCTACGTGAATGACGCGCATGCTCTGCTGATTGAATTACAGCAGCATCCCGAATTGCGCTATGTGCATCGCCCGGCTAATCTGGAAGATGTCTTCCTAAAATTAACGGGACGCGAGATGCGGGAATGAGGAGATTTTATGAGCAATATCAAACTATTTGAATCGAATCAGATTCGTTCGGTTTTCAACTCAGCGGATAATAAGTGGTATTTCTCGGTTGCTGATGTGATCGAGGTTTTGACCGACTCGGTGAATGTGCGCGAGTACATCAAGAAGATGCGCAAGCGTGAGCCGGAGCTAAATTCCAACTGGGGGACAATCTGTCCCCCCCTTGAGTTGTTGGCAGCAGATGGCAAGCGCAGAAAAATCCAGTGCGCCAATTCAGAAGGTTTGCTGCGCATCATTCAGTCCATCCCCTCGCCCAAGGCCGAGCCTTTCAAACGCTGGCTGGCAAAAGTCGGTTACGAGCGGCTGGAAGAAATCGAGAACCCTGAACTTGCGGCGGCGAGGATGCGCGGCTTATATCAGGCCAAAGGCTATAGCGATGAGTGGATAGAGAAGCGGGTGCGCGGTATTGCTATCCGTGACGAACTGACTAACGAGTGGCAGAAGCGCGGTGTAAAAGAGCGGCGCGAATATGCGATTCTCACCGCCGAAATCAGTCGCGCCACCTTCGGTATGACGCCTGCCGAATACAAGGCGTTCAAGAGTCTGGATAAACCTGCGGACAATTTGCGCGACCACATGAATGACCTGGAGCTGATCTTTAGCATGCTGGGCGAAGCCTCCACCACTGAAATTGCGCGAAATAAGGATGCGCAGGGTTATGCCGAGAATCGCGCTGCCGCCGTGGCAGGCGGTTCGGTTGCCGGAATGGCGCGACGCGATCTGGAGCAAAAATCCGGCAAGCTCATAGCCAGCGAAGAAAATTACAAGCAACTGCCGGAAGCGGTGGTGCGAAAACGGTTGAAAGATGAAAACTAATCACTATGCCTTGCCGCAATTCAGCCTGCGCTTCATGCCGATCTGGCGGCGCAATTACATGGTCTGGAAAAAGATGGCCGGGCCGTCGATACTCGGGCATCTGGCCGATCCTGTGATCTACATGCTGGGGCTGGGTTACGGCCTGGGCGGGTTGTTGCCTGAAATCGGCGGCATGTCTTATATCGCTTTTCTGTCCGCCGGGACGGTGTGTTACAGCACCATGAACAGTGCGAGCTTCGAGGCCTTGTATTCGGGATTTGCGCGCATGCACGAGCAGCGCACCTGGGAGGCGATCCTCAACACGCCGATCACGCTGGACGATATCGTCTTGTCGGAAGTCTTCTGGGCGGCGAGCAAAAGCGTGCTGTCGGGCATCGCGGTGTTGCTGGTGATCTGGATGCTGGGGCTTTCTCACTCGATGATGTCGCTGTGGATCATTCCGTTGTCCTTGCTGGTGGGGCTGTGTTTCGCGTCCATGGGGCTGATCGTGACCGCGCTGGCGCCGGGCTATGAATTTTTCATGTATTACTTCACGCTGGTGATTACCCCGATGACGCTGTTGTGCGGCGTGTTCTATCCGGTCGATCAGTTGCCCGGGATGCTGCAGCAAGTCTCAAACATCCTGCCGCTGACCCATGCTGTCAATCTGGCGCGCCCCTTGTTGAACGGCGCAGTGCCCGCCGGGATTTTTGCGGATGTCGCGGTGCTGACGGGTTATGCGCTGGCAGGCTACTATGTCTCACTGGTGCTGTTCAGGAAGCGCCTGGCGCAGTAGGCGTGCAGCTGTTTCAGGGGCGAACAAGGAAATCAAGGGGGGCGATAAACCTTATGTCAGGATCTGCCACAGAATGCGTGCGCGCGGCGGGTTAATAGTTCATGTAACTATTTAAAATACCGTTTGACGCGATGTGTGTGTCTTGCTATAGTTCGCCTTCGCTGACGCGGGGTGGAGCAGCTCGGTAGCTCGTCGGGCTCATAACCCGAAGGTCATAGGTTCAAATCCTGTCCCCGCAACCCGGCAA
>JAQTUP010000011.1 GCA_028707275.1 Gallionella sp. | reverse complement strand
TGCCGGGTAGCTAAATCTGGAAGAGATAACCGCTGAAAGCATCTAAGCGGGAAACTCGCCTTGAGATAAGATTTCCCTTAGGCCTTGAGCCTTCTAAAGAGTCGTTCGAGACCAGGACGTTGATAGGCTGGGTGTGGAAGCGCAGTAATGCGTTAAGCTAACCAGTACTAATTGCTCGTGAGGCTTGATCCTATAACATTAAGTTATAAAATACGTAAAGGGTGAAGAGATAAGGGGGAAGGGTAAAACCTGAAACCGCGCTCACCCTGAATCGCAGTGCAATCGAAGACCCAAATTTACTTCTTCCAAAGATTTAATGTCCTGTGGACATTAAATCAAAATATACGTTAAGTGTGTGCATGTTATAATGCGCGCACGAAACGACAAATTCAGTGACTTGCAGCGCATCGCAAGTAACTTACCAGTTTGTCTGACGACCATAGCGAGTTGGTCCCACTCCTTCCCATCCCGAACAGGACAGTGAAACGACTCCGCGCCAATGATAGTGTGGATTACCCATGTGAAAGTAGGTCATCGTCAGACTCCTTACAAGATAACGCCCTCATGACTGGGGGCGTTGTTTTTTTAAAGTATTATCGCTTTGACAAAATGTCATGATTACACGATAATACGCGCCTCTTTGATATTGAAAAATATCAAATCGGGTCGTTAGCTCAGCTGGTAGAGCAGCGGACTCTTAATCCGTTTGTCGCAGGTTCGATCCCCGCACGACCCACCAATATAATCAAGCCTTGCAGAGATGCAGGGCTTTTTTGTTTTCTATGGAACGTAGCCTGGTCGTCAACTGTAACCCCGCCCCCGGAGAACGGCCAAATAGCGTGACGGATGACCGCTTTTCTCAATCTGATATTCCCTGCCACCATCCAACGGCATTTATGATCAGCAGGCCGAAGAACCAAATGACTGGAAACGCCAACACAGCGATCAGTGCGCTGCCAGAAAACATGTCGTCTGGTCTTCGTGGGTACATGGTTTCCATTCCGGCAAACAAGAGAATGGAAAGAATGATTGCCGTTCCGAACGAATACAGTGCGGGGTGTTTAAGCATGGATGTCTGACGCAGAGGTGGCCTGCGCGGCTTTATCGCGCCGCGTCCAGCGACCGGAGGGCGCGAGGTTTAGTGCCGTGGGTGGGCAAATTGGATGCACAATCACTGCCAGAATTGCCACCACGGTTTTTGCTCCCCTTTAGAAACGGCCAATTGCGGGTCACTCGGCTTACGTCTCGACTTCAGTTCTTCAATTTCTTGATTGATTGCTGCAACAAGTTCAGGTGCTTCTTGGTAATCATCGCACTCGGCAATGCGTAAGAGAGCTGCGATAGATATCTCCAAGTCTTCGTCGAAGCTTTTTGTTGGCCATATGTAAACACGGCCGAGCATTACAAACAGAGCACCAGCAGCACGAACGACACCGGGAGACTCAGACGGGTCTTCTCCTATCCCTTCCAGCCAGGTCTCTCGAAGCTTTGTGCGATCCATAAGATCGCCGTACCAATCGGCCGCCTCATCGTTGTCCCAAGGTGCTAAAGCCCACATTCCCATAAATTGAACCTCCGATGGTGTTACTTGTTTTTCCCAACGTTAAGTGGACTGAACTATTGTATACAGGAGCGTGTTCTGTATAAGCTGTCCTGATATACTGCAAATCCATGATTTTAATAAGCCGAGAGGCTGTTATTGTCAAACGCTCCTGCCTGCACCTGACGCGCCAGCCGGAAGTTGTCGTGAACGCATCCGGGCGAAACAGCAGGCGGACGGAGCAATCATACACGGGTTGGATCAAGCATTTTGTGCATTTTTATCGCCGTCGGCTTCGACGCAGAATCCGCGTTGCTTTTTCTTTGTCGCGATGAGTTGGAAATACAATGGCAGGATAACGGGTGCAGGTGCCAAAATGCTTGCCGATTGATTGGAAAATGTAAATGAGTCAAATTGAGAATCATTGGGATGAGGTCGCGCAACTGGAAACCGGATTGATGCGAAAAATGATCGCCTTGGGTATTGACTGGCACGACGCGTCCGCTATGAAGCAGCTCGCATCAGAGTGTAAGGTGTTCGGGCCTTCAGATGTGCAGGCCGCTTACGCGTCGAATGACCCGAAACAGATCACAAAGGCTGAGCTTTTCTCTCTGGTTTCATTGATGATTCAGACGATGGAGAATGCGGTGCTGGAAGGGCGCGATGTGCATGGCGGAGAAGTCTGGAAGGCCTTTGGCAAGCATCTGTACCAGTGATTTATCGTGCAGCCTGAAGGCCTTTCTTAATGCCCGTCAGCCATGCAAAACCGGTTAATATAGAGCCGTTGTTAATTTAGAATTGCTCAGCCTATGGATATGATGATTGTGCTTTTGTTGCTCGCCCTGCTGATCTGGTTCTGGTTTGATAGCTTGCGTGCGCTGGAGGTTGCGCGCAATACGGGCAAACATGTTTGCCTCGATGCAGATGTACAATTTCTTGACGATACGGTCGCAAATATCGAGATGGGACTGGCGCGCGACAAGTCCGGAAGACGGGTGTTGCGCCGTACCTATCGTTTTGAATTCAGCGAGACGGGTGATACCCGGCTTGAAGGCCACCTGATTTTGCTGGGTGACAAGGTAGAGTCTGTCACGATGGATCCTTATCAAATATTGTCCTGACCAGGTCTGGCGAGGTCAGATCCTGCCAGATAGCGGCAATACATTTTTTTCTTAAAATACAAGGTCAACCTATGTACTCAGTCCAGGATATTGATGCGCTTCTTTTACTTGCCATCGGCCTGGCGTCGAAGAGACGTCCGGCTGAACTTGCCCAGATTATCGCGGCTAATGACCTGATTCACGGTTCTGTTCCATTGAAGTCAGACCTGGCTGAGGCGTTCCATCATCTGGCTCGTGATGGCCTAATCGCTCAGGTTGCTGACGGCTTTACGCTGATGCCCGATGCCGTGGAAATTCTCTCTGCCGGGCGTAAAAAGGCCGACAACGAGGAGCGCCTTATCGGCATCAAGGCTGCCCTTTGCGCGTACACTCCAATGGGAGAATCGCCAACTATCGGCGTGACAGCGGAACAACTGAGTGCAGCCGTTCAGTCGCATCAGGCATCTAAAGAACACGCGGGTAAAAATTTGCTGGTGCCCAAACCCCAGCCCGTTGTTGACAGCAAACGTCCGCAGCGGCGTCAACCTTTGGCGGTACAGCGCCGCAAAAATTACGCGTAAAAGCCAAAGAAGCCGGGCTGCCAGTCGTCTGACGGGTGTGGATGGCGTGCTCATTTTTTAACAGGCTGCTGAAAAACGTTATGAGCGATGCGGAGGCAAGAAAAAAGCGCCGAAAACGCGGAGTTCGCATGTGATAAATGAGCATTTTGAGTCACTTTTTGACGCAGTATCGATAAACATAATGGTTTTGCAGCAGCCTGTCAGGGAGCTATTATCACGATGAATACCCATGATGTAATGATGATGGCAGTTCCGGCGCTGGTTGCATTAGGTGGTGGAATTCTGGCTTCTGTCTGGAGTCCTGCTCATCAGATGCGCAGCCTGATCCAGCACTTTGCAGCGGGCGTGGTGCTCGCGGCACTCTCCGTGGAATTGCTGCCGGAAATTGGCCGGGAACACGCGCCCGGACTCGTCTTGGTGGGTTCTTTCGCGCTGGGCAGCCTGTTTATGTACGGGCTGAAGTTGTGGACGATGCGCCTCGAACATCAGGCATCTGCGCGGACTGACGCCGTCGGCCTGAATAAAGGTCTGTTGGTGGCAGCCTTCGTCGATGTGGCAACTGACGGTTTTATCATCGGTGCGGGATTCGCTGCGGGTGGTGAAACAGGTACAATTCTGGCGTTGGGTTTGTCGGTCGAGTTGTTGTTTCTCGGGCTGGCACTGACATCGGAGGCGACTGCCGGTTGGCGTATCATCGCCATTTCCGGCGCGCTGGGCGGTACGGTGCTCTCATTCTCGCTGCTGGGCAATGTATTGCTCTCGGGCGCATCCCATGCCGTCATCGGCGGGGCGCTGGCTTTTAGTGCTGCTGCGTTGCTTTATCTGGTCACAGAAGAATTGCTGATGGAAGCGCACCAGGTCGAGGAAAAACCGGTGTCGACTTTAGTGCTGTTTGGCGGGTTCCTGGCCTTCTGGAGTATTCAGCTGCTGGGGCCGTGATATCGAAGAACTGCCGACAACTGTTTTTTGGCGGACAAGGTTAGTCGGCGTCTTTGACGCGCACTGCCTCCCCCTCGATTATTTGACCTCTGCTCACCTGCTCTTCGGTCGCGCGCCCACCTGGCGTCTGATCGCGCAATGCCTTTCTCAGTTTACGTGTTTTCCACCACAGATAACATAAGGCTGTCGCGCCCAATATTGCAACGACTGAGAAAATAACGACTGAAAACATCAGTGTTAAACCAATCAGTGTTGCGGCCACGAGGAGTCGGACGGCCTTGCGGATCAGGCCGGGTAAAGCGTTCGGAGGCGATATTTTTAGCATGATTATCTGTTTTTTGTTAAGGTGTCAGGCGTCGTGCATGTCGTTGTCCGGACAAGCTGCTGCGCAGAGCATGTCTGTATTTTTACCGGTTTCATCCTGAGAAAATCACGCAACTTCATCCGGAAATCAGGTGAGTAAGCGCGTTTTACGGTACAGAATTGTTCGTACGTCTGGTCATTCATGCCTGAATCCAGTAAAGTGTAACTCCATTCTTAACAAAAAGAGCAATAACATGAGTGCAAAAGGCCAGCAGTTACAGGATCCGTTTCTCAATACACTGCGTAAAGAGCATGTTCAGGTCGCAATCTATCTGGTTAATGGTATCAAACTGCAAGGTCAGGTTGAGTCATTTGATCAGTATGTGGTTCTGCTCAAGAACAACGCCGTGATACAAATGGTCTATAAGCACGCCATTTCCACTATTGTTCCGGCTCGTGCGATTAATATTTCCTATGACGATGCCGAGTAATGCAACAAAAAACCTCAGGTTCTGAAGCCGCATTACTGGTCAGCATTGATTTTGGCGATGCCGACTATCGGGAAAGTCTGGCCGAATTGCGCCTGCTGGCCGAAACAGCAGGGGTTCGCACGCTGGCGACTGTAGAGGCGAAGCGTATCCGTCCCAATGCGGCTCTGTTTGCCGGTAGTGGGAAGGTGCTGGAAATAGCCGAAATGGTCGAGCGCATGGAAATTCCGCTGGTGATTTTTAATCACGACTTGTCGCCGGCGCAAATGCGTAATCTTACCGCCAGGTTGAATACGCGAGTCATAGACCGGACCATGTTGATCCTGGATATTTTTGCGCAACGTGCGCAAAGCCATGAAGGCAAGGTGCAGGTCGAGCTGGCGCAACTTAAATACCTGGCTTCTCGTCTGGTGGGGCTCAATACCGACATGGGGCAGCAAAAATTCGCTGTCGGCGCACGCGGTCCTGGTGAAACTCAGCTGGAGTTGGACAGACGCAAGCTGGATAAGCGCGTGCATCTGCTGAAAGAGCGCCTGGAAAAGCTGAAAGCCCAGCGGGATGTGCAGCGTCGTTCACGTAACCGTTCCGGTGTTTTTTCCGTCTCTATCGTAGGCTATACCAATGCCGGAAAATCCACGCTGTTCAATCGGCTGACCAAGGCTAACGTGTATGTGGCCGATCAGTTGTTTGCGACGCTCGATACAACTTCGCGTCGCATGTTCAGCGAAGGGGTGGGTGAAATCGTGGTGTCGGATACGGTAGGGTTTATCCGTCACTTGCCGCATAGTCTGGTGGCGGCATTCCGCAGCACGCTGGAGGAGACGATACAGGCCGATTTGCTGCTGCATGTCGTGGATGCAAGCAACCCTAATCGCGATGACCAGATCAGTGAAGTGAATAAAGTGCTGGTGGAAATTGATGCGGGGAATATTCCGCAGTTGCTGGTGTATAACAAAGTTGATCTGACCGATATGCCAGCGGGTGTGCAGACAGATGACTGTGATAGAATCGCCCGCGTTTTTCTGAGTGCCAAAAGTGGAGCGGGCATGGATGAGCTGCGGCTTGCCCTGAGCGACGCCAGAGATGCAAAGTTGGCCTCCGAACAAATTGAAAATCAAATTAAACAAGCGAGAAATGAACCATGGGATTGAATGACCCGCAATGGGGTAACAAGAATGGTGGGCCGCCGGATCTGGAAGCGTTGCTGCGCAGGCTCAATGGCAAGCTGGCAGCCTTGATGGGGAAGACGGCCGGTTCCAACGGATCGAATAACGGTGGTCCGTCTGTGCCAAAATTTTCCGGCGGTGCGCTGGCTCTGCTGGGTGTTATCGCCGCACTGATTTGGTTGGGCAGCGGGTTCTATATTGTGGACGCGAGTCAGCGTGGGGTGGTTTTACGCTTTGGCAAGCAAGTGGATGTAACGCTTCCAGGTCCGCGTTGGCATATGCCCTATCCGATTGAAACGGTGGAGTTGGTGAATCTGAGTCAGGTTCGTACCGTGGAAATTGGCTATCGCGACAACGTCAAGAACAAGATGGCAAAAGAATCGCTGATGCTGACCGATGATGAAAATATCGTGGATATCCAGTTCGCGGTGCAATATTTTCTGCGGGATCCGGGGGAGTATTTGTTCAATAATCGCAATCCTGACGAGAATGTACGTCAGGCAGCTGAAACCGCGATACGCGAAGTGGTCGGAAAAAGCAAAATGGACTTTGTGTTGTATGAGGGGCGCGAACAAGTCGCCGCCAATGCGACCAAGCTGATTCAGGATATTCTGGACCGCTATAAGTCGGGTATTGTCATCAGCAAGCTGACCATGCAGAATGCCCAGCCGCCAGAGCAGGTTCAGGCAGCCTTCGATGATGCGGTGAAAGCGGGGCAGGATCGCGAGCGGCAAAAAAATGAAGGTCAGGCCTATGCAAATGATGTCGTGCCGCGCGCACGGGGTACAGCGTCGCGTCTGATACAGGAATCGGAAGGCTATAAGCAGAGCGTGATCGCCAATGCAGAGGGTGATGCGAGCCGCTTTAAGCAAATTCTGGTCGAATACGAGAAGGCGCCTGCCGTGACTCGTGACCGGATGTATCTGGATATGATGTCGCAAGTCATGGGCAATATCAGCAAGGTGATGGTAGATCAAAAAAATGGTAACAGTCTGCTGTATCTGCCTTTGGATAAATTGATTGAATCCAGCCGTGTTGCGGGGGGCGATGTGCCGGTAATCGCGGCCAAGCCCGACGCAGTACCTGCGACATCGCAGGGGAATGATAATAATGCCGCACAGCGCGCACGCGATTCTTTGCTGAGTCGCGACCGGGAGGCTCGTTAATGAAAACCAGTGTCGCTAATATACTGATCGGCGCAGCTGTCGCGCTGATCCTGTTGAGTTTGAGTTTGTTCGTGGTGGATCAGCGCAAGACCGTTATCGTGTTTCAATTGGGTGAAATGGTCAGCGTCAAGACAGCGCCTGGCCTGTATTTCAAGATCCCGCTGTTGCAGAATGTGCGTTACTTTGATTCGCGCATACTGACACTGGATACGGCAGAGCCTGAGCGTTTTATTACGGCCGAAAAGAAAAACGTGCTGGTGGATTCTTTTGTCAAATGGCGCATCGTGGATGTTAAGCAGTATTACATCAGCGTGGGCGGTGATGAGATGCGTGCCAAGACGAGGCTGATGCAGACGGTTAATTCCAGCATGCGTGAAGAGTTCGGTAAGCGCACCATACACGAAGTTGTATCCGGTGAACGCGAGCAAATCATGACGGTGTTGCGTGAAAAGACCGATGCGGATGCGCGCAAGATCGGTGTGCAGGTGCTGGACGTACGTCTCAAACGTGTGGATTTCCCGTCTGAGATCAGTGATTCTGTCTATCGCCGCATGGATGCCGAACGCAAACGCGTCGCCAATGAATTGCGCGCATCGGGTGCTGCCGATGGTGAAAAGATCAAGGCCGATGCGGACAGGCAGCGCGAAGTGATTTTGGCTGAAGCCTATCGTGATGCGCAAAATACCAAGGGTGAGGGCGATGCAAAGGCGTCATCAATTTATGCTGCGGCCTTTGGACGCAACGCCGAGTTTTATTCCTTCTATCGCAGTCTTGAGGCTTATAAGCAGAGTTTCAAAAATAAGAGCGATGTGATGGTGATGGATCCGAGTTCAGCTTTTTTCAAGTATATGAAGAATCCTGGTAAGGCTGGCAAGTAGCTCGGATTTTATCCTCGCAGAGTCGCGCCGGTCTGATTGATGTCGTATAGGCTACGGAATATAAGCGGTGAAACGGCTTGATTCTTGAGACAATCTGACCGGCGGCGATACGCTTGAACAAATGATTTTTTAGAGGTTTCTTGATGCAAAATTGGTTACTCCCTGAATATATACAGGATATGCTGCCTGACGAGGCCTGGCGCGTTGAAAAAATGCGCGCGCAGGTTCTTGATTTGTTGCGCAAGTCAGGCTACCAGCTGGTAGCGCCCCCCATGCTGGAATATGCCGAATCCTTGCTGATTGCAGGCAGTGACGACATGGATCTGCGTACTTTCAAGCTGGTGGATCAGTTGAGCGGGCGCACGCTGGCACTGCGCGCGGATATCACGCCTCAGGTCGCTCGCATAGACGCGCATCTGCTCAATCGCCAGGGTGTGGCCCGGCTGTGTTATGCCGGCAGCGTACTGCATACCCAGCCGGCGGGGCTTAATCGTACCCGCGAATTGTTACAAATCGGTGCCGAGCTGTATGGTCACGCAGGCATAGAGAGTGATCTGGAAATTCAGCAGCTGATGTTGCAGGCGCTATCCTTGCTGGGTGTGCGAGATGTGCACTTCGATCTGGGACATGTCGGCGTATTCCGCGCTTTGGTCAAATATGCGCGGATTGATGGCAATCTTGAAAGTGAGTTGTTTTCCGCGCTGCAAAACAAGGACAGTACGGCTTTGCAGGCGCTGGTAGCGGGGCTGGACGAGGTATCGCGCCGCGCCATGCTGGTATTGCCTACGCTCTATGGGGCCAGCGAGGATGTGTTGCTTCGTGCTCGCAAATTGTTGCCGGAATTGCCGGAAGTCTCTGCCGCACTGGCCGATTTGGCCGTTGTAGCGGCAAGGTTGCCCTTGTCTGTCTCAAGTTCCGGGATCGATCTGGCCGATTTGCGCGGGTATCACTATCACAGCGGCATGGTGTTTGCGGCTTATCATTCTGGCAGTCACGACGCGATTGCGCTGGGTGGGCGTTATGATGATCTTGGCAAAAGTTTTGGTCGAGCACGTGCGGCAACGGGCTTTAGTATGGATTTGCGTCAGTTATATCGCCTGCTGACTCCGCTTGCCGGGCAGCCTGGCATACGTGCGCCCTATTCTGATGATGTGACCTTGTCAGCCCTGGTCGAAAAATTGCGCGCGCAAGGCGAAATGGTGGTGGTGAATTTGCCGGGCAGTGTCGATTTTCCTGTCGAGTTGCAATGTGACCGGAGCTTGGTCTTGCGAGAAGGTGTCTGGCAGATAGAGGCAATTGATAATTATTAATTAATAGTTGATAGCTAACGATTGATAATTATCAATTTTCAGTTATCAATTTTTTTTGGAAAGCTTCGTAATGGCAAAGAACGTCGTAGTAATTGGTACCCAATGGGGTGATGAAGGCAAGGGCAAGATCGTCGACTGGCTGACAGATCACGCGCAGGGAGTCGTGCGTTTTCAGGGCGGGCACAATGCGGGGCATACTCTGGTCATCAATGGCAAGAAGACGGTGCTGCACCTGATTCCTTCCGGTATTTTGCGTGATCATGTGATGTGCTATATCGGTAACGGGGTGGTGTTATCGCCGCAGGCTTTGCTCAAGGAAATGGATGAGTTGCAACTGGCCGGTATCGATGTTTACGGTCGTCTGAAAATATCGGAAGCATGCCCGCTGATCCTGCCGTATCACGAGGCAATCGACAAGGCGCGAGAGTTGGCCAAGGGGGATGCCAAGATTGGTACGACGGGTCGTGGCATAGGGCCGGCTTATGAAGACAAAGTCGCGCGCCGCGCGATACGCTTGCAGGATATTTTTTATCCGGAACGTTTTGCAGCCAAGCTGGCTGAGGTGCTCGAATATCACAATTTTGTGCTGAAGAATTATTTCAACGCTGAAACGATCGATTTTCAAAAGACGCTGGATGACACGCTTGCCCTGGCAGAGCGTATCAGGCCGCTGGTCATGGATGTGCCGCGCGCCTTGTATGAAGCCAATAAGGCTGGCCGTGGTCTGCTGTTTGAGGGCGCGCAGGGTGCATTGCTGGACATCGATCACGGAACCTATCCATTTGTGACTTCCAGTAACTGTATTGCGGGAGCTGCCTGTGCGGGCGCGGGGGTAGGCCCGCAGATGCTCAGTTATGTGCTGGGGATTACCAAGGCTTACACGACACGAGTGGGTTCTGGTCCCTTTCCGACCGAGTTGTATGATGCGGTGGAAAAATGCGACCCCGTCGGCGAGGGTCTGGCGCGCCGCGGTCATGAATTTGGCTCAACGACAGGGCGCGCTCGTCGTTGCGGCTGGTTTGATGCGGCGGCTCTTAAACGCTCTATTCAAATTAACGGCGTATCCGGTCTTTGTGTAACCAAGCTCGATGTTATGGATGGCATGGAAAGCGTGCGTCTTGGCGTGGCATATCGCATTGATGGTGAACTTAGCGATATTTTGCCGGTGGGTTCGGATGCGCTGGTTGATTGCCAGGTGGTGTATGAGGATATGCCCGGTTGGACTGAGAGCACACTGGGCGTGCAACGCTATGAAGATTTACCGCTTGCAGCCAGAAATTATCTGGAGCGGATCGCGCAGGTCTGTGGCGTTCCTGTCGACATGGTGTCGACAGGCCCCGATCGCGAAGAAACTATCGTGTTGCGCCATCCATTTGAATGATGTATTCCCTCATTTAAGGGGGAAGTTGGCTTCCCCGCAAATGATTGCCAGTCGCTTGGTGTATCTGCTTTGCGGGGTGTTGTCCGGCTCCGGTTTCGCAATGCGTTTCAGTGTGTTGTTAAACAGGACGGACAACGAAAAATTCGTGGAGTTTGTGCTCCACGTTTTTGTTTTACCGGCGGCGAGTGTCGCGCAGCTGTTTCGCTGTGTACAAGGAAGCAGCGCGCTTGTGCGAACTGTTTCAGGTGCTCGGAACAGGTTGGGTGGTGCTTCGAGTCCTTGCGCGAAATACGCAGGTGCTCCGCTTTTTTCGGACATTAAAATGCAGGCGAAAAAAATAGCTCGCTTTCGCGAGCTACTTTTAAGTTTTGGTGCCCAGAAGAGGACTCGAACCTCCACACCTTGCGGCACACGGACCTGAACCGTGCGCGTCTACCAATTCCGCCATCTGGGCAATGTTTATTGCTTGAAGACGTGCACTTTAATAGTTAAAGGATAATTTGTCAATGAAAAAGAAAAATAATTTACGTTTGCAGGATCCGTTTCTCGAACGCGAGCGTGATCAGTACGAACATCCCTTGCCGAGTCGCGAATTTATTTTGCAGATTCTGACCGAACATGGCGCCCCTATGAGTGATGATGAGCTGCTGGATATGTTGCTCATAGAGGAGGATGAGGAAGATTTATTTTCCCGCCGTCTGCGCGCGATGGAGCGCGATGGTCAGATCATGCGCAACCGTAAGCGCGCCATTTGCGTGATGGACAAGCTCGACCTGATCAAGGGTCGGGTACAGGGCCATCCCGACGGCTTCGGCTTTCTGATTCCCGAAGACGGCAGCGCTGACATGTTCCTGAGTGAAAAGGAAATGCATCAGGTGCTCAACGGCGATGTGGTATTGGTGCGCCAGGCCGGGGTGGACAGGCGTGGTCGCCCTGAGGCGAAAATCGTCGAAGTGCTCGAACGCGCCAATAATCGTGTTGTAGGTCGCCTGTACGAGGAACATGGCATTCAGTTTGTGGTTGCCGAGAATCGTCGCATTACTCAGGATATTCTGGTCGCGGCAGGCGGTGCGGGAGGTGCCAGAACGGGGCAGGTGGTGATTCTTGAAATTATCAAGCATCCGGACAAGCACGCGCAGCCGATAGGACGCATCGTTCAGGTGCTGGGTAACTATGCTGATCCCGGTATGGAAATTGAGATTGCCTTGCGCAAGCACGATCTGCCCTATGAGTTTCCTCGGGATGTATCGCATCAGGCAAAGGCCATTTCGCCTGTTGTTGAAGCCGAAGACTGGGCTGGGCGCGAGGATATTCGCAATTTGCCGCTGGTAACCATAGACGGCGAGACCGCGCGTGACTTCGATGATGCCGTGTATTGCGCCCCCGAAAAAGGCGGCTACCGTCTGGTCGTGGCGATTGCCGATGTCAGTCACTATGTTCAGGAAAATGATGCGCTCGATCGCGAGGCCATCTTGCGCGGTAACTCGGTGTATTTCCCGCGCCGTGTGATTCCGATGTTGCCCGAGGAATTATCCAATGGCCTGTGTTCGTTAAATCCTCACGTGGACAGGCTGTGCATGGTCTGCGATATGCATGTGAGCCTCAAAGGTGAAATCGGCAAGTATCGTTTTTACCCTTCGGTGATGCATTCGAGCGCGCGGCTGACTTATAATCAGGTGGCCGAAATGTTGGCGCAGCCAGAGGGCGAAATGGCCAGGAGCCATGCTGCCCTCGTGCCGCATCTGCAGCATCTGTACGAGCTGTTCCAGAAGCTTTTGAAGGCGCGCGAGAAACGCGGCGCGATTGACTTTGAAACGGTCGAGACGCAGATGATCTTCACCGACCAGGGTAAGATTGATCGCATCGTGCCGGTGGTGCGCAATGATGCGCACAAGCTGATCGAAGAATGCATGCTGGCGGCGAACGTGTGCGCGGCAGGATTTTTGCATGAACACCAGCATCCTGTGCTCTATCGTGTCCATCAGGGGCCAACCCCCGAGAAGCTGGAAGCCTTGCGCGAATTCATGAAGGAATTCGGCCTCGGATTGACCGGCGATGATGAGCCTCAGGCGGCTGACTATTCCAAGTTGCTCAAGCGTATCAAGGGGCGTCCTGATGCCGGCTTGTTGCAAACTGTGATGTTAAGATCGCTGCGTCAGGCGAAGTACGAACCGGAAAATATCGGTCACTTCGGTCTCGGGTATGACGCCTACACGCATTTCACCTCGCCTATACGCCGCTATCCCGATTTGCTGGTACATCGCGCGATCAAGGCGGTATTGCAAGGCAAGAAATATACGCCGACGCAGAAGTGGAGTGAGTTGGGCGTGCATTGCTCGATGACAGAACGCCGCGCCGACGACGCGACGCGCGACGTTGAAGCCTGGTTGAAGTGTTTTTACATGCGCGACCATCTGGGCAGTGTGTTTACCGGCACGGTCTCCTCGGTGACCGGGTTTGGTATGTTTGTATCGCTCGATGATCTGTATGTCGAGGGGCTGGTGCATATCTCAGAGTTGGGTAAGGACTACTTTCATTTCGATGCTACGCGTCATCACTTGTTGGGCGAGCGTACCGGGCAGAGCTATCGCTTGGGCGATCGCGTGGAAGTGCGCGTGGTCAAAGTGGATATGGAAAGCACCAAGATCGACTTTGTGTTGCAATCCGAAGCTGATGCTGATGATTCGGACGGAGCGGCCAAACCAAAAAAGAAAGCGGCAAAGGGAAAGAAAAAACATGGCTGATCTGAGACTTATTTACGGTTTTCATGCCGTCACCGCCCGCATCCGTCAAAATCCGGACGGCGTGATGGAAGTTTATATGCAATCACAGCGCCAGGATCAGCGCATGCGCGACCTGATCGCGCTGGCTGAGACCAGTGGCGTGCGGGTGATTCCGGTGGATGGCGCGCGTCTGGACGGTATGGCAGGCGGTGCGCGACACCAGGGAGTAGCCGCCCGGGTCGATGCGGCCAGGCGGGTGCAGCACTTGTCCGACGTGCTCGATACGCTCACCGAGCCGCCCTTGATTTTGGTGCTGGATGGTATTCAGGATCCGCATAACCTGGGAGCCTGTTTGCGCAGTGCCGATGCGTTTGGGGTGCATGCTGTGATTGCACCCAAAGACCGGGCTGTGGGTATTACTGCAACGGTCGAAAAAGTAGCCTGTGGTGCTGCGGAAACGGTGCCCTATATCACGGTGACCAATCTGGCTCGCACCTTGCGTGAACTCAAGGAGCAGGGGGTCTGGGTCGTCGGTGCCGCAGGTGAGGCGCGCCAGGATCTGCACAGCTTTAAGCACACAGGTGCGCTGGCGATGGTGCTGGGTGCAGAGGGTGAAGGGCTGCGCCGACTGACCATGGAGACCTGTGACGAACTGGTGCGTATTCCGATGATGGGCAGTGTTGAAAGCCTGAACGTGTCAGTGAGTGCCGGGATTTGCTTGTTTGAGGCGCGTCGTCAGCGCGCAGCGGGCAGTACGGGCTGAATCTGTTGTATTTTTACAACGCTGCTTGTTAGTTCTTTGTATTGAGATAGAATGCAAAAAATCGTATTTGAGATGTTTGTTAACCTGAGGATGAAAAAATGAAAAAAAGCACAATGAGTATCGCCCTGGCAGCTGCTCTGCTGAGTATTTCTGCCGTGCAGGCCAGCGAGTTTTCTGGTGGCTGGATCGGCGCCAAGGCGGGTTCCAACCGCTCTGATGTGGCAGGCGTTCCTGCGTTCGGCGCCAAGAGTGCGGACACCTACGGTTTTGAAGCCGGTTACAACTGGGACATGGGTGGTTTTCTGCTGGGTGTGGACGGTTTTGCCGATTTCAACCAGAAGGCTACGCACGTAACTGTTCCTGCGGGAACTGTCAATTACGGCAGCGATGTCTATGGTGTGGATGTCAAGTTGGGTCTGCCTTCAGGTAACTGGCTGCCCTATGCAAAGGTGGGTTACGGTTCGGCTCGCCTGACCGGAGCTGGTGTAGGTTCAGGCTCCGATGCTCATCTGGGTTTGGGTGTCGAATACAAGTTTGCGTCTCAGTGGAGTGTGGCAGCTGAGTACACGACCATTTCCGACAAGTTCAATAACAAGACACAAAAATTGAACAATGACAATTTCACCATCGGAATTAACTACTACTTCGATAGCCCGGCTCCTGTCGCAGCTGCAGCAGTAGTAGCGCCCGTTGTCACCAGGCAAGTTGTTGCGCCTGCAGCACCTGTCGTCGAGGCACCAAAGGAGTCCTACCGTACCATTTTCACTGACAAGCCTGTGACCATTGAAGGCACCAATTTTGCGACCAATTCTGCGAAGCTGAAGCCTGGTGCCGACAAACAACTGGCTGAAGTTGTGGATTTTGCCGACAAAAACCAGTCGTCAGGCCTGGCTGTTACAGGTCATACAGATAATCGTGGTTCAAAGAAACTGAATCAGAAATTGTCTGAAAAGCGCGCTGAATCGGTTAAAGCCTACCTCGTCAAAAAAGGTGTGGCTGCTGACCGTATTTCGACCAAGGGTGAAAGTTTTGACAGGCCTGTTGCCGACAACAAGACGTCTGCCGGGCGCGCAAAAAATCGCCGTGTTGAAATTACTTCCGTTGTCAGGGAAGAATCCAAAGTGCGCGTAAATAATTAAGCTGTACCTGCACTGAACTGGCGGGCTGGAAACAGCCCGCTTTTTTTCGTCCTTTATTTCACGCGCGCGAGATAAATGGAATAAAATGCACACTCTTTACGCACCCTTTTATCGCTATGAAACTGGCAATTGCACAAATTAACTGTGTCCTGGGCGATCTGGCGCAAAATTCCGCAAAGATACTGAGTCGCGCGGAGCAGGCGAGGGCGCTTGGCGCCGAGTTGATGCTGACCCCTGAATTGAGTCTGTGCGGCTATCCGCCGGAAGATTTACTGTTGCGTTCAGGTTTTTTTCGGGCTTGCGCCGCAGCTTTGAGCGAGCTCGCACAAAAAATTTCCGGCATCAGTGTCATTGTCGGTCATCCGCATGAGCAGGACGGAAAGCGTTACAACGCGGCTTCCTTGCTTCGCGACGGACGGGTGGTTGCGACTTATTTCAAACACTTTTTGCCCAATTATGCGGTCTTCGATGAAGAACGCTATTTTGCTCGCGGCACTGAGTCTTTGGTGTTTGAAATGGAGGGCATCCGCTTTGGCATCAATATTTGTGCCGACGTGTGGGAGCCTGAGGCGGCCCAGCTTGCGCGCAATGCGGGTGCTCAGGTATTGCTGGTGTTGAATGCGTCTCCCTTTGCGATGCAAAAGCTGCCATCGAGGCATAGTGTGCTGCGTGAGCGCATCAGTCAGACCGGGCTGTCGGTTGTCTATGCCAATATGGTGGGCGGACAGGATGAGCTGGTCTTCGACGGGGGTTCCTTTGCGATGGATGCGGCAGGTCTGCTGACCGCCCAGAGCGTTCTCTTTGAAGAGGCCTTGAGTCTGGTCGAGGTGTCGGCGCAAGCTACGCCATCGGGTGAAATCGCTGCCCTGCCGGGTCTGGAGGAGGGCGTTTATCGCGCGCTGTGTCTGGGGCTGAAAGATTATATAGTCAAGAATCGCTTTCCCGGCGTGTTGCTGGGTTTGTCGGGGGGTGTCGACTCGGCTCTCACGCTCGCCGTTGCCGTGGATGCGCTGGGGGCTGACAAGGTTCATGCGGTGATGATGCCCTCGCCCTATACCGCGAAAATCAGTCTGGATGATGCGCGGGAGATGGTGAAAATACTCGGCGTGAAATATGACGAGTTTGCCATAGAGCCTATCTTGCAGGACTATCTGGCGACACTCAAGGACGCCTTTGCCGGACGCGCCGAGGATACGACGGAAGAGAACTTGCAGGCGCGCATTCGTGGCATGTTGCTGATGGCTTTATCCAACAAGCTGGGCTCGTTGGTGTTGACGACCGGCAATAAGTCGGAAATGAGCGTGGGTTACGCCACCCTTTACGGAGACATGGCAGGCGGATTTTCGGTGTTGAAGGATGTCGGCAAGCTGCTGGTTTATCGCCTTTCGCGTTTCAGAAATACCCTGGGTTACGTGATTCCGGAGCGCATCATCACGCGCGCGCCCAGCGCCGAGCTGCGCCCTGACCAGACCGATCAGGACAATTTGCCGCCTTATGAAGTGCTCGACGGCATCGTGGAGTGCTATGTCGAACAAAATATGTCCGTCCCTGAGATTGTTGAGCGCGGTTATGCTGAAGCGGATGTCCTTCGCGTGGTTCGTTTGATACGGGTCAGCGAATACAAACGCCGACAGTCGGCGGTAGGGGTGCGTATTACCGAGCGCGGATACGGAAAGGACTGGCGTTATCCGATTACCGTGCGCTATCAGGATAACTTCTGATTAATCAGATTGATACTGTTTTAGTATCATCTGATCCCGGGGGGCTGTGCTGTATGGTGCAATATATTCGCATGTGCGGAGGAGCGGGAATAAATCTGTTCTTTCCTGATTCCTTTTGGCTGTAATTTTTGCTATACTCTGAAAGGTTTACAGATGGGCTCAGTGCCCGTTTTTTATTTGTGGGTCGCAATCATGGATGTTATAAAGCTGATAGAAACGACGGTGGGTGGTTTGGGTTATGAGTTGGTGGATGTCGAGCGCTCGGGTCGCGGCCTGTTGCGTGTGTTCATCGATAAGCCTGCGGGTATTGCGGTGGAAGATTGTCAGATTGTCAGTAATCAACTGACCCGTCTTTTTACTGTTGAAAATGTCGATTATGATCGGCTTGAAGTGTCCTCTCCCGGGCTTGATCGTCCGCTCAAAAAAGAGGCCGATTTTGTTCGTTTTGCAGGTTGCAAGGCGCAGCTCAAGTTGCGTATGCCCATCAATGCCCGCAAGAGTTTTACCGGCATTATCGGTGCGCTTGCTGACGGTATATTGCAGATGGATGTTGATGGCGTTCAGGTCGGTATCGAGCTGGCTAATGTGGATAAGGCACGCTTAGTGCCGACTTTTTAGAATTTAATGCTCGTCGCTGATAAGCGAATAGCCGGAGAATGGTATGAGTCGTGAAATTTTGTTGCTGGTAGATGCGTTGTCTCGTGAAAAGAGTGTGGACAAGGAAGTCGTGTTTTCTGCGCTGGAATCAGCGTTGGCATCGGCTACCAAAAAACGGTATGAAGATGAGGCGGATGTGCGCGTCGCGATCGATCGTAATACGGGGGAATTTGAATCTTTCCGTCGCTGGGAGGTGATGGATGACGAGACCTTTGAAACGCCTGACCTGCATATCAAGCTCGAGGAGGCGCAAAAGCGCGATGCCAATATTCAGCTTGGGGAGTTTATTGAAGAGCCACTGGAATCTGTTGATTTCGGGCGTATCGGTGCGCAAGCGGCAAAACAGGTGATTTTTCAGAAAATTCGCGATGCAGAGCGTGAGCAGATACTGGCTGACTTCATGGATCGCAAAGAACATTTGGTGTCCGGCACGGTCAAGCGCCTGGAACGCGGCAGTGCTATCATTGAGTTTGGCAAGATCGAGGCTTTGTTGCCGCGAGATCAGATGATCCCTAAGGAAAATATGCGCATAGGGGATCGTGTCAGGGCTCATTTGTTGCGCGTCGATCGCGGTCCGCGCGGCCCGCAGGTCATCTTGTCACGCACCTCGACCGATTTGCTGGTCAAATTGTTCGAGCTGGAAGTGCCGGAAATCGAGGAAAATCTGCTTGAAATCGTAGGCGCCGCACGCGATCCCGGATCACGCGCTAAAATAGCGGTTCAGTCGCATGACCAGCGCATTGATCCTATCGGTACTTGTGTCGGGATGCGCGGCTCGCGTGTGCAAAGTGTCACCAATGAGCTGGCAGGCGAGCGCGTAGATATTATTTTGTGGTCGGAAGATCCGGCGACTTATGTGATCAATTCACTGGCGCCGGCAGAAGTCAGCAGTATTGTCGTGGATGAAGATCGCCACAGCATGGATGTGGTGGTCGAGGAGGAAAATCTGGCTCAGGCGATCGGTCGCGGGGGGCAGAATGTGCGCCTTGCAAGCGAGATGACAGGATGGGAACTTAACATCATGACGGTTGAGCAGGCACAGGAAAAACACGACCAGGAGTTCGTCAAGACGCGCGCGATTTTCATGGACAAGCTGGACGTCGATGAAGAGGTGGCTGATATTCTGGTGCAGGAAGGTTTTGCAACGCTCGAAGAAGTCGCTTATGTGCCGGTAGAAGAGATGCTGGAGATTGAGACTTTCGACGAGGATACTGTCAATGAATTGCGCAGTCGTGCGCGCAATGCCTTGTTGAACGCAGCAATCGCAAGTGAAGAAAATGTTGAACACGGCATCGATGGTTTGCTCAAGCTCGAAGGCATGAATGAGGAGCTGGCGCGTGTTCTGGCGGCCAAAGGCATCGTGATGCAGGAACAGCTGGCTGATTTGGATGTGGATGAGTTGGTAGAAATGTCGGGTCTGGCGGCAGAGCAGGCAAATGCGTTAATCATGGCGGCGCGAGCTCCCTGGTTTGCGTAAGTTTATATAGTGCTTAGTGCGGCTGGTAGTTTTTCAGGCGGTTGGCAAGTTCGGTGACTGCCGCACCATGCAGAGGCTAATCGCCGCAGGAGTTTTATGCTCCGTTGTTTTACGTGGAAACGGGCATGGCGGGTTTCATCATCGGGGCGGCATTTTTGCCATGCCCGTTGGAGTTGTTTAAAGGATGGTAATGGGAAAATTAGACGTAACACAATTTGCGGCCGAGCTGAATCTGCCGGTAGCTTTGTTGCTGGAGCAGTTGCATGCGGCAGGCGGCAAGCAATCAAACGCAGCAGATTCAGTCTCCGAAACAGACAAGGCGAAGTTGCTAGAGCATTTGCGCCAGGCTCATGGTGCTGACCATACTGAGAAGAAAATAACGCTCACGCGCCGCGAAACGACGGAAATCAAAAGCTCGGACAAATCGGGTCGTGCGCGTATTATCTCGGTTGAAACGCGCAAGCGCCGGGTCGTGGGGCCGATGTCTATCGAGTCTGTTCAGGCGACAGCGCCTGTCGTGTTGACCAGTGCCGAGCAAATCAAGGTGCTGGGCAGCGTTGAGCTCGATGCTCGCGAGCAGGAAGCGCGTTTGCAGGCAGAGCTGGCCGCCCGTCAGGAGGCGGAGCTGATTGCGCGGCAGGCATTTAACAAGCGCCGTGCTGAAAAGCTGGCTCAACCGCCGGCGGCCAAACCTGCGGCGCCCGTCAAGGCCGAGCCCGCTCTAAAAACGGTGGCAGAGGTGCAGGTTTCGGCGCCTCAGTCTCCTGCTGTGCAAAAAACAGCACAGGTTACCCCAGGGGGTGTGGCGCCTGTCGCAGCGCCTGCTGTGGCTCAGGATAAAACGGCGCAGGGAACTTTGCATAAGCCTGCGATGCGCCCGGGTGATAAGGTCGAGCGGCCGGACAGGAAACCCAAGGTTGAAGTGGTGGCGGCAAAGCCTGCCGCCCGTGAAGATAAGCCGGGCAAACGTGTGCCCGCCAAAACGACAACACGTGCACCTGCTAAAACGACGACCAAGGAGAAGTCCTGGGCTCAGCCGGTTCGTGCGCCCAAACATGGCAGACATGGAAAACATGTAGTTGACGAAGCCGCTCACGCATTTACGTTGCCGACCGAAGCCGTGGTGCGTGAAGTGGCCGTTCCTGAAACCATCGTGGTTGCCGAGCTGGCGCAAAAATTGTCAGTTAAAGCCGTCGAAGTCATCAAGGTATTGATGAAGATGGGCATGATGGTGACGATCAATCAGGTGCTGGATCAGGAAACGGCCATGATTGTGGTGGAAGAATTGGGCCATGTTGCCAAAGCAGCAAAACTCGATGATCCTGATGCCTATTTGATGGATGATGAAGTGCATCACGATGTCGCGCCTGAGCCTCGCGCGCCTGTTGTGACGGTGATGGGCCACGTCGATCACGGTAAGACATCCTTGCTCGATTACATACGTCGCACCCGCGTGGTGTCAGGCGAGGCGGGCGGAATTACCCAGCACATCGGTGCGTATCACGTTGAAACACCGCGCGGTATGGTCTCGTTCCTGGATACACCAGGTCACGAGGCGTTTACGGCGATGCGCGCGCGCGGCGCCAAAGCGACTGATATTGTTATTTTGGTGGTGGCGGCCGATGATGGCGTGATGCCACAGACGAAAGAGGCTATCGCGCATGCCAGGGCCGGTAACGTGCCTATCGTGGTTGCGATTACCAAGGTTGACAAGGCCGATTCGAATATTGAGCGCGTCAAGCAGGAACTGGTCGCCGAAGGGGTGGTTCCGGAAGATTGGGGCGGGGATTCGATGTTCGTTGAGGTTTCCTCCAAGTCGGGTCAGGGTATCGATCAGTTGCTCGAATCCATTCTGTTGCAGGCTGAACTGATGGAATTGACAGCTCCTCGCAACTGTAATGCCAAGGGGTTGGTGATCGAGGCGCGTCTGGACAAGGGCAAGGGGCCGGTGGCCACCGTTCTGATTCAGTCAGGTACCATGAAGCGGGGCGATGCGGTGCTGATAGGTTCGGTGTTCGGGCGTGTACGCGCCATGTTGGACGAAAATGGCAAGAGTATCACCGAAGCGGGTCCGTCCATTCCTGTCGAAATCCAGGGCTTGTCCGAAGTGCCGGATGCGGGTGAATCGCTGATGGTTCTGTCAGACGAGAAACGTGCGCGTGAAATCGCCCTGTTCCGTCAGGGCAAGTATCGCGGTGTCAAGCTGGCTCAGCAGCAGGCGGCCAAGCTTGAAAACATGTTTGAGCAGATGGCGGAAGGCGAAGTGCGTACCTTGTCGTTGATCGTCAAGTCTGACGTGCAAGGTTCTGCCGAGGCAATCGCACAAACGCTGCAAAAGCTCTCGACCGACGAAGTCAAGGTGAATCTGATTCACAGCGGTGTCGGTTCGATCAACGAGTCGGATATCAATCTGGCGCTGGCGTCAAAAGCGATTCTGATCGGTTTTAACACGCGCACGGATGCGCCTGCACGTAAGCTTGCCGAATCTTGCGGTGTACAAATACGCAATTACAGCATTATTTATGCGATGGCGGATGACATCAAGACGGCACTGTCCGGCATGTTGGCTCCCGAGAAGCGTGAAAGCATTCTGGGTCTGGTCGAAGTTCGCCAGGTGTTTGTGGTCTCGAAGATTGGTACCATTGCCGGTTGTTATGTGCTGGAAGGCGTCGTCAAGCGCGGTTGTCGTGTACGAGTGATGCGCGGCAATGAGATGGTCCATGAAGGCGAGCTGGATTCACTGAAGCGCTTCAAGGACGATGCAAAGGAAGTGCGCTCCAACTTTGAATGCGGTCTGTCGATCAAGAATTTCAACGATCTGCAAGTCGGCGACAAGCTGGAAGTGTATGAAATCGTTGAGGTTGCGCGTACACTGTAATGGCTAATTTTGCGAGAACTGACCGTGTGGGTCAACAGATGCAGCGAGAAATCGCTGAACTGGTGCGGCTTGAAGTCAATGATCCGCGAGTGCGTCTGGTAACCATTACGGGGGTGGAAGTGGCAGCTGATTATTCGCATGCCAAGATTTTCTTCACTCGTCTGGATGGAAAACACCAGGAGGCGCAAGAGGGCCTGGATCGGGCAGCGGGTTTTTTACGCAGTCGTCTGGCGCGCAGCATCAAGCTGCGTATCATGCCGCAATTGCATTTTGTGTTTGACTCGTCGGTCGAGCGCGGCAGTCATTTGTCGCAACTGATCGACAGGGCTGTCGCCAGCGATTTCCATCTTGACGAAGAGAAGTAGTCCTCATGTGGCAAGAGCCTGGCGTTCGCTGGACGGCGTGTTGCTTTTTGACAAGCCGCTGGAACTGAGCTCAAACACGGCACTGCAAAAAGTACGCCGCCTGTTTCAGGCCGAAAAGGCGGGGCATACCGGCACGCTCGATCCTTTGGCGACCGGCCTTTTGCCTGTCTGTTTCGGCGAGGCGACCAAGTTTTCCAATTCGCTGTTGGATGCGGACAAGACCTATACAGCGCTGTTGCGCCTTGGTCAGACGACGACGACCGGCGATGCGGAAGGGGAGGTCACCGCCGAGCGAGCGGTAAATTTTACCTCCTCCGAGCTGGCGGCAGTGCTGGCGCGGTTTCGTGGTGAAATCGAACAGCTTCCTCCGATGTACAGCGCGCTCAAGCATCAGGGGATTCCGCTTTATGAATATATTCGAAAAGGAATTACCATAGAGCGACCTGTACGCGCCGTGGTGATTCATGAGCTGGTATTGAATCATCTGGCGGGCAATGAGATGGAGATTTCCGTGCGTTGCAGCAAGGGCACGTATGTGCGTACGCTGGCGGAGGATATCGGCGAGGCTCTGGGGTGCGGCGCACATTTAATTGCCCTGCGCCGCACGGCGATCGCTCACTTTAAGCTGTCGGACGGCTATGATTTGCAGCAATTGACCGTGATGAGCGAACAGATGCGGGATGCTTGCGTGCTGCCGCTGGTGAGCCTGATGCCGGACATGCCGCAGTTGATGCTGGATGCCACGCAAATCAAACGTCTTGCACAAGGGCAGCGACTGGGACTGGATACCGGATTGCCGGATGGTAAGGTTGGGCTGTATGGGGTGGGCGGATTTATCGGGGTGGGATTGCAGCAAGGTCGTCGTATCGCCCCTGAACGCTTGTTGTCAACTGTTGCAAAGTCTGCTGCCTGTGTGCATTTGACGGAAGTGGTTGAGCAGTAATCAGATTCAAGAGTATAATGTGGCACTTTTTTTAGGAGAGCAAAACCAATGGCAATTACCGCCGCGCAAAAAGCGCAAATCGTTACAGACTATCAACGCGCTACTGCGGACACGGGTTCCCCGGAAGTACAAGTGGCTTTGATCACTGCTCGTATCACTTATCTGACAGATCATTTCAAGGATCATGCCAAGGATCACCACTCCCGTCGTGGTCTGTTAAGACTGGTTAGTCGTCGCCGCAAGCTGCTGGACTACCTCAGAAGCAAGAACGAGGCCGGCTACCAAATTCTGATCAAGCGCCTGGCAATTCGTAAGTAGTATATCAAGCGGGTCGCGATTGCGGCCCGTGTCTTTTAACGGGAACAGAACGTCATTCGTTTGCCCCATTGCCCGATGCGATTGTCGCTCACTTTTTTAGTCCGCGAGCGGATTCGCCCAGACGGGTGAAAAAGCCCGGGGCGCGGGTATGGAGGGTTTTAAACGGCGTGTTCATACCCGTTTAGCCCCTGTCTATTTTAACGTGATGCGATGGCGCGTCACGCATGTCAAAAGAGGTCTATCTTGAGTTATTTCAAAAAAACAATAGCGTTCGGTAAGCATCAGCTTACGCTTGAAACAGGCGAAATCGCCCGTCAGGCGAGCGGTGCAGTTTTGGTCAGTCTGGATGATACCGTGGTGCTGGTCACCGTGGTCGGACGCAAGGATGCCAAACCTGATCAGGATTTTTTCCCGCTGACAGTAGACTATCAGGAAAAGACCTATGCGGCAGGCAAAATCCCCGGCAGTTTTTTCAAGCGCGAAGGCCGCGCAAGCGAAAAGGAAATTCTGACGTCCCGTCTGATCGACCGTCCGCTGCGCCCCTTGTTTCCTGAGAGTTTTTATAACGAAGTACAAATCATCGCGACGGTCATATCGTCCGACAGCGAGATCGATTCAGATATTCCATCCCTGATCGGCGCATCCGCAGCTTTAGCTATCTCGGGTATTCCTTTCGATGGCCCGATAGGCGCTGCTCGCGTGGGTTATGTCGATGGTCAGTACCTGCTCAATCCAACCGCTGCTGAACTCAAGACTTCGGCAATGGATCTGGTGGTTGCCGGAACTGATCGTGCGGTGCTGATGGTTGAATCCGAAGCTGATCAGTTGTCAGAAGAAGTGATGCTGGGCGCGGTGATGTTCGGTCACGAACAGATGCAGGTCGTGATTGCCGCGATCAATGAAATGGCTGACGCGGTCGGCGCGGAAGATTGGGATTGGGTTGCTCCTGCCAAGAATGAAGCGCTGATTGCTCAGATCGCAGAACTGGCCGAAGCCGATTTGCAGCAGGCCTATGCAATACGTTCCAAGCAGGAACGTACCGAAGCGCTTTCTGCGATTCACGCCAAAGTGATGGCCGCTGTTTCGCCTGATCTTGAAAAAAATCACGTCAACGAATTGTTCGGCGCGCTGGAAGCTAAAATTGTTCGCGGCCAGATTTTGAGCGGTGAGCCGCGCATCGATGGTCGCGATACGCGCACCGTGCGTCAAATCACCATCCGCAATGGCGTATTGCCGCGCACACACGGCTCTGCCTTGTTCACCCGTGGTGAGACACAGGCGATTGTTGTCGCGACACTGGGCAGCATGCGTGATGCACAGAAGATCGACGCCCTGCAAGGTGAGTACACCGACCGTTTTATGCTGCATTACAACTTCCCTCCATATGCGACCGGCGAAACAGGACGCGTAGGTTCGCCCAAACGTCGTGAAATCGGTCACGGTCGTCTGGCCAAGCGCGCGTTAGTCGCCGTTCTGCCCAGCGAAGAAGATTTTGGATATGCAATCCGTATCGTGTCTGAAATTACCGAATCGAATGGTTCCAGTTCGATGGCGTCAGTGTGCGGCGGTTGCTTGTCCATGCTGGATGCAGGTGTGCCGCTCAAGGCGCATGTGGCCGGTATCGCGATGGGTCTGATCAAGGAAGGCAACCGTTTTGCCGTATTGACCGATATTCTGGGCGATGAAGATCACCTGGGCGATATGGACTTCAAGGTGGCAGGATCGGAGGCCGGGATTACCGCCTTGCAGATGGATATCAAGATCAACGGCATTACCCGCGAAATCATGCAGGCAGCACTGAGCCAGGCGAAGGAAGGCCGCATGCACATTCTGGGGCTGATGAAGGATTCCATGTCAGGCGCACGCAGCGAAGTTTCTGAATTCGCACCGCGCATGATCAAGATGAAGATCAATCCGGAAAAGATTCGCGACGTAATCGGCAAGGGCGGTGCGGTGATCCGTGCGCTGACTGAAGAGACGGGCACGACCATCGACATCGACGATGCAGGCAATATCACTATCTCCAGCGTGAATGGCGAAGCGGGTGAGTTGGCCAAGAAACGCATCGAAGATATCGCGATGGATGTCGAAGTGGGCAAGATCTACGAAGGTCCGGTTGTCAAGTTGCTGGATTTCGGTGCGTTGATCAACATTCTGCCGGGTAAGGATGGATTGCTGCACATTTCCCAGATCGCACATGAGCGCGTCAACAGCGTGGGCGACTACCTCAAAGAAGGTCAGGTCGTGCGTGTCAAGCTGCTGGAGCTGGACGACCGGGGTCGTATGAAGCTTTCCATGAAGGCTTTGCTGGTTGCCAATGAACTGCCGGGCGCATCTATCGCCGAGTAACGGTCGTTGTTTTGGTTAAATAAAAACCCGCTTCGGCGGGTTTTTATTTTTTTGGTTCAAGAAAATGAATTCCGTTTGCACAAAATCCGGGACTCTTGCGATGGATCTTCAGTCGTATTCGACATCCTGTTCCAGCCCCGCGTAACAGTTTTGTATTTCGGTGACGACGGTTTTGATATTTGTTCTGGAGAGGATTTTTTTGATGATGGTGTTTCTGCAGGTGTCCATGCGTTCGCGCAGGATCGCGTGATATTCGCCCGGGATAGCACTCAGCCATTGCTGCCAGTTGATTTCGATGTCTGTTGTTCCGGCGGCGCGTACTTTGCGGATCAGGTTCTCGATTTCTTTTTGAGCGGTGCGGGCGACGATGCGCATCTCCCCTGAAATGGCGAAAATGACAGCGATGGCGATGACCGCATTGGCATCAAGATCGGCCTCTTTTACAGCGCCTGCATGATGTTTTTTGCGCAACCATTTGGCGCAGTCAATGACAGTCTGATTCTCTTGCCGGATCAGCAACTCTTTTTTGTAGGCGTCGTCCCCCGCCCAGGCTGTGGCAGGCTCGACGCGACAAAGTTCCGTGAACAGCGCCTTGATATTGCGCTGCTGGATATACGGGTCGCTGTCAAAGTCGGATACCAGGGTTTGAGCGGGTAGCGCGGCCAGTTCCCTGATATGACGAAATCCCGTCTGAAAGACCTGTTCTGCCCCCAGGTTCAGCAGGAGGGCTAATTCGGAATCATCGTCGTGAGCAATGGGTGCCTGGCTGATGCCCAGTGAGACGCACCCCGTGGTGAGGTAGAATGCTTCGAGCAATCCGTCCGCAGTCCTGTCGTTGGTGAATTTTCGGGCGACAAGCACGGTGATGCCGGATAGCTCTTGCAGCAGCGTCTGCGCTGCCGCCTCGTGATCCGCCTGCCTTGCAAGTGTTTCGAGCGCGCGCACCAAATGGGGTTGTCGTGTGGTGATGCTGGCGAGTTTCATGGGCGTTCAGTTTCGCATCATGCAAAAATATCCTCTCCCATGCTGGGACGTGCACCGGGTTGGGGCGTGTCGAGTGCTTTTTTGGGTACCTGTTTGCGCAGTCGCAACAGTAACTCGCCGGTCGTGCGATGCGTGGCATATTCGTAGCCGTATTGCTCATCCTCTTCGTCGGAGCGCACATTCAGCTCGTTTTCGTCCGGTTGCCAGTCAGGGAAGAGTTCCAGCAGCACACGCTCCCAGGCATCTGTATCGGTGCGTGCAATGGCTAAAGCCAGCGGAATGATGTCGTGATCGGAGGAGGTCTGACCGCTGCTGTTCGCGCCCCTTGCATGGATCTCGTTGGCAAGCTCAACGATCTCGTTGATGGCAGTCGAGAACAATGCGGCAAATGCCGTGGTTCCCCAGTCGGTGGATAACGCCTCTCGGATCAGCGCAGCGCGTCTGTCCGGATCGTCGCTCGCGAACAACACGCCGTGTATATGTGCAAAGAGCGATTCGGCCAGAAATTCAGGCTCGTCCTCAATCATGTCTTCGTTCCATACTGCGGCGAAGAATGCCAGGCTATCCGCCCAGGCGCGGGGTGAAATCAGCAGCGTCGCCAATGACAGTTTTCCGCCATCGAAGGCCGACAGGTGCATGGACGCGACTTCCGGCGCCATGGCATCTAAAATTTCCACGATGGCCAAATCGCCGAACTGCTCTGCCGTCTCGCTGAAGGTGTCTTCCGCCAGGTTCGGGGAGCCTGCCAGAATCAGCTCGGTCACTTGTTGGCTGATCGCGGGGTAATTGGCTTTATCAGACATTTTTATCTCCGTTTGAGTCGAACAAGTGTTCGATATCGAGTCCGGGTGTAAGTTGATCCTCGTCTTCATCATCGCCCGATTCGCTCTTTTGCAGCGTCTCCAGCGAGTGATCTTCATCGGACCAGCGCCGGGGATTTTTGTACAAAAAGGCCGTGATGATCGCACGTCGCGCCAGTTGTGGATTGGCACAGGCGACGCTGGTCAATGCTTTTGCGGCAGTGCCATTTTCGCATGAGACCATGGCAAGAATCTCCTCGATCTCGTCCCCGTCGTATTGCGTACTTTGCGCCAGGAGTCCTGCCGGATCGTTAAAGCGAAGATGGTCTGCCAGCGCAAAACTCAACAGGTTTACGTCGTCGATCGCCGAGCTGCGGGCGAATTCATCGATCAAAGATTGAATGACTTTTGCATAGTTCCGTCTGTCAGGCGGATCGCCCAGGGTATCTTCGATCTGGATGCCCAGTTCCCGGGACTGGTAGGCGAATTCAGGATGTGTCGTTTTCATAAGATTAACCTTGATGTGATGAGCCGTGTCCGATAATGATTTCGCAGCGGATGAACAGTGAGTTCCACAGCGCGCGCGCTTCACTCTGTGCATCGATAACGATGCGGTTATTCAGGCTCAGGTTATATTCGGCTCTTTTTTTAGGGTCGGCGAGCAATTCATAGGCCATTTTGATGGCATTGAACCGGGCAGCACTGCCCGGATGCATGTTCCTGTCCGGATGATGGCGCATCGCAAGAGCGCGGTACGCTTTCTTGATCTCGTCAGCGGTAGCGCTCGGAGATACGCCGAGGATGTTGTAGAGATTTTCCAATGCATGCCTCCTGTGAACCCGCCATTTTACACCAGGCTTGTGATTCCTGTGGGCGGCTCTCGGAACATAGTTGATATGCCAACGTTTAAAGCGATCAGTTATCCCAGCAGGTGCTTCACAAATTCCCGTTCATCGAGCAATTCCTGGTGGCTCTCGATCATGTGTCGGCGTCCTGATGGACTGACAGACAGTCCCTGTACGATGCTGTAATGCCCCAGGCGGCAGATGACCGGAAAACCGTAGATCACGCCTTCAGGTATATCATAGCTGCCGTCTGAGGGTACGCTCATCGTCACCCAGTCGTTGTGGTGTGAGCTTAGCATCCAGTCGTGAACGTGACTGACTGCCGCATTTGCCGCGCTGGCAGCACTGGACAGACCGCGCGCCTGCATGACCGCTGCGCCGCGTTTTTGCACGGTGGGGATGAATTCCTGTTCCACCCAGTCCTGATCGGGCAGGATGTCGCGAACCTGCCTGCCGCGTATCTCGGCGTGATCTAGGTCAGGATATTGTGTGCCGGAGTGATTTCCCCAGACGATCATCTTCTTGATGTCACGGATAGGCTGGAACAGCTTTTGTGCAACCTGTCCGATGGCGCGGTTGTGATCCAGGCGCATCATCGCGCTGAAGTTGTGAGGATTCAGGTCGGGTGCATTTTTCATCGCAATCAGCGCATTGGTGTTGGCAGGATTGCCCACGACCAGCACCTTGACGTGGCGCGCCGCATATTCATTGAGAACCCGGCCTTGCGCCGAAAAAATTGCGCCGTTGGTTTCGAGTAAATCGCGGCGTTCCATGCCGATGCTGCGCGGACGCGCGCCGATCAGAAGTGCGATTTCAGTGTCCCTGAAAGCGATTTTTGGATCATCGGTGATGATGACCTGTTGCAGCAACGGAAACGCGCAATCTTCGAGCTCCATCTTTACGCCGTGTAACATACCCTGTGCCTGCGGCAAGTCCAGCAGTTGCAAAATAACCGGTTGCTCACGTCCCAGCATATCGCCGTTGGCGATGCGAAACAGCGCTGCGTAGCCGATTTGACCTGCTGCGCCTGTGATGGTGATGCGTATCGGGGCTTTCATGCGTGTTCCTTAGCGGATGGAGTGCTCGCATCATAGAACTTTTGGTTGTGCTACGCAAAAGGTGTAACATGCCGTTCAGTATTCTGTCATGGCAAAGGTTAGGTTATGCAAAAAAAACGTCCGAAGCACCTCGCGCTGCATCTGATTAAATTGCCGCTTCCCGGCCTGATTTCAATATTCCACCGCGTAAGCGGCCTGGCCTTGTTCGCAGCGCTCCCCCTTTTACTGCTGATGTTGCAATACAGCTTGAGTTCTGTAGAAACTTACACCCGGATGCAGGAGATGCTGGATCATGTTCTGGTCAAGCTGCTGTTGCTGGGTTTGTTGTGGGCATTTTTACACCATTTTTGCGCGGGGCTGCGCTACCTTGCCATTGATTTGCATTATGTCGTCAATCTGAAGCAGGCGCAGCGCAGCAGTAAAATCGTGCTGCTGGCAAGCTTGTTCATGACGGTATTGTTCGGGGTGAAATTATGGTAAATCGTGTTGTTGTCGGCGCACATTACGGGCTGCGCGACTGGTTGATTCAGCGCGTCACGGCCGTTGTCATGGCTGTGGGCAGTTTGTCGCTGGGGGGCTATCTGTGGCTGCATCCTCATCCGGGTTATGACGGCTGGACGGGGCTTTTTGCGAGCGCGCCGGTACGCGCGTTTGCCCTGCTGTTTTTGATCAGTCTGTATTACCACGCCTGGATAGGCATGCGCGACATTGTGATGGATTACGTAAAACCTGCCGGGGTGCGTCTGGTGATTCATGTGCTCGTGATACTGGCTTTGCTTTTATATACGATCTGGTCGGTACAGATTCTGTGGGGAATGTAAATTCAGGATTCAGGATTCAGGATTCGATTAAGGGAAAATAATGGCAATCGCAAAACGAACATTTGATGTGGTGGTGATAGGAGCCGGGGGTTCCGGGATGCGTGCCGCGTTGCAACTGGCCGAAGCGGGGCTTAAAGTCGCCGTGCTCTCCAAGGTGTTCCCCACCCGTTCGCATACCGTCGCGGCACAGGGCGGCATCGCGGCCAGTCTTGGCAATGTCAACGAGGATAACTGGCACTGGCACATGTACGACACGGTCAAAGGCTCGGATTATCTGGGAGACCAGGATGCCATTGAGTTCATGTGCCGCGCCGCCCCTGAAGTGGTGTATGAGCTGGAGCATTACGGCATGCCGTTTGATCGTCTGGACAGCGGCAAGATTTATCAGCGCCCCTTTGGCGGTCACATGCAAGATTACGGCAAGAATCCGGTGCAGCGCGCCTGTGCTGCGGCCGATCGCACGGGACACGCCCTGCTGCACACCCTGTATCAGCAGAACGTCAAAGCCAATACCAATTTTTTCATCGAATGGATGGCGCTGGATTTGATCCGAGATGAAGAGGGCGATGTGCTGGGCGTGACCGCGATGGAAATCGAAACAGGCGAAGTGATGATGTTTGCCGCGCGCGCCACGCTGTTTGCCACGGGGGGCGCAGGACGCATCTTTCATTCGAGCACTAACGCCTTTATCAACACCGGCGACGGACTGGGCATGGCCGCGCGTGCCGGGATCCCGCTCGAAGATATGGAATTTTTTCAGTTTCACCCGACCGGGGTGTATGGCGCAGGGGTGCTGATCACCGAAGGGGTCAGAGGCGAGGGCGGTTACCTGGTGAACAAGGATGGCGAACGATTCATGCCCAAATATGCGCCGAACGCCAAGGATTTGGCCAGTCGCGATGTGGTGTCGCGCGCCATGACGATAGAAATCAACGAGGGGCGCGGCTGCGGGCCAGACGGCGATCACGTCCTGCTCAAGCTCGACCATTTAGGTGACGACGTGATCCGCCAGCGCCTGCCTGGCATACGCGAAATCGCGCTGAAATTTGCCCATGTCGATCCTGCCCGGCATCCGATTCCCGTCGTGCCGACGGCGCATTACATGATGGGCGGAATTCCGACCAATTATCATGGTCAGGTGGTCGCGCCCTACAAGACAGGACCCGATGAAATCGTGCATGGCCTGTACGCCGTAGGCGAATGCGCCTGTGTGTCGGTGCACGGGGCGAATCGTCTGGGCTGCAATTCCTTGCTGGATTTGCTGGTGTTCGGGCGGGAAGCCGGTCGCCAGATCATCGAAGACTTGAAAGGCCATCCTCACCCGAAGCCTTTGCCGGTCGACGCTGCCGAGCGCCCGCTGGCCAGGCTGGCTCGTCTGGAAAACCAGAAGGGTGGCGAGCGTGTTGCCGACGTGGGGGACTCCATGCGAAAAACCATGCAAAAGCATTGCGGCGTGTTCCGTTTCCCCGAGTTGCTGAGCGCGGGGGTGGTCAATATCAAAGAGGTGGCCGAACGCGTCGCGCATACTGAGATTCAGGACAAGAGCCGCGTGTTCAATACCGCGCGCATCGAGGCGCTGGAACTCGATAACCTGATCGAAGTCGCCCAGGCGACGATGGTCGCGGCAGAGGCCCGCCGTGAGAGTCGCGGCGCGCATGCCCGCGATGATTATCCGCTGCGGGACGACGTGAACTGGTTGAAGCACAGCCTGTATTTTTCCGAAGACAATCGTCTGGATTACAAGCCTGTGCGCCTAAAGCCCCTGACCGTGGACTCATTCCCGCTCAAGGCAAGAGTCTACTAATGGATCGTTGTTTAATCAAAACAAGGAGATATCAGCGTGAAAAAACGATTATCAGGGTGGTTGGTGCTGGCGGTGATGGTTCCTGCTTCGGTTATGGCGGCAGGTAGCGACGAATTGTGGGAAATGACCAGCAAAACGGATATGCCGGGAATGTCGATGCCAGCGGTCGTGCATACAGCGTGCGTCGTCAAGAGTGATGCTTATCAACCGCAGACGGCGCCTGAGCAGAAAAATTGTGAGATGACCGATGTCACCTTTTCCGGCAATACCACCCGGTGGAAGATGCGTTGCACGGGTCGCGATGCGATGGACGGCAGCGGGGAGATGACACGGAGCAAAGATACCATGAAGGGATCAATAAAACTGTCGATGCAGAACATGCAAATGACCCAGTTTATATCCGGTCGACTCATAGGCCGATGTCAGGCAAAGTGATGTGCGGTATTCAGACTGAACAATTTTGCCAAGTTTTATATCCCGGGACGTGTAATGAAATTTCGTATTTATCGCTACAACCCTGAAACGGACGCTGCGCCGTACATGCAGTCGTATGAGCTTCCCGTCGAACCGGCAGGCAAAATGCTGCTCGATGCCTTGCTGTTGTTGAAAGAGCAGGACGACAGCCTCAGCTTGCGCAAGTCCTGCCGCGAGGGGGTGTGCGGCTCGGATGCGATGAACATCAATGGCCGCAATGGCCTGGCGTGCATCACGCCGTTGTCCTCATTGAAGGAGCCGGTGGAATTGCGGCCGCTGCCAGGCTTACCGGTGATACGCGACCTGATCGTGGATATGACGCAGTTTTTTAAACAATACCATTCGATCAAGCCCTATCTGGTCAATAATGATCCGCCACCTGAAACCGAACGCCTGCAGTCGCCCGCACAACGAGAACATCTGAACGGGCTGTATGAATGCATCCTGTGCGGCTGCTGCACTACGGCCTGCCCGTCGTTCTGGTGGAATCCGGATAAATTTGTGGGGCCTGCCGGATTGCTGCAAGCTTATCGTTTCATCGCCGACACGCGCGACCAGGCAACCTCTGAACGGCTCGATGATCTGGAAGATCCGTACCGGTTATTCCGCTGCCACACCATCATGAACTGCGTGGACGTGTGCCCGAAAGAGCTCAATCCGACCGAGGCGATCGGCCATATCAAGGACATGATGATCAGGCGCATGGTATGAAAAAACAGGATTCAGGAATCGGGATTCAGGATTCAGGCGGGAATCAGGAACTGGTTTTGCATCCTGTATCCTGCATCCTGCATCCTGATATGTTGCAACGGGTGCGCTGGCGCTGCAGGCGCGGTTTGCTGGAACTGGATATCGTGCTGGGCCGTTTTGTGGACGCACACTATGCGCAGTTGACAGAATCCGGACGCCTGGCTTTTGAAGTATTGCTGGATATGCCCGACAATCCTCTGTGGGATCTGGTCTCAGGCCGTCAGGGCGAAGTTTTTGGCGAGCAGGCCGCGTTGCTGGAAAAAATCAGATCGGTATAAACAGCAGGAGCATGGTTGAATAGAGGTAGGCGGCATGAAAAAAAATCTGATCTGTTTATGGGTGTTCTGCGGGCTGGTGGCATCCGGTCTTGCCGCAGCGGAAAACTATGCGCTGCTGATGTTTGTCGGCGATTATCAGGGCGGAATCCCGAAACTCGAAGGCGTAAAACACGATGTTCCGACCGCACGTTCGATCGCGCACCGGATGGGCGTGAGGGACGAGAACATGCAGGTGCTTCAAAACAGGGAATTGACGCTGGAAGGGATGCAAAATGCCTTCGATGAATTGGACCGCCGTGTGACTTCCGGCGACAAGGTTTTTATCTATTATTCGGGGCACGGGGGCCGACAGTATCTCAGAGAGCCCGAAGAGCGCTGTGCCGAATCCCTGATTACTGTGAACGGTGCGGGTTTTACGGATGTGGAGCTCGAATACAGGCTGCAAAAGCTGTCCGGCCGGGCTCAAAAAGTGATTGCGATGCTGGATTCATGCCATTCCGGGGGCGTCACCACGCGCGGCATGCGCAAGGCAAGATTTACCCCTAAATACTGGAGCAAGGGAGGGCAGGATGCCTGCGTCCAGCCTTCGAATTTACTCACGCGCAGCATTACCCGCGCGGCGCGAGCGATGGGGGCGGGCGGAAATAACTATGTCTATATTGCCGCGTCAAAAAACGATGAGGTATCGCTCGATGAGCCGGACAAGGGAGGGTTTGCCACGCTGGCCTGGGCTGAATGTATGTCAGGAGAGGCGCAGGATACGGATGGCAGCGGGGGATTGACTGCCGAGGAAATTCGCGTTTGTGCACAACAAAAAATCGAGGCTAAAACCCGGGGGATGGATGACGTTCTGCCTCAGCATATCAGCATAGTCGGCAATCCAAATCTGGTCATGACACTGGCGCATACGAAGGCTGAGGAGGTTCGGGATGTTCCGGCACCTGTCGCGTCAGTCGCTGTCGTGCCCGTACCACAGGTTCCTGCTGATCCGCTGCCGGTCGTTTCGGCACAGGCAGCCCCCGTTCAATACGGTGCATCTGCGACGTTGCGCGACATTTACAACGGGCGCGATGACAAGCGGATCGTGGAAATTATGCCGGAACGCGATAAGCTCAAGATAGGTTATGATAAATTCAGCTTTAGTCTGCGCACGAGTCATGCCGGGTATCTGTATTTGCTGATGGCAGGCTCGGATGGCAAAACATTCGACCTGCTGTTTCCCAATAAACTCGATGGCGACAATCATATCCAGGCCGGACAAACGCTGCAATTTCCGCGCCCCGGTTGGGAGGTGGTCGCTCAGGGCCCGGTAGGACGCGATCATATTCTGGCCATAGTCGCCGATGCACCGCGCGATATTTCAAAATTTCCCGCAGCCAATGCCGGGCCATTTTCCGAGGTGTCGGCCAGCGCGGACAGCAAACGATCAGTCCAGCTCGTTACAGGCGCGTCTTCGGTCGAGTTGCAAGCACAGTGCCGTGATACGCGCAAGCGCAACCTGGCCGTCAAGGAGGTGTGTTCGGATGCTTATGGCGCGGCGCTGGCAGAAGTTGTGGAAGAGTAGGGGGCTGACAAAAAGCCGACCTGCTGCGGTTTTTTCAAAAGCCCCGCATATCGAAGCTGTTGAATGGCGCAACCCGAGCGGCTGACTTTGGGATATTATTTCGGGCAACGCCGTGCATGACACAGGATAGCTGTTGCCAGTGCACGCGCCTGACGCGACAAAAAATCAGACGATGAAAAACGGTGAGAATCTGCCTGGTTGCGGATTGAATCGCAGTTTTCAGGATAAACAGCAATTTCAGATTGGATACATAATGGAAAAAGAACTTGGCCAGAAAAAACGCACGGCAACACTGACGCTGGACGACGGGCGCAGTATTGAGCTGCCCCTCATGTCCGGGACACTGGGGCCTGATGTCATCGATATTCACGAGTTAAGTAAACTGGGTATTTTTACCTATGACCCGGCGTTTTTTTCGACCGCCAGTTGCACTTCCAAAATTACCTTTATCGACGGTGATGCGGGGCTGCTGTATTACCGGGGCTATCCTATCGAGCAACTCGCACAAAAATCGGATTTTCTTGAAGTCTGCTATTTGCTGCTGGATGGACAACTGCCCGATGCCGGACAAAAGACCGAATTTGAGCGCAGGGTAAAATCGCACACGATGGTGCATGACCAGTTGGCGCGCTTTTTCAACGGCTTTCGCCGGGACGCGCACCCTATGGCGGTGATGGTAGGTGTAGTGGGCGCCTTGTCGGCTTTTTATCACGACTCACTGGATATTAATAACCCCGAACACCGGGAGTTAGCGGCGATGCGTTTGCTGGGCAAGGTGCCGACCATCGCAGCCATGGCATATAAATACCATAACGGCTATCCGTTCATGTATCCGAATAACAAATTCAGCTATGTGGAAAACTTCATGTATATGATGTTTGCCACACCGGCCGAGGAGTATGTGCCGAATCCGGTGCTGGCCAGGGCGCTCGAACGCATCTTCATTTTGCACGCGGATCATGAACAAAATGCATCCACCTCGACGGTTCGCTTAGCCGGCTCCAGCGGTGCAAACCCGTTTGCCTGCATGGCGTCGGGCATTGCAGCCCTGTGGGGGCCGGCACATGGCGGCGCTAACGAGGCCGCGCTGACCATGCTCGAAGAAATCGGCGATGTGTCTCGCGTGGCGGAATTTGTGCAAGGCGTGAAGGACAAAAAATATCGTCTAATGGGTTTTGGTCATCGCGTTTACAAGAACATGGATCCCCGTGCCTCTGTGATGCGCGAGACCTGTTACGAAGTGCTCAAAGAGCAAGGTCTTGAAAACGACAAGCTGTTCAAGCTGGCGATGGAGCTGGAAAAAATCGCCCTGAATGATCCTTATTTCATCGAGCGCAAGCTGTATCCTAACGTCGATTTTTACTCGGGGATCGTGCTGCGCGCGCTGGGAATTCCGGCCAATATGTTTACGGTCATTTTTGCGGTGGGGCGCATGATAGGCTGGGTCTCGCAATGGAAGGAAATGATGTCGGCCAGTGATCGCAAGATAGGCCGTCCGCGTCAGCTGTATATCGGCCAGACGAGGCGCAATTACCTGCCTCTGGATGAACGGTGAATACTAACTACAAGCAGATGATGCAAGACAGCTCGGCGTTGTCTGGCACCAACGCGCCTTTCGTCGAGGCGCTCTATGAGCAGTATCTGCTCGATCCTGTGAGTGTGACGGATGAATGGCGCGGCTATTTTGACTCGCTGCCGGCGTGGCAGGCGCCTTCTGCAGAACAGCCGCACAGCCCGATTCAGCGTTCGTTTGCAGCACGGCCTCACTCGATGGAGACAGGCTCGCCTGATGCCGATTATGAGCGTCGTCAGGTCAAGGTGTTGCAACTCATCAATGCGCACCGCTTTCTGGGGCTGCGTATCGCCAATCTCGATCCGCTCAATCGCCATGCAAAGCCGGTTGTTCCCGAGCTCGACCCCTCCTATTACGGCCTGGGCGATGCCGATATGGAAACCACCTTCGAGACAGGTTCGCTGGTGGCGGCCGCAAGGCTGACGCTGCAAGAAATTCTGACCCTATTGCGCCAGACGTACTGTGGCAGCATCGGCGCTGAATACATGTACATCAGCGATGTGCCGCAAAAGCGCTGGATACAGAATCGCCTCGAAGGGGTGCGCGGCGCGCCGGGCTACAACGCGGCACAAAGGCGTCGTATTCTGGGGCGGTTAACCGCAGCTGAAACGCTGGAGCGTTATCTGCATACCAAGTATGTCGGGCAAAAACGTTTCTCCCTCGAAGGGGGCGATACGCTGGTGCCGCTGCTCGATCACCTGCTGCAACGTGCAGGCAGCCAGGGCGTGCAGGAGGCGGTGATCGGCATGGCGCATCGCGGCAGGTTGAATGTGCTGGTGAATATTCTGGGCAAGCAGCCCTCCATGTTATTCGCCGAATTCGAGGGTATTCACGCCGAGCATCTGACCTCGGGAGACGTGAAGTATCACCAGGGTTTTTCAGCGAATATAGACACGCCAGGCGGCCCCTTGCATGTGGCCTTGGCCTTTAACCCGTCTCATCTGGAAATCGTCAACCCGGTGGTGGAAGGCTCGGTGCGCGCCCGCCAGCACCGACTCAAAGACCTTGAGGGCAAAAAAGTCGTGCCGATTCTGTTGCACGGCGATGCGGCTTTCGCAGGGCAAGGCGTGGTGATGGAAACGCTCTCCATGTCGCAGACGCGCGGCTATCGCACGGGTGGCACGGTGCATATCATCATCAACAACCAGATAGGCTTTACCGCATCCGACAAGCGGGATGCGCGTTCGAGCGAGTATTGCAGCGATGTGGCGAAGATGATCGACGCGCCCATCTTCCATGTGAACGGGGATGATCCTGAAGCGGTGATGCTGGTGACAGAAATCGCCCTGGATTACCGCATGCAGTTCCACCGGGATGTGGTGATCGATCTGGTGTGTTTTCGCAAGCTGGGGCACAACGAGCAAGATGAGCCGCTGGTCACGCAGCCATTTATGTATCGTTATATTCGCCAGCATCCGGGAACGCGCGCGCTCTATGCCCGGCAACTTGAAGACGCCGGGATCATCGCGCCGGGGGAGGCGGATGAGATGATCAGCGCCTACCGGCAGGCAATGGACAGGGGGGAGAATTCGATACAACCTGCGATATTGAGCCCCAACAAACCGGTGACGCCCTGGGATGCGTTAAAGCGCAGTGTGCCCTGGAACATACCCGTGGATACAACGGTTTCCTTGCAACGGTTGCAGGCATTGGCGCAGCCTTTAACTACGCCGCCTGAGGGTTTTGTCTTGCAGTCGCGCGTGCAGAAGATCGTCGATGACCGCATCGGTATGGCCGCAGGTGAATTGCCGCTGGACTGGGGAATGGCGGAAAACCTGGCCTATGCCACGCTGCTCACCGAAGGTTTTGCCGTGCGCCTGTCGGGGCAGGACGCGCGTCGCGGCACATTCTTTCATCGCCATGCCACCTGGCATGACCAGAATCGAGTGGTCTGGCATGAAGGCGCTTATACCCCGTTGCAGCACCTGGCCGCAGATCAGGCGGACTTTGTGGTGATTGATTCGCTGTTGTCAGAAGAAGCGGTGCTGGGTTTTGAATATGGCTATGCCACGGCCGAGCCGAATACGCTGGTGTTATGGGAAGCGCAGTTCGGCGATTTTGCCAATGGCGCGCAGGTGGTCATCGATCAGTTTATCGCCTCGGGCGAGGCGAAGTGGGGGCGTCTGTGCGGCCTTGTGATGCTGTTGCCACACGGCTACGAGGGGCAAGGCGCCGAGCATTCCTCCGGGCGCATCGAGCGTTATTTGCAACTGTGCGCCGACTACAATATTCAGGTGTGCATCCCGTCTACACCCGCGCAGATGTTCCATCTGCTGCGCCGCCAGATGCTGCGCGCGTCCCGCCAGCCGCTGATCGTATTTACCCCCAAGAGTCTGTTGCGCAGCAAGGATGCCGCATCCGCGCTCAGTGATTTTACCTCCGGCGGCTTTAAACCGGTGATGTCCGAGGTGGATGCGCTGAAGGCGGCAGACGTTCGCCGCATCATCGCGTGCAGCGGCAAAATATATTACGAATTGCTCAATGCGCGCCGTGCCCGTGGCATCACTGATATGGCTGTCATTCGCTTGGAACAGCTCTATCCTTTTCCGCATGATGATTTTGCCGCCGAAGTGGCCGCCTACCCGAATGCGACCGAGCTGGTGTGGTGTCAGGAGGAGCCGGGCAATCAGGGCGCGTGGCATCGCATCCAGCATTATTTGTTGCGCCACTTGCGAGCCGGTATGTGCCTGGATTATGCGCTGCGCGCCTCGTCTGCGGCGCCCGCCGCAGGTTATCTGGCCGTGCATATTGAACAGCAAAAAGCGGTGATCGACGCCGCTTTCCGTCCCGATCTCAGTGTCAAGAATAAACCAGGAGCAAGTGTTCATGAGCCTCATTGAAGTCAAAGTACCGCAGCTTTCCGAATCCGTCACCGAGGCCACCTTGCTTGCCTGGCACAAACAGGCCGGTGAATATGTGAATGAGGGGGACAATCTGATCGATGTCGAAACCGACAAGGTGGTGATGGAAATTCCCGCCTCGAAGAGCGGCGTGTTGAGCAAGATTATCAAGGCAGACGGCGAAAAAGTGGGGAGTTCTGAACTGATCGCCCTGATCGATACCGCTGCGGTGGCGACCGACTCGCCAGCTCCCTCTTCAACGGGGGATAAGCCTGCGGTTTCGCCCTCGGTGCGCCGCCTGGCGCACGAGCTGGAGGTCGATACGTCAGGATTGCCCGGCACGGGGCGCGCCGGGCGCCTCACCCGTGAGGATGTGCTTGCCGCCATGGAACAGGTCGCTGTTGTGTCGTCCGGTGCAGCGCCACAAGCCGCGCCCGTTATCGCCCCTGTCGGCAACCGCCCCGAACAGCGCGTGCCGATGACGCGTATTCGTCAGCGCATCGCCGAACGCTTGTTGCAATCGCAGCAGAACGCGGCCATCCTCACCACGTTCAACGAAGTGAACATGCAGCCGGTGATCGACTTGCGCAACAAATACAAGGATTCCTTCGAGAAGAAGCACGGCATCAAGCTGGGATTTTCCTGCTTTTTCGTCAAGGCCGCCGTGTATGCCTTGCAGAAGTTCCCCATCGTCAATGCCTCTGTCGATGGCACCGACATCATCTATCACGGCTATTTCGACATCGGCGTGGCCATCGGCAGCGAACGCGGTCTGGTCGTACCTGTCATCAGGGATGCGGACAAGCTCTCCTTCGCCGACATCGAAAAACAGATTGCCGATTTTGGCGCTCGAGCCAAAATGGGCAAGTTGACCATGGCCGAGCTGACCGGCGGCACTTTTTCGATTTCCAATGGCGGCGTGTTCGGCTCCATGCTCTCCACCCCCATCATCAATCCGCCGCAAGCCGCCATTTTGGGGATACATGCGACCAAAGACCGCGCGGTAGTCGAAAACGGCCAGATCGTGATCCGCCCGATCAACTACCTGGCCGTGTCCTATGATCACCGCATCATCGACGGACGCGAGGCCGTGCAGTTTCTGGGCGCCATCAAGGAAGCGCTGGAGTTCCCGGGGCGCGTGCTGCTGGATTTATAAGGATGAAGTTCTTTGTCTGTCCGGAACTACATTCAGAGCGCAGACTCTGCTTACCCTGTTCGCAAGTCAGTCGCAAACAGCGCCATGTATCGAAGTGCTGAAAACCAACACCGTGCAGGAAGCTCATTCGCACGGCATGATCTTCAAGACTGTGTAGGAGAGTTACCATGCCTGAAATATCCCGTTTCCTCGGTATTGTGATTTATATGTATTTTCGTGAACACAATCCGCCGCATTTTCATGTCGAATACAACGAATTTAAGGCATCGCTGAACATTGAATCGTTGGGTGTCGTGGATGGAAAGTTGCCGCCCAAGGTTTTGAGCCTGGCGGTGGAGTGGGCGGGAATGCACCAAGCCGAGTTGATGGAAAACTGGGATGCTTTGCATTCGACAGGAAAATATCACCGGATTGAGCCACTGGTATAGGGAGGTAATAATGCTGTTAAAAATTGATCATGCCGAGTACTTAGGTAATTACCATTTTCGTTTTTTATTTAACAATGGACGTGTCGGGGAAGCCGATATTCGTCCATTGCTTGACGATGCACCGCGATCCGTATTTGCTCCGCTTGCGGATGAATCTTTTGTCAGTCGTTTTATGCTGACTCATGGAACGTTGTGCTGGCCGAATGAGTTGGATGTTGCACCCGAATACTTTTACTTTCTGGCTTTTCGTGATGATCCAGGGTTGTATGATCAATTCGTTTCATGGGGTTACTTGCAGGAAAAAGCGGTTGCATGAAAATTAAATTCGACAGTAACCAGCCGCGTGATCTGAAGGCGGTTCAATCGATTATCACCGAAGAGGGGCAGCCTGCCTGTCCGAAGACCGCCAGGCAAGCAAAGGGGTTCGGTGCGTACTGTTTGAGCACGCGAGCGCGAGCGGATCGTGCGAGTTGCGCAGCTCACCATCAGGCGCTGGAGTTCCCGGGGCGCGTGCTGCTGGATTTGTGAGGATGAAATTCCCTGTAACGCTCATGATCGGACAACGATGGCTAATCTGCTTGAACAGTTAAAAACCATGACGGTCGTCGTCGCTGACACGGGCGACATCGAGGCGATACGCCGCCATCAGCCCGAGGATGCGACCACCAACCCCACTTTGTTGCTGAAAGCCTCGGTATTGCCTGAATATGCACCGTTGATCCGCGACGCGATCGACTGGGCCTGCGCGCAAAGTGTTGATCGGGAGCAGCAGCTTCGCGATGCGATGGATAAACTCATGGTCAATGTGGGTGTGCAAGTGCTCGCCATTGTGCCGGGGCGCGTGTCGACCGAAGTGGATGCGCGCCTGTCTTTCGATATTCCGGCAACGCTGTCCCGCGCTCGCCGACTGATCCGACTGTACAACGAGGCGGGTATTGCCAATGAGCGCGTGCTCATCAAGATCGCCTCTACCTGGGAGGGAATACGCGCCGCCGAAATCCTCGAAGGCGAGGGGATACACTGCAATCTCACCCTGCTGTTTGGGTTCATTCAGGCCAGATGTTGTGCAGAAGCGGGGGTGACGCTCATCTCGCCCTTTGTCGGGCGCATCCTCGACTGGCAAAAGGCCAGAGAAGTTAGAGCCGACATTCCGGCGTCCGAAGATCTGGGCGTGTTGTCCGTGCAACGCATCTACCGGTATTTCAAGGCCCATGGCTACCGGACTATCGTTATGGGCGCCTCTTTTCGCAACAGCGCGGAAATTCTGGCGCTCTCGGGGTGTGATCTGCTGACTATCAGCCCTGCGCTGCTCGACGAGCTGCAAAATACGGAAGGCGTCCTGGCGCGCAGCCTCGATTATCCGGGCGAAATCAAGCCGCGTCCTGAGCCTGTGAGCGAGGCTTTGTTCCGCTGGGAAATGAACGAGGATACGATGGCGACCGAGAAACTCGCAGAAGGCATACGGGGTTTCACGCTCGATCAGATCAAACTGGAAAAAACGCTGGAAAAAATGCTTTAGCAGGCTGCTGAAAAACGTTACGAGCGAAGCCGAGGCAAGGAAAAAAGCGACGAAAAAGCGGAGTTTACATGTAGTAAATGAGCATTTTGAGTCACTTTTTGACGCAGTATCGACAAGCGCAATAGTTTTGCAGTAGCCTGCTAGCAAAGATATTTGGACAGGAGGAGTTATGTTGGTGCGCAGAGTCTTGATTTTGATGTTCGCAGCTTTTCTCGTCGGCTGTAGTGCGACGGCATTTCGCGTGGGCAGTGATTTTGATGTAAAAATATTCACCGGGAAAGTCGCGCGCGGTGTGACGACGAAAAGTCAGGTCAGCGCGTGGCTGGGTTCTCCGTCAGGCACGGGGGGAGTCGTGGAGGTGGACGGGACGCGCTTTGATGAGTGGACATACTATTTTGCGGCGGGAAACATGTCCAATTTGTCCGGAACAGAGGTGAAAACCCTGCAAATAAAATTCGATTCAGACGGGGTCGTGCAAGGCTATCACTGGACTACGCCATCCCGTTAACGGGCAGGATTTTAACCGCCCGTTCATCCTTTTTCGGGTGTGCCCATGAGGGTCGAAGCATTGTGCCCGTCCGTATGGTTCATGAGGTGCCGGATGAACGATGCCGAAACGGATGCTCTGCCCGGATTTAACTGTCTTTTGTCGTATATCGCCCGTGCGTCATGTTGATGCAATCCATAAGTTGAGGCAAGATGCAGGCGTTGGGGTGCCGCCTCATTATCATAAGGTTCTGTGTGATTGATAAGAAACATGAATTCAGAATCTGTCGCCGCGCCGTGTTTCGGAAAAGCTGTGAATCCACAGCCTGCAGATGAGTGAAAAAAAAATCTTTGCCCCGCGTTGCCTGTGTCTTGACCTGGAGGTGGAGCCTGGCAGCCGTCGCATCCTTAAAATAGGTGCGCTGCGCCCGGATACGAAGGCGTTCTTGCATTTCAAGGGAAATTTTCATCTGGCCTCGGCCCTGGCTGAACTCGATCTGATGGCAGCAGGGGCGGGCTTCATTCTGGGGCACAATGTCATTCGTCACGACCTGAATCTGCTCAGGGCGCAGGCGCCGCAACTCAAACTGCTCGATTTTCCCGTGGTGGATACGCTGGTGCTCTCGCCACTGGCCTTCGCCCGCAATCCATACCACCATCTGGTAAAGGATTATCGTCTGCTCAGACTGTCGGTCAATGACCCGCTGGCAGACGCTCAGCGCACCGTTGAGCTGTTTGCCGCTCAGCGCGATGCACTGAAACAGACGCCGACAGCGCTGTTGCGTGCCTATCATTATCTGCTGGTCGAGGCAGGATCCGGTTCAGGCCTCAACAACTTCTTCATGACGTTAACCCACGCGCCCAGACCGGACAAGGGGGCCGTGATCGCCATCATCGAGCAGATCATGACGCCTCTTGTCTGCCGGACGCGCCTGATTCGATTGTTAAGCCGGGATCTTGACGATGCTCTGATGCACCCGGCCATCGCCTATGTGCTGGCCTGGCTGCGGGTGGCCGCCGAGCGCTCGGTCATGCCGACGTGGGTTTTACTCGAACACCCAAAAATTGTGACCCTGGTGCGCGAGTTGCGTACCACGCCTTGCAAGGATCAAGCTTGCCTCTGGTGTCGCGACCATCACGACCCGCGAGTCTGGTTGAAACGCTGGTTTAATCACGATGATTTCAGACGCGAGGCGGGCGGGAGCTCACTCCAGGAAAATATTGTCAGCGCGGCCATCTCAGAGCGCTCCCTGCTGGGGATTTTGCCGACCGGAGGGGGGAAATCGCTGTGTTACCAGCTGCCCGCCCTGATGCGCTACGCCCAGACGGGCGCGCTGACCATCGTCATTTCACCCTTGCAGGCACTGATGAAAGATCAGGTGGATACCTTGCTGCGCCGGGGGGTCACGGCGGCCGCAACGCTCAACGGTTCGCTCTCTTACCCCGAACGCCGTCAGGTTTTTGACGGCATTCGCCAGGGCGATGTCGGCATCTTGCTGGTCTCGCCAGAGCAGCTGCGCAACAAGGGTTTCAAGGAGGCGATCAAGTATCGGGAAATTGCCGCCTGGGTCTTCGACGAGGCGCATTGCCTGTCCCGGTGGGGGCAGGATTTCAGGCCGGATTACCTGTATGTTTCGCGCTTCATGCGCGAGCTTCACGGCGCGTTCACGCCGCCTGTGATCTGCCTCACGGCGACGGCCAGACAGAATGTAATAGACGATATTGCCGAGCATTTTCGGCGGCGACTGGATATTGAACTTGAGTTTCACTTAGGCAGCACCGGGCGCGACAACCTGAGCTTTGATGTCGTGCCTGTCAGGGGTGAATCCAAACTGCCGCAAATTCATCGCCTGCTGGCCGATCAGTTCGGCGAGCCTGCGGAAGATGAACCGGCCGAACATCAGGGCGGGGCGATCGTTTATTGTTCCACGCGCAAGAACACCGAAACGGTGGCCGACTACCTGGCGATGATGGGTTGGCAGGTGGCTGCCTATCATGCCGGTTTGACCCCGGATGTCAAAAAGGCCAGGCAGCAGGACTTTATCGCAGGACGCCTGAAATTGATGACGGCGACCAATGCGTTCGGGATGGGGATAGACAAGCCGGATGTGCGTCTGGTGGTTCACGCCGATATTCCCGCCTCGCTTGAAAATTATATTCAGGAAGCCGGGCGCGCCGGGCGCGATCAGGCGTCGGCCCGTTGCGTGCTGTTTTATGACGAGCGGGATGCGGAGCGCCAATTTGGCATGACCCTGAACAGTCGGTTGACGCCCAAGGATATTCAAAATTTGCTCCATGCTCTGCGTCGCCGACCGGCCGACAAGGCCGGTAATGTGGTGTTGACGGAAGGGGAGTTGCTTGCGACGGAAAATCTTGAACTCGACTTCGACCCGGGCGACCGTGACCGCAAGACGCGCGTCAAAACCGCTGTCGCATGGCTGGAAAATGCGGCGCTGCTCGAACGCAACGAGAATCGCACCCAGGTATTTCCTGCCTCGGTCAAGTTCACTCATCTGGATGAAGCGCAGCAGAAGCTGGCGCAGAGCGCTTATTCAGACAAGCGTCGAGGCCAGTTGCTCGAATTGCTGCGCGCTCTCCTTCAGGCTGATCCCGGGGAGGGGCTGACCACGGATGATCTGGCGCTCGCAGCAGGCTTGCCGGCGATGGAAGTCGGTCGCGCCCTGCACGACCTGGAAACCCTGGGGCTGCTGGAGAACGACAGCCGCATCGTCGCCTATTTGCGTGCTGGGGTGCCGGCGGCATCGATGTCAACTTTAAAATCTCTGGACAGGCTCGAATCTGCGTTGCTGGGGCTTTTGCGGGAAGCCTTTGATGATGACGCTGGCACGCAGCTGAATTTATCTGTCCTTGCGCAAAGGCTGAAGGACGGGGGCGCTGATTTTTCCGATATTCTGCCCCAGCGCATCAGCCAGCTGCTCGAAACGTTGCGCCAGGATGGTCGTGAACTGCCGGGCGGATGCGGCAGTCTTGGCTTGCGACGACTCGACAAGCAGACGTGTCAGGTGGCGTTGCAGCGTCCGTGGGATGAAATCGAGTCACTGTCACGTTTGCGCAGAGCCTGTGCGATGATTGTGCTGAGCGCCTTTATGGCGCGATTGCCACAGGGCGCACGTGGCAAGGATCTGGAAGTTGATCTCACCTTGGGTCAGATAGCGCGCGAACTCAAGAGCGATCTTGCCATTAATGCAGAATTGCGGGATGTACCGGCTGCGGTGCAATCCTCCTTGCTCTATCTGCACGAGCAGGGCGTTCTGACGCTGGCTCAGGGGTTGTCTGTGTTCCGCTCGGCCATGACGCTGCGCCTGTACCCGGAAGAGAGAAAACGCGGCTTTGCCAGTCACGATTATCAGCCTCTGGCGGATCATTACGCACAAAGGGTGAGCCAGATACACGTCATGATCCGCTATGCCGAAACAGGCATGAATAATATGTCAGATGCGATGAATCTGGCCCGTGATTATTTTGCCTCTGCGGAACAGGCTTTTTTGGCGAACTACTTTCCTCAACACCGGGAAATGCTGGAACGTGCGACGACAGAGGCCTCCTGGCATCGGATCATCGACGGGCTCTCGCCGCTGCAAAGGCGCATCGTCACGGAAAAACGTCCGCAGAACCGGCTGGTCTTGGCCGGTCCGGGTTCGGGCAAGACGCGTCTGATTGTTCACCGGGTGGCTTTTTTGGTGCGTGTGCTGCGCGAGCGACCCGAGAGTATTCTGGTGGTGACGTTTAATCGCCATGCGGCAGCCGAAATACGCAGGCGCCTGTCAGAGCTGATCGACAACGATGCCGTCCGTGTGATGGTGCATACCTATCACGGTCTGGCGCGGCGCCTGACAGGCACACCGATAGTCTGTCGCGATCAGGATGCCCCGCCTGATTTCGAACAAATGCTAGTCGACGCTACGCGTCTTCTGAAGGGCGAGACGGTCGCCGACTGGGAGACTTCCGACACGTTGCGGGATCGCCTTTTGGCAGGTTCACGCTGGCTGTTGGTGGATGAGTATCAGGATATCAACGGCTCGCAATACGATTTTTTAAGCGCGCTGGCCGGTCGCACCTTGCAGGACGGGGAAGGAAAACTCAACTTGCTGGCGGTGGGCGACGACGACCAGAATATCTATGAATTTGTCGGCGCCGAGGTGGAATTTATCCGTCGCTTCGAACAGGACTATGGCTCAAAAGTGGATTATCTGGTGGAAAATTTCCGTTCAACCGCCGACATCATCGCGGCCGCTAACGCCATGATAGACATTCATCCTGCCAGGCTCAAGACGCAGCACCCTGTCTGTATCAATGCCGACAGACGCAAGCTGGCGCCAGGGGGCGCGTGGTCGGTGACTGACGCGGCGGCAGGCGCCGGTCGTGTGCAGGTGCTAAACAGCGGCGCGGACTATAAGGAGCAGGGCTGGCTGGCACTTTTGGAGCTGCGCCGGATGGCAGCTTTAGACGCGGGCTGGGACTGGTCTCGCGTGGCGATCATCGCGCGGGAGTGGCGGGCGTTGGCGTCTGTACAGGCAGGCTGTGAGTTATTTGGTATATCCTGCTGCATCAGGGGGCGTCGCGAGCGTGTCCCGCCGGTCTTGCGGCAGCGGGAAGTGGCGCATTTTCTTGCCCGGCTGGACGAGTGTCGGGATGAGCTGATGTCCTTGTCGCAACTTTTGTCGTGCGCCGGGGAATTGCCTGCCGAAGAAACTGATACGACCGCGAGTCGCCATATATCGGACTTTATCGACGACTTTTCCTTGTCGGCAGGAGACGGCGCTCATCCGGTGCCGGTAATACTGGATGCGGCCTATGAATTTCTGGCCGATGCCAGTCGCTCTCGCGGTGATGGATTGTGTCTGGTGACAGCCCACGGCGCAAAAGGGCTGGAGTTCGATCATGTGGTGGTGCTCGACGGCGCCTGGCGCACCCAAGGCGTCGAGGCGATGGCCGAACGCCGTCTGTATTATGTGGCGATGACGCGTGCGCGCCAGACGCTCGCGCTCTGTCGCATGACAGGCGCGTCGTTTGCCGACGAGCTGGCCTCAATGCCTGCCGTTTTGCTTCGCTCGCAGGTGTTGAGTCGTCCATTGCCCGAGGAGTTGTCCAGATGTTTTGAATTGCTGGGGATGGGGGAGGTGGACATGGATTTTGCAGGTCGCAGCCCGGACGAGTCTGTCAGGGTGGCGATTGCGCAATTGAAAGTCGGGGATGAACTGTTGATAGAAGCGCTGCCGGGTCAGACGCGATGGGCTATTCGTACCCTGAGTGGCAAAATAATCGGTCGTACCGCCCAGCGTTATACGCTGCCTGCCGGAAAGTTGCTCACGGCACGCGTAGCCTTTATTTGCGCCAGACGCCGGCGCGATGTTGCGGCGGAATGGCAATATCTCATGAGACACGAGCAATGGGAGGTGGTCTTGCCCGAACTCGTGCTGATTAATGCGTAGCGTCTGACGCTTTTGTGGTTATCGCCTGACAGGCCTCCTGCTGTAAGACATTTTTAATGGAAGGATTTTTCATGACCCACTGGCACCATCTCACAGAGCAGGCGGCACTCGATGCCTGCTCTTCCACGATAGAGGGACTCTCACAGGCTGAGGCCGCACGACGCCTGGCACAGGATGGCCCGAACCTGCTGCCGCTGCCGCAGCGGCGCGGCCCGTTCATTCGTTTTTTGCTGCAATTTCATAACGTGCTGATTTACGTGTTGCTGGCCTCAGCATTGGTGACGGCGTTGCTCTCTCACTGGGTAGATACGGGCGTGATTGTCGGGGTGGTGGTGATTAACGCCATCATCGGTTTTTTACAGGAAGGCAAAGCCGAGAAGGCGATGGACGCCATCCGCTGCATGTTGTCACCCGAGGCGACCGTGCTGCGCGAGGGCAGGCGTGAAGTCATCGACGCCCAAACGCTGGTGTCGGGCGACATCGTTTTGTTGCAATCAGGCGACAAGGTACCGGCGGATTTGCGCCTGCTCAAGGTCAAGAATCTGCGCATCGAAGAAGCTTCCCTGACGGGCGAATCGCAGGCTGTGGAAAAATCAACTGAGCCCGTTGCTGAACGTGCGGTGCTGGGGGATCGCACCTCGATGGCGTATTCGAGCACCCTCGTGTTATACGGGCAGGCGACAGGCGTGGTCGTGGCGGCAGGCGACCATACCGAGATCGGACACATCAGCACCCTGCTCGAAGAGGTCGAGGTGCTCACCACCCCCTTGTTGCGCCAGATGGATGTATTCGGGCGGTGGCTGACCATCGTCATCGTGGCGCTTTCCATCTTCACCTTTTTGTTCGGCTGGCTGGTCTATCATTTTAATCTTGCCGACATGTTCCTGGCGGCGGTGAGCATGGCGGTAGCGGCAATACCGGAAGGCCTGCCTGCCGTACTGACGATTACCCTGGCGCTGGGCGTGCAGCGCATGGCGCGGCACAACGCGATCATCCGTCGTCTGCCGGCCGTCGAGGCCTTAGGTTCGGTGACGGTGATTTGCACCGATAAAACCGGCACGCTCACGCGCAACGAAATGACGGTGCAGCGTGTCATGAGTTGCGGGCAGGTGTTCGAGGTCAGCGGCGCCGGATATGCACCGCATGGCGGTTTTTCCGTCGGGGGGCAGGCCGTTGAAATTCACGCCGACATGCTGGATTTGTTCCGTGCAGGGTTGCTGTGCAACGACTCTGCGCTGACAAATTCGGCGGGCGCCTGGCGCGTCGCGGGCGATCCTACCGAAGCTGCGCTCATCACGCTGGCGCTAAAAGCCGGACTGGAGTCGGTCTCCGAGCATGAATTGCTGCCGCGCACCGATCTGATTCCCTTTGAGGCGGAACATCGTTTGATGGCAACCCTTCATCATGACCATGCGGGGCATGCCTTTATCTTCGTCAAGGGAGCGGCAGAACAGATATTGCTGATGTGTAACCGGCAGCGCGCCTTAGGCGATGACATCCCGCTGGCGTTGCCGCAGTGGCAGCAAAGCGTGGCGGACACCGGCGCCTCAGGTCAGCGCGTGCTGGCTCTGGCGATGAAGGCGGTGGATGGCGCAAAGCGCGAATTGACTTTTTCGGATTTGGAAGCCGGGTTTACCCTGCTGGGCATGGTGGGTATCACCGATCCGCCGCGCGAGGAGGCGATGGCGGCCGTGCGCGAATGTCAGTCAGCGGGCATCCGCATCAAGATGATAACGGGGGATCATGCCGCGACCGCTCAGGCTATTGCCGCTCAGCTGGGCATAGTACACGCGCGGGCGCTCACCGGCGCTGAACTTGATGAGATGGATGACGAGGCGCTGCGACAGGCTGTCGGGGAGGTGGATGTATTTGCGCGCGCAGCCCCCGAACACAAGTTGCGTCTGGTCAAGGCGTTGCAGGCCAATGGCGAGATCGTCGCCATGACGGGCGACGGCGTGAACGATGCGCCCGCGCTCAAACGCGCCGACGTGGGGGTGGCGATGGGCTTGAAGGGGACGGAAGTTGCCAGGGAAGCGGCTCAGGTCGTGTTAGCTGACGATAATTTTGCCACCATCGCTCATGCGGTGAAAGAAGGGCGCACGGTCTACGACAATATCAGGAAGGCGATTGTTTTTATCATTCCCACCAATGGCGGTGAGGCGTGTATCGTACTGATCGCCATTCTGTCGGGCATGACGCTGCCCATTACGCCTGTGCAAATTCTCTGGGTGAATATGGTCACGGCCGTCACGCTGGCGCTGGCGCTCTCGTTCGAAAAGTCTGAGTCCGGGGTGATGGCGCGCCCGCCCCGCGCGGCTAAGGAGCCTGTTTTGTCAGGCTTCATGCTCTGGCGCATCACCTTCGTATCCCTGTTGCTGGCGGGTGGTTCGATCGCGCTCTTTCTTTGGGAGCAAACGCGCGGGGTGAGCATCGAGGAGTGTCGCGCCGTCGTGGTGAACGCGCTGGTGGCAGGAGAAATGGCGTATCTGTTCAATTGCCGCTACTTGGTCTTACCCGTGCGCACCTGGCAGGATTTTACCGGCAATCGCTATATCTTATTGACCGTCGGGATTCTGGCGGTCATACAGATGCTCTTTACCTATCTGCCCTTCATGCAGACGATGTTCGGAGTTGCCGATATTGATCTGTTTGCCTGGGCGCGCATCGCAGGTTTTGCCGTGCTTTTGTTTGTCGTGGTCGAACTGGAAAAAGCCTTGATCCGGCGCCGGGGCTAGCTGGCGGCCGCTACATTTTTAGCCATCAGAATGATTCGCGGCATGTTATGACGTGACTGCATGTGATGATGCTGTCATCTGCTCAAGGAGATGACGATGTTATATGCTCACCAATCAGCAACGAACCAGGTCTGGAAAAGATGCTTTTGATCGTCCTGTGTCACTTGCATTGTTTTCTGCCCCTGACGATTTTCCCCACTGTCGTGAAGTGTAACCCAAAGTAATCGGCGATTTGCTGGTAAGAATATCCGCCTGTCGCGTAAGCAGCTTCGATGGCTGCATTTCTGTGCGGTGACGTGATAAAGGGCATATGGAAACTCTATGCGAATGGGGTGCGACATGATGGTAAAAATATAACATGAAGCTGACCGTTACGCTATAAATCTAGACCTGCCCCCCCAGGGTATGACCCCCAGGGTTTACAATTCAATGGTAGCCCCCCCAGTGCCGTTGACTAACGGTGTAAGTCGCAGAATTTTCCCAGTGAGCCGGGCGATTCTGTAGGAAATCGTTTTTCCATTCGCGCTGATCTGAATGATCATTTTATCGCTTGCACTAATTGTCCAGTTGCACGGCTTGAAATGATGGGCATCGTCAGGAGACAGAAAGTAGAATTCACAAACTCCGTTCGGAGCGAACTTGTAGGCCATCCTGAATCGGCTCGGAGGGAACTTCATCGACGCGGCGGGGCGGAATATCCGAGCCGTTCCGCCCGGTCGTTCCTCCTCACTGGAGTGGACCCAGTGCTGGAATAAATCATTGATATCAATGCCGATGCGCGTCCCCGTCGACTTCGTACCCGCCGCCTGCGCCGTGTCCGGTGCGGCGATTAGAGGTTGTGTGGACAGACATGACCAGAGACTCAGGATCGCAAATGAGCACAACACAGTTCTGTTCATGATGTGACGGCCCTCAGTGTGACACGTCCTCAGCGCCGGGGTCAGGTCTAGAAAAGATGCTTTTGATCATCCTGTATCACTTGCATTGTTTCCTGCCCCTGACGATTTTCCCCACTGTCGTGAAGTGTAACCCAAAGTAATCGGCGATTTGCTGGTAAGAATATCCGCCTGTCGCGTAAGCGGCTTCGATGGCTGCATTTCTGTTTTGCGTGCGACTTT
>JAQTUP010000005.1 GCA_028707275.1 Gallionella sp. | reverse complement strand
GCCTGGCTCAAAGATACGCTGGAAAAACTCCCCGTCTGGACCATGCGGCGCATCGACGAGTTGCTGCCGATCAAGCCTGCTGCATAAACCAGCGCACCTGTACAGGTGGAACCGTTGGCCGCTTACAGTGATGCCATAGCGAAGAGCGTTTCCGCAGCAGATGCAGGGCTGAAATTGCTGGTTCTGGCTCAGAACTACGACAAGATCACCTTAAAGGAAATTCTTGCTTATGCGGAGAAGCTCGCCCCTATTGCTGACTTTTCGGAAGGAGTCGGCGCAACCACCAAGCTGCGCAACAAAATCGATGAGATCGATACCAAGCTTGAATCGGATGACCGTCTCAAGCGCCTAGCACAACGCGACTTGAACGCCGAACATATCCAATGCAGATAATGGAGGAGTAGCGATGGACAATGATGACAAGGTAAGCGCGGTTTGTGACAGCACGTTAACCACCCTCACCGCAAAATACTGGCAGGCTTATGATGATCCAAATGCAGGTGACAATGTATGGGTTCTGAAAAAGCAGGTTGAGGATGCGACCCTTGAATGGGCCAAAGCCAAAGCCAAAATGCTGCAGCCAGACATTCTCACATCGAGCGCGCAACTAAAACAGGCGAGCACTATCCACGACGAGTTGAATAAAGCTGCGGACATGGCTGCCTTGATAGTCATTGCAGCCCGCTTCATCGCGTTTGTTGCAAAAGTCTAGCCCGGAAAATTACGCAGGTTTATATTCTGATTGTAATCAACGAACTTAAACTTTTAGGAGACCAGCATGACCGACACCACACCCGTGGCAACCATCATTGAGGCAATTTCAAACAGGGCACTGGATTACGCTATTCTTCTGGCTGCCATCGGCACCTTATCGATGGCTTTCATCGAACTTGTTAAAGGTCTAACATCATGGCGCCGCCACTTTCATCAGCGGGCATTGGAACTATGGATGCCGGATCAGGACTGTCGCCGCGAATTGCTCGTGCTCGCTGCGGGCGGAGAACAAAATGCGGACGTACTATTCGACCAGCCGACTGAGCGCATGCTGGGACAAATCCAGGCTGCGTCCAACCTGTCGCTGGAATATCCTGATCGCTACCCGCATGCTTACAAGTTCTTTAGCCAGGAAGACTTGCAAATGATGGCGCAAAAAACCAGCAGCATGGTCAGCGACAGCGAATTGTGGGCAAATTTCGCGACACGCATTGCACGAGAAGGATTTACTACCGACAAAGAACAGCAGATAAAACAGGAAAACGAGGGTCGTGCCGCGCAACAAGCACGGGTACGTCTTGGCAATCTCATCGCGCGCCGCCTGGACATGTTCCAAAACCGCACCCAATACCGCTGGGCGCGACTCAACCAATTATTCTCTATCATCACCGGCGCAGCATTAACGGCCTATGCACTGGCCAGCACCCACAAGATTGACAGCCCGAAAGAGCTTTTTGCACTTTTGCTCTTGTCGTTACTGGCGGGCATGCTGGCGCCTTTCGCCAAGGATGTGGTTGCGGCCATTAGCGGCCTGCGCGCGAAAGCCTGATCATGGCTGAAGTGAAGCGCGTTACGCTTTCCTACCGCGAAGAACCGGTTGGCGGCGAGGTCAGCAACCAGCCGAAAATATCTGACGTGAGCGCGATCGAACAGGCGCAGCATCTGGTCTTGCTGATCCATGGGTACAACAACGACACTCAGGCAGCCAAAGAGGCTTACGAAGGTTTTCACGCACGCCAGCGCGACCTTGATACCGATGCGCGTTACGGCATCGGGCGCACCTTTGTCGAAGTGTATTGGCCGGGCGATGCCGCATGGGGTTTCGCCTCATTTCTTTTTTATATGGGAAGCATCAAGCATGCAATTCAAACTGGCGAGCGCCTTGCCTACTTTCTCGCAAAACACATTGGTAATGCAGTGCATATTGATATCGTGGCGCATTCGATGGGTTGCCGCTTGGGACTGGAATTGCTGCGGACGCTGGAAAGTCAGCCAATCTCCCCGCTGATTGAGCGCATCGTCTTCATGGCCGGGGGCGCTCCAACATTTATGCTGGAACAGCGAGACCCGCCCCGTCGTCTGCGCCCCTCCTATAATCAAGTGCTGCGCGGCAGATCTCTCAGCCTTTACTCAGGTTCCGATATGGTACTGGCATTGGCGTTCCCCGCCGGACAGAGCCTTGCACCCGGAGCGGAAGGCTTCCTGCCCACCGCACTTGGCCATACCAAGTGGACTGACGCGACTGTCCCACCCAATTTGGATCAGCAAGAAAATCCAAAAGCCGGACACAGCGATTACTGGGGCTGGAACACCGCAACCAAGCCACTACAATGCGCAACCAAAGCCGCACGAGAAGTGCGCAGCTACCTGCAATTCCCCTCTGCTGGCAGCCGTACCATAGACGAACGGTCGCTGGTGAAAAACAGTATTCTTGAAGCACGTTTAAATATGGCACGGCGTGAAGTCATTGTGCGTGATATTCAGGCCTATGCGTAGCCGTTCCCGTCGCATCGTCATTGACAGCATAGGAAGAATACCCGTATTGTTCGTTGGACTTGCACATCCGGCGCCACGCACGCCGCAAAGACGGTACGCATCGCCCGCAGCCACACTTGTTCAGGATAGGGAATCGCATGACCGCAAGTTTTACCAAATTGTCTTTGCGCGAAAGGTGATAAATCGTGATCTAGCTCTGAATCTCACATGAATGTCGTAAGGTAAGATCCTACACCGTCTGTCGGCTCGTCGGCTCATTTGCGTTCATTTTTCAAACTCTAATTAGAACTGGCGAACCAAGTGAATAATACTATTAAGCCAAAACATGCAATTCTCGCATACTGCGCGTTAGCACAAAGACTGAACATCCCGGGAATGAGCGGCTTGCAGGCGCTAACTCCTTTTTTAGCAGAGGCCTGCCAAAATTTTGCTGGTGAACTTTTTGATGCACAAAAATTCTCAACAGCAGTTGCACAGCGATATGGCTTCCACCTCCCTAGGCTTGCGGCACTTGGATTGGCGGAGCAACTTCATAATGACGGACTTCTAACAATTGTTTCAGGACACAACTCTGGAACGGTCTACAAGTACTCAAACGAAATACGTCTGAGTGTACTGCCAGTTGAGGACTCAATAACGGAAGATGACATTGAAAAAGTTCTGGCTTCATTTTCGGACTACTGCTCTTTTGATGATCAATTAAAGACGCTGGGGCGGAGTACCTTGGATGGGGCGTTTTTGGATCGACTATTGAATATCGACTCAATGAGAATATTGAGTAGAAGAGAAGCCTCAATCACGCTAAAGAAAAGCGTAAACACATTAACACTGGGAACACCAGTACATGCAGCAGATTCACATAACAATCATGACTTACACCTTGATTTTATGACATCGCAATTTCTCTTGGATTTAAAAGATAATGATTCGGATGCATTTGAACTCGTGTCAGACGTTGCATTCGCAAATATGGCAGCCGAGGCAATCGCGAGCTTCCGAGAACCACCAGAAGGGCAAAACTCTCTCAATGGGCTGACGGTATATTTGGATTCTCCGATACTTCTAGATATGTTGGGTGTGAATTCTGAGTATGCCGAATATGGCAAGGAGTTACTACAAGCTATCAAAACAAGCGGGGCGCATGCGGCAGTGTTAGATCATTGCGTGGCTGAAGCGGAAGGTGCAATTGCTGCCCAATTGGTCTCTTTGCGCTCCGGGGTCAATAGCAATTCCACGAGATATGGGACATCGGCAAAACCAGATTTACTCAATGCATTGGCGGATAATGTGGGTGATCGAGCATTCAACCGCTTAGGCATTCATGTTGAACGTGATCCCGAAGTAAATCTACATCGTAGATCTCAAGCAACTGTAGGTAATATTGAAGCAGCAATGAATGAACGTATGCAAAACTGGAAAAACGTTGATGCCAAAGAACATGATCGAAAGTCTGTTTGGTCTATGTTAGCCATACGTGATAGCGCTGCACCATGCCCACGAATTTGCGACTCAAAGTGGGTCTTTCTGACGAGAAACACGCCTTTAGTAACTATCGCGAATAACGCGTGGGCAAGTTGGTTAAAAGGCACTACCAAACATAGTAAATCGCTTATCGAAAAGTGGGCTCCTGTATCCATGTCCGATAAGCAATTTGCTGGATATGTATGGTTTCGTACTGGCGGAGGACCGTCCACAATACCTCGAACTAGGCTCTTGGCAAGCTGTTCGTCTGCAGTGCGCCCTAGGGCTGATATTAAGGCGAAAGCATATAACTTAGCATTAGAGCTATATGGTAAAGAATCTGCTGATGACATTGTTGTGCTATTTGAAGACAGAGAAGGTGTTAGAGCCCTCATGCGAGCAACCCATGGCGATCCAGAAGATTTAACACCTGAGCGTTTACCATTTATTTTGGAAAAAGTTAAACTTGAGGCGGGAGAATTTGCAGCAGCACGTGCTCGTGAAGAAGGTGCGCGGGCGTTGATAGAAGTCCGTGCAGCCTACTCAGCTGAGGTTGATCGAGTACTCAAAGATGCAGCATCAGTTGAAGAGCATCTAGAAAACGAAAACCAAAAAACAAAACTTGCTTTACTGCAAGAGCAACAAGATCGGCAAAATATAGAACAACAAAATACGCGGCTTTTGGCAGCCATTGGCGAGCAAGCTGAAGCTGAATCCAATCGAAAAAAAGCAATTTTAAGGAAAGGATTAGTAGATGGAGTTTCAGCCTATAACATTACTCGTTGGGGAATCGCAATATGTTTCGGCCTTATAGGAGGGTTTGCTTCATCTATCGGCACTGATATTCCATGGATGGGAACAACGCTAACAATATTGCTGGGGATTTTCGGATTTTGGTTTGTTCCGGATTTTTTACACGGCCCTTTACATCAGGTTGGGATGAACAAATTACGAAAAACCATTTTAGATAAAGACCCCAACTTGCATATTCCACCTCAAATGCCAGACTTTCGGAAAGAAACTTGGACTGCCATTGAGTTGACCGGTACAGATTTATCAAAAAACCAATTATTGATATAGCAAACAATACAGCACCAAAAGAACTAAAGGGGCGGCTTCGCATTATCTTTAACCCAGGAACGCACTTAAAACAATCCCACGAATAAATAAGGTGACTATCTTGTCACCCTTCTTCATTCAGGCGAATCTCACCATGGCCTGCATGAACGAGGCACGGGGTTGACGACAATTTCAATCTCCCTGCCTGGTCGTCTCAGGCATCAGGGATACCGAGAAATTGTCCGTGCAGTAAACCGGACTGCCCGACCGACAGGCGGCCTGATTTTCGTCAGTTTGCATTGCCTGTTGCAGGGGCATGTTAGAATCTCCCCCTAATGATTCAAGGAGTTAAACCATGCGCTTTTTAGATGTCAAAACCGATTACGCCTTCAAGCGGGTATTTGGTTCAGAAGGCTCGAAGCCCATCCTTGTCGGCTTTCTTAATGCCATGCTCGAATATGACGGTGAGCGTGCCATCGTTGATCTGACCATAGTCGATCCTTATCAAATCCCCATGCTCAAAGGCATGAAAGATACGTTTGTGGATGTCAAAGCCATTTTGGCAAGTGGCAAACACGTCATTATCGAAATGCAAGTGCTTAACGTGGCCGGTTTTGAGAAGCGCATCCTGCACAATGCAGCCAAGCAGTATGCCACCCAGTTACAAAAAGGCGAGGATTACACGCTGCTCAATCCTGTCATCGCCCTGACTTTCACCGATTTTTCCATGTTCGACGACAGCGCGGAATACATCAGCCGGTTCAGGCTGGTGGAACGCAATCGTTTTATCGAATACGGAGATGATGTCGAGCTTATTTTTGTCGAACTTCCCAAATTCACCCTTGAACTGCAAAACCTGCATTCCATTCAGGACAAATGGATCTACTTTATTAAAAACGCGGGTAGCTTGGAATATATTCCCGACAATCTGGCCAGCGACCCCTGTATCAACGAGGCGTTTACGCAAATCAATGAGGCTGCGATGACGCGGGAAGAGCTGGAGATTCAATTCAAACGGCGCGATTTTATTATCATGCAACGTGGTTCCCTGATGCTGGCGGAAACCAGAGGCATGGAAAAGGGCATGGAAAAAGCGCGTGAAGAGGTGGCGCGTAAGCTGCTGGATATTCTGGATGACGCCACTATCGCTGACAAGACCGGTTTGAGCGTGGATCAGGTCAGGCAACTACGGATTGGTGCACCCGGCAGAATTTAAAGCCCCCCCCAAAGAATACCCAATTCGGATCAACCTTGCGGCTATGTTGTCCGGCGCACAGAATGCAAAGTCAGTCAGTCATAGGCTGACGGCGGTGGAACACGGGAGCGCATGACATCGGATATTCAATGAAAAAATCACTGCGCATCGCGCTGGGCGTGGCAGCAGGGCTGATCTTCATTTTCGTCATCGCCCTGACCATATTGCTCAATCTGGACTGGAACCGGGCCAAACCGTGGCTCAACGCACGCGCCAGCGAAGCACTCGGACGCAAGTTAGTCATAGAGGGCGATCTGTCCATGACCTGGGAGCATGCTGCCGGGTCGATGCAGGGCTGGCACGGGATGCTTCCCTGGCCGCATTTCGTGGCTCGTGAGATACACCTCAAAAATCCATCGGCGATGCCTGGCGACAAGAGCACGCTGCCGGATGATACGGCAAGCATCGGACAGATCGACTTCGCCCTGAATCCCTGGTCGTTGCTGAGCAAAAATATCGACATTCCCGTCCTGCATCTTGAGTCCCCCGCCATCCACCTGCAACGCCGCAAGGATGGCCGGAACAACTGGACGTTCAGGCAAGACGATACGCCCTCGCTGTGGCAGCTGAAATTACACCGCATCGTCTTCGCCCAGGGCCGGATTCATCTGAACGACGCCATCAGGCATGCCGATGTGACAGCCGATGTCGACACGCTGGACGCTGACCCGATCTACGGGGTGAAATGGCAAGTGCATGGACAACTGGACAAGGAGACCGTCAGCGGCAACGGTCGCGCCGGCGGCGTATTATCTTTGCAGGACGAGGCGACCCCCTACCCGGTCGACGCGCATCTTAAGATCGGCAAAACCGTCATCTCAGTCGGAGGCGTACTGACCAAGCCCTATGATCTGGCGGCAGTCGATATGCGGCTGAACGTGTCAGGCGCAAACCTGGCTCATCTGTATGCCATCAGCGGCATCTATTTTCCGGAGACGTCGGCCTATTCAACCAGCGGCCATCTGATCGGCACCTTATCGCCCAAGGGGAGTCGCTGGATTTATGAAGCATTCAGCGGCCGCATCGGCAAAAGCGATATTGCAGGCAGCATGGACTATCAGTCAAGACAGCCGCGCGCCCTGTTATCCGGAGTCATTACCTCAAGGGTATTACACTTTTCGGATCTGGCGCCACTGATAGGCGCTGACTCGGACGCAAGCCATGCCAGGCGCGGCGCGGTTACCCGCCAGTCGGCGAACAAGGTGTTGCCCGTCGAACCGTTCAAGACCGAACGCTGGCTGAGCGTCGACGCCAACATCAAATTCAGCGCAGACAGAATTGTTCGCAACGAAGCCTTGCCCATCAACAAACTGACGACCAACATACATTTGCAGGACGGCGTGCTGTCTTTGACGCCGCTGAACTTTGATATGGCAGGGGGCAATCTTGCTGCGGATATCACGCTGGACGGGAGCGGCAAATCGGGCAGAAATGCGATCAAGGCCAGAATGAAAGTAGCCGCCCGTCATTTGCAGTTGAAAAAGCTGTTTCCTACCTTGCAACCGATCAGCGCGAGTGTCGGTGAAATCAACGGCGACGCCACCTTGTCGGCGGTCGGCGACTCCATCGCCCGTCTGCTCGCCGCATCCAACGGTGAAATCAAACTGCTCATCAACCGGGGCACCGTCAGCAAGCTTTTGCTCGAAGAAATAGGCCTGAACATCGGCAACGTCATTCTCAGCAATCTGTTCGGAGACAAGCCGGTCAGACTCAATTGCATGGCGACTGAGCTGAGTGTTGTCAACGGAGTGATACAGACACGCAGCTTCATCATTGATACCAAGGATGCGATTCTCAATGTACGCGGCAAAATCGATCTGGCACAGGAGCAACTGGCGTTGACCATCATACCCGTGAGCCGGGGGCTGCGCGTGTTTTCGCTCAGGGCGCCTCTGTATGTGCGCGGCAGTTTCAAGCATCCTCGCGTGAATGCAGACAAGGGGGTACTGGCGATGAAAACCGGCAGCGCCATCGCGCTGGCCGCCTTTGCACCCTTCGCGGCACTGATCCCCCTGATCAACACGGGACCGGGCGCCGCTAGTGACTGTGCAAGGCTGCTGGCAGATGCCCGCATCAAACCGGTAGCGCCTCCCCCCGGCGAGACTTACCACCCCGGGGCTAAGTAAAATGCTCATCGCCGACCCGCACAAGCTCCCGCTTGCCGAACTGGAAAAAAAACTGGATTGCACCAGTACCGGGTTGAGCCGCACAATTGCCGCCCAGCGTCGATCCGAATTCGGCAGCAACGAACTGCGCGCCCGCAAAGACACTCCTGAAATCGTCAAGTTTCTCCGCCAGTTCACCAATCTTTTTGCCCTGCTGCTCATCACGGGCTCCTCCCTGGCTTTCTTCGCCGACTATCTGAAGCCCGGCGAAGGTAACTTTTACATCGGAGTCGCGCTGCTGCTGGTGGTCGTCATCAATGCCCTGTTTACCTACATTCAGGAAAATGAGAGCGAGCGGATCATGGAGAGTTTCCGCGACATGTTGCCGCAAATGATTTCCGTGCTGCGCGACGCTCAGGTACAGCGCATAGACGCGCATCTTTTAGTGCCGGGGGACGTCATTCTGCTCGAAGAAGGCGACCGGGTTCCTGCCGACGGACGACTCATCGAAGTCAACCAGCTCAAGGTCGATCACTCCTCGCTCACCGGCGAGAGCGAGCCGCAACTGCGCAATCTGAATTGCACGCACGAGAACCTGCTGGAGAGCCGCAACATGGTATTTTCCGGCACGCTGGTGCAAAGCGGCAATGGCCGTGCACTGGTTTATGCCACCGGCATGAATACGCAAATTGGCAGGATAGTCCAGCTCACCAAGGAGGCGGATCCTGTCGAAACCCCCATCCGCCGCGAGTTAAAGCATTTCATCCGCATTATTTCCGGCATTGCCATCACCCTGGGCCTGCTGCTGTTCATACTCAGCATCCTGCTGGGCAATCCGCTGATCGGCAGCCTGATTTTCGCCATCGGCATCATCGTGGCGAATGTCCCCGAGGGGCTGCTGCCTACCGTCACGCTGGCGCTGAGCATGGCGTCCCGACGCATGGCGGCTAAAAAAGCGCTGATCAGAAATCTCGAAGCGGTCGAGACACTGGGTTCGACCACGGTGATCTGCACCGACAAGACCGGAACCATTACCCAGAACAAGATGAAAGTCTCCACGCTGGTGCTGGGCGCGCGCATCTGGTCGGCGTATCAGAGCGCGCTCGCCCAGGCCGATGGTTTTGCCCAGGCCTGGGCGGCCATAGTCCTGTGCAATAACGCACGCCTGTCAAAACAATCCTGGCAAGGAGACCCGACCGAGGGCGCCTTGCTGGTATTTGCCCGGCACATGAAGCCCTGCACCGAGCTGCAAGAAAGCTTCCCGCGTATCCACGAAAGCCCTTTCGACTCGGCGACACGCAGGATGATTACCGTTCACAGCAGGCCTGACGGCCCCGGCATGATCGCCTATATGAAAGGCGCGCCTGAAGTCGTCTTCAGCAAATGTACGCACAGCCGACATCAGGGGATGCGCGCGGCCTTCGACACTCAGGCCCGGCAACATGCGCAGGATACCTACGAGCTGCTGGCAGCCCGGGGAGAACGCGTACTGGCACTGGCTTTTAAAGAGACCGACACGCCTGACGCGGGTGAGGAGGGATTCGTTTATCTGGGACTGGTCGGGATGCTCGATCCGCCGCGCCCGGAAATATCGGACGCGATCGACAAGTGCAGAACGGCCGGAATCAGGGTGTTCATGATTACCGGCGATTATCATATCACTGCCGAATCGATTGCCCGACAAGTCGGGCTTTATACCGGTGACGGTCACGTCGTTATCGGCACGCAATTGCAGGCCATGAGCGAGCAGGAGCTATCGGTGTTGCTCGACAGCCGAGAACTGGTATTTGCCCGCGCAGCTCCCATGCAAAAACTCCAGATCGTCAAGGCGTTACAAAAGAAGGGGCAGATCGTCACCGTGACGGGGGACGGCGTGAACGATGCCCCGGCGCTGAAAAATGCGGACATGGGGGTGGCGATGGGCCTGTCCGGCACTGAAGTGGCCAAGGAAGCGGCCGACATGGTGCTGATGGATGACAATTTCGCCACCATCGTGAACGCCATCGAAGAAGGTCGCACGGTATTTTCCAATATCAAAAAGTTTATCGCCTACGTGCTGACCAGCAATGTGCCCGAGTTATTACCCTTTATCGCCTTCGTGGTGCTGGGCGCCCCCCTGGCGCTTTCGGTCGTGCTGATCCTGACCATTGATCTGGGCACGGATTTGTTACCCGCGCTGGGATTGGGGCGCGAGCCGCCGGAAGTGGACGTGATGAAACAACCGCCCCGAAGGCGCGATGAAAGATTGCTCACGGCGGCAATGCTGGGCATGAGTTACGGCATTATCGGCATGCTACAGACAGCGGCCGGCTTCTTCGCCTTCTTTGTGGTGCTGCACCAGGGCGGCTGGATATGGGGCGCCGCCTTGCCCGAATCGGCGATACTCTACAAGACGGCCGTCACCTCGTTTTTCGCAGCCGTCGTCATCTGTCAGGTAGCCAATGTATTGATTTGTCGCACCCGGCGGCAAAGCATCCTCTCCGTCGGTATCTTCACCAACAAACTGATCTGGGCAGGCATCATCGCCGAATTAGCGGTCGTGCTGGCCATTTCACATGCGCCGCTCTTGCAACCCTTCTTCGGCACAGCGCCGATAGGCTGGTTTGAAGCCTCGCTGGGCCTCCCTTTTGCGGTCACAATTTTATTGGGCGACGAGTTAAGGCGCTATTTTATCAGGCAGGAAAATCGCTTCGTGCTGCGCTGGCTCACCTGGTAGGCAACACCGCATTCACGGCAGCGTTCTGGCCAGCCGGAACCCGGTGAGATTGAACCGATAGCCGGGCGCATCGTAATAGCGATTGGCGGCGCGCAAAAATTTCGGGTAACTGAACCACGAACCGCCGCGCAACGCTCGCGCGGCACAACTGCTGTCAGCACAATCCTGCATCCATTCCCACACATTGCCGCTCATGTCATACAGGCCATAACCATTGGCCTGCCTCTGACCCGCAGGATGAGTGGTATTGCCGCTGTTGCCGCTGAACCAGGCCAGAGTATCCAGCGTGTTGCCGCCACAGTAGTCGGATCTGGCGCCGCCAAAGCATGCGTATTCCCATTCAGCTTCTGTCGGCAGGCGATATTGCCTGCCGGTTTGCCCGTTAAGCTTACGGAGATATTCCTGAACATCGTTCCAGCTCACTCTCTCCACCGGGCAGGTCTTACCGCAGTGCTTGAATTCGCTGGGATTGTCGCCCATCACCGAAAGCCATTCGGCCTGGGTCACCTCATATTTGCCGATCTCGTAAGGTTGGCCGGGGATACTGACCATCTGCGGGATACTCGGCGCGACTTGCCCGGCCTGACCTTTATCCTCCCTGACGCACGCCTGAAGCGGCAGGCATATCGCTGCGAACAAAATCAATTTCTTCATGGCGTTTGGGTCACGATTTCCCGGCCGTGTCTCAGACGTGCGGTGAACCACAAGGTGCTGCCCGTCTGAGGCGTACTGTCGACGCCGACCTCCCCTCCCATCAATTGCGCCAGACGCCGGGTCACCAACAATCCCGAGCCTGTTTCACCCGCCCGACGCGAGGTATCTGCCTGATCGAAAACACGGGACAGGCGTTCGATTCTGTCAGGTTCAATGCCCGTGTCGGTGACCTCGAAACGCACCAGCAATTCATCGTCATTTTCTTCGAGCACCCGGGCGCGCAGAAAGATACTGCCTGTTTGAATCACCCTGAGTGCGTTGCTGGCATAGTTGAGCATCGCCTGGCTCAGCCGCGCCCGATCACCCAGCAGTCGGCAGTCAACGGCATCCGCTTCGATACGCACGCCCCGGTTGCGTGCAGCATCACCGATCACGGACATGACATCGTCTAGAATATCCATGAGGCTAAAATCCGTGTTTTCCAGATTCAACCACCCGGTATTATTCAGATCCGGAATATCGTTGATCATCGCCAGCAGATGCCGACCGGCGCTGTCGATTTCATCCAGATGCACCATTTGCTCAGGCGTCGCACCGGCTCGCCGCATCAACTGGTTGAGTTTGATGATGATGTTCGCAGGAGTTCTTATCTCATGATGCATGACCGCCAGCAAGATACTCTTGGCCTCGTTGGCCGCATCAGCCTGCTGCCTTGCCGCGAGCAGCTCCTGGGTGCGCTGTAAAACCAGCTCTTCCAGATGGTGGCGATGCCGGTCCAGCTCTGCGCCCATTTTTTTTCTCTCCGTGATATCTTCCTTGACGGCCACATAGTTGCTGATAGTGCCATCCGGCTGACGCATCGGCGTGATGATGGCAAATTCGATATATTCGCTGCCATCCTTTTTCCGGTTGTAAAACATGCCCTTCCACGCCAGCCCCTGTTTCAGGGTATTCCACATATCAACATAAGTCTCCGGCGGCGTCTTCCCTGAATGAAGCATACGCGAATTCTGCCCGGTCACCTCGTCGTGGCTGTAGCCTGTCGCCAGCACAAAGGCTTTGTTCACATACACGATATTGGCGTTAATGTCGGTAATAACGACGCTTTCCGAACTTTGTTCCACCGCCAGCGAAAGCTGGCGTAACTGATCTTCGGCATTTTTACGTTCGGTAATATCCAGGCAATAACTGATGTAACCCAAAAATTCGCCGCTGCTGTCATAGCGCGGGCAGCCATCATCCTGTACCCAGCGATATTCCCCGTCAAAACGGCGCAGGCGGTAATCCAGACTGAATTTTTCGCGCCGGTCAAAAGCTGACGCATACACCTCCAGAAAATGCTGAGCATCGTCCGGATGTATACCCATCGCCCAGCCATTGCCCATCTCCTGCTCGCGCGCCCGACCGGTAAAGCTCAGCCAGACCTGATTGAAGTCATTGCTCAGCTTGTCTGTGCCCGAAGTCCGGATCAACGCCTGACCTGAATCGGCCAAAGAACGGTAGCGATTTTCGCTCTCGCGTAAAGCGCTCTCCCTGAGTCCCAGTGTTTTGAGCAGACTGTTGAACCCGCTGATCAGCCTACCTATTTCGTCCTGTTTAACGACGGGTAAAGCCTGCGGTGTCTGGTCTGAATTTGCCAGACTGGCGAGCGTTTCTATGGCCTCGAATATCGGAGACATCTGGCGTTTTAACATCCACCAGGTCAGCGCGATCATCAACACGGCAAGTATCAGCGCAGCTGACAGCATGCGCTTTTGCATCTCGTAAATAGAGGCAAAAGCCTCCTGAGTGGGGAGTGAAACCAGCACATACCAGGCCGCTGCGGGTATCGCCTTGACCGAGGCCAACACGGACTGGCCAGACTCATCGAAGTAAATATCTGACCCTTCATAGCCCGCCACCTGGCGGTCTATGATCGGGTTGACGCCTGCCGCAGGAAGTGGCTGCATAATGCTGTTCTTGTCAGTCGCGGTCACAATCATGCGATACCGTGCAGCGACCAGCATATAGCCGCCGGTCTTGCCGTAATAATTTTCCGTGACCTTGTCCAGGAAATTGGGCGCATTCAGGTCAGTCACCCCGACCAGTGAACCGATCACGCGCCCCTGTCTGTCGCGGATAGGAACGGCCATGGAAATCACCGGAGAATGCAGCATCTTGCCCAGAACAGGTTGGCTGACCGTGGACTTTCCTTCTCTGATAGCTGTTTTCACATGGTCTCTTTCCATGTAATTGACGCCCACCCGTCTGGCCGAGAGCGGAACGGAGGCTGTCGCCGTGCCGTCAACCCGCGTGGCAAAAACCCCGCCGTTGAACATTCTTTGCAGTATTTCCAGCCCCTCCAGATAGTCCTGTATCGCCTGAGCATTGCCAAGCGTAGTCGGGCTGATGCCGCCCGAGACGTCCTCCAGTGCCAGCAAACGGTCGTTCAGTTCACCGTCAATATCTGCGGCCATGATTGAAACAGTCGAGAGCTGCTGCTCACTCAACTGCCGCTGCAAATCGTGATACAGCATCCGGCTGGAAAAGGCAGTCAGCGACCACAAACTCAGCAATAAAATAAACAGCGTAAAAAATGTCAGCCTGGATTGCAGCGACCATGACAAAACACCAGCACGCCAGCTGATTGCAATGACGGCAGAACCCAACATGACAAGCAGTACGGCGCTATGTATGGCCATGTGGGTGAAGCCAAACCAGCCAAAAATACCTGAGTCTTGCAGAAGATAGGATGTCATTGAGGTCAGCGCAAGGGTAAGCACCAGCATACCCAGACTCACCGACGCAATAATATTCCAGCGTTTTCTGAACGAGCTGCAAATTAACCACAATGCCGCCGCCAGCATGGAAAAACACAGGGCGGCATCCGGCGCCATCCGCCCCGAATGGGATGTACCCACCGTACCGGCGGCCTCCTGAAACAGCCACTGATCGATGCCCATATTCCAGTCGAGCGCATACTCACTCATGGTCAAAACGCCGAGCAGACCGACAAGCATGCTGCAAAGCTGAGCGATGAGAGACAATGCCACCGGGCGTTGTGAACCGAACGACGCGGCTAAAAACAGCGCGATGCCGGTCAGAACAAAGCAGACAGCCGTGTTCGCCTTCATGGCAACCCAGGCAGGCGACAGGCTCTTCAATACAGAAATATTAAAAGACCAGCCGACTAACACCAGTAATCCGGTGACGACTGACAACAGCGCGACCAAAGACGCCAGTCTGTGTGTGGTTACGGAAAAATCATGCTTCGGGTTCATCCCTGCCCTTTTCGTCATATCTGCCGTCACAGGCTCTCTTTCGGTATCACGCCTCGTACAGAGGCGTTCGCAAGGACACGCTGCCCGCGCCCCGCAGATCGCGCAGAGTGATTATAGAGTTATTTCTCGTGCTGTGAATCAAACAGGACTCTCGATCAAGCAAGCGGCCTTCCAGGCTTTGCTCTGGCATTGAAAATTGCGCTTGACGCCGGTCAACAAATGCTTATAACCTCCTCAGGAAAATCCGATTAAGTCTGCAAGTAAAGCCCGCAAACGCATTTCATCACCGGCCAGCGATGCCATCCAAAGTCAGCGGTGATGAGGGTTTGGAGGGACATGGCAGATACAGGCTGTTTACAAGACGAGTAATTATCAAGGAAGGGCTTGCCTCAAAGTGAAAGCACCGTGAGTCGCAACAGCATTCTGCGCGTGCTGACAGCTTGTCTTGTATTCTCTTTGATGACCGCCGACAGCGACATCACAAAACGGGAAGCTCCCGTCGCGGATGTTGCACCCGAAATCACTATAACCCGGCCGTTATCTCCAATGTCTGCGTTTCAAAAAGGCATCGCCTATGCCTCATGGTGGCACGGGGAATATTCGAGTGCGGCATCGGACAGAACCCTCACTCAATCGATCGTTCCATTGGGCGTCAACTGGATTGCGATTGTCGTGACCTGTTATCAGGAAAAGATCCATTCCACCCGCATTCAGTGCACGCCCGAATCATCGACGCCGACAGACGCCGACTTGATTCATGTGATTCAGTATGCTCATCGTGCGGGGCTGCGAGTCATGCTAAAGCCCCATATTGACCTGTCAGATGATGCCAGACACTGGCGCGGAGAGATCGGATCCGGAAACAATGAAGCTGAATGGGTGGCATGGTTCAAAAGTTACAGCGCATTCATCACCCATTACGCAGCACTCGCACAAAATACGGAAGCGGACTACTTTGTGATCGGAACAGAGCTGGAGGGCACCACCACTCGCTCGGGAGAATGGCGAAAAATCATCAAGGCTGTGCGAAAAAACTACAACGGCCCGCTGACCTATGCCGCACACCACCTCGGCGAGGAATTTAACATCAACTGGTGGAATGCACTGGACGCAATCGGTATCGACGCCTATTACCCGCTCACACACACCGATCACCCGACACTCGCCCAGATAACCCGTGCATGGACGCCCATCGTATCGCGGCTGGACAAGTTGTCGAAAAAATGGGGGCTGCCGGTCATTCTGACAGAAATCGGCTACGAGAGCCTGGTCGGTACAAATCGCTCGCCCTGGCAGGTAAAAGAGCACACTATTGAATTCGAAGAGCAGGCCAATTGCTATCGCGCCGTGTTTGATGCATTCCAGGATCAAAAATGGTGGCGCGGGGTCTTCTGGTGGGTATGGACAGTCAAACCTACACCGGGCGGCTCTTCGAGCGATGACTTTACCGCCAGAGGCAAGCCTGCCGAGGATGTGCTCATGATACATTATGACAATTAACTGCCGACCCACCATTAAAAAACGGTAACGCAGGGGAAAATATGAAGAAATTACCTATGTTTTTGCTTGCGCTGACCTCCTTCTCGCTCCTGTCCTGCGTCAGGGAAGACGCAGACCGGGCCGCAAAAGCCGACAAAGAGGTGCCCGAGATGATCAGCATACCCGGAAAGCATTATGAGATCGGCAAATACGAGGTGACGCAAGCCGAATGGCTCGCGGTGATGGGCAGCAATCCCAGCGAATTCAAGCACTGCGGCAAGACGTGTCCGGTGGAAAAGGTGAGCTGGAACGATGTTCAGGAATACCTTCGTAAGCTTAACCGGACAACCGGCAGACACTATCGCCTGCCGACAGAGATCGAATGGAGCTACGCATGTTTAGGTGGCGCCAGATCAGAATATTGCGGAGGTAACAACATAGGCAGCGTCGCCTGGTACAGCGGCAACAGCGACAACGCCCCCCATCCTGCAGGTCAGATGTCGGCTAATGGCTACGGCCTGTATGACATGAGCGGCAACGTCTGGGAGTGGATGAATGATTGCTATGACAAGAGCTGCGCTGAGCGCGCGCTTCGCGGCGGATCGTGGAAAGCCAGCGGAGCCTATGTCCTGCGCGCCACCTTCAGGGGAATCGACGTTCCCGACGGAAAATACGGCGACGTAGGTTTCCGCCTGGCAAGAACCCTCCCCTGAACGCTGCTCTGGCAAGCGTACCTTGCCGGGAGCGCCCCCCTCAAATACGCGTTACCACCCTGAGGGTGGCGCGCGCCTGGCTACCAGATTTTCCACCAGGATTTTTTATTTCCGGACGACATGGCGGAAAATTCCAGCTGCGCCTGCTCTTCCCATGAGGCAGTCGAAAAACCGGCTTCCTGCAAGGCGGCACTGTACAGCCTGTCCACGCCCAGAATGTGCTCTCTTAGCCAGATTTTCAAAAAGTTCAGCATTTCAAAATAGATCGGCCTCTCTTCGAGCAGATGCTTTTTGCAAAGCTGGTCGAGTTGGTCCAGCAGTTTTCTGTGCTCCTGCTTGTGCGCGTCAAAATCCTTGTATCTGGCCTGCTGCAACAGGCGCTCTTCCAGCGCAAAGTGCACCTGGGTGTAGTTGAGCAACGCGTCCAGTATTTCGGCGATCACTTTTTCACCTTCCCGCTTTGATACGGCGACAAACAAACGGTTGAGGATATTGACCAGCTCAAGGTGCTGATCGTCTATAGCCTGAATCCCTACGCTGTACTCGGGCGTCCACCGGAAGAAAATCTCATCGTCTGACATGCAATCGCCTCATGAAGTAGTTAACCAATAGCTTGAGCCATCATGTCACTACATAAGCAAAAGCCATGCCAATGTTTCGTGACAATAAAGTCTTGAATATGGAAAACGAAAAATCAATTGGTTACGTGCAATAATTTTTGGTTGATTTCCTTTAAAGTCTTGAACCACATCCTACGCATAGAATATTGCAACACACCCGAACAATAAAGTCTTGAACAGTGAGTATAAACACAAGTGACAATTTTATTATTTCACTGCCCGACAGCGGACGTCCACCAAGTATCACTATCGAGACTTTGCAGTCGTTGGCGAATAGCAGGTTTCGGGCAAGCAATTCAGAAAATCAGTGTGCAATTCTAGTTTTAACAAGCTGTCTGGATTTACGGTGTTGCTTCCATTTTCCTATGATGCCTTCTTTAATCAAAATATCTTCGAGCAAACTGCTTTTTCCTGCGGATCCGAGAAGTTTTTTGCATTTTTTGGAATCAAGAGCTTTCAAAGCTGAAACTTTGGAATCAAGAAATTTCAAAGCTGCAAATACAGTTGTGCCAACTTGTTTATTAGATAAACTACAGTCAGGATTGACTGTTTGACTTACTGATTTAGCCGCACTCAGGCGACCATCGATCAAATTGAGCCATCCCGCAAGCAAAAGCCAATCATCATTAGTAAAATTGGCAAGAGACGTTTGTTGGAAATGTTCGCTGAATTGCTTAACTTTATCTAAGAGTGATACATTGGCTGGCAAGCGGTGCTCATCAATTGTTAGGAATCTTTTTTTCCAAAACTTAACAGACTCTGGTCTTAACTTTTCTTTTCCGCTGCTTTTAAAATGAGTTACATCGACAACTTGAATGTTGATATTTTTAGAATTACCTGCCTTATCGGTGACTTTAACTTCAAAATTATTTTTTACGTCGCACTTTGACCAACGTTTTTGAAAATAAGTGTCAATTAAAGGATTAGGTGATACTAAACAATCAGCTAAGGTTACAGTAATATCCTGTACACCCGACGTCATATCTGTTCCAGAAATTTCGATTCCCACGTTTTTCCCCGAGGGTATGAACTGTGCTGATTCTGCATTGAGCTCTACACCATAGATACGGATTGACTCAAAGCTCGGTTCCACGGTATCAAGACGGACAAATACCGGTGTCATTGATACATTCGAAACATTATCCGTAGCTATGACGTTAAGTTCAGTAGTGCCCTCCTTTTTGAGGGAACTGATTGGAAGTTGCATCCAACAATCTGGCTGTGCCTGACAATCCATCGAGCTAGTTGGGGCACCATCAATTTTAATCTCAAGCCGTTTAGAACCCGAACCTTTATCTGATGCGGATACACTGCTGGTTGCCACCTTTTCTTTATTTAGCCACTTATAGTCATCACATTTTTCGTCATTTCCCCAGCTACATTTCACAGAGGGTGCTTCCTCATCAAGGATGAAATTGTTCAGTGTATGGCTGATTAATCGTTTCGTGAAAGGATGGCGCGTTTTAAGTGTAATGTTGAATTGCTCTCCAACATTAAGTTTTGTCAGGGTACATCCCGTTGAAGTATTGCCGCACCCATAATAAGGAGACTCGCTCGATTTAGGATTTATGGGGAGTATGCTATATTCAACTTTTTCGCTGCACTTCGGCGGCAGAGGATCACCCTTCGGCGTAGGATCATCGTTACACTCAACAGCACATCTGATCAAATTACTGCCAGGGTTATTACTGCAATTTTTTTTATCGCCTTCATAGCTGAATTTCCCGTTTACATATACACTTACATCGTTTTTGCTAGGCGTAAACTTGATATTTCCACTAAGTTCGGTATGAATTATCAGCGGATGCTTGAAGTATTTTGGCTCATTTTCCGTCGCATTGGCTTGATACAGATGCCCCTCTTTATTCGAAGGAATAAATTTGAGATCTAAATTTTTGTCCATGGCGAGTTCAATGTTGCCTGCAATTGCTCCATGTCCAGATCTGTTGGGATGGAAAGTGCCCAAGATGTCATGCTGACGAAATAAACTAGCGTCAACATCTCTGAACCAACTGTCATTAACACACCAACCATGTCCCCGGAATTGATCAGATACATCGACAACATACCAAGCATGATCACGGCTTACTGATACAATTTTTTTATTTATTCCACCAACGACCTTTTCAGAAATAAGTTTGGTAATTTCTGCGTTAACACTCACGAATGGTTTTATAAGTATATCTAGATAACCATTGCTTGGAGAACCAGAGCAGAAGGTGTCTTTATGTTGTGTTGTTGAATCTGGATATTTAATTGTTGGATCTGGATATTTAACAAAGACAACTTGTCCAATATCCTGCTGCAACTTATCAAGTTTATTTACGAATTTTTCATAGCGTGGCCCTAGAGTCTTCTGTAATAGAGTATTCTCATAATACGTTTGAATATTAGTAAATTCACTTTTTGCGTTTGTATCTGGAATTTTATTCCTGAGCACAATATTCACCAGAGGTGAAAAAAGCACATCGTTCCCGCCAGCTGAAACAATCAGCATTGAGATTTTAGCTATTTCAGCAGTTTCGAGGAGTTCATCTATTAAATCGATTTGAGGAGGAAGAAGTTCTGTATCTGCTCTTTCTTTTGCTTCCGTCAAATAAAATTTGATATTCTTTTCTTTGGTTTTATTGTTAAGTTCAATTCTTGCTTCAAATTGAGCTCGAGACAGTGTGCCTCCGTAATTTTCAAGTATGCCGTTTTTAACCCTAGCACCCGAGCATGCCACTGAAGCGATGGTGTATGCACCTGAGTGAGTGACGGTGTATTCCCGCTTATTATTGTTTAATTTTTTATCTGGGTTGGGGGTGAAGGGCCTCATCTGTTGAAAAGCTGCTTGCATCGGTGCAGCCCATGCGGATCGGTGACATCTTTCATCCATCCATAATGCGGAGCCCATCACATTATTGAAGAAGCCATTTCCATTCTCGCGATCCGGATTTCCCTCACCAGACGCATATGAATCACCGATTATAATTATTCTAAAATCCGAGGGTATAGTACCCTTAAAAGTGCCAGGTGACTGATCACTATAAGTAACATCTACCTGAACTTTATGTTCCAAATTGCTTATCTGTGGGAATTCATGTGAACACGTAGTTATTGTGGGAGAGTCAGTTATTGTGCCTGTTTCGGTGCCAGAAGAGTCCAGCTTCAGAGTACAACTAATAAATTTTTTTGATGGTACGTTTAATATTACTTTAACTCGTCGAGTACTGAACTGTGACATATCGTAAGAGTCGACACATTCTTTATCTTTAGAAGCACATTTTTTATCTTTAGAAGCACTTGTTGTAAGCATATCCCATTCTGTTGGGAATTTATCTTTGAGATATGGATCGATACTGCTTACGTAATCATTTTTTGATATTTTGTGCTGATTTTCAGCAGGATTACTTTGTGGTTTTGCGTAGACATCATCGTTGAAAAGTCCAATTCTGGGTATTACATTGATTATTAATTCAGCCTCTGTAATTTTTTTTGGATCTTCTGTGTTGTTGGATTGCGGTTGAGTTGCGGCGCACCCGTTCATAAACGCTATTACAGGGACAAATACGAGCCATCGAAAATGGAAGATTAGGAGCTGAAAATATCGATGGCAAAAATTTTCGTCGTTCATCAAACACCCCCTAAATTTAAGTAACTCCCTAAGTTCGGACATACCTAGATAGACCCTTGCTAACCCCTTGCAACAGGCCACGAGCGTCAGCTTTCTTGCTGTCAATTCTATACCTCGACCGACAGCAATTGGCACCAATCAGATGCTCACCCTTCCGTAATTCTAGCCGTAAAGCTGCCCCCAGTGTCAGACTAGTTTTCGCCCTATCACCGCGTTTGCAACAGCTCCGTGCTTCCATCCGCACGAACCTGAAGCAGTTGCCATCCCCGAGTTCGAATAGCAGCTATTTGCTCTTCATTCAGCGCACTCTGCTTCATCGCCAGACACAGGAGGTGCGTCGGGCGCGACATGGCGACGTAGTGAAGTTTTAGGCGAGCTTTTTGGCGTACACCATCGGCTTTTTTCCATCCATGTTTTTTCTTGGTAAACCAAGGCAAAATAAGTTCAAGATTGTGGTCATACCAAAAAGTCTCAAGCACCAAGGTCGCAGTATGGGTTTGGCCTTTTACCGAATGGATCGAGCCAGCGTGGATGGAAACTTCCCTCCCATTCTTGCTATAACGGAATATGTTGTTCCGGATTTTGTTTGCGTCGGTGGGTGTTGCAGGTGTAACTGGCGTGTCATTCCACGTCATAAAATCATCAGCTTCTTTTGATAGTGGCGATCCGGCAATGGCTTCTGCGATGCTTCTAACTATTCCAAGCCAATGATTCGCCCACGTCTTTATCGTTGGGGTTCCCTGCGTCACTGTGAATTGCACGATCAGGTTCTGATATTGTTCCAGAATGTCGGGCGAAGTCTCCAGAAGCCTGAGAATATGCCGATGCTGGTGCTTGGGACGAGCCAGGGATTTTTTTCCCGTCCTAAAATCTGACAATCGAAGAAAACCCTCGGCAATTTTCTCGACCATCACATGAGTTTCACGCTGCAGCTCCGATTTACCGTGTCCAGCGAAAACGTACTGCATGAAAGTAAGGGGAACTGGATCGTGCTTTGTTTGCTCCGGGTCGTAATCTGACCAATAGTGCCCGACATGATTTGGGAACTTGTGACCCTTATCCTCGGCGGGTGGCCTGTGTACCTGCCCGACTGCCATAGCTGAAAACGATTCTTCACACAATTCCAGATCGGAAAAGGTTTCAAGGAGCAGCTCCCCATATGCGTCCAGAACTTTGGCAGCGCTATTTTCATCAAATAGGAAAATTGTATGTTGCGCCTCAGGTGTGCACGACGTGAGTGCTTTCTTTGGACCTATCCCTTGAAGGCCGTAGGGTTCAAGTCCAAGAGGATCGGCCATATCGGCAATTGTTTGACCAAAGCGGTAACTATTGGGTAACTCCATCTTGCTCACGCCGGGAAATTTGTCTGTTGCTGCCCCCTCTGCTCCCTGAAAATCGAAAATCGCTTGGTTTGCATCCCCGAAACGCTGGCGAATAACCGCATTGTCACTTTCCATAAATATCCGGCTGAGAATTGCCGATTGCTCTTTGCTATTATCTTGCGCCTCATCGATGAACAACAAAGGAAAACGATCACGAATTATTTTTGCAAGTGAAGGATACTTCTTCAGTGTGTAGTGACCATATGCGAACGTATCTTCATATGCAGCATAACCGTCTTTGAGAATTGCAAGTTTCCAAGTGTCAATTTGTTTGAAAGTTTCATTCTCGCTTCGCTTCAAGTTAACATTGACATTCCCCGCGCTGAGACGAATATCCCGATTATCACCTACATAATGTGCGTGACAGACAGCCGAAATTCGGAGCTCTTCATTCTGAATCTTATGATACAAATATTTAGGCAATTTTTTTCCGCCACAACTGAGCTTCAAGAGTTTGCGTTTAGATATATCGGTATCAAATCGAGTGGTGCTGTAGCCACGTGAACGCAACAGTGGTAATGCCAGAAATTCGTTCACGAATCCATGAATAGTTCCAATGTAGTGCGGGTAGCCGAGAAGTCGTCGCCCTGTGGCTGTGTTGCCAAGGTACTTCTCTATTTCGTGGCGAGCTGCATTTGTGTGGGAGAGAACGCAGATGCCACGGGTACGGTATTGCCATTTTTCAGCCAGAATCGCCAGCTTAGCCACAAGAAGAGTAGTCTTTCCGCTGCCCGGACATGCAGCCACATCAACACTGTCCATGCACTTGAGAACATTTTGGCGTGGATCAGAACCGTCCGTTCCATAAAAAGCTGTTGTTGGCAAATCTAAGAGTCGAGATGCCCGATAAATATCTTCATCCGTGACCGTTGGCAACTCGAATGTGTCTTCGCTGTTCATACTCAGCCATCCGCTTTGGGTACAGCATCAACTGCGCCGGTCACATAATCAATAGCCTCAACCAAGTAGAGTGGCAGCACTTCTCGCCAAGCATCAGGTGTGAGTTTCTTGTCCTCCAACGCCCCAGCCAGATATTGTGCGGAGATGGTTTTGGATGCTTTGGTTCCGGTCGTAAATAATGCATAGACCTTTGTTGCGAGGAGTTTCTTATAGGCGCAGCCATCAGCTAAGCCGTTCGAAGTGTTATTGATGGCTTCCTGTTCAAGGCTATTGAAGGCAGTCAGTGCTTCTTGCTCCTCTTTCTTGGCAGTCACCTCATCCAAGTCCTTGCCCTGTTTCGCAAGTGCTTCGTCTCTCTTCGCAAGATGTGCAGCCACATAAACATCCTTGGCAAGACCAAAATAGGCGAGGTCATACTCCAGTGTCCACTCGTTGGCGATAAAAGTTTTGACCGTTTGCCCTGTTGTCTTCTCGCTCAACGCAGCACGCTTCGCTGTCAAGCCTGCTTTACCAAGCTCCCCTTTAGTGGGAAGCTCCTTTTTGATAATCAACTTCCCGCAATCCGGCATCACATCCATATCGGTTACACAGGCTACTGGAATACCAAGTTGCCCAGTCTTAACAATGTCATGACGTTGAAAGATTCGGGCATAGCGGCGCAACCCCACTCCGCCGACATTGACGATGGAAACCCCGTATTCGGTAAAATCTCGCCCGATAAGCTTTGCCAATGTTGGCAGCAAGATATTTTCTGCATCACCTTCGACGATCATGACCCCTCGCGCAAAGAAAAGATTCGCCTTCGTTACATCAAGGAAACGTTCAAGAAAATGGTAGTCGGAAGAATTCAGTTCAGTTTCTCCCTCTGCCAGCGAGAAGGCATGTCCGTTCTGGATCATCACCATATTGTCCAAGCTAATGGCAGATGCGAGATTAGGACTATGCGTGGTGACGATAATCTGAACACCTTTTTCTACGGCCTGCTCCTGTAAGTATTTCATCACCCGCAGTTGGCGTTGGGTGTGCAGATGGGCTTCCGGCTCTTCAATGAGTAATAGCTTGTTTCCCGCGTCCTCCTGAGCCATAAGCAAAAGCTCGCAAGCCATGAAGAGAAGGTTATTGGAACCCAAACCAAGCTTGCCGCCAGCATCCGGTTTACTGCCGAAGCCAAGACTGAGGTCGAGCTTTTCCAGCAATTGCCGTAGCCGATTATCCGGCGAAGCATTTGCGCCACTCACCTTAATACTGCTATTTAACTCATCGCCATGAAGCGAGAGCTTGATGAGGTGGGCGTTAATCTTGTCGCGAGTTTTATTAATCCCTTGCTGCTTTTCAAGCAATGCGTTGGCAAAGTCACCTATACCGAGGACATTAAGAAACTTTGGATCGGTTTGCACACAAGGATCATATCCGATGCCAGAAGCCTTAACCTCACCGGTTTGGAGGAGAACTTGGGAGAGGCGCGAACCACGCCCGGCTGACAGCGCCGACTCCGCATCACGTAGCGGACGAAGATAGGTAGCTCGGAGCATTTCGCGCACCTCTGGGGCGAGTTGCGGGCCATCTCCATTCATGCCAGAGCGTATCTCGACACGTCGAAAAGGGCGGCCTTTAGGTGCTGTTCCGGTGTCTACGGCCAACCAGTTAATGTACAGGACAGGTTCATCCTTTGCCGTGTCCCCATAAGTTAGGTATTCGACAAAGGCTCTTTGGTCTCGTGAGCTCAGATTATCGAATCTGCACACGATGCGAATTTCCTTTTTTGTATCGTTCTGATGAAAGTCAGATTCTTCCAACCGAAACCAGTCCTGATCCGTCGTGCCTAGAGCAAAGCGCAGAGCATCAATGACGGCAGTTTTGCCTGCATCGTTTTCTCCCACTAAAGCAGTCAGGCCACTCTTCAGAGATAATTCAAAGGGCTTGCCACTATCGCCAAAACACCTGAAGTTTCTAATTGTAAGCGTTGAAAGATGCATCTTGCCTCCTGCTGCCTAGGCTAATAGTGAAATGACGTGAGCACTCTATCTGTGCACACGTGGAAATAACCGTTGCTGACTGCGTGGCTATAAACACGAGCCCACATTAATGACTTGCCACTGCATCTTCCCAAATCCTATTAACGTACAGATTAAAGAGGACAGTTTCACATTGTTTTTTATAATGTGACGCTGCCCACTTTAGCTATTCATAGTCTCACGAGCAATATATTTGCTAATAATACATTTTAGGGGCAAATATCGCCTAATGGAACATTCCAGATGACTGGTATCGATAATACACCGCCAGAAAGATTGCCATTGGCGTGTTGGCTCTCTATATTCAGCCCGATCATTCTGCAAATTACCAAAAGTTTTGTTTGCCTATGAAAAACTGTGCCGCAGACCTACATGCAAGGCAAATTTTGAGTCAACCACTCACGATCATTTCGATATAGCCATGAAACCCCATTGCCAGGCACAGTCCGCAACTTCTTGATCGGAACACCTCTGAACTGTTCGATTAGCTCTAGAAAATTTACCCTATATACATCCCTACGACGCTCAAAATCTTTTATTCGCCAAGCATCCCGCAAGACAGGCTTTCTAGCCATCAAGTCCTTCAAAAGCGTTTTCTTGATTCCCGTTTTTTGCAGTATTTCAACACGCGAAAGTCCTTGGATGATCATTTCCAAAATTTCTTCTCCAAGTACCGTATTAACCACATGCGAGCGCCGCTGATATGCAATCCCTTCCTGTTTACATACGCGAATAGCAACACACAGCGGTATGCCAATAGTCGAAGCGGCGCTACTCAACGATTTATGTTCAACCTCGACAAGACGTTTGAGTTCAGACTTCCACGATTCGCCCACCATCTCCTCCAGGGCATCAGTTCCGCCTTGAACATGAACTTGGCGTACCCGTTCATAAACAGCGTCAAATTCAACAACCGACTCAAACAGAAAAGCGATAAGCAATATATGTTTGACCGGATGCCGCCGCCAATCAAATTGACGCATCAACAATCCCAGCATTCCGGCATGTTCACTTTGAACACCCTTCACAACCTCAAAACCCGGAATATCGTCCATCTCCTTATAGTATTTCAGGAATAACTGCCGAACCAGCGCAAGCTTGACTGAGCCATCTGTAAATAACCACTCTCGCTCTTTTGCGCGTAGCAGATAGGTATAGCGAAGCAGCTGGTGATCGAAATGCTGTCCGCGAAGTTGTGCGAAGTGTGTACTGAGCTCGGTTATCCAAAGCAGTTTGGATTTAGTTACAGCCGAACTGGTTGCCGACCCAGTCCATTCTTCTGCTGTCACATCCTCCGGTAACAACCATCGGCGCAGATCCCGAGGCTGATACTCGCGCTTCAATGCATGAAGCATTCGATGGTGCTTACGGCAGATCCAGACGGAAGGCCACTGGTGCTCCAGATGCCATCTGCTCACCGAATATTTCTTCAGATCATCCTGAATACAATCCTGACAGAATTTCAGTGGAAAAAATGCTCCCACCCGACTTGGCAGAATACCGAGCGCAGATTTAACCTTTTCAACTGAAGTGCCGCGCATCTGTTTAAGCACGTTACTCGCGCCTTGCGTATTTTGGAATGGTGCAAAAAAACCGAATAGAGTTCGCTCATAGGCAAGCGTCTCTGCATCACCTATCAGCCCTCGGGTGATTTCAACTAACTGCTGAAGATGAGACGGAAAATCTGGCCTGAGCCCGGCCCGCCGATCACCAAAGAGCTGGATACTGGATTGCCTGGCAAGCGCATTCCCACTTAGTCGATGATACCGCGCAGACCAACTGAACAACGTCTCCCCCTCTGTCAGCAATGGCAGAAAGGCAGGATAGGTAGCAAATATCTCGGTAGAACTAGCCAGCGCCGGTGATTCCATGTCAGTTTTCTCAGACAGGAATTGGCTTTGAATTTGGTAAACGTTCTCGTCGGATATAACGCCGACCAGTGACATAAAAATCTTTATCTGGATTCGGCCCACGCCAATCCTTTGGCATCCCCAAGTTTTGCAGAATAGAAATAATAAGATTCGGTGATAGCCCTCCCTGCACGCCAATCTGCGACAAGTGTTGGAATACAGCAACTCCCTTATGTGATTCCAACTTTGCCAGCTTTACGAGCTTACTTCCTCTGCCCGCATGCTCTGGATATTTATGTATAACCCATACCATGCACCTCGCATAAAAATGCCATTGCGACTCGCGGCATTGTTCCAGTACGGCATAAACCAGCGGAAACTTTAAGGCATTTGGCCAAGTAGAGCCTTTCACTGCGGCTTCTTTGAGCAATCTGTTCATGGTTATTTTCACGGGTTTCTCTGCGCTCGCATACAGCAACACTGAAGCAGCCTGAATCGCTTCTGCCCATTTTTCATCAGCCTGCCGGTCATAAAGTGTTGTGCATTTCTGGGATGAGGGGGTTCTGGACTTTCTGAGCGAATCATTAGAAATCCGTGCCAAAATCCTTTGTGGAGCATCATGATCAAACTTGACGAGCCTCTTCATGGCCCCGAACTGGTAAATCCACAGATCTTCCAACCCGTAGCTATTGCGGACGGCGACCTCAGTCAGCATATCGAGCAGCTCAACTCCGGCAAGTACCTTTCTACTTCGGCGCGGTGCTGCCTCATTGGCCTCGCGAGGCAATAGTGTACCGACCGAACTTGGTGGAGTAATAATTTCACTCTGGCCCAACTTGACCGAATTAAGGAAAAGTTTAGCTTCGCGGAACAGAAAGTGTGCGAACAGCAAGTGCCTGCCAAGAGGCGCTTCTTGTGCTGAGGTAGCACTAAGAAGGTTGAGCCAACCACTCAACCGGCCTTTACGATGAGCAAAGTCCATTTTTTTAAGCTGTTCCTGATCGTAACTTTCCTCAATTGCAGCCAATAACTTTGTTCTGGCAATCTGGCTTTTCCCCCTGCGGAATCCCAGCCCCAATATGCGGTTCTTATACACTTTGACAAGCAACTCTGGCTCGATGGCCTCCGCCCCATGCAACAAATCCTTAGCAAATCGCGCAAAATCGATTTCCATGGGTGTGGCTTGCTCTTCAATATTGGCAAAACTATCTATGGCTCGCCCACAAGCACAGGCTTTCCACGGTGACAAAATCAAACTCTTGGGTATCTCAAATGGACATTTACACGAGTTGCATCGCTCGATTGTTTTGGTTTCATGCTTCCAACAGGCCGTGACTCCTGGAATCTGGTGGGCGCGGTGAATATAAGGCGCTCCATAGTTATCCATGTCTTCGACAACACAGCTCAAGCATAAGTGGGTGATCCCGGACTCACCCACAATGCGTCTTGGTACTTCCGTTTTTATACTTTGAAATTTTTGACCTGCAGCACCCTCATAGGTCATCCGCCCGAATGTCCGGAACAACGGAAGAAGTGTGCCATCTTTGATTAATGTGGCATGGTTCGCTTCAGGACTTCCCGGCAACCTTTTTGCAAGCCTATCAATGTGGTATGGAACCCAATAAGTCAAAGTAAACGGGGCTGCCTGGAACAACTCGTCATATGTGGCTCGCTCTGTCCGATATCCACGCAAAATATGGTACCGACCGATCTGAGATGTGATTGCCTCATCAGGAAACGGAGCTGGAAAAAATGGAAGTATTTTGTCCGGAATTTTAACCCCTTGAAACTCATTCTTTACACCCATGGATGCTTCCCCTTTCAACTATTCTTAATCCAATAATTTTGTCCCGCACTTTCCAGACATGTGATCACTCATTCCCGAACTTCAAAGTGGCACTCTATTTGGTTGGCTTCCGGGGGGCTGTCAATAATGCATCGAACCCAGTAACCAAAAATTCTTGAAGGCCACTATGGCGAATGTCACCTGGCTCTAAAGTTGAACGAATGTCCGCTTGTCGCTTGGCATCATTAACCTTGCGCGTACGATTTCTCTTGATATTCTCGTGAGCCTGTACGGCCACGGGTTTTCTTGGAGTCTGCTTCTTTTGAGAACCGACTAAAATCCCGTCCTCGACAGGTTTGGACTTTCCTCCTTGAGATGGAGACGTGGCCGGCAAATCAGAAGCAGTTGAATTTTTTGTGACCAAATAACCCCACTTAGTGGCGTATTGCTCCCACGGGACATCGGTAAAGCCCATCAGCAGTAACGAATTTCGGTCGCGAAAACCGCAAATCAAATTTCGGTCGCCTTCGCTAAAATCGGGGCCATGGAATACTTGCTCCATGTGCACTTCAGTGACGGCCTTTTCACCAAGGTCAATTGCCAGTCGCTGCGAGGCCACCCGAATGCGGCATGCGTAGTCTCTAATACCTCCGCTGTAACGAAAAAGTATCGATCCATCAAAATCTTCAATTGGAGAAGGCTCAGGCATGACGTTATAGCGCCACAACGCGGGTGCCAAGCATTTCTGCCAATCGAAATCATCCGCCGCCATCGGATACATCTCGAATGATCCGCCTGAACCAATTCTCCGCATATCTTGAGAAAATGAGTCGAGCTTCGCCATACCATATGGATTTCCTATCAAAACAATTGGAATTCCAAAATTCAATAGGCGCAGGAAAAATGTCACTGCTAGCGTACCCCGCGCGCCCGAGAAATTGCGGTGTTGAATCTCGTCGATGACCAACACCCCTACCCCATGATTACGAAAAATGATGCCAATATGGACCGCAAGTTTTTCGTTACTAAGTCGAGTAAGACTTCGATCCTGTGAGTAACCAGTCCCTATTGCAGCATCAAGAGAACATAATATTTGCAGCAATAAACCACCAAGCGAACCATCATGGCTCATGGCAACATACAACCATACTGCCTGGGTCATGTGCGTCCATCCAGCCGCATCGCAGCGGCCATGATCTATCCTTTGCGGAAGCGCTTCGAGCGCACGCACAACCTCATAAGACTTACCAACACCAGTAATTCCTGAAATACGCATTCCCTTGGCGTAGGTTGTTAGCCAAGGCAGACTGGCAATTTCTCGACCAGAAAAACCTGCAAGTGCCATGGTTGCTCTACGAACACTTGGCCGCCTTGGGTCTCGTGCAAGGTAACCACGACGAATCAAGCGATATAACCGCGAAGCAATATCCGACGATTTCGTGTTTGGTTCAAACATTTCGTCTTGCATACGATCGAGCAAATCAAGCCTCTCCTGATCACTTAATTTACCGACATCAATTCCATCAAGCGGCCAACGAGCCAGTCGTGTCTCGATATCATCGGTTGCCAGACAATCCTCGATTTTTACGAGGAAAGGATTTCCATCAGAATGCTTCTGCGTATTACTTGTAGAAAAATTCTCATTCATTATTCGCTCCTTATATTTTTCTTTGAGCGTGGAAATTTTTCATCTTTTCAAGCCTGAGCGCAGTGATGTCGTTCACTTTAGGCCGTTCAGAAACTTCGATTTCTTTTGGGAATTTTTTTGGATCAGGCTCGGTAGTCAATACCTCATCAGTACTTATTTGCGTAACGTCCCCGAATGCGCGCCTAACCGAATCATCCAACTGAGCACATCTTTCGTCAGCCTGATTTTCGCGGACACTCGATCGATCTGTTTTAGGTTTAGGTCCGGTTTTTTCCGTGGATTGGGCAAGCTTCTTGTCATCAGACGCCTGCGCTTCTTGTTCCACCCGAAACGAGTGCATATCTGAATTATCTTGTTCCCGTTGCGATCTAGTTTCGATTTTCTGTTGCCTGTCCACATCGTTCATCACGCCGAGATCAAAAATGCATCCTTCCTGGACAAGAATCAGGTCGTCACAAATATTTTTGATAACGTGTATGCCGTTCACATCAATGAGATACACATGGGACAGATCATCCGGATTCGCTTTCACTTCGATGTGCCTCTTCCCTCCATTAATGGCTGCGCGAATCAAGCCAGAAGTAGCCAAGTAACTATCGTTAAATCGCGCCCTGGGCAACAACTCGACGGCCTCACCATTTTTCGGACGGTGAAGCACCAACCCATTTCTTTGGATCGATGCGGTAAACGTAGGGAGCAAATGAGCCTTGAGAAAAGTTGGATCGATCATTCTGCCTGCTATATATCCATTATTTTTTGCCCAGCGATATATAGCAATGCGCGTCGGTTGCACTTTGTCGCGACGCATCTCCGTTGTAAGCAAATGTGGCACCTCTTGCTTTGTATTTTTCCAATGAATCCATTGGATTAACAAACGAGAATATTCGTAATGGCTCAACAAAGCCTTTGTAATCGAAAGCGGTTCACCCCGCTTTTTCTGCCGCCCCTTGGTTGTACCTTGAAGATGATGATCCAGTCCTCTGTGGCGGCTATGATGTCCTGATTCAGAGATAGAATTGAGGTCTGCCCTGCCTGATGGAATAAATTCGATTCGCGACCCAAGCCTTTCAACCGATGATCCGATGCCTTTTATGCATCTCAACTCACCGTTATCAGAAATGATTTTTGAAAAAAAGATTACTGGAAAATCTGCCGGAGACAGATCTGTTAATCCATAACGATTCAGCATTTCAGTTTTATCTATGGCTGCATTCAGGATGGCCAAGTTAGCTTCATCTGCACCGATTCCACCGATCGCAACATGCCAGCCCACGACCAACCCCGAATAAACATCCGTCACGACGATTGCACGTCCCACCCCGATAGGTCGCAAGCGATTAAAACAACAAACTAAATTAACATCGATTGGAGAAGCATCGATTGAACCAACCTGACCGAATGCAACCACACCAGTTCGTGCTGTACCTATCAGCTCTCTTTCGTTTTTTAGCCATTCCCCCTCGCCCATGAGGCGTCGCGCGGCAGACTCACCATTATTGCCACTCGGTCCGTGATACCTGAATTCGCGCTCTGTGGGCCGAAGGTGAGCATCAAACAGGTTTGGTACCCATACCCCATTCTTAAGGGAATAATCAGTGCTGTAAAAAACCTGGCTCATTGAAATAAATGCTTCGCCCACATTTTTTTCCGGTCTCACATACATATTCCAACCATCTTTCAAGTTGTTACGGTCATCTTCAGTCAGTATCTTGCCCTGCAACTCTGTGTTACCGACCAATGCTGCCGCATTTTTCCGCCCATGCTTCCTGCCTTTCTTCGCGATACGCGGAATATCGCGTGCACCACAATCAGGCGTATTTGGGAGCAGAGCATTCTTGATGCAGCCAAATGCAAAATACCTATGCAACGCATCCAGCAACTGCCCCTTGCTAGCGTTGACCATGCTCACTCGTGCCTCTACGTTCTTGCCTAGTTCCATATAGTTGAACATTGCAATGCGCTCCTGATCCGGTAAAAAAGGTTGGATCAACGCCCATTTTCTGTCCCGTTCTGATAGCACATGAGATTCATTCTTCCCTTTCCTAGGTGGAAATTTTTCTCGGATAGCTTCGTCCGTCATATTCCAAAGAGATGGCCATGACATTGTCGTTTCGCAGATCAATTTATTTTCTTCCCAGATAGTCATGTCAGTGAGTTTCTGTTTCAAAAACCCACGCACGTAATAATTCTTTTGCTTTGTTCCTTCAGCCTTGCGCGGTCCGCTCGGAATATTAATTAGCACTACTAAATCCGCTCCCGGCAACACTTGCAACACCCGGTATAAACCTTGCAATGGGTGTCCATCTCCAGTTGAAACGAAAATCATTCCAGGTTGAATGCTCATATCCAGTTTCCCCCAAAAAATTTTTCGCGAAGTTTTGTCCTCAAAGCTAGGCCACCGCGCCGTAGAGGATGACTGGTAATGACTCGAATTGACGGATCGATATCAATCTTCTGAGTCCATCCGCAATGGCGAAATAAAAACCATGCTGACTCTATAGTTATAGATAGCAGCGCGGCAGCGCTGGTAACCGCTTCGGAAATTGAAAGATCATCGTGATTGTTGAGATGTTCCGCGAACTGGTCGACCAGTGGCATTAACTCCGGCGAGCAATCGAGTGTCGAGTAATCTAGCCAGCATTCGAGCTGACCAGCCATCAAACTTGGCACTAAAGATGAACTGGAAACGAAGTAACCCGCATTTATCTCGGCGAAATAGCGCCGTTCCATTTCCAAACGCTCCAAAGTTCGTTGTTTTATCTCGTCATCTACATCGCTGATCGGTTTCGAAGAAAATCCAATTAACCTCACACCGTCAACCAATCGCACTGTTGCCAACAAATCAATCGTGGCAACGTAGGGGATGTGCGTTCCCACTTCGACCCCGTGTTTAATTCCCGCATCTTCGGCAATCGCGAGCAAACCACGCGACCACTTAAGTTTCAGTGCCTCAGCCTCAGCACCTGGTGTACCTGATAATGGATGAGGATGGGGCATTGGCCATAGCGGGTATTGTTCCCTTAAATCCTGAACCCCCAGCCAAAGAAGCAACAAGGCAGAATGAAATTCGCCGTGAGAAAAATAATGTGCCGTTCGCCCCAACGGGGGCATCCATGAAACGACTTGGTTGGAATTTGGCGAGGAATTTTTACGACGAATTTTCAACCATGGCTGGTATTCACTTCCATGCCCCTGGCCAAAACCTAAGCGAATTTGTACGTATAATTTTTTCAGCGTCATAACTTTGGAACGACGAGGTTTCGGACATAATTCAGCATCTGTATCTTGCGGAGCCGGGATGGCATTATTTTCAACGCCATGGTGTGGTGAATCTTGATGTTCAGAACTCATTCTCATCTCCTTACGACCTGAGTATTTACAGGGTGCACTTCCCCCTGCGTAAAAGGCCGCATTGATTTTGCAAACAGAAATTACCTAAAATGTAGGTACGAACGTCCCCGAGTCGGTATTTACCGACTACATATTTGGTATGAATTTTGTGAATGGCTTGACACCCGAACGGGCAAAAGAAGATACTCCAGATTCGTGGTCGGGGAGCGTCAGCTGTCCGAGGGGGCAAGCCGTAAGGTTTGCCCTTTTTACATTTTCGCCTCCATTCCGTGCATGTGTTGAGATCGCCGCTTAATGCGTGGCGGTGCACTATGGTTCGGCAAGTTGAAATTTAGCGGCAAATTCAGCGCGGTTTCAATCAGCTCAACTTGAACAGGATGTAGTCGATCAAGCTGCTGCTGAAGCTTATGGCAGAGCCAGTAAACTTCAGCAGAAGCCTCTGTAGGAATGCTTATTTTTCGTTGTGAGGCTGCAACAGCCTCACTCAACGTTTGTTGCTCATCCAGAGAAAGTTGCAACACTCCAATTAGTTTCGTCACAAACTCATCAGTCGGAGGACCTTTGAGTCCAAGCTCAAGCGCAGAAACATAGCTTTGCTCATAACCAACCAGCTCCGCCAAGTCCTTTTGGCGGAGTCCACACCTTATTCGATGCGATTTTAGTTGTTGAGAAAAGGGACTCATTTTTAATATTTTCTGGAAGTTACAAACGTTGGTAATCGTACTTTTTCAATCATGGACTGTCAAGAAAATAATAGTACAACATGTTGATTTAAATCAACATTAATTAATGCACATCTCACTATTCTGCGGCTTGCAGCATACCGAAAAAGTTTTGCAGCAAAAGTTTATGCACGAGGCAATCGCGAAAACTTGTCAAGTTTCAATTTTTGCCAATGATTACCCATACGGGCCTTGGCATTGTGATGTCACAACATACCTAAACTTGCGGCTAATCGGAATTTACATATAGGAAATTGAACGACAGGTTAAAACCAAATGCTATTTGTGGGAACAGCACATCGCGAACGCCATCTAGCTGGCTAGGCTGAAAAACAACATGATCGAAAAGCCTAAACGACTAGTTTGTGGCGTGCAATACGCAATATGAAAGGCAGGAGTGTGCCATACCCCGTCCGTCGCAGCGATGGGATTCATAGTCTGTAATTCGGCCTTACCGGACGCTAGCAATTTCCTGAAAAGGCTATCGACGCAGCCTGCTTAGATGTCCGCTTTTAATTTTCTTGAATCGTTACTTTCGCAGTATGTAATCAACGTGCTTAGAAAAGCGGCGGAATTTAACCAGTGCTGAGCAGTGCGAGTTCAACGCGCAATGCTTCTAACTGTTGCCACACGTCTGTTATATGTGGCTTAATCAAGCGGCCCCCAAAAATCCCAGATTGTTCCATCCGATGATACTCAATTTGCACTGAATAAAGAAAGCATAACGATGTCCGACAGCATGCTCGTTCGCGCAAGTCGCGATGGAGACCAGTTTCATTACCTTTGGGCTGCGCGCCGTGCGCTTCAGTTGCTCATGCCGCAGTCTGAGCTCATTGCAATCACAATCGAAGGGGCATCAACATCTGAATTTAAAACTGCCAAGCCAGTGGAGATCGGTGAAGAACTAATTGATATTGCGGAATACTACGGCAGCACAGAGATTGAAAAGGCAACGCTCATCAGGTACATGCAGCTGAAACATTCAACGATGCGGGTCGACGATATCTGGCAACCAAGCGGCTTAGAGAAAACTATAAAGGGGTTTGCCCAACGCGATGTGGCTCTTCGGCAAAAATTTCCTGCTGAACCACTGCATGAAAAACTTGAGTTCTGGTTTGTCACAAACCGCTCGATTAGCGTTAACTTCCTCGAGGCCGTCGAGGACGCAGCGGCACAGCGTACCGTTCGCCATTCTGGCGACCTCGCCAAGCTGAAGAGATTTACATCCTTTGATGGTGCGGAGCTCGCCTCATTCTGCAAGATGCTCCACTTTGAAGGCCGCCAGGATGACTACTGGACCCAGAGAAATATCCTCTCGCATGACGTGTCAGGATATTTGCCTGAACTCGACGTAGATGCTCCGATGCGCCTGAAAGAGCTCGTCACACGCAAAGCGCTTTCGGAAAGCGCCACGAATCCGGCCATCACCAAGATGGACGTACTTCGCGCGCTGCAAACGGACGAGACAGACCTGTTTCCGGCTTTATGCCTGATCGAATGGATCGACGACGCAGTTCCTCGCGAGCAGGAGCCCGCGCTCGTCGACGCCATTGTTGGCGCCGCCGATAGGCCGGTAATCGTGCACGCCGATGCTGGCGTCGGGAAATCTATCTTCTCGACACGGATCAGGCTTAGTCTGCCCGTGGGTTCGGTCAGCATTCTCTATGACTGCTTTGGCAACGGTCAGTATCGGAGTGCGACGGGATACCGGCATCGCCATCGCACCGCCCTCGTCCAGATCGCCAACGAGCTTTCGGCTCTCGGTCTATGCCACCCGCTCATCCCGATGGCGAACGCGGACGCCTCAGCCTATATGCGTGCATTCATGCATCGTATCAAGCAAAGCGTTTCCATGCTGCGTGCGCGCGACAATAACGCGTTGCTCTGTATTGTCGTGGACGCTGCCGACAACGCGCAAATGGCAGCGGAAGAAATCAATGAACCGCGTTCGTTTATACGGGATCTCCTGCGGGAGAAGCTTCCAGAGGGTGTCCGTATTGTCGCGCTTTGCCGCCCCCACCGTGAAGTAATGCTCAATCCCCCGCCCGATGCGCTGTCGCTCGAATTGATCGCCTTCAGCCGGAACGAGACGGCGGCACATCTGCGGCGGCAGTTTCCAGAAGCGACCGAGCATGACGTGGATGAGTTTCATCGTCTAAGTTCGTACAACCCACGACTACAGGCATTGGCGCTGTCGCGCAAGGCGCCGCTTCCAGAAATCCTCCGTCTCCTCGGGCCGAACCCAACGACAGTAGAAAGCGCGATTGGTGTCATTCTGGAATTATCGATCGCAAAGCTGCAAGATGCTGCGGGCCATATTGAACGAGCTCAAGTTGATCTGATCTGCTCAAGTCTCGCCACACTTCGTCCGCTAATACCAATATCCGTGCTCGCTGCGATGTCGGGCGTCGATCAAGCTGCAATCAAAAGCTTCGCACTAGATCTTGGGCGGCCTCTGATCGTCAATGGCGATTCAATCCAATTTTTCGATGAACCCGCCGAGACATGGTTCCGTGAAAGATATCGACCTGACGCGGTCAGTATTCAGGGCTTCGTGAGCCGACTGAAGCCGCTTACTTCAAGCAATGCCTATGTGGCGGCAGCATTGCCGCAGCTCATGTTGGAGGCCGGACAGTTTTCGGAATTGGTGGAACTGGCGCTCACATCCAGCGGCCTGCCAGAAACGAGTCCCGTGGAGCGCCGTGACATCGAGTTACAGCGTCTCCAGTTTGCATTAAAGGCCGGTTTGCGCATCCAGCGGTACACAGACGCTGCCAAGCTTGCACTCAAGGCCGGGGGGGAAAGCGCAGGTGATGATCGGCAGCGCAGTCTCTTGCAGGACAACACCGACCTGGCAGCGGAGTTCATGGACAGCAATGGCGTTTTAGAACTCGTTTCGCGCCGCACTTTTGGCTCCGGCTGGGTCGGTTCCCATCACGTCTACGAGGCTGCTATTCTATCTGGTCGCACCGAACTTATCGGCGAAGCCCGTAGTAGACTTCGAATGGCAGAAGAATGGCTCCGGAATTGGAGCAAACTGCCACCGGAAGAACGCGACAAAGAACGCGTCTCGGACGAAGATCGTGCGGTGATGGCCATAGCGCACTTCAATATTCATGGAGCCAATGCCTCCGCGCAAAGCCTTCGGGCGTGGCATCCACGTGAACTCTCATACAGTGCGGGCCGCATCTTGGCCTGTCGTCTTCTGGATCATGGACGCTATCGCGACTTGGACGAACTGGCAGTCGCTGCCGGAAACGACCTCGGGTTGATCCTTGCCATCGCTGTTGAGGCAAGAAATCTTCATTGCTTGTTGCCGAGGGAAGTAGCGGAACGGGGTTTCAAACTTTTGTCTGACCGGCGCATCAAAGTCGAGGATATAGATCCAAGTGTCGAGCCAGCACTTTCCGCCGTTACCGCGATGGTTGAGTCGGCCTACCGCCACGGCATTTGCGATGCAAACACAGGGAAAGAGTTTCTCAGACGCTATCTTCCAGAAACGCCACCTCGTGGTCTTTCATCCCGCCACAGCGGAATTCGCGCACATTACATGCGAGCCTATGCGCTTAACGCGGCGTTGGATGGGACTCTGCTGAAACTGATTGATGTTGCCCACCCTGAATTGAAGAAGGAAATTGAATTAGACAAGCGACACAGCGAGTCGCGCGATCTTCTAGAGTTCAAGGAATACATTGGGGCATTGCTTCCTTGGTTTAATTTGTGGGCTCGCGCATTTCTCGGTCACGTACCAAGGGCACAGTTGGCTGACGCAATCGCCGAAGTGATAGCAGCATCTTCCAAGACAAAAGGGTTTCAATATCGCGAAGAATCTTTTACCTCAGACGAGATTGCCTGCTTGTGGATCGACATCCTTCTTGATACGGGCTGCGCGGACAATACCTCGATACGAGCTATTATTGATTGGTCTAAATTGTTAAAGCGCCAGCTATTTACGCCGACGCTGAATCGCTTGGCTCGCCTTTCTGCACAAACGAGCGGTGCCGAGGGTAATGCTTTTGAGTTTGCACAGACCGCATTTTTACTGCTTCGAGATGAACGGTCAGATGCGCAGAACAAGGCTGAAGGCTATGTCGATGTTGCAAGGTCAATCCTGACGATTAGTCGGTCGGAAGCGGAAGCTTACTTTAATCAGGCAGTGGAGGTGGCAAGCAAGATAGGAGAGGAGAACCTGGCGCGCTGGGATGCACTCATTGATTTGGCCGAGCGAGCAGCTAAGCTAGGTCGGCCTTCGGCGGAGGTTGCCTACAAGTTTGCGCGCTGTGCAGAGGTCACGTGGGACTATGTGGTGCGCGACAAGCACTTTGCATGGAGTGCAACTGTCGAGGCATTGGCTGGGCTATGTCCATCATCATCCATTGCCATCATTAGCCGGTGGCGGGACCGGAGGTTTGGGAATGACGGTCGTGTTCTTGCGCTCGCGAGCGAGGCACTCGTGGCACACGGTAGTATCAGTCCGTTGGATGTGCTGGCCTTTGTCGGATTCAGGGCAGAGTGGGATGAAGTCAAGCTGCTTGAGGATGCGCTTCCGTCCTGTAGCGGGAATGAAGCCAAGGCGGCCGCGATTCACCTCGTTTATCACTACATGGCGCGCGAAGCGCAAAGCGCAGAAAAGTGGCGGCATTTAGAAGCTGTCGCTGTATCTGCCGGAATCGCACTGCCGAAACTAAAAGCTCGTATAACCCGTAGCGACGAGGATGAAACAACGCGCGAAAAGATTCGCACGGCCAATTACGACAGGACGGCGGCTGAAGTTAAGAAAGATAGGAATTGGGATGATGTATTTGCCGAGTGCGATCTAACAACGGCAACCGGGATATCTGTTGCGCACCAGAGGTTCCGTTCTGGAGAGCCACCTTTCTACATAGACGGTTTCTTTCGTAAGGCGATTGAACTTGTCCCGATTGGCAAGGAAGCTGAGTTTGTAAGAGCTTTCGGCGCCATTACTGAATTCGACCTGTACCACCTTCGAATCTTTCTCGAAGCGGTTCCGCCGCAGTGGAAGAGCCGCCTCAGTATGAAGGCAGCACTCGTGACGATACTGAAGAGCGTCTGCCGCCAATTCTGCATGACTATCAAGCGGAGCCGATATTATGAGGTGATGCCACTCCAACTGGCGTGTGAGCTTTCCGGAATTGACGAGAGCGAATTGCTCGACGTGATTTTGATAGGGATCGGCGAGTCAACGGAACTCGCAGGTCCGGAGCGGCTCTTCAGCCTGGTCGGCCTACTGTCGGGCAAGCTAACCAGCGACGAGGCACTCGAAGTTTTGTCATATGGACTTGATTTGTTCAATGTCGTTATGGAAGACTCTGACGGAGACGGTGCGTGGACGACCCAACTCACGCCACCAATCGCAGTGGAAGATGCGCTTGCCGGATACATTTGGGCTGGCCTTGCCTCGCCGGTGGCAACAACCCGGTGGGAAGCAGCGCATGTCGTTGTTGGCCTTTGTTCACTGGGACGTGCACGCATTGTTGCTGGGCTGATAACTCATGCTTCAGTCAACACTACAAAGCCATTCGGAGATTTGCGATTCGCGTTTTATAATTTTCACGCCCAGCAGTGGCTATTAATTGCGTCGGCACGGGCGGCGCTGGAGTTCGGGGCAACACTTGTTCCGCACGTTGATCATTTTCTGGCGCACGCAACCGTAGATCAGCCCCATGTGCTTATTCGCTTATTCGCGGCTAGAACCGCCTTAGCGCTCGCCGCGCAAGGGCTCATTACCCTCTCGATGGACTTTCGGCAACGACTGCTTGATATTAACGTATCGCCGTTCGAAACCGTCAAGCGAGACTCATCACTGGATTACGCTTCCCGCGAAGCAAGGGCGGAGGACACTGAAGAAGAGCTTCCAGAGAACGACAGGTATTTTTTTGGAATTGATTTCGGTCCCTATTGGCTTGCACCACTGGGCCGATGCTTCGGGATGTCGCAGACCGAGGTGGAGCGTGAAACTCTAAATGCCATTCGAGGCGACCTAGGCCATGCGGGGGTACATCGCTGGGACGCAGATGAACGGAGTAAACGGCGTCTGTATGAATACGAGGGCACGCACCACAGCCACGGTTCTTATCCACGTGTGGATGACTATGGCTTCTATCTTTCGTATCACGCGATGCTGATCACAGCCGGACGGCTTCTGACAACAACTCCACTGGTCGAGAGCGCGGATGATTGGGAAGCAGATCGCTTCACGGAATGGCTGTCACGTCACGACATTTCGCGTGACGATGGACGCTGGCTTGCGGATCGGCGCGATCCGCAACCAATAGGCCGTCCTGATTGGCAGGAAGACCTCAGTAGCGCAGAATGGCTGAGTTCAATTGCGATTGGCGAATTCGAGTTTTCGCTGCATCCCGTTGTGGGCTACTTGACTGTTTGGGGTAGATGGTCGGAGTTGGACACAAGTAGAGCAGAGTCGATTTCAATTCACACCGCACTTGTGTCGCGCGACCGGTCTGCATCGTTACTTCGAGCGCTTCAAACGACATCCAACCCGCACGACTTTCGGATTCCAGAGGCCAACGACGACATCCAAATCGACCAGGGGCCCTATCAACTTAAGGGATGGATTGTCGACCGGCAGAAAGAACGTGGTATAGACGAAAGCGATCCGTGGGCTGGCGATGTGCGCTTCCCTGCGCCTGAACCAGCTCCATTCGTTGTTGAAATGATGCGCTTGTCCACCGATGCCGACCGCCGGATATGGCTTTCCACCTCAAGTCAGACGCCGACGCTTCGATCCGAAACATGGAGCCATTTCGCTGAAAGAGATAGCTCCGAGCAACCTAGCGGGCGTAGAATTGTGGCCTCCATCCAGTTTATTGTTGAGTTTCTGACGGCAATCGGCATGGATATGATTGTTGAGGTTGAAATTCAACGACGATCTAGTTATCAACGCTACAAAAATCATGACGACGATGAACTCCGAAACATCCCACCAAGCACCCGAATATTCATTGTCAACGGTGACGGAACAATCAGAACACTCTGAAGCAATCATCACCCTTGGGAAAAAGCTCGTCACCGAATTGGATCTTGGCGACTCCGTAGACACGCTTGGCCGCTGGATGGCCCACTATGTCGCCGAGCTCGTGCTAGAGGCCGAGGCTGCCACAGGCATCGATCGAACGGCCAAACAGATACAACTTCGCGATGCGATTCTTGCACTTTGGGCTCATCGCTTTGAACTGCCTGATAGAAAGCGGCCATTCAGCGAATTCGAGCCGATCTTGAGGGCCTTGGCCAGCCTCGATCCGGAGAGCCAGTCTTTACGCTACTTTTCTCCATCCCGTGCGCCGGACAACGAACACTCTGAGTCAAAGGAAACGAGGAAGTGGACCGAGTTGGCGAGTTCCATAGATCATATTTCAAAGGTTCTCATTGACTATTGCCTGACCTTGGCTGCTGATTCTGCACTCGATAAGTCTAAGGAGTGGGTCGAGCTTGCCAAGGACGCCGGTATTGACGATAGCTTTGAATTCGTTGTGATCCGATTCATCAAAAATCAGAGCGATCTGATGAAAGAGGCAGATCCAAACGTACATCAACGACGTGTCCTTAAAGATCGGCTCAAGAAACTGGAGGCGTTTATCTCCGTTGCGTCCATTTTAGCTAACGACATAAACTCCCGACTGGATAGCTTGTCCCCCTCTGTAGATGATTCCGATGAGATGCTACTTTCAGACCCCTTGTAGCCATGAAGCTCCCTGCGAGTGCTCCTCAGCAAGTTAAAGGAAGATAATGCCTGATTGTACGTACAATATTGAAAAGCCAACCGAAGATATACTTGAGCACCTGAGAGTGAATATGTCTGGCAGGACAGCGTTTGCAACGCCGTACGATTATATTATAAATATGATGAGCACCCCACTGGTATATCAAATCATGAATCCATCTCAAGACATAACTTCCTACCTTGCAAAAGCTGCAGCCATCACGGAGTCCATCAAAAATCAGTCCCACTCAAGTAACCAAAAACTAGCGCTACGCTTCTTTGATAAAATCGCCACCAACAGCAAGGCAATCATTATTCTATATAAGTCACATCTAATTGATGAAGCATACACAATTCACCGTCTATCAATGGAGCACCTATTCAATATCTCAGCATTATTGGGAGATCCAAAATTTGAAGAACAACTTATGGCCTACTCAAAGGCGCAAATACCTAAGACGCTTAAAGCTATAAATACGGATGATAACAACTCAGAGGAGCCATTATTAACCAGAGGGAACAAAGAACTCGCAGAAGAAGCCTTGAAAAACTATGAAACTAATCCTATTAGCGAGCTTGGTTATAGTATTTTCAATGCCGCGCAAAAGTCACAATTTCCAGGGTTTTACAACGCACGCTACAGGCAAATATCATTAACTCACGCGCACTCCACCATGGCGTCCGTACTCAAGGACAAGAATTCGGAGAAAGGAGATGATTTGCTAACTTATGCGAGCGATTTTCTAAAAATTGCTGTCTCGCTCATCGAAAAAGAATTCAAAATCGAAAGTGGAAGGGATTGAGACCGAATGCTGTCTAACCACAACCTCCACAAGCATCTGGATGCCTCCCATCTCATGTCCTTTCAACTCTTGCTATCGAAATACGATGTAACCGATGAAACCAAAAATTGACTTAAGTGACCCAAGGGTTAAGCTAGCAATAAAAATACATCGCAAACAGATGGAAAAAGCGTTGGTTGTCCAACAGCGAGTAGAAAATGCAGTTTTACCTATTTATTGGACGCTAAAATCTGAAACAAAGCCCGAGCAAGTCGCCTCCGGAGTGGTCGTGCGTATAGAAGCTGAGTACTTCATATTCTCTGCATCGCATGTATTTGATGATATCGGAAGTTATGCTTTATTGATTAGCGCGGGTGATGGCAGTAGGCTCGCGACATTATCAGGAGACAGATTTAGCAGTAAAAAAGGACCGTCAGGTACTCATACTGACGACCCGATTGATGCATCTGTCTTCCATGTCCAACAGGGAATAACAGATAAAATTAAAGAGGTAGCGTTATCTTTGGAAGACCTCGATCTTAGTCAACCTGATAATTCAAAGTCGATATATATGGCTGCAGGTTTCAGAGTAAAAAAATCTAATACGAAAGGTGAATATGCTAAGGCTAAACGTGAATGTTTTCCGTCTATTGAACACGGAGACCAAGAGTATTCACTTTTGAGTATTGATAAAAAAACCCATATTGCACTTGCATTTGAGGATCAGGTGCTAATGGCGGGCAAATGGCAAACATCACCAACACCTAGAGGAATTAGTGGAGGCGCAATTATTAAAATCGAGGGGGTTCGCATGGCTCCTCCATTTACAGCTAATCCTGAATCAAGGCAGTTGCTTTCCGCAATAACAATTGAGCAGAGAAGAGAGGTAGCTGGCAAGCCAGGCGCTCTTATTGGAACACGCATTGGCATTCATTTAAGTTTAATTGATCACTATCTACCAAATCTAATTAATTTTGAGAATGTCACAATTAGCAAGCCGTTGCAGTTGCGTCAAGATACTCCTCTCGTTACTGATATTCCTGAAATTTCGCATTGATGATCTATTTAATTGAATTTCGTCTGACAATGAAATGGCGAAAGTGACGACTCGAATAAACAAGAAGCTGACCTTCCATTGGGATGGGTCGACAGCCTTTCCGGGAAATCGCCTGCGTCCGCATTGGCCGAAAACCAGAAGCTCAAAAAGCGTTCGGAGATAGAAAACGGCGACTAGACCTTCAAAGCCCAGTCGCCGTTTTATTTTTATAGTTCAGTCAAAAACTACTGCCATTCAAGACTTTATTGTTTTGATCATTCCCGAGATTCAAGACTTTATTGTTCTGTTCAAGACTTTATTGTCACGAAACAGCCAACAAGAACCTACCAGCCCGATTCGCGTTCAGGTGTCGCGCTGATCTTGTGTATGCTCAAATCCGCACCGTTAAACTCGTCCTCTGCATCCAGACGTATCCCCACCGCTTTTTTGAGCAAGCCATACACCAGATAGCCACCGGCGAAGGCGATACCGATGCCCAGCAGCGTGCCTGTCAACTGAGACATGAAGCTCACCCCGCCGATGCCGCCCAAGGCCTTGAGCCCGAAGATACCGGCCGCGATCCCGCCCCATGCGCCGCACAAACCGTGCAGCGGCCAGACACCGAGCACATCGTCGATCTTCCAGCGATTTTGTGTCAGGGTAAACATCACCACAAACAGACCGCCTGCCACACCTCCGACGATCAGCGCACCAATCGGGTGCATTAAATCCGATCCTGCGCACACCGCGACCAGACCGGCCAGCGGCCCGTTATGCAAAAAGCCCGGATCGTTCTTGCCCGCCCACAACGCGGCGAGCGTGCCGCCTACCATCGCCATCAGCGAATTGACCGCGACCAGCCCGCTGATATTGCTGATGGTCTGGGCTGACATCACGTTAAAGCCGAACCAGCCCACCGTCAATATCCAGGCGCCCAGCGCCAGAAACGGAATACTGGATGGAGGATGAGCCGAGATGCGCCCCTCCTTGCTGTAACGTCCGCGACGCGCTCCCAGCAGCAGCACTGCCGCAAGACCTATCCACCCGCCCACGGCATGCACGACCACCGAACCTGCGAAATCATGAAACTCTGCGCCAAAAGTGGTTTGTAACCAGCCTTGAATCCCGAAGCGGTGATTCCACGCGATGCCCTCGAAGAAGGGATAGACGAAGCCTACCAGCATGAAAGTTGCCGCCATTTGCGGCTGAAACCTGGCACGTTCGGCGATACCGCCTGAAACGATCGCCGGAATCGCAGCGGCAAAGGTCAGCAGGAAGAAGAATTTAACCAGTTCGTAACCGCTTTTTTGTACCAGTTCCTCTGCACCGGTAAAAAAATTCACACCATAAGCCACGACATAACCGATAAAAAAATAGGCCAGGGTGGAAACAGCGAAATCGGTCAGGATTTTGACCAGCGCGTTCACCTGATTTTTTTTACGCACGGTGCCCAATTCAAGAAAGGCAAAGCCCGCGTGCATGGCCAGTACCATGATGGCGCCGAGCAAAATAAATAAAACATCATTACTGGTCTTAAGATTTTCCAAGCTATCTCCGTTGCTTATCTGACAAAAATTGTAGCGAAACCTACAAAACATCATAAATCAAGCAATAATCATACCCAACATAAAACACGTTGATTAATAAGCGTTAAAAAAAATATCCCGGCAAAAAAATATGCCGAGAGATCCATCGTAGTGCACAGGCCGCCATTGACGCCCGCTATTGCACCAAGATAGTGCAGCAAATCAGTCTTGCCAGTCTTTCAGATACTTCTCAAGAAAAAGCACGCCGACGATGGTCTTGCTGTCGCTGATCTTGCCCTGCCGTATCCAGTCAACCGCCTCCCCGAGCGGCAACTCGAAAACTTCCAGAAATTCGCCATGATCCAGGCAGCGCTGCTGCTGCGCCAGGCCGCGAGCCAGAAAGTACTCGATGCGTTCATCGCTGTAACCGATACAGGGGCGCGTCGAGGTCAGGTGCACCCATTCACTTGCCACATAACCCGTCTCTTCGAGCAGTTCGCGCTGTCCGGTGAGCAATACATCCTCCCCGGGGTCTATCTTCCCGGCGGGAAGTTCATAAAACTCACCCCGCGCCGCATAACGGTACTGGCGCTCCATAATCAGATTGCCGTTATCCTTCAACGCCAGGACCGCGACCGCGCCCGGATGGGTGATGTATTCGCGAACACTGGTGCCGCCATCGGGCAGGCGCACCTCGTCACGGCGCACATGCAACAGGCAACCGTCGTACACCACATTTGATTCCACACAGGTTTCCTGCAAATCCATTTACGACTCCACAAATGAATACTCCCGCACAAGGCGGGAGTATTGTCAGGCTGATTCAGCTCAGTGTAACAGCAATGATTGCTGAACCGAAACAGCACAAATCGACATCAGGGCGCCGGGCATCAGTCCCAGGAACAACACACCCAGCCCATTGATCGAAATCAACAATCCGGTATCGGTGCCCACGGATATGGGGGCATGACTTTCCGGCACATCGAAATACATCAGTTTGATAATGCGCAAATAGTAGAATGCGCCGATCAGCGAGAACATCACCGCAACCACAGCCAGCCAGGTATGGCCTGTCTGAACGATGGAATTCAACACCGAGAACTTGGCATAGAAACCCACCGTTGGTGGAATACCGGCCATGGATAACATCAGCAACATCATCATAAAGGCTAACCATGGACTGCGCTGGTTAAGTCCCTTGAAGTCATTGAGCGTATCGGCCTCGAAACCCGCACGCGAGAGCAACATAATCATGCCGAAGGCGCCCAGCGACATCATCACATAAGTGACCGTGTAGAACATGGAGGCGCCGTAACCTTCGATGCCGCCGCTGATCAGCCCCAGCAGCATAAAGCCCATGTGAGTAATCGTCGAATAGGCAAACATGCGCTTGAGATTAGTTTGCGCAATCGCCGACAAATTCCCCAGCGCCATGGACGCGATGGCCAGAACGATCAACATACCGGACCAGTCATGCTCCATCGATTGCAATCCTTCGACCAGAATGCGCGTGGCAAAGGCGAATGCCGCAAGCTTGGGGACTGAACCTATCAGCATGGTCATGGCCGTTGGTGCACCGTGATAGACGTCCGGCACCCACATATGGAAAGGCACAACGCCCAACTTGAATGCCAGTCCTGAGACGATGAACACCAGTCCGAATACCAGCAAGGATTTATTCTGTACACCCTGAGCGATGGCATCGGAAATCGCGCCCAATTCCAGGCTGCCGGTCGCGCCATACAGCATGGACATACCGTACAGCAGCAAACCGGACGCCAGTGCACCCAGCACAAAATATTTCATCGCAGCTTCAGTCGCAATGGCCGAATCACGCTGCAAGGCAACCATTGCATACAGGCTCAGCGAGAGCAATTCCAGTCCCAGATAAAGGGTCAGGAAGTGGTTGGCGGAGATCATCACGTTCATGCCCAGCAGTGCGAATAACGCCAGCACCATGAATTCGCCGGTGAACAGACCGCGCAACATCAGATATTGACGTGAATACACCAGCACAGAGAACATGGCCAGATAGCTCAGCAATTTCAACACATCCGACATCAGGTCATCTACATACATCCTGTTAAAGGCATAGACCACGCCATTCTGATGCGTACCTACCGTGATTAACATGCACCCTACCAGGGTGAGCAGGACCAGCAGATAAGTGAAAATTTTGCTGCTTTTTGTCAGCATCAGATCCGCTATCAAAATGAAACATACCATCACCAGCAAGAAAATTTCTGCAGCGGCGGGTATCAGATTAGCCAACAAATTCATATTCACCTCAAAATCAGACTTTAGACGGGGTAACTAATTGATAATTGACAATTACTGATCATCAACTATCAATTGCCTTTAAAGCGGCAGCTTGGAATGGGCAACATGCACCAGCAAGTCATTCACGGACACATGCATAATCTCGGAAAGAGGCAGCGGATACAATCCCATGCCCAGCACAAAAATGGCCAGAATCGTCATGATCAGAATTTCGCGCCCGTTTATATCGGTCAGCTCTGCCACATGATGGTTGGTCACGGCGCCGAAAATCACGCGCTTGTACATCCACAAGGTATAGGCTGCGCCGAAGATCAGCGTACTGGCTGCTGCAAAAGCATACCAGAAGTTAACCTTGATCGTACCCATTACTACCATGAATTCACCCACAAAAGCACTGGTACCCGGCAAACCACTGTTCGCCATCGCGAACAACATGAAGAACGCGGCAAACACCGGCATCTTGTTGGCCACACCGCCGTAATCGGCAATTTGTCTTGAATGCACGCGGTCATACAGCACACCGATACACAGGAACAATGCACCGGCCACAAAGCCGTGAGAGAGCATTTGCAACAAGGCACCTTCCATGCCATAGGCATTGAAGATAAACAGGCCGAGCGTCACGAATCCCATGTGTGAAATCGACGAATAAGCCACCAGTTTCTTCATGTCGGACTGCATCAGAGCGACCAGTCCGATATACACAATCGCGATCAGCGACAGCGCAATCATCACGCCGGCCAGTTTATGACTCGCGTCCGGCGTAATCGGCATGGAGAAACGCAAGAACCCGTAAGCGCCCACCTTCAGCATGATCGCTGCCAGCACCACAGAACCGCCAGTCGGCGCTTCAACGTGCGCATCAGGCAGCCAGGTATGCACCGGGAACATCGGCACTTTCACCGCAAAAGCGAAGAAGAAGGCGATGAAGATAAAAATCTGCGCCGTCATCGGGATCGCCACACGGTGGAAATCCAGAATCGCGAAGCTGCCGCCGGTCAGGTTATACAGATAGATCAGCGCAACGAGCATCAACAGCGAACCTAACAACGTGTACAGGAAGAACTTCATCGTCGCATAAATGCGGTTCGGGCCGCCCCACAGACCGATGATAATAAACATCGGAATCAGCATCGCTTCCCAGAACACATAGAACAGGATGGAATCGAGCGCCGAAAACACGCCGTTCACGATACCCGACATCACCAGGAACGCGGCCATATATTGCGCGACGCGCTTCTCGATGACACGCCACCCGGCCATCACCACGATAACGGTGAAGAAGCTGTTGAGCAGAATAAACAACATCGAGATACCGTCAACGCCCAGATGATAATGGATGTTGAAGTGGGTGATCCAGTCGTGCAGCTCGACGAACTGCATGTTACTGGTTGAATTATCGAAGCCCGTGTACAACGGCAGGGTAACCAGGCAACCTAACACGCTGCCGACCAGAGCCAGCATGCGAGCCAGGGGTGCATTTTTATCGTCGCCGGTTGCCAGAACCAGAATACCGAAAATAATCGGCAACCAGATCGTAACGCTAATAACAGGTAGTCCAAAGATCATGCTGTATTTCCTTTAATCATGAAGCAGAAAGTTGGAAGTGGGCAGTGGTAAAGTGGGAAACCCGACTCCCCACTCACCACCTGCCACTCACCACGATTAAAACCAGTTTCGTATCGTCAACAAGATAAACACGCCAACGATCATGGTGAACGCGTAGTGATAGATGTAACCGGACTGCAAACGACGCACCACACCGGAGATACGGCCCACCAAACCTGCCGTGCCATTGACCATCAATCCGTCGATCAGGAATTTATCACCAAACTTGCCCAGGAAGCTACTTAAACCGCGCGCGCCACCGGCATAAAACCAGTCATTGAAACGGTCGAAGTAATATTTGTTTTCCAGCAAGGTGTAAACCCACTGAAAGCGCTTTTGAATCGCAGCAGGAATATCAGGGCGCCTGAGATAGAAGAAGGCCGAGCTTGCCACTCCGGCAATCGCCAGCCACAACGGCAAGCTGGTCAGTGAATGCAGCGCCATGGCAAACGCACCGTGAAACTCTTCGTGCAACTCGTGCATGACTTCATGATTTTCGCCGATGTAAATCGCATCCTTGAAGAAGTTGCCGAACAACATGGGTTCGATCGCGATATAACCGATGATGACCGATGGAATCGCCAGCAACACCAGCGGCAACCACACCACCCAGGGCGTCTCATGCGGCTTCTGACCGGGAGCGAGTCCGTGGTGATGATCTGCCGACACTTCTTCGTCGTCATGATCGCCATCATGTGCTTCGTGATGATCATCATGAGCCTGTGCCGAGCTTGTCGAAGCATGCGCGGCATCCGCATGAGAGGCATGATGAGCCTTGCCGAAACGTTCTTCACCGTGGAATACCAGGAAGTACATACGGAAGGAGTAGAACGCCGTGACAAACACCCCGACCACCACCGCAAAATAGGCAAATCCGGAACCTGCCAGATGCGACATGCCGACCGCTTCGATGATACTGTCCTTGGAATAAAAGCCGGAGAAGAACGGCGTACCGATCAAAGCCAGCGAACCTATGAGAGACGTAATCCAGGTGATCGGCATGTATTTACGCAGCCCACCCATGTTGCGGATGTCCTGATCGTGATGCATACCGATAATGACGCTACCGGCCCCCAGGAACAGCAATGCCTTGAAGAAAGCGTGAGTCATCAGGTGGAAGATCGCGACAGGATAGGCAGAGACGCCCAGCGCCACGGTCATATAACCTAATTGCGACAAGGTGGAGTAAGCGATCACGCGTTTGATATCGTTCTGGATGATCCCCAAAAAGCCCATGAACAGCGCGGTAATCGCACCGATAATCATCACAAAGGACAAGGCGGTATCGGACAACTCGAACATCGGCGACATACGCGCCACCATGAAAATACCGGCCGTCACCATGGTTGCCGCGTGGATCAGGGCTGAAATCGGGGTAGGACCTTCCATCGAGTCCGGCAACCAGACATGCAAGGGGAACTGTGCCGACTTACCCATCGCACCGATAAACAGCAGGATACAGATCGCCGTCAACAGATTGACCGACATCCCGGCGATCGGCGCCATATCGTTTGCGTGAGCCGCCACATTGGCGAACACAGCCGCGTAATCGAGCGTACCGAACACCATCAGCACGAGGCCAATACCCAGCAAAAAGCCGAAGTCGCCGACACGATTGACCAGAAATGCCTTCAGATTGGCATAAATCGCCGTGGGCCTTGTGTACCAGAAACCGATCAGCAAATAAGATACCAGCCCTACCGCTTCCCAACCGAAGAACAATTGCATGAAGTTGTTGGACATCACCAGCATCAACATGGAGAAGGTGAACAGCGAAATATAGCTGAAGAAACGCTGATAACCCGCATCTTCTGACATATAACCGATGGTATAGATGTGCACCATCAGCGAGACACTGGTGACCACCAGCATCATGGTAACCGTCAACCGGTCAATCAGAAAACCCACATGGAAGCTGGTATCGCCTGACGTCAGCCAGGTATAGACCGGGCCGTTGAAGGTGTGACCGGCCATCACGTCGAAATAAATCTGAATCGCCGAGAATAACGACACGCCGACCATCGCGATGGTCAGACGATGCGTCATGGCGCGCCCCAGCAACTTGCCAAACAGGCCTGCTCCGAGTGCACCAAACAAAGGTGCCAGCGGCACTAACAGATAATAGCTTTGAATATCCATCACATCAGCCTTTCAAACTGCCAAGATCGTCAACATTGATCGTCCGCAAATTACGGAACAAAACCACCAGAATCGCAAGCCCGATCGCAGCTTCGGCGGCTGCTACGGTCAGGATAAAGAATACAAAGACCTGCCCTGCGGTATCGTTGAGATAATGCGAAAATGCGACGAAGTTGGTATTCACTGCCAGCAGCATCAGCTCGATGGACATCAGCAAAATGATCACATTTTTGCGATTCAGGAAAATGCCTACCACGCTGATGGCAAACAGCACCGCGCTAAACACCAGATAATGTGAAAGGGTTACCATGTTTTGATTTTCGCTCCCTAAATAAACTCGGACAGTGGCAAGTGGTGAGTGGAAAGTGGAAAGTGGGTTTTCCACTCCCTACTATCCACTTACGACTCACTATTTATTATTAACTTTAGGTTCTGATTCCATTTTAACGATGCGCAGGCGATCCGCCTTGCGAACCTTGACCTGCTCCGCTACATTTTGCGACTTGACACCCGAACGACGACGCAAAGTGAGGGCGATCGCGGCGACCATCGCCACCAGCAGAATCACAGCGGCCAGCTCGAACGGGTAGACGTACTGTGTGTAGATCAGACGCCCCAGTTCCTTGGTATTACTGTAGTCAGCAGCATGAACAATCGCACGGGACACATCCGCCGTCTGACGCGAGCCTAACACCCAGATCATCTCGAAGACCATCAAGCCTGCCAGCAGGGCACCGAACGGAAACCAGCGCCAGAAGCCTTCTCGCAACTGAACCAGATTAATATCGAGCATCATCACCACGAACAGGAACAGCACCATCACGGCGCCGACATAGACGAGCACCAGCGTAATCGCGAGAAATTCGGCTTCGAGCAGCATCCAGATGCCTGCCGTGCTACAAAAGGCCAACACCAGGAACAACGCCGCGTGCACCGGATTTCGGGCGACGACCACGCCTACACCTGCCAGTACGGTAATGCACGCAAACAGATAAAAAACCACATCAAAAAAACTCATGAAATCATCCTTAAAAACTGTAAGTTGTAAGTGGATAGTGGCAAGTGGAAAAACCACCCCCTACTGACCACTCCCTACTCTCTACTTACCACTACCTGTATTTAGAATCTGCCGCACGGTCACGGGCGATTTGCGCTTCGTATTTATCGCCGACGGCCAACAACATAGGCTTGGTGTAATACAAATCCCCCCGTTTTTCACCGTGATACTCAAAAATCCGCGTTTCGACAATCGCATCGACCGGACAGGATTCTTCGCAGAAACCACAGAAAATACACTTGGTCAGATCGATATCGTATTGAGTCGTGCGACGCGTTCCATCTTCACGCTCAGCCACCTCAATTTTAATCGCCAGAGCAGGACAAACGGCTTCGCATAACTTGCAACCGATACAACGCTCTTCACCATTTTCATAGCGACGCTGCGCATGCAGCCCCCGAAAGCGGAAACCCTGCGGTGTCTTTTCTTCAGGAAATTGCACGGTAATTTTGCGGGCGAACATGTAGCGTCCGGTCAGCGCCATCCCCTTGAGCAATTCGATAAGCAGAAAAGTCTTAAAGAAATCTTTTATTTTTTCCATTTTATATCCTCGTGCGAGCGTGACTAATCACACCCCTACCACAGCCAATAGGAAGTTTGCATCCACGCACCCACTACCACGACCCAAATCAGCGAAACCGGAATAAACACTTTCCAGCCCAGGCGCATCAACTGGTCATAGCGATAACGGGGGAAGGTTGCACGGAACCACAGGAACAGGAACAGTACGAAGGCTACTTTTCCGAACATCCATACGATACTGTCCGGCAGGAAAGGAACCGGTGACAACCAGCCTCCCAGGAACATGATGGAGGTCAAAAAGGCCACCAGGATCATATTGGCATATTCGCCCAGGAAGAACAGGGCAAAAGCCATCCCTGAATACTCGACGTGAAAACCGGCCACGATTTCGGATTCGCCTTCAGCCACGTCGAACGGCGCGCGATTGGTTTCGGCGACACCCGAAATGAGATAGACCACGAACATCGGGAACAGGGGAATAATGTACCAGTTGAGCATGCCATAACTGCCATGCTGGCCGCGTACAATCTCGCCCAGGTTCAGACTTTGTGCTGCCATCAACACCGTCACCAGCGCAAAACCCATCGCGATTTCATAGGACACGATTTGAGCCGCCGAACGCAGACAACCTAAGAAGGCATACTTTGAGTTCGATGCCCAGCCGGCAATGATGACGCCATATACACCCAGGGAGGTCATCGCCAGAATATACAGCAAACCCGCATTGGCGTTGGACAAAACCAGTTCCGCATTGAACGGGACCACCGCCCAGGCGGCTAACGCCGGCATCAGCACCATGATAGGCGCGATGACAAACAGGAATTTATTCGAGCCAGACGGCACGATAATTTCCTTCATGAATAACTTCAGGCCATCGGCTAAGGGCTGCAACAAGCCGAAATAACCGACGCGGTTAGGGCCTATGCGAATTTGCATCCAGCCTATCACCTTGCGTTCGGCCAGCGTCAGATAGGCGACAGCGCCCATCAGCGGCATCACGATCAACATGATTTTGACCGCTGTCCACAACGGCAACCAGACGGGTCCTAACAGATTTTGTATGGGTTGTAGCCATTCCATCATGCACGCTCCACGGTTATCGTTCCAAACATCGCACCCAATGCCGCTGTAGCCGGATGACCCGCAGCGATACGCACCACCCCTTCAGGCAAACGCTCGCTCAGCTGTGCGGTCAACTGCACACTTGCGCCATTCTGAGTCACCTTGACCACATCCCCTGACTGAACACCCAGCTTCTGCAACTCCGCAGCGGACGCCATGACAACCGGTTGTGCCGCATCGCGGGTTTTTTGCAAGGAGGCCGCACGCCGGACAATCGCATCAGCAGAATAGATCGGCACATCGGACACACGCTGCAAACCACTGCTGGCGGCTGCCGCTGCAATTGCCACGCCTTCGATGTGATTATTCAACCGGTCGGCAACAGGCGCAGCACCCAGCGCTTCGTCGCGCACGGCTTCGCTCGAATCATAATCGAATCCTGCGACCTCCAGCAGATTGCCCAGCACACGCAATACCTTCCAGGCCGGACGCGCATCTCCCAGCGGTTTTACTGCGCCCTTGAAGCTTTGCGCACGGCCTTCGGTGTTGACAAAGGTACCCGATGTTTCGGTGAAAGGCGCGATGGGCAGCATCACATCCGCGTAATCCATACCCTTGTGTTTGAAGGCCGACAGGCAGACCACCATATCAGCCGCACTCATCGCGCGCATGGCCTGTTGCGGGTTATACATATCGAGTTCAGGTTCAACGTTGAGCAACAGATACGCCTTGCGTGGCTTATCCAGCATCTGCTGTGCATTCATGCCCTGAACATCACCCGTAAACGGAACGGCACCGGCAAGATAGCCGCCCACACTGTTAGCCGCCTCCCCCAGGTAGCCGAATTTCGCACGGCACAAGACTGCAATTTGTTCGCACAGAACAGCGATCTGCGCCGCCGCTGGGTGCTGCTGCGCAAAGTTGCCCAGCAGTATCGCAACGCGCTCGCCGCCAGCCAGACTCTGCGCAATCGAAGTTGCCGCAGCATTGTCTGTTTCACCTGAAGACTTTAACGCTCTCAGTGCTTCGAGCACTTGCGTCAGGGTGTTCACCATCTCACCAGGTGCGACAATGGCCTTGTTCGCTATCGGCATCAGCAAATCGTCGTCAGCAGCATGCACGATATTTGCCTCGGCACCCTTCTTGACAGCCTGGCGGATGCGTTGTGCCAGCAAAGGCTGATCCTTGCGCAAGAAGCTGCCCACTACCAGAAAACGGTCGCATTGATTGATTTCGGCGACCGGCATTCCCAACCAGGATGCGCCGGCTTGTTTGCCGTCCGCGCTGAAATCAGACTGACGCAGACGATAATCCACGTTGCCGCTGCCTAGCCCTCTCATCAGTTTTTGTAACAGATAAAGCTCTTCGACGGTGCTGTGCGGGGTCGCCAGTGCGGCGATATGCTCGGCGCCTGCGCTGCGGGTAATCTGACGCAAGCCGTTGGCCACGTACTCCAACGCTGCGGCCCATTCGACTTCGACCCACTGCCCGCCCTGCTTGATCATGGGGCGAGTGAGGCGCTCGGGCGAATTCAGCCCTTCGTAGCTGAACCTGTCCTTGTCGGAAATCCAGCATTCGTTGACCGCTTCATTTTCAACAGGCACAACACGCAACACCTTGTTGTCCTTGACATGAATCGCCAGATTCGAACCCAGACCATCGTGAGGACTGACCGATTTGCGGCGGGATAACTCCCAGCTGCGCGCGGTATAACGGAACGGACGGCTGGTCAATGCGCCTACCGGACACAGGTCTATCATGTTGCCGGAGAGCTCGGAATCCACCGAACTGTTCACGAAACTCATGATCTGCGCGTGCTCGGAACGGTTAGCCATCCCCAGCTCCATCACGCCTGCGATCTCCTGACCGAAGCGCACACAGCGGGTACACTGGATACAGCGACTCATTTCGTTGGTAGAAATCAGCTCGCCGATTTGTTTTGGACTGACGACGCGTTTCTCTTCGGTGTAACGCGATGCGCCACCACCGTAACCCATCGCCACATCCTGCAACATGCATTCGCCACCCTGATCACAGATCGGGCAATCGAGCGGATGGTTGATCAGCAGAAATTCCATCACCCCTTGTTGCGCCTTCACCGCCATTTCGGAATGCGTATGAACCTTCATTCCTTCGGCGGCAGGCGTTGCGCAGGCGGGCAGCGGCTTGGGCGCTTTTTCCACTTCTACCAGACACATCCGGCAGCTTGCCGCGATGGATAATTTCTTGTGATAGCAAAAATGCGGGATGTAGACACCGGCTTTATGCGCCGCGTCCATCACCGTCGTTCCGCGTTCGGTTTCGACTAACTTGCCATCAATTTCAATGTTGATCATTGCGCACCTAACCCGTCAGCTAAACCAAGCACCGCTTGTGTTCAATGTGATATTCAAATTCCGCTCTGAAATTCTTGAGCATACCCTGCACCGGCCAGACGGCCGCTTCACCCAGAGCACAAATGGTACGTCCGGCTATATTTCCGCCCACGCTGAGCAACAAATCCAGATCTTCAGGGCGTCCCTGACCATGCTCGATACGATGAACGATGCGGTACAGCCAGCCTGTGCCTTCACGGCAAGGCGTACACTGGCCGCAAGACTCTTCGTGGTAGAAGTAGGACAGGCGCTCCAGCGTTTTAACCATGCAAACCGTCTCATCCATCACGATCACAGCCCCGCTGCCCAGACCCGAACCCGCCTTCTGGATCGAGTCATAATCCATGGTCAAATCCATCATCACGTCACCCGGCAGAATCGGCATCGATGATCCTCCCGGAATCACGGCCTTGAGCTTATGCCCGTTGCGCACGCCGCCGGCCATTTCCAGCAGTTTGGCAAAAGGCGTACCCATAGGCACTTCAAAGTTACCGGGATTGTTCACATGACCCGACACGGAAAACAGCTTCGTTCCGCCGTTATTGGGCTTGCCCAGATTCAAAAATGCCTGCCCGCCGTTATTGATGATGTAGGGAATGCTGGCAAAGGTCTCGGTGTTATTGATCGTGGTAGGCTTGCCGTACAGACCGAAGCTGGCCGGGAAAGGCGGCTTGAAGCGAGGCTGCCCCTTTTTGCCTTCGATGGATTCGAGCAAGGCCGTTTCTTCGCCGCAGATATAAGCGCCGTACCCCAAGTGATTATGCAGATCGAATGAAAAACCCGAACCCATAATATCGTCGCCCAGAAAACCTGCCGCACGCGCCAGCTCGCAGGCTTCTTCCATGCGCTCATAGGCTTCGAAAATTTCGCCGTGGATATAGTTGTAGCCGGTCCTGACATTCATGGTGTAAGCCGCAATCGCCATACCCTCGATCAGCAAGTGCGGGTTATACAACAGGATGTCCCAATCCTTGCATGTACCCGGCTCGCCTTCATCCGAATTGCAGACGATATACTTGTCACCCGCAAAATTACGCGGCATGAAGCTCCACTTGAGACCGGTAGGAAATCCCGCACCTCCGCGACCGCGCAAGGCGGACAACTTGACCTCGGCGATGATCGCGTCAGGCGATGTTTTCTCGGTCAAAATCTTGCGCAGCGCCTGATAACCACCGACTTTAAGGTAGTTTTCTAATGTCCACGGCTGGTCAAAATCCATCGTGGTTTGAGTAACCGGACCTCTCATGACTTATCCAATTCTGCCAGAATACGATCAATCTTCTCGTTGGTTAAACGACCGCAAAGCTTCTTGTTATTGATAGACAAGATAGGTGCATCCTTGCACGCCCCCATACACTCGCCTTCACGCAAACCGATCTTGCCATCGGCGGTCACTTCTCCCAGACCGATACCCAGCCTGGTTTTCAGATGAGCTAACGTATCCTCAACGCCACACAGCGTGCAAGACAGGTTGGTACACACGGTGAGCGTGGTTTTCCCCATCGGCTTGAGGTTGTACATGTGATAGAAGCTCGCCACCTCGTACACAGCCATCTGCGGCATACCGAGAAAGACGGCGATGTCGCTCATGTCCTCAGTTGCAATCCAGCCTTTTTCGTCCTGGACGAAGCGCAAGGCTGACATCACGGCTGACTGTCTTTGGTCTGCCGGATATTTTTTCAGCTCGCGATTAATTTGATCTTGTATATGTGCGGATAACATTATCGGTCTATCTCTCCAAAAACAATGTCCTGCGTACCGATGATCGTCACCACGTCCGCAATCATGTGGCCACGAGCCATTTCATCCAATGCGGCCAGATGCGCAAAACCCGGCGCCCGTATCTTCAGACGGTAAGGCTTGTTTGCGCCATCGGAGACCAGATAAATACCAAATTCACCCTTGGGATGCTCGACTGCGGCATAGGCTTCACCCGCCGGCACATGCATACCTTCTGTAAACAGTTTGAAGTGATGGATCAGCTCTTCCATATTCTGCTTCATGGATTCGCGACCAGGCGGCGAATACTTGTGATTACTTGCCATCACAGGCCCGGGATTGACGCGTAACCAGTCTACGCACTGCTTGATAATACGGTTGGACTGACGCATCTCTTCGACACGCACCAGATAACGGTCGTAGGAATCCCCGTTCCGACCTACCGGCACATCGAAGTCGACCTTGTCGTACGCAGCATAAGGCTGTTTCTTGCGCAAATCCCACTCGACACCAGAGCCTCTTAACATCGGTCCTGTCATACCGAGCGCCACTGCGCGTTCAGGACTGACCACACCAATACCGACAGTGCGTTGTTTCCAGATGCGGTTATCCGTCAGCAGCGTCTCGTACTCATCCACATAAGTCGGGAAACGGCGCGTGAAATCTTCCAGAAAATCGAGCAGGGAGCCCTGACGATTTTCGTTCATCTTTTTCACAGCCGCAGCATTGTGAATCTTGGAAGCTTCGTATTGCGGCATGCTGTCGGGCAGATCGCGATACACGCCACCCGGACGATAATACGCGGCGTGCATACGCGCACCGGATACCGCCTCGTAAGCATCCATCAGGTCTTCACGTTCGCGGAAGCAATACAGGAACACCGTCATCGCGCCGATATCCAGACCGTGCGCCCCCAGCCACATCAGGTGATTGAGAATGCGGGTGATTTCGTCGAACATGACGCGAATATACTGGGCGCGCAGAGGCACCTCGATACCGGTCATCTTTTCGATGGCCTGCACATAAGCATGTTCGTTGCACATCATGGACACATAATCGAGCCTGTCCATATAGGGAACAGACTGCAAGTAGGTCTTATGTTCGGCCAGCTTTTCAGTCGCGCGATGCAACAGACCGATATGCGGGTCAGCGCGTACGATGACTTCACCATCCAACTCCAGCACCAGACGCAGCACACCGTGCGCCGCCGGATGCTGGGGACCAAAGTTCATCGTGTAATTTTTAATTTCAGGCATGAGTGCGTCCTTAATTACAACCGTAGGTTTCTTCGCGCATGATACGCGGCGTCACGACACGGGGCTCAACCGTAACGGGCTGATAGACCACACGCTGCTGATCGGGATCGTAGCGCATCTCGACATGACCAGAGAGCGGGAAGTCTTTTCTGAACGGATTGCCGACAAAACCGTAATCCGTCAGGATACGGCGCAAATCCGGGTGACCTGTAAAGATGATGCCGAACAAATCAAACGCTTCACGCTCGAACCAGTTAGCGCCCGGCCAGATCTGGGTGACGGAGGCCAACACCGGAAAATCATCTTCCTCGGCAAACACACGCACGCGCAAACGTTGATTATTCACAAGAGAGAGCAACTGGTAGACCACCGCGAAGCGACGCCCCTGCCAGTCACCCTCACCGTATTCGGAATAATCCATTCCACAAAGGTCCGTCATCTGGGAGAACAGCAAACCCTCAGCATCCCGAAGCAGCGTCAACGCTGAGAGCATATCTTCGGCTTTGACCACGATGGTTGTCTCACCCAATCGCTCTTGCACACTTACCAGCTGATCGGCCAACAGCTCCGCCAACACTTCACGCAATGATTTTTTAGTCATAAGTCACCCTTAGCGCGCGATTGTATTGGTACGCTTGATCTTGTTCTGCAACTGAATCAGACCATAGAGCAGCGCCTCGGCGGTCGGCGGACAGCCCGGCACGTATATATCCACAGGAACGATACGATCGCATCCGCGCACCACCGAGTAGGAGTAATGGTAATAACCGCCGCCATTTGCACAAGAACCCATGGAGATCACCCAGCGCGGCTCGGACATCTGGTCATACACCTTGCGCAAGGCCGGCGCCATCTTGTTGCACAGCGTGCCCGCGACGATCATCACGTCGGACTGCCTGGGGCTTGGACGAAACACGATACCGAAACGATCCAGATCATAACGAGACGCGCCGGCCTGCATCATTTCGACCGCACAACAGGCCAGACCAAACGTCATAGGCCAGAGCGAACCTGTGCGCGTGTAATTGATAATGGTGTCGAGCGTCGTCGTGACAACGCCTTTTTCCAGAATGCCTTCTATTCCCATTCCAGAGCCCCTTTCATCCATTCATAGACAAAACCAACCACGAGGATCGCCAGGAAAATCATCATGGAAACGTAGCCAAACATACCGATCTCCTTGAGCACAATCGCCCATGGAAAGAGAAACGCAATTTCGAGATCAAACAGGATGAACAGAATCGCAACGAGGTAGTAGCGCACATCGAACTTCATGCGCGCATCTTCAAAGGCCTCAAAGCCACACTCATAGGGAGACAGTTTTTTACTATCAGGACGATGCGGAGCCGCCAACCTGCCCAGCACGATAGGAACCACACCAAAAGCCAACCCAACACAGATGAACAACAGTACCGGAAAATAGTTTTCCAACATTGAGCTTCCCCCCTCTGTATGCAATCCTTGAGCCAACTAGCTTTTAGTTGAATCAGGATCGCTTTTGTAATCGATCTCAGGCTGCCAGGACGGCAGGCATCAACTTGAATTTTTTATTATTATTTTTTACAACCATGCTTGAACCACCCCGAAACTGAACACATTTCAAAGCAGCAAACACTTTTAAACTGGTGCGGATGGGGAGACTCGAACTCCCACGCTCTTACGAGCACAAGCACCTCAAGCTTGCGTGTCTACCAATTCCACCACAACCGCATTAGAACTTCTCAAAAACCTTTATTACTTTGGAATCTCTTTGGATTTCGAATTATCCACAGGCGCCGTTACTACCGGCTTGTTTGCATTAACCCTGTCCATCACACCCTCTTGCTGAGCCGGATGAGAATAAAGATAAGTCAGCGTTAAACTGGTGACAAAAAAAACAGCTGCCGCTACAGCCGTACTGCGACTCAAAAAATTCGCAGAACCTCCGGAGCCGAACAGACTGCCCGCCGAACCTGTACCGAACGCAGCACCCATATCGGCACCCTTACCATGCTGCACTAACACCAGACCACACAAAGCGACCGCTGTTACAAGATGAAATACCCAAACGATTGTTTCCACTCACCACTCCAGACTTCTATAAATTACTGCGCCGCACGGCAAATAGCCACAAAATCCTCAACCACCAAAGACGCACCACCTATCAGGCCGCCGTCGATGTCAGGCATGCCAAACAGTTCGGCCGCGTTACCCGCCTTTACGCTGCCGCCGTAAAGTATACACAGTTTTTCCGCCACGTCCGCATCATGTTGCGCAACGCGCCCCCTGATAAACGCATGAACCGCCTGCGCCTGATCCGGACTCGCTGTTTTTCCGGTGCCAATCGCCCAGACAGGCTCATAAGCCACCACCGCCTGAGCCAGCGCCTTTGCACCGAAGCGCACCAGCACAGCATCGAGCTGAGTAGCCACCACCTGTTCAGTCACCCCTGACTCACGCTCGGCCAGGGTTTCACCCACACAGAAAATAGGCTTAAGACCGGCTTTCTGAGCAACCTCAAATTTCGCCGCCGCAATTTCGTTGCTTTCATGAAACAAGCCGCGACGCTCGGAATGACCAATAATCACATAACTGCATGCAAAGTCGACCAGCATGCCGGGTGCAACTGCACCGGTAAAGGCACCTTCTTCCTGCGGACTCAGATTCTGAGCACCCCAGGATACATTACTGCCTTGCAACATGGATTGCGCCTGAGCCAGATAAGGATAAGGCACACAGACTGCATAATCGGCACGATTCAATTCACGAACGCCGTCAAGCACCCCTTGAAGCAACGCCTGATTACGCGCCAGACGTCCATACATCTTCCAATTTCCGACTACCAGTTTGCGACGCATCGTAATCAATCCAGTGAGCTTTTAAAGTTTCGTAATGCTACCTGCGAATGGGCTTACGGTCAATGTAACAAACCAACAAAATGGCACGAAAAGCACAAACTAGTTCACTTGCACCGGAATTTCGCCCCGTTTTGCGACAATACGATTGAGTTCGTTCACGTAAACGAGTTGCGGATGAAAATCTTTCAGCTCCTGCTCAGAGTACATAGCATAGGTGGCGATAATCAGAATATCGCCAGGATCCGCCTTGTGCGCCGCAGCGCCATTCACAGAGATGATACCCGACCCGCGCAGCGCACGAATCGCATAGGTGGTAAAACGCTCACCGTTGGTGACATTGTAAATATCGATTTGCTGGTATTCACGAATATCGGCCGCTTCGAGCAAATCGTCGTCTATCGCACATGAGCCTTCATAGTGCAGCTCAGAGTGTGTGACATGTACCCGGTGCAACTTGGCTTTCAGCATGGTTCTTTGCATGAGAGACCTGACCTTTCAAATAGGGGCGCGAATTATATATCAGATGTTACACAGCAACATCAGCCGTGTATTCAATTCAACTTCGCCGGGGGCAGCCCGGCTGCTGGTGACTTTCTTTTGAGTCGCCAAAAGAAAGTCGCTAAAGAAAAGGCGACCCCGGCTTGCCGCGCCGCCTGACTATCACCAGCTTGCCGCAGGCAGGTGACAGTCAGTCGGCGTTCCCTTGATAGCCGCAAACAGGCGGGGCTGCGCAACTCGCACGATCCGCACAGCGCGCACGTGCTCAAACAGTGCTCGCCTGACCCCACCGCTTGTTTGCGGCTATCTTCGGCGGCGCACAGGGGTTGTGGGCGAAGCTCAAAGGTTATCGCTAAAACATAATTTTAATGATTCCAAAATACTGACTTTAGAAGTCATTACGTAACATCAGTTATATATGACTCACGCCTCAACACAAACTTCAACATTATCCAGCAGACGGGTTTTACCCAGGCGAGCTGCCGCCAATATCACCAAATTACGCGCGTCAAGCGTGGCTCGTCGCAAATCCTGCCGAGTGCGTATTTCCACATAATCGACCAGCCATCCGTGAGACACGAGGGCTTCGACAGCCTGTTGCTGTATTAGTTCGTAATCGCGCCCGCCATTTAAGATAGCCGCGCGCATCGACTGCAAGGTTCGATTCAAAAAAACCGCCTCGCTGCGCTCCGCCTCAGTCAGGTACTGGTTACGCGAACTCAACGCCAACCCGTCCGCCGCTCGCACCGTTTCGCCGCCGATGATCTGTATCGGCAAATTCAGTTGCGCCACCATCTGGCGGATAATGTAGAGCTGCTGATAATCCTTCTTGCCGAACAAGGCCACCTGCGGCTGCACGATATTGAGCAACTTCAGCACGACGGTCGCCATACCGCGAAAATGGCCGGGGCGAGCCGCGCCGCAGAGTTCATCAGCAATGGGCGATGGTTCGACAAAGACGGTTTGCTGTGCGGGATACATCTCATTCACCGAAGGCGCAAACACCACATCGACCAATCCTTGCAACTTCGCGCAGTCAGCCGCAAGCGTGCGCGGATACTGGTCGAAATCCTCGTTCGGCCCGAACTGCAAGGGATTGACAAAGATGCTGGCCACCACGCAGCTGCCGTGTTCGCGTGCCCGGCGCATCAGATCAAGATGCCCTTCATGCAGATTGCCCATGGTCGGCACAAAGGCGATGGCGCACTCACCCGCCAGACGCGCGCGCAATTGAGTAATACTTGAAATAACTTCCATAAAATACCGCCTGTCAAATTATCTGACTGATGTTACGCCGTAACATCAGCATGTATTCAAAGTAACTTCGCCGGGGGCAGCCCGGCTGCTGGCGACTTTCTTTTGAGTCGAAAAAAGGACGAGAGAGGCTGTTTTATTGTCCTGTGGCATTGACTATCCACGGCTCAAGACGACGGCCAAAAGCGAGCGTGACTTCAAATGGCCGCAGCGCATCAAATACCGGCCGGTAAATGAGCGGCACATTGACATGTGCCGCACTCAACTGGGTAACACACCCGCTCACCCGGGAGCCCCGTCCAAAATCGCTCGGACGAATGAGCCCGCGAACAATGGCATAACGGGTGTTATCAGAATAAGCCGCGCGTAACGTCTGCAAATCGACTCCCGCATCGACCACGAACAACCGGCTGCTCGTTGTCAGCTCGTTTTTCAAATTCTCTTCGGCATCCTTTGCCCTCGCCTTAAACTCGGCGCTATCCGGATTGCCCGCCAGCAAAACCCGCGCCTGCCCTGCATATTCTTTGGCACGCTGCAACGCCTGCTGATAAGGCGGTCCGTTTAATTCCAATACCAGCAGCACCTCTTTTGAGCTGTCGTCATGCCGCCCGCTCTCAGACTCGCGGGCGAGCTTAACCACATCGAAGCCCAGCTTCGCCATTTTTTCCCGGTCCAGCCATGCGGGCGTCTCCCACCTGCCCGTTGAATATCGCTCCTCCTTGTCCGGCAGTGCCGGTGCGATACGCCAGTCCAGCTCCAGTTCGATGCCACTGTTATCCTTGTCCTGCACCGGACGATCAGGCCGCAACTCGCGCTGTGACAGGCGCAACCGGCTTTCAGGCTCCCCGCTGCGGTTATAGGCGGCTCCTGCCAGAATGACCATATTCGTCAGAAAAATAAGCGCGCAGCCTGCCGCGAGCAGCCGGGTCCACTTCATCATGACTGCCCCCCGAACAAGCTATAACTCGTTGCGCGCAGTCGTTTCAACACGAGCAAAAACAGCACGGCGACAAGCCCGAGCACCAGGAAAAAAAGGTATTTGGGCATACTCTCCCACCACCAGTCAAAGAGCTTGGTATAGAAAAAGATGATAAAAAAGGTCACTCCGGTATTCACGACGTCCATCCATCGTCGGCGCACGCCGAACCAGACCGCCAGAGCAGATCCTGCAAAACCTGCCACCTGATAAAGCGCCTCGATCGAATCAGTATCCCAGGCAAGATAACTCGAATCCCCCCAGTTGCCCATTACCAGCACCGGCAGGAATATCGTCAGCAAGCCGAAAATGCGGTACAGGGATAAAAATCCCGCATGATTTTTATGAGAAACAAACCCGGGCAGCACCAGCAATAACGCGGCCGCCGGAAAGAAATTCTCCGGGCGCTCGCCGAAACTCAGCCAGTACATACCGCCCCAGGTTCCGGTGCGGGCAGCCACGAAAGCTACCAGACATAAAATGCCCGTGACCAGCAACAACTTCAGGTCACAGGCGTAAGCGAGCAAAAATGCCAGCGCAGCCCATGGCAGCAAGGCCTTGTCGGATGGCGTGATATTGAATATTTGCCCCAGCATCGTGACATTGAGCACAAAGCAGACAAACGCCACCATGGCTGCCAGTTTGGCAAAATAGCCCGAGGCATCCTTGTGTTGCACCCAGGTCGTGATACCCAGCATGCTCAACGGAACAACGATCAGAACGATGACTTGCGTGGTCGTGGAGAGCCGCCCCCAGAACTGATAGAACAGGAAAAAAACACTTGCGGACAATGCCAGCGCGCCGAACAAAGAGGCGATCCGCATCCCCAGAGATAATTGGCTGGCGCGTTCATTCCGGTCGATATCAAAATGGCGCTCATACTGAGCCAGCAGCTCCCGGTGATGTTCAGCTACCCGCTCGCGCTCTGCAGCATCGAGCGCCACGACGCCCTCCTGCTCCAGCGCATCCATTTCGCGCTGAAACGCATGAATTTGATCTGCACGTAACTGAGCTTCATGTCGCAAAGGAATGTTCATTCTCCCCCCAAAGCATTAACAGGCGGCCGTTTAGCCGGAAAAGCTGTGCTCCTGCCCCGGAAAACTGCCGTTTTTGACCTCGGTGACATACAGGCTCACCGCATCGGCTATGGACGCGGCGCCCTGCATATAGTTTTTCACAAAACGCGCCTTTTTTCCCGGATAAATATCCAGCATGTCGTGCAGCACCAGCACCTGGCCTGAACAGGACGCGCCCGCCCCGATACCGATGGTCGGGATAGCCAGTTGCGCGGTAATCTCTGCGGCCAACACCGCCGGCACGGCTTCGAGCAACAACATGCCGGCGCCTGCCTGCTCCAGCGCCACGGCGTCACAAAGCATCTGCTGCGCGGCAGAAGACTCGCGCCCCTGCACGCGATACCCGCCCAACTGGTGTACAGATTGAGGGGTCAGGCCGATATGCGAACAGACAGGAATGCCGCGCGAGGTCAGAAAATGCACCGTATCCGTCATCGATGCGCCGCCTTCGAGCTTGACCATCTGCGCGCCCGCCGCCATCAACCCGACCGCATGCTCAAAAGTTTTTTCGGCGCTGACCTGGGAGGTGCCAAACGGCATGTCCGCGACGATGAACGCCCTCGATGCGCCGCGCGCCACACATGCCGTGTGATAAATCATATCAGCAAGCGTCACCGCCAAAGTGGACTCATGCCCCTGCAACACCATCCCCAGCGAGTCGCCCACCAGCAACACGTCCACGCCGGAGGTTTCGAGCAAGGCCGCAAAGCTCGCGTCATAGCAGGTGAGCATGGCGATTTTCTCGCCACGTCCTTGCATATCTTTGAGTATGGTTAAGGTTGTTCGCATGTTTTAAGAGTGGATAGTGGATAGTGGATAGTGGATAGTGGATAGTGGATATAATTATCAATTATCCATTGTCAATTAAGTACCTAGTTTCCCAGTTTTTCCAGCACCTGATCCTGGCAATCTTGCATGGCGCGCCGCGCCGAACCTATGCCCGGAATCACGCAATCGGGTGCAATGTCGAGCAAAGGCAACAAAACGAACGCACGCCTGTGCATCTGCGGGTGAGGAATCGTCAATCCGTGCTCATGAAGTTGCAAATCATCATACAACAACACGTCCAGATCCAGCGTGCGAGGCGCATTGACAAAGGCACGCTCGCGCCCGTAATGCTGTTCGACATGCAGCAAGGCGGCGAGCAGCGCCTGCGGCGTTAAACGGGTCTCGATTTTGGCGACCGCATTGACGAAATCAGGCTGGTCCAGATACCCCACCGGGGCGCTGCGATACAGAGAAGAGCAAGCCAGCAGCCGGGTACCGGGCAAGGCGCCGAGTTCTGCCATGGCCTGTCGCAACTGATCGCACGACTCCCCCAGATTGCTGCCCATGCCGATAAAACAAACATGCAGCGTCACTGTGTCGGCTCGCCGTCCGGTTTTCTGCGCGGCTTGCGGCGGCGTTTTTTTGCGCCGGTCAGGCCCTCAGGCTGCAACATTTCAGCACGGCGTGCTTCATTGGCCTCCTGAAACTCATCCCACCATAGGCCTAACTCGTTATCGACTTCATTGCTGGCACAGCGCAACAACAGAAAATCGAAACCGGCACGAAAACGCGGTTGCTCCAGCAGGCGATACGGGCGCTGCCCGGCGCGCTGCTCGAAGCGCTGTTGCAACAACCAGATTTCCTTCATGACCGCATCGTGGCGGTGCGGGATGGCCAGCTTTTTCTTCTGCCGGGCCAGCACATCGTCCATCGCCGTATGCATGGCACCCACGGGGCGTTCGCCCTGTTTAACCAGCGCATTCCAGCTGTTGAGCACCTCGTGCCAGAGCAATGCGGCAAACAGGAAGGCGGGGGAGACAGACTTGTCCTGACGGATGCGCTCGTCAGTATTCTTCAGCGCCAGCATGACGAACTTCTCGCCCATCGGCTGCTCCATGATCACGTCCAGCAGCGGCAACAGGCCATGATGCAGCTCCATCTTGTGCAAAGCCTGTACGCACGCGACCGAATGACCGGACAACAGCATCTTCAGCACTTCGTCGAGCATACGCGCGTCTGGGACGTTATCGAGCAAGGACTTCAGCCGACCAATCGGGGCGGCTGTCGCATCATCGAGGGTAATGCCCAGCTTGGCAGACAGCCGCACTGCGCGCAACATGCGCACCGGATCTTCCCGGTAACGAACTTCCGGATCGCCGATAATGCGCAACACACCCTCGCGAATATCCGCATAGCCTCTGTGATAATCGAAAATCTCCTGCGTGGCAGGATCGTAGAACAAGGCATTGGCCGTAAAATCGCGACGCGCCGCATCCTGCTCCATGTCGCCGAATTCATTGTCCCTCAGCAGACGGCCATGCTCGTCGGTCTGCGCCTCTTCCATCATGCATCTGAAGGTAGAAACCTCGACTAACTCTTCGCCAAACATCACATGTACGAGCCTGAAACGCCGCCCGATGATGCGCGAACGCCTGAACACACGTTTGATTTCCTCAGGCGTGGCGTCGGTCGTCACATCGAAATCCTTGGGCGTCTTGCTCAGCAACAGGTCGCGCACCGCACCACCGACCACGTAAGCCTTAAAACCCGCAGCCTGCAGGCCATCCGTCACACGCCTGGCGCCATAGCTGATTTGCTCGCGCGGCACGCCGTGCAAGGCAAATGGAATCACCTTGGCATTACCGACCGTTTTTACTTTAGCCTTCCGGGTAAAAACACGTTTTAGAAATTTTTTGATCATCGAATATTTTGAGTTAAGGTGCCGCAACATGTGCGCTGATTATACCCCTACACACCGGGATTGCCCGACAGAACCGGCGGCTAAAAAACAAAAAAGGCGCACGAATGCGCCCCCCGCTTTCAAAACCCGAAAATACTAGCCCTTCAGGCAGGTCTTCATGAACGCTTTGCGCTCATCTCCCTTGAGTCCTTTAGTGCCCGCATCCGCGTTACAGGTTTTCATCTTATTCTGCTGCCCGGCCGGAGCGGTTGCCGCAGCTTCCGTCTTGGCTTCCGGCTTGGCGGCGGCAGCCTTCAGGGTGTAATCCTTTTTCAGGCATTTACTCATAAAGGCACGGCGCGCATCACCTTTCAAGTCGTCCGCTTTGGCCTCCTCATTACAACCCTTCATTTTGTCCTGTTGCGCACCCGCCAAAACGGGTGTGGAAAAGCTGACGGCGAAACCCAAACAAGCCAATGCGATCAATTTTTTCATGAATATCTCCTTGATTAGTCGGTTGTATCCCAGATATGCGGACAGTTTCAGATGAGGGCTGAAACGGGTTCATTATATATACATTGATCACTTGCACCAGCGCCCTTTCACCCTTTACCTTCCCGACCGCCCCGCAGCCTTTATTCTTCCTCGTCCTTAGGCAAGGGAGCTAGCAGCGCTGCGATGTCGGCTTCACCAAATTTGGTCAAGCCGGCACCATCTTCGGACAGAATACCGGCGGCCAGCTCCGCCTTTTTCTCTTGCAGCGCCAGAATTTTCTCTTCGATACTCCCGGCCACCACAAGCTTATAGACAAACACATTCTTGGTCTGCCCCAGACGGTGCGCGCGATCAGTCGCCTGATTTTCCACGGCAGGGTTCCACCACGGGTCGTAGTGAATCACCGTGTCGGCCGTAGTCAGATTCAGCCCCACCCCGCCGGCTTTGAGGCTGATGAGGAAAATCGGCACTTCGCCATCCTGAAAACGACGCACCACTTCTTCGCGGTTTTGCGTCTCGCCGGTAAGCTTTACATAAGTGAGCTGTTCTTTGGACAGCTCCTCTTCGATCAGCTCCAGCATCGAGGTGAATTGCGAAAACACCAGGATGCGCCGACCTTCACTCACCAGTTCGGGCAACATTTCCATCAGCAAGTCGAGCTTGGCGTGCTCCCTGACCTTTTTGGCGCTGGTCAGTTTCAACAGACGCGGATCGCAACACACCTGGCGCAACTTGAGCAGCGCATCGAGAATGATGATATGACTGCGCGCAAAACCTTTTTCTGCGATTTCCTCGCGCACCCGCTGATCCATCGCAATACGCACCGTCTCGTACAGGTCACGCTGGCCGCCGGACAATTCGACGGTACGCACAATCAGCGTCTTCGGCGGCAATTCCGTCGCCACATCTTCCTTGCGGCGGCGCATGATGAAAGGCCTCACGCGCTGAGCCAGCAGGTCGCGGCGCGGCCGGTTGCCATGCTTTTCGATCGGGGTGCGCCAGGTCTTGGTAAAACTTTTGGCGTCGCCCAGCAAGCCTGGCAGCAAAAAGTCAAACTGCGCCCATAATTCGCCCAGATGATTTTCCAGCGGCGTACCGGTCAGACACAATCTGTGCCGGGCGTTGAGCCTGCGCACCACTTGTGCTGCCTGGCTAGATACGTTTTTAACCGTTTGCGCCTCATCCAGAATCAACAGATGATAATTGTGTTCCAGCAAGGCCGCCTCGTCCCGCCACAGCAAGGGATAGGTGGTGAGAATCACGTCGTGACAGGCGATCAGCGGAAAATGCTCGGCTCTTTGCTTGCCGTGCAAGGACAACATCTTGAGCTCGGGCGCGAATCGTTGCGCTTCTCGTTTCCAGTTAAAGATCAATGAGGTTGGCAGAACGACCAGCGACGGCCTGTCCATGCGCCCCGATTGTTTCTCCAGCAGCAGATGCGCCAGAGTCTGGGCAGTTTTCCCCAGCCCCATGTCGTCCGCCAGGATACCGGCTAAGCCCTGTTCACGCAAAAATTGCAGCCAGGCCAGACCTTCCAACTGATATTGGCGCAATTGCAGCGCAAATCCTTCGGGCGGCAGCACCGCCTGAATACCTGCCGTATCCTTGAGTTTGTGTGCAAGACCTGCCACCGCATCCACGCCCTTGAACTGCCAGCGCTCCATCCCGGCTAACGCATCGATGCGCGCCACATCATAACGGGACAGACGAATTTCCTCGCCCCCCGCTTTCCCGTCAAACAATTCGATCAGAGTGCGTGCCAGCGGTTTGATGCGCTCCGCCTGAACCTTTACGCGACCGCCATCGGGCAATTGCAACTCGATCGCCTCGTCATTCTTCATCTTCTCCAGAAGAAGGGCGTCGAGCCAGCGGCCATCCACCTTGAACAATTCATGCAGCAGGGGCGCCAGCGCCAGGCGCTGACCGTTAACCACGATTCCCATGTTCAGGCTGAACCAGCCATCTTCCTGTTCGTCGAACTCGCCCACCCAGGCTTCGACCTCCAGGATGTGGTGACGAAAGCCCTGAGGAATGACGACCTCCCAGCCTGCCTTTTCCATTTTGGGCACTGTCAGCTGCATAAACGAGGGCCAGGCTTTCTCGCTCTCCAGCCCGTACATCGTCTGGTCAGGGATGGCGCCGGCCATGCCGAAACGGGACATCTCTTCCAGGCCATAGCCTGAGAGCGACTGAATAAAACGCTGCTCCTGCTTCAAGTCCCGCGTCACACGCACCGTTTCGCCATTTTTCAAGGTAACGAATTCACCCGGATGTTCGGGCGGGAGTACCGCCTCCCCGTAACTGAATTCGACACAAGCCCAGTCGCGCACCTGGGTACCGAAGGCATAATGACGATAACGCCCCATATAGGCGGGCAGCGATGTATCCAACAGCAGCCTGGGTTTAAGATGAGCGTCGAGCGCGCGCAACCGGCTGGTGCTGGGCGCGGGCAGATCAGGCACCATTTCGCGCAACATCTGCGTCACCACAGGAACATCGATTTCCCGCAGCGGCGGCATGCTCAGCAACTGGGCGATTTGCGCGGGCGTCTGAGCCAGCTTCAAATGGCCTATCTCACCCGAACGGGTATCCAGATACCAGGTCGCATCAGGCAGGGGCAATACCACCACGGCGGCGCCACTTCTGATAATCCTGGGCACCATGCGCCCGGATTCATCCGCCCCCCAGTCCAGCCTGGCCTCTCGCACCTCGCCTTGTTTTAACCGCACGGGCGGCGACTGCACAAAACGATTCGTCGCGATTCTTTCCATACAGAAAAACCGCCCGCATTCGAGCAAGCTTGCCAGAATTTCGCCACCCAGCTTACCCATGGCAATATTGCCATCGTATTTTTCGCGCTGTTTCCACAACAGACGCAGAATGGGCAAATCCTCATCGCTGACGAACTGCGGGGGCTTGATTAACGCGCGCTCCACATTGCTCCACTCTTCCATCCCCCCCTGCAATTGCCCGTCAGCCGACATCTTCGCCTTGTACGTCCCGATAAAGTAACTCTCAGAATGGATAGACTTCATCAGCACGTAACATAAGCGCTCGCTCCGCTGCACGGGCTTGGCCTTCTTCTTTACAGGTGCCGCCTGCGCCTTGCGAAAAGCCTCGACCCATTCGAGCAACGCCGGGTTCACGACAGGGGTGCGCGGCAGCGACAAGGCTGTGAGCAACACGGCTGCCGTATGTTTGCACTTGTATCCGACAGGACAGCTGCACATCGGCTTGATGCCGGGCGCGCCTGCCAGATCATCTTCGAAAAAAATCTCGACAAAATAAGGATGTTTTGCCGTCCCCTTCACCTGCGCTGAAATTTTCCCTGCCTGCACGGACAATTGCGTGATCGAATTCAGGTAGGCCTTGGCCTTGTGCAACTCGTGCATGCTGTACCAGCGGGTTACATCGGCGAGGGTATAAGTCTTGGCAAGGGACATGTAGATATGGCGGTAACACCGCACAGAAGGACGAAAGGCGGATTATAACGCGCCACATGAAGCGCGGCAGCATTAAGAAAAATATTATGGAAAAAGGGGGAGTGGCAAGGGGGAAGGGGGAAAGAGGAAGAGAAGGAGCCCTCCATTTCCCGCCACGCAACGGCAACAACTTTTGGCGCACTCATCTCTTTCAAATCCCACTTGCCGCAAAAGGAAATAAAGCACCTAATCCAGTCCGCACAGATTTTTTACATGCGCGGGCGGCTTGGCCTTGAGATGAACAAAAGCATCTTTTCCAGACCGCCCCCCCTGCGCCCACATTTGAATTAACCAGGAACACCAGGGAGACAACGAAATGAAAAAAGAGTCCAGGACAGGTAATTCGAAGCTGACCTCTTTAATTCTCAGCATCGCAGCGGCGAATGATGACATAAATCAGACAGATAGGATGGCGGCATGAGAGTCATTCAACTTTGGCTAAAGCGAATCGCGAAACTGGGATTGATCTTGATGATGGGGGTAAGCATGAGTGCTTGTTCGAGAAGCTGGAAAGAGGAAGTGCAGTTGCATGATGGTAGCAAGATCATTGTGGCGCGGTCGGTTGATCGTGGCGGACGGCATGAAATCGGGCAATCGCCGCCGATCAAAGAACAAAGTTTGGCATTTACGTTGCCAGTTACCAATGAGGGTGTTACTTGGAAAACAGCGTTCAGTGAAGACATAGGCTTAGCCGATTTCAAGCCAATACTGCTCGATATTGTTCAGGATAGGGTTTACATCGTGGCTACCCCGATGGGATGTCTTTCTTATAACAAATGGGGTAGACCCAATCCGCCTTATGTGCTCTTCAGGTATGAAGGTAAAGAATGGAAGCGTATCCAGTTGTCAGAGTTGCCATTAGAAATCAAAACGCCGAACTTGATTATTTCTAGCCCCGATGATGAAGCGGAAAGAGTTGGAAAGAGTCTCATCCCGGCAGAAACAATTAAGCAACTCAATGGCGAGCTGACGCAGCCTGAATACAAAACCATCCTGCGAGAGCCGTATCAGTATGCGGCGGGAGGATGCTATGAAATGGTTTACTACAAAGGGATGTGGGTTGGCCCAGGTGATTCTACTGGCAAGCGAATGATGGATCGCAAGACAAAATAATTTCGCAATTTATTTTTTCAAGGAGAAACAACCATGGCTACAAAATTTGAACTTGACTGTGCATTGATGGCGGGTGATAAACTTTTCGCCCCCACTCAAGCCACCGCCTTCACCGATCCCGCCAACGGCTATAGCTTTATCAGTTACAAGCCGAACGACTGGACGGGATTTTCCGCGACGGTGTTCAAGAGCAACAGCGCAGCGAACGACTACACCATTGCCGTGCGCGGCACGGAACCCACATTCCTCCAGAACTTGACCGGAGCCATAGCGGACTTACTGAACACGGATGCGATTAGTGTGTCCCTACAGGGAGCAGCCTATGAACAGGTCATCAGCGCCTACCGTTACTACAAACAACTCGTTACCCCACCGGGCACGCAAGTAAGCTATTCACAAGCGGAAAAGGACAAGCTTTGCGAACTTTATCGCGGATCATTTACGGTGCTGTTGGACAACCCGGTTACGAGCGGGACGCTGGATGTTGCCGTCAATATCTTCCGGTCTGACTTAGAAAACCAAACACTCCCTGAAAATATTGGGTTGGGCGGAATAACCGATCCAGCCGCGACTATCCACTTTACTGGACACAGTCTTGGTGGACATGTGGCAACTTTGTTGGCATCGCTGGTGCAGCAATCTGGAACTGGCAATGTGGCGGACATCACAACTTACAACGCGCCCGGAGAAAGTGGCTTGCTCGGTGTAAATCCCGCGATAAGCGCTGCCATCGTTGCCTCTAAAATCACCAATATTGTTGGCGAAGGCGGGATAGATGTTACTGCCGGGCTCGGCCAGATGTTTGGAGCAACACAGAATGTTTTTATTGAAGAAGGAGTGCTCGTGGCGAACCACTCCATCGTCAAGCTCACCGATTCCCTTGCCGTCTACAACCTGTTAGCCAAGCTCGATTCCACGCTGAATAGTGATCCCGATGGTTTGACTATCATCACCGACATTCTCAAGGCTGAATCCAGCGTTGCCGCCAACAGTCTCGAATCGGCTGTCTCGGCATTTGGCAAGCTGTTTGGTGTTGCCAATGGGGTTCGGGGTCTTGACATAACGGTTTATCGCACCCCCTTGATTGGCTTGTTCACGGTTGAACAGAGGTTGTGACATGTGTCAAAAAGCGTGATGTCAAGACCTGGTCGTCATCTACAATTCACTGGTAGACCCCGAAACGTCTGAATAAACAAGCGGCGGGTTCAGGCGCGCACTGTTCGAGTCCCGAGCGGCAGCGAGGTCGAGTCGCCTGAATCCTGAATTCTGAATCCTGAATCCTGAATCCTGAATCCTGAATCCTGAATCCTGAATCCTGAATCCTGAATCCTGAATCCTGAATCCTGCTCCAGGTCACCCTGCCTTGTTGCGCATGTGATCGGCGAGCTGATGCAAGGAGAGCGAGAGTTCGACGCGCAGCGCCTCATCGCCCACTACCTCACTCAGAGCCTGATTCATGCACAACATCCACTGATCCCGCTCCGTCTGGCCTATTGCAAACGGCAGATGCCTGCGTCGCAAAAACGGCTCACCGAACTCCTGTATGAACAGCTGTGGCCCGCCTAACCAGCCGGACAGGAACTTGAACAACTTATCGTTCGCGCCCTGCAAACTTTCGTCATGCATCTTGCGTATGCCGTAGGTTTCCGGCAGTTCGTCCATCAATGCGTAAAAGCGATCCACCAGCGCATGGATTTTTTCCGCCCCGCCGATGCGTTGATAATGCGTTAGTACAGGAAGATCCATATTTACCACTCTCTGAATGAAAAACCCAGGCCAAACGTAGTCTGGCGATGATTGTAGTCGATCAGGCTCTCACCAAAACCTGACGTAATTTGCGCATGCACGCGTGAGGCATTGCCCAGCGCAATCGGCAATGCCCAGTCGAACTGGACAAAGCCGCGATTTTGCACCCAGCTTAAATTATTGCGCAACAAGATGAGCACTGCCTGCGATTTATCGGCAGGCTCCCAGCGCGCAACCAGTTCGGCCAGACCGACATAAGACGTAATATCAGGGTTGTCGTCCTTCGTGGGGTTTTCAGGAATCCGATACCAGCCGCGCGCCAGGATGGAGGTGCTGTTGTTCCATTCCCAGCCACCTTGCACATACACGCGGTTCCAGCTGCGCGATTCGGGCACACGATGTCCGTTCGACTGGTGCGCAACACCCAGATTGACCAGTTTCAATCCCGATTCATTGCCTGTACCGAACGTGGCGATCAGCTCCGGCTCGTAATTGGTTTCGCGAAAGGGCGAAGAATTTCGCGCATTGAGCACCTGCCAGTTGGATTGCTGTGTATAGGCCCCCCACACGCGCATCGTCTTGAAACCCCAGATATTAATATCCCTCTGGCTGCCGATGTCCGCCTTGAAACTCAACTGGAATTTGGATTCCAGCGCATCAAGATCCAGAGGCGCAAGCGTGCGGTGACCGGCTGAGGGCGAGGCGGGCGAGCCGTTGACGTTGCTCGATTTACTCATCATCAGATAACTTTGCCGGTGCGGCACAAGACGACCCAACCGGGTTTCGTCGTGACTGGTTTTGTCGTCCAGATTCCAGGTTCTGGTCAGATAGGATCGCTTAGCGACGGGCGACCTGACCGGCACTGCATTTTCATCCTCGCGAGGCGCGGCTGCGGGCAACAGAACGGACACGATAGCCGGGCTTGCCGCCTTATCGAAACATTTGAGCCGTCCGACATCGTCATTCGGAAAAGTCTTCGCGCACAGCGAAAAACCATCGCCGTCAGCATAGGCCGGTAAAACCAGACACACACCTGACAGGACAGACACTAACACTTTAAATCTGAAATATTTTTTCATCGAAAATTGATCATTACCCAACGCATGCGAATCGCGACACGTGTTTCATACCAAGGGGAAACGTGCCATAACCCGGTACTGCACGCCTCCATTATGCGGCGCCGACTGCAACAAGACAAATTCCCGCACCTGCCAGCGCACAGGCTTCATTTCGGGGAGCGGTTCATCCCGTGCATTGCGCAAGAGTGTGACGTGCGGCGTGTATGCTCTTTGCTCAAACTCAAAGCGATGCCGGATCAGATTTTGTTCAAGACGACTCACCAGCACGGCCAGTTGCGGCGCAATCAGCCGGGGTGCCGCATACACAACATGGTTGTGCCCCCAGTATCTGGCCTCATCGAGGTCCAGGGCAAACCGTTGCGCACGGACTTCGGCGGCGGCCAGTTTTAAGGCCTCCAGACGCGCTGCGTCCACATCGCCTAAAAAAACCAGCGTAACATGCAGCGTATCGGCGCGCATCACGCGCCCGCCGGAAGTGGCTTTTAACGTCACCTGCCAGTTGTCCAGCGCACTTTGTTCGGCTTTTGTCGGCCAGAGCGCGAAAAAAACGCGCACCGTATCGGGTTGAGTATCCATGCTTTATTTTAGCCGCAATCAGGTCAGGGTCGAGCGTCGCGCTGCAATCAGGTAAAATACGCGTCAGACAAATAAAGCCGAATGATCCATCAGCTTTGTCATTCCTGATGGATTCTACAGGGCAAAGGAACATCATGACCGTACGATTGCGTGAAATCCCCTATAACTACACCTCGTTCTCCGACCGGGAGATCGTTCAGCGCCTGTTAGGCGCTGAAGCCTGGGGCATCATCAACACCTTAAGAGCCGAACGCCGCACCGGCCGCTCGGCGCAGATGCTCTACGAGGTACTGGGCGACATCTGGGTGGTCTCGCGGAATCCGTATTTGCAGGATGATTTATTAGGCAACAAGAAACGGCGCGGAGCACTGATTGAGGCGCTGCATCACAGGCTCAATGCGATAGATGAGCGCCGACAGGATAACCAGCTGGTTCTGCGCCTGCTTGAATCAGCCCGCAGCGCCGTCGATAAATTTTCCGACGAATTCGAACAGACTCTGCGTTTGCGTAAACGCGCGCTGCGGGAATTGAGCCGCATCACCCGCGCGGACAATATCCAGTTTGACGGTCTGGCGCGCGTCTCTCACGTCACCGATGCGACCGACTGGCGAGTGGAATATCCTTTCGTGGTGCTGCATCCTGACACGGAAGAGGAAATAGCCGCCCTGGTGCGCACCTGTATAGCGCTCAAATTAACCATAGTGCCAAGAGGCGGCGGCACAGGTTACACGGGGGGCGCTGTGCTGCTAGACAAATTCTCGGCCGTCATCAACACCGAAAAACTCGACGCCATATCGAACATTGAGCGACTCGTCCTGCCGGGACTGACTGAACCCTACGCGACCATCCATTGCGGCGCCGGGGTCGTCACAAGACGCGTGATGGAAGCGGCGGAAAACAACAACCTTGTATTCGCGGTCGACCCGACCTCCGCTGACGCGTCCTGCATCGGCGGCAATGTCGCCATGAACGCGGGCGGCAAGAAAGCGGTGTTATGGGGTACTGCGCTGGACAACCTGGCATCCTGGCGCATGGTCACACCCGACGGGCTGTGGATGACCGTCGAGCGGCTCGATCATAATCTGGGCAAGATCCACGATGTGGCGGTCACCCGCTTTCGCATCAGCCGTTTCGAAGTGGACGGCAAGACGCCACACGGTGAGCCTGAAATTTTAACAATAGCCGGCAGCGCGTTTCGCAAGGCCGGCCTGGGCAAGGATGTCACCGACAAATTCCTCTCAGGGCTGCCCGGCATTCAAAAAGAAGGCTGCGACGGCATCATCACCTCGGCGCGCTTCATCCTGCACCGCGCCCACACGCACACCCGCACCGTTTGCCTGGAGTTTTTCGGCCAGGTCAGGGACGCCGTACCCGCTATAGTCGAAATTACCGAACTTTTCAAACCGCGCGCGGATAACCCTTCCCCCTTCTCCCTCCCCCCTTCTCAGGTTTATCTTGCGGGTCTGGAGCATCTGGACGAACGCTACCTCAAGGCGGTCGGCTATGCGACGAAATCCCGTCGCGGCACGCGCCCCAAGATGGTGCTGGTCGCCGATGTCGTGAGCGATGACGCCGACGCGGCGGCCATGGCCGCATCGGAAATCGTGCGCCTGGCCAACCTGCGCCAGGGAGAAGGCTTCATCGCCGTGTCAGCCGAGGCTCGCAAAAAATTCTGGCTGGACAGGGCGCGCACCGCCGCTATCGCAAAGCATACCAATGCCTTCAAAATCAACGAAGACGTGGTGATCCCGCTGCCACGCATGGGAGACTACTGCGACGGCGTGGAACGCATCAACATCGAGCTGTCGCTGACGAATAAGCTCGATTTATTGGGCGCGCTGGATGAATTTTTCGCAGGGGATTTACCGCTGTATTATCAGGACGACAAGCAGCTGGGGGATGCCGAGCTGCTGGGTAATCGCCCGCAGGAAGCGCGCCAGTTGCTCTCGGACGTGCGCCGTCGCTGGACATGGCTCAAGGAAAATTTAGACAAGGACAGTTCCCGGTTTACGATAAACGCTTTACCGGAAACCGAAAACAGCAAACTGGCAACCGTGTTCGAGGCTCTTCAGGATCACACCCTCCGCGCCTCGTGGAAACGTGAGCTGCGCGACGAGCTGCGGCATATTTTCAGCGGCAGCACCTATCAGCCCGTGATCGAGCGCTGCACGGCGATACATCAGCAGGTTCTCAAAAGCCGCGTGTTTGTAGCGCTGCACATGCATGCGGGTGATGGCAACGTGCATACCAACATTCCGGTCAACTCGGACAACTACGAGATGCTGCAACAAGCCTATGCCGCCGTTGATCGGATCATGCAGCTGGCAAAAGATCTGGGCGGTGTGATTTCCGGCGAGCACGGCATCGGTATCACCAAGTATGATTATCTGGACGAACATGAAATCGCGCCGTTCATTGCCTACAAACAAAAAGTCGATCCTGAAGGACGGTTTAACAAGGGAAAATTATTGCCCGGCAGCAATCTGGCTCGCGCGTACACGCCCAGCTTCAATTTGATGGAACTCGAAAGTCTGATTCTGGAGAAGAGCGAACTGGGCGAGATTGCCGATTCGATCAAGGACTGCCTGCGCTGCGGCAAGTGCAAACCGGTATGCACCACTCACGTGCCGCGCGCCAACCTGCTCTATTCTCCGCGCAACAAAATACTCGCCACCTCCTTGCTGGTCGAGGCCTTTTTGTACGAGGAACAGACGCGTCGCGGCATTTCCATCCAGCATTTCGACGAGTTCAACGATGTAGCCGATCACTGTACCGTATGTCACAAGTGCCTGAACCCGTGCCCGGTGAACATCGACTTCGGCGATGTCTCGATGGCCATGCGCAACTTCCTGCGCAAGCAGGGGAAAAAGAAATTCAATCCGATTGCGGCCACCTCCATGCTGTATCTGAACACCACCGATCCGCTGACCATCCAGTTGATGCGTAAAGTGATGATCGAATGGTCGTACAAGGCGCAACGCATGGCGCATGCCATAGGCCGTCGCTTGGGACTGTTCAGAAAACAGCTGGCACATCCGCCCGCAACAGTGGGCAAGCCGCCTCTTCAGGCCCGGGTAATCCACTTCATCAACAAACCTATGCCCGGCAATTTGCCCAGGAAGACCTCCCGCGCGCTGCTCGACATCGAAGATAACAGCGTCATCCCGATCATTCGCAACCCGAACCGTTCGAGCGAAGAGTCAGAAGCGGTGTTTTACTTCCCAGGCTGCGGCTCCGAGCGATTATTCGGTCAGGTGGGGCTTGCCACGCAAGCCATGCTGTATGAAACGGGTGCCATTACCGTCCTGCCGCCGGGCTATTTATGCTGCGGCTATCCGCAAAATGCCTCCGGACAGGGCGATAAGGCCGCAAAAATCACCACCGACAACCGCGTACTGTTCCATCGCGTGGCCAACACCTTAAACTATCTGGACATCAGGACGGTGATCGTGTCGTGCGGAACCTGCATGGATCAATTGCAAAAATATCAGTTCGACAAGATCTTCCCCGGTTGCCGGCTGCTCGATATACATGAATACCTGCTGGAGAAAAATGTCGCGCTTGCGGGAGTTGAAGGCACGCGGTATATGTACCACGAGCCGTGTCACTCGCCGATGAAAACCTATCAGACGCAAAAGGTAGTGGACACGCTGATGGCCGTGCATGTGCCGATCAACGAACGCTGCTGCGGAGAGTCGGGCACATTTGGCGTCGCACAGCCTCACATCGCGACCCAGGTACGCTTCCGCAAGGAAGAAGAGATGCGCCGTGGCGCGGAGGCACTGCGCGCGGATGGCTTCTCCGGTGAGATAAAGATTCTTACCTCCTGCCCTGCCTGTCAGCAGGGACTCTCCCGCTATAATGAAGACAGTGGCACAAGCTCTGACTACATCGTGGTGGAAATGGCCAAACATCTGCTGGGCGAGAACTGGTTGCCGGATTTTGTAAACAAGGCAAACAACGGCGGAATCGAAAGAGTTCTATTATAGGTTTACGGTTTGAAGTTTCCGGTTTACAGTTCGCAACCTGCGGCTTACCGAAGACTGAAAACCGAAAACTGGCCTCTATGCTGACTCTGCCACTTGAACCGACTGATGACCGCGCGAATCCTGTTTTCAAGGATGCGGCCAGTTGCGCCAAATGGGTCAGTCAATTCCAGCTGACCAATTTACAACTGGCGCAAAGTCAGCTGCTCACTCAGATAAACGAGTTAAACCGTTATCCGATGCGCGGCCTGGAGCGGTTTAATACTCTCGAAATTCTCCGGGAAACCGTAGCTTATGTACAGCATGACTTTGCCAAAAAACTCATAGACAAGCCGCTGCCTTATAACGAGAGCGAACTGATGATCTTCTTGTCCATCGTTCAGCTCTGGCAGGCAATGGTCACGGCTTATCAACGCTGCATACAGTCATGTATCGCAGGCGAGAAGACGCTGGCGAATCACACAGCAATACTGTGCCAGCGCGCCTTGCACTACTGCGGCCTGGAAATTATCGAATACACCAGATCAGGTTATGAATTTCATGACAAGCTATGGCATCAACTGCATGAACTGTATGCCTACTCGGAACAGCGCGGATTTCATCAAACCGAAGTTCCCGACCCGCTTAACCCGGACCTGCGTCATACTTGTGTCAACAGTTACGTCAAAACATTGCTGACCTGTTTTAGCAATCCTGCCAGAATGACGCGATGGCAAATACAGCAGATGGATCGCTGGCTATCGGTGTGGGTCAGCAGCACTCCTCTGTCGCGCTGCTATGCCCTGAGCAAGAATGACTCGAAACCCCTGGCGGTGGACTTGTCAGGCGCAAAGGGACTGCAAAGAATTGAAACGGTAGTACAGCACGACGCGATGCGTTATCTGGAAATAGTGCCGTTGAGCAAGCTGCTGCGGGTAAAAACCATCCTGCTGCGGCAAGGCCAAACCCCCTTGCAGGTGGGCCTGGGCGACATACGAGATACGCAGGCATGCATAGAGTTCATCACTTTGTTGCATCAATGCTGGTGCGAGGACGAGCAAGCGCGCGCATATGAACAAAAACCCGTTGCGATCCATGCCAGGGTTTGCTGCAAACCTGAAATCATCTACGCACATTTATCCGAAAAACCTTTCGCTCCGCGCGACCGTAACTGCGGGATCGACAGTCTGGCTGTCAGACAAATTGCAACGCTTGGTCATGCGCGCCCCCAGGACAAGGGTGTCGTGGCAGACATAGGTGCTATGTTCCCGCTGGAAAACTGGCAGATAAAAAATGAAAGCGTGATGGGCGCATGCCTGATCCGCATTGATGCCGACGGTGAGCGACTCAAAAGCCGACAACTGATAGCCCTTCGCGGCGAAAAATCGCGTCAGTTCACCCTGGCGGCCACCGTCTGGGTAAAGGTCACGGCCATCGGTCAGCTGCAAATTGGCGTCAGGTACTTCCACGGTCGCTCTCAGGCGGTGAGTATAGGATTACCCGGCAAAACCCCTGCCAAGCCCGATGCACCGGCTATTCTCCTGGAAGCGCTGCCTACAATCAAAACACCCGCCAGCCTGATCATCCCGCGAGACTGGTTCGAGGCTGGCCGACTGATCGAAGTATTGCAGCAGGACGGGCAACTTATCCTGGTTAAACTGGGATTTAGTGTGGAACTCGGCCTCGATTATGAGCGCGTCAGTTTCACGGCCATATAAGGTAAGTTCACAGTTTGCAGTTCACGGTTAACTGAAAACTGAAAACCGGTTTTTATGCGACTCGTTTTTCCGGAAACACCAGCGAAAAGGTGCTGCCACTCCCCTCTTCGCTGACAATTTCCAGACGAGCCTGGTGACGCAGGGCGATGTGTTTGACGATCGCCAACCCTAAGCCGGTGCCGCCCGTCTCGCGTGACCTGCTGCGATCCACCCGGTAAAAACGCTCGGTCAGGCGCGGAATATGCTGCGCTTCGACACCGATACCGCTGTCCTTGACCGAGAATACCGGCTTATCTCCACGCAGATCCCAGCGTAATTTTATCGTCCCGCCCTCAGGCGTATAACGTACCGCGTTGCTGACCAGATTGCCAAAGGCACTGCGCAGCTCGTCGCGATTTCCCAGCAACCTGGCAACTCCGGTCACGTCCAGACTATGCTGGTGGCGACCCGCACTCAACATTTGTCCGTCCCGGTAAACTTCATCCAGCAGCGATTGCATATCGACCATCTCTGCCTGCAAGGGATGATCATCGCTTTCCAGACGAGACAAAGTCAGCAAGTCCGACACCAGATGATCCATGCGTCGCGTCTGCCCGGCCATCAGTTGCAAAGCGCGCTGTATATTCTCATGGCTCAGATCGTCCATATCCTGAAGGTTTTCAACAAAACCATTCACCACAGTCAAGGGCGTGCGCATTTCGTGGGAGACATTCGCCACGAAATCCCGGCGCATGGTTTCAATGCGTTCCAGTTGCGTGATGTCCCGGCTGATCAGCAGCCGTTTATTTCCACCATAAGGAACCAGCACGATGGACAACAGCATTTCGTCATGGCGCGCAGCCTTCATCACCAGCGGCTCGGCAAACTCACCCGCATGCAGATATTCAAAGAATTCCGGCTGGCGCACCAGATAAGTGATGTCCTGCTGGATATCGCGCTGTGCATTCAGGCCGAAATGCAGTTCTGCCAGCGGGTTACACCACTCGATACGGTTGAGCTCATTAAGACTCGCCACCCCTTCGGGAAACGCTGCGGTAGCCTGTTCGATATGCTGCAACTCGTCGGCCAATTCCTTTTTGGTCAGGTTATGGCGTTTGACCATCCTGTACAGACTCACGAACACCTCGTCCCAGACACCACCGGCTTCCGGGACGGTTTCCAGACGCGCATCGTTGAGCCAGCGCACCAGCTTGTACAATTGCCGCGCGCGATACGCGATCAGCATCAGCAATACCAGCACCATGAACGACAGCGCATAGACAGCCGAAAATATAGCCCATACCAGCAATGCGGCCAGCGCACTGTACAGTATGGGTAAACTCACGCGTATCCAGAAATCAGGCAAGGCATTCACTCTCTAATTGGTCGAAAAACGATAACCGCTGCCGCGCACAGTCTGGATCAGACTATCCAGGGTACTGGCTTCCAGGGACGCGCGCAAACGCCGGATATGCACGTCCACCGTGCGTTCCTCGACAAACACCTGCGTACCCCACACCTGGTCGAGCAATTGCGTGCGGCTGTAGACGCGCTCAGGATGCGTCATGAAAAAATGCAACAGACGAAACTCCGTAGGCCCCAGCTCAATAGCCTGCCCCAGAGCCATGACCCGGTGGGAAGTCGGTGACAACTCCAGTCCGCCGGCGGCCACTTTTTCATCTGACAAGGTAGGAATATGGCGGCGCATCACGGCGCGTATCCGCGCCATCAACTCACGCGGCGAAAAGGGCTTGGTAATATAATCGTCCGCCCCTGACTCCAGTCCCAGCACCTTGTCGCGCTCATCCCCCCGGGCGGTCAGCATAATGATCGGAATGTCGCGGGTTTGCGCCTCGCTGCGCAGTTGTCTGGCCAGCACAATACCACTGGTGGAGGGCAACATCCAGTCCAGCAAAATAAGGTCGGGCGCATGGTCGCGTATCTGCTGCCATGCCTCTTCCGCGTCCCCTGCGCGCAATGCCACAAAGCCCGCTTGCGTGACATTAAAAACCAGCAATTCCTGTATCGCCGGTTCATCTTCCACAATCAGAATCTTAGCACTCATGTTTACTCCTTCAGTTGAGAATGCCAGAATATGAATAATTTATGACAGTATGATGACACAGGCTACATTTTGGCGTGCACAGGATGATGGCGGCGCATCAGATTCGGCAATAAAGATCCCGTCAGCATGCCGGCCACACTCATCAGCAAACCTGCCAGTTGCGGCGGCCAGATGGCGCCTGTATAGAATGCTTCCATCAAAAGCCATGATCCCAGTCCCAGAACAATGGACAGCAGCGCTCCCTGGTTATTGGCCCGTTTCCAGTAAAGGCCGAAAGCCAGCGGCACGAACGCGCCCACCAGCGTGATCTTGTAGGCATTCTCCACCATTTTGAAGATGCTCTCATTCGAATTGAGCGCGAACCACAGCACGATGCAGCCGAAGGTCACGACGATGATGCGCATGGTGCGCAACATCTGGCCGTCGCTCATGTGTCTGAGCGCAAAATGCTTGAGGATATTTTCGGTAAACATCACCGAAGGGGCGAGCAGCGTGGCCGATGCCGTGCTCATGATCGCCGAGAGCAATGCGCCGAAGAAGAACACCTGGGCTATCAGGGGCGTGTGCTGCAAAATCAGCGTGGGCAATACCCGCTGTGAGTCCTGCTCAATCAGCTCGCCGAAAAATACAGGATCGATCAGCGTCGCAGAATAGGCCAGGAACATGGGCACAAAGGCGAAGCCGAAATACAACACCCCGCCCAGCAGCGTGCCCCTCACCGCCGTCTTCTCATCACGGGCAGAGGTCATGCGCTGAAACACGTCCTGCTGCGGGATGGATCCCAACATCATGGTGAGCAAGGCGCCCGCAAAAGGAATCCAGACTTCATAGCCGCCCTGCGGCAGCAGTTGCAGCCGACCGGACTCGTGCGCATGGATGATGACATGGCTCACGCCGCCCGCATCCTGGCTGACCAATACCGCGATCAGCAGCATTCCGGCCATGATGACCGTCATCTGCACAAAGTCGAGCAGCGCCACCGACCACATCCCGCCGAACATCGTATAGGACAGCACGATAACTGTGCCGATCACCATGCCTGCGTGCTGGGAAATCGCACCGTCAGTGACCAGATTAAACACCAGTCCCAGAGCCGTCAGCTGCGCCGCCACCCAGCCCAGATAGGACACCATGATGCAGAGGGTCATCACCAGCTCGACCGTTTGGTTATAACGCGCACGATAATAATCGCCTATGGTGAGCAGGTTCAGGCGATACAGGCGTCCGGCAAAAAACAGCCCGGCGATAATCAGACACATACTCGCGCCGAACGGGTCAGCCACCACGCCGCTCAAGCCTTCCTTGACGAAGGTTGCGGAAATTCCCAGCACCGTCTCCGCGCCAAACCAGGTAGCGAACACCGTCGCGGTCACGACAGGCAGCGGCAAAGCGCGCCCCGCCACCACGAAATCGCGGGCGCTGTGCACCCGTGTCGCGGCATAAATACCGATACCGATGGACAACAACAAGTAGAGCGAAACAAACAGGATCAGCATGACGAACCGCCGGAACAAAGAGGAGATTTTAACAGCCCTTTAACAGCCTGTTTTAAAACTGCGCGTCACGACCACGCTATTTTTCGGAAAATTCTTTGATATCCCGATTGAGGAAAAAAGCGATGACAGTACGAATAATCACGATGCCGCCAAGAATGGCGAGGGACTCCCAGCTCGGGATAATGATGGTCTGGATGATGTCGCCGGCCAGAAAGAAATCCAGTCCCAGCGCGATTTTTTCGCCTATGGCTAAGCGAATGCGACTAATGGGGATGAGTTCTATTGAGCTGTCCAGCAGCGACCTGAATCGTCCTGCCAGTTTGGCCAGCCCTTCTATCGCGCCCCACATGACGATGGCAATACCCGCCGCCTCAGTCCAGGGGACAATTGCCGCAACCAGGGCTACCAGAAATTCATGCATGGATACGCTCCCTGACTTGGCGTGATGCAGAAGCAGGGCAAAAGTCATCTGCCCTGCTCTGCAAGCTTACAGCTCCTGGGCGTGATCGGCCAGATATTGCGCGACACCGGCTGTCGATGCATTCATGCCGGCCTTGCCTTTATTCCAGCCGGCCGGGCAAACTTCACCGTGTGTTTCGTGAAATTGCAACGCGTCGACCATGCGCAGCATTTCATCGATATTGCGACCCAGCGGCAGATCATTCACCACCTGATGGCGCACCACGCCGTTGGCATCGATCAGGAACGAGCCGCGATAAGCGACGCCGCCTGCCGCTTCCACATCATAGGCACGGCAGATTTCATGCTTGATGTCGGCTACCAGCGGATAGCCTACCTGACCGATACCGCCGTTATTGACGGGGGTGTTTTTCCAGGCCAGATGGGTAAACTGCGAGTCGATCGAAACGCCGATCACTTCGACATTCCGGTTCTTGAATTCGGCCAGACGGTGATCGAAAGCGATCAGTTCGGAAGGACACACAAACGTAAAATCAAGCGGGTAGAAAAACACCACGGCAGCCTTGCCGGCCGTATAGCTTTTCAGATTGAACGTTTCGTTGATTTCGTTGTTGCCCATTACCGCAACAGCGGTAAAGTCAGGTGCTGATTTACCTACGAGAACTGCCATGTTTATCTCCTAAAGGTTGATTTACTCGGGTGACGCAATTTAGGGCATTCGCCCCTTCACGTCAACCTTATGTGGTTTATGGGATCTTCATCCTGCAAAGAAAAACGACCTGACATACCCGCACGCCTGGCGCCTTTTGCTCTTTAGTACGACGCATCCAAAGGAATGGAGTAGTCATAAAGCGTTTCGGGATCTATATCAATATTACCAGGCCAGACCACAGTACCATTTTCAACAAAAGCACCCTGAAACAGATTCCCGGACTTGAGGCGAACCCAGGGTTTCTGATCTATATAGGCTGCCATATTGAAACTGCGGCGCTCACCATTATCAAACTCAATAAACAAAACGAAACCGGGCTGCACGGCCACTTTAATCACATCAAGTAACATTCCCACCCCCTTCACTTAAGTGGATCAATACGAAAAGGCTCAACCCCCTCCTTGGCAAGTTCCCAATCTGCCAACAATTCTTCGCGATGCAGATCAACCCACACCTGCACCATTCGCAACTGCCGTGCTGGCAATTCACCCGCGAGTGGCATACCGTCCTCGATAGCAAGGGATATTTTAAAATTTTGGTAACGAACGTGGATGTGAGGAAGGTGATGTTTCTCTTTAATTTCGAAAAACATCGAAATGATGATGCCGTAAAACATACTGATAGTGGGCATGGAAATCTCCGTTATGAATCATGAACCAATTGTAACGAACATCAGCCAGCGGGTGCGACAGATTCGCATTGAGTGCAGGTCAAAGCAGGTTCAAAAACAACCTTCCCCTCCCCGATCCCCGTCCCGCGCACTAGAAAAGACTGGAATCGCAAACTTGACACAGCCCCCCAATTTCGCGACTCAAAATTGCACTTAAAACTCCCAGTTGCGATGTTTTCCACTCTCAATTAAGGCCACTGGTTATTACGCTGCCATACCATCGGAGGCCATTACTTTAAAGCCCTTCCACATCCATGCCATGTTCGGCAAGCCATGTTTTTCGTCGGTCGAAGTCCGGCATCGCGCGCTCGACACGCTGCCAGAATTCAGGGGTGTGATGGGGTTGATGCAGGTGAGCTAATTCATGCACCACCACATATTCGGCGATATGCGGCGGCAACAGTATGGTTTTCCAGTGAAAGTACAGGCAATCGCCTTTGCCGCAAGATCCCCAGCGATAGCCCAGGTCTTGCACCTTGACGCCCGCAGGCTGCACTTCCATGCGAGCGGCGTAGTCGCGAACCTTTTCACCCAGCCAGTTTTTAGCGCGGACGCTATACCACTGAATCAGATGCTTGCGCCCATCGTCCACTAGACTACGCTTGAGCATAAAGCGCCCATTGAGCAACCTCAAGGGTGCGCTCTGCTCCTCGACCAGACGCAAGCGATAACTGCGCCCCAGATAGAGAAAACCTTCGCCATCCACAAACGTCTTGTTAGGCACGGCCTTCTGCAAACGGTCCTTCTCTGCCAGCTTGGTATAGATCCAAAAACGCTTCTCAATGACGAAGGCACGCAACCTTTCTTCTTCGACATCAGGCGGCGCTGACAACACCAAATCGCCGCCACGATCTACCGTGATCTGCATCGTCCGGCGTCTGCTGCTGGGTTTCAACGCGAAAGACAAATCGCCTACGGTCAACATGCTCATGCCTTTATCAGCCGCTCGTGATTGGCGCGGGCAAGTTCCATCAGGCGATCTTTCAGCGCCGAAACATCCACCGAAAATCCCATCCGCGATGATTTCAACAGCCGGAAGATGCGTGACCCCAGCGCATCCTGCGCCGGCCGCTTGTGCGGCTCCCAAAACGTGTCGCCCAATTCGCCCGCAATCAGGTCAACCAGCTCAACCGTGAGATCCTTGATTTTCAGCAGCTGCTCATCACTTGGGTGTTCCGCGCCGACAACAGCTTCGAGCAACATGCGCAGAAACGGCACGTAATGCTCGGGCATATCGGGAAGTACATCGTCAGTTGCAGCCCCCTCGCGCAAATCACTCATGATCTTATGCAACGCACCGATCAACTCATCCCAATGCTCGCTCAGGTTTTTCAGAATCTCGTTCAGCCGCTCGCTGAGTTTGCGATACAGCACGGGGTCTTCGTCCAGATGACGACTGATGTGCGAACGAATGGCGTGTTCCATTTCGGATGCCTTGGCGCGATCATTCGTTTGTCGGGACACATGCTGATCAAACCTGGCATCGGTCAGCGCGATGGGCGCAATCTTGGGATCAATTCCCAGCGAGATCACATGATCGTCGATCAGACGACGCACCTTCGCGCCGACATCTTTGCCCAGCACCGGCGTGTCTTTGTAGCGATTGCGGGCACGGGCATAGATGTAGGCCAGCGTTTTGGCATCCCTGGTAAAAGGCAGCCCCTCGGGACGCGGCAACACCAGATCCAGTGAGCCCAGAAACTGTTTGAGTTTCACCGAAAACTCGGCGCGCAACTTCTCGTCAGCCAACAACTCCACACAGCCTTCCACATCGCCCAGCGATTCAATATCGCGGCTGCGGAACAAATCCATCACCCGCAGATGCCGGTCGCGCAGCGCAGGCACTTCATCTTTCAGACTTTGCAATGCGCCTTGAATATCCTCGTCGGCATACGCAGCAAGGGCGGCTTTCAGATGTTCAGCCACGCCGTAATAATCCACCACGATACCGGCGCGTTTACCGAAGCCGGTTCGATTCACCCGCGCGATGGCTTGCAGCAGTTCAGCTTCACGGATAGGCCGATCGAGATACATCACGCCCTCGATAGGCGCATCGAAGCCGGTCAGAAGCATGGATTTTACGATCAGAAAAGCCAGCGAGTCGGTCTTCTCCGGCTTGACATGGAACAACGGCTTTTTGAAACGCTTGATGCGCAGCTCGTTCGCCGCGCCATCCGTCCACTTCTTCCAGGCCGGATCATCGTTGTTGCTGCTGGAGATCACCGCCGCGAATTCGATGTTTTTCAGTGTGTCGCGATACCGCCAGGCTTGCACGACGGCCTGCACTTTCGGTGGCCGCTGGCACAGCGCTTCGTCATCCATTGCGCGGTCCTCTGGCGTGAGCGCATCCGCATCGTCCAGCAGTTCCCCGCGCGCCGCCTCAAATGCCGCCGCGTAACGAATGGCTGCAAGTCGGCTGTAAGCCACCACCTGCGCCTTATAGCCGTTCGGCAAGATATTGGTCACATAGTGGCGCAGCATGTCGCGCGCCTTGTCCGCAATCAGCAAGGGCGCATCAAAAATCGGCCCCTTCGTGGCGTACTTTTTCTTGATCGCCTCCAGCTCTTCTGCACTGCGCTCGCGGAACAAATCCTCGAACAACTCGTCCATACTTGCGCCATCCTTCACCGCCCCCTGTGCCGTGCGCCCTTCATACAACACCGGAACCGTCGCGCCATCCGCCTCAGATTCCCTGATGGTGTAACGGTCGATGAACTCACCAAAAATTTCGTGCGTGCGCTTCTTGTCACCCATGATAATCGGCGTGCCGGTAAAACCGATCCGGGCGCAATTGGGCAGACCGGCCAGCAGCTTGGCGTGCAGATCGCCCGCCTGGGTGCGGTGTGCCTCGTCCACAATCACCAGAATGGTGTCGTCATCGTTCAGCACCTCGTATTTCTTGTTGGCTGATTTGGCGGCATAAGCGGGGACGGCAGGTTCTGCCACCCCCCAGTTTTCCGGCATATCCTCTTTGGTAAGCCCCGGCTCATCTGCCGTATCGGGGTCACGATATTTCTGGATGGTGGCGAACAGCAAGCCCGGCCCTTTGCGGCTGACCAGCTTTTGCACCAATACCGCCGTCGTGGCCACATCGACCACTTCGCCGGTCAGTGTGGCGGTGGCTGAAAGCTGCGTCTGTAAATCCTTACGGTCGGTAATCACCACCACTTTGAATCTGCGCAACAGCGGATCAGTGCGCAGCTTGCGTACCAGAAACACCATGGTCAGTGACTTGCCCGAACCTTGCGTGTGCCAGATCACCCCGCCGCGCCGGTCGTGTTCGCCGTCCTGCAATCGGGTCTTGCCCGTCTGCAAGCGTGCGATCGCCTTATTGACCGCGCGATATTGCTGATAGCGGCACGCCACTTTGATGGTCTGCCCGCCGGTCTGCATGAACAAGGTGAAATGGCGCACGATGTCCAACAACCTCACCGGGTTTAACATGCCCGCCACCAGCCGCTGCTGTTCGGACAAAGTCACCACGCCCAGCGCCAGCGCAATCTCTTCCTCACGGAGGGGCGCGACAGTTTTCCAACTCGCATAGTGCTCGAACAACGCACCGATGGCACCCACCCGCGCCTCGTCGAAGCTGCTGGCGATCAGCAACTGGTTGGTGAAAAACAACGGCTCGTTGCCCTCGTTGTCTGCCACCTCGTAGTTGGCGTGGCGCTGGTTGCTGTAGCGACGCAACTGATCTATCGCATCACTCAACGGCTCCGGCACCGACGGGCTTTTGCACTCCACCACCACCAGCGGAATGCCGTTCACCAGCAACACCAGATCAGGAATAATGAACGCCTTGCCGCTGTTGTAACCGGGCGGGCAATCTACGCGATACTGGTTGATGACGGTAAACTGGTTGTTTTCGGGATGTTCCCAGTCGATGTACTGGATGGTCTGGCCGCGTTCACTATCCCAACCGGGCAGGCCATCCACAGTGATACCCAACAGCAGCAACCCGGTCGCCACCTGGTTGGCTTCGATCAACTTGGGGCGCGCAATGCGTGTGATCGCCGCCACCGCCTCGGAAATCCGTTCGTCGTCCAGCCACGGCACGCGCTTTCCGTCCACTTCACGCAGATTGATCGCGGCCAGTTTTTGGCGCAATACGCCTTCCTGTATCACCTCGGCAAAGCTGCTGCGCCCCGTGTTGTACGGCTCATCAATACAGCCTTCGAGATAGGTCCAGCCCAAACCTTGCAGTTGAGTGACGAACGGCTTTTCCACATCATCGAGTTCCCAGCCCATCACTTTTCTCCTCAACCCAAATAATCCATTAGGCCGTCATTCCGGCGCAGGCCGGAATCCAGCAATAAACAAATTCCACACAGCGGACAAAAAAGAGATTATGACCCACTTCGTGGGGCTTCTTCGACTATCTGGATACCGGCTTTTGCCGGTATGACACAGTATTTTGCGAATGAACAATTTGGGCTTAACGTAATTGCCCAAGCAATTGTGCAGCAGCCTGCTGCACAAATTCCGCATCCGGCCAGGCATCGGTCATGGCGCGGTATCCTTCAGTAATGGGGTAACGCGAACGCGACCGGTGAGCAGGTCGTCCATCAGGCCGGATTTTAGATTAAGCATCTTTGACAATGCCTTTTCTTCAACCAATATTTTTTCTGTTTCGGCGAGTAAACGCTCTGCTATAAGCGTTTGTTCCACTCGCGATGAGGGGATCGTAACTATCAATTTACGGAAAGTGGCTTGCTGAATACCTTCAACTGTTGAACCACTTCCGAAGCTAAATAACTGCCTCCGAAATTTTTCACTCAATAATAAATATTTCAAATATGTAGATAACAACTTCGTCCCTGTCTGCAAGATTATTATCCTTTGAGCAAATGCGAGTCGGCTTTCCGTAGCAATCTGCGCCACGTTTCCAAGTGGAGCCTCCATCGTGAATAGCACATCCCCTTTTTGAGGGATGCCTCTAGTCATCCATCTGTCAAATGATGCTTCAGCAATAAACTCTCTTGGTTCTTCATCAATATAGCCAAGCCGAACATTTTTAGCGGTAATTAACGGAATTCCACTGTCAGTTTTTGCGGGGGTCTTTCCTCTGTAGTCAATGACATTATCGAGAAATGATTCAATTGTGCCCACCTCCCACGCCAACGGAATCCACCCCAGCGGCGAATCTTGATAGAGGTGCGGGGCTTGTTCGTAGCTGGGGCGCAGTTCGCCATTGGCATCCACGCCGCGCGTCAACAGGTCGTGCAGCAAGCCCTGTTTGACCTGCTTAAGCTTTTCGACAATAGCCCCGGTTTGGTGGATGGCCTTATTGAGCGAGGCCAAAACCTCGGCAATTTTTGGTTGTTCGACTGTTGGCGCTTGCGGAACGGGTATTGCTAAGTAATCCTGTATGCGAATGCCCTTGACGGTTGAACCGACCGACTGAGCTTCCGCAATTCGCTGCATGTACTGCAACAACAAAATTAAATAAGCCGGTGCAACCCCAGCAGCGGGATACAAAGCCTTGACGTCTTGATTGATAGTCATGGACACCGTCGGCATTGCAGCTCGGCCTACCGCCATTCTTGTACATACCAGCGGCGTTCCGGCTGGAATTAGATTGCTCGCGCTAGCGCTAAGTCCTTTTTGGCTGATAGTCTCCTGCGTTGATGAGATTTCATCTGCTTCGTCAGTGAAGTCCTTGACCGAAGCCCAAGGGATTCCGCCACCCCAAAATGATTGAACCTGACGTGAGGGCGTACCTCCGCCGATATGCGAAGCAACTGCATCGCCAAGGGGCTTGGGGTCAAACATACCCCAACCCCTGCAAATACTGCTGAAGTTGCACGGCTGCCGCATCCCGGTCGCGTTCGATTTCGGTTAGCGTCACCTTGTACTTGTCCCACCAGTTCTCAAACGCCGCGACGATCTGCTGGCGCTGGGCGCTGATGTAGCGTTCCACGATCTGCTTCATGTCGTCGTGCAAAATCGTCAGCAACAACTCACCCGCCTGTGCGCCGTCCAGCGCATCAACCGCGCGGTTCAGTTCTGCCGTCAGGCTATCGTTTTTTGCCTTGAGTATTTTCTTCAGGCTGCCAAGCTCTTTCTTCCATTCCTTGAGCTGCGTTTCATCTACGACATTATCTTCGTCGGCTTCATCCCCCGCGCCCTCCTCGTCATCGCCGCCTTTTTTGTCGGCGGCTTTGATCTGCGCTTCGAGTTCGGTTTTCCTGGCTTCCAGCTCCTCGATTTCGCTGACAAAACCACCCATCAGAAACTTGACCAGCTTGTGCTCCAGCGGCCGGTCTTTGCTGGCTTTGTCTTCCATCGCTGTGACGATGCTGGTGCGCCAGGCATCTACCACGCCATGCGAGCCACGCGCCATCAAGGTCAAGAAATCGTACTTGGTCTGATTCCAAAATCCGGCCACGATACCGCGCACCTGAAAGGGATCGAGCAGACCGATTTGTTCCAATGATGCGCTGAAGCTGGCTAATAGCTCATTACGCAAGGCGACGAAACTTTGTGCATCGGCAAGCTCCGTGATGCGTCGGCTGTGTAATACCCACCACGCTTCAAAGGCAGCACGAACGGCGGCTTCCTTCGCCAGCAGCCCGGCATTGCTTTCGATGGCGGGCTTGAGTTCGGCCTTATTGGCAAACGCGGGATTGAAGTCGAAATAGCTCGCATCGCGCTCGACGAATAAATCCAGCGGGTTCAGTCCGTGGGCGGCGAACAGGCGCGTCTGATGTTGATCGTTCACCTCGGCTTTAGGAATGCCGCCTGACAAATGCGCACGTACATCATGCGGCTCGGGTGGCGGCGCATTGTCGGCATAGCGGCGGATATTGAGGTTGTAGCCGTTGGCCTTGAGCGTTGCGTTATCGACAATGGTCGAAAAACCCGGCTCTGCTTGATATGCCTCAAAGGTGGTGACGATCTTCTCGATGTGTTCCGGCATCAGGTGGTTTTGCGCGCGACCTTCAAAGTATTCGCGGTCGGCATTGATGAACAGCACCTTGCCCTGACGCTCTTTCGGTTTGCCGCTCACCCGATTCGCGCCCTGCTGAACGCGTTGGCGCATCACCAGAATGCAGGCCGGAATGCCGGTACCGTAAAACAGATTCGGCGCGATGCCGATCACCGCTTCCAGCAGGTCATCTTCGATCATCCCGGCGCGGATAGTTTGTTCTTCGCCACCCCGGAACAGTACGCCGTGCGGCATGACCGTGGCGATCAGACCGCCGTCGGCCAGCACCGCCACCATGTGCTGCAAGAACATCATGTCTGCCTTCTTGGCGCCCAGCGGCACTTCGCCATAAGGGAAACGCTCGGCGCGAAACTCAGGCGCCCAGGCCGACTGACCGCTCTGGTCTTTATCGGTCGTCCCCCAGGGAATGGAGAACGGCGGATTGGTGAGAATGCGGTCGAAACGGCGCAGCTCGCCCCCCTTAACGTGCTGAGGTTTGGCCAGGGTGTCTTCGTTGTGCAGGTCTGCGGTGCTGATACCATGCAACAACATGTTCATCTTGGCGATAGACCACACCGTACCATTGGCTTCCTGGCCGTAAAGATTGGCTTTACGCCCTTCCTGCCCCTGTTCATCGATGTATTCCTTGGCGCAGATCAACATACCGCCGGAACCACAACACGGGTCATAGACGTGATGCTGCAACGCAGGCTTAATCAGCCGCACCATCATGCGCACCACCGAACGCGGCGTATAAAACTCGCCACCCTTTTTACCCGCCGAATCGGCAAAACTGCCGATCAGATATTCATAGGCCGCGCCCAGCAGATCCGGGAACTCAAAGTCCTCATTGCGCAAAGGCAACAGGCTGAAGTGGGTGATGAGCTGACGCAGTTTGATATCGGGTATCTTGCTCTGGCCGACTTTACGGGTGAAATTGATATGTTCCAGCACGTCATGCAAACTGGTGTTGCCCGTCTCCAGCCCGCCCAGCGCCTTATTGAGAAAGTCGCCGACGTTTTGATGCGCATCGTTAAGCAGGAACTGGTAACGCGATTGCGGCGGAACCCAGAACGAGCCTTCTTCCATATACCAGTTTTTATCGTCCGCGCTTTTAATCGCACAGGCCTCGCTCAAGCCCGCCGCCATTTCCTCTTTAATGACACGCTCGCGGTGTTGGTCGAACACATCAGAGCAGCGTTTGAGAAACAGCATCCCGAAAATATATTCCTTGAATTCCGAAGCATCCATCTTGCCGCGCAAGATGTCGGCCGCTTTGAACAGATGGCGTTCAAGCTGCGGTAAGGTTAGTGGCATGTATTGAATTCCGTTGGAGATGTGTATAAGTGTTGATTGCCTGCCCATATTATCCGGGCACTGGCGGCATTCTACCGAGAATGCGGGCATGTTCATGACAAAAGTATCCGTTGATCCGGATTCCGCCCCGGTTTAAAACTCCGGCTTTCCGGCCGGAACACGCACACCTCCCGGCATCAGGCCTGAAAGGATGCTTTTTTCTCTCGCCCTTCGGGATAGACACCGACCGATTACAGCTGTACATTTCGACGTGGATTATTTATACGCAAAAGGTCGAGATGAGACAGCTCGCTTTTACAGAACTTAGAAATAACGCCAAGGTTTTTTTGATTTGGCAGAAACGGGCGAGAAAGTTTAACAATTTTACGGAGTATAGCCATGACGACCATTACGCTGGACGATGAAGTGATTAACGAAGTAATTGCTGTCGGTCATTATCGAAATGCGCAGGAAGCCGTCCTTAAAATTCTGGCTGACTACGTGCAGCAGCATAAACAAACGCCTTCTTTTTTTGACCAGTTACGTGTGTCAGACGACATTGCCGACGATGAGCTTGCCGTCTTGTTCGAACGAGACCAAGATACCGGCAGGAATATCGAGCTATGAAATATCTCATTGATACCTGCGTCTTGTCAGAGTTCGTCAAAAAAACGCCGAACCCGCTTGTTGCTCAATGGTTCAACCAGCAGCAGCCCGAAAACCTGTTTATCAGCAGCATTACCTGTGCCGAAATAAAAAAGGGACTGTATAAAATCAGGGCTGCACAGCCTCAACGCTTCAGGTCACTTGTAGAATGGCTCAATACGCTGAAAACCAAATTTGCCGGGCGTATCTTGCTCATAACCGATGATGTCCTGGACAGCTGGGCGGAGATTTCGGCGAATGCTGAATTGCAGGGGAAGAAGTTGGCAGTGATGGACAGCCTGATTGCAGCTACTGCACAACGGTATCAGCTGGTTTTGGTTACGCGCAATGTCGATGACTTCAAAGCAACACCCCTGACGATCATCAACCCTTACATCCCAGCGTAATATGTCACCCAATCCAAATACGCGCTGATCGCCCAGCTCAAGGGCATGGAATACGACAGCGTGTTCGAGCGCGCAGGGATACTGCGCGACAAGTATGCCCTCAAGCGCGACAACGGCGAGACCGCTTACCTCCCTGCATGAGTTCAGCGAACTGCGCGCTCGCCTGAGCATTGCAACAAAAAATCCTGACCGCGCAGCGAATTGTTTCTGCGTCATTCCCGCCAACAACCGCTTTTCCCGGAATTCAGTAATATTGCTTTAACACAGCATCGGTAATATCCCCTGTCGAGACCATGGCAGAAGCTGCGAATCCTGTCGGCTCATGAACTTTAACGCTAAACAAGTGAAATAATATTCTTTTTGCCTGCACGGCAAACTGGTTAGAATTCTTGCAGGCATCCTTGACGCTGCAACTATTTCGCGGAGATAACAACATGACAACTAACGAAGTTTTTTTCAAATGGTCCAGCGACTACAGCGTGGGCATCAAAACCATCGACGATCAGCATCAGGAACTGGTGAATATTCTCAACCGCATGTTCGTGGCCGTATCCAGGCGCGAAGGCAACAAGGTCATCGGCGGCATACTGGATGCGCTGATGAGCTATACCCAGACCCACTTTACCCTGGAAGAGCGCCTGATGAGGCTGGCCGACTACGAAGACATCGACAGCCACATGCTTGTGCACAAGAATCTGATCGCAGAACTCAACCAGATCTCCAATAAATATATGCTCGAAGAGAAGCCTGTCTATTTTGAACTGCTGAGCTTTTTGCGCACCTGGCTCAGGGAACATATCCAGGGTTGCGACACGAAGTACAGCGCGGCGCTGCAACAGGCCGGATTCTCGACCGAATCCTGGGAACGACAAGCCAATGCTGAGTTCGCCTCCATGACAAGCGCCAAGAGACAGTGGTGGCAGATCTGGCAGACTGCCTGATTTAGCCGCGCGCCATCACCCCTCGGCCGTCGCGTTAATCCCGTCCGCCGTGGCGTTGAACGTCGGCGCAAACTGAATGCGGTGCAGTTGTGCGTACACGCCGTTTTTTGCCAGCAGCTCGGCGTGCGTGCCGATCTCCGCGATTTCGCCTTTTTGCAACACGACAATCCGGTCGGCTTTTTCGATGGTAGACAGGCGGTGCGCGATGACCAGCGTAGTGCGCCCCTGCATCAGGGTTTCGAGCGCCGCCTGAACGTGGCGTTCCGATTCCGAATCCAGCGCGGAAGTGGCCTCATCCAGGATCAGCACCGGCGCATCCTTGAGAATGGCGCGGGCAATCGCGATGCGCTGCCGCTGGCCACCGGAGAGTTTCACGCCGCGCTCGCCTACCAGCGTATTCAGACCCGCCGGCCATTCACGGATGAATTCCATCGCATGGGCGGCTGTTGCCGCCGCAATGATTTCAGACTCACAGACCTCACGCATCTGCCCGTAGGCGATGTTCGCCGAAATCGTGTCGTTAAACAGCACCACTTCCTGGCTGACCAGCGCGATGTTGGCGCGCAGGCTGGAGAGCGTCAGATCGGTGAGGTTGTGTCCGTCCAGGCGAATTTCGCCGCCGGTGGCCGTATAAAAGCGCGGCACCAGATTAGCCAGCGTCGTCTTGCCGCTGCCGGATGCGCCGACAAAAGCGACATTTTCGCCTGCACGAATATCGAGCACAATATTTTTCAGCACCGCGCGCGCGTCTTCTGCATAGGTAAACTGCACGTTGTTGAAGTGCAGCTCACCGCGCACCCGGCCGACCGCAACCGTCCCCTGATCCTGTTCGCCTGTCGTGTCCAGCAGCGCAAAAACGCTCTCGGCGGCGGCCAAACCCCGCTGCAAATATTCGCTCACGCCGGTCAGGCGCTTGAGTGGCGCGGTGAGCATCAGCATCGCCATGATGAACGAGACAAACCCGCCTACCGTGACTTCATCGGCATTCGACTGCAAGGTTGCCAGATACACCACGACGGCTAATGCCACCGCCGCGACCATCTGCACGATGGGCACGTTGGCAGCACCCGCCGAGGCCTGTTTCATCGCATGGCGGCGCACCCAGTTGGCCTGTTCGTGAAAACGATCCCGCTCATACTGCTGACCGCCGAACAGCTTGACCACCTTGTGCGCGGACACGCTCTCCTCGATCACTTGCGTCATATCCCCCATGGATTGCTGGGAATCGCGGCTGGAGAGGCGCATGCGGCGGCTGATGGTGCTGATAATCAAGGCGATGACCGGCGCCATCAGCAAAGTGAGCAGGGTCAGTTTCCAGTTGAGATAAAACAGCCAGCCCAGCAGGCCTGCCATGACGATGGAGTCGCGCACCGAAATCGTCACGACCACCGTCGCAGCATTGGTGACCTGAGTCACGTCATACGTCAGCTTGGAGAGCAGCGAACCTGTGGCATGTTCATCGTAATAACCGGTAGGCAGACGCAACAGCTTGGCGAACATTTCCTCGCGCAAGTCCATGACCAGTTTATTGCCCACCCAGCCGATCGCCAGGGTACCGACAAAGGTGGCGATGCCGCGTATCAGAAAGATCAGGATGATGACGACCGGCACGATGCGCATCATCTCCTGATCCTTGTGGACGAATGTGCCGTCGAGCATCGGCTTCATCAGGGCCGGCACCAGGGGTTCCGTGGCCGCGACCACCATCATGCCCAGCAGTGAAATTGCAAAGGTGCGCCAGTAAGGCTTGACGTATTTCAGAAGACGAAAATAAAGCTGGGTGCTGGATAAAGTCATAGTGCGCAGGTTAACGTAAAACTCGCAGAGCATATCGTTTCCCCCCAGCCTGGCATGCACAACAGACACTTCGGAACACTCGGGATGAGGAAAACGGGCGTGCCTGTACCAGGTACAGGGCTGGCGAATTCTATCACCAATGCGGCGGCATATCCCTGCAAGCGATCAGAAAAGCGCGCCCGGCGACACGGAGGCGGCGCGCAACCTGCACTTTGTGGAAAGCCGCGCGATTCCACCGGAAGATTACTCTCTGATTGCAACTTTTACAAATTCACGCTGCATTACTTCTTGTCGCAAAGTAACCTGTAGGTTACTATTCACCATGACTATCAGGATTGAAGAATACGTAACCTGCGAACAGAAGAACTACTACAGCGAGTGATTCAATGAGTTGCCCATTGAATATGCGGCAAAGGTGGCCGCTGCCCGTGCGCGCATGATGGCTGGCAGTTTGGGGAACGTAAAACCCATAGACGGAACACTCAAGGAATACCGAATAGATTGGGGGCCGGGAATTCGGATTTACCTCATCCATGACGGCGATATATTAATTGTGCTGCTTGGCGGCGGCACAAAGAACGGCCAGACGGCTGATATCAAGCAGGCGAAAAAACTGCGCGATGATTACGATACCCGTAAGGCCATATTAAAGAAAAAGGATAAATGATGGGACAGCTCACTGTAGATTCAAGTAAAACATTACAAGCCAGGATCAAAGCAGACCCGGCATTTGCTGAAGCACTGTTGAGAGAGGCAACAGATATGTTCCTCAATGGGGAGGCGGAGGCATCTCGCTTATTGCTGCGCGATGTGGTTAATGCGACCGTGGGTTTTGAGCAAATCGCCACGGCGACCAACCGCCCGAGCAAGAGCGTGCATCGCATGCTTTCTGCTCGCGGAAATCCAACCATGGAAAGTCTGTCCGCAGTTTTTTCAGCCATCAGGAAGGTGCTCAACGTTACTTTTGAGACGCATACGGTTCACCAAGCTTGAATTAAGCCGTTAAAAGTATAACGACCCGCAGTTGATACCGGAACAGATACCTGCGCAGTTGCATTGCAAGACCACACGCAATAAGTCTCACCAAGATATTTCCAATATCTCATCGACGCCGTGACACGCAATATTGCGGCATGGTGAATAAATGAAGCCTTAATAATCGTGAAAAAACTTACTCTTGAAGATATGAAGGTCATCGCAGAGGCGCGGGGAGGCTTGTGCCTGTCCAAGTCCTACGAAGGCAGTAAAAGTAAGCTGCGCTGGCGTTGCGCAAACCGCCATGAATGGGAAGCTGTCGCAAGTTCGGTCAAGACAGGCACTTGGTGCAGACAGTGTGCGGCTGAGGCTACGGCCAACAAACGTCGAACTCCTCTTGCTGAAATTCAAGAATTGGCCAAATCCAAGGGTGGTGAATGCTTAGCTCATGAGTATCTCGGGAATAAAGATGACAAGCTCAAGTGGCGCTGCTCAAAGGGTCATGAGTGGCAAGCGACTTTAGGAAAAATTCGAAACGATGGTAGCTGGTGTCCGATCTGTGCACGGTTAAATCGAAGCCTGACACTGGAAGATATGCAGAAACTGGCGAGAGCCAAGGGTGGTGAATGTCTTTCTGAATCTTATCAAGGGCAAGACATAAAGCTCAGATGGCGATGTGGCATAGGGCATGAGTGGGAGGCGATCCCAAGCCATATTCGAAATCAAGGATGTTGGTGTCCAAAATGTGCTAGGCGAGCCAGACTTACCATCGATGAGATGCAAACCTTGGCGCAATCCATGGGAGGAGAATGCCTTTCTGAGGTGATAGTCAATGCCCTCACAAAGCTAAATTGGCGTTGTGCGGAGGGCCACGAATGGGAGGCAAAACCCAACGATATTCTGAGCGGGCATTGGTGCCGGAAATGCGGAGCAGAATCCCGAGCTGCCCGCCAGCGGATGCCCATGGATGAGATTAAGTCGCTGGCCCATTCGAGGGGCGGCGAATGTCTATCCGAAAAATATGACGACAGCGAGGTTAATCTTCGCTGGCGCTGCGCCCGTGGACATGAGTGGGAAGCGAACCTCCGTAACGTGAAGCACAACAAAAGCTGGTGCCCGATCTGTGGTGCCGGTGTCAGCGAAAGAATCTGCCGTGCAATCTTCGAGAAGCTATTTGAGACAGCATTTCCGAAAGCGAGACCATCATGGTTGCGCAATACGCGCGGGAACTGGATGGAGCTGGATGGTTATGCTGAAGAGTTGGGTGTGGCCTTCGAGTACCACGGTGTCCAGCACTTCAAGGAAATAGAATTTTTTCATGCAACTGAGGATGCTTTTAACTTACGGCAGCAAGATGACCAATGGCGGGCTGCCCTATGTCTGGTACACGGTATCGCACTTGTAGAAGTTCCTTATACGGTTCCCCACGATGAGATTGAGAGCTTCGTCAGAGCAGAATGTGCAAGTGCTAACATTTTGGTTCCACGTACTGAACCTATCGACATTACGACTTTGCCGGTTTATGAGGAAAATCCCCTAGACGAACTAAGAGCTGCCGCAAAAATGAAAGGTGGGATACTCCTCTCAACGGCCTATATTAACCGTGCCACAAAATTGCGTTGGCGGTGCGCAGAGGGGCACGAATGGGAGGCGCCCTCCAGCTCGATCAAAACAGCTGGTCGATGGTGCCCACTTTGCGGCATCAAACATCGCTCCAATGCACAACGGCTGACTATCAAGGACATGCATGCACTGGCGCAATCAAGGGACGGTGAATTCCTTTCAAAAATATACGAAGGTACTCGGTTTATGCATCGATGGAAATGCGTTCATGGTCATGAATGGGATGCAAAGGCAGGCAACGTGAAGAAGGGAAGCTGGTGCCCGAAATGCGCTATCATTCGTCGCACCAAGGTGTAATTTTCTCTTTGCTGAAGTGCAGCTCTGTATTGCAAGAAAATCGCTGCGAACGCCGAGCATCGAAAAACCCGCAGCCCCTGTGCCCTGCCGAAGATAGTTCGCAGGCAACAACCCTGCGCCCGGCAAAAGCCATCAGAGAATTCAACAACTGGATGGCCGCACCTCAAAACTCACTTCGTCCGTTTTCTCACCACAGCCTGCCCCCGCCAGATACATTCGGGGTCGGGGTGGAGTAATCGGTGCCAGCCCGATGTGTCGGGTTAAAACCCGACCTACGAAAGCTCCCCGCCGTACAGGCGCAGCAGTTCGAGCATCGCTGAGGCCTTGTCCAGCGTCTCCTGATATTCCGCGTCGCACACGGAATCGGCGACCAGGCCGCCGCCCGCCCAGCAGCGTATATTGCCACCGCTATATACCAGGGTGCGGATCACGATATTGCTGTCCATATTCCCATCAAAGCCTATGTAGCCGATCGCGCCGCAATATAAGCCGCGCGGGTCAGGTTCCAGCTCTTCGATGATCTGCATCGCCCGAATCTTGGGCGCGCCCGTGATGGAGCCGCCGGGAAAACAGCCACCCAACAAATCCAGCGCATCGCGCCCTTCGACCAGCTCCCCTCGCACCGTACTGACCAGATGGTGAACGCGCGCGTAACTCTCGATTTCAAACAGATGGGGCACGCGCACCGACCCGGGTTTGCAGTGCTTGCCCAGATCATTGCGCAACAGATCCACGATCATCAGGTTTTCGGCGCGATCCTTGGGATGGATACTCAATTCGTCCGCCAGTTGCAAATCCCGCACAGGATCGCTGTCGCGCGGACGCGTGCCTTTGATCGGTTTGGTTTCAACCATGCCGCCGCGCACGCTGATAAAGCGTTCCGGCGAGGCACACAGCACCCGGACTCCCGGAAAATCAAGATACGCCGAATATGGCGCGGGGCTCAGAGTACGCAGCCTGAGATAAGCGCACAGGGCGTCTCCCGCAGCAGATGCCGAAAAGCGTTGCGCGAGATTGACCTGATAACAGTCTCCCGCCTGCAAATAAGCCTGCACCTTCGCGAAAGCCGCCGCGTAGCTCGCTCGGGTAAAATTGCAGCTGATCCTGCCCTGCACGGCAAAAGTATCAGCGGGAAGACCCGTCGGCGTTTGCAGACGCTGCAATATCCGCAGCAATAAAGCCGGGGTTTCGGCAAACTTCAGGTGCGACACCAGCCGTGCGGTGCGCATCTGATGGTCGAGCACCAGCGCCCAGTCGTAAATGCCGATAGCCATGCCGGGCTGCCGCTCGTCGGCCCCCGTGCGCGCCAGATCATAGCACCAGTAACCCAGCGCCCCGCCGGCAAACGGCACGTTTTCGACGGGCGCGACGCGCTCCCCCAGCTCCCGGCGTATGGCGGCGAACGGATCATTGCACTCGGCCCCCGCCTCCAGCGTTCGATGCGGCGACGCCGTCAGAATATCGAAACGCGCCATCCCGCAGCTGTCCAGCCAGGCCGCCCACGGCAGATCGGCGATGGCGGCATAATAATGCACCGCATCAGGCAGATAGGGCAGCTCTTTACAATAGAAACTCATGGAAAATTCAGGATTCAGGATTCAGGATTCAGGATTCAGGATTCAGGATTCAGGATTCAGGATTCGGAAAAGCATAAACTGAAAACCGTAAACTCGTATTCACGGCGCGACGCGCGCCAGCGCCTTTTCTGCGGTGATCTTGTCCAGCCACTCGCGTATCATCGGCATCGCCTTCGTGGCGGCATCCTCACCAATTTTGATCAGACGCAGCTTGCTGGTCACATCAATCTCGGGCGTGACGCCGATCTCGGGCCTGATCACCACCTGCGCCGATTCGAGCTCGTGAGCCAGAATGGACTGGCGCATGATGCGCAGGCTCTGCTTTAAGATGTCGATGATGTCGGCAAGCTCCGTATGGTCTCTCGGTTGCTGTGAAATATCCACGGCGATGATAAAATCGGCGCCCATTTCACGCGCCAGCGTGACAGGAACGGGCTTTTTCAGATCCCCGTCCACGTACTCTTCATGACCTATCATCACAGGATAAAACACGCCGGGAATACTGCTTGATGCGCGCACGGCCATGCCGGTATTGCCGCGATTGAAGGCTACCGTTTTCCCGCTGCTAAGCTGGGTTGCGACCGCGACAAAGGGCTTGTCCAGCTGTTCGATAGAACGGTTATTCAGCGCCTTGTTGATAAAATCCTGCAACTGCTCGCCGCGCACATAACCCCGCCTGGAAAAATCGTAGTCCTTGAGCTGCTCCCTGTCCATCTCCAGCGCCAGACGTTCCAGCTCCGCACCCTTGAATCCGCCTGCGTACAAGGCGCCCACCACGCTGCCCGCACTGGTGCCCAGCACCATATCCACTTTAATACCGTTTGCTTCGAGCACCTTGATCACACCGATATGCGCGAAACCGCGATCCCCGCCGCTGCCCAGCGCCAGCGCGATCACGGGTCTGTCTGACTGGATGGGTGCGGCATAGATAGTCTCGGGCGGCGCCACATCCTTGTACTGCAACGGCAGCGTGGTGCAGGCCGCCAGCAACAGGGGCAAAAACAGCGTGCAAAGTTTAAGATTCATCCTGAAGAGCATACACCGTAAATTATCGACTAACAGCCTGCTAATAATTAAAAGCTCATATAACGCCGGACGACAACACCCCTTATCAATCCCAGGAGAGCGAACCGCCGGTCTGATATTCCGTCACGCGCGTTTCAAAGAAATTCTTTTCCTTCTTCAGGTCTATCATTTCCGACATCCACGGGAACGGGTTGGATGCGCCCTGATACAGGATATCCACGCCGATTTGCTGGCAGCGACGGTTGGCGATGAAACGCAGATACTCCTTGAACATGGTGGCGTTCAGACCCAAAATACCGCGCGGCATGGTGTCTTCGGCGTAAGCATATTCCAGCTCCACACCTTTTTGCATCAACGCCCGTATTTCCTCGCGAAACTGGGCCGTCCACAGATGCGGGTTTTCCATCTTGATCTGGTTGATCAGATCCACGCCAAAATTAAGGTGCATGGATTCATCGCGCAGGATGTACTGGTATTGCTCGGCCGCGCCCGTCATCTTGTTCTGGCGACCCAATGCCAGAATCTGCACGAAGCCTACATAGAAGAACAATCCTTCCATGATGCAGGCGAACACGATCAGACTGCGAAGCAAGGCCTGATCCGCCTCGGGCGTACCGGTCTTGAACTCAGGGTTCGTCAGCACGTCGATGTACGGCAGCAAAAATTCATCCTTGTTACGGATACTGGGCACTTCGTGATACATGTTGAAAATCTCGCCCTCATCGAGCCCCAGACTCTCCACGATGTACTGGTAGGCATGGGTGTGGATCGCCTCCTCGAAGGCCTGACGCAGCAGGAACTGGCGGCATTCCGGGTTGGTGATATGCCGGTACGAACCCAGCACGATATTGTTCGCGGCCAGACTGTCTGCGGTGGTGAAAAAGCCCAGATTGCGCTTGATCAGACGGCGTTCATCGTCACTCAACTTGTCGCTCTTCCACAGCGCGATATCCGCCGTCATGTTCACTTCCTGCGGCATCCAGTGATTCGCACAGGCGGCCAGATACTTCTCCCACGCCCATTTATATTTGAAAGGAACCAGCTGGTTCACGTCGGCCTGGCAGTTGATGATGCGCTTGTCTTCCACGCGAATACGACTGCTGGCAGCGGGGAGCGGAGCGGTCGCCGTCGGCACACCCGGCATAATTTCGTCGTCAAAGTTCAACATTATTGACACGCCTCGCACTCAGGATTGTCGATCGAGCAGAACTGCGACTCCTGCACCTCGCCACCCCCTACTGCCACCGCGTTGAGCGCGCCTGCGCGACCCGTTGATTTTTCAGCGGAAGTCGCCCCCAGCGTGCGCAGGTAATAAGTGGTCTTCAACCCCCTGACCCAGGCTAGCTTGTATGTCTCATCGAGCTTGCGACCCGACACGCCTGCCATGTAGATATTCAGCGATTGGGACTGATCTATCCACTTCTGACGGCGCGAGGCCGCTTCGATCAGCCAGAGAGGTTCTACCTCGAACGCCGTAGCATAAAGGCTGCGCAATTCGTTGGGCACACGGTCTATCTTCGCCAGACTGCCGTCAAAGTATTTCAGATCTGAGATCATCACTTCATCCCACAATCCCAGCTGTTTCAAGTCGGCCACCAGATGGTCGTTGATCACGGTAAATTCACCGGAGAGATTCGATTTTACGAAAAGGTTCTGGTAAGTAGGCTCAATACAGGCCGACACACCGATGATGTTGGAGATAGTCGCGGTAGGCGCGATCGCCACGCAATTTGAATTGCGCATACCGTACTGACCGATGCGGGCGCGCAGCGCATCCCAGTCCATACTGACCGACATATCCACTTCGACATAACCGCCGCGCTCTTCACGCAACAATTCCAGCGTGTCCTGCGGCAGAATACCGCAATCCCACAAACTGCCCTTATACGAGGCGTAACGGCCGCGCTCATGGGCTAACTCGGTGGATGCCCAGTAGGCGTAATAACACACCGCTTCCATCGAACGGTCGGCGAACTCGACCGCCGCATCCGACGAATAAGCCGCGCGCCGCGCATGCAAACAATCCTGGAAGCCCATGATCCCTAAGCCTACCGGACGGTGTTTCAGGTTGGAATTGCGCGCCTTGGCCACCGCGTAGTAATTGATGTCGATCACGTTGTCCAACATGCGCATCGCGGTATTGATGGTGCGGCGCAGCTTGTCATGGTCGAGCTGTCCTGCCTCTTCGTGCCCGGCCGGATACAGGTGAGCCGGCAGATTCACCGAACCCAGATTGCACACGGCGATCTCATCCGCATTGGTATTGAGCGTGATCTCAGTACACAGGTTGGAGCTGTGTACCACGCCCACATGTTGCTGCGGTGAACGGATGTTGCAAGGATCCTTGAAGGTGATCCACGGGTGGCCGGTTTCAAACAGCATGGTCAGCATCTTGCGCCACAGGCTCGCTGCCTGAACCGTCTTGTACAGCTTGATCTGTCCTGCCGCCGCACGCGCTTCATAAGCCGTGTATGCCGTTTCAAAATCGATGCCGAACAAATCGTGCAAGTCAGGCGCATCAGACGGTGAAAACAAAGTCCAGTTTCCGCCGTCCATGACGCGTTTCATGAACAGATCGGGTATCCAGTTGGAGGTGTTCATGTCATGCGTGCGGCGACGGTCGTCCCCGGTATTCTTGCGCAAATCCAAAAATTCCTCGATGTCCAGATGCCAGGTTTCCAGATAGGCGCAGACCGCACCCTTGCGCTTGCCGCCCTGATTCACCGCCACCGCCGTATCGTTCACTACCTTGAGGAACGGCACCACGCCCTGTGACTCTCCATTTGTGCCCTTGATGTGCGCGCCCAGCGCCCTCACCGGTGTCCAGTCGTTGCCCAGCCCGCCGGCAAACTTGGCCAGCAGCGCATTTTCCTTGATGGCGTCGTAAATACCTTCCAGGTCATCTTCCACTGTCGTCAGATAGCATGAAGACAACTGCGAACGGCGGGTACCGGAATTAAACAAGGTCGGCGTAGAGCACATGAAGTCGAAGCCGGACAACAGCCTGTAAAACTCGATGGCGCGCACCTCGCGGTCTATCTCGTTCAATGCCAGCCCCATCGCCACCCGCATGAAAAACACTTGCGGCGCTTCGATGCGAGTGCCGTCGATATGCAGGAAATAGCGGTCATACAAGGTTTGCAAACCCAGGTAGCCGAATTGCAGATCACGCGACGCGTCGAGTTCAGCGGCCAGTCGCGGCAGATCGTACCCCGCCAGCTTTTCGTCCAGCAACTCGGCGGCAATGCCGCGCTTGATGAATTTCGGGAAATATTCCGCGTAGCGCGTAGCCATATCGCTGGGCGCTACCTCTTCGCCCAGCACTTCGCTGCAAATATTGTTCAGCAACAATCGTGCGGTGACAAAATTATAAGCCGGTTCCTTTTCGATCAGGGAGCGCGCCGACAGGATCAGGCACTTGTGCACCTCGTGCAGCGGCACCCCGTCGTACATATCCTTCAAGGCGCCCTGAATCACCAGCTCGGCACTGACAACGTCGCCCAGATTCTCGCACGCGGACACTACCAGGGCGGTAAAACGCGCCAGATCCAGCGGACGAGCCACGCCGTCAAGGCCCGTGACATTGATCACATGAACAGGCTCCTGCACCCGGGCTTGTGAGCGCGAACGATTATGTTCTTCGCGATACAACACGTAGGCGCGCGCGACATCATGCTCGCCCGAGCGCATCAGGGCTAACTCGACCTGATCCTGTATGTCCTCGATATGCAGCGTGCCGCCGTGCGGCTGACGGCGCATCAGGGCATTGACCACACTGCGGGTCAGTTGCTCCACGATCTCCCTGACACGGGAAGATGCAGCGCCCTGGCCGCCACTCACGGCGATAAAAGCCTTGGTCAGGGCGACTGAAATCTTGGCCGGCTCGAACACCACGACCGAACCGTTGCGGCGAACCACCTTATACTGGTCGAAGCGATATTCCGGATGCGCATCGGCTCCGTTGTTGTCGGTTGTAAAAGCGCTAAAAGCGCTATGAGCAGCGGAGCTGGGCATGGGCATATCCTTCTATTGACTGATTTGAGAAATTCTGAAAACACTATATATAGTGTTTTTTTTAACGGCAGGCGCTGATTGTAGTGTTACTGGAAGATTTTGCAAGCTAAAAAATCAGCTGTTACAGAACAAATTCGACAAGTCGGTGCAGATAAGCCCGGCATCAACAACGGCCGATCAATAAGCGGGAAAACCCCTGCTAACAGGCCGCAAGGTAACGCTGCCAGTCAAAACAAGGGCCCGGATCGGTCTTGCGCCCGGGCGCAATATGGCTGTGGCCTGCGATGCCTTGTATCGGATATGCGGCGCGCAAGGCGCGCGTCAGATCGCGCAGTGCGGCATACTGCGCATCGGTAAACGGCACATGATCGCTGCCTTCGAGTTCGATACCGATGGAAAAATCATTACAACGCCCCCGCCCCTGCCAGACGGATGCGCCCGCATGCCAGGCGCGCTGCAAAGCCGACACGAACTGAACCTGCTGCCCATCGCGACGAATGTAGAAGTGCGACGACACCCGTCCCTCGGGGATGGTCAGGTAATACGGGTGGGCGCTACGATCCAGGGTATTGGTGAACAGGCGCCCGACGCCGTCACCGCCAAACTCGCCTGGCGGCAAACTGATGTTATGGATGACCAGCAGTTCAATATCGCCCCTCGGGCGCGCATCGAAGTTGGGCGAGGGCATGCGTTCGACGCCCGAAAGCCAGCCGCTTTCGTCAATCCCCATAGTCTGTACCGGCCGGACTCCTGATCCCCAGTCGCTCCATGCGATAGCGCATGGTGCGAAAAGTCAGTCCCAGCAACTTGGCCGCCGCCGTGCGATTAAAACTGGTTTGCTGCAAGGCTTCGAGCAAAACCTCTTTTTCGACCCGATCCAGATAATCCGGCAACGGATATTTATCGCTCAACTCGCCCGAGTCGGGCAGCGTGCGCTCGGCAGGCGTCAAATACAAATCGCCTGTCGTAATGAGTCCATTCGAACACAAAGCCAGCGCGCGCTCGATAATATTTTCAAGCTCACGCACGTTACCGGGAAAATCATACGCTTGCAAAGCCGCCAACGCATCGTCGGAAAACCGTGCAGGAGAACTTCCCCGCAACCGACGCAGCGTTTGCTGGGCAATGTCGTAAATATCCTCACGCAGCTCGCGCAGCGGCGGCATCTGAATGGGGATCACATTCAAGCGGTAATACAGATCCTGGCGAAACTGCCCCAGCCTCACGCGCTCGGCCAGATCGTTATGCGTCGCACTGATCAGACGCACATCGATGGCCTCTTCCGTGGTGGCGCCCACTTTGCGCACGCGTTTTTCCTGAATCACGCGCAGCAGTTTGACCTGCATGACCAGCGGCAAATCGGCCACTTCATCGAGGAACAAGGTTCCGCCATTGGCTGCGTGGAAAAATCCCTCGCGATCCTTGTCGGCGCCCGTAAAAGCGCCTTTTTTATAGCCGAAAAACTCGCTTTCCATCAGATTTTCAGGAATCGCGCCGCAGTTGACCGCGATCAGCGGATAATCACAACGGGCGCCGCTTTGCACGATCAGCCTTGCAGCCAATTCCTTGCCGCTGCCCGATTCACCGCTGATATGCACCGGCGCCTGACTGCGCGCCACCCGCTCAATCAGATCCCTGACCTTCTGCATGGCCGGGGCATGACCTAACAACTGCTTGTCAGCAGGCGCGCCAGGCGTCGGCAGACTCAGCGCCGATTTCACCAGGGTACGCAATTGCTCCAGCGAGAGCGGTTTTGCCAGGTAATCGAATGCGCCCGCTTTGAGCGCCCTGATTGCACTCTCCATATTGCCATGCGCGGTAATGACTGCAACCGGCACATCAAGATTTTGCTCTGTAATGAACGTCACCACCTCCATGCCGTCCCCGTCGGGCATACGCATATCGGTCAGACACAAGTCATAATGACGGGCGGCAAGTTTTGCCAGGGCGTCCCGGACACAGGTCGCCTTGTCCACCGTTAACCCCATTTTCAGCAGAGTCATTTCCAGCAATTCGAGGATGTGCGGTTCATCGTCGACCAGCAGCACAGAATTGGCATGCTCAGTCACGACACCGTCGCCTGACATTTCCCGTTTCACTCTATTGCCCATGTTTTTGCCCCGTATCTGTTACAGAACCCTCGCCGAAGGTGATGCGAAAACAGGCTCCGGACTGGCACGCACCGGCTTTAGCCTGAAGGCTGTAGTATTCCAGCAGCGCGCCGTTCGCTTCGCACAATTCGCGCGCGATGTACAAGCCCAGCCCCGTCCCCTGCTCTGATGTGGTAAAAAAAGGCTCGAACAATCGAGCCTGATGCTCGGCTGAAATCCCCTCGCCATCGTCCTGCACCTCCAGAATCACCCGGCCGTGTTCGACACCCGTTTGCAACGCCAGACTGCCCGCAGCCCTGTGCCCGTAGCGCAGGCCGTTATGGCACAGATTCCAGAGAACCTGGCGCAAATGTCCCCGGTCAAAGGTGACCGTGCCTGATTGATCCGCACGCAGCACCAGCACGCCCGGATCAATCCGTTCAGCCTGATTAAACTCGGCGACAAACACGGGCAACAGCGCGTTCAGCTCAAAGGTTTCAGGCTGCGCACGGTCGCGACGATTGAGTTGCATCACATCTTCCACGATCCGGTTGATGCGATGCGTGTTCTCCCGTATCAGCTGCAGCAGCCGCATCTGCTGCACATCGGCTGGCTCCTCCTGCAACAACTCGGTCGCATAACTGATCGCTGACAGCGGATTGCGGACTTCATGCGCCAGATTGGCCGACAAGCGCCCGAGCGCTGCCAGTTTGATCTGCTGCGCCTCTGCCTGCACGTGTTGCATATCTTCCAGAAAAATAACGGCGCCCTGCGACTCATCGCGCTCCACACCGATAAAGCGCAATTTCGCCTGCAAGCCGCCGTCGAGCTGCAAGGTATCACGAATATTTTTCGCGTTATTTTTCCACAGCTCATATTGATCGGCCAGAAGAGGGAAACTCTCTGCCAACCAGTGACCCGACGCATCTGCCTGATGCAGCAGACGCGCCGCGCTGGGATTCATCTGCACGATTTTTCCATGTTCGTCCACCACCAGCACGCCGTCTTGCATATCGCGCATGACCAGACGGTTAGCTTCTGCCATACCGATCAAATCCCGGCCCCGACGCTGAGCCAGTTTCTGGCTCTCCAGCGCATACTGGGCCAGCTTATGTGCCAGAACGGCCACCGCAAAATAAGACATGCAAAGCAGGCCTACCTGTACAAATTGCGTGACCGACGCGTCGTCGTGCAAAACCGCAGAAGTGTGCTCCAACAACGCCGCAATGCTGGCCAATGCCGCAAAAAACAGGGTGATTCTTCCGTGGCTGACGATCCCGGCCACAGCCAGCGTGACCATCAGCAGCAAGCCTACACTGCTTCTGATCCCGCCACTGGCATGCGCCAATACGGACAGTGCGACGATATCGGTACACACCTGGGCGTACAATTGCCAGGAAAACCTCATCCAGCGCAAGTAAAGAGGTACGAAAGACACGATCACGACGGCGGCATAGCATAAGGCGGCCACCAGAAACAACGATCCTTTGACATCGCCGAACATGCGCTCTGCATCGAGTACCAGCGCAATAAAGACGATGAAACCGACTAACGCCAGACGATAGAGATTAAAGTAAGTCAGCGAACGCCAGAAGTCGGCGGAAATAGTATTGTCAGCCTGAGAATTCAATATACAACCAGCCTATTTTTGGTTTGCATCGCGATGCGCTGCACAGCAAAAGTGCAGCGCTCCCTCACGCAGGCTTTCGCCTGTCGGCAAATGGACACCGCAATGCGCGCAACGCACCATATCCTCCGCAACTTCCTGCTTTTTAACAGGGACATTCCTTCGGTAGGATTTTAGCAGCAGGTAGAATACCGCCACGATGGCAAACAGAAATATCAGACGACTCATATAAACTCCGAGGCCGTCAATACTGACGCGTGGCGGCAAAGTGCGCCAATTCCACCAGACATTTTTTGTGTATTGAATCGGGCAAACCGGCAATCGCATCGCAGGCTGATTCCACCTCGCGCATGGCTTGCAGGCGGGTAAATTCCAGCGCCCCCGTGGCATGGATAATTTGCAGCACCTCGGCAAATTTCCCCACGTCTCCTTGCTCTATTGCGGCGCGCACCACTGCGGCCTGCTCGGGCGTGCCATGCTGCATGGCATAAATCAGCGGCAAGGTCGGTTTGCCCTCGGCCAGATCATCCCCCAGATGCTTGCCTGTTTCCGCCTCATCCGCCGAATAATCCAGCACATCGTCGATGAGTTGGAAAGCCGTACCCAGATGCATGCCATAGGTCGCAGCAGCCAACTCGTCAGTCGCGGACACTTGCGACAGAATGGCACCCAGACGCATGGCCGCCTCGAATAACTTGGCCGTCTTGTAATGGATCACGCGCATGTAGTTGTCGGCGTTCACATCGGCGTCATTGCAGTTGAGCAACTGTAAAACCTCGCCCTCGGCGATCACGTTGGTCGCATCGGCCAGCGTATGCATCACGCGCATTTCGCCGACCTCGACCATCATCTGAAAAGCTCGCGAATACAAAAAATCGCCGACCAGCACGGAGGCCGCGTTCCCGAACAGTGCGTTCGCGGTCTCACGCCCTCGGCGCAGACCGGATTCATCCACCACATCGTCGTGCAGCAAGGTTGCCGTATGAATGAACTCGACCACCGCTGCCAGTTCGTGGTGATGCTGCCCCTGATAGCCAAAGGCGCCGGCAGACAAGACCACCAGGGCAGGTCGCAAACGCTTCCCGCCGCTGTTGACGATATATTCGGCCACCTGATTAACCAGCAACACTTCGGAGTGCAGCCGACGGCGTATGACCTGGTCGACGAAGGACATATCGACGGCCAGCAATTGATTGAAATTATTTAAAAACACTTTCCGCCCTAAGATTTACGATTATCTGACAGTACACCGACACCTGCCCGGTCGGACATTGTCGCATAAAAAACCATTCAACCACACACGCACGATTTTTCGCGGCGCCGCAGGTAAAGACCAATCAGCACGCCTGCCGTGCTCAGCAGCAATACATAATGAGCGGGCGCTTGCGGGTCAACCGGCAAAGCCAGACTCACCAGCACCGGCGTGAGTCCGCCAAATACGGCATAAGCCACGTTGTATGAGAACGATAAACCGCTGAATCTGACCTGTGGCGGAAAGGCTAAAACCGCCGCACTCGGGATCACGCCGATCACGCCGACAAAGAATCCGCACAGCCCGTACAGCTCATTGATGTATTGAGGGGAAATAGCCATTTGCCGGTAGAACAGCATCGCGGTGGCACCCAGCATTGTGCAGCCTGCCATCATCACACGTCCTGCGCCAAAACGATCCGCCAGCGCGCCAAAGACTATGCAGCCCATGCTCAAAAACAAGGTGGCAATACTGCCGGCCTGCAAAGCCGCCACGGCCGGAACGGCATACAGTTTTTGCACGAGGATCGGCGTCATCAGTATCATCACGATGATCGCAGCAGAGAGCAGCCAGGTCATCAACATCGTCATGATGACAGCCGGGCGATGGGCCCGAATCACTGTTTTTAGAGGCAGTTCGTCGGCCAATGCCTGGCGCGCATGCATTTCCTTGAACACCGGCGTCTCCTGCAACCACTGACGCAGCCACACCGACAACAAACCGAATAATCCGCCCAGAATGAACGGCACGCGCCATCCCTCAGTGAGCAGCTCCGCCGGTGTATAAGCTTTATGAACAGCGGTCGCGACCAGGGAACCTAGCAAAATACCGCCGGTCAACCCCGCTGTCAGGACGCCGCAGGCGAACCCTGCGTGACGGGCATGCACGTGCTCCGAGACGAACACCCAGGCGCCAGGCACCTCACCGCCGATAGCTGCCCCCTGCATGATGCGCAGCAACAGCAACAACATCGGCGCCCAGATGCCAATCACGGCATAGGTCGGCAGAAGGCCGATGAGCAGCGTCGGCAATGACATCAGCAATATGCTCAGCGTGAACATCCGCTTGCGCCCGGCCAGATCACCAAAGTGCGCCATCACGATCCCACCCAGCGGGCGCGCCAGATAGCCCGCCGCAAAGATGCCGAAAGTTTGCAGCTGCCTTAGCCAGTCTGGCATGTCGGGAGGAAAAAACAATTGCCCGATCACCACCGCAAAAAACACAAAGATAATGAAGTCATAAAACTCCAGCGCACCGCCCAGGGCTGAAAGCACCAGGGTTCGATAATCATTGCGACTTAATGCCGACATCATCACTCCACGTAAAATCGCAGCAGTGTAAATTAAAAAGGACACGCATGGCGTGTCCTTTTTAATTTACTACATCTTAATCTACTTGTGTTTTACCCTGGATTTTGTCGGCGCAACTACGACCGGGGCTGCGGGGACAGTTTCAGCCTTGAGAGGCTCTGCGTCCACCTCCGGCTTTTTAACGACGACACAACTGCTGTTGTTCACACGGCTATCGGGCATGATGGTATTGCACAAAGTTGCGCCCGTCAGTGCCGCCTCCGCAATATTGGCTCCCGTCAAATCCGCATCCGTCAAATCAACATTTAACATGACAGCGCCCGTCAGGTTAGCCCGTTCCAGCTGAGCGCCACGCAAAATGGCCTTATTCAGGTTAGCATCGGTCAGATTAGCCTGGGACAAATTGGCCCGGGTCAGATTGGCGCGCGCCAGATTGGCCTCAGTCAGATTAGCCTTGCCAAGGTTAGCCTTGAACAGGTTAGCCTGTGCCAGATTAGCCATGTAAAGCTGAGCGCCGGAAAAATTGACTGAGCCCAGATTCGCCTCGGCCAACGAAGCGTTCAAGCAGACGCTGCGCGGGCCTATGACACAACCATTGATGGTTTGCGCATCATTCACCGCCCCTGCAACGACCGGCTTTTCCACCGGGCAATTCGCGCTGTTTACCATACCGTTTGGCATCAGCGTACGACAGAAGGTCGCCTTCGCGAAAGTCGCCTCCTCTATCCTGGCGCCGCTGAAATTGGTATCGGTCAGATTGGCCTCGCTGAAATTAACCCCCTTGAGTCCGGCATTGGAAAAATTCGTACCCGTCAGATTGGCGCCGGTCAAATTCGCAAAGAACAGCGTGGCATAGCTCAAATCGGCGCCTGTCAGATTAGCGCCTGTCAATTTTGCCTCATTAAGATTTGCACGAATGAGAATTGACTTGCCAAGATTGGCCCGGGATAAATCGGCTCCGCCCAGCAAGATCCCATGAAGATCCATCTGCTCTATTTTTTCGCCTGGCAGCGACGCCTTATAACAGTTGGTATTGGGCCCCAGGGTGCAGCCCCAGGTCGAACTCATTGAGGCGAACAAAATTGCAGAACCCAGCAACAGTTTTTTCAAGATAATCTCCGGTGTATAAACTAAATGCGGCGCAATGTGCGCCGCATCCTGAGACACTCAATTCCCGAAAAGTTCAAACCTGCGGATGGGCGCGCTCCGAACTGACGTGCAACTTGTTCAGAGCATTCAGATAAGCATGGGCCGAGGCCACCACGATATCGGTGTCCGCGCCCTGCCCGTTCACGATACGACCCGCCTTCGCCAGACGCACCGTCACCTCGCCCTGCGCATCGGTTCCGCTGGTGATGTTGTTCACTGAATACAGCTGCAACTCGGTGCCGCTATGCACGATTTTTTCGATGGCCTTAAAAGTTGCGTCCACCGGGCCTCCCCCCTGCATCTCGGCATCGAACAGGCCTCCACCGATGCTCATCACCACTCGTGCCACCGGCAGAATCCCGGTCTCGCAATGCGCGCGTAACGAGACCAGACGGTAATGTTCATCGACCTGTGCAATCACGTCATCGCTTACCAGTGCCTGCAAGTCCTCGTCGAAGATTTCCAGCTTGCGATCGGCCAGTTCCTTGAATCTGGCAAACGCCGCGTTGAACGCCTCTTCGGACGCAAATTCGACATTTAACGAGGCGAAACGCTGACGCAGGGCATTGCGCCCGGAAAGCTTGCCCAGCGTCAGCTTGTTGGCATTCCAGCCTACGTCTTCCGCGCGCATGATCTCGTAGGTTTCCCGGTGCTTCAACACGCCGTCCTGATGTATGCCCGATTCATGGGCAAAGGCATTCGCGCCGACGATCGCCTTGTTCGGCTGCACAGGATAGCCGGTGATGCTGGAGACCAGCTTGGAGGTCGGCACAATCTGGGTGGTGTCGATGCGCGTATCGAGATTGAATATATCGCGGCGGGTTTTCACCGCCATGACGATTTCTTCGAGCGCAGCGTTACCCGCGCGCTCACCTAAGCCATTGATGGTACATTCAACCTGACGGGCGCCATTCAATACTGCCGACAGGGAATTGGCCACCGCCAGCCCCAGATCGTTATGGCAATGAGTCGACCAGATCACTTTATCCGAATTCGGCACACGCTGTATCAACTGACTGATGCGCTCGCCCCAGGCTGCCGGGATAGAATAACCCACCGTATCGGGCACATTCATCGTCCTGGCTCCAGCCTTGATCACGGCATCGAAGACCCGCACCAGAAAATCCATGTCCGAGCGCACGGCGTCTTCGGCGGAAAATTCCACGTCATCGGTATATTCGAGCGCCCACTTCACCGCTTGAACAGCACGCTCGACGACCTGATCTTCATTCATGCGCAACTTGTGCTGCATGTGAATCGGGCTGGTAGCGATAAAGGTGTGAATACGGCCGGATTTGGCAGGCGCAATCGCCTCCCCCGCACGGCGCACGTCATTTTCGCTGGCACGCGCCAGCGAACACACAGTCGATTCCCTGACGGTTTCGGCCACGGCCTTCACCGCCTCGAAATCGCCAATGCTCGCAGCGGCAAAACCCGCCTCGATAACATCTACACCCAGCTTTTCCAGCTGACGGGCGATGCGGATCTTCTTCTCGCGGGTCATGGCGGCGCCCGGGCTTTGCTCTCCGTCGCGCAAGGTGGTATCGAAAATGATTAGTTTATCGGTCATACAAAACTCCTGATGGGAAGGCTGCGCAAACTGCGCTCAAAATTTCAGGGATAAGCCGGGCGCGCACGGAATTCCGGCCTGCGGTTCACTGAAGAGTTCTGTTGCGCCGCCGCACAAACCACATCACAAAACCTGACAAGGCATAAGCTAAAAACAAGCCGAACAGCACGCCCGGCGGATAACTGAAAATCAGCAGAAAAAACATCGCTGCGAGGAAGATGACCAGAAACGGCACGCTCTTGCGCATATTGATGGTCTTGAAACTGTAAAACGGCAGGTTACTGACCATGCTGAGCCCCGCGAATATCGTGATGATCGCGGCATACCAGCGCAAGGATTCACCGCTGTAACCGTAGTCCAGCATCACCCAGACAAAACCTGCGACCAAAGCCGCCGCCGCAGGGCTGGGCAAGCCCTGAAAATAATGCTTATCGACGACGTCGATATTGGTGTTAAAGCGTGCCAGACGCAAGGCGGTCGCGACACAATAAATGAAGGCGGCGAACCAGCCCCATTTACCCATGCCTTTTAACGCCCATTCGTACATGACAAGAGACGGCGCCACACCGAATGAAACCATGTCGGACAGGCTGTCGTACTGAGCACCAAATTCGCTTTGCGTATGCGTCATGCGCGCCACGCGCCCATCCAGACCATCCAACACCATGGCGATAAAAATAGCTACCGCCGCATGTTCAAACCGGCCATTCATCGCCTGCACGATGGCGTAAAAACCCGCGAACAAGGCGCCTGTGGTGAACAGATTGGGCAGCAGATAAATTCCCCTGCGGCGAAGATTCATCGGCTTGCGTGTATTAAATTCGTCCATGGCGGAAGATTAACCGTTTTGTGCCAACACTGCCAGAATCGTTGTCGTAGCCGACACCTTGTCGCCTATACTCACCCGGACAGCAGCATCCAGAGGCAAGTACACATCGACGCGCGAACCGAAGCGAATAAAACCATAGCGCTGGCCACGGGTCAGCACATCGCCGGCCTTGACGTAACACAGAATACGGCGCGCGATCAGGCCTGCAACCTGAACAAACGTCACGGTCTGTTGGTCGCGGGTCGTCAGAACAATGGCGTTGCGTTCGTTCTCCAGCGATGCCTTGTCCAGATCGGCATTCACAAATTTGCCCGGAAAATACTGAACCTGCTCAATTTTTCCATCTACCGGACTGCGATTGGAATGCACATTGAACACGTTCATGAACACGCTGATTAAAATCGCTTCTCGCTGTCCGTATACATCCTGCGTGCGCTCGACCTTGATGACACGCCCGTCAGCCGGAGAGAGCACAGCCCCTGCATCCTGAGGAATTTCGCGCGGCGGGTCACGGAAAAATTGCAGCACAAACAGCGCGATGATCCATACGGGGATAGACCAGTATGCACACCATACGGTAGCTGCAATCGCTAAAACGATGGAAATGGCCAGAAACGGCCAACCCTCTCGGGCGATGATAGGATGAGGATAGTGGGTCATTGGTGAGTGGAAAGTGGTGAGTGGGAAGTAGGAAAACAGTAGCGAAGAATTGGGAAGCCGTGAGCGGGGAACGCCCCCACTCCCTACTCCCCACTGGCTACTTCCTAGTTTTTACTCTGATCGACCAGCTTGTTTTTGCCTATCCATGGCATCATCGCGCGCAGCTGACCGCCGACGACTTCAATCGGATGCTCTGCATTCAAACGGCGACGCGCAGTCATTTCCGGATAGTTGGTGCGGCCTTCCAGGATGAATTGCTTGGCGTAGTTACCGTTCTGGATGTTAGTCAGGCATTCCTTCATTGCGGCACGAGCCTGATCTGCAATCACGCGGTGGCCTGTGACATATTCGCCGTATTCCGCATTGTTGGAAATCGAGTAGTTCATGTTGGCAATACCGCCTTCATACATCAAATCCACGATCAGCTTCAATTCATGCAGGCACTCGAAGTAGGCCATTTCAGGCGCGTAACCGGCTTCTGTCAGCGTTTCAAAACCCGCCTTGACCAGTTCCACCGCACCGCCGCACAACACTGCCTGTTCACCGAACAAGTCGGTTTCAGTTTCTTCGCGGAAATTGGTTTCGATTACGCCACCCTTGGTGCCGCCATTGGCTGCCGCATAAGACAGCGCGATGTCGCGTGCACGGCCGGACTTGTCCTGGAATACTGCGATCAGGCTAGGTACGCCGCCGCCCTTCAGGTATTCTGAACGAACCGTATGGCCAGGACCTTTAGGGGCGATCATGATGACATCCACGTCGCTGCGAGGAACTACCTGATTGTAATGAACGTTAAAGCCATGCGCGAATGCCAGTGCCGCACCGGCCTTCATGTTCGGTGCAACGTCGCGGTGGTAAACCTCAGGAATGGTTTCATCCGGCAACAAAATCATCACAACGTCAGCGGCGGCTACGGCTACAGCCACTTCGGCCACGTTCAGACCGGCAGCTTCAGCCTTCGCCCAGGACGCGCCATCGCGGCGCAGACCAACCGTTACGTTCACGCCGGAGTCGCGCAAGTTTTGTGCATGAGCGTGGCCTTGTGAGCCGTAGCCCACGATCGTCACTTGTTTGCCCTTGATCAATGACAGGTCTGCATCTTTATCGTAAAAAACTTTCATGTTGCCCTCTTCAAATAAAATAAAAAAATTAATAACGCAGGTCGGGTTTTAACCAGACATGTCAGGATGAATCCTGACCTACAGGCTTAAGATTCGGTTGCCGCGTCCGATTCCGGAAGCGCCGGTACGTACTGTTTCAAGAATCAGTTCACGACCGATTGCATCGATAAAACTGTCCAGTTTGACACAGCTGCCTGTCAATTCGATGGTATAAGTGTGCTCTGACACGTCCAGAATGCGACCGCGAAAAATATCCGTCAGGCGTTTGACCTCATCGCGAGCATCGCCCTCGGCACGCACCTTGACCAGCATAAGCTCGCGCTCAATATGCTCGCCCTCACTCAAATCCATCACCGACACGACGTCAATGAGTTTATTGAGCTGCTTGGTAATTTGCTCGATGACAGCGTCCGAACCGCTGGTGACTATCGTCATGCGGGATAAGCTTGCATCTTCTGTCGGCGCAACTGTCAGCGATTCGATATTATAACCGCGCGCCGAAAATAATCCCGCCACGCGCGACAAGGCTCCCGCTTCATTTTCCATCAACAAGGAAATAATATGGCGCATTATAGATCCTCCGACAGAACAACTTCAGATAAACCCTTGCCACCTGGCACCATGGGGAACACATTTTCGGTCGGATCTGTACGAAAGTCCATGAATACCAGATCGTTCTTGCGCGAAAACGCTTCTTTCATAGCAGGTTCCACATCGGAGGGCTTATCAATGCGCAGGCCGATATGCCCGTAAGCTTCGGCGACTTTCACAAAATCCGGCAGAGCGTCCATGTAGGACTCCGAAAAACGATTTCCGTGAAAGAATTCCTGCCACTGACGCACCATGCCCAGATAACCGTTGTTCAGCGATAACACCTTGATCGGCAAGTGATACTGTTTGCAGGTGGATAATTCCTGGATATTCATCTGAATACTGCCCTCGCCTGTCACGCAGGCCACGGTTTCTCCCGGATGTTTGAGCTGTACGCCCATCGCCGCCGGCAACCCGAAGCCCATCGTCCCCAGCCCCCCTGAATTGATCCAGCGACGCGGATGATTAAACTTGTAGTACTGTGCCGCCCACATCTGGTGCTGCCCCACGTCGGAGGTGACGAATGCGTCCCCGCCTGTGAGCTTGTGCAAAGTCTCGATGACAAATTGCGGCTTGATGATTTCGCTCGAATTTTTGTAGCGCATTCCGCCGCCGGTCACTCGCCACTCGTCAATCTGCGTCCACCAGGCGGCCATATCAGTCGCGGCAGGCTTTTGCCGACTGCTGCGCAACACGTCCAGCAACTCGCCCAGCACCAGCTTCAAATCGCCCACGATAGGCACATCGACCTTGACGCGCTTGGCTATCGACGATGGATCAATGTCGATGTGTATGATTTTTCGCAGCACCTGAGCGAAGTGCTCAACATTGCCGATCACGCGATCATCAAAACGCGCACCGATCGCCACCAGCACATCGCAATGCTGCATCGCCATGTTGGCCTCGTAAGTGCCGTGCATACCCAGCATCCCGACATATTGCTTATCGTTGGCAGGATAACTGCCCAATCCCATCAGGGTATTGGTGCAGGGAAAGCCCAGCAGCCGGACTAAATCGGTCAGCTCGGCCGAGGAATCGGACAGCACGACACCGCCGCCCGCATAAACCATCGGCCTTTTCGCCTCCAGCAGCAACTGCGCCGCATGCCTGATCTGGTTGCTATCGCCGCGTCCCTGTGGATGATAGGAGCGAATATTCACACTGGCCGGATAAACAAATTCGGTCCTGTGCGCAGATACGTCTTTGGGTATGTCTACCAGCACCGGCCCCGGGCGTCCCGACTTTGCAAGATAAAACGCTTTTTTGATGGTCGATGCGATGTCTTTGACATCCTTGACCAAAAAGTTGTGCTTAACGCACGGACGGGTAATGCCCACCGCATCCACTTCCTGGAAAGCATCTTCGCCGATGGCAAAAGTCGGCACCTGGCCGCTGATCACCACCATCGGGATAGAATCCAGGTAAGCCGTTGCAATGCCGGTCACCGCATTGGTCAGGCCAGGCCCTGAAGTTACCAGCGCCACACCGACCTTATCGGATGAGCGCGCGTAGCCGTCAGCCGCATGCACGGCCGCCTGTTCATGGCGCACAAGAACGTGTTTTACCTTGTTCTGCTGAAACAGCGCATCGTAAATATGCAACACCGCACCACCGGGGTAGCCGAACAAATATTCGACCCCCTCCTCCTGCAAACAACGGATGGTTATTTCCGCACCGGTCATTTCCATGACAAAAACCTTATGATTGATTCAAAAAGAACTGCGTACGATAAAGGCAAGCGGGCTTTTGGTCAACTACTTGCAGCGATACCCGGCGAAATGATACACAATTTGTTATTATCCGCACTCAGGAACGTGAAACTCGCGTAGCGATTCGTTAGCTTCCTCGCCCGCTTTCGGGAGAGGATTGTGGCGAGGGAAACGGGCTTGGCGTGTTTTATCTATTGCGTTGGCATCAAGGCCATGCCCGTTAGCAAGGAGCTACAACTGGCAACTCAAGCAGAATTAAGCCAATTCTTAAGCCGAATCGAGCGCCGCGCCTACAAACATGCCCAGTTTGCCATGCACGACAGCCACACGGCACTGGATGTAGTACAGGACGCGATGATCAAACTGGCGGACAAATATGGCGACAAGCCTTACGAAGAACTGCCGCTGCTGTTTCATCGCATCTTGCAAAATACGATCCGTGACCATTGCCGCCGCCAGAAAGTCCGCAGCAACTGGATCACGCTGTTTTCCGCCTTTAGTTCAAAACAGGCTGAAGAAGAATTCGATCCGCTGGACGTACTCGAAGACTGCGAAAATCAAAGCGCCCCGCCGATGCCTGACGCCGCGTTCGGGCAGAAACAAACCATCGCACTGATTGAAGCTGCCTTAACTAATCTCCCCGCTCGTCAACGCGAAGCCTTTCTGCTGCGTTACTGGGAAGGGTTGGATACAGCCGCGACTGCGAATGTCATGGGCTGCACCGAAGGCAGTGTTAAAACCCACTGTTCCCGGGCGAACCATACACTGGCGACAATGCTCAAAGCGACAGGAGTCGAACTACCATGAAAAAACAATTACGGCACAGGGGCGATATTGATTCGCGGCGCGAGTATCAGCGCAATCAGCAGCGCATCGCCCAATTGCTCACACGCGGCACAGAACAGCTCGACGAGCCAATTTTAGCCTCACTGCGCCATGCGCGCGCGCGGGCACTGCAAAAACAGCGGGTACACGAGCCGGTCTTTTCATTCAGTGCGGCAGGGGTTCGAGTGCCCCTGCCGCACACACCACACCAATGGATAGCCGCGACCATTTTACTGGCGGCTATCGTCATCGGCGTGACGGGTTACTGGCAAAGCTCGCAGGACCATCAAAATCTGGATCTCGAAATTCTGACCGATGATCTGCCTATCGAAATATTTGTTGATCAATAATGAAGAACCTGGTTTGCGCCGTTGCACTCTGTTGCACACTTAACGCCACAGCGGCATCAGCCGAACCCTGGCACACCCTGCCGCAGACAGAACAGCAGGCGCTGGCACCTTTGCAGCCGCAATGGAGCAGCCTGCCTGAGGCTCAGCAGCACAGCCTGCGCCAGACAGCCCGGCAATACCCAAAACTCAACGCGGATGAAAAAAGACGCTTCCTGAGCCGCCTGACAACCTGGGCGCAACTCACTCCAGCGCAACGCCAGGCGGCACGGGAAAAATACCGGGCCTTTAGCCAGCTGCCTGCCGAAAAACGCGAACAAGTCAAACTGATGGTCAGACAAAACCAGACCGTCAAAGCGCAACACCCCGCCAGCGGCGTCGCCCCGGTTGCAGTACAGCCGTAATACCTTGCCGGGGGCAGCCCGGCTGCTGGCGACTTTCTTTTGAGTCGCCAAAAGAAAGTCACTAAAGAAAAGGCGACCCCGGCGCGCCGTCCCGCCGATCGGCCACTGGCAGATCGGCGCGATTCCCTCGACAGTCAGCAAACAACGGGGCTGCGGAACTCGCACGATCTGCTACGCATCCACGTGCTCAAACAGTCCTCGCCGAACCCCACCGTTATTTGCTGACCGCCTTCGGCGGCGCACAGGGGATTTCAAGGTGGAGCGCCAAGGTTACCCCTCAAAATAACTCATTAACCCCGATTTTTTTGAGCTTGTGCGTAACATCAGTTATTAAGCTTATGAAAAGGAATCTGTATGACTGACATGCCGTGGAAAACCTATGAAGAAGTTGCAGCCTACTTACTCAATGAGTTCGCTAAAGAATTTGGTCTGTCGCGAGTAGAAACCAAACAATCGATAATTGGACAGCGATCAGGCACCCCATGGGCCATTGATGCAAAAGGGATTCGCCACAACAACGAGGGCTTTGTGATCATAGAGTGCCGTAGGTACACAACAACCAAGCAAAACCAAGAGAAGCTTGGTGGCCTAGCTTATCGCATCATTGACTCAGGTGCGGACGGCGGCATAATTGTAAGCCCATTAGGGCTTCAAGCCGGAGCGAATAAAATTGCACAGTCTGAAAATATTATCAGCATTGAACTACACGAAGACAGCACTCCACTCGAGTTCTCAATGCAATTTCTGAATAAAATTTTCATCGGCGTTGTTACTCGCGCGACTATATCAAGCAGTTGCGACGCAGAACATATTCGTTACTGCGATAAATGCAGCAAGCAATTTTTTGTTTCTAAAAACGAACATACATGCCCGTCATGCTCATCAACGATCTAATATCGACTCAAAACGTCCGGATAAAACGAATAAAAATATAGTCTCTGGCTCGTTCCGAAAAAGCAAAATCATGGGCAGCTTTAAAGGGGCTTTCAGTTGATTTTCATTTGCGGCACAGCTATAAACCCCACACCCACAACCCCTTATCCGCCACCGAGTAGCGCAGACTGGCCAGGGGATGTCGGCGAGCACTGTTTGAGCACGTGGACGCGTAGCGAATCGTGCGAGTTGCGCAGCCGCCTGACCTGGCGAGCAACGCAGGGAATCCCGACGGGATGGCGGATCGGGGCGGCATTTCTTTGGTGACTTTCTTTGGCAGGGCAAAGAAAGTCACCGGCTGCGGAGCCGCACCCCGCCGTGCCTGCCCTGCCACCGGCAAAAAATCACCGCATGACGCTCCCTAGCGCCGTTCCACCTGCCACAACATGACGCCGCCTATCAGCAAGAACAGTCCTGTCATCGCCGTGGCACTGAGCAGAGGCTGCCAGTCGTTGAGCGCACCCAGACTGGCAAACAGGCGACCGGTAAAGTGAAAGATCAGCCCCAGCACGATCCCCATGAAGATCATCACGCTGATGCCGCCGCTGCGGCGCTGGTATGACGCGAAGGGCAGCGCCAGCACCATCATCACCAGCAAGGCGAACGGGTAAATCAGCTTATTCCACATGGCAATTGCATAGCGCGCGCTCTGCTGCTTGTTCTCCTTGAGATGCTCGGTATATTTGTACAAATCATAAGCTGACATTTGTTCGGGCACGACCAGCATCACGCTCAGAATGCCAGGCGTCAGGGCGGATTGCCATTCCTGAGTTTGCAGAATTTGAGTCGTCACACCCGACTTGTCAAAACGCGTCTGAAGCACATCGGCCAGCAACCAGCTTCCCGGGCGGGCGTAGCTGGCACGGCGGGCACTGATGATCGTGTCAAGATGAAAACCGGCATCGAAACTGTAAATCACGATGTCTGCCAGGCTCGTATCAGGCATCACGCTTTTGACATTGACAAAGGTGTGCTCGTCTTTAACCCACACCCCGGAGCGAAACGCCTGCATGGAGACAGGCGTATTGAGCGCCTTGAGGCGCAGTTTCTGTGCCATGCGTTCTGCCGGTGGCGCCAGCAATTCGCCGCAGATGAAACTGATGATAATCATCGGCAGCGCGATCTTGCACAGTGCGCCCAACATCTGCGCCGTCGAGGCGCCCGAGGCGCGGTAGATTGTCAGCTCCGAACGCGCGGCCATCTGCACCAGGGCTACGATGGTGCCGACCAGGACGGCAACCGGAAACAATTCGTAAATGTGCCCCGGGATCGTCAGCACCACGAACAACACCACGAAGCCCAGGCTGTACTGTCCATAGCCCATCACGCTCAATTCATGAATAAAATCAAGGAAGGCAAACAACATGATGAGGGCTGCAAACACCAGCCCCACGCTTGCATATATTTCGCGGGACAAATAACGGGTCAGTAATTTCATTTCTTGAATATCCGACGCATCGAGAACAGCGTCATGCGCCAATAAAATAGCAGTGCGGTAATCAGCAACATCAGTGCGTGAATGCCCCACAACCCGATACCGGGCGATAACTTGCCCTGACCTACCCACGCATTGGTCACGCTGATCATGTTGCTGTACAACATATAGAGCACCATCGCCAGCACCATATTGAGCGATCGACCGGCGCGGGGATTGACATAACTCAAGCTGATCGCCAGCAAGGCGAGCACAGCAGCACTGATAGGCAGACCCAGACGCCACTCAAGCTCGGACAGATTCCATGTCGTGGGGTGACGCCACAAGGCCTCGGTGGGCAAGGTGCGCACATTGGGCAACGACTGTTTGGCAGCCACGCTGTCAATTCTCATGGCATAACGCTCGAACTCCACGATGCGATAATCACGCGCGCCGGGCGTACCCTCATAACGCGTGCCATTTAACAACACCAGAAAACGGTCGCCATTAGGCAATATCTCCTGAATCCCCTCGCGCGCCACCATCGTACCCAGTTGTGCATTTTGCACTGAGCGCACAAAGACATTGCCGATCCGGCCGCCAACCACGTCGGCACTCTCGACAAAATACACCCGGTCCGATTGTCCCGACTCGCGAAACACGCCAGGCGTAATTTTGGAAACCTCATCGCGGCTTTCCAGTTTGTTTTTGTATTCATCCGCTTTTTTTAATGCCCAGGGAGACAAGACCAGACTGAGCAGCGCGATCAACAGCACCACAGGCATGGCATACCACAAAACAGGCCGTATCCAGCGCGTCAATCCGATACCGGCACAAAACCACACCACCATTTCGCTGTCGCGATAACAGCGAGACAAGGTCAGCAAGATCGAGATAAACAAGCTCAGGGACAACAAAACAGGCAGGTAATTCAAGGCGCTAAAACCCAGCAGCGCCAGCACTCCATCTACCGCCAGCTTGCCGCTGACCGCTTCACCCAGAAAGCGAATCAGCTGACTGATCACCACAATACCCAACAAAGTCGCGAATACCAGCAAGCCGTTGCCGATAAATTCGAGCACTAACGCACGCTGAAACAGCGTGGAGTGAAACAACTTTGACTTTATACGGCTAGTTTGCGGATAATCGGGCATCTGAACGTGGAATTATTTTAGGGAGTAACGCATGGAATTTAGCATAAAACAAAGCAGTCCGGAAAATCAGCGTAGTGCATGCGTGGTTTTGGGTGTTTTTGAGGGTGGCCAGCTATCTCCTGCAGCTCATATTCTCGACCAGACCTCCGGCCATCAGCTGAGCGATTTGATTGCGCGCGGCGACATGACAGGCAAGACTGGAACTACCGTCATACTGCAAACCTTGTCCGGTGTGACTGCCGAGCGGGTTTTACTGGTAGGACTGGGCAAACAGGACGAATTTGGCGCAAAACAGTTTCGCGAGATGCTGCTGGCCACTTTTGCCGCACTGAAAAACACCATTTGCAAAGACGCAGCGCTTTATTTCACGGACTTGAATGTTAAAGACCGCGATGAAGCCTGGAAAATCCAGCAAATCGTGTTGCACGCGGCCGAATCCGTGTACCGCAGCGACAAGTTAAAAAGCAAACCGGCCGACAAACCCAGCTTGCGCCGACTGCTGCTGGGCTGCGCGGTCAAACCCGCTAACACGGCACAAACAGCACTTCATCAGGCGAGCGCCACCGCACACGGCATGAAACTGGCCAAGGATTTGGGCAATCTTCCCGGCAATATCTGCACGCCGACTTATCTGGCCGAACAGGCTCAAAAAATAGCCGACGAACACAAGTTAAAAGTGACCATCCTGGAAGAAAAGGACATGGAAAAACTCGGCATGCACGCCTTGTTGTCCGTCACGCGCGGCAGCCGACAACCCGCAAAACTCATCACGCTCGAATATCGCGGCGGCGACAAGAAGCAAAAACCCATTGTACTGGTAGGCAAAGGGCTGACCTTCGACTCCGGCGGCATTTCGCTCAAACCCAGCGCTGAAATGGACGAAATGAAATACGACATGTGCGGGGCGGCCAGCGTGCTGGGCACCTTGCAGGCAGTGGCCGAAATGGCCCTCAAGCTGAACGTTGTCGCCATCATCCCGAGCAGCGAAAATATGCCCGACGGCGCGGCCAGCAAACCTGGCGACATCGTAAAGAGCATGGCAGGAATCACCATTGAAATCCTCAATACCGATGCAGAAGGCCGGTTAATCCTGTGCGATGCGCTGACCTATGCCGCCAAATTTGAGCCTGAAACGGTGATCGACATCGCAACGCTTACCGGCGCCTGCGTGATTGCACTGGGCGGGGTCGCCAGCGGGTTGTTCAGCAATCAGGACGCGCTCGCGCACGAATTATTCGAAGCTGGCAACTACTCGAATGACAAGGCATGGCACATGCCTTTGTGGGACGAATATCAGCAGCAGCTGGACAGCAATTTTGCCGACATGCAGAACATAGGCGGGCGCGCCGCCGGCAGTGTTACCGCCGCCTGCTTCCTGTCGCGATTCGCCAAAGAATACCGATGGGCGCACCTGGACATTGCAGGAACCGCCTGGAAATCCGGCAAGGAAAAGGGGTCTACCGGTCGCCCGGTGCCCATGCTGACCCGGTTTTTGATCAACCGTTCGAACGCAACAAAATAATATCGAGGGCGCGATCAACCGCGCTTTTGCAGCGGAATGAACAAAAATGACCCAAATCGACTTTTATACCGGCTCAGCCGACAAGCTGCGTACCGCCTGTCAGCTGTGTCACAAAGCCATGTTGCACGGGCGGCTCACGGCAATCAGCCTGCCCGACGCGGCAACTTCTGATGCGCTGGACAGGCTGCTGTGGCATTATCCTGACACTGCCTTTATCCCGCACGGACGCTGTGATACCACGAATGCGGGATCGGCGGAGTATCCGGTCGTATTGAGCCACAGCGGAGACAATTTTCCGCACCACGACATGCTGATCAACCTGAGCCGGGAGTGTCTGCCTTTTTTTAGTCGTTTCGACCGCGTCATCGAAATCGTGGGCACAAATGACAGCCATCAGGGACGTGAACGTTACAAATATTATCGCGATCGCGGCTATGAAATCCGCCATTTCGATTTAGCCCGGGCAAATTAAACATGCAAAATCAGCTTAACGATCCAACCGCACCCTTGCCGGTACTCACCGAAATCATCGGCGCCGCCGCAACAGGCCAGTTTCCGCTGCTCACCGAGGAAATCGGCGATGCAGGAACAGGCATGTATCCGCTACTCTCCGAAGAAGCGCGTCACGCCACGAGTCAGCATCCGGCGCACATCACGGACACTACAGCATCTCCGACTGATAACGGAGTGGCAGCGCCTGCAGCTTTGCCGGATGAAGCTGCCAGCTTTTCAACGGCCCTGGTCGAAGAAGAAAACCCCGCTCATGCAGAATTCATCGATGAAGAGCAGACAAGCCTGCATCTGGCAGAGTTGGCGTCAGAGCAAGAGAGCGCGCCGATTCATTTTTCAGCCCCCGCCGGATTGATGGAGGAAGAAAGCCTGCCTGCCCCGCTGGTCGAATTAATGGACGAACAGGAGGTCTCACCGCAGCCTGCAAAAATCATCCATGACGCCCCGGTATCCCCCGCCTCAGAGGAACAGGTAAAACGGTTAATGCAGCAACTCGAAGTTCATCTCGAAACCGTGTTTATCAGCAGACTCAACAGCCAACTCGCGCAACTGCAAAGGCTGGCCGTAGATCTGGCGGTCAGCGAATTCAAGGAGGAACTGCCCGGGCTGCTGCGTGAGGCACTGAATAAGGCAGACGCAAGTGGTAAGTGGTAAGTGGTAAGTGGTAAGTGGTAAGTGGTCACTCGCCACCTGGTTTTACTTACGACTCACCACTCACGACTTACCGCCCCTGTCTGGCTGTATAATCTCGCGCTTCATAAAAGCGCTCATCCCGCTGATTGCCACAAGGTATTGCAATGGAACTCACAAAAAGTTTTGAACCAAAAGACATCGAATCCCGCTGGTATCCCGTCTGGGAATCCTCCGGATTTTTCAAGGCAGGCATCAACCCTGAAAGCAAAGAATCCTTTTGCATTCAACTGCCGCCACCGAATGTCACCGGCACGCTGCACATGGGGCACGGATTCAACCAGACCCTGATGGACACGTTAACCCGCTATCACAGAATGCGCGGCGATAACACCTTGTGGCAACCGGGCACTGATCATGCAGGCATCGCCACGCAAATCGTCGTCGAACGTCAGCTCGATGCCAAGGGGATTTCGCGCCACGATCTGGGTCGGGAAGCATTCATTGAAAAAGTATGGGAATGGAAAAAATTCTCGGGTGATACCATCACCCGCCAGATGCGCCGCCTGGGCACTTCGCCTGACTGGTCGCGCGAGCGTTTCACCATGGACGAAGGCCTGTCGCACTCTGTCACCGAGACCTTCGTGCGCCTGTTCAACGAAGGCCTGATCTATCGCGGCAAGCGCCTGGTGAACTGGGATCCGAAGCTGCACACGGCCGTGTCCGACCTGGAAGTCGTGCAGGAAGAAGAAGATGGCTTCATGTATCACATCCGCTACCCGCTGACTGAGCCGGATGCCGTACACGGATTGACGCATCTGACCGTTGCCACCACCCGTCCCGAAACGCTGCTGGGCGACGTGGCGGTGATGGTGCACCCGGAAGATGAACGCTATCGACACCTGATCGGCAAAACCGTACACCTGCCGCTGTGCAATCGCGATATTCCCATCATCGCCGACGACTATGTGGATCGGGAATTCGGCACGGGCGTGGTAAAAGTCACGCCCGCGCACGACTTCAACGACTATGCGGTAGGACAGCGCCACAAATTGGCCCCCATTTGCATTCTCACGCTGGATGCAAAAATCAACGATCAGGCACCTGAAAAATACCGTGGTCTGGATCGCTTCGACGCACGCAAGGTGATCGTCTCTGATCTGGAGGTGGCCGGCGTCTTCGACAAGGCCGAGAAGCACAAACTGAAAGTGCCCAGAGGCGACCGCACAGGCGTGGTGATCGAGCCTATGCTCACCGACCAGTGGTTCGTCGCCATGAGCAAGTCCGCCCCCGTTACAAAAGACAATCCTGAAGGCAAGAGCATCACCGAGCAGGCGCTCGAATGCGTATCCTCCGGTGAAATCAAGTTCCACCCGGAAAACTGGGTGAACACCTACAACCAGTGGCTCAACAACATACAGGACTGGTGCATCTCGCGCCAGCTGTGGTGGGGGCATCAGATTCCTGCCTGGTATGGCGTGAACGGCGAAGTGTTCGTCGCGCGCGATGAAACCGAAGCGCGCCAGCTGGCGGACAAGGCGGGCTATGCCGGACAGCTCGACCGCGACAACGATGTGCTCGACACCTGGTTTTCCTCCGCGCTGTGGCCTTTCTCCACGCTGGACTGGGCCGAGGGCAAGCCGTTCGACGCGCAAAATGCCTTTGTTCAGCAATACCTGCCCTCCACCGTGCTGGTCACAGGCTTTGACATCATCTTCTTCTGGGTGGCGCGCATGGTGATGATGACCCGCCACATCACCGGCCAGATCCCGTTCAAGGACGTATATGTCCACGGCCTGATCCGCGATTCGGAAGGACATAAGATGTCCAAGTCCAAGGGCAACGTGCTCGACCCGATTGACCTGATCGACGGCATCACGCTGGACGACTTGCTGAAAAAACGCACCGTTGGCCTGATGAACCCGAAGCAGGCTGACCAGATCGAAAAGCGCACCAAAAAAGAATTCCCCAATGGCATTCCTGCATTCGGCACGGACGCGTTGCGCTTCACCTTCGCATCATTAGCCTCCCCGGGGCGCGACATCAAGTTTGACATGCAGCGCTGCGAAGGCTACCGCAACTTTTGCAACAAGCTATGGAACGCCACGCGCTTCGTGCTGATGAACTGTGCGGACAAGGACGTGGGACTCGATGAAACTTTCCCGCTTGAGTATTCTGCTGCGGACCGGTGGATGATCAGCCAGTTGCAACAGGCGGAAGCGGAAATGGCGCAGCACTTTGCCGCTTACCGTTTCGACATGGCCGCACGCTGTGTGTATGAACTGGTGTGGAACACCTATTGTGACTGGTACGTGGAGCTTGCAAAGGTTCAGATTGCCAAGGGCAATCTGAACCAGCAGCGCGCGACACGTCGCACTCTGGTGCGCGTGCTGGAAACCATTTTGCGTATGGCGCACCCGATTATTCCGTTCATCACCGAAGAATTGTGGCAGGCTGTCGCCCCGCTGGCTGGCAAAACAGGCCAGAGCATCATGCTCCAGGCCTATCCGGAAGCGGATGCGGCTAAAATCGACCAGGACGCAATCGCCCAGGTTGCGTTGCTGCAAGAGATAGTCAATGCTTGCCGACGCCTGCGCAGCGAAATGAACCTCTCACCTGCAGCACGCGTGCCACTGATAGCATCAGGAGACGCGACGATGCTCGCAGCCCTGGCCCCCTACATCAGCAGTTTGGGCAAACTCAGCGACGTACAGATCGTAGCCGAGTTGCCCGGCGAAGATGCAGCGGTAGCGCTCGTGGGTACTTACAAGCTGATGCTCAAAGTCGAAATCGATGTCGCTGCCGAGTGCGAAAGGCTGGACAAGGAGATTGCACGACTACAAACCGAGGTCATCAAGACGGAAGCTAAGCTGGGCAACAGCAGCTTCGTTGACCGCGCGCCCCCCTCAGTCGTGGAACAGGAAAAGAAACGCATGGCAGACCACAGCGCGACGCTCGTGCAATTGCAGGCACAGCGCAGAAAGCTGGGGTAAGCATTTACAGTTAACCGTTTTCGGTAAGCAGCGGCGGATCAGTGTATTCGCCGCTGTTTTCACATCAACCTCTGTTACGGTGCGATCGGTAAACCGGCATGTACCCAGGCAGCGATCCCCCCCAGCAGTATGCATACATCGGCAAAATCATTCTCGACTGCAAACCTGGCAGCCTGCGCCGAAATCTTACCCTTCTGACAATAAAACACCACAGGAACACTCTTGTCCGACTCATACAACAGCATCGAGATAAGATGCAAAGGCAAGGAGTCAGCCTGAGGAATTTTGCCGCGCACCACCTCATCATCCGTGCGCACATCCATCAAACGCAAGCCGCCCTGAGACAATTTTTTCTTGAGCTCGATAGCCGTTATAAAATTAAAACCCACGGACTTTACATTCGTTTTCTGTATCGTCTGTTTCTGTTTACCTTTCACCTCTGATGCGCGCACATTGGCGGTCGACAAGCGATTGATCAAAATGCGCAAAAAAGCATCCCCTATCAGCAGTCGACAAGCCATCGTAGCGTGTATCAGCAATTCAGGATTGATCTCGATCAACACCACATCCGTCTTGGCGACCACATCGGTATGCCTCTTGAATACACTCTCGGAAAGATGAGCCATTTCGCCAAAACAATCACCGCGATGCAATACGCTGAGCAAGTCCCCCTGCTTCAGCACATGCACGGTACCCTGTGCCAGGACAAAAAATGAACAACCAGACTCGCCGTCACGAAGAATATATTCCGATTCCGAGACTCTGCGCCACTCGCTGATGCGCAACACTTCCCAAAGCTCGACATCGCTGAAGTTTTTGAAAAACAACAGGCCGCGCAGAATATCAAATTTCGAGGTATCAAAAATCTCAGCTTGAGCGGGGGCTGCATGGCTAAAAAATCCGACCAGATCGCGCGCGAACTCATCCCATGTCTGGTAGCGCTTCGTCTGATCCTTTTCCATCGCACGCAGCACAATCGCATCGAACTCGGGAGGAATTTCACGTCTGAGCATGCTGGGCTGCGTCGGCTCAACATTGATTGTTTGATAAATCATGCTGTACTTATTGGCCGAGTCAAATGGCAACTTGCCCGTCAGGAGTTTATACATCGTCACGCCCAGCGAATAAATATCCGTCTGATGAGTGAGCGGCCATTCCTTGACCTGTTCCGGCGACATATAGGCCGGCGAACCCACCCCGCTCACCTGAGTCACCTGCAAGGTCTGAACAGTGGCGGCACCAAAATCTGAAATTTTGATGTTGGTTTCACCCTGCAACAGGATATTGGCCGGTTTAATGTCTCGATGGATGACGCCCTGAGACTGAGCGTATTCGAGTGCCTTGCAACATTTGTAAATGATTTCCGCGACAGAACTGCATGACAACAAACCACTCACTTCTGCATACTTCTCAAGCGTACTGCCTTCAACGTATTCCATCACAATGTAATTTACATTGCTGTCGATCACGGCATCGAGAATTTTTACGATATGCGGATGAGAAAGTTTCCCGGCCAGAGAAGCTTCTGTCAGCAATAGTTTGCGGAAAATTTTAGCCTGAACCGGATCGCGCGCTATTTTAAGATCAATTACCTTTACGGCAACCTGCTGCTTGCTGAAAGTATCGGTCGCCAGATACACAGTGCTGGTCGCACCGGTACCGAGTTCGCGGATTATTTCATATTTGCCGATTTTATCCATGTTCTGTTTGAGAATTACAGGATGATCAACCTCGTACAGGCGCGCATGTTAATTCATGGCCATGATCTACCGCCTGCGCAGGTAAAAAACAAATTCACCCTCGCACGCCTCTGATGCGAGCAACTCATTACCTGTCTGACGGCAAAACACCTCAAAGTCTTTCGGTGCATCCTTATCTGTGGCGGCAATCCTGAGCACCTGCCCGCTCAGCATGGACGAGAGGGATTTTTTGGCGCGCAGGATAGGCAAAGGACAGTCTAACTGGCGCACATCCAGCTCGACATCGAATTCAATCATGCGACAGGCAAGCCCGCGTGCGCCCAGGCCGTAATCCCGCCTTGCAGGTTATACACATCGGCAAAGCCGTTCGCGGCAACAAATGCGGCCGCCTGCGCCGAGCGCCCACCCATCTGGCAATAAAACACCGTCGTCACATTCTTGTCCAGCTCGCTCAGGCGCAACGGCAACAAATGCAGCGGCAGTGCGACCCCTTGCGGGATCATCCCTCGCACGACTTCCGCGTCCGTGCGCACGTCGATCAACTTCAATCCCGGCTGCTGCATCATCGTCACAAGCTCTGCTGCGGTGATATTTTTAAAACCTGTCATATTGTTATTCCTGTTTGATTTTTATCGGCCAGCAAGTGCGAAATGCGGTCATTCGCCAGTGCCAGGCGTTTCACCAGCAAATGCAAAAATGCATCTGCGAACTGAAATCTGCATCCTGTCGTCGCGTGTGTCAGCGCATCCGGATCGATTTCTATCAGCAACACCTCACTCTTGGCGATCACGTCTGAACTGCGATTGCAATCATGCTCGGCTAAGTGCGCCATTTCACCGAAACAGTCACCGCGCTCCAGCAGACCCAGGGATTTTCCCATTTTCAGCACATGCACGACACCCTGAGCGAGAATGAAAAAATCACGACCGCTTTCACCGTCGCGCAAGATCTTCTCGGATTCGGGCACCTTGCGCCATACAGTGACGCGCAATACCTCCCAAAGTTCCACATCGCCAAAATTCTTGAAAAATTCAAGGCTACGCAACGTATTAAATTTTTCGGTATCGAAAATTTCCGTATGATTGGGCGCCACGTGACTAAAAAACACCACCAGATCATCGGCAAACTCACCCCAGGTCTGGTAGCGTCTGGACTGATCCTTCTCCATGGCACGCCGTACAATCGCATCCATCTCCTGCGGGATTTCCGAACGAAATGCACTGGGCAGGGGCGGATCAATATTGAGAATGTGATAAATCATGCTCAGATTGCTGCCGGTATCGAACGGCAACTTTCCGCAGAGCAGCTTGTACATCACCACGCCCAGGGAATAAATATCGGTCTGATGGGTCAGCGTCAACTCCTCCACCTGTTCGGGTGACATGTAAGCCGGCGATCCGACACCTGCAACCTGCGTCGTATTCTGATTGTTTTGCAACACGGCGGCGCCAAAATCTGAAATCTTGATATTGGTTTCGCCCTGCAACAGAATATTGGCAGGCTTGATGTCGCGATGGATTACGCCCTGATGCTGTGCGTATTCGAGCGCCTTGCAGCACTTGTAGATGATTTCCGCGATCGTACTGATGGGCAGCAGCTTGTCCACATCGGCATATTGCTCCAGCGTACAGCCCTCCACATACTCCATCACCACGTAGTTGATATCGCCCTCCATCACCGCATCCTGAATCTTTGCGATGTGCGGATGTGACAACTTCCCCGCCAGGGACGCCTCGGTCATCAACAACTTGCGGTTGATTTTGGCGCGTTTTGGATCCTGCAAGTGTTTTAAGTCGAACAACTTGATGGCGACCTGCTGCTTATTGAACGGATCAACGGCCAGATACACGGTACTGGTCGAACCTGTGCCGAGTACACGCACGATTTCATATTTGCCGATTCTGTTCATCGCTTCGTGTTGGTAACTGTGCCGATAAAGGGTGCAATTCTGCTCACTTTCCGCAACAAAGTCCAGCAAAGAAGCGCGAAGGGTAAAGGGTAAAGGATGAAGGGGCGGGCAAAAAGGATGAAGGGGAAAGAATGAGGGACGAACGGCATCGAAGAAGAGGGCTGAATCCTGATAATATATCGACCATGAAAAAAATGACGCTGATTTTATGGTTGGTTTTATCAAGCCGCGCACTAGCCGATGGCCTGCCCGATCTGGGCGATGTGTCACAAGCCGCGATCAACCCAATGCAAGAACGCCAGATCGGCCAGCAAAGCATGATGCAAATTCGTGCAAGCCGACAGTTTTCAGATGATGCGGAAATCAGCGATTACCTTAATCGACTGGGCAATAAACTGGTCTCCTTCAGTAACGAACCCTCGCTCAATTTTGAGTTCTTCGCCCTGAACGACTACAACATCAATGCCTTCGCGCTGCCCGGCGGTTTTATCGGGGTCAATGCGGGCTTGTTGCTCACGACGCAAAGCGAATCGGAATTAGCCTCCGTATTAGGCCATGAAATTGCCCATGTCACCCAGCACCATCTGGCGCGCATGGTCTCCGCACAAAGAGGAGACACCCTGGCATCAATGGCCGCCTTAGCTGTCGCAATACTGGCCGCTCGCAGCAACGCGCAAGCCTCTCAGGCCGCGCTCGCCAGTGCTCAGGCACATGCCGCACAAAAACAGCTCGATTTTACCCGCATCCATGAACAGGAGGCAGACCGCATCGGCTTTGACATCCTGCAAAAGGCCGGTTTCAATACCCACGCCATGCCGGAATTTCTCGAACGCCTGCAAAGGGCCACCCGCTTGCTCGAAGGAGGCGCCCCCAACTATTTGCGCACCCACCCTGTCACCAGCGACCGGATCGCAGATATCGAAAATCGGGTAAACCGGCAACCTTACCGCTTGCTGCCCGACAGCCTGGATTTCCAGCTGGTACGCACCAAACTCGTCGGCGCACAAAAAACTACCCGCGATGCCATCGGCTATTTTGAAGATGCACTGAGTGCGCACCGACACGGCAACCCGATTGCCCAGCAATATGGACTGGTGAGCGCACTGCTGCGCAACAAGGAACATGAGCGCGCCAAAGAAGCGCTTGCAGCACTGCTCAAACAGGTCAAAAATACGCCATCAGCGCAGAACAATGCCATGATAAGCACCCTCACAGGACAAGTGATGCGCGCGACCAACGATCCTGACACGCTGGCGTTTTACAGCACTGCCGTACAAAAATTTCCGCAACATCGCACCCTGATTTACGACTACGCCGATCTGCTGCTGCAAGGCTCGCATGCAGAACTTGCCGTCAAGCTGCTCGGCGAACAAATCACGCTGCACCCGTCAGACACCACGCTGTACAATTTGCAGGCGCACGGCTACAGCCTGATGAACCGGCCACTCGAACAACATCAGGCGCAAGCCTACAGCTATGCATGGCAGGGGAATTTATTCGCAGCCATCGAACAACTTGAAATGGCAAAACGTGCCGGGGGGGATTTCTACCAGCTATCGACCATAGAGTCAGACTTGCGGGAACTGCGAGAAATGCTCTCCGCGCAGGCGAAAAAACAATAAGGTCACGAGCTTTCAGGGCGGGTTCTTAAACCCGCAGGCCGTCATCCCTGGGAGTCCATCTACGGCACGCTCTGCGAACCTGCCTTATCGCACCCCTTATTCCCCAGCAGGCACGACACCTTGTAGTCGGTCGCAGCCTCAAGGCGGCGGTTCTGCGCTTCATAGACACCTGCACGGGCATAGTAATACTTGTGGCTCGGGCGCTTTTTTTGCTCCTGATTCAATTCAATAGCGCGGGTAAATGCCTGTATCGCCAGATCACTCTGCCCCATTTTTGTCTCGACCAGCCCAAGATTATAAAAAATTACCGATAAGCCCGGATTCAGGCGGGTCGCTATGATCAGATCGGCCAGGGCCTCATCATATTTGTCCACCTTGAGCCACTCGGACCCCCTGTTGTAATAAATGCGCCACACCCCGGGCATAGACTGCCTGTCCTTGACCAGTTTCTCCGCATCTGCCCACAACAGGACAGGGTGAGAAAAAGTAGATAAACGCTCCATGGAAAGCACGAACAGTGTGGCGGCAAACAGCACCGACATCATGAGCGTCAGCCGGGCATTGAGCTGCATCAACAACAGGGGCAGGAGCATCACGCCGCCCAGCGCCCAGGTATAACTGCGATACAGGACAAATATTTCCTGAATGCGCGCGGTGGAAAACTCGGTCATGAACATCAGCCAGGGAAATAACAGGGCAAAACCGACCAGCCCCGCTTTCCCTCTTTTCATCAACAACTTAATCGCTACCAGGCCGTACGCCAGATAAACCAGAAAGGCCAAACCGTAAACCGTAAACACGCCTGATGCCAGCGGCTCGCGCATATCCACCGACATCCAGCCGGGATTGGGCAACAGCCACAGCAAACCGTATTTGAAAAACAGCCAGGACTGAGTCAGTACACTGTAAAAATGCGCGTTCTCCGGCGGTACGCCTGCCAGCATTTCAACCGAATTAATTTCATAAAATTGACCGATCACCCCCTGCTTCTGGGCAATGGTCAGCACCGCCACAGCCGCGTAGCCTGCAAACACCGGCCAGTTATTCAGCATGCGCGCGCGCCAGTCATCATGCACCAGAACCGTCATCGCAACGATGACAACAGGCAACATGACCACAAGCTCCTTGCTGTGCGTTGCCAGAAAATACAGAACCACACTGCCCCATAACCAGAGCTGGCTGCGCCGGGCGCTGCCTTGCAGATAAGCCCACAAGGCCAGCAGGCTAAACAAGGTGGCCATCACGATGCTGCGCTGCACCAGATAGCCCGTGGCATACACGGCGACCGGATGCAGGGCAAACAGGCTGACCGCAATCAGCACCGCCGTCATCATGCGGGTATTTTCGCCCTGGAGCACGGCTGACGGGAGAACCATGCGATACAGGCGAGAGACAAACAAGGCCATGGCCAAAACGACCAGCCAGTGCAACAGCAAATTTTCAATTCTGAACGGCGGCAAACCGTAGCCAAACCACTGCGCCGACCAGGCCAGCGTGGCATAAGGCAGGGCGCGCAAATCACCCCAAAAAGGCGATCCGAAAGGCTCTATCGCCGAATGCCCGTCATTGTCCAGCAAGAAAAAAGCCAGATCGTCGAACACGATCGGATTATGCAGGAACTGACCGTACAGCGCCGCGATCATCAAACCTGTCAGGACAACCCACAGCGCTGCTTTTTGAAAACTACTCATACCTGCATGCTCCGAAAATACAGCCATAGCCAGTTTGTCACCGGCCTTCAGGCCGGTGAATTCAGGGGTGGAAGGAAAAACCCCATCCACTACACTAAACCCCGCCCTTCAGGGCGAGGGAGGTACGTAAAAAAGCCCCTCCAAGGAGGGGCTTTTGTCAGACCAGTGCTGATTACTTGCAGATTGCAGGAGCAGTCAAGCAAGAGCCGCCAACTGTCCAGGTAACACCAGTCGATGCAGAGAAAGTAGGTGTCAGGATGTATGTTTCACCGTTCAGACCCTGGTTAGCTGCACCAGCAGCGCCGATCGCAGCAGCGGTAATCACGCCATTGTCTGCTGTCTTAACATACTGAACGTACTTACCGCTGACCGGTGTAGTAGCAGTTCCGACGATATCAGTTGGAACACCACCGCTGCCAGAACCACAACCTGCGATAGTAGCAGTACCCAAATCGGACGCGCAGATTTCAACGGCCGTCTTGACAGCCTGAGTCGCCATGGTCACTTCGGTGAACTTGGCCTTCTTGGTGTAATTGCCGTAGGCCGGGATCGCAACGGCTGCCAGAATACCGATAATAGCCACAACGATCATCAGTTCGATCAGTGTAAAACCTTTTTGTACGTTTTTCATTTTGAGCTCCAGTTTAATTAAATTTGTATTGCGAGTTCCAGGTCTGCCTGGTTTCAGATCAACACAGCGGTGGTGTCTTGCCTGTATATAAGCAATAGCCGTGCCAAAGAACAGGATTCAGGATTCAGGATTCAGGATTCAGTAACCCACTGTATTTTCAAGGCTTGCAGTGCTTTTTTATTTTAAACAGAAGCCTGCACTACTGAAGACAACGAACAGAGCCGTGAGTCATTCTTCTCAAAACCGTCAGTCAGGTGACAAATTTCGTCACCTGAACAAGATATGGGATGCGCACTACATATCACAAAAGGAGTAGCCAGAGTACGTTTTTACCCGCTACTCGCCACTCGTTACTCATCCAGATTCACGCCCGGAATCAGGTTCAGATCGACTTCATCGATTTGCCCCGGCGGCATGAATTGCCGGGCGTATTCAAGGTATACTTTTTCGCGGACAAATACATCGAATAAATCCGGGTCGATATGCCCGCCGAGCTTGAATTTACCCAGAATAATGAGAGACTCGGACAGGGTCTTACCCGTCTTATAGGGGCGATCCCCGGCGGTGAGGGCCTCAAAGATGTCGGCAATCCCCATGATCCGGGCTTGCAGGGGCATTTGCTCGCGGGTCAGGCCGCGCGGATAACCGCCGCCATCCATGCGCTCATGATGTCCTGCCGCGTATTCGGGGACATTTTTCAGATGTTTGGGCCAGGGCAGGGATTCGAGCATCTTGATGGTAATCTCGATGTGACGATTGATGATTTGGCGCTCCGACGGCGTCAGGGTACCCGATGTGATGGTCAGGTTTTCGACCTCGTCACTGCTCAGAAAATCGCATATTTTTCCTGTGCTCTCGCGCCATTGATAGCGGGCAATATCTCGCACACGCTGCTGCGCCGAATCCGCCATCCTCTCGGCACCCAAATTACACTGGTGCAAGAATTCACGATCCTCATCCAGCTGCCGGATGCGCGCCTCGTATTCGGCACGGATCTCCGCATCTTCTGCATCCTGCATCCTGCATCCTGTTTTTCTGAGCATCGCTATCTCGGCGTCACGTTTGAGTATTTCAAAACGGGTATCGAGCAGGCCGATGCGGTCAAACAAAGTGTGCAGCTTGGTCGGCTTGTCCACCACATGCACCGGGGTGGTGATTTTCCCGCAGTCATGCAACAGACCGGCAATTTTCAGCTCATACCTGTCGTCCTCGGTCAGCACAAAATCCTTGAGCGGCCCCTGGCGGGTACGGGTCACGGCATCCGCCAGCATCATGGTCAGCACGGGTACGCGCGCGCAATGGCCGCCGGTATAAGGGGATTTATCATCGATGGCCGTGTTGATGAGCTGGATGAAGGACTCGAACAATTCCTCCATTTGCTTGATCAGACGCCGGTTGGTCAGCGCGATGGCCGCCTGGGATGCGAGCGATTCGACCAGCTGCTGGTCGTCCGCCGAAAACGCGACGATCTTCCCGCCGTCTCTGTCCTGCGCATTGATGAGCTGCAATACGCCGATCAGCTCGCCCTCGTGATTGGACATCGGCACGGTCAAAAAAGACCTGGAATGGTAGCCCGTCTTGAGATCGAAACTTTTTGTTCCCGAAAAATCGAACCCGTGCGCGGCATAAGCATCAGGGATGTTCACCGTTTCGCCGCTGAGCGCGGCGTGACTCACCACCATGGCATGGTTGGGCTCGCCTGCCGCGTCGTAGAGCTGAATAGGATAAAAAGTAATCGGCACGTCGCTGGCGCCACCCATCACAATATTCAACGAGTCGGTGCGGACGATCTCAAAGCACAATACCCGGCGCTCAGGGTCGTACAGATAGAGCGTACCCGCATCGGCATGCGTGATGCGCCGGGACGCTTCCAGTATCATTTCCAGCAGGCTGCTGATATCGTGCTGCTGCGACAGCGCGATGCCGATCTCGTTGAGTTCTTTTAAGCGGCCGATCAGATTATGGGTAGATGACATAGCGATCAGTGGAGGGTAAAAAGTCGTGATGAATCATGGGCGAGTAAAAACGCAGTCCAGTTTCCCCACGTACCACTGCCCACTCACCACTTACCGTAACTATTTGATACAAACCGCACGAATCTGGTGCATATCGGTGATGCCTTGCAACACTTTTTCCATGCCGTCCTGCTTCAGGGTGTGCATGCCTTCGTCCAGCGCGATGGCCAACAACTCTGCAACGCGCGAGCGCTCCTGAATGGCTTTCTTCACCGCATCACTTCCGATGAGCAATTCGTGCAGCCCCACCCGCCCACGGTAACCGGTACCGGTACATTTCTCACAGCCCACCGGGCTGTAAAGCGTGAATTGCTTCTTGTCATTGGCAAACAGGGTGACCCAGTCCTCGTACAGCGCTTTGCTGGCGGCCAGCGGATCCTTCTTCCAGAGCACCGTATGCTTGAGCTCTTCGCTGTATTCGGCCAGCATGGCTTTCATTTCATCGGCTGTCGCAATATGCGGTTTCTTGCAGTCTCCGCACAATCGTTTAGCCAGCCGCTGCGCCAGAATTCCGAGCAGTGCATCGGCGAAGTTAAACGGATCCATCCCCATATCGAGCAGACGCAAAATGGATTCTGGGGCGCTGTTGGTGTGCAGGGTGGCGAAAACCAGATGGCCGGTCAGCGAAGCTTCAATGCCGATGGAGACCGTTTCCTTGTCTCGCATTTCGCCGACCATAATCACGTCAGGATCGGCACGCAAAAAGGCGCGCATGATGGTGGCAAAATCGAGTCCTGCCTTCTTGTTGATCTGCACCTGACGCAAACCCTTCTGGGTAATTTCGACAGGATCTTCCGCTGTCCAGATTTTGGTGTCAGGCGTGTTGATATACTTGAGGATGGAATGCAAGGTGGTGGTCTTGCCCGAACCTGTCGGGCCGCACACAAAAAACAAACCGTACGGTTTACTGACCGTATTTTTGATCAATTCATTATTGCGCGCCGAAAAGCCCATCTTCTCCAAAGGCAACGGCTCACCTGAGGCGAGAATCCGCATCACCACATCTTCCACCCCCCCCTGCGACGGGATGGTGGCCACGCGCAACTCGATATCCAGGGGGCCATATTTTTTAAACTTGATCTTCCCATCCTGAGGCTTGCGCTTTTCGGATATATCCAGATCGCACATGATCTTCAGGCGAGTCACCAGCGCGTTGCGGTAATTGGAGGGCACTTCGATGTAATTGAGCAACGATCCGTCCTTGCGCAGCCGTATCTGGGTTTTTTGCTTGCCAGGCTGCGGCTCGATATGAATATCCGATGCGCCCATCCGGTAAGCGTCCACAATGATTTTGTTGACCAACTTGACCAGCTCGTTGTCGGCCGCCGCATTGACGTCATCCTGAGAGACGGTCGCACTTTCGTCCTCGTCCCCGCCCAGGCTGGACAACAAATCGTCCATGGAAGATTCATCCATGGCAATCGAACCCGACGAACCGCCATCCCCTCCCCCGCCGCCGCCATAGAACTGATCCAGCGTCTGCTTGAATTCGCGTTGCGAACACACCTTGTAGACAAGGCGGCTCCTGGGGAAAATATTATTCACCACGCGCGACGCCTGAATACGTTCAGGGTCGGTGGTCAGTATCACCACGCCTTCTTGCGCTTCATCTACCGGCAACCAGTGACTGCTCTCTACATACTCGCGTTTGAGATTACGCAACAATTCGGCCGGCTTGATGCGATCCGGTTTGTAGGGCTCATACGCCACGCCGAAAAAACTGGACAAGGCTTTACCGAGCGCTGCGACATTGACCTGAAATTCGTCTATCAGCACCTCTTCGATTTCGACCCCTTTGCGCCTCGCGGTGCGGGTTGCCAGCTCGAATTCGGCGGCGGATAACACGGCCCCTGTCACAAGATAGTCATACTTGGTTTTGACAGTGGCTTTTTCCTGCCGCTGGCGCAAAGCCACCGCCATCGTCTCGGCCAGCTCGCGCACACCGTCCTCGACCAGTGCCGGAAACGGGATACCCGCCTTGTTGTTAATGACCTGAATAACGCCTACCAAGTCACCGCTGTGTACATCCAGTATCGGCGCCACCAGCATCTGCTTGGTGCGATACCCCGTGCGCCGGTCCACCTCCTGCAAAAACCTCAGGTGCGAGCTGTACCTGGATAACTCCTGCTCATCGTAGACATCCTTGATGTTGAGCAGTTTCTTATGAACCGCCACGTAGCCGGCTACGCTCTGCTCCGCAATCGGTAATTTGAGATCCTTGAAGGAATTGAGTCCGGTCTTGACCTTGGAGACCAGAGAGACACTGTCGTCGCCCACGACGTAGATAGTCAGCCTGTCGGCGTTGAACAGACTGCAAATATCCTTGCTGACATCCAGCATGATCTCGTCAATATTGCTGGTGGCGTGTATCTTGTTGGTGACATGGTTGAGATTCTTGGTGAACTCAAGCCTGACACCCATATCGCTGCTCTCTTCTAACCTCATTCCCGCTCCTGTCTTGCTGCGAGCCTTTGCAGGCCACTATACCTGTATAGCAATTTCAATCTCACCGTGACGGCAACACGAACTTTGGCTTGCAACGATTCTAAAATACAAATTCCTGATTATTCATCAACATCTCAGGACTGAACCTGCTCGCACAGTTTTCGATTTCACACATGATCAGCTCAACCTCATCGGGCTTTAAATGGGTGATGAATATCCGGGCATCGCCTTTGAACTTGGCCAACTCCTCGGCCAGCAAGTCCGGACATAAATGCCGGGATAAAAAAGCCAGCTCCTTTTCACCGTTGGAAAAAGCCGTTTCGATAATCAGATAGCGCAAATTATCGATCCGGTTGACCACCTGCCACAGGCTGTCATTTATGTAGGTATCTCCGCTGAACACAAGACTGCCCTCGCCGCTGTCTATGTGATAACCCACCGCCGGAACGGTATGATTCGCAGGAATAGCGGTAATCATCCGCCCCTGCAAATCGGTCACTTCCCCCAGGGCAATCACTTGAAAGCGCATAAAGGGCTGGTCTGCGCTGGGAATGACGCTGAAATCCGGCCAGATCAGCCAGTTAAAAATATGTCGCTTGAGTATTTCTATGGTTTCTGCCGTGGCGTGTACGATCAGGGGACGCTCACGCATACACCCCACGCTGTCGAGCAGCAGGGGCAGACTACAGATATGATCCATATGCGAGTGAGTGATAAAAATGTGGTCGATCTCACTCAGTTCGATCAGGCTGAGTTCGCTCACACCCGTTCCTGCATCGATCAGAATATCCCGATCGATCAAAAACGATGTGGTGCGCAGATTGCCACCTATGCCACCACTACAGCCTAACACTCTAAACCTCATGCTCAATCACTCTCCACAATTTCAGAAAACCTCAGCTACCGGGCCCGTTAGTTTTTGAAATAGAACTCCATTTTGACACCCGCCAACTCGATCAGGTCGTGATCGTTCAATAGATGCGGCTGCCCGCCCAAAACCTGACCATTCACGGAAGGAAAACTTGCGCCTTCGACATGCGTGATAAAAAACCCGTGCGGGCGGCGCGTCAACACGGCCACCTGCACCCCGGGCTTACCCAGGGTCGTGAGACCTTTAACCAGATTAAGTTCTTTGCCCGCGCTCGGCCCGTTCAAAATCTGTATCGCGGCCAGGGGCGCTGCGGCCGCTCCGTGGACGACGGCATCCGGCTGAGGCGTTTCAGCGGCGTGAGGCACCCCGCTCGCCTGTCCGTCGGCATCAGCGCCGCGCTTGCCCACATCCCCCTTGATTTCAACGGCATCGGCAGCTCCCTCATCTTCGTGCGGATGACTTTCGAATAAACTTGCCGACTTAACCGTATGATCATGCCCGGCCACATGGCCGTGTATCTGCTGAAAATAGCCGGTATCTCCATGTGCCTCGGCAACAGGTTTTGCGGGCATCACAGGCGAGCGCAGAACCATCGTCTTCTCGAAATCAGCCGCATTGGTATGACTTACATGATCGCTCACATATTTCAGTTTATACTTGCCTATCTCGATGACGTCGTTGTTCTCCAGAAGATGTTTTAAGGTAGCCTGACCATTTACGGTCAGTCCGTTGGTACTCTCCAGATCTTCCAGAAAAGAGTCATGCAAGATAGTGATAATCGCCGCATGCTCTCCACTCACGGCAAGATTATTGATCACAATATCGTTGTGCGGCTTGCGGCCTATGGTCATGCGCTCCTTGTCCAGCGGATATTCCTGAATGAGCGCCCCATCAAGGGTCAATATCAATTTTGCAGTCATAGTCGTGCCTCTCATTTATTTCTTAAACCAATCGAGCAGCCTTGCCAGCCGACTGCGCGGTTGTGCAAAATCCTGCTTAACCTTGACCAGAATCACCGAAACATTATCTCTGCCGCCATTATCGTTTGCAGTCTGGATCAACTGCTCTGCGGCGAGCGCAAGATTACCCTGCATCGCGTAGAGTACGGAATAAATATCGTCGTCTTCAACCATATCGTTCAACCCGTCCGAGCAGAGCAGATATATGTCACCAACCTCAACGTCATACAGATGAATTTCCGGGACAACTTCAGCGTCGATACCGACACCCCGGGTCACCAGATTCCTGTTCCTGGAATAACGGGCATTTTCAGCAGTGATCATTCCGCAGTCTATCTGCTCTTGCAGCAAGGAATGGTCCCGGGTAATCGGTTTTAGCATCCCGCCGCGCAGGCGGTACAGGCGAGAATCCCCTACATGCCCCACTACCACACGGTTGTCATAAAACAGCGCCGTGACGATGGTCGTGCCCATCCCCGCATATTGCTCATTCTTCCGGGCCGCATCATAGATAGACGCATTAGCGTTGTGTATGCCACGGTTGATCAGGGACACGCCCAGCTCGTCACCGGTTTCTTCGTCCCGCGTAAGCGGACTGGTGTGTTTGAGCGAGCCGGTAATTTCGCTCACCAACACCGACACCGCCAACCCGCTTGCAACCTCTCCGGCATTGTAACCGCCCATGCCATCGGCCAGCACCACAAGGCCGCAAGCAGCATCGATCTCCACGCTGTCTTCATTGTGCGCACGCACCATCCCGGGGTCGGTTTTAGCGACAATCTCCAGCACGTCTGTCATGTTCATGATTTTCATTTGATCAGCAACACCGGGCAGTCTGCCAGATGCAGCACCTTGGCTACCACCGAGCCTAACAAAAACACCTGCAAACTGCCCTGCCCCTGCCCCTGCCTGCACATCACAATCTGGTCCACCCCCTGCTCCCTCGCATATTGCGCGACAGACTCGGCAGGTGTGCCTACGCTGATGTGGTACTGATAAGGCAGCTGCGCTGCATCCAGCGCGGCGCGGGCCGCCTGCAGCGCGTTCATGCCCTGCTCCCGGTAATAGTCGCTGATGGTTTCCTGACTGATGAATAACTTGACGTTACCCGTCGCGATTTTCCATTGCACGTTCAGCAACAGCAGCGTCGGCGGCTGTTTGAACGCATCCATCTGACTGATCACGTAGTCAACGGCACGCAGCGCCCCGGACGAACCATCAAGCGGAATCAACAGTTTCATTTCTTGCCCTCTTAGCATAAAACTCGAAAAACGGGTCTTCCCGCTCCCACATGAAAAATGAGAGGATGGGGTGAATACCTGCCACCGGATTGCCTTTCTTCGCGGGTTCGGCCAAATATTTTTCGGCTAAACACCTCGTAAAATGACCAAGTGTTCCATAAATGGCCAGGGCGATCATTCTGTTTCATCAGAGAAAACAACCCTTAGCAAGAACTCTTATTCCTGTTTCCCCGGCATGACAGATACGCGCCCGTCAACCAGATCGACTACATTGGCTTCCACGGCACGGCGCATTGCCAGCCATTTTCCGACAGCCAACACCATCACAGCCGAAGCTGCCGGGATCAGCCAGTGCAAATAGTGATGCGCCTGGGCAAGCGTTGAAAATATCGCCTCAGCCACCAGCATTTCGCCGGCCACATAACCCAACAGCGCGCCACCTGCATAAATGATATAGGGAAAACGGTCGATCAACTTGAGTACCAGCTGACTGCTCCAGGCAATGAGCGGAATACTGATCAACAGGCCGAACACCAGCAAAGACACATTGCCCTTGGCTGCGGCGGCTACCCCCAACACGTTATCCAGACTCATCACAAAGTCGGCGACTATGATCGTCTTGATCGCACCTATCAACCGGTTGTCGGCCTTGATGCTGTTTTCGTCGTGCTCATCTTCGGGCAGGATCAGCTTGACGCCTATCCAGAACAGCAACAGCGCGCCTACCAGCTTCAAATAAGGAAGCGCCAACAAGCTGACTGCAAAAAAAGTAAGCACTATACGCAGTCCGATTGCGCCGCCCACCCCGAACATAATACCCTGCCGACGCTGTGCAACAGGCAAATTGCGGCAGGCCAACGCGATCACCACCGCATTATCGCCGGAGAGCAACAAATCGATCATGATGATCTTCAGCACATCCACCCAAAATGAGGATGTTACAAGCATTTCTAACATTAAAAACCCTTAAAAAATGGTGAGTGGCAAAGTGGAAAGCAGTAAGTGGGGTAACCAACTCACCACTTACCACTATCCACTTACCCTTTTAGTATTTTCTTCATCACCCGCCCCATTTCAGCGGGATTGCGAGTGATATGTATGCCGCATGCTTCCATCACCGCCAACTTATCATCAGCACCACCTACGCCACCTGAGATGATCGCACCGGCGTGACCCATACGCTTGCCCGGGGGCGCCGTTATGCCGGCGATAAAACCGACGACGGGTTTTACCATATTATCCTTGATCCAGCGTGCGCAGGCCTCCTCATCGCTGCCCCCTATCTCGCCTACCATCACCACCGCATCCGTTTCCGGGTCATCGTTGAACAGTTGCAGCACGTCCAGATGCTTCATCCCGTTGACAGGATCGCCGCCGATACCCACGCAGGATGACTGCCCCATTCCCAGCGCCGTGAGTTGGCCGACCGCTTCATAGGTCAGCGTACCCGAGCGGGATACCACGCCGATACGCCCCTTCTTGTGGATATGGCCCGGCATGATGCCTATCTTAATTTCATCCGGAGTAATCAGTCCCGGACAATTGGGCCCGATGAGCCGCGTGCGACGCCCCTGCATTTTGTAACGAGTGCGTAGCATATCATGCACAGGAATACCTTCGGTGATACAAATCACAAGATCAAGGTCGGCCTCGACCGCTTCATCGATCGCGGCAGCCGCATAAGCGGGCGGCACATAAATCACCGACACCGTAGCCCCCGTCTGATCCTTGGCTTCCCGCACACTGTCGTAAACCGGCACCCCTTCGAAATTCTGCCCGCCCTTGCCGGGCGTGACGCCGGCGACAAAGCAATTTGCGCCATTGGCATAAGCGATACAACCGGCCGTATGAAACTGCCCGACACGCCCTGTCATGCCCTGTGTCATGACCCGGGTATTTTTATTAATCAGAATGGACATTATGTGTTCCTCGCGGCTGCGACAACTTTTTGAGCGGCATCCGCCATGTCGCCGCCCGAAATAATCGGCAAACCCGATTCTGCCAGTATTTTTCTACCCAGATCCACGTTGGTACCTTCCAGACGAACCACCAGCGGCACACTCAGGTGCACTTCACGCACGGCGGCCACGATACCTTCCGCGATCACATCGCACTTCATGATGCCGCCAAAAATATTGACCAGGACCGCCTTCAGGCCGGGATTCTTCAACATCAGCTTGAATGCCTCGGTCACCTTTTCGCGACTGGCGCCGCCGCCCACATCCAGAAAATTAGCCGGATTACCGCCATACAGCTTGATAATATCCATCGTCGCCATCGCAAGACCCGCGCCATTCACCAGACAGGCAATATCGCCGTCCAGCGAGATGTAGCTCAGATCAAATTTTGAAGCCTCGATTTCAGCCGGATCTTCTTCGTCAAGGTCGCGCAGAGCCACGATTTCAGGATGACGGTACAGCGCATTGGAGTCAAAGTTAAACTTGGCGTCGAGCGCCAGCACTCGCCCGTCATCGGTCAACACCAGCGGGTTGATTTCGGCCAGCATCGCATCCTTTTCAACGAAGGCACGATAAAGTCCTTGCAGCACGACAACCGCCTCGTCAATCGCAGTCTCGGGAATACCGATCTGACGCGCAGCGGACGCGGCCACATCAGCCGTCAGACCGGCGACAGGGTCTGTGCGCCAGGTATGAATACTCTGGGGGCGGGATCTGGCGACCTCTTCAATATCCGTTCCGCCATCGGGACTGACAATCAAAGCCACGCGCTGCGCATCACGGTCGATCACCATGCCGACATAAAACTCGCGGGCTATTTTCGCGCCTTCCTCGATCAGAAGGCGGCGCACGACCTGCCCCGCAGGACCCGTCTGATGTGTCACAAGATGCATGCCCAGTATCTCGACAGCGGCGGCTCGCACCTCGTCTATCGAATGCGCGACCTTGACCCCGCCCCCCTTGCCGCGCCCGCCCGCATGAATCTGCGCCTTCACCACCCAAACAGCCCCCCCCAGCGACCGGGCGGCCGCAACAGCCTCATCGACCCCCAGGCACGCCACCCCGCGCGGCGTTGGCACGCCGTACTGGCGCAGGATTTCCTTACCTTGATATTCGTGAATTTTCATATTGATCGCCTGAACGGAATGCCACTCTGATTGGCACGCAGGCGCAATCTTACCGAATTATCAACAGCCGCGTTGAGAGATTTACGCCACCGGCCTCATTCCTGTGCAAAGATCCATCGGCCGACTCCTGAAAAAAAGCTCAGCGTGTTGCGACAGCACCCAGTTTTCGCCAGGTTTCCAGCAAGGTATCCGGGTTCAGCGAGATGGACTGTATGCCTTGCTCCATCAGCCATTGCGCGAAATCGAAGTGATCGGACGGCCCCTGACCGCAGATGCCGACATATTTCCCCAGCCGATTACAGGCGGAAATTGCCATCTGCAACAGAAGCTTGACAGCCGCATCCCGCTCATCGAAGCGGTTGGCCACCAGACTGGAATCACGGTCCAACCCCAGCGTCAGCTGGGTCAGATCGTTGGAGCCTATCGAAAACCCGTCGAAATACTGCAAGAATGCTTCGGCGGACAGGGCATTGGAGGGAATCTCGCACATCATAATCAGGCGCAGACCCGACTCGCCGCGACGCAGGCCGTTTTTCGCCAGTTCATCCACCACTTCGCGCGCCTCGCCCACGGTACGCACGAACGGGATCATGACCTCCACATTGGTATAGCCCATCACCTCGCGCACCTTCTTCATCGCCCGGCATTCCAGCTCGAAGCAGTCGGTAAATTCCGGGGCGACATAGCGCCCCGCCCCGCGAAAACCTATCATGGGATTCTCTTCGACCGGCTCAAAAAGCTCCCCGCCCAACAACTTGCTGTACTCGTTGGACTTGAAGTCCGACAGTCGCACGATGACAGGCCGGGGCCAGAAGGCGGCAGCCAGACAGGCGATGCCCTCGCTTAACTTATCGACATAAAAGCTAACCGGGTCGGCATAGCCGCGCGAACGCTGCAACACCTGCTCCTGCAAGGGTTCGGACAAAGTCTTGAAATTGAGCACCGCCTTGGGGTGTACACCTATCATGTTGTTGATGACAAATTCAAGGCGTGCCAGACCGATGCCGTCGGAGGGCATTTGCGCGAATTCGAAGGCCAACGTCGGATTGCCCACATTGAGCATCAATTTCACAGGCAATGCGGGCAGCGCCGCAGAACTTTCCGCGACGATCTCGAACGGCAATCGGCCACGATACACAAAACCCGTGTCGCCCTCGGCGCAGGAGGCCGTGACGATTTCGCCGTCGGGCAGCGCATCGGTCGCACGAGCGCAGCCGACGATGGCAGGAATCCCCAGCTCGCGCGCGATGATCGCCGCATGACAGGTGCGCCCGCCGCGATTGGTGATAATCGCCGATGCCTTCTTCATCACAGGTTCCCAGTCAGGATCGGTCATGTCGGTGACCAGCACATCGCCTGTTTGCACGCGCCCCATCTGGGACGGGCCGCTGACCAGCCTCACCGGACCTGTGCCGATTTTCTGGCCGATCGCGCGCCCTTCGATCAGCACTTCGCCGCGCTGCCCCAGCACATATTTCCCGCCCCCGCCCGATACGCGCTGCGACTGCACCGTTTCAGGCCTGGCCTGCAAAATATACAAGCGGCCATCCTGCCCGTCCCGCCCCCACTCGATGTCCATCGGGCGACCGTAATGCTTCTCGATTGATACCGCATAACGCGCCAGCTGCAACACGTCTTCGTCGGTCAGTGAAAATTGATCGCGCAAGGGCTGCGGCACCTCCTCGATCAGCGTCGAATGCCCCAAAGAACAGCCGCTGTCGAATACCATGCGCTGCTGTTTGGAGCCCAGGCTGCGCCTGACGATTGCAGGGTAACCTTCTTCGAGCTTTTGTTTATGGATATAAAATTCGTCCGGATTGACCGTCCCCTGCACCACCATTTCGCCCAGACCGTAGCTTGACGTGATAAACACCGCATCGCGAAACCCGGATTCGGTGTCCAGCGTGAACATCACGCCGGATGCCCCCAGATCCGAGCGCACCATGCGCTGCACACCGGCTGACAGCGCGACCCCCGCATCGGCATAGCCGGTATGCACGCGATAGGAGATGGCACGGTCGTTGTAAAGGGAGGCGAACACTGCTCTCACGGCATGGAGCACATTGTCCAGCCCCTGAATATTCAGATAGGTCTCCTGCTGCCCGGCGAACGATGCGTCAGCCAGATCTTCTGCGGTGGCCGACGAGCGCACGGCAAAACTCCCGTCGACGTCACCCGTCATACGCTCATAGTGTTCGCCTATCTCCTGCACCAGCTTCTCCGGCAAGGTGGCAGCCAAAATCCAGCCGCGTATTTCGGCGCCGGTTTTAGCCAGAGCGGCCACATCCTCCGTATCGAGCGCGGCCAGCGCAGCGGATATGCGCTGATCCAGACCGTTCACCGCCAGAAAATCCCGAAAAGCCTGCGCCGTCGTGGCAAAGCCGCCCGGTACGCAGACACCCGTGGCACTGAGCTGGCTGATCATTTCGCCCAGCGAGGCATTCTTGCCGCCGACCTGAGCTATGTCAGAAATACCTAAAGACTGGAACGAAATCACGTACGGGTGCATGATGAGTCTCCTGTTTACGGTTTACGGTTTACGGCTTCCTGTTTTTTATGAATCAACTGTAGTAAATGCACGGACATTTCCTCGATCGAGCGCGAGGTCATATCGAGCCAGTCTATCCCCTCGCGGCGCATCAGCCTCTCGGCGGCCGCCACCTCTGCGCGACAGTTTTCGATGGACGCGTAATGACTGTGCGGGCGACGCTCTTCCCGGATGCGATGCAGCTGCTCGGGCGCGATGGAAAGCCCGAACAGCTTGTCCCTAAAGGCAAGCAGCGATTCGGGCAAACAGCCTCGTTCGAAATCTTCAGGAATCAGCGGATAGTTGGCGGCCTTGAGACCGAACTGCAAGGACAGGTACAAGCTGGTGGGGGTCTTGCCGCTGCGCGAGACGCCCACCAGAATCACGTCGGCATTTTTAAAGTCGGCGGCCGAAATGCCGTCGTCGTGCGCCAGGGCAAAATTCATAGCAGCGATACGTCTGGCATATTCGCGCGTTTCCTGACCGTGACTGAGCCCTACGCTGTGCGTGGATTTGCGCCCCAGCTCCTGCTCCAGCGGCGCGATGAAGGTGTCGAACAAATCCAGAAACAGCGCGTCCGCCTGGCGCAAGTGGACGGTCAATTGCGCATCCATCAGTGTCATGACGACCAGCGGGCGCACGCCATCTTCCTGCGCCAGTTCAGTCAGGCGCTGCAAACACGCATCCGCCTTCTCCAGACTGTCGGTGAAGGGATAGCGCACGTAGCGAAATTCGATGCCCTCGAATTGCGAGAGCAGGCCGTTACACAGCGTTTCCGCCGTGATACCAGTTCCATCCGAAATCAGCGCGACCGTGCGACACTTCATGGCTCACCCGACAATAGTGTGACGGCTCTATTATACGAGCCATACCGCAAACTTTCTGTCGAAAGATTTGTATGGAATCGAATATTTTTCGGAGGGCGTGTAATAATTTCAGGCAAACAAGATCACAAGCTGGGATAATTGCGCATGAACGATACTACACAAAACCCATTTTCGCCCGCGTCTGCCTCGCGACCTTTCAACGAACTGCCCCTCTCGCCCGGCCTACTGGCGACCTTGCAGCAGTTAGGCTATTCTGTGATGACGCCGATACAGGCGGCCAGCCTGCCTGTCACACTGGCAGGGCACGATCTGATCGCGCAGGCCAAGACCGGCAGCGGCAAGACAGCGGCCTTCGCACTGCCTCTGCTCACCCGTCTGAACCCGCGCCGCTTCGCGGTGCAAGCGATGGTGCTGTGCCCGACGCGTGAGCTGGCCGATCAGGTCACCCAGGAGATACGCCGACTGGCCAGATCAGAGGACAACATCAAGATCCTCACGCTTTGCGGCGGTTCCACCATGCGCCCGCAGATCGCGAGCCTGGAGCACGGCGCGCACATCGTGGTGGGCACGCCCGGACGCATCATGGATCATATGGAGCGCGGCACGCTTGATTTGTCGGCGCTCAACACCCTGGTGCTCGACGAAGCCGACCGCATGCTGGACATGGGCTTTTACGACGACATGGCCTTCATTGCCAAGCGTTGCCCGAGCGATCGCCAGACCCTGTTGTTTTCGGCGACCTATCCGGAAGGCATCAGCCGCCTGGCGCGCCAGTTCATGCGCCATCCGCAGGAAGTCAAACTGGCCGAACAGCATGAAACGGGCAAGATACGTCAGCGTTTCTATGAAGTGAGCAACGAGGAACGTCTGGCGGCGGTAGGCCGCTTGCTTCGCCATTACCGCCCGGTCAGCACGTTGGCTTTTTGCAACACCAAACAGCAATGCAGATCCTTGCTCGAAGTGCTGCATGCGCAGGGCATTTATGCGCTGACCCTGAATGGCGACATGGAACAAAGAGAGCGCGATCAGGTGCTGATCCAGTTCGCCAACCGCAGCTGTTCGGTATTGGTAGCGACCGACGTGGCAGCGCGGGGTCTGGATATCGCACAACTCGAAGCGGTCATCAACGTCGATGTCACGCCCGACCCTGAGATTCACGTCCATCGCATCGGACGCACGGGGCGCGCCGACCAGGATGGCTGGGCGCTCTCGCTGTGCGGCCCGTCTGACCGTCAGCGCATCGTCAGCATCGCCAAGATGACCGGCAGCGTGCCCGAATGGCACGAGATCAGCGAACTCAAGGACGAGGATGATGCACCTCTGGTGCCACCGATGGTGACCTTGCAGATTCTGGGTGGCCGCAAGGAGAAAATCCGCGCAGGCGACGTGCTGGGCGCACTCACAGGAGACGCCGGATTCACGCGCGAGCAAATCGGCAAAATCAACGTGACTGATTTTTCAACCTACGTGGCGGTCGCGCACTACATCGCCAATGAGGCCGTGCGCAAATTGAATGCCGGCAAGGTCAAGGGCAAGTCCGTGAAGGTCAGGGCGTTGTAAAAAGCGGTGAAGGGTGGAGGGTGAAGGGTGAAGGGTGAAGGGTGAAGGGTGAAGGGTGAAGGGTGAAGGGTGAAGGGTGAAGGGTGAAGGGTGAATTAGCAGCATATCTTTTCCAGATCCCGAGCTTTTCGCAAACAAACGGGGCTGCGCACAGGCCTGCCTGTCGGCGGACATGGCAGGCAGGTGACAGTCAGGCGGAGTTCCCTTGATAACCGCAAACAGGCGGGACTACGCAACTCGCCCGATCCGCTGCGCGGCTACGTGCTCAAACAGTGCTCGCCTACCCACACCGTTGTTTGCCTTTCTGCCTGTGTACAGGCAGTCTTCGGCGGCGCACAGGCCTGCCTGTCGGCGGACAGGGGATGGGAACCGCGCTGGCATCAACGCCCCATTACGACAATTTAACCTCATAAGCGCATCGCCCGAATGCAGTCGCTCATGACATGCGGCAAACGAGACACAGCGGACGTCGGAGAATAACCACTCTATACAATGATCAGTTTAGAATTCGCAGTGCCCGCAGTGCCCAACCGACTAATGGACAAATAGGATGAAGAAAGTAGCTTCTAAAAAATCGCGGAAATTAGGTAAATTTGCATTGCCTGATGGCTCCGAAGTTTTCGGAGAGCTTCGTCTGAAGGGCCGCAACAGCACACTGAAATTACGCCTTGAAGGAACTAATCATCAGCCAAAAATCCCCCGTCTTATTCACGGCCAACTACATGACCTTTCTAAAGTTAGCTGCATACAGTGCATTTGCACTTTCTGGGGGAATTCAGGGGCCATGGATGAGGAGAGGTATTGCCATGCTGATGTGTTCCCCCATTTCGTAACGATAGGATCACAACATCTTCAACCGGATCAGCCTTCTATCAAAGCTGTGCATTTCACTGTTACCGATATTTCTTCTATCTTTTACGACTTTGATGCTTTCGGTCATGTTATTGATTCAAAACCGCTCATTGAAAATGTTGTTAAATCTAACAATATAGATCGAGAGATTGCAGTAGGGGGTATGCCACTGATCACATACTTCACAGGCAAGCGCGAAATAATTTCCGTCGACACTGTGATTGGCAGAATCTCAGTTAATCACTGTCCCAGTTACAATATGGGTGGCCCCAACGGTGTTTTTATAAAGAATAAAATAATGGTTACGGTAACTCCTGTAACCCCAGTTGCCTTTGACGACTGCATTGAACTGACTATGACTGTAGTTAGATTTCTAACGCTACTCGCCGGTCGAAAACAAGGTGTCAAGTCGGTTTGTTTGGATATTGCAGATGAGTCAGTCCAACCGCACGCACCACTGCATTTAAGTTGGAGCTTTGCACCGCAAGGCTATAAAAAAAACGACAAGTCCGTTGAAGTGCCGCATCCAGGTGACATTCCACTTGACGCTGTACACAGGCCGGAAGAATTCGCTACAGCCTTAAAAGACTGGGTTGTTCGCGATTCTACCTGGAGGATCGCCCGAGCGCGCTACAACGAATGTTTGCGCCAAGGAAACTCATACGATACCAACCGTTTGATTGCGGCAGCCAACATGTTCGATCTTCTCCCGAAAGAAGCAGTCCCCATTGCTCCAGAAATGTCAACCGAACTTGTGGCAGCACAAACTCAATGCCGCACGATTTTCAAGAGTCTACGTGGCATTGAACGAGACAGCATAATGAATGCTCTGGGCAGAATGGGTAAGCCTTCTTTGACAACGAAAGTGTTGCATAGGGGTGATATAGTGGCACGTCACCTTGGGCACAAATTTCCGGAATTAACGTTAGTATTGAAGACCTCTGTCAAATGTCGTAATTATTTCGTTCACGGTGGCTCTGACAACTTCAACTATGCTGCAATTGAGCCTCTAATGAGTTTTCTAACCGATGCATTGGAGTTCACCTTCGCTGCCTCTGACTTGATAGAAGCGGGATGGGATGCCAATTCGTAGAGTGGGAATTATTGTGGGGGAGGTCACAATTTCACCCGATTCCGCATAGCATACAATGTAAAATTGGCTGAGCTAAAAATAGCGTTAAGTAAGGAGACCTAATTCAAATAGGCAGGCTTACACAGGAGTTTTTTTCCTGTTTTGAATGGAGCACCAATCACTTGGTAAACTCACCGAATAGCAGCAATTGGCACAAACCAGTCATTCATCCTTGCTGCCCCCCGCCCTGAAGTCGTCGCCGGGGACGCAAAAACCACCTATCCAAACCCGACTTAATTTTATTGGCTCGATGTGAAATGCAGTGGGTGATTTGAAAACTCCAAAATAAACAGCACGATGAAATTACGCACTTTCAGTACCACCCTTAACCCCTGTGCGCCGCCGCAGATAGCGGGTAAACAGCGGTGCCGTTGGGCGAGGACTGTTTGAGTACGTGGCCGCGAAGCGGATCGTGCGAGTTCCGCAGCCCCGCTGTTTGCTGGCTATCAAGGGTACGCCAGCCAGCCTTATGCAAGACAGGCTGGCGCGGCAAGCCGGGGTCGCCTTTTCTTGAGCCACCTTCTTTTGGCGACGCAAAAGAAGGTGGCCAGCTGCCGGTCTGCCACCGGCAAAAGTAAATTTGTAAATTCGCATATCCACTGAAAATCACATAGAACCATTTTATTCCGCCCTCACCCCCTGCCTGCAGCAGGCAGGCCTGTGCGCCGCCGAAGAAGTTGCAGCGGCGGGGCTAGCCTCGAATTACACTCACTTCCGTCGGCACGGGGCAAACGAACACGACTTGCCGACAACCCGCCAGAAGGGTGACGCCGATGATGAGCGGGGATTGCAGTTTCATTGCTTTAATCCCCCCAAGTCTCCCGTATCGAATATGCATCGGATCTTTGCAGTTTTACCAGCTTTTCTCCCGGTATCGCGAGGCGCCTGTCAAATGAGAAGCCCAGTCAAATTGTGGATACACGGAGCGTCAGTCTGCCAAATACGCTGCCGGGGTGAGAACCTGAACGCCTGCATATGGATTCAGCATCAACAATGTGCTGGTATCCAGCACGATACGTTTACCGAACTTCATTGACCAAACGCACCACGTCAGCATCGGTTAGCGCATTGGCAGCGGGCTTGAGAAGCGCATCCGATACGGCAAAGAATGCCTGAAAATCGGCGACATTCTTTTCGCGATTTTTTCGAACATCCATTAACTCCTGCATGTCAGCGGGTGACAATAAAAACTTGCCGGAGAAAAAACGGGTCAATTTCGTACTTTTCCTGAACAGTTTCAGACTCATCCCTCCTTGTAGATGGTATCCACGGCCAGCCCGGCGGCGAGCAGCAAAATAGCATTCGCGGGGGTAGGCTCCTGGTTGAGCGCGATGATGTAATTGTCAGCCGAGGTGAACAGTTCCTTGCCGATTCCCGCCCACTTCTTGGTGATGGTGCCTGTTTCATTTTCCTGTTTGTCCAGAAAACGAAAGTTCCAGCCTTTCCAGTCCCCTTTGACGAAGGCCACTTCGTTGTCCGAGGCGTCGAAAACATAGAATGCGCCACCGATCGAAAACGCCTTGCTCTTTAAACGGCCGATCACCATTCCATACCGATCGAAAATATCCACCCGGGATCTGAACAGGGTAAAACCGCGTTGAATCGAAAACAACAAGCGGCTCTCGTCCTCATGATCGGCGCCTTCATAGACAAAAACCTTGGTCGGCAAAAAATGTTTGTTTACCAGAAAACGCAGCACATGAATGAGCGTACCCGGCTTTTCCTTCGCGATCCCCAACTGTGCCTGTGTTTCTGGATCCAGAATGTCGTAGGTGTCCGACAGCTTCATGAAGCCTACGTGTTCGCGGATAAAGTACGTTTTTCTGTTCAGCATTTTTTCTCCTTTTTAAGCCCTGCGAAAAGTTGACAAATTCCATGCAGGCAGTCCGGCTCCATTCTACCTGCCAGAAGGATATCACCGGCAATTACTGCGTCTGCTGCTCGATTTCCTTGCGTTGTTCCTGAGCCTGTTGCTGTTGCGCGGGAGCTACGGCGCGGGCTTTATCGAGCGCCTCGCGTTGCGGCGCAAACAGTTTGGGGACGGGTACTTTGGGCTCATCCGGACTACAGGCGGCAAGCAGCAGCGCGCACAGGGCGATGTAAACGTTCATGGTGTCCTCATCAGAGAATATTTTGCATCATTCAAAAAACCAGCCCGCTCACTATACCCCTGAAATTTGCAGGCATAGCCGGATGAGGCGCATCCTGACAGTTCGAGCAGGTTGACGCCAGTGAGGATCTGTAAAAATTGACCACCCTCTTCTGCAAATCGCCCGAATATCTTTCGGCATCAGGCGAGGCGCCAGGAACATATAAGCATGCTGTTATATACCGGATGGCATGTTAAGCTGCACAGACTGATACGAATTATACATACCTGAAGCCCGCAACCGGACTGAAAAGATACCCGAACAGGAATGAAACTGATGGACTCAACACAAGAAAATTCATCCTGACTCCGCATGAGCACATCTTTTTCCCCTCCTCCCACTTTTGAAGTCCAGATATATGATTCTGCGCGGCTCGCATCGCCCTGATCTCTTAAGAGACGAAACCCTCCCCGATCTTCTTGAAGCCACAGCCCTCAGGCAGCCGGATAAAACGGCGCTGATCTTTGGTGAACTGACGCTCAGTTATGCGGAATTGAACGCCGCTTCGGAAAAAATAGCCGGCGGACTAATAGATTCAGGAGTACAGCCAGGACAGGTAGCAGGCTTATGGCTGCCGCGCGGGCTGAACCTTTTGATAGCACAAGCGGGCATCAGCAAGGCGGGAGCCGCCTGGTTACCGTTTGATGCAGACACCCCGACCAACCGGATAGAAGTGTGCCTCGACGATGCAAAAAGTCCGGGGCTACTCACCTGTCGCGCATTTTTGCCCATGCTGGAGGGTTACACGCGCCCTGTATGGATACTGGAAGATCTGCTCGAATCTCACGGCACAGAGTTTACCCGCAGGTCTGACGCGTTCACGCCGGATCACCCGGCCTATGTCATCTATACCTCAGGTTCCACCGGCAAGCCCAAGGGCATCCTTGTCAATCATCGCAGCATTACCCACTTCTTGCGCAGCGAGAACGAAGTCCTGGGAATACATGCCGATGACCGTGTGTATCAGGGTTTCTCCGTTGCATTCGATATGTCCTTCGAGGAAATCTGGATTTCCTACCTGGTCGGCGCCACCTTGTGGCTCGCACCGCGCGACATCGTGGGCGATCCGGACGTACTGCCTGAAATGCTCGAAAAAAACAGGATCAGCGTGCTGCACGCGGTGCCCACCCTGCTGGCACTGTTCCCGCGCGACATCGCGTGCCTGCGACTGATCAATCTCGGGGGGGAGATGTGCCCGCAGCCGCTGGTCGAGCGCTGGGCCACCCCTGAACGGCTGCTCTTTAATACTTACGGCCCGACTGAAGCGACCGTATCGGCGAGTCTTGCCCGATTAAATCGCGGCGAAGCGGTGACCATCGGTCGCCCGCTGCCCAATTACGGACTGATGGTGGTCGATGCCGAACTCAAACTGCTGCCAGCGGGTGAAACAGGCGAGCTGTGCATCACAGGACCGGGCGTGGCGGAAGGCTATCTGGGACGCCCCGACCTTACCCTGGAAAAATTCGTCACCAACCCGCATGCTGAGGGCGCGCATGAGACCAGACTCTATCACACGGGCGATTTGGCACGCATCGACGAAGCCGGGAACATTCAGTGTCTGGGGCGGGTAGACGACCAGGTTAAAATTCGCGGTTATCGCGTCGAGCTGGGCGAAATCGAAGCCGTACTCGCCAAAGAGCCCGGCATCGGCACGGTGGCGGTGGTGCTAAAGCTCGTCGGCGAAATAGAGCAGCTGGTGGCTTATTTTGTACCCAGTGCAAAGACGGCACCTGTCGATTTACGCAAACGCATGGCCCTGCAATTGCCACCTTATATGGTGCCCGCACGCTTCGAGGAAGTACAGATCTTGCCGCGCCTGACCTCCGGGAAAATCGACCGCAAAGCATTGCGCGCTCAGCCCTTGAGCGAGGCGGCCAATACAGAGGATGAATCAGACATTCCTGAAGGCGCGGCTGAAGAGGTGTTGTTTTCAGTTTTGAGACAGCTCTTTCCCGGACAGCCTTTGCAGCGTGCTGCCGATTTCTTCGCCGACATGGGCGGACATTCCCTGTTAGCGGCAAGACTGGTATCGCGTCTGCGCGAAGATAGTCGCTTTGCTAACGTAACGGTGCACGACATCTACTGCGAGCGCCGGATTGGCGCCATCGCTTCAGCCCTTGCGAAAAAACAGGTCTCTGGCGCAGCTGCCGAGGCAACAATCGTTGAAACACCCAGGCGACGCCGAATTTTATGCAGCCTGGCGCAAGCGGCGACCATCCCGTTGCTGGTCTGCCTCAAAATGGCGCAATGGCTTTCACCTTTTTTCACCTACCACTATTTCACCGGTGAAGAGGGCGACAGTATGCCGCACGCCATCATGGCCGCGCTGCTGGTTTATCTGTTTGTCAATTTCGCCGGCTTCCTGTTTGTGATCGCCGCAAAATGGCTGGTCGTAGGACGACTCAAACCCGGGCGTTATCCGCTGTGGGGTGGCATGTACTTCCGCTGGTGGCTGGCAGACCGCATATCGGAAGTCCCGCCGCGCCACCTGCTCTCAGGCTCTTCGCTCAATGCGATGTACCTGCGCGCCCTGGGGGCTAAAATCGGCAGCGAGGTGCTCATCGGCGCGCTGGCAGTGCGCGCGCCTGATCTGCTGAGCATTGGCAATGGTGTATCAATCGGCTCTTCGGTGAATTTTGAGAACGCCAGAGTCGACCGGGGCGAACTGATACTAGGTTCGATCAGTATCGGTCATGAAGCCGTGGTGGATTCATATGCGGTCATGGAAGGCGACACCATGATAGGCGATTACGCACATCTGGGCGGACTCTCTTCGCTGGCATCAGGGCATCGCATCCCCGCCGCGCAACAATGGGAAGGTTCGCCTGCGCATTTTGCGAAGGCCGTCAATATTAAAGCCCGAAGAGCGCGCTTGCCGGTTTCAAAAGCCCGCACCGCGTGGGAGACACTGGTCTACTTCATGGGCGCAAACCTGGTTGCCGTGGTTTTTTTCCTGCCGGTATTCCCAAGCTTTATCCTGATCGACTGGATTGATGCACACTGGATCAAAGAAGTGGAAGCCCATCTGTCGCCGTTCAGTGCGTTTTTCACTTTCCTGATCGTGTCGATTCCTGCCAGTGCTGTGCTGGTACTGGCCACCGTGCTAGCCTCGGCCGGATTTCGCTATCTGGTGCTGCCACGCCTGGAGCCTGGCAGCTGGTCTGTTCACAGCGCGGTGTATTTTGGCAAATGGTTAGGCAACCAGATACAGGAATCGAGCCTGTTTGTACTGCACGGACTATATGCCACCGTGTATGCCCCCTGGTGGTACAGACTGCTGGGCGCCCGCGTGGGGCCTGGCACCGAAATTTCCACCGCGTTGGGCGTGGTCCCTGACATGCTCACCATCGGCGCCGACAGTTTTGTCGCCGATGGCGTGATGCTGGGTGATGAGCGCATCGAGGGGGGCTGGATGAGCTTGCGCCCCACCGTCATCGGCAATCGCACCTTCCTGGGCAACGGCGCCTTTGTGCCCGACGGCAGCGTCATCCCCGACGATGTACTGATCGGCGTGCAATCGAGCGTTCCGGAAAATAGCCGCATGCAACCGGGTGACACCTGGGTGGGAAACCCGCCCATCATTTTGCCCGCCCGCGAACAGTTCGAAGGTTTCGACCCTAAGCTTACTTTTCATCCCAGCATGCAGCGCCGTCTGAGCCGCGGACTGGTCGAAGGTTTGCGCATCGTCATGCCGATGGCCGTGGTGATCGCCGTAGGCTATCTGACCGTTGAACTGGTCATGCCACTGGCAGGTGCCGGACGCTTCATGGATACCGCGCTCGCGCTCGCGCTCGCCGGTTTTCTCTACGGCGTGGGCTCCTTTCTCTTCGTGGCACTCACCAAATGGCTGGTGGTCGGGCGCTACAAGCCGCGTTCAGCTCCGATGTGGACAGCCTTTGTCTGGACGAGCGAAGCGGTCACGAATCTTTATGAATCAATAGCCGTGCCTAATTTTGTGGACTTTTTACGCGGGACTCCGATGTTGCCGCCCTGCATGCGCCTGCTCGGTTGCAAAACCGGCAAGGGAATTTACATGGATACCACCCAGATGACAGAATTCGATTGCGTACACATAGGCGATTATTCCGCGCTCAATAGCTGGTGCGGCCCTCAGACCCACCTGTTCGAAGATCGCATCATGAAAATAGGCGTGGTACATATCGGTCGCGGCGTCACCATCGGGGCACGCACCACCATTCTGTATGGCGCGCACATCGGTGATGGTGCGACACTAGGACCGCTTACTTTAATCCTGAAGGGCGAAAACATCCCTCAGGGAACACGCTGGATCGGCTCTCCGGCAGAACCCTGGATAAACTAAAAAAGACAGCGACGCGCATGAACCTGAAAAATCGGATTGAACTGAGGGTTTAAGAATGGAACACCCCGCCTTGCAAGCTGCGATCTGGCCGGATTGCCCGGTCAGTTTTGATACAAACGGGCTGGCGCTGATTCTGCTGACATCAGGCTGCCGTCGGCAAGACGCCAGAATACAGGCGCGCGTCGTATTAAAAGAGATACTCGGCAGACTGTCGCCGGGGGCTGAACTTGTTGAAACGCCGGGCGGGCCAACGCTTGCAGGATCGAATATAACGATCAGCTTAAGTTATGCGACGGACAAAGTGTTAATCGGCTTATCCTGTCGCCACGCGCTGGGGGTTGACATCGTCGCCATTGATCATTTCCCCGAGATTGAGGCGCTGTCCAGACTCTATCTACCCGAAGCGGCATGCCTTTGCGTGCTCGTCGCAACACCTGAACTTCGCGGCTCAATCTTCGCAAAACAGTGGGCGCAGACAGAGGCATGCTGCAAGGCGCTGGACTTGCCGCTGTCGGAGATCAATGCTGTTCGTGAGCGCGCCTACGCCGAGTGCGAACTTCCGCCTTGCCGACAAATCAACGACTACAGAATAGCCGTCGCACTTGTCGCGCGCAAAGTCGCTTTCCGGGATCCTGCCTGGCAGACCTGCTAGTCTGCCTGTTTCCTCAGGAAAGACGGAATATCGTAGGTGTCCACGCCGGACTTCTCCAGCGCTTCAACGGCGGCACGACGCCCTGTCCGCATCACGGTCGGCGTTTCCAGTTCGCGGTAATTAACGCCCGAAGCAACGCCATCGTGCGTACCTGTTTTACGGTATTCCTGATCGACCACCACCATTTCAGGCTTGGCTTTTCGACTTTCCATAGGCAAACCCAGGCCGGTTGCGACCACGGTCACGCGCAAATCATCCCCCATGGATTCGTCGAACACCGACCCTAAGATAACCGTCGCTTCTTCGGCCGCAAACTGCACACATGCCATCACTTCCTCCATTTCCCTGACCTTCAGGGAACTGGTGGAGGTGATATTGACCAGCACGCCGCGAGCGCCTGTCATGTCCACATCTTCGAGCAAGGGACTGGCGATGGCGCGCTCTGCAGCAACCCTGGCACGGTCAGGCCCCGAGGCCACGGCCGAACCCATCATGGCCATGCCATTTTCCGACATCACCGTGCGCACGTCGGCAAAATCGACATTAATCATCCCCGGCACGTTGATGACTTCGGCAATACCCGCCACCGCACCTTGCAACACGCCGTTGGCGGCCTTGAAGGCTTCGGGTACGGTCACTTCGTTACCCAGCACTTCCATCAGCTTGGAATTGGGGACGATAATCAGCGAATCCACATGCTCGTGCAGCGCCTTGATGCCTTCCGCCGCAAAACGCATGCGGTTGCCTTCGTAGGCAAACGGCTTGGTGACCACCGCCACCGTCAAAATATTCATCTCGCGCGCGATTTGCGCGACGATGGGCGCCGCCCCCGTACCCGTACCGCCCCCCATACCGGCCGTGATGAACACCATGTTCGCCCCGCTGATCATCTCCTTGATGCGCTCCCTGTCCTCTTCTGCGGCAGCACGGCCCACCGAGGGTTTCGCGCCCGCGCCCAGCCCCTTGGTAATTGCCGCGCCTATTTGCAGCTGGGTCCGCGCCTTGCTGCGGTTCAACGCCTGCGCATCGGTATTGATGACAATAAATTCAACACCCTGTACGCCCTGCTCTATCATATGATCAACCGCATTACCACCACAGCCCCCGACGCCTATCACCTTGATGACTGCATCGTTAGATTGTGACTCCATGATTTCAAACATAGTCGTCTCCTTAATTACATAATTTAAACTGATCGTAGTGTGTCCTTACGCTCACTAAAAGCTAGAACCACGACCTCATTATCGCCAGGACATCGCTAAACGAATTCGACTGTTTGCGTGTCTCCTCATTTTTTTTGTGGTGCTCCAGGCCATACAATAACAGCCCTACTCCGGTTGCCATGCGTGGCGTTTTAACCACATCGGACAAACTCCCCATATATTTCGGAACGCCCAACCTGACCGGCAAATGGAATATCTCCTCACCCAGTTCGACCATGCCCTGCATCGCGCTGCTGCCACCTGTAATCACGATACCCGATGACAATAAATCATCGAAGCCACTGCGGCGCAACTCCGCCTGCACCAGCGCATACAATTCCTCTACTCGCGGCTCGATCACCTCGGAGAGGGTTTGCCGGGACAACATACGCGGCCCGCGATCCCCGACACCGGGCACCTCGATCACGCCGTCATCCGCCAACTGACGCAGCGCACACCCGTGGTGAATCTTGATCTTCTCGGCATCCTGAGTCGGGGTGCGCAGTGCCATGGCAATGTCGTTAGTAATCTGATCACCGGCAATCGGAATCACCGCAGTATGCCGGATAGATCCTCCGGTAAACACCGCGATATCGGTAGTTCCGCCGCCTATATCCACCAGGCAGACGCCCAAATCCATCTCATCGTCCGCCAACACCGCCCGGCTTGATGCCAGGGGTTGCAAAATCAGCTCGTTGACTTCAAGTCCGCAGCGATGAATGCACTTCATGATATTTTGCACGGCCGCCGTGGCGCCCGTGACAATGTGCACCTCGACATCCAGACGCATGCCGCTCATGCCCAGCGGCTTTTTGATACCTTCCTGACCGTCAATGCTGAACGCCTGTTCGAGAACATGGAGAATCTGCTGATCGCCCGGCAGACTGACGGAGCTGGCTGTTTCGAGCACACGCTCGATGTCAGCCTGGGCAACTTCCTTTTCCTTGATTTTAACCATGCCACGCGAATTCTCGCTGCGTATATGACTGCCGGCGATGCCGGTATGCACCTCGGTAATCCGGCAGTCCGCCATCAGCTGCGCTTCTTCGAGCGCGCGGTTGATCGCGTCAACCGTCGCTTCTATGTTGACCACCATGCCCTTTTTCATGCCGGATGATTCATGCATCCCCATGCCGATCACTTCCAGCTGGCCGCAAGACTTGACTTCGCCTACGATGACCACAATCTTGGACGTGCCGATATCCAGGCCCACCACCAGATTCTTTGCTTCCTTGCCTCTGCTCATCAAATGATCTCCACCGCCGTTATACGTATTTCATTTGCTATGCATTTTTGCGCCGCATTCGCACGGCGAATCCATTGCGGTAGCGCATATCAAACACCTGCAGTTCTTTTGCAGAAAGCCCTGTTGCATGAGTTGGCGAACCCAGACTATAAGGATAAACTGACACAAATCTCTTCAGGCGCTGCTGCATCAATTCACGACCCAATTCAACCACCATGTCATTGCTCAGGCGCAATTGCCAGGCATGACGCGGGGATAAGGCCAGTTGTGTCACCCGCAAATTCAAGGCAGCCAGTTGCCGGTTAAACAGAGCATACTCCCGCGCGACTTCTGCCGAACTTCCATCCACCCCCTCAAACAGCGGCAAGTCTTCCTTGGTTTCAGCCACAAAAACCTCGCCCTGCAAATTGACCAGCGCGGCATCATTCCACCTGGCCAGCGGCTGATGCTCGTCAAACGCCACGGCCAGGCCATCGGGAAATTCGCGGCGTATGCTGACCTGGCGCACCCAGGGCACTGTCGCCAGCGACTGCCTGAGCTTGTCGATATCCACCGTCAAAAAATTACCGCGTACTTCACGTTGCACCATCGCCCGCACATCGTCCGGCACAACCCGCCCGGGAACAGCCACCAGGCGCACACTCCGTATCGGCAGCAATTTCTCCGCATGCAATACATAATAAGCAACATCATACAACACGACCAGCGCACAAAAATAAAGCAGTGCGTTTGCGATACTGCGCAGCAATGGCGCATTATCCCACATGAGCCGATCCTAAAACCTGCAACACCAACTCCCCGAAGCTGATGCCTGCCTTGCCCGCTGCCATAGGCACCAGGCTGTGATCTGTCATCCCCGGCGAGGTATTGACCTCCAGCACGAACATTTTTCCGGTTTCACTCATCAAAAAATCCACCCGCCCCCAGCCTTGCCCGCCTACCAGCGCGAAGGCCTGTAGCGCCAGGCCCTGCATCCGGGCTTCCTGCTCCGCATTCAACCCGCAAGGACACAGATAGCGGGTGTCGTCACGCGTGTATTTTGCCTCGTAGTCATAAAACTCATTGGCAGGTTCAATCTTGATCACAGGCAAGGCCCTCTCGCCCAGAATCGCCACTGTGTATTCACCCCCGCCTATAAAACGTTCTGCAATCACCAGCTTATCGTGTTTGGCCGCAGCCAGGTAAGCCGCCTGCAAGTCGGCGGCACACTTGACTTTGCTGATTCCCACGCTGGAACCTTCATTCGCCGGTTTGACGAACAAGGGAAAACCCAGCTGCCCCGCGACGGCCTCAACATCACTGTTTTCGTCAATCAACAAAAAATCGGGTATCGGCAGCCCGCCTGCATACCACACCAGCTTGCTGCGCCATTTATCCATCCCGAGTGCCGATGCCATAACGCCACTGCCAGTATAAGGGATTTCCAGCAATTCCAGTGCGCCCTGCACCGTACCATCCTCACCAAAGCGTCCGTGCAAGGCAATGAATACGCGATCAAAGCCCTCATCTGCCAGCGCTTGCAGATTCATCAGCGCCGGATCAAACGCGTGCGCGTCCACCCCGCTTTTTTGCAAGGCGGCCAATACGGCAGCACCGCTCTTGAGCGAAACTTCCCGCTCGGCGGAACGTCCGCCGGACAACACAGCGACTTTTCCAAAAGAACCAGGATCGAGGATTGAGGATTCAGGATTCAGAGGCGGGGTTCGAGGATTGCTTATCTTGTTATCCATGATTGCTTGTGTACTCACCGATTATTTTTACTTCAGGGTGCAATAGCACCCCGGTTTGTTCGGCGACCGTCTCGCGCACATCGTTGATCAGATTTTCGATGTCCGCCGCCGTGGCGCCGCCTGTATTGACAATAAAATTTGCATGTTTTTCTGATACTTGTGCGCCGCCGATACGATACCCCTTGAGCCCGCATTGTTCGATCAGGCGCGCGGCATGGTCGCCCGGCGGATTACGAAACACCGATCCTGCGTTGGGCAGATTCAAAGGCTGACTCATGATGCGTTTGGCCAGCAATTCCCTGATCTGCTGCCGCGAAGCCTGCTCGTCACCTGGCGCAAATGACAGCCAGGCTCCTACAAAGAATTCTGGCTGAGAAGGGAGAAGGGAGAAGGGAGAAGGGACAGAACCCGGTTTTCCCTTCCCTCTTCCCTCTTCCCTCTTCCCTATGAATTCAACGCTCCGATAACCAATTTCATATTCCTGCGGCGTGCGCTCGATCAGCTCACCGCTGCGCGTCACGACCTGCACCTTCACGACGTGCTGCCAGGTGTCGCTGCCATAGCAGCCGGCATTCATTGCCAGCATGCCCCCCAGGGTGCCAGGGATGCCGGCGAAGAATTCCGCCCCGGCCAGCTGCTGTAATGCGGCAAATCTTGCCAGCTTTGCGCCAGGAACACCAGCTTGCGCATAAATGCTGCCATCGGCTAACCTCGTCAACGCTCTCAATGCACCATGCAGCATCAGCACCGTGCCCGCAATGCCGCCGTCCCGTACCAGCAAATTGCTGCCCAGCCCGACGACTGTGACGGTATCTGTCGTTGTACGCAAAAAACAACGCAAATCGTCCAGATCGGCGGGGATATACAAATGTTGCGCTACCCCGCCTGCGCGCCAGCTGACATGCCGTCGCATCGGCTCATTCTGACGCAATTCACCACGCAACACACAGGGGCTGACGTCCGTCGGCGCCCGCGTGATCGCCCCCGCGAGTTGGCCTGCCGTCGCTGAAACACAGCGACCTTCTGTCAGCTTTACGTCCGCCAGGCTCATTCGGCTGCCATCTGCCTGATCGCGCCCGGCACATTGCCTATGGATCCGGCCCCCATGGTCAGCACCACATCGCCATCTTGCACCAGTTGCAAAATGGCCTGTGGCATGTCGGCAATCTGCTCGACAAAAACAGCTTCGCGTTGACCTGCCAGTCGCAGCGCATGCATCATCGCCCGGCCATCGGCCGCCACCAGCGGCATCTCGCCTGCGGCATACACTTCCGCCAGCACCAATACATCCACGCTGCACAAAATCCTGACAAAATCCTCGAACAAATCACGGGTGCGCGTGTAGCGATGCGGCTGAAATGCCAGCACCAGACGACGTCCGGGAAACGCGCCGCGTACGGCCGCCAGGGTCGCCTCCATCTCGATAGGGTGATGACCGTAATCGTCAATAAGCGTAAAACTTCCGTCCCGGCTTTGCGGAACGGAATCGTTTGCCCCTTCCCCATTTAAGGGGGAAGGTTGGGATGGGGGTAAACTCGCTGCATACCTCAACAATGGGATTTCTCCGTAGCGCTGAAAGCGTCTGCCCACGCCCTCGAATTCACCCAGCGCGGCGATAATGGCCTCATCGGCCACGCCAATCTCCAGCGCAATGGAAATCGCCGCCAGCGCGTTCAGCACGTTGTGTCGCCCGGCCAGATTCAGGGTGATATCCAGGTCTTTAGGGCTTCCGTTCTGACGGCAAACTGCGGTAAAGCACATCTGACCGCCCTGTGCACGGACATTCACCGCCCGAACCTGCGCCTCTTCGCAGAAGCCGTAAGTGGTCACAGGCTTGGTTAAGCGCGGCAAGATTTCGCGCACATTGACATCATCCACGCACACGATGGCGCGGCCGTAAAAGGGAAGATGCCCGATGAAGTCCACGAACGCCTGTTTGAGGCGCGAGAAATCATGGCCATAAGTTTCCATATGGTCTGCGTCAATATTGGTCACCACGGCGAGTATCGGCTGCAGATACAAAAAGGATGCGTCCGACTCATCGGCTTCTACCACGATGAATTCACCCGTACCCAGCTTGGCGTTGGTGCCGCTGCTGTTGAGTTTCCCGCCGATCACGAAAGTGGGATCGAAGCCGCCGCGCGCCAGCACACTGGCGGTGAGCGACGTGGTTGTCGTCTTGCCGTGCGTACCGGCCACCGCGATACCCTGACGCAGGCGCATCAACTCGGCCAGCATCATCGCGCGCGGCACCACCGGAATATTTCGCGCGCGCGCGGCCATCACTTCCGGGTTGTCGGCGCCCACGGCCGTCGATACCACCACGACATCCGCATCTGTCAAATTCAGTTCGTCGTGTCCGAGAGAAATCACGGCGCCCGACTGACTCAATCGCCTGGTCGCCGCGTTTTCACCCAGATCAGAGCCGCTCACTGAAAAACCCAGATTGAGCAGCACCTCGGCAATCCCGTTCATCCCGGATCCGCCGATACCGACAAAATGGATATGCTTGATTTTATGTTTCATTGCGCCAACTCCTTGCATATATTAGCGACTGCATCCGCCGCATCCGTCCTGGCCAGACTGCGCGCCGTTTGCGCCATCGCCATCAACTGTTCACGACTCAACGTTCCTAACAACTGAGCCAGCTTGTCTGCACTGAGCAGCGACTGAGGCAACAGCACAGCAGCCCCCCGCTCGCTCAGAAAACGAGCATTATGCGTCTGGTGATCATCCACGGCAAAAGGAAACGGAATCAACACACTGGCTACACCGGCGGCAGAAAGTTCCGCCACCGTCAGCGCGCCTGAGCGGCAAATGACCAGGTCAGCGCCCGCATAGCTTGCCGCCATATCGCTGATAAAAGGCAGAATTTCCGCCTCTACCCCCGCCTGCCGGTACAGAGCCTCAACCGTTGCATGATGCTGCTTTCCGGTTTGATGCACCACGCGAGGCCGCAGCGCCTCGGGCAGCTTCGCCAGCGCCTGCGGCACGGCCTGATTGAGCGCGGCCGCACCAAGACTCCCCCCCACCACCAGCACGCACAATTTTCCCGTACGCCCCGAATAGCGCTCAGCGGGATCGGGCAATGCCGCGATGCTGCTGCGCACCGGATTGCCGCACCAGAGCGCTTTGGGCAGGACGTCGGGAAATCCGCTCAACACGCGAGTCGCCATCAGCGCCAACACCTTGTTACTCAGTCCCGCCACGGAATTTTGTTCGTGGATCAGCAAAGGTTTGCGCAAAAATGCCGCCATCAATCCTCCCGGGAAGGTGATGTAGCCGCCCATGCCCAGCACCACGTCGGGTCTGTAGTGGAAAATGGACACCGCGCTCTGCCACAAGGCCACCGCCAGATTCAGGGGCAACATCAATTTGCGCATCAACCCCTTGCCGCGCAAGCCTGAAAAATCGACCCGCGCCATCGGGTACCCCTGTTTGGGCACCAGATCAGCCTCCATGCTGTTCGGCGCACCCAGCCAGATGACCTGCCACCCCTGCTGGCGCAGGATGTCGGCAACCGCCAGCGCCGGGAAGATATGCCCCCCGGTACCGCCGGCCATAATCAAAATACTGCGACTCACAGGACTCCTCCTCGATCAAACTGCAAAACCTTCAATCCCGAATCCTGGCTCCTGAATCCCGCATCCTGCATCCCGGTGCTCATACTGGCATCCCACGGGCTAATCTGCGGTTTTCATAATCCACACGCAACAGCACGGCTGCCGCAATGCAGTTGACCACCACGCCGCTGCCGCCAAAACTCAAAAAAGGCAGGGTCAGCCCCTTGGTCGGCAACACCCCCATATTCACGCCGATATTGATGACCGCCTGGACGCCTATCCATACGCCCAGGCCGTAGGCGACCAGCGCGGAAAAATTTCGATCCAGAAATGCCGCGTCGCGGCCGATATGAAATGCGCGCACCACCACCAGCCCGAACAGAGCCAATATGCACATCACACCCACCAATCCCAGCTCCTCTGCGATGACTGCCATCAAAAAGTCGGTATGCGCTTCGGGCAGATAGAATAATTTTTCGACACTGCCTCCTAAGCCCACGCCGAACCATTCGCCGCGCCCGAAGGCGATCAGTGCGTGACTTAACTGATAGCCTTTGCCGAAGGGTTCTGCCCATGGATTCATGAAGCCGACGATGCGCTCCATCCGGTATGGCGAGGAAAGTATCAGGGCGGCAAAGGCCATCGGCAATGCCACCAGCAAGGCGGCGAATATCTTGATATTTAAGTCGCCCAGCCACAAGGTACAAATGGCAATCGACAAGATCACCACAAAGGCACCCATATCAGGTTCGAGCAACAACAATCCGCCTGTCACCAGCATGACCGCCAACATCGGTAAAAAGGCCGGAATAATCGAGTTTTTCACATGAGCTTTACGCACCGTGTAATCGGCGGCATACATCACCACAAATAACTTCATCAGCTCGGAAGGCTGCAAGGTAATGACGAATAAAGACAACCAGCGACGGCTGCCATTCACTTCGCGACCGAAATGCGGGATAAGCACCGCGACCAACAATCCGATGCCGATGAGAAACAGCAAGGCCGCATGCGTCTGCCAGAGCTGCACAGGCGCCTGAAACGCGATCGCACCGGCCAGCAAACCGACGACGATGTACATACTGTGCCGTACCAGGTAATACGTGGCCTGATGTCCGGTAAAACTATTGCCTTCGGCGGTTGCGATGGACGAGGAATAAACCATGACCAGGCCGACTGCCAGCAGGGTGATAAACACCCAGATCAACAGTACGTCGTACTGTGACTGGGGGGGGGGCGTGCGCGTCCTGACTAGCGAGACCATGCGTTCCTCGTCATCTGAAGTTCGCGTGATGATTCCGAGCCTGGCGATAATGCCTCACTTTCAACGAAAAGGCCGCGTTCGCTGACGAGTTGGCGTACTTCCCCGACAAACACGGTCGCCCGGTGCACGTAATTTTTGTACATATCAAAACTGGCACAAGCCGGAGACAACAGCACGGCGTCCCCTGCCACCGCCAGACCCGCAGCCTGCCGTACGGCATCCCCCATGTCCTTTGCGAAGGTCAGAGGAATGTCACAGCCGTGCAAAGCCGCCGCGATCAGGGGCGCATCACGGCCTATGAGCACGACCGCCCGCGCATTTTTTGCAACGGCCAGCTTCAACGGTGAAAAGTCCTGCCCCTTGCCCTCCCCGCCGGCTATCAATACCGCAGGACAACCCAGCCCTTCCAGAGCCGCGACGGTCGCGCCCACATTGGTACCCTTGGAATCATCGTAATAGGCAATATCATTTAACTTAGCGACAAATTCCACGCGATGCGGCAATCCCTTGAAATCGAGCAGCGCTTCGAGCAAGCCCTTCATCGGCAAGTCAATCGCGCGACACAAAGCCAGGGCTGCCAGCGCATTGGCCACATTGTGCAGCCCGGCCACGTGTAACTCACAGGCCCTCATCAGCCGTTGACGCCCCTGAACCAGCCATACTTCGTTGTTTTCGCGCTCGATGCCAAAGTCTGTATCACGCGCAGCGGCATTCAAACCAAAACTTACCAGATCGACGCCCGCGCGCCTCATGCCGATACTGCGCGCATCATCGCGATTGAGGATCTGTACGCCGCAGCCCGCCAATATCCCCTGTTTGGCCGCAGCATAGTCGTCCATTCCCGCATAGCGATCCAGATGGTCTTCGCTGATATTGAGCACCGTCGCCGCATCCGCGTTGAGTGTGAAAGTCGTTTCCAGCTGAAAACTGGATAACTCCAGCACCCACACTGCCGGCTGTTTTTCACCGCGCTCCATCACCACATCCAGCACGGCCGGCGAGATATTGCCCGCCGCCACGGCGTCGACGCCCAGAGCGCGGCACAGGTGCTCCACCATGCTGGTGACTGTCGTCTTGCCGTTCGATCCGGTTATTGCAATAACCTTAGCCGCGCCATCTGAATCCTGAATCCTGCATCCTGAATCCTGTATCTGTTGCGCAAAGAGTTCGATGTCGCCGACGACCGGAATACTGCGCGCCCGCGCTGCGGCCACGTACGGGTCGGACAAGGGCACGCCGGGGCTGATCGCAATCAGCTCTATACTCGCAAACAACGCATCACTGAACGGACCGCAAAACACCTGTCCGGCAGGGACAATTTTGACAACCTCTTCCAGGCCTGGCGGAGCTGCGCGACTGTCCGCCACGCGCAGGCGCGCCCCCCTGGCTGCCAGATAACGCACCATGGATAACCCGCTCTCACCCAGTCCCAGCACCAGCACATGTTTTTTCGCCCAACTTTTCAATGCATCTCCTGTTTTATAAAGGGCAAGCAGTGAGTGGAACGGCACAGTGAGCAGGAAAACCGCCCTCCCACTTCCCACTTCCCACTTCCCACTTCCCATTTCCTACTTCCCACTTCCTGCTATCTCAGCTTCAACGTCGCCAGTCCCAGCAATACCAGCAGCATGGTGATAATCCAGAAGCGCACCACCACCTGCGTTTCCTTCCAGCCCTTGAGTTCGAAATGATGGTGTAAAGGCGCCATGCGAAACACGCGTTTTCCCGTCAGTTTAAACGAGGCAACCTGAATAACCACGGATAAGGTCTCCACCACGAACACCCCGCCCATGATGAACAACACCAGTTCCTGACGCACGATGACCGCCACCACACCCAGCGCCGCACCCAGCGCCAGAGCGCCGACGTCCCCCATGAAGACTTCGGCCGGATAGGCGTTGAACCACAAGAAGGCCAGCCCTGCCCCCGCTATCCCGCCGCAAAATACCGCCAGCTCACCCGCGCCGGGGATATAAGGTATCCCCAGGTATTTCGCAAAAACCACATTTCCTGCGACATAGGCGAATAACGCCAGCGCGCTGGCCACCATCACAGTGGGCATGATCGCCAGCCCGTCCAGCCCGTCGGTCAGATTCACCGCGTTGCTTGTGCCGACGATCACGAAATACACCAGGGCGACAAACGAAACCGCGCCCAGCGGAAACACCAGGAATTTAAGGAAGGGCACGATCAGCTCTGTCTGTGCGGGCAGACTCGCCGTATGCCAAAGATAGACCGCGACCAGCAGGGCGACGATGGACTGCCAGAACATTTTGGCTCTGGCGGACAATCCCTTGGGATTGCGGTGCACCACTTTGCGATAGTCATCAATCCATCCGATCACGCCAAAGCCCAGGGTCGTAAACAGCACCACCCACACGTAACGGTTGTGCAAATCTCCCCACAGCAAAGTGGTGATTGCAATGGACGTGAGGATCAGCGCCCCGCCCATCGTCGGCGTACCGGCCTTGACCAGATGCGTCTGCGGCCCGTCAGTGCGCACGGACTGACCGATCTTATAGGCCGTCAGTTTGCGTATCATCGCAGGCCCCACCAGAAACGAGATCCCCAGCGCCGTCATGGCAGAGAGCACCGTGCGCAGCGTGATGTAATTAAAAACGCTGAAAAACCGCATGTCTTCAGCCAGCCATTGTGTAAGTGCTAATAACATTTTATTCCTTTGGTAAGTGGACAGTGGTAAGTGGCAAGTGGGATGCGCTGATTCCACCCACCACTTCCGACTCACTACTCACCAGATACTTGACTACCCGTTCCATCTTCATGAAACGCGATCCTTTAACCAGCACAGTCGTGTCGGCATTCAATTCGTTTTCCAGAACGGCCTGCAAATCTTCAACGCGATCGAAATGCCGCGCGCCCCCGGCAAATGCACGCACCGCTTCACGGCTTAGTTCACCCAGCGCGTAAAGAGATTCGATGCCGGCAGCACGCGCCTGCACACCGATCTGCGCGTGAAAGTCGGCGGCATTTTCGCCCAGTTCGCCCATATCGCCCAACACCAGCACACGATGTCCCGGCGTTTCGGCCAACACCGCAATCGCCGCATGCAAGGAAGCCGGGTTTGCGTTATAGGTGTCGTCTATGACGATGGCGCCATTGCGCGCCGACTTGCGCTGCAGGCGGCCTGCCACGCCGGTAAATTTCTCCAGCCCCTCAACGATGCTCTCCAGCGGCAGATTCAACGTAATCGCAGCGGCTGTCGCGGCCAGCGCATTGCGCGCATTGTGCTCACCTGGCACTTGCAAATCAGCCGTAAAATCCCCCCTCGGTGTCTGAGCCGTCAGACGCAAACCGGTGGCATTGGCCGTCCAGACACCTGACACATCGGGATTCGACAGCGGCCGACTCAAGCCAAACTCCAGCAAGGAATGCACCCCCGCAAGACTGCGCCATAAGGGCGCATATTCGTCATCGGCATTGATGATCGCACTGCCCTCATGCTGCAAACCCGCGAAGATTTCACCCTTGGCCTCGGCCACCGCCTCGACAGAACCCATGCCTTCGAGGTGGGCGCCGCTGGCATTGTTAATCAGCGCAACTTGCGGGCAGGCGATATGTGTCAGGTAATCGATTTCGCCCGGATGATTCATGCCCATTTCGATCACGGCATACCTGTGCTGTTTGTTCAGCTGCAAAAGCGTCAGCGGCATGCCTATGTCATTATTGAAATTGCCTTTGGTCGCCAGCACCGCGTCAACACTGCCCGCCGCACTGCGCAAAATCGAGGCCAGCATTTCCTTGACCGTGGTCTTGCCGTTGCTGCCGGTAATCGCGACCAGCGGAATATCGAACTGACGACGCCAGTACGCGGCCAGCTGGCCCAGCGCCAGACGCGTATCCTCAACCAAGATGATCGGAAATCCTGCATCCTGAATCCTGAATCCTGAATCCTGATTTACCAACGCTGCCACCGCGCCGCTTTGCTCGGCTTGCGAGATAAAATCGGCGCCGTCGAAATGTTCGCCGCGCAGCGCCACATATAAATCACCCTGAGCCAGTTTACGCGTGTCAGTGCTCACGCCCGTAAAACGCCCGCTCACGCTGCCGTGAATCAGGCGCGCGTTCAGCACGCGGACAGCTTGTGAGATCAGCATCATAAAACGCCCCCCGGACCAGCGGAGGCCAAAGGCCAATGACTCAAGGCTTGAACAGCCATTTTTACATCGCTAAAACAGTGCTTCACGCCTTTAATCTCCTGATATTCCTCGTGTCCCTTGCCCGCCAACAATACGGTGTCACCGGGTTTTGCCAGCCCGATGGCACGCGCTATCGCCGCTGCTCGGTCGATTATAATTTCGTGATTGTCCAATTCCATGCCCGCCAACACGTCGCCGATAATCTGCTCCGGATCCTCATTGCGCGGGTTATCGCTGGTCACGATACAGCAGTCTGAAAACTTCTCAGCCACACGACCCATCATGGCGCGCTTGCCCCGGTCACGGTCGCCCCCGCAGCCGAACACACAGATCAGCTTGCCGCTTACCGCCACGCCGGGTTTGAGACAGACTTCGCGCAGCGCCAACAGCACTTTTTCCAGGGCATCCGGCGTGTGTGCGTAATCGACGATCACAGCAGGCTCTCCTGCCTGACTCACCCTTTGCATCCGCCCGGCAACCGGCAGAACCCGGCTCAACGAGCGCACGGCATCAATCAGGCTGATATCGCTTGCCAGCAACACCGCCAGCACGCCCAGTAAATTGGCCGCATTGAACCTGCCCACCAGCGAACTGTTCAGCTCGCCGCCCCCCCAGCTCGAATGGATTTCCAGGCGCATGCCCTGCCCTGTCATCTCCAGCAGGTTCCCGTACACCATGCGTATCCCTTCTCGCACGGCCAGTTGCCGCGCGGCATCTGACCACCCATAACCGATGACTTCCACCGGCAGGTCTCGCAGTTGCTCCGCCAAAACCGCACCGAAGGCATCGTCCAGATTGATCACCGCAAACTTCAGCGCCTGCCAGTCGAACAGACGGCGTTTTGACGCGGCGTAACTTTCCATATCGCCGTGATAATCCAGGTGATCGCGACTCAAATTAGTCAGCAATGCCACATCGAAACGAACACCGTTGACCCGTCCCTGAGCCAGGGCATGAGATGACACCTCCATCGCCACCGCCTTTGCGCCCTCATGCAGATATTCGGCCAGCAAGCCGTGAACCCGGATCGCATCCGGCGTCGTATTGATCGTAGCTTGCAATGCGTCGGCAAAACCGTTACCCAGCGTACCAATCAGCGCACATTTTTTATCAGCCTCGGTCAGAGCCTGCGCAATCCAGTGACAGGTTGAAGTCTTGCCGTTGGTTCCGGTCACCCCCACCATCCAAAGCGGAGCAGAAGCGGCGCCGTACACCTCATCGGCAATCAAGCCGGCCTTATGGCGCAGATCCGATAACGGAAAATTTGGAATGTCCCAGGCCGCATCCCACACAAAATTGTCAGCCTCCCATATCACCGCGTTCGCGCCACGCTCTATGGCCTGTGCAATAAACCGGCGCCCGTCAGAATTTTCGCCGGGGTAGGCGACAAAGGTATCGCCGCGCTGTATTTTTCGGCTATCTGTGACCAGGCGATCCACCTTCACGCCAGCCAGCTTTTCCGCAATCCCCCTACAGGCAGGCAATCCGCCTGTCTGCCGTGCCGACGCAGGCAGGAAATCCGCATTCGTCATATTTCCTCCCTGATAACTTCCACGGGCGCTGCAATGACGTTATTGAGCGGTGCGTCATTGGGCACGTTGTACAAATGCAATGCACCACTGACCACCTGGCTGAAGACGGGAGCGGCCACCAGGCCACCGTAATATTTCCCACTATTGGGCTCATCTATCATCACTGCCACGATCAGGCGCGGATTCGACACAGGCGCCAGCCCCACGAAAGAGGCTACATAACGATTGACATAATGTCCGCCGTCCAGCTTATGTGCCGTGCCGGTTTTTCCCGCAACGCGGTAACCTGCCACCTGAGCCAGCGGTGCTGTGCCACCGGGCAGGACGACAGACTCCAGCATGACGCGCAGCTGGGAGGCTGTTTTGCTGGAAAACACCTGATGCCCGGAGGGCTGCGCATCCTGCCTCAGCAATGAAACGGGTTTGATTTGTCCGTCACCGGCGAATACCGTGTAGGCGCGTGCCAGTTGCAGCAGATTGACTGAAATTCCGTGCCCGAATGCCATGGTGGCCTGCTCGATCGGACGCCAGGTATTGGCTTCGCGCAGCATACCGAGCGCTTCACCGGGAAAATGACTCCCGGTATGAGCGCCGAAACCGGCAGAAGAAAAAGCCTGCCACAGCACCTGCGGCTCCATCGAGAGAGCAATCTTCGCCGCGCCCACGTTGCTGGATTTTTGTATCACTTCTGACACAGTCAACATCGGCGCCGAATGCGTATCGTGTATTTTTTTGTTACCCACCATCAATACGCCGTTCTGAGTGTTAATCTGCGTATCAGGCGTGACCTGCCCCACATCCAAGGCGGTCGCAATCGTGAAGGGTTTCATCGTTGAACCCGGCTCGAATACGTCCGTCACGGCGCGATTTCTCATCGCCTGCGAACTGACATTGAGGCGATTGTTCGGGTTATAGCTCGGATAATTAGCCAGCGCCAACACCTCGCCGCTGCGGGCATCGAGCACGACGATGGCACCGGCCTTCGCCTGGTTCTGCTGAACCGCCAGTTTTAATTCACGATATGCCAGATGCTGCACACGACTGTCCAGACTGAGTGCTATGTCAGCACCCGGCCTGGGCGGATTCAGACTTCCCGCATCCTCGACGATACGACCGCGCCTGTCCTGAATCACGCGCTGACTGCCAAGCTTACCGGCAAGCTGCTGCTGCAAGACCAGCTCCAGTCCCTCCTGCCCGTTATCGTCCTGACCTGTAAAACCCAGCATCTGGGCAAATTCTTCGCCTGCGGGGTAATAACGCCGGTACTCGCGTTGCAATGAGATCCCCGGCAGATTCAGACTGGCGACACGCCCGGACTGTTCGGGGGGCAACTGCCGCTTCAGGTAAACAAAATCCCGCGTCGTATCCGCGAGGCGACTTTGCACCTCATCCACACGCATTTCAAGGACTCGTGCCAGCTGCGCCAGCTGCTGCTCATTGAGTCTGGCGCCTTTTGTGTCGTTAATTTTGATGTCCGATGCGCTGGCCCACACCGATTCGAGCGGCGTACTGACAGCCAGCGGCTCTCCATTGCGGTCGGTGATCATACCCCTGTGTGCGCTGACCTCGACAACCCGGCTGTATCGCTGGCTGCCTTTTTCCTGCAAAAAATCGTCATGAAAACCCTGCAAATAGACGGCACGGCCTAACAACCCGAACAGGCACAGCAGCAGCAACGCGAATAAGCCCTTCGCGCGCCACTCCGGCAACTTGCCCGAAGTTTTGCCCTTATCGCTTTCCGCATAGTTCATGGTCGTTGTTTCAATCCATTGTCATCTGTTGAAACAGGCCCGGTCCTGATCAGGCTCACTTGAGCTGGCAACCGCATTTGCAACTGTTCTGACGCGATTTTCTCCACGCGCGCAGGTGCGGCCAGCGTGCTTTGTTCCAGTTGCAACTGTCCCCACTCGACTTCCATTTGACGAGCGAGCTGTTTTTCCTGCTGCAAGACTATAAAGGACTTGCGCGCCTGGTGTTGCGCCGTGACCGCACTCAGCGCACCCAGCACCAGCGACACCAGCAGCAACACTCCACTACGCCACATAAACACGCTCGGCCACACGCATCACCGCGCTTCGCGCACGAGGATTGAGCTGCAACTCGGCATCCCCGGCCTTTATCCCCCGCCCGACCAGTTTGAGTTTCCCCTGCGGCACATCGCATGCGCGTATGGGCACATTGCGCGGCAATTTATCGGCGTCTGACATATCTCGCATGAAATGCTTCACCATGCGATCTTCGAGCGAGTGAAAACTGATGACCACCAGGCGTCCGCCAGGATTCAGGTGCGCCACGCACTGGGGCAGGACTCGCTCTAACTCTTCGAGCTCCTGATTGAGATAAATCCGTATAGCCTGAAAGGTGCGTGTCGCCGGATTTTTGCCCGCTTCACGGGTACGAACCGTCTTGCTAACCAGCTCGACGAGCTCCCGCGTGGTCTGGATGGGTTGCGTCTCGCGCGCAGCAACAACCGCTCTTGCAATCTGCTTAGCAAACCGTTCTTCACCGTAATCACGTATAACCTCCGTAAGCCGCCCCTCGTCCACCGTTGCCAACCACTGTGCGGCGGTCATCCCGCGACTCGTATCCATGCGCATATCCAAGGGCGCATCAAACCTGAAACTGAAGCCGCGCCCGGCTTCATCCAACTGGGGAGAGGAAACCCCCAGATCGAGCAAGATCCCATCGACGCGTTCAATCCCCAGCCCGCTCAACACCTCCGTCAGATGCGTAAAACCGCTGTGCGCTATCTCAAAGCGCGTATCGCTCCACGAGCGAGCGTGAGCGACAGCCGTCATATCCTTGTCCAGCGCGATCAGCCGACCACGCTCGCCCAGTTGCTGCAAAATCCGCGCGCTGTGCCCGCCCCGGCCAAAGGTGCAGTCCACATAAATGCCATCCGGCCTGATCGCGAGCGCGTCTACCGCCTCATCGAGCAAAACGGTCGTGTGAACCAGTTCATCAATCACAAAGTAAACCCTTCCAATTCCGACGGCAATTCACCGTCCATCAACGACAGGAAAATTTCCTGCTGAGCCTGCCACTTCAATTCATCCCACAATTCAAACTTGTTCCCCAGCCCCACCAGCATGACGCTCTTGCCTAACCCCGCATAACCGCGCAAGACCTGTGAAACCAACACCCGCCCGGCCTCGTCCATCACCACCTCTTCTGCGTACCCCACCAGGAGTCGCTGCAGGGCGCGGATTTTCGGGTTCAGCGCGGACAATCCGAGCAGCTTGTCGCGTATCGGTTGCCATACAGGCTGCGGATAGATCAGCAGACACCCGTCGGCATCGGCGGTCAGCACAAGGCGTCCGGCGCAATGATCGAGCAGCTCGCAACGATGCCGGGACGGTATCGCAAGCCGCCCTTTCCCATCCAGACTAAGTTTCGCTGCGCCCTGGAACATTTTCAACCCACGATTATCCACCATTTACCACCGCATGCCACTATATATGAGACATTACCCGCAGGTCAAGCTAATTAAAGATTTTTTCGTTAAAAGACAAAGAGTTAGCCTGTTAGTGCAGCACGACTTGCAAATTCTCTTAAAAAGCAATGAATTGGCGATACAAGTTCAGATCGCTTGTGACAAACGGATGCTTGCAAGCACACGATGAACAGGCATAGATATAGCCCGCAGCAGGCCGAACATGGCAGGAAAAGTTTCTGGTGCGACCTGTATTTGACAGGACTGCGCGGGCACGAGCGCCGACAGTCACGGATGAAAAAAGGGTTAACCTGAGAGGATAATACTTAAAAAGGTGAAGCTGGCCGATAAGCCGGGTTCTGTCGTGGACAGTCATTCCTCTAGGCGTTTCGTTACCTTACGCTCAAGCAATCTACCCGCTGACGACGCGAGCAACGCCATAGTCAGCCTATTTGATCTTGCTCCGAATGGGGTTTACCCTGCCACTGATGTTACCACCAGTGCGGTGAGCTCTTACCTCGCCGTTTCGCCCTTACCTGATCTGTTTGCACAGCCATCGGCGGTATATTTTCTGTGGCACTTTCCATCACCTCGCGGTGTCCGGCCATTAACCGGCATTCTGCTCTTCGGAGCCCGGACTTTCCTCCCCGCATTTACATGCGCGGCGACTGTCTGGCCAGCTTCGATGCCGAGTTTAACACCGAAGCTGCATCACGAAAAAATTAATTTACCCGCAGCCGGGGATCCCTGCGGATGAATGACGTTATTTTTTGATAAGCTGAATACTGATCCCAAGCCACTTCCACTGCTTCTCTTCTTCCTGCAAGGCGGCTTCTGTCAGGGGGTTGAGTTTCAACCAGTCCGATTCCATGGAAAGATAATATTTGGTTCCGGTAAAATGCGCGGTCATCACAGGCAGGACGACATCGCTGCGATTACGGTAAAACAGCGCCGCCAGGCGCAGACTCATCGCCAGCGTGCAATCCTCTTCATCGACCAGCAAACCTTGCAACTTTTTCAGGTTGCCGCGATGCGCCAGCGCCAGCCGACTGAGCCTGGCCTGCTCCTTCTTCGAAAATCCGGGCATGTCCGCATTGGCGAGAATATAGGAAGTATGCTTGTGATACCCGCTGTGCGCCACCCGAATACCCACCCCGTGCAAACTGGCCACCCAGCCTAACACCTGCAAAGCCTGTTCGCAGGGACTGGCGCCCAAAAATTGCCGCGCCAGCGAATCCGCCAATTTGGATACACGTGCCACCTGCCTGACATCGACATGGTAGCGGCGCACGAAGTGCTGCACCGTCACGTCGCGCATATCGTTATTGTGAAAGCGCCCCCACAAATCGTACAACACCCCTTCGCGCAGGGCGCTGAGTCCCAGCTGCATATGAGTGATACCCAACTCATCGAAAGCGGCATACATAATGGCAAAACCGCCGGGCAGCGCGGGCAGCCGGTCCGGGCGCAACCCCTGCAAGCCCAGCTTTTGCACGTCGCCGACCCTGATCAGGTGCGTGCGCAGTGCGTCCAGCCCCTCGCGCGTGATGCCGCTGCGACTGTAGCCATTGAGCTCCAGTATCTCGGCGATCGCCTTGGCCGTGCCCGATGAGCCTATGGCTTTTTGCCACTGGCCTTTATAGTCGGCGACTATATTCTGCAATTCGCTGCGAGCCGCAAGTTCAGCCAGCTCCATGTTCTGCCGGGTGATTTTCCCATCCGGGAAGTACCGGGCACTGAAACTGACACAACCCATATACAGGCTTTCGAGCTTGAGCGGGTTGAGCCCGTGACCGACGATGAACTCGGTGGAACCGCCGCCGATATCCATGACCAGCAACTGGTCATCCGACTGGGGCAGGCCGTGCGCCACCCCCATATAAATCAGGCGAGCCTCTTCGCGTCCTGCGATGACTTCAATCGGAAACCCCAGCACCTGCTCTGCCTTGGCGATGAACTGGGCGGCATTCTCGGCCACACGAAGCGAGTTGGTTCCCACCACCCGCACAGCCTCCGGCGGCAAGTCGCGCAGACGCTCGCCAAATTTTGCCAAAGCGGCTAACGCGCGCGACTGCGCCGCTTCGTCCAGATAATTGTCGGCTGTAAGACCTGCGGCCAGACGCACAGGCTCACGCAAACCGTCCAGCATATACAGCTGTTCGCCCTCAACCTTAGCCACCTGAAGCCGAAAACTGTTTGACCCCAAATCAACAGCGGCAAGTATCGGGTGTTGTTCCATTATTCCTGAACTTCCCGTTCGATTTCATCGACGGAGACGTGACGCACATCGCGCCCCTTGACCATAAAAATAACGTATTCCGAGATATTCTTGGCGTGATCGCCGATACGCTCGATCGCCTTGGCCACAAACAGAATTTCCAGCGAGGTGGAAATCGTGCGCGGATCTTCCATCATGAAGGTGATGAGATAACGCATGATCGCGCGAAACTCTTCGTCCACCTGATCGTCCTGACGCACCACTTCTGCGGCCATCTGAACATCCAGACGCGCAAAGGCATCCAGCGATTTACGCAGCATTTCGACGGCCAGGTCGGATGCATGTTTGACTTCGTGATAGCGCGGGACAGCAAGACCGTGCTTTTGCGAAAGCATCTTGGCCATGCGGGCAATTTTTTCCGCTTCGTCACCGATACGTTCCAAATCCGTGATCGTTTTCACGACCATCATCACCAGACGCAAATCGCTGGCCGTCGGTTGACGGCGCGCAATCACCTGACTGCACGCATCGTCGATCTTGACCTCCATGGCATTGACGCGATGGTCGTCGTCAATCACCCGGTTCATCAACGCAACATCCCCGTCGACCAATGAGATGACGGCACTCTTTATCTGGCTTTCCACCAAACCGCCCATTTGCAAAACATAGGCACGTATCGCCTCAAGCTCGACGTCAAATTGCTTGGAGGTATGTTCACTACTGATCATGGTATTGCCTCATTTCACGGATGGTAAACGTTACAGTTTAACGGGCGATTATAAAAGTTTTGTTACGGTCGCCCATCGCCTCGCACCTGACTGGCGCGAGGCACCTCCCCACTTTCGATTAAAAAAACGCTTATGCGGTCATCGTCTTCACGCCGTCTGGTGTACCCAGCAGCAAGACATCCGCAGGACGACGGGCAAACAAACCGTTGGTCACCACGCCTGCAATGTGATCGAGAGCCGATTCGAGCTCGACAGGATTTGCAATTTTCAGGCCATGCACGTCGATAATGAGATTGCCGTTGTCGGTGATAAAGCCTTCGCGCAACACAGGCTGACCGCCCAGGGCTGCCAGTTGCCGTGACACCGAAGCCTGCGCCATCGGAATCACCTCAATGGGCAATGGAAATTTGCCCAGCACATCCACCAGTTTGCTCGCATCGCACAGACAAATAAACCTGGCACTCGCACCCGCCACGATTTTCTCGCGTGTCAGTGCACCCCCGCCGCCCTTGACCATGTGCATATGGGCTGTAATCTCATCGGCGCCATCGACATAGACTTGCAAGTAGCCCGCATCGTTGAGCGAGAGCACTTCGATACCGTGCCCTTGCAAACGCAGCGCCGACGCCTCGGAACTTGCCACCGCACCGCGTATCTTGTGCTTGATCTTGCCCAGTTCATCAATAAAAAAATTGGCCGTCGACCCGGTACCAACGCCTACGATACAACCTTCCGGTACATATTCAATGGCAGCCTGAGCTACCGCACGCTTCAAATCATCCTGACTCATCATTTTACTCACACACTCCCTTTATTTTTATGGTCGTAATTATTGCAGGAAAATACAACTTTAGGGGAAGTCATATTGCCGAATCAATCGAGCCCGTGAGCCATTTGACTTTGCCGGTGGTAAGATTGCAAGAAAATTCAAACAGTCGGAGGAATGAAAATGCAAGGGCAAACCGTTTTAACCATCCGCACCACCCCGTTCAACGATCAAAAACCCGGCACATCAGGCCTGCGCAAGCGTGTCCCCGCCTTCCGCCAACCCCATTATCTGGAAAATTTCGTCCAGGCTATTTTCGACAGTATTTCGCCCCCTGAAGGTTCAACCCTGGTATTAGGCGGTGACGGGCGTTATTACAACCGAGAGGCCATCCAGATCATCCTCAAGATGGCGGCAGCCAACGGCTTCGGGCGCGTACTGGTAGGCTGCGGCGGCATCCTGTCCACGCCCGCCGCCTCCTGCGTAATACGCAAGTATGCGACTTTCGGCGGCATCATCCTGTCAGCCAGCCATAATCCTGGCGGCCCGGACGGCGATTTCGGCATCAAGTACAACACGGCCAACGGCGGCCCGGCACCGGAAAAAATCACCGAGGCCATCTTCGCATTGAGCAAAACCATCAGCCAATACCGTTTGATCGATGTGCCGGACGTGGCGCTGGACACGACAGGTGAATATATGATCGGCGACATGACCGTGTCGGTGATCGACCCTGTCGCCGATTACGCCGAACTGATGGAATCGCTGTTCGATTTCGGCGCGATCCGCGCCCTGCTGGCCTCCGGCTTTCGCATCAAGTTCGATGCGATGCACGCGGTCAACGGCCCTTATGCGCGCGAGATTTTCATCAACCGCCTGGGCGCGCCAGAGGACAGCCTCATGAATTGCGTGCCGCTGCCCGATTTCGGCAACGGGCACCCCGACCCTAACCTGACCTACGCGCACGAACTGGTCGACATTCTCTACGGTGAAAACGCGCCCGATTTCGGCGCCGCCTCGGATGGCGATGGCGACCGCAACATGATTTTAGGTCGCGGATTCTTTGTCACGCCCTCTGACAGCCTGGCGATTCTGACGGCCAATGCTCATCTGACTCCCGGTTACCGTGCAGGCCTGGCGGGCGTTGCGCGCTCCATGCCCACCAGCGCCGCCGCTGATCGCGTCGCCCGCGAACTGGGCATTCCCTGCTTTGAGACTCCGACCGGATGGAAATTTTTCGGCAACCTGATGGATGCGGGCAAAGTCACCTTGTGCGGCGAAGAGAGCTTCGGCACCGGCTCATCGCATATCCGCGAAAAGGACGGGCTGTGGGCGGTATTGTTCTGGCTCAACATCGTCGCCGCACGGAAACAGTCGGTCGAAACCATCACCCGCGAACACTGGGCGCATTACGGCCGCAACGTCTATTCGCGCCACGACTTCGAAGCCATTCCGACGGAGGCGGCCAACGGCGTGATGAAACATCTCAAAGACAGCTTCGCCACCCTGCCCGGTCAAAAGCTGGGCAGCTACACCGTAGATGTCTGCGACGACTTCAGCTACACCGATCCGGTAGACGGCTCGGTCAGCACAGGCCAGGGGATACGCATCATCTTCACCGACGGCTCGCGCATCGTGTTTCGGCTATCCGGCACGGGAACTGAAGGGGCAACCTTGCGTATCTATCTGGAAGCGTATGACCCGAACGTTGCGAATCACCATCTGGACGCACAGGTCGCACTCTCGGAACTCATCGGCATTGCAGGACAGCTCTCGCAACTCGCGGAACGAACCGGACGCGAACAGCCGACGGTAATTACGTAACTGATGTTACGCAGTAACATCAGTTGTGCATACAAATCAACTTCGCCGGGGGCAGCCCGGCGGCTAGTCACTTTTCTTGTCTTGCCAGGAAAAGTAACCCAAAGAACTCGCCCCCGCCTGCCTGCCGCAGGCAGGGTTTGCCGCCGCTACGCGGTTCCCTGCGTTGCTCGTCTGTTCAGGCGGCTGCAGAACTCGCGCTGCGCGCTCAAATCGCCGCCCCCCTGACCAGCCTGCGCTACTCGGCGGCGCACAGGGGGATTGAAACTCATGGCGCACATCAGAAAAAAATCAATCGAGACTGACCCTATTGATCGCGTGTCAATTACTTCAAAATCTCACAAAAAGCCAAAAGTGCATTTTTTCGTTTGGTTCGCTGACCTTTAAACTTGGTTCTGTTGGACATGCTCAGTTTGGAGGGGGTCCTGCATTTTGTGTAAACGGAATTCATTAATGTTGCGGCATCCGCTCTTCGAACTGGATAGTAAACCGGTTTAGCGCCGCTTTCCAGCCACGGACGGCATAGTCCATTTTTTACTGATGTTCAGAATCGCCAAGCAGAACAATTTTAGCAGCGCCTCGTCAGACGGAAACGAGCCCCGGTTCCTAGTGATTTTCCGCAAGCTCATGTTCAGCGATTCAACCCCTTTGGTGGTGTAAATTACGGTTCTATATGAAATTGAGTACGTGGCCACGTAGCGTGCGAGTATTTCACCCGCTTGTTTGCTGGCTATAACCTTAAAACCGCAGTCGTCCACGCCTGTCTGCCGAGAGGCAGGAAAGACACAAAAAACACAAACGAATTCAAACGATTACTCAGATATTACCTCGCACCGGCCTGGCAACTCATAAAGCCAGCCTGATGTTTTGATCTGTTTCGTGCCTTTCGTGTTTTTCCTGCCTGTCGCCTGCCTGCCCTGCCTACGGCAGGCAGGCGTGGATGAAAAACTTTTTTAAGGTTAATTCGAACAATTGACGCACATGTTTTTTGAACCTGCGACTGCCTGCAATCCACGCCCCTTTCCCGTATCCAGTCACAGCTTTTATGGCGGCGTGCTATCCCGGTCAAACCGGGCTTTGGTCGCCACCAGCATACGCGTCGTGGAATCTCCCTGAGACTGGCTTTGGGCCTGGGCAAGATAAGCATCTCGCCGGTCGGACGCATGAAGCTCATCTGCTGCGCGTGCGGCAATAATTCCATACAAGACAGAACTCTCCCCGTGCTTGATCGCGCGGGCGCAAGCCTTTTCGGCATCCGCATAACGCCCTTCAAAAAAGGCCCTTAACGCGACATCCAGCAACTTGCGGGCATTGAGCTGGGCACGATCCTTGCGCAATTTTTGTACCTCCAGGGGCAACTGCGTCGTGGCCATCAGCAGGTGAATCAACCAGTAGCCGAAGCCGAAAACCAGCAAAAACAGCACGACAAACAGTTTCAGCGACACCTCGATGCGATAGGGGGGATACACCAGCAGCACGTAAGCCGTATTTTGCAATATCGTCCCCAGTGCGACCGCCGCCGAAAAGAGCACCAGGATAGAAATCAGGTATTTCATTTTGCAGCCTTTTGCGGCAGGCCTCGTGGCACATCCGCCGCATTTTCATGAGTCAGACGATAGCTGCGCACGGCCTGCAAACTGGCGCCGATATCTGGCAAGTCGATATCTATACTGGCCGCAGCCAGCGTGCGCAACTCGTCCATCATGCGCATACCTTCGGGCGATTTGACGTCGAAGTAACGCCGGACCCAAAGCTGTGCGGTCTTCAACTCCTGCACGTAAGTATCGTCATCGCGCGACAGAAGCGCCAGCCGCGCCGAGACAAGGCGCATTTTCAGATTTTCGCGCAGAAAAAATTCTTCCTTCGGCGGCAACAGTGCAATTTGAGCCTGGCCGGTATTTTCAATCCTGACCAGTTGCCTGACCTCCTGCCCGATGGCGCGCAATGCTTTTTGCCAAACGGTATCATTCACGTCCTCCACCCGGGTTTTGACCACCACATTTTCGGAAGGACGGTGACGGTCGATCAGCGGCAGCTCATCCACCGACAACAACAATCTGTTGATGTTCAGGTTGATCCCGGCCACATCCACCCGTGGCAGCGCGCGCAGCTTGTCCAGGTCCTGACCTATCGTCTTGCGCAAGCCGTTAAGAGCGGGGCGTTCCATGCGCTGCAGGCGGGCGTCCGCACTCTCCATCGCAATCAGCGCCGCCTTTACATTGCCCGACAATTGCAGTTGCTGACCGGCAATCAGCAGCAACTGCTCGACATCGGCCAGAGCGGTTTCATCGCGACTGGCAGACAGGTTGTTGTACAAAGCCTCAAGCGCTGCACGCTGGTTCTGTGCCTGTGCATAGTAGGATTCGAGCGTGGCCACCTTGACCGACATCACGCGCACTTCGTCCTGATTTTTTGCAATCAGAATCGCGTTGGCATGAGCCGTGCCATCCATCTCGGCGATTTTCTTCGCCAATTCATCGCGCATTTCGCTAATCGCCCGGTGCCCGTCCAGCCATTGCCAGGCAAAAATCACCACCAGCACGGCGAGCGTCATCTGCGTAATGCTCATCCTGGTCAACATGTCGAGAACCACATGCGGGCGTGAGGCATCCGGCTCGACCTCGCCCGATCCTTGCAATGTCTTATCGCTCATATAACCTCTTTGGCGAACAAAATATTTTCACGGCAATCCTCAATCCTGAATCCTGAATCCTGATTTTCCTGCCCATTCCAGCAAGCCTGCCAGCAAGCCCTCGTCCCCCGCCGCCGTTTCATGCACCTGCCGCCAGCCCTGTGTTCGTGCCAACCGGGCAATGCGCGGGTGGGGCACAAACAAAGGCGTGCCGAGCAACGCCAGGCGCGCAGGTTCTGCCATCATTTGCCCCAAATAGCCCAACGCCTCGCTGCTGGTCACGGTGATCGCGTCCACTGTCAATAATTGATCTGTATTCTGTTGCGGCTTGCGGCGCAGGTAACAGGTCACATATTCAACCACTGCACCGCGCGCGGTGAGCGTATCGCCCAGCAACTCGCGTCCGCCGTCGCCGCGAAAGATCATCACCCGCCATCCGGCGACATTCGGCAGCAATGCCAGCAATCCCTCGCTGTCATATCGTTCGGCCGGGACGATCACCTCCATGATCCCCTGCTCATGCAAGGCCTTCGCGCTGCCCAAACCCACCGTGGCTATTTTCAATGCGTGCGGCAATACGCCGGCCTCCCGGACTGCCGCCATGCCATATCGGACCGCATTCGGACTGATAAAGATGGCAAGATGAGCCTTATCCAGATGCGATACTTGTTCCCGAAGAATTCCGGTTTCCTGCACGGGCGTTATTTCCAGCAGCGGATACAACAATGAAATGCCGCCCGCCTGCTCGATCGCCCGCGCCAGATGAACCGCCTGGTCACGCGGGCGCGTGACCAGAATTTTCAATCCGGATAATTCGTCAGACGGCATTAGCCGTTCAACGCGGCTAATATCTCGCCCGCTCCTTGCAAGAGCAAGGCTTCGGCAATCTTGTTCCCCAGCACTTCAGGAATTGCGATATCGCCTGTTGCTTCGGCGTGCATCATCAGTTTTCCGTCCGGACTGGCGACAAATCCGCGCATACGCAACTGGCCGTTCTCTACCTGTGCAAACCCGCCCAGCGGCACCTGACAGCTGCCATTGAGCGCGCGGCTCATCGCACGCTCGGCGAACACGCAGGCGGCCGTCTCAGGATGGTGCAGCACTTGCAGCATGGCAATCACCTCGGTGCGGTCCGCACGGCATTCGATGCCCAGCGCGCCCTGGCCTACCGCCGGCAGGCTGTCTTCGCTGCTGATGATGGCGCGGATACGCGCTTGGAGCCCCAGCCGCTTGAGCCCTGCTGCGGCCAGAATAATCGCCGCATACTGCCCCTCGTCGAGCTTGCGCAACCGCGTCTGTACATTACCGCGCAAAGGCTCGATATGCAGATGGGGGAAACGTGCGCGCAACTGGCTTTCGCGGCGCAGGCTGGAGGTTCCCACCACGCTGCCGGCCGGCAGATCGGCCAGACTTGCATAGTCATTTGAAACGAACGCGTCGTGCGGATCCTCACGCTCGCCTATTGCTGCGAGCACAAATCCCGCCGGCAAAACCATGGGCACATCTTTTAACGAATGCACGGCAAAGTCGGCGCGACCGTCTTCGAGCGCGGTTTCGAGTTCCTTGACAAACAAACCTTTGCCTCCGATTTTTGACAGACTGACATCCAGTATCTGATCCCCTTGAGTTGTCATACCCAGAATGCTGACTTCGGTTTGCGGATATAATGCACGCAACCTGTCCCTGATGTGTTCGGCTTGCCACATGGCTAACGCGCTCTCACGGGACGCGATAACCAGACGAGCCAGTGGCGTGTTTGAGGGTGACAGTGAGGTTGAAGAAGCTGGTGTCATCGAGATTTCCTTGTGATTAATTACGCGGCGTATTCTAACACGGAGCCTGCCGCGCCATTTTGCGTATAAAGTGATGAACTTATTTTCTGTGCCTGCCAATATTTCCAGTAAAGACCTGCCATTTCGCGAGGATGTGCGCCTGCTCGGTCGCATTCTGGGCGACACCCTGCGAGAACAGGAAGGCGAAGAAACATTCCTGTTGGTCGAAAACGTTCGCCGCGCTGCGGTGCGTTTTCGCAAGACCCAGGACGACCGCGACGGCGAACAGCTCGAACAAATGTTAGATGCGCTCACCCCGGGCGAAACACTGGCCGTGGTGCGCGCCTTCAGCTACTTCTCGCAGCTGACCAATATCGCCGAGGATTTACACCACAACCGCCGCCACCGCGCGCACTTGAAAGCCGGCTCTCCTCCCAAGGACAGCAGCCTGCTGCGCGCGCTCGATCGTCTCGAAGAGAAGCCCGTCACCCGTGAGACGTTGCAGGCTTTTCTGGACAACGCGCTGATTTCGCCGGTGCTGACCGCACACCCCACGGAAGTGCAGCGCAAAAGCATACTCGACTGCCATCTGATCATATCCAGCCTGCTGTCCAACCGCGACAGACTGGACATGACGCCTGATGAAATTGCCGAAAACGAAAATGCCCTGCGCCGCTTCATTCTGATTTTGTGGCAGACTCGCATGCTGCGCACCGCCAAACTGACCGTGCGCGACGAAATCAGGAACGGCCTGGAGTTTTACCGTTATACCTTCCTGAGCGAAATCCCCAAAATCTACGCCAATCTGGAAAAACAGCTCGAAGCGCGTTTCGACAAGGAAATCAAGGTACCCCCGCTGTTAAAAGTGGGCAGCTGGATAGGCGGCGACCGCGATGGAAATCCTTTCGTGACACACGATGTCATGCAGTATGCGATGCAACAGCATTCCGAATTGGCGTTCGAACATTACCTGAACGAGACGCACATTCTGGGCACGCGCCTGTCACTGACCGACAGGCTGGCCGACGTGAGCGATGAGCTGCGCGTATTGTCCGACAGCTCGCCTGACAAGGCCGTCAGTCGCACGGACGAGCCCTACCGCCGCGCGCTGATTCTGATCTATTCCCGCCTGTCGGCAACCGCCACCGGTCTGGGTCACGAAATCTCGCATCTGCCCCCCGTAGACAAGGCCGCCGAACCCTATGCCACGCCTTTGCAGTTCATCGCCGACCTGGATGTGCTGATCGAGTCCTTGCTCCGCCACGGTGCCATCTATCTGGCACGCGGCAGACTGGCCAACTTGCGCCGTGCCGCAGAAGTCTTCGGCTTCCATCTGGCGCCACTGGATATGCGCCAGCACAGCGCGATTCACGAACAAACGGTCAGCGAATTGCTCACGCACGCCGGGGTCATCGACAACTACACAGAACTCGATGAGACCGCACGCCGCAAGGTATTGCTGCAAACGTTAAAAAAATCCAGGCCGCTCATCGGCAATCTGGCGCAATACTCCGACGTAGTGCAAAGCGAATTGCGCATCATGCAGGCCGCCGCCGACATTCATCATCGTTTTGGTCGCGCGGCGCTGCCCAATCACATCATCTCCAAGGCCGATGCGGTGAGCGACATGCTCGAACTCGCCCTGATGCTGCAACAGGTCAACCTGCTCGAAGAGGAGGACATGCTGCACGTCAACATCATCCCTTTGTTTGAGACGATTGAAGACTTGCGCAGCTGCGGCCCCATCATGGATGAGTTGTTCGCCATCCCCTACTATCGCCAGCTGCTGGAAAAACGCGGCAACACGCAGGAAGTCATGCTGGGCTATTCAGACAGCAACAAAGATGGCGGCTACATCACGGCCAACTGGGAGCTATACAAGGCCGAACTCGAACTGGTGAAGGTATTTGCCAAATATGGCATCGAACTGCGCCTGTTCCACGGTCGCGGCGGCACGGTCGGACGCGGCGGCGGCCCCAGCTATGAAGCCATTCTGGCGCAGCCGCCCGGCAGCGTAAACGGGCAGATTCGCATCACCGAACAAGGCGAAGTGATCTCCAGCAAATACTCCAATCCTGAAATTGGTCAGCGCAATCTGGAAACACTGATTGCCGCGACCATGGAGGCGACCTTGCTGCATCATCACGGTGCGGACAGCGCCATGCCGGAATTTCACCGCATCATGGAGGCATTGAGCCTCGACGCGTTCGCGGCCTACCGCAAACTGGTGTATGAAACGCCCGGCTTCACCGAATACTTCTTCACCGCCACGCCGATACGTGAAATCGCCGAGCTCAACATCGGCAGCCGCCCGTCCGCGCGAAAAGCCTCCGACCGTATCGAGGATTTGCGCGCGATCCCCTGGGTATTCAGCTGGGGGTTGAACCGCACCTTGCTGCCGGGCTGGCTGGGATTCGGCAGCGCTGTTAAGCAATTCGTCGAACGCGAGGGGGATGCCGGCCTGGCTCAGTTGCAAGCCATGTACAAGGACTGGGCATTCTTCCGTGGTCTGATGTCCAATATGGACATGGTGCTGTCCAAGACCGACATGGGTATCGCCTCGCGCTATGCCGGACTGGTAGAAGACGACGACTTGCGCGAACGGATTTTCGGCGCGATTCACAGCGAATGGGAAGACACCGTAGAGATGCTGTTCAATGTAACCGGCAACAATTCACTGTTGCAGGACAACCCGGCATTTTCACGCAGTTTGCTGACTCGCACGCCTTACATCGACCCGCTCAACCACTTGCAAGTGGCGCTCCTCGAACAACATCGCGCCGGAAACAATGACGAACTGGTCAAGCGCGCCATCCATCTGACCATCAACGGCATCGCGACCGGCCTGCGCAACAGCGGCTAAAACGGCCCGCTCAGCGATCGTAGAACACAAAAAACCGGCATCATGCCGGTTTTTTGTGTTCTGCACTCGTGCCGTCAGAACTTGAATACAGCGCCCAGAGAATAAATATTGGCATTGTAATTATCCTTTACACCCGGTGTCGTCAAATTGCTTGTCGCAGCCCCGAAATGATCCCAGCCCAAACGGACGCCGACAGCCTGACTGGCATTGTATACACCCCCCAGGCCATAAGTCGCAGCACTCCGGTTTGCGCTAAGATCGGTTGCAAGCGCACCCATCACGCCGGTAGCCCGAGTCTTGGTATTGGCATAGCCCAGCTTGCCATATAAAGAAAAAGCATCCGACAAGGGCAGCGTACCTACCGCATTGACCCCCCAGGCATCCGCCTTGCCTGATGCCGTCGCGCCTCCCGCCGGATCCTGAGCCGTCCATCTGCCCACGCCTGTGTAAAACGCCTCGGCACCCCAGTTTTTAGTGAACTGATAACCACCCAGCACACCCAGAACGGTATCGGTCGTCTTCATCATCGCAACACCTGCCGCAAGCGTGCCCGTATTGGAACGGCCAAGCGTGAGACCTGCGTATAAACCGCTGTCATCAGCTAAAGCCGCACCGCTCACACAGGTGGCGGCGACGAAAAAACCGGCAATAATTCTCTTCATTGTCTTCCCCTTTTGGTAATCAAATCGGCGCCAAAAAAATGGCGCCCGCAAACAGCAAAGGGGATAGTACGAGTACAAAAGTGCCGTGTAAATATGCCTTATGGCCTATGCATAAAGGCCTAAGCCTGTGGATTCCCGCTGTTTTTTATCAACGACTCATATCGCCACAGCCGCCGACCGCGAGAAGGTTTTCAGATTCTGCACCAGTTCCGAGATACGGCCTATCCCGTACAAGGAGTCGGTCATCAGACTCTGCATCTCGCCCAACATTTCCTGAGCATTGAGCGCACTACGCATCCGGGTTATCTGCTGCATCTGGCGTGAAATTTCATCAGAGCTTGCGTGCTCATCGAGCAAATTATCAACCAGGGCTTCGTAGCCTGCGATCATTTCGTGCACCTGGCTAAATAAAGCCTGGCCAATGGTCACATTATTCTGCACGTAACCTAATGGGGCGTTTATTTCATGTGCGACGCCTGCCACCATTTGCCCCAGCGGCACAGCGATCTGCTGAGCGGACCTGATCTGTAAACAGGCGCCATCGAGTGCAGCCCGACTCGCTCCCCTCCTGGCGTCTATCGCCCTGAGAAAATCCTTTACGGTGACGATGCCAAGATACTTTCCATGGCGCGTGATGACAAAATCAGGAGAATCAGAAATATTTTCTGCAACGTACACCGCTGCGTCTGCCAAGGACTGCGTGAGCTCAACTGACAACGGGGTTTCATTGATGTAATTTCGAATCGAACGGTGCTGTCTGTGGGCAAATTGCTTGAGATACATGTCCTTGAGATACATATCCAGGAAGCGGTGGCGGCTGATCACGCCGATCAACCGCCCGTTTTCCACGACAGGCAGACAGAGCACATCCACATAAACCCGGCTCAAAAATAGCTCAGCTACCTCTACCACCGTATGATCAGACGCTATCGGTTCTATTGAATTGATCAGTCCGGGTATTTCCCGCAGCAAGACATCCATTCCCATCACGCAAGCGTTTTGCATATCGGCTCCTTAACAGTTTATCTTCGTGAATGTGACTGTATAGAGGACTCATTACAACAAAATTACGTCCCGGTGAACTTAGGAAATTCAGATTGCCCGCATCAGGCCGCAACGCGTGCGCGCAGGCGACCTATCATGCCCAGAAAATTTCCCGACTGCATTTTCTCATGATCATCACTGATCGGTGCCACAGCCTGGCGATTTTGCAGTGCGGGCTGGCTGCGCAGCAGATTGAAGCGTTCCAGCATGGACTCCAGATTACGTGCCAGGAGGTTTTTACCGACCGGTTTGGGCAAGTAACGGCTGATCTGTGCCTGATTGATGAGCTCGATCAGACGCGAGGTATCATTGAAGGACGTGACCACGATACATTGCGTCTGCGGATTCAATTGTTTGATCGTCTTGAGGATATAGGCCACATTCGTCTCGCCTAACATCAGATCGGACACCACGACAGACACATCCTGTTTAGCCAGCTCTTCCATGGCCATCTGCGCGTTATACGCCCAGACAATCTCACAGCGCACACCCAATATTTCGCGCACCGTTATGGAGGTTGCCTCCTCGGAATCGATGATCAGCACGCGCGGCTTTTTATGCTCAACTCCCGCCTGCACGGACTTCAAATCGACCGAATGCACTGAAAAACTTGCCTCTGCGATAGCCGCAGCCTCGGCGACCGCGCTCTTGACATCATCAGCCAGCCATGGCTTGAGCAGGTAACGGAACACTTCGCCTTCATTCACGCTGGCGATAGACGCATCCAGATCCGAATAGCCAGTCAGCAGGATGCGCATGGTGGCAGGTGAGGTATCGCGGGCGATACGCAGCAATTCAGAACCCTGCATGACCGGCATGCGTTGATCGCTGACAATCACATGCACTTTTTCTGTTTTCAGGATGCGGATCGCTTCATGAGGATCTGTCGTCATCCGCACGTTATAGTTGCTTAAAAACAACATGCGCAACGAACGCAAGATGCGCTCTTCATCATCGATCAGCAATATCGTAGGTTTGCTCATAATATTCTCCTTCATCAAAATTGTTCGGTCAGGACGGTTGAATCCGTGTGCGAAGACTCGCCGACAGCCAGAGGCAGGCGAATATAAAACGTTGTGCCAGCCCCGACACTCGACTCGACCCGAATCTCTCCACCGTGCTGCAGGATGATCTGGTGGCTGATGGCCAGGCCCAGCCCGGTGCCTTCACCGACGGGCTTGGTTGTAAAAAACGGGTCAAAAATGTGTGTCAGATGCTCAGGCAGGATACCCTTGCCGTTGTCAGTCACGCTGACATGTATCGAATCCTTGTCCTGCCAGGTTCTGATGCGCAGCTGTCCATTTTCGCCCATGGCCTGAGCCGCATTGGTGAACAGGTTCAAAAACACCTGATTGAGGTGCGATGGCGAACAGGTCATCCTGGGCAAATCGCCCAGTTCCTTGATCACTTCCACCTTGTTCTTGAGGACATTACGGCCGATGTTGAGCGCGCTTTCTATACAGCTGTTCAAATTGACCGCCTCAGTGGCGGCCGCATCCATGCGCGAGAAATTCTTCAAGTTGAGCACCAGCTCTGAAATTTGCCCGATCCCGTACAACGAGTCGGCCATCAGGCCTTGCATTTCACCCAGCATTTCGTGGGCATTGAGTTCGCCGCGCATCCGAGCGATCTGCGCCATTTGTCCTGAAATCTGTTCGTCAGTCGCCTGTTCATTGAGCAGGTTATCGACCAGAGCCTCATAGCCTGCGATCATTTCCCGCACCTGCACGAACAACTCCTGACCGATCGCCACGTTGTTCTGCACGTAACCTAACGGGGTGTTTATTTCATGCGCGACCCCGGCCACCATTTGACCCAGGGATGCCATCTTTTCCGACTGCACCAAAGCCAGCTGTGAAGACTTGAGTCGCGAATAAGCGCCATTGAGTTCTTCAGTATTCGCACGCATCCGCACTTCCATCGCCTTGAGCAAATCCATGACAAAGCCGACCCCCAGATATTTTCCGTGGCGCGTAATGACAAAATCCTCGGTAAGCGGAAACTGCATGTGTTCCGCAACGTGGAGAGCCGCCTCGGCCAGGGGCTGATCCAGCTCCACCAGCAGCGGCTTTTCATTGATATAGTGACGAATCGCGCGTTTACCATGAAGTTCGCGGGCAAACTGCTTCAGGTACATGTCCATGAAACGATAGCGGCTGATCACGCCCAGAGGCAGACCGTTTTCCACCACGGGCAAAGAGAGCACCTTCGCATAATCAGGATTCAGGAACAGCTCTGCGACTTCGGCGACCGTGCGATCGGGCGCAATGGATTCTATCGGATTGACCAGGGCTAACATCTCCCGTGCAAAAACCTCCTTATCCCCTGTGCTGTCCTGACCCATAAGCCCTCCCGAATGACTATTTTATTAGTCGGAGAGTTTATATACTCATTGTTACATTCGAATGACACACTCAAAAAAAGGGGCAGGGGCTGCGATGGCGGCGCGCCCCGCCGCGTATTCTCAGAACCAGGATCAGCTAAATTCCCTGACGATTTGCTGCTGTCTGCGACTGATGGGCAGCGATGCTGACAAGCCTTTGAGCCTGACCGTCCAACCGCTGCCCTCACCTTCGTCACTTACTCTCTCAAATCCTTCGATGGCATCCTTGGCGACCAGGCAGTTGCGATGAATGCGCACGAAGCGCGCGGCGAACTCCTTTTCCAGCGCCGTCAACGATTCTTCGATCAGATACTCCCTATCCGTCGTGCGCACGGTGATATATTTGGATTCGGCACGCAAGAACAAGACCTGTTCGATGGGGATCAGATGTATCTTTCCACGTTCATGGACGGCAATATGTCGGCGCGGCTCGGGCAGCAAATCGCGCAACACCTCGACCTGAACCGGCACGGCGGCACGGGCGCGGGTCAGGGCATCGAACAGGCGCCCCAGACGGATGGGCTTGAGCAGGTAATCGGTGGCGCGCAACTCGAAGGCATTGATGGCATAGCTGTCATAGGCGGTGGTAAAAATAATCACCGGCGGATAAGGCAACTTTTGCAGGTGTTTTGCCAGTTCGATACCGTCCATTTGCGGCATGCGAATGTCCAGCAACACCACGTCGGCTGGCGTATCCATCAGTTTTTCCAGCGCCTCCTGGCCGTTGCCCGCCTCGCCTACCACAACCAGCGGCAGCTGTTCGCTGCAATCGCCCAGCAACTCGCGCAGCCGATTTCGCGCAGGCGGCTCGTCATCCACGATAAAAACGCGCAACGCCAGCTCTATCGTACTCATGTCATCGGCTCCTTCATATAGGGCAGGGTGATTTCAACCAGATAATGATCTTCGCCGCTCGCGACCTGGTAACTCGCTTCGGCATCAAACAATAAATCAAGGCGTTCACGTATATTTTGCAGGGCAATCTTGTTCCCTGCATGCGGCGGCACATCAGAACGCTGCGGACACGGATTATTGACCTTGATCGTCAAATTACTGCCCGTCAGACGCAGCTGCACATGGATACAGCCGCCATTGATCAGGGGTTCAATACCGTGATACACCGCATTTTCCAGCAACGGCTGCAATAACAGAGGAGGGATCAGAGCATCCTGCGGCACATCCTGCACCTGCCAGAGCACACGCAACCGTTCTCCCATGCGCAACTGTTCCAGCGCCAGGTATTGCTTGCACAACTGAATTTCCTGATACACAGGGACCATGTCCCGCTCGTCGGCCATCGCCATGCGAAACAGATCGGCCATATCTTCCAGTGCTGTTTCGGCCTGACGGGGCTGCGTGCGCACGATGCCCAGCACCGCATTGATCGTATTATAAAGAAAATGCGGACGGATACGGGCGCGCAAAACCTGCAAACGCGCATCATCCAGCGAGCGCGACAGCACTTTCGCCCGCAAACGAAAATACATGAGTATCAGGCTGCACATCACCGCGCTGAGCAATACGCCGCGCGCGACGTAAAAAGAATGGTCTGCAAAGACCGAGGGGCGAATCAACTCGCCACCGAAAAAATAACTGGACAGCGTAAACAGGCCCACCAGTATATTCACGACCAGGACACCCTGCCAATAGGACAGTTTACCCAGCCACGACATGCTGAACCACACCGTGATCATGCTGCCCAGCAGTATGGGCATAAACAAGGTGGCAATCTGCATCATGCGGGGGGCGATGTCCGGCCAGTCATCCGCCTGCAATATGGCCGCGAGCAAGGCAAACGCATTGGCAATCAACAGCAAACGCAACGTTACGCCAAGATTGCGGAAATTGGGCAACGCATCGGTCATTTGTTTTATACTGCGCTCCTCATTCATGGCGAAAAACCCACCGGTTTTCGCCTGTTAACTTTATTTAGCATCAGTATATTTAACTGGATTTTGGACAAGAGATGGCAAGCATACAAGAAAATCACACCTGGTCGGGACGATTCAACGAACCCGTCTCCGAATTGGTGAAACGTTACACCGCTTCGGTGGGTTTTGACCATAAACTTGCGATGTTCGACATCAGCGGTTCGCGGGCTCACGCACAGATGTTAGCCGAGTGCGGCATTATCGCAGAACAGGATCTGGACGACATACGGCGCGGCCTGAGCCTGATAGACGCCGAAATTACCGCAGGTGAATTCGTCTGGTCGCAGGATCTGGAGGACGTGCATCTGAATATCGAGAAACGCCTCACCGCCCTGGTAGGTGACGCCGGAAAGCGCCTGCATACCGGACGGTCACGCAACGATCAGGTAGCGACCGATGTACGTTTGTATCTGCGCAGCGCGATTGATGATTTGCTGGTCCTGATCAAGCTGCTGCAACACTCATTCATCGATCTGGCCGAGCAGCATACTCATACCATCATGCCGGGGTTTACTCACTTGCAGGTCGCACAGCCGATCAGCTTCGCCCACCACCTGATGGCCTATGTCGAGATGCTGGCCCGGGACGCAGAGCGTCTGGGGGATTGCCGCAAACGCGTGAATCGCCTGCCGCTGGGAGCGGCAGCCCTGGCCGGCACCAGTTATCCTATCGACCGGGAGCGGGTAGCCGAACTGCTGGGTTTTGACAGCGTATGCGAAAATTCGCTCGATGCGGTCTCGGATCGGGATTTCGCCATCGAATTTACCGCCTGCGCCGCCCTCATCATGACGCATTTGTCGCGCTGCTCGGAAGAACTGATCCTGTGGATGAGCCCGATGGTGGGTTTCATCGACATCGCCGATCGCTTCTGCACAGGTTCATCCATCATGCCGCAGAAGAAAAACCCGGATGTGCCCGAACTGGTGCGCGGCAAGACCGGGCGTATCAACGGCCATCTGGTCGCTCTGCTGACCTTGATGAAGGGGCAGCCCCTGGCCTACAACAAGGACAACCAGGAAGACAAGGAGCCTTTGTTCGACACCGTAGATACCCTCACGCAGACGCTGCGCATCTATGCCGAGATGATCACAGGCATAGCCGTCAAGCCCGAAGCGATGCGGCGCGCCGCGCTGCAAGGCTATGCCACTGCGACGGATCTTGCCGATTATCTGGCGAAGAAGGGCCTGCCGTTCAGGGATGCCCACGAAGCGGTCGCCCTCGCGGTGCGCTTTGCCGAACAAAAGGGAGTCGATCTGGCTGACATCAGCCTGGCTGAGCTGAAAAACTTCTCGCCCCTGATCGAGGATGACATTTATCAGGTCCTGTCGCTCGAAGGCTCGCTGGCCAGTCGCAACCACATCGGTGGCACGGCACCAAACCAGGTCATCGCGGCGATCGCGCGGGCAAGAAGCAGGCTTGAAAAATAATCCGGGTCCGGTAAACCCAAAAAAACGGGCGATCAGAAGATCGCCCTAAAGGAGGAGAGTTTGGGAAGTTGCAACCCGCCACAACTTCCAGCACCCGGTTGAAACTATATCCACACTCTCCGATTTTTCATATATGCAATAAGGCCTAGGTAATTCGATGTAACCGAGTCCACAAAAGGCGTGAAACCAGGTTTACTGAGCCGTAGCCAGTTCGCCCAGCAACTGTTTCAACTCACCGCTTTGATACATTTCAGACATGATGTCGGAACCGCCGACGAACTCGCCCCTGACATAACACTGCGGGAGCGTGGGCCAGTTGGCATAGGTGACCAGTCCTGTGACCATCTCGGGATCTTCGAACACATTGACCGCCAGAAAGTCCTTGACCCCCAGCAAGTTGAGTATGCGAACCACGTTCGCCGAGTAACCGCACTGCGGAAATTTAGCCGAGCCTTTGATGTATAACACCACCGCATTTTCGGTGACTTGTGCGTGGATGCGCTGCTGAATATCTGTCGTCATGATTATTACCCCAATTATATAGTCGGAAATTATCGCAGAGCCTGGCTGTCGTCGTCAAGCTCTGCCTGTGGTCACACGCTCTGTTCCGGACAGATCGAGAAAGGACGCCACGTCTAAAAATCCGTCCGACTCCAACAACTGGCGCACGCGCAAAGCCTGGTTGTAACCATGCTCGAACATCAGACGCCCGCCAGAACAGAGGTGATGTTTAGCCTCGGCGCTGATACGGCGGATATCCTCCAGCCCGTCCGCACCCGATGTCAGGGCGCCCAACGGCTCAAACCTGACATCCCCTGACGCAAGATGCACGTCACCGGTTTCGATATAAGGCGGATTGGAGACAATGAGATCGAAGCGTTCGCCCGCGAGCTGCGAAAACCAGTCACTGTGCAGCAGACGTACATTGCCGACATTGAGGCGCTGCGCGTTCTCGATCGCGACTTTCAGCGCCGATTCTGACGCGTCCACCGCAACCACTTCAGTGTCGGGGCGCTCATGCGCAATGGACAGCGCGATTGCTCCGCTGCCCGTCCCCAGATCCAGCACAGCTCCCCCGCGAGGGATATGCTGCAATGCCAACTCGACCAAAAGCTCGGTATCGGGGCGCGGAATCAGCGTGTCGGGCGTCACTTTAAAAGACAGACCGTAGAACTCGCGGACGCCCAGCAGATAGGCGATCGGTTCGCCCGCCAGACGACGCTCGAACAGACAGGTATAACGCGCCGACTCCTCAGGACTCAGCACGCGCTCAGGATAGGTGAGCAAATAGGCGCGATTCACCTTCAGCACCGACTGCAACAGGCACTGCACCTCGATGCGCGCGCTAGCAGGATCAAGATCCAGCGCGGTTTGCAGCGTTTTGGCGCCGGATGAAAGAAGCTCTTGAATCATCATGTACAGATGCTAATTGGCAGTGCGGCGGCATGACGCCGAAAAATCGCGCAGACTGCGCGCTCCAAAAATCAGAAGCTGCCGTCGTCGGCCATCGCGGCCAGTTGTTCGGCCTGATGTTCGGCCATCAGGGCGCCGGTGAGTTCGCTGATGTCGCCGTCCATGATGGCATCCATCTTGTAGAGTGTGAGATTGATGCGATGATCGGTGATCCGCCCTTGCGGGTAGTTGTAGGTGCGGATGCGTTCCGAGCGGTCGCCGCTGCCCACCAGACTCTTGCGCGTAGCGGCCGTCTCGGCATTTTGCGCGCGTACCTGTGCGTCCTTGATGCGCGCACACAACACCCGCATCGCCTGCGCCTTGTTCTGATGCTGCGAACGACCATCCTGACACTCGACGACTACGCCGGTCGGAAGATGAGTAATGCGCACGGCCGAATCGGTCTTGTTGATATGCTGGCCGCCCGCGCCGCTTGCCCTGAAGGTGTCGATGCGCAGATCGGCAGGATTGAGCACCACGTCATCCACCTCATCTACTTCCGGCATGATCGCGACCGTGCAGGCCGACGTATGCACGCGCCCCTGCGTTTCGGTCGTCGGCACGCGCTGCACGCGATGCGCGCCGGATTCGAATTTCAGCACCGAATACGCGCCGGCCCCTGCGATACGCGCGATAATCTCCTTGTAACCGCCCATTTCACCGGGGCTTTCCGAAACCACTTCGACCTGCCAGCGACGGCGTTCGGCAAAGCGCGAATACATGCGGAACAAGTCCCCGGCGAACAAGGCCGCCTCGTCCCCGCCCGTACCGGCGCGCACTTCAAGAAACACGCTGCGCTCGTCGTTGGGATCCTTGGGCAACAGCTGGGTCTGCAATTGCGCGTCGAGTTGATTCAGGCGCGTCTCGCCTTCTTTGATCTCGTCTTCGGCAAATTCGCGCATCTCGGGGTCTTCCGCCATTTCCCGCGCGGCCTTAATGTCTCCCTCACAGGTACGGTAGGCGTGAAACAGTTCCACCACGGGTTCGAGCTCGGCGCGTTCGCGGTTAAGCTTGCGGTAGCTGTCCATGTCACGGGTCGCCTCTTCAGTGCTCAGCAGCTGATTGACTTCCAACAGACGGTCGCTCAACTGAGCTAATTTTGTAGCGATATTGGGTTTCATTCGATGACCTATTCTTCAGGGTGCAGATGGTGCAGCCTGCGGACAACTTCGAGGAAGTTGTCGCGATCACTCCCGTGCGCCTGATTCAGCGAGTGAGTAGGTGCGTGCAAAAATTTATTGGTAAGTCCCCGGCTCATGGCTTCTAACACCTTGTCGGCGCTCTCGCCCCTGGCCAGCTGGCGCATCGCTTTTTCCAGCTCCTGGCGGCGACTCTGTTCGGCGTGTTCGCGCAACGCGCGTATCGTCGGCACCACATTGCGCGACTCCATCCAGTGCATAAAGTCGGACACACCGGAGGCGATGATAACCTCAGCTTCCTTCACCGCGCCCTGGCGCGCTTCCAGACCGTCCTTGACCACCTCGGCGATGTCGTCCACGGTGTAGAGAAACACGTCATTGAGCTGAGCGACTTCCGCCTCGACGTCGCGCGGTACGGCCAGATCGACGATAAACAGAGGCTTGTGACGGCGCGCTTTGAGCGCGCGCTCGACCATGCCCTTGCCCAGTATCGGCAACTGACTGGCCGTGCAGGTAATAATAATATCGTTCTTCGCCAGCTGTTCGGGCAAATCGGACAGCGTGATGGCCTGTCCGTCATACTGGCGCGCGAGTGTCTGCGCCCTCTCCAGCGTGCGGTTGGCAACGGTGATGCGGCGCGGATTGCGCGCGGCAAAATACACCGCGTTGAGTTCTATCATTTCACCGGCGCCGATGAACAACACGTTTTGTTCGCTGATGCTGGGAAAGATGCGCTCGGCCAGGCGCACGGCGGCGGCGGCCATCGAAACCAAGTTGGAGCCGATTTCGGTCTCGGTGCGCACTTGCTTGGCCACCGAAAAGGTATTCTGAAACAACTTGTGCAGCAAGATACCCATGGTACCGGCCTGCTCTGCTTGGCGCACAGCCTGTTTCATCTGCCCCAGAATCTGCGGCTCGCCCAGCACCATGGAATCCAGACCGCTGGCCACACGGAACGAATGCTTGACCGCCTGCTCGCGCGGCAACGAATAAAGATAGGGTTCCAGCTCCTTGCGCGGCAGATGGTGGTATTGCGCCAGCCAGTCGATCGCGTGATCGGGGCGGGCTGCATTGCAATACAGCTCCATGCGGTTGCAGGTGGAGAGTATCGTGGCTTCTTTTGCCCCGCCGTTCTCCACAAGATCGCGCAGCGCATTCTCGATCCCGTCCACATTGAACGCGACCTGCTCGCGCACGGCAAGCGGCGCAGTCTGATGATTTAGGCCAAAGGCGAACAGCTGCATCGTAATAATAGGAGACAAAGCCAAAAGGGAACGAATTATAGTCGGAACGGCGGCGCAATGCCATCCAACGGACAAGGCAATGTTCTTGCCCTGTCCGTTTCCCTCTCCCCAACCCTCTCCCGCTTGCCTGCCTGTGCGTGTTTCACGTTAGCGTATCGCTGCGCAAGTTTCATATTTAACTGATGTGACGCACAAACCCAAAAAATCAGAATTGATGAGTGGTAACCTTGGCATTCCACCTTTAGGCCCCTGTGCGCCGCCGAAAATAGCCGCAAACAAGCGGTGGGGTTAGGCGAGCACTGTTTGAGCTCGTGGCCGCGAAGCGGATCGTGCGAGTTGCGCAGCCCCGCCTGTTTGCGGCTATCAAGGGAACGCCGCCTAACTGCCCGGCCTGCGCCTAACTGTCGGCAGGCAGGGCAGTCAGGCGGCGCGGCAAGCCGGGGTTGCCTTTTCTTGGATTACTTTCTTTTGGCAACGCAAAAGAAAGTAATCAGCAGCCGGGCTGCCCCCGGCGAAGTTGATTTGTATGCACGACTGATGTTACTGCGTAACATCAGATATTTAAAATGGGCCGCCTGTTAGAATACGCACCCGCCCATTAACCAACTTCGTCACATGGCCATCAAAGCTACCGTCTTCAAAGCCACCCTGCAGATCGCCGACATGGATCGCTATTACTATGCAGACCATCACCTGACCGTCGCGCAACACCCCTCCGAAACCGAGGAGCGCATGATGGTCAGGTTATTCGCCTTTGCACTGTTCGCTGACGAAGCGCTGACCTTTGCCCAGGGAATGAGCAGCGATGACGAACCCGATTTGTGGCTCAAGGACCTGACCGGTGCCATCGAACTCTGGATCATGGCGGGCCTGCCGGACGAACGCGCAGTGCGCCGCGCCTGCGGACGTGCGGAAAAAGTGGTCGTCATCAGCTACGGGCGCGCGGCCGACATCTGGTGGAACGAAAACAAAAACAAATTAACCCGCCTGCACAACCTCACCGTGCTCAGGCTGCCGACCGACACCACCCAGGCGCTGGCAAAACTGGTCGGGCGCACCATGCAGCTGCAATGCACCATCCAGGAAGGCAATATGATGATCACGTGCGACAAGGGCGTGGTAGAAATCGAACCCGTCATCTGGCATGGCGCACTCCCTTCAGGCCAGACATGGCAACAAGGTTAATCGCGTGCCCCTGCGGCGGGGGAGAATACGCCGCCTGTTGTGGCCGCTACCATCACGAAAATCCCGCGCCGGACGCCGAATCGCTGATGCGTTCGCGCTACAGCGCCTACGTGCTGGGACTCGAATCCTGCCTGCTTGCTTCTTGGCATCCTGACACGCGCCCCGCTACACTCGATCTTGCAGGCGATGGCACAAAGTGGCTGAAGCTCGACGTCAAAAAACACCATACGACGGATGCCGATCACGCAACCGTTGAATTTATCGCCCGCTACAAAATAACGGGCAAGGCTCATCGCCTGCACGAAATCAGCCGCTTCGTGCGTATCAATGGCAGCTGGTATTATCTGGACGGCGAGTTCCCGGACTAACAGGCTGCTGCAAAACTATTACGCTCGTCGATACTGCGTCAAAAAACGACTCAAAATGCTCATTTACTACCTGTAAACTCCGCTCTTTCGTCGCTTTTTTCCTTGCCTCCGCTTCGCTCATAACGTTTTTCAGCAGCCTGCTAAGGCTGATCTTTACCCGGCAATCGCCATCCGGTCAGCCACACTGAATGCAAGGCTTCCCGATGAACGGTAACATGGCCGAATTTACCGCGCGGGGAATGGACGATATGCTCGACAATGCAGAATACATAAAGATTTTTGTCGGCCTGCTGGCCATCATCAACCCGCTAGGGGTGATTCCGCTGTTCATCAGCATGACCGCAGATCAAAATGGCCGACAACGCCGCCAGACCACAGACAGGGTCGCGCTGGGGGTGACCATCATCCTGCTGGTGACGCTGTTTTTCGGTGAGCTGCTGTTGCGTTTTTTTGGCATCACGATCGCGTCCTTCAGAGTCGGCGGCGGCATCCTGATCCTGCTGATGGCCATTTCCATGCTGCATGCAAAAATAAGCCATATCAAACAGACCGATGCAGAGGCCGACGAATCCATAGACAAGGAATCCGTCGCCATCGTACCGCTGGCCATGCCGCTGCTGGCAGGGCCCGGCGCCATCAGCACCGTGATACTGGCCGCAAACAAGTCAGGCGGCATTGCCCACTACGCAATCATTGCGCTGGGCATCCTGCTGTTGAGCCTGCTCGTCTGGGGGGTACTGCGCTTATCGCCCTGGATAGCGGATCGCATCAGCGCGACCGGCATCAACATATTTACCCGCATCATGGGTCTGGTACTGGCGGCGATTGCGGTCGAGTTTATCGCCAATGGCATTCAGGGTTTATTCCCCGCGCTGGCATAAGGCCTGGCACAGCTACCGACGCGCCAACGTCCTGATTCTGTTAAAATCCCGGCATGAGTAAATTAACCTTGGATCGCATCCTGCATACGCAGGGGTTTGGCACGCGCAAGTGGTGCCGCAGCTTAATCAACGCCGGAGACGTCAGTATCGCGGGGCAGGTGGTCACCGACACGAACACCCCGATTGAAACCGACGGTCTTCAATTCACCATTTTTGACGAACTGTGGACCTACCGCGCACAGGTGTACATCGCCCTGAATAAACCGGCCAATTTCGAGTGTTCACGCAAACCCAGCCATCACCCCGGCGTGCTGTCGATTCTGCCGGATCAGTTTACCCTGCGCGACGTGCAGCCGGTCGGACGGCTCGATCACGACACCACCGGGCTGTTGCTGATGTCGGATGACGGAGCGTTCATACACACCCAATCCTCGCCCAAACATCACGTCCCCAAGGTTTACGTCGCCACCACCTATGCGCCTGTGACAGAGGCGTTGATCGAACTGTTGTTAAAGGGCGTCAAGCTGCACGACGAACCGGCCCCTCTGGCAGCGGAGCGTTGCGAGAGACTGGACGAGCATCATCTTTCAATCGTGCTCGAACAGGGCAAGTATCACCAGGTTAAACGCATGCTGGCCGCAGCGGAGAATCACTGCACGGCGCTCAACCGTTCGCAGATCGGCAACCTGAAGCTGGCCGACCTGGGACTGGCGCCCGGAGAATGGTGTTATCTGGATGCCGACCGGCTGGCATTGCTTGCACCGCCGTTTTCTATCGGTGATTAGGGGGTACGTACTCCGCGTTCTCCGCGTCTTTGCGTGAGACTGAATTATTAAGGGCTACAACATGGCAATACAATGGTTTCCGGGGCACATGACCTCGGCGCGCAGAAAAGCCGCAGAAACAATGGAATTCACCGATGTCATCATCGAAGTTCTGGATGCACGCGCACCGGAGGCCAGCTGCAATCCGATGATCCGGGAGTTGCGCGAACACCGCCAGCGCCCGTGCCTGAAGATCCTCAACAAGATCGACCTGGCAGATCCTGTCACCACGCAGGAATGGCTGGATTTTTATAACCGGCAGCCCGGCGTCAAAGCGGTCGCCTTGAGTTGCAAGAGTGCGACGGACGCCGCGAAAGTGCCCAGGCTGTGCCACCCGCTCGCCCCGCATCGCGACAGCACGCACAAACCGCTGCGCCTGATGATCATGGGCATTCCCAACGTCGGCAAATCCACGCTGATGAATATGTTGCTCAAGCGACGCGTCGCCAATGTAGGCGACGAACCGGCTGTCACCAAGTCGCAGCAATGTCATAAAATCAACGATCACATGACGCTGACCGACTCCCCCGGCCTGATGTGGCCGAAAATCGAACACGATGAGGACGGCTTTGTGCTCGCGGCCATCCACGCCATCGGGCGCAACGCCGTCATCGAAGAAGAGATAGCCGAACATCTGGCCAACAACCTGCTGGCGCGCTACCCGGCGCGTATCTTTGAGCGCTTTGGTTTTGATACGACCGGGATGGACGGGTTCAGTGTGCTGGAGGGCATCGCAAAAAAGCGCGGCTGCCTGCAAAAGGGGCGCGGCGCTGAACTGGACATCGAAAAAGCCGCCATTGTTCTGCTGACCGAATATCGCGCCGGCAAGCTGGGGCGCATCAGCCTGGAATCTCCCTCCTCACGCGAGGCGATGATCAAAAACGCACTGGAAAATCCTAAGGTTGCGCGGGTTCATTCCCTGCGCGGCGAAACCGCCCAGCATGAATAAGCCCCTCCGATGAAAACTCCGAAAAGAATCGAACCCCTCGTCGAGGACGGCCTGGTAGACCAGGTGCTGCGCCAGCTGATGAGCGGCAAAGAGGCGACGGTTTATGTCGTGCAGTGTGGCGATGAAATCCGTTGCGCAAAAGTTTACAAGGAAGCCAACCAGCGCGGCTTCCATCAGGCCGTTCACTACACCGAAGGCCGCAAGGTAAAAAACAGCCGACAGGCGCGCGCGATGGAAAAAGGCTCGCGCTATGGCCGCAAGGAACAGGAAGCCGCCTGGCAACGCACCGAAGTGGATGCCCTGTACAAACTCGCGGCAGCCGGCGTGCGTGTGCCACACCCTTTTGGCTTTTACGAGGGCGTGCTGCTGATGGAGCTGGTGGCCGACGAAAATGGCATGCCGGCGCCCAGGCTAAATGATCTGGAACTCACCGAAGCACAGGCACTGGCGTTTCACGCCTTCCTGATCCGCCAGGTGGTGCTGATGCTGTGTGCGGGCATCATCCACGGCGACCTGTCTGAATTTAATATTCTGGTCGATGGCGAGGGGCCTGTCATCATCGACCTGCCACAGGCTGTGGATGCGGCGGCCAACAACAATGCCAGCCGCATGCTGGATCGGGACGTGGAAAATCTGGCCAACTACTTCGGCCAGTTTGCCCCGGCGCTGAAAAAAACCCGCTACAGCCAGGAAATATGGGCGATCTACCAGCAGGGCGAATTGCTGCCTGACACGCCGCTGACCGGCCGCTTCCGTGAAAACAATCAGGCAGCCGACGTGTATTCCGTGATGCGCGAAATAACCTCCGCCCGCGACGATCACGAAGCCAAGTTGCGTTATCAGCAGATAAAAAGAGAAGAAGGCCGATAATATGACTGATTATCCCTCGATACACTGGAGCGAGAACGATGTCGATCACGCGGCTCGCTGGCGCTCAGAATCCGGCACGCCGCCCCCGAAGCGCGTGGTGATCGCTGACGATCGCATGAGTGCCGACGCCGCCTACCGCCTGGCCTGCGAGGGCACCGCGTTGCTGTGGCGGGGAGACTATCAGAACGCGCGTCAGTTGCTACAGGCAATGGCGCGGCGCGCCGACGAAAAACCGCGCAAAACTAAGACACCGCCTTCATCAGCCACGGAAGCCTTCCATCTGTATCGTCAGGCGCAATCGCAGCGTTCCCGCACCTTGAATATGCTGCTGCTGCCGTTCAATGGCGATCACAGCATTCCGTTGCGCCGCGCACCCGATGTACACGCAGCTTGCAGCGAAACTTACGGCACAGACGACGGACAACCCTACGTCTTATCGCTGCGCGGACTACTGGGATTGATAGGCGCTCACGAGTGGCGCAAAAATGGCGTGGAAATTCCTATCCTCAAAAACCGGATTCACCCGCATTACGGCGTATTCGCCCCCGTGCGCGGCGAGTATGTGAGTCTGGTCGCTGATGCAATTCTGCCGAAGCGGCTCGATGCGCTGTCCGTCGCCTTCGATATCGGCACCGGCACCGGCGTGCTGGCCGCCGTGCTGGCGCAGCGCGGCATCCGGCACATCGTCGCGACCGACCAGGATACGCGCGCGCTGACTTGCGCTCGCGAAAATCTGACCCGACTGGGATTATCAGACCAGGTTGAGGTGGTGCAGGCCGACCTGTTTCCGGAAGGGCGGGCCGCGCTGATCGTGTGCAACCCGCCCTGGGTGCCGGCCCGACCCAGCTCGCCACTTGAATACGCCGTATTCGACCCGGATAGCCGGATGTTGAGGGGCTATTTGAGCGGGCTGGCCTCTCATCTGGAGGCGGACGGCGAAGGCTGGCTGATCCTCTCTGACCTGGCCGAACATCTGGGATTGCGCAGCCGGGCAGAACTGCTGGGCTACATTGACGCCGCAGGTTTGCAGGTGCTGGGCAAAATTGACACCAAACCCCAGCACGCTAAAGTATCAGACACCAGCGACCCGCTGCATGCGGCTCGCCGCGCCGAAATCACCTCGCTCTGGAGACTGACAGTAAAATAAAGTTTTCGATTTTCGGTTTTCGGTTGACAGAAAACAGGAAACTGCTAACTGTTTGTTGTATCGACGTTGATTTGCAGCCACCATTCGAGCAAGGCCAGATGCCATAGCTTGCTGCCCTCCAGAGGAGTGAGCCCGGCATCCGGATCAGCGAGCAGTTTTTCGACGTAGCTGCGGCGGTAGAGCCCGCGTTGGATACACGCCTCCGAATTCAACAGGCTGCGTATTTTCTCCAAAAAATCGCCGCGCAGATATTTCAAGGCCGGCACCGGAAAATACCCCTTGGCACGATCGATCACCGCATCAGGAATCAATCCTCGCGCCACGGCTTTGAGCGGGAATTTACCGCCTTCCTTCAATTTCAAGGAGGGCGGCATTTTCGCGGCCAGTTCCACCAGCTCGTGATCCAGAAATGGCACGCGCGCCTCCAGCCCCCAGGCCATGGTCATGTTGTCCACGCGCTTCACCGGATCGTCCACCATCAGGCTTGTCACATCCAGGCGCAGCACCTCATCCATAAACTCGTCGGCACCCGGCTGTTGCAGCTTGGACGCGACCCAGGCGGAAGTCACATCCGGTACGGCATAGCCCTCTGTCACCATCTCCAGGTACTCGGCATGGTCGCGATCAAAATAATGACGCGAAAAACGTTCAAGCGGCGTGCCGCTGGCCTCGTCCATGCGCGGATACCAGAAATAACCGCCGAACACCTCATCCGCCCCCTGCCCTGCCAGCACCACATGCACCTCGCCTGATACCTGCTCGCTCAACAGATAAAACGCGGTCACGTCGTAACTGGCCATGGGTTCGGACATCTGAAGAATCGCGTCGGGCAATCTTGCCAGCACGTCGCTATTGGGCAGCGCATATTTATGGTGGCGGGTTTTGAAGTGACCTGCCACCAAGTCCGAATATTCAAACTCGTCGGCAGACTCGCCCGCTACTTCCTCGAAGCCTATAGAAAATGTATTGAGTTCAGTCACATGTGACGCCAGCATCCCGACCAGCAGACTCGAATCCAGCCCGCCGGAGAGCAGCACACCGACCGGAACATCGGAGGCCAGTCGGTGACGTTCAACTGAACGGGACAGAACGATGCGCGTCGCACTCAGCCAGTCCTGCTCGCTGAGCGTCTGTGCGGGGCGGGTCGCATCTAACTGCCAGTAACAGCGCTGCGACATCTGGCCGGACGCGGAAAGAGACAGGGTATGCGCCGGGGGCAATTTTTTGATTCCCTGCAAAAGCGTGAGCGGTGCAGGAACCGCTCCGTGCAGGGTGAAATGATGGTGCAGCGCGACAGGATCGAGGCGGACATCCACCCCACCGCCTGCCAGCAAGGCTTGCGGGGTTGACGCAAAACGCAGCCGCGCCTCATCCTGCGTGTAATACAAGGGCTTGATGCCCAGCCTGTCGCGCGCAAAAAACAAAGACTGCGCGCGCTTATCCCAGATGGCGAAGGCAAACATACCATAAAGGCGCGTCACGCAATGGTCTCCCCATGCGTGATACGCCTTGAGGATCACCTCTGAGTCACCCTCAGAGAAAAACGCATACCCCAACTCCACCAGCTCGGCGCGCAATTCCTGATAATTGTAGATCGTGCCGTTAAAGACCAGCGCCAGTTGCAGCTCCTCGTCCACCATGGGCTGATCGGCATGAGCGGAAAGATCGATGATCGCCAGACGGCGGTGGCCGAACGCCAGTGCCCCCTCGTGGTAATAACCTTCATGATCAGGGCCGCGCCGCGCAAGCCTGGCTGTCATGCGCCGCAGCGCATCCATATCGGGGGTTGATTTGTCGAAGCGTAATTCACCGCAGATGCCGCACATGCAAGACTCCAATGGATAGCAATGTCCAATTATCGCCCATGAAGTCGTAAAGCGCTAACACTGTGCCGGGCGTGCTGCACGTCTGCCTCGCTGCGCGTCTTTGGCCTCAGACGCAGCCGGTCGGCTTGGGCATACCGCCATACTTGGTGATCGGCTTCATCGGGCCTGTCATCCATAACTCGAAGAGTTCCTTTTGATCCTCGCCGATATATTTGGCAAATTTTCGTATCGGCGGCACCGTGCCGAACTCCTCGAAATACGCGCGCGCTTGCATGATCTGCGCCCACATCTTTTCATTCAACGCGTAGCCATCGGCGTCCGCCATCATGCGCCCTGTCTGCTCTGACCAGTCGCTCATATCCACAAGGTAGCCATCACCATCACGTTTCGGGATTTCCATTTTTATCACCTTTTTTGATTGGTTGGCGGCAATGCCGTGCTGACAGACTGAGTCCAATCTTCACGCCGCACGAAAAATGACTCTCATCATCGTGCCCACGCCTTCTGCGCCGCTTGACAGGAGGATCTGAGCCTGATGGCGCTGCACGATTTCACTCACGATAGAGAGACCCAGACCACACCCTCCCTGATTGGTGCCCAGAACGCTGTAAAAACGCTCGAACACCCGCTCCCGCTCCTCATCCGGAATACCGGGGCCATTATCCTCCACTTCCAGCTGTGCGACATCCTCAGCGCGCGTAACTCGCACGGTTACCTGCCCGCCTGAAGGGGTATAACGCAAGGCGTTGTCGATCAGGTTGTTGAGCATTTCTCGCAACAAGAAGGCATCTCCGTTGACCAGGATGGCTCCCGCTGGCGCTTCAAAACCCAGATCAATCTCTTTTTGCAACGCCCGCCCCACGCACTCTTCTGTAATGGTGCGGGCCAGCGCAACAAAATCCAGCGCAGGCATCAAGTGCTCCGGTTGCTGCACACCCGGCTCCGCGCGCGCCAAAGCCAGCAATTGATTCACCAGATGCGCTGCATGTTCTGTCGCCCGGTGCATCAATTGCAATGAGTAACGAATCTCGTTGGGATCATTGGAGCGCAAGGCGAGTTCCGTTTGCGCCTTGAGCCCGGCAATCGGCGTGCGCAACTGGTGAGCTGCATCAGAGACAAAGCGGCGTTGCAGCGCCATGGATTGATCCAGTCGGCCCAGCAAGTCATTGAAACCTGCAATCAGCGGCCTGACTTCGGCGACAACCCGATTTTCCTGCAAGGGGCTCAAATCCTGTGATGAGCGGCGCGAGACTTCTTCGCGCAACTGTAAAAGCGGACGCATGCCCCGCCCGACTCCCCACCAAACGGCGACACCGACAAAAAAAATCAAAACAAACTGCGCAGGCAACAAGCGCCACATCAGCTCCTCTGCCCGCTCGTCGTGCACCGCCAGTGTTTTCCCCAGCAGGACGACGATGCGACCGCTGACCACATCATTCTCCGGCATCAAAGCGGCCATCATGCGCACCGGACGCCCGTTATAAACGCCCAGGTAATAAACCGGCTTATCGGTCAGCGCCTCCCTGGGCCGAGGTAAATCTGCATAACCAAAGTGATAATTTTGTTGCCACCCGCTCAAAAAGAAATACACCTGATCCTTTTTATCTGCTGTGAGCATATTTATCGCACCGGAATGGAGGCTGAACTCCACGTTTCCCTGGTTGGTGCGCACCTGGTCGAGCAAGATTTTACTCGCATCAAACAAGAACCTGTCGTGACGCCGGTCAGCCGAGTCGTGACCGAATTTATTAGCAAAAAGAATATTGAGAATCAGCAGGATAACCATAGGAACCATCACCCAGACGAGCAACTTGTGGCGCAGGGTATCCGAGTCAAACCAGGGCAGACAGAGGCTCACGGCTTCTCCAGCATATACCCCAGACCTCGCAGGGTACGGATATTCACATGGCCTGCCTCCAGTTTTTTGCGCAACCTGTGCACATACACCTCGATGGCATTGACGCTGATTTCCTCACCCATATTGGACATCTGCTCACACAGCAAGTCCTTGCTCACCACGCGCCCGACACGCAGCATCAACACTTCCAACACGGTCAACTCCCGGGCAGACAATTCCAGCGATTCATCTGCCAGCGTCGCGCGGCGCCCCACCGTATCGAGGCATAACTCGCCGATTTTGAGTTGAGAACTGCTGGCTGAATGGCCGCGTCGCAGCAAGGCTCTGACACGGGCTTCGAGTTCCGGCAAATCAAACGGCTTGGCCAGATAATCATCCGCGCCGAAATCCAGCCCCCGGACCCGGTCTTCAACCTTATCCCGTGCCGTCAGGATTAAAACCGGCACTTTCACGTTACGATGACGCAGGCGTCTTAGCACTTCGGATCCTTCCATGCCCGGCAGCCCCATATCCAGAATCACCAGATCGAATTGCTGAACGGTGAGCAGATGGTCGGCGCGGCGACCGTCTGATTCGTAGGTGACAGCATAATAGGACTGGCGCAGGATGCGCATCAGGCTGTCGGCCATGATCGGGTCGTCTTCAACAAATAGTATGCGCATACTCGCGGGTCTGTCAGATTAGTGTAAGTGCGGTCTATTATGATACAGGCAGTTCATCCGGTCACGTAACAGGAAAATATCATGAAAAGAACAGAAGTCAAAAATAGCGAATTTGAAAGCTCATTCCTGCCCATGGTAAGCCATGATATCAAATCGTTGACGAATGCGATCATGGGGGCAGCTCAATCCTTGGCCGAGAAATTAAACGACTCGGGCGTGCAAGACGAGCAATATATACGCGAATGCGTGCAGCTGATACGGTGCGCCAGCAGCTGCGTATCCCCGCTCATCGAAGACCTGGTTGCCATCGGAAAGCTGCAATCCGACAGTTCGGTCATCAACCCCGTCGCCGTGTATCATCTGCGCCAGGAACTTGAGTGCGCGCGCGACACCTTCAGCTATGAGGCGCTGTCCAGGCAAATCCAGCTGTCGCTTTTCGTCGAAGAAGGGTTGCCTGTCGTCTACTGGGATGTAGACAGCCTGCGCATACACGCCATCAATAATATTTTATCGAACTCCATCCGCTTCACCCCGCCAGGCGGCAAGATCGCCATCTCTGTCGAAAAGTCTGACGACAACATGATCGTCATCAAGATCTCGGATTCCGGGCTGGGCATCCCGGCGTCCGAAAGGGAGAGCATCTTTCGCAAACACATGAAGTCACGCCACCTCGCCGGCAATAAACGCGGCGTAGGACTGTACAATGCCATGCGTTGCATACAGGCTCACAATGGCACGATCAGCCTTGTCGATGAACCGGACTTTTCCGGCGCCACCTTCAAAATCAGGATCCCCTTATACACTCAATGCATGCAGTAGCCCGATTGAGGGCGGGCAGGCGGCTCACTTCAAAGCATCAGGACGCATTAAATTCTCGCCCCACCTGGGCGAGAGGGAATGTGCAACACCCAGATGATCGAGCATGCGCGCGACCACAAAATCGACCAGCTCCTGCACCGAGGAGGGATAATCATAAAAGCCGGGATTAGGCGGCATGATCACGGCGCCCGCACGGGCCAGTTTGAGCATATTTTCCAGATGGATCACCGAAAACGGCATTTCACGGGGCGCCAGGATCAAAGTTCGTTTTTCCTTAAGCATAACGTCGGCCGCGCGCGCAATCAGATCATCACTGATGCCCGCTGCAATCTTGGCTAACGTACCCATGGTGCAGGGACAAATGACCATCGCATCGCCCGGATTGGAACCCGAAGCCATCGGCGCATACCAGTCATCGCGCCCGAACACCTGAAGCTCGCCGCCCGACCCTAAGCGTTCTCGCAACATGCGCACGGCGTCTTGCGGACGAGCGGGCAGACACATATCAATTTCCTGATGCGCAACAATCTGGGCGGCCTTCGAGTACACCAGATGCACGCGCTGTCCGCTTTGCAGGAGACACTCCAGCAGACGCATCCCATAAGACATGCCGGAGGCGCCGGTAAAGGCCAGGGTAATGGTTTTCACAGAATGCTCATCTCCAATATAGTGAACGAGGGATATTACCCCTTACCACCCACATCGAGCGGGGGATCCTCGTCCATGAAACGCGCGGCAATCAGGCCGTTCACAGTGCCGAACAACAGTGCTGCCGTCGCAAATATCGGGATCAGGTAGGCGATGCCCGCATGCGGGATCAGCCACAGGTACACCACCGCCATTTGACCCGCTATATGTGCAAAAGCGGCAAAAATACTCTGACTGACAGGACCGAACCAGCGAGCTGGCAGGTGTTGCGCAAGACTCAACACCAGCAAGCTTAACAAGGCTCCGGATAAACCGAGAAAAAAACCGGGAGTCAAAAAATTGCCGAACAACAGACTCCCGGCGAATACCCGCAACAAAGACACCCAGGCTGCGGCACGCCAGCCATAGCGCGCCAGCACGATCAGGGTGACAATATTGGCAAGACCCGGTTTCACACCCGGCAAGGGTGACGGAATGGCGCCTTCCAGTATGGTCAGTCCCAGCGCGACCGCCGCCATACGCGCGACATGATGGTCTTCAGCGGTGGCGTGAAGCAGGAGTGAGGATACAGGATTGGGGATTCGGGATTCAGGATTCGGGATTCGGGATTCAGGATTTGTATTCCCCGCATCCTGCATACCGGCGGCTGACTCCTGCATCCTGCATCCTGCATCCTGCATTTCAATAGTTGAGGCTGTCATAACGTTTTTTACTGCCGACAAGTTCGACGCTCACCTGATTAGGCAGACAGAGTGCGATTTCCCCGGCCTGTTGCAGCCAGCCCTGGCGCACACAATATTGACGGGGGCCGGGATCTGAGATGATGCGCGCCCGGCGATTTTGAATCGCGATGACGCTGATACCCAGCGGACCTGGAACCTCTATTTTCTGGTCATGCGAAAGCTGCACTTCGCGAAAAATCTTGCCGCCACTGCGTATCACCGCCTTATCGGCCATCTCGCCACTCCACAACCACCGGGTGAGGAATATCACACAAACGCAGCCCAGAAACAGCGTCAACCAGTCACCCGGCCTGATATAGCGTCTTATGTGACACGGCAGGCTGCCGTCCACGTCAGCTCAGCTCGCGGTGTCGCAACAGGACTTGTTGCTGTGATTGAAAATACCTGCTTAGTTTTTCGCTCAGGTAAACCGAACGGTGCTGCCCACCCGTACAACCTATCGCGATGGTCAGATAGCTGCGGTTGTCTGCGACAAAATTGGGCAGCCAGCGCTCAACAAAGCGGGATATATCGGCGAACATCTCCTGGCTTGCAGGCGTATTATCCAGAAACGCTATCACCGGCGCATCCTGCCCTGTAAGAGGACGCAGCTGCGGGTCGTAATAGGGATTCGGCAGGCAACGCACATCAAAAACAAAATCGGCATCGAGCGGGATGCCGTGCTTGAAGCCAAATGACTCGAACAAAAGCGTCAGACGCGCGCGGTCATGATTGATGAACTGTTTGATCCACAGCCTGAGCGCATTTGCCCCCAGATCGCTCGTATCAATGTGATGCCCGATGTCAGCGATTCCGGCTAACAGCTCGCGCTCATAGTGCACGCATTCGGGCAGCGTGCGCACCCCGTCGCTCAGAGGATGCATGCGGCGAGTCTCGGAAAAACGTTTCACCAGCGTTTCGGACTTCGCGTCCAGAAACAACACATGCACCGCCAGACCTTTTTGCGTGAGGCGCAACAGAATATCGGGCAGCAGCTGCACACTGTTGGCGCTGCGCACATCGATGCTGACCGCCATCCTGGCGTAACCGGCCGCCATCAGATGATCCACCAGGCCGGTCAGCAGCTCGGCGGGCAGATTATCGACACAATAAAACCCGCTGTCTTCGAGCACGTTGAGAGCGACGCTCTTCCCCGCCCCCGACAAACCGCTTAACAAAAATAGTTGCATGCTAATTCCCCACCAGCATGTGATCGTGACGACTGATAAATTCCTGCATGGTATTGATACCGCGCTGTTGCAGCACAAAATTTCGTGCTGCGGCTTCCACCAGGACGGCAAGATTGCGCCCCGCGACGACAGGAATATTCACCGTATTGATTTTCACGCCAAGAATTTCCTGATGAGTCGCCACCAGCGGCAGACGCTCCATTTGCGAGAGTTCAGCATCCTGCGCCCGGTGCAGATGCACGATGAGTTTCAGGCTCTTCTTGCGGCGCACCGCCGTCTCGCCAAACATGGTGCGGATATTCAACATCCCCAAACCACGCACTTCAAGAAAATCGCGCAACAGCTCCGGACAGCGTCCTTCGAGCGTATCTGGCGCAATGCGATGAAGCTCGACGACATCATCAGCCACCAGGCCGCTGCCGCGCGTGATGAGTTCCAGCCCGAGCTCACTCTTGCCGACCGCGCTCTCACCGGTAATCATGACGCCTACGCCCAGCACATCCAGAAACACGCCGTGCCGCGTGGTCGCCTCAGCCAGTTCTTTGGCAAGATAATGGCGAATCAACCACATCAGGTGAATACTGGGTTTTGAAGACGCAAAGAGTGGGATACTGGATTTGTTGGCAAAACTGATGAGTTCTGCCGGAACAGCATTATCTCCTGCCACGATCAGGCAGGTCGTGCCATTTTCCCTGATCTGCTCAAAAGCGCATTCGCGCTCAGTCAGACTCAGATTGCACAAGTAATCGAGTTCAGTCTCACTTAGCACTTGCACCCAGCTTGGGTGTGTCATACTCAAGTGGCCGACCATTTCCCGGTTTGATGCCTCGACGGCATCACTGTCTATGATACGGTCTGCACCGTCAAGACCTGCTACATGCGTGAGCTCCAGTCGCACCTGTTTGTCTTCAAACAGTTGCCGGATATTCACCTGACTCATGCAGCACAACTCCAGTTGCAAAACAGTTGATACATCGCGTCGGTGTCATCACACTCTTGCAGACGCTGGCGAAATTCGGCACTGCTGAACATCTGCGCCAACTCGCCTAGTATTTGCAAATGTAAATCCGTCGCCAATTCAGGAACCAGCAGTACGAATATCAGCGTAACAGGCAACCCGTCCGGTGCATCGAACGGAATAGGATGAGCGGTTCTGACAAAGGCGGCTGTCGCCTCGCGCAGCTTGGGGATGCGTCCGTGCGGAATCGCCACCCCCTGCCCGAGTCCTGTAGAACCCAGTTTTTCACGGGCAAACAGGCTATCGAACACCTGGCTGCGCGCAATCTGTAACTGGTTTTCGAACAACAACCCCACTCGCTCGAACACGCGTTTTTTACTGGTTGATTCGGCATCCAGCACAATATTGTCGGGGGTCAGGATTTTGCTGATTAAATTCATCGTGATAATGCCTTGAGCAAAGGCGGCATTTCTGCCGCCCGGGTTGTATTACTCTTCTACAGCTGCCGCCTGGCTGCCGGTATCATCATGACGCCTGTCCGCCATTTTTTCCTTGTGCTTGATCACCTGGCGATCAAGCTTATCCACCAGCGCATCGATGGCGGCATAAAGATTTTCATCTTCACACTCGACAAACACATTTTTACCGCTGATGTGCACGGTAGCTTCGGCTTTTTGTTTCAGCTTTTCGACCGAAAGAATGATGTTCACATCGATGACATTGTCGAAATGGCGCTTGATTTTGTTGAACTTGCCAGTCGCATATTCGCGAATGGCAGGGGTGATTTCCAGGTGGTGTCCGGTTATATGGAGATTCATTTTGTGCTCCTTGTTTTAGAGTGATTTACGGAGATTCACCGGGAGTATATGCAACGCTTCCCGATACTTAGCTATGGTGCGGCGGGCGACAACAATGCCCTGCTGCGCCAAGATTTCTGACATGCGCCCATCGGTCAGCGGTTTACAGGTGTCTTCCCCGACGACCAATTGTTTGATCAATTCGCGTATTGCGGCGGAAGAACAGACGCCACCACTTTCCGTGACCAGGCCGCTGCCAAAGAAATACTTAAATTCATAAATTCCACGCGGCGTGCGCATAAATTTTTGCGTGGTACTGCGTGAAACAGTCGATTCATGCAATTCGAGCGCATCTGCGATTTCGCGCAGAACCAGGGGGCGCATGGCAATTTCACCATGCTCAAGAAACGCCCCCTGCCGCTCGACAATCGCCTGGGCGACTCTCAGGATCGTATCAAAACGCTGCCGCAAGCTTTTGACCAGCCAGCTCGCTTCCTGCAATTGAGAGGCCAGCGGTGAGCCTGACTTATCGTCCCGCTGTTGCAGGATATTCGCATAAAGCTGATTCACTCGCAGGCGGGGCATCGCTTCCGGATTAAGCCGGGCCTGCCACTTGTCCTTGTGTTTTTCAACGATCACGTCAGGCACGACAAAATCGGCAACACTCCTGTCAAACTCGCAGCCGGGTTTAGGATTCAGGCTGGTAATCAGGTTTTGCGCGACGCGCAGACTATCGTCCGGACAACGCAGCAGTTTTTTGATCTTGGCATAATCGTGTGCTGCAAGCAAATCCAGATGATCGCTCACCAGACAGATCGCCAGATCCCTTTGCGGCGTATCTTCAGGCAAAGCCTTGAGTTGCAACGCGAGACACTCACTCAGGTTGCGCGCGGCTAACCCGGGGAAATCGAGGTATTGCAATTGAACGAGCGCTGTCTCAAGGTCATCGAGCGTAATATCCAGCTCCATCGGCAACAGATCGGCCAGCTCATTCAAATCCTGAGCCAGATAGCCATCCTCGTCCAGCGCATCAATCAGCATTCCTATGATCAACTTGTCGCGATGATTTAACTGACTGACCGATAACTGACGGTGCAGATACTCGCGCATACTGACATCCAGCGCGGCCTGCTCCGGATAGGACTCACCTTCATCATCGCCGCTTTGCCCTGAGGTATTCCATTCCATAACATCAACAGCGCTGCTGCTTTCATCACGCTCGTTATCCTCGCTGCGGCCGGGCTCCTTCTCGTCGGTGCGCGGCTCTTGCGCGCTCGTGGCTGCGGATAAATGACTGAATGAAAAGTCCTCGGACAATTCCAGCATGGGATTTTCATCGAGCATGCGCGCGACTTCCTGTTGCATATCCTGCGTGGAGAGCTGAAGAAGTCGTATGGACTGTTGCAACTGAGGCGTGAGCGTCAGTTGCTGTGACAGGCGAAGTTGTAAAGAGGCTTTCATAAATCCATTTTTCAGGCAAATCTCGGCTTCAGCTATTCACCGGGCATTCCCCATTGATATGCGAGGTCAGTGCGTCATCCGGGCATTCCGGTTCTTTCAGGCTTTGCGTCATCATTTTGGAAACTTTCCGGGCAGATATGTCTCAGAGTTTAAAGTTTTCACCCAGATAGACTTTCCTCACACCCTCATTGTAGATGATTTCATCCGGTTTGCCTTCCGCCATCACAGATCCTGCGTTAATGATGTATGCGCGATCACAAATACCCAAGGTTTCCCGCACGTTGTGGTCGGTAATCAACACGCCGATATTGCGCTCCTTCAAAAAGCAGATAATTTTCTGAATATCGAGCACGGCAATAGGATCGACACCCGCAAAAGGCTCGTCCAGCAGGATGAAGCGCGGATCTGTCGCCAGGGCACGGGCGATCTCCACCCGGCGACGCTCACCGCCTGACAGGCTGATCGCCGGATTGTTTCGAATGGACTCGATATGCAAATCCTCAAGCAGCTCTTCCAGACGGCGCTCAATATTTTCATCCGTCAAATTTTGCAATTCGAGCACTGCCTGAATATTTTGCGCGACCGTCATCCGGCGAAAAATGGAGGCTTCCTGAGGCAGATAGCCCAGACCCAAACGCGCGCGCCTGTGTATGGGCATGCGTGTAATATCCTGGTCGTCGATCAAAATCTTGCCTCCATCGGCGGCCACCAGACCTACGATCATATAAAACGAGGTCGTCTTGCCCGCACCGTTAGGCCCCAGCAGACCGACCACTTCACCGCTTTTGACCGACAAGGAAGCGTCATGCACCACCGTGCGCAGGCCGTATTTCTTCTTCAGACCAACCGCGCGCAGCTCGCTCATTTCTTCTCCATGGTCACAGGCTGAGGGGAGCCTGCGTCATCTGCCGATTTAGCCTTGGGGTGTAACACCGCATGCACCCGCTGAGGCACGCCGCCTGCGCCCGCACTGTCCGCCTGAAAAATTTCAGTCTTCGAATTATAGGTGATGTGATCACCGCGCACTTCGTCCTGGGCACGCGTAACTTTGGCCTGTCCATAGAAGTTCACCGTATCAACCTGCGTGTCGTATTCGATGCGTTCGGCGTATCCCTCGACATATTCATCCAGACCTTCGCGTTTTTGCCGGAAACTTGCGGTATGGCCATAGGCTGTACCGTGCTTGAAGCCGGTCTTGTCCTGTACCACGACGATCTTGTCGCCGCGTATGGCCATCGTGCCCTGGGTCAATAATACTTTACCTGTGAAGGTACTGGTCTGCCTGGCATCATCCACGATGACCTGATCCGCATCTATATTGACGGGTTTTTCACGATCCGCACGCTCTGCATGACACAGCGGCGACACGAGCAGCATCAGACAGAATAATCTATTTTGCATTGGGTATATGTTCACTTCTGACTTGAGAAAGCAGTTTCAGGGTGCGCGCCTTATTGTCCATTTCAAGACCTATGGCATGCACCGTGTTGTTTGAATTGACGATCGTGACAGCCTGGTCAGTCGTCGCAAAATCCTGGGCAGGTACCACGCGCAGATACTCCGTGCTCAGCGTGAGCGCTGACTGGTCTTCACCGGGCTCGCGCACCACCTGCACATTTCCAAAAAAAAGCACCTCTTCGCCCTTGCTGGAAATAACGCCGTGCACCCCGCCTATATTAACAGGGGGGCGATCCGCCGTGAGCAGCGTCAGACGCGGCAACTCAAGCTCGGTGCTGTCGTGATCGGGATAATGCCGCAGCTGCTGCGCGGATAAAAGAAAGCGCGGCACCCCCTGCAGATCCATTTTCGTGGCATGAAAATTTTCCATGATGACATCCGGATCATGCCGCTGATTATTCACAGCGGATCTGATTTCCTGCTGCACCTGCATGTCCAGCCAGTAGACAGACGCCAGCAAAGCCAGCAATGGCAGTAGTGGCAGCCAATAACGGAATCTTGCAACAAACGTCATTTCAAATAGGGTAGTAACTGGGCATCGAGCGTACCGTGCGCCGTCATGATCAGTTCACATGCCTCGCGCACCGCGCCGTGCCCGCCGCTGCGCGTCGTCACGTAATGTGAATGATCGCGCACCAGTTGAGGAGACTCAGGCACGCTGATCGCAAGCCCCACATGACGCATCACGCACAGGTCGACGACATCATCCCCCATGTAGGCTGCGGCATCTCGCGGCAGATCAAGCTTGTCGAGCAGGTCTACCATTGCATCGAGTTTACGCTCGACGCCCTGATAGACATGCGTAATCCCCAGATTCTTCGCACGCATCTCCACGCAGCGCGAAGTTCGCCCGGTAATGATGGCAACCTCGACACCACTGGCACGCAGCATTTTGATGCCGTGTCCGTCCAGCGAATTGAAGCGTTTGAACTCCTCGCCGGAATCCGACAAAAACAATCCGCCATCGGTCATGACACCATCCACATCAAAAGCGACCAGACGTATCAATTTTGCACGACTTAAAAACATAGTTAGCTCCCGAGAGTGGTAAGTGGTAAGTGGTAAGTGGTAAACGTCAGATAACTTTTGCGTGCAGCAGGTCGTGCATATTCAGGGCGCCCACCAGTTGATGCTGTTCGTTGACCACCAGCATCTGACTGATATTATATTGCTCCATCAGCTGTACCGCTTCGACTGCCATACTGTCAGGCCCGATGCAACGCGGATTCTCCGACATCACGCGGAGCACGGGAGTCGTCGAAAAATCCAGGTTCTTTTCCAGGGTGCGGCGCAGATCGCCATCGGTAAAAATGCCCAGCACCGTCTGACGCTCATCCACAATCGCGGTCATGCCGACCCCCTTGCGGGACATTTCCATCAGCGCAGCGCCCAGCATGGCGTCATCAGGCACCGCAGGCATACGCGCGCCGCTGCGCATGATGTCGCTCACCCTCGTCAACAGGCGCCGTCCGAGACTGCCGCCCGGATGAGAGCGCGCAAAATTCTCGGCGCTGAATCCCTTGGCATCGAGCAGTGCAACTGCCAGCGCATCGCCTAACGCCAGTGAAGCCGTGGTGCTGGCGGTGGGTGCGAGCCCCATCGGACAGGCCTCCTTGTCGACGGCTGCATTGAGGTGCACATCTGCCACCATCGCCAGGCTGGATACCGGATTACCGGTCATGCAAATCAGCTTCGCTCCCTCACGCTTAACGATAGGCGCTATGGACATCAGTTCCTGACTTTCGCCCGAATAGGACAGCGCGATGAATACATCTGAGCTTGTAACCATACCAAGGTCGCCGTGGCTGGCTTCGCCCGGATGCACGAAATAAGCCGGCGTACCGGTACTTGACATGGTCGCGGCTATCTTGCGTGCGATGTGGCCCGATTTACCCATACCGCTGACGATCACCCGGCCTTCACAACAAAGAATCAGGTCCAGCGCGCGCAAAAAGCTGTCATCGAGGCGTGCGCTCAACGCCTGTACGGCGGCAGCTTCGATTTCCAGAACCTGACGACCCAGTTCGAGCGCGCGGGGCGCTGCACAAAGAGATTTATTCATGCGGTGCATTATAGCAAGGAAGAGCTAAGTCACAAGGGAGAAGGAAGAAGGCGGAATTTCTCTTTCATCCACATTAACTTTGCAAACTGCGCGCCAGTACGGCATTATCGGAACGACTTTATTGTACACATATCCAGATGGACAACTCGCTCTCCCTCGTACTTATTCTTTTAGCGACCGCCGTTCTGGTGGTCGTGGTTTGCCGCATCCTGCGCCTGCCTGTGATGTTAGGCTATCTGACCGTCGGCATTTTAATCGGACCGCATTCCTTTGGCTGGATTCCTGACGCGCCCAGCACCCGCCATCTTGCCGAATTCGGCGTGGTTTTTCTGATGTTCAGTATCGGCCTGGAATTTAGTCTGACCAGGCTAAAAGCCATGCATCGCACGGTATTTGGTTTAGGGGGCGCACAGGTCGCGGCCACCATACTGCTGGTTATCGCCACGACCGGGCTTTTCGGCATGGACTGGCGAGCAGGACTGGCCTTAGGCGGCATTCTGGCCATGTCATCCACCGCAATTGTCAGCAAAATGCTGGTCGAGCGCGCCGAACTCAATCTGCCTTACGGCCAGCAAATGATGGGCGTGTTATTGTTCCAGGATCTGGCAGTCGTCCCCCTGTTGATTGTCATTCCCGCCCTGGCCTCCCAGCCTGACGATCTTCCTGCCACCTTAAGCTACGCGATGCTCAAGGCCGCAGCTGTTTTACTGGTTCTGCTGGTGTTCGGCCAGCACGTCATGCGCCGCTGGTTCCACGTCGTGGCAAGCCAGAAGTCCTCCGAGTTGTTCACACTCAACGTTTTGTTCATCACGCTGGGTCTGGCTTATTTCACCGAACGGGCAGGCCTGTCCCTGGCGCTGGGCGCCTTCGTGGCCGGCATGCTGATTTCCGAAACAGAATACCGCTATCAGGTGGAAGAAGACATCAAGCCGTTCCGTGACGTGCTGCTGGGGCTGTTCTTTGTCACCATAGGCATGATGCTCAACCTTGCCAGCGTCCTGGCCAACCTGCCCTGGATACTGTTCACGCTGCTGATGCTGATTTTGTTCAAGGCGATACTGATCACCCTGCTGGCGCGCGCATTCGAAGGCGACTGGGCGGTGGCCCTGCGCAGCGGGATAGGTCTGGCGCAGGCCGGGGAATTTGGCTTCGTGCTGCTGACACTGGCGAATGAAGCCCGTTTGCTGCCGGGCGCCACCATGCAAATCACCCTTGCCGCCATGCTGTTGTCCATGCTGACAGCCCCGTTTTTGATCCAGTACGGGGAGGCCATCGCGCGACGCTTTTCATCTGCCGAATGGACCAACCGCGCCCTGCAAATGCACCAGATAGCCATCAAGAGCATGTCCAGCACCAGCCACGTCATTCTGTGCGGCTATGGGCGCAGCGGACAAAAGCTGGCCAGCATCCTGGAAGACGAAAATCTGCATTTCATCGCGCTGGATCTGGATTCCCGCCGCGTCAGGGAGGCGGCTGCCGCGAAGAAAAGCGTGGTATACGGCGATGCGGCCAAACGGGAGGTGCTGATGGCAGCAGGCCTGATGCGCGCCAAGGTGCTGGTCATCACCTATGCGGACAAGCACTCTGCGCTATCCATCTTACGCCACGTCAAGGAGCTGCGCCCGGACCTGCCTGTCGTGATACGCGCCAATGACGATACCAATATGGAAATATTAAAAAATGCGGGCGCGGCAGAAGTGGTCGCCGAGGTCATGGAAGGCAGCGTCATGCTCGCCTCCCAGGCTTTGTTGCTGGCCGGCGTGCCGCTCAATCGCGTCGTGCGTCGTGTGCAGGAAAACCGCGCGCGCCGTTATGCCATGTTCAGCGGCTACCTGCGCAGCCCCCAGCACAATGACGACGAGATCAGCGATGAAATGCAGCCGAGGTTTCTGAACGTACTCCTCAAGGCCGATTCGGATGCCGTGGGCCGTCGGTTGCGCGAAACGGAACTGGATGTATTGAACATCGAAGTCAGGGCGCTGCGGCGCTACAACGTGCATGGCGCACAACCGAGCGAAGAGATGATCCTGCAAACGGGGGATGTGCTGGTGCTGCTGGGCCTGCCGGAAGCGCTGGAGATCGCCCGTAACAGATTGCACAAAGGCTTTCTCGAATAGACCTATTTGAAGCTGAAGGTGTAAAAAACATCGATGGCATTATCGGCTCCCGCCTGGGTGACGACATTTACCCGGGGAGTCACGGTATAGGTCAGTTTGGCCACACCTGCGGCGGCGGTCACCCCTTGCGCGTAACTTAAAAAAGCGCGCGAAGACAGCCGTTTGCCGACCGTGACGATCTGGCTGCTCAGCGGATTATCGGCGACACCGTTCGATGAACCGGCATTCTCGCCCTGCCGCAAGGATAACTCGTCGACCCCCAGCGATTGCTTTAACTGCCCCGTGATGCCACCAGTGCCCCCGCCCAGAATACTGCCGGCGGCGGCGAGCAACAGGGACGAATCGGTGCCCGTGGCGGCAGGTGCACGCCCCAGGACGATCCAGGAGAGTTTTTCCACGTCAGGCACGGCAGGAGTGGACACCAGTTTTACGACCGGGTGGAGCGCCGTGCCCGTGACCGCCACGCCCGCCTCCACGCTCAGGCCGCGACGCACGGCCAGTATGTTTAATCCCGGGTCGGACAGTGCGCCCTGAAAATTCACGATCCCCCGCTCGACCGACAACTGCTGACCATACGCCTCAAAACTGGCCTCCCGCGCGGCGATGCTGCCGGTGACCCGCAAACCCTGCACATCCCGCACGCTCAGCTCTCCTGCCAGACGCGCTTCCAGCCCCGATGCCCGCAGATAAAAATGCTCTCCCAGGTTAAGGGTCGCGTCAATTTGCGGCCCCTTGCGCACCGTCGCCACCCGACCTGTGATGACGACATCATCGGACAATTGCGGGCGATTCGTCGCCGCCTGACGGATCAAACCGGCATCAGCCGTAATGGTACCCGCCAATTTGAGCACCTTTTTGTTAAGGCTGGCATGCCCAGTGCCGGAGGCGATGATCCAGCGGTCGCTGCGCTGCGCCAGTGGCAGCTGACGGGCGACAATATCCAGATCGCCATTGCGAGCCGCCAGGTCGATGGCACCGGAAATGTCCAACCTGCCTGCCTCCTGCGACAACGCAACTGCGCTCAGCAGGGAATCTTTGGGTTTGGGATCGTGTGGCGCCATAAAGCTCAGCGTGTCGATGTACAGCGATAACCCGTCGAAGCGCGCCGCCAGATGTCCGGCCTGTAGCCGCACCCCCTGATCGAGGAAGGCCAGCGCCAGTGCATCCCCGCTGACATGACCGCGCAAACCGGGATCGCTGACCGTGCCGTTCACCTCGGCCTCAAGCGACAGTCGGCCAGCGCTCTTGAAGTTATCGCTGATGGCAGGCCCCAGCCACGCCAGATCGGGAATATCGACGCGCAGCAAACCTTTGAGCGGCGCATGATCCGCCACGCTTAAAAACGCTCCCGATTGCAGCACCGGCAGGGAGATACTGCCGCGCCATACGCCAAGACGAGACCCTTGCGCGGCGAGCGTCGCCGCTAACTGCCCGTGTGTCACATGTGCCGTCAATTCGAGGGTATGCAAACCCATTGCAACGGGTTCATCGCCCGAAAACACCCAGTCGCCACTCTCCCGCACGACTTTGACACGGGCGTCATTCAATGAGGCAATATCCCAGTCGCCCCCGAGGCGCAAGGCTTGCCTGTCATCCCTCAAATCAGGCCGCAAGCCCGCGCCGGCTCTCAGACCGATGCCGGTAAAACTACCCTGACTATGCCAGCGCTGCGGGGTCCAGGCCAGACTGTTGATGCGAACATGGCCGCCTGCCACCGAAAAATTTGCAGCATCGAGTAAGATTTGCTGCGGGCTGATCGCCAGATGCGAGGCTGACTGCAAGCTAAAGGGCAGCGCGCCCGTGCCAAAAAACGAACTTATTTCCCCCCGCCACTGAACAGACGTCCAGTCAGGGATCGAATCAGGGAGTCCGCCGCGCGCCTGCAGCGCAAGATCGCTCTCGTCGTCCAGCTGCACCCGTGCCGTCAGCTCGTGTTGATCCCGACTGCCGCGCACCTCCAGCTGCATGCCCTGAATTTTACTCTCGCCCTGCACTCGATAGTCGGCCGCCTTAACGTCTATGGACAGGGCGTCTGCGTGCAGTCCGGCTGAGGCCTTCAGACTATCGAGGCGATGTTCGCCCGGCCAGACAAGTGCCTGCCCCTCAGATTCAAAACTCACTTCCGGGCGCGCCAGACTCCCTGCCAGCGTGGCGTGAGCCGTGAGCGCGCCGCCATATCCGTGGCCCAATTGCGCAAGCTTTGGTGCGGCCAGATCCAGTTGCAACCGGTCTGTCGCAAGACCCATTCCTCCGCTGACACTCAGGCGATTATCCCCCAGGCGCAATTCGGCCTGACTGTTCAGCACTCTGGATCCGGAAAATCCGATCTTGCCAGAGCCGCTCACTGGCTGATCGGCCAGTCGACTGGCTTTTAAATCGAAGTTCACCGTACCGCTGGCCGAGGGCTGCAAAAATCCTGACAGATCAAGCGTGGCATTGAGATCCGAGTGCGGTGCACTCATAAAATCGGCCAGGTCAAAGCGTTGGAGCTGACCGCTGAAGCGCCAGGGTCTGAGGCCATCTGACACCAGACGCCCCTCTCCTGTGAGCGAGGCATGGTTACTTGTCACACTCAGTTGTTCCAGCGTCAGAACCTTACCTGTTCTGGTCAGACGCGCTGCCAGTTGCCGCGTTCCATCGCTCAGGGCGAGTACAGCCAGCTGGGACTGACTGTCACCGCCAAGCTGCGCACTGCCGCCCAGTTTTGCCGCGCGCAGCCTTGTGTCCAGCAATGCCGGATCAAGCTGACTGATGAGCAAATCGGCTTTCCCTGTCGCCGATTGACGATGCCAGCTGAGCCCGCCGGAGATGGACGCATCCCGCCCCAGGGTCAGCCGCAGCTCATCGAGCTCCAGCGAATCACGGGCTAAGGTGACGTGAGTATGTGCGTCGACCAGCGGCAAGCCGCCGTGATCTAAGGGCGCAGGGGATAAATTTTTAGCCGCCACCTCCCCTTCAATTCGGCCATCGCTATGGCCGCGCAAATCGGCCAGCAAGGCAAGATCAGCATGCGGCGCATCGGGTGTAAAGGCTGCCGGATCGAGGCCACTCAGTTGCAAATGCATGGATGTCAGCGGGAATGGCGCATAGGGCGCCAGCCGTATTTGGCCGCTGCCCGCGAGCTTGTCGCCGCTCCCCTTGAGGCGAATCTCCAGCGCCATCAGATCGCCGCTGATCGAAGCCGCAATATGCGCCTCGTTGATGCCGGTAAAACCGGAAAGCCCCGCAAGCCCGGCCTTCGCCTGCAAGGCAAACGGGCGCGCGCCATTCATCTGACCTGATGCGGTGAGCCTCCCCCAGGACAGGCGAGCCTGCATTTCTTCCAGACGATGCAAAGTGCCATCGCTCTCCAGCCTCGCAGCCAAATTAACCGCCGAAAAATCCGCAGCGCTGTCAGGCTTGCTGTACACCCGCAACGTGCCCATAGTCAGCTTTTTGACCGACAACGCCATCGGCAGCCGCAAACTGGCAGGAAAAGGGGATGGCTGGGACAATACATCGACCTCGCGTGCCGACAGACTCGTGATCACCAGTCGGCCTGCAGACAGCGAATCCCAGTCCAGTCGCAGATCCCGCACGGTGATGCGCAGATCGGGGATATCCACCACCAGCAGCTCTGCGCCCATGACTCCCCGCAAAGATCCGCTCACACCGGTAAAAGTCACGCTGCCGCGACTCAGGTGAGTCACCGTTGCCGCCATCAGTTTAAGCCCGGCGGTGCTCGCCGTCAGCCAGAGCCCGAAGGACGACAGCGCAAGAACGACGGCGAGCAGCAGCCAGCGCTTGAACCGGCTGAGCGTCGCCATCAGAACGCCACCGCGAGGGCAAAGTGCATCTGCCAGGTTTTGGATGCCTGACCCCAGGCCAGATCCAGCGCCAGAGGGCCTGCCGGGCTGCGCCAGCGTACCCCGCCGCCATAAGCTGTCGAGATGCGCATCTGATGCAACACATCGGCCACGCCGCCGGCATCGGTGAACACGGCAGCCCCCCAGTCCCGGCTCATCCAGTGAGTATATTCGAGGCTCGCCGTTGCCAGCGCGCGACCGCCCACAACCGCTGCCCCCTCGCGCGCGCCCAGACTCTGATAGGCATAGCCGCGCACGGACTGTGAGCCGCCTGCGCGAAACAGGTATTCCTGGGGTATGCCCGCCCGCGCGCGCGCGGCCGTGACCCCCACCTCGCCGCGCAAGGAGATGACATCGCGCTCACCCACCGGCCACCAGATCTGCTCGCGCGCGTAGCTTCTCAAAAAGTTCCGGTCAGACATCAATTGTTGAATCGCGCCCCCGACCCGCACTTCGGTCACAGAACCATTGCGCGGATACAGCAGGTCATCGACCGCGCGCCTATGCCACTGCCAGTCCAGCACCAGTGCCTGAGTGGTTTCCTGAACACCGCCTGCCGGTTTTTTCCCCTCCTTCTGCCAGTTGAGACCCAGCCGGGTTTCGATCTGTCCGCGTGTGCGGCTGCGGGTTACGCCCAGCTTATTGCGCGCGGTTTTCAGCCCCCTGATCAGGGTCGCTTCGCTGGCCACTCCCCAGGACATCAGATACCCATCATCGTCCGGCAAAGTGTCGATTCCCGCAGACAGGGTCTGACGGTTTTGTTCGAGGCGCAGAGCACTGTTCAGATTCCATGCCTTATCAAGAAAGTTGTGGTCCAGATAGTTAATTTCCCCGCGCACACCGTTGTTGGTGCTCGCCCCCATCCCCACGGCCAGTCGCCTCGAATGCGCTTCGTTCAGGACAACCTGCACGGGAGCCGCACCGTGGGCTGACACATCAGGGTCGATGTTGACGTTTGCGGAGGCAAACTGGGGCATGCTCTGCAAACGCGCCTGAAAGGCAAGCAGCAAATCCCGGCGATATGGATCCCCTGTGCGAAAGGGCGCCTGACGGGCGACCAGCGCCCGGTCGTAGCGTTCCAGGCCGCTCACCGACAGTTCGCCGAAGCGAAATGCAGGCCCGGTATCGATAACTACCGTCAACTGCGCACCAGCCGCCGCCGGATCCACGTCAGCCTGGCTCAGCGAGATTTGTGCCGCCGCATAGTCTTCTCGCACAATCGCGCCCAACAGTGAGGCCTTGGCCTCCTCCCAGTCCTGCGAGCGAAATGGCGCGCCCACCGCCAGGCTCCATGCGGCGCGCAAGCGATTGATACGGGCGCGATGCTCCGGATTATCGGTGGCCAGTTCGCCTGTAAATTCAATATTCAGACTCGACACACGCGTTTGTACACCCGGCACGACTTCCAGTTTAGCGGCATGCAGCGTCACGGTCGGCGAAAAATAACCCTCCGTGGCGAGCAATTCTGCGATTTCCCGCCGGGCGCGCCGCAAGAAGGTGGCGCGTGCCGTATCGTCCTGCAATGCCGTATCGGGCAGATCGAAATGCGTCCGGATCAGGTTTTTTACGTCATCCGGCGCCGACAGGGTCATGGATGCGGACTCCTGTGCCGCAGCCGTGCCGCCCGCGAGTAAGGCGAGCAAACAGACTGCGAATTTGAAATTAGCGAGGTTGTCCATGTTATTTAACTTGTCACGCTCCCGCAAAATTCTCAAACCGTTTCCGGTGACGCTATTTTTTCCAGCAATTGCCTCACCGGTGTCGGAATCGCGGCAGACAAGGCCGCATTCACATCCATCCACACCGCCGGGAGGGACGGTTTTTGCGACAGGCGCAGCAGCAGCGGCGTGATATGCAGCTTGTAATGAGTGAAGGTATGGGTAAAAGGGCGGAGCGCGCCGCCCTCGCGCGAATCAAGGATATCGGCTTCCATCCCCTGCTCTGCACACCAGAGCCGCGCGCAGGCTTCATCGTCAAATTGGGGCAGACACCAAAGCCCGCCCCACAGACCGGCAGAGGCGCGCTTCTCCAGCAGAATCTCGCTACCCGTCATCACCAGCAAAAAAGTGGCGCATCGCTCGGGCGCCACCTTTTTTTGCCGTGGCGTGGGCAACTCCGCCACCCGTCCTGTCAGATAAGCGGCGCAGTGGCCTTGCACGGGACACGCATCGCAGCGAGGACGGCTTCTGGTACAAAGCGTGGCGCCCATATCCATTAAGGCTTGCGTATAGCGACCGACCTCCTCTGTCGGCAACAGCCGTTCGGCCTGCTGCCACAGCAACGCCTCGACCGGCTTTAAGGCAGGAGACCCGCCGATTCCGCAATAGCGCGCCAACACGCGTTTGACGTTGCCGTCAAGGATCGCCCGGCTTTCGCCGAAGGCCAGCGCGCAGATGGCGGCCGCAGTCGAGCGCCCGATACCGGGCAATTGCAGCATCAGCTCATGCCTGCGGGGAAACTCGCCCTCGTGCCGCGCGGCAATCATCTGCGCGGCACGGTGCAAATTGCGTCCGCGCGCGTAATAGCCCAGCCCGCTCCAGTGTTCCAGCACCTCTTCTTCGCTGGCGCATGCCAAGGCCGCGACGGTCGGATAAGACGCGATGAAGCGCTGAAAATAGGGGATGACCGTGACCACCTGCGTCTGTTGCAGCATGATCTCGGACAGCCACACCCGGTAGGCATCACCGCCCTGCCAGGGCAAGCCGTGACGACCGGACACCCGCTGCCAGGCGATGAGCGCTGATGAAAAAACAACCCTGGTCGGCATTTACCTGAACAACCCCTTCAGACTGTTCTGAAGCTGATCCTGCACGCGGGCTTTGACTTCTTCTTTCTTGGCTTCGATTTTCTGCTTCGCAACCCCTTCGACCATCGCGCCGAAATCCAGCGTATATTTCAAATCGCTGAACGGGCCTGACGCGCGTACCGGCACGGTGATACCGCCAACGTCATCGCGCCCTCCCTGCCCCTCCAGGGTTTTGGCAAGCGTGGCACGGGCAAGATAATTCATGCTGTCGCGGCCTATATCGATATCGCCCGCACCACTCAGGCGCAACAGCGGCGATTTCATCGACAGGTCGTCGTTGTGCGCCACGCCGTTATTCACCTTGAAGCTTGCCTTGAGTTCGCTAAAATCAGTCTTCTCGCTCTGGTTGGCCGACTGGGTTTGCGTCTTGCCCAACATCCCCTGCGCATCGCGCAGCTTTTTCGCAATATTGATCCCCTTGATCGCGCCGTCAGTCAGATTCAGCGACAGGTTGCCGTTCATCGCCTTCTTCATCGCGCTGACGGTATTGCCCTGCATAGTGAGATTCACCCCCACATTTCCGTGCCCTTCGAGCATATCAAATTCTGCCGCATCGCGAGTCAGCGCCGCGACATTGATGCCGCTCAAGTTTTGATTGACCGCGATAACAGGAGTCGCCTGTGCGTTGACGCTCAGGCTGCCGTTTAAACTGCCGTCATAGAGTTTGGCCGACAATGGATTCACGCTGAGCTGGCCTTTATGCGCCTTCAAATCCAGACGCACCGCAGTCGATTTGACATTCGCGGCTTTAAGCTGCCCGATACGCAAGCTGCCATCGAGATTGAGTGCGCGCAACGCGGACAGATCCAGAGGCTGTTCAGGCGTGGCGGATTTTGCCTCCGCCTTCTTCGGCATATACAGGTCGGCGTCAAACTGATCCACGTCCACATCAAAGTGAATCGCAGGATCGGCAAAGCCGTTCACCTCCACTTTGGCCTTAACCTGACTTTGCAATAAACCGCCCGCCAGATTCGCCTGGACGATCTGCTTTGCAGCATCGAGCTTCACGCGGCCTTTCATCTGGCTGCTGACAGACTTGTTCGGCAGCTTGTCGCCTGTGGCGCTCACCGCCAGAATCAGATTGCTCAGATCAAATTGTTGCGCTTCAAAATCACCCGACAGCGGCGAGGTGAGCTTCACCTTGAAAGCCTGTTCTGCCTGTTTTACATCCAGATCGAGCGTGAGCGCGCCGATCTTGAAGGATTTGGCATTGCCGCTGATTTCAGGCATGGACAGGGTGGCTACGATATTGCCGAGCGCCCCGTCGAGTTTGGCATTGAGCGCCAGCATTCCGCCTGAAAATTTATCCTGAGTCAGGCTAAGCGAGGGAGCATCCAGACTGACATCGAAGTTATCCTTGACCTTCAGACCCGACGCATTCAGTTTGAATTTGTTGGAGGTAAATTCCTGCGTAGACAGATTCGCCCCCGCATCCCCCGTCGCCTTGAGCTTGAGATTGCTGATGTCGAGTGCCGTGCCGTTGACCTCCAAATCCATATCGGCCAGCTGATACTGCCCCAGGTCCAGGTCAAAAGTGAGCGTGGTCGCAAGTTTCGTGGTGATATCGAGCTTAGGCTGATTCGCCTGCAACCCTGCCGACAGTTTGATCTTGCCCGGCACCCCGTTGGCGATGCGCCCGGTCACAAGATTCAGGTCCTTGATGGCATATTGATTGCCGGTTCCTTCATCGAGGTAGGCGAGATTGGTTTTTTCGATGGTGACAGATTTGATGTCGAACTTGATCGGCTGGCTTTCAGTCTTGGGCTTTTGCTCGCCGCCTAACAGGTCGTCGATATTGCTGGTGCCATCCTTGTGCTTGATCAGGGTTGCGCTCAGTCCGCTCAGCAACACCTCGCTTACCTCCACCTGGCGACTGAACAGAGGCATCAGCGCCAACGACACACTCGCCTTTTCAATGGATGCAAATTTCTGATCACTCTTGAATTCGGACAGCGTGACACTGCCCAGATTCGCCCCGATGCTGGGGAAAAATGTCAACTTGATGTCGCCGTCCAGATGCAAGGTGCGCTGGCGATTGTCTTTTACAGCCTTAATGATCTGTTCTTTATAATCATTCGGATCAAAAGTCGCCGCCAGATAGGCCGCACCTGCCACGGCAACCCCCGCCACGGCGCCCGTACCCAACAGGGCATATTTGACGATTTTATTCATGATTGCACCCGCGAAGAAAGTCAGGTTCTGATTATAGCGGACAGACCCGCGTTATGCAGATTACATCACTGATGTTACGTACAAGCTCTAAAGTCAGGGTTGATGAGTTATTTTGAGAAGTAACCTTGGCGTTCCACCTAAAACCCCTGTGCGCCGCCGAAGACTGCCTGTATACAGGCAGAAAGGCAAACAACGGTTGGGCAAGCTTAATTACGTGGGCGCGCAGCGGATCGTGCGAGTTGCGCAGCCCCGTTGTTTGCTGACTGTCTAGGGCATCCCCGCCTGCCCTGCTTACGACAGGCAGGCGGAGACGGCAAGCCGGGGTTGCCTTTTCTTAGGTTACTTTCTTTTGGCAACACAAAAGAAAGTAACCAGCGGCCGGTCTGCCACCGGCGAAGTTGATTTGGAGAGGGTAGAAACACCTATATTTCAACGACCCCCTCGTTCCGCTCCACCCCCATCCTACCCTTCCCCCTGCAAGGGGGAAGGAACTAGCCACCGGCGAACTACTTGCTTGGCCGGTTGCTGCCCGAGACGATCTTGTATTCGAGCAGACGACATTCAATCGCGCCGTTGAACAGCGGGGTGCGTTTGGACGGCGACAGGCGCATCAGCTTCAAAATGGCCTTGTCAGCGGTGAACAGATAGGCCGTCCAGCCGCCGAATTTGCGCTTGAGCGCATCGCCCAGTTTCGGGTACAGCTCCGCCAGCTCATCCAGCTCGCCCATGCGCTCGCCATAGGGCAGATTCGCCACCATGATGCCGTGATCGGCAGGCGCTGTGATTTCCAGAATATTCCCCTGATTGAGCTCCACGCAGTCAGACAGCCCCGCGTCATGCAGATTGCGCCAGGCGGTTTTCATCGCATCGCCATACATATCGCTGCCGTAGATTTCCAGCGGTTTTGGCGGCAATTGCGCCGCGATGGCCGCATCCTTCATCGCCTGCCACACCGGTTTGTCGAAGTTGAGCAGTTTCTCGAAGGCAAAACCGCGCGCAATGCCGGGCTGAATATTCAGCGACATCTGCACCGCTTCGATCAGAAAAGTTCCGCTGCCGCACATCGGGTCGAGCAGCGGCGTGCCGGGCGTCCAGCCGGACAGACGCAGGATGCCCGCCGCCAGATTTTCCCTGATCGGCGCAATATTGGTGTGCTGACGCACGCCGCGTTTGAATAACGGATCGCCCGAAGTATCCAGATAGAGCATCAGCTTTTCGTCTTCGATGAACACGTGTATGCGCACGTCAGGCGTCAAAGTATCGACGCTCGGGCGCTCGTCGCAGTGTGCGCGAAACCGGTCGCAGACAGCATCCTTGACCAGCAAGGTGATGAACTCCAGGCTTTTCAACGCGCAGCGTATCGCCGTGGTGTTCACCCTGATGGTGTGCGTGACGTTAAACCAGCGCTCCCATTGCAGGTCGAACACCGCCTTGTAAATATCCTGCTCGGTGCGATAGTACGCGTCCTTGACGCGCCACAGCACGCGGCTGGCCGCACGGCTTTGCAGATTGACGCGGTAACACAGCGGCCAGTCGCCGGAGAAATGCACGCCGCCCTCGGTGGCGCGCACGTTCTGTGCGCCCATTTCGACCAGGTCGGTAAACAATACGGTTTCCAGGCCGCGCGGGCAGGGAGCAAAAAAATCAGTCATAGTAAACCTCTAAAAATACAGGCGGGCAGTGTGCCCGCACCGTCCCCTTCAGTTGCCCGCGCCGTGATCGCGAGTGCTAGAAGGGTTTTACCGTGACCAGAATGACCACGATGGCCAGAATGATGACGGGAATTTCGTTGAAAAACCGGTAAAAAACGTGGTTGCGGGCATTCTCATCTGCAGCAAAGCGTTTGACCAGTATGCCGCAGTAATGGTGATAAGCGTAGAGCGCCACGACCAGCGCCACCTTGGCGTCCAGCCAGCCGCCTGCAAAACCGTAGATGAACCATAAGCCGAGTCCTGAGGCTATCGCCAGCCAGGCGATCGGCGTGACGAAACGATAAAGCTTGCCCTCCATCAGTTTTAAGCGAGCGATCTCGGCAGGCTCAGCCGCCATCGCATGATTGACGAAGAGTCGCGGCAGATAAAACAAGCCCGCAAACCAGGAGACCACCATGATGATATGAAACGCCTTGAGCCAAAGCATGATGAACAACCATATAAATTGCAATGGCCGAATTATACGGGTAGCGATGCTCGCGCGCATCAAGGAATCGGAAAATCAAAAACAGGCTACAAGCTACTGGCGGCTGACTGATGGCTGGTAGCTGGTAGCTGGCGAGTATCATTATCAGTGGGGTGGCCTCTTTGCCATGCCCGTTATAATCCCACTTGCCGTAAAAGGAAATAAAGTGCCTAATCCTGTCCGCACAGATTTTTTATACGAGCGGGCGCATCCTCCGGATGCGTTCGCGCACAACTCCCGGCAGCTGAGGTGCTGAGTATGCAGGAGGTGGTTACATATAACACCCACGTGATCATGTAGAATCAGCAGGTTACAGTATGTCAGGACTGCTTATACAGAACACGCTCCTGCATACATTTGAAAAGTTCTGTCCACGTAACATTAGTCGCCAATAGGAACGCTATGCCCCTCATCTATCCTGATCTTGCTTGGTACTCGTCGCAAAGCGAGCGGAAAGGTATGTTGGGCCGTTGCCCTTACGCGAGCATTCACCGTTGCCCACGATACTTTGAAAGCACCGCACTTCTCTCTGACAAGGACATCACAACGCGAATGACGAAAGAATTGCATGATACCACTCTCGCCAAGTGGCAAGCACACGAACTCGCTCCCGCGACTGCCGAAACAGGAACGTCAATCTCCGGTAGTGAAAACCCGAATTGCTATTCAAATTTCTGTCCCGAAGTTTCTTTCGATACATTCAAACTTTTTGGCAGTACGCTCATTCGGATAAAAGATGACATTGATCGGCAAATTGCCGAGCGGGTCATCGAAAAAGATCCTGCGCCAGAAGGGAAAGACTGGCGCTGGTTTTGGAGCCATGTCGAACCACTCCATTTCTCGGACTGTCCCTTATACGCCAAACTACATCAGGAGAAGCCAGTGTCCCACATCACTTTTAATGGCCCCGTAACAGGAAAAATCAATGTTGCTGGCCACTCCATAACCGCGCAAGCCATGTCGCTTTCACTCGCGGAGCTTCTCACGAAAATCGAAGCGTCAAGTGTCACAGCCCCCGAAAAAGAGGCGGCCAAGTCGAAGTTCGCTGAATTCCTTGCACACCCAGTCGTAGCCGCAATAGTCGGCGGATTGGCTGGCAAAATTGGCGGCTAACTTGGCCGTCGAGAGGGACTGCGCAAAAGCGCGCAGCCCCTCTACTTTACATTAGGCAATTACCGCGAGAATAATATGGCCACATACAAAGTAAAATATGTCTACGATGGCAAAGAAAATTGTAGTTCAGTTACGGCAATCAGCTTTAATGCTGCCAAAAATGCTTTTATTGCAATGAATCCGCATGTAACTGCTGAAAGCGTGCTGGACATTTCCATGATGCGTGAAGACGCCTTCTCAAGTTTTGTGGAAAATCTATTCACTGGCAATCTCGGCCTTGCTATGACCTACTGGGTTTACGGTGTGTTGGGCGGTATCGTTTGGGTTGTCGCCATTTTCTCTCTTAATCCAGAGCCAGAAGGCGATCTTATAAAACTTGTCTGGGGTCTTTTTGCTTGTTACTACTTTGTTGTTTATGTCGGTGTTTGGAAGGCTGCCAATAAATACATCGGCAGCAAAGTTTGGGCAGTTCTTGCCAAGTTTGCCGTTATTGTTGTTGCTTTACCCATAGCAATTCATTTGCTCAAGTGGCTTACGACATGAAATAAGCGGCGGGGTCTTGACATTAAGCTCCGGGCGCGGGGTCAGTTCTCACAATCCAACATTCCATGCTAAATTGCCTTGTACTTGCTTGCGAGAAAAGGGAGGCTTTACCTGATGCAACTATTTTTCATGCGCATGATTACAAATGAATAAACGTCCTCGGCCTGCATTCGAGTGCGACGCCGCAAAAGCGCGGCGCGCCTCAATTTTAGGTTGAAGGTTTGCCTGCTGCACAGATGAATCACCATATTTTTATATGGAATTTGTTCTCCCACTATGCTAATCTGCTGCCATGAAAAAATCGCAGTTTGAGTGGGATACAAACAAGGATAATGAAAATCAGGAAAAGCATGGAATACCATTTTCTCTTGCACAGTATGCCTTCGCTGACCCACGCCGGATCATAGCCGAAGACATTGCTCACAGTGAAACTGAAAAACGTTATTTCTGTTTTGGCGAGGTTGATGACGGCATTCTTACCGTTCGTTTTACCTACCGGAACGGTCTGATTCGCATATTTGGCGCAGGTTACTGGCGAAAGGGCAAGGCAATTTATGAACGCGAAAATCAAATACACCAATGAACCCATTGAGGCGAAGATCATTCAAGACTTTCTTCCTCCACCTGAGGCACTTGCCTTTCGTGAAGAAGGTGTGAAAATTACCATTGCTCTTAGCAAAAAGAGCATTGAGTTCTTCAAATCTGAAGCAACAAAACACCATACCCAGTATCAGCGCATGATACGCAGACTCATAGATAGTTACGTAGATGCTTATGACAAGCCTCTAATCCAGCGCTCAAACGGGACGCCACAGAAGCGAGGCGCTCCTTAGCCGCACGTCAGAGCTCTTCATCCCCATGCGAACAAATTTTATCCTCGTCGATTTCGAGAACGTCCAACCCAAGGATTTCGGGCTGCTCAAGGATGGATCGTTCAAGGTAAAGCTGTTTCTCGGCCCCAATCAGTCAAAGATTCCGGTCGCATTGGCGTCATCTCTCCAGGCTCTCGGCAGTAACGCCGAATATGTTGTGCTTGAAACCGCAGGGAACAACGCACTCGACTTTCACATCGCCTATTACATAGGCCTTCTCTCGGCCGAAGACCCATCTGCCTACTTTCACATTATTTCCAAAGACTCGGGGTTCGATCCCCTGATAAAGCACCTCAAGAGAAAGAAGATCTTTGCTCAGAGGTCTACCTGCATCACAGACATTCCGTGCTTCAAGCCCTCGCTCCCTGCCGCCCCGGACGCACAAATCGAACTCGTTGTTGCAGACCTCGTGCGCCGTAAGGCATCGAAGCCGCGAACCCAGAAGACCCTTCTCAACACACTCCACGCTCTATTCAAGAAAGAGCTCTCCGAGCAGCAACTTGCTCAGTTGTTCGCGTCCCTTTGCGACCGTGGAATTGTGAAGGTCGATGACACCAAGGTCTCCTATGTACTGCCGTCCGAGCCCTGACCAGATTGTCGCCGCGAGGAAGCTCCTGGACGTATTGCACCCAGCAGCGCCAGTGCTTCAGGGCGCCCTTGACGCAACGGTACCGTAAGCGTCCAGCCGCACCATATTGATTCCGTTAGCGAAAGCTAAGAGCATAGTGTCCACCAATTTTTAGTGGACACTTTCATGGAATCATCTCATCCCATTCGCCGTCGGCGGCAACACGCGCCA